>KK211221.1:0-390631 GCA_000621185.1 Franconibacter pulveris DSM 19144
TGAAGAGTCAACATGGCGAAGAATCCTGTTATGGCTGACCAGAAATAAGACCAGAATCCGTTTTGGGTATTCATACGTAGCATTTCTCTCACCTCCGTTAAGGGTTCGGAAGTGCTGTGCGTAGTGGGGTATGGCCGCGAGGCATGCGGTTAAAGGGTGTCTGGTTGCTGATTGCCTGCGGCCAAAGAAAAGCCCGGATGAACCGGGCGGAAATCGGAAATAAAAAAAGCCAGCCCGGTCAGAGCTGGCGATTAACACACATGCAGTCTTTTTTCCGTGCCGGAAACCATTTGATAACCACATCTGGCTTTAGTGGTTCGCATCAGATGCAATGAGGGGTCTCTTGCTAACGCGTTCAGATACACGGGCTTTACCAGATAGTTAATTATTAGCAGCCAAATATTACCGTCAATAATACAAAGCCATTAAAGACGTAATGGTTACTGTGCAGCGGATAAAAAAAGGCCAGTTCACAGAGAACTGGCCGAGTATCAGGATTCACTCAAGTAAGCTAATTATGGCGTGGCGCCGGGGTTATGCCGGGGAGATGTTGCCGCCACGGTTAAAATATAGATGCCAGGATAAGCGAAGGGGTGACTCCGCTCACAGAGCGAGTAAATCTTTATTCATGCTGGTGGCTGTAACGGACCATCAAGAACCGAAGCCTCTTCTTTCATCGCTACCCAGCCGCTGGTTCCGGCAAAGTGCCAGACGCCGTTAACCAGTTCACCTGTTTCATGGTGCCGCGTTTCTTCCTGCGAATAATACGCCACCAGCTTTTCGCCAGCGTAAAGCACCCAGTAAAAGCCCTCTTCCATCCCTGCCCCCTGTGATTGTTAAACTAAACAGCCAGACGGTGGAATTATAGAGTGGGCTTATAGCGGTGCGATAAGACTTGCTCAATTCTGCTGCCAAACTCACACGATGTTTACCGGGAATAAATAACGCGCTGTCAAAGGCGCCCGCAGACGCCTTTTGCAGAGAGTTATTTAGTTGTTTTAAGCATCGGCAGGAGCAGAAGAACTACCCCGGCCACCAGCACGCCATCCGCCAGGACAGACATCACTTTGCTGGTGAAGTCGATAGCGACAACCAGAAAGAGCAGCACCCCGGCGGCGGCGAAGCGGAGTTTTTTCATCAGAGGTGGTTTTCCAGACGCAGGCCCAGCGCGTTAGCAATCTCTTCCAGCACCTTGCGCTCTTCCGGCTCAACTTCACCGTCAGCTTCAGCAATGGCAACCGCCACATCGAGCACGTCTTCTGCTTCGCGGGTATCGTGCTTAACGTCTTCAATCTCGCGCAGCGCAGCACGGCGACCAATCTTGAAATTGGTATCGAGCTGGCCGACGATGGTCGCGCTGATGGAGTTGATTTCAGAGGTGAACGCCGCCAGCGCAGGCTGGTTACGCAGTACCTGCTCAATCTTCGCCTTCTCTGAGGCTTCACATTCACCATCGGCATACGCTACCAGGTACGCGGCGTTTACCACTGCCTGCGCCAGATCGCGCTTTTCGAACTTTTTGATGTCGCTTACTGCTTTACGGGCTTTTTTACCGAAACCGAACATAGTGAATTTCCTTTTAGGGGGTGAGCCAGCGCTCAGGATGGTCAGCCCACAGAGACGGTCACACCGACCATCACTCTGGCTCACCTCTGAAAGGCTCTGTGGTTGAATTGCGCCGAGCGTGGCGCGGGTATGAAAAAGGCCCGCGTATGCGAGCCTCAGTAAATTCTTTGCCACATCACCGGAGTGGTCACGCTCATGCCCTTGAGGTGCTGTCGCTTCATCGCCGCTTATAACCGGTACACGTCTGGCATTCGCGCTGCTTTACCGGAGCTTGTTTTAATCTATGACCCTAACCCATCACTACACAGGCTCGCTCGATGGCGACTCGGGGCAGCATCATGACTGCTGCTCTGCCTTGCGGCTGCGGTCTGCCCGTTTAGATCTGCATTTTCAAACCCTCCAGAAATGAAAAAACCCGCTCGGAAGCGGGTTTATTAACGCTGGATACACAATGCCCATCGTTGGGAAAACCCTAACCAAGTTTTCCGAATTTTGCAAGCATTGTGTTGCCATAATCTATAAAAATGCCTCTATCTTGTGACTTCGCGCAAAAGCTTCTCTGCGTAAGCTTCTTCCTGCCAGCACTTCGTTACCAGTTTATCGATGACATCTGCATAGCCGCTGTACCACTGGTGTTTAGTCAGATCCGGCACCAGTTGCTCTACAACGCTACGAGCAAGGCTGGTGGGAATGCGGCTAAAGCGATTGCCATTACAGCGACCGCATACCTTCTGCACCGGTACACCCAGCAGCCTGGTGCGTTTCTCATCGAGCACGGTGCCTTTACCTTTACAGCCACGACATGCGGTACTTAACTCACCTTTCCCGTTGCAGCAGTCGCATTTAACTCTCTCGATGCTTTTCACCTCTGTCCAGCGCTCCCAGTCAGACGGTCTGACTGCCCGGGATTTGCTTGCCCAATAAGGCGCTTTTCCCCATGGGTATGTAACTTTACGCGTAACCTTTTCAACAGATACCTGCCCCTCACCTTCGCATTGCGGGCATGCGGACTTGCTGGCTGCCGAACGGGAGTAATCTGCATAAGCGAATCTAACCAGGCAGCCAATGACCTCAAGGCGCGTTTTCTCGCTCAGCTTATTCAGTACCGGGTTCTTCAGCGCCAGCGCGTAATTAAACAGCGCATCAATAGCAGGCTGCGGATCCTGAATACCCATCTTGGACAGGAAGAGGCTGAACCCAAACGAGGCCTGGCTCTGAACAAACCCCTGCGCGGCCATCACATCGGTAATCGTCAGCGCGTCGCCGCCGGTGGCTGGCGTCGCATCGTTGAGTTTCGGGGATTTCGGGGAATAGAATTTCGGTAAGGCTTCAAGGTTCATGCTGTGGTCTCCACTCCACTTACGACAACACGCCGATCGCTAGCGCCCTGTCTAAAAAACGAAAAATCAGCTCAAGCTGAGAGCCGTATTTTTCTTCGAATGCCACGGGGTCCCGGTGAAGCTCGTCGTGATGCTTTCTGCACAAAGGCAACACAAAGAGGTCATGGGCTTTGGTACCCATTCCACCCTGCCCGTGGCCTATCAGGTGGTGGGGGTCGTCTGCCTGCAGGTTGCAGCACGCGCACGGCTGCTGCTTAACCCAGCGGGTGTACTTCTCGTTTTCCCAGCGGCGACGCTTCGGTCGAAGCATGAAGCTTTCCGGCGACTCCGGGTCAACCTTCAGCGCCAGCAGCTGCGGCTGTTCGTCCTGCTCCGCCAGCACTTCTTCGTTGCTCCTGCACTTCGCCGCGGCGCCAGCACGCCCTGTTTTTGCTCTGAGAATTTCCGTGACCGGTGCCGACGGCACGATATCGCTTTCGCGTGTTACCGAATGAATTGGCTCCGCCGGCAGCCGCAGTGCGCGGCGGGTGATGCTGTCCGGCAGCGCGTGAGTTACTTCCTCGCGTAGCGCCCACCAGCACAGTTCCGGCAGCGTAAGCTCATGCGAGTCATCGAACCCAAGCGCGCCGCGGGCCATCGCTATAACCCAGGCTACCACATTAACCCGGGCCATTTCTGCAAGCCGTTGCGTATGCTGGCCGCTCAGCACGTTATCGCAGTGCCAGCACACTCGGATCGCGCCGGGCGCATGGCGAAACGTCTTAAGTTCGTGATGGTGGTAATCGCTGTGCGGGTACTGGCAGCCGCCCTCATTGTTCATCAGCCAGCGCTCAAGGGACGGCACTCCACCAGCAGCACGGATCACATCTTCATGGCTGAAGAAGCCCGCCAGCGCGGAATCTTCCGCCAGCGGCTGCCGCGCCGCCGGGATTGCGCCGGTAGGTAAATGCGCCATGCTGGCGGGAGGCAGTTCCACCAGCACGCGGCCGGAGGTGAAGATAGGCATCAGGTCAGCGCCGGGGCGCAGCAGCACGATACCCATGCCGCGCGCAATTTCGGGAGTAAGTAAAGCTCTCACGTTCTCCCCTTAATGTACGGTGTCGAGCAGGCGGAACAGCTCCGGCGCCCGTGATTCAAAGAAATGCGGATGCGTCTCGCGCGGGTTCGCCGGGCTGGTGATGTTCTTGCCGTACATGCACCCTTTTGCCGTCAGTGACCAGAATTTCTTAATTCCGTTAACACCGGAACGGCTCCGGCGGGTCTTCTGCTCCACGATGCCCAGCTTCGCCAGCTGGTGGTAAACCTGATTGGCGGTCAGCCGGATACCGTTAGCCTTCAACAGCGCGCTGAGTGACTGCGTGGGGCGGCTGCTGCCGTCCATCGCATCCACTGGCGCATCGATGGCGTACTGCGGTGCAAGGTTCGGCAGGCCTGCAGCTTCCTGGAGTTTCTGGCACGCACCGAGCACCGAGGAATTGGAAAGATTCAGCGAGCGCTGCATAAAATCGAGAAGGATCACACCCGCCTGCATTTTGTCAGCTGCCTGGCTGATTGCCTGCTGGCTTACGGCAGCGTCAAACGTCCTGATCACTTTCAGGTTGAATTCAGGGCTAATCCACATCGCATAGGAGTAAACCAGCTCCTTGCAAACAAACGTCCCCTGACCTGCGCCACCCTTGATTACCGATACAGGAATTCCTGTATCGCTCAGTAATTGCACCAGTTCACCGGTCTGCTGGAGATTGCGCCAGAGCGTTGGCTCATGACGCCGCTCACCACCAGCAGCACGATGCAAATCGTTGAGGCAGTAGCGCCCCTCCGGATCACGGCGAACGGTCACACCATCGATTACCATTAACTGATTCATGCGTTTCTCCACTTAGTCAGGCGGCTGCAACCGCCGGTTCGTATTTACTGATCGTGATTTCGACTTTCCCTTTCTTAACTACTGGCCCCCATTCCACCAGCATTCGTTTTATCTGGCTGTCGTCCTCCCAGATCCCCGCGTGCGTCAGCGCGTCGAACAGCGCTTTGTTGTAGTTGTCGATATCGCGGCGCCGGGCGTCAGGAGGGAAAAGAAAAATCTCCACTGCCGCTGGCGCGCTGCTGGGTTTAGGCAGTTTGCGGAGCTGCTCGATAATCGCTGCGCATGCCTCGCTCTGATAAGCCCGCCCTTTGGCGCTGATGAGCACCCGCCCTTTTAACGGACCTGAATTAACGGCGCGCCAGTAGGTGTTAACACTGGGCGGGAAAGGCAGAGTCAGCTTCATTCTCCCTCCAGCTCAAGGTTCAACTCGAAAGGGATGTCGGCACCGTTAAAGCAAAGATGCCCAAACAGGTTCATGACGGACCAAAGCTCCATTGAATAGAAGCCGTCGCTGTCCGGCTCCGGTGTTTTGATGTGCCGGGCTGTAAAGGGATGCTGAGCGCGCAGCTGTTCGTACTGATGATTAAACTCGGCTATCGCGGCATCGTTAAGCTTCAACCTGGCTATCGTGTTGAGGTTCACTTTAACCAGGCGTTTTTCTGCCTGGCTGTTGATGGTGATGCCACGCGACACACCTTTAACCAATGTGATGGCGCCGCGCTGCTGGAGTGAGCGCAGCATGTCGCCTGCTGCGTTCGGGGATGTGGCCCCCATAAGGGAAGCCACTTCTTTCTGTGTCGGCGGGTAGCCGTGTTCTTTAATGAAGCCTTTAAGCAGTGCCAGCACTTCCTGCTGGCGGACGGTTAAGCGTTGAGAGTTCTTTTTCATGCTGCCTGCTCCTGCGGTCCAACAGATACAGGCTGGCCGCTGGCTAACATGCGCTCCGCCTCGCGACGAATCTGACCAAGAAACACGTCGCCGCGTGCTTCCAGCTCGTTCCTGCTGATGTAGCTCATCGCCGGACCGCGCCAGGTCTTATCGAATACCACCACCGCACCAGCGAAGAACGCACCGCTTGGCACCTGCTTTTCATCTTTCGGGATAAACCACAACGGCAGGTCGAAACCGATACGGCCACGGATAAAGGCAACGTGATCCGCATCCTCCGGCCACCACACCTCGCTGGTGGCTGCCTTGATCAGGAATACGTAACGCCCGCCCTTTTCCCGCATCGCGCTGGCGTGCTGCATGATGTAGCGCATACCGGTGATGTATTCGCCGTTGTGCTGCGAAGCGCGGCTGTAAGGCGGGTTGCCGAACGCGGCGCCATTGAGTTCATCCAGGCGCGCGGACCAGTCCCGCGTGAGCGCGTTATCTTCAGCGGTGTAATACGCCTCGCATTTTGAGTTCTCGCCATCCGAAAACAGGTCCAGAACCAGCGGGCCGAACATGGCGTTGATGCCCCAGAAGATGTTGTCAGGCGTGCGCCACTGGTCGCCGACTTCCTTAAGCTCGTGTGCCCCGCGGCTGCGCAGTTCGGCAAGCGCCTGGCAATAGAGGTTATGTGCCATCACTGCTCATCTCCTACGTAGTTCCCGGCCAGATACCAGGAGCGCTCTTTATGGCTGCTCACCAGTGCGAGACACTGACGGCGGCGGGTTGCGTAATGCTCACGCTGCTGATCTGTCTTTGACGCAGCCATCAGGTCAAGGCACTTATCGCCAGTGCGGCGGTAATAACCCTGGCTCAGCAGTCGCTTCAGCTCGACTTCCAGCATCTGGATTTTGTCGGAGGCGCACAGCGCACCCGGTGCATCTTCAGCGGCTGCGGTATACACATAACGGCCGTCTTCGAAGCGGCGAGTAACCTTTCCGGAAAGGTGCAGGCGACTCACTGAAGTGGTGAGGTTTGTCTTCGCTTCGCCTTCAAAAACCTTCATCAGGTCAGCGAACGCGATGCCCGGCTGCGAGATGATTGTTGAAAGAACCTGATCCTGTAATTTCATCCTCTGAACCCCGCTGGAATTGTTGTGTCTACCTGGCTAACTGCGTTTACGTCTCTTTCACGGCTATGGCCCCACTGCTCACGTGGCGGGCGTTTACGGTCATTCCAGCGCGTAGCATTGAGCAGATAGCCTTCGAACTTGCTCGGGATGAAAAGCGTTTGCGGGCGCATGTAGTCGTACCATTCCGTGTCGCGCCATTGCTCCTGCTTGTAGTCGACAACCAACTGGAGGTCTGCCACTGTGTGGCCTTCGCGCAGCCGGGCGCGGATGTTTTCGAGAGAGGATTTAGAGTTCTGGTAGCGGGCACCCGTTACCAGGTTCAGATGTTTCAGAACCTCGATAGCCTGATCCGTAATTTCCTGTTCAGGGTCCGGTAGCGAAGCGCCCGGACAAGAAGGTTTTTTATCTGATGGATCTGGTTTTGAATTTACTGACGGATCCCCGCCAGATTCTGACGGGTCAAAACCGCCAGCAAGACCGGATTTTGATGCCTCAAATTTTGACGGGTCAGATTCTGATGCGTCAGATTTTGACGGGTCAGATTCTGACAGATGAGAAAGCGCAGCAGCCTGCAGCCTGGCCACGTTCAGACGGTACACGTTCGACGCGTTGCGGTTGCCGTTGCGGCGCTGCGTACGGGTAAGCCAGCCCTCTTTCTCCAGCTTCGCGATCGCCGTTCTGATAGTGCTCGGGCCTGCGCCAAGTTGACGCGCAATAGTTTCGATAGAAGGCCAGCAAACGCCTTCATCGCTGCTGAAGTCAGCCAGGCGCGCCATGATAGCGACGCTGGATAATTTCATGCCCGACGCTGCGCAGCCATCCCACACGTAGCCGGTTAACTTAGTGCTCATGCATCAACCCTTCTGAACTTCTCACGGAACCGCTCAACAGGCTGCATGCAGTCGTGCGGATAGCCGGCGCGCCGGAAGATAACCTTTCGTTTTTCACGGTCGTAACCAACGACGTGGACTTCAACGCCGCGCCAGTCGCGGTACCGTCTGTCGAGATCTTGCATACGAGGTTCTTCGCTTTACGGTTGAATGCCCCCACGATGAGACGTGCGCGACTGTGGTTACACGGAACCCAGCGGCCTGATACCATGCGTTCATACCGAAACGATGAGCCTTTCACAGGAATGGCCCGGAGTTGCGGTAAGCGGTGATTTACCGTTAAACTGTTCATGCGTTAGTTTCTCCACGAATACGACACGCCACGGCGCCCGGAGCTGCACACTCGCGGGCGTCACTCTTTTCTTCTGGCGCACAAAAAACGCGATAAAGCAGCGTTAAATGTTCCTGCCACTTCGCCATCACCTGATAGCTGTTCTCTTCGATTTGAGCCCGTTCTGCCTGGTCAATAACTCCATCAGCTGTAGCCTGTCTAACGAAGCGCGAGTGCTCGCTGATCCACTCGAAGGTTTCCATCAGGCGCTGATTGATATCGGCGTTGTCCACGTCTTCGATATCCACCAGCGGAACGTTAACGCTGTTGGACTGGCGTGATACCGCATCGGCAATATGTTTGGTGCCGCTTGCCTGCTGCAGAACCATCGCCCAGCCCATTGGGAAGATCTGATCGCCACCGGTGCGCAGGCGGTTAAAGAGCGCGTCCTCTGTTACACCCAGCCATTCAGCTGCTTCGGCGTAGCCGCCCGGCAGGCTGGAGATGGTCTTCTTGATTGCCGTCACCAGCCATGCTGGCTGTTTCTCTACTTGCCAGTGTTCATTACCCACGGTTAACTCCTTGAATCTGTGGTTACTGTTGTGCTGTCGTTTCGTTAATCTTCTGAGGCCGACTGATCTGTTTAATCATTTCGGCGGTATATAAACCGCTGGAAGCGTTTGCGATTCGTTCCGCATAATCGGTTTCTCCAGTGAAATCCGTGCGAGGAAGGGAGCCTTTTTCCATCCATTTATAGATTGCCCTTGGGCTACATCCGCAGGCATCTGCGATGGCCATTACCCCAATAGCCTTTATGGCTTGAGAAAGGGTTGGAGCTTTTTCTTCTTGCATATGCACCTCATACTGTGAACTTAAAGTACATATTATGTCGGAACTGATAGTACACGCAAGTGCATCTATGATTGAACTTATGGTTCAGGAAGAGAAAGCGCGAAAAGAGTTTTCCCGTAGGCTAGCGCTGGCCTGTGATAAAGCTGGTTTATTGATGCCCGGGCGCCAAGCTGTCATCGCAAAAAGGATGAAGCTCACGCCAAAGGCTGTAAGCAAGTGGTTCAACGGGGAATCAATACCTCGACGCGGGAGGCTACAGGATTTGGCGACATTAATTGGTACGTCAGGATCATACCTGCTTGGTGAATCTATCGAGGACGGTATCGACACCGCGCGTAGTAAATATAATGATATTTATCGCGTTGATGTCTTGGATCTTACTGTTAGCGCGGGACCAGGCGCTTATATGCTTTCCGAACATGTCGACGTTCTCTACGCTATAGAGTTCACTACAGACCATGGAAAAGAGTTATTCGGAAATCGCCCTCAAGACACTGTAAAAGTAATGACAGTTACTGGTGACAGCATGTCACCAACTCTGGTTTCAGGTGATCGGTTATTTGTTGATATTGCTGTTCGGCATTTTAATACAGATGGGATTTACTCATTTGTCTTCGGCAGAACTTTTTATGTGAAGCGCCTTCAGATGCAAGGAGATCGCCTGGCGGTCCTTTCTGACAACCCAGCCTATGAGACTTGGTACATAGAAGAAAGAAACCAAGATCAACTTTATGTGATGGGCAAGGCTTTGATTCACGAGTCAATTAAGTACAACAAGCTATAGCCCTTTATATTAATGGGTTTGTTTTGAATTACCACTTTCTAGTTATCCAAAGCCCAAACAAAACCAATCCCATATTAGCTAGCGAGACCGTTAAAGCTATTGTTGCAAGAATATCGGATGGGGACATAAGGAATACTCCATGACATACAGTGAAATCGTATCAACTATCGCAATAATAATATCAATCGTTGCAGTTCCTGCAAGCGGATTAATAAGCTATCGTGTTGCCATAAAGGGAGAGAAAAGGAAAGAGTATAACTCGATTGTATTGCCTGTAAGGCTTGAAATTATCAAGCAAATTGATTCTATAAAAGCGAACGATTTTTACCATACGAAAATACAAAGAGAGCAAATACTATTAATATGTGACCTTTTGGATGAAAAAAGAAGCCATGCTTTGTTAGATCATTACGAAAGGTATGCATATGCAACTTCCTTTGAAGGAATGAAATCTAACTTTGGAGAGTATGGCCTTATCAGTATCGGAGATACAAAACCCGCGTTTGAAACAGCCACCAAGTTACTGAAACTACTCCCACTCTACTGAATCCAATTTAAGCAATAGACTCTATTCTCACCTCAATTTTTTATTTAATCCCACCTCAATCAATATAATTGACTAAGGTCAATTCGATTACCTAAAAATTTATTTAATTTCAAAGAGTTATGAATCCATTTCTAGAAAATGTACTTTTAGTACTTTACATTAATGAACTATTGGTACATATTGATCTCATCAACAGCGAACAGGCAGGACGCCCACGAAGTAGCCGCCGGTGGCGCATGAATGACCGGATGATTCGCTGAGGCAAATTTAAGGAATGTTGGCAGGAGACATAAAAGCGCCATTACAACTCAGCGCCTTACTAAAGAATCGGATCAGGCCAGACGTTTTCAGTGCTTCTCTTGTTGAGAGTCACTTTGATCGGATTTCTGCAAATTCCGAAGATGCCTTTGCAGCTCTGAAATCAACGTTTCAACCATTTCTGGAGGAAACGCGAAAAATTGAGACCGGTTTTCAGTGTTAGTGCCGTCTGCGGAGTAAGTCAGGTAAGTGAGTTTGAGAGCAAGCGCCTGGTAACCGGGTAAAGGTCCAGCCTTCCAATCGGTAACCGGAAAGACAGAGGTGCGATTCTTAATAGCCATGTGAAAACCTCGTATATGCAGAAGGAGAAACTAAATCCTTATAGTTAAAGCAACTACCGGATCATACAGCGGAACTAACAATTATTTAAGCTAGCAAAAACTGTAGGTAGTAAATCCTGTTTTGGTAGTTCGCCCTGTTACGTGCAGATACAGCTGCCAGCTTTTTCAGGGCTCAGCATTCTGGCTCCCTACGACCTGGTGCCAGAACCCTGAGGATGATGTTTGGTATCTTTCGGCGGTACAGGTTTCCCTTACTTTCCTGCTACCGCCACTTTTTACGCAACATGTGAGCGCACCACCGGCCGGACGGCTCATAACCCAATCCGTGCCGGGCACCGTGATAGTCGGTAGCGCGTGCTGGTGCTCTCACATGTTGTGTGGAGAAACTAACTACCGGCGGTGGCAGCCGCCTTTCTGAGGGTAAAACCGATGAGTAATGAACGTTTGACCAAAGTGCCCGAATTCCTGGGCGAACTGGACGGCGGTGTGTTCGAAAACAAAGTCGCCGCTGCGCTGAGTGAAGTTGCGTTCGGCGTGCTGAACAACGGCACCAAGGGGAAAGTTACCGTGACCTTTGAGCTCGACCGCATGAGCAATTCCGTCGAAGAGAAGCGCGTAATGATTAAGCACAAGCTCGCTTATGTGCGCCCTACCCCGCGCGGCAAATCCTCGGAAGAGGACACCACCGAAACGCCGATGTATGTGAACCGCGGCGGCAAGCTTTCCATTCTGCAGGAAGACCAGGGGCAGCTCTTTACCCTGGCCGGCGATCCTGATGCGAAGCTGCGCGCCAAGCAGTAAACCCGACCATTCACCCAGTTAAGGAATAACCATGTCTCACTCTTTAGACGCAACCGCTATCGATAAAATTGCCGATCTGACCCTCTCCCGCTTCATGGAAGAAAAGCTTGAAGGCGTTGACTGCCCTGCCGCCGTTGTTCCGCAGAGCGCCCGAATCGACAGCCTCGAATCCCTTTGCCTGCAGCGCTTCCGTTTCCGCGGCAAAATGGTGACGGCCAGCATTGAAGACTTTGCCCGCTACTCTACCGGCTACGCTGCACAAGGCACCCGTTGCTTTATAAATGCCGATGATATGCGCGCCGTTGCGGTATTTAACCTCGGCACCCTGGATAAACCCGGCCACGCCGACAATACCGCGCTGCTGGCACTGAAGAAGACCGCACCCTTTTCCGCGCTGTTGTGCATCAATGGCGAACGGCATACACAAAAAGAGCTGGCCGAATGGCTGGAAGACTGGTCTGAAAACCTGCTCGGCTTTGACGCCGACGGCCAGCCGATTGATGCGAAGAAGTCGGCAGCGGCGATCCGCAAAATCTCCATCGAGTCGATTCAGAAAGCAGACTTTGAAGATGGCGACTTCAGCGGCAAGCGCTCGCTGATGGAAAGTGTGGAAGCCAGAACGCAGGACATCATGCCGGTAGCGTTTGAGTTTACTTGCGTGCCGTTCGAAGGTTTGGCTGAGCGTCGTTTTAAGCTGCGTCTGAGCATCATCGGCAGCGACCGCCCGGTTCTGGTGCTGCGCATCGTCCAGTTGGAAGCGCAGCAGGAAGAAATGGCCGCAGAGTTCCGCGACCTGCTGGTTGAGAAATTCAAAGATAGCCAGGTCGAAACCTTTATCGGCCAGTTCTCAGCTTAATTCGCTGCCTTAAATGCCCCACTGCTGGGGCATTTAGTGAAGCGTAATTCTTTTATTTATCCCCCCCGGCGAGGGATTCGCTCAACCAAAAATCAGCGCGGTGCAGCGCAAAGTTAAGTGGAGGAACACGCAGTGAATTACGAAATTACTCAGGAGCTAGCCGATGCCAAGCCCCAGGTGAAATACGTTTCATCAATCTGGCAGCGGTTGATTCCTGCCACCAGCAACGACATCTGATTTAATCCGGGTGCAGCCGGTAAAGTGGAGAATAAGCCATGAAGCAAATGCTCACGCTTGAGGAATGGGCAGCAGAGAAATACCGGAGCAGTCCACCAGCTTTGAATACTCTGCGCCGATACGCTAAGCAAAATATGTTTTCCCCACCAGCTATGAAACAGGGTCGCAAGTGGCGAGTAAGGGAAGATGCAGAACTTGTAGGCGAATTGGCTAAGCCGAATATCCGAAAGACTGACTCGCCAATACTTCAGAGGATTCTTGCTGATGGCAGCTCGACCACGTAAAAACAATGTTTTTGTTCCGAACCTTTACCCTCTCTACAGTAGAAAGGTGAACAAAGTTTACTGGCGCTATAAACATCCCGTCACAGGTAAGTTCCATGCGCTGGGTACCGATGAGGCAGAAGCTATAGCGATTGCTACAGAAGCTAACACGCGCCTGGCGGAACAGAGAACCCGGCAAATTCTGGCGATCAGCGACAGGATCGCCACCAGCAAAGGCAAAGCAATCACGGTTTCTACATGGCTGGATAGATACTGGAAGATTCAGGAAGAGCGGCTGGCGACGGGCGACATCAAACTGAACACATTCAAACAGAAAACCAAACCGGTTTCGTTATTGCGAGAGCGAGTCGGTATGAAGCTGCTCCCATCAGTGGATGTTCGCGATATTGCTCAGTTGCTCGATGAGTACGTCACTGCCGGTCAGCCGAGAATGGCTCAGGTCGTAAGAACTGTGCTGGTAGATATTTTTAAAGAAGCGCAGCATGCTGGTGAAGTTCCTCCGGGTTACGATCCAGCTTCAGCAACTAAAAAGCCCCGCCGAAAAATTACCCGCCAGCGCCTCAGCCTGGAGGAATGGCAGCGGATATTCGAAATTGCAGACGCCAACCACCAATATATGGGTAACGCTATGTTACTGGCTTTGGTAACTGGCCAGCGCCTGGGTGATATTTCGAGGATGAAGTTTAGCGATGTCTGGGATGATCAGTTACACGTTATTCAGGAGAAAACAGGAAGCAAAATAGCGATCCCATTATCGCTTCGCCTGAATGCCATTAACTGGAGTTTGCGAGATGTTATAGCGCGCTGTCGGGATTACGCGGTTAGCCCTTACCTCGTCCATTTTTTCAGGGCCACGTCGCAAGCAGAACGTGGCGCACAAGTTAAAGCGAACACGCTAACCATGAATTTTAGTAAGGCTCGGGATAAGGCAGAAATTGACTGGGGGGAAGGAACGCCAGCGACATTCCACGAGCAGCGCTCGCTATCTGAACGTCTTTATAAGGAGCAGGGGATTGACACTAAAAAGTTGCTCGGCCACAAGTCGCAGCAACAGACCGATCGTTACAACGACGACCGAGGGAAGGACTGGACGACGATTGCAATTTAGGTTTTTGGGGTGGGGTTTTGATAACTTGTTTTGATAAAATTTTGATAACCGTTCGAAAACTAATAATAAAAAACGGGAACCATCAGGCTCCCGTTCTTCTTTAACCCGCCAGGCGGATTACATGTTCGCGATGATCGCGTCGCCAAACTCTGAACATTTCAGCAGCTTAGCGCCTTCCATCAGGCGTTCGAAGTCATAGGTCACGGTCTTGTTGTTGATAGCGCCTTCCATACCTTTCACGATAAGGTCAGCCGCTTCGAACCATTCCATATGACGCAGCATCATTTCTGCGGAGAGAATGATGGAGCCCGGGTTCACTTTGTCCTGGCCTGCGTATTTCGGCGCGGTGCCATGGGTTGCTTCAAACAGCGCGCATTCGTCGCCAATGTTCGCGCCCGGCGCGATGCCGATGCCGCCAACCTGCGCCGCCAGGGCGTCGGAGATGTAGTCGCCGTTGAGGTTCATACAGGCGATAACGTCATACTCCGCCGGACGCAGCAGGATCTGCTGCAGGAAGGCGTCGGCGATAACGTCTTTCACCACAATCTCTTTGCCGGTGTTCGGGTTCTTGATTTTCACCCACGGGCCGCCGTCGATAAGCTCGCCGCCGAACTCTTCGCGAGCCAGCTGGTAGCCCCAGTCTTTGAAGGCGCCTTCGGTGAACTTCATGATGTTGCCTTTGTGCACCAGGGTAACGGAATCGCGATCGTTGGTGATAGCGTATTCAATCGCCGCGCGCACCAGGCGCTTGGTGCCTTCTTCGGAGCACGGCTTGATGCCGATGCCGCAATGTTCCGGGAAGCGAATTTTCTTCACGCCCATCTCATCACGCAGGAATTTGATAACTTTGTCCGCTTCAGCGCTGTCCGCTTTCCACTCGATGCCCGCGTAAATGTCTTCAGAGTTTTCACGGAAGATAACCATATCGGTCAGTTCCGGGTGTTTTACCGGGCTCGGGGTGCCCTGGTAGTAGCGCACCGGACGCAGGCAAACGTACAGATCCAGCTCCTGGCGCAGCGCCACGTTCAGAGAGCGGATGCCGCCACCGACCGGCGTGGTCAGCGGGCCTTTGATCGCTACGCGATATTCACGAATCAGATCGAGAGTTTCCTGCGGCAGCCAGACATCCTGGCCATAAACTTTGGTCGATTTCTCACCGGTGTAAATTTCCATCCAGGAAATTTTACGCTCGCCCTTGTAAGCCTTCTCAACCGCGGCGTCCACGACTTTCAGCATGGCCGGCGTCACGTCCACACCGATGCCATCCCCTTCGATAAAAGGAATAATCGGGTTATTGGGAACATTCAGCTTGCCGTTTTGCGCTGTGATCTTTTGACCTTCCGCCGGAACAACTACTTTGCTTTCCATTCACCTCTCCTTCGAGCGCTTCTGGTTGTGACTCATTTTGTTAATGATTTGTAATAGGCGTGTCAATACTAACTCAATGTCGTGCCCCATGCCACGCTATTGTGATTCAGCTATAATGCGGCAATCCATAACATCTGAAAATAGTATGCAAAAAACTTCTTCGAAAAATCACCAGCTTAAGCGTTTCAGCACACGTCAACGCGCCCGACAGCGCCCGTCTGAAGGGCCGAAGCGCCTGATTCTCTTTAACAAGCCCTACGATGTGCTGCCGCAGTTTACCGATGAGGCGGGCCGGCAAACGCTGAAAGATTTCATTCCCGTGCCAGGCGTATATGCCGCAGGCCGCCTCGATCGCGACAGCGAAGGGTTACTGGTGTTGACCAACGACGGTGCCCTGCAGGCAACGCTCACGCAGCCTGGCAAACGCACCGGCAAAATCTATTACGTGCAGGTGGAAGGCGAGCCGACCGATGAAGCGCTGAGCGCCCTCAGAAACGGCGTCACGCTCAACGATGGCCCTACCCTGCCCGCTGGCGTGGAGCTTGTCGACGCGCCACACTGGCTGTGGCCGCGCAACCCGCCGATACGCGAACGTAAGTCAATTCCCACATCGTGGCTTAAAATCACCCTTTACGAGGGGCGCAACCGGCAGGTCCGCCGGATGACCGCCCATGTCGGTTTTCCCACGCTGCGCCTGATCCGTTATGCGATGGGCGAATATACCCTGGATAACCTTGCCAACGGCGACTGGCGCGAAGTCGTGCTCTGAAAAATGGCGCTCTGAAAAAGGAAACGCGAATGTTTAAACCGCATGTTACGGTCGCCTGCATTGTGCACGCGAAGGGCAAATTTCTTGTTGTTGAGGAAACCATTAACGGCAAAGCGCTGTGGAACCAGCCGGCAGGCCATCTGGAAGCGGATGAAACGCTGCAGGAAGCGGCGCGCCGCGAGCTGTGGGAAGAGACGGGCATTACAGCCGAACCGCAGCATTTTTTACGTCTGCATCAGTGGCTCGCGCCGGATAATACGCCGTTCCTGCGTTTTCTCTTCAGCATTGAGCTTGAGGATTGCGTGCCGACACAGCCGCACGACAGCGATATTGACTGCTGCCGCTGGGTCAGCGCCGATGAGATCCTGAACGCGGATAATCTGCGCTCGCCGCTGGTGGCGGAAAGCATCCGCACCTGGCAGCGCGGCGAGCGTTATCCGCTGTCGCTGATTGGCGCCTTTAACTGGCCGTTTCACTGAGCGCACATTATCCTTCCTCGCCCCGCCCGGGGCGTTAAACGCCGTTTCGTCCACTTTTTTATTTCTTTCCGAAATATTTAACGCCAGCTAAACGTGCTGCGTACCGGCGCTACAATCAGCACGTTCGTTCATCACGCGACCATCCCCTGTATTTGCCTGCTGCTTTGCCCGCTAAACGCCTCTTTATTACGCCACCCACCGCCGCTTTGCCGCTGCTAAAGGACAAAAAACAGCCGCCGATAGAACGGTAACAGGGAGGCATTTATTGATAAGGAATGGCAATGACTTGATAAAGGTTTACCCTGAGGAGCCGTGATGGCCAGAGAATATGTTTCCAGGAAAATGAGTACCCGGGCGCAGATGTTGTTGACAGGCGCCTTAACCATCACGCTGGGCTTTGTGATGACTATCGGGGTACTGAGCTGGCAATCCAGTGCTGAGCAAAAATCGCTGGCGGAAAGTTATTTACAGCAGATAGCCCGCAGCGAAGCGCTCAAAATCCAGCAGGAGCTCAACTACGCCCGCGATGTGGCGCATAACCTCGGTCACAGCATCGCGGCGCTGCCCCGCGCCGGTATCACCGACCGCAACGTTGCCAACACACTGCTGGAATCCGCGCTGCGCGATAACCCTGACTACCTCTCCGTGTCAGTAATTTTTGAAGAAAACGCCTTTGACGGGCGCGATGCGGAATTCGCCGACAAGCCAGGTCAGGCGCCAAAAGGCCGCTACGCCTTCTTTGTGGATCACGACCAGGCGGGCCATTATCAGTTTCATCCTCTGCTCTCCTACTCAACGCCTGGCCAGGGGGATTATTACCTGATCCCGCAAAAAACGCAGAAGGATACCCTGATTGAACCCTACAGCTACGCCTATAACGGCGTGCCGACGCTGCTCACGTCGGTCGCGGCGCCGATTATGGTCGAAGGTAAATTACAGGCGGTGGTGACGTCCGATATTTCGCTGGCCTCGTTACAGCAACGAGTGAATCAGATTAAGCCGTGGGAAGGCGGCGGCTACGCCGTGCTGCTCTCAACTGCCGGTAAGGTTATCTCCTATCCCGATAAAAAGCTCACCAGCAAACCGTTTCCCGGCGATACCGCAGGTTTTAGCTCGAAAGTCGCCGAGCAGCGCGATCCTGTCCTTGGCGAAGATGCGTTAGTCACCTGGCAGCCGGTGAGCATCGGCAACAGCACCGATAACTGGTATCTGGGCGTCGTGGCGCCGGTAAGCCAGGTGATGGCTGCCGCCAATCAGCAGCTACGAAACGCCATTATTCTGATGGTGGTGAGCATTCTGCTGGTGAGCGCGCTGCTGGGGATAGTCTTCAGCCGCAAAGTGCTTAAACCGCTCGGCGGCGAACCGCGGGAAGCGGCCACCATCGCCCTGGCGGTGGCGGAAGGCAAACTTGATAACGCTATCGAAGTAAAAGCTGGCGATAGCGGCAGCCTGTTCTTTGCGCTGCACACCATGCAGGCGCAGCTGCGCCAGATGGTCGGGCAAATCAAAGCGGCCAGCAATTCGGTGCGCGAAGGCGCGGGCGAGATTGTCAGCGGCAACATTAACCTCTCCTCCCGCACCGAGCAGCAGGCGTCGGCGCTGGAGCAGACCGCCGCCAGCATGGAGCAGATCAGCGCCACCGTGAAGCACAACGCCGATAACGCGCATCAGGCTACGGCGTTGACGGCTAACGCCACCCAGATAGCCAGCCGGGGCGAAGCGCTGGTAGGCCAGGTCGTGCAGACCATGGCGCAGATAGACGACAGCGCGAAGAAAATCGGCGATATCACCACCATGATCAACAGCATCGCGTTTCAGACCAATATCCTCGCGCTTAACGCGGCGGTGGAAGCGGCGCGTGCCGGCGAACAGGGCCGCGGCTTCGCCGTGGTGGCCTCGGAAGTGCGCAATCTCGCGCAGCGCAGCGCCAGCGCGGTGAAAGAGATAGCCGCACTTATTGAAGAGTCCAGCCAGCGTGTGGAAAACGGCGTTCAGCTGGTTAACGACGCGGGCAAAACCATGCAGGAGATGACGCAGGCGGTGCATTCGGTGCAGACCATTATTGGCGAAATCGTCAGCGCCTCGGATGAGCAGTCTAAAGGCATAAGCCAGGTGACCATCGCCGTCAATGAAATGGATGGCGTCACCCAGCAAAACGCCGCGCTGGTGCAACAGATGGCGGCAGCGGCCAGCTCGCTTGAAGAACAGGCTCAGCAACTCGCGCAAACCGTCGAACAGTTCACGCTCGACGAACGCTTCGCGTAATACGACGCGGGGCCTTTTTCAGGCCCCCGTCCCCTTCCCGTTCTCTTCACCCCTCTGCCGCCGCGCTATTCGCAATTATTGCCGCTAAGGGCTTTAATTTGGCCTGCGCGGGCACGGCGGTGCGCGCAGGGGGTGTCTGCGCGGTCAGTGCGTGCTAGAATACGCCGCCTTTGTTTTAAGTCGTGAGTGGTGCAATGTCTGATAACAGCCAGAAAAAAGTGATCGTCGGAATGTCCGGCGGCGTTGATTCCTCCGTTTCCGCCTACCTGTTGCAACAACAGGGCTATAAGGTGGAAGGCCTGTTCATGAAGAACTGGGAAGAGGATGATGGCGAGGAGTATTGCACCGCCGCCGCCGACCTGGCCGATGCGCAGGCGGTGTGCGACAAGCTCGGTATTGAACTGCACACGGTGAACTTCGCCGCAGAATACTGGGATAACGTGTTCGAACATTTCCTCGCGGAATATAAAGCGGGACGCACGCCGAACCCGGATATCCTCTGCAACAAAGAGATCAAATTCAAAGCGTTTCTGGAATTCGCCGCCGAGGATTTAGGCGCGGATTATATCGCCACCGGCCACTATGTGCGCCGGGCGGATGTTGACGGCAAAAGCCGCCTGCTGCGCGGTCTCGACGGCAACAAAGACCAGAGCTATTTCCTCTATACGCTGGGGCATGAACAAATTGCCCAAAGCCTGTTCCCGGTGGGCGAACTGGAAAAACCCGAAGTGCGCCAGATTGCCGAAGAGCTGGGTCTTGTAACGGCGAAGAAGAAAGACTCTACCGGCATCTGCTTTATCGGCGAACGTAAATTCCGCGAGTTCCTGGGCCGCTATCTGCCAGCGCAGCCGGGTAAAATCGTCAGCGTCGACGGCGATGAAATCGGCGAACATCAGGGACTGATGTATCACACTCTGGGCCAGCGTAAAGGGCTTGGCATTGGCGGTCTGAAAGATGGCGGCGAAGAGCCGTGGTACGTTGTAGATAAAGACGTTGAAAACAATATCCTGATCGTTGCGCAAGGCCATGACCACCCGCGCCTGATGTCGGTCGGGCTCATCGCCCAGCAACTGCACTGGGTGGACCGCGAGCCGCTGACGGCTGAGCTGCGCTGCACCGTGAAAACGCGCTACCGCCAGACGGATATTCCCTGCACTATTCGCCCGCTTGATGATGAGCGAATCGAAGTGCGCTTTGACGAACCGGTTGCCGCCGTGACGCCAGGCCAGTCCGCCGTCTTCTACCTGGGCGAAGTCTGCCTCGGCGGCGGCATCATCGAGCAGCGCCTGCCGCTGCCTGTGTAACGGGTAAACAGCGCACGTAAAGGAGGAAGTGTGGCGAAGAATTATTATGATATTACGCTGGCGCTGGCTGGCATCTGTCAGTCCGCCCGTCTGGTGCAACAGCTGGCGCATCAGGGACACTGCGACAGCGAAGCGATGCGTGTTTCGCTTAGCAGCGTTATCGATCTCAACCCCGCCTCCACGCTCGGCGTTTTTGGCGGCAACGAAGCGAACCTGCGCACTGGCCTCGAAACCCTTATCGGCGTGCTCAACGCCAGCAGCCGCCAGGGGCTCAGCGCCGAACTGACGCGCTACACCCTAAGCCTGATGGTGCTGGAACGTAAGCTTGAAAGCAGCAAAGGGGCGATGGAGACCCTTGGCGAACGCATCGCTGGCCTGCAGCGCCAGCTTGAACACTTCGACCTTGAGTCCGAGACCCTGCTAAGCGCCATGGCGGGGATTTATGTTGATGTCGTAAGCCCGCTGGGCCCGCGTATTCAGGTGATGGGGTCGCCCGCCGTGCTGCAAAGCCCGCAGGTGCAGGCCAAAGTGCGCGCCTGCCTGCTGGCGGGCATTCGCGCCGCCGTGCTGTGGCGTCAGACAGGCGGTGGCCGCCTGCAGTTAATGTTTTCCCGTAATCGTCTGGTGACCCAGGCGAAACAGATTCTTGCTCATTGTTAACCTCCCGGAGTTGTGAATTATGGAATTATCCTCACTGACCGCCGTTTCCCCCGTTGATGGACGCTATGGCGATAAAGTCAGCGCGCTGCGCGCTATTTTCAGCGAATTTGGTTTGCTGAAATTTCGCGTACAGGTTGAAGTCCGCTGGCTGCAAAAGCTGGCCGCGCACGCAGCGATCAAGGAAGTTCCTGCTTTTGCCAGAGAAGCAAACGATTACCTTGATAAAATCGTTGCTCAATTCAGTGAAGAAGACGCTGCGCGCATCAAAACCATTGAGCGCACCACTAACCATGACGTTAAAGCGGTGGAATATTTTCTTAAAGAGAAAGTCGAGCAGGTGCCGGAACTGCATGCGGTGTCGGAGTTTATTCACTTCGCCTGCACCTCAGAAGACATCAACAACCTCTCCCATGCGCTGATGCTGAAAACCGCCCGCGAAGAGGTAGTGCTGCCTTACTGGCGCAAAATCATCGATGCGGTGAAAGACCTGGCGCACCAGTATCGCGATATCCCGCTGCTTTCTCGCACTCACGGCCAGCCCGCCACCCCGTCCACCATGGGTAAAGAGATGGCGAACGTCGCTTACCGCATGGAACGCCAGTTCCGCCAGCTGGAACAGGTGGAGATCCTCGGTAAAATCAACGGCGCGGTAGGCAACTATAACGCCCATATCGCCGCTTACCCGGAAGTGGACTGGCATCAGTTCAGCGAAGAGTTTGTCACCTCGCTCGGCATTCAGTGGAACCCGTACACCACCCAGATTGAACCGCACGATTACATCGCCGAGCTGTTCGACTGCATCGCGCGCTTTAACACCATTCTTATCGATTTCGATCGCGACGTCTGGGGCTATATCGCGCTCAACCACTTTAAGCAGAAAACCATCGCGGGCGAGATAGGCTCTTCCACCATGCCGCACAAGGTTAACCCGATCGACTTCGAAAACTCTGAAGGCAACCTGGGGCTGGCCAACGCCGTGCTGCAACACCTGGCGAGCAAACTGCCGGTTTCCCGCTGGCAGCGCGACCTCACAGACTCCACGGTGCTGCGCAACCTCGGCGTCGGCGTGGGTTACGCGCTCATCGCCTACCAGGCGACGCTTAAAGGCGTAAGCAAGCTGGAAGTGAACCGCGATCGCCTGCTGGCAGAGCTGGATAGCAACTGGGAAGTGCTGGCGGAGCCTGTTCAGACCGTTATGCGCCGTTATGGCATCGAGAAGCCTTACGAGAAGCTTAAAGAGCTGACCCGCGGCAAACGCGTGGATGCCGAAGGCATGAAGCAGTTTATCGACAGCCTTGAGCTGCCGGAGGAAGAAAAAACCCGCCTGAAGGCGATGACCCCGGCCAACTATCTCGGCCGCGCCATTCAGATGGTGGACGACCTCAAGTAAACCAGCATGCGCCACCTTCGGGTGGCGTTTTTTTTTGCCTGTCTGTCTAAAAGGAGAAGGATGATGAAACGCTATCTCGATCTCAGCGCCTCTGAACTGGCGAACATAGAAAAAGCAGAGCTGCTCTATGCCATTCGCGCCAGCGAGGGCCGCATTCTGGTCAGCGAGTGCATCGGGGCGACCCAGCCGCTGCTTAACACCATCACCAACGCCGAGCTGGCGGCGAGCCAGGGCGCCGATATTCTGCTGCTCAACCTTTTTGACGTACAGGCGCCGCATATCGCCGGGCTGCCGGAAGGCATCGCGCCGCAAGAGACGCTACGCGAGCTTAAGCGCCTGACCGGCCGGGTGATTGGCGTTAACCTGGAAGCGGTAGACCCGGCTTACGCCACGGAGCATAACGATTTTTGGCAAATGACCGCCGGGCGCGCCGCAACGGTGGAAAACGCGCAAAAGCTGTATGAGATGGGCGCGCGCATCGTGGTGCTTACCGGCAACCCTAACAACGGCGTCAGCAACCAGGCCATCGCCGATGCGCTGAAAGCGATTCGCGATGCGGTGGGCGACAAGCTGGTGCTGATTACCGGGAAAATGCACGGCGCGGGGATTGTGCGCGAAAGCGGCAGCGCGCTTATCAGCGAGCGGGATATCGCGCTGTTTGTTGAAAATGGCGCCGACGTGGTGCTGCTTCCGGCTCCCGGCACGATCCCCGGCATGTCGCAGGAGAAAGTGGCGAAGCTCATTGATTTCACCCACCAGCAGGGGGCGCTGGCGATGACCGCCATCGGCACCTCGCAGGAAGGGGCCGAGCGCGAAACCATCCGCCAGATGGCGTTGATGAGCAAGATGGCAGGCGCGGATCTTCACCATATCGGCGATACCGGCTGGCTCGGACTCGCCCTGCCGGAAAACATTTTCACCTATAGCGTGGCAATACGCGGCGTACGCCACACTTACAGCCGTATCGCCCGCTCGGTGCTGCGCTAAGCCGCCCCGGCGGTTTAAAGAATGTTTATCACGCTGGCGGCATAATTAGCGTTACACTATTTATGCAATTGATATAAGAGGATTCACGATGCGCGTGCTGGTTGTGGAGGATAACGCCCTGCTGCGTCACCATCTTAAGGTGCAGCTGAGCGAACTGGGTCATCAGGTCGATGCCGCGGAAGACGCGAAAGAGGCGGATTATTTCCTCAACGAACACCTGCCCGATATCGCCATCGTGGATTTAGGGCTGCCTGACGAAGATGGCCTGAGCCTTATCAAACGCTGGCGCAACCACGATGTCACCCTGCCGGTGCTGGTGCTCACCGCCCGCGAAGGCTGGCAGGATAAAGTGGAAGTGCTGGGCGCCGGGGCGGATGATTACGTCACCAAACCGTTTCATATTGAAGAGGTAGTGGCGCGCATGCAGGCGCTGCTGCGCCGTAATAGCGGCCTTGCCTCGCAGATTATCTCCCTGCCGCCCTTTCAGCTCGATCTCTCCCGCCGTGAACTCGCCATCCATGATAACCCTGTCAAGCTCACTGCGTTTGAGTACACCATTATGGAAACGCTTATCCGCAACGTCGGCAAAGTGGTGAGCAAAGAGTCGCTGATGCTTCAGCTTTACCCGGACGCCGAGCTGCGTGAAAGCCATACTATCGACGTGCTGATGGGCCGCCTGCGTAAGAAGATTCAGGCAGAGCACGCCGGCGAGGTGATAACCACCGTACGCGGCCAGGGCTACCGCTTCGACCTGCGATAGATGAAAACGCTGCTGCGGCATATTCTGCCGCTCTCCTTGCGGGTCCGCTTTTTGCTGGCTACCGCCGCCGTGGTGCTGGTGCTCTCTCTTGCCTATGGCGCAGTAGCGCTGGTGGGCTACAGCGTGAGCTTCGACAAAACCACCTTTCGCCTGCTGCGCGGCGAAAGCAACCTGTTCTATACCCTCGCCAGCTGGCAAAACAACCGGCTTAGCGTTGAGATCCCGGAAAATCTGGATATCCAGAGCCCGACGATAGCGCTGATTTACGATGAGAGAGGCCATCTGCTCTGGGCGCAGCGCAACCTGCCCTGGCTTATCAAGAAAATTCGCCCCGACTGGCTTACCGCCAACGGCTTCCACGAGCTGGAGGCCAACTTTCGCGCCAGTAGCGACCTGCTCGGCGCCAACCACTCCCTGCAAAAACAGCTCAGCGATTTTCGCCGCGAAGAAGATGATAACGAGATGACCCACTCGGTGGCGGTTAACCAGTACCCCGCTACGGCCAGAATGCCCGCGCTGACGGTGGTGGTGGTGGATACCATTCCGATGGAGCTCAAAGGCAGCTACACCGTCTGGAACTGGTTTATCTATGTGCTAATGGCCAACCTGCTGCTGGTGATTCCGCTGCTCTGGCTGGCGGCCTGGTGGAGCTTACGGCCTATCGAGGCGCTGGCGGGCGAGGTGCGCGAGCTGGAAGAGCATCACCGTGACCGGCTCAATCCTGAAACGACGCGTGAACTGACAAGCCTTGTCAGCAACCTCAACCGGCTGCTGAAAAGCGAGCGCGAACGCTACGACAAATATCGTCATACGCTGACTGACCTGACGCACAGCCTGAAAACGCCGCTGGCGGTGCTGCAAAGCACGCTGCGTTCGCTGCGCACCGGCAAGCTGGATGTGGAAAAAGCGGAGCCGGTGATGCTTGAACAGATAAGCCGTATTTCACAGCAAATCGGTTATTACCTGCACCGCGCCAGTATGCGCAGCGACAGTCTGCTGCTGAGCCGCGAGCTGCATTCCGTCGCGCCGCTGCTGGACAACCTCACCTCCGCACTGAACAAGGTTTACCAGCGCAAAGGGGTCACTATCACACTTGATATCTCGCCGGAGATAACCTTTATCGGCGAGCAGAACGACTTTATGGAAGTGATGGGCAATCTGCTGGATAACGCCTGCAAATACTGCCTGGAGTTCGTTGAAGTGAGCGCCCGTCAGAGCGATGACCAGCTGCGCCTGATAGTAGAGGATGACGGGCCGGGCATTCCGCACAGCAAACGGGCGCTGGTCTTTGACCGGGGACAACGCGTTGATACGCTGCGCCCAGGCCAGGGCGTGGGGCTGTCGGTCGCCCGCGAAATCGTTGAGCAGTACGACGGAGAGATCCTGACCGGCGACAGCGAGCTTGGCGGCGCGCGCATGGAGGTGATTTTCGCCCGTCAGCAGCCGATAGCTGGCGAAGCTTCCGCCAGTTCGCGAAAAAACAACCTAAACAGCCACGCAGAGTGAGCAGCGTCCGTTATAATCCGACTCATATTCTGAGCCTGCGGAACACAATATGGACTATCACGTAGAAATAAACTGGCCCGACTTTATTGAACGCTACTGGCAAAAACGCCCGGTAGTGCTCAAGCGCGGCATTAAAAACTTCATCGACCCCATTTCCCCGGACGAGCTGGCGGGGCTGGCGATGGAAAACGAAGTGGACAGCCGCCTGGTGAGCCATCTTGATGGCAAATGGCAGGTGAGCCACGGGCCGTTTGAAAGCTACGATCACTTAGGCGAAAACGACTGGTCGCTGCTGGTGCAGGCGGTGGATCACTGGCATGAACCCACGGCCGCGCTGATGCGCCCTTTCCGCGCCCTGCCCGACTGGCGCATCGACGATCTGATGATCTCTTTCTCTGTGCCGGGCGGCGGCGTCGGTCCGCATCTCGATCAGTACGACGTGTTTATCATTCAGGGTGCCGGCCGCCGCCGCTGGCGCGTGGGTGAAAAGACGCCGATGAAGCAGCATTGCCCTCACCCGGACCTGCTGCAGGTGGATCCGTTTGATGCAATCATTGATGAAGAGATGGAGCCAGGCGACATCCTTTATATTCCGCCGGGCTTTCCCCATGAAGGCTATTCGCTGGAAAACTCCCTCAACTACTCTGTTGGCTTTCGCGCGCCGAGCGGCCGGGAGCTTATCAGCGGCTTTGCGGATTACGTACTGCAGCGTGAACTGGGCGGCCAGCGTTACAGCGACCCGGATGTGCCGCTGCGCGCGCAGCCAGCGGATATCGTGCCGGCGGAGCTGGATAAGCTGCGCGGCATGATGCTTGAGCTGATTGATCAGCCGGAGCATTTCAACGCCTGGTTTGGCGAGTTCATCACCCAGTCGCGTCACGAACTGGACGTTGCGCCGCCGGAACCGCCTTATCAGCCAGATGAGATTTACGATGCCCTGAAGCAGGGCGACAAGCTGGTGCGTCTGGGCGGCCTGCGCGTACTGCGCATCGGCGAAGAGGTGTTTGTTAACGGCGAGAAAATCGACAGCCCGCATCGCCCGGCGCTTAACGCGCTGGCAAACCATGTGGTGCTGAGCGACGCGCTGTTTGCCGACGCGCTGGAAGACCCATCCCTCCTCGCCACGCTGGCGGCGCTGGTTAACAGCGGCTACTGGTATTTCGAAGATTAAGCAGCTGGCTTTTGCCCCTTACCCTTTCCCGAAGATGTGAGGGGCACAGCCTTTACAGGGCGGTTAAGCAACGCGCCGCCCGTCGCGACTTCGGGAAACAGGTAAAGCTAAGCGCGCTGCGTCGTTAACTCAGCAATGCGCACGATAACCGCTACCGCTTTCTCCATGCCTTCCAGCGACGCGAATTCATGCTTGCCGTGATAGTTATACCCACCGGTGAAAATATTCGGGCAGGGTAAGCCCATAAAAGAAAGCTGCGCGCCGTCGGTGCCGCCGCGAATCGGCTTCATTATCGGTTCAATATCGCAATCGCGCATCGCCTGCTCGGCAATGCTGATAATGTGCGGGTGTTCTGCGACCTTCTCGCGCATATTGTAGTAGCTGTCTTCTATCGCCAGTTCGATATAGCAATCCGGGTGCAACCCTTTGCCGACTTTTTTGGCGATCTCCATCATCTTGCGCTTACGCGCCTCAAAACCGCCACGCTCAAAGTCGCGAATGATGTAGTGCATCTCCGCCCGGTCAACGGTGCCTTTGATACTCGTGAGATGATAAAAACCTTCATAGCCTTCAGTGCACTCAGGGCTTTCATCGGCAGGCACTTCGGCATGCAGGCGAGCGGCGAGCGACAACGCATTCACCATCACCCCTTTCGCGGTGCCGGGATGCACGTTGTTACCGACAATTTTGATGGTAACCGAGGCGGCGTTAAAGTTTTCAAACTCCAGCTCGCCTATGCCACCGCCATCCATGGTGTAAGCCCAGCGGGCGTCAAACGCCTCAACGTCAAAATGTTTCGCCCCTTTACCCACCTCTTCATCCGGGGTGAACGCCACGCGGATATCGCCATGCGGCACATTTTTTTGCTTGAGGGTCGCCAGCGCGGTCATTATCTCCGCCACGCCCGCTTTATCATCCGCGCCCAGCAGCGTTTTGCCGTCGGTGGTAATCAACGTATGCCCCAGCAGTTGATGAAGCACCGGGAACATCACCGGCGAGAGAATCTCTTCGCCTGTCCCTAACGCAATATCACCGCCGCGGTAGTTTTCCACGATCTGCGGGTTAACGTTTTTGGCGGTGAAGTCAGGGGAGGTATCGACGTGGGAAATAAATCCAATCGGCGGCACCGGTTTCGCCACGTTGGAAGGCAGCGTTCCCATCACCGTGCCGTGCTCGCTGAGAGTGACGTTCACCAGTCCCAGCTCCTCAAGCTGGCTTTTCAGCAACCGCAGCAGCTTCCACTGCCCCTCTGTGCTCGGCACCTGACGCACGCCAGGCTTTGACTGGGTGTCCAGAGAGACATACTGCAGAAACCGCTCGAGTAATTTATCCATAGTGTCACCCTCTTGATTTTTGTGACCTCATTATCAATAACCCGCAACACAGAGTTATTGCGTCAGGTCACTTTTAACAGGACGGCGGAGGAAATAATCCTCCGCTGAATCTGTTTCTCTTTAGCATCCAGAGCGGCGGCTACGCCACCTTTTTATTTCAGGCGGTTTCGCCTGCGGCTGCGCGCTCCTGCTCGCCAAAGCGCTGGCGCATCGCGGTTTCGATTTGCTCAAGGGATTTACCGCGGGTCTCCGGCAGCGCCATGGCGACAAAAATCAGCGAGCCGATATTAATCAGCGCAAAGATAAAGAAAGTGGTATTGCCCGCCACCGCCAGCAGTGGAGGAAAGGCGAAGGCCACAATGGCGTTGCAGATCCACTGGAAAGAGACCGCCGTGCCGGTGAGCGCGCCGCGGACCTTCATCGGGAATAGCTCAGACATCAGCAGCCAGTAAACCGGTGAGATACACATTTGCATAAAAAACAGGAAGACCAGGATGCAGCCGAGCGCCAGCAGGCTCTGCGTCATATCCTGCGGCATAAATACCAGTACGCAACCTAGCGCTATCTGCGCGCAGATAACGATTGTCAGACCAGTCATCAGCATGGGACGTCGGCCAAAACGGCTGACGCCCTTAATGCCCGCAATCGCCGCCAGCACTGAAACGATGCCATTGCCAATCGTCGCCGCGATGGATGCGCTGGTGCCCATGCCGGTGGTTTTAAGAATGATCGGCGTGTAATACATAAAGGCGTTGACGCCGGTGAACTGTAAAACAAACCCCATACCGGCGCCGGTCAACACCAGACGAAGCACCCATTTTTGTTTCAGCAATTCCTTTGTTGAAGGCCCCTGTTGCGATTCGCGGGCCTGCTGCTTCATATCCGACATCTCTTTTTGCACTTCGCGCGGGTGTTCACGAAGGGTCTTCAATACGCGTAAGGCATCTTTGACCCGGCCTTCGGCAACCAGCCAGTGCGGCGAAGCAGGAACGAAAAAAGTGCCGATAAACAGCAACACGCCCGGCACCATCGCCAACGCCAGCATATAGCGCCACAGATGCGGATCGTTTAAGAGATAGCTCATCAGCGCGCTAACGATATAGGCCACGAGCTGGCCTGAGACAATCATCAGCTCATTACGGCTGACCAGCGGCGCACGTTTGCGCGGCCCGGCTATCTCGGCGATAAAAACCGGTACGGTAGAGGAGCCGCCGCCTACCGCGACGCCAAGCAAAAAGCGCATCACGATCATGATATTGACCGTTGGCGCCAGCGCCGTGCCCAGCGCGCCTAACACAAAGAGCAGCGCAAGGCTGCGTAAGGTAATGCGTCTGCCGAAGCGGTCGGAGAGATAGCCGCTGAGAAACGCCCCCAGCGCGGCGCCGAAAATCAAAGAGGAGGTCACTAAACCTTCAGTAAACGGGTTCAGCCCCAGCCCGCCCTGCGGCGCCGGCAATGTCATAAACGGCAGCGCGCCGGAAATAATGCCCGTATCGTACCCGTATGCCAGCGAGCCCATTGTCGCCACCAGCACCACAAAAAAGAGGCGCTGGCGGACGCTGTCGCCTGAAGCCTGTTCAGGTGTTTCTTTGTCGTAATCGTTTTTTTCCATAGTATTCCTTCCCTGTTAAGGCTTTAGTCTGGCGAAACCCGAAGCGCAGGCGCCTGTATTATTTAACGTTCCTTATGAATTATAGGCAGCGCCTCGCTTTCAATAGATTTATGTGATGGATATCACTAAATCCCAGAATCCTCTTAGGTGCAGGACATACCAGACGAAAGCCGTGAAGCGTGCCAGGCTTTTAGCGAAAAGAAGAAGCGTAAGGGTGCTATCAGACGCTTTCTGGTTCTGTTTTTTGCGCAAGGCAAGCGTCGCGGAAAACGGAAAACGCCATTCTGTGCGGCGGCGCCCCGCTTTTGCGGCAGGTAACAGCCGCAAACCGTCACAACCATTGGCGATTTCAATGGTTTGCCGTAGAATGCCTGCCCTTAATTAAGTGCCAAACCCTAAGGTGGTTCATCACAAACCCCGCATCCGGTCAGCTTCCCGGTGCGTTCTTAATGGGACAGAGTTAAAAATTGAATACACAACCACGCGCGCTTTCCCCGCTGCTGCAACTGGCGGGCATTGAAAAAAGCTTTGATGGTAAGCACGTCATTTCTGATTTCTCCCTCACCATTAATCATGGCGAATTCCTGACACTCCTTGGGCCTTCCGGCTGCGGCAAAACCACCGTGTTACGGCTTATCGCCGGGCTGGAGAATGTCGACGCGGGCGAGATAACCCTCGAAGGCCAGTCCATTACTCAGGTGCCGGCGGAACACCGCCACGTCAATACCGTTTTCCAGAGCTACGCGCTCTTTCCGCATATGACGGTGTTTGAAAACGTCGCTTTCGGCCTGCGCATGCAGAAAACCCCGGCCAGCGAAATCGCCCCGCGCGTTACCGAAGCGCTGAAAATGGTGCAACTGGAAGCGTTCGCCGAACGTAAACCGCACCAGCTTTCCGGCGGCCAGCAGCAGCGCGTGGCGATTGCCCGCGCCGTGGTGAATAAACCTCGCCTGCTGCTGCTTGATGAATCGCTCTCCGCCCTCGACTATAAGCTGCGTAAACAGATGCAGAATGAGCTTAAGGCGCTGCAGCGTAAGCTCGGCATCACCTTTGTGTTCGTAACGCACGATCAGGAAGAGGCGCTGACCATGTCCGATCGCATCGTCGTGATGCGCGACGGGCGCATTGAGCAGGACGGCAGCCCGCGTGAAATTTACGAAGAGCCGAAGAACCTGTTCGTGGCGAGCTTTATCGGCGAGATTAATATCTTCGACGCCACCGTACTGGAGCCGCTCGCAGACCATCGCGTGCGGGCGGACGTGGAAGGGCGTGAATGTTTTATCACCGTGCCGTTCACCGTCGAAAAAGGCCAGCGCCTGAAGGTGCTGCTGCGCCCGGAAGATTTGCGCGTTGAGGAGATTAACGGCGCCTGCGACGCGGAAGGGTTGATAGGTTACGTGCGCGAGCGCAACTACAAAGGCATGACGCTGGAATCCGTGCTGGAGCTGGAAAACGGCAAAATGGTGCAGGTGAGCGAATTCTTCAATGAAGACGACCCCGATGTTGACCATTCGCTAAACCAAAAAATGGCGGTCACCTGGGTCGAGAGCTGGGAGGTGGTGCTGGCCGATGAAGAGCTCGCGTAAATTCCAGAATGTGGTGATCGCCACGATCGTCGGCTGGCTGCTGCTGTTTGTTTTTCTGCCCAACCTGATGATCATCGCAACCAGTTTCCTGACCCGCGACGACGCGAATTTCGTCAAGCTGGTCTTTACGCTGGATAACTACGCGCGTCTGCTCGACCCGCTCTACTTCCAGGTGCTGCTGCACTCGCTGAATATGGCGCTGCTGGCAACGCTCGCCTGTCTGGCGCTCGGCTACCCCTTCGCCTGGTTTCTGGCGAAGCTGCCGGAAAAAGTGCGCCCGCTGCTGCTGTTTCTGCTGATTGTTCCTTTCTGGACGAACTCGCTTATTCGCATTTACGGGCTGAAGATATTTCTTAGCACCAAAGGGTATCTCAACACCTTTCTGCTCTGGCTCGGCGTGATTGATGAGCCGATGCGCATTATGTATACCCCCTCCGCCGTCATTATCGGCCTGGTCTATATTCTGTTGCCATTTATGGTGATGCCGCTCTACTCCAGCATTGAAAAACTGGATAAGCCGCTACTGGAGGCCGCGAGAGACCTCGGCGCCGGCAAGCTGCAAACTTTTATTCGCATCATCATTCCGTTGACCATGCCGGGCATTGTGGCGGGCTGCTTGCTGGTAATGCTCCCGGCAATGGGACTGTTTTACGTTTCGGACCTGATGGGCGGTGCGAAAAACTTGCTTATCGGCAACGTGATTAAGAGCCAGTTCCTGAATATCCGCGACTGGCCTTTTGGCTCGGCCACCAGCATTACGCTGACCGCAGTCATGGGGCTGATGCTGCTCTTTTACTGGCGCGCCGCGCGCCTGCTTAATAAGAAGGTGGAACTGGAATGATTGGCCGACTGCTCAAGGGCGGTTTTATGGCCGCCATTTATGCTTACCTTTATATCCCGATCATTATTCTGATCGTGAACTCGTTCAACAGCTCGCGCTTCGGCATCAACTGGCAGGGAGTCACCACTCACTGGTACAGCCTGCTGATGAACAACGACAGCCTGCTGCAGGCGGCGCAACACTCACTCACCATGGCGGTGTTTTCGGCGACGTTCGCCACGCTTATCGGCTCGCTGACCGCCGTGGCGCTCTACCGCTACCGCTTTCGCGGCAAGCCGTTCGTCAGCGGCATGCTGTTTGTGGTGATGATGTCGCCGGATATCGTGATGGCAATTTCGCTGCTGGTGCTCTTTATGCTGCTGGGCGTTTCGCTGGGCTTCTGGTCCCTGCTCTTCTCGCACATCACCTTCTGTCTGCCTTTTGTGGTGGTGACGGTTTACTCGCGCCTGAAAGGGTTCGACGTGAAGATGCTGGAAGCGGCGAAAGATCTGGGCGCGAGCGAAGTGACTATTCTGCGCAAAATTATCCTGCCGCTGGCGATGCCCGCCGTGGCCGCAGGCTGGCTGCTGAGCTTTACCCTGTCGATGGACGACGTGGTGGTCTCCTCGTTCGTCACCGGTCCTGGCTATGAAATTTTACCGCTTAAGATCTATTCCATGGTGAAGGTTGGCGTGTCGCCAGAAGTCAACGCGCTCGCCACCATTTTGCTGGTACTCTCGCTGGCGCTTGTGCTTGCAAGCCAGCTCATCCTTCGTGATAAAACGAAAATTCAGGGGACGTTAAAATGATGAAATGGTCACGCCACCTGCTTGCGGCGGGCGCTCTGGCTCTCGGCATGAACGCCGCGCACGCTGATGACAGCAAAACGATTTATTTCTACAACTGGACCGAGTACGTGCCGCCGGGCCTGCTTGAACAGTTCACCAAAGAGACCGGCATTAAGGTTATCTATTCGACCTATGAATCGAATGAAACCATGTACGCCAAGCTGAAAACCTACAAAGAGGGTGCTTACGATCTGGTGGTGCCTTCCACTTATTTTGTCGACAAGATGCGCAAGGAAGGGATGATCCAGAAGATCGACAAAAGCAAACTCAGCAACTTCCATAACCTCGATCCGGCCATGCTGAACAAGCCGTTCGACCCGGCTAACGATTACTCCATCCCCTATATCTGGGGCGCGACGGCGATTGGCGTTAACAGCGACGCGGTCGATCCGAAAACCGTAACCAGTTGGGCGGATCTCTGGAAGCCGGAGTACAAAGGCAGCCTGCTCTTGACCGACGACGCCCGCGAAGTGTTCCAGATTGCGCTGCGCAAGCTGGGCCTTTCCGGCAACACGACCGACCCGAAAGAGATTGAAGCGGCTTACAAAGAGCTGCAAAAGCTGATGCCTAACGTGGCGGCGTTTAACTCCGATAACCCGGCCAACCCATACATGGAAGGCGAAGTCAACGTGGGGATGGTATGGAACGGCTCCGCCTTTGTGGCGCGCCAGGCCGGTACGCCGCTTGACGTTATCTGGCCGAAAGAAGGCGGCATCTTCTGGATGGACAGCCTCGCCATTCCCGCTAACGCGAAAAACGTCGACGGCGCGCTGAAGCTTATCAATTTCCTGCTGCGCCCGGACGTAGCGAAACAGGTAGCGGAAACCATCGGCTACCCGACGCCGAACCTGGAAGCGCGCAAGCTGCTGAATAAAGAGGTGGCGAACGATAAAACGCTCTATCCGGATGACGCGACTATCAAGAACGGCGAATGGCAGAATGACGTCGGCGACGCCAGCGCGATTTACGAATCGTATTACCAGAAGCTGAAGGCGGGTCGCTAAGCCTTAGCGGCGGCAACCGTGGCGGGTGGCGCGCTGCGCACCCGCCCTGCACTGCTGGCAACGCAGGATGTTTTGTCGGGTGGGCGCGCAGCGCCCCACCTTATTGCACGCCGCCGTTTAAAGCCCCTTTAGCAGCTTATCTACAAACTCCGGCACCACCTGGCTTGCCAGTCCGTAATGCTTCTCTTCAAACTCGCTGCCGACCTGGCTTGGCTCAAGGTTGAGTTCAACGGTATGCGCGCCCTGCAGCTTCGCTTCGTGAACAAAACCCGCCGCCGGGTAGACGTGGCCGGACGTGCCGATAGCGATAAAGACATCCGCCATCGCCAGCGCTTCATAAATGCGATCCATGCCGAGCGGCATTTCGCCAAACCAGACCACGTGCGGGCGCAGCGGCGAAGGAAACTGGCAGCAGTGACACTTATCCTGCGTCGTTACGTCGCCTGTCCACGCCAGCACCTGCCCGCTGCGCTCGCAGCGCACTTTCAGCAGCTCGCCGTGCATGTGCAGCACATTTTCGTTGCCCGCTCTTTCATGCAGGTTGTCGATATTCTGCGTTATCAGCAAAAAGCGATCGCCCAGCGCCTGCTCAAGACGCGCCAGCGCCAGGTGCGCGGCGTTGGGCTGGATTTCCGCCTGCTGAAGCTGGCGGCGGCGCTCGTTGTAAAAGCGCTGAACCAGCGCCGGGTTACGGGCGAAACCTTCGGGCGTCGCCACATCCTCCACGTGATGCTCTTCCCACAGGCCATCCGCCGCACGGAAGGTTTTAATGCCCGATTCCGCTGAAATCCCCGCGCCTGTCAGCACCACCACTCTTGGTTTTTCCATCACTTCCGGCACCCCTGTGTCTCTGAAAAAAATACGCTGGCGCAACCGCTCGCGCAGCCGACGCTTATTCCTTCGAAACCGGCTGAGCCGGTGTTGACGACGCGATAGCATAACCACTCCGGATGTTAATCGGTCAGATGCAGGAAAGCCGCACCGCGCATGCCGCCGGCATCGCCGTGCCGGGCAGCTTCAATGCGCGGCGCTTTCGCCACCGGCAATAAATGCGGCGCCAGCCGTTGCGGCAGTTGCTCCACAAGGTAAGTAAAGTTCGACAGGCCGCCGCCCAGCACCAGCAGATCCGGGTCAATGGCGGTCAGCAGGTTGCCCAGGCAGACCGCCAGCAGGTCCACAAATCGCTCTACATGTTCGCGCGCCTGCGCATCGTGCTGTTGCCAGCGGTGGATAATGTCGGGCGCGCTTAATGATTGATGGTAGAAGTGTTGATGCAGCCATGCAAAGCCGCCGCCGGAAAGCAGCGTCTCCATGCAGCCGGTTTTACCGCAGCCGCAGCGTATAAGCGGCGTATCGCGCCCGATGACATCCAGCGCATCAACAGGCAACCGCATATGGCCAAACTCGCCGGTAATAAAGCGGCGTCCGCTTACCGCTTTGCCGTGATAAACAATGCCGCCGCCCACGCCGGTGCCGAGAATAAGCCCCATCACCAGCGGGTAGCGGCGGAATTCGTCGTCCCAGGCTTCCGACAGCGCAAAGCAGTTGGCGTCGTTCTCCATGCGTACTTCGCGCCCTAACAGCGAAGACAAATCTGCCTTCAGTGGCCTGCCGCTGGCGGCGGGGAGATTGGCGGCGTAGAGGGTGCCGTCATCGGTTACCGGCATGCCGGGAATGCCGATGCCGACGCGCCCGACAACAGCAAAGCGGCTGTCGGCCTCTGCCACCAGTTCGTGGAGAGCGGCGAGGAACTGCGTGTAGCCGTTATGCGGCGTGGCGACGCGCTTTTCCCACTGTAGCCGCCGGTTCTCGTCATAGACGCCAAGGGCTATTTTGCTGCCGCCTATATCGAAGCCGTAGTACATAGCCGCTCCTGAAAGTTATTGTCCGCTCAGCACGCGCGCCGGGTCGATGCGGCTTGCGCGCCGCGCCGGGTACCAGCTCGCCAGCAGGCTCAGCAAGAGCGCCGTCACCAGCACATAAACCACATCCAGCCAGTGCAGTTCCGACGGCAGGAAGTCGATAAAGTAAATATCGCCGGAGAGGAAATGATGGCCGAGCAACGTTTCAAGAAAACGAATAATGCCCGTGAGCTGCCAGGAGGCGAGCACGCCTACGACCACGCCGCTTACCGAGCCAAACAGACCGGCCAGCAGTCCGTACCAGACGAAAATAGCGCGGATCAGGCCATCCTTTGCACCTAATGTACGCAGCACCGCAATATCGCTGCTCTTGTCTTTTACCGCCATCACCAGCGTAGAGACAATATTGAAGCAGGCGACGCCTATCACCAGCACCATCGCCAGATACATAATGGCGCGGATCATCTGGATGTCGCGGTACATATAGCCGTAGGTGCCAATCCAGCTTTTGATGTAAACGTAAGCGTTGGTCACTTCCCCTGCATCACGCACCAGCTTGTTAGCGTTAAACACATCGTTTACTTTAATGGCGATGCCCGTGACACTGTCACCCATCTCCAGATACTGCTGTGCATCCTGCATCGGGATCATGGCGAAGCTGTGATCAAGCTGGCCGCTCAGTTGCAGAATGCCGGCCACGTGCAGGCGGACACGCTTTGGCTGCAGAAGCTTATGCGCAGCGTCAGCGTTGGGAATCATGATGGAGATCCAGTCGCCCTGCTTCACCTTCAGCGCATCGGCGACGCCTTTGCCGAGGATTATCTGCTGCTCGCCCGCTTTAAAGTTCTGCCAGGCATTGTTCTGCACGAAATTCGGCAGCGCGCTAAGGCGCTTCTCCTGCTGCGGATCCACCCCTTTCACCTGGATAGCGCGCAGATTCACGCCGCTTTCCACCAGCCCGGTAAAGTTGATATAGGGCGCGGCGGCGGCGATGCCTTTTACCTTCTCGACCCGTTGCAGCACGTCGCCCCAGCCGTTCCACGGCTGATTCACCGGCTCAATCTCGCCGTGCGGCACAACCGCCAGAATGCGGTTATTCAGCTCGCGCTCAAAGCCGTTCATGGCGCTCAGGCCCACTATCAGCACCGCCACGCCAAGCGCGATGCCGATAGTGGAGATAATGGAAATCAGCGACACCATGCCGCTACGACGGCGGCCGCGGCTAAAGCGCAGGCCGATTAACAGCGATAAGGGCGACATGCTTAATCCGCCCCCATCAGGGTCAGTTCTGTGTTCAGATGGCCGTCGCGCATCTCAAGACGGCGCGACATGCGTTTCGCCAGCTGAAGGTCATGGGTCACCACCAGAAAAGCGGTGCCCTGCGTTTTATTCAGCTCGCCGAGCAGGGCGAAAATGGCGTCCGCGTTGCGGGCGTCCAGGTTGCCCGTCGGCTCATCTGCCAGCACAAGGCGCGGGTTATTGACCAGCGCGCGCGCGATGGCCACACGCTGACGCTCGCCGCCGGAAAGTTCGGAAGGACGATGGCCGGCGCGGTGGTCGAGGCCGACGGCTTTTAGCATCTCAAGCGCCCGCGATTCGGTCTCCGCGCCTTTCTTTTTACCGATAAGCAGCGGCATGGCTACATTTTCCAGCGCGGTGAAGTCCGGTAACAAATGGTGGAACTGGTAGATAAAGCCCAGCTCGCGATTGCGCAGTTCCGCTTTCGCCGCCGAAGAGAGCTTGCTCATCGACTGGCCGTTGAAAATCACATCGCCGGAGGTGGGCGTGTCGAGCCCGCCCAGCAGGTGCAACAGGGTGCTTTTGCCGGAGCCGGAGCTGCCGACAATCGCCATCGTCTCGCCCGCATTCATGCTGAAGCTGACATTGTGCAACACGTCCGTTTGCACTTTGCCTTCCTGGTAGCGTTTGCACAGATTGTCGCACTGTAACAGCACAGTCTTACTCATAACGTAAAGCCTCAGCGGGTTGGGTGGCGGCCGCGCGCCAGGAGGGGTAAAGCGTGGATAACAACGCAATCGCCATCGCCAGCAGAGCAATGCCAATCACCTGTAAAGGTTCGATAACGACAGGCAGCGCCGCGCCGTCAAGAAACGCGCCGATAATCGGCATTAAATTATTAAGCTGGCTGGCCAGTAGCGCGCCAAGCACGGCGCCGAGCAGCGCGCCGATAATCCCGGCGCTCGCCCCCTGCACCATAAACACCGCCATTATCTGGCGGCGCGTCAGCCCCTGGGTTTGCAGTATCGCGACTTCGCCCTGCTTTTCCATCACCATCAGGCCAAGCGACGTGATGATGTTAAACGCGGCGACGGCGACGATAAGACTCAGCAGCAGCCCCATCATGTTTTTCTCCATGCGTACCGCCTGGAAAAGCTCACCCTTACGTTCGCGCCAGTCTTTCCACTCCGTGCCCTGAGGCAGCGCCTGCTGGCTCAGCTCGTCGACTTTCAGCGGTTCATCGAGCCACAAGCGCCAGCCGGTGATGTTGCCTGCCGGGTAGCGCATCAGTCTTGATGCGTCCTGAATGTTCGTCAGCATCTGGTAGCCGTCCACTTCACTGTTAGCGGCGAAGGTGCCGATAACGGTAAAGAGACGCTGGCTGGGCACGCGGCCCATCGGCGTAAACTGGCTGGCGGAAGGCACCATCACACGAATCTGATCGCCGCGGTTAACGCCAAGCTGCCCGGCCAGCTGTTCGCCCAGAATGACGTTATATTTGCCCGGCGCTAAGTCGCTTTGCTTAACGTTGACCAGCCAGGGCGTCAGCGGATCCTGCTGTTGCGGGTCGATGCCCAGCATGACACCCACCGACACGCTGCGGGCGCTTTGCAGCACCACGTCGCCGGTGGTTAACGGCGCAACGCGATTGACGCCCTGCAGCTTCAGACCGTTCGCCGGAAGTTCGTCAGGCTTGATGGAGCCTTTTTGAGAGGTGATAAGCGCCTGCGGCATCAGCCCCAGGATGTTGTTTTGCAGCTCGCGCTCAAAGCCGTTCATCACGGAAAGCACCGTGACCAGCGCCAGCACGCCAAGCGTAATGCCGATGGTGGACAGCCAGGAGACAAAACGACCGAAACGGTCCGCTGCACGCCCGCGCATATACCGCAGGCCTATAAATAACGCGACAGGTTGATACATGAAATCCGTCTTGTACGGTTGCTAATGCAAAGTGATCAACGATAATAAAGCCCAGATCCGATTTATGGAACCACTAACCCACTCTGTCGCCGGGTTTTTATCCCGGCCTTACGGCACAACCGGAGCGCGTTTCGTCTTCTATGCCTGAACAATATCGTTATTCTCTGCCCGCCAAAGCGGGCGAACAGCGTCAACTGGGTGAGCTGACCGGGTCAGCCGCCGCCTGCGAAGTGGCGGAAATCGCCGAGCGTCATACCGGGCCGGTCGTGCTTGTGGCGCCGGATATGCAAAGCGCCCTGCGTCTGCACGATGAAATTCAGCAGTTTACCGACAGTCTGGTGATGAATCTCGCCGACTGGGAAACCCTGCCTTACGACAGCTTCTCGCCCCATCAGGACATCATCTCCTCCCGGCTCTCCACGCTCTATCAGCTTCCCGCCATGCAGCGCGGCGTGCTGATTATGCCGGTGAATACGCTAATGCAGCGGGTCTGCCCGCACAGTTTCCTGCACGGCCATGCGCTGGTGATGCGCAAAGGCCAGGCGCTTTCGCGCGATACGCTGCGCAGCCAGCTTGATCAGGCGGGCTACCGCAACGTTGACCAGGTGATGGAACATGGCGAATACGCCACCCGCGGCGCACTGCTTGATCTTTACCCAATGGGCAGCACTCAGCCTTACCGTATCGATTTTTTTGATGACGAAATCGACAGCCTGCGCCTGTTTGACGTCGATACCCAGCGCACGCTGGAAGAGGTGGAAGCGATTAATCTGCTGCCCGCGCATGAATTCCCCACGGATAAAGCGGCCATTGAACTGTTCCGCAGCCAGTGGCGCGACCGCTTTGAGGTAAAACGCGACGCCGAGCATATCTATCAGCAGGTGAGCAAAGGCACCCTGCCGGCAGGGATTGAATACTGGCAACCGCTCTTTTTCAACGAGCCGCTGCCGCCGCTGTTTAGTTATTTCCCGAAAAATACGCTAGTGATTAACACCGGCGAGCTGGAAAGCAGCGCCGACCGCTTCTGGGCCGATACGGTTGCGCGTTTTGAGAACCGCGGCGTCGATCCGATGCGCCCGCTGCTGCCGCCGGAAACGCTATGGCTAAAAACTGACGAACTGTTTGGCGAGCTGAAACAGTGGCCACGGGTGCAGTTGAAAAGCGATAAGCTCGCTGACAAAGCCGCGCATACGAATCTCGGCTATCAGGGGCTGCCGGATATCGCAGTCCAGGCGCAGCAGAAAGCGCCGCTCGATAGCCTTCGCCAGTTTCTGGAAAGTTTCGGCGGCCCGGTGGTGTTTTCGGTCGAGAGCGAAGGCCGCCGCGAGGCGCTGGGCGAACTGCTCGCCCGCATAAAAGTGGCGCCGAAGCGCATCTACCGGCTTGATGAAGCCGCGAATGCCGGACGTTATCTGATGATTGGCGCGGCGGAACGCGGTTTTATCGACACATTGCGTAACCGCGCGCTGATTTGCGAAGGCGACCTGCTGGGCGAGCGCGTTACCCGTCGGCGCCAGGATAACCGCCGCACCATCAACCCCGATACCCTTATCCGCAACCTGGCGGAGCTGCATCCGGGCCAGCCGGTGGTGCATTTCGAACATGGCGTTGGCCGCTATGCGGGCATGACTACCCTTGAAGCGGGCGGCATTAAGGGCGAATACCTGATGCTCACCTACGCTAACGACGCGAAGCTTTACGTGCCGGTTTCATCCCTGCACCTGATTAGCCGCTACGCCGGCGGCGCGGAAGAGAACGCGCCGCTGCATAAGCTTGGCGGCGACGCCTGGTCTAAAGCGCGGCAAAAAGCGGCGGAAAAAGTGCGCGACGTGGCGGCGGAGCTGCTCGATATTTACGCCCAGCGCGCGGCGAAGCAAGGTTTTGCGTTTAAACACGACCGCGAGCAGTATCAGCTTTTCTGCGAAGGCTTCCCGTTTGAAACTACCCCAGACCAGGCGCAGGCGATCAACGCCGTACTGAGCGACATGTGCCAGCCGCTGGCGATGGACCGTCTGGTGTGCGGCGACGTAGGCTTCGGCAAAACCGAAGTGGCGATGCGCGCAGCGTTTCTGGCGGTGGAAAACAACAAGCAGGTGGCAGTGCTGGTGCCCACTACCCTGCTTGCCCAGCAACATTATGATAATTTCCGCGACCGCTTCGCCAACTGGCCGGTGCGCATTGAAATGCTTTCTCGCTTTCGCAGCGCCAAAGAGCAAGCGCAGGTGCTGGAACAGGCCGCCGAAGGCAAAGTTGATATCCTCATCGGCACTCATAAACTGCTACAAAGCGATGTGAAGATGAAGGATCTCGGCCTGCTGATTGTCGATGAAGAGCACCGCTTCGGCGTTCGTCACAAAGAGCGCATTAAAGCGATGCGTGCGGATGTCGATATCCTGACGCTCACCGCCACGCCGATTCCGCGAACGCTAAATATGGCGATGAGCGGCATGCGCGATCTCTCTATCATCGCCACCCCCCCTGCCCGGCGCCTGGCGGTGAAAACGTTCGTTCGTGAGTACGACAACCTGGTGGTGCGCGAAGCCATCCTGCGTGAAATCCTGCGCGGCGGCCAGGTTTACTATCTCTACAACGATGTGGAAAACATCCAGAAGGCGGCGGAGCGGCTGGCGAACCTGGTGCCGGAAGCGCGCATTGCGGTAGGTCACGGCCAGATGCGCGAGCGCGAGCTTGAGCGGGTGATGAATGATTTCCATCATCAGCGCTTTAACGTGCTGGTCTGCACCACCATTATCGAAACCGGCATCGATATTCCAACGGCGAACACCATTATTATTGAGCGCGCCGACCATTTCGGCCTGGCGCAGCTGCATCAGCTTCGCGGCCGCGTTGGTCGTTCTCATCATCAGGCTTACGCCTGGCTGCTGACGCCGCATCCGAAAGCGATGACCACCGACGCGCAGAAGCGTCTGGAAGCTATCGCTTCGCTGGAAGATCTCGGCGCCGGTTTCGCACTCGCTACCCATGACCTTGAAATTCGCGGCGCGGGCGAACTGCTTGGCGAAGATCAGAGCGGACAGATGGAAAGCATTGGCTTCTCGCTTTATATGGAACTGCTGGAAAATGCCGTGGATGCGCTCAAGGCGGGCCGCGAGCCTTCGCTTGAGGATTTAACCAGCCAGCAGACGGAAGTGGAGCTTCGCATGCCATCGCTGTTGCCGGAGGACTTCATTCCGGATGTGAACACTCGCCTTTCGTTCTATAAGCGCATCGCCAGCGCGAAGAAAGAGAGAGAGCTGGAAGAGCTGAAGGTTGAATTGATAGACCGCTTCGGCCTGCTGCCGGACCCGGCGCGCAATTTGCTGGATATCGCAAGGCTGCGACAGCAGGCGCAGAAGCTCGGCATCCGTAAGATTGAAGCCAACGACAAAGGCGGCATGCTGGAATTTGCCGAGAAAAACCATGTCGATCCGGGCTGGCTGATAGGCCTGCTGCAAAAGGAACCACAGCACTACCGGCTTGATGGTCCGACCCGGCTGAAATTCACCCGCGAGCTGGCGGAGCGCAAGATTCGCCTGGAATGGGTACAGAAGTTTATGCAGCAGCTGGCGGAAAACGCCCTCGCCTAATCGCCAAACCTTACGCGGCGCGTTTTCTCCTGACGCGCCGCGTAACTTTACACTCTTTTGCACTCGCCAGGATTTCCTACGCGCTATACCCGCCATACTTCCGGTTAACAACTTAATAATGCTGGATTTAACGCACAGGATAGCTGCGATGACACACTTTACCGCCTCGCTTTACCGCTGGATAACACTTATACCCTTTGCTGCGCTCGCGCTTTATGCAAGCGAAGCCAGCGCCAATACCTACCCTTTACCTGCGCCGGATAGCCGCCTGGTGGGGGAGACGCTTTATCATACCGTTGCCGATGACGGCGGCTCGCTGGAGGCTATCGCCAAACGCTATAACGTCGGTTTCCTGGCGCTGTTGCAGGCGAACCCGGGCGTCGACCCTTACGTGCCGCGCGCAGGCAGCGTGCTGACCATCCCGCGGCAAATGCTGCTGCCGGATGCGCCGCGTGAAGGCATCATTATCAATCTTGCCGAGCTGCGGCTTTATTATTACGCGCCTGGGGAAAACAGCGTCACCGTTTATCCGGTAGGAATAGGCCAACTGGGCGGCGATACGCTGACGCCTACCATGGTGACGCGCATCTCTCAAAAACGTGAAAATCCGACCTGGACTCCGACTGCGGCTATTCGCGCCCGTTATCTCGCTCAGGGCGTTGAACTGCCGCCTGTCGTCCCTGCCGGGCCGGAAAACCCGATGGGGCATCATGCCATTCGCCTCGCAGCGTATGGCGGGGTATACCTGCTGCATGGCACAAACGCGGATTTCGGCATCGGCATGCGCGTAAGCTCCGGCTGTATCCGCCTGCGGGATGATGACATCAAACACCTCTTCAGCACCGTGCCGGTGGGGACAAAAGTCACCATTATTAACGAACCGGTGAAAGCCTCGATAGAGCCGGATGGCCGTCGCTGGATTGAGGTGCATCAGCCGCTTTCTAAGCGCATTGATGACGATCCGAAAACGCAGCCTATTGTGCTGAATGACAAGCTCAAGGCTTTCGAAGCGGCGGCGCAAACGCACAACGAATTCGTCAATAAGGCACTTACACTGCGCGCGGGCGTCCCTGTCGAGGTGAGCTCGCCGCCAGAAAATGGTGCTATCGACAAGACATAAAAAAAGGCCCTGCCAGAAAGCAGGGCCTTTTTCATTAGAGGGTACAGATTATTTATAAATTACTGCGGTGCCGTGCAGCGTGTTATCACCGGTTACAGAAGTGATGCGCCAGGATTTTGCGCCCATGGCTTCTGCTTTTTGCGATAACGCCTGTTCAACCGAACCCAGGTTGCTGCCGCCCATGGCGGAGATTGAACCCGCTTTATGCTGATCGGCCGGGGCAGACTGCACCTGAACCGCAGCGACGCTTGCGAAAGAAAGTGAACTCAGTACGGCGATAGCGAGCAGGTTTTTCATATTTTTCATGGTTGTTGTCCTGAAATAGAGGAATAAGAGGTCGTTAAACTGATTAAGTTAACGATCGATAGGTAAATGTTAGGCGTGATCCTCATCACAGTCAACAAGATTTTATAATGATCATTAATTAATAATTAAACGCTATTATTTTCATATAGATAGACAAATAAAATTTAATCCCAACCTCTTATGGCACCTGAGAAGTTTTATTTTTATAATGGGTATTCAGAAAACAGACAGAGGTAAACGGCACCATGACAACTGATGCATCGGGTTGCGCAAAAAAAAGCCGTGGCCGACCAAAAGTGTTCGACAGGGAAGCGGCGCTGGATAAGGCCATGGCGCTGTTCTGGCAGCATGGTTATGAAGCGACCTCCCTCGCCCACCTCGTGGAAGCGACCGGAGCGAAAGCACCTACGCTGTATGCAGAATTTACAAATAAAGAGGGGCTATTCAGGGCGGTGCTGGACCGTTACATCTCGCGTTTTGCGGAAAAACAGGAAGCCCTGCTTTTTGACGACAGTAAGCGCGTTGAAGAGGCGTTAGAATCTTATTGCGCGGAAGTCGCCGCCTGTTTTACCAGCGCAGACACGCCAGCGGGCTGCTTTATCGTTACCACCTCCGCCGCACTAGCCGCCTCTTCGGAAGAGATTGCCAGCGCTATCAAAGCCCGGCACGCGCAACGTGAAGAAACGCTTTTGCGCTTTTTTGAGCAACGGCAGGCTCGGGGCGAAATCCCTGCGTCGTGTAATATTTCCATGCTGGTGCGTTTTGTTTCCTGCATGCTACATGGAATGTCCGTAAGCGCGCGCGAAGGTGCTAAATGCAATGAACTGAAAGAGATTATTCAGACGCTAATGCGGCTATGGCCGCACTTGGTCAAAGCCTGAACGGAGCGGCGTCAGCGCCGCTCTTTGTCCCTTACCGCATCATCTCCTCTCATACGATAGGTTTAGCCTATCTCAACAATCGGCCTCACTTATCAGCCAAAAGTGTGAGATTGACTAAAATTTTAAGCACACGAATGATTGTTCGTACGCTAATGATTAGCACCATTCAGACTTTGTTCTGGGCGGTATTACACATCGTCATCAAGACGAGGTCAGGGATGGAAATTAAGTTTTTGCGAGAGTTCCTACAAGGATAACAAGAGACGCAATTTGGCTATGCACATTCAGAAGGAAAATGAACATGATTTTGCTATTACCATTACTTAAGGTGTTAATAGTAATCACAGTGTTATTTAGCCTTTGGTTGTTGTGTGGTGGCTCTATTCTCTTTGCTTTTGTTTCGATATTGATCACAGGTTTTATGGTGATCAAGGAACATAACACCATTTAACGCCAAGGATTGCTCGCTTACTCGTTACAGGTAAGCGAGCAATATCGCTGCTTTCATGCTTTCCTGCTGCAAAAAAAGAACCCCTCTGCCTGAGTACAAGAGGGGTTAAACGCAGAGATCTGCTTCTTACGCTTTATTGTTCAGTACCAGTTGCCCGTTACTGTCGAGCGGGATACGCGTTCCCGGGTCGTTATCCATACGGACTTTGCCCTGCTGGTCGCCTATCTTGTAGGTCACATCGTAGCCGAGCATTTTTTCTGATTTTTCATAAACCGTTTTGCAACGTTGCTGCGTAGTGGTGTAGGTGTCTCGCTCCTGCATGGCGCCCTGCACCTGATTGCCAGCATAACCACCGCCCAGCGCACCGACTACCGTGGCGACATCTTTACCGCGCCCGCCGCCAAACTGATGGCCGATGACGCCGCCTGCTACCGCGCCCAATACTGAACCGGCTATACGGTTCTCATCCTGCACGGGACGACGATGGGTGACGGTGACATTGCGGCATTCCTGGCGCGGCGTTTTAACGGTTTCTTTAATAGGCGTGGCGGAGACCACCTGCGCGTATTCCGGCCCGCGATTAAAGACATTCATACTGGCAACCGCCGCGACGCCCAGTGCTGCGGCCATGCCAATCCCTATACCCGCTAACATTGATTTATTCACAGGAATATCCTCCCGGCTTTGTTACTGCTATCTATTTTGCAACCGGATGTGACGAAAGCCACCAGGAAAAAGGCTAAAAACCGCCAGTTTATTGGGTACTTTCAAGGGATTGAGAGAAGTCTGAAGGGAAAATTGTGATTAAGGTAAAATTTTTGACACGTCCCCCTTCACCTGAGCGAAGGGGGAGCTTTCCGTTATTAATGCAGCTTGAGGCGAGGTCGAATTACGCGGTTAATACTGCCTACCAGCATCATGAGCCCTGTTCTAAAGTAGCCGTGCAGCGCTATCTGATGCATACGATAAAGCGAAATATAAACAAAGCGCGCAATACGTCCTTCCACCATCATTGAGCCGCGCATCAGGTTGCCCATCAGGCTGCCTACGGTCGAGTAGTTGGAAAGCGAAACCAGCGAGCCGTGATCTTTATAAACGTAGGCCTTGAGCGGTTTACCTTTGATCTGCGCCAGAATGTTATCCAGCGCGCAGTCAGCCATCTGGTGGGCAGCCTGAGCGCGCGGCGGTACAAACCCGCCTTCCGGACGCGGGCAAGAAGCGCAGTCGCCAATAGCGAAAATATCCGCATCGCGCGTAGTCTGCAGGGTAGGCTCCACCACCAGCTGATTGATACGGTTTGTTTCCAGGCCGCCAATCTCTTTCATGAAGTCAGGGGCTTTAATACCTGCCGCCCAGACCATCAGATCCGCCTCAATGAACTCGCCGCTTTTGGTATGAAGACCATTCGCTTGCGCGCTGGTCACCATGGTATTGGTCAGCACGCGTACGCCCATTTTCGTCAGTTCGTTATGCGCCGCACCAGAAATACGCGGCGGCAGCGCAGGCAGGATGCGTTCGCCCGCTTCCACCAGCGTCACGTTCAGTGCTTCGTTGGTCAGACCCTTATAGCCGTAGCTGTGCAGCTGTTTTACTGCATTATGCAGCTCTGCGGAAAGTTCTACGCCCGTCGCGCCGCCGCCCACGATAGCGATGTTAACTTTGCCGCTGGCGCCCAGATTGGCAGAGTGCTTCAGGAACAGGTTGAGCATTTCCTGATGGAAACGGCGCGCCTGATGCGGATTATCAAGGAATATGCAGTTCTCTTTTACGCCCGGCGTATTGAAGTCGTTTGAAGTACTGCCCAGCGCCATCACCAGTGTGTCATAAGCCAGCTTGCGCTCTGGTACCAGAAGTTCGCCCTTCTCATCGCGAACTTCAGCAAGCGTAATGGTTTTCTGCTCGCGGTTGATATCCATAACCGAGCCCAACTGGAACTGGAAATGGTGATTGCGCGCGTGCGCCAGATAGCTCAACGCATCGACGCCTTCATCCAGTGAACCGGTAGCCACTTCGTGCAGCAGCGGTTTCCACAGGTGGCTGTGGTTGCGATCGACCAGGGTGATTTTGGCTTTTTTACTGCGGCCCAGTTTGTGACCGAGCTGCGTCGCCAGCTCAAGCCCACCAGCACCCCCGCCGACAATCACAATCTTTCTTAATGGCGTAGTCAACATGACCCCCTTAAAACATTAACCAATTGTTAAGTTAAAGTTATGAAAATAACTTTTAATTAACAACAGGTTAGCCGACTGAAACGTTACAACACGTCTGAGAATATCATGAACGGTGCATTGGTCATACCAAAATTGATATGCATCAATTTTTTCTGCCGAAATGATAAACAAAAGGGTCAGCCGAAGCTGACCCTTTCAGTATGGGATGATAATGACGCCTTAGCCTAAGGTTTTAAACGCCTTGATGCGCTGTAAGTGCGGAGAAATGTTTTTAAACTTGTGGGTTTGCTCTTCGTCCCAGACGATTTCGTAATAGTGGTGCAGCAAATCCGCCGAGCGCTGACTGTCCAGCGCCTCATCCTGACGGGAGAGGATAACCAGGCAGCGGTCGCGGTTTTTCTCCCGAAAGTTCTCTACGCATTTGGTGGCGATATCCACATACTCTTCCGGACGATCTATCTTGCCTTCCATATTTTCATAAGGAAACAGGTTCGGGTTGAAAATAACCTGCCGCATGTCGCACAGAAAACCAATCCGCTCGGCCCAGTAGCCACCAAGCCCTACGCCACAAATGAGCGGGCGGTCGTCGACGTTCAGCTGCAGCATTTTATCGACTTCTTTGAGTAGATGCTGCATATCGTGTTTCGGATGACGCGTGCTGTAGCTAATCAAGCGTACGTCCGAATCGATAAACTGCAGTTGCAGCACTTTTTCATGATTGCCCGGGCTATTCGAATCAAAACCGTGTAAGTAGATAATCATCGCATCCTCACCACAGTAAGCGTAAGCGGCCAGCGGCGCGTTATTGCCCCGCTTTATGCGCCTGCCAGCGTGCGTTCAGCGCTTCAAGCTGATTGTGTATCGTTTTCCAGCGCGTTGACGACGTCAATTCCTGACGCGTAAATGAACCTTTATGATACAAATTCGTAACACGCTCTGCTTTGATCGGCGACAGGTTCTCCAGCACGCTCACTGCGCCTTTACGATTATTACAGACGAGGATCATATCGCAACCCGCATCCAGCGAGGCTTGCCCACGTTCGGCATAGCTGCCCATAATCGCTGCGCCTTCCATTGACAAATCGTCAGAGAAAATCACGCCGTCAAAGCCCAGTTCCTGCCGCAAAATCTTTTTCAGCCAGTAAGGCGAACCGCTGGCAGGCCTTGGGTCGATTTCGCTGTAGATAACGTGAGCCGGCATAATTGCGTCAAGCATGTTGTAACTAATTAGTTCACGGAAGATAGTCATGTCATGCTGGCGGATGACTTCCGCCGGACGCGTGTCGCGCGGCGTCTCTTTATGTGAATCCGCCGTCACCGCGCCATGCCCCGGGAAATGCTTGCCTGTGCTCTTCATTCCCGCTTCCCGCATCCCTTCAATAAAGCGGGCGGCAAGCGCACGCGCTTTTTGCGGCTCGGCATGAAACGAGCGCTCGCCGATAGCCGCGCTGATATGGCCGATATCCAGCACCGGAGCGAAGCTGATATCAATATCCATCGCTATCATTTCGCACGCCATCAGCCATCCAGCCTCACGCGCCAGAGCGCCGCCCTCTTCCTGCCCAAGCAGCGCGCCGTAAGCTTGCGCAGCAGGAAGCGCGGTAAACCCTTCGCGAAAACGCTGCACGCGGCCGCCTTCCTGATCGACCGCCACAACCAGATGATTGCGCGAAGCGGCGCGAATTTGCCTGACCAGCTCGCGCAATTGCTCCGGATCGTGGTAGTTGCGCGTAAAGAGAATGAGCCCTCCTACCAGCGGATGCTGAAGAATCTCACGCTCCTCGCCATCCAGCTCAAAACCTGCCACATCCAACATTACCGGACCCACATTAACCTCTCTTTCTTCCTGATACACCGCACTGACGCCATGTGTCGTCCGCCAGTGCGATAAATTGTCGATTGTTCGTTTCCCGCCAGCGCCGTTCATACCAACCCGCCATCAGCAGACAGACCCAGGGCCGCCAGCGCTTTACCTGACGTTGCAGGGCTGTCACGCTGATGGCAGCCAGTTGTGCATAGCTGGCAACCAGCGCCTCTCGTTCTCGCTCCTCAAGCCAGACCGAAGCCAGCTCAAGGGCAATATCGCCGTCGCCTGCATATTCCCAGTCGATCAGTTTTATTCCCCCGGCCTGATGCACCAGGTTGCCCGGGTGAACATCCATATGCAACGGCGCAAGCCGCAGCGGCCGTGGCTCCCCCTGGCGACGCAGCCTTTTTAGCAAGTGCAGCCAGGCTGCGGTTCTCCTCGCGGGATCGCACGCTTGCCAGTCATGTTCCAGCAAGGGAAGGAGTTGGACGCGCCAGCCGAAACGAGGCTGTTGATGCAAATGATACAGCAGAGAAGCAAGTTGTGGGACTGGCGGCATAACAGGGTTTATCGCGCCAGGCAGATAATCGGCGACCAGCCATCCTTCGGCTAAAAAATGGGGTTGCGGCGCAAGGCTTGTCGGCATCTGGCGCAGCACTCTGTACAGGCGGGAAAACGTTACGCCGTTTTGCTGAGCGTCGGGTCGCGCACGCGCAATGAACTCGCGTTCGCCAAGCGTAACGCGCCAGGCGCCGCCGCTCAGTCCGTCAAGCTCAGATAAAACACCGGCGGCCGAAGCCGCCGGGAAATGTCGGGAAAGAAGCGACTGCAGCGTCGCTTTACTGGGTTTGCTGTACCGCACCTTTGCCTGACCAGATAATTTCGCCGGTTTGCACCAGCATCAACTGCATTTGCAATGTCGGCGCGCCGACGCTGCCGCTGGCATTGCTGTAAAGCACATACTGTGCGCCGACGTTACGGGCGATGCCAATCGCTTTGCTGCGCGAGCCAAGGCTGTCCTGCGGGGAAAGCCCCAGTTGCTGCTTCGCCATCGCCAGTTGTTGGGCGGAAACGAGAGTAAATTTATTGTTGTTGGCCAGCGCCCCGCGCAGCGCTTCGGTTGCCGCTGAAGTCTGCAGCGAACCGTTGGTGCGGTTGTTAACGCTGTCCACCAGCAGCACGCTACCGGCATTCACGCCCTGGGCCTGCAGCATTTTGCCGACCATCGGCTGCATCGCGCCGCTCCAGTCGTAAGTGCGCACTTTCGGCTCTGCCGGTGCAGTTTCCGCCGGATGTTCAATCGGGCCCGGCTGCGTGGGAACGCTCGGGACGGAAGGCACCGTCGGTACCGGCTGCGTTGGCGGCAGCGGTTGAGTCGGCTGCTGGGGCGTCGGCTGAGCCTCTTCCACCGGCGCGGGCTGCTGCTCGCCGCGCATAATACATCCAGAAAGCAGCATGGCTATGATGCCAGGCAGCACATAGCGATAAAATCTGATCAAGGTTCACCCCTTACAAATAAAGATACAGACGCACCTTACGCGCGCCGTAGAACGACGAAATGGCAGTGACGGTCACTTGCCCTTTCGCAGGCACAATAATGGTTTTAGGTACTTCCAGCGGCTGCACTTCCAGCCCCTTTTCGTCATACCAGTAATAACGATAATGAACGGCGACAGCGCTGTCTCTTTCATTGTAAATCGTTGACGAAGCCGTGGGCCGCCCTTCTGGCAAAGAAAAGTCTGGTTTTTCGGCGGTTATACCGGCAGCCAACATGCTGGACTCCATTACCAGCGCCTGTTTTTCATTGACCGGAATGGCAGGACGCGAGCTGCACCCCGTCACCACTAAGGTTGCTGCAAGCATCCAGGCAAGGCGAGAAAACCGCATTTTATGCATCCCGGCGCGTAAGCATCGGCCCCAGCGGACGGCCCCCGAGCAGGTGCATATGAATGTGGTAAACCTCCTGCCCGCCATGACGATTACAATTCATGATCAGGCGATAGCCATCCTCGGCAATGCCTTCCTGACGGGCGATTTTCGCCGCTACGGTTACCATGCGTCCGAGCGCCTGCTCGTGCGCTTCCGTTACATCATTTACAGTAGGAATCAGGATATTAGGGATAATAAGAATGTGGGTAGGAGCTTGCGGTGAAATATCCCTGAAAGCGGTAACCAGCTCATCCTGCCAGACGATATCGGAGGGAATTTCCCGGCGAATAATTTTGCTGAAAATGGTTTCTTCGGCCATGACACTATCCTTCTACATTACCTGTGAAGGGAGTATGAGCGAGATATTCCTTATCTTTCAACCTCAACGGACGTTTTCTTTTTTAACTGCTGCCCTTTAAAACAAAAAAGGAGGCTTTCGCCTCCTTTTGTCTCCCCGGATTTTATTAGCTGTTGCGGATGTAATCATCCATTTCGGTTTTCAGGTTATCGGACTTAGTGCCGAAAATAGCCTGAACGCCGGAACCTGCAACAACTACGCCTGCCGCGCCCAATTTCTTCAGGCCAGCCTGGTCGACTTTCGCTACGTCGGCCACGCTAACACGCAGACGGGTAATACAAGCGTCCAGGTTAGTGATGTTCTCTTTACCACCGAAAGCCGCCACCAGCGCTGGCGCCATTTCGCTGGATGCGCCAGCTTTAGTTTCTTCAGTTGCGTCTTCACGACCCGGGGTTTTCAGGTCAAGCGCTTTGATCAACACGCGGAACACAGTGTAGTAAACCGCGGCATAACACAGGCCAACAATCGGGAACAGCCACAGCTTACTACCGTTGCCGCTCAGTACGATAAAGTCGATCAGACCGTGCGAGAAGCTGGTGCCGTCACGCATACCTAGAAGGATACAGATCGGGAATGCCAGACCCGCCAGCACCGCGTGAATAGCGTACAGAATCGGCGCAACGAACATGAAGGAGAACTCGATCGGCTCGGTAATGCCCGTCAGGAACGAGGTCAACGCAGCGGAGATCATGATACCGCCCACTTTCGCGCGGTTTTCCGGCTTAGCGGAATGCCAGATAGCGATAGCAGCAGCCGGCAGACCATACATCTTGAACAGGAAGCCGCCGGAGAGTTTGCCCGCCGTCGGGTCGCCCGCCATATAACGCGGAATATCGCCGTGGAATACCTGACCAGCAGCGTTGGTGAATTCGCCAATCTGCATCTGGAAAGGAACGTTCCAGATGTGATGCAGACCAAACGGCACCAGGCAGCGTTCAACAAAACCGTAGATGCCGAATGCGACAACCGGGTTCTGGTAAGCAGCCCATTGAGAGAAGGTCTGAATAGCAGAGCCAATCGGCGGCCAAATAAAGGAAAGGATCACGCCGAAGATAATCGCGGTCAGACCGGAGATAATCGGAACAAAACGCTTGCCGGCGAAGAAGCCCAGATACTCAGGAAGCTTGATACGATAGAAGCGGTTGAACATATAAGCTGCAATCGCACCTGCGATGATACCGCCAAGAACGCCGGTATCCGCGAGGTGTTGCGCCGCAATTTGTTCAGCAGGCAAGTGCAGCACCAGCGGCGCGACCACAGCCATGGTTTTAACCATGATGCCATACGCGACCACCGCAGCCAGACCCGATACGCCATCATTATTAGTGAAGCCCAGCGCCACACCGATAGCAAAAATAAGCGGCATGTTGGCGAAAACGGAACCGCCCGCTTCAGCCATCACATGAGAAACCACTGCCGGCAGCCAGCTGAAGTTTGCGGAACCGACGCCCAGCAGGATACCTGCGATAGGCAGTACGGATACCGGCAGCATCAGCGATTTACCTACCTTTTGCAGGTTAGCAAATGCATTCTTAAACATAATTGAGAGTGCTCCTGAGTATTTGTGCTTTTATACGCGATTCACGCATCAGCCTGTGGGGAGAAACAGGCCATAAACAGGGCATCTGAGTGCCCTTTTATTTATTACACAGAGTAAAATAAATCCCTCTGTGGTTGTTTGACGGTTATCACGTTTCAGAAAATGACGAAGCGAAAACTTGCATATCTTTACAATAAGGGTATCTGAATGTTTCCAGACGAGCGCTCACCGCCTTTTTCGAGGCGGTGAACTTTACTCGTTTTGCTTATTAATTACGAGCTTTAAAATAACTGCTAATTTTCAGGCAGATTGCAGGCGGGCAGCGTCGATATGGAACAGTTGAGAAAAATTCTGCGTGGTGGCTTTCGCCAACTCATCGACGGAAACGCCTTTCAAAACAGCCATATATTCAGCGACGTCCCTGACGAGTGCGGGTTGATTCTCCTTACCACGATGCGGTACAGGCGCAAGATAAGGCGAATCCGTTTCAATCAATAAGCGATCCAACGGTACGTAACGTGCGGCTTCGCGCAACTGCTCCGCATTACGGAAAGTCACAATGCCGGAAAACGAAATATAGAAGCCAAGATCGAGTAGCTTACCCGCCGTTTCACGATCCTCTGTAAAACAGTGTAGTACGCCTGCGCAGTCCATCGCTTTTTCTTCACGCAAGATAGCTAATGTATCTTCGCGCGCATCGCGGGTGTGCACGATGACCGGCTTGTTGAGCTCGCGACCAATGCGGATATGGTTGCGAAATGATTCCTGCTGGCGTGCTTTAGTTTCCGGGGTGTAGTAGTAATCGAGACCAGTTTCCCCCATCGCCACGACACCCGGCTCAGCGGCCAGCGTCCGCAGCGTTTCTGCATTGTACTCTTCATCCTGATTTAAAGGGTGAACGCCGCAGGAGAACACGACGTTGTCACGCTCTCCCACTAATTCCCGCATTGACTGGTAGCCCGGCAGCGTAGTGGCGACCGCAAGGAAAAACTTTACGTCCCGCGCTGCGGCTTTCGCCAGAACATCATCAACGTCTTTATGCAGGCTTTCATAATTCAGGCCATCAAGATGGCAATGGGAGTCGACTAAAAACATAACGTCTCTCAGATAGCAGATGAAGGGAGAAGCGCGCCGGGGCGCAAGTACCGCTCCCAGGTTAATAACATTTCACTCAGCACCAGTTCGCGGTTAAGCCCCGCTACGGTTGTCAGTTGCTCCCGACAGTGGAATATATCGCTCAGCATCGCCTGTAGCACGGCGGCAGAAAGTTGGCTGGAAAGTTGGGAAATGAGCGGCTGACAGTCGGTATTCGTTAACCATTGACCTGCTCCCTGCTGAATTTTGCGCGCATCCAACAGGAGCGCCGCCAGCCAGAACAGACGCTGGTTTGCTTGCTCATGGTTCAGCACCGTCAGCAAGGCGAGCCAGTCGCGACTGTTCAGCGTCTGAGCCAGTTTCTCAATCAACGCATGGCGCTGTTGCCACTGTTCAGGCTGTAACAATGCCAGCGCGGCGGCGGGCGCGCCGCTGCTTAAGCGCAGCGCGGCATTTTGCTCTTCAACCGTGGCCGGAATTTCACGCGCAAGCCAGGCAAGGGCATAGCGCGTTTCAGGCGGTGCGAGATAATAGTAGAAGCAGCGGCTTCGCAGCGTGGCGAGAAGGCGTTCAGGCTCACGGCAACCGAGAAAGAACCAGGTATTCTCTGGCGGCTCTTCCAGCGTCTTGAGCAGCGCGTTAGCCGCCGCCTCGGTAAGTTGCGCCGCGTCTTTCAGCCAGACCACTTTTGCCCCGCCCTGCCGTGCCCGCTCATAAAGCTTTTCGGTGATGGCGCGCACGGCGTCAATACCGAGCGTGGTTTTGCCCTTTTCCGGCTCAGCCACGTAATAATCGGGATGGGTACCCGCCTGCATCAGTTGGCAACCGCGGCAGTGTCCGCAGCTTTTTTGTCCCTGCGGTTGCTGGCACAGCAGCCAGCGGTTAAGCGCATAGATCAGCGCATCTTCGCCCATACCGGGAAGCGCATGAATCAGCAGCGCATGGTGTCCCCGTCCGGCCTGATAAGCGGAAATTAATTGCTCAAAAGAGGGACGTAACCAGGGATACCATTTCATTACGCCTGCCCCTTCACCCACCGGGTTACGGTTTCACGTACGGCGGCGGTCACCTGTTCCAGCGGCTGGCTGGCGTTGATGGTTTTAATACGGCTGTCCGCCGCCGCCAGTTCAAGGTAACGGGCGCGCGTGCGGTTAAAGAAATCGACAGATTCCTGTTCGATACGATCCAGTTCGCCACGCGCTCTGGCTCGCTCAAGCCCGATTCGCGGATCAACATCCAGATAAAGCGTTAAATCGGGGGCAAAATCACCCAAAACCGCATCACGCAAGGTTGTCAGCAGGTGGCGATCGATGCCGCGCCCGCCTCCCTGGTAGGCCTGGGTGGAGAGATCGTGGCGGTCGCCAATCACCCATGCGCCGCGAGCAAGCGCGGGTTTGATAACCGTCTCCACCAGCTGTACGCGCGCGGCATAAAACATCAGCAGTTCTGCTTTATCTGTAATCACTTCATCGCCGACCGATTTAATATCCAGAATCAGGCTGCGCAGTTTTTCAGCAAGCAGGGTGCCGCCGGGCTCGCGTGTAAAGACAATATCTGTTACGCCTGATTCGCCAAGGGCCTCTACAACGGTATTGCGGGCCGTGGTTTTGCCGGCCCCTTCCAGCCCTTCGATGACGATATATTTACTGCGCATTTTTATCCTTAAGTACTTTCAGGTAATCCTGCACGGCCTTGTTGTGGCTCGCGAGATTAGTCGTGAAGGTGTGGCCGCCTTTCCCGTCAGCGACAAAGTAAAGGTAAGGCGTTTTAGCTGGATGAGCCGCCGCTTTCAGGGAAGCCTCGCCAGGAATAGCGATAGGCCCTGGCGGTAATCCACTGATGACATACGTGTTATAGGGCGTCGGGGTTTCCAGGTCGTTACGCGTCAGTTTGCCGTTATAGCTCGCGCCCATACCGTAAATAACCGTTGGGTCGGTTTGCAAACGCATGCCAACGCGCAGACGGTTGATGAAAACCGAGGCCACCTGGTCGCGTTCGCTGGCGACCGCCGTCTCTTTTTCAATAATAGAAGCCATCGTAACGAGCTGATTAGGGTCTTTATAAGGCAAGTTCTCTACCCTGCCCTGCCAAATGGCGTCTACCGCTTTGGCCATTTTCTGATGGGCGCGTTTTAATATCGCCACGTCAGAGGTATTAGCCGTATAAAGCCAGGTATCAGGCCAGAACCACCCCTCCACCCACTGTGGATTTTCAAGCGCGACAGCCTTAGCAACCGTAGCGTAGTCATCATCTTTCAGCGTGTGTTTAACGTAAGGCGCGTCGCGCAGCTGTTTGAGCCAGTCGCTTAAACGCATGCCCTCGACAAACCGCAGCGGAAACTGCGCCTCTTTGCCGCTTGCCAGTAAGGCCAGCATCTCCCGCACGGTCATGCCCGGCGTAAAGCGGTACGTTCCTGCTTTAAAATGGGAAAGCTCGGGCTCTACGCGCAGAAGCCACTGAAAGACACGTGGGCGATTGATAATGCGCTCATCATAAAGCTGCTGCCCCAGCGCCAGCCTGCCGGTGCCGGCTTTAAGCGTGAAAATTTTTTCTTCTTTGAGAGTAAGCGGGCTACGCGCCAGCTGGCGCACTTTCCAGTACCCTACGCCAGCGGCTATCCCCAGAATAACCAGTAGCAGGATCACTAAGCGCAACAATTTTTTCATCGGATCAAATTACTCACAGTGGGGAGCCAAAAATTCATATAACTCGCGTGAAGCATATTCAACGCCCTCTGCTCGACGCACGGGCGCAACAGGCAACAACGCATTGCAGATAAGAAGCTCATCGGCCTCTTTCAGCGCTTCGGGTGTTTCGCGCGCTTCCTTTACCTCCCAGCGGGAAGCATGCAACAGCGTCAGGATATGCTGGCGCATAATGCCATTAACGCCAGCCTGATCGACATAAGGCGTAAATACCCGATTTCCTTTACGCCAGAATAAATTAGCCGCACAGCATTCCGTAAGCCACCCTTCGCTGTCAAGCACCAGCGCCTCATGGGCAGGCGTCTGTTCAAGATGCGCGCGGATAAGTACCTGCTCCAGACGATTTAAGTGTTTAATGCCAGCGAGAGCAGGGTTTCGCCCAAGCCTGACGGGGCTAAGCGTAAGGTCGACTCCTTCCTCTCGCCACTGCGAATAAAAACCGGGAAAAGCGGAAAGGGAAAGTATGCGAGCAGGTTGCTGACAGCCGGCCGCGCTATAGCCGCGCCCGCCAGCGCCACGGGTAAGGATAACCTTCAGCACGCCCAGCGGACTCGTCTGAGCCAGCCTCTTCATCTCTCCGGCGAGACAAGACCAGTCGGGCTGAGTGAGCGCCAGCCTTTCACAGCCCTGACGCAATCGTTGCAGGTGCGCGTCGAGCATCTGAACCTGGCCATTAACAACGCGAGCGGTAGTGAAACAACCGTCACCAAATTGAATAGCGCGATCGTTTGCAGGCAATGAATCCTGCCAGGTTCCGTTAATTAAGAACATATCGGCTCCTTTATCGGGTCGCCGGGTAGTGTGGCAGGATGACCAGGGCGGGGCAAGCGGAGAACTCTCAGGAAAAAGGCCCGGATAACCGGGCCTTAAAAGCGGGATTAAATCTTTTTGAAGATCAAAGAACCGTTAGTACCGCCGAAGCCGAAGGAGTTACACAACGTGTATTCCATGCCGGAAACCTGACGCGCTTCATGAGGAACGAAGTCAAGGTCGCAACCCTCGTCAGGATTGTCCAGGTTGATGGTCGGCGGAATAGCCTGGTCGCGCAGTGCAAGGATGGAGTAGATGGATTCTACCGCCCCTGCCGCACCTAACAGGTGGCCCGTCATCGATTTCGTGGAGCTAACCATAACGCTTTTCGCCGCATCGCCGAAGACCGATTTCACCGCCTGCGCTTCCGCTACGTCGCCTGCCGGAGTGGAGGTGCCGTGAGCATTCACGTAGCCAATCTGGCCTGGTTCGATGGCCGCGTCGCGCAGTGCGTTGGTCATCGCCAGCGCCGCCCCTGCGCCATTTTCTGGCGGTGAGGTCATATGGTAAGCATCGCTGCTCATACCAAAGCCGACGATTTCGCAGTAAATTTTCGCGCCGCGTTTTTTCGCGTGTTCGTACTCTTCGAGCACGATAATGCCAGCGCCGTCGCCCAGCACAAAACCGTCGCGGTCTTTATCCCATGGACGACTTGCAGCCTGCGGATTGTCGTTGCGCGTAGACAGCGCGCGCGCCGCGCCAAAACCACCCACGCCAAGCGGAGTGCTGGCTTTTTCCGCGCCACCTGCCAGCATAACGTCCGCATCGCCATAAGCGATGATACGCGCCGCGTGACCGATGTTGTGCACGCCAGAAGTACAGGCCGTGGCGATAGAGATGCTCGGGCCGCGCAGGCCATACATGATGGTCAAATGTCCGGCCACCATGTTAACAATGGTTGAAGGTACAAAGAACGGACTGATTTTGCGCGGACCGCCTTGCACCATCGAGCTGTGGTTCTCTTCGATAAGGCCAAGGCCACCGATACCGGAACCAATCGCTGCACCCATGCGGGTAGCATTTTCTTCCGTCACCACCAGACCAGAATCCTGCATGGCCTGTACGCCGGCAACAATTCCATATTGAATGAAGGCATCCATCTTGCGCTGTTCTTTGCGCGAGATAATGTCTTCGCAGTTAAAATCCTTTACTAAGCCAGCAAATTTCGTTGCATAGGCGCTAGTATCGAAATGGTCGATCAGGCTGATGCCACTCTGACCGGCAAGGAGAGCTTTCCAGGTAGACTCTACGGTATTGCCGACAGGAGACAACATGCCCAGTCCGGTCACAACTACACGACGCTTAGACACGTTTGTCCTCCAGGGAGGGAAAAAATAAGATACTTGTGGGACAAATAGATAAAACTCAGGCGGTCGAGTGACCGCCTGGAGATGTTCACTTACGCCTGGTGACCGTTGATGTAATCAATGGCAGCCTGAACGGTGGTGATTTTCTCAGCTTCTTCGTCCGGAATCTCAGTATCAAACTCTTCTTCCAGAGCCATTACCAGCTCAACGGTGTCAAGAGAATCAGCGCCCAGGTCTTCAACGAAGGAAGCATTGTTGGTAACTTCTTCCTGCTTAACGCCCAGCTGTTCGCCGATAATTTTCTTAACGCGTTCTTCGATAGTGCTCATACTCTTAAATTTCCTATCAAAACTCGCTTTCGCGATGGTTTTCGTAGTGTATAAAATGTTGAAAAAGATGCAACTAAATCCCGGCAGGTCTTACCACGATTTTACGCTATTTTGAGGGTTTTTGCCCTGATAACGCAAATAATTTTAATCGTGGTTAAACCATGTACATTCCGCCGTTGACGTGCAGGGTCTCACCAGTGATGTAACCTGCTTCGTCAGAGGCTAAAAATGCAACCGCGCTGGCGATTTCTTTTGCGTCGCCTAAACGACCCGCAGGAACCTGCGCCAGAATACCCGCACGCTGATCGTCAGACAGCGCACGCGTCATGTCCGTTTCAATAAAGCCCGGAGCAACAACGTTTACAGTAATACCGCGGGACGCGACTTCGCGCGCCAGCGATTTACTGAAACCGATAAGACCCGCTTTCGCCGCAGCGTAGTTGGCCTGACCGGCATTTCCCATGGTACCGACCACAGAACCGATAGTGATAATGCGACCGTGACGCTTCTTCATCATAGCTCGCATTACCGCTTTTGACAGACGGAAAACCGATGACAAGTTAGTTTCCAGAATATCGTTCCACTCGTCATCTTTCATGCGCATCAGCAGGTTATCGCGAGTGATCCCGGCATTATTAACCAGGATGTCCACTTCGCCAAATTCTGCGCGAATATTTTCCAGAACGGATTCAATAGATGCCGGATCGGTCACATTCAACATCAGACCTTTACCCTGTGCGCCCAGATATTCGCTAATGGCTTTGGCTCCGCTCTCGCTGGTTGCGGTGCCGATAACTTTCGCGCCGCGAGCGACGAGTGTTTCAGCAATAGCGCGGCCGATACCGCGGCTTGCACCAGTGACCAGCGCGACTTTTCCTTCAAAACTCATGGTTTTCCTCGTTTTATTGCGCAAGTGCCGCTGACAGGCTTGCAGGCTCGTTAATCGCCGCCGCCGTCAGGGTGTCAACAATACGTTTCGTCAGACCGGTTAATACTTTACCCGGACCAACTTCATAAAGCTGCGTTACGCCCTGAGACGCCATAAATTCAACGCTCTTTGTCCACTGGACAGGGCTGTAAAGCTGGCGAATCAGCGCATCGCGAATCGCTTCCGGCGCCGTTTCACATTTCACGTCCACATTATTCACAACCGGAATCTGCGGCGCGTTAAACGTCATTTTTTCTAGTTCAGCGGCAAGTTTCTCAGCCGCAGGCTTCATCAGCGCGCAGTGGGAAGGCACGCTTACCGGCAACGGCAGCGCGCGCTTGGCGCCTGCGGCTTTGCAGGCGGCGCCTGCACGTTCAACCGCCTCTTTTTGACCAGCGATAACCACCTGGCCTGGCGAGTTGAAGTTAACCGGAGAAACTACCTGCCCTTGCGCCGCTTCTTCGCACGCTTTAGCGATGGATTCGTCATCCAGACCGATAATCGCAGACATGGCGCCGGTGCCTTCCGGCACCGCTTCCTGCATGAATTTACCGCGCAGCTCTACCAGGCGAACCGCATCGGCAAAACCCAGCACGCCAGCGCATACCAGTGCTGAATATTCGCCAAGGCTGTGTCCCGCCATCATGGCTGGCGTTTTACCGCCCTGCTGCTGCCATACGCGCCAGAGCGCTACGGATGCAGTAAGCAACGCCGGCTGGGTCTGCCAGGTTTTGTTCAACTCTTCAGCCGGACCGTTTTGGGTCAACGCCCATAAATCGTATCCCAGCGCGGCAGAGGCTTCACGAAAAGTCTCTTCTATGACCGGAAACTCAGCCGCCAGTTCAGAGAGCATGCCAACGGCCTGCGACCCCTGGCCTGGAAACACAAATGCAAATTGCGTCATGTTTTTAATCCTTATTAATCAAAAACGAACCAGCGCGGAACCCCACGTAAAGCCGCCGCCGAAGGCCTCAAGCAGCACCAGGTGGCCTGGTTTGATGCGCCCGTCGCGGACCGCTTCGTCCAGCGCGCTTGGCACAGAGGCGGCAGAAGTGTTGCCGTGTCTGTCGAGCGTAACCACAACGTTATCCATCGACATGCCAAGTTTTCTGGCGGTAGCGCTGATAATGCGCAGGTTCGCCTGGTGCGGCACCAGCCAGTCCAGCGCAGCGCGGTCGAGTTGGTTGGCTTCGAGCGTCTCATCCACAATGTGGGCAAGCTCAGTCACCGCAACTTTAAACACCTCGTTGCCCGCCATTGTCAGATAGGTAGCGCTGTCCGGGTTCAGACGATCCTGGTTTGGCAGCGTAAGCAGCTCACCGTAGCTGCCATCTGCATGAAGATGCGTGGACAGAATGCCCGGCTCTTCGCAGGCGCCGAGAACCACCGCACCCGCGCCGTCGCCAAAAAGAATAATCGTACCGCGATCGTTAGGATCGAGCGTACGCGCCAGCACGTCAGAACCAATCACCAGCGCGTTTTTCGCAGCGCCTGATTTCACGTACTGATCGGCAATACTTAAGCCGTAAGTAAAACCTGCACAGGCCGCAGCGACGTCAAACGCCGGGCAGCCTTTAATGCCGAGCAGCGCCTGGACCTGACAGGCCGCGCTTGGAAAAGCGTGAGTCGCGGAAGTGGTGGCGACAATAATCAAGTCGATCTGATCTTTATCGATTTCCGCCATTTCCAGCGCTTTCAGTGCCGCCTGGGCACCCATGGTAGCAACCGTTTCGCCTGGCGCCGCAATGCGACGTTCACGGATACCCGTACGTGTGACGATCCATTCGTCAGAGGTATCCACCATTTTTTCCAGATCGGCGTTAGTCCGCACTTGTTGGGGCAGATAGCTGCCTGTACCAATAATCTTTGTATACATGTACGCTCAGTCACTCTTGGGTAATATACCCGCCTTGTTCAGGCCGTTTACGAAAAGCGGCGCCTGCCGGTATAGATAATTATTTCTTTTCCGGCGTAATTTCAGGCTTCTCAGCTTCCCGCAGCGCAAAACCGGCAGGGTATAAAGATTCCAGGCGAGCGGCAATCCGCTGAGGGACTTGTCGCTGCACCGCCTGCACTGCCTGTTCAATAGCGACAGCAAACGCTCGCTGATTGGCGGCTCCGTGGCTCTTAATTACGGTGCCGCGCAATCCTAACAGACAGGCGCCATTATACTGGTCGGGGTTGAGGTGACTGAATCGCCTGGAAAGGCTTTTTTGTAACCAATGCTTTAATAAAAGCCACCACCACGACCGTTTTTTCCCTTCGCCCTGCGATTTCAGCAGCGAAAGGAACATTCTTACCACCCCTTCCATCGTTTTAAGGGTGACGTTGCCGACAAAACCGTCGCACACCAGCACATCGGTTTTGCCGGTCAGTAATTCATTGGCCTCAAGATAGCCTATGTAATTAATTTCCGGCACTGATTTCAGCAACGTTGCCGCATCACGGATGCTGTCGAGCCCTTTGCTCTCTTCTTCGCCGATATTAAGCAGCGCGACGCGGGGCCGTTTAATGTCGAGCACTTCTTCCGCCATTACCGACCCCATGATAGCGAATTGCGCCAGCATCGTACTGTCACAATCCACATTGGCGCCCAGATCCAGCACCACCGTTTTACCTTGCTGCTGATGCGGCAGAACGGTCATGAGCGCGGGCCGCTCAATACCTTCAAGCGGTTTGAGCAACAGTTTTGCAAGCCCCATCAACGCGCCAGTATTCCCTGCGCTTATACAGGCCTGGGCGCGGCCCTCTTTAACCAGTTCCAGCGCAACGCGCATGGAAGTGCCGCGACTATTGCGCACGGCTTGCGAAGGACGGACATCACTGGCAATAACCGATTCCGCAGGGATAATCTGCAACCTTGAACGCTGCTCGAAATCAGCTTTGGCGAGTAATGGCGTGATGGCGTCGGGATGACCGACAAGAAGGAGGTGCAATTGCGAATTCGCGTCCAGTGCCTGCAATGCTGCAGGCACTGTCACGGAGGGACCGAAGTCCCCACCCATGGCATCTAACGCAAGGGTTAGACGTGTCAAGGTATCGCCTGGTGACGTTAATCCCCCGTTTGCACGGGGAACTGACACTAAGCAGAATCACGCTTGCGCGTGATTACTTAGCGATAACCTTGCGGCCGCGGTAGTAACCATCGGCGGTGACGTGGTGACGCAGATGGGTTTCACCAGAAGTCTTATCTACAGACAGGCTGGTAACAGCGGTCAGCGCGTCATGGGAACGACGCATGCCACGTTTGGAACGGGTTGGTTTATTCTGTTGTACGGCCATGGACCTTACTCCTCAATTACTTACGCTTTAAACTGGCTAATACGGCAAATGGATTTGGTTTTTGTGCCTCTTCAGGCAGTTCGCCAAAGACCATGTCCGCCTCGGACACTTCACAGTGTTCAGAATCATGCACCGGAACTACCGGCAGGGCGAGGATGATTTCATCTTCCACCATTGCCAGCAGGTCGATTTCACCGAATTCGTTAACCTCAATCGGCTCATACGCTTCCGGGAGTGCTTCAGCCTGTTCGTTTGTAGCGACCGGGCTGAAACAATACGTTGTATGGACATCGTGGCTAAACGGTTTACCGCAACGCTGACATTCGAGCGTTACCGTCACCTTCGCATCGCCTTTTAAAACAGCGAGACGTTGGTTATCGATAGCAAACGACATGACGCATTCCACATCGCTGTCCACACTGACCACAGATTCGGCGACACGCTCAACCTGTTCAGGAGTATAGATACCCTGGTAATCAAGGCGTTTTTGAGCCGTACGAACCGGATCAAGAGTCAGGGGTAATTTTACCTTTTGCATAGGGCGCGCATATTAACTTTGTAACGTCATAGAGTCAAAGAAAAAGGCAGCTTTCACTATCCTTTTGCCATTTATTCGCACACAGGGCGGTCCTCAGTTTAAAATAGCGAATCACGAACCGCTATTTTGGCCGTAAAACTATGCTCCCTGTCGTACTTGCATCCACCTCCCCTTTTCGCCGCCAGTTGCTCGAAAAGTTGGGCCTGCCGTTTGTCACCGCCGCCCCTGAAGTGGATGAAACACCATTGCCGGGAGAAAATGCCCGTCAATTAGTATTAAGACTTGCCAGCGCAAAAGCGCAAGCTCTGGCGAAACAATTTCCTGCACATTTGATCATCGGCTCCGATCAAGTTTGCGTGCTGGACGGGCAGATAACGGGTAAACCGCACAATGAAGACAACGCGATTGCCCAGCTTCGCAAAGCGCGCGGCAATATCATCTCTTTCTATACAGGGCTTGCCTTATACAACTCTGCTAACGGCCATCTGCAGCGCGAGTGCGAACCATTCGATGTGCATTTTCGCCATCTCAGCGATGCGGAGATTGCCGGTTATGTTCGCATTGAGCGCCCTTTCCAGTGCGCCGGAAGTTTTAAAAGCGAGGGGCTGGGCATTGCGCTGTTCGACCGGCTTGAAGGGCGCGATCCTAATACGCTGGTAGGGCTGCCGCTTATTGCGCTCTGCGCTATGCTGCGTCACGAAGGTTGCAACCCTTTGCTGTAAACAACTCCGCCGCTGCCCAGTTGGATTACATGGCTTCGCGTAACACCTTCAGGCAGTGGCGCAGTTGAGCATCCAGCGGCGCCTCGACCCGCATCGTTTCGCCGGTATGCGGATGTTCAAAGCGCAGCGCCGCCGCATGAAGGAACAGGCGGTTCAGTCCGGTGCCCGCCAGTTGACGGTCAAATTCGCGATCGCCATACCGATCGTCGAAAGCGATAGGATGCCCGGCATGCTGTGTGTGCACGCGAATTTGATGCGTGCGCCCTGTCACCGGACTGCAGCGCACCAGCGTAGCATTGGCGTAGCGCTCTTCAACTTTAAAGCGCGTTTCGGAGGGCTTACCCTCCTGACTGACGCGCACGATACGTTCGCCGCTCTGCAAAATATTTTTCAGCAATGGCGCTTGCACCACTTTGACATGAGACTGCCATTGCCCACGCACCAGCGCGAGATAGTCTTTCTGCATCCCTTTTTCACGCAGTTGCTCATGCAACGAGCGCAGCGCAGAACGTTTTTTGGCTACCAGCAACACGCCGGAAGTATCACGATCGAGGCGATGCACCAATTCAAGAAAACGGGCTTCCGGGCGCAACGCGCGCAGCCCTTCGATAACACCGAAGCTCAACCCGCTGCCGCCATGCACGGCCGTGCCGGAAGGCTTATTCAGCACCAGAATATAATCATCTTCATAAATAATGACGTCGCTTAACGCCGCCACTTTTTGCAAATGCGGCGACACCGCTTCTTCTTCGCGCTCGGCCACGCGCACAGGCGGAATACGCACCTCGTCGCCCGCTTCCAGCTTATATTCCGGCTTAATGCGCTTTTTATTCACACGCACTTCGCCTTTTCGCAAAATGCGATAAATCATGCTTTTTGGCACGCCTTTCAGCTGAGTGCGCAAAAAGTTATCGATACGTTGCCCGGCTTCGTCAGCCGAAACCGCAACAATTTTTACGGATGGAGTCTCTGTTTTCATGGGTGGCGATTCTAAATAGAGCACGCTGATAGCGCCACACATTTTTATGTGCTTATACTTACTGGCAAACCGATTCTCACAGCTTATGTTTTCCGCACTGGCGGTTAAAACGTCAGCAGGAAATCAGAAAGTTAAAAAACTGTGAGTAACCCGGTGATAAATGGCAAAAGTCAGCTTGCTATAACAAGCCTGGCAATGGAATAATGTTGCCGTTTTCCGTGTTGAGACTTGTTAAGACAAGGAATTTTGCGGAATTACCAGTTTTGCCTGAATGTCCATCCACGCAGCAATGGCGTAAGACGTATTGAACTTTCAGGCAGTTAGCGGGCTGCGGGTTGCAGCCTGGCCGGTAAATGGAAGCTTCTCTGGAGAGTTACTCCCAGGCTGTTCCTTTTTGATAATTGCGCTGTATTTCCAGTTGAAATACAGGCTACCGACACTCTGCGCCTCCTAAGCGTACGACAGCCGTGAGGTTGACGGCGTGAACAGTCACGAGGCCATCGGTTCACTCCCGGTCAACGTCACCATGCCCGCAGCTTTATCGTCAATGTAAGAATAACGAGTAAGTTACGATGAAAAGAATGCTAATTAACGCAACTCAGCAGGAAGAGTTGCGTGTCGCCCTTGTTGATGGGCAACGCCTGTACGACCTGGATATCGAAAGCCCAGGACACGAACAGAAAAAAGCGAACATCTACAAAGGCAAAATCACCCGCATTGAACCCAGTCTGGAAGCCGCATTTGTTGATTACGGCGCTGAAAGACACGGTTTCCTCCCGTTAAAAGAAATCGCCCGCGAATATTTCCCCGCCAACTACTCCGCCCATGGCCGCCCTAACATCAAAGATGTACTGCGTGAAGGTCAGGAAGTTATTGTTCAGATCGATAAAGAAGAGCGCGGCAACAAAGGCGCGGCGCTGACCACCTTTATCAGCCTGGCGGGAAGTTATCTGGTGCTGATGCCGAACAACCCGCGCGCGGGCGGTATTTCACGCCGGATTGAAGGCGACGATCGCACCGAGCTGAAAGAAGCGCTCTCAAGCCTTGAACTGCCTGACGGCATGGGTCTTATCGTGCGCACCGCAGGCGTCGGTAAATCCGCCGAAGCGCTGCAGTGGGATTTAAGCTTCCGCCTGAAGCACTGGGAAGCGATTCAGAAAGCCGCAGAGAGCCGCCCGGCGCCTTTCCTTATCCATCAGGAAAGCAATGTTATCGTTCGCGCTTTCCGCGACTACCTGCGCCAGGACATCGGCGAAATCCTTATCGACAACCCGAAAGTGCTTGAGCTTGCGCGCCAGCATATCGCCGCGCTGGGTCGTCCGGATTTCAGTAGCAAAATTAAGCTCTACACCGGTGAAATTCCGCTGTTCAGCCATTACCAGATTGAGTCGCAGATTGAGTCCGCCTTCCAGCGCGAAGTGCGTCTACCTTCCGGCGGTTCGATCGTTATCGACACCACCGAAGCGCTGACCGCCATCGATATCAACTCCGCCCGCGCCACCCGCGGCGGCGATATCGAAGAGACCGCGTTTAACACCAACCTTGAAGCGGCAGATGAGATTGCGCGCCAGCTGCGCCTGCGCGACCTCGGTGGTCTTATCGTTATCGACTTTATCGATATGACCCCGGTGCGCCATCAGCGCGCGGTGGAAAATCGCCTGCGTGAAGCGGTGCGCCAGGACCGTGCGCGCATCCAGATTAGCCACATCTCGCGCTTCGGCCTGCTGGAGATGTCCCGTCAGCGCCTGAGCCCGTCGCTTGGCGAATCCAGCCATCACGTTTGCCCGCGCTGTAGCGGCACCGGCACCATTCGCGACAATGAATCACTCTCGCTCTCCATTCTGCGCCTGATTGAAGAAGAAGCGCTGAAAGAGAACACCAAAGAGGTGCATGCCATTGTGCCTGTGCCTATCGCCTCTTACCTGCTGAACGAAAAACGCGAAGCGGTAAACGCGATTGAAAAACGCCAGGGCGGCGTACGCTGCGTGATTGTGCCTAACGATCAGATGGAAACTCCGCACTACTCTGTTTTGCGCGTGCGTAAAGGCGAAGAGACGCCAACCCTGAGCTATCTGCTGCCGAAGCTGCATGAAGAAGCCATGGCGTTGCCTTCTGATGAAGAGTACGCCGAGCGTAAACGTCCTGAACAGCCAGCGCTTGCTACCTTTGTGATGCCGGATGTGCCGCCGATGCCACAGGAAAGCGCCGCTGCCGAGAAACCTGTCGCGCCGGGCGTCGCCGTAGCCCAGCCGCCGGCGCAACCCGCGCAGCCTGGTTTTATGAGCCGTCTGATTGGCGCGTTTAAAAATCTGTTCGCCGGTGAGACCGCCAGCGAAACGCCTGTTCAGCCGCAAGAGCAGAAAGCGCCTGCGCAGGAGAAACCGCAGGAGCGTCGCAACAACCGCCGTCAGGGACCGCGTCGCGATCGCAACGAGCGCCCCAACCGTGAAACCCGCGCTGAAAATGGCGAAGTGCGTGAAGCGGCTCGCGAAGAGAACCGCCGCAACCGCCGTCAGGCTCAGCAACAGAATGCCGAAGCGCGTGAAGCCCGGCAGCCGGTTGTGGAAGAGACGGAGAAAGCCAAACCGCGTGAGGAGCAGCAGCCGCGTCGCGAACGTAACCGTCGCCGTGCGGAAGAGAAACGTCAGGCGCAGCAGGAAGTGAAAGCGCTGACCCGCGAAGAAGCGCCGGAGCAGGAAGCCGCCGAGCAGGAAGAGCGCGTGCAGGTGATGCCGCGTCGTAAACCGCGCCAGCTTACGCAGAAGATCCGCATTGAGTCCGCCGAATCCGCACCGGTTGTTGAAGAAGAAGCGGTTGAAGCGGCACCGTCCGCCAGCACCGAAGTCGCCACCATTCCTCTGCCAGCGGTCGTAGAAAACGCAGCTGAGCAGGAAGAAGCGGGCGAAGGCCGTGCAGATAACGCCGGTATGCCGCGTCGCTCCCGTCGTTCTCCGCGCCATCTGCGCGTGAGCGGCCAGCGCCGTCGCCGTTATCGTGACGAGCGTTACCCGACGCAGTCGCCAATGCCGCTGACCGTCGCCTGCGCCTCGCCAGAAATGGCCTCCGGCAAAGTCTGGATCCGCTATCCAGTCGCTCGTCCGCAGGATGAAGTGATGGAGGAGCAGTTCGAACAGGCTGCGCCGGACGTTGTTGAGACCCCGGCTGACGTCGCTGCCCCTGCCGCCGCCGCACAGCCAGCGCCGACGAGCGAGCCGGTGGTGGTTGAACCGGTTGCCGACGCGCAAGCCGAGGCACCGCAGGAACCTGCAATTGAAACGTCTCACCCGGAAGTTATCGAAAGCCCGGTTGATGCTCAACCGCAGCTTATCGAGCCGCGGGAAGAAGCCGTTGCAGAGCGCGTGATTGAAGAAGCGCAGCCGGCAAGCGAAGCAGAACACGTTCGCGAAGCCCAGGCGGCAGAAATGGCGGAAACCGCCCCAGTCGCGGAGCCGCAAGCAGAGGTGCAGCCGCGCGAAGCGAAGCCGCAAGAGCAGGCGAAGCCGGTTGAAGCAGCGCCTGTCGCGGCGAAACCGAGCGTAGCGGTTGAACGCAACCACGCCGCTGCGCCGATGACCCGCGCTCCGGCGCCGGAATACATCCCGGAGCCGCCGCGTCATAGCGACTGGGTTCGCCCGGCCTTCGACTTCAGCGGCAAAGGCGCTGCGGGCGGCCATAGCGCCACCCATCACGCCTCTGCGCCAGCGGGTCGTCCGCAGGCAGCGGAATAAGCCGTAAACCTGAAAAAGCCGGTCACTGACCGGCTTTTTTATTGCCTTCAATCCGCCGCATGCCTGCCAGTTCCGGCATCGCTTCGCGCATCAGCGACAGAAACTTTCGCAGCCTCGCCGGGTAATAGCGGGCGTAGGGATAAACCAGATACATCGGCAGTGGCGAAACCTGCCATTCAGGCAGTAAATGCACCAGCCGGCCCTGCGCCAGATCCTCCAGCACAACCCAGGCCGACACAATCCCCGCGCCAATCCCGTTCAGCACCGTCCGGCGTACCGCATAAAGGCTGTCCGAACTCAAGCGCGGACTGATAGTAAAGGAGACGGGCTCATGGGTTTGTCCATGGGTCAGCGTCACTTCCCGTCGATAAAAGGTGCTTAGCGCAACCCACGGCAGCGAAGCAAGCTGGCTCGGGTGCGTCATGTCCGGATGGTGGTTCAGCAATTCCGGCGTGGCCACGACAATGCGCGGCACCTCAGCAAGCGGCACGGCGATGCAGGTCGGATCGATGTCTGGCCCCACATGAATGGCGCAGTCAATATTTTCACCAATAAAGTCGGGCGATTTATCATTGAGCGTCCACTCTATCGCCAGCTTCGGGTGATGGTTAAGAAAGGTAGTCAACGGCGCGATAAGCTGATCCTGGCCGAAGGCGTGAGGCGCTCGCACGCGTAAAATGCCGACAGGATCGTCCTCCGCATTTTTCAGCTCATCCTCCAGCGCCGCCCAGTTGCCGATAATGCCCCTCGCATGCTGATAGCAGCGCTCGCCGTCGTCGGTCAGCTTCATAGCGTGGGTGGTACGCAGCAGCAGCCTGGTCCCCAGCAGATCCTCCAGCGTTTTCAGCCTGCGGCTCACGGTCGCCTGTGTTGTGCCAAGCTGCAAAGCCGCAGCGGAAAGCGATCCGCTCTCAATAATACGCACAAAAGTATGCATCAATTCCAGCCGATCTATACGTTCTGACGGCACACTTACTCTCCTGGTCATACGGCTGACGTATAACTGTTTTATCATGCCCTGCTCTACCACGCTACCCGATACGGGCCGACAATAAGCATACATACCCCATGTTAAGGAACTCATTGTGAAACCTGCACACACCGCGCCGCAAACGGCCGCCGCTTCTCTGCCCGCCGGGCTTATCCTGGTGCTGGCGTTCGCCACAGGGTTAAGCGTGGCCTCTATTTATTACGCTCAGCCGATTCTGCCGCTGATGGGCGCCGCGCTTAAGCTTGACGTTAACGGGATGGGGCTTATCCCAACGCTTACGCAACTGGGTTACGCGTTGGGCATTTTCTTCTTGCTGCCGCTTGGCGACCGCTACGACCGCCGCCATCTTATTTTGCTGAAATGCGCCTTGCTTGCCGTGTTGCTGGCGCTCTATAGCTTTTCAGCAAGCCTTACAGGGCTGCTCGGCTTAAGCTTGCTGGTCGGTATGGCCGCCACGGTGGCGCAGGATATTGTCCCCGCCGCCGCTATCCTCGCTCCTGCCGGCAAACAGGGCAAAATGGTCGGCACGGTCATGACCGGCTTGCTGCTTGGCATTCTGCTCTCCCGCTCGGTCAGCGGTCTGGTGGGCGCGGCGTTTGGCTGGCGTGTCATGTATCAGCTGGCGGCCGTCAGCATCGCCTTCATCGGCCTGCTGCTCTGGCGCGTACTGCCGCGCTTCGCCGCGCATTCTGAACTTGGCTATCCGGCACTGATGAAATCGCTGGTAACACTGTGGCGCCGCTACCCGGCGCTGCGTCAGGCGGCGTTTGCCCAGGGCTTTCTGTCGATTGGTTTTAGCGCGTTCTGGTCAATGCTGGCGGTCATGCTGCATAACAGTTACCACGTCGGCAGCGCCGCTGCGGGCGCCTTTGGTCTGGCGGGCGCGGCGGGCGCGCTGGCGGCTCCGCTCTCCGGCACGCTTTCAGACCGCTTCGGTCCGCAAAGAGTCACGCAGCTTGGCGCCGCGCTGGTAAGCCTCTCTTTCGCCCTGATGTTTACGTTGCCGTTCTTTGGTCCTGGCATGCAGCTCGCCATTATTGCGATTGCCGCCATCGGTTTTGATTTAGGATTGCAGTCAACGCTGGTCGCGCACCAGACGCTGGTTTATAGCCTGGAGCCCGCCGCACGCGGTCGCCTTAACGCCCTGCTCTTTACGGTGGTGTTTATCGGTATGGCGCTGGGTTCAATACTTGGCAGTAAAGCCTATACGCTTGCAGGCTGGCCTGCGGTGGTCGCGCTCGCCACGGTGGTAAGCCTGATAAGCCTTGCGATTCGCCTTGCGGGAAAACACGCGCCGCTTAGCGCTGCGGCCACGCGCTGAAGATAAAAAAAGGCCCGCTCCGGGGTGCGGAAGCGGGCATATAAAGCATGCCCAGTTTCATGACATGCTCCAAACTTTTTATTTTTATTTATTTAACTGGAACAGCGACATGCCCTGCATGTCGCTGAACGTTTTATAGGAAGCCTGAAGCGCCGCCTGCTGCATGGTGTACGAAGAGATAACCGCGTTATAGTCAACGTTTACCAGATCGCTCATTTGTTGAGTCAGCGTCAGTGTTCGGTCATCGCCTGAAGCATCAAGCGCCGTCAGTTCAGTAAGTTGCGTTCCCAGTTCCGCGCGCACAGTCAACACATTATTGTAGGAATTTCGCATTCCGCGGTTAGCGCTATCGATTGCCGCTGTGAAGGCTTCACGCGCCGTATCGTCACCATCTTCAATAGGTGTTTTGAGCGCAGCAATTGCTTTATCAAGCGTTGCAAACATATCGCTCTGTACAGAACCATCTGGCTCTTTTACTGCGTTGCTGGTCACGGTTTGAAATACTTGCTTCCCGGTATGGCCGATGATCATGCTCCGCGCTGTATCGACAGTTTGCGTGATTGCCTCTTCCCCACCAGCATAAGTCACACCGCTTGCACCCTCGACAAAAGGCGCTGATTCGGTTTTATAGCCTGCAAAAATATAGCGACCATTGCCATCCGTACTGTTTGCCAGATTTAGCAGTTGATCCCGCAACCCTTGCAGGTCAGTCGCCAGTGAAGCGCGGTCGTCATTGCTTAGCGTACCGTTACCTGCATTAACCAGCTTTTCCTGTACGCCCTGAACTGCTGTAGTTACCTGCCCCAGAATATTCTCTTCTAACGAAACTTTCTGTGTAGCGAAAGTACGCGAAAGCTCATACTGACTGTTTTGCGCCTGCGCCTGTGAGACCACTACCGCCTGAGATGCGGCGATAGGATCGTCGGAAGGCCTGTTCACACGCTTGCCTGTGGACATCTGCTCGCCATAGCCAAGCCATGCGCTTTGGCTATCGGTAATGCCGCGCATGTTTTGCTGATACATCATCTGGGTGCTGATACGCATCGCGTTATTCTCCGTTAGCGAATCGACAGCAGAGCGTCGAACAGGGTGGAAGCGGTTTGTAACACTTGCGCATTAGCCAGGTAGTATTGCTGGAAACGCTGCAGGTTACCGTATTCTTCATCGAGGTTAACCCCCGAAATAGATTGCTGCTGGTTGCTAAGCTGCGTGACGACATTGCTTTGCGTTGTGCTGGTGATTTTCAGTGTGTTGGTCTTGTTTCCCACGTCACTGACCAGTGCGGCATAGGCGTCGTTAAACGTTTTATTGCCACCCACCGCTTTGCTGCTTTGCAGATTGAGTAATGCCTGGCCGTTACGATTATCGCTTTCGCCCGTGCCCGCCTCGCCTGCAAGAGCAATTTTTGACTCATCTTTAATAGCGACGCTCATATTCACAATGGCGTTAACAACCGGTTTCACCGTAAAGGTATCATTCGTCGCCGCGCTGCCGCTGATATCAACCTTCAGGCCATCAAACTCAAGGCCCGTAAAAGGACCGCCAGCCGGCGTCTGGGTAGCGGTTACGGTGGTATTGTCGGACAGACGCGTCACCTGCCAGTCGTTACCATCAAATACAACCTTGTAGTCGGTCGCCTGAACCTGGGAGCCGTCAGTGATGGAAGCCGTCAGCGTAGCGCCTGGCGTCTTGCTGTTTTTGCTGTTGCTCAGTACCGCAGGGCTACCAATTTCAAAGAAATCACCGCCATCTGCACCGCTGGGATCAACACCTTTCTTATGCTGATTGTTAAACGCATCAGCAAAAGAGAGCGCCAGTTGGTTGAGAGAGTTACGCGTCTGATCGAGATCCTGAGAACGGAATGTCAGCATGCCGCCCAGCGTACCTGTGGTAAGTAATTTCTCTGGAATCTCAATGTTGCCTGCGGTTTTGTCGACATAAGCAACCGTAACGCGAGACGGATCGTTGCTGGAAGAGACGGCGGCAAGTTGATTCGCAGTGCTGCCCTGCACCAGTGAGTAGCCGTTACCGATAGAAATGTTATAAGTGCCGCTATCCTGCACGCTAACTTCTACGCCCACGACTTTATTGAGTTCGCTAACCAGTTGATCGCGCTGGTCAAGTAAAGCATTTGGCGAAGCGCCTGCTCCCGCTGCGGTCAGCTTAGAAATCTGATCGTTCAGATTCGCTATCTGTTTAGCGTAGCTATTCACCTGACTTACACTTGAGGAAACGGCTGTATTAACCTGGCTATTCTGATCGCGCAGATATTGATCTGCCACTTTAAACTGGTTAACGAGGCCTTCCGCTTTACCCAGCAAAGTTTGACGTGCAGCCGGGTCCTCAGCGTTGCTTACCAGCGTTTGTAAGCTGGTGAAAAAGCCCTGCAAAGAGGTTGAAACCGTATTGGTGCTGCCAGAGAACATATTGTCAATTTTTGACATCTGCTCATAACGTGACGTTAATCCGCTTCCCTGGTTTTCAGCACTGCGCAACTGATTAGTAATAAACGCATCGTACTCACGCTGAACACCGGAGACATAAACGCCATTGCCAGTATATCCCCCTGCACCCAGCGTACTGTTGGCCGACGCTAAAATGGTGTTCTGACGGGTGTATCCCGCCACGTTATAGCTGGAAATGTTGTTGCTGACAGTATTCAGCGCAGCCTGGGCTGCGCCAAGGCCACTCATGGCGCTATTAATTAAGCTACTGGACATGGGGGTTCCTTATGAACATTCTGACTCAGGGTCCTGTCGAGAAGTATCGGCAGTCTGCGACATAACTTGAGCGTTTTCAGAAAAGCGTCGACAAATCGTTGTTGTAAGCTTTGCTCACTTTATCGGACATCGATTTAAGCTGCTGAATCATCGACGTCAGCTTGCGCGCGTAGTTCGGATCGGTCGCGTAGCCGGCGTTCTGCAACGCCTGCGCGCCCTGCTCCGCCGTCGCGGCATTGGTCACCGCTTCGTAGCGCGGGTTGCGGGTCAGCAGCCCGACATAATCTGAAAGCGCTTCGAGATAAGAGCTGTAAACGCGAAACTTCGCTTTGACCTTTTTCGCTTCGCCGTTTTCATATTCGGTGGTTGTAATTTCCGTCACCGGCCCTTTCCAGCTCGACGTGGCTTTCACGCCAAAAAGGTTAAAGCTTGGCTCGCCGCTTTCGGTGCGAATTTGACGCTGGCCCCAGCCCGACTCCAGCGCCGCCTGGGCGAGGATAAGGTGATGGGGAATGCCGCTTTTCTCGGCGGCGAGACGCGCAGGCAGCGCGAGCTGGGCGAGGAAGTCTTTGCTGTCGCCGGAGAGCGGCTCGTCATTAGATGGCGCTTTCGGCACGGCGCTGCGCACGATTTGCGTCAGCGTCTGGTTGCGGTACGTATTTACGGTGTCGATATCAAACTTCATCGGCGCCGTCTGCACAGAGGCCTCGTCCGGCGCGCTTGCCTGCTGCTCGCCGCCCATCTGTTTCACCATCATGTCCGCAAGCCCAAGTCCTTTGCCCGACGTCATCTGTTGAGCAATCTGTTGGTCATACAGGCTGGTATAAAGCCGCGTCTGGTCGCTGCTGAACAACCCATCTTTCGGCAGTGCTTCACGCATGCTTTTTAGCATCATCTGCACGAACATCCCTTCCATCTGGCGGGCCACATCTTTGATATTGGCTTTTGGATCCTGGCCCGCTTTGGCTTTTAGTTCGTTTAATGACTGCGCGTCCCAGGCCGCGCTGGTCATCAGTCGGGTGTCGTTCAGCATGAGACTGTCCTTTAAAAGTTAACCCGCTCTCGCGCTTTTACTGCCGCTCAGGCGGGAAGAACATAAAACTGCGGCCTTCACCCCAGAGGCGAAGGCCGTTATATCGCTTAGATGATTTCCAGTTTGGCGCGCAGACAGCCAGCGCTTTGCATTGACTGGAGAATCGACATCAGGTCGATAGGCGTCGCGCCCAGCGCATTAAGCGCCCGTACAACATTGTTGAGGCTCGCGCTCTCGCGCACCGTCTGCAGCGACCCGCCGCTCTGGCGCATATCGATTTGCGTCTGCGGCGTTACGACGGTCTGCCCGCCGCCAAACGGCGTATCCGGCTGGCTGACGTTCGCCTGACGGTTAACCGTGACGGAAAGATTGCCCTGCGCCACGGCGCAGGAATCGAGCATCACTTCGCGATTCATCACCACCGAGCCGGTGCGGGAGTTGATAATGACTTTCGCATCCTGCACCGCCACGTTCACTTCCAGGTTCTGGATATCCGCCAGCATGCGGACCTGCGAGCTGCCGCCCGTCGGCACGCGCACCTGCACGGTACGGGCATCCAGCGCAGTGGCGCTGCCGTAGCCGCGGGCGCGGTTGATGGTGTCGGAGATCTGCTGCGCCAGGGTGAAGTCTTCATTATTAAGCTGCAGGTTAATGGTGTTGCCATTACCGAACTGACTTGGCAGCTCGCGCTCAATGATAGCGCCGTTGGTGATGCGCCCGCCGTTGACCTGGTTGACCTGCACGCTGCTGCCGCCTGCGGAGGCGCTCGCGCCGCCGATCAGAATGTTGCCCTGCGCCAGCGCATAAACCTGGTTATCAACCCCTTTTAACGGGGTCATCAGCAGCGTACCGCCGCGCAGGCTTTTGGCGTTGCCCATCGAGGAAACCACCACATCGATGGTCTGCCCCTGGCGCGCAAAAGCCGGGAAGCTTGCGGTGACCATTACCGCCGCCACGTTTTTCAACTGCATGTTGGTGCCCGCCGGCACGGTGATGCCGAGCTGGGAGAGCATGTTGTTTAAGCTCTGGGTGGTGAACGGCGTCTGGGTCGTCTGGTCGCCCGTCCCGTCAAGGCCGACCACCAGGCCGTAGCCAATCAGGGAGTTTTCACGCACGCCCTGCACGCTTGTCAGGTCACGAATGCGGTCTGCCTGCGCAAGCGTCGCGACCAGCAGAAGCATGACCCCGAATAGGGATTTAACCATGTGTCACCTCGTTACATCGGCGATAAGTTGAGGAAGAAGCGCTGCAGCCAGCCCATATTCTGCGCTTCGTTGATATAGCCGTTGCCGACATATTCGATTCTTGCGTCCGCCACCTGCGTGGACGGTACGGTGTTGTTGCCGCTAATGGTGCGGGGGTTGACCACACCGGAGAAGCGGATAAATTCTGTGCCCTGGTTGATGGCTATCTGTTTCTCGCCCACCACGTGCAGGTTGCCGTTGGCCAGCACCTGATCGACCGTGACCGTCAGCGTGCCGCTGAAGGTGTTGCTGGCGTTGGCGCCGCCTTTGCCGTTAAAAGCGTTAGAGCCTGAGGAGTCGACGTCGGCGCGCGCATTGCCGAACAGGCCTTGCAGGTAGCGCGGAACGGTATCTAAACCAAAGCTGGTTTTGCCGTCGCGGCTGGCATTCGCCGACGAGCTTTTGCTGGCGCTGACGTTTTCCTGCAACTGGATAGTCAGCGTGTCGCCGATATTGCGCGGACGACGGTCTTCAAACAGCGGCTGGTAGCCGTAGTTAATCGGCTGAACGGACTGGAAAATCGACCCGTTAACCACCGGCGCGGGCGCGGGCGCGGGCTGCGCGGTGGTAGCCCCCTGAACCAACGGGGTGGAAGGCACCCAGGCGCAGCCTGAAAGGGTCAGCGCGAGCGCAATCGCGTAAGGATAAAGTGGCGCACCGGTTTTTTGCATGGCATTCATCTTGAGTTCGGGTATTCGGCGCGGCTTACGCCGCGCCGAAGGGACCTTAGAGTTGCGTCAGTTTTTGCAGCATCTGGTCGGTCGTGGAGACCGCTTTACTGTTGATCTCGTAAGCGCGCTGCACCTGGATCATGTTTACCAGCTCTTCCGCCACGTTCACGTTAGAGGTTTCAACATAACCCTGATACAGCAGACCGGCGCCGTTAAGGCCCGGGGTGCTCTCGTTCGGCGCGCCGGAAGCCTGAGTTTCGGTATAAAGGTTTTCACCGATGCTCTCGAGACCGCTGTCGTTCATAAAGGTGGTCAGGTTGAGCTGGCCTACCTGCACCGGGTTGGCCTGGCCCTGCTGAGTGGCGCTCACCACGCCATCACGACCAATGGTAATGCTCAGCGTATTCGCCGGAATGGTAATGGCAGGCTGAACCTGGAACCCCCCCGCCGTCACCAGCTGGCCGTTCTGGTCAACCTGGAAAGAACCATCGCGGGTGTAAGCCGACGTTCCGTCCGGTAACAGCACCTGGAAAAAGCCCTGGCCTTTAATTGCAACATCTTTGCTGTTGTTAGTCTGGGAAAGGTTGCCCTGGCTGTGCAGACGCTCGGTAGCCACCGGGCGTACGCCGGTGCCTATCTGCAGGCCGGAAGGCAGCGTAGTCTGCTCGGAAGACTGCGCGCCGGGCTGGCGAATCGTCTGGTAGAGCAAATCTTCAAAAACCGCGCGCTGGCGCTTAAAACCATTGGTGCTGACGTTCGCCAGGTTGTTGGCGATAACGTCCATATTGGTTTGCTGGGCGTCCAGACCGGTTTTGGCGATCCATAATGAACTGATCATAGTGGCGTCCTGTTTCTTAACTGTTTGACAGCAGCTGGTTAGCGCGCTGTTCGTTATCATTGACGCTGGAGATGACTTTCATCTGCATCTCGAAGCGGCGGGCGTTGGCTATCATGTCGGTCATCGCTTCAACCGGCTTGACGTTGCTGCCTTCCAGCACGCCTGGCATCACGCGTACCGTAGCGTCGGCCTGCAGCGCCGCGCCGCGCTGGGCCTGCGCCTGCGGGCTGACGCGAAACAGGCCGTCATCGCCGCGTACCACGTCACGCGCTTCGGCTTTCACCAGCTTCAGGCGGCCGACGGGCGCCACGGTATTCGCCGGATCGCCGGGGTTAAGCGCGGAAATCGTGCCGTCCGCCGCGATAGTGATTTGCGAGCCTTCCGGCACGGCAATCGGACCGCCCTCGCCCATGACCGGGTTGCCCTGAATGGTCAACTGCCCCGTCGGCCCAACCTGGATGTTGCCATTGCGGGTATAGGCTTCGCTGCCGTCAGCGGCCTGCACGGCAAGCCAGCCATCCTGCTGCACCGCCACGTCCAGCGGACGCGAGGTGTAGTTGAATTCGCCCTGGCTCATATTCGCGCCGGGCGTCGAGGCCGTCACAAGCGTTCGGGTATTGAGCGAAAGCCCTTCCACCGGCACGGCGCGCAGCGCGTTAAGCTGAGCGCGAAAGCCTGGCGTAGAGGCGTTGGCGAGGTTGCTCGCCGTTACCGCCTGTTGGTTCAGCGTCTGGCTTGCCGCGCCCATCGCGGTATAGATTGCGTGATCCATTAAGCCCTTCCTTCACTCACTTAGCGCAGGTTAACCAGCGTGTTGAGGATCTGATCCTGCGTTTTGATTGTCTGCGCGTTGGACTGGTAGTTACGCTGCGCAACGATCATATTGACCAGTTCTTTACTCAAATCGACGTTGGAAGCTTCCAGCGCGCCGTTGGTCAGAGAGCCGAAGTTGCCGGTGCCCGCCGTGCCGAGCAGCGCCACGCCAGAGGCGTTGGAAGAAGCCCAGACGTTATCGCCCTGCGAGGACAGCCCTTCCGGGTTCGCGAAGTTCGCCAGCACGATCTGACCCAGCAGCTGCTGCTGTTCGTTAGAGTAAGTGCCGACGAGGGTGCCGTCGTCGTTAATCTGGTAGCTCACCAGGTCGCCCGGCTTATAGCCGTTCTGGGTGGTGGAAACGATGCTGCTGGTGCCGGTGTTCTGCTGCATGGAACCAAAGAAGTTCAGCGCGAAAGTCGCAGGCGTCGCACCGTTGATAGGACCGGTGGTGACGTTGAAAGACGGCGGATTGGTGACGGTGCCTGCGGCGGCGTCAGCGGCAGTCGCGGCAAGACCGGTCAGGGTGCCGTTCTCATCAAACTTCATGTAGGTGTTTGCCGGCGTGTTGGCAACCCACGGGGTGTTAACGCTGGAGTCCTGCGTGTAAACGGCCCAGGTGTTGGCGTCAGTTTTCACGTAGAAGACGTTCATGTCATGCGCGTTACCCTGGCTGTCGAATACGGTAACGGAACCTTTTTTGTTATAGGTATCCGAATCAGTCGGATTGAACGGGGTTTTGGTCGGCAGTTTGTCGGTGGAGTTCAGGTTAACCACCATTTCCGCCGTGGTGGTGGTTTTCGCCGCCATGAGGGTGTTCGGAACGGTCAGTCCTACCGGGTTTGCGCCCTGCTGAATGGTCGGCGGCGTGCCGGTTGCCGGGTAGCCGGTTAACTGCAGGCCCTGCATGTTCACCAGGTTACGGTTTTCGTCCATCTTGAACTGGCCGTTACGGCTGTAATAGACCGAACCGTTGCTGTCTACCAGACGGAAGAAGCCGTTCTGGCTGATAGCCACGTCCAGGGCGCGACCGGTATTGGTGGTCGTACCGTCGCTGAAATCCTGGGTAATGCCCGCCACTTTCACGCCGAGACCCGCTTTTGAGCCTGCGAACATGTCGGCGAAGGAGACAGAACCCGATTTAAAACCGTAGGTCGCGGAGTTGGCAATGTTGTTGCCAATTACGTCCAGGTTGGTGGCCGCGGCATTCAGGCCGCTGACCGCTTGAGAAAACGCCATGTCTTACTCCTGATAATGGTTGAATCAGATGATTTGTCTGACTTCGTCGAGGGTGGTGGTGCCGTAAGTACCTAAATCCAGCAGGCTGCCGTTGGCGCTCTTCGTTACGCCGTTGACCAGCGCAAAGTTGAGCGGCTGGGCGACCAGCTGCGTGCCGTTGCTGCTGGCGGAAATGGAGACGTTGTAAGCGTTATCCGGCGCGGTAGTGCCGTCGTTTAGCTTGCCGTCCCAGCTAAAGGTATGGACGCCCGCGCTCAGCCCGCCGAGTTCAATCGTGCGTACGACTACGCCGCTCTTATCCGTAATGGTGGCGGTCACTTTATCGGCAGCCTGCGCCAGCTCTACGCCAAACGGCGTAGTGGTTTGGTTACCGGCAAGAATGGTTGTGCCCGGAACCATGACGCCATGGCCGATAAGGGTGCTCGCCTGCAGCGACTGGTTGTTGTTAAGCTGACCGGAAACGGCGCCGAGCGTGGTGTTGAGTTTTTCAATACCGCTCACGGTGCTGATTTGCGCAAGCTGAGTGGTCAGCTCGTTGTTCTGCAGCGGGTTGGTCGGGTCCTGGTTTTTCAACTGGGCGACCAGCAGCGTCAGGAAGCTGCTCTGCAGGTCCGAGGCGCTGCTGCCGGAGAGACCGTTGGCGCTGCTGGTGCTGGTGCCGGTCGCGCTGCTGACGCCGCTGTTAGTCGGGTCGTTAACGTTTACGGAAATCGACATGCCCTTCTCCTTTATTGACCGAGGGTGAGCGTTTTGAGCATCAGGGATTTCGTGGCGTTAAGCACTTCCACGTTAGCCTGATAGCTGCGGGAGGCGGACATGGTGTTCACCATCTCGCCAACCACATCCACATTGGGCATGCGCACGTAACCCTTGGCGTCCGCCAGCGGATTGCCTGGCTCATAGACCAGTTTGTCCGGCGCCTGGCTTTCCAGGACATTAGTCACCTTCACGCCCCCTGTCGGCGAGCCTGGCTGGGCATCAACCTGAAACACGACCTGTTTCGCGCGATACGGTTGACCATCCGGTCCGGTAACGCTGTCGGCGTTTGCCAGGTTACTGGCCGCCACGTTCAGACGCTTGGACTGCGCGGTCATCGCGGAGCCGGCGATATCAAAAATATTCAGCAAAGCCATCCGTTATCCTCCCGATTGCAGCACTGACATCATGCTTTTGATTTGACCGCCCAGCACCTGCAGGTCGGACTGGTATTTCAGGCTGTTGTCCGCAAACTGCGTGCGCTCGCGGTCCATATCCACGGTGTTGCCGTCCATTGCGGGCTGATCGGGGATACGGTAGAGCAAATCAACATTCGGCGCGGTATTCGTCTGGGCAGGGATATGACGGGCGGAGGTCATCGACAGTGCAATGGAACTTCCTTCCGTGCGGCCCCGCTCCATCACTTTTTTGAGTTCACTGGCGAAATCAATATCCCGCGCCTGATAACCTGGGGTGTCGGCGTTGGCGATATTGGAGGCCAGAATCTCCTGACGCTGGGCGCGCAAATTAAGCGCTTCTTGCTGAAAGCGCAGCGCGGCGTCGAGTTTGTCGAGCATGATTCCTCCGCATAGCATGGTGATGATGCACAGCTTACTGGGTGAGCGCCCTCCCTTATCGTTGGAATAAGCGCAAAATGCGTCGCTATTTGTTGCCTTGAAGGAAAACGAGTGCGGGTAAAATCATCGCCATTCCGCTAACGGAGACGCGCCATGAAACGCCTGAAACTCTGCTGCGCAGCGCTAATGTTGCTAAGCTCGCCCCTGTTCGCCGGGACGCTTGAAGCCCAGCTGATTCCCTTTTTCGCCGCAAGGCTTGCCGGGATAAGCGATGACGTCAGCGTAACGGTTAAAACCCCGGCCAATTTATGGCCTGCCTGCGAGCAGCCGCAGTTCAGCCTGCCGGGCAACGCGCGGCTGTGGGGCAACCTGAGCGTGCAGGCGCGCTGCGGCGGCGATAAACGGTATTTGCAGGTGTTGGTTCAGGCGACAGGCGAGTATGTGGTGGCGGCGCAGCCGGTGGCGCGCGGCAGTCGGCTCGACAGCACGTCAGTGCGTTTAATGCGCGGTCGCCTTGATCAACTCCCTCCCCGGGCGATGCTGGAGTTGAATCAGGCGCAGGATGCGGTTACGCTTCGCGACCTCGCGCCAGGACAACCGGTATTGCTTTCCATGGTGCGCCAGGCATGGCGAATCAAAGCGGGCCAGCGTGTGCAGGTTATCGCGCAAGGCGAAGGCTTTAGCATTAACAGTGAAGGTCAGGCGTTAAACAATGCGGCGGTTGCCCAGAATGCCCGGGTGCGTATGGCTTCGGGCCAGGTGGTGAGCGGTACGGTCGGCTCTGATGGGAATATTCTGATTAGTCTATAATCTTCATAAAGATTCGCCGTCCACTGCCGATAAATAAGCAACACCTAAATGACAGGCTCTGCGCCGCGAGCCACCTCAATGAGGACTTAACAATGAGCAGCATTGAACGCACTTCGCCTTCTAAACCGATCAGCGCCGTACAGGCACGTGAAACCAACGAGGCCGCGCCACAGAAAACCCGTACCGAAAAAGCGACTGCCGCTAACAGCGCCAGCGTAACCTTAAGCGATGCGCAGGCGGCGCTGACGCAGCCTGGCGCAAGCGACATCAACGTAGAGCGCGTGGAAGCGCTGAAAACCGCTATCCGTAACGGCGAGCTGAAAATGGACACCGGCAAAATCGCTGACGCGCTGATTCAGGAAGCGCGGAGTTACCTGCAGAGTAAGTAACTATATGAGTCGTCTGTCAGAAGTGTTAGACCAAATGACCGTTGTCCTGACCAGCCTTAAAGAGGTCATGGACGCGGAACAGCAGCAATTGTCAGCGGGCTATGTAAATGGCAGCGCGCTGCAGCGTATTACAGAAGAAAAAAGCTCCCTGCTCGCCACGCTCGACTATCTTGAGCAGCAGCGGCGCTTGCAGCAGGCTTCCGCCAATGACGCTGACGCTGACGCTCAACGCTGGCAGACGATTACGCAGAAAACGCGTCACCTGCGCGACCTTAATCAGCACAACGGCTGGTTGCTTGAAGGGCAACTAGCGCGCAATAGCCAGGCGCTGGCAATCCTGAAGCCACATCAGGAACCGGGCCTGTACGGCGCCAACGGCCAGACCGCCAGCGCCCAGCGCAGCGGCAAAAAGATTTCGATTTAACGTTGCTTATCAATACGAAAGGCGCCTGAAAGGCGCCTTTTTTATTGGGCGGAACAGCGGGGGTGACGAAGAACACCCGCGACGCTTACCCGCGCTGCGAAACATGCGCGCAGCGCGGGTAAGAAAGCGTCATTCGCTGTCGGCGCGCCTTACGCCGTGCGCCGTGCGAAATCCCTCACCCGGAAGCCCAGCAGCCCCAGCGTGATGAAGTAGGCCGCCACCCCGGCTACCACCACTGCCATCAACCGCAGCAGGCGCCAGGGCATCGAGCCCAGCGCCCAGTCCGGCATGAACTGCATCATGCCGAGCAGCGCCGCGGACATGACGAGCACGGCAATCACCAGCCGCGTCAAAAATGCGCCCCAGCCAGGCAGCGGCGTGAAGATGCTGCGCTTGCGCAGCTGCCAGTAAAGCAGCGACGCGTTCAGACAGGCCGCAAGGCCTATCGAGAGTGAAAGCCCGGCGTGCTTCAGCGGGCCGATAAACGCCAGGTTCATCAACTGCGTCATAATCAGCGTCACGATGGCGATTTTCACCGGCGTCTTAATGTCCTGACGCGAATAGAAGCCTGGCGCCAGCACTTTCACCACAATCAACCCAATCAGCCCTACAGAGTAGGCGATCAGCGCCCGCTGGGTCATGGCGGCGTCAAAAGCGGTGAATTTGCCGTACTGAAACAGCGAAACGGTGAGCGGTTTGGCAAGGATGCCCAGCGCCACGGCGCTTGGCAGCGCCAGCAGAAAGCAAAGCCGCAGGCCCCAGTCCATCAGGCGGTTATATTCGTCATGGTTGCCGCTGGCGAAGCTTTTCGACAGCGAAGGCAACAGGATAGTGCCGAGCGCCACGCCGAGCACGCCCGACGGAAACTCCATCAGACGGTCGGCGTAATACATCCAGGAGACGGAGCCGGAAACCAGAAACGAAGCGAAAATCGTATTGATAATAAGCGAGATCTGGCTGACGGAGACGCCGAGGATGGCGGGCCCCATCTGGCGCAGCACGCGGCGCGCGCCCGCGTCGCGCAGGTTAATGCGCGGCAGCACCAGCATGCCGATTTTCTTCAGATGCGGCAGCTGATAGACCAGTTGTAACACGCCGCCGACGGTGACCGCCCAGGCCAGCGCCAGCACCGGCGGGTGAAAATACGGCGCGGCGAAAAGCGCAAAGCCTATCATGCTGACGTTCAGGAAGGTCGGCGCAAAGGCGGGTACCGAGAAGCGGTTCCAGGTGTTAAGGATGGCGCCGGCAAGCGAGGCCAGCGAAATCAGCAAAATATAGGGAAAGGTGATGCGCAGCAGTTGCGAAGTCAGCGCGAATTTATCCGCCGTATCAGCAAAACCTGGCGCAGTGAACAGAATGACCCACGGGGCGGCCAGCATTCCTGCGACGGTCACAATGGCCAGCGCCAGCGTCAGCAACCCGCTGACGTAAGCGACAAACACCCGCGTGGCGTCTTCGCCCTGCTTGCTTTTGTACTCGGCGAGAATAGGCACAAAGGCCTGCGAAAACGCCCCTTCGGCAAAAATACGGCGCAACAGGTTAGGCAGCTTGAACGCCACAAAAAAGGCGTCGGTGGCCATACCGGCGCCAAACACCCTCGCCACAATGGCGTCGCGCGCAAAGCCAAGCACGCGGGAAAACATGGTCATTGAGCTGACGGCGGCCAGCGATTTTAATAAATTCATCGGGTTGGTGGTCCACAAACACTAACGCCTGCAAAGCAGGCGTCGGGGCGTTGAGCGAAGCGCTTAGTCTACTCAACTGCCGGGGAAATACTACCGGCAGTTGTTACGAGGGATTATTCGCTTATCGCCTCCCGCCAGAGTTTCTCAATGATCCGCTGGGCAAGTAGCGCCTGGTCGCCTGCCGTTTCCGGAACAGTCTGATTCGTCACGCAGTCGATGAAGTGACGCGCGCAGCCGACAAACCCGCGCTGCTCCAGGGTGCTCTGCCAGCCCGGCACCGGGCTTGCCACGACGCCTGCGCCGCGCTCTTCGCGCCATTCACGCATATCGGTGACTTCATAAAGGCCGCCGTCGGTCACCGCCTGCACCCATTCGCGCTGGCTTCCGGCCCGCCGGTGCATGCTGGTGGTGATTTGCAGACGATCCCGGGCGAAGTGATGTTCAGCATACAGCATTTCGCCCTGCTCATTGGCCATCAGCGCGCCGCTCTGAAGCGTCCCCTCGCCGCCTGCCAGCCACAGCGCGGTATCCACCACATGCAGATAGTCATCAAGCAAGGTAAAGCGCAAATCATGCGGGCCGACGCTGTCGGCGCGGTGTTTATCCATACGCAGCGAGGCGGCGTCTGTGAGGCGCGCTTTCAGCGCCTGATAGCGTGGGGCAAAGCGTCGGTTGAAGCCCACCATCAGCGTCAGCTTCTTACGGGCGGCCAGCGCCACCAGCCGTTCGGCGTCCGCCAGATTTTCCGCGAGCGGCTTATCCACGCAGACATGCACGCCCGCATTCAACAATTCGCTCACTACCTGATAGTGGCTGCTGGTGGCGCTGTGCACGAACACGGCGTCGCACTGCGCGGCGAGCGCCTGCAGCGAGTCGACATAAGGCAGGCGATACGCCTCGCAAACGGGCAGCGCTTTCGCTTTATTCGGCGAAAAAGCGCCGGTTAACCGCCACTCTGTGGCGTGAGAAAGCACCGGCAGCCACGCTTTTTGCGCAATGCCGCCAAGCCCTACCACGCCGATGCGAAGTTTGCTCATATCAGTCTCCCAGGTGGCCCAGCAGCGCTTCGAGGCGGGATTTCAACTCCGCCACTTCCGCTTCCAGCGCCTCGACGCGCTGCGTCAGATCGTCCGCAGGCGCGCTGACCGCCTCTACGGCCGCGGCCAGCGTTTCCGTTTCGCCGCTAAAAAGGTGCATATAGCGGCTTTCACGCTTGCCCGGCTCGCGCGGCAGACGCGCGACAAAGGGCCCGTCTTCGCGGTTCGCCAGCCCGTCCAGCGCACTTTCCACTTCAGCCATGTCGGCGAACTCATACATGCGCCCTACCCGGCTGCGCAGTTCGCCCGGTGTTTGTGGTCCGCGCAGCATCAGCGTGGCGACCAGCGCCACCTCCGGCGGCGACAGCTTCAGCGCGCCGAATTCAGAATTACAGAAGCGCTGCTCATATTTGGTGACGCGGTTGCCAAAACCGCTGACGGTGCGCAGATAATGACGCTTGACCAGCTCATCCAGCGCATCCTGCACCTCGCGCTCTGAAAGGTTCATTACCGGCTCGCGGTTGGTTTTTTGGTTGCAGGCGGTGACCACGCCGTTAACCGAAAGCGGATACTGCTCGGGCGTGGTGACCTGCTTTTCCAGCAGGCTGCCGATGACGCGAGCTTCCACCGCGCTTAACTGATGTTTCATCTTTGCTCCTTAACGACCCGGGGTCCATTCTCTGGCGGTGAGCGCGGTTAACACATGGTCGCGCCACACGCCGTCAATCAGCAGATAATCTTTGGCGTAGCCCTCTTTTTCAAAGCCGAGGCGGGCGAGCAGATCGCCGCTGCGCTTATTGTGCGGCATGTAATTAGCCATAATGCGGTGCATATGCTGGGTGCGCTGCATGTAACGAATGGCGGAGGTGAGCGCTTCAAACATCAGCCCCTGTCCCTGCCACTTTTCCCCCAGCGAATACCCGAGGTAGCAGGCGTGAAACGAGCCGCGTACCACATTGGAAAAATTGGCCACGCCGCGGATCGCTTTTTCATCCGGATCGAGCAGCGCGAAATAAAAAGCGCTGCCTTGCTTGTGCAGTTCGTTGATCATGCCAAGGCGGGCCTGCCAGCCGGAGGGGTAGCAGTGGCTGTCGTCACGCACCGGCTCCCAGGGTTTTAAAAACTGGCGGTTTTCAGCGTAATAATCCGCGAGCCGCCAGGCGTCACGGTCATGCACCAGCCGCACCACCAGGCGATCGGTCGTTAATCGTACTTTCGGCACGTTACTGCGGTAGCCAAACATTTATCACCCACTCCTTCGTCCACAATAAGCCACACGGCGCGAGCGGCGATACGCCGCTGTCTCATGCGCGGTAAGTTAACTATACCTGTGCGAGACAAAACAGGGAAAACAACAACATACCATTTTCCGCACCCCGCGGCGCTATTTCGATTAACGTCATCAATTAAACATCTGGATCGATAAAAAAATATTGTTGTTTTGAATATAGGAAAGTCTGAGACGCGCCCGCAAAATAGAAGTTTATCTTTGCGTTTTCCCAGGAGGGGAAATGGCCAGCGTGTCGCAGGCAAGGAGCCTGGGTAAATATTTCCTGCTGATTGACAACATGCTCGTGGTGCTGGGCTTTTTTGTCGTCTTTCCCCTGATTTCTATTCGCTTTGTCGATCAACTGGGCTGGGCCGCGCTGATGGTCGGTATCGCCCTCGGCCTGCGTCAGTTTATTCAGCAGGGGCTTGGGATCTTCGGCGGCGCGATAGCCGACCGTCTTGGCGCCCGGCCGATGATCGTCACCGGCATGCTGATGCGTGCGGCGGGTTTTGCGACGATGGCGGTCGCTCAGGAGCCCTGGATGCTCTGGCTCTCCTGTATTCTCTCCGGCCTTGGCGGCACCCTGTTTGACCCGCCGCGCTCGGCGCTGGTGGTAAAACTGGTGCGTCCGCACCAGCGCGGGCGCTTTTTTTCTCTGCTGATGATGCAGGACAGCGCAGGCGCGGTGATTGGCGCACTGCTTGGCAGCTGGCTGCTGCAGTATGATTTTCGTCTCGTCTGCGGCGCAGGCGCGCTGCTGTTTGTGATTTGCGCAGGTTTCAACGCCTGGCTGTTGCCGGACTGGAAGCTTTCGACCATTCGCACCCCTATGCGCGAAGGGATGAGCCGCGTGCTGCGCGACAAGCGGTTTGTCACTTACGTGCTGACGCTTACCGGCTACTACATGCTGGCGGTGCAGGTCATGCTTATGTTGCCGATTATGGTCAATGACATCGCCGGCACGCCCGCCGCCGTGAAATGGATGTACGCCATCGAAGCGACGCTGTCGCTCACCCTGCTCTACCCTGTCGCTCGCTGGAGCGAAAAGCGCTTTCGCCTGGAGCACCGCCTGATGGCGGGCCTGCTGCTGATGACGCTGAGCCTGCTGCCGATAGGCCTGGTGGGCACGTTGCAGCAGCTATTTACCCTGATTTGTCTGTTTTACATCGGCTCGATTATCGCGGAGCCGGCACGGGAGACGCTCAGCGCTTCGCTCGCCGATTCCCGCGCCCGCGGCAGCTATATGGGCTTCAGCCGCCTTGGCCTCGCCTTTGGCGGCGCGCTCGGTTATGCGGGCGGTGGCTGGCTGTTTGACGCCGGCAAAACGTTTCAGCAGCCAGAGCTGCCCTGGATGATGCTTGGCGTTATCGGCGTGGCGACATGCTTCGCTCTGTGGTGGCAGTTCAGCCAGAAGCGCCTCGAGCCGAGCATGCTTGAACCGGGCAGCTAATTTGCCCCGCCCTGGCTTCTCTTCCATACTGAAGGCACGGACGCCATAACAGGAGGAGAAACGTGAAGCTATATATTTACGATCACTGCCCGTTTTGCGTGAAGGCGCGCATGATATTTGGGCTGAAAAATATCCCGGTTGAGCTGAACGTGCTGCTCAACGATGATGAAGAAACGCCCACCCGGATGATTGGTCAGAAGATGGCCCCGATACTGCAAAAAGATGACAGCCGCTATCTGCCGGAAAGCCTCGATATTGTCTACTACGTCGATAAACTCGACGGCAAACCGCTGCTCACCGGGAAGCGTAATCCGGCCATTGAAACCTGGCTTCGCAAAGTAAACGGCTACGTCAACCGCCTGCTGCTGCCGCGCATCGCCAAAGCACCTTTTGATGAATTCGCCACCCCACAGGCGCGGGCTTACTTTGTGAAAAAGAAAGAGGCGGCGATTGGCGCTTTCGAGGAGCATCTTGCCCACTCGGCAGGGCTTATCAAGAACATCAACGATGATTTGCGCGATCTCGATAAGCTGATTAAGCAGCCTAACGCCGTCAATGGCGAGCTCTCAGAGGATGATATTCATCTCTTCCCGCTGCTGCGTAACCTGACGCTGGTGGCAGGCGTAGAGTACCCGACCCGCGTGGCGGATTACCGGGACAATATGGCCAAACAAACCCAGGTCAACCTTCTCTCCTCAATCTCTATTTAATCCTTATGCCGGTGGCCGCCACCGGCTTTTTCAGCCTTTTCCGCTGGCGACACTTACTCTGGCGCGACATGCTGCTTTGTGTCAGGATCCCCTGACACGGACTTTGTGCACATGTCGAGGAATGAGATGAAGAGCTTTATTGTCGCCGCCGCGCTGGTTGTCAGCGGTCTGCTGGCAGGGTGTAACCAGCTAACCCAGTACACGGTTACCGAGCAGGAAATTAACCAGGCGCTGCAAAAACGGAATAATTTCTCGCGTGATATCGGCGTGCCGGGCGTGGCGGATGCCCACATCGTGCTGAGCAACCTGGCAAGCCAGATTGGGCGTGAAGAGCCAAACAAAGTCACCCTGACCGGCGATGCCAGTCTGGATATGACCTCCCTTTTCGGCAATCAAAAAGCGAACATGAAGCTGACGCTGAAAGCGCTGCCGGTCTTTAACAAAGAGAAGGGGGCGATTTATCTCCAGGAAATGGAGGTGGTTAACGCGACGGTTCAGCCGCAAAAAATGCAGGCGTTGCTGGAGACCCTGACGCCTTACCTTAATCAGTCGCTGCGCAGCTATTTCAATCAGCACCCCGCTTATGTGCTGAGCGAAGATGGCAGCGAAGGCGAAAAGCTGGCCAAACGCTATGCCAAAGGGCTGGAAGTGAAGCCGGGTGAAATCGTGATCCCCTTTATAGACTGAGTTTCCGCGCCGGGGTGATGGCCCCGGCGCGAAGCACGAAAAGGGTGCAAACGAAAACGTTTCCGCTTATCCTTAGTGCCCGGCGCAAATCCAGCCATTTTTGTCCTTCTAGCCGGAGCATTTCATGACTGAACAACCCCAGGTGTTAACCATCCGCCGTCCTGACGACTGGCATCTCCATCTGCGCGATGGCGAGATGTTGCAAACCGTTCTGCCTTATACCAGCGAGACCTATGCGCGCGCCATCGTCATGCCGAACCTGGCTCCTCCGGTAACTACCGTGGCGGCGGCTGTCGCTTATCGCCAGCGTATTCTGGATGCCGTCCCCGCAGGCCATACGTTTGAACCGCTGATGACCTGCTACCTGACCGACACGCTGGATGCCGACGAGCTGGCGCGCGGCTTCGAGGAAGGGGTATTTACGGCCGCCAAGCTCTATCCGGCGAACGCCACCACTAACTCAAGCCACGGCGTCACCAGCATTGACGCGATTATGCCCGTGCTGGAGCGTATGGAGCGTCTGGGCATGCCGCTGCTGGTGCATGGCGAAGTCACTCACGCAGATATCGATATTTTCGATCGCGAAGCGCGTTTTATCGAAACGGTAATGGAACCGCTGCGCCGCCGCCTGCCAGGGCTGAAAGTAGTGTTTGAGCATATCACGACCAAAGACGCCGCCCAGTATGTGCGTGAAGGCAATGAGCTTCTTGCCGCCACCATTACGCCGCAGCATTTGATGTTCAACCGCAACCATATGCTGGTTGGCGGCGTGCGCCCTCACCTCTATTGCCTGCCCATCCTTAAACGCAGCGTTCACCAGCAGGCGCTGCGCGAACTGGTGGCGAGCGGCTTTGAGCGCGCTTTCCTGGGTACCGACTCTGCACCGCACGCTCGCCATCGCAAAGAAGCCAGCTGCGGCTGCGCCGGCTGTTTTAACGCCCCTTCCGCCCTGGGCGCTTACGCCACGGTGTTTGAAGAGATGAATGCGCTGGCGCATTTTGAAGCGTTCTGTTCGCTCAACGGCCCGCGCTTCTACGGCCTGCCGGTAAACGAAGAGGTTATTGAGCTGGTGCGTGAAGAGGTAGAGATGCCGCAAAGCATCAGCCTTAGCGACGATAGCATCGTGCCGTTCCTGGCCGGTGAAAAAGTGCGCTGGTCCGTAAAACGCCAGGCATAAGCTGCAGCATTTACATTGCCCCCTGTTGCAAGCCACTCCAATTATCTGTATAAATATACAGTATCGTTAACAGGGGGTGTTTATGCGTGTAGAAGTGACTATCGCCAGAACCACAACGCTGCCGCCTGGCGCTATCGACGCCCTGGCTTGCGAGCTTAGCCGCCGAATTGAACAACAGTTCCCCGACTTTCCTAACCGCGTCCAGGTGCGCTATGCCGCCACCAATAATCTTTCGGTACTGGGCGCAGGCAAAGAAGCGAAAGATCGCGTCAGCGAAATTCTTCAGGAAACCTGGGAAAGCGCTGAGGATTGGTTTAGCGAACCCTGACTTAACCTAAATTTCTCTTATGGTGTCGTTTCCGGGCTTCGCCGCCCGGCTTTTTTTATTTCTGCTATTATTAATAAAATGCTTTTCAGCATATCCTTATTGATCCTTCTTTTTCGCGTCTGCTATTGAATAATTTGCCGTTTTATTGTTCAAATAAATCAATTATTTCAAAAAATGTGTTGCAGGGTATTTATTTTTGCCTCTTTTTAGCATATTGATTGATATACTTAGACAGCTTCAATAAAACACGCATTGAAACCTCATGAGCCGTTGTCTTTAAACACGTATTAAGGGGGTTATGATGGAAAAAATTAATGAAGTTATTCAGACACATCCCCTTGTTGGATGGGATATCAGCACCGTAGACAGCTACGATGCCATGATGCTAAGGCTGCATTACTTGACATCCAATCCGTCTGACCATGAAGAGACGGAAATAGGCCAGACCTTGTGGCTAACTACCGATGTAGCCAGACAATTTATTTCCATTTTAGAAGCTGGCATTGCAAAAATTGAATCCAGCGAATACCAGGAAAATGATTATCGCAAGCATTAGTCTGATGCTTCCCTTATAACCATCGGGCGCTCTTCGGAGCGCCATTATTATTTTTAGTCTTGTGCAACTTTCCCGCCTTAATTACTCTGCTAAGTAACAACCTATGCGGAGCACCTCCATGCAATACGATTTGATTATCATTGGCAGCGGTTCGGTTGGCGCAGCGGCAGGCTATTACGCCACCCGGGCAGGGCTGAATGTCCTGATGACGGACAGTGGTCATCCGCCGCACCAGCAAGGCAGCCATCATGGCGAAACACGGCTTATCCGCCACGCTTATGGCGAAGGTGAAATCTATGTTCCGCTGGTACTGCGCGCCCAGGCGTTATGGGATGAGCTTCAGTCCCTTACCGAAGCGCGTATTTTTCAGCGCAGCGGCGTCATTAACCTGGGCCCCGCCCATTCTGAATTTTTGCGCAACGTAGCGCAAAGCGCTCAGCGCTGGCAGTTACCGCTTGAGACCTTCAATGCCGACCAACTCATGGCGCGCTGGCCGGAATTTCGCGTGCCGGATGATTATATCGGCTTGTTCGAACCCAATTCCGGCGTGCTCTACAGCGAAGCCGCTATCGCTAACTATATTCGCCTCGCTGAAGAAGCGGGCTGCGCCCAGCTCTTTAACTGCGCGGTCACCGCAATAGAGCCTCAGGCGCAGGGAGTGCGTGTGGTTACCGAGGATGGCGAATATGAAGGGCGCAAGGTGCTGATTAGCGCTGGTACGTGGGTTAAGCGTCTGGTGCCGCACCTGCCGATTACGCCGGTGCGCAAGGTGTTCGCCTGGTATCAGGCTGACGGGCGCTACAGCGTGAATAATCGCTTTCCCGCCTTTACTGGCGAGACGGCGAATGGCGACCAGTATTACGGCTTCCCGGCGGAAGATAACGCGCTGAAAATCGGCAAGCACAACGGCGGTCAGCCGATCAATTCCGCGCAAGAGCGCAAACCTTTCGGCGCAGTGGCGACCGACGGCGCCGAGGCGTTTCCTTTCCTGCGCCAGCATCTGCCTGGCATCGGCGGCTGTCTGCATGGCGCGTCCTGCACCTACGATAATTCCCCGGATGAAGATTTTATCGTCGATACCCTGCCTGATTTGCCGCAGGCGATGATAGTGACCGGCCTCAGCGGTCACGGCTTTAAATTCGCGTCGGTGTTGGGCGAGATAGCGAGCCAGTTTGCCGCTGATAAACCTGTTGAGTTTGATCTCGCCCCTTTTAGTCTGTCGCGCTTCAAATAAACGCAGCGGCCTGCGGGCCGCTTTTTGTTACGCTGAAATAAGGTGCTACTGGTTAAAAGGACAGGTATGCAGCGGCTGATTCGTTTTCTGGTAAACAATGTTCGGGAACATCTGCTGGTTTATCTGGCGCTTTCTGCTCTGTTGGCGCTGCTGGATCTGTTCTGGATTTACGCCAGTTAGCGCCATTAACTATTCAAAATAACTGACACATGGCTTACAAAAACTGACAACACACATGATTATTCTGCCGCTATTTTCTTTTTATTATATCTAAATAACCGTAATTTACTGTTTTAAAGCTAAATTTCAGAGGTTTTTTACCGTTTATCCGTCTTTCAATAGCCCAAACTTATCAATCAAATTTTCTGAATAAGATTGTTGATTTTTTTGGTTTGCTTTTGGAACCTTCAACGGTCACTGTGGCTGCATCTTATTTATTAACGGATGCGTAACAATGCAGTGGCGTAACACACCGTCGCAATATGGACATTTATCAGTACTGCTTCACTGGCTAATGGCGCTCGCCGTTTATGGCATGTTTGCGCTTGGGCTGTGGATGGTGACGCTTGGCTATTATGATGTCTGGTATCACCGGGCCCCGGAACTGCACAAAAGTATCGGCATCGTTATTTTTCTCTTTTTACTGATGCGGGTTATCTGGCGCTTTGTTTCGCCGCCGCCTCCCCCGCTCGCCTCTTATTCCCGCCTGACGCGTGTGAGCGCCGTCGCCGTTCATGTACTGCTCTATCTATTGCTGTTCGCGATTTTGCTGAGCGGTTATCTGATTTCGACCGCCGAAGGCAAACCCATCAGCGTGTTTGGGCTTGTTGAAATCCCGGCTATCTTCAGCGGCGCGGGCGAACAAGCCGATACGGCAGGCGATATTCATCTCTGGCTCGCCTGGAGCGTAGTGCTGCTCTCGGTGCTCCACGCTTTCGCCGCGCTGAAGCACCATTTCATCGATAAAGACGTTACCCTCAAGCGTATGCTCGGGAAATCGTCGCATTAACCAAGGAGTGATAAATGAAAAAAAGCCTGATGGGGTTAACGCTCGCCGCCCTGTTCTTTACTACCGGCTCCGCTGTCGCGGCCGATTATAAGATTGATAAAGAGGGCCAGCACGCCTTCGTTAACTTCCGGATTAAACACCTTGGCTACAGCTGGCTCTACGGCACCTTCCGCGATTTCGACGGCACCTTTACTTTTGATGAGAAAAACCCGTCAGCGGATAAAGTCAACGTCACTATCAACACGACCAGCATCGATACCAACCACGCCGAGCGTGATAAACATCTGCGCAGCGCGGAATTCCTGAACGTAGCCAAATTCCCGCAGGCGACCTTCACCTCCACGTCCGTGAAGCAGGATGGCGATGAGCTGGACATCACCGGTAACTTTACGCTTAACGGCGTGACCAAACCGCTGACGCTTGAAGCCAAACTGATTGGCCAGGGCGACGATCCGTGGGGCGGCGTTCGCGCAGGCTTTGAAGCGGAAGGGAAAATTAAACTCAAAGATTACAACATTACTACCGATCTCGGCCCCGCTTCTCAGGAAGTTGACCTGATTATTTCGGTCGAAGGCGTGCGCCAGAAGTAATCCCGTCTGGATTGCGCTAAAAAAAAGCCTCCCTGCGGAGGCTTTTTTTATTGTGGATCGGGAATGCCGAGCACGGTATTCAAGCGGCCACGGGATTTGTTAAAGATTTTATTGCCGTTTTCGCGACCGGCGCGGCGACGGCGCTGCTCTTCTTCCGGCAACGCGCTCTCGTCGCGGCAAAGCTCACTGCAGCAGCCCTGAAACTTCTCTGCGCAGGTCGGACACTGGATAAACAGCAGATGGCAGCCGTCATTCTTGCAATTGGTGTGGCTGTCGCAAGGCGCGCCGCACTGATGGCAATGCGCAATTACATCATCAGAGATGCGCTCGCCCATACGCTCGTCAAAAACAAAGTTTTTCCCAACGAAACGCACCGGCAGCCCCTGCTCGCGGGCTTTGCGGGCGTACTCAATGATACCGCCTTCGATGTGCCAGACTTTATTAAAACCGTTGTGACGCATCCACGCGCTCGCTTTTTCGCAGCGAATACCGCCGGTGCAGTACATAACAATTTTCTTGTCTTTATGCTCCTGCATCATCTCCACCGCTTTCGGCAGCTGCTCGCGGAACGTGTCCGCCGGGATTTCCAGCGCGTTTTCGAAATGCCCCACTTCATATTCATAGTGGTTGCGCATATCGATAAACACCGCGTCCGGGTCATCCAGCATGGCGTTCACTTCCGCCGCCTTCAGGTACTCGCCAACGTCGCTGGCGTTGAAGGTTGGGTCATCGATGCCGTCCGCCACAATGCGGTCGCGCACTTTCATGCGCAGCACCCAGAACGATTTACCGTCATCGTCCAGCGCAATGTTCAATCGCAGGCCGTCCAGCGCCGGGTCAAAGCCGTACAGCAGCGTGCGAAACGCTTCTACCTTGCTTTGCGGCACGCTGATTTGGGCGTTGATCCCTTCATGGGCAAGATAGACGCGACCGAAAACGTTAAGTTCGGTAAACGCTTTATAGAGGTTATCGCGAGTCGCTTTCGGGTCGGCGATGGTGAAATATTTATAGAATGAGATAGTGGTGCGCGGCTCGGTTTCCGCCAGCATGCGCGCCCTCAGCTCCTCATTCGAAATGCGGTTGTGTAACACTGGCATGGTGTACGTATCCTGCAATCGTTAGGGGAATGAAAATCGGCGGGCATGATATAGCAATTACCGCTAATTTACATCCATGAATTTTGCGCTACATTTCCATCACTTTGTTTCTGCAGATTTCTCTAAACTGGCGTGAAAACCACCGCCTGTCGTCCATGAATTTTGGCAGGACGGAAAATAATGTCACAATGTCTGCGACAAGTGGACTTGCCTGCAACCTAATGGAATTTTCATGACGACCCATTTACCCCAATTCAACCGCGCTCTGCTGCATCCTCGCTACTGGCTGACATGGCTTGGCATTGGCCTGCTTTATCTCGTCGTGCTGCTGCCTTATCCGGTGATTTACCGCCTTGGCTGCGGCATGGGCCGTCTGGCGATGCGAGTAATGAAGCGCCGCGCCCGTATCGCCCACCGCAACCTTGAGCTTTGCTTTCCCGAAATGAGCGAAGCGGAACGCCAGAAGCTGGTGGAGAAGAATTTTGAATCCGTCGGCATGGGCCTGATGGAAACCGGCATGGCCTGGTTCTGGCCGAACTGGCGCGTGGAACGCTGGTTTGATGTCTCCGGCGTGGAGCCAGTGAAAGCGCTTCTGGCGCAGAAACAGGGGATTTTGCTCATCGGCGTGCACTTTCTGACGCTTGAGCTCGGCGCGCGCATCTTTGGCATGCATACGCCGGGTATCGGCGTTTATCGTCCCAATGACAATCCGCTGCTTGACTGGCTGCAAACCTGGGGACGCCTGCGCTCCAATAAAACCATGCTCGATCGTAAAGATCTCAAAGGCATGATCAAGGCGCTGAAAAGCGGCGAAATTATCTGGTATGCGCCGGACCACGACTACGGCCCGCGCAACAGCGTTTTCGTTCCCCTTTTCGCTGTCGAACAAGCCGCCACTACGTCGGGCACCTGGATGCTGGCAAAGATGTCCAAAGCCTGCATTGTGCCTTTTGTACCGCGCCGCAAGCCTGGCGGCAAAGGTTACGAGTTGATAGCCCTTGAACCGGAGTGCCAGCCGCCGCTGGGCGATGCTGAAGAAACGGCAGCCTGGATGAACAAAGTGGTGGAGAAATGTATTCTCATGGCGCCGGATCAGTACATGTGGCTGCATCGCCGTTTCAAAACCCGTCCGCAAGGGATGCCTTCCCGCTATTAATTCCGCTGCCCCGGCCAAATCCAGGCCGGGGCAGCGTTTCCCCGCTCACGCGCAGCGTTTCTCTCTAAGACGCTGATGTTGCGCAAGATATTTCCCCCCTTTTTTTCGCTTTCTTATTTGCAATTATGGATCTTCGTCTATCCTTTCCTGAAACAACCATGTCTGTTCAGGGAGAAAATTATGTCCATGTTTGCAACGCTTGAAGAAGCCATCGACGCTGCACGCGAAGAGTTCCTCGCCGACAATCCGGGGATGGACGAAGAAGATGCGGTTGTCCAGCAACTCAACATCCAGAAATATGTTCTGCAGGACGGCGAGATAATGTGGCAGGTCGAGTTCTTCGCCACCGATGAAGAGCAAGGCGAGTGCCTGCCGGTACTGAGCGGGGAAGCGGCGCAGAGCGTCTTTGACGGCGACTACGACGAGATCGAGCTTCGTCAGGAGTGGCTGGAAGAGAACACGTTGCATGAATGGGATGAAGGGGAATTTCAGCTTGAACCGCCGCTGGATACGGAAGAAGGTCGCACCGCGGCGGATGAATGGGATGAACGCTAAGCGTTATTCATACGGGCCGTGATGCATGTCTATCGGCAGCAATAGCGTGTCGAAGACCAGTGAGAACGGCAGATCCAGTACCGTGACATAACGCCACGCGGAATCTCTTACGTCCCACTGCACACCGGGGTAATACTGGTTGCCATGTCCCTGCCCCGGCACCGCGCGACTGATTATGCTGCCGCATCCGCTCAGCAGACAGGCCGCCAGAACAAGCGCCACTGCTTTCAAACCACACCTCATCATTCTTCGTTTCCGCTAAGTATACGTCGTAACCCGTCAGGTGAAAAAAATGCCGGCCACTGAGGCCGGCATTTTCACACGAGGTTTTGCTTATCCGCGCGACTTCAGCGCATGCGGGTTAAGCTGTAACGCTTTGTAATGGCTCACCCAGGAGGAATAGCGTTCCGGCGCCGACCAGACGCGATAGTGCAGCCGCGCCATGGTCACCGGGTCGCTCAGCAGCACCAGGCGACGGTCACGGTTGAGTTTATCCGGCGTTTCATTCAGCGCCTGCTCAACATGACGGTCACGGGCAATTTCCAGCACATGGCTTGCACGGTGACGCGCGGTGGCCATCGCTGTCGCCAGCGCGTTGAAGGAAGGATGGAATACGGCGTGCATAAAGCCATCTTCCAGCGAACGACCGCGGTTCTGCTCCAGATACTTATCGGTATCCACCAGCACCTGCGGCGGCGAATACTCTTCCGGGATCAGGAACAGTTTCCAGCGTTTTGTACGCAGTCCCACCGTTGAACGGCTTGAAATAACCGACACAAACGGCGACAGGATCAGCGAGAAAACGATAGGCGCCAGCCAGAAGAGGAAGCGCAGATCGAGCCACGCCATCCCCACCGCCCAGACCAGGCCCAGCAGCAGTTGAGAACCATGTCGCATGAAGGCTTCGCCCCACGGAGTGGAGTCATCATCACGCTGCGGCGAGTTCCATACCACTTCCCAGCCAAGGAACGCGCTGACCACGAACACAGTGTGGAACAGCATGCGAACCGGTGCCAGCAGTACCGAGAAAAGCACTTCCAGCAGCAGCGAAAGCGTTACGCGCAAGAAGCCGCCATACTCTTTCGAGCCTTTGCACCAGATAAGCACCACGCTCAACAGCTTCGGCAGGAACAGCAGCACCATGGTCGAGGCAAACAGCGCAATCGCCAGTTCAGGACGCCATTGCGGCCAGACCGGGAAGAGCTGACGCGGCTGGAGGAAGTACTGCGGCTCAGTGAGCGCATGCACCACCTGAAGCGCCGTGGAAAGCGCCAGGAACAAGAACCAGAGCGGCGCCGAGAGATAAGACATGACGCCGGTCAGGAACACCGCACGGTGAACCGGGTGCATCCCTTTCACCAAAAACAGGCGGAAGTTCATCAGGTTGCCATGGCACCAGCGGCGGTCGCGTTTGAGCTCGTCGAGCAGGTTCGGCGGCAGCTCTTCATAGGAGCCTGGCAGGTCATAGGCAATCCAGACGCCCCAGCCTGCGCGGCGCATCAGCGCGGCTTCCACGAAGTCGTGCGACAGAATGGAACCGGCAAAGGAGCCCTCGCCCGGCAGCGGCGCCAGCGCGCAGTGCTCGATAAACGGCTTCACGCGGATAATGGCGTTATGACCCCAGTAGTGCGATTCGCCAAGCTGCCAGAAATGAAGACCGGCGGTAAAAAGCGGGCCGTAAACGCGGGTCGCGAACTGCTGGCAGCGCGCATAAAGCGTGTCCATACCGGAAGCCTTCGGCGAAGACTGGATGATCCCGGCGTTCGGGTTCGCTTCCATCAGGCGCACAAGACCGGTCAGACAGTCGCCGGTCATCACCGAGTCCGCATCCAGCACGACCATGTAGCTGTACTGGCTGCCCCAGCGGCGGCAGAAGTCATCAATGTTGCCGCTTTTACGCTTCACACGACGACGACGGCGGCGATAGAAGATTTGCCCTTCGCCCTGCACTTCGGCAATCAACTCCATCCAGGCTTTTTGCTCAGCCACGCAAATATCGGGGTTGTAGCTGTCGCTCAGAATGTAAACGTCGAAGTGCTGCTGTTGACCTGTCGCTTTTACCGACTCCCACGTCGCGCGCAGCCCCGCGAAAACGCGATCCACGTCTTCGTTGCAGATAGGCATAATCAGCGCGGTGCGGTGCGCCGGGTTGATTGGCTCATCGCCCACCGTTGAGGCGGAGATACTGTATTTATCGCGCCCAATCAGCAGTTGCAAAAAGCCCATCAGCGCGGTCCAGAAACCGGCGGAGACCCAGCAGAAAAGTATAGCGAAGAGGATAAGGATGCCGCTTTGCAGCACATAAGGCAGCAGCTGCATAAAAGAGACCCAGATATCCTGGCCAATCATATCCGCCGGATTGATGAGCGCCCAGCCCTGGTATGGAAGGATAGTCTTCATATACCAGGTGGCGACCACGGTCTGGGAGAGCGTCAGCAGCAGCAGGATGTAACGGCGGATGGTGCCGACGGTACGCCATTTCTGCTCAGCGACTTGCTCCTCTTTTGAGAGGCGCGACATGTAGCGCGGCAGCACTTCGCGTCCGCGCAGACGATCCCAGAAGCGTCCAATTGGGTTGGTGCGCCACGGATCGGGGAACATAGAAGAGCGTTTTGCTTTCGGCATCGCCTCCAGTTGAGTACGCCCCTCGTCATCCTTAATAAGCTGCCCTTGCGCCAGCGACTCGGGCCAGCTGTGCTCAAGGCGCGCCTTTACCGAACCCAGCGGCGTATCATCGTCCCGTTCGTAAACGCGGCCTTCGCCGCCAAGCGCCTCGTGGACGCCGCGAAGGCTGGCGTCCGGCAGCGCCGCTTTCTCAGCGGCGGAAAGCGGCAGCAGGTTAATATACTCAGTCAACTTATTCATTGGCAGGTAGCTGATAGCTCCAGGTTTCACTCAGCGTCTGGTCGCCGTTCATCAGCGCAGCACGCATATCAGTGGTTTTCTTCGCGTCTTTGATCTTCACGCGCAGCGTCATGCGCCAGCCCTGAGTGACCGGGTTATAACGCACGTTGCTGTCAACGATCTCGCCGTTATCGCCAATGCTGGTCTGCGCGGCGACAGGGGTTTCCGGCGGCAACGCTTTCATATCTGCGCCTGCGAAATCCACAATAAACGCGATAGTGCCGTCCGGCTGGCGGATAAGGTTGGACTGCTTCACATCGCCCGTGGAGCGACGCGTTTGCAGAACATAAGCATTATCGGCGGCATGGAGTTTATCTTCATCGCGGCTGAAGGTGATGGTGTACTTAAAGTTCATCTCCTTGCCCGGTTCCGGCAGTTGATCCGGCGTCCAGTACGTCACGATGTTGTCGTTGGTTTCGTCGTTAGTGGGAATTTCCACCAGCTCGACTTTACCCTTGCCCCACTGCCCCTGCGGCGTGACCCAGGCGCTCGGGCGCTGATCGTAACGATCGTCCAGATCCTCAAAGCGGTTAAACTCACGGCCGCGCTGCAGCAAACCGAAGCCCTGCGGGTTTTCGGTGCTGTAGCTGCTCACCGCCAGGTGACGCGGGTTGTTCAACGGACGCCAGATCCACTCATTATTGCCAGCATGAATGGAAAGACCGTTGGAATCATGCAGTTCCGGACGGAAATTGGTATTCGGCGACGGTTGGTTCGGCCCAAACAGGAACATGCTGGTCAGCGGCGCGACCCCAAGCTTGCCGACTTTGTCGCGCAGGTAGACTTTCGACTGCACGTCCACCACCGTATCGCGGCCAGGCTGAATAACAAAACGGTAGGCGCCGGTCGCGCGCGGAGAGTCCAGCAGCGCATAAATGGTCAGGCGCTTGTCGTTGGGTTTCGGACGCTCAATCCAGTACTCGCGAAAGCGCGGAAACTCTTCGCCAGAAGGCAAGGCGGTGTCGATAGCCAGACCGCGTGCGGAGAGGCCATAAACCTGGCCCTGCCCTATCACGCGGAAGTAGCTTGCGCCAAGCATGCTGACAATCTCGTCGTTCTTATCTTTGCTGTTGATGGGATAAAGCACTTTAAAGCCCGCAAAGCCTAAATCTTTTACGGTCTCTTTATCATGCTGCACATTGCCGAAATTAAAATAATCCGGGCTGTACTTGATTTTGTGCACCGCGTTGGCGGTCACTTCGTTCAGAGTGACAGGCACGTCGAAGTACATACCCTGATGGTAGAATTCGAGTTTGAACGGAGTCTTTACCTTGCTCCAGTAGGCTTTGTCGTGATTGAACTGGATCTGTTGATAGTCCGCATACTTCATATCGCGGAAGACGGAGGGCAGGTTGCTTTTAGGTGCTTCGTAGCTTTTACCCGCTAATGATTTCGCTTGTTTTGCGACATCATCGATAGTGAAGGCCCAAACCGAAGTGGTATAAAGAGACAACATCACTGCCGCACCCAACCAGCGCATTTTCATCATTTGTGGTTTATGTTTCATATTAACCAGCACATCCCCCTTTGTGTGCTTCAATCAATCCGATCCATTTTAATGGAAACTTCAGCTTTCCGACAACACAATCACCGCTTTGTTCAGCCGCTGGCTCAGGTATTAAGCAAATGAAAGCGCGTGACTTTCGCTTTTGGATTTTGTCCTGGAGACAGGTTGTCGTCGTTGGTGTAGGGTTGCCGCCGAATCTAAACATAAACCGTCCCTGGGATAAGACGAATAGTCCGAGAATTACCGGAGTTATATGACTAACACATCCGCACAGCGCGAGTTTTTCCTCGATTCCATCCGCGCATGGTTAATGCTATTGGGGATCCCGTTTCATATCTCGCTTATCTATTCGAGTCACCAGTGGCACGTTAACAGCGCCGCGCCATCCGCCTGGCTGACGCTGTTTAATGATTTTATTCACGCCTTCCGCATGCAGGTTTTCTTTGTTATCTCAGGTTATTTTTCTTACATGCTGTTTTTACGCTATCCGCTTAAGCGCTGGTGGAAAGTCCGCGTAGAACGCGTTGGCATCCCGATGCTGACCGCCATCCCGCTTCTTACCCTGCCGCAGTTTCTTATGCTGCAGCATGTGAAGGGAACGGCGGGAAACTGGCATTCGCTGTCGTGGTATGAAAAATACAACACGCTGGTCTGGGATCTTATTTCCCACCTCTGGTTTTTACTGGTCTTGATAATATTGACCACGCTGGGGCTGGTGCTTTTTAAAACATTCAACCAACAGAAGGAAAAGCCGCAGAGCGATTTCTTTGCGCGGTTAACGTTAGGCAAGCTGTCGTTTATTTTTCTGCTGCTGGGCGTGCTCTACGCCGCGCTGCGCCGCACTATCTTTATGATTTATCCGCCGCTGCTGAGCGACGGGCTGTTTAATTTCGCGTTTATGCAAACCGTTTTTTACCTGCCTTTTTTCCTGCTTGGCGCGCTGGCGTTTAAGCATGAAAAAATCAAAGCGATGTTTACTACCCCTTCGCTGGGGTGCGCCATCGCGGCGGCCATCGCCTTCGGGGCTTATCTGCTGAATCAGCGCTTTGGCAACGGCGACGCCTGGCTGTATGAAACGGAAAGCGTGATTACAATGCTGATGGGCTTGTGGATGGTGAACGTCGTGTTCGCGCTGGGGCATCGGTTATTGAACTTTAAGTCCTCCCGCGTCACCTATTTCGTTAACGCTTCACTGTTTATTTATCTGGTGCATCATCCGCTGACGCTCTTTTTCGGCGCGTATATCACGCCGCATATCGCCTCAAACACGCTGGGCTTTATTACTGGCCTCATCTTCGTGATAGGCATTGCGCTCATCTTGTATGAACTGCATCTGCGGGTAACGCTGCTGCGTTTCCTCTTCTCCGGCAAACCGCAAAACAAAGCGGTGAGCCTGACCTCTGCCACAAATGATTGATGTTCTGGCGGGCCTGTTAACGTTGCAGGCCCGCTTAAAGTAACCACTCCACCGGCAGCCAGGAGGCCAGGCGCACCAGCAGACGCTGGCTGAAGCGGGTTTTTGGCTCCTTTTTCAGCACTTTTTCCTCTCCATCCTGTTGCTCAATCCAGTTAATGCGCCCCCAGCGGTCAAGGCGAAGCTGCCAGGCGGCCTCCCGCTGGTTGCGGATAAAACGTTGGTGAAACAGCTTCGCCAGCGGCTCGCTCTGAATGACAAAACCCATCTCGGTATTGAGCATGGCCGACCGGGGGTCGAAGTTAAAAGAGCCGATAAAAACGTGGTTATCGTCCACGCTGAAGGTTTTTGCGTGCAGACTGGCGCCGGAATTCCCGGTCAGCCCGCGGTCGCGCTGCACCGGTCCGGTTTCACGCGTAGGTTTAAGCTCATAAAGCTCAACGCCGTGGCGTAATAATTTTTTGCGCCAGCGGGCATAGCCGGCATGCACCACCGCCACGTCATTGGCGGCCAGCGAGTTGGTTAACACAGCGACTTTCACCCCCTTGCGCCGCAGCGTCAGCAGCAACGCCACGCCCGAACGGGTCGGGACAAAATAGGAGGAGATGATGTCGATCGATTTTTCCGGCTGGCCGATAAGATTCATCATGCGCTGCGGCAGCAACGTGTGTTCTCGGGCTTTGCCCTGCCCTTTGCGCGGATCGTCGCTGACCAGACGGGTTTTCGCCCAGATAAGCGGCAGCGTGCGCGATTCAAGATGCGTTGCGAAACGGGTGCTGGAGAGCCGGTCCAGGTAGCGTTTGGCAATGGGATCGGTTTTCCAGTCTTCCGGCAACTGAACCCGGGCGTCCAGCTGCTCGTCATTCACATCCAGCACTTTCTGCAACGTGGAGACGGAACCGCTGCGCCAGTAGCGCTCGAAATCCTTTTCCACATCGGCCACCACTGGCCCGATGGCCAGCACATCGAGGTCGGAGAAAAGCGGCTGCTCCCCGGCGCCAAAGTAGGCGTCCCCCACGTTGCGCCCGCCGATAATGGTCACTTCGCCATCCACCGTAAAGCTTTTGTTATGCATACGGCGATTAAGCCGCGCGAAGTCGGTGATATAACCTAACGCGCGCAGCGTGCGGAATGAAAACGGGTTAAAGAGGCGCACTTCAATAAGCGGGTGCGCATCCAGCATGCGCAGCGTGCTGTCGAGGCCCAGCGTATTGTTATCATCCAGCAGGATGCGCACCTTTACGCCGCGCCGGGCGGCGGCAAGCAGCGCGCTGAAGAGCAGCCGTCCCGACATATCATCTTCCCAGATGTAGTACTGGACATTAATTGTCTGCTCCGCCATGCCCGCGAGCAGATAACGGGCGGCGAAAGCATCCAGGCTGTCATCAAGCGGATGCAAGCCGCTGTTATGGGGATGCTGCGCCGTCGCAGGCGCAATCGCACGCCCAAGGCGTGTGCCATGCGGCTCAGACCGGGAAGCGTTGGGTAAGTAACCTTTGGTAAAGTCGGGCGTTTTCTTCGTCATAGCAGACAAAGTATACCTGCTCCGGTAACGGGTGCCTGGTGAGATAATCCGAAACGGTGTCCATGGCGATTTGTGCAGCCGCCGCTTTCGGATAACCATAAATGCCTGTACTGATAGCCGGGAACGCCACGCTGCGATATCCATTTGCGCTTACCAGTTGCAAACTGTTTCGATAAGCATCGCCGAGCAGCTGCGCCTCGTTGTCGCTTCCGCCCCGCCATATTGGCCCGACGGTATGTATCACGGCTTTTGCGCGAAGCTGCCCCGCTTCGGTAATCACCGCGTGACCAGGCGCGCACTCGCCCTGCTGCTGGCGAACCACTTTACAGGCAGCGAGCAACGCCGGCCCCGCTGCGCGGTGAATGGCGCCATCGACGCCGCCGCCGCCCAGTAATGAAGGATTAGCGGCGTTGACAATGACGTCCACTTCCATTGCCGTAATGTCGCCTTCCTGTATATGTATGCGGTTTTGCATAGTGACCTCCTCACTTGAAGTGATGATGTTAGTGTAGATCACCCATTGGGCCTGCCGAAGTCGATAAGCGAAACCGTAAATTGTTACTGGTAGGTTATCTGCAACACGCCCAGACGGCGTGAAGCATCCAGCCATTTCATCCGCACAGAGGCATTAGCCTGTTTGAGGCTTGCCTCGGTCAACTGATGAAGCGCCAGCGTTTGCCGCTGCATTTTTCCATCCTTAAAGCAGCTAAATATCGCCTTCTGCGCCTGGTTTTCCACCTGACACCCCGCCTCGACGATGGCCCCTCTAAAATGAATAGTCCCATCATTTGCCGCAGCCGCAGTGACAACAGAAGAGAGGATAAGCAGCGCGCCAGAGGTATTTTTAACGAGAGATAACGTTTTCATTTGCAGGGCTCCACGTCGGTTTTGCCGTTTGGCTGTTTTACTTAACCGTAGACGTAAACTGGCTTTAACGCGTTGAGCTGATTTTTCATTTTCTGGCGCTGCGCGCATTTTCTGTTGATGAATTTAGCAAAGGCGACAGGCTTTTCGTCGTGATAAAGGTGGTTCAGACCCTGCCTGGCGGCGACCACTGGCGAGAAAGGTGCAGCGCTTGCCCATCGGTGATTGTCACTGTCACCACGACCTCGTCGCCCTGCCCGGCGGAAAAGCTAATCTGTGAAAGCGCGTAAGGTTCTCCGGCTCTGATATTCACCCAACTGTTTTGTCGAGTGGTGCTATTGCCTGCCGCACCGTGGCGGGATGTCTCCATCTGTACGCGGCACTGGCAATCCTGCGTGAGCGTAACCTGAGGTATGACAGTCCATGTGTCGCCCTGTTGATGGGCATCAAAGCCAATCTGGCTGGTAAGCGCAGCCAGGAGTATCAGCGTATGCATTTTCTTCCCCCGAAAAAAAACAGGGCGCAGGCCCTGTTTTTTACATGTGTTTCTACAGGTACGATTAGTACTGCGAAGCGCTAGCCGAGTTGAAAGCGCCCACCTGAGTCACGTAAACCTGAGAAGAAGAAGCAGTCTGGTTGACGGTCGCGTTGTTGAAGTGGCCATCCTGGTTAACGGTGGTGGCAGAGTTACGGCTGCTCCACTGGTCAACCGTCGCGTTGTTGTGGAAACCATTCTGGGTGACGGTTACGCCGGAGTCAGAGCCGCCCCACTGGTCGATAGAGGCGTTCTGAGCATAGCCATTCTGGGTCAGCTTGATATAGCTGTTGTCAGAACCCTGACCGGTTTCAGCGTTGTGGTTACCGCCGCGCTGTTTGATTTCAGTAGTTGAGTGATACGCGTCAGACTGCAGCGCATTAGCATGGTTGCTGGTGCCGTACTGATAAATTTTCAGGCTTGAATCTTCACCATACTGATGAAAAGGCACTGCCAGTGCGCTACCAGAAACTACCATTGCTGCCAGTGCTGCGACTTTGAAAAATTTCATGGTTTCTTCCCCATAGGATTGACGTTAAATAAGCCTAAAACGACATTCAGCGCTGAATTACGCGAACTGCCATTTGCGACTGCTTTTGCACTACAACTGCGGATTTTTGCGTACCTGACTGGATAATATCCGCGCGGTTAGCCGTGCCTTTTTGAATAACCAACGCGGAATTATCGTAACCCTCTTGTTTAAGGTTCACTTCATTGCCGTAGCCCTGTTGTGAAACGTAAGCAAGATTGTAATACCCTGATTGATCAACCTTTGCGCGGTTGGCGACGCCGGTCTGGCTAATCACCGCCTGCAATTTATTGCCGTCCTGGCGAACCCAGGCGTCATTATTTCTGCCTGTCTGACCAATTATCGCGGCCTGATTTAACGAGCCTTTGCTTATTTCATTCACGGCAAAGTTATATTCCGAAGCTGCAAGATCAAAATGACCTGCATGAGCCAAACCAGGCACACCCAGTATTGTTAACATCGTAAACAGCAATTTGTTTTTCATGTCTCCACCCTGGACCTGGTTGTTTATTTCGCGAAATAAACAACATGCCAACGACTAATAAGTAATCACAACAATTCATTTGATATTGCTGCGCTACGGAAATGAGTATGTCCGCCGACGCGTTTTTTATATCTCACCTGCGAGTGGTATTTTTATCGCAGCCGTCATACCAAAGCATGAGATTGTTTTTTAAGCGGTTTCTTTCAGGCACATCCATATAGAGCCAAACGCTGTTCTTGTTTTGTCACTTTGTCTTCATAAAGATGACAACTCCGTGGTGTTAGCAAACATCAGCAAAAATTAAAACAATTTTGGACAGTCACGTGACACACATCCTTTTTTTCTTAAGGTAAACTTCTCATAAAGCCATCATAAGAATGAGGGGTATATTCTCTGAGGATTACCACTTAATACCAATTTAAAAAACCATTAAAAATCAAGATATTATGTTTTATTGCCGCTTAATCAAAACGATGCAATTGGTTAAAAATGTACAACTTTCCCATCAAAAACCAATATCCAGAAACTAGCACCATTAACATTTTAATATGTTGAGTTACATTTACTTACATCTTTAACACTTGCTTTAAGATTGGCAATGACTAGATTGAACTCATCAGAACTTTCTTGGTTTTAAAATTTATCACGCCCTCCCAGGGCCTGACGTTTTGTTATTAACACACGCAGCAGTGCATTTTTCCAGTAACCTCTGGCGGATTGCTTTTATTTGCAATCTATTGCCGGGAACCAAATATAAAGCGCGGAGTTTTCATCATGTTTAATGAAGTCCATAGTTTACCTGTTCAGACTTTAATGCTGATCACTAAACCATCGTTACAGGCGACAGCCTTATTACAGCACCTTAAGACTTCTTTAATGCTTAATGGCAAGTTACATAATATTCAGCGTTCACTGGATGAAATACCAGTAAATAGTCTCATTCTGCTGGATATGATGGAAGCAGATAAGAAGTTGATTAACTACTGGCAGGAAAATCTGGGTCGCCGGAACAACGTTAAAGTATTGCTGCTCAACACGCCGGAAGAATATCCCTTCCGCGATATTGAAAACTGGCCGCACATCAACGGGGTTTTCTACTCAAACGAAGATCAGACGCGCGTAATCGAAGGGATGCAGGGCGTGATGCGCGGCGAATGCTACTTTAGCCAGAAGCTGGCGAGCTATCTTATCACCCGCTCCGGCCATTATCGCTTTAATAGCGCGGAGTCGGCGCTGTTGACGCACCGTGAAAAAGAGATCCTCAATAAATTGCGTGTCGGCGCCTCGAATAATGAGATAGCCCAGTCGCTGTTTATTAGCGAAAACACGGTCAAAACCCACCTCTACAATCTTTTCAAAAAGATTTCGGTGAAAAACCGCACCCAGGCCGTCTCCTGGGCCAATGACAATCTCAGACGCTAACATCATGAACAAGTTAACTGGCTGGTTATTGGCCGCAGGGATCCTGTGCGCCACCGGCGGCGCGCGGGCGCTTGAAGTGGAAGTGCCCGGTCTGTTAACCGATCACACCGTTTCGTCTGTCGGCCACGATTTTTATCGCGCTTTCAGCGATAAATGGGAAAGCAGTTACAGCGGGAACTTAACGATTAATGAGCGACCCAGCGCCCGGTGGGGCAGCTGGATCACTATTACCGTTGAGCAGGATGTAATTTACCAGGTTTTCTTATTCCCGACGAAGCGTGACTTTGACAAGAACGTTGACTTCGCACTGGACCAGACTCATGAAGCGTTGCAGCGTCGACAAATTGATAAAGCATTATTAAGCACCGGCGATTTAACAAAAGATGAATTCTAACGTTTCTTTCACTTCAGGAGGCTGTCATGCGGGTCGCATACGCGGTTATTACCTTGCTGTTAGTATCACCGCTGTCGTGGGGCGGGAATATGGTTTTTCAGTTTCGCAACCCTAATTTCGGTGGTAACCCCAATAACGGCGCTTTTCTTCTTAATGAAGCTCAGGCGCAAAACTCTTATAAAGATCCCAGCTATGACGATTATGCAATCGAAACGCCGTCAGCGCTGGACAACTTTACCTCAGCAATTCAGTCGCAGGTGTTAGGCGGCCTGTTAACCAATATTAATACCGGGCAGCCGGGAAGAATGGTGACTAACGATTACATCGTCGATATTGCTAACAGAGACGGACAGCTGCAGCTCAATGTCACCGATCGTAAAACAGGTAAAACCTCCACCATTCAAGTTTCGGGCCTGCAAACGGGAACCACTGATTTTTAGGCCCTGTTAATTTTTAAAGGATGACTATCATGCAGCGCTTATTATTACTTCTTGCCGTCATGTTGTTAAGTGGATGCCTGACCGCTCCGCCAAAAGAAGCGGCAAAGCCCACCTTAATGCCCCGGGCGCAAAGCTACCGTGACTTAACGAACTTACCCGACCCCAAAGGTAAGCTTTTTGTCTCGGTTTATAATATTCAGGACGAAACTGGCCAGTTTAAGCCTTATCCAGCCAGTAACTTTTCAACCGCCGTACCGCAAAGCGCCACATCTATGCTGGTTACGGCGTTGAAAGATTCCCGCTGGTTTATTCCGCTGGAGCGTCAGGGGTTACAAAACCTGCTTAACGAACGCAAAATTATCCGTGCAGCCCAGGAGAACGGCACCGTTGCGGAAAACAACCGCATGCCGCTGCAATCGCTGGTGGCCGCCAACGTCATGATCGAAGGCTCGATTATCGGTTATGAAAGCAATGTGAAATCGGGCGGCGTCGGCGCGCGCTATTTCGGCATTGGCGGCGACACGCAATATCAGCTTGATCAAATTGCCGTTAACCTGCGTGTGGTTAATGTCAGCACAGGCGAAGTGCTTTCGTCGGTGAATACCAGTAAAACCATTCTCTCTTATGAAGTGCAGGCGGGCGTATTCCGCTTCATCGATTACCAGCGGTTGCTGGAAGGAGAAATTGGTTATACCGCGAATGAACCCGTCATGCTCTGCCTGATGTCAGCGATTGAAACCGGGGTAATCCATTTGATAAACGACGGTATTAACCGCGGCCTGTGGGAGCTGAAAAATAAGGGCGATGCGAAAAACACCATTCTTGCGAAATACCGCAGCATGGCGGTGCCGCCAGAGTCCTGAAAACGTCCTGACAAAATTAAAAACCAGCGCAAGCTGGTTTTTTTATGCCTTATATGGCTTGCGTGCTTTTAGCGGCAAGCCGCGCCGCCAGCCAGTTACCGCTGCTTTTCATTGCAAACCCAAACAGCAAACCCAGCAGTAAAGCGGGCGCCACGCTCTTCCATTCCCCCTGCGCGGCAAACGTGGCGCAGGCGCCAATGAAGGTTCCCGGCACAAAAGAGAGAAGCATGTGTCTTGCTTGCATGCACATTAAAAAAGCGACGATGCCCGTCATGGCGTAGCCGAACAGCTCCGCATGCGGCACCAGTGCGCCACCCTGAATAATGACCTGCGCCCAGGCAACACCGCTCAGTAAGGTGCAAAGCGTAGTGAAAAAGCCCGGGAGGCCGGGTTTCGGACAGGCAAACCATGCGGTGCAGCCAAGGAAGCCTGCCCAGCCGGGCAGACCAAAACTCACCGCCGCCCAGCCCCAGAGGGCGGAAAGCAGGCCGGTCGTCAATGCGAGAGGGAAGAGTCTGTTCATGGCGGCGTATACTAGCAGAAGGCCGCCGCACCAATGAGAAGCAACGCACAAAAATTGTAAATAGAAATTGTTAATTACATTTTATTTGTGACTTTAATCACAAAAAAACCGGGCATCCGCCCGGCTCTCTTATTCTTCCTCTTCCTGCAACTCTTCCCACATCGCCTGAATAGCATCGCGGGTTAACTGCGCGAAAGTTCGCCAGAACGCGCTGGCCGCATGCGCTTCCACCTTGCCCAGGAAAGCGCCGCACCAGGGCAGCAGATAGTTATCGAATAAGGTTTCCAGCGCCTCGCTTTCATCATCCTGCGCCTGATCTTCAAGCCAGGAAGCCGCCAGCAGCAGCATGCCAAAGTGGTCTGCCGGCGCGTCGGAAAGCGGCATGCCACGCTCGCGCAGAAACGCCCTCACCTCTTCTTCCTTCGCCCCCTCTTGCCATGCGGAACGCAGCGGCGATACGCGGCGATCATCACCGGTAAAGAGCGTACGGTAATCCGCCGCCACCTCTTGCGCGTTATAGCTTTTTTGTAGACGCGCCAGCAGCTCATCCTGCTCAAGCGGCCAGCTCTGGGCGAGCTTGCCTTCGGCAATCAGTGACCAGACCGGGGCAAGCACCGCGTCCTGCGGTTCACGGTACCAGAGGGAGCCAAGCAGGCGGCAGATAATTGAAAATTCATTCATGAAACAGATCCATTGGGTTTATTAAAAGGCGGCAAATTCAGCGATGGGCGCCATACCGCGGGATTCAAGAAAATTAAGCAAACGGCGCGGCGTGACGTTAAGAATGCGATCTTCGGGGAACGCCACCTCGTCGAGGATTTTGCGGCACTCCTGGAAATCGCCCAGCGTAAAGGCGGTATGAGAATCAGAACCCAGCGCCAGCCAGCCGCCTGCGTCGCGCACCGCTTCGGCAATGGCGCGGCAATTCGGTCCACTACCCTTGCGCGAATGCGTAAAGGAGGAGTTATTCAGCTCCAGCGCCACCTGATATTTCGCGGCGGCGGCAGCTATCGCCGGAATATCGACCGGGAACTTCGGGTTGCCCGGGTGGCTGATGATATGCACATTGCCGCTCGCCATAGCGGCGATCATCGCCTCGGTGTGAGCGGCTTTATCCTGCGGTGGAAACACCGGCTCGTGGAAGCCCGCCACGATCAGATCAAGCGCATCCAGCATCGGGCCGGTGCAGTCTATCTCGCCTGCGGTATTTTTAATATTGGCTTCGATGCCGCGCAGAATGCCAACGCCATCCACCACGCGCGGCCAGATGCGCATGTTGATAAAGTGCCAGTAGTGCGGCGCGTCGGCCATATCAGGGCCGTGATCGGTAATAGCGAACAGCTGAATGTTTTTTTGCTTTGCCGCAGCGATATAGTCGTGAAGGTTACTGTAAGCGTGGGTACTGGCGACGGTATGCATGTGCAGGTCAACGGGATACATGGCGCTCTCCTTTCGGTTTTGCGCAAGGATAGCAGGTATCGGCGTTGAGGTTTAGCCTGAAAGCCCGGCAGGAAGGCCGGGCACGGGTTCAGTAGCCGCGTTGGAGGTCGACCTGGCCTGTGGGATGCTGGCCTTTATCAAGCTGAATAATCGTTGACGAAATAAACTCCACCGCCTGCGCCGGGCGGGTTACCGCCGCAACGTGCGGCGTGATCGCCACGCGCGGGTGACGCCACAGCGGGCTTTCGGCCGGCAGCGGTTCGCGGGAGAAAACATCCAGCATTGCGCCCTTAAGCTTGCCGCTATCCAGCGCCGTCAGCAGATCGTCTTCTACCAGATGCACGCCGCGGGCAAGGTTAAGCACGTAAGCGTTATCCGCCAGCTGGTTTACTAATTCGCTGTTGATAATGCCCACCGTTTCCGGCGTATTGGGCAGCAGGTTGATTAACACGCGCGTATTATTCGCAAACGCGCTCAGCTCTTCCCTTCCGGCAAAGCTTTTTACACCGGAATAATTTTTATGGCTGCGGCTCCAGCAGCGAACCGGGAAACCCCAACCGACCAGGCTTTCCGCAACCTTCCCTCCCAGCACGCCGGCGCCCAGAATGCCGATAGTGAAATCTTCACGTTCATAGTCAGCCAGCGGTTCCCATTTCGCCTGCAGCTTCAACGCCTGGTAATCATCAAAGCGGCGGAACCAGTGCAGCACCTGGCTTACTGCATATTCCTGCATTTGCTCCGCCATGCCGGTATCTTCGAGCCGGAACAGCGGCACGCCTGCGGGCAACAAGTCTGGATCCTTTTTTAATTTGCTGAGGATGGAGTCTACCCCGGCGCCCAGCGCAAAAACCGCTTTCAACCCGGTGCGCCCGCGTAACATTTCGACCGGCGGATGCCAGACCAGCGCGTAATCTGCCGGGCCATTATCGCCGGAGCGCCATTCACGTATCCGGGCCTGAGGAAGCTGTCGTTGCAGCAGAGATATCCAGTGGTTAGCGTCAAAAGTGGGATGGTAAAAAATGATGTCCATGGCTTCTCCTTTTTCTCCAGGATTACGCGAAAGCGTTGTAGTTGCAAGACTATTGCCATAAAAACAGGCAATTTGTCTTTTTAAGAAGCATGTTGCTGGAAGTTTGAGTAAACGCGCCGGAAATTCCGAAAAGTGTATTGACTGGCGTTAGCCTTTTCCCTACATTAGCGCCCGTCCCGAGCACATCGGGAAGACAATATGGTGAGGTGTCCGAGTGGCTGAAGGAGCACGCCTGGAAAGTGTGTATACGGCAACGTATCGGGGGTTCGAATCCCCCCCTCACCGCCATATTTAAAGAAGAAGCCTGGGTTAACACCCAGGCTTCTTTGCTTTTATATCCCGCCGAGCCGGGGGGATGAGAAGCCCCGACCGGGGGTCGACAGGCGGTTTACCGCCTGGACGGCAGGACCGCTTGCGGGCATGCCGCCCGTAGGGCGAGCGCCAGCGAGTCAATCCCCCCCTCACCGCCATATTTAAAGAGAGAGCCTGTACGAAAGTACGGGCTTTTTCGTTTTTATATCCCGCCGAGCCGGGGGGGATGAGAAAGGTTCACGGCCTGCCCTTAAATCTGTATGCGATATGAAACGGTGTGAATCGTTCCGTTCGCTCATGCCCGGGCTTTTTATGGCACGCTTTTTCACGCGAACGTGCAAAGGGGGCTCGCCGCCGCCCCCTTTGCAATCCCGGCTCCCGGCGGAAAATCGCCCCTGCGGGGAGACCTCCACTTTTCCTCTCCGGCTTCGGGTCGGGCATGACAGTGCGTCCCTGCACTGACATGCCCTTGCACCGCTTACTCGGCCCATCCATGGGCCTCGCCCCTTCGGGGCCAATGCTTCGCATTGTTCAAAAATGCTCCGGGCATTTTTGTCCACCGGTGCAACCCGGCCTGCGTGAAAAAGCGGAGGCGATTTTGAGCCGGACCCAAATACCCGCTGTCAGGCTTTTTGAAGAACGATATGCGTTGGCCCGAAGGGGAAGACCCACGGACGGGCCGGGTAACGGCGAGCGCCAGCGAGTCAATCCCCCCCCTCACCGCCATATTTAAAGAGAGAGCCTGTACGAAAGTACGGGCTTTTTCGTTTTTATATCGCGCCAACCCGGGGGGATGAGAAGCCCCGACCGGGTGTCGACAGGCGGTTTACCGCCTGGACGGCAGGACCGCTTGCGGGCATGCCGCCCATAGGGCGAGCGCCAGCGAGTCAATCCCCTTCACTGCCATAGTAAAGAAACAGCCTCTGCTCGCTTAAGCGGCAGGAGGCGCTGCGCTTACCGGTATAAAGCATGGCTCGTTGTGACGAAAGGTAGAAAAGCCATCCGGCCGAACGCATCGTCCCCTGAGCGAAAGGCAAAAAAAAGCCCGGCATTACCGCCAGGCTTTTTCGCTTTACCCACCTCGTTATTGCAGAAACTCGGCCTTATGGGCTTCAAAATCTTTCATACACGCATCCATAAAGCCGCGCGTGACCTCGGTCACTTTCTGATAGTTGTTCGCCTGCCACTGGGCTAACGGCGCTATGACTGTCTTTGGATAACACAACACCGAGGCAGAGGCTTCTTTGCCATTTTCCAGCGCGGTTTTTGTGCGGCTGATCGCCGCCTGATAGTGAAGTTCGTAGTTGTCGCCGCCAGAGAGGTTTTCATAAACCAGCATCCAGGCATAAGGGCGAATCTCAACCGGGTGTTTTATCTCTCCGGCGGGCAGCTTCGCCATATCTGCCTGAAGCGCTTTCTTCACGCCATCAGAAAAATAAGCAAGCGTTGGGTTATGCATCTTGGCGATCGGGGTACCCACCAACTGGTACTTTGTAAACCCTGACTCCTGGGCGCTGCCCGCCGCCAGGCTTGCAATAAATTGCAGGGTTTTAAGCGCAACCACTTTACTGGTGTCGCTGCGGGTAATATAGCGCAGCGAAGTATCGGTTGGCTGGTGCGTATCGGTTCTGAGCTGCTCGTAGCTTTGAATCGACAATATCGCTCCCCTGTCCCCTTGCAGGGTGCTGGTGCTGACCACCTTTTCTTCTGGCGGCAATGGTTTATTGCTACACCCGGCTAAGGCCAGCGAGAAAAACAAAAAGGGAAGCGAGAAAGAAGCTTTCATAACGATATCCTTACCAAAACGTATTTAAATACAGCCATTTATTAATTTTTATGGCGCTCTGCGTTAAGGGTTATCGGCCAGGCGATAAAAAAGGTAAGGATAAAGGCAAGCAAATATTAGGGGCTTTACAAAGGAAAACCGGCGCCTGTACGGACGCCGGTTTGTTTTTTTTCACCAGCAATGTTAATCGTAGGCGTTGAGCGTACGCTGGCAGAGTGCGGAGCGGACACAATCGTCTTTGGTGAAGCGCACCACGCCGATCATGTCATCCTCTTTGAAACGCGCCAGCGCATCGCTCAGGCCGGACTGCACGCCGGCGGGCAAATCGCACTGGGTAATATCGCCATTGACGATAACGGTCACGTTCTCCCCGAGGCGGGTCAAAAACATTTTCATCTGCGCAGCGGTAACGTTCTGAGCCTCGTCCAGAATCACTACCGCATTTTCAAATGTACGTCCGCGCATATAGGCGAACGGCGCAATCTCTACTTTGCCAATTTCCGGTCGCAGGCAGTACTGCATGAACGAGGCGCCAAGGCGGCGCACCAGAACATCGTAGACCGGACGGAAATAAGGCGCGAACTTCTCAGAAATATCGCCGGGCAGGAAGCCGAGGTCTTCATCGGCCTGCAGTACCGGGCGAGTAACAATGATCCTGTCGACATCCTTGTGAATCAGGGCCTCAGCCGCCTTCGCCGCGCTGATAAACGTTTTGCCGCATCCGGCTTCGCCGGTGGCGAATATCAGCTGTTTACTCTCAATAGCTTCGAGATACTGCGCCTGAGCTTCACTGCGCGCCGCTATTGGTGATGTATCGCGACTGTCCCTTGCCATGCCAATAGCTTCAACGCCGCTCATCTGCACAAGCGAAGTGACCGACTCCTCTTCACGCTGCTTGTGGCTGCGTGAATCCCGTCTTAACACCCGTTTTGCTTCACGACGAGCTTTGATCACTGCTTTCTGTCTTCCCATGGATGGCACCTTGTTAAGTAGGTTTACATTGCCCGCGTCGTCACTGCCGACGCGATTATGCGCACGAACAACGTAGGTTTGGCTTCCTTGTAAGCCATGATTGCCGGAAAAAGACGCAGTAGTACGGCTACGCGCACCGCTTACTGCGTCGGTTGAATGTGAGGAGGAAGTGGAATGTCTGGATGAAGAAGTGAAGACGATTTTGCCGGAGGTAGTATCTCCGCGCCGGGCTTTGCGGGGGGTTTTATGTTTTAGTCCATCACGGGACACTACCATTCGCGATCTCCATAGTGAAAAATCTGTTCACAACCGGGAACTACCGCATCTGCTCTAAGTACATCAAATTTTTTCATAAACGCAACATAGATTTTACTTATTTTTAACTTTTTAAGGCTTTTCTGACGATGCATTTTTTATGACACAGAAATATTACAGAAAAGTATCAATACTATAGTCATAGTAAAATTCTTATCCCGGCTGCGCCAGTAAAGTGTTAACAAATGAAACAGAAGATGTAAGAAGGTGTCCCCGCCTGACACGGCGGGGAGAAAGGTCAGGCCTGCAGCAGCCCTTCGGCAAGATAATGCGCGTTATCGCTCACGCCCGGAAGGGCAAAGAAATAACCGCCGCCGATGGGTTTCACATACTCTTCCAGCGCTTCGCCGTTCAGCCGTTTCTGGACGCTTAAAAAGCCTTTTTCCAGGTCATGCTGATAGCAGACAAACAGCAGCCCCATATCAAGCTGACCGGAATTGGTGACGCCGAGCGAGTAGCTGTAGCCCCGGCGCAGCATCAGGCTGGACTGGGTTTCCGGCGTGCGCGGGTTGGCCAGCCTGATATGGCTATCCAGCGCGATAACCTCGCCGTCCGGGTCGCTCGCGTAGTCCGGCACGTCGTGCTCATGCTGCATGCCAAGCGGCGCGCCGCTGTGCTTTTCGCGCCCAAAGATGGTTTGCTGCTCCTTAAGCGGCGTGCGGTCCCAGAACTCGACATGAAACTGAATGATGCGCACCGCCTGATAGCTGCCGCCTGTCGCCCAGGCGGGTTCGCCCTGTTCCGGCGTCACCCACAGGATGCTCTCCATCAGTCTGGCATTCTGCGTATCCGGATTGGCCGTGCCATCCTTAAAGCCGAGCAGATTAATTGGCGTTTCTTTACCCCGGCTGCGCGCCGCGTGATCGGAGATAAACCCTTCCCGCTTCCAGCGCACGCTCAGGAGATCCGGCGTGTGCTTGATAATATCGCGCAGCGCGTGAATAACCGTATCCTGCGTGTTGGCGCAAATTTGCAGCAGCAGATCGCCGTGGCACAGCGCCGCGTCCAGCGAATCGTTCGGAAAACGCGTCATCTTTTGCAGCTTTTTCGGCATCTGCGCCGCCAGCCCGAAGCGTTCGTCAAACAGAGAATGACCGACTGAAACGGTAATCGTCAGGTTATCCGGCGCGATAACATCACCAAGAATACCGGAATCCATGGGCGGCATACGCGGGTTGGGCGTTTGCGGCGCCGGACCGCCTTCGGTTAAGAAAGCGATACGCTTCGTCAGCAGACGAAACAGGCGCTCCAGATCGGCCTTATCCGCGGCCAGCACATCGAAAGCCACCAGCATCATGGCGGCTTGCTGCGGCGTGACGATGCCCGCCTGATGCGGGCCGTAAAAAGGCTGCTTCTCCTGACGGCCATCCGGCGAGAGCGTGCCCGGCGGCGCTGAAGGCTTAGCGCCGTGTGCCACCGGGCAGCCGCCCGTAACGGCCAGCGCCCCGCCAAGCAGTCCGAGCCCTTTCAACAGTCGACGACGCGCCGGCTCTGGCGCGTTCGGGTGTTTTGTCGCTTCGCTCATGCTTTAGTCCAGACCGAGCACGCCACGCAGCAGAGAGAGGTCTTCAGCCAGCGCCGTCACCGGCCCTTTCAGCGCGTTACGATCGGCGTCGGTCAGCTTGTCGTAAGTTTCAAACCCTTCTTTGGTGCGGTACTTCGTAAGGATGGTATTGACCTTTTTAAAGTTGGCGTCCACTTTCGCCAGCAGTTCCGCGTTGTCTTTTTGCAACTGCGGACGCAGCAGCTCGACAATTTTCTGCGAACCTTCCACATTCGCCTGGAAGTCCCACAGATCGGTGTGGCTGTAACGATCTTCTTCGCCGCTGATTTTGCTCGCCGCCACTTCTTCAATCAGCCCGGCCGCGCCGCCTACGACTTTACCCGGTGGGAAAGCGAGCTCGCTGATGCGTTTTTGCAGATCCTGAACGTCGCGGTAAAGCTGGTCGGCGTAGGTATCCATTCCCTTCACGCTGTTATCGCCAAACAACGCTTTCTCCAGACGGTGGAAACCGGTGAATTTCGGGTCTGCCGCTTTCTGCTCATAATCGTCCTCACGGGCGTCGATGCTGCCGTCAAGGTCAGAGAAAAGCTCGGCGATGGGCTCAATGCGCTCGTAATGCTGGCGCGTCGGGGCATAAAGCGATTTCGCCTTTTCGATGTCGCCCGCTTTCACCGCGTCGGTAAAGGCTTTGGTGCCTTCCACCAGCGCGGCGGTTTCGGCGGTCACATACGCTTTATACTGGGTGATGGCGCCTTCAAGCGACATCACATCGCTTTTCGCCGCCGGCTGCGCGCCGCCCGCCGCTTTCACGATGAGCTTGCCTTTAGGGTTGCTCAGCAGGCCGCAGGTCATGTCGTATTCGCCTGGCTCCAGGTTCGCCGTCATTTTCTGGCTGAAGCCTGGCGCAATGTTCTCGCGCTCTTCCACGACCATCACCCCTTTGAGGATCTCCCACTCCAGCGCTTTCTGGCTGTGGTTGAGGATCAGGAACTGGGTTTTGCCCGCGTTGACGGTAAGCGTCATCGGCTCGCACTGCTTGTCGTTTACGGTAACCTTAACCTGTGGAACATCAGCCGCGTTGGCGGCAAAGGCGGAAGATAAGAGCGCAAGCGTTGTTAACTGCAGCGCACTGCGGCGAAAGTGTCTCGTCATGACCATTCCCTATAAAAGTATGTTGTAACTAAAAAGGCGCGGCGCGCCTGTTATAATCAGTTTGCGCTGCCGGAAGGCTGCGCCACCACGCGGGTCGGCATAAAGAAAATAGCCAGTGTGGGCAGCAGGTAAATCAGCCAGACCGCCACTTCGCTCACCGTTGGCGCTTCCTGGTAGCCGAATACCGACTCCAGCAGCGTGCCGAAGAGCGAATGGGTGCTCAGCACCTGGCTTAAGTCGAAAGCCACCTCCTGAAAGCGGTTCCACAGCCCCGCCTCGTGAAACGCGCGAATGGCGCCCGCCGCCAGACCCGCCGCCACCAGCAGAATGAAGAGACTCGTCCATCTGAAAAAGGCGCCAAGATTGAGCCGGATGCCGCCCCAGTAAAGCAGAAAACCCAGCACCACTGCCGTCGCCAGCCCTAACATGGCGCCAAGCGGCGGCCAGACGCCGAGATCCTGGCCAAAGGCCGCCAGCAGAAAAAAGACCGACTCCAGCCCTTCGCGCGCGACGGCGAAAAAGACCATCAGGATCAGCGCCCAGCTTTGGTTGCCGCCGCGCTTGAGCGCCTTGTCTACCGCCTGCTCCAGCTCCCCTTTTACGTTGCGCGCCACTTTGCGCATCCAGAAAACCATATACGTGAGGATCAGTACCGCAATCACCGCCACGATGCCTTCAAACAGCTCCTGCTCTTTTTGCGGGAACTCGCCAGTGGTTTCGTTGATGAAAATACCCAGCCCAAGGCAGAGCGCGGCGGCAAGAAACACGCCTGTCCACATAACGCCAAGCCATTGCCCGCGCTGCGTGCGCTTCAGGTAACTGGCGATGAGGCTGACAATGAGCGCAGCTTCCAGCCCTTCGCGCAGCATAATAAGAAATGGAACAAACATCCCGGCACCCTTAAGTGTGAAATCAGGTCAACTGTTGCAAAGAAAGGTAAATGTGAGTGAAAGTGATTATCATTAGCAAAAGAAGAAATACAAGAAAAATGTGCCGGGAATTATGACGAAGTGTAAAAGTTGCGAAGTTGAGTAATCACGCTTCTTAACTATGCGGCTGTCAGAAGGGTTTAACCTCGTACAAACCCTGCGCCGCCAGCGCGAATTTACCCTCCTGAATATGGCTCTATCTCTCGCCCCCTCTTATTCCGTTTGCCAGATAACGATGCGGGAAATTATGCTTAGCGCGCTGTTTACCGGCCGTTTTATCTGTGGCTAACTATTTTTCTTTCAATCACCTGCGTAATCATGACAACTCTACTGCACTTTATTTTCGCCGCGGCGGCTATCCTGGCGCTTGCCTGGCTCACAAGCTTTGACCGTAAAAACATCCGCGTTCGTTATATTCTTCAGCTTATGCTTATCGAAGCGGCATTCGCCTGGTTCTTTTTGCATGCACAAGCGGGGCTATGGCTTATCCAAAGCGTCGCGGGCGGCTTCTCTTCGCTGCTGCATTTTGCAGCTGAGGGCACCGATTTCGTCTTTGGCGGCATGAGCCAGAAAGGCCTCGCCTTTGTGTTTCTTGGCGTGCTCTGCCCTATCGTCTTTATCTCGGCGCTGATTGGCATTCTGCAACACTGGCGCATCCTGCCGGTGTTCATTCGCGTTATCGGCACCTTGCTTTCAAAAATCAACGGCATGGGCAAGCTGGAATCGTTCAACGCGGTGAGTTCGCTGGTGCTCGGCCAGTCGGAAAACTTTATCGCTTATAAAGGCGTACTGGCGGATCTCTCTTCACGCCGTCTGTTTACGATGGCGGCGACAGCCATGTCGACCGTTTCGCTCTCTATCGTTGGCGCCTACATGACGATGATCGAGGCGAAATATGTGGTCGCGGCATTGGTGCTTAACCTCTTTAGTACGTTTATTATTCTTTCCGTCATCAATCCGGCGCGCCCGCACGATGAACCGGAAGTGAGACTTGAGAAGCTGCATGAATCCCAGAGCTTTTTTGAAATGCTCGGCGAGTACATTCTGGCGGGCTTTAAGGTGGCGATGATTATTCTGGCGATGCTGATTGGTTTTATCGCCATTATCAGCGCCGTGAACGCGCTGTTCCTGGCGCTGTTCGGCCAGAGCTTCCAGCAACTGCTTGGCTATGTGTTCTACCCGTTAGCCTGGCTCGTTGGCATTCCGGCGGCAGACGCCCTGAAGGCGGGCGGCATTATGGCTACCAAGCTTGTGGCGAATGAGTTTGTCGCCATGATTGAGCTGCAAAAAATCGCCGCCACCCTGTCGGCGCGCGGTCTTGGCATTCTCTCGGTGTTTCTGGTGTCGTTTGCCAATTTTGCCTCTATCGGCATCGTCGCTGGCGCCATAAAAGGGCTAAACGAGCCGCAGGGCAACGTGGTTTCGCGCTTTGGCTTGCGCCTGGTGTATGGCGCAACGCTGGTCAGCCTGCTTTCCGCCGCGTTCGCAGGTCTGGTGCTATAAGCAAAAAGGCGGGCTCTCCCCGCCTTTATCTCAAAACTGAACGCAGACGTTCTGATCCACCCGCATAACGGACTCCTGCGCAAAACGGGTTTTATATATCGCGCGCAGGGCTTCTATCTCCCGCTCGCTTGTGTCGTTGCGGTCATGAATGAGCACCAGCGCCTTGCTCGGCTCGCGCGCCACGTTGCCATCGCTGCCCAGCCACTGACCGCGCGCGTCAAACACCGTCAGGCCATCGCGAAAGCGCGGAGTGACGTCGGTATCGACAAAACCCTGCCACTCCTTGCTGGTGATAGCCGGGCCAGCGGGCCGGCTGAGGCCAAAATAGAGCGTGGTCTGTATCATGCGATTTTGCGCCGCGCACGCCTGCTCCGGCTCCGCTACGCCTGAATGCGCCGTGCAGCCTGTCAGCAACGCCGCAAGCGTAAGGCCCAACAACGCTTTGCCAGTCATCTTTTTCCCTGCCTTTTAGTGATGGGTGGAAAACGGGATGAAATAACACTTTGCCGCGCCAGGCAAGGGATGCCTTAGACTATTTTTTTGATTACAAAGAAAAAACCCGCCTTTCGGCGGGTTTGCATGCGAAGGCTTAATCAGCCTGCAGTTTAGAAGGCGGCGCGGTGTGGTACTCCGCGTCCGCTTTTTCAAAGCGGGACTGCATTGTGGCGGACGGCGCTTTGTCCAGCAGACTAAAGACCACGATGCCAAGGCTTGCGAAAACAAAGCCCGGAATGATTTCATACAGGTTCAGCCAGGCGAACTGCTTCCAGACGATAACGGTCACCGCGCCGATAATCATGCCGGCCAGCGCGCCGTTGCGGGTCATGCGCGACCACATGACCGAGAACAGCACTACCGGACCGAATGCGGCGCCGAAGCCCGCCCAGGCGTAGCTCACCAGCCCAAGCACGCGGTTTTCCGGGTTCGCCGCCAGCGCAATGGCGACCAGCGCCACCACCAGCACCATCAGGCGCCCCACCCATACCAGCTCTTTTTGCGTCGCGTTTTTACGCAGGAAGGCTTTGTAGAGATCTTCGGTAATCGCGCTTGAGCAGACCAGCAGCTGGCAGCTCAGAGTGGACATCACCGCCGCGAGGATAGCGGAGAGCAGAATACCGGCGATCCACGGGTTAAAGAGAATTTGCGCCAGCTCGATAAAGACGCGCTCGCCGTTCTGGTTCACCGCCGCCGCCTGCTCCGGGTGGTTGTTAAAGTAGGCGATGCCGAAGAAGCCCACCGCTACGGCGCCTGCAAGGCAGAGGATCATCCAGGTCATGGAGATGCGACGCGCGTTAACAATGGTGTGATGAGAGTCCGCCGCCATAAAGCGCGCCAGAATGTGCGGCTGGCCGAAGTAGCCAAGCCCCCAGCCCATCAGCGAGATAATCGCCACCAGGTTTAAGCCCTTAAGCATATCGACGTTTTCGATGCTCTTTTGCTTGATAACCATCAGCGAGTCGTCCAGGCCGCCGACGGCGAGGATAACAAACACCGGAGTCAGGATCAGAGCGAAAATCATCAGGCTCGCCTGCACCGTGTCAGTCCAGCTTACCGCGAGGAAGCCGCCGATAAAGGTATAGAGAATGGTCGCCGCAGCGCCTGCCCACAGCGCGGTTTCATAGCTCATGCCGAAGGTGCTTTCAAACAGGCGCGCACCTGCCACGATGCCGGAGGCGCAGTAGATGGTGAAGAACAGCAGGATAACCAGCGCGGAAATGATGCGCAGCACGCGGCTTTTATCTTCGAAACGGCCAGTGAAATAATCCGGTAACGTTAGCGCGTTATTGTTCGCCTCGGTGTGCACGCGCAACCGCCCCGCCACCAGCTTCCAGTTGATCCAGGCGCCCAGCGTCAGGCCGATGGCAATCCAGCTTTCTGAAATCCCGGAGAGGAAAATGGCGCCAGGCAGGCCCATCAACAGCCAGCCGGACATATCAGACGCCCCTGCCGACAGCGCCGTCACCACGCTGCCAAGGCTGCGCCCGCCAAGGATGTAATCGTCAAAGTTTTTGGTCGAACGCCACGCAATAAACCCTATTAATATCATCCCAAAGATATAAACAAGGAAAGTCACCAGCATAGGTGTACTCGCTGTCATCTCACTTCTCCGTCTAATCTGGCCAGTTTCGGCTTGTCACCGCCGGAACGCAGCGGTGCTGTTATCGTCGTTTTCGTTTCGCGGCAGTATCCTGCCGGAAGCGGTTTTCATTCACAATCGATTTAACACACCATTTACAACAATTACATCTCTGCTAAAAATGCCATTTTGCAGGAGGTTGCACTCGCTCACGCTTTTAGCGGTTGCACCACGAAAAAATGTTAACCAGGCCCGGAATATCAGCTTATAGCGGGGTGACGTCTGAGCGGTCATAGCAATTTCATATTTAACATTTCATTCATTTTTGAGCTTGCTGGCGAAGTCACATTTAACATGGTTGCACAAAGTTGCAACATGATGGATAGTGCCGGATAACGTTAACCGCAGAGAAAAACGCGAAGAAAACAGGAGCTAAAGGCATGGGCACCACTACCATGGGGGTCAAGCTGGATGATGCCACCCGTGAGCGCATCAAAGCCGCCGCAACCAAAATAGACCGCACGCCGCACTGGCTGATTAAGCAGGCTATTTTCAATTATCTTGAACGACTCGAAAGCGACGATACGCTGCCGGAGCTGCCTGCCCTGCTGGCGGGGGCGGCCAATGAGAGCGAAGAAAACATCGTCCAACCGGAAGAGACGCATCAGCCCTTCCTGGAATTCGCCGAGCAGATCCTGCCGCAGTCGGTCAACCGCGCCGCCATCACCGGCGCTTACCGCCGTGCGGAAACGGACGCCGTGCCAATGCTGCTAGAACAAGCGCGCCTGCCTGCGCCGGTGGCGGAGCAGACGCATCAACTCGCTTATAAGCTTGCAGAGAAGCTGCGCAACCAGAAGACCGCTTCCGGGCGCGCGGGCATGGTGCAGAGCCTGCTGCAGGAGTTCTCGCTCTCTTCTCAGGAAGGGGTGGCGCTGATGTGCCTTGCCGAGGCGCTGCTGCGTATTCCTGATAAAGCGACCCGCGACGCGCTGATCCGCGACAAAATCAGCAACGGCAACTGGCAGTCTCACATTGGCCGCAGCCCTTCGCTGTTTGTTAACGCCGCCACCTGGGGGCTGCTCTTTACGGGTCGTCTGGTCTCCACCCATAACGAAGCCAGCCTGTCGCGCTCGCTCAACCGCATCATCGGCAAGAGCGGCGAGCCGCTTATCCGCAAAGGCGTGGACATGGCGATGCGCCTGATGGGCGAGCAGTTCGTGACCGGCGAAACCATCGCCGAGGCGCTGGCCAACGCCCGCAAGCTCGAAGAAAAAGGATTCCGCTACTCTTACGATATGCTCGGCGAAGCGGCGCTGACCGCCGCCGATGCGCAGGCTTACATGGTCTCTTACCAGCAGGCGATCCACGCCATCGGTAAAGCCTCTAACGGCCGCGGCATTTATGAAGGCCCGGGCATCTCCATTAAGCTTTCGGCGCTGCACCCGCGCTACAGCCGCGCGCAGTATGACCGCGTCATGGAAGAACTTTACCCGCGCCTGAAGTCGCTCACCCTGCTGGCGCGCCAGTATGACATCGGCATTAACATCGACGCCGAAGAGGCGGACCGCCTGGAGATCTCCCTCGACCTGCTGGAAAAACTCTGCTTCGAGCCAGAGCTGGCGGGCTGGAACGGCATCGGGTTCGTTATTCAGGCGTACCAGAAGCGCTGCCCGTTTGTGATTGATTACTTAATCGATCTCGCTACCCGCAGCCGCCGTCGCCTGATGATCCGTCTGGTGAAAGGCGCTTACTGGGACAGCGAAATCAAACGCGCCCAGATGGAAGGCCTTGAAGGCTACCCGGTTTACACCCGCAAGGTTTACACCGATATCTCCTACCTCGCCTGCGCGAAAAAGCTGCTGGCGGTGCCGAACCTTATTTATCCGCAGTTCGCGACCCATAACGCCCATACGCTGGCGGCGATTTATAACCTGGCGGGCCAGAACTACTACCCCGGCCAGTATGAATTCCAGTGCCTGCACGGCATGGGCGAGCCGCTCTACGAGCAGGTGGTGGGGAAAGTGGCGGACGGCAAGCTGAACCGGCCGTGCCGTATTTATGCTCCGGTAGGCACGCATGAAACCCTGCTCGCCTATCTGGTGCGTCGTCTGCTGGAAAACGGCGCCAACACTTCGTTCGTCAACCGCATCGCCGATACCACGCTGCCGCTGGATGAGCTGGTGGCGGACCCGGTCGCCGCGGTGGAAAAACTGGCGGCGCAGGAGGGGAAAGCGGGCCTGCCGCACCCGAAAATCCCGCTGCCGCACAATCTCTACGGCGAAGGCCGCATTAACTCGACGGGGCTTGATCTCTCAAACGAACACCGTCTGGCTTCGCTCTCCTCCGCGCTGCTTAACAGCGCCGCGCACAAATGGCAGGCGCTGCCGGTACTGGAAACCGCGGTGGAAGCAGGCGAGCTGACGCCGGTGATTAACCCGGCGGAGCCGAAAGATATCGTCGGCTACGTGCGTGAAGCCACCGACGCGGAAGTCTCGCAGGCGCTGGACAACGCCGTGAACAGCGCGCCAATCTGGTTCGCCACCCCGCCGCAGGAGCGCGCCGCCATTCTTGAGCGCGCCGCCGTGCTGATGGAAGACCAGATGCAGACGCTTATCGGCATCCTGGTGCGCGAAGCGGGCAAAACCTTCAGCAACGCCATCGCGGAAGTGCGCGAGGCGGTGGATTTCCTCTATTACTACGCAGGCCAGGTGCGCGACGATTTCGATAACGAAACCCATCGCCCGCTCGGCCCGGTGGTCTGCATCAGCCCATGGAACTTCCCGCTCGCTATCTTTACCGGCCAGATTGCCGCCGCTCTCGCCGCTGGCAACAGCGTGCTGGCGAAACCGGCGGAGCAAACGCCGCTGATTGCCGCTCAGGGCGTGAATATCTTGCTGGAAGCGGGCGTACCGGCGGGCGTGCTGCAACTGCTGCCTGGGCGCGGCGAAACGGTCGGTGCGAAGCTGACTGGCGATGAGCGCGTACGCGCCGTGATGTTTACCGGCTCAACGGAAGTGGCAACCCTCCTGCAACGCAACATCGCCACCCGCCTTGACCCGCAGGGCCGTCCGACGCCGCTGATTGCGGAAACCGGCGGGCTGAACGCGATGATTGTTGACTCCTCCGCCCTGACCGAACAGGTGGTGGTGGATGTGGTCGCTTCCGCGTTCGACAGCGCTGGCCAGCGCTGCTCCGCCCTGCGCGTGCTCTGTCTGCAGGAAGATATTGCCGATCACACGCTGACGATGCTCAAAGGCGCCATGGCGGAGTGCCGCATGGGCAACCCAGGCCGCCTCTCCACCGACGTCGGCCCGGTTATCGACGCTGAAGCGAAAGCCAATATCGACCGCCATATTCAGGCGATGCGCGCCAAAGGCCGCAACGTCTTCCAGGCGGTGCGTGAAAACAGCGTTGATGCGCGCGAATGGCAGGCCGGCACGTTTGTTATGCCGACGCTTATCGAACTGGAAAGCTTTGACGAGCTGCAAAAAGAGATTTTCGGCCCGGTGCTGCACGTGGTGCGCTACAGCCGCAACAATCTCGACGGGCTGATTGAGCAGATCAACCGCGCAGGTTACGGCCTGACGCTCGGCGTGCATACCCGCATTGATGAAACTATCGCCCAGGTAACGGGCGCGGCGAAAGTCGGCAACCTCTACGTTAACCGCAATATGGTTGGCGCGGTGGTGGGCGTGCAGCCGTTTGGCGGCGAGGGGCTTTCCGGCACCGGCCCGAAAGCGGGCGGTCCGCTTTACCTCTACCGCCTGCTGGCGAACCGTCCGCCGCACGCGGCGCTGACCACCTTCAACCGTCAGGATGCGGTATATCCGGTAGACACGCAGCTTAAAAACGCGCTGACGCAGCCGCATCAGGCGCTCACCCAGTGGGCGGCGGGACGCCCGGACTTTAAAGCGCTGTGCGAGAAATACGCCGAGCTTTCGCAGACCGGCGCGCAGCGCGTACTGCCGGGGCCGACAGGCGAGCGCAACACCTGGACGCTGCTGCCGCGCGAGCGCGTGCTGTGCGTGGCGGATAACGAGCAGGACGCGCTTGTCCAGCTGGCAGCGGCGACCAGCGCAGGCAGCCGTGCTCTGTGGCCGGACGACAAGCTGCATCGCGAACTCGCGAAACAGCTGCCCGGCGCGGTGCAGCAGGTTATCGACTTTGCGAAGCCGGACCAGCTGATGGGCCAGCGTTTCGACGCGGTTATCTACCATGGCGATTCCGACCAGCTGCGTACGCTGTGCGAACAGGTAGCGGGCCGCGAGGGGGCGATTGTGTCGGTGCAGGGCTTCGAGCGCGGGGAAACTAACCTGCTGCTGGAGCGGCTGTGGGTGGAACGCTCGCTTAGCGTCAACACCGCGGCGGCGGGCGGCAACGCCAGCCTGATGACAATCGGCTAAGAACTGGCTACGCTAGCAAGGCTCCTGTTTCAGGAGCCTTTTTTATGGAGAGACCCCATGAAACGACTCCCGCTCTACCTGCTTGCCTTGCTGAGCGCCCCGGCGCTTGCCGACAATTGCGAAAAGGCGACCACCCAGACGGATCTCAACGTTTGCGCCGCCGCGGACTACCAGCAGGCGGATACCGCCATGAACGCCAGCTATAAGAAAGTGATGGACCGCGCAAGCGTTGCGCAGCGCGACTTGCTGAAAAAAGCGCAGAGCGCCTGGCTTAACGTGCGCGACGCCGACTGCGCCTTTGTCAGCTCGGGCGCCAACGGCGGCAACGTGCAGCCGATGATAGAGAGCCAGTGCCTGGCGGATAAAACCCGCGAGCGCGCCGCGTTTCTCGAGTCGTTAACCCAGTGCGAAGAAGGCGACGTGAGTTGCCCGCTGCCGCCAGCCCCTTAACGCGGACGGATGCCTTCTATCACCATTCGCTGTACGTTTTCCACGGTCTGGCGAAAGAAGGCCTCATCCTGCAACGTCTTTCCCGTCACCGCTTCCACCTGGGTGGCGAAATCGGCGTAGTGCTGCGTGCTGGCCCAGATCATAAAGATCAGATGATGCGGGTCCACCGGGCCGATTTTGCCGCTCGCCACCCAGCCTGCGATAATCGCCGATTTCTCATCCACCAGGCTTTTCAGATCGCCGGAAAGCTCCGCCATTAAAAGCGGCGCGCCCTGCAGCATTTCCAGGCAAAAGAGCTTCGAGGCCTGCGGGTGATCGCGGGAGACTTCAAGCTTCAGGCGAATGTACTCGCCTATCGCCGCCAGCGGTTGCAGGTCGGCGCGAAACGCCTTCAGCGGCGCCAGCCAGATATCCAGGATCTGTTTAAGCACCGCGACGTAGAGCGCCTCTTTCGACGGGTAGTAATAGAGAAGATTGGTTTTAGAAACGTCCGCTTTTTCAGCCACCTGCTCAAGGCTGGTGCCATGAATGCCGAACCGTGAGAAATAGTCGAGCCCTGCGGCCAGAATCGCCTGCTTTTTCGCCGCTACCGCTTTTGAGCGCCTGCCCACCTCTTTAACCGCGCCTTGCGCCATGCGCTCTCTCCTTTGCGTTTTGCCTCAAGCATAGCAAAAGCCCCCCGCCGCCTGCACCCTCATCGCGCAGCGCTGCCTGTTTTCTGTGCAGCCTTTTTGACCGTTTAGTCCACTTTTTTACGGTTAAATTTTCAACAAATGAGCAACGTATTGATAACAATGAAGCTTTTAAAGCTGGCATACCCCTTGCACTACCTCTTTCGAGCGAGGCTTAACGGAAAATGCAGGACGCAGCGCCGCGCGAGATCCCTTTCCGACTTTGATGAGGTTCGCGATGAAAATTGGTGTGTTTGTTCCTATCGGCAACAACGGCTGGCTGATTTCCACCCACGCTCCCCAGTACATGCCGACGTTTGAGTTAAACAAGGCGATTGTGCAAAAAGCGGAGCAGTACCATTTCGATTTCGCCTTGTCGATGATTAAGCTGCGCGGCTTTGGCGGCAAAACCGAGTTCTGGGATCATAACCTGGAGTCCTTCACCCTGATGGCCGGGCTTGCGGCGGTCACCTCGCGCATTGAGATTTACGCCACCGCCGCCACCCTTACCCTGCCGCCCGCCATCGTGGCGCGCATGGCCTCGACTATCGACTCTATCTCCGGCGGGCGCTTCGGCGTGAACCTCGTCACCGGCTGGCAAAAACCAGAGTATGAGCAAATGGGCCTCTGGCCGGGAGATGACTACTTCTCCCGCCGCTACGACTACCTCACCGAATATGTGCAGGTGCTTCGCGACCTGTGGGGCACGGGCAAAAGTGATTTCAAAGGCGATTTTTTCACCATGAACGACTGCCGCGTCAGCCCGCAGCCGCAAAAACCGATGAAGGTGATTTGCGCGGGTCAGAGCGATGCGGGCATGGCGTTCTCCGCTGCGCACGCCGATTACAACTTTTGCTTCGGCAAAGGGGTTAACACCCCCACCGCGTTCGCGCCAACGGCGGCGCGGATGAAAGCGGCGGCGGAAAAAGCCGGGCGCGAGGTCGGCTCTTACGTGCTGTTTATGGTGATTGCCGACGAAACCGACGACGCGGCGCGCGCCAAATGGGAGCATTACAAAGCGGGCGCGGATGAAGAGGCGCTGGCGTGGCTTACCGAGCAGAGCCAGAAAGATACCCGCTCCGGCGCCGATACCAACGTGCGCCAGATGGCGGACCCGACGTCGGCCGTCAATATCAACATGGGCACGCTGGTGGGCTCTTACGCAACCGTAGCGCGGCTGCTGGATGAAGTGGCGACGGTGCCGGGCGCGCAAGGCGTGCTGCTGACGTTTGATGATTTCCTGACCGGCGTGGAGACCTTCGGCGAACGCATCCAGCCGCTGATGCAATGCCGCGCCCATATTCCGCAAATCACCAGGGAGGTGGCGTAATGAAAAGCCTGACGCTGAAAGCTCGCCCGGAAGCTATCGAATTCACGCCGGAACAGAGCGCGCTGATTGTGGTGGATATGCAAAACGCCTACGCAAGCCAGGGCGGTTATCTGGATCTCGCCGGGTTTGACGTTTCCGCCACGCAACCGGTTATCGAAAAAATCAATGTCGCGGTGGCCGCTGCGCGCAAGGCGGGCATGACCATCATCTGGTTCCAGAACGGCTGGGACAGCGACTATGTAGAAGCAGGCGGCCCCGGCTCGCCCAACTGGCACAAGTCTAACGCGCTGAAAACGATGCGCAGCCGCCCGGAACTGCAGGGCAAGCTGCTCGCAAAAGGCGGCTGGGATTATGAACTCGTGGACGAGCTGAAGCCGCAGCCGGGCGACATCGTGCTGCCGAAACCGCGCTACAGCGGCTTTTTCAACACGCCGCTCGACAGCATCCTGCGCAGCCGGGGGATCCGCCACCTGGTGTTTACCGGCATCGCCACTAACGTGTGCGTGGAATCGACGCTGCGCGACGGCTTTTTCCTGGAGTACTTCGGCGTGGTGCTGAGCGACGCCACCCACCAGGCGGGCCCGGCGTTCGCCCAGCAGGCGGCGCTGTTCAACATTGAAACGTTTTTTGGCTGGGTCAGCGACGTCGCTACCTTCTGCGACACGCTCGCCCCCGCTGCCCTCGCCCGTATCGCATAAGGAGCCATCATGCCAAAACAGGTCATTATTCCGCCGGGCACGACAACGCCCATCGCCCCTTTTGTGCCAGGCACGCTGGCTGACGGCGTGGTTTATGTCTCCGGCACGCTGCCGTTCGACAAGCTCAATAACGTGGTTTATCCCGGCGACCCAAAGGCGCAAACCCGTCACGTGCTGGAGACGATACGGAGCGTTATCGAAACCGCGGGCGGGACGATGGAGGACGTGACGTTCAACTCGATCTTTATTACCGACTGGAAAAACTACGCCGCGATTAACGAGGTTTACGCCGAGTTTTTCCCGGGCGATAAGCCTGCGCGCTTCTGCATTCAGTGCGGGCTGGTGAAACCCGACGCGCTGGTGGAGATAGCGACGGTTGCGCACATCGGTAAGCAGGGGTAAGCCATGAACCTGACCCTTACCCCGGCGCCTTATCCCGACGCGCCGGTGCTGGTTCTGATAGCGGGACTGGGCGGCGCGGGCGGCTACTGGCTGCCCCAGCGCGCCGCGCTTGAGCCCCACTATCAGCTGGTGCTGTACGATCAGCGTGGCACCGGCAATAACCCGGCAACACTGCCGGAAGGCTACAGCATGGCGGATATGGCGCGCGAGTTGCATGACGCGCTGCTCGCCCATGGCATTACCCGCTTTGGGGTCATGGGCCATGCGCTTGGCGGGCATATTGGCATGCAGCTCGCCCTGGATTATCCGCAGGCCGTCGCGACGCTTGTCATCATCAACGGCTGGCTGCGTCTTAATCCGCATACCCGCCGCTGTTTTGCGGTGCGTGAACGGCTTTTACGGGAGTGCGGCGCGGCGGCGTACCTTGAGGCGCAGCCGCTGTTTCTCTACCCGGCTGACTGGATGGCGGCCAACCAGCCGCGCCTGGAAGCGGAAGAAGCGCTGCATAACGCCCATTTTCAGGGCGCGGAAAACCTGCAACGCAGGCTGGCGGCGCTGAAAGCCGCCGACTTCAGCCAGACGGCGCAGGCGATTGCCCAGCCCGTGCTGCTTATCTGCGCCCGCGATGACCTGCTGGTGCCCTGGAACTGCTCGGCGGCGCTCCATGACGCGCTGCCCGACAGCCGCCTGGAGGTGCTGCCCTGGGGAGCGCACGCCTGCAACGTCACCGCCAGCGGCGCGTTTAACGAGCTGGTAAAAACCTTTCTGGCGGCGACCCTGACGATGCCGCCTGTCGCTAAGGAAACTGTATGAGTGAAGCCGTAAACCTGAGCGCGCTGGATACCCTTTTTACCCAGGCACGTACCCATAACGCCTGGCTGGAGAGGCGGGTCAGCGACGAACAATTGCAGGAGATTTATGCGCTGGCGCGGATGGCGCCCACCTCCGCGAACTGCTCGCCGGGGCGGTTTCTGTTTATCCGCACCCCGGAAGGCAAGGCCCGGCTTAAGCCCGCGCTCTCTTCCGGCAACCTTGAGAAAACGCTGTCTGCTCCGGTCACCGTTGTGGTTGCCTGGGATACGCAGTTTTACGACAAACTACCTGAGCTTTTCCCCCATGGCGACGCCCGCTCGTGGTTTACCTCAAGCACGGCGCTTGCCGAAGAGACGGCATTTCGCAACAGCTCGCTGCAGGCGGCTTATCTGATAATGGCCTGCCGGGCGCTGGGGCTGGACTGCGGGCCAATGTCCGGCTTTGATCGCGATAAGGTAGACGCGGAGTTTTTCGCAGGCATGACCTGGAAAAGCAATCTGCTGATCAATATTGGCTACGGCGATGCCAGCCGGGTTTACCCGCGCCTGCCGCGCCTCGCTTTCAACGATGCCTGCGCGCTTTTATAGGAGAACGTCATGTCGGTGCCAAGCCAACAACAGTTTCGCGATGCCATGGCGCGCCTCGGCGCCGCCGTCAACATCATTACTACCGATGGTCCGGCGGGCATGGCGGGCTTTACCGCCTCCGCCGTTTGCAGCGTAACGGACAGCCCTCCGACGCTGCTGGTCTGCCTGAACCGCGCCGCCTCGGTATGGCCTGTCTTTAGCGAAAACCGCCAGCTTTGCGTTAATACCCTCGCCGCCGGACACGAGTCGCTCTCCAACCTTTTCGGCGGCAAAACGCCGATGGCGGAGCGCTTTACCGCCGCCGAGTGGCGCTATGGCGTCACCGGCTGCCCGCGGCTTGAAGGCGCCGTGGTCTCCTTTGACTGCCGGATAAGCCAGACCGTCAGCGTCGGCACACACGACATTCTGTTTTGCGAAGTGATGGAAATAGCACGTAACGACGACACCCACGGCCTGGTGTGGTTTGACCGGGGTTACCACCAACTGATGCGGCCCGCCTGTTAGCCGCCCTCTTCTGCGCAGGAGTTTCACATGTCACACACCTGGTTTCCTCAATGGCGTAAACATACAGCGGGTGAAGTGGTGGCCCCGGACGAAACGCTCCCACTCGGTCAGACGGTGGTCATGGGCGTTCAGCATGCGGTGGCGATGTTCGGCGCCACGGTGCTGATGCCGCTGCTGATGGGGCTTGACCCGAACCTCGCTATCCTGCTTTCCGGCATCGGCACGCTGCTTTTCTTTCTGGTGACCGGCGGTCGCGTGCCAAGCTACCTTGGTTCGAGCGCTGCGTTTGTCGGCGTGGTGATCGCCGTGACCGGCTTTAGCGGCCAGGGGCTGAACCCCAACCTCAGCGTGGCGCTGGGCGGGGTTATCGCCTGCGGCCTGCTTTATACGCTGATTGGTTTTGTGGTGATGAAATCGGGCACCCGCTGGATTGAACGGCTGATGCCGCCGGTGGTGACCGGCGCCGTGGTGATGGCGATTGGCTTAAATCTCGCCCCCATCGCGGTGAAAAGCGTCTCCGCCAGCAGTTTCGACAGCTGGATGGCGGTGATGACCGTGCTCTGTATTGGTCTGGTGGCGGTTTTTACCCGGGGCATGGTGCAACGTCTGCTGATTTTAATCGGCCTGATTCTGGCCTGGACCCTTTACGCCGTGCTGACCAACGGTCTCGGACTCGGTAAACCGGTGGATTTTTCACCGGTCGCGCAGGCCGCGTGGTTTGGCCTTCCGCACTTTACCGCCCCCACGTTTAGCGGCCAGGCGGTAATGCTTATCGCGCCCGTTGCCGTGATCCTGGTGGCGGAAAACCTCGGCCACCTGAAAGCGGTAGCGGGAATGACCGGGCGGAATATGGACCCGTACATTGGACGGGCGTTTGTCGGCGACGGGCTGGCGACAATGCTTTCCGGTGCAGTGGGCGGCAGCGGCGTGACCACCTATGCGGAAAATATCGGCGTGATGGCGGTGACAAAAGTTTACTCGACGCTGGTGTTTGTCGCCGCTTCCGTCATCGCCATGCTGCTGGGCTTTTCGCCTAAATTCGGCGCGCTGATTCATACCATTCCCGGTCCGGTGATTGGCGGCGCGTCGATAGTGGTGTTTGGGTTGATTGCCGTCGCGGGCGCGCGCATTTGGGTGCAGCATCGCGTGGATTTAAGCCAGAACGGCAATTTGATTATGGTGGCGGTCACGCTGGTGCTGGGCGCCGGGGATTTTGCGCTGAGGGTAGGCGACTTTACGCTTGGCGGCATTGGAACGGCGACGTTCGGGGCGATTTTACTTAACGCGATTTTAAGCCGGCGCCCGCCGACTGTCCTCGCAGTGGATATCACGCCGCAGGAACCCACCGTGAGCCAGACATTCCCAAAATAAGCGATAAATAAAAAAACAGCCGCCGGGCGAACCCGGCGGCGTTGGGGCAGCTATCAACCATTAATCGTCAGATATCGCGGCTAATTGCTTGAATAGTCATTAGCTGTTGCTGCTGCGGCCACCGCCATGACTATTTTTGCCCCCTTTTTTCCCAGCTTCAGATGCGCGCTGCGGGTCATTTTTGAAGTTCCCGCCGCTGTGCTGGCCACCTTTACGACCTGCTTCTGATGCTCTTTCACGATCTTCTGCGAAATTACCTGAACCACCACGATGGTTTGCCATTTCTGACCTCCAGATATGTGAAATCATTAGACATCATACTGCATTCAGTAAAAGAGGATCCTTTCACCTGGCGGCAACAGGTCGAAACCTTTTATCATTGCCGCGTGATCTGAAGCTTAGTGCAGCAGTCGCGTTTGGTCGGGAAACGGTAATATTCTGCAACATCAAATTGACCAAACGGCGGAATTTTTGCCGCTTCCATCTATAAGCCATTCTTATGATTAACAAAACGTAATTATTTTGACATGTTTCTAAATATAACAAAGCAAACAAACGTTATATTTTCTTAAAAATCAATTAATTGGTTTGCTACCTTGGCACTCCGCCCATCAGCGCTTATCTTTACTAGAGCGCAGCGATAACGCTGCTGACGGTTCCCCGTAAAAAAAGCCTTAAAACTTAAGGAGTCAGGTCAATGGTTAAAGTACTGGTGCTTTATTACTCAATGTACGGACACATTGAGACCATGGCGCATGCGGTAGCGGAAGGCGCAGAAAAAGTGGAAGGCGTGGAAGTGACCATCAAGCGCGTACCGGAGACCATGCCGCCAGACCTGTTCGCGAAAGCGGGTGGGAAAGCGCAGAACGCACCGGTAGCCACGCCGCAGGAGCTGGCGGATTACGACGCCATTATCATCGGCACGCCTACCCGTTTCGGCAATATGTCCGGCCAGATGCGCACCTTCTTTGACCAGACCGGCGGACTTTGGGCTTCTGGCGCGCTCTACGGGAAGGTAGCCAGCGTGTTTAGCTCCACCGGCACCGGCGGCGGCCAGGAACAGACGATTACCTCCACATGGACTACGCTTGCACATCATGGGATGGTAATTGTGCCCATCGGTTACGGGGCCCAGGAACTGTTTGATATTTCCGCGGTGCGCGGCGGCACGCCTTATGGCGCCACGACTATCGCAGGCGGCGACGGTTCGCGTCAGCCAAGCCCGGAAGAGCTGGCCATCGCCCGCTACCAGGGCGAGTATGTGGCCGGCGTTACCGTAAAACTGAAAAGCTGATTCAGCACAGGAGGAAACTATGCCAACACAAGAGTCGAAAGCTCACCACGTAGGAGAATGGGCCAGCCTGCGTAATACCTCCCCGGAAATCGCCGAGGCGATCTTTGAGGTAGCGGATTACGATGAAAAAATGGCCGAGAAAATCTGGGAAGAAGGCAGCGATGAAGTGCTGATTCGGGCTTTCAAAAAAACCGACGCCGACGCGCTCTTCTGGGGTGAACAGACTATCGAGCGTAAAAACGTGTAATGCGCCCTTTTGCTGGTATGGCAAAAGGTTAAGCCACACTATGCGCCGGATGCGACACGGCTGGCGCAGAGAAAAACGGGGCCCGACGGCCCCGTTTTCTGTTTTATAAACGCATTCCTTTCTTATTTTTAGCCAAACAGCGGCAATTTATAGGCGCGGAAACAGGTAATGTTGTAACGGTACATTGAGGGATCGTCCTCTCTGCGTCTGGCAAGGCCCGAGCCGATGGTTATCTCAAGTAAAACCTCGCCCTGCGCGGTAAGCTCGCGTAAAGGCAGCTTGCCTTCCGCGCTTCCATCCCAGCTCTGGTAATCGACATCGCTATAGCCCGGATCGCAGGTTAAGGTCAAACCGGTGGCGTCGAACGTCGCCCCGCCGTAACAAACGACCAGGTTGCCATTAGGCATCAGCTGTTTCGCGCCGCATAAGCTGCTGTAGCCTTCCGGACCGGAAAAATATTCGTTGAGCTTCTGAACCGTCATCTTTATTAAATCGATACGGTAATGCCCTACCCGGCTTTGGTTATTCCATGGCGCAATGCTCTGTGCATCATCTCTTGAGAGATAGTTGCCATTATTAAAAATGGAGATATCGATAATGCCAGGCGTGTTGTTAGGGATCTCCAGCACGTTGTGCTGTCCCCAGTTCCAGAATTCCAGATTCGCTTTTTTAATCTCTTCCGGCTGGCTGAAATCGTAAAGCGGCGCCCCTGATGCATCGACGGGCGTCAGCAAGTAAGGCTGATAATCCGCAGACCAGGCCTCATGGGTGGACATAATAAAACGCAGTTGACCGGTTTCCACTTCGAGGCCAAAGATGGCGCTTTGATTACGTCCTGAGGTGACCAGAATATTGTTGGTCTCATTGATATAGCACTGATTCACATGCAGCCAGTCTACGCTTCCGTCCGCTGAAGGCGGGTTAGAAGGACGGCATGGACGGGTGCGATCGAGGACTTTCGTCATGTCGTAATAGTGTGTTTCAAGACCGGTGCGCAGATCGATTATCGACACGCCATCTTCAATAGTGGTATCGCCATCCGGCCGCGTGCCCGGGGCATATTCAGACGCGCCCACCAGCGAACCGTCAGACCGTTGCCATAATGAATGATGCAGCGCATTATCAAGCACATACATGGTATGCACGCGGCCCATCATATCGAACTCATACATTTGCAAATAGTTATCCTGCGCGATAGCGGAAGATAAAAAATTACCGTTAGCGATGCGCAGCAAATTATTTGACGGCATATCCTTGGTCGTAAACCAGCGAACATTCGCCTGGTAATCGAGTGCGATATTATTACGATCAAAACACGAAATAAAATACAGCCCCTGCGCAAGCGTGGCGGGATCGCTCGCCGGGACTTTCAGCGTAACCTGAGGAAAGAGGTTATGCCCGGCGGGATCCTGCGCATCTGTCGGCGGCAACGGTTCGGTAAGCACTCGCCATGTGGTGGAGCCAGCCGAAGAAACCAGCGTGATGAGATTAATGTTATCCGCCAGCAGACCGGCGACAGGGATAAGGTTCGCTCCCACCGCCACCTGCTGCGTAAAAGTCAGCACGGGCGCGCGCTCGTTTTGGTCAGTCACGGAAATATATAGCGTTTCTGCCTTTTCTGACCATAAGCCAATATAAAGGCTTAATGGCGCGGTGCCGTAGGGGTTCAGGGTAAGGATGGCATTACTCTGAGTATGGGTCGCGTTAATGTCAGTGAATAGCGAAGAATAAATTTCGTTATGCTTCATCACAATACTGTTAGTGGTATCAATGCCCTGATTAATGGGCGGGCGAGGAAGCGGCAAAGCGGTGCTGTGTAGCGTCATAATACGATCCTTAATAAAGAATATATACGGCATAGTTGTCTTTTCATAGAAACCAGACCAGCTGGCCCCGGTGTTGGCTTTTTATTTTCAACATGAGTGAATCAATATTTTTCCCTCTCCTCTCAACGCTTATTAAAAATTGCTTTTAAAAGCACCTGCAAAAATATTACGTCACCCAATAAGTCAAACTGTTAATCCCCCCGCAAAACGCACCGTCGAAGATGGCAAAATAAACCTCATTCGCGGCTATAAAATGCCCGCACGGTGAAAATTTAACGCTGATTTATATTTACTGTTCTTAATAACTCAATGAGATAGAAGTGGAATATCCACACTTTTTGTCACTCTGTCGCTTATAGGTCAGCGCCCCTTTTAGCGTGTGATTATTATCACAAACGGAGCCAGAACCGCTCTATATTATCAACGCGGCCAGAACCACTATAATAAGGAAATTATCTATGAGTTTGACAAACGCGCAGTACAAGCGCGCCGGCGTTCTTTCGCTTATTACCTCTGCAGTGACTTTACTGTTCAGCGCGCAAACGCAGGCGCTGGATCTGGAGCTTAAAAATGCTTATGGCTCGGCGAATGCGGGATATGCGAACTGGAACAGCGGCTTTGAAAATACACACCGGGGCGAAGTCTGGAAATTAACCGCCGATTTCGGCGCTATCTTTAATAAAGGCGAATTTTATTCCTTTTACGAAAATAACGTCCTTAATCATAATATCGCCGGACAGAACTATGTTTTATCGGCGCAAACGCATATTCGTCTGTTCAATTCTGACTATAGCCTGATGGGGAAAGTTTACGGCCAGTTTGATAATACCTGGGGAGACGATCTCGACATGATGTACGGGCTGGGTTACCTGGGCTGGAGCGGCAAATGGGGGTTCTTTAAACCTTATATCGCTTTCCATAACCAGTCTTCAGATTATAAATCACAGCGGCTCGGCGGTCGCAGCGCCAGCGGCCGCAATGGCTACGTGGCAGGCTGGACCACCGCTTATTTTTTCAAACTCTGGGATCAATCTTTTGTTTTGTCTGACTGGCATGAATTTGAGTTCGATCGCAATGACGCCTATGCCGAACAGCAGCACGGCGCGAACGGCATTAACGGCGGCCTGACTCTGGCCTGGAAATTTTATCCGCACCTTAAGGCCAGCGTGACCTGGCGCTATTTCAAAAACAAATTGGGCTACGACGGTTTTGGCGATCAGATGATCTACATGCTGGGTTACGAGTTTTGATTTTTCCACAATAAGGACATCAACATGCAAAAGCGAATGCTGGCAAGCCTGGTCAGCCTGTTACTGGCGAGCAGCGCGATGGCGCAAACCTCTCCGGCCACGTTATCTGACAAACCGGCTAAACAACCTAACGTTATTATCATCATGGCGGACGACCTCGGTTATGGCGACCTGGGCGCTTATGGTCACCCCATCGTGAAAACGCCTAATATTGACAGGCTGGCGCAGGAAGGGATGCGCTTTACGGAATATTATGCTCCGGCGCCGCTCTGCTCCCCCTCGCGCGCGGGCTTATTAACAGGACGCACGCCGTTTCGTACCGGCATACGCTCCTGGATCCCCTCGGGCGGTAAAAACGTGGCGCTGGGCCGTAATGAAAAAACCATCGCCAGTTATTTAAAAGAGCAGGGTTACGACACGGCGATGATGGGCAAGCTCCATCTCAATGCGGGCGCCAACCGCACCGATCAGCCGCAGGCCAAAGATATGGGCTTTGATTATTCGCTGGTGAACGCCGCCGGTTTCGTCACAAGCGATCTGGATAAAGTAAAAGAGCGTCCGCGTTATGGCGTGGTTTATCCCAACGGTTTTTACCGTAATGGCAAACCCATCGGCACGGTAAACCAGATTAGCGGCGAGCTGGTCAGCAGCGAGGCCATCCACTGGCTCGACAGCCGCAAAGAGAAGAAACCGTTTTTCTTATACGTCGCTTTTACCGAGGTGCATACCCCCCTCGCCTCGCCGCAAAAGTACCTTGATATGTATAAAGACTACATGTCGGATTATGAACGGCAGCATCAGGATCTGTTCTATGCCGACTGGGCGGATAAACCCTGGCGCGGCGCAGGCGAATATTACGCCAATATCAGTTACCTCGACGAACAGGTCGGCAAAGTGCTGGATAAAGTGAAAGCCATGGGCGAAGAGGACAACACCATTATTCTCTTTACCAGCGACAATGGCCCGGTCACCCGCGAAGCGCGTAAGTGGTATGAGCTGAATATGGCGGGCGAAACTAACGGACTGCGCGGTCGGAAAGATAATCTCTGGGAAGGCGGCATCCGGGTTCCGGCCATTATCAAATATGGCACTCATATCAAAGCGGGTGCGGTCTCCGATACGCCAGTAACCGGGCTGGATATTCTGCCGACGCTTGCGGATATGCTGCACTTCTCGCTGCCCACCGACCGCGCTATCGACGGGGAGTCCATCAAGCCGGTGCTGGAGGAGAAGCCGCTCACCCGTCACAAGCCGCTTATCTGGACCATCGACATGCCCTATCAGGATGACCCGACCGATATGTGGGCGATACGTGAAGGCGACTGGAAGATGATTTTCGACCGTAACGCTAAGCCCAAATATCTTTATAACCTGAAAGCCGATGCCGGCGAGGTAAACAACCAGCTTGGCAAACAGCCGGCGCTTGAGAAACAGCTGGTGGCTGACTTCACGCGCTATAAAAATGACATCGATAACGATTCGTTAATGCGCGCCCGTGGCGAAAAACCGGAACCCGTAGACTGGAACTGATACCCCATCTGTTCACGTAGCGCCTGCTCTGCGGCTTTATGGCTGTGGAAAAGGCGCTGATTATTTCTTGCGATGGATGAATATCGTGATAAAGAAAAGCTGTCATGTTATGGCCAAACCGACGGGCGCGGCCTGTAATCTTGGATGCGACTACTGCTTTTATCTGGAAAAGGCGCAGCTTTACCCTGGCCGTCAACAAAAGCGGATGGACGACGCTACGCTTGAAATATTTATCGAACAGCATATTAAAGCGCAGCAGACGGAAGAAGTCGTCTTTGCCTGGCAAGGCGGCGAACCGACGCTTGCCGGCATCGACTTCTATCAGCGCGCCGTGGCCTTACAGGAAAAATACGCCTGCGGAAAGCGAATCATTAATACCCTGCAGACTAACGGCATGTTGATAAATGAAGCGTGGTGCCGTTTTTTACACAAGCATCAATTTCTTATCGGTATTTCAATTGATGGCGATGCTGAACTGCACGACGCCTGGCGAAAAACCCGCGCAGGAAAACCGACGCATGAGCAGGTGGAAAACGCTATTCGCCTGCTGGCGAAACATGACATCGAATTTAATACTTTGACTGTCGTAAACAATATCAATGTGCATCATCCGCTGCGCGTTTATGACTACCTCAAACAGGTAGGCAGCCGCGATATGCAATTCATCCCCTTACTGGAGCGTCACTACCCCGCCGGGGAAGATGAGGGGCTGGTTCCGCCCGATTACCAGGGCGAAGCGGTTATCGCGCCCTGGTCGGTTCCCGGCGCTGAATTCGGCGTTTTTTTAAAAACGATCTTTTACAGCTGGATCCGTCGGGATATCGGCGAGATAAGCATTCAGCTTTTTGATCAGGCCTTCGCCGCCTGGTGCGGTCTGCCTGCGCAGATTTGCGTCTTTGCCGAGCGTTGCGGCAGCGCGCTGGCGATGGAAATGAACGGCGACGTTTATCAATGCGACCATTATGTCTGGCCGCGCTACAAGCTTGGCAATATCCACACCGCTTCCATAGCGGAAATGCGCGACAGTAGCGCGAATCAGGACTTTGCCCGCGCGAAAAGCCTGACTATGGCCAGCGGCTGCCGTGATTGCCCTTTCACGTTTGCCTGCTATGGCGGTTGCCCGAAACATCGCATCCTGCGCTCTGCTGCGGGCGAACAGAATATCAACTATTTCTGCGCCGGTTATAAAGCCTTTTTCCACTACATCACGCCCTATATGCTGATGCTAAAATCCCTGTGGGAAAACGGACGCTCGCCGGCTGAATTGAAAACGCTGATTACCTGAGTGAGTAAACGATGACCGCCGCCGCCGATATCTTTCGCTATACCGACGTTAACTCCTGCAAAACTTTTGGCTGTCGGAATTTTGGCGTACTGAACAGCCCCTCTTATGCGCAGCGCGGAGAGAATATTCTTTGTCAGGCCTGCGGATTTCATTTTCCTGTTATCAGCGCAGCGGCTTTTAATGCTTTTAAAGCCCAGACTAACCGGGGCTATCACGGCGTGGTATGGGCTTGTCCATACTGCGGTAAACGCGACGGATTAGCCCGCAACGGCTATGCGGGAAACGGTCAACAGCGCGTGCGCTGCGCAGGCTGCCGCAAAACCTTTGTCTTTTATGAACGCCTTCGCGTTGCGCCTCACCTTTCGCAACTCGCCGATATGATTCGCGCCGGTCAGCCGCTGCATGAACGCCCCGGGTTTAGCCCTAAAGCCACAGGACGTGATTTACAGCAGCTGGCTTTTACTGCCCGGGTCAGCCCCTTCCTGGCGCGCCCTTTTACGCTGGAGGCGACGTTTGCCACCGCGACCTTCAGCATTAATTTTAACGGCTCGCCAAATCGTCTTTACGTCATCGTGACCGTGGAGAAAAAAAGCGACAGAGTGATAGCCCTCACGACCAATTATGCGCTGCGCTCCGCCCCCATCCCTTTCGAGTACCGCTACAGCGCCAATGAGGAAGAGTTGCTGGTTTCGCAAGAGCCGGTTGCGAGGATCTTCGCAAAAGATCGTCTAATGGGCCGGCGCGCCCTTTTTTTCGATGCCCGCTATGGCGCTGCGCGGCTAAAAAGTAACGATGCGGGGGCTATCGTCAAACCCGTGCTGGCCGCTTATCGCCACTTTGAAATAGTAAAGTCGTTAACGCAAAACGCCGTTTTGTATGTTCAGCATTATATAGAGCATGAGTGTTTTCTTTATGGCGGCTGCCTGATGGCGAACCGGGATGACGTCACCAGCGGACATTGTCACATCGCTTTTGTGCATGAAAAGGGAACAAGAGCGCCGCAGCGGCCTTTTCGCTCCGACATCGTCACCTCCAGCATTATCTGGAACGATGTCTGGCGCTGCTTTTCCCAGCCCGATTATCAAATGGCGGTGTGTAGCCTGACAGGGCCGCAACGCATTAGCGAATTACGCGAAGCCACGCTGCAACCCGCGCATCGCTTTATCGATTTTATTCACCGCCACCCCTTTTATCCGCAGCTGCTTCGCCTGTCGCCAGCGAACGTCGGCGCGGTACTGGAGTTTCTGGCGACGGATTACAACTGCGGCGTGGTAAAGCCTGAGGCGCTGCGCTGAGACAATTCTTAAAGATGATTTGCGCGCTAAGGGAAAAACTACACTTCTTACGTGTACTTACTACTCCCGGTACGCATGACATAAGTGGATTCCCTGATAATGTTAACCTGCCTGCGGGCAGGTTTTTTTTCGCCCAGGGTTCTATAAGCCCTTTCCCGGTTTTATAATAAAACCATCATTTTTCCCCAGGGTCTGTTTATGAAACGTAAAAGCTTAGAGGACAGCCGGTGTCCGGTAGCGCGTTCGCTTGACATCATTGGCGACTGGTGGTCGCTGTTAATTGTTCGCGACGCCCTGCGCGGCCTGACCCGCTTTGGCGAATTTCAGAAAAGCCTCGGTATCGCGAAAAATATGCTGACGGTGCGCCTGCGCCAGCTTGTCGAGGAAGGCATACTTGAGATGCGCCCCGCTTCAGACGGCTCCGCCTGGCAAGAGTATGTGCTTACCGAAAGAGGCCGAGCGCTGCAAACCGTGCTGGTGGCGCTTTCGCAATGGGGCAATGAGTTTCTGTTTGAGGGGTGCGAAAAAGGCAGCGTACTGGTAGACAGCACTCACCAGCGCCCGCTGCGCCCCCTGCAACTGCTGGCCGAAGATGGCCGGGAGCTTACCCCCGACGAGGTGCAGCCGCTGCTTCCTGACGCCACGACCATCGCCTGAATTTTCAGGCGATACCTTTCCCCTGTCTCTCTTCAGGCAAAACACAAAAATATCGCCCAATTTGGTTGCATTATTAAACCTCTTAAGCCAGGATGCATTTAGTTTTATAATGAAACCTATTTCAGGAGAGTATCATGACAGCATCCCGTCCCACCGCACTGATTACCGGCGCCTCTTCGGGCATTGGCGCCGTTTATGCCGACCGCCTTGCCGCCCGGGGTTATGATTTACTGCTGGTCGCACGTCGGGAAGAACGCCTGCACGAGCTGGCCGCGCGGCTACAGCAAACTTATGGCGTAGAGGTTAAAACGCTTCGCGCAGACCTGACGCAGGAAAGCGATATTCAAACGGTGGAAGCGACGCTGCGCGACACCCCGGCGATTTCTTTGCTGGTGAACAACGCCGGAACCGCGCAGATGGGCTCTTTTCTCGCCAGCAGCGCGCAGACGCACCAGGACATTATTACGCTGAATATTACGGCTCTGACCCGGCTGACGCTGGCGGCGCTGACGCGCTTTAACGCGCAGGATCGCGGCGCCATTATCAATATCGCCTCGGTGCTGGCGCTCCATGCTCGCGACACCAGCGCGCTTTACAGCGGCACCAAAGGTTATGTGCTTAATTTCACCCGTGGCTTGCAGGCTGAATTTGCAGGTACCGGCGTGCGCCTGCAGGCGGTGTTGCCTGCGGCTACGGCCACGGAAATCTGGGAGATTTCCGGCGTTTCGGTAGGCCACCTGCCCGCGGGTTCGGTGATGAAAACAGAAGATCTGGTGGATGCGGCGCTGGCGGGGTTCGACGCTGGCGAAGCGATTACCATTCCGCCGCTGCATGACGAAGCGTTGTGGCAGCGTTACGAAGAAGCGCGCCTGGCGGTTTTTTCCGCCGTTGGTACCGGCATACCCGCGCCACGCTATGTACGTTAATCAGGACCGCCACCGGGATCACCGGTGGCGTAATTTTGGCGGTTAATCTTCTGCGGCGTGAACTGGCGTTTCCAGTTCATTCACCCAGATAACCAGCAGACGCCATGAAACCGCCAGCACCGCCGGGCCAATAAACAGACCAACGATGCCGAAAGTGAGCAACCCGCCAATAACGCCGCCGAGAATCAGCATCATCGGCACATCGGCGCCGCGACGAATCAACAGTGGACGCAAGATATTATCCATACTGCCTACCGCAAGGCTCCAGACCAGCAGCAGCGTCGCCCAGCCTGCTTCACCCTGCCAGTAGAGCCAGGCTGTTGCCGGCAGCATGATGATTATCGGGCCTAACTGCGCAAGGCAAAGAATAAAAATCACGACGGTGAATAGCAGCGCGCCAGGAATGCCGCACAGCGCCAGCCCGACGCCGCCAAGCACTGACTGGCAAACCGCCGTTACGACAATGCCGGAGGCCACCGCCCGAATGGTCTGCCCTGCCAGCGTCACCGCGATATCGCCGCGCTGGCCTGCGAGGCGGCGGGCAAAACGGCTCATTGCTCCCGCCGCCGTCTCTCCATTCATATAAAGCAAGGCGCTGAGCGCCAGCATGATAATGCCGTTAATAATAAGTTGCCCGAGATGGCCCAGTTGCGTAAGCAATACGAGCGCCGCATGGCGCAGCCATGGCTGGAGCTGGGTAATAAGCGTATGTCCGCGATCGGCCACCACCGCCTGCCATCGCGCGTAAAGCCGCGCGCCGACAAACGGCACGTTGTGCAGAAAATCGCCGCTTATTAACAAGGGAAGCTTATCTGAGTCGAGCCACTGGCTGAGCCGGGCGCTGATATCCATCAGGCTGCTCGCCATAAACAGCAGCGGTATAACAAACAGCGCAACCAACAGTAGCGACATCACCAGCACGGCAAGCGAACGACGCCGCCCGAGCCATGCCTGAATACGAAGCATCACAGGCCAGGTAGCGATAACCACCAGCCCCGCCCAGACCAGGCTGATTAAAAAAGGGTGCAGCAGCCAGAGGCTGGCCGCCAGCATGCAAAGCACCGCAAGGCAGCCGAAAATAATGCGTGGGAGGTCGTACTTAGGTAATACCAGCGACATGTTAGTTCAATCCTTAATAAAAACGCGGCGCTGTAGGCCGTGAGTTACCCTGCCAGACTGACAAGATTTAATAGCAGCGGATTAAATCACTTTACTAATGGCAGAGGCTAAACATAACGGGCGAACCTGCCCTCAGCGAAGGGATTTATCGGAATAGGTTAATTATTTATTCGCTACACTTATGTTTATTTATTATTTATATAAATAATAAATCGTTCTCTTTTTTTATTACAAAAACAGAGTTTGTACACAGAGAAATAAGCGCTAGTATTCGCAGCGCCTGAAGACGACGAAGAGCGCTTCAGGTAAACCCACTGGCAAAATAGATATTTTCAGGGACGTCCATGAGTAATTTTATTCTATTCCCACAGATTCACGCCGCGCTGGAATGGCTTAAAGGCCACAGCAATGTGCTTTTCCAGTTTGGCTGGAACATTATCGCTGCTTTTATTTTACTTTTTATCGGGAAAATGCTTTCCCGATTACTGGCCAGCGGGCTGGAAAAGCTCTTAGTCCGCCGCCGGGTTGATATTACCGTCGTCCATTTTTTTACCGCGCTGGTTCGCTACATTACCCTCGCATTCGCCGTGGTGGCGGCGCTGGGCCGCCTGGGCATTGAAACCTCATCGATTATCGCCGTGATTGGCGCAGCTGGCCTGGCGGTGGGGCTGGCGCTTCAGGGGTCGCTTTCCAACTTTGCCGCCGGAGTGCTGCTGGTTTCGCTGCGTCCCTTCCGCGCCGGCGAACATGTGCAGATTGGCTCGGTAGCAGGGACGGTTGAAAAAGTGCATATTTTCTCCACCACGTTGCTGACTGCCGACAGTAAAGAAGTGGTCATCCCCAACGGCAAGATCATCGCCGACAGCATTGTTAACTATTCCCGGCATCCCTTCCGTCGTATCGATTTAGTCATTGGCGTGGGCTATCAGAATCGTATCGCCGATGTGAAGTCTGTTATTACGGCAGTGATTAAAGCCGATACGCGCGTGGATAAAAACCGGGATATCACTGTGCGACTGGGTGAATTAGGCGCCTCCTCGCTAAACTTTTTTGTTCGCGTCTGGGTGCGGAACGGCGATTACTGGAGCACCTATTACGATTTGCTGGAAAACATTAAAGAAGCGCTGGACGAAAATAATATTGATATTCCGTACCCGCAGATGGATATCCGTATGGTTAACAGCGTGACAGAATCACAAACGTTAAGTCTGGTGAAACAGCAGGCCAGCTTATAAATCAAAACGATTTTCTGTTATGAATGCCGGTAACGCTCTCGCATAAGCTTACCGGCATTTTTACAGAGAGCTAAAAACATCGGGCTTTTGTTTATAAGGCCCGTTTTTAAGACGGCCGATTTGTCGCACGCAGCGCCAGCGCCACGGGAAACGACAATACAGCGGGGAGGCAATGGATACAGAGTCTCCATAACGAAAAAGGGGATGCCTTTCGGCATCCCCTTAAATTTGATGGCGGAAGCGCAGAGATTCGAACTCTGGAACCCTTTCGGGTCGCCGGTTTTCAAGACCGGTGCCTTCAACCGCTCGGCCACACTTCCGCAATGACGCGAACTATAAACATCCCCATGCGGCCTGTAAAGCCCGAATGCGTTCGTTTGCCGCAAAAACAGACAAAAAAACCTTATTCGCCTGAAATAACAACAAAGTGAACAACTTTACAGCAAAAAAATCAGGCCCCGTGACGAGGCCTGCAGCCTTAATGCTTCAGGATGTACATGTCTTTGGTATAGAAATACCCAAGGTTGTTCGAATAAAACCCGCCGACCCAGGGTTTGACCAGATGCGTGCGCACATAGTGGTAGAGCGGAATGGCGGGCGCTTCCTCAGCCAGAATGGTTTCCGCCTGCTGATAGTATTTGCCGCGCTCTGCCGCATCGGCCGCTTTCGCCGCATTCGCGAGCGCGTTGTCATAATCCGCGTTGCTAAAGCGGGAGGTATTCTGACTATCGCCGGTGCGGAAGTTATTCAGAAAGGTGGAGGCATCATCGTAATCCGCGTTCCAGGAGTAGCGCACCACCTCAAAATTACCGGTGTGCTTGGTATCGAGCATGGTTTTCCACTCCTGGTTTTGCAGCTTCACCTTCACGCCCAGGTTTTTCTGCCACATAGAGCTTGCGGCGATGGCGATGCGCTGGTGCGATTCCATCGTGTTATAGAGCAGGTTGAACTGTAACGGGTGCTGAGCGTTGAAGCCCGCCGCCTCCAGCAGCTTTTTCGCCTCGGCAATGCGTTTCTCTCGCGGCCAACTGGCGTAGTCCGGCGGTGCGATTTTGGCGCCGCCGATCTCCGGCTGGCTCAGCACCCAGGCGGGACGCTGTCCCTGGGCCAGCACCTTATCGGCGATAATGTCTTTATCCAGCGCCATATTGAGCGCGCGGCGTACGCGGGCGTCGTTAAACGGCGGGCGCGAAGTGTTGAATTCGTAATAGTAGGTAGCGAGCAGCGGCGAGACGTGCACCTCTTCCGGCAGCGTTTTCTTTAGCTGGGCGAACTGGTTAATGGGAATGGTGTTGGTGATATCAATTTCACCCGCTTTATAGCGGTTAACGTCGGCGGTTTCCGAAGAGATGGGCAACCAAGTGACTTTATTGATGACGGTGTGGGCATCATCCCAGTAGCGCTTGTTACGCTCCCCTACCACTTTTTCATTGACGACCCAGTCAACCACTTTATAAGCGCCGCTGCCGACAAAATGCTCCGGCCGCGCCCATTTATCGCCGAAGCGCTGTACCGCAGTTTTATCAATCGGCACCAGCGAGGGGTGAGCAAGCATGGAAAGAAACGCCGCGGTGGGCTGGGTCAGCGTCACCTGCACGGTGTTATCATCCAGCGCCTTTACGCCAAGCGACGACGGAGGCTTTTTGCCATTAGCGATATCCGCCGCGTTTTCAATATTCATGTTCGCCGGATAGCTGGCATAAGGAGAGACCGTTTTCGGGTCGACGAGTCGTTGCCAGCTCCAGACGATATCCTCCGCCGTCATCGGCTCACCGTCAGACCAGGTAATGCCTTTTCGCAGATGAAATGTCCAGACGGTGTTGTTCTGGTTGTCCCACTTTTCCGCTAGCCGCGGTTCAATAGAACCGTCGCGCTTTACCGCCACCAGCCCTTCAAATACATCGCTGATGATATTGAACTCCACATCGCTTTCCACTTTATGCGGATCCAGCGAGGCGGGTTCACTGCCATTATTACGCACCAGCTCCTGCTTTTGCGCCAGCGCAGCGCCCTGCGGCACGGTGGCGGCATAAGCGCCGGAACAGGCAGCGGCGATCCCCGCCGCAAGTAAAGCCATCAATCGTGAGTGTTGATTCATTATGTTTTACGCACCTTTTGTTTGAATAAGGGGTCGTTAACACTCTTAGTTGCGCATAGCAGCGAAAGCAATAATTTTCAGTCACCTATAAGAGGGAGATCTGATTATTTATTGGTAGTTGACTTCCGCCAGGCGTAAGCGTTTTTGCGGCTGTAAAACGCTTGTTTTTATTCGGATAAAACTGAGTAAAGATGGGTAAACCCGCTTTTGCCGCCGGGCCTTCTGGCTCTATGCTCAACCACTGATTCCCTGCAATGTGAGAATGACTCATGGATCGCATAATTACCTCTGCTCGCGACAGACAGTCGCTGCTCAGTACTCATAAAGTGCTGCGCAATACTTATTTCCTTTTAAGCCTGACGCTGGCGTTCTCCGCCATTACCGCCACCGCCAGTACGGTGCTGATGCTGCCCTCGCCAGGGCTTATCCTGACGCTGGTCGGGATGTATGGTTTGATGTTCCTGACTTACCGCCTGGCGAATAAACCCACCGGCATTCTGGCCGCGTTCGCCTTCACCGGCTTCCTCGGTTATATCCTCGGTCCTGTGCTGAATACTTATCTTTCAGCAGGTATGGGAGATGTGATTGCCCTGGCGCTGGGCGGCACCGCGCTGGTGTTTTTCGCCTGCTCGGCTTACGTACTGACCACGCGCAAGGATATGTCCTTCCTCGGCGGCATGCTGATGGCGGGCGTGGTGGTGGTGCTTATCGGCATGCTGGCGAATATTTTCCTGCAGCTGCCGGCGCTGCATCTGGCTATCAGCGCGGTGTTTATTCTGATCTCATCTGGCGCCATCTTGTTTGAGACCAGCAATATCATTCATGGCGGCGAAACCAACTATATCCGCGCAACGGTCAGCCTGTACGTTTCGCTTTATAACATTTTCGTCAGCCTGCTCAGCATTCTGGGCTTCGCCAGCCGCGATTAAGCGTCACTGACTCTCTAACCTGGCCCCGCACTTCGCGGGGCTTTGTTTTTGGCGGGCGGAAAATTTGCTACACTGCACGCCGTTTGACGAACGGGTCCGGAATGTATGTTGACGTTTGAAGGCAAAGAAATAGAGACCGATAGCGAAGGCTATCTGAAAGAGACCACTCACTGGAGCGAAGGGCTGGCGGAAGTCATCGCCGAAAAAGAGGGCATCGCCCTGTCGCCAGAGCACTGGGAAGTGGTGCGCTTCGTGCGCGAATTTTATCTGGAGTTTAATACTTCACCGGCTATCCGCATGCTGGTAAAGGCGATGGCCAATAAGTTTGGCGAAGAGAAAGGCAACAGCCGCTACCTTTACCGTTTGTTCCCGAAAGGCCCGGCTAAGCAGGCGACCAAAATCGCCGGCCTGCCTAAACCCGTGAAGTGTATTTAATAGCGAATGCCGAAGTTGGTCCATTCGCGGCCGGGCTGATGCGGCTCGGTCAACACTTTTTCCACCCGGGCGCTGCGCGGCCCGCCCGCCTTCAGCCAGGCGATGAGTTGTTCCACTTTTTCCGCTTCGCCGCAGGCGACCACCTCAACGGTGCCGTCGTCCAGATTACGGGCATAACCGGTTAACCCCAGCCGCTGCGCCTCATGCTGCGTGCTGTAGCGAAAGCCAACGCCCTGAACGAGGCCGTGAACCCAGGCAATAGTGCATACTGTCGACATATCCTCTCTCCTTAAACTGGCGGGCTTAATTGCATTTCCCGGCCAGAGTCAGGAGAATGTCGCCCATTTTCTTTACAGAGCAGCATAGCAAATTATGAGTGTACGTTTAGTGTTAGCCAAAGGGCGCGAGAAATCTCTGCTGCGCCGCCACCCCTGGGTCTTTTCCGGCGCCGTCGCGCGTCTTGAAGGCAAAGCCTCTGCCGGTGAAACGGTCGATATCGTCGACCATCAGGGTAAATGGCTGGCGCGCGGCGCCTTGTCCCCGGCTTCGCAGATCCGCGCCCGCGTCTGGACGTTCGATCGCGACGAAACTATCGATATCGCCTTCTTTACCCGTCGCCTTCAGCAGGCGCAGCAGTGGCGCGACTGGCTGGCGGAGCGCGATGGTCTCGACAGCTATCGCCTGATTGCCGGCGAATCGGACGGCATGCCAGGCGTCACTATTGACCGTTTTGGCAACTTCCTGGTGCTGCAGTTGCTTTCCGCCGGCGCCGAATATCAACGCCCGGCGCTGGTTTCCGCGCTGCAGGCGCTCTATCCTCAGTGTTCAATTTACGATCGCTCCGATGTGGCGGTACGTAAAAAAGAGGGGCTGGAATTAGCGCAAGGCCCGGTCAGCGGCGACCTGCCGCCAGCGCTGTTGCCGATTGAGGAGCATGGCATGAAGTTGCTGGTGGACATCCAGCGCGGACACAAGACGGGGTATTATCTTGACCAGCGCGACAGCCGCTTTGCGACCCGCCGCTACGTGGCCGATAAGCGCGTGCTGAACTGTTTCTCTTATACCGGCGGCTTTGCGGTGTCCGCGCTAATGGGCGGCTGCAGCCAGGTAATAAGCGTAGATACTTCGCAAGAGGCGCTGGATGTCGCCCGGCAAAACGTTGAACTGAATGGCCTTGACCTCAGCAAAGCGGAGTTCCAGCGTGACGATGTTTTCAAACTGCTGCGCAAATATCGCGACCAGGGCGAGAAATTCGACGTTATTGTTATGGACCCGCCTAAGTTTGTGGAAAACAAGAGCCAGCTGATGGGCGCCTGCCGCGGCTATAAAGATATTAATATGCTGGCTATTCAACTGCTTAACCCGGGTGGCGTGCTGCTGACTTTCTCTTGCTCAGGCCTGATGACCACCGATTTATTTCAGAAAATCATCGCCGATGCCGCAACAGATGCTGGTCGTGATGTACAATTTATAGAGCAGTTCCGTCAGGCCGCTGACCATCCCGTGTTGGCGAGCTACCCGGAAGGGCTTTATCTGAAAGGGTTTGCCTGTCGCGTCATGTAACTTGAAAGAGAAAAAGTTGCCCGCATATCTGTGCGGAGTAACGTTTTCCGGGAGGGGACTATGATAGCCAGCAAATTCGGTATCGGTCAGCAGGTCCGTCATTCTCTGCTGGGTTATCTCGGGGTAGTGGTGGATATTGATCCTGAATACTCTCTTGATGAACCCACAGCGGATGAACTGGCCGTTAACGCCGACCTTCGCGCCGCCCCCTGGTACCATGTGGTAATGGAAGATGATGACGGCCAGCCCGTTCATACTTATCTTGCCGAAGCCCAGTTAAGCAGCGAAACTCAGGCTGAACATCCCGAGCAGCCTTCGCTGGATGAACTGGCGCGAACCATACGCCAGCAGCTTCAGGCGCCGCGATTGCGCAACTAAGTAAAAACCCGGCAAAGCCGGGTTTTTTGTTATTTCGCCAGCCCCAGACGGGGAATTTCAATCGCCGGGCAGCGGTCCATCACGACATTAAGCCCGGCGTCGCGCGCCAGCACCGCCGCCTGTTCGTTAATCACGCCAAGCTGGAGCCAGAGGGTTTTCGCCCCTATCGCTATCGCCTCTTGCGCAACCCCCCATGCTGCTTCCGAATTACGGAATACGTCCACCATATCGACCTTTTCCGGGATCTCCGCCAGCGTGCCGTAGCCTTGCTGGCCCAGCAGCGTCTTGCCCGCCACTTTCGGCGAAACCGGGATGACGTGATAACCCTGGTCAAGCAGGTAGGCCATGACGCGATAGCTTGGACGGTCGGGTTTGTCGCTCGCCCCCACCAGCGCGATGGTCTGGGTGTTTTTCAAAATACCTGCAATATCAGCCTCTTTCATATTCCCCTCCCCCTCGGATAATAGAGCAAGTGTATGCCAAAGACGCCCTTCTCTCCATCATTCCCATACGGATGCATGAGGGCTTTTTCTCTTCAGGCTGTATAGGTTATGAAGCGTTATTTCTGTAAAAATTTGACACATCTTAAGGCAACAAAGGCACGGGTATGAACAGGAGTTAACCATGAGATTTGGCCTGATCGCGGCATTCCTTTTTACGGTGTGGATACCGGCTTCAGGCTATGCCACCACGCTTCACCTTTCAGGCGATGTGGATCTGCTGGTACTGGACGGCAAGAAAGTCTCAGGCTCGCTTTTGCGAGGCGCCGACAGCCTTGAAATGGATAATGGGCCGCACCAGCTGGTGTTTCGCCTGGAAAAAACGGTGCATACCTCTTCTCATGAACAGCGGCTGTGGATTTCTCCCGCTCTGATTGTCAGTTTCGATACGCGCGACGTAAGCCAGGTTAACTTTAGCCTGCCGCGAATTGAAACCGAACGGGAGAGCCAGCGTTTTGATACCGCGCCGCAGCTGCAACTTCTGGACGGCTCGGCTAATGATATTCCCATTAAGCTTGATGTTCTGCCGGTTACCGATTCCGCTAACGGGCTCAATTATGAACGTGATGTCCGCCGTTATAACCGTTCAGGTAAAGCCGCCGCCATGCCGCGCTTCGTCAGCATGGTTGCGGACGACAGTACGCTGCTTTCAGGCGTCTCTGAGCTTGACGCGCCGGTTTCGCATTCGCAAACGCTGACCGAGCAGCGCCTGAAATACTGGTATCAGCAGGCGGATGCGACCACCCGCTCCCGCTTTATGGAGTGGGCGAAACAGCAACCCTCCTCCTGATTTCCGTCACATAGCGGCGGCTTTTTGCTGCGCTTCGCTTGCAGCCCTGGCCACTTTCAGTAAGCTGTAGCCATTCTTACTTTCTGGAAACCGCTATGGAATTAACCACACGCACTATCGCCGCCGAGAAGCACATCGCGCTGGTGGCGCACGATCACTGCAAATCGACGCTGATGAAGTGGGTTGAGCAACACAAAGCGATCCTCGAACATCACACGCTCTATGCGACAGGCACTACCGGCAACCTTATCCAGCGCGCTACCGGGCTTAATGTGAACGCCATGTTGAGCGGCCCGATGGGCGGCGACCAGCAGGTTGGGGCCATGATTTCCGAAGGGAAAATCGACGTACTGATTTTCTTCTGGGACCCGCTTAACGCCGTACCGCACGACCCGGACGTCAAAGCGCTGCTGCGGCTGGCCACCGTCTGGAATATCCCGGTCGCCACTAACGTCTCCACGGCCGATTTTATTATTCAGTCGCCCGACTTTCGCAATAGCGTGGCGATCCAGATTCCGGATTACGCGCGCTACCTCGCCGAGCGCCTGAAATAAATTACGGTTTTCGCGCCATCGGTACGCCGAGCTGATGCAATTCGTCGACGAAACAAGATGGCGCCTCTTTATCATAAAGCAGCCAGACGCGATGACGCGCCCGGGTTAACGCAACATAAAGCAGGCGCCGCTCCTCGGCATCAGGGAAATCTTCCGGCTGCGGCAACAGCGCCTGTTCCATGACTGATTCGCGCGCAGGCGCCGGGAACCCCTCTCGCCCTTCCTGCAAACCAACGATAATCACGTAATCCGCCTGTTGGCCTTTGCTGGCGTGAATCGTCATAAACTCAAGCGGCAGCTTAGGCCAGCGCGTCGCCGCTTTATCCAGTTCCGCCGGGCGCAGATGGTGATAGCGCGCCAGCACCAGCACCCGCTCGTGCGGTTTCACAAAACCGCTCAGCTTATCCAGCAGCGCTTCGAGCATATTTTGCGGCAGCAGCGTTACCGCTTTTTTATCTCCCGGGGTCAAACTGTTCAGCGGTTTCGCCAGTTGATGTGGGTTTTGCTGCACAAAACGATTGGCGATTTCGCCAATACGCTGGTTGAAGCGATAGGTGGTGTCAAGAGCGCAATTGTCCCCTTCGCCAAAATGATGAGCGAAAGATGTCGTCAGCAGCAACTCCGCTCCGCTGAAGCGGTAAATAGCCTGCCAGTCATCGCCTACGGCGAAAAGCGAGGTGCCGGAATTTTGACGACGCAACGCCGCCAGCAGCGCCGCGCGCTGGGGAGAGATATCCTGAAACTCATCCACCAGTATGTGCTTCCATGGGCTAATAAAGCGGCCTTTCTCCAGCACGTTGATAGCCTGATGAATCAACCCTGAGAAGTCGACTGCGCCCTCCGCTTTCAGGGCGGCTTTCCATGCCTTTAGCAATGGCGCCATCAGTTTTACGCGCTTCTGGAAGCCATCGCGCACCGCTTCGTCGGCATCCGCAATCATCTCCGCCTGCGAGCCGCCATGCATACGCATTAACCCAAGCCAACGGTCAAGCCTGCCCGCGAGCCGCTTTGCGAGACGATCGTCCTGCCAGAAATCGCCCTCCGGCAGTTCCCACTCCAGCTCCTCTTCAAGCCATAGCCGCCAGCCTTTCGCCTGCGCTTTTTTCTGCTGGCACTGCTCACGCCAGGCGTCAATCAACAGCGCATGACGCGCTTCAGCGTCGTTCTCAAGCTCGCTGACCTTTGGCGCTTTTTTACTCCCCTGCTGGATAATGTGCAGCGCCAGCGCGTGGAAGGTACGGGCGCTAATCTCTTCGGTATGCAGCCGCTCCCGGATGCGCTCATCCATCTCCTGCGCCGCTTTACGCCCGAACGCCAGCAGCAAAATCTGCTCAGGCAGCGCTTCGCCGCGCGCCATCAGCCAGCCTGCCCGGGCCACCAGCACCGAAGTTTTACCGCTGCCAGCGCCCGCCAGCACAAGCAGCGACGTTTCGCCATTCACTACCGCGCGCGCCTGTGAAGGGTTAAGCGGCGCGCTTTCGACGCTTGCGAAGAAATCAGCGTATTTTTCAAGCATCTTTTCCGTATAAGACTGGTTATGCGCCAGCCGCGCGGCGTCTATATTTGTTAACCAGGCCTGGCACTGACGCCAGAGATCGCGGCAGTTATCGAACTCTTCCAGACGCGACAGCGGCAATGGCAAAGCGCTAAAAGCGTCGCGAATGCGTTGTTGCACGCCTTCCACTTCCTTGCGCCGCAGCCATTTTTCTTCACCCGTCTGCGCCGCGATGCGCGTAAGCTCTGCCTGAAGCACGCCCGCCGCCACTTCGCTCATCTCGTCGCTCCACTGTTGCCAGAGCGCTTGTAAATGATGATAAAAGCGCTGCGTATCGCTCCACTCGGTGCCATGCAATCGCACCACTTTATTGTCCGGCAATACGAACTCCAGCTCGCCCCATACCAGACCGCGTTTGCAGTTAATGGCTAATAGCTGGTTAAAAGGCAGCAAGTATTCATGCCGATCGCCGGAAACTTTGACCCCTGCGGAGAGAATTTCCACCCGATCGTAAGGGTGCTGAGCGAGACGTTTTCCCAGAGAAGTTGCTTTCAGTTCCATGAGGCTGCCAGAGAGACTTTTAGAGTGCATGCAGTTTACCCTCCGCGGATATGACGCTCCAGACCCAAAACGCGTTACAATTGCTGTGGTTATTGATTTTCTTTCGGCACGCACACAGAGGTCCTATGCGTACTGTTCTTAATATTCTTAATTTTGTATTGGGTGGTTTTCTCACAACGCTCTCCTGGCTGCTGGCGACGGTAGTAAGCATGGTGCTGGTTATTACGCTGCCGCTTACTCGCTCCTGTTGGGAAATAACCAAGCTGTCGCTGGTGCCTTACGGTAATGAAGCGATTCATGTGGATGAACTGCGTCCGGAAGGTAAAAGCGCTGTGCTGAATGCAGGTGGTACGCTGCTGAACGTTGTCTGGCTGGTGCTGTTTGGCTGGTGGCTCTGCCTGCTGCATATCACGACCGGCATCGCCCAGTGCCTTACGGTGATTGGCATTCCGCTGGGCATTGCGAATTTCAAAATTGCCGCCATTGCGCTCTGGCCAGTCGGGCGTCGCGTGGTTTCCGTAGAAACGGCTCAGGCGGCCCGTGAAACTAACGCTTATCGCCATTTTCAGTCGAAGTAAGGATCGGTTGCCATTATGTTGAGCCCCCTGCTTCGCCGCTATACCTGGAATAGCGTCTGGCTTTATAACATGCGCATCTTTATTGCGCTTAGCGGTACGGCGGCCCTGCCGTGGTGGCTGGGCGAGGTTAAGCTGACGATTCCGCTAACGCTTGGCGTGGTGGCCGCTGCGCTCACCGATCTCGACGATCGGCTGACCGGTCGCTTGCGCAATTTGATTATTACGCTGATTAGCTTTTTTATCGCCTCCGCTTCAGTGGAACTGCTTTTTCCCTGGCCATGGCTGTTCGCGTTGGGGCTAACGCTCTCGACCAGTGGTTTTATTTTGCTGGGGGGCCTTGGACAACGCTACGCCACTATCGCTTTTGGGGCACTGCTTACCGCCGTTTATACCATGCTCGGCGTTTCGCTTTATGAGCACTGGTACCAACAGCCGCTGCTGCTGTTGGCCGGAGCAGTCTGGTATAACCTGTTAACGCTGGCAGGCCATCTGATTTTCCCTATCCGTCCCCTGCAGGATAACCTTGCGCGTTGCTATGAACAGCTGGCGCACTATCTGGATATCAAATCCCGCTTCTTTGATCCGGATATTGAAAATGAAAGCCAGGTGCCGATGCTTGACCTCGCCATGGCGAATAGCCAGCTTGTGGGTACGCTGAACCAGACCAAAGCCTCGCTGCTTACCCGCCTGCGAGGCGATCGCGGACAACGTGGAACGCGCCGCACGCTTCATTACTATTTTGCGGCGCAGGATATCCACGAACGGGCCAGCTCATCTCATATTCAGTATCAGGCGCTGCGTGATAAGTTTCGTTACAGCGATATCATGTTTCGCTTCCAGCGTTTGCTTTCAATGCAGTCCCGCGCCTGCCAGCAACTGGCGCAATCCATTCTGTTGCGTACCCATTATCAGCACGACGTTCGCTTTGAGCGGGCTTTTACTCATCTGGAGGCAGCGCTTGACCGCGTCCAGGCGTCCGGGACTTCTGCCGCTGAAATGAAGGCGCTGGGTTTTCTTCTCACTAACCTCAGGGCTATCGATGCGCAACTTGCCTCTATTGAATCGGAGCAGTGGCTGGAAACACCTGGTAGCGAGAATGAAAACCGTCTGGCGGATGACAGCCTGCACGGGTTCAGCGATATTCGCGAACGCCTGAGCCGCAACCTTACGCCGGAATCGGCGCTGTTTCGACACGCAGTGCGTATGTCTGTTGTGCTCTGCGTGGGTTACGCCTTTATTCAACTGACCGGTCTGCACCATGGCTACTGGATCCTCCTTACCAGTCTGTTTGTTTGCCAGCCCAACTACAACGCCACCCGGCACCGTCTGGCATTACGCGTCATCGGTACGTTGATTGGCGTCGCCCTGGGCCTGCCCATTCTCTATTTTGTGCCTTCGCTTGAAGGACAATTAGTGCTGATTGTGGTGACAGGGGTGCTGTTTTTTGTTTTCCGCACCGTGCAATACGCTCATGCCACCATGTTTATTACGCTGCTGGTGCTGCTCTGTTTTAACCTGCTCGGTGAGGGATTCGAGGTCGCGCTTCCGCGTATTGTAGATACATTGATCGGCTGCGCTATCGCCTGGGCGGCAGTGACGTTTATCTGGCCTGACTGGCGCTTCCGCCGTCTCCCGCTGGTGCTGGAGCGCGCCCTGAATGCTAACTGCCGTTACCTGGACGCCATTCTTGAACAATATCACCAGGGACGTGACAACCGCCTGGAATACCGTATCGCACGCCGTGATGCGCACAACCGCGATGCTGAACTGGCTTCGGTGGTATCAAACATGTCGAGCGAACCGAAAGCGACTCCTGAACTCCGGGATGCCGCGTTTCGTTTACTCTGTCTGAACCATACCTTTACCAGTTATATTTCAGCCCTCGGGGCGCATCGTGAGAAGCTTGAACGGACGGAAGTCCTGACCCTGATTGATGATGCCGTTTGCTATGTGGATGATGCGCTGCACCATCAGCCTGCCGATGAAGTAAAAGTCCAGCACGCGCTTAATGACCTGGCGCAGCGCATCAATCAGATTGAACCCCGTCCAGACAGCAAAGAACCGCTGGTATTGCAGCAAATAGGTCTGCTTATTTCACTGCTGCCGGAAATAAGCCGACTTCAGCAGCAGATACCTCAGGAGTGAAGCGGTTTCGAGTAACGCTGAAACCACTCGTTAAGTTCCCGGCGAATATCCGCCGGGAGCGCCGCTTCATGCGTTTCGGATAGGGCGCCTTCAAGCGCATACAGTATTTTCAGTCCCAGGTTCTTATTAATTTTCCGTAGCCTTAACCAGCTCTCTTTAGCTCCGCAGGCGCGCAGCATTTCAACGTTTTTGATGCCAGCCTCCCACAGCAGCGTTTCCATTTGCAGCGTGAGATTAGGTAAATCCTTCAATCGCCTCTCTGTCTCTCGCTGCGCCCGTTCATGCTGTGCTCCTACAAGAGAAATCCAGGCTTGTTCTCGCAGTTGGATGGGGTTATTCCATAACGTGTCCCCGACAAGATAATAATTTAATGCTATTGAACGGCCGCGACGCGTGAATGTCAGCTGTTCAGCATTGCGCATCCAGCTTTGTTCTGCGCAAAGGACACTCATTCTTAGGTAAAAGCCCCCATCGGCTACCATGCCAAACATGGTGTTTTCGATCGATAAGCCATAGCCGCCAAACAAGGCACGGCTGCGGATCTGGCCCAGAGATGAAAGCGCACGCTGTACGTTACAGATAGTATCTTTAGAAATTTTATTCATGATTATCCCTTTCATATCAAACACTAATGAAAAAATTCCCTCTTAGTTCTTCCGCTAACTGGAACATATGCAACTTATCTCTCTTCGGCAATCCTAAAGTCACCATTACATTCGATTGCAAATCAAAATTGCGAGGCGCTTTCAGAAATTTAGGTTGATCTTTGTCCCTTCCGGCAGTACTGTATATGCATACAGTAACCTGCGGAGCTGGATCTCTTATGTACTTTTCTCAACATCAACATCGCGCAGTAAATGGTCGCCAGATGGCTGCTAACACGGCAAACACAACGGCAGACGTAGAAATGAAAGGGTTGATAAGTGAAGTGATGTATCGAGAAGACCAGCCGTGGATGACACAACTGGTTTTATTGCCGCTGCTTCAGCAGTTAGGCCAGCAGTCTCGCTGGCAGTTGTGGCTGACGCCGCAACAGCGCCTGAGCCGTCAGTGGGTTCAGGCATCGGGTTTGCCTTTAACAAAAGTAATGCAGGTCAGCCAGATGGATCCCCATTTGACGATTAGTTCGATGATTCGCGCGCTGGAAACGGGAAACTATAGCGTGGTGATAGGCTGGCTATCACGCGATCTTAGCGATGATGAATATCGCCGCCTGACAGAAGCGGCGGAAAAGGGAAACGCAATGGGCTTTCTGATGCGCCCTACCCTGGCGACTCACGAGGGTCATCGACCTCGCTCAGGGTTAAAAATTCACTCAAGTTTGTATCATTAAGTTAATTTAAGACTAATCTTAGCATCATTTTTTGCCCCTTACAGAGGCCTTGCCAGGTCATTAGCATGAAGCGAAATTAGCGGGCTGGACGGGTTTTAGCCGTGTTTTCAACGGCTAAATAAGTTCCTAAAATGTTAAAAAATGTGTTCGCAAGCGCTTTTTTTCATGTGTCTGACGGAGTTCACACTTGTAAGTTTTCAACTACGTTGTAGACTTTACCTCGCCAGGGTTGCTCTCATAAACCGAAAATATCGGTAGAGTTACATATTGAGCAATAACCCCGGTGAAGGATTTAACCGTGAACTTTTCGATCTGTTCATGGCCTTTTTGGATGATAACGAGGCGCAAAAAATGAAAAAGACAGCTATCGCGATTGCAGTGGCACTGGCTGGCTTCGCTACCGTAGCGCAGGCCGCACCGAAAGATAACACCTGGTATGCGGGTGGTAAGCTGGGTTGGTCCCAGTTCCACGATACCGGTTGGTATAACAGCTCCCTGAACAACGACGGCCCGACTCATGAGAGCCAGCTCGGTGCAGGTGCGTTCGGTGGTTACCAGGTTAACCCGTACGTTGGTTTCGAAATGGGTTACGACTGGCTGGGCCGTATGCCGTACAAAGGCGACACCATCAACGGCGCATTCAAAGCTCAGGGCGTACAGCTGACCGCGAAACTGGGTTACCCGGTAGCTGATAACCTGGACGTATACACCCGTCTGGGCGGCATGGTATGGCGCGCTGACTCCAGCAACAGCATTGCTGGCGACGACCACGACACCGGCGTTTCTCCGGTCTTCGCTGGCGGCGTAGAATGGGCGATGACCCGCGATATCGCTACCCGTCTGGAATACCAGTGGGTTAACAACATCGGCGACGGCAACACCGTTGGCGTTCGTCCGGACAACGGCATGCTGAGCGTAGGTGTTTCCTACCGTTTCGGCCAGCAGGAAGAAGCTGCTCCGGTAGTTGCTCCGGCTCCGGCTCCGGCTCCGGAAGTACAGACCAAACACTTCACCCTGAAGTCTGACGTTCTGTTCAACTTCAACAAATCTACTCTGAAACCGGAAGGTCAGCAGGCGCTGGATCAGCTGTACAGCCAGCTGAGCAACCTGGATCCGAAAGACGGTTCTGTAGTGGTTCTGGGCTTCACCGACCGTATCGGTTCTGACGCTTACAACCAGGGTCTGTCCGAGAAACGTGCTCAGTCTGTTGTTGACTACCTGATCTCTAAAGGTATCCCGTCCAACAAGATCTCCGCACGTGGTATGGGCGAATCCAACCCGGTTACCGGCAACACCTGTGACAACGTGAAAGCGCGTGCAGCTCTGATCGACTGCCTGGCGCCAGATCGTCGCGTTGAAATCGAAGTTAAAGGTATCAAAGACGTTGTAACTCAGCCGCAGGCTTAAGTTATACGTTAAAAAAACCCCGCTCCGGCGGGGTTTTTTATTATCAGCACTCGGCTTTTTTTAATCTTCCGATTTCTTACCTAACAACGCCTGTAAGTCTTGCTTCAGATTCGACATCTGACTTTCATATTTTTCTTTGCGTTCTGCATCTTCAATTAGCTGTACGATGGTTTCAGAAAGCGTAATACCGCGACGCTGCGCAAGGCCTGCCAGACGTTGCCAGACCATAAACTCCAGATCGATTGATTTCTTACGGGTGTGCTGATGTTCGGCATTAAAATGACGCTTACGGCGTGCGCGTATAGTCTGCTTCATTCGGTTAAGCAGCGCCGGATTAATATGTTCATCTATCCAGCCAAGGACGCGCACAGGGTCGTTTTCCATCGCCAGTAAAAGGTTTACCGCTTCTTGAGCCGCGCTGGCTTCCTGGTAACGAGTGATAAGTTCCCCTTCCCGGTGTTTCTTTACCAGGTATTTCCACTTCCAGCCGCTTTCAAGATTTTCCAGTTGTTGATATTTCATTGCGATCTCAGGGTGACCGTGTAACTTGTTTCAGGATAACAGTTTTTCTTCGTTTCGCTGAAATGAATTGAACTACCGTGAACCTGTCACCGTTTATGGTGAGGCAGTGGGGGATTAACCGTGTGCAGGCGGAGCCATTGCGGTATAATCGCGCTTTTGACCATCAACCCAAAAAAGTAAACTTTGACCATAAATCGACTTTCATGGCGTGCGCTGGTTCCTGATACTGAACAATATCAGACACTATTTGCACAGCCCTTATCCGACACGGAAAATACACTGGAATTCGACACCCTACAGTCTCGTCTCTGTTATGGCCTGTCGCAACTCTGTCATCCTCGTTCTGCTTCTTCTTTTATGCTGGTTAAAGCGCCGGAAGAGCATGATTACCTTAAAATTATCGCCGCTGCGGCACGTAGTCAGTTTACCTTGCCGGAACAGCACTTTGGCGGTCATTATCAGATTGAAAGCAATAAGATTGCCTTTCTGCCAGCCAATAACCAGACAGGTGACTTTTGTACCACCGGCGAAGTGATAACTGCCGATTGGGTCGAAACCGAACAGCTGTTTGGTTGCGTCCGCCTGTTTAATGGCGAGATTACGCTGGAACCGGGGCTTGTCCATAAGGCGAACGGCGGCATTCTGGTTATTTCGCTTAAGACTCTGCTGTTACAGCCCCTTCTCTGGCTTCGTCTTAAGCAGATAGTCACCCACTCGCGCTTTGACTGGCTCTCGCCGGATGAGACACGCCCGTTGCCTGTTTCAGTGCCTTCGCTGCCGCTGCAGTTAAAAGTCATTCTGGTAGGCGAGCGTGACTCCCTTGCTGATTTTCAGGAGATGGAGCCCGAACTCGCCTCTCTGGCCGTTTATAGCGAGTTCGAAGAGAACCTGCAACTTACTGATGAAGAGTGCATGGCGAACTGGTGTCAATGGGTGCGCAGCGTAGCGCACGACGCCGCTCTTCCTTCGCCAGCGCCTGATGCATGGGAAGCGCTTATCCGTGAAGCGGTTCGCTATACAGGCGATCAGGAGACGTTGCCGCTCTGTCCTCTATGGCTTACCCGTCAATTGAAAGAAGTTGCGCCCTATTGCGAAGGCGACCAATTCTCCGGCGATGAGATGGTGCAAATGCTTGAGCAACGCGCCTGGCGTGAAGGCTTCCTGCCGGAGCGTATGCAGGATGAGCTCCTGCTTGAGCAAATTCTGGTTGAAACGGAAGGCGAGCGGGTTGGTCAGATTAACGCGCTCTCGGTCATTGAGTTTCCGGGCCATCCTCGCGCTTTTGGTGAACCTTCGCGTATTAGCTGCGTGGTGCATATTGGCGACGGGGAATTTATTGATGTGGAGCGCAAGGCGGAGCTTGGCGGCAACATCCACGCCAAGGGTATGATGATCATGCAGGCGTTTTTAATGGCGGAGCTGCAGCTTGAACAGCAAATGCCCTTCTCCGCCTCTTTGACCTTCGAACAGTCCTACAATGAAGTAGATGGCGACAGTGCCTCTATGGCTGAACTCTGTGCGCTGATAAGCGCGCTGGCGGACGTTCCGTTACATCAGCATATCGCGATTACCGGCTCGGTAGATCAGTTTGGTCGCGCGCAGCCTGTTGGCGGGTTAAATGAAAAGATTGAAGGTTTCTTTAATCTGTGCCAGCAGCGTGGGCTTACCGGCAAGCAGGGCGCTATTATTCCGCTTGCCAACGTACGTCACCTTTGCCTCAACAGTGAAGTGCTGGAAGCGGTGAAGAACGAGCAATTTTCGCTATGGGCTATTGATGATGTTACCGATGCGCTGCCGCTGCTTACCACCCTGCCGTGGGATGGTGAAGGTAAGACGACATTAATACAGACGATTCAGGAGCGGATTGCTCAGGCTACACAAATGGAAGCACGCCACCGTTTTCCGTGGCCGCTGCGCTGGTTAGGCTGGTTCAGCCGTAACTGATCGGACTTGTTCAGCGTACACATGTTAGCTAACCTGCGTCCCTCACTAAAATAAGGCTGATTTAAGACATGGTAGACAAACGCGATTCCTATACGAAAGAAGATCTTCTTGCCTCTGGTCGCGGTGAACTGTTTGGCGCAAAAGGCCCGCAGTTGCCGGCTCCGAATATGCTGATGATGGACCGCGTGGTCAAAATGACCGAAACCGGTGGCAACTATGATAAAGGCTATGTTGAAGCCGAACTCGATATCAATCCGGATATGTGGTTCTTCGGTTGCCATTTCATCGGCGATCCGGTGATGCCAGGCTGCCTCGGTCTCGACGCGATGTGGCAGTTAGTCGGTTTCTATCTGGGCTGGCTCGGCGGCGAAGGTAAAGGTCGCGCGCTGGGCGTGGGTGAAGTGAAATTTACCGGTCAGGTACTGCCTAGCGCGAAAAAAGTTACCTACCGCATCCACTTCAAACGCGTTGTAAACCGCCGTCTGGTAATGGGTATTGCTGATGGCGAAGTGCTGGTTGATGGTCATCTGATCTACAACGCAACCGATCTGAAAGTCGGTCTGTTCCAGGATACTTCTTCGTTCTGATAATCCCCCAGAACAGCGAAACCTCCGCAATGCGGAGGTTTCTTCCTTCTAAAGAGACAGGATCAGGCAATTACGGCCCTGTCCTCCATGGCTTCTCGCCAGCCTCCCAGCCAATGAGACTTTTGATTCAAAGCCTGATAAGGACACATTTCTTTTGATCGTCCGGTCATACCGGCTTGATAACCGCGTTGATGAGCCCGTTCCAGGCGATCTCGTTTTTGTCTCTTCATGCCTCGTTTCCCTCATTTTCAGTCTGGTGGAAAGAAAACAGTGATTACAAAATGTGCAACCACCCCTTACCAATACCTGCAAAAGCATGAGTCGTCAACGCGCAAAATTCACGCCAATGTCATATTTGTGAGCTATCAGAAAAATGCTTTGTACAAAGCGCGGCGGGATGTTCAGGTATCCTGTTAAGGGCAAAAGAAAAGCCGCTGCCAGATAAGTCGTTTTCGCAGCGGCTTGAGACCAGATTAAATATTCTTATGGCAGGCGGGATACTTCGCTGGCAATACTTTGTGCTGCCTGTTGCCAGCCGACCCCCAATGCTTTAACCATAGCGTCATACCCGTCCTGTTGCTGCTTGAGCTCAATATGGAAAGGCCGCTTAAGCAGTTGCCCCTGATGGTTGAGCAACCATTCACCGCTAACGATAACGCGTCCGTCGTAACGTCCATGGAAGCCCGTTACATTGACGTTAAGCGTATCCTGTTCGATGCCGAGCGGTTGGGCGGAGACTACCCAGCCAGGCAGTTGCCCGGTCAGGTTAGTCACCAGCGTGTTGCGCAGTTGCTGGTCGAGCGGGCTGGCCCAAAGGTTGCTGTTGGCAATATTATATTGAACCTCGGTCGTCTGGTACGCTACGCCGTTGCCAGCCAGGTAATCAGGAACGGCGACCTGTTCTACCCACAGCAGACGATTACTGTCGGTTGCGGCGCGCTGCGTGACCGTCTGCGAGGCGGCAGGCAGTTGATACCAGATAGTTTCATCCGTGCTGCTGCACGCACTCAGCGCAACAGCCATGATGACCGGGAGCCACTTTTTCATTCTTTTGCCCTCTTCGGCTGCGGATCTTTTTTATTCTTCGCTTCAAATACCAGCGCGTTGCTCTTCTCATTAAGGGTTCGCAGAACCGGCTGCAGCTCGCGCAATACCTGATCGAGGCGCTGCATATCGGCCACCATCTTGTTATAGGCGGCAGAACCCGGCTGGAAGCCCTGCATGCTGCGGTTAAGCTCGCGCAGAGTACGTTGCATATCCGCAGGCAGATTCTGCGTCGATTCGCTGGCGGTCAGCTTGTTGAGGTTATCAAGCGTAGTCTGGAGGCGACGCATGGTACGCTGGCTTTCACTTAGCGTATTGGTAGCCTGTTGGATCATCGGATTGAGCGGCAGATTGTTAATCTTGTCCAGCGTATCCATCAGGCGCTGCTGGATTTGCGCCAGCCCACCGCTGACGGTTGGAATAACCAGATAATTGTTAAACGACGGCATCTGGGTTACTGGCGGCGCTTTCGGATAGAAATCCAGATCGATATAAAGCTGTCCCGTTACGAGGTTGCCGGTTTTCAGCGAGGCGCGCAGACCGTTTTTAACCACATCCGGCAGATGCTTGCCAATTTCTGGATCTTCACCAAATTGATTAGCCAGCCGCTCCGGCTCAATGCGGATTAAGACAGGAATACGATAATCTTTCCTGACAGCTTGTTTCATACCGGGAACAAAATAGGGCACCTGGGCGACCGTCCCCAGACGAATGCCGCGGAACTCGACCGGCGCCCCGGCCTGCAGACCACGTATACTGTCGTCAAAGAACAACAGGTAGTCGATATGATCGGTATAGAGCGACTCCTGGATGCTTCGCTGATCGTCGAATAATTTGAACTCTGACTTCTCAGCCACCACCTGACCAGGCTCCCATCCCTCCGGCACGTCGAAGCTGACGCCGCCGCCAAAGAGTGTTGTCAGGGAACCCATCTCAACACGCATACCTGAAGCGCTGAGATCAACCGCAATGCCGCTGTCTTTCCAGAAACGCACGTTGCTGGTCACCAGCCGATCGTTTGGCGCATTGATGAACAACTGATAGCTAATGCTGCGCTTTTGCGGATCAAAGGTGCTGGTTTCTACTGAACCTACACGATAACCGCGGAACAGTACCGGGTCCCCGGGCGTTAATTGTCCCGCTTTGTTGCTGTCGAGAATGACACGGATCCCTTTTGCATCTGGCGGCGCCAACGGCGGCGAGTCCAGCAGCTGATAATTATCCGGCTGCGCGCCCTTAGTGCCAGGCTGCAGTTCGATATAGGCGCCTGAAAGCAGCGTCCCAAGCCCACTGATGCCCTCACGGCCTACTTGCGGTTTTACTACCCAAAAGACAGAGTCTTTATGCAGCAGCTTTTCCATATCAGGGTTCAGGCGCGCTTTGATTTCCACATGGTGAAGGTCATCGGTCAGCACGGCGCTTTCCACTATCCCAACATCCACGCTGCGGCTCTTAATCGCCGTTTTTCCGCCTTCGATCCCTTCCGCGTTGGTGGTAATAAGTGTGACTTCCGGCCCCTGATGGCTGTAGTGATAGAACAGAATCCAGGCGCCAATCAACGCCGTTACGATGGGGAATATCCAGACCGGCGACCAGTTTTTCACCTTCTGCACTTTGGCTTCCCCGCTAGTTTTTTCCATGTTCCGAAGACTCCTCATGGTTTACATCTGGTTCGCGATCCCAGGACAGACGCGGATCGAAGGTCATGGCGGCAAACATCGTGATGATAACCACCATAGCGAACAACACTGCGCCCCAGGCAGGATAGATATTCATTAGCGCACCCATGCGTACCAGCGCAGAAAGCACGGCGATAACAAACACGTCTATCATTGACCAGCGACCAACGAATTCGACAATTTCATAAATCAAATGCATTCTCTCGCTATCGCGCCGCTTGCCGTGCCCTTTGGCATCCCAGCATAGCCAGGCGATGGCGATCATCTTTAAAGTAGGCACCATGATGCTGGCGATGAAAATCACCAGCGCGACGGGATAAGAACCATCGCTCCAGAGCAATATTACCCCGGCCATAATGGTGGATGGCATTTCATCGCCCAGCAGGCTGGTTATCATAATCGGCAGGATATTGGCAGGCAGATAGAGCAAAATGGCGGTGATAAGCAGCGCCATTGTCCATTGCAGACTGTTTTTACGACGCACATAGCCTACCGTATGGCAGCGCGGGCAGCGCTTTTGCTCAGCAGGCAGAATGGCGGTACAGCAAGGGCAAGAGCGCAGCCCCTGACGAATACCGGGCACGCCAGTCTGAAACGCGCGTTCAATACGCGGCGCCGGCGCGATGTCGTCCCACAGCCATCGCCGGTCAACACACTGAAAAGCGCGTAATTGCAGCAGGCAAAAGAAGCACCAGGCAGGGAAACTTGTGCCGACACCGATATCGCCATAAGCCATGAGTTTAACGAAACTCACCAGCACGCCTGCCAGAAAAATTTCCGCCATGCCCCAGCTTTTTAAGTCGAATAAGACTCGCGCCATGCCGCGCTTCAGCGCGGCAGGAAGCGGCACCCGGTTCACCAGCAGCAGAACAGCTATCAGGCAAAATGTCGGCACGCATTGCACAAACACCAGAAAAAACGTGCCGAGGCTTGCGTAATCTTCAGAGAACATGACGCCGGGGATTTCCAGCAAGTCCACTTCACTGGTCACCCCCGCCACTTTCATATTAACGAACGGAAAAAGGTTGGAGAGCAGCAGCATAAAGAGCGCGACCAACGCATAGGCTGAAGGGCGCTGGCGCGGCTCATCCCATTGCGTGGTGAGCGTTGTGCCGCAGCGCGGACACGCCGCCTTGCGTCCATTCTCCAGCGTCGGTATCTTCACCAGAAGATCGCACTGTGGGCAGAGTATATGCGCTGAAGCGTGATGGTGCTCATGCATGCCGGGGCTTCCTTATTTACTCACCGTTTTTCAGAGACTCCAGGTATTCCCAGCGTTCAAACGCTTCCTCCAGCGCTTTTTCCGCCGCCGCCAGCTCCTCCAGCACGCGCTGCGTGACATCGTGCGGCTGGTTAAAGAACGCCGCGTCGCTAACCTGCGCCTGCAGAGCTTCCATCTCCGCCTCCAGCTTTTCCAGCCGCTCGGGCAATTGTTCCAGTTCACGCTGCAAGTTATAGCTTAGTTTGTTAGCGGCGCGTTTGACAGTTTCCGGCTTTGCGGCGGGCGCTGGCGTTGTTTTTTTCTGCGTCGGCTCACGCAGTGCAGCGCTTGCTGCCTGCTGACCACGCGCATCATGATAGCCGCCGACATACTGGCCGATGCGGCCTTCCCCCTCGAAAATCCAGCATTCAGTCACCGTATTGTCGACAAACTGGCGGTCATGGCTAACCAGCAGCACGGTGCCCTGATAACTGTCGATGAGCTCTTCAAGCAGCTCCAGCGTTTCCACGTCGAGATCGTTGGTGGGTTCGTCGAGGATAAGCAGGTTGCTGGGCTTGAGGAACAGGCGCGCCAGCAGCAGGCGATTACGCTCGCCGCCAGAGAGCGCCCGGACCGGCGTCATGGCGCGTTTCGGGTGGAACAGAAAGTCCTGCAGGTAGCCCAGTACATGACGCGGCTTGCCGTTGACCATGACTTCCTGTTTGCCTTCAGCCAGGTTGTCCATCACGGTTCTTTCCGGGTCCAGCTCTGCACGATGCTGGTCGAAATAGGCGACTTCAAGTTTGGTGCCGACGTGCACGCGGCCGCTGTCCGCGTTAAGCTGGCCGAGCATCAGCTTAAGCAGCGTGGTTTTGCCGCAGCCGTTAGGGCCAATCAGCGCAATTTTGTCGCTGCGCTGCACCTGGGCGCTGAAATCTTTCACCAGCAGCCGGTCGGCCAGGCGGTAGCTGACCTCTTCCAGTTCGAAAACAATTTTGCCTGAACGGGTCGCCTCTTCCACCTGCATCTTCGCGCTGCCCATCACGTCGCGGCGTTCGCTGCGTTCACGGCGCATTGCTTTCAGCGCACGGACGCGCCCTTCGTTACGGGTGCGGCGAGCTTTAATGCCCTGGCGGATCCACACCTCTTCCTGCGCCAGCTTGCGATCGAATTCTGCGTTTTGCAGCTCTTCCACCCGCAGCGCTTCTTCTTTAGCGAGCAGATATTTATCGTAATCGCCAGGATAAGAGACCAGCTTGCCGCGATCCAGGTCAACGATGCGCGTCGCCATGTTGCGAATAAAGGAGCGGTCGTGAGAGATGAAAACAATGCTGCCGGAGAAGGTTTTCAGGAATCCCTCCAGCCAGTCGATAGTTTCAATATCCAGATGGTTAGTCGGTTCGTCGAGCAGCAGCACGCGCGGCCCGCTGACCAGCGCGCGACCAAGCGCGGCTTTGCGCAGCCAGCCGCCGGAAAGCGAGGCGAGCGGCGCATCGGCGTCCAGACCAAGCTGCGCCAGCACTTCGGTGATGCGGCTGTCTAGCTGCCACAGGCCGTGATGATCGAGCATTTCCTGCACCTGCGCCAGTTCAGCCAGGTTTTTTTCGCTTGGATCGCTCATCACTTTATGGGAGAGCTCGTGGTAGCGCTTGAGGTATTCCGCCTGCGCTTCCACCCCTTCGGCAACAAAGTCGTATACGCTGCCGACGACGTCGCGCGGAGGATCTTGTTGCAGACGAGCCACAATCAGATCCTGTTCGTAGATAATTCGACCATCGTCCAGCGGCACTTCATGGTTCAAAATTTTCATAAGGGTCGATTTGCCGGCCCCGTTGCGCCCGACCAGACAGACACGCTCATTTTCCTCGATATGCAGTTCAGCGTTATCGAGAAGCGGCGCATCGCTGAAGGAGAGCCAGGCGCCATGCATACTGATTAAAGACATACTTCGTTATTCCTTACCGGCGTGGGTGACCAGCCAGCAATTGTGAATGTGACGGTTACGGGCAAAATCCTGCGACTGGGTTTTCTGCGTAATTTCCTGCGCCTGAAGTCCCAGCGCCGCTATACCCTCGTGGTCCATGCGAAAGCCGCGCTTGTTGTTGGAGAACATAATGGTGCCGCCTTTTCTTAACATCCGCTTGAGATCCTTCATCAGTTGCAGATGGTCGCGCTGCACGTCAAATGCCTCATCCATACGTTTTGAGTTAGAAAACGTCGGCGGGTCGATAAAAATCAGATCGAACTGTTCATTCGCTTCGCGCAGCCAGCTCAGGCAATCTGCCTGAATAAGCCGGTGAGCGCGCCCGCTTAACCCATTAAGGCGCAAGTTTCGCTCTGCCCACTCCAGATAAGTGCGCGACATATCGACTGTGGTCGTAGACCGGGCGCCGCCCAGTCCCGCATGAACGCTGGCGCTGCCGGTATAAGAAAAAAGATTCAGGAAATCTTTGCCTTTACTCATCTCACCCAGCATACGGCGGGCAATGCGATGGTCGAGAAACAGGCCCGTATCGAGATAATCCGTCAGGTTTACCCACAGGCGCGCGTTATATTCCCGCACCTCCATAAATTCGCCCTTCTCCGCCATCTTCTGATACTGGTTCTTGCCTTTCTGACGCTCGCGGGTTTTCAGCACCAGTTTATTCGGCGCCAGGCCCAGCACGGAAATTGTCGCGGCGATCACGTCGAACAGGCGCTGGCGCGCTTTCGCCGGGTCGATGGTCTTTGGCGGCGCATACTCCTGAATCACCACCCAGTCGGCATAGCGGTCTACCGCCACGTTGTAATCCGGCAGGTCGGCATCATAAATGCGATAGCACTCGATTCCCTCCTGCTTTGCCCATTTATCCAGCTTTTTAAGATTTTTGCGTAGGCGATTGGCATAATCCTCGGCCAGTTGCGCAGGCTCCGCGCCTGCCGCCGTTTCCGCCAGCTGATAGTTTTTCTGTACGCAGTCGAGCGGGCCGTTTTTCGCTTTAAACTGGCGGTCGGCGCGCAGTTGCAGGCAACTTAATAACTCCGGCGAGGCGCTGAAGAGGGAAAGCTTCCAGCCGCCGAACTGGCTTTTCATGGTTCGGCCAAGCAGGCTGTGCAGTGCGATCAGCGCGGGTTCGCTTTCCAGGCGTTCGCCGTAAGGCGGGTTGCTGATAACGGCGCCGTGCGGCCCCTCCGGCTGCGGGTTTTTCAACTGCGCGACATCCTGCACGGAGAAAGCAATAAGATCCGCAAGACCGGCGCGACGGGCGTTAGTGCGGGCGCGCTCAATGACGCGCGGGTCGTTATCCGATCCATAAAAGCGCGACGCGTATTCGCTAAGCCCGCGGCGGGCGCGGACTTGCGCTTCGGTTTTTACCGCTTTCCACGTGTTTTCGTCGTGCTGCGACCAGCCGGTAAAGCCCCAGCGGGTGCGATGCAGGCCCGGCGCGCGATCGGTGGCGATCATGGCCGCCTCAATCAGCAACGTGCCGGAACCGCACATCGGGTCCAGCAGCGGCGTGCCCGGCTGCCAGCCGGAACGCATGACGATGGCCGCCGCCAGGTTTTCTTTAATCGGCGCCTGGCCTGTGCGATCGCGGTAGCCGCGCTGATGCAGCCCTTCGCCGCTAAGGTCGATGGCGATGCTGGCGGTTTCTTTATTCAACCAGACGTTGATGCGAAGGTCCGGCGCTTCGCGATCGACCGTCGGGCGCGGCAGATTTTTACGGGTAAAGGCATCGACGATGGCGTCTTTTACTTTCATCGCCCCGTACTGGCTGTTGCGGATGGTGTCATTCAGACCGCTGAAGTGAACGGCGAAGGTCGCATCCGGCGCCAGAAGCGAGGTCCAGTCGATAGCCTGAACGCCGAGATAAAGGTCCAGGTCGCTGTAAACTTTGCATTCGCCGAGCGGCAGCAAAATACGTGAAGCGAGACGGCTCCACATCAGGCTCTGGTAAAGCAGCGTAGTGTCGCCTTCAAAATGCACGCCACCCTGAACCACCTGACAGCGCTCGGCGCCGAGGCTCTCCAGTTCAGTTTTTAGCAGCTCTTCCAGACCACGCGCCGTACTGGCAAACAAAGAATTCATATCGTCACTTCGGTAAAAAGAAAATTGTTGCGCATTATAGCTAATCCACCACGCATGTCATAAAGTTGCCCTTTTATTTGTTCAGGCATGGAGGGCGCAATGATCGCACTGTCACGGCTTTATATTCACCCGGTAAAATCGATGCGCGGTATTCAGCTGTCGCACGCGCTGGCGGATGTCAGCGGCCTCGCTTTCGACCGCATTTTTATGGTGACCGAGACGGATGGCACCTTTATTACCGCACGCCAGCATCCGCAAATGGTATTGTTCACGCCCGCCATGCTGCATGACGGCCTCTACCTCGCCGCGCCGGACGGCAGTTCCGCGACGATTCGCTTTGCCGACTTTGCGCCTGAACCGTCGCCTACCGAAGTGTGGGGCAACCACTTCACTGCGCTGATCGCGCCTGCCGCCATTAATCGCTGGCTGAGCGGATTTTTCGGGCGCGACGTGCAGCTGCGCTGGGTCGGCCCGGCGCTTACCCGTCGGGTGAAGCGTCACCAGGAAGTGCCGCTCTCCTTCGCCGACGGTTATCCCTACCTGCTCACCAACGAAGCTTCGCTGCGCGACCTGCAAAACCGCTGTAAGGCAAGCGTCGCCATGAACCAGTTTCGCCCAAACCTGGTGGTCAGCGGTGCCAGCGCCTGGGAAGAAGATAGCTGGAAAGTCGTGCGCATCGGCGAGGTGGTCTTTGATGTCGCCAAGCCCTGCAGCCGCTGCATTTTTACGACCGTCAGCCCTGAAAAAGGACGTAAACATCCCGCTGGCGAACCGCTGGCGACGCTGCAAACTTTCCGTACCGCCCAGGATAATGGCGATGTCGATTTTGGCCAAAACCTGATTGCCCGCAACAGCGGCATCGTGCGCGTAGGCGATGAAGTAGAAATCCTTGAGCGCAAACCGGCAAAAGGGTATGGCGCCGGTGAAGTGGCGGAAAGCATCGCGACGCAAAGCGTACCCGAAGGCGTGGTAGAGATTGAATGGCAGGGACAAACCTTTCGCGGCAATAACCAGCAGATACTGCTGGAACAGCTGGAGCAGCAGGGCATCCGCGTCCCCTACTCCTGTCGGGCGGGCATTTGCGGCAGTTGCCGCATTACGCTTGTCGAAGGTGAAGTGCAGCCGCTTAAGCAGAACGCCGTTCGCGACGACGGCACCATTTTATGCTGTAGCTGCGTGCCGCGGGGCCCGGTAAAGCTTGCGGGTTAAACGGCTTGATCGAGGCTGAGGCTTTCCGGCGCCGCCTGAAGCTTCAGCCTGTCGTTCATGATTTTGATCGCATCGCCAAGCTGCATAGCGCGCCCGGCAAGATTCAGCGCAGGCTGTGCCAGCAGGCAAAGCGTCGCGTTCTCGCCCGGCTCCACCACCAGCAGGTTTACCGGCTCTGAGGTATCGCTCAGCCAGACACAAGCGGCGTCGCCACAGCGCGGCGTATCGCTATCGCCATGAGAAATAAAGTGCCAGCTTTTCGGCATTTGCGGCTTAAGAAAGCGGATAGCGACCAGCGCGTTAAGCACCAGCTCCGCACGCTGCTCGGCGCTAAGCAGCAGGTCGCGGCATTTTTCTTCAAAAGAGAAATAGAGGGCGGCGTCATCAACGCAAAAGCCAGCGGGTGAAAAGGCATCCGGCGTGAGCATTTTACGGGCGAAGCGTGAGCGAAAGATCATGCCATTGGCCAGATCGAGCATCATCCGATCGTGCTCTTCATCAAAATACCAACGCCAGTTATCGTCCGGCTTAATCCGCATAATTTGCCCCCAACCGCTTAAATGCCAACGAATATCTCTCTTTTTGCCGCTGCGTTTATTCTCTGAAAAAACAAAATAGTACAAAAGTATAAATAAGCAACATCTGGCGGACTATAAAACAACCAGGGCTGAAAATAAAGCCCTGGTCGGTCTGAAAAAGAGATGTTCAGAGGTGGGTGACAATCTCTTTAATCAGCGGCGGGCCTTTAAAAATAAAACCGGAATAAATTTGCACAAGCGTAGCGCCTGCGGCCATTTTCTCGCGTGCGGCAACAACCGAATCAATCCCGCCGACGCCGATAATCGGCAACGCGCCTTTTAATTCCAGACTCAGGCGACGAATAATTTCCGTACTTTTTAACTGCAGCGGACGACCGCTCAACCCGCCGGTTTCATCACAATGTTTCATTCCCTGAACGAGGCTTCGGTCGAGCGTCGTATTTGTGGCAATAACCCCATCGATATTATGGCGAACCAGACTGTCAGCCACCTGAATTAATTCTTCTTCGGTCAAATCCGGGGCAATTTTCACCGCCAGCGGCACATATTTATGATGACGGTTTTGCAGGTCGCGCTGCTTTTCTTTAATCGCCGAGAGTAAATCATCCAGCGCTTCGCCATATTGCAGCGTGCGTAACCCGGGCGTATTAGGTGAAGAGATATTGATCGCGATATAACCGGCATAGGGATAAACTTTCTCCATGCAAATCAGGTAGTCATCTTTGCCCTGCTCAACCGGCGTGTCTTTATTCTTGCCGATATTAATCCCCAGCACGCCGTCGAAATGCGCCTTTTTGACATTCTCGACCAGATTATCCACGCCGAGATTATTAAAACCCATGCGGTTAATCAGCCCTTCCGCTTCCACCAGACGGAAGATACGCGGCTTGTCGTTGCCCGGCTGCGGGCGCGGCGTGACGGTGCCAATTTCGATGGAACCAAACCCCATCGCGCCGAATGCATCAATGCACTCGCCATTTTTATCAAGCCCGGCGGCAAGACCCAGCGGATTTTTAAACGTTAATCCCATGCAGGTAACCGGCTTTGCTGGCACAGACTGATGCACCAGCTTTTCCAGCGGCGTACCCGTTACGCGACGTAACTGTTGAAAGGTAAATTCATGAGCGCGCTCGGGGTCGAGCTGAAAAAGGGCTTTTCGAACGAAGGGGTAGTACATGAACTCTCCTGGATTCCCGGTGTGCAAACCGGGGCGCTATTATCCGCGATCGCTTTTATAAAGTGAATTGACCTGCGGCAAAAAAGCGCCCCGCCAGGCAAACGTTTTCCTTTTTTCGGCTGCTTTATGCGTTTTTTGGCATAGCGTCGCCGGAAATTTTAGTTAGTGACGCCTGCGGCTTCTGACACTATCTCATCAATTGTTATCAATGTTACCCAAAAGCAAACAATTGGTTATAAGGAGCCGTTATGCGAGTCATTACTCTGGCCGGAAGCCCACGCTTCCCCTCTCGCTCCAGCGCTTTACTGGAGTATGCCCGGGATAAGCTGAACACATCGGGCGTGGAAGTGTGCCACTGGCATCTGCAAAACTTCGCTCCGGAGGATTTGCTCTACGCTCGCTTCGACAGCCCTGCGCTGCGCACGTTGATTGAACAGCTGGAAGGCGCAGATGGGTTGATCATCGCCACGCCCGTCTATAAAGCCTCTTTCTCCGGCGCATTGAAAACGCTGCTGGATCTGCTGCCCGAACGGGCGCTGGAGAAAAAGGTGGTATTGCCGCTCGCCACCGGCGGCACCGTCGCTCATCTGCTCGCGGTGGACTATGCGTTAAAGCCTGTTTTGAGCGCGTTAAAAGCGCAGGAGATCCTGCATGGCGTGTTCGCCGACGACAGTCAGATAAAGGATTACCAGCATAAGCCCGCTTTTTCGCCCAACCTGCACCAGCGTCTGGATGCCGCGCTGGAAACGTTCTGGCAAGCGCTGCACCGCCGCGAAGTCAACGTTGCTTTCCCTTTTGCTGAACAAGGAGCGATTCATGCTTAATTTTCTTCGCCGCGCGCCGCTGCTGACGCTGGTTGGGCTGCTGGCGCTGCCTTTAATGCTTAACGCCGCTGAAACGGCGCCGCAGGCGCTGAGGATTGGTTATCAGAAAGGCTCGGTCAGCATGGTGCTGGCGAAAAGCCACCAGTTTTTAGAAACGCGCTATCCACATACCCGAATCAGTTGGGTCGAATTCCCGGCCGGGCCGCAGCTGCTTGAAGCGCTGAACGTCGGCAGCATCGATTTAGGCAGTACGGGGGATATTCCGCCTATCTTTGCCCAGGCGGCGGGTGCAGATCTGGTCTACATCGGTTCCGAACCGCCGAAACCGAAAGCCGAGGTGATCCTGGTGCCGGAAAACAGCCCGTTGAAAAGCGTGGCGGATCTGAAAGGCCATAAGGTGGCGTTTCAGAAAGGCTCCAGCTCACACAATCTGCTGTTGAGGGCGCTGCAAAAAGCGGGACTCTCATTTAACGATATCCAGCCAGCCTTCCTTACTCCTGCCGATGCCCGCGCCGCTTTTCAGCAGGGCAACGTAGACGCCTGGGCTATCTGGGACCCGTACTATTCCGCCGCGCTGCTGCAGGGCGGCGTGCGCGTGCTGACTGATGGCAGCGACCTGAATCTGACCGGTTCGTTTTACCTCGCTGCTCGCCCGTATGCTGAGAAAAACGGCGCTTTCCTGCAAAGCGTATTGCAAACCTTCAGCGAGGCGGACGCGCTGACGCGCAGCCAGCGCGATGAAAGCGTAAAGCTGCTGGCGCAAAGCATGGGGCTGCCGGAGCCGGTTATCGCCAGTTATCTTGATCATCGCCCGCCTACCGCCATTACGCCGGTAAATGAAGAGACCGCCGTGCGTCAGCAACACACCGCCGACCTGTTTTATGACAACCACCTGGTGCCAAAAAAAGTGGATATCCGCACCCGCATCTGGCAACCCGCAGAGACGAAAGGAGCTAAATCATGAGTCTGAACCTGTTCTGGTTTCTACCCACCCATGGCGACGGTCACTACCTCGGCAGCGATGAAAGCGCGCGCCCGGTGGACTACGGCTACCTGCAACAAATAGCGCAGGCGGCGGACCGACTGGGCTTTACCGGCGTGTTGATCCCGACTGGCCGCTCCTGCGAGGATGCGTGGTTGGTGGCGGCATCGATGATCCCGGTGACTCAGCGGCTGAAGTTTCTGGTGGCGCTGCGCCCAGGCGTGATATCACCGACTGTCGCAGCGCGTCAGGCGGCCACGCTCGACCGGCTTTCCAACGGACGAGCGCTCTTTAACCTGGTGACAGGCAGCGACCCGCAGGAGCTCGCCGCCGATGGCGTTTTCCTCGATCATACTGCGCGCTATGAAGCGTCGGCCGAGTTTACTCGCGTCTGGCGCAGGCTGCTGGAGGGGGAAACGGTGGATTATGAAGGCAAGCATATTCGCGTACGCGGCGCAAAGCTGCTTTTCCCGCCCGTCCAGCAGCCGCGACCGCCGCTCTACTTCGGTGGCTCGTCCGACGTGGCGCAGGACCTGGCCGCTGAACAGGTCGACCTCTATTTGACCTGGGGCGAGCCGCCGGAGCAGGTAAAAGAGAAAATCGCGCAGGTGCGCGCAAAGGCGGCGTTGCACGGGCGCAGCGTGCGTTTTGGCATTCGTTTACACGTGATTGTGCGTGAAACCAACGAAGAGGCCTGGCGGGCGGCCGATCGGCTGATTGAAAAAGTGGATGACGAAACCATCAGCAAGGCGCAGGCGGCGTTAGCCCGCACTGATTCCGTCGGCCAGCACCGTATGGCGGCGCTGCACAACGGCAAACGCGACAACCTTGAAATCAGCCCTAACCTCTGGGCGGGCGTCGGGCTGGTGCGCGGCGGCGCAGGCACGGCGCTGGTGGGCGACGGCCCCACGGTGGCGGCGCGCATCAATGAGTATGCCGCGCTGGGTATCGACAGCTTTATTCTTTCCGGTTATCCGCATCTGGAAGAGGCTTACCGCGTGGGCGAACTGCTCTTCCCACATCTGAATATCGCTATCCCGCAAGTGCCGCAGCCGCAGAGGTTGCAGCAACAAGGCGAAGCCGTTGCCAACGAATTTCTGCCGCGCCGGGTAGCGCAAAGCTAAGGAGGACGGCATGACGACGACTTCACGCAGGTGGCTCTACCGGGCCGCGCCCTGGCTGCTGCCGGTGGGCATCATTGTTATCTGGCAATTCGCTTCGCAAACGGGCTGGCTCTCCACACGCATTTTACCCTCCCCGGAAGGGGTGGTGGAGGCGTTCTGGAACCTGTCGGCGAGCGGCGAGCTCTGGCATCACCTCGCCATTAGCGCCTGGCGGGCGCTGATTGGTTTCTCGATTGGCGGCGCGCTCGGCCTGATGCTCGGTCTTATCAGCGGCCTTTCACGCTGGGGAGAACGGCTGCTTGATACCTCTATCCAGATGCTGCGCAACGTGCCGCATCTGGCGCTTATCCCGCTGGTTATCCTCTGGTTCGGCATTGATGAGAGCGCCAAAATTTTCCTGGTGGCGCTCGGAACGCTTTTTCCGATTTATATCAATACCTGGCACGGGATCCGTAACATCGACCAGGGGTTGCTGGAAATGGCCCGCAGCTATGGTCTTTCGGGCTTCAGCCTGTTTGCGCAGGTGATCCTGCCGGGCGCCCTTCCCTCCATTATGGTCGGCGTACGCTTCGCGCTGGGGTTGATGTGGCTGACGCTTATCGTGGCGGAAACCATTTCGGCGAATGCCGGCATCGGCTATCTGGCGATGAATGCGCGCGAATTTCTGCAAACCGACGTGGTGGTAGTCGCCATCGTTCTTTACGCCCTGCTTGGCAAGCTAGCCGACGTAAGCGCCCAGCAGCTTGAGCGCCTCTGGCTGCGCTGGCATCCGGCCTACAGGCAACAGGAGAAAACCGCATGAATACGGCAAGGCTGAATCAGGGTACGCCGCTGCTGCTGGATGGCGTAACCAAACGCTACGGCGACAAAACCATTCTTGATGGACTGAACCTGCATATTCCCGCCGGGCAATTTGTGGCGGTGGTCGGGCGCAGCGGCGGCGGGAAGAGCACGCTGCTGCGCCTGCTCGCAGGGCTTGAAGAGCCGGACGGCGGCGTTTTGCGGGCAGGCAATGCGTTGCTCAGCGAAGCGCAGGAGGAGACGCGCCTGATGTTCCAGGATGCGCGCCTGCTGCCCTGGAAAAAAGTAATTGATAACGTTGGGCTGGGGCTAAAGGGCGACTGGCGGCCCAAGGCGCGTGAGGCGCTGGCGGCCGTCGGGCTTGAAAGCCGCGCCAGTGAATGGCCGGCTGCGCTCTCAGGCGGACAAAAACAGCGCGTGGCGCTTGCCCGGGCGTTGATTCATCGCCCTGGCCTTCTGTTGCTGGATGAACCCCTTGGCGCGCTTGATGCGCTTACCCGACTCGAAATGCAGGCGCTCATTACCGAACTCTGGCAGCAGCATGGTTTCACCGTTCTGCTGGTAACGCATGATGTGAGTGAAGCGGTGGCGATGGCGGACCGGGTGCTGCTGATTGAAGACGGGAAAATTGGTCTCGATCTCCCGGTCGAACTCGCGCGTCCCCGGCGCACCGGCTCGCCGCGGCTGGCGGAGCTGGAAGCAGAGGTGCTGGAGCGGGTGATGCGCAAAAGCGAACAGGAATTTGTGGCGCGGCGCGTCAGCCACGGGTAAGAAAAAGCCCTGCGATATGCAGGGCTTTTTGCATTACGCCAGCGCCTTACTGATTTTCTCGTAGAGATCGCCAGAAAGATTCGGCAGCGCCCTGAGCGTTTCCAGTGCGGCGCGCATCAGCGCCTGACGGTTGGCATCATAGCGCTTCAGGCGGATGAGCGGCTCTATCAGGCGGGAGGCCACTTGCGGGTTGCGGCTGTTGAGCTCGGTGAGCATTTCCACCATAAACTGATAGCCGCTGCCGTCCTCGGCATGGAACGCCGCCGGGTTGCTGCCTGCGAATGCGCCAATCAGCGAGCGCACGCGGTTCGGGTTGCCGAGGCTGAACGAACGGTGATTAAGCAACTCGCGCACTTTTTGCAGTGCATTTTGCGCCGGGCTGGTCGCCTGCAGGATGAACCATTTATCCATCACCAGGCCATCCTGATGCCATTTCTCGTCGTACTCCGCCAGCAGCGTGTCACGGCAAGGCAACTGCGCCCCGACCGCAGCGGCCAGCGCGGCCAGTGCATCGGTCATGTTGTCGGCGGAGTGATACTGCTGGCTGACCAGCTTGTCAGCCAGTTGGACATCGCCAAACGCCAGATAGTGCAGGCAGATGTTACGCAGCGCGCGCTTGCCGATGTCAGCATGATCGACGCGGTAGCCTTCAAGCTTCGTGGCGTTGTACACCGCAAGGAATTCATCCGCCAGTTCGGTCGCCAGCGTGCGGGTCAGCGCCTGATGCACCGCCGCGATAGCCAGCGGGTCGATAATCTGGAACAGCTCGGCCATCTCATTTTGCGACGGCAGCGTGAGGATTTCCGCCGCCAGCGCCGGGTCGATGGTGTCATCCAGCAAAATAGCGCGGAAAGCGTCCGCCACATGCAACGGCAGCGAAAGCGGCTGCTGTTGCTGGAAGCGAGCCACGTTCAGCTTGATGTATGTCGCAAGCAGGCTTTGCGCCGCATCCCAGCGGGAGAAATCGTTACGCGCGTGGCGCATCAGGAACGTGAGCTGCTGATCGCTCCACTTGTATTCAAGCTTCACGGGCGCGGAGAATTCGCGCAGCAGCGAAGGCACCGGCTGGCACGGCACATTGTCAAAGACAAAAGTCTGCTCCGCCTGGGTCAGGTTCAGCACGTTCGATACCGGGTGGCCTTCACGCTGCAGAGCGATAACCTTGCCTTCGTGATCGTAGAGTTCGATGTCGAACGGGATATGCAGCGGCAGTTTCTCCTGCTGATCCGGCGTCGGCGGCGTGTGTTGCGTCAGCTTCAGGGTATATTGCTCGGCTTGCGGATCGTAATCGTCCTGCGCCGTGACAACCGGCGTGCCGGACTGGCTGTACCAGCGGCGGAAGTGTGAAAGGTCAACATTTGACGCGTCCTCCATCGCCTGCACAAAATCGTCGCAGGTGGCGGCGCTGCCGTCATGGCGCTCAAAATAGAGCTGCATCCCTTTCTGGAAATTCTCTTCGCCGAGCAGGGTATGCATCATGCGAATCACTTCCGACCCTTTTTCATAAACGGTCAGGGTGTAGAAGTTGTTCATTTCGATGACCATATCCGGGCGGATCGGGTGCGCCATCGGGCTTGCGTCTTCAGCAAATTGTAAACCGCGCATGGTGCGCACGTTGCTGATGCGGTTAACGGCGCGGGAGCCGAGATCCGAACTGAACTCCTGGTCGCGGAAAACGGTCAGCCCCTCTTTCAGGCTGAGCTGGAACCAGTCGCGGCAGGTGACGCGGTTGCCGGTCCAGTTATGGAAATATTCGTGGCCGATAACGCGCTCAATGTTCAGGTAATCTTTATCGGTTGCCGTTTCGGCGCGAGCCAGCACGAATTTGGAGTTAAAGACGTTAAGGCCTTTGTTCTCCATCGCGCCCATATTAAAGAAGTCCACCGCGACTATCATATAAATGTCGAGATCGTACTCCAGGCCAAAGCGCTGCTCGTCCCACTTCATGGAGTTTTTCAGCGAGGTCATCGCCCAGCTGGCGCGATCGAGATTGCCGCGATCGACGAAGAGCTCCAGCGCGACGTCCCGACCGGAACGGGTAGTAAAGGTGTCGCGCAGCACGTCGAAATCTCCCGCCACCAGCGCAAACAAATAGCACGGTTTAGGGAACGGGTCCTGCCACTGCGTCCAGTGGCGACCGCCTTCCAGCTCGCCCTGGCCTACACGGTTGCCGTTAGAAAGCAGGAAGGGGTATTTGGTTTTATCGGCGATGATTTTCGTTGTGAAACGGGCCAGCACGTCCGGACGGTCCAGATACCAGGTAATATGACGAAAGCCTTCCGCTTCGCACTGAGTGCAGAGCGCTTCGCCCGACTGATAAAGTCCTTCCAGCGCGGTATTGGTCGCCGGGCTGATGGTATTGACGATTTCAAGGGTAAAGCGCTCCGGCAGATTCTCAAGGACTAACGCGCCCTCTTCCAGTCGATAATCCTGCCAGGGAGCATCATTAATATGTAAAGAAACCAGAGTAAGGTCTTCGCCGTCGAGACGCAGCGGCGCCGCGTCGGCGGCGTTACGGCTAATCTGGCTTACCGCAGTGACCACGGTTTGGGCGGCGTCCAGTTCAAAGGTCAAGTCAATATCGCTGATGAAATAGTCCGGCGCACGGTAGTCGTGGCGGTATTTGGCTTGTGGCTGTTGAGTCATATAAAACCTTATGCATGGTCCGTATGGTTACGCCTCAGTCTATTCCTGTTGCGATAATGTTGCCACGCAGAATCTTTATCTTTTCCGTGCACTCATGCAGCTTTGCTACATTTAGATAACATAGGCACAAAATGCCCTCGACCTGCGACAGGGGTTGTGTTGTGATCCTGCTTCAATAAACCGATAATCAGGGTATACTCCTGCGTCTTTATCTGCTTAGCCCTTGATGGAAACGCTCCTGTGAGAGGATGCCATTTCGCACCATGACACAATTCGCTTCCCCCATACTGCAAACGCTGCTGGACACCGATGCCTATAAACTGCATATGCAGCAGGCGGTTTTCCACCACTATTATGATGTGCATGTCGCAGCGGAATTTCGCTGTCGTGGTGACGACCTGCTGGGCATTTATGCTGAGGCTATTCGCGAACAGGTGAACGCTATGCAGCATCTCGCGCTTAGCGAAGAGGAGTTCCAGTGGCTCTCCGGCCTGCCTTTCTTTAAAGCTGACTACCTCGCCTGGCTTAAAACATTCCGCTTTGACCCTTCGCAGGTCGATATCAGCAACGACAACGGTAAGCTGAATATCCGCTTAAGCGGGCCATGGCGTGAAGTCATTCTGTGGGAAGTGCCGCTGCTGGCGGTTATCAGCGAACTGGTGCACCGCTTCCGCTCTCCTGAAGCGAACGTTCAACTGGCGCTTGCGCACCTTGAAAGCAAACTCGCTGATTTTCGTACTCTAACCGCAGACCTCGACCTCAGCGCATTCCGTCTGATGGACTTCGGCACCCGTCGCCGCTTCTCCCGCGACGTTCAGCAGGCCATTGTCGAACGTTTGCAGCAAGAACCCTGGTTTATCGGCACCAGCAACTACGATCTCGCCCGCCGTCTTTCGCTCACGCCAATGGGCACCCAGGCGCACGAATGGTTCCAGGCGCACCAGCAGATTAGCCCGGTTCTCGCTAACAGCCAGATTGCGGCGCTGCGGGCATGGCTTGATGAGTATCCGAACCAGCTTGGCATCGCGCTGACGGACTGCATTACTATGGATGCATTCCTGCGCGATTTCGGTCCTGATTTCGCTACCCGTTATCAGGGCTTGCGTCATGACTCGGGAGACCCGGTGCAATGGGGCGAAAAGGCTATCGCGCACTACGAGCGCCTTGGTATCGACCCGCTCAGCAAAACGCTGGTGTTCTCCGATAACCTCGATTTGCCGAAAGCGCTCTTGCTCTATCGCCACTTCGCTTCACGCGTTCAGCTCGGTTTTGGCATCGGCACCCGGCTGACCTGCGATATTCCCGGCGTTAAACCGCTCAACATCGTGATTAAGCTTGTGGAATGCAACGGCAAACCGGTGGCGAAGCTCTCCGACAGTCCTGGCAAAACCATCTGCCACGATAAAGCGTTTGTACGCGCGTTGCGCAAGGCTTTCGACCTGCCGCAGGTGAAAATCGCCAGCTAACCCCTTCCGGGAGCGGCTTCGCTCCCGAATCCCCCCTCTCCTTTCCGATTTCTTTGTTTCACGCCGCGAATTCTGCTTGTCTGATGGCGCGCGCCAGGTAACATAGATAACCCCCCTCGTTGGGGCTAAAGGATTTTATGTTTGACCATTAACCAGAGAGAAAATTATGAGCGTTGTGCCTGTAGCCGACGTACTCCAGGGCCGCGTAGCCGTTGACCAAGAAGTCACCGTGCGCGGGTGGGTGCGTACCCGTAGAGATTCAAAAGCTGGCCTCTCCTTCCTCGCCGTCTATGACGGTTCCTGCTTTGATCCCGTACAGGCTGTCATTAATCATTCTCTGCCCAATTACAATGATGAAGTGCTGCGCCTGACCACCGGCTGCTCCGTGATTGTGACCGGCGTGGTGGTGGAATCGCCAGGTCAGGGCCAGAGCTTTGAGCTGCAGGCGACGCGCGTTGAAGTCACCGGCTGGGTCGATGACCCGGATACCTATCCGATGGCGGCAAAGCGCCACAGCATCGAATATCTGCGTGAAGTGGCGCATCTGCGCCCGCGCACCAATATGATTGGCGCGGTTGCCCGCGTGCGTCATACGCTGGCGCAGGCGCTGCACCGTTTCTTCCACGAGCAGGGTTTCTTCTGGGTTTCAACACCGCTGATTACCGCCTCCGATACAGAAGGCGCCGGTGAGATGTTCCGCGTTTCAACGCTGGATCTGGAGAACCTGCCGCGTACTGGCGAAGGCAAAGTCGATTTCGATAAAGATTTCTTCGGTAAAGAAGCGTTCCTCACCGTTTCCGGCCAGCTCAATGGCGAAACGTACGCCTGCGCGCTGTCCAAAATCTATACCTTCGGGCCGACTTTCCGTGCGGAAAACTCGAACACCAGCCGTCACCTTGCGGAGTTCTGGATGCTGGAGCCGGAAGTGGCGTTTGCCGATCTGAACGATGTGGCAAGCCTCGCCGAAGCGATGCTGAAGTATGTGTTCAAAGCTGTGCTGGACGAGCGCATGGACGACATGAAATTCTTCGCCGAGCGCGTGGATAAAGATGCCGTTGAACGCCTGCAGCGCTTCATTTCCGCCGATTTCGCCCAGGTAGATTACACCGACGCGGTGGCCATTCTTGAGAAATGCGGCGAGAAGTTCGAAAACCCGGTTTACTGGGGCGTGGATCTGGCTTCCGAGCATGAACGTTATCTGGCCGAGAAACACTTCAAAGCGCCAGTGGTAGTGAAAAACTACCCGAAAGATATTAAGGCTTTCTACATGCGACTTAATGAAGATGGCAAAACCGTGGCGGCGATGGACGTGCTTGCGCCAGGCATCGGTGAAATCATCGGCGGCTCCCAGCGTGAAGAGCGTCTGGATGTGCTCGACGCCCGCATGGAAGAGATGGGCCTTAATAAAGAAGATTACTGGTGGTATCGCGATCTGCGCCGTTACGGCACCGTACCCCACTCCGGTTTCGGCCTTGGCTTTGAGCGCTTAATCGCTTACGTCACCGGCGTACAGAACGTGCGTGACGTTATCCCCTTCCCGCGCACCCCGCGTAACGCTAACTTCTGATTTTTTCTAAGGGCCAGCTCGCTGGCCCTTTTCATTCCTGCATCCACTCGCTTCACACAGAAATATTTTTCAACAAAATTTTATCCACACAGATATTGCGACTTTAAAAAACCGCACGCTATAGCATATTTGCTCATCTTTTACACAGCCATCCAGCCATCTAAAGGTCAGAGATAAGAAAAGGTGAGATGAGTATCATTCTTGCATAAGCAAAGGCTTTTGCTTTATTAACTATAAGCAATTCATATATATAGATAATGAATGCACAAAAACCATTCACCTAAAGAATGAAATTTGAGGTGGTTCACAAAGTTCCCAAAAATACACAAATTCTTACACAATATTTCTTTTTGTTACTGATTTTAGATATTTGTAGCACTTTCAGGCTAGCGAAACGTGAATATGAATGGAAAGATGCCTTCAGACACAGAAAGACACCAAACTCTCATCAATAGTTCCGTACAGAATTATTGACGGCAGTGGCAGGTGTTCATAAAAACCAATGAGGGTAATAAATAATGATGAAGCGCAATATTCTGGCAGTGGTAATCCCTGCCCTGCTGGTAGCCGGTGCAGCTAACGCTGCAGAAATCTACAACAAAAACGGCAACAAACTGGATCTGTACGGCAAAGTAGTTGGTGAGCACGATTTCACAACGACAGGTGAAACAAACAATGCTGACGCCACGTATGCACAGATCGGTTTTAAAGGCGAAACTCAAATCAATGACCAACTGACCGGTTACGGCCAGTGGGAATACCGCGTAACGGCGAACAACCCGGAAACCACCAACACCACCAAACAGCGTCTGGCGTTTGCTGGTCTGAAAATGGGCGATGCTGGTTCCATCGATTACGGTCGTAACTACGGTATCGTTTACGATGTTGAAGCTATCACCGACATGGCACCGATTTGGTCCGGTATGACCACTCTGGGTGGTTCTGATAACTTCATGACTGGTCGCTCCACTGGCCTGCTGACTTACCGCAACAGCAACTTCTTCGGTCTGGCTGATGGCCTGAACTTCGGCGTACAGTACCAGGGCAAAAACGATCGCACTGATTATGCTCAGGCGAACGGCGACGGCGTAGGTTACTCTTTGGGCTACGATTTTGGCGAAGGTTTCTCTGTAATCGGTGCTTACAGCAACTCTAACCGTACTACAACTCCGGCTGGCGGTCAGAAAGCTGATGGCCGTGGCGATAATGCTGAAGCCTGGGCAGTGGGCACCAAATATGATGCCAACAACATTTACCTGGCTGCTACCTATGCAGAAACCCGCAACATGACCGATCAGGGTGATGTTCTGGGTATCGCTAATAAAACTCAGAACATCGAACTGGTTGCCCAATACCAGTTTGACTTCGGTCTGCGCCCGGCAGTGTCTTACGTTCAGACCAAAGGTAAAGACCTGACAGCAGCTGGCACCTTTGGCGGTGGAGATGCTGACATGGCTAAATTTGTTCAAGTTGGCGCAACTTATTACTTCAACAAGAACTTCAACATCTACGTTGACTACCTGATCAACCTGCTCGATAGAGATGATGCTTACGTGCAGAATGGCGGTGGCCTGGGCAGCGTTGGCGCTGATGACCAGGTTGGCGTAGCGGTAACTTATCAGTTCTAATTGCCGAACAACTTATTGTTCAGTGCATAAAAACAGGGCTTCGGCCCTGTTTTTTTATGGGCGAAAGCAAAAACGTTTATCTTTTGCGATCCCGCTAACTTTTCAGGGCAAACGGTTGGCATTTTGTAAATCTCCCGTTAACCTGATAGCGAATTTCCCTTCTGACATCACAATGGAATCCGTCATGTTTGAGAATATTACCGCCGCCCCTGCCGACCCTATTCTGGGCCTGGCCGACCTTTTTCGCGCCGACGATCGTCCCAGCAAAATCAACTTAGGGATCGGCGTTTATAAAGATGAAACCGGCAAGACGCCGGTGCTGACCAGCGTTAAGAAAGCAGAGCAGTATCTGCTGGAAAACGAAACCACGAAAAACTATCTCGGCATCGACGGTATTCCTGAATTCGGCCACTGCACCCAGGAGTTGCTGTTCGGCAAAGGCAGCGCCATTATCAATGATAAACGCGCCCGTACGGCGCAAACGCCAGGCGGCACCGGCGCGCTTCGCGTAGCAGCGGATTTTCTTGCTAAAAACACCAGCGTAAAACGCGTATGGGTAAGCAACCCGAGCTGGCCGAACCATAAAGGCGTGTTTAACTCCGCCGGTCTGGAAGTGCGTGAATACGCTTACTACGATGCGCAGAACCACGCGCTGGACTTCGAAGGGCTGATCAACAGCCTGCAGGAAGCACAGGCAGGCGACGTTGTGCTGTTCCACGGCTGCTGCCATAACCCGACCGGTATTGACCCGACGCTGGAACAGTGGGAACAGCTGGCGAAGCTTTCCGTTGAGAAAGGCTGGCTGCCGCTGTTCGACTTCGCTTATCAGGGCTTTGCCCGCGGTCTGGAAGAAGATGCGGAAGGCCTGCGCGCGTTTGCAGCGCTGCACAAAGAACTTATCGTGGCGAGCTCCTTCTCGAAAAACTTTGGCCTGTACAACGAGCGCGTAGGCGCCTGCACGCTGGTTACGGCAGATGCGGAAACCGCCGACCGCGCATTCAGCCAGATGAAATCTTGTATTCGCGCTAACTATTCCAACCCGCCAGCACACGGCGCGGCGGTAGTCGCAACTATCCTCAGCAACGACGCGCTGCGCGCTATCTGGGAGCAGGAACTGACCGACATGCGTCAGCGCATTCACCGTATGCGTCAGCTGTTCGTAAACACGCTGGCCGAGAAAGGCGCCAACCGCGATTTCAGCTTCATCACCAAACAGAACGGCATGTTCTCGTTCAGCGGCCTGACCAAAGAGCAGGTGCTGCGTCTGCGCGAAGAGTTTGGCGTTTACGCTGTGGCGTCGGGTCGTGTAAACGTAGCAGGGATGACGCCGGATAACATGGCGCCGCTATGCGAAGCGATTGTCGCTGTACTGTAAGAGAGCACGCATAAAAAAGGCCGCATTACGCGGCCTTTTTTGTATTACCAGACGGGCTGTTCATCCTGCAAAAACGGATTGTGCAGACGCTCGTAGCCGAGTGTGGACACTGGGCCATGTCCAGGAATAAAGGTGACATCATCGCCCAGCGGCAACAGTTTACGCTTGATAGCGTCAATCAACTGACCGTGGTCGCCGCGCGGAAAATCGCTGCGGCCTACTCCGCCTTTGAAAATCACATCACCGGAAACCAGCAGACGCGATTTCTCGTCGAAAAAGACAATATGGCCAGGCGTGTGGCCCGGGCAATGCAGCACCTGTAACGTGATGTTGCCAACATTAACCGTATCCTTTTCGCTAAGCCAACGGTCCGGCGTCAACGGCTGGCACTCATCCAGACCGAACATTCGGCTTTGCTGCGGCAAGCCTTGCAGCCAGAACTCATCTTCTTTTTCCGGGCCAACAATCGGTACGCCGTAATGCGAAGCGAGCTCCGCCGCCGCGCCGACATGGTCGAGATGGCCGTGAGTTAACAGGATTTGCTTGACGGTGACGTTACAGGAAGCCACCTCCACCTTAATGCGCGCCGCGTCGCCGCCTGGGTCTACCAGCGCCGCCTCGCCTGTTTCCTCACACCAGATTAACGAGCAGTTCTGCGCGAACGCCGTTACCGGAATAATATGATGGTTCATACCGCTCCTTTACCCGGCTCGCGCCGGAACCGTTTTATTTACCAGTGCCTTACCGGCCCGGTATCAATATGCACAAAGTTACTGCTGGGGTAATATCCTACACCACCTGAGCGCAGAGATAACGCGGCTTTGCGAATATTGCTGAGCGAAATGCCTTCAATATGGAAGTCCATCGCCTGGCCTTTCGTGTGGTAACTGTTTTTTGCCACACCGCGGCTGTGGGCGCGCAATTCATTGTTGGTATCGCGTGAGCGATAACCGGAAATTAGCTGTACCGGTCGACGAGTGTCAAGCAATCCCTGCAGGCGATAAAGCTGGTCAAACAGAGCGGGGTCAATGGCTTTTACTTTATTCGCGCGGAAATCACGGAAGAAATGATTAAGCTTTGCTAATTCATCCTGAATATAGCCCCGGCCATCGAAAAACTCGGCCTTGATCGACTCCCCGGTGTGGAGATTATTCAGCGTTAAAATACGCGGACGTGGCGTCGAGAGGGTTGCAAAAGCGGGCGTCGGCAGGATAGCGGCCGCGCCCAGCGCAGCGCCACCTAACGCCAGCAATTTGCGGCGATTAGCGTCAATATTATCCATGATAAAGGTCTACAAGTCTGGGTGATCGTTTAATGCACTTCTGGCGCAAGAGAGCGCACCATAACTGTCGTAGAAGAACTCGTCAAGACAGGCGAAACCCAGTAAAAACGGGCCTTGCAGCGATGCAGGCCCGTTTTTTTCTCGTTATTCTGACGCTTAACTTTTTGACGTCGCTGAAGTTAGCGGATCAATTTTTCAGCTTTTGACAAGATTTGTGCGCCCGATCGCGCGGTCTGATCATAATTGTAAATATCTGTACGATACTGGGTACGGCCATCTTCACCGACAAAGGCGGTCAGATAATAGAGGTTGACCGGGATAGACTGCCGGATATTGACGTAGCGCGTGTTGCCCTCCTTCAGCGCCGTGGAAATCCGCGTGTCGTTCCAGCCCGCATCCTGCAAGAGCATGTTGGCTAACTCAGATGCTTTATTAACGCGCACGCAGCCGGAGCTCAGCGCCCGCACATCCTTCTGGAAGAGATTATGGTTCGGCGTATCGTGCAGGTAAATCGCATCGGAACTGGGCATATTGAACTTATAGCGCCCCAGCGAGTTGTGATCGCCCGGCGCCTGCTGGAAGCGGAAAGGCAGGTTGCCCGGCGTAATGGTGCCCCAGTCGACCATATAGGGGTCTATAACTTCAGCATTACTGCTCCAGCCTCGCAGCACCGTGTAGTTATGACGCGCCAGATAGCCCGGGTCATTCCACACCTTCGGCAGGATATCCTTGCGGGCAAGCGTTGGCGGCACGTTCCATGGCGGGTTGACCACCACGTTGTTAAGCGCGCTGCTCATTAATGGCGTTTTCCGGTCCGGCCTGCCGACAATCACTTTTGAAGCCAGCACCTCTGTGCCGTTCTGGTAATAAACCAGCGAGAATTCTGGAATATTGACCATGATGCCGGTGTTGAGTTTGCCAGGCAGCAAACGCAGACGTTGGATATTAAGCGCCAGCAACCCGGCGCGCTGCGCGGGGCTGACGTTGAGCCAGTCGCGGGTAGACTGACCAATCACGCCGTCAGCGCCCAGTCCCTGCCACTTCTGGAACCGTTTTACCGCCGCCACAAGTTCACTATCGTAAATGCCGCGGGTTTGCGCCGCTTTCAACTTCGCACCGCGCGGTGTTTCGCTAACAGCGGAAGGGCTAACTACCGCGTTATCGGCGCTGGCGTCCCCTGGCAGCACGATTTCCGGCCCGCCATCAAGCATGCCGTTACGCTGGAGAATTTCACGCAGCGCGCCGATATCATTGCTCCACTGGCCCGGGCTTAGTTTAGCTTTGCTTACCAGTTGCGGCCATGGGCGGTTGTCCGCTACCAGACGCAGCAGGGATTCATGCATAGCGGCATATTGCGGATGCTGCGGAGCAAGCGAGGCGACAAAAGCTTGCAACGAGCCATTATCCAGCGCCGTTTGCCACTGGTTAATAACAGAAAGCGGCGGCGTTTCCGCCTTATAAGGTTTGCTGCTGTACAGCCAGCGGTTACCCTGGGTAGGAATGCCTGCGACGAACTGTAAATACCCCATCATGGCGTCTGACAGCACAATATCGCGCGCCATACCTGTGACGGCGGGATCGGTAAGTTGCTCAATCCAGGCAGTGAATTGCGGCTGGAATCCCGCGATGGCCACTTCCGCCAGCTGTTGCTGAAAAGCCTGTACCGCATCGCGATTTTCCCACATGGGTTTCATTTCACGCGCGGCATAGAGCGCGGAGAGCGCGTTCAAATAAACCGGCTTATACCCCGCCGGCAATTGCGATTCGATTTGTGAACGGCTTTGCGCAGCGGACATGCCCTCATTGAGAGGTTGAATGCCAGCCATCATTGCCGTCGAGGCAGCCTGGGCGAGCGGTTGCGCAAGCGCTGTCGGCTGTACGCCCGTGGTCGCCGTACTGTCACTCGGCACGACTTCAGGCTCGTCGGCCTGAACACTAAACAGCGGAGCGAAACCGAGGGCCACGCACAAGCTAAGCGTCGACCATCGTAACCGTTGCATATTGTTAAGCACCATCCCTTGCCCCCTGTTTAATCACATCATTGGGTTTGCGAGCCAGCCCGCAAACTTATTTTCAGTATATAAAGAGAAAAAACCATTTGCCTGACCAAATGTAAAGATAATTAAAGATTTTACGCTACAAAAAAAGCGGGCCGTAGCCCGCTTTTCCGATTATGACTTATCAGGAAACATCGGCCGTTCCAGCCAGCGCTTCGCCAGGTTCGTTTTGCTGTAAGGCAAAACCACGCAGACCCACCACATGAACATGTTCGTGATTCTGGAACACTTTACGCACCAGTTTATAGGTGGTCCCTTTTTCCGGGCTGATGTTCTCTGGCGCCGCGATAATAAGCTGCATTTCCAGACGCTCGCACAGTTCAAACAGCGTGGCGATAGAACGGGCATCGAGACGCGCCGCTTCATCCAGGAAGAGCAACCGGCAAGGCGAGATATCTTTGCCGCGCAGGCGGCGCGCTTCATCTTCCCAGCTCTGCACCACCATCACCAGAATCGACATACCGGTACCGATAGCCTCGCCGGTGGAAAGCGCCCCGCTCTCCGCACGCAGCCAACCGTCGGAACCACGGTTAACTTCGACTTCCATCTCAAGATAGTTACGGTAATCGAGCAGTTCCTCGCCGATGGTTTGCGCCGTGCGCTGCCCCATATCGATTTGCGGATTCAGGCGTTGATAAAGCTTCGCCAGCGCTTCGGAGAAGGTCAGGCGGCTGCTGTTGAACAGGTCCTGATGCTGCTCGTGCTGCTCGGAAAGCACATCCAGCAGCGTAGCATGCGTCTCACGCACGTTCACATTCAGCCTTACGCTGTTTACCTGTCCGAAGGAGACGCTCTGCAGCCCCTGGTTCAGCATGCGGATACGGTTCTGTTCACGCTGAATGGTTTTACGAATAATGTTCGCCGCGCTGCGGGAGCTGATCGCCAGTTTCTGCTCGCGCGAAGTCAGCTCTTCGGTCAGGCGGCTCAGCTCAATCTCCATCTGTTCGATAGCTTCCACCGGGTCGTCGGTGCGAATAATATCCTGGCGGATACGCTCGCGCAGATGCTGGTAAACGGCCACGAAGAACTGGATTTTACGCTCCGGACGTTTCGGGTCTTCGGACATGCGCAACACGTCGCGCAAATGCTCGTTATCCGCCACCGCCAGACGCAGCGCGCCAAGCGCTTTATCCGACATGGAACGCAGCTCATCGCCGGAAAGATAAGCCAGCTCCCGGCGATGCAGACGGCGTTCAACGCCGTTATCTTTCACCAGACGCATCACTGCGCACCAGCCCGCTTTAGCGCTTACCACCTGTTCGCGCATTTCAAGGTAGTCGCGCTCCAGACGTTTGAGTTTGCGGGTCAGGTTATCCATTTCCGCTTCACACAGCGTCAGCTGTTTTTCCAGCTGATTGCGGCGCGAACGGTTATTGCTGAGCTGCATATGCAGTTCGTCGCGACGCAGGCGCGCTCGCTCTTCCGCGCCGGGATCGGCGCGTACGCCGATATCCTGCAGCTCTTTGTGCAAGTCGCCCAGCAGCTCTTTTTTGGTGTCGAAGGAGCTTTTGAGCGATGCCAATACCTGATGATACTGGCTGAGCTGGGCGGCGTGGGTACGCAGCGCGTCGCGCGCACGGGCGCGCTCCGCCTCCGCCTGTTCCAGCCGCTGGCGCAGCTTCTCGTTAAGATCGCTGTTGCCGCTTAGCATCTCCGCCGAATCGCTGTAGCTGAAATGCGCACGTCGCTGCACCACTTCGCTCAGGGCAAACGCCTGCTGGCGGGCGTCACGCTGCACCTGGCGCGCGTATTCATAATCCTCTTTAAGCTGTTCAAACTGCTCCGGGTCGCTTTGCAGCACGGAAAGCAGCGGCTCAAGCTTCGCCAGCTGATTGCCATGCTGCTGAATAAAGCGGGCCGCTTCCTGCGCTTCGTCCAGACGCTCATGAATTTCGTCCACGCGGTCCGCCAGCGTCTCGTCGCCCAGCAGGTTCAGACGCGGCAGCAGGCGGTTAAGCTGGGCCACGCCCTCTTTCGCTTGCTCGAACTGCGCGCGCTGTTGCTGATTGTCATTTTCATGCTGGCTGATGGCGCGTTCGATTTCATTACGTCGCGTGTTAAGCGCGCGGACTTCCGCTTCCGGGTCCGCCTCGAAGGCGACCGCCAGATGCTGCCCGACAAAGCGGCTGAAGGCCTGATGCAGGCGCTGGGTTTTCTGCACGTCAAAAGAGAGCGTGGCATAGCGTTCGGCCAGCGACTCGCGTTCGGCATGCAGGCTTTCAATACGGCTCTCACGCGCGGCGCGGCCAAAGAGCGGCAGCTGCGGGAAACGAGAGTAACGCCACTGGCGATCCGCCACTTTCACGACGACGGCTTTTTCCAGCTCTTCAACGCTGAATACGCTGTCGTCAAAAGACTGCGGATCCCCTTCGATCAGGTAGAGATCTTCCGGGCAGTCCGCCAGTCCGTCGAGCTGCTCTCGCACCAGAGAAAGGTCCGGCACCACGATAGCGTGGCGTGAAGGACCATAGAGCGCAGAGAAGTACGGCGCATCGTCGAGCGACACATCGTCATAAATTTCTGAAAGCAGCACGCCGCCGAAGCGTTCCGCCAGCGTATTCAGACGCGCGTCATCGGCGCCGCCGGGCTGGCTCAGGCGTTCAATTTCCTCATCGACCGCACGCTTGCGGGCGCCGACTTCATCACGCTCAACGATGGCTTCACGCTCACGCTCCAGCAGTTGCTGAAGATATTCGGTGACCTGCTGGCCCGATTCGAAAATTTCGCCGCTCTGCTCGCTAATCTGATTAAGGCTGTTTTGCGCCGCCAGCCAGACTGGCGCGCGGCTGTTCAGGCTCTTGATGCGCGCCTGCAGTTGCTCCAGCTCCTGACGCAACGTCAAACGCTGTTCACTGGCCTGCGAAACGCTGTCTGACAGCGCGGCGATCTGCGCTTCCAGCTCCTGATGCAGCGCTTCAAGCTCGTCCGGCTCATAATGTCTGCCCTGACGCTTGCAAAACTCCGCCAGCAAACGCTCAGCCTCCTGCTGTTCGCGCAGGCGCTGTTCCAGTTCCGAAAGGCGCATGCGCAGCGGCTGCACCTGTTCGGTAAGGTGGCGCTGCTGGCTGGCGTCGCGCAGCAGCTCGCGGGCCACGCTCCAGGCATCGGCGCGGCTGACCGGCCCGTTAATAGCCGTCACCAGCTGATACGCCTGCTCAAACTGGTTATGCGCCGCCTGCACGACGCTCATTTTCTGCTCAAGCGTCAGCAGTTTTTCCGTTGCCTCCTGCTCTTTCGCCTGGAAAGTCTCCAGCCATTCGGCGGCGCTGTCGGCGTTAAGGTCAGGCAGATAGCACAGTTCGCGCGCGCGGTTAAGCGCCGTCAGCGCCTGTTGATACTGTATAGCGCGAGTCTGCTGAACATCGAGCGCCTGCTGATAGTCGGCAAGCTGGCTCTTGAGTTCATCCACCTCAAGCTCGGCGGCTTCGGCGCGGGCTTCGTTCTCTTCCTGCTGCTCGGCGGCTTCCGCCACCACTTCGTTCTGCTCTTCCAGACGCATCTGCAGTTCGTCGAGATCCGCTTCGTAACGCTCGATTTTCTCCTGCTGTCGCAGCGCGGTCTGCACCAGATTCAGATGGTCGCTCGCCGCCTGGTAATCGGTCTCAAGGTCCCCTTCCGCACCGGCGTGTTCCGCCAGCTCGCGCGCCATATCGACATGCTTATACTGCTCGGCCACCAGTTGCTTACGACTGGTGAAAAGTTCGCGGCGGTACTCAATCGCCTTGTCGAGATGAATGCGGCGCTCGTTGGCGTGCCGCATATAGTCCGCCGCCACGTAGTTGGTGGCTTCAGAAATCAGGTGCTTGAAGAGGTCGCGGTCAGACTGGGTGACGCGAATGGCTTCCAGCGTCAGGCGGTTCTCACGCAGCGCCGCCTCCATATCCTGGAAGGCTTTACGCACGCCGCTGTTTTCCGGCAGCAGGTAGTCGCGCAGCGAGCGGGTAATGGCGCTGGAGATGCCGCCATAGAGCGAGGCTTCAATCAGGCGGTAATATTTGCTGCGGTCTGAAGCAGAACGCAGGCGACGCGCCACGATGCCTAAGTCGAACATCAAAGAGTGATAATCGGTAATGGAGTTGAACTGCTTAAACTGCACTCCCTCCATCGCGTCGATTTTCTCTTTCAGCTCGTTTAGCGAGAGCACGCGCGCCTGACGTTCATTCAGCGTTTCGGTCAGCAACTGCGTCGGCAGCAGGCTGCTCGGCAACCCCTGAATAGCAAACGGTTTAATATCCACTTTCCGGTCGCGCCCGGCCACCTGTTGCAGGCGAACGCCCACCAGCACGCGCTGGTGACGCGAATTGATAACGTCCAGCACCGAATAGCAGACGCCCGCTTTAAGCTTGCCGTGCAGGCCCTTATCACGAGAGCCGGATGTCGCGCCCGCTTCGGTGGTATTACGGAAGTGAAGCAGCGTCAGGTCCGGGATCAGCGCGGTGACAAATGCCGCCATCGTGGTGGATTTCCCTGCGCCGTTGCCGCCGGAAAGCGTGGTCACCAGTTCATCGAGATCAAACGTACGGGCGAAAAAGCCGTTCCAGTTGATAAGCGTCAGTGAGCGAAATTTACCGCGTTCAATCATTCTCTTCCTCTCCGCGTTCCGTCTGGTTGTCGTCATTCTCGTCGTTGAGTTGCAGACTGCTCTCGACCGGCATCGCTTCGCCGTCGCGGATCATGCGCAGCTGCGCTTCGCGCGGATCGTCGCCGCTGCGCACATCGGCGCCAAAGCGGAAGACCGATTCGGTAATGCGGAATTTACTGCTGTCGTGGCCCATAAACCAGACCATCCCCAGACGGCGCAGGCGGTTGAGCGAAGAGCGCACCTTTTCCTGCAGCTTCTGCCTGTCGAGATCGGAGCCAGTAGAGCGGTTATTTACTAACTTCAGCAGCTTACTTTCATCCGCCAGCGCCAGCAGCTCGTCATAGAGTTCCTGCTGGGTGAAGATGCCTTCGTTGGCGAGGCGCTCCGGGCTCAGATAGAGGTAGCAAAGAATTTTGCCGACCATCATGTCGAGTTCGGAAAGCACCGAACGGGGAATCAGTGTCGTGGAGCGAGGGCGCAAATAGAAAAAACCTTCCGGCGCGCGCACCAGCTCTACATTGTAGCGGCCATAAAACTCTTCCAGCTCGTGCTGGAAGTCCATCAAGAAAGCGTGATTATCCAGCTCTTCCAGGCCAACGTGACGCCCGGCGCGAAGCTGGCTGTCGAGCGCCGGAAACAGCGGGTTCGCCAGCGCCTGCGCCAGCTTAACCGGCATCACTTGTTCAATATTTGTCAATGACATGCGCCTGTACCTTGGCTCCGTAATCATTAATGAGCTGCCATTTCGCCGGCAGCCCGGTAAAGTCAGCTTCCGCCACCCCAAGCCGCACGGCCTGGTCGACGACGATACGCGCCACATCAAAATGGCGCGCGCGTGGGAATTGCGCCAGATAGTCGCGCATCACTACGCCGAGATCCAGCGGTTGCTGTCTGGATTTAAAGACCTCAAGCTGCGCTTCTATCATCGCCGCCAGCTGTTCGCGGATCTCGTTAAACTCTTCAAACTCCAGATCCGGCGGCAGCTCGCCGGTGACTTCGTCATCGCGCAGCGCCATCTCTTCATCGCGCATATCAAGCAGACGCTCGGCGTTGGCGTGGGTCAGCGCCCACGGCGCGTCGAAATAGCTCTGCACCGACTGACGCAAACGCTGGGCAAAGACGCGGTTTTTGTCCATATCGATGGCGGTGCGGATAAACTTATGCACGTGACGGTCATAGCCAATCCAGAGGTCGATGGCCTGCTGACCCCAGCTAATAATGCGGTCGAGTTTGCTTTGCAGATCGAAAACCAGCCGGTCGATAAAATGCAAATCGTCGCGGCCTAATGTGGCTTCCTGAATCATCAGCAGGTTAGCCTGCAGCTTATCGCCAGCCGCTTCCAGCGTATCCTGCAGTTCACGCAAGGTGCCGGAGGTTTCGGACAGCAGCAGTTCACAGCTGGAGATAGCCGCGCGCCAGTCTTTATTAAGCAACTGCGCGATATCGTCTTTCACCAGCTGTTGCTGCTCATCCATGATGCGCTGGGTTAAATCGATGCTGTCGAAAATTTCCGCGACGGAATATTTGAGCGGCGCATAAACGTTGCGATGCCAGTGAAACTCATCGCCGTTTTCCTGCGCGGCATCCGCGGCGCGTTTCAGCTCGCCGGCTACGATGGAAAGCTGCATGGAAAGACGCAGCGTGGAAAACTCGCGCTGGCGGATGTAGTAGTCGGTAATACCGATACCGAGCGGCGTCAGTCGGTAAATCGCGTTTCCTTCCGCCTGTTCGCTGGTGAAACGGTTGAGCAAGCGCTGGCGCACCATATCGTTGATGGCGTTGTTCGCGCGCTGGGCCACCGTTTCCGTGGTCTGTTCAAACGCGTCGCTGACGTGACGAAACGCGTCCACCAGCTCCCCTTCGCTCATTTCGCCATCCAGACGTTCGCCGTTAAGCGTGGCCACCGCCAGCAGAAAAGCCAGTCGGTCAACCGGAAGCTGGATGGAAAAATCATTTTTCCTGGCCCAGGCAACCAGTTCGGGGACTGTCTGGGAAAAAGTACTCATAGTTTATCCTTGGATCTCCGGCTTAAACGCAGTGACGTGGATATAGCGGCCCAGGCTAACCCAGGGCTCCTGTCGGCAGTAACGCGTTTCAAGCTCAAGCAGCGTGTCGTACTCGTCGCGCTGCTGATGTTTTTCACGCAGGTAGTCATGGAAAACCCGTACGCCGGTTTTGCCGGTAATCTGCCAGCCAATCTCTTCAAGCCAGCGATAGACCTGCTGCGGCTCACGCGGATAATCCGGTGAAAGGGAGCGTTTTTTCTTTTTGGGCATCCCTTGTTGCACATAGGCGAAATTGCCCGCCACCATGTTATGCATCAGCAAGCCATGCGCGTTATAGAACATCAAAGAGAGCGCGCCGCCGGGGGCGAGACAATGCCACAGGCGCTCCAGGGCCACTTTCGGCTCCGCCACCCATTCGAGCACAGCGTGAAACAATATCAGATCAACCGGGCATTCTAAATGTTCAGCCACATCCTGAGCGGCGCATTGTACAAAATGCATGTTCTCGCTCACACCTTGCTGCTGCGCATGCAGGCGCGCGCGGGCAAGCATTTCAGCGGAGAGATCGCAAAGCACAACCTGGTGGCCCCGCGCCGCCACGCGGCAGGCAGTCTGCCCTTCTCCGCCGCCGGCATCAAGGACGCGCAGCGGGCGTTGCGGCAGGCGGTCAAACAGCGCGTCAAGATCCTGCCAGAGGATTGCCTGGCGCAGTTGCCCTTTTGTTGTACCGTATATGTTGCGCGAAAATTTTTCGGCAATGTCATCAAAATTGCGATCCCGCATAGGTACAACTCCACCCAAAAAAGGTTTTCGACAAAGGCGCTATTTTGTCATAGCCGTGAGGAGAATGAACCCATTCGGTGTAAGATCGCGGGCGTTTGCCTGCCGTATGGTTAAAAAAGGAACCGCACCCATGCTGTTTATGCTGAAAAAATATCTTGGCGGCTTGATGCTGCCCCTTCCCTTCTTATTGCTGGTCATGGCGCTGGCGTTAGCGCTGCTGTGGTGGAGCCGCTGGCAGAGAACCGCTAAGGGTTTGCTGACCGTAAGCTGGCTTGCGCTGTTTCTGCTTAGCCTGCAACCGGTCGCGGACGGCCTGCTTAAGCCGATTGAAAGCGCCTACCCTACCTGGCGTGGCAAAGAAAAAGTGGATTATGTGGTCGTACTGGGCGGCGGTTATACCTGGAACCCGCAGTGGGCGCCAAGCTCAAACCTGATTAATAACAGCCTGCCGCGCGTAACCGAAGGGGTGCGGCTGTGGCATGCCAACCCTGGCGCGAAGCTGGTGTTTACCGGCGCGCCGGCGGTGACTAACCCGGTCAGCACTGCCGAAGCAGGCGCTCGCGTTGCCGAAAGCCTCGGTGTTCCCCGCAGCGATATCATTACGCTTGATACGCCAAGGGATACGGAAGACGAAGCGGCCGCCGTGGCGAAAGCTATCGGCCAGCAGCCTTTCTTGCTGGTGACCTCCGCCTCGCATCTGCCGAGAGCGATGCGCTTTTTCCAGCATCAGGGGCTGAAGCCGATCCCTGCGCCAGCAAACCAGATGGCGGTGGAATCGCCGCTCAATCCCTGGGAGAAGGCGCTTCCCTCGCCGCTATGGCTGATGCATAGCGACCGGGTAGGTTACGAGACGCTTGGCAGGATCTGGCAATGGCTTAAAGGGGCGTCAGGCGACCCAGGGGAGCAGTGATTTCGAGGCGGTATCGAAGGCGGCGCGGTTCATGCGGCCCGTTTGCAGCAGCTGCGCCACTTCGTCCCACAGCACATAAAGCCAGCGCCGCCAGAGAAAAGATTCCGCCACCGGCGCCCGTTGCAGATAATGCCAGAAAAGACTTTCCGCCAGCGGCGTATCGAACAGGCGAAATAACTCATATTCGCGCGGCGCCCACAAGACAACGCCCGGGCTGACCATCGCCAGCAGTTGATCGCTTCTCGCATCTTTGAGCATGCTGCGCAGGCTGAAATGACCATGTATTAGCACGCAGTTATCGCTAAAACCGGCGAACATCTCGTCCAGACATTCGCGGGTGCGAAAAAGCATACGGCGATCCTGCATCGTCAGTCCCGTATTTTTATATTGATTCAGGGTGCTCCAGAGCACTTCGACGCGCTGACGATACCATGAAGGCCAGATGTTCTCCTGCGTGCTGTCGACGTTGCCCACGCAGCCGTGGCTGTCGACCCGGTGCCAGGCAAGCAGCGCCTCGACAATCTGATCTTTGAGTTGCTCCCAGCGTTCCGGCGTGCGCGAAGGCGCTTCTACCGGCACGCCGCGCAGCCTTTCCATTAGCAGCACATCCGGCCCGGGGTGTTCTTCATGCGTCATGACGCCATAAACTACCGGCATGCGCACCGTGCCGGAGCGCGCCAGCATAGAGATTTTCCAGGCCAGTTGCCTTGCAAGCCCAGGCGTAGTGAAGCTTCTTGCCAGCAGCGGCATTGGATGGCCGTGACTGTCATACAGCGACCAGAGCGCCGTATCCGGTTTCTCGGTTATGCACTCCAGGCGGCTTAGCTTCTCGCCCAGCAGATGGCTCAGTTCCGCGCGCAGTTGCTCCATTTTCCGTTACCCTTATAAAGACTGGTACTTTTTATAATGGGCGTCCTTTAGGCGGATGTCATCTGATGAGATCAAGAACCTGGCTGATTAGCGCTTAAACGATACAGCGGCAGGTGGCCAGTGAGCTTATTGATTTTCTTTTTGGGGCCAAGCAAGCCCACCGCCGCAAGGTCAATGGATTCGCTCCGCGCCTGGGCAATTCGCTCGCCATACTCTTCGTATGTTTTGCAAGACTGGGCTAACGTGCTGAAAGGCATAACCAGAATATCGGGGTCAGCTAAGGCGCGGGAAAGCGTAGTGGTGAGCGACTCCTCCTGCGTCAGCAAAATGGGCAATGGGGCATAAATCACGCCCGGATAAACCACGCCATCTTTGCTCTGCATTTCCGGCCCGACAAGATTTTCCACCCGTCTGCCAAGGCTCACGCCTATAACGCTTGCCGCATTGATAGCAAGTCCAGGGCTTAGCGTTTTTTCTACGATGATGGCGCATTTGTGCAGGCTTGCATCGAATTTCATCTCGTTATCCTTAAGGTCGTTTTATCGCGTTCAGTAAAGAGACAGTGTGCCGCAGAAAGCTGGGTAAAACTGACCTTAAATTGTTATCTTTTGCTTTATTAAGGTAAAAACATCCCGCAAAAGCCGATAAAGAGAAATATATGTCCGAACCCGATTTAACGCCGACTGACATCGCGCTGCTGACGCTACTACAAAAAGACGCCCGTATGACCAACCAGACGCTGGCCGAGGCGGTAAATCTTTCCGCTTCGCCCTGCTGGCGTAAGGTACGCAAGCTTGAAGAAGAGAAAGTAATTCAGGGTTATCACGCCGCGCTGGACAGACGCAAAATCGGCCTTGGAGTAATGGTCTTTGTTCGCGTCAGCATCGACAGCCACAGCGAAGCGCAGGCGCGCAAATTCGAACAGGAGGTCCTGGAGCTGGAGAATGTGGTGGCCTGTTACAGCATCGGCGGCGACGCCGATTTTCTGCTGCAGGTGGTAGCGCAAAACCTGGACGCCTATTCCGATTTCGCCATGTCGGTGCTGCGCCGTCTGCCGGGTATTAAAGCGATGCAAAGCATGTTCGTATTAAAAGAGATTAAGCCTTTTACAACGTTGCCGGTCGCCTCGCCCCGACGATAAAAAACCGGCCCTGTGGCCGGTTTATTTATCGCATCTCTTTACGAACGCGTTCGAGGTCTTCTGGTGTATCGACGCCCGTGCCCGGCACTTCCTGCGCGACGTCCACATGAATTTTTTCGCCGTACCAGAGCACGCGCAGTTGCTCAAGCATCTCAATGCGCTCAAGCTGGCTTGGCTGCCAGGTAACATAGCGGCGAATGAACCCGGCGCGGTAACCATAGATACCAATGTGGCGCAGCAGCGTATCGCCAATACTCTCCCGCGATTGCGCGAAGCGGTCGCGATCCCAGGGAATAGTGGCGCGTGAGAAGTAGAGCGCATAGCCTTCAGCATCGCGCACAACTTTCACCGCGTTCGGGTTGAATGCTTCTTCTGCGGAGTCGATGGGAACGGCAAGCGTCGCCATGCCGGCCGCGCTTTTGGTCAGGTTATCAGCCAACTGGCGGATGATAGCTGGCGGAATCGCCGGCTCGTCGCCTTGTACGTTAACAATGACGGTATCATCCGCAAAGCCGCATTTCTCCACCACTTCAGCCAGCCGTTCGGTGCCAGACTGGTGATCGACGCGCGTCATGCACACCTCGCCGCCAGCGGCTTGCACTGCGCGAGCCACCTCTTCATGATCGGTGGCCACGATAATGCGTTCAGCGCCAGATTCGCGAGCGCGTTCCAGCACATGCACAATCATCGGCTTGCCGTTAATATCCACCAGCGGCTTGCCCGGCAAACGCGTGGAGGCGTAGCGGGCAGGTATGATAACGACGAAACTCATGGGTTTGTCTCTTCAGCAGTCAGCGAGCGGGCTTCATTTTCCAGCAAAACAGGAATGCCGTCGCGCAGCGGAAAAGCCAGGCTGTCCACTTTACAGATGAGCTCTTGTTTTTCCTGATTAAAATAGAGTTTGCCGTTACAAACCGGGCAAGCGATGATTTCCAGTAAACGATGATCCATAGTTCCTCCTGATAACGCGGAATATTAATGCCCAGAGGATATCACAAGCGTTTTATCCGCCGCGTCAATTTCCCATTCCTTATTCCAGCGTGACGCCAGCGCCGCAGGCAGCGAACCGCAGATAACCTGCTTCGCCCCCTGCCAGCGGGCAAAATCGCCGATCGCATTTTCTAACCCAGCCAGTAGCCCGGCTGAAAGTTTAACGCCCTCTTCCAGATAAAGGCTAATGACCTCGAGCTGCTGTCGCTGGCGATGCATTTTGGCATCCATTCGCCCTACCAGCGCTCCCTGATGCAGCAACGGCAGGACAAAATAGCCATACTGGCGTTTCTCCGCCGGGGTATAACACTCCAGGCGGTAAGAGAAATCAAAAAACTGCTCGGCGCGTTTGCGGTCCCAGACGACTGGATCAAAAGGGGACAACACCGCGCTGTGCGTAGCGTTGAGTTTATTCTCCTGCGCCTGCGGCAATAGCGGCATGAGCGACTGATGCAGCCACATTGCGCCAAGCCGCTCGACTTCTACCTCAACAATACGCCCTTCCCGCTGCCACGCTTGCAGAAGCGGTCGGATATTAACGTTGCGCAGGCGATAATAGTCCGCTAACCAGTCGGCGCGAAAAATACCGAGGCTACGGGCGCTGTTTTCCAACATTTTTACCTCGGCCTGCGCTTGTTCAATCAAATGCAGTGCATCATCCCAGTGCGGCAGGACCCGGGAAGTCAGATCGTAAACCCGCTGAAAGTTGCGCCGCTCCACGACCATGACCTTACCGGCGGTAAATAAGCCTTCCAGATGTTTTTTATGGGGTTTCCAGGCCCACCAGCCGCTTGCGCCTTTGCGCGGATGCTCAAAATCTGCTGAGCGAACGGGACCGTTCTGCTCGATATGCTCCATCAACTGCGCAATCTCCTGCGCATGCGCCTCCATCCATTCCGGACGATATTTCCAGCCCATCTTTTCCGGGTTCAGCATGCGGTGACGCACCAGCGCAAAATCGCTGCGCGGCAAGAAGCAGGCTTCATGCGCCCAGTACTCCATCAGTTCACCGCGCGCCAGCGCCTCGTCAAGCCATACATTCGGGAAGCTGCCAAGGCGACTGAAAAGCACCAGATAAGGACTGCGCGCGACGATATTTATCGTGTCTATTTGCAACAGCGACATGCGGGAAACGGTGGCGAGAATGTCATCAGGCCGGGCGCGACGACGGGGCTTTTTTAATAGCCCTTGCGCTGCCAGGTGTAGATGACGCGCCGCGCGCAGCGAAAGATTTATTCGGGTCATAGCATCGGCTTCCTGTCAGAAAAGGTGCGAAGCCGATATTCAGGCTAGAGCACCAGAGAGAGCAGAGAATCCACGAGTTTATCAGCCTGCGGACGGGCGAGCGCGGCGTCAACCGGTAAATACCACCAGTCTGGATGCGCGAACGCACGGCACTTTACCGCATCTTTTTCCGTCATCACCAGCGTCTGCCCTTCGTTAATAAACGAAGCGACCTGCGCTTCGTTCAGTGCCTGATGATCGGCAAGGCTGATGGTTTTTACGGGTTGCACGCCCGCCTGCTCAAGCGTTGCGAAAAAACGCGGCGGATGACCGATACCCGCCATCGCAACGACTTGCGGCAGACTATCGACAGAACGCTTTTCACCCGTCAGCAGATTAATGGCAAGGCCTGGCTTAAGCGTCATCGCAATTTCGCTTTGATGCGCCTCACCGCCATTTGTAATAACCGCATCCACGCTGCGAAGCCTTCCTGCTCGCTCGCGCATCGGGCCTGCCGGCAACCACCAGCCATTGCCAAAGCGACGCACGCCATCAATTACGACAATCTCTTTGTCGCGGGCTAAAGCGTAGTGCTGGAGCCCATCATCCGTAATAATGAGTTGCAGCGGATGCTCGGCCAGGAGCGCTTTTACTGCATCGGCCCGTACCGGAGAAACTGCGACAGGCGCCCCCGTGCGCTGAAAGATAAGCACCGGTTCGTCGCCCGCTTCGGCGGTAGAGGTATGCGTGGTTAACAGCAGGGGATACTGTGCGGCTTTACCGCCATAGCCGCGCGACACCACGCCAACGCGCACGCCGCGCTGCTGTAACTGTTCCACCAGCCAGACGACGACCGGGGTTTTGCCATTGCCGCCCGCCGTCAGATTCCCCACTACCACTACCGGTACCGGCGCACGCCAGACGGTGCGTAAACCCAGCCGGTAACTTAACCGGATGAGGCCGCTCACCAGGCCATAGAGCAAGGAGAGCGGCAATAACAGCAGCCAGAGCGGCGACTGACCGGACCAGATACGTTCAATCATTCGCCGAACTGCATTTTGTGAAGTTGAGCGTAAACGCCGCCGTGAGACAGCAACGCCGCATGGTTGCCGCGTTCAACAATACGTCCATCTTCCACCACCACAATTTCATCAGCTTGTTCAATGGTAGAGAGGCGGTGCGCGATAACCAGCGAAGTACGGTTCTTTTGCAGTTCATCCAGCGCCGCCTGGATGGCGCGCTCAGACTCAGTATCCAGCGCGGAAGTCGCCTCATCCAGGATAAGGATTGGGCTATCGCGCAAAAGCGCCCGGGCAATCGCGATACGCTGGCGCTGCCCGCCAGACAGCAGTACGCCATTCTCACCGATAATTGTATCCAGGCCATTATCCATCTTATTGATGAAATCCATCGCATAGGCCATACGCGCTGCTTTTTCGATATCTTCACGGCTATACGCTTCCGTACGGGCGTAAGCGATATTATTTGCAATGGTATCGTTGAACAGATGCACGTTTTGCGAGACCAGCGCCACCTGATTACGTAATGAGGAGAGCGTATATTCACGCAGGTCATGCCCGTCCATCAGTATTTCGCCGTCATCAATATCGTAAAAACGGGTGATGAGACTGGCAATGGTGGATTTGCCAGAGCCGGAACGGCCAACGAGCGCCACGGTTTTCCCCGCCGGGATAGTCAGGTTGATATCGCGAAGCGCGGGGGTATCACGTCCAGGATAAGTGAAAGTGACATGGCGAAACTCCAGATCGCCTTTTGCACGCTCAATGACGCGCGTACCTTCATCTTTTTCTTGCTCGCTATCCAGAATGGCAAACAGCGTCTGGCAGGCAGCCATGCCGCGCTGGAACTGCGCGTTAACGTTCGTTAGCGATTTCAGCGGACGCATGAGCGCGATCATGGATGAGAAGACAACGGTGATGGTCCCTGCGGTCAACGTCTCCATCACGCTCGGGAAACTGGCGGCGTAAAGCACAAAGGCTAGCGCCAGCGAAGCGATAAGCTGGATCAGGGGGTCGGAAATGGAAGAGGCGGAAACCATTTTCATCCCCTGCAGGCGCATTTTGTTGCTGACTTTAGCGAAACGGTCGGCCTCTACCTCCTGACCGCCAAAAATCAGCACCTCTTTATGCCCTTTCAGCATCTGTTCAGCGCTGGTGGTGACTTGTCCCATCGTGTTTTGCATGTTTTTACTGATGCTGCGAAAACGCTTTGAAACAACGCGAATAGCAAAAGAAACGATAGGCGCCAGCACAATAAGGATGAGAGAAAGCTGCCAGCTGTAATAAAACATCATGATAAACAGGCCGATAATCGATGCGCCTTCACGCACAACGGTAATCAGCGCGCTGGATGACGAAGAGGCAACCTGTTCGGAATCGTAAGTAATGCGGGAGAGAAGCGTACCGGTAGACTGTTTATCGAAGAAAGCGACAGGCATACCCATCATGTGATTGAACAGGCGGCGGCGCATGGTCATTACCACTTTTCCCGACACCCATGAAATGCAATAGCTTGAAATATAACTGGTTATACCCCGCAGGAGCATTAATCCTATCACAACCAGCGGCATCCATAGCAGCACAGAGCGGTCTGTTTTGCCAAAACCTTCATCCAGCAACGGCTTGAGAAGCGACAGCATATAAGTATCGCTGGCGGCGTTGAGGATCAACGCCACCGCCGCCACTATCAACCCCGCTTTAAAAGGCGCGATAATGGGCCAGAGACGGCGGAAGGTCTGCCACGTGGAAAGATCTTTATCGTTATGCATTCATAAAACCAGCATTTGTTGAAATAGCCGCATATTCTACCTGTTATCCGCAGGTGCGCCAAACCACTGATGATACCAGCGGGGCAAAATTTGCTCACGTAACCCTTTTATTTGCCAGCCTTCTGGTGAAAAAATCACCGTTATCTGGCCCGATTGCGCCGTATCGTGCCATCGGTAGCCATGCCGGGCATAACGACGGGTAACTTTCACTGATGGCAGACGCCAGGCGTTATAACGTGATACAGAGGCAAGCGCCGCTTTCCCGTCAACCATAGACAACAGCGTGTCGCTGGAAGAGGTCCTGCTGCCGTGATGAGGCACTACCAGCACTTCCGAGCGCAGCGCCCGACGGTAGTTTTTTAGCATAGCCAACTCCGCCGGAGCTTCGATGTCTCCTGTCAGCAATACGCTGTTGCGCCCGTCGTCTATCTTCACGACGCAAGAGCCATTATTACCCGCCTGAACAGCCACAGCCTGTGGCCAGTGCGCCGTAAAATGCAATCCTTCCCAGCGCCACGTTTCGCCGCGCCAGCAGGGCTGATGGCGGGCCCAACCCAGCGCGCTGCGAACCATGAGCTTAGGCCAGACGCGTAATACGCTTTCCAGCCCGCCGCGGTGATCAAGGTGTTCATGACTAAGAATAACGCCGTCGGGTTGGAGATTATGCCAGCGCAGCCAGGGAATGATGATCTGTTGGCCGCTGTCCCCGCCTGGCCAGCCGTTTCCCGTGTCGTAGAGCATTGCTCTACCGTTGCGCTCAATGACAACCGCCAGGCCATGGCCTACGTCAAGCATATGCAACGACCAGTCCGGCTTTTTTTGCACGCACCAGAGCGGCGCTGCGAGTAGCGCGATCGCGGCGACAGCGAGCAGCGGCGAGAAAAAATGAAAGCGCAAGCGCCAGAGTACAATGCAAAGCCAGGGCGTCAACGCCAGCCAACGGTAGCGCTCATCCACATCAAGCCATCCTTCGGGCAGCCAGCGCAAAAAGTTGAACAGTGCTTGTAATAGCGTATCGGTAAGCCGCCATATCCCCTGCTCAGCCCATTGCCAGCCGGTAAGATTTATCGCCATTCCCGTCAGGATAAGCGGTACGGCGATAAAGGTAATAACAGGGACAGCGACCAGGTTTGCAGCCAGCGACGTCAGGCTGATACCGTGAAAAAGTACAAACTGAATGGGCATTAGCAGTAACGTAATGCCCACTTGTAAATGCGCCAGTTCCAGCAGGAAACGCAACCAGGATCTGACTGGTTTTCGCGTGAAAGGCATCCACTGAAACCAAAAGATAAGCGCAGCGACCGCAAAGGCGGACAACCACAGGCTTTCTGAAAGTATGGCGGTTGGTTCAATAAATAAAATGCCCGCCACACAACATAACCAAACTTGCCATGCGTTCCAGTTACGGCCGCTGAGGCGCAGCAGGCTCCAGATGAAAATGGCGACCAGCGTCCGTACGGCTGGTGGGTTACTGCCTGCCAGCCATGTATAAACCGAAGCGCTGACCAGCAGCATGAGTAGCGGAAACCGATAGCCTATCCGATGCGCCGGCAAAAAAAGTTGCAGCAAACGCGCCAGTAACCAACCGAGCGACCCGGCAAGACCGATATGCAACCCCGATATCGCCATCAAATGTGCGGTTCCGGTATTACGCAGCAGTATTTTAACTTCCGGGCCGAGCGTGAGGCGCTCGCCAAACCCCAGCGCGAGGATAACGTCCCGCCATACATACGAAGTAAGCGAAGCGCTTACGGAAGCGATATACCTCGCTCGTAAGCTACAGTCCCCACTGATAATTTGCGCATCAATGATGCGGCCAGTAAGTGGTAAACGTTGCGCCAGCGCGTAGCGTTGATTATCAAAGCCGCCTTCGTTTAACTGACCGTGCACCGGGCGCAACCGCAACGTCATCCGCATCCGCTGCCCGGCGCAGGCGTGTTCAGGCAGATAACTTCCGCGCAGCATTACGCCTACAGATGGAAAAATCCATCGGTTATTCAGTTTGTTAATAGCTACCTGATGCTCTGTTGCGCCATCGGTACGGATAACAACAGCCTCTACACGCTGGTTGCCAGCCAAAAGCGAACTGAAAGGCCAGACGAGTTCTCTGGCAGACAGAACCGCCCAACAGAAAAACAGCGTGATAAAGGCGGTGAATTTCATTCTGCCGGGCAACCAGCGACAGCCGATGCATGCCAGTAACGCCCCGGTAATAGCTATCCCTTCGGCAGGTAGCGCAGGAAGAAACAGTAACGGTAGCGTTCCAAGTATCACGCACACGCACAGTGCAGGAAGAGCAATCATGACGACCTCCTTATCTGCAGGCAGTCTGATTGAGTGGTGAGAAAATGTCAGCGAGCAAAAAGCAAGTCTGCGTGATATCGCGAGAGGTTATGGCGCTGTTGCAATGGTTGCGTTAAAAGCTGCGGCTTCGCTCCTGTATAAGCGCAGCGCAAAAAAAAATCGGCACTCTGAGGTGCCGATTCTTATTGTTTAAGCCTTAGGCTTAACCATAAATATTGGCGCGGTCACGCAACTCTTTGCCTGGTTTAAAGTGCGGAACGTACTTACCTTCCAGTTCCACTTTATCGCCAGTTTTTGGGTTACGCCCGGTGCGAGGAGCGCGATAGTGTAAGGAGAAGCTGCCGAAACCCCGGATTTCAATACGCTCGCCCTGTGCGAGAGTAGAGGCCATATGTTCCAGCATCTCTTTTACTGCATCTTCCACCGCTTTCGCCGGGATATGGGAGTGCTGGCTTGCAAGTCTTTCTATGAGTTCTGACTTGGTCATGTTTCCTCCGGTTTTCTTCCATTACGGAAAATTATTACAGCTATCATCGAACAAGGGCGGCCGAAGCCGCCCTGATTTAGCGCCCGGACGATTACTCGCCTTTAGCTGCTTTGAACGCTTCAGCCATAGCGTTGGAGAAGTTGCCGTCTTCCTGCTTGTTAACAGAAGCGATTGCATCTTTCTCTTCAGCTTCGTCTTTCGCACGAACAGACAGGCTTACTACGCGGTTCTTACGGTCAACGCCAGTGAATTTAGCTTCAACTTCGTCGCCTACGTTCAGAACCAGAGTAGCGTCTTCTACGCGATCGCGGGAAGCTTCAGAAGCGCGCAGGTAACCTTCAACGCCGTCTGCTAATTCAACTGTAGCACCTTTCGCGTCAACTGCCGTTACTTTACCAGTAACGATAGCGCCTTTCTTGTTCAGCGCAACGTAGTTGTTGAACGGATCTTCAGCGAGCTGTTTAACGCCCAGGGAGATACGCTCACGCTCTGCGTCAACCTGCAGAACAACGGCTGCGATTTCGTCGCCTTTTTTGTATTCACGAACTGCTTCTTCACCTGCAACGTTCCAGGAGATGTCAGACAGGTGAACCAGGCCGTCGATACCGCCGTCCAGGCCGATGAAGATACCGAAGTCAGTGATAGACTTGATTTTACCTTCAACGCGGTCGCCTTTGTTGTGGGTCTCAGCGAACTGCTGCCACGGGTTAGCTTTGCACTGCTTCAGGCCCAGGGAGATACGACGACGTTCTTCGTCGATATCCAGAACCATAACTTCCACTACATCGCCCACGTTAACAACTTTGGACGGATGGATGTTTTTGTTGGTCCAGTCCATTTCGGAAACGTGTACCAGGCCTTCAACGCCTTCTTCGATCTCAACGAAGCAGCCGTAGTCGGTCAGGTTGGTCACGCGGCCAGTCAGCTTGGTGCCTTCCGGGTAACGCTTAGCGATAGCAACCCACGGATCTTCGCCCAGCTGCTTCAGACCCAGGGAAACACGGGTACGCTCGCGGTCGAACTTCAGCACTTTAACAGTGATTTCGTCGCCCACGTTGACGATTTCGCTCGGATGCTTAACGCGTTTCCAGGCCATATCAGTGATGTGCAGCAGGCCGTCAACGCCGCCCAGATCAACGAATGCACCGTAGTCAGTGAGGTTCTTAACGATACCTTTAACTTCCATGCCTTCCTGCAGGTTTTCCAGCAGCTGATCGCGCTCTGCGCTGTTTTCAGATTCGATAACGGCACGACGGGAAACCACAACGTTGTTGCGCTTCTGGTCCAGCTTGATAACTTTGAACTCAAGCTCTTTGCCTTCGAGGTGCAGGGTGTCACGAACCGGACGCACGTCTACCAGGGAACCCGGCAGGAACGCACGAATACCGTTCAGCTCAACAGTGAAGCCGCCCTTGACTTTGCCATTGATAACACCAGTAACGGTTGCAGCTTCTTCGTAAGCTTTTTCCAGCATCAGCCATGCTTCGTGACGTTTTGCTTTTTCACGAGACAGCAGGGTTTCGCCGAAACCGTCTTCTACTGCATCCAGAGCAACGTCAACTTCGTCACCAACCTGGATTTCAATTTCGCCCTGAGCGTTTTTGAACTGCTCTGCCGGAATGGCGGACTCAGATTTCAGACCAGCGTCAACCAGTACTACATCTTTGTCGATAGCAACAACAACGCCGCGAACGATAGAACCCGGGCGGGTTTCGATTTCTTTCAGGGATTCTTCAAAAAGTTGAGCAAAAGATTCAGTCATGTTTAATCTTCAGAGTTTAAATTAACGTCCACCTGGCTTCATGCTGGATGGGGTTGTTTCACATACCCGCTGTCAGTCCATTGCAACGGGGGTACTGCAAATTCTGTCGCTTTACTTCGCGAGCGCCAGCTTTTCGCGGGCGTAATCAAGCGCCTTTTCAATGACTTGCTCAATGCTCAGGCGGGTAGAATCCAGCACTAACGCATCTTCAGCAGGCACCAACGGCGCCACCGGCCGGTTACGATCGCGTTCATCGCGCTCTTTTATCTCGGCCAAAAGGCGTTCAAAGTTAACACTAAACCCCTTTTCCTGCAACTGCAGCATACGGCGGTGCGCGCGCTCTTCCGAAGAGGCGTCGAGGAAAATTTTTACTGGCGCATCAGGGAATACCACCGTTCCCATGTCGCGTCCGTCGGCGATAAGGCCAGGGTTTTCACGAAAAGCGCGCTGGCGCCGCAACAGCGCTTCGCGTACGCGTGGGAAAGCGGCGACTTGCGAAGCGGCGTTCGCCACTTCCTGAGTGCGAATTTCGCCACTAACGTCTTCTCCCTCGAGGATAACTTCCAGCTCGCCGTCTTGCGCGATAAAACGCACATCCAGATGGGCAGCCAGCGGAACCAGAGCCTCTTCGGAAGTGACATCGACATGATGGTGCAATGCCGCCAGCGCCAGAACGCGATAAATCGCGCCTGAATCCAGCAGATGCCACTGCAAGGCTTCAGCCATAGCTTTACACAGCGTGCCCTTACCAGCGCCACTTGGGCCATCAATGGTGATTACCGGGGCGGATGCCGTCATCTTTTTCTCCTTCAATAAATGGCAGGCCTGCAACGTGAACGGCGCGCATTATACGCCGCTGCGCAACAGACTGTTATCTTTGCGACAAAATATCGTCGTTAGTGAGGCTGAGTGTAGAAGAATTGGACAATGGCGATGTAAGGATATGTTATGAAAAAACCGCATCGCAGGATGCGGTTTTTATACTGTTAGCCTGTTCAGGCTGGCGTGCTGATGCGAGCAAGCTGATCGAAATAATCGGGGAACGTTTTCGCCGTGCATTTCGGATCGAGAATAGTCACAGGCGTGTCTGAGAGCGCCACCAGCGAAAAACACATAGCCATACGATGATCGTTATAAGTGCCGATTTCCGCAGCCTGAAGCGTTGCCGGCGGAGTGACGCTGATGTAATCATGCCCCTCCTCCACCACTGCGCCCACTTTACGCAACTCAGTCGCCATGGCCGCCAGGCGGTCCGTCTCTTTGACGCGCCAGTTATAAATGTTGCGCAGCGTTGTGGTGCCTTTAGCGAACAGCGCGGCCGTGGCAATGGTCATCGCCGCATCCGGAATGTGGTTCATATCCATATCGATAGCATTCAGTTCGCCGCGACTGCAGGCGATGTAATCGTCGCCCCAGGTAATTTTAGCGCCCATCTTTTCCAGCACGTCGGCAAAACGAATATCACCCTGCACGCTGTTGCGCCCAATGCCGGTCACCTTCACCGTACCGCCTTTAATCGCCGCTGCCGCAAGGAAATAAGAAGCCGAAGACGCATCGCCCTCTACCAGATAATCGCCCGGCGACTGATAGTGCTGGCTGCCGCGCACAACAAATCGCTGATAGCCCTGGTTTTCAACCTCGACGCCGAAAGTTTTCATCAGGTGCAGCGTAATGTCGATGTAAGGTTTCGAAACCAGATCGCCTTTAATAGTGATAGTGGTGTCATTCGTCGCCAGCGGAGCCGTCATTAAAAGCGCAGTCAGGAACTGGCTGGAAACAGAGCCGTCCACCTCCACCTGCCCGCCATCGAATCCGCCGCGCAGTCGCAGCGGAGGATAGTTTTCTTGCTCCAGATACTCAATTTGCGCGCCGCCCTGACGCAGCGCGTCGACTAAATGGCCAATCGGACGCTCTTTCATGCGAGGCTCGCCAGTCAACACGACGTTATTGGCGCCCAGGCAAAGCGCAGCGGCAAGAGGACGCATGGCGGTCCCGGCGTTCCCAAGAAACAGCTCAAGCTCCCCTTCAGCCTTCAGTACGCCGCCCTGCCCCGTCACTTCACAGCGAGTACGATCCTCAGAGAGGGTATAAGCCACACCCAGCGCGTTGAGCGCATTGAGCATATGACGGACGTCATCGCTGTCCAGCAGGTTGGTTAACACTGTAGTGCCCTGCGCCAGCGCCGCCAGCAGCAAAGCGCGGTTGGAGACGCTCTTCGAGCCGGGAAGATTGATAGCGCCATCCACCAGCGCGATGGGTTGTAAGGTCAGGGATTCCTGCATGCGTTGCAAACTCTCACTAAAATCAGAATAAAAACCCCGCGGTTAGCCGCGGGGAAGAAGTAAAAGGCAAGGATTAACCGTGACGGCGTTCGAAATCAACCATGAAATCCGTCAGAGCCTGAACGCCTGCCAGCGGCATGGCGTTATAGATAGAGGCGCGCATCCCCCCCACCACGCGATGACCTTTAAGCGCGTGTAGACCGGCTGCGAAAGACTCTTCGAGGAAGACTTTATCCAGCGCACTGTCGGCAAGCTGGAACGGCACGTTCATGCGAGAGCGGTTAGCAGGCGACACATCGTTGCGATAGAAATCGCTCTTATCAATCACACCATAGAGCAGATCTGCTTTCTGCTGATTAATCTGGTCGATAGCCGCTACGCCGCCCTGGTTCTTCAGCCATTTAAATACCAGGCCCGCCAGATACCAGGCGAAAGTCGGCGGCGTATTGAACATGGAGTCATTGTCGTTCAGCACGGTGTAATCAAGGATTGACGGGCAGGCATTATGCGCTTTACCCAGCAAATCCTCACGCACCACCACCAGCGTAAGGCCCGCCGGGCCAATATTTTTCTGCGCGCCCGCGTAAATAACGCCATAACGGCTGACATCCAGCGGACGAGAAAGGATAGTAGAGGAGAAATCCGCCGCCACGATCGCATCGCCAAAATCGGGCGTTTCTTCAATGGCGATGCCGTCAATGGTTTCGTTCGGACAGTAATGCAGGTAGGCCGCATTGTCAGAAAGCTGCCATTCACGCATCGGCTTAATAGCGCGCAAACCGTCAACGGTGACTTTGGCGTCAATCACGTTCGGCGTGCAATATTTTTTCGCTTCTTTGACCGCGCTCGCCGCCCAGTAGCCGCCGTCAACGTAATCCGCCGAGGTTTTGTCGCCAAGCAAGTTTAACGGCACGCCAGCAAACTGACCGCGACCGCCGCCATGGCAGAATAAAACTTTATAGTTAGAGGGTATTTGCAGCAGATCGCGAAAATCTTGCTCCGCCTCTTCCGCCACTCCGATAAACTCTTTGCCACGGTGGCTGATTTCCATCACCGACGTACCTAAACCCTGCCAGTCGACCAGCTCCTGTTGAGCCTGTTTAAGCACTTCAGCCGGTAACATTGCCGGACCAGAACTAAAATTGTAGACCTGACTCATTTTCCCTCACCACATATAAAGCAATACGTTTTTCCTGTGGATATCGGTTTTATCATTCAGGCGCTGGCGCTGCAATGGGTAATCCTGGGCGGTCGATGAATGTGCGCTAAATCACACAACAGATTCCTCCGGCGCAGTGAAGGATAACGGATAAATCCGCTGTCAGGTCACGCGTGTAGCGGTGCTCGCTTTAACCCACGCGTGATGATTACAACGCGGGCAAGGCTTGCGGTCACCAGCACTGAATTCCATGACCTCACTGCAATTCATGCAGGCGTAATAGCCCGCCTCCGGGATAACGACAAACCGCTCGCGACAATAACTCGGAAGAATAGAGAGTCCAGGGCGCACCTCTTCATCGGGGTAGAAATAAACGCTTATCTGGCCGTTGGTTTCAAGAATAGCGAGCCGGACCTGACCTAAATGTTCAACGCCCCGCAGGCGCAACTCCATAAAAAACTCAAATTCCGTCATGTTTTCATGTTTGAGCTTTTCCCAGGCCAGCTCCCCCTCTTCGATGATGTTGCGCGGTTTTCCCTCAAGCAGATCTTCCATTTTTTCGCTGTGCGCCATCAGCCACATCGCCAGCCGATAAAGCAGGGCCAACGTGACGAAGACCACAAAAACCGGCACCATCGGCACATCATCATAAAACGCCACGTCGCCTGCCGCCGAGCCAAGCGTCAGGATGATTAACACTTCGAACAGCGACATCTGGCGCACGCCGCGCCGTCCGGTAAGCTTGAGAAAGATAAAAACCAATATAAAGGTATAGAGGCTGCGCAGCGCTACCTCGCCTAAAAATTCCAGCGGGGCTTTGTCCAGCGCCATTCGATGCAAGTCAAAAGCTTTCATATTTTATTGCCATAACAGTAAGTTACTTTAACCAAGCATAGCGCGAAGATTTATTTTTGCCTGCCTGCGGCCTGCGATAGCGCAAGTAAGGTAAAACCCGTATCATTGCGCGCTTTGCGTACGATAAAAGTGGATCCCATGACTCAAACCTTCATTCCCGGCAAAGACGCCGCTCTGGAAGACTCCATCGCTCGCTTCCAGCAAAAACTCACCGATCTCGGTTTTAATATCGAAGAAGCTTCGTGGCTCAATCCGGTGCCGAACGTCTGGTCTGTGCATATTCGCGATAAAGATTGCGCGCTGTGCTTCACCAACGGTAAAGGTGCGACAAAAAAAGCGGCGCTCGCTTCCGCGCTTGGCGAGTACTTCGAACGTCTCTCCACTAACTACTTTTTTGCGGACTTTTGGCTGGGCGACACTATCGCCAACGGCCCGTTCGTGCATTACCCGAACGAAAAATGGTTCGCCATTCCGCAGGACGACAGTCTGCCAGATGGAATACTGGACGCGCGCCTGCGTGATTTTTACGATCCGGAGAACGAACTGACCGCCAGCATGTTGGTGGATTTGCAGTCGGGTAATGAAGAGCGCGGGATTTGCGCCCTGCCTTTTACGCGCCAGTCCGATGAAGAGACCGTCTATATTCCGATGAATATCGTGGGCAATCTTTATGTGTCTAACGGTATGTCGGCAGGCAACACGCGTAACGAAGCGCGCGTACAGGGACTTTCAGAAGTCTTCGAACGCCATATCAAAAACCGCATTATCGCCGAGAGCATCAGCCTGCCGGAAATTCCCGCCGAGGTGCTGGCGCGCTATCCGGGCGTGGTTGCAGCGATAGAAAAATTAGAAGCTGAAGGCTTCCCGATTTTCGCCTACGACGGCTCGCTGGGCGGCCAGTATCCGGTTATCTGCGTCGTGCTGTTTAACCCGGCTAACGGTACTTGTTTCGCCTCTTTCGGCGCGCATCCTGATTTCGGCGTGGCGCTTGAGCGTACCGTAACCGAGCTGCTGCAAGGCCGCAGCCTCAAGGATCTGGATGTCTTTACACCGCCGACATTTGATGATGAAGAAGTCGCTGAACACGCTAACCTCGAGACGCACTTCATCGACTCCAGCGGCCTGATTTCCTGGGATATGTTCAAGCAGGATGCCGATTATCCGTTCGTTGACTGGAGCTTCGCCGGCACCACCGAAGAAGAATTCGCCACCCTGATGGCCATTTTCCAGGCGGAAGACAAAGAAGTTTATATTGCCGATTACGAGCACCTTGACGTTTACGCTTGTCGTATCCTCGTACCGGGCATGTCTGACATCTACCCTGCTGAAGATTTGCTGCTCGCTAATAACAGCATGGGCGCTCACTTGCGCGAAACATTGCTCGCCCTGCCAGGCAGCGAGTGGGATAAAGAAGACTATCTGAACCTGATTGCGCAGCTTGATGAAGAAGGCCATGACGATTTTACTCGCGTGCGTGAGCTGCTGGGTCTGGCGACCGGCAAAGACAACGGGTGGTACACGTTACGTATCGGGGAACTGAAAGCGATGCTGGCGCTGGCGGGCGGCGATATGGATCAGGCGCTGATCTGGACTGAGTGGACTATGGAGTTCAACGCCTCTGTCTTTACCGCCGAGCGCGCTAACTACTATCGTTGCCTGCAAACTCTGTTGCTGTTGACGCAGGAAGAAGAGCGTGAGCCGCTTCAGTATCTGCATGCCTTTGAACGTATGTACGGCAAAGAGGCTGTCGAAGCGGCCAGCGCGGCGATAAGCGGTGAAGCGCCTTTTTATGGCCTGCAGCCTGTTGACGCCGATTTGCAGGCTTTCCCTGCGCATCAGGCGCTGCTCGCCGCTTATGAAAAATTACAGCGCGCTAAAGCCTCTTACTGGAACGTTAATTGATATAACGCATATCTATAATGCTTTCATAAGCGTATGTTTAATTAATATGACGGGGCAATTTTATTGCCCCGTTTTTTATTCTTATTGAAATTAATTCCAATGTAATTGTTAAGTTAAATTAAGGTAAAAAATTAATTTAACTCAAGTGCTCCTTGTTACCTTTTTTCGTCAATACTACATATTGATTAACGATTCCAAAGGAGGCTGCAGGATATAATTCAACACTTATAATAATTTTTAAAATATATTTTTATCAGGATAATCAATTATTTAAGCTGAAAATAGCCTATTCCCATGCTGTTTTCAGGCCTATAAACCTGGCGAGTTATGATCCACATCAAATTTTACTCTATAATGCTTTGTTAGTATCTCCTCGCCGACTGAATAAAGAGAGAGTTAGTGTGAAAGCTGACAACCCTTTTGATCTATTACTTCCAGCTGCGATGGCGAAAGTTGCCGAGGAGGCTGGTGTCTATAAAGCAACGAAACATCCGCTGAAAACCTTTTATCTGGCGATAACGGCAGGTGTCTTCATCTCTATCGCTTTTGTTTTCTATATCACCGCTACGACAGGCGCCGCCACGATGCCCTTTGGCATGGCGAAACTTATCGGCGGCATTTGTTTCTCACTTGGCTTAATTCTTTGTGTTATTTGCGGCGCCGATCTCTTTACCTCGACCGTTTTAATCGTGGTAGCGAAAGCCAGCGGCCGCATTACCTGGGGTCAACTGGCGCGCAACTGGTTAAACGTCTATATCGGCAACCTGATCGGAGCGCTTCTCTTTGTTCTTCTTATGTGGCTGTCGGGCGAATACATGACCGCTAACGGCGCGTGGGGACTTAATGTCCTGCAGACGGCAGACCACAAATTGCATCACACTTTTATTGAGGCTGTGAGCCTCGGTATCCTGGCGAACCTGATGGTCTGCCTGGCGGTCTGGATGAGCTATTCCGGTCGCAGCCTCGTGGATAAAGCTTTCATTATGATTTTGCCGGTTGCCATGTTTGTTGCCAGCGGCTTCGAACACAGTATCGCGAATATGTTTATGATCCCGATGGGCATCATTATTCGTGATTTCGCCAGCCCGGAATTCTGGACCGCCGTCGGTTCGTCTCCGGACCAATTTTCTCATCTGACTATTGTAAATTTCATCGTTGATAACCTGATTCCGGTGACAATCGGTAATATTATCGGTGGTGGTTTATTAGTCGGATTGACGTACTGGGTCATTTATCTGCGTGGCGACGACCATCATTAATAGTCATTCCAGGCAGTAAATAAAAAATCCACTTAAGAAGGTAGGTGTAACATGTCCGAGCTTAATGAAAAGTTAGCCACAGCCTGGGAAGGTTTTGCTAAAGGCGACTGGCAGAATGAAGTTAACGTACGTGACTTCATCCAGAAAAACTACACTCCGTACGAGGGTGATGAATCCTTCCTGGCAGGTGCAACTGATGCAACTACCAAGCTGTGGGACAGCGTAATGGAAGGCGTCAAACTGGAAAACCGCACTCACGCGCCAGTTGACTTCGATACCTCTGTCGCCTCCACCATCACTTCTCATGACGCGGGCTATATCAACAAAGCCCTCGAGAAAATTGTCGGTTTGCAGACCGAAGCGCCGCTTAAACGCGCCATCATTCCGTTCGGCGGTATCAAAATGGTGGAAGGTTCCTGCAAAGCGTACAACCGCGAGCTGGATCCGGCACTGAAGAAAATTTTCACCGAATACCGTAAAACCCATAACCAGGGCGTATTCGACGTTTACACACCGGATATCCTGCGCTGCCGTAAATCTGGCGTGCTGACCGGTCTGCCGGATGCTTATGGCCGCGGCCGCATCATCGGCGACTACCGTCGCGTCGCGCTGTACGGTATCGACTACCTGATGAAAGACAAATTCGCACAATTTGCTTCTCTGCAGCAGGATCTGGAAAACGGTGTAAACCTTGAAGCCACCATTCGTCTGCGTGAAGAAATTGCTGAACAGCATCGCGCTCTGGGCCAGATCAAAGAGATGGCGGCGAAATATGGTTGCGATATCTCCGGTCCGGCAACTAACGCGCAAGAAGCAGTACAGTGGACTTACTTCGGCTATCTGGCGGCGGTAAAATCTCAAAACGGTGCGGCAATGTCCTTTGGTCGTGTCTCCACCTTCCTGGACGTTTACATTGAGCGCGACCTGAAAGCAGGCAAAATCACCGAGCAAGACGCTCAGGAAATGATTGACCACCTGGTCATGAAACTGCGTATGGTTCGCTTCCTGCGTACTCCGGAATATGACGAGCTGTTCTCAGGCGACCCGATCTGGGCTACGGAATCTATTGGCGGTATGGGCGTTGATGGCCGTACTCTGGTAACAAAAAACAGCTTCCGCTTCCTGAACACCCTTTACACCATGGGGCCGTCTCCGGAACCGAACATCACTATCCTGTGGTCTGAAAAACTGCCGCTGAATTTCAAAAAATTCGCTGCGAAAGTCTCCATCGACACCTCTTCTCTGCAGTATGAGAACGATGATCTGATGCGTCCGGACTTCAACAACGATGACTACGCTATCGCTTGCTGCGTAAGCCCGATGGTGGTTGGTAAGCAAATGCAGTTCTTCGGCGCGCGTGCAAACCTCGCTAAAACCATGCTCTATGCCATTAACGGCGGCGTGGATGAAAAACTGAAAATGCAGGTTGGCCCGAAATCAGAACCGATCAAAGGCGATGTGCTGAACTTCGACGAAGTGATGGAGCGTATGGATCACTTCATGGACTGGCTGGCTAAACAGTACGTTACTGCGCTGAACATCATTCACTACATGCATGATAAGTACAGCTACGAAGCGTCGCTGATGGCTCTGCATGACCGTGATGTTATCCGCACCATGGCTTGTGGCATCGCAGGTCTGTCGGTTGCGGCTGACTCCCTGTCCGCTATCAAATATGCGAAAGTGAAACCGGTTCGCGACGCCGATGGCCTGGCTGTGGACTTTGAGATCGAAGGCGAATACCCGCAGTTCGGTAACAACGACGCTCGCGTGGATGACCTGGCGGTTGACCTGGTAGAACGTTTCATGAAGAAAATTCAGAAACTTAATACTTACCGCAACGCTATCCCGACTCAGTCTGTTCTGACCATCACCTCTAACGTGGTATATGGTAAGAAAACCGGTAACACCCCGGATGGCCGCCGCGCCGGGGCGCCGTTTGGACCGGGTGCGAACCCGATGCACGGCCGTGACCAGAAAGGTGCTGTCGCCTCTCTGACGTCCGTTGCTAAACTGCCGTTCGCTTACGCGAAAGATGGTATTTCTTACACCTTCTCAATCGTGCCGAATGCGCTGGGTAAAGATGATGAAGTGCGTAAGACTAACCTGGCGGGCCTGATGGATGGTTACTTCCACCACGAGTCCTCTATCGAAGGTGGTCAGCACCTCAACGTTAACGTCATGAACCGCGATATGCTGCTGGATGCGATGGAGCACCCGGAAAAATATCCGCAGCTCACTATCCGCGTATCCGGTTATGCTGTGCGCTTTAACTCTCTGACTAAAGAGCAGCAGCAGGACGTTATTACCCGCACTTTCACTCAGACTATGTAATTTAAGGTTTGACTGAAAAAGCGTACAATGAAGGCTCCACCTTTGTGGGGCCTTTCTTATACCTCCCCCGCTTCCTGCGAGCCGTTTTTGCAGATCGCTATTCTATAATTTAGTTATCTGGCAAAAGAGACTCGACGCGGCAACGAGACCGCGATCACAAGGCCCGTAATCGGGGCCAGAACTGGAGAAACACCGCAATGTCAGTAAATGGTCGCATTCACTCCTTTGAATCCTGTGGCACCGTCGACGGCCCGGGCATCCGCTTTATCACCTTCTTTCAGGGCTGTCTGATGCGTTGCCTTTACTGTCACAACCGGGATACCTGGGACACCCATGGCGGTAAAGAAGTGACAGTTGAAGAACTGATGAAAGAGGTTGTGACTTATCGTCATTTTATGAACGCATCTGGCGGCGGCGTTACTGCATCCGGCGGTGAAGCGATTTTACAGGCGGAGTTTGTACGCGACTGGTTCCGTGCCTGCAAGCAGGAAGGCATTCATACTTGCCTTGATACTAACGGGTTTGTTCGTCGTTACGATCCGGTAATAGACGAGCTGCTTGAAGTTACCGATCTGGTGATGCTCGATCTCAAACAAATGAACGATGAGATCCACCAGAACCTCGTAGGCGTTTCCAATCACCGTACCCTGGAATTTGCCCGCTATATTGCCAACAAAGGGATTAAAACCTGGATTCGCTACGTCGTGGTGCCGGGCTGGTCAGATGATGATGATTCAGCGCATCGCCTTGGCGAGTTTACCCGTGATATGGGCAATATTGAAAAAATCGAGCTGTTGCCCTATCACGAATTAGGTAAACATAAGTGGGTCGCTATGGGGGAAGAATACAAGCTGGATGGCGTTAAGCCGCCCAAAAAAGAGACCATGGAGCGTGTCAAAGGCATCCTTGAGCAGTACGGTCATAAGGTCATGTACTAAGCTCGTTAACAGTAAAACGCCCGCGATTGCGGGCGTTTTTGTTATCAGGCATGCGCCACCGGCGTTGGATGTTCGCCCGCTTTGCGCAGGAGCATCATCAAATAGATGAACGACACGCTGGCAATCATCACAAACAGCAGACTGTCAGAGTAGCTCTGCATCAGCGAGGCCGTTAGCGTCGGCCCCAGCAAGCTACCGATGGTATAACTCAGCAACAGCGCCTGGTTCATAGCCACCAGCTGATGTGGCGCCACTTTTTCACAAGCCCAGGCCATTGCAACCGGGTAAAGCGTAAAACCGGCGGCGCCAAGCACAAACAGGGTCGGCCCCATGGCGGCATTGCTCAGCATTGCCATGCAGCCCATGATGACCACAAACACTTGTACGCGCAGAACCAGCAGACGGCCAAAACGGTCCGCCAGCTTACCTATCGGCCATTGACCAACAATGCCGGCGCTGACCATTACCGCCATCCAGAAACCGATACCGGAATCGCTTACGCCTTGATGGTTAAGGTAGAGAGGCATCAGGCCATAGAGCGAACCCAGCACAATTCCGGAAATAATACAGCCATTAACGCCCAGACGCGCATGACGCAGGCGCAGCATAGGCCAGACATGGGTCGTTTCCTGCTGCTCGCCATGGTGATTTACGATGCGGGTAAAGATAAGCGGCAGAATACCCGTAATAATTATTCCGGTAACCCATGGCAGCACATTCATCAGCTCAGTTGAAACCTTGCTGACCAATAACTGTCCAGCAACAGTGCCGACGTAATAAACCATCATATACGCGGCGAGCAGTCGCCCCCGGTTGCGCGACGTTCCGCTGCACATCAGCGCGCTTTCCACCACGACCCAAATCATGGCGCATCCTACCCCGGCGATGAAGCGCCAGGCGAACCAGCTCCAGAAACCCACCATTAATCCAAGACCAGCACACCCGGCAGCAAAAATAATCGAGGCGATATAATAGCTGCGGTTAAAACCCAGCTTTTTAATCAGCGCGCCCGTAATAAGCGTGCCGAGTAAATTGCCGGTGAAATAAGAGGAGCTGACCATACCCACCTGCCAGGTAGGCAGATTTTCATGGGCGAGCCAAAGCGGCACCAGCGTATTTAAAACCGCTATCGCCAGGGTCAACAAAAGCAGGCCACAGAGCAGAAGCAGCACTGGCCGGGTATAGATAGACATTGGAGCTAAACCGTGAGGATTAAAGAAAATTCGTGCGCATCATGCCACTGGCGCAACTAAAGTCAATGTGCCGCTGCGCCCCATTAACACGATTTGTTTACTAACGATGAAGAGTATTGATTCTGCGCCGGGCTTTAGCGAAGCACTGACTATTTAACTCGTTGTTATAGAAATCTTTATCAGAAAATAACAGTGAAAAATCAGAAGAAAAAATTCATCGAACGCAGCGCTGTTTTTCACAAGCAAAAATCATAAAAAAAGCGCCCGCAGGCGCTTTTTATTAACCGGTAAGATTAACCGATAAATTCGAGACCCTTCATATACGGACGCAGCACTTCCGGGATTTCGATGCGGCCATCCGCCTGCTGGTAATTTTCCAGCAGCGCAACCAGCGTACGGCCTACCGCCAGGCCAGAGCCGTTAAGGGTATGCACCAGACGCGTTTTCTTGTCAGACTTGCTGCGACAGCGCGCCTGCATACGACGAGCCTGGAAATCCCAGACGTTGGAGCAAGAAGAAATTTCACGGTAGGTGTTCTGCGCCGGCACCCAGACTTCGAGGTCATAGGTTTTGCAGGCGCCAAAACCCATATCGCCCGTACAGAGCAGCACCTTACGGTACGGCAGACCAAGCAGTTGCAGCACCTTTTCCGCATGCCCGGTCATCTCTTCCAGCGCGTCCATGGAATCTTCCGGACGAACAATCTGCACCATTTCGACTTTATCGAACTGATGCATGCGAATAAGGCCACGGGTATCACGACCATAAGAGCCCGCTTCTGAGCGGAAGCACGGCGTATGCGCGGTCATTTTTACAGGCAGCGACTCTTCTTCCAGGATCTCATCGCGCACCAGATTAGTCAGCGGCACTTCCGCAGTCGGGATCAACGCATAATTGCTGCTGTCTGCCTCTTCTTCCAGCGGACGAGTATGGAAGAGATCGCCCGCAAATTTCGGCAGTTGCCCCGTACCATATAGCGTGTCGTGGTTAACCAGATAAGGTACGTAGTTTTCGCTGTAACCATGCTGTTCGGTGTGCAGATCCAGCATGAATTGCGCCAGCGCGCGGTGAAGACGCGCAATCTGCCCTTTCATCACCACAAAACGGGAGCCTGTCAGCTTAACCGCACTGGCGAAGTCCAGCCCGCCGTGCATTTCGCCCAGCGTAACGTGATCGCGTACGTCGAAATCGAACTCGCGAGGCGTGCCCCAGCGGCTGACTTCTACGTTGTCGTTTTCATCTTTGCCAACCGGCACGCTATCGTCCGGCAAGTTCGGAATAGTCAGCGCGATGTCGCGGATTTCCGCCTGCAGCGCGTCAAGCTCGGTTTTGGCTGTATCCAGCTCTTCGCCCAGCTTGTTGACTTCAAGACGCAATGGCTCAATATCTTCTCCGCGCGCTTTCGCCTGGCCGATGGATTTCGATCGCGAGTTACGCTCAGCCTGCAGGTTTTCAGTTTTAACCTGTAAAACCTTACGACGCTCTTCAAGAGCGCGCAGCTTATCTACGTCCAGCTTAAAGCCCCGGCGTGCCAGTTTTTCAGCGACTGCGTCTGGCTCGGTACGCAGCAGATTGGGATCGAGCATGCTTATCCTGTGCTTATCGAATTGAAATGGAAGGCGACCGCAGCCTGCGGACGCGAAAAAATACAGAGATAACCTTACCGCAACGCCCGCGCTAGCGGTAGCGTTTTGTGGGGCTTTTCTGATCCTGTTCAGCAAGCCAGGCGAGCTTTTCGCCAATCTTGCCCTCAAGGCCTCTGTTTGTCGGGTGATAATAGCGAGTTTGTGCCATTTCGCTTGGGAAATACTCTTCACCAGCGGCATAAGCGTTGGGTTCGTCATGGGCGTAACGGTATTCCTGCCCATATCCCATTTCTTTCATCAATTTGGTAGGCGCATTGCGTAAATGCACAGGCACATCGTAATCGGGGCGCTCGCGGGCATCGCGTAACGCCGCCTTAAAGGCGGTATAGACGGCATTACTCTTCGGCGCGCAGGCGAGATAAACAATCGCCTGCGCGATTGCACGCTCCCCTTCCGCAGGGCCAACGCGAGTAAAACAATCCCAGGCGGAAATCGCCACCTGCATGGCGCGCGGGTCGGCATTGCCGACATCTTCCGACGCGATAGCCAGACAGCGGCGCGCCACATAAAGCGGATCGCCGCCTGCGCTAATTATTCTTGCGTACCAGTAAAGCGCGGCATCAGGGGCGGAGCCGCGCACCGACTTGTGCAGGGCTGAAATCAGATCGTAAAAGCGATCGCCCTTATTATCAAAGCGCGCGCTGCGCTCGCCAGCGATTTCGGTCAACAGCTCAGGCTTCAGCACGCGCTTGCCCGCATCGTCCGCTTCCGCCATGTCAGCCATCATTTCCAGCGTATTAAGGGCGCGTCGGGCGTCGCCGTTAACCAGTTCGGCTATTGCCCGGCGGGTCTCTTCAGGCAGAACGATATCTTGCCCGCCATAACCGCGATGGCTATCGTTCATGGCCTGCTCGAGCACCTGCTCGATATCGTCAGCTGTCAGCGATTTCAGCAAATAGACACGGGCCCGGGAGAGCAGCGCCGAGTTAAGCTCAAAGGAAGGGTTTTCTGTGGTAGCGCCAATAAACGTAATGGTGCCGTCTTCAATATGCGGCAGAAAAGCATCCTGCTGACTTTTATTAAAGCGATGGACCTCATCCACAAACAGAATTGTACGCCGACCCGCGTTACGGTTCTGACGCGCGCGCTCAATAGCTTCGCGGATCTCTTTTACCCCGGAAGTGACTGCAGAGATGCGCTCCACATCCGCATTAGCATAGCGGGCGATCACTTCCGCAAGCGTTGTTTTGCCGGTGCCTGGCGGCCCCCAAAGTATCATGGAATGCAGGTGCCCGGCCTCGATAGCTCTGGGCAACGGTTTGCCCGCCGCCAGCAAATGCTGCTGACCGATATATTGCGCTAAGTTTTCTGGCCGCATGCGAGCGGCCAGAGGCTGAAAAGCGTTATCGGAAAAATCGAGCGACAGATTGCTCACCCGCACCTCTGTTTACTTACGCTGATCGTCAACGGTTACGCCCTGCGGCGGCGTGAAGGTAAACTTACTCATTTCCACCGCGCCGTTCTGCTGAGCTTTCAGCTGATAACTGCTGCGCTGGTCATCCTGTTCGACCGCGCTGAATTGATGGATGGTGCCATCACGCCCAACATTGATGGTGAATTGCTTCAGATTGCCGCTGGCATTCTTTGGCGTGAGCACAAAGTCATCACCGTTCTGTTTAATATTATACTGCTGCCAGTCGGCGGTCTGGTTACGGGCAATCAACATAAACGGCGTATTGCTGGTTGCGTCCTTAAGCCAGGTCGCGCTGGCCTGCTCTACAAACGGATTATAGAACCAAAGCGTTTTTCCGTCTGAAACCAGCACGCTTTCGTCGGGCTGGGTCATATGCCAGTTAAACAAATTAGGACGTTTTACCCACAAATCGCCCTGGCCTTCCTGTACTGCCGCGCCGCTGCCGTCGGTCACTTTCTGAGTGAAGGTGGCGTGGAAGCTGCTCACCTTATCGAGGCGGGATTTCAAATCGCTGGCGGCATCCGCCCAGACGCTACTTACGGTAAAGGCAGAAAGTAAAGCACAGGTAATGGCGATTTTTTTCATTGTTATTCCTCAGATTCACGAGTTCCCGATACGGGAAAACTTTCTGTCGGTAACTGTAGCCAGATAAGCGCGACGGCCGACAGAAGAAAATGCTGATTTTTTGCTTGCTTACCTAACTTTGCAAAAAACCTTATCAAGAGTTAAACAGGAAGCGCCTCGCATTGGTAAAGGATGACGAGGCGCACCGGCATTATTCAAAAGGTGGAGGCGCGAGCACTTCACGGTTGCCATTATGGCCCTGTTCGCTGACGATGCCCTGCATTTCCATCTGCTCAATAATCCTCGCCGCACGGTTGTAACCGATACGGAATTGACGCTGAACGCCGGAGATGGAGGCCTTGCGTTTTTCCACCACAAAGGCGACAGCCTGGTCGAACAGCGGGTCGAGTTCTTCGCCGCCATCAAAACCGCCGCCACCGCCTTCGCTGTCGCCGTCGGAGGTAATGCCTTCGACATACTGTGGACGACCGCGCGCCTTCCAGTCCTGTACGACTGCGTGAACTTCCTGGTCTCGTACAAATGCGCCATGCACACGTACCGGGATAGAAGAGTTCGGGCCGGAATAAAGCATGTCGCCCATGCCAAGCAGCGATTCTGCACCGCCCTGATCGAGAATAGTACGTGAGTCAATTTTGCTGGATACGGTAAAAGCGATACGCGTCGGAATGTTAGCCTTGATAAGGCCGGTAATCACATCCACAGAAGGACGCTGGGTCGCCAGCACCAGGTGGATCCCCGCCGCACGCGCTTTCTGCGCGAGACGTGCGATCAGCTCTTCCACTTTCTTGCCTACCGTCATCATCAGATCGGCGAACTCATCCACCATCACCACGATATAAGGCAGTTTTTCGAGTACCGGATGCGTGGCGTCCATACTGTCGCCCGGCTTCCAGTAAGGATCCGGGATTGGACGGCCCATGCGTTCCGCTTCCATGATCTTCTCGTTGTAACCGGCAAGGTTACGCACGCCAAGCGCCGACATCAGCTTGTAGCGGCGTTCCATCTCATTAACGCTCCAGCGCAGAGCATTGGCGGCGTCTTTCATGTCGGTGACTACTTCCGTCAGAAGGTGCGGAATACCTTCATAAACGGAAAGCTCCAGCATCTTCGGATCGATCATGATAAAGCGCACCTCTTCCGGGGTCGCTTTATAGAGCATGCTGAGGATCATGGCGTTAACACCGACCGATTTACCTGAGCCGGTGGTGCCCGCCACCAGCAGGTGCGGCATTTTCGCCAGGTCAGCCACGACTGGCTCACCCGCAATATCTTTACCCAGTACAACCGAGAGCGGTGAAGGGTTATCGCGGAACTTATCGCAATCCAGGACTTCACGCAGATAAACCGTCTGGCGTTTTTTGTTAGGTAACTCAAGCCCGACATACGGTTTGCCGGGAATGACCTCGACTACACGGACAGCAACCGTCGAGAGGGAACGAGCCAAATCGCGCGAAAGGTTAGAAATACGAGCGGCTTTAACGCCTGGCGCCAGATTCAACTCAAAGCGCGTGATAACCGGGCCTGGCGAGTAGTTCACCACGTCGGCTTTAATACGGAAATCCGCCAGACGCGCTTCCACTAAACGTGCCATCTGTTCCAGCGCGAACGTATCCACAGGCTCCACCTCAGCAGGCGGAGAAGAGAGCAGATCCAGCGAAGGAAGCGGGGTGGTAGGTTTATGCGTTGGTCGCGCTTCGCCGTTACGCATCAGCAACGGATGGATAAGCCCGCCGGATGAGGAAGGCGCAGACTGTTGCGAATGAGATACCGGCTGCTGCGGCTGAGTCTGATAAGCAGGCTGCTGAACCGGCTGCTGCGGCTGAGTCTGGTAAGCAGGCTGCTGAACCGGCTGCTGCGGCTGAGCCTGATAAGCAGGCTGCTGAACCGGCTGCGGCTGAGCCTGGTAAGCAGGCTGCTGTACCGGCTGCGGCTGAGTCTGGTAAGCAGGCTGCTGAACCGGCTGCTGCGGCTGAGCCTGATAAGCAGGCTGCTGAACCGGCTGCGGCTGAGCCTGGTAAGCAGGCTGCTGTACCGGCTGTGATGGGTTTTGCTGAACAGGCGGTGCAGGCTGTTCAACAAAACCCGGCGTAAATAAGGGTTCGCTCGGGCCATCGTCTACCAGTGCTTTCGTCGGTGAGAAATCAAAATCATCCAACGAAAAAGACGCTGCGCCCGGCGGCTGTTGCGCAGCATAACGTTGCTGCTGCGATGAGGCGAACTGGCGCGCCAGCTCCGCCTGTTCAGCAGCATCGTCATCATCCTGCATCTGCTCAGCAGCAAAAGTCTCACCGTAACGCTGCTCTTGTGAAGAAGCGAACTGGCGCGCCAGTTCATCCTGCTGCAGCGCTTCCGCTTCTTCATCAGTCATGTGCGCCTGTTCGGTCTGACGTCGCTCAGCTTCACGCGCCTGCTCTTCCGCCATGCGCTGTGAAGGCAGCTTAATGCCATAAGAAGCAAGCTCGCGACGAGTAGGAACGCGTACGCGATTCGGACGAGGCAACTGCGGGCCAATGCCCTCTTTTACTTGTGGGCGAGGCGCATCGCTGGCGATGCTAAAGAGAGGCGCGGCGGCCGTAGCAACGGCTGCGGCTTTCGCCACTTCTTTTACAACCGGTGCGGCAGAGGAAACAGGCAAATCGATCGATTGGGCCTCATCCATACCGAATGGCACGGACGAAGAAACGGACGGCGCAGTAAAAGCAGGTTTGGCGGCAGGCGCTGGCGCGGCTTCCGGCTGAACCGGATCCGGCACAGGCTGATACCAGGCTGCCAGTTGCTCACGCTCGCGAGCGCGTTGCGCTTCTACCTCTTCAAAATGGTAGAGCGGCGGCCGGACAGGTTTAGTCTCCTGCGGCTCAGCGACAGGCTCGTGTACTGGCGCAACAGGTTCTTCCCAGGCGTGGTGAACCGGCTCCTGCGCAGGTGCTTCCCAGGCATGTTGAGTCACCTGAGCGTGAACAGGCTCATCCCAGGAGTGAGAAGAAGGCGCTGATTCAGGTTGTGCAGGCGCGACAGACGGCTGCCACTGTTGCGTGGAAGCGTAATCCCGCACGGGTTCGTTCCAGGGCTGATGCTGCTGCGGCGTTTGCGGCTGCATGGCGCCCGGCTGGGTGAGATAGTTTTCCGGCGCGGGCGCGATAACCGGCTCCGGACCCTGAACCGTCGGCGCATGCTGCCACGCCACAGGAGACGTCTCCATAGTGCTTTGCGGCGCAGCGGTAGCAACAGGCGCAGCGGGCGTTACCGCCTCTTCGGGCGCGGCCCAGGCCTGCGCAGCGGTAGTTGCAGCCGCGGCGGCGGCGACAGGCTCGGTTACCGGGTAGCCATTAAGCAGCGGATCGCTTTCATCGACATAATCCTGCGTCACGCGATGACCGGAAAAGAGCACGTCGTCCGGATCGGCGGCAACGCCGCGCGCGCTATAATGCACTTCGTCTTCATCATCCATGCGTTTGCCGGAAAAAAGCGCCACATCGGTTTTACGCCCGACAGGGTTGGCGAATTTCTCAGCGAGGCGTTGACGACGGGCTAATGCGCCACGAAGAATACGGGCGCGGCGGGATTCGCCTTTCGCTTTAACAGGCGCACGCTCGTCCTCTTCATCATGCTCTTCGTCTTCATCTTCGTATTCGTAATCATCATCCTGCCAGGTGTCATCGCGACGGGTACGGTTACTGGCAAAAGTCAGTACGCTTAACACGACGCTGCCGATTTTTTCCGCGATGCTAACCCACGACCAGCCGGTAAACAGCGTCAGACCTGCGCCCCAGACGCATAAAAGCGCGATAGTGCCGCCGCTGCTGTTAAGCAGCGGCATCATGGCGGTGCTGAGGAGACTGCCGATTACGCCGCCAGAAGCGAAATACCAAATATCGTCGACGTTAATCGCCGCCAGGCCGCAGGAGGTGAGGATAAGCGCAATCACGCCGATTAAACGCAGCGAAACGGCGAAATAGTCAATGTAATCATCATTGCTGCGATGACGCCAGGCGAACCAGCAGCCGCCGACGATAATCACCGGGATGGTGTATGCCATTACGCCAAAGACGAAAAACAGCGTATCGGCAAGCCAGGCCCCGGGCGCGCCGCCCAGATTATGGATAGGTTCATGCCAGGCGGTTTGCGACCAGCTTGGGTCGGAAGGATTGAAGCTCAGGAGCGCTGCCATCAGCCAGACGGCAAACAGCACGACGAGAATTAGCATCGCCTCGAGCAAACGGCGACCGCTGCTTAACTTTGTCAGTGTGACTTCTTTGTCTTCGGTGTATTCCTGGCTCAAGAAAGGCTCTCCAGGTCCTTATTACTAAAACGGACAACAGTGCCGGGTTACCCCGACACTGTCGCTGTATGGATTAACAGGAGTGTACTCAAACTGCGCCCGGTTTGCACCACTTGCGCATTAACGAGTCTTGATAACCAGACGATTGCTCTGTTTAACCTCTTCCATTACTACGTATGTGCGCGTGTCGTTCACGCCAGGCAGACGCAGCAAGGTTTCACCGAGTAATTTACGGTACGCGGACATATCCGGCACACGCGTTTTCAACAGGTAGTCGAAATCGCCAGATACCAGATGACACTCCTGAATTTCTTCAAGTTTTTGCACTGCGGCGTTAAATTGCTCAAACACATCCGGCGCGCCGCGATTCAGAGTAATCTCAACAAAAACCAGCAGTGATGCATCCAGATAATGCGGGTTCAACAGTGCCGTGTAGCCCTGAATAAAACCCTGTCTTTCCAGACGACGAACGCGCTCAAGGCACGGCGTCGGTGAAAGTCCCACTCTTTTTGAAAGCTCGACGTTAGAAATACGCCCATCCTTTTGCAGCTCATTAAGAATGTTACGATCGATACGGTCGAGATCTTTGCCAGGGCGCTTCTTGCTATCTACCATTATTATTGTCTCTCTGTATTCCTTCCCTACACCTGCCACTACCCTGTTCACTTCACTGTTCAGGGTCTAATGTAAGAAGACCGTTGCCCACAGGCAGCCGCTGACATCACGCATGGCGTCTGTCCACACCATGCGTAGATTTCAATGACCCGGATAAATTGCACGCCTCTCGATGCGCTAATGCGCTTAAACCAGAGCAAATGCTATTTTCTTCCTCGAATGTTTTCGCAAAAGCGCAGGGGATTGTCAAAGCAAAACATCTTTTTTTAGTAGAACGTGCCAGATACTGATAACGACCAGCGATTATTCCTCATTTTATCACCTGATAGCGTGGCGATTATTAGAAGTAAATTTAATAATCAAAACGGGTGATATTTACGCATTCATCGGTCCGTTCTATTACACATATCGTTAACAAAATTGTTGCGCCCTTTTTTTACCCCGCCAAATTCCCTACAATCCAGCCCATTGTCTGCCAACAACAATGAGGATCTCATGGGCACGGCTAAACACAGTAAGCTGCTTATTCTTGGCTCTGGCCCCGCGGGTTATACCGCTGCGGTCTATGCTGCGCGCGCCAACCTGAACCCGGTTCTGATTACCGGTATGGAAAAAGGCGGCCAGCTCACTACTACCACAGAAGTGGAAAACTGGCCGGGCGACCCGCACGATCTCACCGGGCCGTTGCTGATGGAGCGTATGCATGAGCATGCGGCAAAGTTCGAGACGGAAATTCTCTTCGACCATATCAATAAAGTGGATCTGCAAAACCGTCCGTTCCGCCTGACGGGCGACAGCGGCGAATACACCTGCGACGCGCTGATTATTGCCACTGGCGCCTCGGCCCGTTATCTGGGTCTGCCTTCAGAAGAAGCATTCAAAGGCCGCGGCGTTTCTGCCTGCGCTACCTGTGACGGCTTCTTCTACCGCAACCAGAAAGTCGCGGTTATCGGCGGCGGCAACACAGCAGTGGAAGAAGCGCTTTACCTGGCGAATATTGCTTCCGAGGTGCATCTGATCCACCGCCGCGACACCTTCCGCGCGGAAAAAATCCTTATCAAGCGACTGATGGATAAAGTGGAAAGCGGCAACATCGTGCTGCACACCAACCGTACGCTTGAGGAAGTTACCGGCGATCAGATGGGCGTGAGCGGTCTGCGCATTCGCGATACCCAAAATACCGATACCGTCGAGTCGCTGGAAGTGGCGGGCCTTTTTGTGGCTATCGGCCATAGCCCGAACACCGCTATCTTTGAAGGCCAACTGGAACTGGAAAACGGCTATATCAAAGTGCAGTCCGGTATTCATGGCAATGCGACTCAGACCAGCGTGCCTGGCGTTTTCGCGGCAGGCGACGTGATGGATCATATCTATCGTCAGGCGATTACCTCCGCCGGCACAGGCTGTATGGCCGCGCTGGATGCAGAACGCTATCTTGACGGCCTGGCCGAAAACAACAACTAATTCTGCATGTTGAACAAGGCGACTAATCAGTCGCCTTTCTTTTGCCCCCGTTGTAACATTGCGTGCACCTCCGCCGCCCGGCGGACTTAATGGACTTTCACCTGCTTATTGCACGCCATGAATAAAACCCGTCAACAAGAACTGACACGCTGGTTAAAACAGCAAAGTGTGATTTCCCGCCGCTGGCTTAATCTGTCTCGCCTGACAGGCGTTATTAGCGGCGTGCTGATTGTCGCTCAAGCCTGGCTGCTGGCTTATCTGCTCAACAGCATGATCATGCATGCCATCCCACGTGAGGCGCTGCTATTGCCATTTGCGCTGCTGGTTATCGTTTTTATTCTGCGCGCCTGGGTAGTCTGGGTGCGAGAGAAAATCGGCTTTCGCGCGGGTCAGCACATTCGCGCGCATATCCGACGCCTTGTGCTGGACCGTCTGCAGCAGGCGGGACCTGCCTGGATTCAGGGGAAACCCGCAGGCAGTTGGGCCACGCTTATCCTTGAACAAGTAGAGGATATGCATGACTTTTATGCGCGCTATTTGCCGCAAATGGCGCTGGCGGTCAGCGTACCGTTGTTGATTGTGCTGGCGATTTTTCCGTCTAACTGGGCGGCGGCGTTAATTCTGCTTGCCACCGCGCCGCTTATTCCGCTCTTTATGGCGATGGTGGGAATGGGCGCGGCGGACGCCAACCGTCGTAATTTTCAGGCGCTGGCCCGTCTTAGCGGCAACTTCCTGGACCGGCTTCGGGGTATGGAAACGCTGCGCCTTTTCAACCGGGGGGCGGCGGAAACCGAGCAAATCCGTCGCGCTTCTCAGGACTTTCGTCAGCGGACAATGGAAGTGTTGCGTCTCGCCTTTCTTTCATCCGGCGTACTGGAATTTTTTACCTCGCTTTCTATCGCGCTGGTCGCGGTTTACTTTGGTTTCTCTTATCTCGGCGAGCTGAATTTCGGCCACTATGGCGCAGGCGTTACGCTGGCCTCCGGCTTTCTGGCTTTGATTTTAGCGCCGGAGTTTTTCCAGCCGTTACGCGATCTTGGCACGTTTTACCACGCCAAAGCCCAGGCCACAGGCGCGGCCGACAGCCTGAAGACGTTTCTGGACACGCCGCTACAGCATCCGGAACGCGGTACGGTTGAGTTGCCTGCCACAGGCGCCGTCGCGCTTGAGGCAAAAAACGTCGTGATTTTGTCAGCGGAAGGGAAGCGTCTGGCAGGTCCGCTGACTTTTTCTTTGTCTGCGGGGCAGCGAGCCGTCCTGGTAGGCCAGAGCGGCGCGGGAAAAAGTTCGTTGCTCAATCTGCTGTCCGGTTTTTTGCCTTATGAAGGTTCTGTTCTCGTTAACGGCACGGAATTGCGCGAACTGACGCCTGAAAGCTGGCGTCGCCAGCTGAGCTGGGTGGGCCAGAACCCGCAATTGCCCGCCGCCACGATCAGGGAAAACGTGCTGCTCTCTAATCCGCAGGCCAGCGATGCCGCGCTGGATGCGGCGCTGGAAAAAGCCTGGGTGAAAGAATTCCTGCCGCTGCTGCCTGAAGGAGTGGATACGCCGCTCGGCGATCAGGCCTCGCGTCTCTCGGTAGGTCAGGCGCAGCGGGTTGCCGTTGCGCGCGCCCTGCTCTCGCCCTGCGGCCTGCTGCTGCTTGACGAGCCGGCCGCAAGTCTGGATGCCCATAGCGAGCGGCGTGTAATGCAGGCGCTGGACGCCGCATCAACGCAACAAACCACGCTCATGGTAACGCATCAGCTTGATTACCTCACGGCCTGGGACACCATCTGGGTAATGCGCGACGGCCAGATTATCGAGCAAGGCGATTTTGCAACGCTTGCCGCGGCGCAGGGTCCTTTCGCCGCGCTGCTGGCTCATCGTCAGGAGGAGATTTAAATGCGCGCTTTGTTACCGTACCTTGCGCTCTATAAACGCCATAAATGGCTGCTGATGCTGGGCATTATATTGGCTATCGTCACGCTGCTGGCGAGTATTGGTTTGCTGACGCTCTCCGGCTGGTTTCTTTCCGCCTCAGCGGTGGCCGGCGTGGCGGGCGTATACAGCTTCAACTATATGTTGCCTGCCGCAGGTGTGCGCGGCGCCGCGATAATCCGTACCGCCGGCCGCTACTTCGAGCGGCTGGTAAGCCACGATGCCACCTTCCGTGTGCTGGAACATTTGCGAGTATTTACTTTCAGCAAGCTGCTGCCCCTTTCCCCCGCCGGGCTGGCGCGCTTTCGTCAGGGCGAATTGCTGAACCGGCTGGTGGCGGACGTCGATACGCTCGATCATCTCTACTTGCGGGTTATCTCGCCCTTAGTGGGCGCCATGGTGGTAACGGGGGTAGTCACGCTGGGTTTGAGCCTGCTGGATACCACTCTCGCGCTGACGCTGGGCGGCATTATGCTGGCTACGCTGCTGCTCTTGCCTCCCCTTTTCTATCGCGCGGGTAAACCGACAGGCGAAGCGCTGACCCATTACCGCGCCAGCTATCGCCAGATGCTTACCGCCTGGCTCCAGGGCCAGGCGGAGTTAACTATTTTCGGCGCCAGCAACCGCTATCGTGATGAGATGGAACATAACGAACTTGTCTGGCATGAGGCGCAACGTCGCCAGGCGGGCCTGACGGCGTTATCTCAAGCGGTGATGCTGCTTATCAGCGGCGTAGCGGTCGTGCTGATGCTCTGGATGGCTGCAGGCGGCGTAGGGGGTAACGATTCGCCAGGCGCCCTGATCGCCCTTTTTGTTTTCTGCGCGCTGGCGGCATTCGAAGCCCTTGCGCCCGTTACCGGCGCTTTCCAGCATTTAGGCCAGGTTATCGCCTCAGCGCGACGCGTTACGCAGGTGATTGAGCAGAAGCCGGATGTTATTTTTCCAGACGGCGCTCAGTCTGTTCCTGAGCAGGTAGCGCTGACGCTGGATGGCGTCTCTTTCAGCTACCCGAACCAAACGCAGCCTGCGCTTCGCGGCGTTACGCTCGATATTGAAGCGGGCGAACATCTCGCCCTGCTGGGCCGTACAGGCTGTGGAAAGTCAACGTTGCTGCAACTGCTCACCCGCGCATGGGATGTCTCGTCCGGGGCCATTAAGCTTAATGGCGAGCGGATTGAAACGCTCAGCGAAGCCACCCTTCGCGCCGCCATCAGCGTAGTGCCGCAACGCGTCCATCTCTTCAGCGCAACGCTTCGCGAAAACTTGCTGCTCGCCTCTCCCGCTGCGAGCGACGAAGCGCTGCGCGCCGTACTTAAACGGGTGGGTCTGGAAAAGCTGCTGGAAGAGAACGGTTTAAATGTCTGGCTTGGCGAGGGCGGCCGCCAGCTTTCCGGCGGCGAGCTGCGCCGTCTGGCTATTGCGCGCGCGCTATTGCATGATGCGCCTCTGCTGTTGCTGGATGAGCCGACTGAAGGGCTGGATGCCGAAACGGAAAGCCAGATCCTTGATTTGCTTGCTGACGTATTAAAAGCAAAAACCGTGCTGATGGTGACGCATCGTTTACGAGGTTTAGCTCGTTTTAACCGAATAATTGTGATGGACAACGGCGAAATTATTGAGCAAGGTAATCACGCTGAATTAATGGCGTCAAAGGGGCGTTATTACCAGTTTCGTCAACGCCTGTAGACTATGATTGAACGATTACTTGCCGCGTAGTATGGAGACACGAAGTCATGCGTCTGGTGCAGCTTTCTCGTCATTCTATCGCCTTCCCTTCGCCTGAAGGCGCGCTGCGCGAGCCCAACGGGCTGCTGGCGCTGGGCGGCGATTTAAGTCCGGCGCGTCTGCTTATGGCTTACCAGCACGGCATCTTTCCCTGGTTTTCGCCGGGCGATCCTATTCTCTGGTGGTCGCCCGACCCGAGAGCGGTGCTTTTCCCTGACCGGTTCCACTTAAGCCGAAGCATGAGGCGTTTTCACCGTCAGTCCCCTTACCGCGTAACGCTGAATTATGCGTTTGAACGGGTGATTGAGGGCTGTGCGGAAGATCGCAGCGACGGCACCTGGATTACCCCGGAAGTGGTTATCGCCTGGCAAAGGCTACATGAACTGGGGCATGCGCACTCTATTGAGGTCTGGCAGGGAAACGAACTGGTGGGCGGTATGTATGGCGTCGCTCAGGGCGCGCTGTTTTGCGGCGAATCGATGTTCAGCCGTCGGGAAAACGGTTCTAAAACGGCGTTGCTGGTCTTTTGCGAGTACTTTATGCAACAAGGCGGCCAGCTTATTGATTGTCAGGTGCTCAACGCTCACACCGCCTCGCTTGGCGCGACGGAGATTTCCCGGCGCAGTTACCTGAACTGGCTTGATGAATTGCGTTTGCTGTCCTTGCCAGGCGCGTGCTGGGTGCCTAAAACCCTCTTTCCCGGCATGCGCTGAAGGCTAAGCAATGTTTTCGGCACATTTTTTGTCAGGGTGTTATACTACAGCACGCAGAATTAATCAGCGCATTTTCCCTCCGCCGCTTGGGACTGGCAGGCATCAGGTAACGCCCTCACCGTTTATCTCATCGCTCCCGTTTATGCCAGCGCCGTCCGTGCGAGGGAGCTTCGCGCAACACATACAGAATTAACCTTGCGGTGAATTTGCCCGCAAAATCTTTACTTAACAGGTGAACTTCGGCATTATCTTGCCGGTTCAAAACTACGGTAGTGATACCCCAGAGGATTAGATGGCCAAAGAAGACAATATTGAAATGCAGGGTACCGTTCTGGAAACGTTACCGAACACCATGTTCCGCGTTGAGCTGGAAAACGGTCATGTGGTAACGGCCCATATCTCCGGTAAAATGCGCAAAAACTACATCCGCATTCTGACGGGCGACAAAGTGACTGTTGAACTGACCCCGTACGACCTGAGCAAAGGCCGCATTGTCTTCCGTAGTCGCTAAGCATTTCCGCGCGCCGCTGCGGCGGTGACGCCAGAAAACAAAAAGGCCGGGATAATCCCGGCCTTTTTTATTAGCTTGCGCTATCAGTGCGCCGTTTCCGGCTTGTGTTTCTGCGCGCCATGGAAATTGTAGGTTAACTGGTCTTTCTCTTTATCCAGCGCCACAATCACCTGGCCGCCATCCACCAGCGTACCGAACAACAACTCGTTCGCCAGCGGCTTCTTCAGGTTGTCCTGGATGACGCGAGACATTGGGCGCGCGCCCATCGCACGGTCATAGCCTTTATCCGCAAGCCAGTCGCGCGCTTCCTGACTCACCTCAAGCGACACCCCTTTCTGGTCCAGCTGCGCCTGGAGTTCGACAATAAATTTGTCGACCACCTGATGAATCACCTCGGTTGAGAGATGGTTGAACCAGATGATGTTGTCCAGACGGTTGCGGAACTCCGGCGTAAACACTTTCTTGATCTCTTCCATCGCATCGGTGCTGTTATCCTGATGGATAAGACCAATCGATTTACGCTCGGTTTCACGCACGCCGGCGTTAGTTGTCATCACCAGAATAACGTTGCGGAAGTCCGCTTTGCGGCCGTTATTGTCGGTCAGCGTGCCATTGTCCATGACCTGCAGCAGCAGGTTAAAGACATCCGGATGCGCTTTTTCAATCTCATCAAGCAGCAGTACCGCGTGCGGATGTTTGATTACCGCATCGGTCAACAGCCCGCCCTGATCAAAACCAACGTAACCCGGAGGCGCGCCGATCAGACGGCTCACCGTATGACGTTCCATATACTCGGACATATCAAAGCGCAACAGCTCAATGCCCAGGGCTTTAGAAAGCTGCACCGTCACCTCGGTTTTCCCAACCCCGGTCGGACCGGCGAAGAGGAATGAACCAACGGGTTTACGATCGTGTCCCAGCCCTGCGCGGCTCATCTTAATGGCTTCGGTTAACGCCTCGATGGCTTTATCCTGACCAAACACCAGCATTTTCAGGCGATCGCCCAGGCTCTTGAGCGTATCGCGGTCGCTTGCCGAAACGCTTTTTTCAGGGATTCGGGCAATACGTGCGACGACTGATTCGATGTCCGCCACGTTGATGGTTTTCTTACGTTTGCTGACTGGCATCAGACGCGCGCGCGCGCCCGCTTCATCAATAACGTCAATCGCCTTGTCAGGCAGATGGCGATCGTTGATGTATTTCACCGCCAGCTCCACCGCTGCACGTACCGCTTTAGCGGTGTAACGTACGTCATGGTGCGCTTCATACTTCGGCTTCAGGCCATTAATTATCTGTACCGTTTCATCCACGCTTGGTTCAGTAATGTCAATTTTCTGGAAGCGACGCGCCAGGGCGCGGTCTTTTTCGAAAATGTTGCTGAACTCCTGATAGGTAGTGGAACCCATCACGCGAATTTTACCGCTTGAGAGCAACGGCTTAATCAGGTTGGCGGCATCCACTTGCCCGCCGGACGCGGCGCCCGCGCCGATGATGGTGTGGATCTCGTCAATAAACAGAATGCTGTTGCTATCCTGTTCCAACTGTTTAAGCAGCGCCTTAAAGCGTTTTTCAAAATCGCCGCGATATTTCGTTCCCGCCAGCAGCGAGCCGATATCCAGCGCGTAGATGGTGCAGTCAGCCATCACTTCCGGCACGTCGCCTTGTACGATGCGCCAGGCAAGCCCTTCAGCAATAGCGGTTTTACCTACGCCCGACTCGCCCACAAGCAGCGGGTTATTTTTACGGCGACGGCAGAGCACCTGAATGGTCCGCTCCAGCTCTTTATCACGCCCAATCAGCGGGTCGATGCCGCCGACGCGAGCAAGCTGGTTAAGATTGGTGGTGAAGTTTTCCATACGCTCCTCCCCGCCTGCTTGCTCTTCGCTAACTGGATTAGTGTGATCGGACGACGAGTTAGGTTCGTCCTTACGGGTGCCGTGGGAGATAAAATTCACCACGTCCAGCCGGCTCACTTCGTGCTTACGCAACAGGTAAGCCGCCTGGGACTCCTGCTCGCTGAAAATCGCCACTAAGACGTTTGCTCCCGTCACTTCGCTGCGACCGGAAGACTGGACATGGAACACCGCGCGCTGCAGCACGCGCTGGAAGCTAAGCGTCGGTTGCGTATCGCGCTCTTCTTCACTGACGGGCAGTACGGGTGTGGTTTGTTCGATGAAGGCCTCAAGTTCCTGACGAAGCGCCACCAGATCCACCGAGCACGCTTCCAGCGCCTCGCGAGCCGATGGGTTACTGAGCAAAGCCAGTAACAGATGCTCGACGGTCATAAACTCATGTCGGTGCTCGCGCGCTCTGGCGAAAGCCATATTTAAACTGAGTTCCAGTTCTTGGTTGAGCATAGGCACCCCCCTCAATTGTCTGCCTTATTCAGGCTTTTTCCAGCGTACACAACAACGGATGCTCGTTTTCCCTCGCGTATTCGTTCACCATGGCCACTTTCGTCTCCGCGACCTCTGCGGTGAAAACGCCGCAGATGGCTTTTCCCTGATAGTGAACTGTCAGCATCAGTTGCGTTGCACGTTCTACATCATAAGAAAAGAACTTTTGTAGCACGTCAATAACAAATTCCATCGGCGTGTAATCATCGTTCATTAATATAACTTTATACATAGATGGCGGTTTTAGCGCTTCGCGCAATTCATCTTCCGCCAACTGGTCAAAATCTAACCAACCCTTCGCTTTACCCATTGCCAGTCGTCATGATGTGGTTAACGGTTTTGCCAGGCATCGCCTGACGGTTCTGGTTGAGTGAATACGCACCCTGAATCTACCTTAGCAGCCCGATAACAATCCCCTATCACTGCCATTCGCGAGCTCTGTCACATTAACGAAAATAGCGTTAACTGCTTCAAATTTTTGATTCATTTTTGCCCGACTCACCCCTGTGTACGCTTGACGCAAAGCTTGATTTATCTAAATTGTACAAGCGTGAGTTGGCGAGGTTTTGAACAGCCCGCCCTTACCCACCGGTTCATTCCATCTTACTCAATAAGACTTATGAAGGATGTCGAAGCATGGAGACGGGTACTGTTAAATGGTTCAATAACGCCAAAGGCTTTGGTTTCATCTGTCCTGAAGGCGGCGGCGAAGATATCTTCGCGCACTACTCCACCATTCAAATGGATGGTTACAGAACGCTAAAAGCCGGACAAACGGTCAGGTTTGATGTACATCAGGGCCCCAAAGGCAACCATGCCAGTGTCATCGTGCCCTACGAAGCAGAATCGGTTGCGTAACTCTTCTGTTTCATTGTGTACATCCCGCACTTAAAATGCCAGTCCAGATGACTGGCATTTTTCTTCACTCACGCGCCAGCGCGTCGACAGGGTTAAGCCGGGCGGCGTTGCGCGCCGGCAGCCAACCGAATATCACGCCTGTCGCCGTAGAGCAAAGAAACGCAGTCGCCAGCGCCAACGGCGAAAAACCGATTTCCCAACCTGGCAGGAAGATCTGAAGCAGGAAGGCTATCAGCAGCGAGAGCGTAATGCCGAGCGCGCCGCCAACGAGGCAGACCAGCACCGCTTCTATCAAGAATTGCTGCAATACATCGCCCGCTCTGGCGCCTACCGCCATACGAATACCGATTTCCCGCGTACGCTCGGTCACTGATACCAGCATGATATTCATCACCCCAATACCGCCTACCAGCAAAGAGATGACCGCCACCAGAGTCAGGAAGAGCTGAAGAGTACGTGTGGTCTTTTCCGCCGTTTTCAACAGGCCATCCATATTCATAGTGAAAAAATCTTTCTTGCCGTGGCGCAACGTTAACAAGCGGGTTAATTGCTGCTCCGCTTGCGCGCTGTCATAACCTTCATTGACGCGCACCGTAATGGAGTTAAGCCAAGATTGTCCCATCATCCGCCCGGCCATGGTGTCATAAGGCAGCCAGGCGCGCAGGATTTTGCTGCTGCCGAACATCGATTGCTTCTCTTCGGCGACGCCAATGACCATCGCAGGCATATTGCCGACCAGGACGATTTCTCCTGTCACGCTCGCTTTATTGGGGAACAGCTGGCGACGGGCATTCTGGTCCAGCACCACGACCTGGGCGCGCCCTTTTAATTGTTCCTCATTAAAGGTATTGCCTTCACTGAAGGTCATTCCATAGACGTTGAAATACTGCCCGCTCACGCCGTTGGCGCTGGCGGCCACATCCACATTGCCATAGCGCAGACGCACGTTTTGCGAAAGCGCAGGCGTCGCGGAGCGCACCCAGGGCTGCTTCGCTATGGCCGTCAAATCGTCATATTTCAGCGCCTGCTGGTACTGCGGATCGTCGTCGCCAAAATCTTTTCCAGGGTAGATATCAATCGTGTTCGTTCCTATCGAACGGATATCCTGCAGCACCAGCTGTTTCGCCGCATCGCCCACCACCACAATGGAAACCACCGAAGCGATGCCGATGATAATGCCGAGCATGGTAAGCAGCGTGCGCATCTTATTAGCCGCCATCGCAAGCCAGGCCATGGTCAGGGCCTCGCGAAAGCTGCTGACAAACTGCTGCCATGCGCCGGATGACCGCGACGCTTCATTCAGCGCCTTCGCTCGCGCCTCAGGCTTGCGAGGCGAAGGATTACTGATAATCTCGCCGTCGCGAATTTCAATGACGCGTTCCGCCTGCGCCGCTACGGTCGGATCGTGGGTAACGATAATCACCGTATGACCGCGATCGCGCAGTTGCTTGAGCGTTGCCATCACCTCTTCGCCGGAGTGGCTGTCGAGCGCGCCAGTGGGTTCATCCGCCAGAATAACCTGACCGCCGTTCATCAGCGCGCGGGCGATACTGACGCGCTGCTGCTGACCGCCGGAAAGCTGCGAAGGCTGATAGTCGACGCGCTCAGCCAGCCCCAGCCGGGCAAGCAACTCGCGGGCGCGCTGCTGACGCAGCTTACGACCAAGCCCGGCGTAAATGGCGGGTACCTCTACGTTTTGCGTCGCCGTCAGATGCGAAAGCAAATGGTAGCGTTGAAAGATAAAACCAAAGTGCTCGCGCCGCAGCCGCGCCAGTTCATCGCCGCTTAACGTCGAGACATCAACGCCTGCAACCCGGTAGCTGCCGCTGGTCGGGTTATCAAGGCAGCCGAGAATATTCATTAGCGTCGACTTGCCAGAGCCGGAAGCGCCGACAATCGCCACCATCTCGCCGGCTTCAATGGAAAGCGAGATCCCCTTTAGCACTTCGACCTGTTCTTCCCCGGAGGGATAGCTGCGGCGGATCGCTTTTAGCTCAAGCAACGCGCTCATGGCGCGCTCCCTTCGGCGGCGCGTCCGATAACAACTTCATCGCCCTCCTCAAGCCCCTTCACCACTTCGACCTGCGTATCGTTGCGCGCGCCGAGGGCAACTTCACGCTCGCGGGTTTCGCCGTTACGCAACAGCGTCACTTTATAGCGGTTATCGCCCACCGGGTCGCCCAGCGCGGCCAGCGGAATGGTCAGAACATTTTTCACGCCGCTCAGTTGAATATGCACTTGCGCGGTCATCTCCAGGCGCAGCACGCCCTGCGGGTTCGGCACTTCAAAGCGAGCGTAATAGAAAATAGCGTCGTTAATTTTCTCCGGGGTCGGCAGAATGTCTTTCAGCGTACCCTCATATCGCGTCAGCGGGTCGCCCAGTACCGTAAACCAGGCTTTCTGACCGGGTTTGAGATGAATAACATCCGCTTCTGAAACCTGTGCCTTGACCAACATGGTGCTGAGATCGGCAAGAGTAAGAATATTCGGCGCCTGTTGCGCCGCGATGACCGTTTGTCCTTGCAGGGTGGTTATCTGCGTCACTTCGCCCGTGATGGGAGCCGTAATGCGCGTATAGTCGAGGTTGGTTTTCGCGGTATCCAGCGAGGCCTGGTTACGCTTAATCTGCGCATCGATGGTGCCGACCTGCGCCTCTTTTACCGCCAGCTCGGTTGCCGCAGTATCTAAATCCTGGCGTGAAATCGCCTGTGTCTGCGCCAGTTGGCGCTGGCGGGCGAGCGTGACTTCAGCAAGCTTCAGCTCCGCCGCCGCCTGGCGACGCTGCGCGCGCAGCTCCATCAGCGTAGCTTCCACCTCTTTGATCTGGTTTTCCGCCTGCTCAGGATCGATAACGCCCAGCAGCTGATCTTTCTTTACTTTATCGCCAATGCTGACCGACAGCGTTTTTAGCTGCCCGCTGACCTGCGCGCCCACATCCACTTTTCGCAGAGCGTCGAGCTTACCGGTGGCGAGCACGCTTTGCGCCAGGTCGCCTTTGCGCACAATCATGGTCTGGTACTGCGGCAGCGGCGCATTAAGCGCTCGCCAGAGCCAGATGCCTGCAATCAGCACCGCCAGCGCCAGCAACAGATAGCGTTTTTTAATTTTTCCCTTAATTTTCATAATGGTCCTGATTATCTGAACGGGCTATCTCACTTTGCCGCTTAATTTTAAACAGAATCTCAACGAAACCCTACCTGCTTAATCAGGTCGCTGGCGCATTGACATTACGTTGAAGGAGGGGGCGGTGAAATAAGGGCTATGTCACTCAGGGGCCTTTATTATGTCCACTCTCGCTGAATTTACCGCACAAGCCCGGCCGCGCAGCGCCTGGCAACTTTTCCTGCAGCTTGCTCGCGGCCGCTGGGCGCCAGGCCGCGCCTGGGAAAACCCGCATTATCGCCGGAAGTTTACGGCACGTTCGCTTGCTACGCCATTTCGAACCTGGCAACTGCTGAACAGGCTGGCGCGCCAGCCGATGCTCGAAACGCTGCTATGCGCGCAGCCGGGGTTGCCCTGCCGCCTGCACCGGCCATATATAACGCCCGCGTTTTCCCGCCGCGCCGCGTTGCAGGCGATTACCTTCCATTATGAAACCATTGCCACGCTGCTAACGCCTGCCTGCTTCGCGGCGTACCTCTCGCGCTCAGGCGCCTTGCTGGCAACCCTGACCGCTAAGAATGAGGCGCGTTACCGCATTCACCTGAGCGCAGTCGCGGATCTTGATAAAGAAGGTGAAGCCACACTGCTGTTTCGTGATGAGCAAGGCGTGACGCTTGCTGAACTCACCTTCACCCTTTGCTCGCTGAACAATAAAACCACGCTGTTTATCGGCGGATTGCAGGGCGCTAAAGCCTGGGTAGAGCACGACGCTATCCAGCAGGCGACCAAGGCCTGTCATGGACTCTTTCCTAAACGTCTGCTGCTGGAGAGCGTTTGTCAGCTGGCGCAAAAATGGCATGTTGAGCAAATACTCGCGGTAGGCAACAGCACGCATATTTACCGCAGCTGGCGCTATGAGAAAAAGAAAAAAGAGAAGCTGCACGCCGATTACGACAGCTTCTGGCTTTCACTGGGCGCGCAGCAAGAGAGCGGAGGCTTTTTTAAACTGCGCGGCCAGATCCCTCGCAAACCCATGGAAGAGATAGCGAGTAAGAAACGCGCCGAGTATCGCCGCCGCTATGAGCTGCTCGACAGCCTGGAAATGCAGCTCCAGGCTTAATCCGCCCGGCCGCGGGCCAGCCAGATGACGCGCGAGAACATCTTGCGCAGCAAGGGCGGAATGGATTCCACCCCGCGTTTTCCCGCCTCCATCGCGACCTCTATCGCCAGATCGGGCTTAGAGGCGCGATGGATGGCTTTCACAATTACCCGCCGGGGTTTTATATGGATATTTTCGGGTATTTGCGCGATGCGGTGATAAACATCGGCAAACCCTTCGCGGTACATGAAATGTTCCATATCCAGCGCAGGCAAAGCGGTTAAATGTTCCCGCTCCTCAGCGGCATCGTTATTCACTAAGCTTCGGACCGTGGCGGCGTATTTCTTACCCGCTTCGTCGCCATCCACCAGCACGTGCCATTCAATGCCCATGCGCCTTGCGAATTTGACCAGCGGTTTTAAGCCCGACTGCGCGAATTCAATCACTTTTATCCCTTCGGCATCGAAATGGTGACCACACTGGCGCGCCAGTTCGTTCATCACCCAGACTTCCGTTTCCCCTTCCACCAGTAGCCAACAGCGGGCGAACAGCGAGGAGGGTCGATTGAAACGAATATGAAACGCGATGCGGCGGCTATCTTCCGCATTCATACCAGACGGCCCTAACCGCCAGGCGACAACCTTACCGCCGTCGCGCACCAGACGGCAAACTTGCTCGACAGGAGTAAGCGAAAGCAGTTCACCGGAATTAGTCGTGGTCACCTTCTGCAGCGGCAGCAAATTCAGCAAATTCCAGGCGACGGAGAGCATAATCGGGTGCAGCCGCGTCTCGGGGTCTTCCACCAGCAGCAGCGGGCGGGCGTCACGGTCGAGCGCCGCGCTGCCCTTAGCCTGCAACAGCGTTGAAAACAGCCCGAGCAGGATGATTCTGTAAGAGCGCGTCCCGGGACGGTCAATCATGCGGTTGATAAGATCCAGATAACGCCAGCTGCGCTGTTCATCATGAGAACGGCGGCGCATCAGCCGCTGACGCGCCTGCACGCTGCTCTGCTCGGAAAAATAGTGCTCCAACAGTTGCACCATAGCCGAAAGTCCCTGCCGCAGTTGCGAATCGGTCAGGTTTTGCGGATGGGCGACAAGCTCCCGGGCCATAAAATCAAGCTGCCTTGCGGTGGCTTCCACTTCAGGCTGCGAAGGGATGCCATTGTCATGAATACGGCGCATAAAGCGGGCGTCGCGCAGCCGCAGCACTGGGTTTAACAGCGTCAGCCGATGCGCCAGCTCATCAATATTCTCAAGCCCCAGCTCCTGTCCCTGCTCATTCAGGAAACTGCGCAGCGTAATGACGGAGCCTTCTTCGGTAAGCCCGCCTTCCAGGCGGTAGAAAATACGCTGATAACCGTCGTCGCTTTTCACCCAGACGGCATTCAGCGGCCTGTAGCGTCGCCCCTGGTAATGCCCTGGCGCGCTTTCGCGGAAGGTCAGGATAATATGCAGATGGCGTTCGCGGCCGTTGATGTCGCCGGGCGGAAACCAGAAGTCATGGCGGGTAAAAGAATAAAGAGAGGGTTCGGGCGAAAGAATAAGGGTCAATGCGTCAAGCAGGCTCGATTTCCCCCAGGCATTTTCACCGATCAGCACATTATTGTGTTCAAGCATCAATGAAAGCCGGTTAATACCACGAAAACCGACGATTTCTACCCGCTCAAGAAACATAGCCCCTCCAGGTTCTTTTTTCCTCCGTCACGCTACCGGCAGTATAGCGGCTATCCCGAGGGCGAACACACCGGCGGTTTCCACGCTTGCGAAACGCACCGCAAAAAAAGAATTCTAATGAAAAATAGTGTAGCGAGACCCAGTAATGTTTTCCGACCTTAAAATTAAATAATGGTGATATTTACACAGACCCGGCTTTAAATTAAGCAAAGTAAATAATGTCTTTTTCTTAAAGTAATTTATTAAAAAAAGCGCATCTGGTTTCTCGTGATAAATATTTCTAGAATGACGCGCTTTTTAAAGTCCTGCTCGCACGAACAGGAATCTTTTCGCCATATATAAAGTTAGCTATCCATTTACATAGAGGGAATTATGCATAAAAAATTAGCGGCCGAATTTTTCGGTACCTTCTGGCTGGTCTTTGGGGGTTGCGGCAGCGCGGTGCTGGCGGCAGGCTTCCCTGAACTGGGAATTGGTTTCGTCGGCGTCTCGCTGGCGTTCGGTTTAACCGTTCTTACTATGGCTTATGCCGTGGGCCATATTTCCGGCGGTCATTTTAACCCGGCCGTTACGCTGGGCCTGTGGGCTGGCGGACGTTTTCCCGCAAAAGATATCGTAAGTTATATCGTGGCACAGGTTATCGGCGGTATCGTCGCCGCGGCGGCGCTTTATGCTATCGCCAGCGGCAATATGGGATTTGATGCGGCGGCCAGCGGCTTCGCCTCTAACGGGTACGGCGAACATTCGCCGGACGGCTATTCCCTGCTCTCCGCCGCATTAATCGAAATTATCCTCACCTGCTTCTTCCTGTTAATTATTCACGGCGCAACGGACAAAAACGCCGCGGCGGGTTTTGCCCCCATCGCGATTGGCCTGGCGCTGACATTAATTCATCTCATCAGCATTCCGGTAACCAATACTTCCGTGAACCCGGCTCGCAGCACCGCTGTGGCGATTTTCCAGGGCGACTGGGCATTGCAGCAGCTTTGGTTATTCTGGTTGATGCCGATTATCGGCGGCGTACTTGGCGGTTTTATCTATCGCACGCTGCTGGAAAAACGCAGTTAATCTTTTTAGGCCTGAAAGCCTTCGGGCCTGTTACGTTTTTTCCTGCTACCTCTTTGGCGGTAGCCTTCTACCGCCAAAATTGCGCTAAATCAATCTCCCTGCAAGTTGCCTCAGAAAGCGCTTTTCTCCCTGTTACGACACGCCTAACCTTAAACATGCATATTAAATATAACTTTAAGGTGTGAACCATGTTTTGCGTGCAATGTGAACAAACCATACGTACTCCGGCAGGCAACGGCTGCGCTTATGCGCAGGGCGTCTGTGGGAAAACCGCCCAGACTTCCGACTTACAGGATCTGCTTATCGCCGCCCTGCAGGGGCTGTCGGCGTGGGCGGTAAAAGCGCGGGAGCTTGGCCTCATCGATCATCACGTGGACAGCTTCGCGCCGCGTGCTTTCTTCTCTACCCTGACCAACGTTAACTTCGATTCGCCGCGTATCGTCGGCTATGCTCGCGAAGCGATCGCCCTGCGCGAAGCGCTAAAACAGCAGTGTCTGGAACTGGACGCAAGCGCCCGGGTGGCGAACCCGATGGCGGAAGTCCAGCTTATCAGCGACGATCTGGGCGAGCTTCAGCGCCAGGCGGCGGCATTCGCGCCAAACATCGATAAAGCGGTCATTGGCGAAAACATTCTCGGCCTGCGCCTGCTCTGCCTGTACGGTCTGAAAGGCGCGGCGGCCTATATGGAACACGCGCATGTGCTCGGCCAGTACGACAACGACATCTACGGCCAGTACCACAAAATCATGGCGTGGCTTGGCACCTGGCCTGCGGAGATGAACGCGCTGCTGGAATGCGCGATGGAAATCGGCCAGATGAACTTTAAAGTGATGAGCATCCTGGACGCGGGCGAAACCGGCAAATATGGTCACCCGACCCCGACGCAGGTGAACGTGAAAGCGGTCGCGGGCAAATGTATTCTGATCTCCGGGCACGATCTGAAAGATCTTTATAATCTGCTGGAGCAGACCGAAGGCACCGGCGTTAATGTTTACACGCACGGCGAAATGCTGCCTGCGCATGGCTATCCGGAACTGCGCAAGTTTAAGCACCTGGTCGGCAACTACGGCAGCGGCTGGCAGAACCAGCAGGTAGAATTCGCCCGCTTCCCGGGCCCGATTGTGATGACTTCCAACTGCATTATCGACCCGACCGTCGGCAGCTACGATGACCGTATCTGGACCCGCAGCATCGTCGGCTGGCCGGGCGTGAGCCATTTAGAAGGCGACAACTTCGCGCCGGTGATTGCCCAGGCCCAGCAGATGGCGGGCTTCCCGTATTCTGAGATTGAACACCTGATTACCGTTGGTTTTGGCCGTCAGACGCTGCTCGGCGCCGCCGACACGCTGATTGACCTGGTAAGCCGTGAAAAGCTGCGCCACATCTTCCTCGTTGGCGGCTGCGACGGCGCGCGCGGCGAACGCAGCTACTTTACCGACTTCGCCGCCAGCGTGCCGCAGGATTGCCTTATCCTGACGCTTGCCTGCGGTAAGTACCGCTTTAACAAGCTCGATTTCGGCGATATTGAAGGGCTGCCGCGTCTGGTGGACGCAGGCCAGTGTAACGATGCTTATTCAGCCATTATTCTCGCCGTGACGCTTGCGGAAAAACTGGGCTGCGGCGTGAACGACCTGCCGCTTTCGCTGGTGCTCTCCTGGTTTGAACAAAAGGCCATCGTTATTCTGCTGACGCTGCTGTCGCTTGGCGTAACGAATATCGTCACCGGACCTACCGCGCCAGGCTTCCTGACGCCGGACCTGCTGGCGGTGCTGAATGAGAAGTTTGGCCTGCGCTCGGTCACGACCGTAGAGCAGGATATGCGCGAGCTGCTGGGCGCGTAAGGAGAAAATACGATGACGATGCCGACTCCTCAATGCCCCTGGCGCATGCAGGTGCACCATATTCGCCAGGAGACGCCCGACGTCTGGACGCTGTCGCTGCTGTGCCACGATTTTTACCCTTACCAGGCCGGTCAGTATGCGCTGGTGAGCATTCGCAACCGTGCGGACGTGCTGCGCGCTTATACAATATCGTCCACGCCTGGGGTAAGCCCGTTTATTACGCTGACGGTGCGCCGCATTCATGAAGGCGAAGGCTCCAACTGGCTGACGCGGGAAGTGAAGCGCGGCGATTACCTGTGGCTTTCTGACGCGCAGGGGGAGTTTATCTGCGCCGATAAAGCGACCGAGTGTTTTCTGCTGCTGGCGGGCGGCTGCGGCGTAACGCCGATTATGTCGATGCGCCGCTGGCTGGCGAAATATCGTCCGCAAGCTGACGTCCGGGTGATTTACAACGTGCGTACGCCGCAGGATGTGATTTTCGCTGAAGAATGGCGGGATTACCCGGTCACGCTGATTGCGGAAAGCGCAGGCGTGCCCGGCTTTACCGAAGGACGGCTGACCCGCGAAATACTGCAGCAGGTGCCGGATCTTGCTGCCCGTACGGTGATGACCTGCGGCCCGGCGCCCTATATGGCGTTCATCGAGCAGGAAGTGAAAGCGCTCGGCGTCACGCGCTTTTATAAAGAGAAGTTCTTTACGCCGGTTGCCGAGGCCGCCGCCAGCGGGCTTAAGTTCACGACAATTACGCCTGCCCGCGAGTTTTACGGCCCGGTCGGCACGACGCTGCTTGAAGCGATGGAAAGCAATAAGGTGCCGGTGAATGCCGCCTGCCGCGCCGGCGTTTGCGGCTGCTGCAAAACCCGGGTGCTTTCCGGCGAGTACAGCGTGACGAGCACGATGACGCTGACCGAGGCGGAAATGGCTGAAGGGTATGTGCTGGCCTGCTCCTGCCACCCTGAGAGCGATCTGGTGCTGGCCTGAGGTTTAGCGCTTATGGCGAGTGGCGCTGACGTTTACTCACCAGCCCCGCAACGATGAGAAAATAAAGGCTCCTTACGGAGCCTTTTCTTTACCGCCAGCCAGAATTCCCCGCCAGCGAATACCGCCCTGCCCCCAGGCAGGCCACCGCCAGCGCGCCGATAAAGAAATAGACAATGTTCTCTATCGCCCAGGCGCCGGTTTTATCCAGCATCCAGGTTTTATCAAACCCCACCAGCAGCCAGGCGACAATCATGGTGAACGCCACCAGCAACGCCGCCGGGCGGGTCAGAATTCCCAGCACAATCAGCAGCGGGGCCGCCACCTCGCCTGCCAGCGTGCCATAAGCGATAAATTCCGGTAGCCCGTGCGCCGCCAGCAAACTCTGTATGCCGTCTACTCCGTCAAACAACTTATGCAGCCCGTGAAACAGCATTAACCCGCCTACCGCCAGGCGCAGCAGCAGTTTTCCGGCATCGTTCTTATCCATGGCCCGGTTAAAGGCCGTGAGTGCTGAAGTCATGTTTCCCCCTGATTTCATTCATCATTATTTTATTAACGGCTACGGTTAAACCTTACAGAAATTAAGGCTTTTCATCCGGGGTTGCCAGCGAAATGAACTAAGCTTTCAGGCGGTATCACATTCACTTCAGGGAGTAACGATGAAACAGACAGTGGCTGCATACATTGCAAAAACGCTTGAACAGGCAGGTGTAAAACGCATCTGGGGGGTGACCGGCGACTCGCTGAACGGCTTAAGCGACAGCCTTAACCGTATGAAAACTATCGAATGGATGTCTACGCGCCATGAAGAGGTGGCGGCTTTCGCCGCTGGCGCCGAAGCGCAGTTGACGGGCGAGCTGGCGGTTTGCGCTGGCTCCTGCGGCCCTGGCAACCTGCATTTAATCAACGGCCTGTTCGACTGCCAGCGCAACCATGTGCCGGTGCTGGCTATCGCCGCCCATATTCCTTCCAGCGAAATCGGCAGCGGCTATTTCCAGGAGACGCACCCGCAGGAGCTATTCCGTGAATGCAGCCATTACTGTGAACTGGTGAGCACGCCGGAACAGATCCCCCAGGTGCTCGCTATCGCCATGCGCAAAGCGATTATCAACCGGGGCGTGTCCGTTGTGGTATTACCCGGGGATATCGCGCTGCGCCCCGCGCCGGAAGGCGCGAGCACCCACTGGTACAGCGCGCCGCAGCCGGTTATCACGCCGCAAGAGGCTGAACTTAAGAAGCTCGCGCAGCTGCTGCGCTATTCCAGCAATATCGCGCTGATGTGCGGCAGCGGCTGCGCTGGCGCCCATGAAGAGTTGGTGCAGTTCGCCGCAACGCTCAAAGCGCCCATTGTGCACGCCCTGCGCGGTAAAGAGCATGTCGAGTATGACAACCCTTACGATGTCGGCATGACCGGGCTTATCGGCTTCTCATCCGGCTTTCACACCATGATGAACGCCGACACGCTGGTGCTGCTCGGCACGCAGTTCCCCTATCGCGCCTTCTACCCCACGGATGCGAAAATCATCCAGATAGACATCAACCCCGGCAGCATCGGCGCCCACAGTAAGGTGGACATGGCGCTGGTGGGGGATGTGAAAGCCACGCTGCAGGCGCTGCTGCCGTTGCTTGAAGAGAAAACCGATCGCAGTTTTCTCGACAAAGCGCTGGAGGATTACCGCAAGGCGCGTGAAGGGCTTGACGATCTGGCGAAGCCGGGCGACAAAGCGATTCATCCGCAATATCTGGCGCAGCAGATAAGCCATTACGCGGCGGACGACGCCATTTTTACCTGCGATGTCGGCACGCCCACCGTCTGGGCCGCACGCTACCTGAAAATGAACGGCAAACGCCGCCTGCTCGGCTCGTTTAACCACGGCTCCATGGCCAACGCCATGCCGCAGTCTATCGGCGCCCAGGCCGCCGCGCCGGGCCGCCAGGTGGTCGCCATGTGCGGCGACGGCGGCTTCAGCATGCTGATGGGCGATTTCCTCACCCTCGCGCAGCTCAATCTGCCGGTGAAGATCGTAGTGTTTAATAACAGCGTGCTCGGCTTTGTCGCGATGGAGATGAAGGCGGGCGGCTACCTGACGGACGGCACCGAACTGCACAGCACCCACTTTGCGCGCATCGCCGAGGCATGCGGCATAACAGGCATTCGCGTAGAGAAAGCCGCGGAAGTGGACGAAGCCTTGCAGCGCGCTTTTTCCATCGACGGCCCCGTTCTGGTCGATGTGGTGGTCGCGAAAGAGGAGCTGGCGATGCCGCCGCAGATCAAACTGGAGCAGGCCAAAGGCTTCAGCCTTTATATGCTGCGCGCCATTATTAACGGTCGCGGCGACGAAGTTATCGAACTGGCGAAAACCAACTGGTTCCGGTAAAAAAGAGGCATCTCCCTTCCCTGAAAAAGGAAATGCCGTGATTGATTTACGCAGCGATACCGTCACCCGCCCGGGCCGCGCCATGCTGGAGCGCATGCTGGCCGCCCCGGTCGGGGACGACGTTTATGGCGACGATCCTACCGTTAATGAACTTCAGAATTATGCCGCACGCTTAAGCGGAAAAGAGGCGGCGCTGTTTCTGCCTACTGGCACCCAGGCCAATCTGGTGGCGTTGCTGAGCCACTGCGAGCGCGGCGAAGAGTATATCGTCGGCCAGCTTGCCCATAATTACCTGTATGAAGCCGGCGGCGCGGCGGTGCTCGGCAGCATCCAGCCGCAGCCTATTGAGGCCGATCCGGACGGCACGCTGCCGCTTGATAAAGTGGCGATGAAAATCAAGCCGGACGATATTCACTTCGCCCGCACGAGGCTTTTAAGCCTTGAAAATACTCACAACGGTAAAGTGCTGCCGCGCGACTACCTGAAGCAGGCATGGGAATTCACCCGCGAGCGCAACCTGGCGCTGCACGTCGATGGCGCGCGTATTTTCAACGCGGTGGTGGATTACGGCAGCACGCTGGAAGAAGTGACCCGCTACTGCGACACTTTTACTATCTGTTTGTCAAAAGGGCTCGGCGCGCCGGTGGGCTCGCTATTGCTCGGTAACCGCGACTACATCAAGCGCGCGACCCGCTGGCGCAAAATGACCGGCGGCGGCATGCGCCAGGCGGGCATTCTGGCGGCGGCAGGCCTCTATGCGCTGGAGCATAACGTGGCGCGCCTGAAAGAAGACCATGACAACGCCGCCTGGCTTGCCGGCGCGCTGCGCGAAGCGGGCGCCGATGTCCGTCGTCAGGATACAAACATGCTTTTCGTGCGCGTCCCGCAAGAGCGCGTGGCGGAGCTGGGCGAGTATATGAAGGCGCATGACGTGCTCATCAGTGCGGCACCCGTCACCCGCCTCGTAACCCATCTGGACATTAACCGGGACCAGCTCGGCGAAGTGGTCCGCCTCTGGCAGGCTTTTTTCAGCCGCTAAGGAAACGCTATGCACGAGCCGCAGCCTGTGCTGGTGCTGGGTGCCAGCGGCTATGTCGGCCAGCACCTGACCCGTCGTCTGAGCGCGGCGGGTTATCCGGTGCGCGCTGCGGCCCGGCATATCGAACCGCTGGAGAGACTCGCTCTCCCGGGCGTTGTCTGCCACACGCTGGATCTACAATGGCCGGAAGGGCTTCCCGCCCTGCTCGCTGGCGTAGATACGCTCTATTACCTGGTGCACAGCATGGGCGAAGGCGAGGCGTTTATCGCCCATGAACGCCAGGCGGCGCTCAACGTGCGCGACGCGCTACGCGAAACGCCGGTGCGCCAGATAATCTACCTCAGCTCGCTGCAAACGCCGCCGGGCGAAATGCCCTCCGATCACCTGCGCGCCCGTCAGATGACGGCGGATATTCTGCGCGACGCGGGCGTCCCGGTGACAGAACTGCGCGCCGGAATCATCGTCGGCGCCGGTTCAGCCGCTTTTGAAGTGATGCGCGATATGGTGCACAACCTGCCGGTATTAACGCCGCCGCGCTGGGTGCGTTCACGCACCACGCCGATTGCGCTGGAGAATTTGCTCCATTACCTGCTTGAACTATTACATCGTCCCGCCGCCGTCCATCGGGTTTTCGAAGCCGCCGGGCCGGAGGTACTGAGTTATCAGGAACAGTTTGAACGCTTTATGGCGATAAGCGGACAGCGCCGCCCGCTTATTCCTTTGCCGCTGCCGACAAGCTGGATCTCCGTCTGGTTTTTGAACGCTATCACGTCCGTACCGCCCTACATCGCCCGGGCGCTAATCCAGGGGTTAAAGCATGACCTGCTGGCGGATGATCGGGCGCTGCGTGAGCTCATCCCCCAGCGGTTGATAAGCTTTGACGAGGCCGTGCGCGCCACGCTCGAAAAAGAGACGCAGCTGGCTAATCGCGACGACTGGGGCGACGATCCGCGGGCTTGCGCCCGCTGGCGCGCTGACTACGGTTATTATCCAAAACAGGCGGGTCATACGGTGCATACCCGCGCAAGTCTCGGCGCGTTATGGGAGGTGGTTAACCGCATCGGCGGGCGGGAGGGTTATTTCTTTGCTAATGTTCTCTGGCGAATCCGGGGCGCGCTTGACCTGCTTGCGGGCCACCGGCTTCCTCGCGGCCGCCCTGCTCGCCCTTATCTGCAAACCGGCGACGCCGTGGACAGCTGGCGCGTGCTGGTGGCCGAGCCGCAGGCCCAGCTGACGCTGCTTTTTGGGATGAAAGCGCCAGGTCTGGGGCGGCTGGTTTTTACGCTGCGTGATAAGGGAAGCTACCGCACGCTCGACGTTCGCGCCTGGTGGCATCCGCACGGCATGGCCGGGCTGCTTTACTGGCTGGCGATGTTTCCGGCGCACCTGTTTATCTTTCGCGGTATGGCGCAGCAGATTGCGCGGCGAGCGGAACGAATAACTTCTGAAACATAGGCCTGCACGTGGATTCTTACGCTTATCCCATTGCATAGCGGCGGATTTAACGGAAGAATGCGCGGCACAATCTTTTCTGCACAGTGAGTCGACATGAAGGTACTGGTCACGGGCGCCACCAGCGGTTTAGGCCGAAACGCGGTCGAGTTTTTACGTCGTAAAGGCCTTACCGTTCGGGCTACCGGCAACAACGAAGCGATGGGCAAGCTGCTGACCAAAATGGGCGCGGAGTTTGTCCATGCTGACCTGACGGATCTGGTCTCTTCGCAGGCCAAAGTGATGCTGGCCGATATCGACACGCTGTGGCACTGTTCCAGCTTTACCGCGCCCTGGGGCACCCAGGAGGTTTTCGATCTCGCGAATGTGCGCGCCACCCGCCGTCTGGGCGAGTGGGCGGTCGCCTGGGGCGTGCGCAACTTTGTGCATCTTTCTTCTCCGGCGCTCTATTTTGACTATCACCACCACCTGGACATTCAGGAAGATTTTCGTCCGGCGCGCTATGCCAACGAGTTCGCTCGCAGCAAGGCGGCAAGCGAGGAGGTGGTTCAACTGCTGGCGCAGGCCAACCCGCAAACGCGCTTCACCATTTTGCGTCCGCAAAGCCTGTTCGGACCACACGATACTGTTTTCTTTCCCCGTCTGGTGCAGATGATGCGCCATTATGGCAGCGTACTGCTGCCGCGCGGCGGCGAAGCGCTGGTGGACATGACCTACTATGAAAACGCGGTCCATGCGATGTGGCTCGCCAGCAGCAGCGAATGCGATACGCTCGCCTCCGGCCGGGCCTATAACATCGCCAACGGCGAACCACGCCCGCTGCGGGTTATCGTACAAAAGCTTATCGACGCGCTGGGGATAAGCTGCCGCATTCGCTCGGTGCCCTACCCGATGCTCGATTTGGTTGCGCGAAGCCTGGAGCGCATGGGCAACAAAGCGGCCAAAGAGCCGGTGCTGACCCACTACGGCGTATCGAAGCTGAATTTTGACTTTACGCTGGATATCCGCCGCGCCGAAACGGAGCTTGGCTATCAGCCGGTGGTGTCGCTGGATGAAGGGATTGAACGCACCGCCTTCTGGCTGCGGGATCACGGGAAGCTGCACCGGGGATAAGCAATACAGCGCAGCGCCTGGCGGGTGATGCGCTTAGCCACCCGACAAAATACAAAGCTTATTTCTGTCTTTGCCGCATCATCACCCTAACTTTCTTATTCAACCAGTCAGCAATGTTGTTCATCCGGCCTCTAAATCGCCTCCGCTTTTTCAGGGCGGATGGCACGCACCGGGTGTTCAAAAATGCCGGGCGCCATTATCCGTAAAGAGGCGAGGCCCATGGATAGGCCGGTTAAGCGGCATGAACCGAGCTGGTTAAGGGGGCGGCGGGCCCCCTTAACACCTTTGCGTGAAGAAAGCGGACATAAGTAACCTGCACTCTGGGTACATAACCCTTCTCCTCACCCGAATATCTGCCGTTAACAGGTAAGGCGGATAAGCGCAGCGGCGAACGTCGCCTTCAAGAACGCTCACCCCTGCCCATATTTTTCCAGCAGCGCCTGCGCTATCGCTTCGGTTTCGGCATCCGCCAGGCCATCGTACCGCGCCGGGCGAAAATGCATCTGGAACGCGGTAATCACCCGCTTGCGCTGCGCGTCGGTCAGCTCCGGCTTCACCTCGTAGCCATAGCGGTCGAGCAGCGTCAGCAGTTCGGCTTCGTCCACCGGCTCATAAGGCGCGCGGCCCGCCAGGTAAAAAGCGACGCGGTCTGAATTCGGCCATGCGCCGATGCCCTGAGCGGCGAGCTGGCGCCAGGGGAAAAGCGGGCCCGGGTCGTCTTTACGCTGCGGCGCGACATCAGAGTGCGCCACCACGTTGGCGGGGTTAATCTGGTAGCGCTGGATAATATCGCGGGCGAGTTTCGCCAGCACCGCTATCTGGGGCGCGCTGAAAGGAGCGAAGTGCTTCTGCCCCGCCACGTTCCGCCAGCCGCGGTTTTCAAGCTCGATGCCGACAGAGGTATCGTTAATCCGCGTCGCCCCTCGCCAGTAGCTGATGCCCGCATGCCAGGCGAGATCCCGCTCCGGCACCAGTTGCCAGATAACCGGCTTACCGCCTTTTTCCGGTGGAATGGCGGGAATCAGGTAATGCGAGCTTACGTTGCGGTCGGTAAGCGTGGCGAGCGAGCTGTCGAAATCATCCGCCGTATAGTGAATAACCAGCACTTTTACGCGCGGATACGCCGCCTGCGCCTGCCGCCGGACATCTACTTGATAATCGCCGCGATCGAGTATTCCCTTTTCGCCCGCACACCCTGCGAGCAGCGCCGCCACAATAAGCGGCCAACAAAAACGCTTCATCGACGGGTTTTCACCGCCGTGCCGGTGACGCTCACCATCAGCATGCTGCTCTCTTTGCCCACGGTTTCGTAGTCGATATCAATACCGACCACCGCGTCCGCGCCAAGGGCCGCCGCCTGCTCGCCCAGTTCGCGAAAAGCGATTTCCCGCGCCTTGCGCAGCTCTTTTTCATAGGCGCCGGAGCGGCCGCCGACGATATCGCGAATGCCGGCGAAAAAGTCGCGAAAGATGTTGGCGCCGAGGATCGCCTCCCCGGTGACCACGCCGCAATACTCAACGATGACCTGTCCTTCAAGCGTAGGGGTGGTGGAAAATTGCATGGGTTTCTCCTTTTGGCTATCAATGCGTTAGCAGACAATACCAGACGCAAACTGGCGACGATACGCTATGCTAAAAATGTCCTGTGACAAGAAACGTAGTCCTGCTTACGAGAATAAGGAAATGAAAATGCGCCATTCCGCTCTGTTTTTAGCGCTGCCTTGCGCTCTGATGCTCAGCGCCTGCACCACTCCCGTCACTCCGGCGTTCAAGGATATTGGCTCGCGCAGCGGACCCTGTGTGGAAGGCGGCCCTGACGCCGTCGCGCAGCAATTTTACGACTATCGCATCGCGCATCGCAGCCAGGGGTTAAACGATCTTAGCGCCCTGCGCCCTTACTTAAGCGATTCGCTTTATGAACAGTTGCAGAGCGCAAGCCGTGAGAACCAACCGCAAAATGCTTTCCTGCGCAGCGACCCTTTCACCAGCCGCACCGACGCCGCGCAAACCGCGAAGGTCGACAGCGCTTCCCGCATCCCGAATACCGATGCGCGTAATATTCCGCTGCGCGTGGTTTTCAACCAGGGGAGCCAGCAATGGCGGGATGAAGTGCTGATGATCCGCGAAGGCCAGTGCTGGGCGGTAGATGATGTTCGCTACCTGGGCGGCGCCATGCATGCCCCTTCCGGCACGCTGCGCCAGTCGCTGGAGCATCGTTAAGCGGCCTGCGGGGGGCGGACAGAGGTTCAAGTAAATAGTCTGGCTTAGCGCCGTTACGCCGACATTTATCCTTGCCTGCTACCCGCCCCGCTATTTTGTGCTAAGTTTAAAGCGGTTATCTGGATGATTTTAAGTTTTAACGCACAAATATTGCATAACTATTCTGCTGGCGATACTATTCGCGGTCTCAATTGCTATTCAACTGCTACGCATGAGTATTCAACTAAACGGCATTAATTGTTATTACGGCGCTCATCAGGCGCTGTTTGATATCACCCTCGATTGTCCACAGGGCGAAACGCTGGTGCTGCTTGGTCCAAGCGGCGCGGGCAAAAGCTCGCTGCTGCGCGTACTCAACCTGCTTGAGATGCCGCGTTCCGGCCAACTCAGCATTGCGGGCAACCGGTTCGACTTCTCAAAAGCGCCTGGCGATAAAGCGATTCGCGAGCTGCGCCAGAATGTGGGCATGGTTTTCCAGCAATATAACCTCTGGCCGCATCTCACCGTGTTGCAGAACCTCATCGAAGCGCCCTGCCGCGTATTGGGCTTAAGCAAAGACGAGGCGCGCAAGCGTGCCGACAAGCTGCTTGAGCGGTTGCGCCTGACGCCATACGTTGATCGCTATCCTCTGCACCTCTCCGGCGGTCAGCAGCAACGCGTGGCCATTGCCCGCGCGCTGATGATGGAGCCGCAGGTTTTACTGTTTGACGAACCTACCGCGGCGCTGGACCCGGAGATCACCGCGCAAATCGTCAGTATTATTCGCGAGCTGTCGCAAACCGGCATTACTCAGGTGATTGTGACGCACGAAGTGGAAGTGGCGCGCAAAACCGCCAGCCGCGTGGTCTATATGGAAAATGGCCATATCATTGAACAGGGGGATGCGAGTTGCTTCACCCACCCGCAGACCGATGCGTTTAAACATTACTTATCTCACTGATGCAGATCGGGAAAATGACAATGAAAAAAGTATTACTTGCCGCGCTGCTTGCCAGCGTCAGCCTTTCCGCCACCGCAGCACAGACCATTCGTTTCGCGACCGAAGCTTCCTATCCTCCGTTTGAGTCGATGGACGCCAGCAATAAAATCGTCGGTTTCGACGTGGATCTGGCAAACGCGCTCTGCAAAGAGATTGACGCCACCTGCACTTTCACCAACCAGGCATTCGACAGCCTGATCCCAAGCCTGAAGTTTAAACGCTTCGACGCGGTGATGGCGGGGATGGATATTACGCCGGAACGCCAGAAGCAGGTGCTGTTCACCACCCCGTATTATGACAACTCTGCGCTGTTCATCGGTCAGCAGGGTAAATTTACCAGCCTCGAACAGCTGAAAGGCAAGCGCGTGGGCGTGCAGAACGGCACGACTCACCAGAAATACATCAACGACAAACACCCGGAAATTACTACCGTACCGTATGACAGCTACCAGAACGCGAAGCTGGATTTGCAAAACGGCCGTATCGACGCGGTGTTTGGCGACACGGCCGTCGTTACCGAATGGCTGAAAGCGAACCCGAAACTGGCCGCCGTGGGCGACAAAGTGACGGATAAAGCTTATTTCGGCACCGGTCTTGGCATCGCGGTTCGTCAGGGCAACACCGACCTGCAGCAGAAATTCAATACTGCGCTGGAAAAGGTGAAGAAAGACGGCACCTACGACGCCATCTACAAAAAATGGTTCCAGAAGTAATCGCCTGAATGAACGATATGTTTCCTTTAGCAAGCGCCGCCGGGATGACCGTCGGCCTTGCCGTTTGCGCGCTTATCATCGGCCTCGTGCTGGCGATGATTTTCGCCGTCTGGGAGTCGGCGAAATGGCGGCCCGTGGCGTGGATAGCCACCGCGCTGGTGACTATTTTGCGCGGCCTGCCGGAAATTCTGGTGGTGCTGTTTATCTATTTCGGCTCCTCCCAACTGCTGCTCCTGCTCTCCGATGGTTTCAACATTAACCTCGGATTTGCGCAAATTCCGGTGCAGATGCAGATTGAGAATTTCGACGTCAGCCCGTTCCTGTGCGGCGTTATCGCCCTCTCCCTGCTCTATTCGGCTTATGCTTCGCAGACCCTGCGCGGCGCGCTTAAAGCGGTGCCGGTCGGCCAGTGGGAATCGGGGCAGGCGCTGGGATTGTCCAAAACCGCGATTTTCTTTCGCCTGGTGATGCCACAGATGTGGCGCCACGCGCTGCCTGGCCTCGGCAACCAGTGGCTGGTGCTGCTGAAAGATACCGCACTGGTGTCGCTGATTAGCGTTAACGACCTGATGCTGCAAACAAAAAGCATCGCCACCCGCACCCAGGAGCCTTTTACCTGGTACATTATCGCGGCGGCGATTTACCTGGTTATCACGCTTATCAGCCAGTATGTGCTCAACCATATCGATCGTCGCGCCACGCGTTTTGAACGGAGACCAGGCTAATGCTGGATTATTTACCTGAGCTCCTCAAAGGGCTGCATACCAGCCTGACGCTGACCGCGGCCTCTATTGTCGTCGCGCTGCTGCTTTCGCTTATCTTCACCATCATCCTGACGTTGAAAACGCCGGTGCTGGTGTGGATTGTGCGCGGCTACATTACGCTTTTTACCGGCACGCCGCTGCTGGTGCAGATCTTCCTGATTTACTACGGACCGGGGCAATTTCCTTCATTGCAGAATTACCCGGCGCTGTGGCATTTGCTCTCCGAGCCCTGGCTGTGCGCGCTGATTGCGCTTTCGCTCAACTCGGCGGCCTATACCACGCAGCTGTTTTACGGAGCGATCCGCGCTATTCCCGAAGGCCAGTGGCAATCCTGCGGGGCGCTGGGGATGAGCAAGAAAGACACGCTCGCTATTTTGCTGCCCTATGCGTTCAAGCGCGCGCTCTCGTCTTATTCCAACGAAGTGGTGTTGGTGTTTAAGAGCACTTCGCTCGCTTACACCATCACGCTGATGGAAGTGATGGGCCACGGGCAACTGCTGTACGGACGCACCTACGACGTGATGGTGTTCGGCGCGGCGGGTGTTATCTACCTTATCGTCAACGGCCTGCTGACGCTGCTGATGCGCCTGGTTGAACGCCGCGCGCTGGCGTTTGAGCGCCGCAGTTAACCCCCTTCCAGGAGAAGGGGCGCTGCGCCGTTGGTTGCCCAGTGTTCTTGCCTGACGTTCTGGCGGGTAGCGATTCGCTTACCCGCCCCACTCAAAGCACGTTTATCTGCAGACCCGCCTTACCGAAGCCCCAGCCCTCCCCCCGTCCGGGAAGAGGTTTGCCTGCAAATAATTATACATTTTTATTGCATATAAATTCATTAAATGGCATGGTGTTTTCACGCCGGGCAAACGGTGAAATAAAACAAGATTGACAGACGGGAGCTTCACGATGAAAAAACTCATTCTGGCCGCCATACTCGCTGGCGCCGCATTCCACGCCGCTGCGGCAGAAAAAATCAGCTTCGGTTCTTCCGCGACATATCCTCCTTTTGAGTCGCTGGATGCGAACAACCAGATTGTCGGATTTGATATCGATCTGGCGAAAGCATTATGCAAACAAATGCAGGTAGAATGCACATTTACCAACCACGCGTTCGACAGCCTGATCCCGTCGCTGAAATTTAAAAAATATGACGCTGTGATTTCGGGTATGGATATCACGCCGGAGCGCCAGAAGCAGGTCGCGTTTACCGCCCCTTATTACGCTAACTCCGCCGTGGTTATCGCCAAAAAAGGCGCCTATAAGTCTTTTGCCGACCTGAAAGGCAAACGCATTGGCATGGAAAACGGCACCACGCACCAGAAATACCTGCAGGATAAGCACCCGGAAGTGAAAACCGTGGCGTATGACAGCTACCAGAATGCGATTATCGACCTGAAAAACGGTCGTCTGGATGGAGTGTTTGGCGATACCGCTGTGGTAAACGAATGGCTGAAGAGCAACCCGCAACTCGGCACCGCGACCGAGAAAGTGACCGACCCGCAATATTTCGGCACCGGCCTTGGCATTGCAGTACGCCCGGATAACGTGGCGCTGCTGAAGAAACTGAACGACGCGCTGGCTGCCATTAAAGCGGACGGCACGTATCAGAAAATCAGCGACCAGTGGTTCCCGCAGTAACAATAAACACGCATGGTAAGGCCCGCACTACGCGGGCCTTTATTTTTCCTGCAGAAATAACATCAGCGCTTGCGCCAACGCTTCGGGGGCTTCCTCCGCCATATGGTGCCCGCTCGGGATAGCCCCGCCCCGCACGTTGTCAGCCCAGTTTCGCCAGATAGCCAGCACATCGCCATAGAGATCGACCAGATCGTCTTTTTCCGACCACAGGCAGAGCGTCGGACAGCGGATTTTACGCCCCGCTGCGCGGTCCGCCGCCTCATGCTCGCGGTCAACCGTTAAACCGGCGCGGTAATCCTCAAGCATGCCGTGCACCGTTGCCGGGTCATGAATGGCGCGGTGAAAATCGGCGTACTCGTCGTCATTCATTTGCGCTGTCCGCCCGCCGTACCAGGCGTCCGGATCGGCCAGAATCGCCCGCTCCGGTTTCTCCTTTTGCGCGAAGAAAAACCAGTGATACCACTGTCGGGCGAACTTTTCGTTGCAGCGCTCCAGCGCCTCCAGAATCGGCACGCTGTCCAGCACCGCAAGGCGCGTGATGAGGTGGGGGAAATCGAGCGCCGCGCGGTAAGCGGTGTAGCTGCCCCGGTCATGGCCGACAATGGCGAAACGCGGGAAGCCCAGCGCTTGCATCAGTTCAACGCAGTCCTGCGCTTTCGCTCGTTTCGCGGAACCGGCGTGATCGGGCGTATCAACAGGCACAGAAGACTGCCCGAAGCCGCGCAGATCGGGGCAAACAACGGTGAACTGCTTCGCCAGCAGCGGTGCCACCTTCGACCAGGTCATATGGGTGCGCGGATGCCCGTGCAGCAGCAATACCGGCGGGCCGTTGCCGCCGTAGCGTACGTCCAGCGTGGCGTGGGTAACCGTGATTTTCTCATGAGTGAAGTCGTTAAACATCGCGTCTCTCTGCCAGGTTGGCCTGCAGAGAGTATAGGCCGCAACGGCAACCAGCGACGGCTGAGACTTATTGTCGCACCAGCAGCGTTAACACTTCGTAATGCGCGGTATGCGGGAACATATCGAACAACTGCACGCGCAGGATGCGATAGCCTGTAAGCAGGCTGATATCTTTCGCCATCGTCTGCGCGTTACAGCTCGAGTACAGAATAAACGGCGGCGCCATGCGGCTTAAGTAGTCGCAAAGTTCCTGGCCGATACCGCGCCGCGGCGGGTTCACCACCACCAGATCGGGAGCGCTGCCCTGCTCTGTCGCAAACCGGGTGGAATCCAGCGCCTGGAAGCGCACATCCTTCAGCCCGAGCATATCGGCGGAGCGTGTGGCGCAGGCGATAGCCTCAGGGGCTATCTCGATCCCCGTAAGCGTCATCGCGGGCGTCGCGCAGTGCAGGCCAAAACCGCCCACGCCGCAAAAGAGATCCCACATATGCCGTACCGGCAACGCCCGCACCCAGTCGCGGGCGGTAGCATAGAGCTTACCGGCGACGTCCGGGTTGGTCTGGAAAAAGCTCTGCGGGCGGATCCAGAGCGGCACGCCATTGAAGTTTTCCGCCAGCGCCTGCTGCTCCGTCAGCCAAATCTCTTTCTCCCCTTCCATTATCGCCATATGCACCGGCTGAATATTCACGGAGATAACCTTAAGCTGCGGCAGTTGCGCCTGCAGCCAGGGCAGCGCGGCGCGCAGTTGCTCAAGCCTGGCTTCCGAACGCAGCACAAAGCGCAGCATCATGCCGCCGTCCAGCGTGCTTTGCGTGAGCAGCAGATACTTTAATTCGCCACGTTTACGCGCCACGTTATAAGGAGTTAACCCGGCGCGGGCGATAAAGGGCTTCAGCACGGCGAAAACGGCATAAAACGACGCGGGATAAAGCGCACAAGAGGTAAGATCCTCCGGCGTGCCGTCGCGGTGCAGCATGCCGAGCAGCGGTTTTTCCACGCTGCCGCTCACCACCATTTTGGCTTTATTGCGAAACGCCTCTTGCGGCCCGCTGACCGGCTCTGCCCATTCGCCCACGTGATGCTCCGCCAGCAGCTGGCGTAAATCATTCATTTTGGCGGTAAGCTGAGTCGCCATCGGCTGTTCAATCCAGGCGCAGGATCGGCAGCGCCCGGCATCAAAGAGTGCGCAGTGCATAGCAAAAAACCTTAAGGAAAACGCGGACCGGCGATTCTATCACGCCTGGCGAATTACTGTAGCTGGAAAAATCGTCGGCTGGGAGAGGGAACAAAGAGCAGAAAGAGCACCAGCAGGTCCGGCAATTTTTGCATCACCAGGGAGCGGAAAATTTCCCGTTTCGACTCGCCGGCGATGCTGAAAAGCTCCGGATAGCCCCAGCCCAGAGAGGCAGCCCAGAGATAGCTGACGGCGACAATCTGGGTTAACAAATAAACCCAGCGTCCCCAACTTCGTCCTTTGAGAATGACGAACGCGCAGCGGAATTCCACGCAGAGCATCAGCAGACTGCCAAGGAAAATCAGGGTCAGGCTCCAGGTCTGCACGCTGCGGTGGATAAAATCCATCGTGCCGCGCAGGCCGAGCAGGTTAAAAAGCAAAAGGAGATCGACACACCGGGTGGTGATAATCGCTATTGCCGCCACCTGCACCAGCGTCGGGGCGTTCATTCTGGCATGTGAATTTCGCGGTTTGCTGAAAATGTCCAAATCTCGCCTTCCCTGTGATACAGCGCCGCGGCTCGCGCGGCGCTGAAGGCACATGATTGCAGATTTTAGGTCGCTCAGCTATGCCTTGCACGCTGGATATCGCGCAGTCGCTGCTTTTCTGCCCGGGCCATAAAGAACCAGGCGATAAGTCCGATTATTCCGACCACGCCGAGGATAATCGACGCCAGGGCGTTGATCTCCGGATTCACCCCCATGCGGACGCTGGAGAAAACCAGCATCGGCAGCGTGGTGGCGCCGGGGCCGGAGACAAAGCTTGCGATAACCAGATCGTCCAGCGAAAGCGTAAAGGCCAGCAGCCAGCCGGAAACAATCGCCGGCATGATCATCGGCAGCGTGATGACGAAAAAAACCTTCAGCGGCGTAGCGCCAAGATCCATCGCCGCTTCCTCAATGGAACGATCCAGTTCGCGCAGGCGGGAGCTAATCACCACCGAAACATAGGCGGTACAGAACGTGACGTGCGCCAGCCAGATGGTGAGCATGCCGCGGTCCGAAGGCCAGCCGATGGCGTGGCCCATCGCCACAAACAGCAGCAGCAGCGACAGACCGGTAATGACATCGGGCATCACCAGCGGCGCCGTCAGCATAAAAGCGAAACCGTTTGAGCCGCGAAAGCGGCCAAACCGCACCATCACCACCGCCGCGATAGTCCCCAGCACCACCGCCATCGTCGCTGCGCAGGCGGCGATGGTCAGGCTCAGCGTCACGGCGCTTATCATCGCCGAGTCCTGGAACAGCTCGCTGTACCAGCGCGTCGACCACCCCGCCCAGACCGTGACCAGCTTCGAGCTGTTAAAGGAGTAAACTACCAGCATCAGCATCGGCGCATACAGGAATGTAAAGCCGATGATAAGGATCAGGATGCGCCAGGGAGAACGCACAACAGGCAGATTATTCATGCGTGGTCCCCCATGGTTTTGTTCTGATACTTATGGAACCACATGATAGGCACGATCAGCACCACCAGCATGGTTATCGCTACCGCCGACGCCACCGGCCAGTCGCGGTTATTAAAGAACTCCTGCCAGAGGACCCGGCCAATCATAATGCTGTCCGGACCGCCCAGCAGTTCCGGGATAACAAATTCGCCTACCGCCGGAATAAACACCAGCATGGAGCCGGCGATAATCCCGCCTTTGGTCAGCGGCACAATCACGCTGAAGAACGTTTTCAGCGGACGGGCGCCGAGATCCAGCGAGGCTTCCACCAGCGAGTAGTCGATACGCGTCAGCGCGGTGTAAATCGGCAGCACCATAAACGGCAGATAGGCGTAAACGATGCCGATATAAACCGCGAGGTTGGTATGCAGGATGGTTAACGGCTGATCGATAACGCCGAGCCACAGCAGCACGTTATTCAGAATGCCGTTCTCTTTGAGAATGCCCATCCAGGCGTAGACGCGAATAAGAAACGACGTCCACGACGGCAGGATAACCAGCAGCAGCAGAATGTTGCGCGTGGACGGTTTGCTGTGGGCCACGGCCCAGGCGAGCGGATAGCCGAGCAGCAGACAGCAAATTGTCGAAACCGCCGCCACCTGCAACGACTGCAGGTACGCCTCATAATAAAGCGGATCGTCCGTTAGCTGCAGGAAGTTGGCGAAGTTGAGCAGAATCGAAGCCTGCCCCTCTTCCCAACTCACCAGATCCGTATAGGGCGGAATAGCACGCGCCATCTCCGCCAGGCTGATTTTAAATACAATCAGAAACGGCAGCAGAAAGAGCAAAATTAACCACAGGTAAGGCAGCGCGATAACCAGCTTACGGCCATGGGCCATCTGCAGGCGAGCGAGCCAGAGCTTAGCGCCGCCGGGCTTCACGTCGGCGACAGGTTCGCCGTGGCGTTCAAACGTACTACTCATTTCGCCTCCTTAAACCGTCAGAACCACGCAGCTGTCCGCATCCCAGCAGAGGCGAACTTCATCGCCCCAGGTCGGCGCGCCTTTGCGATAGCGGTGATCGTTCTGAAGCTGGGCGCTGATCATCTGCCCGCTTTTGAGCCGTACATGATAAATAGAGAGGTCGCCAAGGTAGGCGATGTGCACTACTTCGCCCACCGCAAAGTTGTAGCCATCCGCAGGCGGTTCGTCGCAGAGCATCACTTTTTCCGGGCGCAGCGCGACATAAACCGGCACGCCGTCCACGACCGACGCGTCCGGGTCCACTTTCAGCGGATGAAGCAGGCCGGGCGAATCGATCACCAGACCATCTTCCTGGCGCGCTTTCAGCAGCCCCTCGAAGACGTTGACCGAGCCGATAAATTCCGCGCTGTAGCGGGTGGTGGGATGTTCATAGATCTCTTCCGGCTCGCCGATTTGCACAAACTTGCCGCGGTTCATGATGGCGATGCGGCCCGCCATGGTCATCGCCTCTTCCTGATCGTGGGTCACCATTACGCAGGTCACGCCCACGCGCTCCAGAATATCCACCACTTCGAGCTGCATGCGGTCGCGCAGCTTCTTATCCAGCGCGCCCATGGGTTCGTCAAGCAGCAGCAGTTTCGGGCGTTTCGCCAGGCTGCGGGCGAGCGCCACGCGCTGGCGCTGGCCGCCAGAGAGCTGGTGCGGCTTGCGTTTGGCGAACTCCTGCATATGCACGAGACTTAACATCTCCTGCACACGGCTGGCGATTTCCGCTTTCGGCAGTTTGTCCTGCTTAAGGCCGAAGGCGATGTTTTGCTCCACGGTCATATGCGGGAAGAGCGCGTACGACTGGAACATCATGTTGATGGGCCGCTGATAGGGCGGCACATGGGAGAGGTCGACGCCATCCAGCATGATCTGCCCGGTGGTCGGTTGCTCAAAACCCGCCAGCATGCGCAGCAGCGTGGATTTGCCGCAGCCGGAGGCGCCAAGCAGAGCGAAAATTTCGCCTTTATAAATGGTGAGGCTGACATCGTCTACGGCGTGCTGGCCGTCGAAGGATTTGGTCAGGTTGCGGATTTCCAGCAGCGGGGTAAGCGCCTTGCGGGTTTTCGCCTGGGGGCGAGGGGTAGCATCAGTCACGATTTGCTCTCCGGCAAAACAATAAAACGGTGCGGGCAATGCCGCACAAACGTCTGGACAGAGGCTTGCGACCTCTGTCCAGAAGGGGCGTTAACGCCCGGAGCGGTACCGTTACGCAAAAGCTGGTTTATTTATTTACCACTTTTCACTTTAGTCCACGCGCGGGTTCTTACGCGGTCAATCTTCGGCTCCTGCACCTTAAGTGTGAAGAGCTTGGCAAATACATCGGCAGGCGGGTAGATGCCCGGGTTGTCGCGCACCTCTTTGCTCACAAGCGGCGTGGCGGCCTTGTTGCCGCTGGCGTAATAAACGTGGTCGCTGATGTGAGCCATTACATCCGGGCGCATCAGGTAGTTGAGGAACTGATAGGCTTCATCGGTGTTTTTGGCGTCTTTCGGCATGGCGAAAACGTCAAAGAAGGCGAGCGCCCCCTCTTTCGGGATGGTGTAGGAGATATTCACGCCATTCTTCGCTTCTTTGGCGCGGTTAGCCGCTTGCCATACGTCCCCTGCCCAGCCGATAGCGACGCAAATGTCGCCATTCGCCAGATCGTTGATGTATTGAGAGGAATGGAAGTAGCGAATGTTCGGGCGCAGCTTCAGCAGTAGATCGGTAGCAGGACCGGTATAGTCATCCGCTTTGGTGCTGTTCGGGTCTTTGCCCAGGTAGTTCAGCACGGTGGCGAAAATTTCTTCCGGGGCGTCCAGGAAAGAGACGCCGCAGCTTTTCAGCTTAGCGAGATTTTCCGGCTTCAGCACCAGATCCCAGCTGTTCAACGGCACGTCGGCGCCAAGCGCCGCTTTGACTTTATCGACGTTATAACCAATACCGGTGGTCGCCCAGAGGTAAGGCATGGCGTATTTGTTATCCGGGTCGTGTTTCGCGACCAGCTTGAGAATCTCCGGATCGAGGTTTTTCCAGTTCGGCAGCTTGCTCTTATCGAGCGGCTGGAAGACGCCTGCCGTAAGCTGGCGCTCCAGGAAGCTTGCGGAAGGGACGACGAGGTCAAAGCCGGTGCTGCCCGCCATCAGTTTTCCTTCAAGCACCTCGTTGGAATCGAACACGTCGTAAACCACTTTAATACCGGTCTCTTTGGTGAAGTTTTCGACCGTATCCGGTGCAATATAATCAGACCAGTTATATACATGCAGCGTCTTTTGTTCGGCCGCCATGGCGGTGGCGGAACATGCCATCAGCACACCGGCAACCACACCCGACAACCATTTTTTACCTTGGGTGGACATATCTGTTTCCTTCTGAATAAAGGGTAAAAGCCCGTTGAGCGAGCTAAATTTACGCATTTAGACATATGCAAAAATCATGCATATCTGTTCACCTGCACAGAAAAAGGACCGGAGGACCTTCGGCAGACGTTGCACGCTTTTCAAGCCAGCGCAAGGATAACTGTAGCCCGGTCCCGAGGCTATAGCCCGGTATAAAAAACGCCTTTTATCAATTTTTTAGGCTGAATCGCTCTATGTGATAAGCCAAACTGGCGGTTGAAGCGGTGAAAAATGCTTTAAGAAGAGGCTGAGGACAGAATAAAAAGTCAAATTTAGCAGCCGCCCTGGTGGCGACTGCGCTAATAAGAGGCGGGCTCAGTGAAGAAAATGGTTATTCACTACGCGGTCGCTTTTTTCCTCTTCTTCCGGTGTGTAAAGCAACTGCTGCGCGCGGGCTTCCAGAATCACCATGGAGATCTGCTGTTCGCTCTGGCGGAAGAAAGCGGCGAACTGCTCTTCGCTGACGCCCACCTGGGCATGCAACGCCTGGCAGACGACGAGTTTGGGCAGGTTATCATCCTGAATATCGAGAAACGCTTTTAGCGTCAGCGAACCGGCGTTAATGGCGGAGAGATCCGCAGCCACCGCCAGCAGCGCCGAAGGCTTGACTTCCGCCATGGCGGAAAAGAGCACCACGTTATCGAGCAGATCGATCTTCGCGTCGAAAACACCGTCGAAATCCTGCATGTGAGGAAGGTGCAGCGCCTGACAGGTATCGCACTCGAAGAAGCTCACGCCGAGACGATCGAGCCAGCGGCGCAGGGTGTCCAGAGTCGGGACGACGAGTGAATGCATAAAACCGGATACCTCTTTCAGTAACGATAAAATCAAAAGAGGATAGCTTACGCAAATTCCTCCTTCCATACCATGATTAGCCGCTTATCCGCCCATTTTCAGGCAAAAGTCGGAATTCGCATGCCGCTCTACCCACTCAATCATCCTGGATGCGACATCAATGCCGGTGGTGTTTTCAATGCCCTCCAGCCCCGGCGAGGCGTTGACCTCCATCACCAGCGGCCCGCGCTCGGCGCGAAGAATATCGACGCCCGCTACATCCAACCCCAGCGTGCGCGCCGCCCGCTGGGCGATTTCACGCTCTTCAGGCGAGATATCGGCAATGCGCGCCACCCCGCCGCGGTGCAGGTTGGAGCGAAAATCGCCCTCTTTCGCCTGCCGCTCAATGGCCGCTACCACGCTGTCGCCCACCACCAGACAGCGTATATCCCGCCCTTTCGCTTCCTTTATATACTCCTGCACCAGAATATGGGCGTTCAACCCGCGGAAGGCGTCAATCACACTTTCCGCCGCCTGGCGCGTTTCCGCCAGCACCACGCCGATGCCCTGTGTGCCTTCCACCAGCTTGACCACCAGCGGCGCGCCGCCCACCATGTCTATCAGGTCGCTGGTGTCATCCGGCGAATGCGCAATGCCGGTCAAAGGCAGGTCAATGCCCTGACGCGCCAGCAGTTGTAGTGAGCGCAGCTTATCGCGCGCGCGAGTGATAGCCACCGATTCGTTCAGCGGGTAGCTGCCGAGCATTTCAAACTGGCGAAGCACGGCGGTGCCGTAGAAGGTGATGGCGGAACCGATGCGGGGAATGACTGCATCATAATGGGGCAACTGGCGCCCTTTGTAGTGCATGGCCGAGGCCGCCGGGTTAATAGTCATATAGCATGACAGCGGGTCGAGGATCTCAACCTGATGGCCGCGGCGCATGGCCGCTTCACGCAGGCGTTTACACGAATAGAGCGTACCATCCCGGGACAAAATGGCGATTTTCACCCTGCACCTCTCTGAACAAACGTAAATGCCCGCGTATCATACACCCCCCGCGTTTCGCAACGAAGGGGGAGGCGTCAAAAGGGTTAACGTGTTGCCCAGCCCTGCTTATGCAGGTAATCGAGAATAAAAGGACGGCTCTCTTTGATAATGGTGCGACGGATATGATCGCTCCAGGTATCGCGACGGGTATTGCTGCCGCGGCTAAGGTAGTAGTGCGCCAGTTCCTCGTCATAGCGGGCAAGCGTCGCCTCGTCTACCGGCTGATAGTGGTTTTCATGCACCACCAGCGAGGCGGGCAGACGCGGCTTCACCTGCGGGTCATCCGCCGGCCAGCCGAGGCACAGGCCGAACAGCGGCAGCACATGCTTTGGCAGCTTAAGCAGCTCGGTTACCGCCTCGATGCTGTTGCGAATGCCGCCGATATAAACGCCGCCTAACCCTAAAGACTCGGCCGCCGTCAGGGCGTTTTGTCCCATCATCGCGGTATCCACCACGCCCAGCAGCAGCTGTTCGGCAAGCCCGAGCTGCGCGTCCGGGCAAATTTGCAGATGGCGATTGAAGTCAGCGCAGAAGACCCAGAACTCCGCCGCCTGAGCCACATGCTGCTGGCCGCCGGTCAGCGTCACCAGCTTTTCACGCAGCGCCGTATCGGTAACGCGAATAATTGAACTGCACTGCAGGAAGCTCGAGCTTGATGCAGCCTGGGCGCTGGCGATAATCGCTTCACGCTGGGCTTCGGTGATCGGTTCGTCGGTGTAGTGGCGAATGGAACGGTGGGCGCGTAAAAGATCAATGGTCGGCGTCATCGCGTTTTTCCTTATCCTGGTGAGCGGAAGGACCGGAGCCCGCGTTCATCAGCCGCGGCGCCAGCTGGCGCGCCAGCGCAATCATCAGCGCCACTGCCGCAGGCAATATCAAAGCCACGCCCGCGAAAAGCATTCCCACTCTCGCTGCACCGCCGTTAAACGGCGCGGGCAGCGTCACGTACTGGTTAAATGAGAGTAAAGCCAGCAGCAGCAGCGCCATCCCCACCGCTTCCAGCAGCAGCAAGGATTTGGGAATGACAGGTGAACGCATGGGGAACTCCGGTCGTCAAAGCTCGAAAGTATAACCTGATATTCTGCCGTTGCTTTTAGCCTGAAGAAGCGTTATCAGCGCGTTTCGTAAAGCGCTGCGATAAAAAACCGGCTTCAGAGCCGGTTTTTCGCCGCATCGTAATGCTTAATCAGCGTCAGTAATAAGAGATAGCACAACGCGCCCAGCGTGCACCAGAAGACCGCGCCGAAGGTCCACGCCAGTTCCTGCCAGAACGAGCGTTCGCTTTCGCGCCACATCAGAAACAGCAAAAGACAGAGCGGCGAAGCGAGGATGGCGCCGAGCATCGGTTTCACAACCCGGGCGTTGCGGCAAAACACGCTCGCCACGATGCCTGGCAAAATAAAGAAAAGCATGCCCAAATCCATTCTTCCCTCTATAGGGGAACCACGGGTTAAAAGCCATTTATGGAAAATGAACACCACAATAAACAGGACGAAACAACAAATGGTCCCCGCCCAGCTTTGTCTTCGCATCAACAGATATCCCCTTGATAATGCCTGTATCGGATTTACTGAAAGCCGCCTTTCAGGGCGCCCAGTCTGATAAAGCGTGGTAGCTATCCTTGCCAAAAAAACGTACTCTATAAGTACACTATTCTTACTAGCCGTTGATCTTCATTGCGATTAAACTAGCCGCTGCGTAATGTTCCGCAGGTGATTTCAGGGCATGTGAAAATAAGAAAAAACCCTGTCGTTATTGGTGGAAACCTTAGCGCAAAACCCCACCCCTTTCAACAACTTACTAGTAAACAAGAAGTTATCCTCAGTGAATATAAACGTCGCAGATTTGTTAAATGGGAATTACATCCTGTTATTATTTGTGGTGCTCACACTCGGCTTGTGCCTTGGGAAAATACGCCTTGGCTCGGTGCAACTGGGTAATTCCATTGGCGTTTTAGTGGTCTCTTTATTATTAGGCCAACAGCACTTCGCGATTAACACAAACGCGCTTAATCTCGGCTTTATGCTGTTTATTTTTTGCGTAGGGGTTGAAGCCGGACCCAACTTTTTTTCCATTTTTTTTCGCGACGGTAAGAATTATCTGATGCTGGCGCTGGTCATGGTCGGCAGCGCCCTGCTGATTGCGCTGGGCCTTGGCAAACTTTTTGGCTGGGATATCGGCCTGACCGCCGGGATGCTGGCGGGTTCAATGACCTCAACGCCAGTGCTGGTAGGCGCGGGCGATACGCTAAGGCATTCGGGCATGAGCAACGACCAGCTGGCGGCGGCGCTCGATCACTTAAGCCTAGGCTACGCCCTGACCTATCTTATCGGTCTGGTCAGCCTGATTTTCGGCGCGCGCTATATGCCGAAGCTTCAGCATCAGGATTTACAGACCAGCGCCCAGCAGATAGCGCGCGAGCGCGGGCTGGATACCGACGCTAACCGCAAGGTTTACCTGCCCGTCATTCGCGCCTACCGCGTCGGGCCGGAGCTTGTCGCCTGGGCGGACGGCAAAAACCTGCGCGAACTCGGCATTTATCGCCAGACCGGCTGTTACATCGAGCGCATCCGCCGCAACGGCATTCTGGCGAACCCGGATGGCGACGCGGTGCTGCAGATGGGCGATGAAATAGCGCTGGTGGGTTACCCGGACGCGCACGCCCGCCTTGACCCAAGCTTTCGCAACGGCAAAGAGGTGTTCGATCGCGATCTGCTCGACATGCGCATCGTCACCGAAGAGATTGTGGTGAAAAACCACAACGTCGTCGGCCGCCGTCTGGGGCAGATTAAGCTTACCGATCACGGCTGCTTCTTAAACCGCGTGATCCGCAGCCAGATAGAGATGCCTATCGACGACAACATCGTGCTGAACAAAGGCGACGTGTTGCAGGTGAGCGGCGACGCGCGACGGGTAAAAACCATCGCCGACCGCATCGGCTTTATCTCCATTCACAGCCAGGTGACCGACCTGCTGGCTTTCTGCGCCTTCTTTATTGTCGGCCTGATGATAGGGATGATCACTTTCCAGTTCAGCTCATTCAGCTTTGGCATCGGCAACGCCGCGGGCCTGCTGTTTGCCGGCATCATGCTCGGCTTTCTGCGCGCCAACCATCCAACCTTCGGTTATATCCCGCAGGGCGCGCTGGTCATGGTGAAGGAGTTCGGCCTGATGGTCTTTATGGCGGGCGTGGGCTTAAGCGCGGGCAGCGGCATCGGCCGCGGGCTTGGCGATGTGGGCGGACAGATGCTGGTGGCGGGCCTGCTGGTGAGCCTGCTGCCGGTGGCTATCTGCTTCCTGTTTGGCGCTTACGTGCTGCGCATGAACCGCGCGCTGCTGTTTGGCGCGATGATGGGCGCGCGCACCTGCGCGCCGGCGATGGAAATCATTAGCGACACTGCACGCAGCAATATTCCGGCGCTCGGTTATGCTGGCACCTATGCCATAGCCAACGTGCTGCTGACGCTTGCGGGGACGCTGATTGTGATAATCTGGCCGGGTCTTGGCCTCTGAGAAAGAAAAATAAGAAAATTTTTATGAACGGCAGAACTTTTCGCTTTAGCGTCAGTCTCAATTAGTGCCACTGCTTTTCTTTGATGTCCCCATATTGTGGAGCCCATCAACCCCGCCATCTTGGTTCAAGGTTGATGGGTTTTTTCTTGCCTGAAATTCCCCAAAAGCGCAGCATAGCAAGCCTTGATAACGTTCTGGGCTTACCCTTTAACTTTGTCTACAGCCCAGGCGATAAGATACGCCAGTACAAAAAAACCGATAAATCCGGTGAGCTTTCCTCCCCACCTCTCCAGCACAAAAAGGCTGGTAAACGCGGCAACGGAGCAGATGCCGGTTGATAACGCTTCAACCAGGTTAGCTGACGCGATGCCAATGCGTTTAAGCAGCTTAGCGAACGAGGAGTCGGCAGAGTTCATTTTGCGCATTATCATTTACCCACATGTTCCTGCAGCGCTTCGCCATCAAAGTAAACCTGACCGAATGCTTTCGCTACGTCGGAAAGATATTGCACAGTTTCGCTGATTTATTGTTACCGCATTGAATAATAACCACGGTTTTATTTTTTAGCTCTTGCTAAACCGCTTATGCATGATAAAAAATCCAGACAGCGGGAGCCGGTGAACAAAGCGAAAACAGGGGCAAAGGATGAGTTCAATTACAGAAATGATTAATACGGAGTTTTCTAACGCCCCTGTGGCGACGTTTATCGCCCTGCTCACTTTTGTCGGCGCAGCATTTAAGCTCATCATCAAAATAAAAAATACGCTCTCAAAAACCGAAGAAGAAAATACCCGAACATTAACGCTTGCCGGAATCCCTCCCTTTTGGTTGCGCTTTTTCCTTATTTCTCTTTCCACCAGGAAAACACCTGAAGTTAAAAAACTCGATAAAGCAATGGGTTACATTGCATTTTTACTCTTCCTCGGATCGTTTTTATTTACCGGCCCTATTCTTGTTCGCACGGTTAAAACGCCAGAAAACCACACATTGCTAATCTGGAAAGCCACCGGAGAACTTTTTTATATCTCTGACACCAAAGCGCAGGAATCCACGCTTTTCTCACCCTCTACATGGCAGATTAAAAAATCGGATTGCCCGGCGAGCGATGCCCCCGCGTTAAGCCAACACGCCTCGCCGTCGCCGGAGGTCGCAAAGGGGATTTGCGACCTGTTTATAACGCAGGAAGGCCGGGAGTATTTAACCCGCTCGATAAAAACGTATCCGAAGGGCAAACGGTTTGTTTATGTCATGCTGCCTTTCACTGAGCTTGTATTATTATGGATGGCAGCAGGCTGCGCGTTGCACCTTTATTACAGTGCAAAACTAAGAAAATATATTTTAGACGAGCAGGAAAAAGCGTTGAGCTATGTAAGGTAAGCGCCGGCCTCCTTTTTCAGAGAAGCGCTTGCTCCGTTATCTTTCCCCTGCGGCTATAAAAACAGCCTATTCCACCCTCGCGAGCCTCAACACCATCTCCCGAATCTCCGCCTCGCTCAGCGGCTTTCTGTCGACCACATAATGCAGCGTCATTCCCTCAATGAACGCGTCCAGCGCACGCGCGGTGATGGGGTCGAACCAGACTTCGAGGATCTGCTGGCTGCGCTGCATCCACGCCTGCATGATGGCCTTTAACGCCGGGCGGCGGTTGGCATAGGCGTAAAGCTGGTACATCAGCTCCATATTTTCCGGCGTGGTGATTTGCGCGCCGCAAATCACCTGCGTCAACGCCTCGCACGCTTCCTGCGGGCTGGCGGCCTTCGCCAGGTAAGCCTGGTAGGTTTGCGACATGTCGCGGGCGAAGCCGCTCAGCGCTTCCTCCAGCAGGGCGTCGATACCGGTGAAGTAGTAGGTCATTGAGCCGAGCGGCACTTCCGCCCGCTGGGCGATTTTGCGATGCGTAACGCCGCTGATGCCATATTCCGCAATGGCTTCAAGCGTGGCGCGTAAAATGCGCTCGCGGCGCGGCGGTTCCCCGATGGCGGATAAATTCATCACTTTCACTCGCTAAGTCGTCATGTACAAATGTACACTTCGTTGCTACTGTTGTCTTACCTTTTCTGTCGTCAGGGATGCTTATGTCGCCACTCTCAACTCGCCAGGCGCTGCGTCGCCGCACCTGGGCGCTGTTTATCTTCTTCTTTCTGCCTGGTCTTATCATGGCGTCATGGGCCACGCGTACTCCCGCCATCCGCGATGTGCTGGCCGTTTCCACAGCGGAGATGGGCGTGGTGCTGTTTGGCCTCTCCGTGGGCTCCATGAGCGGCATTCTCTGCTCGGCCTGGCTGGTAAAGCGGTTTGGCACGCGCAAGGTCATTCGCACCGCCATGCTGATGGGGGTGGCCGGCATTATTATCATGAGCAGCGCGCTCTGGTTCGGCGTCGCGCTGCTCTTCTCCTTAGGGCTGGCGGTGCTCGGCGGCGGCCTGGGCTCGGCAGAGGTGGCGCTGAACGTCGAAGGGGCGATTGTTGAGCGCGAGCTGGGTAAAACCGTACTGCCGATGATGCATGGTTTTTTCAGCCTCGGCACGCTGGTGGGCGCAGGCATTGGCATGACGCTGACGGCGTTAAATTTTCGCGCCGACTTCCATATTCTGCTGGCGGGGCTTGTCACCATCGTGCCGGTTTTCATCGCGCTGCGCGCCATTCCTGAAGGGGTCGGCAAAGAGAGCGCCGAAGAGAAAAAACAAAACGCGATTAATCGCCGCCCCTTTTATAAAGACATCCAGCTGCTGCTGATTGGCGTGGTGGTGCTGGCGATGGCGTTTGCTGAAGGGTCGGCCAATGACTGGCTGCCGCTATTGATGGTGGACGGCCACGGCTTTAGCCCCACTTCCGGCTCGCTTATCTACGCAGGCTTTACGCTTGGCATGACGCTGGGCCGCTTTTTCGGCGGCTGGTTTATCGACCGCTACAGCCGGGTGGCGGTGGTTCGCGCCAGCGCCCTGATGGGCGGGCTTGGCATTGCGCTGATTATTTTTGTCGACAGCGCCTGGGTTGCGGGCGCATCGGTGATCTTGTGGGGGCTTGGCGCCTCGCTCGGCTTCCCGCTGACCATTTCGGCGGCAAGCGACACCGGTCCGGATGCGCCAACGCGCGTAAGCGTGGTTGCCACCACCGGCTATATCGCTTTCCTGGTGGGGCCACCGCTGCTCGGCTTCCTCGGCGAACACTATGGCCTGCGCAGCGCGATGCTGGTGGTGCTGAGCCTGATTGCCATCGCCTTCCTGGTTTCCCGGGCGGTGGCGAAACCCGAGCGCGCCGAATGGCAGGAAGAGGAAAACGCCGCGTGCCGCTAGCGGCAGCGCTATCCTTTCAGCAGCGCCAGAATGGTTTCTGGCGCTTGCCTGGCCTGCGCCATCAGCGCGCTGCCCGCCTGTTGCAGGATTTGCGCCCGGGTCATGTTGCTCACCTCCTGGGCGTAATCCGCATCTTCAATGCGGCTGCGCGCCGCTTCGGTCGCCACCTTCCCTTCCAGCACCGTGCTCTTCGCGCTGGCAAAGGCATTAGTAAGGCTGCCGTAAGTGCCCCGGTAGCCGTTTACCTTCTCCAGCGCCGCGTCGAGTTTGCCCATCGCCTGGCTGGCGTTTTGCTGATTATCAAACCTCAGGTCGCTGATGCCGAGCGTGACAGTATCAGAAGGTGTGCCGGGAATAGTCTTGGTTTCAAGCGGTTGACCAAAATCGGCGCTGACCACAATTTGCGTCTCGCTGCTGGTGGGTCTGCTGTCCGGCGCCTGCGTAGGTGTCGGAAGTTGGCTCCATGTCATGCTGCCAGTAAAAGAACCGGTGCCCACCACCATTACAATCAGGTCTTCGGTCACGCTATCAATAGCGATTCGCTCTTTGTAATGACCCGGCGAGACGGTGCCATTGTTAGGCCAGCCGGTCGCTGGGGTTTCATACCGGTCTCCGTCGCCGCTGTAAGTAATATTCATCCCGTTCAGCGATGCGGTCACGCTGCCGTTAAGGTTATAAACCGCGCCGCCCTGGGTCAGGTGCGCATCGCTGTAAATCGCGCCGGCAGTAAAGCCGTTCTCTTCGGTAATGATTTTCATACTGGCATCGGCGGAATTATTTACGCCATTGCTTCGCCAGGTAAAATCGCGAGTGGCGCCATTCCCATTAATGGGCGTGCCTATCAAATGGCTACCATCACGGCTAAAAAGCTGCAAATCGTCATCCATCCAGCCGGAATCGATTTCGAGCACGATATCTTTCGCCCCGGCGGGGATATAAGCGAAAGGCACACGTCCCGAAGTAAAAACATAGCCTTGTCCTGCTACAGGCAGGCGTTGGTTAACAGTCGGAACTTCACCCAACTGTACCGGTGGCGGCGCTGGATGGCTTGCCGCCGCCAGCGGATATTTACCGAACACCGTCGTACCGTAAGCAATTTGGTCGATGGTTTCGCTTATCTTCTGAAATTCATTCTGAATACTGGCGCTGTCTTGCGGCGAGAGCGTGCCGTTTGCCGCCTGCACCGCCAGCGTTCTGGCGCGGATGAGCAAATTATTAATCTCATCCAGTCCGCCCTCCGCCGTTTGCATCAGGCTGACACCATCGTCGATATTGCGCGCCACTGCGCCGCTGGCGTTAATATTGGCGCTCATGCGGTTAGCGATAGCGAGACCTGCGGCGTCATCCCTGGCGCTATTAATGCGCATACCGGAAGCGAGCCGGGTGATAGCCTCACTCAGCGCCGACTCGCTGCTGCGCTGTTGTGTCGCCGTAAAAGGGGACATCAGGGAATAAAGGGTCGTCATGCTCTTTTAGAAAACACACTATAGTTGCCGTCATGGCTACTATCGGCCCGCCAGGGGCGACGCTTTAACGAAAAATTTGCATTAAGTGAAAACTTGTTAGTTAACCAGCGCTTATGAAATAGCGATCCGAAGGACAGGGAAGCCTGCCCAATCCGCCAAACCGTTAAGGAGTCTTTATGGGTGTAAAAATGATCGCCGTCGACATGGATGGCACCTTTCTCAGCGACGCCAAAACCTATCACCGCGAGCGCTTTCTTGCGCAATACGCCCGCATGAAGGAACAGGGGATCCGCTTTGTCGTCGCGAGCGGCAACCAGTATTACCAGCTCGCGTCGTTTTTCCCGGAGATAGCCGAAGAGATTGCTTTTGTAGCGGAAAACGGCGCCTGGGTGGTGTGCGAAGGCGAAGATCTGTTTAACGGCAAGCTCACCAAAGGGCAGTATGACCAGGTTATCGACCATCTGCTGACGCTGCCGAAGGTAGAAACTATCGCCTGCGGCAAGCGCAGCGGCTATACCCTAAAACATTATGACGACGCGTTTAAGCGTATGGCCGCCACCTATTATCACCGGCTGGAATTCGTCGACAGTTTTTATGGTCTGGACGACACCTTCTTTAAGTTCGCGCTTAACCTGCCGGATGACGATTTATTAAAAACCATGGACGCGCTGACGGTAGCGTTTGAAGGCATCGTAACGCCGGTTTCCAGCGGTCACGGCTCTATCGACCTGATTATCCCCGGCCTGCATAAAGCCAACGGCCTGCAAATGCTGCAAAAACGCTGGGGAATAAAAGACAGCGACGTGGTTGCTTTTGGCGACGGCGGCAATGATATCGAGATGCTGCGCCACGCGGGTTTTGGCTTCGCCATGGAAAACGCGCCGGAGAAAATCAAAGCGATAGCGCCCTACCGCGCGCCGCATAATAACGAACAGGGCGTGCTGGAAATTATCGACAAGGTGCTGAATAAAGAAGCGCCTTTCCAGTAACGCAAAGGCCCTCGCTGGAGGGCCTTTTTTATGGCGATTTATTGCGGCTGGAGCGAATTCCCGACCGTTTTGTCCTTCAGGAAAATGACCATCATCCCCAGCCACAGCAGGCCATTCAGCAGATTGAAAAGGCTAAACAGGCCATTGCCACCCGCCAGATACGCATGCTTGCTGACCTCGATGCCGACGGTGAAAATCAGCATCTGCAACATGCCCATCGCCGCGGAAACCGTGCCCTTACTGATGTCGCTGGCAAAAAGCGTCAGGCGCACCAGGCCTGCGTTGGCGAGGCCGATGCCGAAGGCGTAAACGCTAAGTCCCGCCGTCATCCACAGATAAGCGTGGGAGGAGAGCAGGGTCGCCAGCGCTGCTATCACCAGACCAAGAGTGATGGGCCAGCCGCCAAGAATAATCAGCGAACGCACGGTGCGTCGTGAAGTGAGTTTCGCCAGCACCAGATTGCCTGCGATCAGCGCGCCGAAAATCGGCACCTGCAACAGGCCGTATTCATAGCTGCTGAGCTGCTCGCCGCTGATGATGATAACCGGCGACTGGGCAATCCACGCCAGCAGCGGCAGGCTCACAAAGCCTGTCGCCAGCGCGCCCGCCACAAAGCGGGCGTTGTTCATCACGGCTTTATAATCTCGCCCGAGCTCCTTGAGCGAGAGCTTTTCGCCAAGGCGGGTGGCGGTTTCCGGCATGGCGCGCCACAGGCCGTAATAGGCGATGGCGGCAAGCACCGCGAAAAGCACGAACATCATCTCCCACGGCGCCATGTGCACCCAGGCGGCGCCCACCAGTGGGCCGAGCAGCGGGGCTATCAGCGCCACGTTCGCCATCAGCGCGGTGATTTTGATGCACACCGCCTCTTCAAACGACTCCTGAATCGCGGCGTAGCCGACCGCGCCGATAAAGCAGAGGCTGATGCCCTGTAAAAAGCGCAGCGCGGTGAACTGCTCAATATTTTGCGCAAGCAGCGTGGCAAGACAGGTCACGATAAACCAGACCACGCCGGTGAGCATCACCGGGCGGCGGCCGATGCGGTCCGACAGCGGCCCCAGCAGCCATTGTAAGAACATCCCGCCCGCCAGATAGGCGGTCATGGATGTCGGCACCCACTCCATGCCAGCCTGGTATTGCTCCACCACGGCGAGCATACCCGGCTGGATCATGTCGTTGCCGATATACGTTGAAAATTCATACAACACCAGGCACAGCGGGAACAGCAGCGCCTGACGTCCAAGGCGCTTTTTCGTCATCGTTTTACTTTGCATTAGCGATCCATCCAGAGAAATCGCGCTGAGTGTAATGAAACGACCGCAGCAGTCATAGTGAATTGTGTGCGACGTTAGTCGATAACGCACAGCGTTACCGTCATTTAAGTTTATTTTAAGGTGCGCCGCGTATTCTTATGCCAGGCGCGGGTAACGGCTGTATGACAGAAATAAGACAATACCGCTTTACCCTTCGCCGGTCGGTTTCTAAGGTTATTCGCTTTACCGGCGGCCTGTTTTTGCGCCGCGTTTGCCGCCCTGCTTTGGGCCTCTTTTTTGGGTTGATAAGGAACCAAAACCGCGATGATGGAAGACCTCAACCACCAGCTCTTTCTGGCGATTAACGCCACTCCCGCCTCCCCCGCCTGGCTGCTTGCCCTGGCGACGTTTATCGCCCGGGAGCTGATTTACGGCGTGCCGCTGCTTTCAGCGGCGCTCTGGCTCTGGGGGCCTGGACAAAAGCTTAGCGCACAGCGCCAGCTGGTGGTAAAGATTGCGCTGGCGCTCGCCATCAGCGTCTTTCTCTCCTGGCTGATGGGCCATCTATTCCCGCACCCGCGTCCGTTTGCCGAAGGGGTCGGCCACCAGTTCCTGCACCATTCGCCGGATGACTCTTACCCAAGCAACCACGGCACCGTGAGCTTTACCTTTGCACTGGCGTTTCTCTGCTGGCACCGGGTGTGGTCAGGGCTGGTGCTGCTGGCGGTTGCTTGCGCTATCGCCTGGTCGCGCATCTACCTGGGCGTGCACTGGCCGCTGGATATGGTAGGCGGTTTGCTGCTCGGCATGCTCGCCTGCCTGGCGGCGCAAATGGTCTGGAACGGCTGCGGTGAGGCGCTCTATCGCCTGCTGCGCCAGCTTTACCGCCGCTGCTTCGCCCTGCCCATCCGCAAAGGCTGGGTGCGTGACTAACGCCTCTGCGACGGGTAAAATCGCCCGATTCACTGGCGAAGCGTGGTTCACGCCTCGCCAGTTTTGGTTAAGCAGAGGACGAAATGGAAACACGGCGCGACGAGCGGATAGGGCAACTGCTGCAGGCGTTAAAACGCAGCGATAAGCTTCACCTGAAAGAGGCGGCCACGCTGCTTGGCGTTTCAGAGATGACCATTCGCCGCGACCTGCAGCGCAACGACGCGCCTGTCGTGCTGCTTGGCGGTTATATCGTGCTGGAACCGCGCAGCGCAGCAGTCAGCCATTATCTGCTAAGCGATCAGAAAACCCGTCTGGTGGACGAAAAGCGTCGCGCCGGCCGCCGGGCGGCGGAGCTGGTCAGCCCGCATCAAACGCTCTTTTTTGACTGCGGCACCACCACGCCCTGGATAATCGACGCGCTGGACAACGACCTGCCCTTCACCGGCGTCTGCTATTCGCTTAACACGTTTCTGGCGCTGCAGGAAAAACCCGCCTGCCGCGTTATTCTCTGCGGCGGCGAGTTCCACGCCAGCAACGCTATCTTCAAACCGCTTAATTTTCGCGAAACGCTGCGCAACATTTGCCCCGACATCGCCTTTTTCTCCGCCGCCGGTCTGCACCTGCACCACGGCGCCACCTGCTTTAATCTGGACGAACTGCCGGTAAAACAGTGGGCGCTGGAGATGGCGCAGCGGCACGTGCTGGTGGCGGACAGCAGTAAATTTGGCAAAGTAAGACCCGCCTGCATGGGGCCACTGGAGGCCTTCGACACGCTGGTGACAGACGCGAAACCGGAAGCGAAATTTATCGACTGGGCGAGAGAATCTGGCGTGACGCTGCTCTGGTAAGCGCCTCCCGCCAGACGGGAGGCGACATGCTTAAGAGAACCAGCTGCCGAACCACTTGTGGAATTGCATCAGCACGCGATCCCACAGGCGGCTTAAGAAGCCGCCCTCTTCCACCGCCTCCATCACCACCAGCGGACGCTGTTCAATGTTCTGGCCATTAAGCTGGAAGTCAATTGTGCCCACCACCTGGCCTTTTTTCAGCGGTGCGGTGAGCTGCGGCTGCGTGAGTTTCCAGGTCGCTTTCAGGTTTTTAAGCTGGCCTTTCGGAATGGTTATCGACCCCGCTTCGCCTGCGCCCAGTTTGGCTTCACTCTTGTCGCCAAACCAGACCCGCTGGCTGACGAACGTCGCATCAGGTTTGATGGGCGTTACGGTTTCATAGAAACGAAAGCCCCAGGTCAGCAGCTTTTCCGACTCGCGAAAGCGAATGCCGTCGGTTTTGGTGCCCAGCACGACCGAAATCAGGCGCATATCGCCCTGCGTGGCCGAAGCCACCAGATTATAACCAGCTCCCGCCGTGGTGCCGGTTTTCATCCCATCCACGTTCAGATTGGTGCTCCAGAGCAGCCGGTTGCGGTTAGGCTGGCGGATATTATTGAACGTAAACTCTTTTTCTTTATGAATGGCATATTCATCCGGCACGTCGTGAATTAGCGCCTTGCCCAGCAAAGCCATATCGCGCGCGGTACTGAACTGCCCTGGTGCATCTAACCCGTGTACGGTTTTGAAGGTGGTGTTCGTCAGTCCCAACCGCTGCGCATAACCGTTCATCAGGCCGACGAACGCATCCTGGCTGCCCGCGACATAGTCGGCGATGGCAATGCTGGCGTCATTTCCGGACTGGATGATCACCCCTTTATTCAGCTCGGAAACCGGCACCTGGTCGCCTGGCTTTAAAAACATCAGCGACGAGCCGCGCAGCGCCGGATTGCCGGTCGCCCAGGCGTCTTTGCCGATGGTGACTTTATCATCAAGATGAATTTTGCCTGCCTTCAGCGCCTGGCCTACCACATAGCTGGTCATCAGCTTGGTCAGGCTTGCAGGGTCGAGCTTTTCATCGGCGTTGCCTTCCGCCAGCACCTTGCCGCTGGCGTAATCCATCAGGATCCAGGCCCTGGCTTCCATCGCCGGCGCGGCAGGCGCCTGCGTTTGCTCGGCCTTTACGGCAGGAACCAGAGCGAGTAACAGAACGGAGCCCGCCATCACAGCGCGCGCTAAAGAGGGGAGAGAGAAAGGGTTGGTAAGTGCCATCCGAGTATCCATTCCAGAAATCACGTCAAAATAAACGCATCGAGTGAAGTTGTGAGTAATAACGCACATTAGCTCGTAATGAAACAGTAAGCGGGTAAAGTTTTTTCAAGTGTAAGTGAGATCGGGTTGTTACTGACCGGTTTTTGCGAAGGTTGCGAAAAAGTGGGCTTTATCTCACCATAGGTATTTCCCACTCTGTGACCTACCCTCTTCATAAGGAGCGAACCATGATTACCGTCTGGGGCAGAGAAAACTCCACTAACGTCAAAAAAGTCCTCTGGTGTCTGGAAGAGCTGGAGCTGCCCTACAACCGTATCCCCGCCGGCATGCAGTATGGGATTAACCACGATCCCGATTATCTGGAAATGAACCCTAACGGCCTGGTGCCCTGCCTGCGCGATGATGAAACGGGGCTGGTGCTCTGGGAATCGAACGCCATCGTGCGTTATCTCGCCGCGCAGTACGGCCAGCGCCGTCTGTGGCTGGACAACCCGGTGGAACGCGCGCAAGGCGATAAATGGATGGACTGGGCGGCCACGATGCTGCCGCCGCCGCACCGGGGCCTGGTGTTTAGCCTTGTGCGCACACCGCCGGAAAAGCGCGACCCGAAGCTGATTGAAGAGAGCACTCATAAGTGTGACGAACTGCTTGGCATTCTCGACGCGGAGCTGGCGAAAACGCCCTGGCTTTCGGGCGCAGCGTTCGGGCTCGGCGATATTTCACCCGCGCCCTATATCTACAATCTGAAAAACGTCGGCGTTGAGTTTACGCCGCGCCCGCACCTGGACCGTTGGTATCAGCAATTGAGCGAACGCCCGGCGTTTCGCAAAATTGTGATGATCCCGGTAAGCTGAGATCACGAAGCGGGGCTGATTTTCAGCAGTTGCCCGTCCGTTTCGTCCGTCAGCACATACACATAGCCATCCGGCCCAACGCGCACATCGCGAATGCGCGCGTTGCGCTCGCCCAGCAGGCGGCCATCCTCCTTGACGTTATTGCCGTTCACGCTCATCTGAATCAGGTTTTTATCTTTCAGCGCGCCGATGAACAGCTTGTTTTGCCACTGCGGGAAAGTGCTGGCGTTGTAAAACGCCATGCCGCTGACGGCAGGCGAATCTTTCCAGTAGAAAATGGGTTGCTCCGTGCCAGGCGCGGTGCCGCCTTTTGCTTCAGGTATCGGCAGGCCGCTGTAGTTAATGCCCCAGGTGGCGAGCGGCCAGCCGTAATTTTTACCCGCTTGCGGAATGTTAATTTCATCGCCGCCGCGCGGGCCGTGTTCATTCAGCCAGAGCGCATGGCTCCAGGGGTTGAACGCCATCCCCTGCGGGTTGCGAATGCCGTAAGACCAAATCTCCGGGCGCGCGCCCGCTTTGCCAACGAACGGGTTATCCTGCGGCACTTTGCCCTCTTCGGTCAGGCGCACCAGTTTGCCCTGCAATTTGTCGAGCTCCTGCGCGGTAGGCCGCTGGTTGTTCTCCCCGAGTGCGATAAAAAGATAACCTTTGCCGTCAAACACCATGCGCCCGCCGAAGTGGTTGCCGACAGAGAGCTTCGGCTGCTGGCGAAAGACCACGGTGAAATGTTCAAGCCGCTGCATATCATCGCTCAGGCGCCCATAACCGACCGCGGTGCCCGCTTTGCCATCCTCGCCAGCTTCGGCATAGCTCAGCCACACTTTGCGGCTTTGCGCGAAATCGGGCGCCAGTACCACGTCAAGCAGGCCGCCCTGCCCCTGCGCCCAGACTTTCGGCACGCCGGTAACAGGAGCGGAAAGGCCTTTACCTGGTTGCCAGCGCTTCAGCTCGCCGCCTTTCAGGGTTATCAACATGCCCTGTTCCTGCGGCAGGAAAGCCAGCGCCCAGGGATGTTCGAGCCGGTTTTGCAGCACCTCCACGTTAACTTCAGCGGCATGGAGCTGCGAAGCGCCAAGCAGCGCCGCAGCGGCGAGCCAGGTTCGGGGCGAGAGCAGCGGCATAGCAATCTCCTTTATCGGTTGTCCCGATAAGGGTAGCCAGCAGCGACAACGACGGGTTTACTTTTACAAAAACTTAAGCAGGACGGGGGAGTCGCCTCCCCCGGATTTCAGGCTTCAGCCGGTTTTCTGAGGTCGCTCAAAAGGTGTGTGCAACGCTGTAGCGTGATAATGGCGCGTTCAAGCTTCTCGGCGTCGACGGTGATATAAAGCGGACAATCATGCTGCCCTGTCATCAAACATACCGCAGCGCCGGAAAGCGCATCCAGGCACTGGGTAAACGCGGCCAGCTCCGTGCTTTTTTGCGTCTGCTTCAGGAGCGCGTAATGACGACGGTATTCCTTACAGAGATCAAAAAGGTTATCCCTTAAGTAGTGACTTTCAGCGACCGACATATACCCCTTTGCTTTCCTCAGTTGTAGATAAGCCATGAGGTCAACTTTTGCGATGATCGTCTTTTTCAAGAGATCATGCCGGACTCTGTCAGAGATCATACATATTCCTCCCTGTGGCACATCGGTGGATCAAGGCAAGCATATGGTCACTTTTTGTGCAGAATTATGCGCTGGGTCAATATTTCGACACCTATTAACTTTCTTTACATTTCGATAACCTGACGGCAGAAACGCGCAGCGGCGTCATTTTTTGCTAAGCGAGACATAAGCCAGGCGGAATAAAAACGGCAAGCGAACCGTTAATTTTGCGCTCCGTTTGAGGTTTTCAAAACGGGTTTCAGGAGGTGGCGATGCGCTTAAAAACGCGGCATGAACGAAAAAGCAAAACGGCACGCTAATGATGAAAAAAATGAACCACGGGAAAAAGGTCATTTATTTTGGCTACTTTCAAACTTTACCAAAAATAAAGGCGCCGAAGATATAAAAGCAGGTCAGCAATAGCGTGGGCATTTCTGTTGAAAGAATATCCCCCTGCCTTTTAGTTTTACTCACTTACTTTCCGGCACGTTGACCTCGCGACAATAAGTTATTTATCCAGTCAGACCGCAGCGTTTAAGACTACGACTTTTTCATGATTTTATCACTGGAGAACATCATGAAATGCAGAATTACATAAATACACATCTTTACTGAAGGCCCTGTACTACTGTGAAATTATCGAGCCGGAAAGGAGATATGCTATGTATCAAAAAATTTTATTATGTTCTGGTCTGGCTATACTGGGATGCCAGCATCATCCTCAGTCTGATAATACCCACACGATTGCCACGTTTAACGAGCAGCAAATGATTGACGTCAGCGGCGAGGCCTTCCTGCGTTTATACAATACCAAATCCATGGATGAAGGACGGGTGTCGCCCTTTATTAATCTGGAGGAATTATGTTCGCGATACGCTCCCGACCTTGCCCCATCAAAAAACAAAAACAGGTTTATCGACGCCATGCGCGAAGGCTTTTATTCCCGGTTTAAGCCGATGATGAAAACAGAATATGATAAAGAGGCGTATATGAATATGTCTGTAAGCTTCGTGAGCGTAGCTTTTGATATTTGCGAAAGCGCTTATCAGCGAAGCCGGGTGTGATAACCCCACATTATTGATATGAATCAAAATTCATTCTTAAACTTATTTTATTGACGCGATCATTTCAGCTAAAAGCTGAGTGAAATTGTCGAATTCTCCATAGACAGATTCGCTAGCCGCACTGTCTCTGATTTCAAAAAGATCTTTTTTAGCATCGTATGTAAATAATGACATGCCGTCTTCCCCTATAACTAAACGCTCTTGCAAGACAGGGTCCCTGTAAATGTCATTGTTTCTATAGTATTCATTGATAAGGAATATGTTTTTAATAGCAGGTTCAGGATTAGAAATACTAAAGAGCCGCAGGCCGTTATACTCGAAACCATCCATATGCTTTAAAAATTCACCGTAGTCGGGTTGCTTTATTAACAGAAAATAGAACTCCCTTGCTATTTGATTGAGAATTAATGAGGGTGTGGAATGAACAGACTTATTTAATATGCTATCGAAGAACTCTTTTTTTACAGGAGGTTCTATTTGATACGCTGAATTAATCATAAGCGTTTTTAATTCTATTATCATCTTGTTAAGATCTAATTTCATTGTTATACCTGTAAATCTATTTTAGCTGATAAATTGAAGTTGCTGGCATAACCCAGGGAATAATTCTACTTTCTCCCGGCACCATTCCTTTGGTTGCCTGGCGTTGCATGCCAGTCAAAACCTTGTGAAAAGGCTCATTTTCTATCAACGCAAGATTATCAAAACTATTATCGCCACTATCGTCTAATGGTAGTTTATGATGCACATTCCAGCCATCAGGAACAGCGCCTTGACGCATTTTCAAAATATCAGATGAGTTAAAAACCGCAGCCGCCTCAGAAGAGCTTGCCATCTGATGGAGAAAACTTTTTCTGACCACGTTGTTAAACTCTTTCCTCATTAGTGCGGCTTCTGCTGACTCACGCTTCACATAATTGATTTCCTTTACTTCAAGGTTATGTAAGAATTTTGATTCTCCTCTAATTTTTCCTAAATAACCGTATATTTCCTCAAAATTAGCAGGCCGTTTCACCAACAGCATGGAGGCTGCGGCCATAACCGCGCCTGCCGTCTGCTCATTCAATACCTGCTCATAACCTTTTAAAGCATCGCCGCCTAACCGCTCTGCTGTCTCCCTGAACGCGTCAACATTGTTGTTGTAAACACCGCCAGCGGCAAGCAGGCGGCCTGCCGCTTTACTGTTAATCGTCTGGTATGCCGGTTTCTGACCAGAGCGTGACACGCCTTCAAAAACTGAACGAGCAAACCGGGTGGTGCGGGGCCTGCTGCCGCATCGACATTTTACCGAATGTGTGAATGCCCTGATGATGTTTTCCGCCCCATTCCTTTCAAAGGCCCAGGGATTCGTACAGATAAGCTCGCCTTGTTCATCTATATAAAACAGCTGCCCGGGTGGACCAATGCGATCTAACATTACAATATTCCCGTTGAAAACAAGCTCCCTCATTCTTCTGTGTGTATTCAGGCCGTAAGTATAATTACTCTGATGGGCATAATTACGTGAACACTGCGGATGGGGCCGTAACCCTTCAATGTAATAATGTCCACGGTATCGATCGTCAAATTCATATTCTTGCTGAATATAATGCCAGGTGGCATATGGCTGAGCTATCAATTCATAATATTCTGGTTCAAGACTATCTCTTAATAAGTAGAAGAGATTGCAGCCAGGAAGGCTAAAGCTCATTACCAACTCCTTTGGTAACAAAAAATTCCGGTAATATTACCCTCCTTACAAGCTGGTTAAAAAAGCATTTTATAGAGACCGCTATTTTAATGTTGAAGATCATAAAAGTAAGCGAATCTATGCTTTTTTATTACAGTTGGCTTGCAAAGCGAACAGCAGTAAATTCATGACACAGGTTTTTCTCAGAGAGATTAATAATGGTTAACGTAAAGAGATCCTTTAATTACCTGTACCAACATAGCTAATCATCCCGGCAGGAATAATACAGAAATAATTAGCGGATTGGTTTACGTTTTTTTAATACGACAGTGTTGCGAAAAGCAACGGTAATAAACAAAAGGCCAGATCTTCTCCTCGTTTTCTCCTCTGATGCTGAACCACGGCGGCGGCCTGCGTTAGCAAGAATTCCGTCACATATAGCTGTAGCGTTTGCGCATGATGTATACTCCGCGTTTTCCCGAGCAATGTATTGTATAAAAAATGTCCAAGATTGGTTTCATCTCGTTAGGCTGCCCGAAAAACCTGGTGGATTCTGAGCGCATCCTGACCGAACTGCGTACCGAAGGCTACGATGTCGTGCCGAGCTATGACGATGCCGACATGGTTATCGTTAACACCTGCGGTTTTATCGACAGCGCCGTTCAGGAGTCGCTGGAAGTGATCGGCGAAGCGTTAAACGAAAACGGCAAGGTGATTGTGACTGGCTGCCTCGGCGCGAAGGAAGATCAGATCCGTGAAGTGCATCCGAAAGTGCTGGAAATCACCGGACCGCACAGCTATGAGCAGGTGCTCAAGCACGTTCACCACTATGTGCCGAAGCCTAAGCACAATCCTTTCTTAAGCCTGGTGCCGGAACAGGGCGTGAAGCTGACGCCGCGCCACTATGCTTATCTGAAAATTTCTGAAGGCTGCAACCACCGCTGCACCTTCTGCATCATCCCGTCCATGCGCGGCGACCTCGACAGCCGCCCGATTGGCGATGTGCTGGCGGAAGCGAAGCGCCTTGTGGAAGCAGGCGTGAAAGAGCTGCTGGTAATCTCGCAGGATACCTCCGCTTACGGCGTGGATGTAAAACACCGCACCGGCTTCTGGAACGGCGAGCCGGTGAAAACCAGCATGGTCAGCCTGTGCGAGCAACTGGCGAATCTCGGCGTCTGGGTGCGCCTGCATTATGTTTACCCTTACCCGCATGTGGATGAGGTGATCCCGCTGATGGCGGAAGGCAAAATCCTCCCCTATCTCGATATTCCGCTGCAGCACGCCAGCCCGCGTATTCTGAAACTGATGAAGCGCCCGGGTTCGGTAGACCGCCAGCTTGCGCGCATTAAACAGTGGCGTGAAATCTGCCCTGAGCTGACGCTGCGTTCCACCTTTATCGTGGGCTTCCCGGGTGAAACCGAAGAAGATTTCCAGATGCTGCTCGATTTCCTGAAAGAAGCGCGTCTCGACCGCGTCGGCTGCTTTAAATACAGCCCGGTCGAGGGCGCCACCGCCAACGATCTGCCGGATCAGGTGCCGGAGGAGGTGAAAGAAGAGCGCTGGAACCGCTTTATGGCACTGCAGCAGCAGATCTCCGCCGAGCGTCTGCAGGAGAAAGTGGGCCGCGAGATCCTGGTTATCATCGATGAAGTGGACGACGAAGGCGCCATTGGCCGCAGCATGGCGGACGCGCCGGAAATCGACGGCGCGGTCTACCTTAACGGCGAAACCAACGTGAAGCCGGGCGACGTGGTTCGCGTGAAGGTGGAAAACGCCGACGAATATGACCTGTGGGGCAGCCGCGTTTAAGGCTTGCCGCTGAAAAAAAGGCTGCCATCCGGCAGCCTTTTTTATTAGCCCTTAAGTCTGGGATCGAGCGCGTCGCGAAGGCCGTCGCCCAGCAGGTTAAACGCCAGCACCGTCAGGAAAATAGCGAGGCTTGGGAAAATAGCCACATGCGGCGCTATCACCATATCCGCGCGCGCCTCGTTCAGCATCGCGCCCCACTCCGGCGTTGGCGGCTGTGCCCCAAGGCCGAGGAACGAGAGGCTTGCCGCCGAGATAATTGAGGTGCCGATGCGCATGGTGAAATAGACCACAATGGACGACACCGTGCCCGGCAGAATATGGCGAAACAGAATAGTCGCGTCGGAAGCGCCGATGCTGCGCGCCGACTCGATAAACGTCTGGTGCTTCAGCACCAGCGTGTTGCCGCGCACCAGGCGCGCAAAAGCCGGGATGCTGAAAATCGCCACCGCGATAATGACGTTCGCCATACCGCTGCCCATCACCGCCACCACCGCAATGGCGAGCAAAATGCCCGGAAACGCGAACAGCACGTCGCAGATGCGCATAATAATGCGGTCCCACCAGCCTTCGTAATAGCCCGCCAACAGCCCGAGCACCGTACCGATAAGCGCGCCGATAAGCACTGCGAACACCCCGGCCGCGAGCGAAATCTGCGCGCCGACCAGCACGCGGCTGAAAATATCGCGCCCGAGCGAATCGACGCCGAACCAGTGCAGCATTGACGGCCCTTCGTTGAGCCTGTCGTAGTCAAAATAGTTTTCCGCATCGAACGGCGCTATCCAGGGCGCGACTATCGCAAGGACAATAAGCAGCAACACAAACGCGCCGGCGATAAGCGCCACCGGCTGGCGTTTAAATCGTCGCCAGAATTCATGCCAGGGCGTGCGCACCTGCTGCGGGCGTATTGTCGGCATGGCGTTGAGAATGGCCTGTCGGCGCCAGTTGAAAAGTCGCATCCTTACTTGTACCTGATAGCCGGGTTAATGGCGGCGTAGAGCACATCCACCACTAAGTTGATAAGAATGAATTCCAGCGAGAAGAGCAAAACTTCCGCCTGAATCACGGGGTAATCGCGCATCTCGACGGAGTCCACCAGCAGACGACCAAGCCCCGGCCAGTTGAACACCTTCTCCACCACAATCGAGCCGCCCAGCAGAAAACCAAACTGCAGCCCCATCATGGTGATAACTGGGATCATGGCGTTGCGCAGGCCGTGTTTCAGAATTACCCATTTCTCGCTCACCCCTTTGGCGCGCGCGGTGCGCATATAATCCTCGCCCAGCACATCCACGAACGAGGCGCGGGTGAAGCGCGCCATCACCGCCGCGACCGCCGCGCCAAGGGTAATGGAGGGCAGAATGTAGTGGCGCCAGCTGTCGGCGCCGACAGTCGGCAGCCAGCCCAGCTCCACGGAAAATACCTGCATCAGCAACATGCCGAGCGCGAAGGCAGGGAAAGAGATGCCGGAGACGGCGAGCGTCATGCTGATTCTGTCCGGCCAGCGGTTACGCCAGACGGCGGCGATAATGCCGGCGAACAGTCCGAACAGCACCGCCCAGACCATACTGGCGACGGTGAGCCAGAGCGTCGGCATAAAGCGGCTGGCTATCTCCTCCGATACCGGACGGCGTGACACCAGCGAGTTGCCAAAATCTCCCTGCGCAACGTGGCTAATGTAGTGCCAGAACTGCTGCCACAGCGGCTGATCCAGCCCCAGTTGCGCGCGCACCAGCGCGATAACCTCAGCATCGGCTTCCGGCCCGGCGATTAAGCGCGCCGGGTCGCCTGGCAGCATATGGACAAATAAAAACACCAGCACCGCCACGATAAGCAGCGTCGGGATAAGCCCCAGCAGGCGTTTTACGATGTAGTTAAACATGCGCAGCCCTGTCTCTGTCCTTCATAGTGTCTCCTGAAACTAAGTTTACCCGTAACATAGATAAATACGTATTTATAACGGTCCGCCGCAGCGGGTGACGCTTCGCTTACCGGGCTTATAAGGCGGTGCGGATAAGCGGTATTGCCCCTGTGATGCCCCGTTGCCCCTCCCTGCCAGGGAGAGAGGGGAAAAAAGCGTCGCATACCCGCTCGCCGACTGGTCCCCTCTCCCTGTTGGGGAAAGGGATACGCGCTCTCTTATTTCAGATCCGCATTCTCGAAGCTAAACCCGGTATCCGGCATGACGTAGAAGTCGGTCAGAGATTTACTGTGGGCGGAAACCAGTTTCTCTACCACCAACGGCACCCAGGGCGACTCTTGCCAGATAATCTGCTGGGCATCTTTGTAGAGCTTCGCTTTCTGAGCGTTATCGGTGGTTTTCAGCGCGTCAGCGAGGTCGCTGTCCACCTGCTTGTTGCTGTAGAAGGCGGTGTTAAACAGCGTCGGCGGCCAGTTCTGGCTTGCGAAAAGCGGAGAAAGCGCCCAGTCCGCTTCGCCCGTTGACGCGGTCCAGCCGGTGTAGAACATCCGCACCCCGCTCTCTTTCTGGCCTTTGCCTTCCACTTCCGCCGCGCGCTGCCCGGCGTCCATCGCCGTGACTTTCGCCTTGATGCCCACCTGCGCCAACTGCTGCTGTGTAAACTGCAGCACTTTCTGCGCGGTGCTGTGGTTGTGAGACGACCAGAGCGTGGTGCTAAAGCCGTTCGGGAAACCCGCTTCCTTCAACAACTGACGCGCTTTAGCCGGGTCATACGGCCAGGGTTGAAATTCCGCGGCGTAAGCGATGGAAGGCGGCACCACACCCGTGGCGGGGGTGGCGTAACCGGCGAACGCCACTTTCACCAGCGCCTGGCGGTTAATGGCGTAGTTAATCGCTTCGCGCACTTTCGGGTTGTCGAACGGCTTTTGCGTCACATTCATGCTGATATAGCGCTGCATGATGGAAGGCGAAGCGACCAGTTCGAGCTTGTCGTTTTTCTCCAGCACCTTCGCCTGCTCATAAGGGATCGGGAAGGCGAACTGCGCCTCGCCGGTTTGCAGCATCGCCGCGCGGGTGTTGTTGTCCACCACCGGCCGCCAGGTGATGGAGTCGAGTTTCGGCAGCCCCTGCTGCCAGTAGCCGGCGAATTTCTTCACCTTCACGAAATCCGTCTGGTTCCAGGTCACCAGCTCATACGGGCCGGTTCCTACCGGGTGAAAACCAATCTCCTTGCCATATTTTTGCAGTGCGGCGGGCGAGATCATCGCCGTGGCCGGATGCGCCAGAATGTTGATAAAGGCGGAGAACGGCTGTTTTAAGGTGATTTTTACGGTACTCGGGTCCAGCGCCTCGGTGCTGGCGATGTTTTTATAAAGGTTGTAGCGCTTAAGGTGGTTATCCGGGTTGCTGGCGCGGTCGAGATTCGCCTTCACCGCCGCAGCATCAAACGCGCTGCCGTCCTGGAACTTCACGCCGGAACGCAGCTTGATGGTATAAACGAGGCCATCGTCAGAGACGGTATAACTTTCCGCCAGCACGTTCTGCAGCTTCATGTCCTTATCAAGACCAAATAACCCCTGGTAGAACGACTTTGCCACCGCCTGCGACAGCGTATCGTTCGCGTCGTACGGGTCGAGCGTTGTGAAGTTCGAAGCGACCGCCACCACCACATCTTTAGCGGCGAAGGCGGGCGCGGCGGCCAGCGCAGAAGCGACGCCCACGGCGGCGAGCCATTTACGCGTTGTGTGTTGAGTCATATTGTTATTCTCCTTATTGTCCCTGCCTTGATGAATTAATAGTGGTGCGAAGCGCCGCCAATCGCGTGACGCGCCACAAAATGGCCCGGCCCTACCGCCACCAGCGGCGCGACGAACGGCTCGTCGCCGCGCTTGCGGGTGGCGCTTGGGATCTCATCGGACAGCAGCACCGGCTGGCGGCGCGGATGATCCGGGTCGGCGACGGGCACCGCCGCCATCAACTTGCGGGTGTAGGGGTGCTGTGGGTTTTCGAACACCGCCCGACGCGGCCCTATCTCCACAATTTGCCCGAGGTACATCACCGCTACCCGATGGCTGATGCGCTCAACGACAGCCATATCGTGCGAAATAAATAAAAAGGCGATGCCGAATTCCCGCTGTAAGTCGAGCAGCAGATTGATAATCTGCGCGCGGATAGAGACATCGAGCGCGGAAACGGACTCGTCGGCGATCACCACTTTCGGGTTCAGCGCCAGCGCCCGGGCGATACAAATACGCTGCCGCTGACCGCCGGAAAACTCGTGCGGATAGCGCCAGGCGTGCTCGGGCTTCAGGCCAACGCGCTCCAGCAGCCAGGCCACGCGCTGCTGCGCCGCCTCGTTGCCCATCATCTTGTGCACCAGCAGCGGCTCCATAATGGAATAGCCCACAGTCAGGCGCGGGTCGAGCGAAGCGTAAGGATCCTGAAAGATAATCTGGATATCGCGACGCACCGGCTGCAGGGCGCTCTGGGGCAGCGTATCGATACGCTTGCCGGCAAAAGTGACGCTGCCGCCCTGGGTTTCCACCAGCCGCAGCAGCGCGCGCCCGGTTGTGGATTTACCGCAGCCCGACTCCCCCACCAGGGAGAGCGTTTCGCCCGGCCAGAGATCAAAGCTGACTTTTTCCACCGCATGCACTTCGCTTTTCACGCGGTTGAGAATGCCGCTGCGCACCGGGAAGCGGGCCACCAGCTCCCGCACCTGCAGAATGGGGCCGCTGTCGGGCAATACCGTATCCTGCGCGCTTTCAGGCAGCGCAATGCCTGCGCGCTCGCGAAAATCCTGTGGGAATTTTTGCGGCAGGTCGGTGCCATTCATGGCGCCAAGGCGCGGCACCGCCGCCAGCAGCTTTTTGGTATAGGGGTGCTGGGGGGCGCTGAAAATCTCCCGTACGCTGCCGGTTTCCACCGCTTCGCCCTGATACATAACCAGCACGCGGTCGGCCATATTCGCCACCACGCCCATATCGTGGGTGATAAAAATCACCCCCATCGCCATCTCTTCCTGCAAGACCCGAATAAGCTGGAGGATTTGCGCCTGGATAGTGACATCCAGCGCCGTGGTCGGCTCATCGGCTATCAGCACCGCCGGGCGGCAGGAGAGCGCCATGGCTATCATGACCCGCTGGCGCATGCCGCCTGAAAGCTGATGCGGGTAGCGCTCAAGAATGCTTTCCGCTTCGGGAATGCGCACCAGCTCCAGCATGCGTTTCGCCTCCCGCAGCGCTTTCTCGCGGCTGAATCCCTGATGCAGGCGGATAGACTCGGCTATTTGCTCGCCCACCGGAAAAACCGGGTTTAACGAGGTCATCGGCTCCTGAAAAATCATCGCCATGTCAGCGCCGCGCACCGAGCGCATTTGCGACTGGCTCATTTCGCGCAGATCGATAACCTGTTTATTACGACGGCGCAGCAGTAATCGCTCGCTCTGCGTCTCTCCGCCTGCCTGTTCGATAAGGCGCATCAGCGAAAGCGCGGTAACCGATTTGCCGGAGCCGGATTCGCCAACGATGGCGAGCGTTTCGCCGCGCCGCAGGTCGAAAGAGAGCTGGCGCACCGCGTCGGTAACCTGCTCCTGCTGGCGAAAACGTACCGTTAAACCGGTAACCGAGAGCACCTGATCTTCAGGCAATGCGTGACTGTATGGCACCGGAACTCCTTATTCGCGATAGATCCCAACGCAGGGCGCATCGCCCACATAACCAAAACCGCGATACATCCCTTCGCTATTGAAGGGCATCGCCACGTTGCCTTCCCGGTCGATAGCAATAATGCCGCCGCTGCCGCCAAGGGCGGGCAGCTTCTCCATCACCACCCGCTCGCTCGCCTGTTGCAGGCTCAGCCCGGCGTACTCCATTAGGGCGGCAATATCGTAAGCCGCAAGCGTTCGGATGAAGGTTTCACCCGTACCGGTGGCGGAAACCGCAACGCTGGCGTTATTGGCGTAACAGCCCGCGCCAGGCAGCGGAGAGTCGCCTACCCGGCCTGGCAGTTTATTCGTCATGCCGCCAGTGGAGGTGGCCGCCGCCAGATTGCCATGCTCATCGAGCGCCACGGCGCCGACGGTGCCGAACTTCTGCTCTTCATCCAGCGGACCGCCATCGTGATCGAGCAGCGTCTGGTCCTGCGCTTTGGCGCGCTCAAGCTGCTCCCGACGTTCAGGGGTGGAGAAAATCGAAGGCGAGACGGGCGTAACGCCATGGTCAAAGGCAAACTGCTCCGCGCCCTCGCCAATCAGCAAAACGTGAGGGCTTTGCTCCATCACCAGGCGAGCAGCCAGCACCGGATTACGCAGGCGGCTTACGCCCGCCACCGCGCCCGCTTTCAGGGTATGACCGTCCATGACGCAGGCGTCCAGCTCATGCGTCCCTGCGCGGGTAAAGACCGCGCCGATACCCGCGTTAAACAGCGGGCACTCTTCGAGCAGCCGCACCGCTTCGGTCACCGCATCCAGCGCACTGCCGCCTTGCGCCAGTATCGCCTGCCCCGCCTCGATGACGCCTGAGAGCGCCTCAATATACCGTTGCTCTTGCCCGGGGCTCATTTGCGCCCGGGCAAGGGCCCCTGCCCCGCCATGTATGGCGATTACCGCTTTAGCCATTGATCCATCGCTCTGATTTTGTGACACGGCCGTACTTTTTTTATAAATATCATTATCGTTGCCGCGACTTAATATGAAATTTGAATATAGAAAGAGGCCAATGTGATGTAAAGCCCGCGCGCGGCTCACAACGCGACACCTGCCTATCTCTTACCCTTTCTGCCATAATGGGCGCTTTCCTTTTTCCCGCGCAGGAGTAATAAGATGGAACCTACCGCCGGACTGATGGCGCTCGACGTCGCCCTTGAAAAGATGCTGTCGCGTCTTTCCCCTCTTACCGAATCCGAAACGTTGCCGCTGCTGCACTGCTTCGGCCGCGTGCTGGCGCGCGATATTACTTCGCCCCTCGACGTGCCGGGGTTTGATAACTCCGCCATGGACGGCTACGCCGTGCGCTTAGCCGATCTTGCGCTGGAAAAACCGCTGCCCGTGGCGGGCAAGGCGTTCGCCGGCCAGCCGTTTCGCGGCGAATGGCCCGCGGGCAGCGTTATCCGCATCATGACCGGCGCGCCTGTGCCTGCGGGATGCGAGGCGGTAGTGATGCAGGAAGACGCCGAGGTTACAGAGGCGGGCGTGCGCTTCAGCGAAGCGGTTCGCGCCGGACAGAATATCCGTCTGCGCGGGGAAGACATCGCGAAAAATGCGGTGGTGTTAAAAGCGGGCCAGAAAATGAGCGTAGCGCAGGTGCCCATTCTCGCCTCGCTGGGTATCGCCGCCGTAGAGGTCGTGCGAAAAATTCGCGTGGCGGTCTTCTCCACCGGCGACGAGCTGCGTCTGCCGGGTGAACCGCTGGGTGAAGGAGAGATTTACGATACCAACCGCCTGGCGGTGCATCTGATGCTCGAACAGCTCGGCTGCGAGGTGATTAACCTTGGCATTATCCGCGACGACCCGGCGGCGCTTCGCGAAGCGTTTATCGAGGCGGACCGTCAGGCGGATGTGGTGATAAGTTCCGGCGGCGTTTCGGTGGGCGAAGCGGATTACACCAAAACCCTGCTGGAGGAACTGGGCGAAATCGGCTTCTGGAAGCTTGCCATCAAACCGGGCAAGCCCTTCGCCTTTGGCCGTCTGCCGCACAGCTGGTTCTGCGGCCTGCCGGGCAATCCGGTTTCCGCCGCCCTCACCTTTTATCAGCTGGTGCAGCCGCTGCTGCTGACGCTGTCCGGCGCTGAGCCGGTTGCGCCGCGTCGTCTGAAGGTGCGCGCAGGCGGTCGCTTTAAAAAATCGCCAGGCCGCCTCGACTTTCAGCGCGGTGTGCTGCGCACCGGCAAGGACGGCCAGCCGGAAGTGGTGACCACCGGCCATCAGGGCTCGCACATTTTTAGCTCTTTCAGCCAGGGCAACTGTTTTGTGGTGCTGGAGCGCGAGCGCGGCAACGTCGAGCCCGGCGAGTGGGTGGATGTCGAGCTCTTCAATCACCTGTTCGGAGGCTAACCGTGGAAGCGCTGACCGACGCTGAAATGCTGCGCTATAACCGGCAGATTATCCTGCGCGGCTTCGACTTTGACGGCCAGGAGCGGCTGAAGGCGGCGCGGGTGCTGGTGGTGGGGCTGGGCGGGCTCGGCTGCGCCGCCGCGCCTTACCTTGCCGCGGCGGGCGTGGGCCATCTCACGCTGCTGGATTTCGACACCGTGGCGCTCTCCAATTTGCAGCGCCAGATTTTGCACCGCGACGCCGCTGTCGGTACGCCGAAAGTGGATTCTGCCCGCGCCATGCTGGAAGCTATCAATCCGCACGTCGCCATTGAAACGGTTAACGCCATGCTGGATGACGCGGCGCTCGGCGAGCTTATCGCCCGCCACGATTTGGTGCTCGACTGCACCGACAACGTGGCGGTGCGCAATCAGCTAAACCAGGGTTGCTTTACCCATAAGGTGCCGCTGGTTTCGGGCGCAGCTATCCGCATGGAGGGGCAGATAAGCGTGTTCACTTATCAGCCTGATGAGCCCTGCTATCGCTGCCTGAGCCGCCTGTTTGGCGAAAACGCCCTGACCTGCGTGGAAGCGGGCGTCATGGCGCCGCTGGTGGGGATTATCGGCTCGTTGCAGGCGATGGAAGCCATTAAAGTACTGGCGCAGTACGGCGAGCCGTGCCGGGGAAAAATGGTGATGTACGATGCCCTGCGCTGCCAGTTCCGGGAGATGAAGCTGCCCCGCAACCCCGCCTGCGAGGTGTGCGGCGGGCAGTAAAAGAGTATCAGGTATGCTTATTGCGCGCCTGGCCGAAGCGCTTATCCGGCCAGGCGCGAAAACCGCCCCCGTGGCGGTTTTTTTATGGGCTTAATCATAGAGGCCGTCGCGTTGCACTGCGGTGTGGCCCTTGCCGGGGCGGATGCGGCGAACCGAGTCGCGCACCACCAGCGTGCCGTTCAGCAACAGCGTGCCGCAGGCCGCCTGCGGGCGAACCAGCCGATGCTGCAACATTCGCACCGCTTCTTCTCCCAGTTCGTCGCGCGGCACATGCACCGCCGTCAGCGGCACATCCTGAATCGCCGCGAGGTTAAAACCGTCAATGCTCATCACTGAGATGTCCTGCGGCACCCGCAGCCCCGCTTTTTGCAGGGCGTTCACCGCTCCCTGCGCCATAAAATCGCCCCCCACCAGCAGCGCGCTGGGCAACGGCCCGGCAAGGGTCGAGAGAGACTCCGCCACCAGCGCTTCGCTCTCTTTGGCGCTGAAGCTTTGCGCGGCAATGAGGTTCCGCTCTTCATCGAAGCGCAGATTGTGCGCCTCCCAGGCATCCCGGATGCCCGCCAGGCGAAGCTCCATGGTGTAACGGCGCAGGCAAAGCAGATTCACCACCTCCCGGTGGCCCATTTCAAACAGATAACGCGCGGCGAATTCGCCAATCAGACGGTGATCCGGCGCCACCGCGGGCAGGCGCATCCGGCTGTCGCGGCTGTTAATTAACACGCAGGGCTTCCCAAGGTCGGCGGCCAGATCGTGAATATGCGGATCGTCAATGCCCAGCAGGATAGCCGCCTCGGTTTCCGCTTCGTTCATGCGGGCCAGAAACAGATTGGCGTCGCTGTCATTCTCCTCCAGAGCGCAGTAGCGCAGCCGGACTTCATACGCGTCCAGCGCGCTGCTGATGCGCTGGATAACGCGGTGGTAAAAGATGTCGGAGCGTTCATCAAAAGCGCGCTGCGGCGCGAACACCACCAGGCTGTTGAGCAACATTCTGCCTGCGGCCATGTCGTCCATCACCCCAAGCTGCGCGGCGCAGGCGCGCACCTTGAGCCGCGCTTTTTCACTGGTGTTGGCTTTGCCTGCCAGCACGCGCGAAACGGTGCTGACAGAAAGCCCGGTTTGCGCCGCGATTTCGGCGATTTTTAACTTTTTACTCATTTTGTGATCCATCTCCAGTTGTGAAATGAATAAATTTTCATGAGCGAAAAAGCCTGTGATAGTGGGCCATGAAGTCACTCATTTCAGCGACAGAAAGAGTTTATGAGAATTTTTGCATAAATTACACTACTACCATTCCAGTCCTTCCCCTACTCTCAAATCGTGACCCGCTTTTTGTCGCGCCACTTTTCGTTTAACCCTACATAAAAACGCGTTGATTCAAAGAGATAACTAAATCTCTGCCGCCTTTGCTGCCAGAGCGAAGGCGCACAGTCCGAACAGGTACGCCAACGCCAACCGAACGTGGAGAGAGAGATGAGTCAAGGTATTAATCAGGAGATGACGGCGGTGAAAAGCAAACGCGTCATCCGCAACCTGCGCTGGTGGGTGTTGGTGCTGTTTTTAATGGGCGTTACCGTTAACTACATTACCCGCAACTCGCTGGGCATTCTGGCGCCGGAGCTGAAAACCAGCCTCGGCATAACTACCGAACAATATTCCTGGATAGTCGGCGCGTTCCAGCTCGCCTATACCGTTTTCCAACCGCTGTGCGGCTGGCTTATCGACGTTATCGGCCTCAAGCTCGGCTTTCTGATTTGCGCCTCGCTCTGGGCGCTGATGTGCATTCTTCACGCCGGCGCGGGAAGCTGGCTGCATCTGGCCATTCTGCGCTTTTTGATGGGCGGCGCGGAAGCCGCAGCCACCCCGGCTAACGCCAAAACGCTGGGCGAATGGTTCCCGAAAAAAGAGCGTCCGGTGGCGGCCGGCTGGGCTGGCGTCGGCTTTTCCATCGGCGCGATGCTCGCGCCGCCGATTATCTACTTCGCGCACGCCACCTTCGGCTGGCAGGGCGCGTTCCTTTTCACCGGCATTCTGGCGCTGGGCTGGGTGATTTTGTGGTGGCTCTTTTACCACAACCCCGAGCAGCACCCTCGTCTTGGCAAAGAAGAGCTGGCCTTTATTAAGCAGGACAACGAGCCGCCGGCGGTGAAACTGCCGTTCTTCACCGCGCTGAAAACCGTGTCGAAAAACAAGCGCTTCTACGGCATCGCTATCCCGGCGTTTATGGCGGAACCCGCCTGGGCGGTGATGAGCTTCTGGGTGCCGCTTTATCTTGCCAAAGAGCACGGCATGGATCTCAAGCAAATCGCCATGTTCGCCTGGCTGCCCTTCCTCGCCGCCGACCTGGGCTCTGTCGCCAGCGGCTATCTGACGAAGCTTTACGTACGCTGGTTTGGCTGCACCCGGGTTAACTCGGTAGTGGCAAGCTCCGTGACGGGCGCGTTCCTGATGATCTCGCTGGCGATTGTCACCCTCACCCGCGACCCGTATATCACCATTGTGCTTATCTCCATCGGCGGTTTCGGCCACCAGATTATCTCCTGCATGCTGAGCGCGCTGGTGGTGGAGTCGTTCGATAAGGGCCAGATGGCGACGGTGAACGGCATGCGCGGCTCCTGCGCGTGGATAGCCAGCTTTATTTTCTCGCTGATTATCGGCGTTACCGCCGACAAAATCGGCTTTAACCCGCTCTTTATCGCCATGGGCTTCTTCGACCTGATTGGCGCCTTCTTCCTTATCGCTTTTATTGCTGAACGCCGCGCAAAACGCGCCTGAAATGGATAGTTAAGATGAAAACGCTCAAACACTGGACATTAACGCAGTCAGACAAGCACCACGTCGAGTTAACGGTGGATGGAGAACATCGGCTTTGCCTCTATGTGCTGGAGCACGGAATGTTCCGCGTGCTGGTCAAACGCCGCGGCGAACTCGCCCTTAACCGCACCTGGAGCATCGCCCCGCAAAATGATGTGCCCTGGGAAGGACGCGAACGGGAAAGCGTTGCGGGCTTCAGCCTGCCTGGCTTTACGCTGGAAGAGACGCCGGAGCGATTGGTTATCGCTACCGATAAGCTTCGCGTGACGGTGCATCAGCCGCTGTGGCTTGAGTGGCACTACCGCGACGAGGCGGGCGACTGGCAATTCCTGACCGCCGACCGGCGCACCAGCGCCTACCTGCTGAACGCGCATGGCGACGGTGTGGCGCACTACCAGCATCGTCAAAAAACGGACCGCTTTTACGGGCTTGGCGAAAAGGCCGGGCCGCTTGAGCGCACCGGCAAGCGTTACGAAATGCGCAATCTGGATGCGATGGGCTACAACGCGGCGAGCACCGACCCGCTCTATAAGCACATTCCCTTCACCATTACGCGCCGTGATGACGTCAGCTTCGGCCTCTTTTATGACAACCTGAGCAACTGCTGGCTTGATCTCGGCAATGAAATTGATAACTACCACCAGCCCTATCGCCGCTGGCAGGCGGAAGCGGGCGATATCGACTATTACCTGTTCGTCGGCCCGCGCGTGCTGGATGTGACGAAAGCGTTCGTCCGCCTCACCGGCAAAACCTTCTTCGGGCCAAAATGGAGCCTTGGCTACAGCGGCTCAACGATGCACTACACCGACGCGCCGGATGCGCAGAACCAGCTGATGAACTTCATTCGCCTGTGCGAGGAGCATGCAATTCCGTGCGATTCATTCCAGCTCTCCTCAGGCTATACCTCCATCAACAACAAGCGTTACGTCTTTAACTGGAACTATGACAAAGTGCCGCAGCCGAAAGTGATGAGCGGCGCGTTTCACGAAGCGGGGCTAAAGCTTGCCGCCAATATCAAGCCATGCCTGTTGCAGGACCATCCGCGCTATCACGAGGTGGCGAACAAGGGGCTGTTTATTCGCGATTCCGAAAGCGACGCGCCGGAGCGCTCAAGCTTCTGGGACGATGAAGGTTCGCACCTCGACTTCACTAACCCGGCGGCGATCGCCTGGTGGCAGGAAGGGGTAACGACCCAACTGCTTGAGATGGGCATCGATTCAACCTGGAACGATAACAACGAATATGAAGTGTGGGACGGCGAAGCGCGTTGCCATGGCTTTGGCTCTCCCATCGCCATTAAGCATATTCGTCCGGTAATGCCGCTGTTGATGATGCGCGCCTCGATGGAAGCGCAGCAGCGTTTCGCGCCGGAAAAACGCCCCTATCTGATTTCCCGCTCCGGCTGTGCAGGCATGCAGCGCTATGTGCAGACCTGGAGCGGCGACAACCGCACCAACTGGGACACGCTGCGCTATAACATCCGCATGGGCGTAGGGATGAGCCTTTCGGGGCTTTACAACGTAGGTCACGACGTGGGCGGTTTTTCAGGCGATAAGCCGGACGCGGAGCTGTTCGTGCGCTGGGTGCAAAACGGTGTTATGCACCCGCGTTTCACCATTCACTCCTGGAACGACGACCAGACGGTTAACGAGCCGTGGATGTACCCGGCGGCGACGCCTGCCATCCGCGCGGCGATTGAGCTGCGCTACCGGCTGCTGCCTTACCTTTATACGCTGCTGTGGCAGGCGCACGCCGACGACGAGCCGATGCTGCGCCCGACGTTCCTCGATCACGAGCATGACCCGCAAACCTTCGCTGAATGCGACGAGTTTATGCTGGGGCGCGATCTGCTGGTGGCAAGCGTGGTGGAACCCGGTCAGCGCGAGCGTAAGCTCTGGCTGCCGGATAACGCCGCGGGCTGGTATGACTTTTACACCGGCGCCTGGTATTCCGGCGGTCAGTGGGTGACGCTTAACGCGCCGCTGGAAACCCTGCCGCTGCTGGTGCGTGCGGGCGCGGGCCTGCCACTCTCTTCCCGCCTGCATCATGTCGATGCGCAGCGCGACGACCAGCGTGCGTTAACCCTTTTCCCGCTGAAAGGCGCAGGCGAAGCAAGCGGCCAGCTGTTTGAAGACGACGGCGAATCCTGGGGATATAAAGAAGGCAATGCGCTGTGGGTGAACTGGCGGATGAAATGCAGCGCCGATGAAATTCATCTGACCCTCTCCGCCACCGGCGACTACCGCCCGGCGTGGCGCGAACTTCACGTCACGCTGCCGCCCGGCGAAACGCGCCGCCTGGTGATTAACGGCGAAGAGACGGATGCCTGGGCGCTCTGACGGGGCGTAACGAGAAAAGGCGGGCCAATGGCCCGCCTTTTTACGGCGTGGAGCGTATCGCGGGTGGTGCTTCGCTTACCCGCTCTGCGAAACCTTTTTCTGGTTTTTCCCTCAGCCCAGCCCTTTCCTGCCGCTTAGCCTAGGGACTTCGCGTTGCGGCAAGGCGGCAAGCCTGCAAATCCCCGGGAGCTTACTCAGGTAAGTGACCGGGGTGCGCAGGCGCTGCCAACGCCGCTGCGGCGCGAAAGACGACGGGAAAGTTATTCGATGCCACTCTCCACCGCTTTCCCTATGGATTTCGCGTTGCGGCAAGGCGGCAAGCCTGCAAATCCCCGGGAGCTTACTCACGTAAGTGACCGGGGTGCGCGGGCGCTGCCAACGCCGCTGCGGCGCGAAAGACGACGGGAAAGTTATTCGATGCCTTTGCTGCGCAGGTAATCTTCATACCCACCGGAGAAATCCACTACGCGCTCTGGCGTAATTTCCAGTACGCGGGTGGCCAGCGAGCTGACAAACTCGCGGTCGTGAGAGACGAAGATCAGCGTGCCCTGATACATTTCCAGCGCGGCGTTGAGCGACTCGATAGATTCCATATCGAGGTGGTTGGTCGGTTCGTCCATGATCAGGATGTTCGGTTTTTGCATCATGAGCTTGCCGAACAGCATACGGCCTTTCTCGCCGCCGGAGAGCACTTTCGCCGGCTTTTTAATGTCGTCCTGGCTGAAGAGCAAACGTCCCAGAATGCTGCGCACCGCTTGCTCGTCGTCCCCTTCCTGCTTCCACTGGCTCATCCAGTCGAATACGGTGAGGTCATTTTCGAACTCATATTCATGATCCTGGGCGTAGTAGCCAATCTGCGCGTTTTCAGACCATTTTACGGCGCCGTTGTCCGGCTGCAGTTCGCCTACCAGCGTTTTTAGCAGGGTTGATTTACCCACGCCGTTAGCGCCCAGAATGGCCATTTTCTCGCCCACTTCCAGCAGCAGGCCGACATGCTTAAACAGCGGGCCGTTGTCGAAGCCTTTGGTCAGCGCTTCCACTTCCAGCGCGTTACGGAACAGCTTCTTGTCTTGCTCGAAGCGAATAAACGGGTTCTGACGGCTGGAGGCTTTTACCTCTTCCAGCTTGATTTTATCAATCTGACGGGCGCGGGAGGTCGCCTGACGGGACTTGGAGGCGTTGGCGCTAAAGCGGCTAACGAAGGATTGCAGGTCGGCAATCTGCGCTTTCTTCTTGGCGTTATCCGCCAGCAGACGTTCGCGCGCCTGGGTCGCCGCCGTCATGTATTCGTCGTAGTTGCCCGGGTAAACACGCAGCTCGCCGTAATCGAGATCCGCCATATGGGTGCAGACCATGTTCAGGAAGTGACGGTCGTGCGAAATGATTATCATGGTGCTTTCACGCTCGTTCAGCGTCTGCTCCAGCCAACGGATGGTGTCGATGTCCAGGTTGTTGGTCGGTTCGTCAAGCAGCAGGATATCGGGGTTGGAGAAGAGCGCCTGCGCCAGCAGCACGCGCAGCTTCCAGCCCGGCGCCACTTCGCTCATCGGCCCGTAATGCTGCTCCAGCGGAATGCCCACGCCAAGCAGCAGTTCGCCCGCGCGGGCTTCCGCGGAGTAACCGTCCATCTCGCCATACTGCACTTCAAGGTCGGCCACTTTGTAGCCATCTTCCTCGCTCATTTCCGCAAGACCGTAAATGCGGTCGCGCTCCTGCTTTACTTCCCACAGCTCGGCGTGGCCCATTATCACGGTATCCAGCACGGTGTACTGCTCAAAGGCGAACTGATCCTGGCGCAGCTTACCGATGCGCTCGTTTGGGTCGAGGGAAACATTACCGGCGGAAGGCTGGAGATCGCCGCCGAGAATTTTCATAAAGGTGGACTTGCCGCTCCCGTTAGCGCCAATCAGGCCGTAACGGTTGCCGCCGCCAAATTTGACGGAAATGTTTTCAAACAGCGGCTTACTGCCGAACTGCATGGTGACGTTGCTGGTAACTAACACGGGATTGTCCTGCGAAAAAGTGTGATAAACCCCGCAGTATGCCACAACTCCTAATTTAATTCGCCCGGTGAATGAGGCGGCTAAAATGTAAACGAGGGAAAAAAATGTGATTTCATACACATCTGAATTCCCAGGGGGGGAGAATGCACATATAATGCGCTCCCGTATCGGTTTGTCCCTTTAATACACGGCCAGTCTGGCACACAACTTCGCATAAGATGAATATGAAATTACGTACGCTTTTAGTGGCAGCTTTTGCTGTTGTCGGTTTTTGCAAAACCGCCGCTGCCGTGACTTATCCTTTACCAACGGACGGCAGCCGCCTGGTTGGTCAAAACCAGATTATTACCATTCCTGAAGGCAATACGCTGCCGCTCGAAGATTTCGCCGCGCAGTATCAGTTGGGCCTCTCCAACATGCTGGAAGCCAACCCGGGCGTGGACCCGTACCTGCCGAAAGCCGGTACTATCCTTAATATTCCGCAGCAGCTGATCCTGCCGGATACCCCGCACGAAGGCATTGTGATTAACAGCGCCGAGATGCGCCTCTACTACTATCCGAAAGATACGAATACGGTCATCGTCCTGCCAATCGGTATCGGCCAGCTGGGTAAAGATACCCCGATGAACTGGGTGACCAAGGTGGAGCGCAAGAAAGCGGGCCCGACCTGGACGCCGACGGCCAAAATGCATGCGGAATACGCCGCCGCGGGCGAACCGCTGCCAGCCGTCGTACCGGCGGGTCCGGATAACCCGATGGGCCTGTACGCGCTTTACATCGGCCGCCTGTACGCGATTCACGGCACTAACGCCAACTTTGGCATCGGCCTGCGCGTGAGCCACGGCTGCGTGCGTCTGCGTAACGACGACATCAAGTTCCTGTTTGAAAACGTGCCGGTCGGCACCCGCGTGCAGTTTATCAACGAGCCGGTAAAAGCAACCACCGAGCCGGACGGCAGCCGTTACATTGAGGTGCACAACCCGCTCTCCACCAGCGAAGATCAGATCAACAACAACGAAGTTGTGCCTGTTACGCTGACCAGCGCGGTGCAAAATGTCGCCAGCCAGTCTGACGTCGATCAGAACGTCGTTGAGCAGGCTATCCAGAACCGCTCCGGTATGCCGGTGCGTCTGAACTAAGCTTACCGATACGCATTAATGAAAACGGCGGGTGCATAACCCGCCGTTTTTTTATCCGTGGTTCACCACAATAATGCCGCCGTGGTCGTAGCGGTAATGGCAGTGCGCATATTCCAGCGGCGTGCCGTCATCCAGATAGACCACCTGCTCAACCTCCAGCACCGGGTCGCCGGGTTCGCAATTGAGGTAGCGCTGATCCTGTTCATTGGGTTTTAACGCCCGCACCACTCGCCAGGAGCCCATCAGCTTCAGAGCCAGCGTCTCCTGTACATAGCGGAACACCGAGCTTTCGAGATGGCTTTTGTTAAGTCCTGGCACCAGCTGCACCGGCATCAGCGTGAACTCCAGCGACACCGGCTCGCCATCCAGCAGGCGCAGGCGGATAAAGTCATAGACCGGCGCGTCGGCGTCAATCAGCAGCGACGCCTGCTCTTTTTCGTCCGGAAAGCGCAGCTCGAACTTAATCACCTGGCTTGTAACGGTGCCGACATTCTCCCAGGTTTTGGTGGCGCCGAAATAGTCGCTGCCCGGCAGATCCCACTGCGAGAGTTGCAGAAAATTCTTGCGGATAAAGGTGCCGAGCCCCTGGCGCGTATAGACCAGGCCTTCGACGATTAACTGGCGCATCGCCTGTTGAATGGTCATCCGGCTGGTGTTGAACTCCTGCGCCAGCGCGAACTGGTCAGGCAGCGGCAGGTGGGCTGGGTACTGCTGGCTCATGATGCGCTTTTTGATTTCCCGCGCGATAGTGATGTATTTCGCCGCCATCCGCCGTTCCTTCTGTTGTGCTGATTATTCCGCTATCCCACTGTTTTTTAAAGCCACTCGCTCGGCAACTTTGAGGAAAGGCAGGTAGAAGAATACACCAAAGACGATGATGATCAACTGAACCACCACCGCCCGCCAGTCCCCGGCGGTCGCGAGCCAGGCGCTGAGCACCGGCGGCGTGGTCCAGGGGATCATCACCACGCAACGCGACATCAGACCGAGGCTGGTGCAAGCCCAGGCGAAGAAAATACCGATGGCGGGCAGCAGCACGAACGGGATCATCAGCGGCAGGTTGAAGACAATCGGCAGGCCGAAAATGACCGGTTCGTTGATATTGAACAGTCCGGGCGAAATGGCGAGCCGCGCCACCTGCTTCGACGATTTCTGCCGGGCGAAGATAAAGATGGCGATAAGCAGCGACAGCGTGCTGCCGGTGCCGCCAATCATGCCGAACGTCGGCACAAAGATGTTGTTGATGATATGCGGAATGGGCTGCCCGTTGGCGAAGGCCAGCATATTCTCGTTGGTATTGATGAGCAGAAACGGCTCCAGCACCACGCTGTTAACCACCGACTGGTGAATGCCAAGCGTAAACAGGAAATTGCCGAAGCTGTAAATAAAGAGCGTGCCGGGCAGGCTAGTGTTCACCAGCCGCAGCGGCTGCTGGATAAGCGTGGTGATGAGATGAATGAGATCGGTATGCAGCACGGCGGCCAGCAGCGCTGCGATAACGGCGAAGCTCGACAGCGTGAGGATAGTCGGCAGCAGCGCCGAAAACGATTTGCTCACCGCGGGCGGCACGTTCTCTCCCAGCGAAATATCCAGCGCTTTGATACCTGAGATGCGGATAAACAGCTCGGTAGCCACCAGGCCAATCAGCACGCCGGCGAAAATACCGGTCGAGCCTATATTGGCGTAGGAGAGCGCCTGAGTCACGCGCACCGCGCGCTCGCCGCCCTCCGGCACCAGCTCCAGCCGCATGGGCATCATGATAATAAAGCTGCACAGGGCGATCACCACTGCCGAAACCGGGTTATCGAAATTGCGGTTGCGCGCCAGCGCCCAGGCGATCATTGGCGCTATCAGCAGCGCGGCGATATTCAGCGTGCCATTGATAATCGCTTCGCCCCAGATTTTAAAGCGCGCCAGCGTTTCGCCCTCCAGCACCCAGGGAAAGACCACGTTATTGATAAGCACCGCCAGTCCGGCCAAGATAAAGACCGGCATCACCATGGCGAAGGCGTCCCGCAGCGAACGCAAATGCACCTGTCCGGCGAGGCGGGCGGAATAGTCGACGAACCTGTCGACAAAGGACTGCATCTTCGGTGTTATGTTTGCTTCAGACATTATCAAGCTCCCCCTGTTAATCAGCCGCTTACCGCCCGCTCGCGCGTTACAACGCCTCGCCGTTGCTGCGAATCGCCTGTTTCAGCCACGCGTAGCTCTTTTTTGGCACCCGTTTAAGATCTTTGAGGTCGTGGTTTTCCCGGTTCACATAGACCACGCCGTAGCGCTTGCGCATATCGCCCTGCGAACTGAGGATGTCGATAAGCCCCCATCCGAGATACCCCAGCACCTGCGCGCCATCGCTGAAAATGGCCTCTTTCATCGCCTGAATATGGTCGCGGTGGTAGGCGATGCGGTAGCTGTCTTCGACAGGGTTGACGCCATCCCATGATTCAATGACGCCAATGCCATTTTCGATAGGGAAGACCGGCAGCCGCCAGTCGTTGTAATAGCGGGTGATGATGGTGCGAAAGCCGAGCGGGTCTATCTGCCAGTTCCATTCCGTCGCCTTCAGATAGGGGTTCGGCTTATCGCCGTACAGCAGGTAGTCGTTAACCGGCGCGTCGTGCGGGATGGCGTCGCTGTCGAGGGTTTTGCTGGCATAGTAGCTGAAGGCCATAAAGTCGTTTTTCATCTGCTCCAGCCGCGCCAGATCCTCTTCGCGGAAGATATCCTGAAACCCTTCCCGCGCCACTACCGCCATGACCGCCGGGCTGTAGCCCTGGCCTGCAAAGGCGCGCAGCAGGTTCTGATTGAGAAATTCGTCATACTGCTGGGCGCAGAAAACATCCCGCGGTTTGCAGGTCGCCGGGTAGACAAGCTGGTGCGCCAGCATGCCGCCCATGAGCTTGCCTGGATAGTTCTCGTGCAGATAATGGGTGAGATGGCAATGCGCCATCATCACGTGATGCTGAATTTGATAGAGCTCGCGCAGCGTCTTTTCGCCGCTTAAATAGCCCGCCACCTTAAACGCCTCGGGTATGTGATAGATATTCTGTTCGTTGAAGGTAAGCCAGTAGGTCACCCGGTCGCCGAAGCAGTCGATCATCTTGCGCCCGTAGCGCACAAAGGCCTCCATAACCTTGCGGTCGGTAAAGCCGTTGTATTTGCGCGCCAGCGCCAGCGGCATATCAAAGTGATAGAGGCAGATCATCGGTTCGATGCCGCGCGCCAGCAGGCCGTCAATAAAACGTTCATAAAAGGCGATGCCCTGCGGGTTGAACTCGCCGTCGCCCTCCGGGCAGACCCGGCTCCAGGCTATCTGAAAGCGGTAGCAGTTCATGCCCAGATCCTGCATCAGGTCGAAGTCCTCTTCGTAGCGATGATAGGAATCGGTGGCGACTTTCCAGTCAGACGCGAATTCGCTGGCTTCACGGATGTCGTACACCGACATCCCCTTTCCTTCTTCATCCCATGCGCCTTCGGTCTGCATACTGGAAACGGAATTTCCCCACAAAAAGCCTTCTGGCAATTTCTGCGTCATGCTCGCTCTCCTCGATAGTCATGTAAAGTCATTAAAAGTATATGACTAGTCATATAGACGATGACGATAAGTCAAACAAAAAGCACGTGGCTATTTTGTGAACAGAGTCGAAAAAGCGCAGCATAAAAAAGGCGGCGAGGTTGCCCTCACCGCCTGAGCGGGTGTGGTGAAAAATCAGGAAGGTGTTAGCTGATTGCGGCGGTATTCCCCCTGCCGCTCCAGCATCCAGCCGGGGTATTCAGGCGGCAGCGCGCTGACGGCGTTGAGCTGGTTAAGCTCGTCTTCGTTCAGATGAATCTCCGTGGCGGCGATATTGTCGCTGAGCTGTTCCGGCCGTTTGGCGCCAATGATCACGCTACTGACCACCGGCTGGTGCAGCAGCCAGGCCAGCGCGATTTGCGCCACCGATACGCCTCGCGCGTCGGCGATAGGGCGCATCACGTCCACACAGTCGAAAGCGCGGTCTTTATTGACCGGCGGGAAGTCGAAATTCAGGCGGCGCGACCCGGCTTCGCCCTCGCCTTCGCGGCTGTATTTGCCGCTCAGCAAACCGCCCGCCAGCGGGCTCCAGACCATTAATCCCAGCCCTTCGCTTTGCAGCATCGGCGCCAGTTCGCGCTCAAGGTCGCGCCCGGCTATGGTGTAGTAAGCCTGAAGCGAGGCGAAGCGCTCAAGCCCGAGACGCTGCGAAATGCCCAGCGCCTTCATGATTTGCCAGGCTGCCCAGTTGGAAACGCCGATATAGCGAACGTGGCCGTGCCGCACCAGGTTATCCAGCGCGTAAAGCGTCTCCTCGATGGGCGTGGCCGGGTCGAAGCCGTGCAGTTGATAGAGATCGATATGATCAAGCTGCAGGCGCTGAAGGCTCTCTTTCACGCTGTTCATAATGTGATAGCGCGACGAACCGCGTGAATTAACTCCTGCGGTGCCGGTTTCACCAAAGACTTTGGTGGCGACCACCACGTTTTCCCGCGGCACCTGAAGATTTTTCAGCGCCTGGCCGGTAATGATTTCCGAGCGTCCTTCCGAATAGACATTCGCGGTGTCGATGAAGTTAATGCCCGCATCCAGCGCGCTGCCGACCAGCTTATCCGCCTCGCTCTGCCCCAGCTGGCCGATTTTGGCCCACATACTTTCACCTTCGCCGCCGAACGTCATGGTGCCAAGACAGAGTTCAGAGACAAACAGCCCGGTATTACCCAGTTTGTTATAACGCATAGAACAGCCCTCGTCGGTTAATCGATGTCAGGAACTCTTATCGTTATACACGCCCTGGTGAAAACAGAGAGGGTGAATTTCTGCTCATCTCTTGCCTAATCCTCTGAACTTAACCGCGCGGCGCTTCGCCAAAGACAGCATAGTCAGGCAACCGCACATTCTGGTAAGGCTCCCAGCCGCCGCCAAGCGCTTTGTAGAGCGCCACTAGATCAAGGCTGCTCTGCACCCGCGCCTGGGCGCGCTGCTCTTCAGCCTGCGCCAGCTGACGCTGGGCGTCGAGCACGTCAAGGAAGGTCGCAATACCCTTGCGATAGCTGTCGTTGGCCAAATCAAAAGCGGTTTGCAACGCTTCGATGGTGTTATTCAGCCCCGCTTCACGCTGCTGGTCGGTGCGATAACTCACCAGCGCGTTTTCCACATCGGAAAGCGCGGTCAGCACCGTCTGGCGATATTGCAGCACGGCGGCGCCCTGCTCGGCGCGGGCGACCTTCACGCTGGAGACCAGCCGTCCGCCCTGGAAAATGGGAATGGAAAGCTGCGGGCCGAAACTGTAGAAATGGCTGCTCCAGTCAGTCAGATAATCCGCTTCGCTGTTGCGCAGGCCAAACTGCCCGGTAAGGGAAAGGCTCGGGAAAAGCTGCGCTACCGACACGCCGATCTGCGCGGTGGCGGCGTGCAGGTTCGCCTCCGCTTCACGCACGTCGGGGCGACGGCGCGCAAGCGTGGAGGGCACGCCGACCGGCACAATCTCTGGCAGTTTTGGCAGCGGCTGCACATTTTGCAGCTCGCTGTCGAGCGCGCCCGGCGGCTTGCCGAGCAGCACCGCCAGGCCGTTCATCGCCTGGCGCGCCTGCGCCTGATACTGCGGCAGCTGCGCCTGCAGATTGCCGAGCTGGGCGCGGGCATTCTCCACGTCCAGCTGCGGAGAAAGCCCGCCGCGCTGGCGGCTTTCGGTCAGCTCCAGCGTCTGCTGCGCCGAGGCGATCTGCGCGTTCAATGTGTTGATGATGCTTTGCGCGCCGCGCAGCTGTAGCCAGGCGCGGGCCACTTCCGCTTCAAGCGAGACCAGCGCGTCGTTGCGCTGTTCAATCGCCGCCTGCTGTTGCGCCTGTGCCGCCTCTACCTGACGCCGCACCCGGCCCCAGAGGTCAATCTCCCACTGGGCGTCGAAACTGCCCTGATAAAGGTTGATGGGCTGGGTCAACGGTCCCAGCGCGCCGGCGATTTGCGGGTCGACATCATCGAGTTGGCCGTAAACATCATGCGATTTCAGCTCTCCCTTCAGCCCCAGTTGCTGGCGTGTGGCGCGAAGGTTGCCGTTGACCGCCGGGAAAAATGCGCCGCCCGCCTGGGTAATTTGTTCACGCGCGCCGGCGATGCGCAGCACCGTTTGCTGCAGCGACAGGTTGCCGGCAATCGCGCGCTCAATCAGGCTGTCCAACTGCGGCGAGTTAAACGCGCGCCACCAGCGGGGATCGGGGGCTGTGGACTGCGCTCGGGAGGCGACGCCCGCTTGATTCTGGCGGGTGGTTTCACCAAACGCGCCGGGGGTGACGGGCTTTGCGCCCTGATAATCCGGCCCTACGGCGCAGCCCGCCGCCAGCAAGGCAAGCGCGATGGCGGGTTGAAAAATCACTCTCCTGGACATGTTAATGTGCTCCTGCGGCGCCTTCGCTCTTGATGGGCGAAAGCAGTAAACAAAAAGGAATCAACAGCAGCGCCACGACGCTTAAAATCGTAAAGACGTCGATGTAGGCGAGAATGCGCGACTGGGCAATCATCGTTTTATACATCTGACCGGTGGCAATGCCCGCCGGATCGCCCGCCAGGCTGGTAAAATTACGTATCGCCTCTGCCGAATGGCGTATCGCCTGCTGAAACTGCTCGTTAAAGGACGACGTGTGGTAGCTCAGATAGGCGCTGTGCGCCTGTGAACGCTCCGTAATCGCCGCAGTGGAAAGCGATATGCCGACGGAGCCTGCCACGTTACGAAACATCGTAAACAGCGCGGCGGAATCGGCGTTCAGCTGCCGGGGAATGGTGATAAACGCAATGGTCGTCAGCGGCACGAACAGAAAGCCAAGCCCGATTGACTGGGCGCTGCGAAAAAGCACCAGCGTTTCAAAATCGATATCCGGCGTGAGCGTGCGCGACCAGAAAAACGATGCGGCAAGGCAGGCAAAACCGAAGGCGATGATATACCGCGTCTGCACTATCGGCATGAGCTTCAGCACAAGGGGAATCGTTAACACAATGAGCACCGCCCCAGGCGAAAGCACCATCCCGGACCAGGTGGCGGTATAGCCCAGATCCTGCTGCGCCAACTGCGGAATAACGACCGAGCTGCCGTAGAGGATCATCGCCATGCCCGCCATCAGCAGGCTGGAGACGGCGAAGTTTTTATCCTTCATGCAGTGCAGGTCAACCACCGGCTTTTTGGCATAGATAAGCCAGAAAATCGCCCCGATGATGCCAATAAGCGTCAGCACCGCGAAAGTGCGAATGAAATTCGAGAGAAACCAGTCTTCATCTTCGCCGCGGTCAAGCATCACCTGCAGGCAGCCGAGGCCCAGGGCTATCAAGCCGATCCCGGTCCAGTCAATAGTCAGTTTCTCTTCGGATTTACGCTCCCAGGGCGGATCTTCCAGCAGCTGATAGATAGCCAGCACGGTAATAATGCCGACCGGGATATTAATAAAGAAGACCCAGCGCCAGGAGTAGTTGTCCGTTATCCAGCCGCCAAGGGTCGGCCCCAGCACCGGGGCGACGATAATGGCGATGGACGAGAGGCCGAACGCCTTGCCGCGATCTTCAGGCTTAAAGTAGTCGAGCAGCACTGACTGCTGGGTAGGCTGCAGCCCGCCGCCGAAAAACCCCTGCAATATACGAAACAGGATAATTTCCCAGAGCTCAGTAGCGATACCGCAGAGAAATGAACAGACGGTGAACATCACAATGCAGATAAGGAAAAACTGCTTGCGGCCGAACAGGCGGCTTAAAAACGCCGAAATCGGCAGCACGATGCCGTTCGCCACCAGATAGCTGGTGAGCACCCACGTCGATTCGTCATAGCTTGAAGAGAGTGAACCCGCCACGTGCGGCAACGCCACGTTCACGATGGTGGTGTCGAGAATCTCCATAAACACCGCGAGGGTGACGACTATCGCCACCGCCCACGGGTTGCTGGCGGGTTTCCAGTTCTCGTGGCCGTGCTCGCTCATTCCACCGTCACCTTAGGTTCCACGGAAAGCCCGAGCGGCAGCGGCCTGTCGGCGCTGAGCCCTTTATCGATAACGATTTTTACCGGCACGCGCTGGACGATTTTTACAAAGTTGCCGGTGGCGTTTTCCGCCGGGAACGCAGAGAAGCGAGAGCCGCTGCCCTGCTGGATACTGTCGACATGCCCTTCCAGTTCCATATCCGGGAAGGCATCCACCGACAGCGTCACTTTATTGCCAGGGCGCATGCGCTCAAGCTGCGACTCTTTAAAGTTCGCCACTACCCAGATATTGGGGGAAACCACCGAGAAGAGTGAACTGCCCGCCTGCACCAGCGTGCCGAGTTGCACGTTACGCTTTGTGACGTAGCCGTCAAACGGGGCGCGCACTTCGGTATAAGAGAGGTTAAGCTCCGCCGTCTGCAACTGGGCGCGCGCCTGCTCGACCTGTCGCTGACGAGCCTCGACATTGGTCTCCTGCTGACGGATTTGCAGTTTAACCTGCTCGGCGACTTCCAGCTGCGCTTTGGCATTGGCCAGGCCCGCTTCGGCGCTGCGCAATTGCGCGCTGGCGGTATCGATATTTTGCTGCGACGTGGCGCGGGGGTCGACGCCGCGCTGGCGTTTATATTCGGCGCGGGCGTTAGCGAGATCGGCCTCGGCCTTCAGTACTTGCGCCTGCGCCTGATCCCGCTGGGCGGGATATTGCACTTTAGCCAGCGCCAGCTGCGCCTGAGCCTGATGGAGTTGGGATTCGGCAAGGCCAACCTGCGCCCGGGCCTGATCGCGCTGGGCCAGCGCGTCGCGCGGGTCGATAACCACCAGTAAATCGCCCTTCTTCACCAGCTGGTTGTCTTTTACACGCAGATCCGTCACATAGCCCGCCACTTTTGGCGCTACGGTCACGGCGTCGCCTTCCGTGAAAGCGTCATCGGTGGTCTCTTCGTTGCGGGTCATAAACCACCAGACCAGCGCCACGATAACCATCACGATAACCACGATGCCAAGAATGATTAACGGCTTTTTACCGGGCCGTTTGCGCCCGTTGTCGCCGTTTTTTCCCTCTTCGCCCTGTTTGTTCTCTTTTTTCTCTTCGTCCTGACGAGATGCGTCGTCAGGCTTCTTGTTGTTCTCAGCCATATGCCAGCAACAGTCCTGTCAGTTAACTACGTCACAAAAGCGTCGTTAACTAAACGTAGGACGTAGCTATACATTTTCCAGGAAAAACTGACAAATTAGCACTATCTGAGAAAAAGCAGGTTTATCAGCCCGTATCCCACCAGTGCCGACCAGACGAGCAACGGGATAGAGAAGAGATGGAAGCGCCACCAGATGCGACGGTTATTCGCCATGCGCAGCGCAATAATATTGGCGAGCGACCCCGGCAGCAGGCCAAACCCGCCGATGTTAACCGCCCAGGCGAGCAGCGCTGAGGGCGGTACATAGTTAAGCAATAAAATGGTGCCCGGCACATTGCTGATTACCTGCGACAGGCCAATGCCGAGCAGATACAGCCCGCCGTGGGAAAGCGTCGACACATTCTGCATTCCCTGCAGCAGAGGAAGCTGGGTGAGCATATGCACGTCGATAAACATCGCCATGAAAACCAGCAGCAGGCTCCAGTCGATGCTGACCAGCACCCGACGCGCCAGCAATGCAAAACCGGCGGCCACCAGCAGAACGCCCCACAATTCGAGTTTAAGCTCAAGCGCAACCAGGAAAACAACATAAAAGGCCAGGCAGCCCCAGACCAGACGCGGCTGCCAGGCGGGGCTTTTCTCCCGCGCCTGATAGTCGAGCTTTTTGGCCGGGAAACAGAACCAGCAAAGAAGCAACAGGCTGGTTACGAGCGCCAGCGCCAGCGGCGCCATCTGCCAGACAAACGCGGCGAACGATTGTCCGGAACGTCCCCAGAGTAATATGTTTTGCGGATTGCCTATCGGCGTCAGCAGCGACCCGGCGTTAACCGCCAGCGCTTCAAAGATAATCAGCCGGTTAACCGGAATATTGCACAGCTTCTTTAAGGTGAGCGTCAGCGGCACAATGATGAAGAGCGCCACGTCGTTAGTTAAAAAGGTAGAAAGCAGCGCGGCGGCGCAGACCAGAAAGAGCGCGAGCTGTCGTTCACTGGCGAAGCGGCGCACCATGCGACGGCCGAGCACGTCAAAATAGCCGCTCAGTTCCACCCCTTTGGTGAGCATCATTAAACCCGCCAGCGTCAGGATAGTATGCCAGTCGATAGCGGAGGCCCACTGCTGCGGCGCGAAGGGCGTGGCGACAAGCAGCGCGGCGCCAACGATAAGCAGCAGTTGTAAGAAACGATCGTGCAGGAAAGGACGCGCCAGCGTTTTAATCATTCGTGACCGAATCCATGTTGTTCGCTGAAGCGGCGAAAGATCTCAAGCGTCTCTTCGCTGACGTGATGCTCCATCCCTTCCGCGTCGCGGCGGGCCGTGTCAGGGTTTACGCCCAGCGCCAGCAAGAAGTTTTCTACTATCTGGTGGCGCTCGCGGCTCTGCTGGGCCAGCTTTTCGCCCTCGGCCGTTAAGAAAACGCCCCGCCAGGGGATCTGCTCGATAAGCCCCACGGTGGCCAGCCTTTTGAGCATTTTCGCGACGGTAGGCTGCGAGACGCCGAGCCGCGCCGCCATATCGACCTGACGGGCCTCGCCCACTTCCCGGATAAGATCGGAAATCAGCTCGACATAATCATCAATAAGCTCTCGCCGGTGGGCTTCTCGCACCTGGCGAAAGCCTTCAACATGCTCTTCAACATTAACCAGTTGCGTCACTTTTGTGCTGCTGTGCTTACCTGCCCGACGGCTCATTCTACTTCCTCATTTCAGTGGCGCATTGTTGGGATGCTCTACGGTGCGCCCATTGTAAACCACACCTTCGCCAGCACAAAAAATTAACGAGTTAGCCGTAGCTATAGAATATAGCCTGTGCTATATCTGTATGTAATGCAAACAGCCGAGCAAGGATGGTTGGGCTGGCTGTTTACACGAGGAGGCGTGTTATGAACGAATTTAAGAGGTGTATGCGCGTGTTTAGTCACTCCCCTTTTCAGGTGCGGCTGCTGCTGCTGAATTTACTGTGCGATTATCTGGGCGGAAAACCGCAGCCGGCGCAAACGCCGCCTCGTCAGAAGTAAGCGCGCGCAAGAAGGTTTTCTGATGACCCCGTCATCGTTTTGTCATTTGTCTGGCTTATTTTTTCTGGTTTTCTCTCGTCACGTTGGCTCTTTTCCCGCTTTTTCGCCGTTTTTGTAATCTCCCTCGCAAAACAGTTTGTTAGCGCCAGTTGATCTTCTTATTCTTCGGCTTTATCTTCTTGCAGCCTTGTCAGCACAGCGGCTCCCGGATGTGAATTTCTTCCTTTCCCTTTTCCGACCGCAAAGCACGACAGACCCTCTACGCCAGGGTTAGCGCATGGCGTCTCGTTGAACCTGAATATGAATTTAACCGTTAAAGATACGCTGGCTGCGCGCGGCATCGCGCTCGATCCGTGGGTGGGTTTCTACTTTCTGCAATCCTTGCTTATTAACACTGCGCTGGGTTATGAATTCAGCCTGCTTTACGCCGTGGCTTTCAGCTGCGTGCTGTTGCTGCTCTGGCGCATTGCGCCGCGCGTGCAAAAAAATATGCTGGCGCTCTGTTCGCTGACGGCGGCTTTCTATTTTCCCTTTGGTCAGGCTTACGGCGCGCCGAACTTCAATACGCTGCTGGCGCTGCATTCCACCAATATGGAAGAGTCCACCGAGCTCCTGACCATCTTCCCGTGGTACAGCTACCTGGTGTCGCTGTTTATCTTCGCGCTCGGCGTTATCGCTTTTCGGCGCAAGCCCGCCGCAAAACAGCCGTGGCGTTTTACCGACCATCTTTGCCTTGCGGTGAGCGTGGCGGCTTTTTTTGTCGCGCCGCTGCAAAACCTTGCTTATGGCGGCGTCTTTAAGCTCAAAGACACCGGCTATCCGGTGTTCCGCTTTGTTAAAGATGTGGTGGTTAATAATGCAGAGGTGATCGACGAGCAGCAGCGTATGGCTGCGCTGTCGCAGGTGAAAGACTCCTGGAACGTGCTGGCGGCGAAGCCGAAATACCACACTTATGTGGTGGTGATTGGCGAAAGCGTGCGTCGCGACGCGGTCGGCGCGTTTGGCGGCCACTGGGACAACACCCCTTTCGCCAGCCACGCCAATGGCTATTTTTTTACGGATTACGTCGCCGCAAGCGGCTCCACACAAAAATCGCTGGGGCTGACGCTCAATCGCGTGCTCGACAATAAGCCGCAGTATCAGGATAACTTCGTTACGCTTGCCAATCGCGCCGGTTTTCAGACCTGGTGGTTCTCTAATCAGGGCCAGATTGGCGAGTACGACACCGCCATCGCCAGCATCGCTAAGCGCGCCGATGAAGTGCAGTTTCTGAAAAGCGGCGATTTCGAAGCGGATAAAAATACCCGTGACGAAGCGCTGTTAAAGATGACGTCGCAGGTTTTTGCCACGCCGCGTACGCAGCCGCAGCTTATCGTGCTGCATCTGATGGGCTCGCATCCTCAGGCCTGCGACCGCACGCAAGGCAAATATGAGGTGTTCGTTCAGTCGAAGGAGACCTCTTGCTACCTTTACAGCATCACGCAGACCGATCATCTGCTGGAGCAGCTTTATCAGCAGTTGCAGAACACCGGGCAAAGTTTCTCCATGGTCTATTTTTCCGACCACGGTCTGGCTTTTAAAGAGCGGGGTAAAGAGGTGCAGTACCTGGCGCATGACGATAAGTTTCAGCAAAATTTCCAGGTGCCCTTTATGGTGCTTTCAAGCGACGACACCGCGCATCGCCTTATTAAAGCGCGCCGCTCAGCCAATGATTTTCTGAGCTTTTTTGCGCAGTGGACGGGGATTAAAGCAAAAGAAATTACGTCGAAATATAAGTTTGTCTCGTCGCAAAAAGCGGGGCCGGTTTGGGTGACTAACTTTAAACTGCATAAGGTGAGCTATGATCACCTGGGCAGCGATATTTTTGAGACGAAAACACGCTAGCGTTTTGCGCGTATGTTGCAGGCAAAAAAAATCCGCCCGGTGAGGCGGATTTTTTATCTTCGCAAAGCGAATTAGAAGCGGTAGCCCACGCCTGCGATCCAGGTGCCAACATCGGTGTTGCGGATGCGGCTCTGCTCGTAGGAGAAGTCCAGAGCAACGTTTTCAACCGGGTTGAACTGCAGACCGGCGCCGTATGAGAAACCGTAGTCGCTGGTGTCGCTGGTTTTGGTCGGGTAGTCGGTGCTCTGGAATTTACCATAGCCAACACCCACTACGCCGTAGATGCTTGCCCAGTCATTGATGCGGAAAGCCGGACCGGCAGTCAGGCCGTAGTACTGGCCTTTGTTGTACAGGCCGTTATCGGTACGATCTTTTTCGGTATAGGTGAAGGAACCGATTACGCCCAGCGGGTTGCTGTCATCGAACTCATAGCGGTATTTCAGGTTGAAACCGTTCATTTTGTTCATTACGCCCTGCGCGTCGCTCTGAGCATAGCCACCGGAAACGGTAGCAGTACCGGCAACAGCGGAACCCGCGGAAACGGCCAGAACACAAGCCAGTGCTGAAAGACATGCAATTTTTTTCATAACCACCTCAAATGTGCTTCAAGTAAGTCCTAAGTTTTTAATATACCAAAGACGGGTGAGAAACTCTTTGTGAATCGCGTTGTCTAACGCGTCTTTTGGTGTAACAGAACATTTCCATATGCTCCTATCTTGTTCAATATCCAGCGTTTTAACACGTGGGCCTCATTATGGATGCCCGTAGCGTTAACCATCATCCAGATTATTCCTAAATGGGAATGGAGAAATAATGAGCGATACGGCGGCCATGGTAGCGATTTTCCCGGCGTGATTTTTCAATAAAAGTTCAACCGGCAGCGTTTTATTTCGCTTAAACTCAGGCTTTTACTTATCACTGACAAAAATTGACAGGAACAGGATGCCTACGTTGCCCCGCAAAATGCCCGTCTGGATGCCCATAGTAGTAATACTGGTCGCTATGATTTCAATTCAGAGCGGCGCCTCACTTGCTAAATCGCTTTTTCCGCTGGTCGGTGCGCCCGGCGTTACCGCGCTGCGTCTCGCGCTGGGCACCCTTATTCTGGTTATCGTCTTCAAGCCGTGGCGCCTGCGCTTTACGAAATCGCAGCGCTTGCCTTTGCTCTGCTACGGCCTGTCGCTGGGCGCGATGAACTACCTGTTTTATCTGGCGATTAATACGGTGCCGCTTGGCATTGCGGTGGCGCTGGAGTTTACCGGGCCGCTGGCGGTCGCGCTGTTTGGCTCGCGCAGACCCATCGATTTTGTCTGGGTCATTCTGGCGGTGCTGGGGCTGTGGTTTCTGCTGCCGCTCGGTAAAGATGTCGCCCATGTCGACCTGTTTGGCGCCGCCTGCGCCCTGGGCGCAGGCGCTTGTTGGGCGCTTTATATTCTGACCGGCCAGCGCGCCGGCGCGGATCATGGCCCGGCGACCGTGGCGTTAGGCTCGCTTATCGCCGCAGTGATTTTTGTGCCTGTTGGCGCTTTGCAGGCGGGCGAGGCGCTGTGGCACTGGTCGCTGCTGCCTTTGGGGCTTGGCGTTGCGGTGCTTTCCACCGCGCTGCCCTACTCTCTTGAAATGATTGCGCTAACGCGTTTACCCACCCGTACTTTCGGTACGCTAATGAGTATGGAGCCAGGGCTTGCGGCGATCTCCGGTATGGTGTTTCTGGGCGAAAGCCTGACGTTGACGCAGTGGCTGGCGCTATTGTCGATAATCGTCGCCTCCGTTGGATCGACGCTTACCCTTCGCCGCGAAACGCAGCTCAAAGAGGTTGATATCAATTAACCTTTCTTATTTATTTTCGCCCGCCTCGCTGACGGGCGAAAATAATTTCCCCCGCTTAAGCAACTTATATTTCCTGCCAGGTTTGTTGTAGATCAATAAATAATAAGAATATGAACTTATGTTGCTGACGGAATTAAGATTCATCTGCAAAAAACACGGTAAACATTTGATTATAAAAAAATTAAAAGCAACTTAGCTTCTGCTATTTAACCAATAGGTATATCCAAACCTGCAGGTCGGGGAACCGATGCTATACTTATTTCCGGTAAATTGATTGGGACACCAACATCAAGAGGATATGATTATGAGTACCGCTAAACTGGTTAAATCTAAAGGTTCTGATCTGCTCTACACCCGTAACGATGTAGCAGATGAAGACAAGAAAGCCACCATCGAGCTGCTCAATCGTCAGGTTGTTCAGTTTATCGATCTGTCGCTGATCACCAAACAGGCTCACTGGAATATGCGCGGTGCTAACTTCATCGGCGTTCATGAAATGCTGGACGGTTTCCGCACCACGCTGACCGAACACCTGGATACCATCGCTGAACGTGCCGTACAGCTGGGCGGCGTCGCTCTGGGCACCACGCAGGTCGTGAACAGCAAGACTCCGCTGCAAAGCTACCCGCTTGATATCCACACCGTGCAGGAGCACCTGAAAGCGCTGGCCGACCGCTACGCTATTGTGGCGAACGATGTTCGTAAAGCGATCAGCGAAGCGAAAGACGAAGATACGGCAGATATCTTCACCGCGGCCTCCCGCGACCTGGATAAATTCCTGTGGTTTATTGAATCCAACATCGAATAAGCCAGACGCTCTGCTTATGCCCTTTCCCGATCGGGAAGGGGCTTTTTTTTACCTTTGCACTAACTAAGTGCAGGCTTTTGTTTCACATTCCCCCTATCCGTTATTTTTTTGTAACTAACCCCTCACACAATCGTTAAGTAACGATTGTTTTCAAACCGTAATCTGCGCTAATAATGCTCAACCCTTGCGACCTGACCGTCGCGCACTATTTTGGTGCCTCATTGTGGTGCAAAAGGTCGTTCCAGTTCTGTTCCTGGTGCAATGATTGTTTTTCTTACAGCTGGAAAAACAGTGGGTTGTAAAACTGGCACGATTTTTTCATACTGCACCCGTCTCGCAGGGGATCGCCCCGTGGATTAAAAAAGGAAATGCTATGAAGTCTGTTTTTAAAGTTTCACTGGCTGCACTTACCCTGGCTTTCGCGGTCTCTTCCCAGGCTGCGGATAAACTGGTCGTGGCGACCGATACGGCGTTCGTTCCGTTTGAATTCAAACAGGGCGACAAATATGTCGGCTTCGACGTGGACCTGTGGGCCGCTATCGCGAAAGAATTGAAGCTTGACTACACCTTAAAGCCGATGGATTTCAGCGGCATTATCCCGGCGCTGCAAACCAAAAACGTAGACCTGGCGCTGGCGGGCATCACCATCACTGAAGAGCGCAAAAAAGCGATCGACTTCTCTGATGGCTACTACAACAGCGGCCTGCTGGTGATGGTCAAAGCGAACAATAACGACGTAAAAAGCGTTAAAGATCTCGACGGCAAAGTGGTGGCGGTGAAGAGCGGCACCGGTTCCGTTGACTACGCGAAAGCGAATATTAAAACCAAAGATCTGCGTCAGTTCCCGAACATCGACAACGCATATATGGAGCTTGGCACCAACCGTGCTGACGCCGTGCTGCACGATACGCCGAACATCCTTTACTTCATCAAAACGGCTGGCAATGGTCAGTTTAAAGCGGTAGGCGACTCTCTGGCGGGCCAGCAGTACGGCATCGCTTTCCCGAAAGGCAGCGATGACCTGCGTACCAAAGTTAACGGCGCGCTGAAAACGCTGAAAGAGAACGGCACCTATAACGAAATCTATAAAAAATGGTTCGGCACTGAACCGAAATAATTATTCTTAAAGCCATAAGCACTCAGTCAGGGGCGGCTTTCGCCCCTGCTGTTTTTGAACCACGGTAACACAGGAAATCATCATGCAGTTTGACTGGAGCGCCATCTGGCCTGCCATTCCCCTCTTGCTTGAAGGCGCCAAAATGACCTTGTGGATTTCGGTCCTCGGTCTGGTCGGCGGTCTGATAATCGGTCTGGTGGCCGGTTTCGCCCGCAGCTTTGGCGGCTGGATAGCCAACCATATCGCCCTGGTATTTATCGAAGTGATCCGCGGCACGCCGATTGTCGTGCAGGTGATGTTTATCTACTTCGCCCTGCCGATGGCGTTCAACGATCTGCGCATCGATCCGTTCACGGCGGCGGTAGTGACTATCATGATCAACTCCGGGGCGTATATTGCGGAAATCACCCGCGGCGCGGTGCTCTCTATCCATAAGGGCTTTCGCGAGGCGGGCCTGGCGCTGGGTCTCTCCCGCCGGGAGACGATTCGCCATGTGATCCTCCCCCTGGCGCTGCGCCGTATGCTGCCGCCGCTCGGCAACCAGTGGATTATCAGCATTAAAGATACGTCGCTGTTTATTGTTATTGGCGTCGCCGAACTGACCCGTCAGGGCCAGGAGATTATCGCCGGCAACTTCCGCGCCCTGGAAATCTGGAGCGCCGTTGCGGTTATCTACCTGATTATCACCCTGGTACTGAGCTTTATTCTGCGTCGTCTGGAAAGAAGGATGAAAATCCTGTGATTGAATTTAAGAATGTCTCGAAGCACTTTGGCCAAACCCAGGTGCTGCACAATATCGATTTGAACATTAAGCAGGGCGAAGTGGTGGTCATTATCGGGCCGTCCGGCTCCGGTAAATCCACGCTGCTGCGCTGCATTAATAAGCTGGAAGAGATAACCAGCGGCGACCTGATCGTCGATGGCCTGAAAGTGAACGACCCGAAAGTGGACGAGCGCTTGATCCGTCAGGAAGCGGGCATGGTGTTCCAGCAGTTTTATCTCTTCCCGCACCTGACGGCGCTGGAGAACGTGATGTTCGGCCCGGTTCGCGTGCGTGGCGCGTCTAAAGCAGAGGCGGAAAAGCTGGCGAAAGAGCTGCTGGCGAAAGTGGGACTCGCCGAGCGCGCGCACCACTACCCTTCCGAACTTTCCGGCGGCCAGCAGCAGCGCGTGGCGATTGCCCGTGCGCTGGCGGTGAAACCGAAGATGATGCTGTTCGATGAGCCAACCTCGGCGCTCGACCCGGAACTGCGCCACGAAGTACTGAAAGTGATGCAGGATCTGGCGGAAGAAGGCATGACAATGGTTATCGTGACCCACGAAATCGGCTTTGCCGAGAAGGTGGCCTCGCGCCTCATCTTTATTGATAAAGGCCGCATTGCCGAAGACGGCAACCCGCAGGCGCTTATCGAGAACCCGCCCAGCGCGCGTTTGCAGGAGTTCCTGCAGCACGTTTCGTAAGGTTTTCTGCTAAGGCAAACCCTCTCATCCGAGAGGGTTTTTTATTTCTGATGCTGGCCTTACGCGTTTACCCGGTTTCGCTTGCTTTGTGTAATAACGGCGGGCGACGCTTCGCTTATCCCCCCGCAGAAGCGCAATCTCAGGGCCGCGCAGAGTTCATAAATTTTGGCGTCGGTACGCAGTGTTTCGCGCCAGAAAACTCCCCATTTCCTCGGCTCGTTTGCCGGAACACTATACTTATCTTCTTTGCTTCCTAACTTTCTCATCCGGAGTATGCCGTGCCGTGGATTGTGTTGCTGCTCGTCAGCGTCTTTAGCTTTTCTGCTCAGGCGGTTAGCCTGCCTGCTGCTGCCGTTGCCGCTTCCTCTACGCACACCAGCCAGACCGCATCGCCGGAGCCGGACGCGGAGAAAAAGAAAGCCGCTTACGCTGCGCTTGCGGACGTGCTGGAGAATGAAAAATCCCGTAACGAATTAATCAGCCAGCTCCGGCAGGCCTCGACAACGCCTGCAAACAAAGCCACGCCAGCCATCACGCCGCCGGTTGAGGAGGAAGAGGAGAAAACGGTGCTGGAGAACGTAACGGAAGTGAGCCGTCACTACGGCGGCGAATTCTCCAGCCGCTTCGCCCAGCTCTACCGCAACATCACCGGCGCGCCGCACAAGGCTTTTAATCAGAAGACCTTTCTCAACGCCCTCACCCATTTCACCATGCTGGCGGTCTCGGTCTTTGCTTTTTACTGGACGCTTCGCGCCTGCGCCATACCGCTTTATCGCAAAATGGGCGAGTGGGGAAGGCGTAAGAACACGAACCGCGCCAACTGGCTTCAACTGCCGGTCATGATTGTGCTGGCGTTCATCATCGACCTGGCGCTCCTGGCGCTGACGCTCTTTTTAGGGCAACTGTTTATCGACCTGATGAACGCCGGCAGCCGCACCATTGCCCGCCAGCAGGGGCTTTTTCTTAACGCGTTCGCGCTTATTGAGTTTTTTAAAGCCATCCTGCGACTTATCTTTTGCCCGCGCGTGCCGACCCTGCGGCCCTTTGGCATTAGCGACGCCAGCGCCCGCTACTGGAACACGCGCTTAAGCGGCCTGAGCAGCCTGATTGGTTACGGGCTGCTGGTGGCGGTGCCGATTATCTCGGCGCAGATCAACGTGCAGACAGGGGCGCTGGCGAACGTGGTCATTATGTTGACCATTACGCTCTGGGCGCTGTGGCTCATTTTCCATAATAAGCGCGAAATCCAGCAGGATTTGATCCAGCTGGCGGACCGCTCCCTCGCCTTCTTCAGCCTGTTTATCCGCGCCTTTGCGCTGGTCTGGCACTGGATCGCCAGCGCTTATTTCATTGTGCTCTTCTTCTTCTCGCTGTTTGACCCGGGCAACAGCCTGAAATTTATGATGGGCGCTTCACTGAAAAGTCTCGCCATCATCAGCGTGGCGGCGTTCATCTCCGGCGTGCTGTCGCGCTGGCTGCAAAAAACCATCACATTGTCGCCAGAAGTGCAGCGCAACTACCCGATGCTGCAAAAGAGGATCAACGGCTGGCTATCCGTATCGCTGAAGCTGGCGCGTATTCTGACCGTCTGCGTGGCCGTCATGCTGCTGTTAAACGCGTGGGGGTTGTTCGATTTCTGGCAGTGGATCACGCGCGGCGCGGGCGAGAAAACGGTGGATATTCTCATCCGCATCCTGCTGATTCTCTTCTTCTCCGCCGTAGGCTGGACGCTGCTGGCGAGCCTGATTGAGAGCCGGCTGGCGTCGGACATTCATGGCCGTCCGATGCCAAGCGCCCGCACCCGCACCCTGCTGACGCTGTTTCGCAACGCGCTGGCGGTGATCATCAGCACCATTACGGTGATGATTGTGCTTTCAGAAATCGGCGTGAATATCGCCCCGCTGCTGGCAGGCGCAGGGGCGCTCGGCCTGGCGGTGTCGTTTGGTTCGCAAACGCTGGTAAAAGACATCATTACCGGCATATTCATTCAGTTTGAAAACGGCATGAATACCGGCGACCTGGTGACCATCGGGCCGCTCACCGGTACGGTCGAGCGGATGTCGATTCGCTCGGTCGGGGTACGCCAGGATACCGGCGCTTACCACATCATTCCGTGGTCCTCTATCACCACGTTCGCTAACTTCGTGCGCGGTATTGGCTCTTTTGTGGCGAACTACGATGTCGACAGGCATGAAAACACGGAGAAAGCCAACCGGGCGCTGCATGCCGCCGTTGAAGAGTTGATGGAAAGGGAGGACATTCGCATGCTGGTGATTGGCGAGCCGAATTTTGCCGGCATCGTGGGCCTGACCAATACCGCGTTTACCATTCGCGTCACCTTCACCACACAGCCGCTTAAGCAGTGGACGGTGCGCTTCGCGCTGGACGGCATGGTGAAGAAACACTTCGATCTCGCAGGCGTGCGCCCGCCGGTACAAACGGTGCAGATGGTTCAGCCTGCGCCCGATGCAGCCCAGGCGGCGAGAGCGCAGGATGCGGCCATGGGCGGCAACGGCGGCGTGCTGCCGCCTGCCGACCCGAAAGTGTGATTAACGAAAACGGCTCTGGGCCCAGCGTTCGCGCTGGGCGTCGTTCTGGAAACTCCAGGCGATAAAGCGGCTCTGCTTCTGACCCTGCGCCATCTCTTTCTTCACGACCTTGACGGCTCCCGCCTGCTGTAACGCGCGATAGAGCGCGGGCAGGTTATCGCCTTTCGAAACCAGCGAGGTAAACCACAGCACCTGACGGGCGACGCGTTGGCTCTCGGCAATCATTTTGCTGATGAAGGCCACTTCGCCGCCTTCGCACCACAGCTCCTGCTGCTGGCCGCCGAAATTCAGGTCGGCGCCCGTAAGCCCAAGATTGCGGCGTTTGCGTTCGCTGCCCGCCTGCGCGCTTTGCGCCGAATCGTGGAACGGGGGGTTGCAGAGCGTGGCATCATACAGTTCGTTTTTATGAATAATGCCTTCAAAGATGGCGTCCGGTTGTTTTTGACGGCGCAGGCGGATGACCCGGCTCAGCCCTGGGTTCGCCGCAATAATCGCCTGCGCGCTGCGAAACGCCTCGTCGTGCGTTTCGCTGCCGGTAAAACGCCAGCCATACTCATGCTGGCCGATAAGCGGGTAAATGCAGTTCGCGCCAACGCCGACATCCAGCACGCTCACCTGCGCAGGCACCGCCCCGCCGTTACCTTCAGCGAGCAGATCCGCCAGGTGGTGGATGTAATCCGCCCGGCCCGGTACAGGCGGACAGAGAAAGCCTTCAGGAATATCCCAGTGCTGCACGCCGTAAAAGTGGGCCAGCAGCGCCTTGTTAAGCGTCTTTACCGCCTGCGGATCGGCAAAATCGACCGTCTCTTCGCCCAGCGGCGAGAGGCGCACATAATCAGCAAGCGCCGGGCAGCTCTGCTTAAGCGCGGCGAAGTCATAGCGGTTGTGGTGACGGTTGCGGGGGTGCAGGCCCGGTTTACGGTTCATCGGCTTTCTCCTGTGTGGGCGCGTAAGATACCTGCTGCGGCCAGGGCGGTAAATAAGTGGGGGAAAATTTGCCTCTCCGGCTATGATAGTTTTTTTGTTTACAGGAGCGCGCTATGTCGGAAAAACGTTATTACTATGAACCTGCTCGCGGCCACGGCCTGCCGCACGACCCGCTGAACGCCATCGTCGGCCCTCGCCCCATCGGCTGGATTGCCTCGCTTAACGCCGACGGGCAACGTAACCTGGCCCCGTACAGCTTTTTTAACTGTTTTAATTACCGTCCGCCGATCATCGGCTTCGCCAGCAGCGGCTGGAAAGACAGCGTGCAGAATATCGTGGAGACCAAAGAGTTTGTCTGGAACCTGACCACCCGCGCGCTGGCAGTGCCGATGAACGAAACCTCCGCCACCCTGCCCCGGGGCGAGGATGAGTTTGCGCGAGCGGGCTTAACCGCTGCGCCGTCGCGTCTGGTGAAAGCGCCGCGCGTGGCGGAAAGCCCGGTGAATTTCGAGTGCCGGCTTTCGCAGTGCATCCAGCTGACCTCCGCCAATGGCGAGCCCATAGATTCGTGGCTGGTGCTGGGCGAAGTGGTGGCGGTTCACATTGACGAAACGCTGCTGGAAAACGGCATCTACCAGACCGCAAAAGCGCAACCGGTTTTACGCGCCGGCGGCCCCAGCGCCTACTACGCCATTGACGAAGCGCAGCGCTTCGACCTCGTGCGCCCGGACGCCCGCTAACCGCGCTAAAGCCCGCCGCGGCGGGCTTTTCTCAGCAGAACCCCCCTCGTTTTGCTATAATTAGTGTTCTGCTTAACGATTCAGGAGGTCTTATGGCTTCAGGTTGGGCAAACGACAGCGCAGTGCAGGATCAAATCGACAGCACCATAGAAGATGCTGTAGCGCGGGCGCGGCGCGATCTGCCGAAGGGCGAAAGCCTGGAATTTTGTGAGATGTGCGATGAGCCGATCCCCGAGGCCCGGCGTAAAGCCATCCCCGGCGTTCACTTGTGCGTTAACTGCCAGCAAAAGCAGGACGAACACCGTCAGCGCTTTTCACCGTATAACCGCCGCGGTTCGAAAGACAGCCAGCTGCGTTAGCGCGCTATCTAGAACGGCGCCCTTTCTTAAACCTACCCTTTCTTTTTACGTCTCAACACAGGCCCTGCTCTCAGGGGTAAGGTAAATGCCTGTAAACCCTTTTACAGCGCACGCCCGGGCCTGCTGTTGTTCTTTTACCGGTTCAGATAAAAGCCTGACAATACAATCACCTGTATGTGGTTGATTTGTAAAACTGCCTAAAGATATATCGTTCAAAAAATAAGCATAAGTCCATCAATTTTTTGCGCCGATGGCTATGCAAGCCCCTCCTACACTTAGAAAGCTACGTTGTGTTCTCGTCTCTCCCGGGAGGAGGTCAAAATGAAAACATTGCTATCGCTCTGCGCCGGTCTGGCTTTCGCCACGCTCTCTTTTTCCGCGTTCTCCGCACCGCAAATGCTGGACAATACTAACCAGCAGCTGCGCCCGGCGGGCACCGTTTCCGCACAAGGCGCCCTGTCGCTGGACGACCTGGAAGATAAACTGGCGGAAAAAGCGCGCCAGGAAGGCGCCAGAGCCTATAAAGTGGAATCGGCTGGCGGCGAAAATCAGATGTACGGCACTGCCACCATTTATAAATAATCGTTACGTTCCAGGCCCGCCTCAAGGCGGGCTTCGTCTGTCTGGCATAAGCTACCGCTGACACATTGGGTTAACAAAAGAGAGGGCGAAGCGTGCTGTTACGCTTTGCGAGACGCAGACGTGAAAAAATCCTGTTTTCTTGCGGGGTAGATAATTGATTAACAAAGATATTAGCGATAATTCAAATTTTTAGAACAACCCTGTCAATTCTCTTCGATTTAATATTTCGCCTTCAACGTCAATAATAAACACATCGACGGAACAATGTCCTCATAACAGAATAAACTTCGAGAAAAATAGTATGAAAACCGTTAAATATGCTGCTGTCGCCCTCCTCCTGACCACCGTTTCCAGCGCTTTTGCCGCCCAGGCCGTTAACCCTGCCGACGCACAGAACTTGCATAAAATCGGCGTGGTCTCGGCAACCGGCGCAACGACCCTTGATGGTCTGGAAGCCCGTCTGGCTGCCAAAGCCGAAGCGGCAGGCGCGAAGGCTTACAGCATCACCTCAGCCAACAACAACAATAAACTCAGCGGCACGGCGGTTATCTACAACTGATTTACCCTCAACTCTGACTCTGTATTACCCCTGTTGTTACCCTTTTGCCCGCTGCTTCTGCCGCGGGCTTTTTTATGCGTATCAGAACGTCTCGTTGATTTTTACCCGCGCCGCATCCATATCCGCCGCCTCTCCCGTCGCCACAAGGCAGCAGGCAAGCTGGGTTTTAATCGCTTCCGGCACCGGCTCAAGCCCGGCGGCGCAGCGCTCGGTCCAGCGCGCGGTCACCTCCGCCTCTTTCGACGCGGGTAAGGCTTCTGCGCTGGTCTGGGTGTGACGTTCGCACAGCACCCGCTCACCCGCCTCATCAATCCACGTTATCTGCGGGCAACGCTGCGGATTCGCATAAACTTCGCCTTCCGTGCCGTGCATCAGTAACGCGCGCCCGCCGATATCGGCAAAAAAGGCGGCGACCCGGCCAACATATTCCGGGTGTGAAACGCTGGAAAGCCGCAACGCGCTGGCTTCAGCAAACGGCGTGGCGAGTTTCGCCAGCGTATGGGCGCTGTTGCGCACCCCCAGCCGCCAGCGCATGCCAAGCTGTTTTTCCAGCGGCGGACAGAGCGTGCTTACCGGAATATAGACAGGACGATGGCTCTCAAGCTTCGCCTGCGCCTGGCCTGCATGATGCGTTGCTTCAATGCCCATCAGGTTAAAGATGGTTTCCGTCAGCACCCGTGTCGGATCTTCGCTTACGCCATGCACCACGACCGGAAAGCCAAGCCGGCTTAGCAGCATCGCCAGCAATGGCGTCAGGTTCGCCTGCTTTCGCGCGCCGTTATAGCTTGGGATGACGACAGGCATAGGACGCGCTACCGGCGGCGTCAGGCGCCAGGTGTGCTGCTGCATCGCTTCATAAAAGCCGCGCATTTCAGCTTCGCCCTCGCCTTTAATGCGCAGCGCAATCAGGATGCCGCCCATTTCCAGGTCCGGCACCTCGCCGTTGAGCATATGGTTATAGAGAGCACGTGCGCTTTCGTAGTCCAGGTCACGTGCGTGGTTCTTTCCCCGGCCGATCTCTTTGATAATCGCACGGTAGTCCATTTTTCTCTCCTCTCTCATCGCCTAAATATAAATACGGTGAATTATTCCGGCGTAACCCATTGCTGTTTATGCTCTGACGCGTGCTTGTCTGCCTCTGCGCACAATACAGGGTAAAAACCTTATATTACAAGCGCCTGATACTCACTTTATTTTATCGCCGTAGCACCAAATCAATAAAATTAACAAGTTAATTACACGTTACTTATTCACTAAAAGAATAGTTTAGAGTTCATAAATTGAACAACTAATACACCAATAGCATATTTAATGGCGAAATAATTCATGCCTTAGATATTTAAGGCGCTGCTTACTTCTTAATTCAGGATTGATGATGAAAAATATTGTGTTAAGTACAGTCATTGCCGGGATAGCAAGCTGCTCAGTCTCTGCATTCGCCGTCTCTACAGGCGAAGGCCAGGTGAACTTTACCGGTGAAATCCTTGATTCCGCTTGTGAGGTGGTGAATACCCTGAGCAGCCCACTGCAGGTGAACTTAGGGAAAATTTCCAAAACTGTGTTTACCGGCGTTGGCTCGGCCGCAACGCCTACCAGCTTCGCTCTGCAGCTGAAAAACTGCCCGGCAACGGCGACTGCGGCTTCAATTACCTTTGGCGGTACCGCAAACAGCGACAACGATAAAGTGCTGGCGCTAACCAGCGGCACCGGAGTGGCAAGCGGTGTAGGCATTCAGTTGCTTGACTCTTCCGGTTCGCCGCTTGATCTTTATACCGCCTCTGCGGATTACACGCTGAAGTCTGGCTCCGAAACCAACGATTTGGCGTTTGGCGCGCGCTATATTCAGACCGCCGCCTCCGTTACTGCTGGAAAAGCGGATTCCACCTCGACCTTTACCGTTACTTATAACTGATCTCACCGCCGGATATTAGTCACCACCCGGTGGCTAATATCCTTATTTTAATAACTGGAGTTCACCATGCGTAAGTTATTTATCGTTTCAGCGTTATTAATGGCCACCACCGCAGCTCAGGCAGGCGTGGTAGTCGGCGGCACCCGCCTGATTTATCCAGGCGATAAAAAAGAAAGCTCGCTCACCGTCTCTAACTCTGATGATATTAATTATTTAATCCAGACCTCGATTGATTCTACCGATGGCGCCCGGGCGCCTTTTTTAGTGACGCCACCGCTTTTTCGCCTCAATGCAAAGCAGGATAACGTTCTGCGTGTCATTTATACTGGCACAAATTTGCCGCAGGATCGGGAATCGCTTTACTGGCTGAACGTAAAATCGATTCCGTCAACAGTGAAGCAACAAGAACAGAATACATTGCAGATCGCCATAAAAACCCGGATTAAATTAATCTACCGCCCTGCAGCTATAAACGGCAAACCAGAAGAGGTGGCAAAAGATTTAAAATGGCGCAGAAGCGGTAATGCTCTGATAGTCAACAACGACACGCCTTATTATATGAATTTTCAGTCCATCACCTTAGGCGGAAAAAAATTGCCAAAAATTGGCTATGCGGCGCCAAAAAGCGAAACGCGATTCGATATCCCCGCCAATATTAACAGCAACACAGTTGCCTGGAAAATTATTAATGACTACGGCAACATCAGTAAAGAATGGAAAACCGCTTTCTGAATCCACTACCTTAGTTAATTTTCTTCACAAGAAATAATTTTTATTTCAGGAATAATCATGTCACACAACAAAGGCAGACGGATGAACAAAATACGCATTCGCCATCTGGCCTTGTTGATCTCCTTACAGTGCCTGGCACTGGGAGTATCATCAGGGCAGGCCTGGGGTGACGATTATTTCAACCCGGCGCTGCTTGATGATGGCGAGCATAGCCAGGAAAGACCTGACCTTTCTCTTTATGAAAAAGGGCCTGGCCTCTCACCTGGGAAATATAAGGTCGATATTCTGGTGAATAACCAAAAAATAGCGAGCCGGGACGTCGATTTTTTTCTGGCTAACGATGCCAGCGGCAATGCTATTCTCGCGCCATGTCTGAGCATAAGCGCGCTGAAAAGCTTTGGCGTGGCGACGGATAAATTCAGCGAATTGACTGAGCAGAATGGCTGCGCCACGCTCAACGTTATTCCCGCTGCCAGCGCTACCTTTATCGCTAACCGCCAGCAACTTCTGCTCAGTATTCCGCAAAGCGCAATGGAGCAGACGGCGCGCGATGCCATCGCCCCGGACGAGCTTGATGAGGGAATAACGGCGCTGCTGCTCAATTACAGCTATTCCAGCAGCCTCATCCATTCGCTGGAAAAAGGCAGACCGGACAGCGAGAGCGCTTATCTGAACCTGCGCCCTGGCTTTAACGTTGGCCCCTGGCGACTGCGTAACTACTCCACCTGGAATCGTAACAGCAGCGGTGCGGATACCCAGTCCGACTTTTCGTCCGTTTATACCTATTTGCAGCGCGACCTACGCAAGCTCGGCAGCGAACTGGTGCTGGGCCAGAGCAGTTCGCCTGCCGATGTGTTTGACAGCATTCCTTTCACCGGCGCCCAGGTTGCCTCGGATGATGACATGCTGCCGGACAGCCTGCGCGGCTACGCCCCTGTGGTGCGCGGCATAGCCAACAGCAATGCGCAGGTAACGATTCGCCAGAACGGTTACGTGATTTATCAGAACACCGTAGCGCCCGGTGCGTTTGAAATAGATGACCTTTATCCGTCCGGCAGCAGCGGCGATCTTAGCGTTACCGTCAAAGAAACCGACGGCAGCGAGCAGCATTTCGTCGTGCCCTACGCATCCGTACCGGTATTGCAGCGTGAAGGCCATCTGAAATACAGCCTGACGGGGGGCAAATATCGCTCTTATGACGAGGAGGTTGCCGAAACGCCGTTTGTGCAAGGGGCAACCATCTATGGATTGCCGCGTGGTTTTACCGCCTATGGTGGCATTCAGTACAGCAAATATTATCGGGCGCTGGCGCTGGGAGTGGGCAAAAGCCTGGGGGACTGGGGCGCGTTTTCCGTCGATCTCATCTCGGCGCAGTCGCAGCCCTTCCATGATGAAGCGCAGAACGGACGCTCATGGCGCATGCGCTATAGCAAAGATATCGCCAGCACTGGCACGTCTCTGGCTGTCGCGGGTTATCGCTACAATACCTCAGGATTTTATACGCTTCAGGAGACCCTGGATTCCTACCGCAGCGACAACCAGTGGAATACGCCTGACAGACGGCGAAGCCGCCAGGAGATAACGCTTAATCAGGAGCTCGGCGAAACGCTGGGGTCGCTGAATCTGAGCCTGGTGAAAGAACAATACTGGGACCAGCAGACGCAAACGTCGCTCGGGGCTGGCTACAGCAACAGCTGGCACGGCATCAGCTTCGGCTTCAACTATAGCCTCAGCCAGAATACGCAGTTGCTCAATGATGACAGCACGGCCAAAAACAATGAGCAAATCATCTCACTGAATGTATCGGTCCCGTTAGATGGCTGGATGAGCAATACCTGGGCCAGCTATAGCCTGAACAGCAGTAAAGAAGGCAGCGCGCAAACGTTGGGGCTGAACGGCTCGGCGCTTGCCGATAATAACCTGAACTGGGGCGTTCAGCAGAGTATAAGCCATGACGGCAGCAGCAACGCCACCAGCCTGAACGCCGACTATCGCGGAACTTACGGCGAACTGAACGCCGGCTACTCCCAGGATCAAACCCAGCGGCAGATCAACTACGGCGTGAGCGGCGGCCTCGTCGCGCATCGCCATGGCGTCACGCTCGGGCAGCCGCTGGGAGAAACCTTCGCCCTGGTGGAAGCGCCAGGCGCCAGCGGCACCGCGATTGCTAACCAGAGCGGCGTCAAAACGGATTATCGCGGTTATGCCATTGTGCCCTACGCCAGCCCCTGGCGGCGCAACACCATTGCGCTGAATACCGAGACGCTGCCTGACGGGGCGGACGTCACCCATGCCGCGCAAACCGTAACCCCCACAAGGGGAGCGGTGGTGCGCGCCAGCTTCGATACGCGTGTAGGCAACCGGGTGCTGATGACGCTGCTGCGCGCCGACGGTCATCCCGTGCCGTTTGGCGCTTCCGTGGCGAACGGCGAGCAAAACGAAGCTGCTATTGTTGGCGATGAAGGCCAGGTTTACCTGACCGGGATTAAACCAGACGCGTTGTTAACCGCCTCATGGGGCACCGCGGACAACCAGCATTGCAGCGCACATTATCATCTGCCGGAGAAAACTCAGGGCAGCCCTGTTATTACCGTCACTGCGCAATGTTCTTAATTAACGGCGCCGGAGAGTCATGATGAAATTTATCCGCTACTTTTTCTCCCTGTGTTTACTGGCGAGCTCACTATTATTTATTCCGCACGCCAACGCGGCCTGCAGCACCAGGCAACTGCCTATGTCCCAGGGTATCTATAATTTAACAATCTCAACTTCTACCGAAATTGGGGATGTCATAGCGGGGACGGAAAGAGCAGTAAATTTTAACGTGAGTTGCACAACCGACCGCAGCGGTGAAATTCTTATCGCCTGTTTTAACGGCTCAGGCGAAGAGGTGCCCGGAATGCCGGGTGTTTATGCCACGGGCATTGCCGGTATCGGCGTTACTCTTTATAACGATCAATGGAAACGCGTTACAGGGAAAGGCGAAAACTGCGACTCGAGAAACACCCCTATTTATAAACTCGACAGTAATAAATCTTTTATGGCAACAACCAATCTGGCGCTGGTAAAAACCGCAGAACAAATAGGCGAAGGCAATTTAAACAGCGCCAACAGCAGCTTTGTCTTTAAAATTTACAACGCGGAAAAAATTGCCAATAACAGTACAGCTTATTACAACGTTTATTTGTCTCCGAATACGGTTTCCTGTTCCGTTGATCCCAAAAGCTTAGTGGTAAATTTAGGCGATATCCCTGCTTCACAATTTACCGGACCAGGCACTGCGACGCCATGGCATAACTTTGACGTGAATATTAGCTGTGATAGGGACACCATGATTCAGTATCGTATTACAGGCGCAGAAGGGATTATGAGCGGCCAGCAGGATGTAATGAAACTCGACGATACGCCTGACAGCGCCACAGGTATAGGTATCCAAATGCAGGTTAATAACGCGACGATAAATTATTTTAGTGGCTACTATCCGCCGCTGTCGCTTACCGATAAAAGGCTGACCCTGCCGGCCGGCATTCGTTATTACCAGACGTCTCACGATGTCACGCCAGGCAGCGCCAATGCGGCAGTGATTATTACCATCGCGTATCAATAGGTTTGAGCATACATGAAAAAATTATTACTTCTTTTTTTATTGCCTTGCGCCGCCCATTACGCCTGCGCCGATTCGGTAGCAATCAGAGTGACCGGCAATATTCTAGGTTCAACCTGCGTGGTGGACAGCGGCAGCCAAAACGCCAGTGTGAATATGGGCAAGGCAACGTCAGGACAATTTCGCCAGGTGGGCGCAACGGGAGAATGGGTGGATTTTCAGATGTCGCTTTCAAATTGTCCGGCATCCATAACCCAGGTTACCAGTACCTTTAACGGCGTAGCGGATGCGGATGCGCCGAACTATTTCGCCAGTACCGGCACGGGTACGGGCGTGGGCCTTGAGCTCAGTACGGGTGACCACAGTAAGACACTCAGCGCAGGAAGTGAAATCGCCACCCCGGTGAACAGCAGCGACGGCACTGTGACGCTTCCCCTCGCCGCACGTTATGTCGCTACCACCGGGAATGCCACGGCTGGCACCTTCACAAGCGTGGTGCAGGTGACCTTTACTTACGAGTAGCGCCGCGTCGCCTGGCAATGCTGTTTTTACGCTTTCCGCCACTCGCGCTCTGCACGGGGCGCGGCTTTTTAACCGCTTCCGGCGCTTCAGGCTGTTCAATGGGGAAGACCGGCAGCGCGTCCAGCAGGCGCTTGCCGTAGCTTTTCGTCAGCAGACGGCGGTCATAAATCACCACTTCGCCCCAGCAGGCGTGGCTACGAATAAGCCTGCCGACCTGCTGAATCAGGTTAAACGAGGCGGCAGGCAGGCTTTGCACTTCAAAGGGGTAGCGGTTGAGGCTTTTTAACCACTCGCCTTCCGTCACGACCACCGGGCTGTCTACCGGCGGGAAGGCGATTTTATGGATGTGCACCTGGCTTAGCAGCTCGCCTTTTAAATCGAGCCCTTCAGCGAAAGATTGCAGCCCTACCAGCACGCTGGTCTCGCCCTGCTCCACCCGTTTGCGGTGCAGCTCCACCAGCCGGTAGCGCGGCTGATCGCCCTGCACCAGCAGCGTCAGGCGCAGGTCGGTCACGTAAGAAAGAAACGTCTGCATGGCGCGGTTGCTGGCGAACAGCACCAGCATCCCTTTATGCTCGCCCTTCGCCAGTTCGGCACGGAAAAAGGCGGCCATCTCGGCGAGATGCAGCGCCTCGTGCTCCATCAGCGGTTCATGCTTCAGCCGCGGAATAACGATTTTTCCCTGCTCAATATGATTAAACGGCGAGTCGAGGCTCACAAACCTGTCGCCCGCTTTCTCTTTAAGCCCGCTCATTTCCTGCAACCGATTAAAGCTGTTAAGCGAACGCAGCGTGGCGGAAGTCACTATCACATGCGGCACCTGCCGCCAGATAAGCTTTTCCAGTTGATCGCTAACGCGAATACCAACACAGTGGAAGAAAATGTGCGGCTGCCCTTCCCGGGTTTCACGCGTCACCCATTTCGTGACCGGCGCGCCGGAAGCCTGCGCCATCGCGGAGAGCCGCCACAGCTTGCTTTGCGCTTCAAAGTGCCCGAGCGCCCGGTTCATCTGCAACAGCACCCGATGCAGGCGCACAATGTCATGACTGCCGGTTTTTTCACTCAGATCGTTTAAAAACAGCTCGGCAAGACCGCGTAGCGTGTCGGTGAGCTTCGCCAGCTGCTGGCAAATCACCATCACCTCTTCGGGCAGCTCGCCCATCGGGAAGCGGAACTCGCTCTCTTCGCCCGGCGGTAAATAAAGCGCGAGGATGCGGTTGAGTGAAGCGATAAGCTCATACACCTGTTCGCAATGGTCGGCGAGACGCTCCGGCACGGCCAGCGGCGGCACGGTTTTTGGGCGGAATTGATCCATGCAGGTGGCGATAAGCTTGCAGAAAAGATCGAGCTGCAGACGGTTCCAGGGGGCGGTGATTTCCGCGCTCATCTCCAGCGCGTCGCGGGCGACATCCGGCAGATGATGGCCTTCGTCCAGCACCAGCAGCAGGTTTTTCGGCTCCGGCAATACCGATTCGCTCTCCATCGCCGCCATCACCAGCGCGTGGTTGGCCACCACCACCTCCGCCTCCTGAATTTCACGGCGCGCCACGAAGAACGGGCACTCCCGGTAGTAGTGGCAGTTGCGGTTAAGGCAGCTCGCTTTATCGGTGCTGAGGCGCGCCCACAGGCCGTCATCGATAGCCTGGTCGGTGTGGTCGCGCAGGCCGTCCCACTTGTAGCTGTCGAGGTCCGCCTTAAGCTTCGCGCAGCGCTGCTGCTCCTCTTTGCTGTTCGGCGTCAGCTCGTCGTCGAGAAACGCCAGCAGGTCTCCCTGGGCGGCGGTATCGGTGGAGAGCGCGGCGAGGTTGCGCGGACAGACGTAACGCCCGCGACCGAAGGCGGCGGTAAACTTCAGCTCCGGGATGATTTTGCGCAGCAGCGGCAAGTCTTTGCTGTAGATTTGATCCTGCAGCGCCACGTTCGCCGTGCTCACCACCAGCGTTTTTTGCTCGTCGCGAGCGATGGCAATGCCAGGGATAAGATAAGAGAGGGTTTTCCCGACGCCGGTGGGCGCTTCAATCGCCAGATGCCGCCCCTCGTCGCCGCCGAGGGTTTTCGCCACTTCGGCAATCATCTGCCGCTGCGGTGGGCGCGGAATAAAGTCCGGGATCTGCTGCTGTAGCGCCTTATACCAGGCGGCGATTTGCGTTTTTTGCGTGCCAGAGAGGGCCATCGGGGAAACCAGATACTGTATAAACAGCCACTATTGTGGCACTTTTTCGCCCACGGCTGAACCCTTTTTTATTGGCGCCGAAAGCGTGGGTTTTCATTCTACTTCTCTGCGCAGAGGGCTGGGGTGAGGGGAATATATGAGGGCGGTGAAAGGTTACGTTCGCCGCCGCCCCCTTAACCATCCCGGCTCGCGGCAGAAAAGCAGCCGCAAGGAAAAACCTTCACCTCACCGTTAGTGTTGGGTTGTGGGTTTGTTGTTCCGTAAGGTGGGTCAGCGAAGCGCCACCCGCCTCTGCGCAGATCATTCCCCTTATTCCCAGATACAAAAAAGGTGGATGCGCGATGCGCACCCACCTTTTGACTGTCGGCCGGGTTAACCAGCCCTTAACGCTTTACTCGCCGGACGGTTTGCGCGGCGCGCGGCGGCGGCGAGCGCCTTCACCGCCAGTACGCGCGCCGTTGTCGCCCAGGCGACGCGGACGATCGCCTGCGGGCTTGCCTTCAGCGCCCTGACGGCGCGGGCGCTCGCCAGCGGGCTTTGCACTTTCGCCCTGCGGACGACGTGCACGTTCGCCTGCCGGTTTGGCGTTTTCTCCGCCTTCACGGCGCTGCGGCTGACCGCGACCGCCGCCCTGCCCCCGACCGCCGCGCTGCTGCTGGCGACCGTTGACGATAGGCTCCGCTTTGATGCTCGGGTCCGGCTCGAAGCCCGGGATCGCCAGGCGCGGAATTTCACGCTTGAGCAGGCGTTCGATGTCGCGCAGCAGCTTATGCTCGTCCACGCACACCAGCGAAAGCGCTTCGCCGGTCGCCGCGGCGCGGCCGGTACGGCCGATGCGGTGCACGTAATCTTCCGGTACGTTCGGCAGCTCGTAGTTCACCACGTGCGGCAGCTCTTCAATATCCAGGCCGCGGGCGGCGATGTCGGTCGCCACCAGCACGCGCAGGTCGCCGGACTTAAAGTCCGCCAGCGCCCGGGTGCGCGCGCCCTGGCTCTTGTTGCCGTGAATGGCGGCGGAGCGAATGCCGTCTTTGTTGAGCTGTTCGGCAAGGTGGTTGGCGCCATGTTTGGTACGGGTAAAGACCAGCACCTGCTGCCAGTTTTCTTTGCCGATAAGGTAAGAGAGCAACTCCCGCTTACGCTTCTTATCAACAAAATGCACCTGCTGCGAAACCTGCTCAGAGGCGGTATTGCGGCGCGCCACTTCCACCTCTTCCGGGTTGTGCAGCAGCTTTTCCGCCAGCGCTTTAATGTCGTCGGAGAACGTAGCGGAGAACAGCAGGTTCTGACGCTTAGCGGGCAGCTTCGCCAGCACGCGGCGAATATCGTGGATAAAGCCCATGTCGAGCATGCGGTCCGCTTCATCGAGCACGAGAATTTCTACGTGGTCGAGCTTCACCGCGTTCTGGTGTTCAAGGTCAAGCAGACGGCCCGGGGTCGCCACCAGCACATCCACACCGCCGCGCAGCTTCATCATCTGCGGGTTGATGCTCACGCCGCCAAACACCACCAGCGAGCGGATGTTGAGGTATTTACTGTAATCGCGGACGTTTTCGCCCACCTGCGCCGCCAGCTCGCGGGTCGGGGTGAGGATCAGCGCGCGCACCGGGCGGCGGCTTTTAGCGTGCGGTTCATTCTGGGTAAGACGCTGCAGCAGCGGCAGCGTAAAGCCCGCCGTTTTACCGGTGCCAGTCTGGGCGCTCGCCATCAGATCGCGACCGGACAGCACCACCGGGATCGCCTGGCGCTGAATGGGGGTCGGTTCGTGGTAGCCCTGTTCGGCAACCGCGCGAAGAATTTCCTGGCTTAAACCAAGTGAATCGAAAGACATATTTATTCCTGACTCGTCCCGACCGCAGAGGGTGTAGTTTCAGGGAGTCGAATGGCCGTCTGGCCGGAGCGGGACACAAACCACAATGTCGTGAAGGGCCGGAGTGTAGCAGTTTTTGTGAAGTACCGCATAAATTCTCATGCTCGCACCGCCTCGCAAAATAATTCGCTGGCGCTGGACGACGGGTAAATCTTATACATAATCTTAATCAATCGATTGATTAACTTTGTGGTGCCTTATGAATAATTCCTCTTCGCCCTCCACCCAGCGCGGGGAACAGGCGCGAAACCAGCTTATCGCCGCTGCCATCGCCCAGTTTGGCGAATATGGTCTGCACGCCACCACGCGCGACATCGCCGCCGCCGCAGGGCAGAATATCGCCGCCATTACCTATTACTTCGGCTCGAAAGAAGATCTCTACATGGCCTCGGCGCAGTGGATAGCGGATTTCATCAGCCGCAACTTCCGCCCTCAGGCCGAGGCCGCCGACGCGCTGCTTCGCCAGCCTGCGCCGGAGAAAGCCGCCATCCGCGCCCTGATAGACGACGCCTGCCGCCAGATGATTCGCCTGCTGACGGCGGACGAAACGCTAAACATCAGCAAATTTATCTCCCGCGAACAGCTCTCCCCCACGGCGGCCTATCAACTGGTGCATACGCAGGTTATTTCCCCGCTGCATGAGCATTTCACCCGGTTAATCGCCCGCTATACCGGCTGCGATGAGCAGGCCACCGAAACCATTTTGCATACCCACGCGCTGCTCGGCGAGATTCTGGCGTTTCGCCTTGGCCGGGAAACGATCCTGCTGCGCGCGGGCTGGACACAGTTTGATGAAGAGAGAGCCGCGAGCATTCACCGGGTGGTGGCGCGCCATATTGACTGGATCCTGGACGGCCTGACGCAAGGAGAGAAACCATGAAGAACAGAAAGCCGCTGTGGCTAATTTTGCTTGCAATAGCCGTGCTGGCGGCTGCCTGGGGCGGCTGGCGCTGGTATGAGAGCCGCCAGCGCGAGACGCTTACGCTATATGGCAACGTGGATATCCGCACCGTCAACCTGAGCTTTCGCGTCGGCGGGCGGCTTAGCGCGCTGACGGTGGATGAAGGCGACACGGTAAAAGCCGGGCAGCTGCTTGGCGAACTCGACAAAGCACCGTATGAAAACGCGCTGTTGCAGGCCGAGGCAAATGTCACCGCCGCTCAGGCGAAATATGAACTGGTGATGGCCGGCTACCGCTCGGAAGAGATAGCCCAGGCCGCCGCCGCGGTACGCCAGGCGCAGGCCGCCTGGGACTATGCGCAGAGCTTTTTACAGCGCCAGCAGGGGCTGTGGCAACGGCGCGTTATCTCCGCCAACGACCTGGAGAATGCCCGTTCCTCGCGCGACCAGGCCCAGGCGCAGCTCAAATCGGCGCAGGATAAGCTAAGCCAGTTCCGCGCCGGGAACCGTCCGCAGGAAATAGCCCAGGCGAAAGCAAGCCTGCAACAGGCGCAGGCGCAGCTCGCGCAGGCGAAGCTTGATCTGCACGATACGCAACTGGTGGCGCCTTCCGACGGCGTGCTGCTGACCCGCGCCGTGGAGCCGGGCACGATGTTGAACGCCGGCGGCACGGTATTGACCGTCTCGCTGACGCGCCCGGTCTGGGTGCGCGCCTATGTCGACGAGGTGAATTTAAGCCAGGTTCAGCCGGGCCGGGAGGTGTTGATCTACACTGACAGCCGCCCCGATAAGCCCTACCACGGCAAAATCGGCTTTGTCTCCCCTACCGCCGAATTTACGCCGAAAAGCGTGGAAACCCCGGATCTGCGCACCGACCTGGTTTATCGCCTGCGCATTATCGTAAACGACGCGGACGGCGCACTTCGCCAGGGCATGCCGGCGACGCTCACCTTCAGCGACGGGGCGCGCGATGAACGCCGTTAAGAACGCCATTCGCCTGCACGGGCTGGTTAAGCATTTCCCGGGCATGGAGAAACCCGCCGTCGCCCGGCTGGATGCGGAAATTCTGCCGGGCGGCGTAACCGGGCTGGTGGGGCCGGACGGCGCGGGAAAAACCACGCTGATGCGCATGCTGGCCGGGCTGCTGCGCCCGGATGAAGGCGAAGCGCAGGTGGCCGGGCTCGATCCGGTGCGCGACGACCACGCCCTGCACGCCGTACTCGGCTATATGCCGCAAAAATTCGGTCTGTATGAAGATTTAACGGTGCTGGAGAACCTGAATCTCTATGCCGACCTGCGCAGCGTCACCGGCGAGGCCCGCCGTGAAACCTTCAGACGCCTGCTGGCGTTTACGGCGCTTGCTCCCTTTACCGGGCGTCTGGCGGGCAAGCTTTCCGGCGGCATGAAGCAGAAGCTCGGCCTCGCCTGCACGCTGGTGGGGCAGCCGAAAGTGCTGCTGCTTGATGAACCCGGCGTTGGCGTCGACCCGATCTCACGGCGCGAGCTGTGGCAGATGGTGCACGAGCTGGCAGGCGAAGGCATGCTTATTCTCTGGAGCACCTCCTATCTGGACGAGGCTGAACAGTGCCGGGACGTGCTGCTGATGAACGAAGGCGAACTGCTTTATCAGGGCGAGCCGAAGGCGCTTACGCAGCAGATGGCCGGGCGCAGCTTTCTGATGACCAGCCCCACAACCGGCAACCGTCAGCTGTTGCAGCAGGCGCTAAAGCGCCCGGAAGTGAGCGACGGCATGATTCAGGGCCGTTCGGTACGCCTGATTTTGCGCCGGGAGGCGAACGCGCAAACGCTAAAACAGGCGCTGGCGCCGATCCAGCTTGAGGAGACCGCGCCGCGCTTTGAAGACGCGTTTATCGATCTTTTAGGCGGCGCCGGCTCGCGAGAGTCGCCGCTCGGCGCCATCCTGCATACGGTTGAAGGCGAGGCTTGCGAGACGGTCATCGAGGCGCGCAGCCTGACCAAGAAATTTGGCGACTTCGCCGCCACCGATGACGTGAGCTTTACGGTTCAGCGCGGCGAAATTTTCGGCCTGCTCGGCCCTAACGGCGCGGGCAAATCCACCACCTTCAAAATGATGTGCGGCTTGCTGGTGCCCACATCAGGTAAGGCGCTGGTGCTGGATATGGATCTGAAAACCAGCTCCGGCAAAGCGCGCCAGCATCTGGGCTACATGGCGCAGAAATTCTCGCTTTACGGCAACCTGACGGTTGAGCAGAACCTGCGCTTTTTCTCCGGCGTATATGGCCTGCGCGGCCGGGCGCAGAACGACAAAATCGCCAGCATGAGCGAGGCTTTCGGCTTGAACGCGATTTTTCGCCAGCCCACCGACGCCCTGCCGCTCGGCTTCAAGCAGCGGCTGGCGCTGGCCTGTTCGCTGATGCACGAGCCGGACATTCTCTTTTTGGACGAACCCACCTCCGGCGTCGACCCGCTCACCCGCCGTGAGTTCTGGCTGCATATCAACAGCATGGTGGAAAAAGGGGTGACGGTGATGGTAACCACTCACTTTATGGACGAGGCGGAGTACTGCGACCGCATCGGGTTGGTCTATCACGGGCAGCTTATCGCCCACGGCACGCCGGACTCCCTTAAGCGCGAGGCGGCGCAGAGTGAGCAGGAAGACCCGACCATGGAGCAGGCGTTTATCCGGCTGATTGAGCAATGGGATAAGGAGCACGCGAAATGAGCGTTCACTCACAGGCTTTTTCCTGGCGACGCGTCCGCGCGCTGTGCGTCAAAGAGACGCGGCAGATCCTGCGCGACCCCAGCAGCTGGCTTATCGCCATGGTTATTCCGCTGCTGCTGCTTTTTATTTTCGGCTACGGCATAAATCTGGACTCCAGCCGCCTGCATGTGGGCGTCTTGCTGGAGGAGCGCAGCGAAGAGGCGTTGGATTTTACGCATGCCATCAGCGCCTCGCCCTTTATCGCCGCCACGGTCAGCAGCAATCGTCAGCAGTTAATCAACCTGATGCAGGGCGGAAAAATTCGCGGCATCGTGGTTATCCCGAACAACTTCGCCGCCCTCATGGCGCGCAGCAACGATACCGCCCACGTACAGGTGATAACCGACGGCAGCGAGCCCAACACCGCTAACTTCGTGCAGGGTTATCTGCAGGGGATCTGGCAAATCTGGCAGACCCAGCGCGCGCAAGACCGGGGCGAAAGCGTCGAGCCGCTTATCGATGTGCAGCTGCGCTATTGGTTTAACCCCGCCGCCATCAGCCAGCACTTTATTATTCCCGGTGCGGTGACCATCATCATGACGGTGATAGGCGCTATCCTCACGTCGCTTGTGGTGGCGCGTGAATGGGAGCGCGGGACCATGGAAGCGCTGCTTTCCACCGAAGTGACGCGCACCGAGCTGCTGCTCTGCAAGCTTATCCCCTACTACTTCCTTGGCATGCTGGCAATGCTGCTTTGCATGCTGGTCTCGGTCTTTATTCTGGGGGTGCCTTACCGCGGCTCACTGCTGTTGCTGTTTCTCATCTCCAGCCTGTTTTTACTCAGCACGCTGGGCATGGGGCTGCTTATCTCGACGCTTACCCGCAATCAGTTCAACGCCGCCCAGGTGGCGCTGAACGCGGCGTTTCTGCCGTCAGTCATGCTCTCGGGGTTTATTTTCCAGATAGACAGCATGCCTGCCGCCATACGGGTGGTGACTTATATCATTCCGGCGCGCTATTTCGTCAGCACCCTGCAAAGCCTGTTTCTGGCGGGAAATATTCCGGCGGTGCTGGTAGTCAATACGCTCTTCCTGGTGGCTTCGGCCGTGGTGTTTATCGGGTTGACCTGGCTTAAAACCCGTCGGCGGCTCGATTAAGGAGGCAGAATGTTTTATCGCTTATGGACGCTTATCCGCAAAGAGTTGCAGTCGCTGCTGCGCGAGCCGCAGACCCGCGCCATCCTCATCATGCCAGTCTTGCTGCAGGTGCTGCTGTTCCCTTTCGCCGCCACGCTTGAGGTCACTAACGCCACTATCGCTATCTATAACGAAGACAACGGCGCGCACTCTATCGAGCTGACGCAGCGCTTTGCACGCGCTAAGGCTTTCAGCGAAGTGCGAATGCTCAACAGCGCGCAGGCGATCCGCCCGACGCTCGACACGCAAAAAGCGCTGCTGCTGATCCGCTTTCCGGCAGACTTCTCCCGCAAGCTGTCACGCCTTGAGCCCGCGCCGCTGCAAATTATCCTCGACGGGCGCAACTCCAACAGCGCCCAGATAGCGGCCAACTATTTGCAGGAGATAGTGAAGGATTACCAACTGGAGTTGCTGGAGGGCAAGCCGAAGCCGAACAACAGCGAGCTGGTGGTGCGCAACTGGTATAACCCGAACCTGGATTACAAATGGTTTATCGTGCCTTCGCTTATCGCCATGATAACCACCATCGGGGTGATGATTGTCACCTCCCTTTCGGTGGCGCGGGAGCGCGAACAGGGCACGCTCGACCAGCTGCTGGTCTCGCCGCTGGCCACCTGGCAGATTTTTGTCGGCAAGGCGGTGCCGGCGCTGGTTGTGGCGACCTTTCAGGCCACTATCGTGCTGGGCGCAGGCATCTGGGGCTATGACATCCCCTTCTCCGGCTCGCTCGCGCTCTTTTACTTCACCATGCTTATTTACGGGCTGTCGCTGGTGGGCTTTGGGCTGTTGATTTCCGCACTCTGCGCGACGCAGCAGCAGGCGTTTATCGGCGTGTTTGTCTTTATGATGCCGGCGATTTTGCTATCCGGGTATGTCTCGCCGGTAGAGAACATGCCGGTGTGGCTGCAAAACCTCACCTGGGCGAACCCGATTCGTCACTTTACCGATATTACTAAAGCGATTTATTTAAAGGATGCGAGTCTGGAGATTATCTGGCGGAGCTTGTGGCCGCTACTGGTCATCGCGGCCACGACGGGGTCAGCGGCCTACGCGATGTTTCGGCGCAAAATCGCCTGAATGGCGCTTACGCTCTTTTACCAGCAACGAGACCAGCGCCGGGCCCGCCAGCATGGCGAGACCCGCCAGCGCCAGCAGCCAGTTATTGTGCAGAACGCGGGAGAGCAGCCACAGCGCGATAAGCGACGTGCCGAAATACCAGGTGGTGGTGAGCTCTTCCAGAAAATCGCCCACATCGCGCCAGAGGCCTTCATGGTGGCGCTGCAGCATCAACATCAACAGCACCGTCACGCCGTAAAGCAGGCATAAACCCAGCCCGACGCGCACCAGCGAGCCGCTAAGCCAGCCGGCGACCAGAAGCGCGATAACCGCCAGATGCAGAACAATCTGCCAGCAACTCAGGCCCGTTACGACGCGAATTTGTTGTTGCCACCTCATGGCTTCCATCCTCCGGGATTTTTCACTGATAACTGAGAGTACCGCACTTTACGGAAAATTCCGTAAGCCCGCACCTTTTTGTGACTAAGACTACACTTTATTTCCATCAGGACAGCGAAACGTGACGGGAGAAACATGGCAGGGAAAACACAGCGATTTTCATTCAAAGTGCTCACCATCAACACGCACAAAGGATTTACCGCTTTTAACCGGCGCTTTATTTTGCCGGAACTACGGGATGCGGTAAGGACGGTTTCCGCAGATATTGTCTGCCTGCAGGAAGTCATGGGCGCGCATGAAGTGCATCCAATGCACGTCGAGAACTGGCCGGATACCACGCATTATGAGTTTCTGGCCGATACGATGTGGAGCGACTACGCCTATGGGCGAAACGCCGTCTATCCGGAAGGGCATCACGGCAACGCGGTGCTCTCCCGCTTTCCGATTGAGCAGTATGAGAACCTGGACGTCTCGGTGGATGGGCATGAAAAGCGCGGGTTGCTGCACTGTCAAATCTCTCCCCCCTCGTTCGATAAAACGCTGCATGTTATTTGTGTTCATTTGGGCCTGAAGGAGGCGCATCGTCAGGAACAGCTCAACATGCTGGCGGAGCTGGTAAACAGCCTGCCGGATGGCGAGCCGGTAGTGGTAGCAGGCGATTTTAACGACTGGCGACAGCAGGCGAACCGCTTTTTGCATCAGCACACGGGGCTTGATGAAGTGTTCACCCGGGCCTATGGCCGCCCGGCGCGCACATTTCCGGTTCGCTTCCCACTGCTGCGCCTTGATCGCATCTACGTGAAAAACGCCACGGTCAGCGCCCCGACCGCGCTGCCGCTGCGTACCTGGCGACACCTTTCCGATCATGCCCCTCTGGCTGTGGAGATTCATCTATGAAACCCACCTGGCGCGATGGCAACCGCATACAGTTGCTCGAAAACGGGGATGAGTACTATCCGGCGGTGTTTGCCGCCATTAACAAAGCGAAAAGCAAAATTTTTCTCGAAACCTTTATCTGGTTCGAGGATGAGGTCGGCCGACAGCTGCACGCGGTTCTCCTGCGCGCGGCGCAGCGCGGCGTCAGCATTGAAGTGCTGCTGGACGGCTACGGCTCGCCAGACCTCAGCGACAGCTTCGTCAACGAGCTCACCGCCGCAGGCGTAATATTCCGCTATTACGACCCGCGCAAGCCGCTGTTCGGCATGCGCACCAACCTCTTTCGCCGCATGCACCGCAAAATTGTGGTGATTGACGGCAACGTGGCTTTTGTCGGCGGCATTAACTACTCCGCCGAGCATATGTCCGACTACGGCCCGGAAGCGAAACAGGATTACGCGGTGCGGGTGGAAGGCCCGGTGGTGCAGGATATCTACCAGTTTGTGCTGAGCAACCTGCCGGAAAACGAGCAGGCGGGCCGCTGGTGGCGGCGTCGACGTCAGCAGGCGGCGGACAACATCACGCCGGGCGAAGCCCAGGCGCTGTTTGTCTGGCGCGACAACGAAGAGCACCGGGACGACATCGAACGTTATTACCTGAAAATGCTCGCCAACGCGAAGAAAGAGGTGATCATCGCCAACGCCTATTTCTTCCCCGGCTACCGTCTGCTGCACGCCATGCGCAATGCAGCGCGGCGCGGCGTGCGCGTGAAGCTAATCGTGCAGGGTGAGCCAGATATGCCTATCGTTAAAGTAGGCGCGCGACTGCTTTACAACTATCTGGTGAAAGGCGGCGTGCAGGTGTTTGAATATTTGCGTCGCCCGCTGCACGGTAAAGTGGCGCTGATGGATGACCACTGGGCAACGGTCGGCTCAAGCAACCTTGACCCGCTGAGCCTCTCTCTCAATCTGGAGGCGAACCTTATCATCCATGACCGGCATTTTAACCAGACGCTGCGCGACAACCTTAACAGGCTTATCCGCGAAGATTCTAAACAGGTTGATGAAAGCATGCTGCCGCGGCGTACGTGGTGGAATCTGACGAAAAGCGTGCTGGCGTTCCACTTTTTGCGCCACTTCCCGGCGCTGGTCGGCTGGCTGCCCGCCCACACACCGCGGCTGGCGCTGGTTAACCCGCCCGTGCAACCTGAAATCGAAACCCAGGACCGGGTTGAAACGGATAATCCGGGAGTAAAACCCTGATGGCGAAATCACATCCGAAATGGCGTAAAGCGAAAAAGATCCTTACCTGGCTGTTCTTTATCGCCGTTATTGTCCTGATTGTGCTTTATGCGCAAAAAGTGGACTGGGAAGAGGTCTGGAAGGTTATCCGCGATTACAATCGCACCGCGCTGTTAAGCGCTATCGCGCTGGTGATTGTCAGCTATGTGCTGTACGGCTTTTACGACCTGCTCGGGCGCGCCTACTGCGGCCATAAGCTTGCCAAAAGGCAAGTGATGCTGGTGTCGTTTATCTGCTACGCCTTTAACCTGACGCTCAGCACCTGGGTGGGCGGTGTGGGGATGCGCTACCGGCTCTATTCACGGCTTGGGCTGCCGGGCAGCACCATCACGCGCATCTTCTCACTCAGCATCACCACTAACTGGCTTGGTTACATTCTGCTGGGCGGGGTGATATTCAGCATTGGCGTCGTTCAGTTGCCCGCACACTGGTATATCAATGAAAGCACGCTGCGCATTATTGGTCTCGCGCTGCTGGCGTTTATTGGGTTTTATCTCTGGGCCTGCGGTTTTGCGAAACGCCGTCATATGACCATCAAAGGACAGAAGCTGGTCTTGCCGTCGTGGAAGTTCGCTATCGTCCAGTTGCTTATCTCCAGCGCGAACTGGATGGCGATGGGGGCGATAATCTGGCTGTTGCTCGGCCAGCAGGTGGACTATTTCTTCGTGCTGGGCGTGCTGCTGGTGAGCAGCATCGCCGGGGTTATCATCCATATTCCGGCGGGTATCGGCGTGCTGGAAGCGGTGTTTATCGCCCTGCTGGCGGGCGAACATGTCAGCCATGGCGCCATCATCGCCGCCCTGCTCGCCTATCGCATGCTCTATTTCTTCGCTCCGCTGCTCATCGCCATCATCTGTTATCTGGTGCTGGAAAGCCGCGCGAAGAAACTGCGGGCGAAAAACGAGAAAAAGCTCGCCAGCGCAGAACAGAAGTCCGGCACGCCGGATGAGAATCGGGTGGAGAGCCATACGAAAGAGGCGCGCTTTACGCCGAGAGAAGGAGAGGTAAAAGGGTAAGCGCGGCGCTCAGGCGACAAGCTATAAGGCGGGTGGCGCGACGCTAACCCGCCCTGCAAAACCCAAACCGTTCTCCTGCCACCGCGACACAGCCCTCCCCACACTGACTACGGCGGCGCCCGTTCAGGGCCGCCTGTGGGGAACATCCGGCGCTAACGAATGTCCTTCGCGCCGGGTCACACGTCAGCGCGCACCTTGCCCCGCGCATAAAAAAACCCTCCGCAGAGGGTTTTTATCCATCAAAACAGCCTACCGCCGGTTGCCAAAAATACGCAGCAGCATCAGGAACAGGTTGATGAAATCAAGGTATAGCGTCAGCGCGCCGAGAATGGAGTACTTACGCAAATGCCCGCGATCGTTAACATCTATCTCCGCCCCCAGGTTTTTCAGCTTCTGCGTGTCATACGCCGTCAGCCCCACGAAGACGATAACGCCGATATAGGTTACCGCCCACATCAGCGCCGTGCTCTTCAGCCAGAAATTCACCAGCGAGGCGATAAGAATGCCTATCAGCGCCATAAATAGCATATTGCCGAAGCCGCTCAGGTCGCGTTTGGTGGTGTAGCCATACAGGCTCATCGCGCCAAACATCCCCGCCGTCACGACGAACGTGCTGGCGATGGAGGCATAGGTATAGACCAGAAAGATACTGGCGAGCGTTAAGCCGGTGAGCGCCGAATAGAGCATAAACAGCGCGGTCGCCACCGCCGGGCTGAGCTTATGCACCAGCCCCGACAGCACAAACACCACCGCCAGCTGCGCGATAATAAGCCCGAAGAAAGTGATGCGGCTTGAGAACACATACATCATCACGGCGGGCGTATTAGCGGCATACCAGGCGACGAACGCAGTGAGCAACAGCCCACAGGTCATCCAGCCATACACTTGCGCCATAAAAGTCTGCAACCCCGCGCGGGGCTGAACAATGGTGTCACTTGAACGTGGATATCGGTCCATGACGGCTCCTCTTAACGATAAAAACCGGGCTTGCGCCCCCTGGTAAAAGCCTGGCACATTCTGCGAAACCCGCTTACCAGCGCTTCGCCGCCTGCTGGTCGCTCTCGCGGGCTTCCACCCAGCGGTCGCCTTCCGGCGTCGCTTCCCGCTTCCAGAACGGCGCGCGGGTTTTCAGGTAATCCATAATAAACTGCGCGGCGTCAAACGCCTGGCTGCGGTGGGCGCCGGTGACGCCGACAAACACAATTTCGTCTCCCGGCCACAGTTCGCCAATACGGTGAATCACCGACACGCGCTGCAGCGGCCAGCGCGCGCGGGCATCCGCGATAATCTCCGCCAGCGCCTTTTCCGTCATGCCCGGGTAGTGCTCAAGCGTCAGCGCGCTCACGCTGTCGCCAAGATTATGATTGCGCACCTTGCCGGTGAAGGTGACCACGGCGCCGTCTTCATCGCACTGGGCAAGCCACTGGTACTCTTCGCCTACGTTGAAATTTTCACGCCCGACGCGAATACGGGTTTCCATGGTCAGCCTCCGGTTACCGGTGGGAAAAAGGCCACTTCGTCGCCCGCTTTCAGCGGATGATCGAAGGCCACCAGCGTCTGGTTGACCGCCGCCAGCAGCTTGCCGGGCTCCAGCGCCAGCGCGAAGCGGTCACCGCGCGCGGCGAGGTGCGCGCGCAGCGCCTCAACGTTTACGAAGTCCGCCGTCACCTCCAGCGCGTCGGTCGCGACCAGCTCGCGCACCTGCGCGAAAAACAAGACTTTAATCATTGTCATTCACCTGAAAATCGCCTGACTTGCCGCCGCTTTTCGCCAGCAGCCGCACCGGGCCAATGACCATATCTTTCTGCACGGCTTTGCACATATCGTAAATGGTCAGCGCCGCCACCGACGCCGCCGTCAGCGCCTCCATTTCCACGCCGGTTTTACCGGTCAGGCGGCAAAGCGACGCAATGCGCACGCGGCTCTGTTCCGGCTGCGCTTCTAACTCTACTTCCACTTTGCTAAGCAGCAGCGGATGACAAAGCGGGATCAGCTCCCAGGTGCGTTTGGCGGCCTGAATGCCGGCGATGCGGGCGGTGGCGAACACATCGCCCTTATGGTGGCTGCCGTCGATGATCATCGCCAGCGTTTCCGGGCGCATGGCAACGAAAGCTTCGGCGCGCGCCTCGCGCACCGTCTCCGCCTTGGCGGAAACATCAACCATATGGGCTTCGCCCGCGGCGTTAATGTGGGTCAGTTGCGACATAGCTTACTTCTTGAGATGAGGATGAAAATTACAGGGACGAGTGCGGGCGTCAAGCTGCGGCACGATGATGTTTTCCCAGGCCGTGCGGCACGCTTTCGTGGAGCCGGGCATGGCGAAAATCAGCGTCTGGTTGGCAATGCCCGCCACGGCGCGCGACTGCATCATCGAGGTGCCTATCTCTTCAAAAGAGAGCATGCGGAACAGCTCGCCAAAGCCTGCGATTTCGCGGTCGAATAGCGGCAGCAGCGCCTCAGGCGCGACATCGCCTGCGGTAAAGCCGGTGCCACCGTTAATCAGCACCACCTGCACTTCATCAGAGGCTATCCAGGCGGAAACCTGGGCGCGAATGGCATAGAGATTCTCTTTTACAATGGCTTTTTCCACCACCTGATGCCCCGCCTCAACGGCGGCATCGCGCAGGAAATGGCCGGAGGTGTCTTCGTCTTCGCCGCGACGGCTGGAGACGGTAAGAATAGCGATACGCGCCGGGATAAACGCCGCGCTAACCTGGCTCATGCTCTACTCCTTGTAAAAAGGTTAACCGCCGATATAGGACAGGTTCTGGGTAATGCCGGTGTTGCCGTCATGCAGGAAATGGGTCTGCTTTTTATAGGTCAGCGCCTCTTCGATGCGGGCAATCAGCGCACCCTGCTGGCTGTCATCAGCAAGCAGTTCGCGAAGCGACACGCCGCCATCACCAAAAAGACACAGATGCAGCTTACCTGACGACGACACGCGCAGCCGGTTGCAGCTGGCGCAGAAGTCTTTGTCATACGGCATGATAAGGCCTATCTCCCCTTCGTAATCGGGGTGGCAGAAGACCTGCGCCGGGCCGTCCGCCCGGTTGCGAAGCTGATGGATCCAGCCGCGTTTGAGCAGTTCGTCGCGAATGGTCGCGCCGGAGATATGATGCTCCCGAAACAGCGAACCGCCCTCGCCCGTCTCCATCAGTTCGATAAAGCGTAGCTGAATGCGGCGCGGCTTGATCCAGGCAAGAAAGGTGTCGAGCTGATGGTGGTTAACGTCGCGCATCAGCACCGTATTGACCTTCACCCGCTCAAAGCCCGCCGCAAAGGCGGCGTCTATCCCCGCCATGACCTGGCGGAATTTATCCTGCCCGGTAATCGCGTGAAACTGACGGGCGTCGAGACTGTCGACGCTTACGTTAACGGCGGTGAGCCCGGCGTCGCGCCATGCCTTTACGTCACGCGCGAGGCGGTAGCCGTTTGTGGTGACCGCAATCTGGCGGATGGCGGCGTTTTCACGCACCGCGGCGATAATGTCGGTAAAGTCGCGGCGTAAGGAGGGCTCGCCCCCGGTCAGGCGCACTTTTTCAGTGCCCAGCGCGGCGAAAGCGCGCGTCACGCGGCGAATTTCATCAAGCGAGAGGAAACTTTTGTTGGTCGCGCCTGCGGGCTTGTAGCCATCCGGCAGGCAGTAGGTGCAACGAAAATTGCAGACGTCGGTAATCGACAGGCGTAAGTAATAAAACTTACGCGCAAAAGCATCAGTAAGTTGAGAAACCATGTACACCTTTCCAAATACGGGAGATGCAGTCATTTCTTCCTGCACCCTGGTGGCGTCGCCACGGCCAGAGCGCCATATCGCAAGGACTTAGGCGCAAAGGCTTAGAGTGTTGTTTCAATTTGTTGAAACGTGGTAATGGCGATAGTAGCGCGTGAAACCCAGTTTCGCCAACGCCGATTTTCGCTATATAAATGCATACATAGCGCTTTATTCGCCACATTTGGCATCAGGATACGTAAAAGTCATCTTTTTGCCTTGATACACGTCATTTTAAGGCGGATGGCGGATCGTTTTTCGCCGCACTTTACGTTAACGTAGGCCGTTTTTTGGGTTCATAAGGATTAGGTATGCGCAATCGCACTTTTGCGGACCTTGACCGGGTGGTGGCGCTGGGCGGCGGGCACGGCCTTGGCCGGGTAATGTCGTCGCTCTCTTCGCTGGGTTCACGGCTTACCGGTATCGTTACCACCACCGACAACGGCGGCTCCACCGGACGTATTCGCCGTTCCGAAGGCGGCATTGCCTGGGGAGACATGCGTAATTGCCTTAATCAACTCATTACCGAACCGAGCGTCGCATCGGCGATGTTTGAGTACCGTTTTGGCGGCAACGGCGAACTTTCAGGCCATAACCTCGGAAACCTGATGTTAAAGGCGCTGGACCACCTGAGCGTGCGGCCTCTGGAGGCGATTAATTTAATTCGCAATCTGCTGAAAGTGGACGCCTTCTTGATTCCGATGTCGGAGCAACCGGTAGATTTGATGGCTATCGACGTGGACGGCAATGCGGTCTACGGCGAGGTCAGCATCGACCTGCTAACCCAGCCGCCTAAAGAGTTGATGCTCTATCCTAAAGTACAGGCGACGCGGGAAGCGATTCAGGCCATCGGCGAAGCGGATTTACTTATCATCGGGCCGGGAAGTTTTTATACCAGCCTCATTCCGCTGCTGCTGGTTGAGGACCTGGCGCAGGCGCTGCGCCGCACGCCCGCGCCGATGGTTTATGTCGGCAACCTGGGGCGCGAACAGAGCGCGGCGGCGGATAATTTACCGCTGGAAGAGAAGCTCGCCGTCATGGAGCAGTATGTCGGCAAACCGGTTGTGGATGCGGTGGTGGTAGGTCCGCAGATTGACGTGAGCGGCGTTAAGAACCGCATTATCGTCCAGCAACCGCTTGAGGCGACCGACATCCCGCATCGCCACGACCGCCATCTGCTGCGCATTGCGCTGGAAAAAGCGATTCAGGAACTGGGATAAGGTTTAGCGTGGTTAGCCGTAACGGAAAAGGCGGGTGAGCTCATGGCCACCCGCCTTTTTTGTAAGCCGCCGCTCAACGCCACAAAAGACGCCTTTGCCTTCTTCAGAAAGGCAATCAGGACGCGGCGATAAACAGCTCGCGCAGCTGATGCAGTTGGTCGCGGATCTGCGCGGCTTCTTCAAACTCCAGGTTTTGCGCATGTTGCAGCATCTGCGCTTCCAGCTGGTGAATTTTTTGCTGCAGCGCTTTTGGCGTCAGCGCCAGCTCCGCCGCTTCCACATCGGCTACGCTGCGGCCTTTGCCACGGCCCTTCGGCTTAGTTTTGGCGATGCTTTCGCCAAGCGCCAGAATATCCACCACCTTCTTGTTCAGGCCCTGCGGCACAATGCCGTGCTCTTCGTTATAACGCTGCTGCTTCTCGCGACGCCGCTCCGTTTCGCCAATCGCTTTCGCCATCGACGGCGTAATTTTATCGCCGTACAGAATCGCCTTGCCGTTAACGTTACGCGCCGCGCGGCCGATAGTCTGAATCAGCGAACGTTCGGAGCGCAGGAAGCCCTCTTTGTCCGCATCCAGAATCGCCACCAGCGATACTTCCGGCATATCCAGCCCCTCACGCAGCAGGTTGATGCCCACCAGCACGTCAAATTCCCCCAGACGCAGGTCGCGGATGATCTCCATGCGCTCCACCGTGTCGATGTCGGAGTGCAGATAGCGCACCTTCTCGCCATGCTCTTCCAGGTATTCGGTAAGATCTTCCGCCATGCGCTTGGTTAATGTTGTCACCAGCACGCGCTCGTTGATGGCCACCCGCTTGCGGATTTCCGACAGCAGGTCGTCCACCTGGGTCGCCACCGGACGCACTTCGATAATCGGATCAAGCAGCCCTGTCGGGCGCACCACCTGGTCGACGATTTCGCCGCCCGATTTTTCCAGTTCATAGTTGCCAGGCGTCGCCGATACGTAGATCGACTGCGGCGCCAGCGCTTCAAACTCTTCAAACTTCAGCGGACGGTTATCCAGCGCGGAAGGCAGACGGAAGCCATACTCCACCAGCGTCTCTTTACGCGCCCGGTCGCCGCGATACATGCCGCCAATCTGCGGAATAGTAACGTGCGATTCGTCAATCACCAGCAGGCCGTCGGCCGGCAGGTAATCAAACAGGGTCGGCGGCGCCTCGCCCGGTCCGCGCCCCGAGAGATAGCGCGAGTAGTTTTCGATGCCGGAGCAATAGCCCAGCTCGTTCATCATTTCGAGGTCAAACTGGGTGCGCTGGGTCAGGCGCTGTTCTTCCAGCAGCTTGTTATTGGCAAGCAGCACCTTGCGGCGGTCCGCCAGCTCGACTTTTATCTCTTCCATCGCCTGCACAATGCGCTCGCGCGGCGTAACGTAGTGCGTTTTCGGATAGACGGTGAAACGCTGGATAACCGACTCTACCGTGCCGGTAAGCGGGTCAAACAGCGACAGGCGCTCCACTTCTTCGTCAAAGAGTTCTACGCGCAGCGCCAGGTCATCGGATTCCGCCGGGAAAATATCTATTACTTCACCGCGTACGCGGAAGGTGCCGCGCTGGAACGCCTGGTCGTTGCGGGTGTATTGCAGCTCCGCCAGACGGCGCAGAATATCGCGCTGGTTGATTATCATGCCCTTCGTGAGGTGCAGCATCATCTTCAGATACAAATCGGGGTCGCCCAGACCATAAATGGCGGAGACCGACGCCACGACCACCACGTCGCGGCGCTCCAGCAGCGCTTTGGTCGCGGAAAGGCGCATCTGTTCGATGTGTTCGTTCACCGACGCATCTTTTTCAATAAAGGTGTCGGAGCTCGGCACGTAGGCTTCCGGCTGATAGTAGTCGTAGTACGAGACGAAATATTCCACGGCGTTATCCGGGAAGAACTCTTTCATTTCGCCATACAGCTGCGCCGCCAGCGTTTTATTCGGCGCCAGCACCATCGTCGGACGCTGCAGGTCGGCAATCACGTTGGCCACGGTAAAGGTTTTCCCCGAACCGGTTACGCCAAGCAGCGTCTGGTGAGCCAGACCATCTTCCAGCCCCTCTTTCAGACGACGAATCGCCTCCGGCTGGTCGCCAGAGGGTTTAAAAGCGGAATTGAGTTTGAAAGGTTTACTCATGAAATGACTACCTGATGCAGATTTGGGCGGGCCGGAGGTGTAATTTTACTCGCAGGCGAAATTTTTGCCAGCACTAAATACTGTATGAAAAACCAGTGTCAGGTTAGCAATATTTTGTTACGCACCGTTTCCGCCGTCTGGTCTGCTTTATTTCCCCTGCCAGCTGAAGAAAAAACCAGCGGAACGCGGTTATCCCCAAAAGTTTTGCCCTTTTAACATTTGTCAAGCGAGGCTGTGATAGTTTTATTGCAGCAGGTGACACTTTTCTGACGGCCATTGATTTTATTTAAGCTGCTGTAAATAAAGCGATATTTTTTTGAGACGGCTTTCGCGTCAATCCGGCGGGAACCCGCATCCGCTCTCGCTTGCCGGGTGTTTTCTAACTCTAATGCACAAGGTTATCCACAGGAATAGTGGATAACTACCCTCAAGCCATTGTCTGCGCCGCTCCGCGAAAACCCTGCATTTTGTGTAACGAGGCGGAAAAAATTTTTTCTTGTCGGCTTTAGACGTCTTTTGGCACTTTTTGTTCAGCGTCCAGACGTGATTACGGTCACATAACGCCCGGCAATAGATTAAAAATTAAACGCAGCGCTGCACCAGGGCGGCGAGTTTCCTCCCTTCTCAGGCACCCTTAAAGTGCACCCTTCAGATAAAGTGCTAGCCCAGGATCGCTCACCCACTCTTTTTTATCAGCTTAATCTCAAAGAACACGATATTTCGCCCCGGATTCCGGCGCTGGCAAGAGAATTGCAACGTAACCGTACCGGAACTCGACCCTTTCTCCCTGTTTGGGAGAAGCGACGCAGGATGCTGGTGATCTGGTGAATAAAACGCTCGTAACGCTGCGCAGTCAGCGAAGTGATTATCTCTTCACCCTCTCAGAAAGGAGTTTGCTATGTTGAGTTTACGTGCTGTGAATCAGTACTACGGCACGCAGCACACGCTGTGGAATGTCGATTTAGATTTGCTGCCGGGCGAATGCACCTGCGTGATGGGCGCGCCGGGTATGGGTAAGACGACGCTTGTGAATTGTATTGCAGGCTACCTGCCCGTGCAGAGCGGCAGCATTACGTGGCGCGAGGCGGGTAAGCCGCCGGAAGAACTGTTAACGATGCCGCCAGAACACCGCGCCGCGCTCGGCATCAGCTTCCTGCCGCAGGACAGGCGCATTTTCTCGCAGCTTACCGTTGAGGAAAACCTGCGCATCGCCATGCTGGCGGCGGCGGATAAGCCAGGCCCGCTGCCGGAGATGATTTTCGATCTTTTCCCCGATCTTTACGCGCTGCGTCATGCGCGCGGCGGCGAGCTGTCGGGCGATAACCAGCAGCAGCTGGCGCTCGCCCGGGCGCTGGTAAACCAGCCCAGGCTGCTTATTCTGGACGAGCCGACGCGCGGCGCCGGTCAGAATGTGATTCAAAAGCTAAGCCTGCTGATAGTGCGCTTAAACCGCGATTTCGGCCTGACCGTGCTGCTGGTGGAACAGCAGCTGTCGTTCATTCGACGGGTAGCAGACCGCTTCTGCCTGCTGCATCGCGGCCGTGCCGTCGCCCGGGGGAGCGTGGCGCAGCTTGATAACGAAAAGCTGGCGCACTGGATAACGCCGTAAAGCCTGGCGCCGCTTCAGCGCCGCTTCAGCGCCTCCAGCGAAAGATAACGGCCGAGCGGCTGATGCTCGGCCCGCTCCCCAAGCCACGGGATCTCCCCAAGACACGGCGCAGGCAGCAGTCTTTTAAGCGTCGCCATATACTCCTGATGGCGTTTGCCAGGCGGCTGCACGTCGTTGGCAATCCAGCCCGCGAGCGGCAGCCCGGCCGCCGCGACCGCCTGGGCGGTAAGCAGCGCATGGTTGATGCAGCCAAGCTTCACGCCTACGACCAGAATCACGGGCAATTGCTCCTTCACAACCCAGTCGGCGAAAGTGGCGGTTTGCGAAAGCGGCGTAAACCAGCCGCCGGCGCCTTCCACCTGCACCCAGTCGGCGAGCGGCTCCAGCGCGGCAAGCCCGGCGGAGAGCGTAGCGAAATCAATCGGTCTGCCCTCTTCCTGGCTTACGATATGCGGCGATGTGGGTTCCAGAAAGGTGAGCGGATTAACCTGTTCATAGCGCAACGCCACGCTGCTGTGGCGCTGCAGGGCCAGCGCGTCGCTGTTGCGAACCCCCTCTTGCGTCATTTCGCTGCCGGACGCCACCGGCTTGTAGCCTGCGGTGCGGTAGCCCGCAAGCGCCGCCGCCTGCAACAGCGCGCAGCTCGCCACGGTTTTGCCCACTTCGGTATCGGTACCGGTAATAAACCAGCGTTCAGTCACGTTCAATCACTCCAAAAATCAGATGGTACGAGAGCGGGAAACCGCCCGCTCGCTGCGGCCAGGCGAGCGTCAGCCGCTGCAGCTCCCGGCGCGTTAGGGTGCGGTTTTGCCGCCCGTCATGCAGATGCGTCGCGCCAATGCCTTTGAGCGACCGCATGGCGCTTAAGGCGTCCGGAAAAGTCAGGGTAATGCGCTCCTGAAAGAGCGCCACGCGGCTTTCCGGGCAGGCGCGGGCTATCGCGTCGGCGGATAAAAAGCGGTTAGCGTGCGGGTTTTCATCCACCGCCCGCCACGCCTGATGCAACTCCGGCAGCGATCCTTCCACCAGCGTGCTGAAGGCGATGCGCCCGCCGGAGCGGGTTACGCGATAAAGTTCGCCCAGCCCCCGTGAGAGGTTTTCACACCACTGCACCACCAGGTTGCTCCAGACCAGGTCAAAGCTTTCACTGGCGAAGGGCAGCGCTTCGATATCGCCCTGCGCATAGCGGTGCGCCGTCTGCTGGCGACGCGCCTGCGTCAGCATCTGCGCACTGAGATCCACCGCCGTCACCTCGCTTCCCAGCTCACGCCAGCGGCGGCTGAACGCGCCGGTGCCGCAGCCTGCGTCAAGCACCTGGGCGAAGGCCGCGCCCTGCAGGCAGGCCAGCAACCGTTCGCCGCTCAGCCGCTGTAGTTCTGCAAAGCGGTCATAGCTTTGCGCCGCGCGGCCAAAGGCGGCCGCCACGGCGCGTTTATTCACGGCAGGCGTCATAGAGGGCCTCCAGCAAGGCGTCGATATCGTCGTTTTCATGGGCGGCGGTGAGCGTGATGCGCAGCCTGGCGGTCCCCGCCGGCACCGTAGGCGGACGAATCGCGCTGACCCAGCAGCCGCGTTCCCGTAGCCGCTGCGCCAGCGCCTGGGTGCGAAGGTTATCACCCACAATCAGCGGCTGGATGGCGGTGGCGGATTCTGCAAGCGTAAGCGGCAGCGCCGCAGCGCCCGTGCGAAAGCGCGTAATGTGATGAGCAAGCCGGCTACGCAGCGCGTCGCCTTGCTGAATCACGCGCAGCGAAGCATGCAACGCAGCGGCCTGAGCGGGCGGCATGCTGGTGCTGTAGATAAGATGGCGGGCAAACTGCGTCAGGTAATCGGCGAGCGAGTGGCTGCACAACACGGCTGCGCCGCTCACGCCAAAAGCCTTGCCGAAAGTGACGATCAGCAGTTCGGGGTGAACCTGGCTTGCAAAGCAACTGCCGCGCCCGCCTTCGCCCAGCACGCCGATGCCGTGCGCATCGTCCACCATCAGCCAGGCCTTCGCCTCACGGGACGCCTGAGCAAGTTGCGCCAGCGGCGCGCTGTCGCCATCCATGCTAAAAACCCCTTCCGTCACCACCAGCGTTTGCCCGTCGCACGGTTTCGCCAGCAGATTTCGCAGCGCCCCCGCGTCGTTGTGCGCGAAACGCCGCAGCCGCGCCGGGCTGAGGCTTGCCGCCTCCAGCAGCGAGGCGTGACTTAAGCGGTCCGCCAGCAGGCGGTCCTCTTTTTGCATCAGCGCGCTAATAACCGCCTGATTAGCCGCGAAGCCGGAGATGAACAGCAGCGCCCGGTCGAAACCGAGCCACTGCGCCAGCGCCGCTTCCAGCCCGGCGTGCTCGCGATGATAGCCGGTCACATGTCCGGAACCGCCGCTCCCCACGCCATAGCGCTCCGCCCCTTGCCGCCAGGCGCGGGTTACGTCCGGGTGCTGGCTCAGGCCGAGGTAGTCATTGCTGGAAAAATTCCGCCAGCGCTGTTCGCCGCGCACCAGCCAGCGCCCGTTCCCTTGCTCGTTCGGTTCACGGGTGCGAAAGGCGTGGTTTTCACGCCGCTCGTTTAAGGCGGCGTCGATTCGCGCCTGCCAGCTCATACTGCCGCCGCGTTGTAGTACTGTTGGTTGTCCGCGTCGCGCAGGGCGTGCTCCAGGCGCTCCTGCTGCTCGTTGTCGCCGGCCAGCACCGCGGTCTGTTGCGGGTTAAGCCCAAGCTTGCGGAAAAGCTGTAAGTCTTTGTCCTCTTCCGGGTTCGGGGTGGTGAGCAGCTTACAGCCATAAAAAATGGAGTTGGCGCCTGCCATAAAGCACATCGCCTGCGTCTGCTCGCTCATCTGCTCGCGGCCTGCCGAAAGGCGCACGTAAGAGGTCGGCATCATGATGCGCGCCACGGCGATGGTGCGAATGAAATCGAACGCGTCAACATCCTCGTTGTCGGCAAGCGGCGTGCCTTTCACCTTCACCAGCATGTTGATTGGCACGCTTTCCGGCGGCGTAGGGAGATTCGCGAGCTGCAGCAGCAGCCCCGCGCGGTCGGTGACGGTTTCGCCAAGGCCCACGATGCCGCCGGAGCAGACTTTAATGCCGGCGTCGCGTACTTTGCCGATAGTGTCGAGACGCTCCTGATAGGTGCGGGTGGTGATAATGTTGCCGTAAAACTCCGGCGAGGTGTCGAGGTTGTGGTTGTAGTAATCCAGCCCCGCCTGGCCCAGACGCTGCGCCTGCGATTCGCTCAGCGTGCCAAGCGTCATGCAGGTTTCAAGCCCCATCGCTTTAACGCCCTGCACCATTTGCTCCAGGTAAGGCATATCGCGGTCGTTGGGGTTTTTCCACGCCGCGCCCATGCAAAAGCGCGTGGAGCCTGCGGCTTTCGCTTTGCGGGCGGAGTCCAGCACCTGCTCGACCTCCATCAGCCGCTCCGCTTCCAGGCCGGTTTTGTAACGCGCGCTCTGCGGGCAGTATTTGCAATCTTCCGGGCAGGCGCCGGTTTTGATGGAAAGGAGCGTGCTGACCTGCACCTGCCGCGGGTCGAAATGCTGGCGGTGAACCTGCTGCGCGTCGAAGAGCAGCTCCAGCAGCGGTTTTTCAAAAAGGGCGTTAACTTGCGACAAAGTCCAGCGTGCGTGGTGAGCCATCGGGGCGTCTCCAAAGTTTTTTTTCGTTGGGGTTATAGATATACTTGTAAACCTAAATCTTTTTAATTTGGTTTACAATAGCACTTATGACCCCTGACGATCTCGCCTTCGACCAGCGACATATCTGGCACCCCTACACCTCCATGAGCGCCCCGCTGCCCGTCTATCCGGTCACGTCCGCCGAAGGCTGCGAGCTGCGTCTCGCCAGCGGCGAAAGGCTGGTGGACGGCATGTCTTCCTGGTGGGCGGCCATTCATGGCTATAACCATCCGCGCCTTAACGCGGCGCTTAAACGTCAGATTGACGCCGTTTCACACGTGATGTTCGGCGGCATTACTCACCCCGCCGCCATAGCGCTCTGCCGTAAACTGGTGGCAATGACTCCGCAGGCGCTGGAGTGCGTGTTTCTGGCGGATTCCGGCTCGGTGGCGGTGGAAGTGGCGATGAAAATGGCGTTGCAGTACTGGCAGGCGAAAGGCGAGCCGCGTCAGCGCTTTCTCACCTTTCGCAACGGCTACCACGGCGATACGTTCGGCGCGATGTCGGTCTGCGACCCGGACAACTCCATGCACAGCCTGTGGAAGGGATATCTGCCGGAAAACCTCTTCGCGCCCGCGCCGCAAAGCCGCTTCGACGGCGAATGGGATGAGCGCGACCTGGCGCCTTTTGCCCGCCTGCTGGCGGCGCATCGTCACGAGATTGCGGCCGTGATTCTGGAGCCTATCGTGCAGGGCGCAGGCGGCATGCGCATTTATCATCCGGAATGGCTTAAGCGCATCCGCAAGATGTGCGACCGCGAGGGCATTCTGCTGATCGCCGATGAGATAGCCACCGGCTTTGGCCGCACCGGCAAACTCTTCGCCTGCGAACATGCGGGCATGACTCCGGATATTCTCTGCCTTGGCAAAGCGCTGACCGGCGGCGCCATGACCCTTTCAGCGACGCTTACCACTCGCCATGTCGCCGAAACCATCAGCAATGGCGAAGCAGGCTGCTTTATGCACGGCCCGACGTTCATGGGCAACCCGCTCGCCTGCGCCGTGGCCGCAGAGAGCCTGGCGCTGCTCGAAGAAGGGAACTGGCGCACGCAGGTCGCCGCCATTGAGCGACAGCTGCGCGAAGAATTAACCCCGTGCCGCGACGAGCCGGGGGTGGCGGACGTTCGCGTGCTGGGCGCTATCGGCGTGGTAGAAACCCGCCAGCCGGTAGAAATGGCGGCGCTGCAGCGCTTTTTCGTTGAGCAAGGGGTCTGGATACGTCCCTTCGGCCGCCTGATTTACCTGATGCCGCCTTATATCATCACGCCGGAACAGCTCACGAAGCTCACCCGGGCGGTGCGCGAAGCGGTAAAAAACCCGGCGTTTTTCAGAGCGTGATCCTGCCGCCGCGCCCGGCGGCCGGGAGCGTGATGCACTACACTTCAGGGATTTGAAGCAGAAAACCAGGAGGAGACGATGAAGATTCTGATGGTGCTGACCTCTCACGACAGGCTTGGCGATACCGGCAAAAAAACGGGCTTCTGGCTCGAGGAGTTTGCCGCGCCCTGGTACGTTTTTCATGATGCGGGCGTGGAGGTGACTGTCGCCTCGCCGAAAGGCGGCCAGCCGCCGCTTGACCCGAAAAGCGACGAACCGGATGCCCAGACCGAAGCCACCGATCGCTTCCGTAAGGATAAAACCGCACAGGATGCCCTCGCTAACACGCTGAAACTCGAGGATATTAACGCCGACGATTATGACGCGATTTTCTTCCCCGGCGGTCACGGCCCGCTCTGGGATCTGGCAGACCATCCTGTATCCATCGCGCTGATTGAGCATTACTGGGCCAGCGGCAAGCCGGTGGCGGCAGTCTGCCATGCGCCCGGCGTGCTGCGTTACGCCAAAAAACCGGACGGCTCGCCGCTGGTTGAAGGCAAGCGCGTAACCGGTTTTACCAACAGCGAAGAAGAGGCGGTGGGCTTAACTAACGTGGTGCCGTTCCTGGTGGAAGATGCGCTGAAAGAAAAAGGCGGGCAGTTTGAACGCACCGGAGACTGGGGCGAGTACGCGGTAACCGACGGCCATCTCGTTACCGGACAGAATCCAGCCTCGTCCGCGGCGACTGCCCAGGAGTTACTCAAGCTGTTGGATCTCTGAACAGGAGCAACAATGAAGTTAATCAGCCACGATATCAAAGAGGGCGAAAAGCTGCCGGCCCGCCATGTCTTTAACGGCATGGGTTATGAAGGCGACAATATCTCCCCGCACCTGGCGTGGGACGAGGTGCCGCCAGGCACCAAAAGCTTTGTCGTCACCTGCTACGACCCGGACGCCCCTACCGGCTCCGGCTGGTGGCACTGGGTGGTGGCGAATCTGCCCGCCGATACCCGCGTGCTGCCGCAGGGCTCCGGCTCCGGCCAGGCGGAGCTGCCGGACGGCGCCATTCAGACGCTGACCGATTTTGGCAACACGGGCTACGGCGGCGCGGCGCCGCCGAAAGGCGAATCGCACCGCTATATCTTCACCGTTCACGCGCTTGACGTAGAACGCATCGAGGTGGATGAAAACGCCAGCGGCGCGATGGTCGGTTTTAATGTGCATTTCCACCGACTTGCCAGCGCCTCCCTTACCGCCCTCTATATCTGATCCGATTTAAAGCCGATTATCACAATCGGCTTTTCGTTTCGCTCAACTTAGTATAAAAATGCAGGCTTTCGTGGATATCCTCTTTTTACATTGCTAAGCAAGGAGCAACCCTTGAACACATTTTCGGTTTCCCGTCTGGCGCTGGCGCTCGCTTTTGGCGTGACACTGAGTGCATGCAGCTCAACGCCGCCGGACCAGCGTCCCTCTGAGCAGGCCGCCCCTGGCACCGCGTCCCGTCCTGTGCTTTCGGCTGACGAAGCGAAAAACTTCACCCCGGCGCGCTATTTCGCCGCGCTCGATCCGAATGCGGCCGCGTGGTCCCCTTCCGCTATCCGTCTGCCGCAGCAGCCCGATTTCGTGGTCGGCCCGGCGGGTACCCAGGGCGTGACCCACACCAGCATCCAGGCGGCGGTTGACGCGGCGATTGTTCGCCACTCCACCAGCCGTCAGTATATCGCCGTCATGCCGGGAACCTATGAAGGCACCGTTTATGTGCCGGCCGCTTCCGGCAGCGTGACGATTTACGGCACCGGCGAGAAACCGATCGATGTGAAAATTGGCCTGGCGCTGGATTCTGAAATGGACGCCAATACCTGGCGCCACACCGTTAACCCGTCGGGCAAATACATGCCGGGCAAACCGGCCTGGTATATGTTTGATAACTGCCAGAATCGCCGCTCCGGCGCTGTCGGCGTGATGTGCTCCGCCGTAGTCTGGTCGCAGAACAATGGTCTGCAGTTGCAGAACCTGACCATTGAGAACAACCTTGGCGACAGCGTGGACGCGGGCAACCATCAGGCGGTGGCGCTGCGCAGCGACGGCGATCGCGTGCAGATTGACAAGGTGAACATTCTGGGCCGCCAGAACACCTTCCTCGTGACTAACAGCGACGTGCAGAACCGCTTCCTGACTAACCGCCTGACCCGCACTCAGGTTACCAACAGCTATATCGAAGGCGATGTGGATGTGGTGGCTGGCCGCGGCGCGGTAGTGTTTGATAATACCGAGTTCCGTCTGGTGAATTCCCGCAATCCGCAGGAAGGCTATGTGTTCGCGCCGGCGACGCAGCCGAACCTGTTCTACGGCTTCCTCGCGGTAAACAGCCGCTTCAGCGCTTCCGGCAACGGCGTAGCGCAGCTTGGCCGCGCATGGGATCTTGAAGCGGGCGAAGGCGGTTACACGCCGGGCCAGACCGCTAACGGCCAGGTCGTTATTCGCGACAGCGTCATCAACGAAGGCTTTAATGTGGCGAAACCGTGGGGCGACGCGCTCGGCTCTAAGCGTCCGTTCACCGGCAACACCGGCACGGCGGACGATAAAGGCAACGTGCAGCGCGACCTTAACGACGCGAACGCCAACCGCATGTGGGAGTTTAACAACCGCGGCGTAGGCAGCCAGGTGGTGGCTGAGCCTAAAAAGTAATCGGCCTGAAAGCCGGTAAAGAAAGGGGGAGTTATCCCCCTTTTTTGTTGCGACCTGTTGCGTTATCACAGAGCCTGCATTAGCCGTTGCAGGAAGCGGAGTGTTTATGTCACGCCGCCTGCACGCGACGCCCTTAACACGCACACTTCTGATGGCGCGCCCCGGCTCGCTGTCGCCAATGACAATGCTAAGATTCAGGCATGTCAGGCGGTACACCCTCCGCCCAATAAAAAACCTCGCCGCGGCGAGGTTTTTTTATTACGCCTCCTGGACGTTAATCGTCACCCACATTGGCCCCTGGCCTACGGCGTAACGCGCTTTTTCCTGCAACAGCCCCTGCGGCTCTTCAATGGCGTAGAGCGCGATATGGTGCGATTTCTGTCCGGCGGCAATCAGGTATTTACCGCTGTGGTCGATGTTGAAGCCGCGCGGCTGGGTTTCGGTCGGCTGATGCCCTTCCACCGCCAGCACGCTGCCATCCTCCGACACGCTGAAAATGGTCAATACGCTTGCGGTGCGATCGCAGGCGTAAAGATGGCGTCCGTCCGGCGTAAGGTGAATATCCGCCGCCCAGCGGGTATCGGCGAAACCGGCAGGCATCATATCCAGCGTCTGCACGCACTCAATGTTGCCGTGCGGGTCGTTCAGCGCCCAGACGTCCACGGAGCTGTTCAGCTCGTTAACGCAGTAGGCAAATTTACGGTTCGGATGGAACACCATGTGGCGCGGGCCAGCCCCTTCCACGGTGGTGACTTCCGCCGGGGTTTGCGCGACCAGCTTGCCATCGTCGCTGAGCGTAAACAGGCAGATGCGATCCTGCTTAAGCGCTGGCACCCACAGCGTGCGGTTATCCGGCGAGATGTTGGCGGAGTGGCAGCCCTCCAGCCCGTCGGCCACGTCGGCCACTTCACCTGGCAGGCCGTCGTTTAAGCGGATCACCGCAACGTTGCCTGCGTTATAGGAGGCGCTGAACAGGTAGCGCCCGCTATGATCGGTAGAGATATGGGTCGGGCTGCCCGGCAGCGCCGATTCGCCCGCCTCGCTCAGCGTGCCGTCGTGCGCCGCGATGCGGTAGGCGATAACGCGAAACTCAGGGCGTACGCCGACATAAAGAAAACGCTTATCGGGGCTGATTACCATCGGCTGCACCTGGCCTGGGGCGTCCACCACTTGCAACAGCGTAAGATCCCCTTCGGGGTTAAGTCGCCAGACGTGGATTTGCTGGCTTTCCGGGCTGGCGGTATAAACGGTCTGTTTCATGAATACTCCTTTCCTCACTGCAACTTGAAGGTCTGCCACAAAGGGTAGCGTGTTTTAGCAAGCGATGCCGAAACGCGCCGCAGGGTTTCGCCCGCTGCGGCTTGCGGTGTACCATCAGGAAAACCTGTATGATTCGACAACCTCTGGAAACGTAAATGACGTACCGTGTAATTGCCCTGGATCTGGACGGCACCCTGCTGACCGCGCAAAAAACGCTGCTGCCGCAGTCGCTCGAGGCGCTTAAGCGCGCACAGGAAGCGGGTTATCAACTGCTTATCGTCACTGGCCGCCATCACATCGCCATTCATCCTTTTTATCAGGCGCTGGCGCTGGATACACCTGCAATTTGTTGTAATGGCGCTTATTTGTATGATTATCCAGCGAAAAAGGTGCTGTCGGCCACGCCGCTGGCGCCGGAAAAAGCGTTGCGTTTAATTGATTTGCTGGATGAGCACCACATTAACGGCCTGATGTACGTGGATGACGCCATGCTCTATGAAAATCCGATGGGCCATGTCATGCGCACCGAAAACTGGGCGAAGAGCCTGCCGGAACACCAGCGCCCGGTCTTTCGCCAGGTGCCCTCGCTGCGCGAGGCGGCAACGCAAGTGGATGCCATCTGGAAGTTTGCGCTGACGGACGGTGATATTCCGCGCCTGCAAACGTTCGCCCTGACGGTGGAGAAAGAGCTGGGCGTGGAGTGCGAATGGTCATGGCACGATCAGGTGGACGTGTCGGCGCGCGGCAACAGCAAAGGAGCGCGCCTTGCAGAATGGGTCGCCTCACAGGGTCTGAGCATGGACCAGGTGGTGGCTTTCGGCGACAACCACAACGACATCAGCATGCTCAAAGCGGCGGGGCTGAGCTTCGCCATGGGCAATGCGGATGATGTGGTGAAGGCGAGCGCCAGCCGCGTTATCGGCCCGAATACCGAGCCGAGCATCGCCCAGGCCATCTATCAGCACCTGCTCTGATCAGGTCGTTATCGACACGCTTTTGATCTGCGCGTAAAGCCACAGGCCTGGCTTGATGGCAAGCTCGTCCCGCGCCCACGGGCTGATGCGCGCCCAGAGCGTGCGCGAGCCGACCTCCAGTTGCACTTCCACCTGGCCGTCGTCGTCATAGCATTGCGCCACTTTCGCCCGCAGCACGTTGCGAATGCTGCTGTGCGGCGAAGGCTGCAGCACCAGCGACACATCGGAAGCCTGAATGCGGATGCGCAGCGCCGTCTGCAGCGGCTTATCGATACGGTTAACCCACAGGTGCTGATCGCCCAGCGCCAGCGCTGTCATAGCGTAGTGCGGATGCTGTTCCAGCACCGTAACTTTCAACACGCTGCTCTGCTGCTCTTTCGGCAGCCACGGGTTCATCACCCGGCTGCCCCAGACCTGTTCCAGATTGCCAAACGCTTTAACCTCGCCGTTATCCAGCACCAGCACTTTGTCCGCCAGATGAAGAATTTCCTCCAGCGAATGGCTGACGTAGAGCATCGGCGTGTTGACTTCGCGAGCGAGGCGTTGCAGGTAAGGCAGCAGTTCGCGCTTGCGCGGGATATCGAGCGAGGCCAGCGGCTCGTCGAGCAGCAGTAATTCCGGCGCGGTCAACAGCGCCCTGCCGATAGCCACCCGCTGCTTTTCGCCGCCCGACAGGCTGGCGGGAAAACGATCCAGCAACGGCTCAATGCCCAGCAGCGCCACCAGCTTGTCATACTGCCCCGCCATGCTTTTCGCCATGCCATATTTCAGGTTGCCGCTGACCCGATAGTGAGGAAAGAGCCGGGCATCCTGAAAGACGTAACCGATTCGCCGCTTTTCCGGCGGCAGGAAAATGTCTTGCGCCGCGTCGCTCAGCACGCGGTCATTAAGCGTGATACGCCCCTGCTCCGGCCGCGTCAGGCCGCTGATGGCGTTGATGAGCGACGTCTTGCCTGCGCCCGAGACGCCAAATATCGCCGTAATGCCGCTGCCCGGGAGCGTTTCGTTGAGGGTTAAGCGGTGGTCGCCAAGCGTCTGGGTAAAGTTAAGCTCCAGCATTTCACCCTCCAGTCCGTTGACGGCTGCGGCGCGCCAGCCATTCGGAAACCAGCAGCGAACAGAGCGCCAGCACAATGGAGATAATGCACAGTCGGGCCGCCGCCCCTTCCCCGCCCGGGGTCTGAATAAGCGTATACATCGCCGAAGGCAGCGTGCGGGTTTCGCCGGGAATATTGGAAACAAACGTAATGGTGGCGCCGAATTCACCGAGCGACCGGGCAAAGGCCAGCACCGTGCCGACGATAATCCCCGGCAGCGTCAGCGGCAGCGTAATGGTAAAAAAGACGCGCCAGCGCCCGGCGCCCAGCGTGCGCGCCGCCTGTTCAAGCTTCAGATCAACCCCTTCCAGGGCGAGACGGATAGCGCGTACCATCAGCGGAAAGGACATCACCGCCGCCGCCAGCACCGCGCCGCGCCAGCTAAAGGCCAGGGTGAAGCCAAACCAGTCGTAGAGCCATTCGCCGAAAATACCCCGGCGGCCAAAGGCAATCAGCAGTAAATAACCCACCACCACCGGCGGCAGCACCAGCGGCAGGTGAATCAAACTGTCGACCAGCGACTTGCCGGGAAAAGAGCAGCGCACCAGCAGCCAGGCGAACAGAACCCCAAAGGGCAAACTAAAAAGCACCGCAAGGGAAGAGACTTTCAGGCTCAGCAGCACCGCCTGCCATTCGGGGTCCGTCAACATCATTGGCTGGTTGTAAATCCGTAACGTTTAAAGATGGCAGCGGCCTGCGGCCCCTGCAGGTAATCATAAAAGGCGCTCACTGCGGGGCTGTTGCGCCCCGCCACTATCGCCAGCGGGTATTCCACTTTCTGGTGCGAGCTTTCCGGGAAGACGCCCACCACTTTCACGCCTTTGCTGGCCACGGCGTCGGAGCCGTAAACCACGCCGAGCGGCGCTTCATTGCGCTCCACCAGCGCCAGCGCGTTGCGTACGTCTTGCGCCGGAGCGAGTTTCGGCGAGAGGGTCTCCCATGCGCCCAGTTTTTGCAACGCCTCTTTGGCGTAAATGCCTGCCGGTACGTGCGCCGGGTCGCCCACGGCCAGACGCTCGCCTTTCAGCAGGCTCTGCCAGTCGGTTTTCTCGTTAATGGTGATTTCACCCTGCTTGCTCGCTTTGGGCACCACCACCACCAGGCTGTTGCCGAGCAGCGTTTTACGACTGGCAGTCTCGATAGCTTTTTTCTCCACCGCATAGTCCATCCACTTCTGGTCGGCAGAGATAAAGATATCCGCCGGCGCGCCCGCTTCCAGCTGACGGGCAAGCGTTGAGGAAGAGGCGAAGGAAGAAACCACATCCACCTTTTTCGCTTTATTGTATTGCGTGGCGATCTCCTGCATCGCGTTTGTTAACGAGGCGGCGGCGAAAATCGTAATTTTACCGTTATCCGCCAGCGCCTGCCCGGTGAGGGCGGCCGTCAACGTGACGCCGAGGGTGAGTGTTGCCCGGAAGTTTGCCATGTGCTTCTCCTGCGAGTGTCGTTATATACGCAGTAATATAACGACCACCCATCCTTTTTCATAGCAATTATCGGCGGCGCGGGAGGGAGCTTTATAGTAAAACGCCCGGCTTAGCCGGGCGTTTTGAAATCAGCGGTGCTGTCTTGAACGGTCTTTGTGACCAATAGAGGAGAAGACGTTAAACACTTCACCCAGGCCGTAAATCGCGCCCAGGATAATCGCCATCACGACGGGTACCATGATTATGGCGAAAACCAGACTTTTCAACAACTCGAGCATGGTTGTCTCCTGAATATGAACAAAGGGTTATTCTAGCGGCATTAACGCAAAACGCACTGCTCTTTTGTGCCATTTGCACCCGCTTACGCCTTTCCTTCACAATAGCCTTTTTGAGCAGGACTCCTCTCATGCACGCCGACATTCTTCTTACGCTGAAACTTCAGGACCGCCTGTTTGCCGATCCGCGCCGCATCGCTCTTCTTAAACAGATAGAACAGACCGGCTCCATCAGCCAGGGGGCGAAGCTCGCAGGCATCAGCTATAAGAGCGCCTGGGACGCCATTAACGAGATGAACCAGCTAAGCGAGCAACTGCTGGTTGAGCGCGCCACCGGCGGCAAAGGAGGCGGCGGCGCGGTCGTGACGCATTACGGCCGGCGGTTAATCCAGCTTTACGATCTGCTCGGGCAGATCCAGCAAAAAGCCTTCGACGTGCTGAGTGACGATCGACTGCCGCTCGACAGCCTGCTCGCGGCCATCTCCCGCTTCTCGCTGCAAACCAGCGCCCGCAACCAGTGGTTTGGCACCGTGGTGCAGCGCGAGCGCGAAGCGGTACAGGAGCAGGTCGCGGTTTTGCTGGCGGACGGCGTAACGCGCCTTAAGGCGGCGGTTACGGCGCAAAGCGCCGCCCGGCTGGCGCTGGATGAAGGACGCGAGGTGCTGATTCTGCTAAAGGCGCCCTGGGTGCAGCTCACCCGCGATGAAGAAGAAGCGAAGCTTGCGGATAACCAGCTGCGCGGCGAGATTGTTCAGCTTACCCATGACAGCGCGCACAGCGAAGCCGTGATACGTCTGCCGGATGGACAAACGCTGTGCGCTACCCTCCCCTTAACGCAGGCGCAGACGCTGGCTTTACAGGAAGGCGAAGTGATAACAGCCTTTTTTAACGCCGATAAAGTGATCGTCGCCACGCTCTGTTAAAACGCCGCCTGCGGTTGACAACGACGCCAACAGCACGTATCCCTGTAGTTTTCTGCTGCAATAAATGGGATAAAACATGTCATCGTTGCAAATTCTGCAAGGCACGTTTCGCCTGAGCGATACGCGCGTGCTCGATCTCGCCAGTCTGACTCTGCACAAGGGCGAAAGCTGGGCGTTTGTTGGCGCTAACGGCAGTGGTAAATCGTCGCTGGCACGCGCGCTGGCGGGCGATCTGACGCTGCTAAAAGGCGAGCGGCGCTGTGATTTCTCGCGCATTAACCTGCTCTCCTTCGAGCGGCTGCAAAAGCTGGTGAGCGACGAATGGCAGCGCAACAATACCGACCTGCTTAGCCCGGGCGAGGAAGATACCGGGCGTACGGCAGCGCAGATTATTCAGGAGGACGTAAAAGACGATGCGCGCTGTCGCGAACTGGCCGCGCAGTTCGGCATCGAGCCGCTGCTGGCGCGCCGCTTTAAATACCTCTCTACCGGCGAAACGCGCAAAACGCTGCTTTGCCAGGCGCTGATGGCGCAGCCCGACCTGCTGATTTTCGATGAACCGTTCGACGGCCTGGACGTGGGTTCGCGCGAACAGCTGGGCCGCCTGCTCGGCACGCTAAACGATCAAGGCTACACGATCGTGCTGATCCTCAACCGCTTTGATGAGATCCCAGGCTTCGTGCAAAACGTCGGCGTGCTGGCGGAATGCACGCTCATGGATACCGGCCCGAAAGCGACGCTGCTGGAGCAGGCTCTTATCGCCCAACTTGCCCACAGCGAAAAACTTGCAGGCATCAGCCTGCCGGAAGCGGACGATCCGGCGGCGCGCCATACGCTTTCTGCCGACGAGCCGCGTATTGTGCTGCGAAACGGCACCGTCTCTTATGACGATAAGCCTATTCTCAACAACCTGAGCTGGACCGTGAGCCCCGGCGAGCACTGGCAGATCGTCGGCCCTAACGGCGCGGGAAAATCGACGCTGCTGAGCCTTATTACTGGCGATCATCCCCAGGGTTACAGCAATGATTTAACGCTGTTCGGCAGACGACGCGGCAGCGGCGAAACCATCTGGGATATTAAAAAGCATATCGGCTACGTCAGCAGCAGCCTGCATCTGGATTATCGCGTCAGCACCACCGTACGCAATGTGATTCTTTCTGGCTACTTTGACTCTATCGGCATCTATCAGGCGGTTTCTGACCGCCAGCAGAAGCTCACCCGCCAGTGGCTCGATATTCTCGGCATCGATAACGCCACTGCCGACGCCCCCTTTCATAGCCTCTCCTGGGGCCAGCAGCGGCTGGCGCTGATTGCTCGCGCGCTGGTCAAACACCCGACGTTGTTGATTCTCGATGAGCCGTTGCAGGGGCTCGACCCACTCAATCGCCAGCTGGTGCGCCGCTTTGTCGACATTCTGATTGGCGAGGGCGAGACGCAGCTTTTGTTTGTTTCTCATCATGCCGAAGATGCGCCGCAGTGCATTACTCACCGGCTGACTTTTGTGCCTGAGGGGGACAGCTATCGCTACCAGAGCGAGGAATTAGACGCGTAACGCACGGGAGCCAAAGGCTCCCGTTTTCTTTTGTCGGCTATTTTCAGACAACCCGCAGCCTCTCATCTGCAACGTCCTGTTTTATAATGCTCAACGCGCACTTTTTACAGGCGCGCAACTGCGGTGTAAACGATTTCACTAATTTATCGCATATCACACTTTTCGCCTCTCTGTTATGCTATGGTTAATAGATAACATCAGCCTAATGGAGCGAAAAATGCGTGTTCTGGTAACAGGTGGTAGCGGTTACATTGGCAGCCATACCTGCGTGCAATTACTGCAGAGCGGCCACGACGTGATTATTCTTGATAACCTTTGCAACAGTAAGCGCAGCGTGCTGCCGGTTATCGAACGTCTGGGCGGCAAACATCCGCTGTTTATTGACGGCGACATTCGCAACGAAGCGCTGCTTACCGAAATTTTTCACGACCATCAAATCGACGCGGTGATCCATTTCGCGGGCCTGAAGGCGGTCGGCGAATCGGTCAGCAAGCCGCTTGAGTATTACGATAACAACGTCAACGGCACCCTGCGCCTGGTCTCCGCCATGCGCGCCGCTAACGTTACTAATTTTATCTTTAGCTCCTCCGCCACCGTTTATGGCGACCAGCCGAAAATCCCTTACGTGGAGAGTTTCCCCACCGGCACGCCGCAAAGCCCGTACGGCAAAAGCAAGCTGATGGTCGAGCAGATCCTCGCCGATATTCAGAAAGCGAACCCGGAATGGAGCGTTGCGTTGTTGCGCTATTTCAACCCGGTTGGCGCGCATCCGTCGGGCGACATGGGCGAAGACCCGCAGGGCATCCCTAATAACCTGATGCCTTATATCGCGCAGGTGGCGGTAGGCCGCCGCGAGTCGCTGGCTGTTTTCGGCAATGACTACCCGACGAAAGATGGCACTGGCGTGCGCGATTACATTCACGTTATGGACCTGGCGGATGGTCACGTCGCCGCCATGCAGAAGCTTGCCGGTAAACCGGGCGTACACGTCTATAACCTCGGCGCGGGCGTCGGCCACAGCGTGCTGGATGTGGTAAACGCGTTCAGCCAGGCGTGCGGCAAGCCAGTCGCTTACCACTTTGCGCCGCGTCGCGACGGCGACCTGCCAGCCTACTGGGCGGACGCCAGCAAAGCGGATACTGAGCTGGACTGGCGCGTGACCCGTTCGCTTCAGGAAATGGCGGATGACACCTGGCGCTGGCAGTCTCGTCACCCGCAGGGCTACGAGGAGTAAAAGAAAAAATGGAACAGTTTAACCCTGTCGATCACCCGCATCGTCGTTATAACCCGCTGACCGGCCAGTGGATCCTGGTCTCTCCACATCGCGCCAAACGTCCGTGGCAGGGCGCGCAGGAGACCCCGGCGAAACAGACGCTGCCAAAGCATGACCCGGACTGCTATCTCTGCCCCGGCAACACCCGCGTGACTGGCGATAAAAACCCGGACTACACCAGCACCTATGTGTTTACCAACGACTTCGCCGCGCTGATGACCGACACGCCGGACGCGCCGCAGAGCGCCGATCCGCTGCTGCGCGTCGAGAGCGCTCGCGGCACCAGCCGCGTTATCTGTTTCTCGCCCGATCACAGCAAAACGCTGCCTGAGCTTTCGCTACCTGCGCTGGAAGAAGTGGTGAAAACCTGGCAGCAACAAACCGCCGAACTGGGTGAAACCTACCCGTGGGTGCAGGTTTTTGAAAACAAAGGCGCAGCCATGGGCTGCTCGAACCCGCATCCGCACGGCCAGGTATGGGCGAACAGCTTCCTGCCTAACGAAGTGGCGCGGGAAGACGCCTTACAGCGCGACTACTTCGCGCAGCAAGGCTCGCCGATGCTGGTGGATTATGTACAGCGCGAACTCGCCGACGGCAGCCGCACGGTGGTGGAAACCGAGCACTGGCTCGCCGTGGTGCCTTACTGGGCGGCCTGGCCCTTTGAGACCCTGCTGCTGCCCAAAACCCATGTGCTGCGTATTACCGATCTCAGCGAAGCCCAGCGCAGCGATTTAGCGCTGGCGCTGAAAAAGCTGACCAGCCGCTACGACAATCTGTTCCAGACCTCTTTCCCCTATTCCATGGGCTGGCACGGCGCGCCGTTTAACGGCGAAGAGAATTCCCACTGGCAGTTGCACGCCCATTTCTATCCGCCGCTGCTGCGCTCCGCTACGGTGCGTAAATTTATGGTCGGCTATGAAATGCTGGCGGAAACCCAGCGCGACCTGACAGCCGAGCAGGCTGCCGAGCGCCTGCGCGCGGTCAGTGATGTCCATTTTCGCGAATCCGGAGAATAACAATGAGTCTGAAAGAGAAAACCGCATCCCTGTTTGCTGAAAAATTCGGCTACCCTGCCACCCATCTCGTTCAGGCGCCAGGACGCGTTAACCTGATTGGCGAACACACCGACTATAATGACGGCTTCGTGTTGCCCTGCGCCATTGACTACCAGACGGTTATCAGTTGCGCGAAGCGCGACGATCGCACCGTGCGCGTTATCGCTGCGGATTACGAAAACCAGACGGATGAGTTCTCCCTCGACGCGCCGATTCTGAGCCATGAGAGCCAGCAGTGGTCTAACTACGTTCGCGGCGTGGTGAAGCATTTACAAAAGCGCGACAGCAACTTTGGCGGCGTGGATATGGTTATCAGCGGCAACGTGCCGCAGGGCGCGGGCTTAAGCTCTTCCGCTTCGCTGGAAGTGGCGGTCGGCACCGTTTTCCAGCAGCTTTACCATCTTAAGCTGGACGGCGCGCAGATAGCCCTTAACGGCCAGGAAGCGGAAAACCAGTTTGTGGGCTGCAACTGCGGCATTATGGATCAGCTTATTTCCGCGCTCGGTAAAAAAGATCACGCGTTGCTTATCGACTGCCGCTCCCTCGGCACCAAAGCGGTGCCTATGCCAAAAGGCGTGGCTGTGGTTATTATTAACAGTAACTTCAAGCGCACGCTGGTGGGCAGCGAGTACAACACCCGCCGCGAGCAGTGCGAAACCGGCGCCCGCTTCTTTACGCAAAAGGCGCTGCGAGACGTAAGCCTCGAGCAGTTTAACGCCGTGGCGAATGAACTGGATCCGGTGGTGGCTAAGCGTGTTCGTCATGTGCTGACGGAGAATGCCCGTACCCAGGAGGCTGCGCAGGCGCTGGAAAAAGGCGACCTCAAGCGCATGGGCCAACTGATGGCGGAATCGCACGCCTCCATGCGCGACGACTTTGAGATAACCGTGCCGCAAATCGATACGCTGGTGGACATTGTGAAATCCGCCATTGGCGACGAAGGCGGCGTGCGGATGACCGGCGGCGGCTTCGGCGGCTGCGTGGTCGCGCTGGTGCCTGAGTCGCTGGTGCCTGCGGTGAAAGAGGCCGTAGAAAACCAGTACGAAGCGAAAACCGGAATTAAAGAAACCTTTTATGTGTGCAAACCTTCAGAAGGAGCAGGTCTGTGCTAAAAGAGACGCCGCAACTCGCCCCTGACGGGCAGCCTTACCGCCTCTCCACCCTGCGCAACAGCGCAGGGATGGTGGTCACGCTCATGGACTGGGGCGCCACGCTGCTTTCCGCCCGCGTCCCGATGACCGACGGCACCGTGCGCGAAACGCTGCTGGGCTGCGCAAGCCCGGAAAATTATCCGCAACAGGATGCTTTTTTAGGCGCATCGGTAGGCCGCTACGCCAACCGTATTGCGAAAGCGACCTATCAACTGGACGGGCAGACCGTCACCCTGCTGCCAAGCCAGGGTGAAAACCAGCTGCACGGCGGGCCGGAAGGGTTCGACAAGCGACGCTGGCGTATTGTTCGCCAGAACGAGCATGAAGTGCTCTACAGCCTCGATTCGCCGGACGGCGACCAGGGCTTTCCTGGCGAACTGCGCGCTACCGCTCATTTCAGGCTGACGGATGAGAACGCGCTTTGCATTGAATACCGCGCTAAGGTTGATAAACCCTGTCCGGTTAACCTTACCAACCACGCCTATTTCAACCTGGACGGCGCGCAGGATGACGTACGTGAGCACCGCCTGCAACTTTTTGCCGACCACTATCTGCCGGTGGATGCCCAAGGTATTCCTCATAGCGGGCTGAAAGCGGTGGCAGGCACCAGCTTTGATTTTCGCCAGCCGAAGAAGATAGCCGCTGATTTCCTGGCGGATGAAGATCAGAAGCTGGTAAAAGGCTACGATCACGCCTTTTTGCTCCAGGCTCAGGGCGACGCCAGCGAGCCTGCCGCGCAGGTCTGGTCCAGCGACAACAAACTGCAGATGACGGTGTATACCACCGCCCCTGCCCTGCAGGTCTATACCGGCAATTTCCTGACCGGCGTGCCGGCTCGCGAGCAGGGTGAATATCAACCCTATCAGGGGCTGGCGCTGGAAAGCGAATTCTTGCCCGACAGCCCGAACCATCCGGAATGGCCGCAGCCGAGCCCTGTTCTGAAGCCCGGCGAAGATTATCTGAGCGTCACGGAATACCACTTCCTGCCGCTATAAGACGCAAGCCCTCGACAGAGGGCTTTTTTTCACCATATTGCTGATAAACGCGCCATCTCGCTGTAAAAATCTAACCCCCGCTTCACAACCGCCTTACACTGCGCCGCTATTTTCGCTATGTTAAAGGTTTAGCGTTGCCGCTGGCTTCACCACGGCAATATAATGATAACTGTTATCATTCAATCAGGCTTATGAAGGAGTAATACTATGGCTGTTACTAAGCTGGTTCTGGTTCGTCACGGTGAAAGCCAGTGGAACAACGAAAACCGCTTTACCGGTTGGTACGATGTCGACCTGTCTGAAAAAGGCGTGAGCGAAGCGAAAGCTGCGGGCAAGCTGCTGAAAGACGAAGGCTACAGCTTTGACTTTGCTTATACCTCCGTGCTGAAACGTGCCATCCATACGCTGTGGAACATCCTGGACGGGCTGGATCAGGCCTGGCTGCCGGTTGAAAAATCCTGGAAACTGAACGAGCGCCACTATGGCGCGCTGCAGGGCCTGAACAAAGCGGAAACCGCTGAGAAATATGGCGACGAGCAGGTTAAACAGTGGCGTCGCGGCTTCGCGGTCACCCCGCCGGCGCTGACTAAAGACGATGAGCGTTTCCCGGGCCACGACCCGCGCTATGCGAAACTGAGCGAGCAGGAGCTGCCGCTGACTGAAAGCCTGGCGCTGACCATCGATCGCGTCATTCCTTACTGGAACGAATCCATTCTGCCGCGCCTGAAAAGCGGCGAGCGCGTGATTATCGCCGCTCACGGCAACTCTCTGCGCGCGCTGGTAAAATACCTGGATAACATGAGCGAAGAAGAGATCCTCGAACTGAACATCCCGACCGGCGTGCCGCTGGTTTATGAGTTCGACGAGAACTTTAAGCCGATTAAACACTACTACCTGGGCAACGCGGATGAAATCGCAGCGAAAGCCGCGGCCGTAGCGAACCAGGGTAAAGCGAAGTAATCGCTCTGCGAAATGAGAAAAGGCGTGGTGAAAACCACGCCTTTTTTATTGGCCGCTGACGGAACGGGGTACGGCCGCCCCGCCAAACAGCATTAACCGCGACGCGCTTTAACGGCTGCGGCGAGCTGGCGCAGAATGGCATCGGTGTCTTCCCAGCCGATGCAGGCGTCGGTCACGCTTTTGCCGTAAACCAGCGGTTCACCGCTCTCAAGACTCTGGTTGCCTTCCACCAGATGGCTTTCAATCATCACGCCGATAATCGCTTTCTCGCCTTTCGCTATCTGCTGGCAGACGTCCGCGCCCACATCCATTTGCTTTTTGAACTGCTTGCTGGAGTTAGCGTGGCTAAAATCAATCATCACCTGCGGCGCGAGACCTGCCTTAGTCAGCCCCTCTTTCACTTGCGCGACGTGAGCTGCGCTGTAATTTGGCTCTTTGCCGCCGCGCAGAATAATATGGCAGTCGCTGTTGCCGCTGGTGTTGACGATAGCGGAATGGCCCCACTTGGTCACAGAAAGGAAACAGTGCGGCGCGCCCGCTGCGTTAATGGCGTCAATCGCGACTTTGATAGTGCCATCGGTGCCGTTCTTGAAGCCCACCGGACAAGAGAGGCCGGACGCCAGCTCGCGGTGCACCTGAGACTCCGTCGTACGCGCGCCAATTGCGCCCCAGCTCATCAGGTCCGCCATATATTGCGGCGTGATCATATCGAGGAACTCACCTGCCGCAGGCAGACCAGTATCGTTGATATCCAAAAGCAGCTTACGGGCGATGCGCAGGCCGTCGTTGATCTGGAAGCTGTTATCCATGTGCGGGTCGTTAATAAGGCCTTTCCAGCCTACCGTGGTGCGCGGCTTTTCGAAGTAAACGCGCATCACCACTTCCAGTTCGCCTTGCAACTCTTGACGCAGCTTCAGCAGACGAGAAGCATACTCTTTCGCCGCGATCGGATCGTGAATAGAGCAGGGTCCAATTACCACCAGCAGGCGGTCGTCATTGCCGCGCAAAATCTTGTGGATGGCCTGACGGGCATGCGAAACCGTCTGCGCCGCTTTTGCTGTCGCCGGAAATTTTTCTAACAGGGCGACCGGTGGGAGTAATTCGTTGATGGCTTTAATGCGTAAGTCGTCATTCTGATAATTCATGTTCGTTCCAGTGGGGCTCTACATTTTTATAAAGTTGCAATCCCCTCAATCTATCTCGTCACGTCCGAAGTGTAAACGCGCTTTTACACTTCGACAGGAAAATTCCTGGAAATGAGTGATTACTCGCCAAAGAGTAGCGAAAAACGAGATCGCGTCTACACTTTTTAACTGTTAACACTCTGTTTTTGCTTTATTTCCCGATCACGTTCTGCTTTACGAGGCGGAAGTGGTTTTTTCAACCACCTTATGGGTGCTGAGCAAACAAACCTGTCTCAGTGCACTGTTGGAAGCGATGTCCAACAACAACGATCAGAACAGGAGTATGACATGAATAAATTAGCCTCATTAATCCTGACTACGACACTTACTCTGGCTAGCGGCGCGGCACTGGCAGCATCAGGCGGTGCAGGCGGCGCTGGTGCTTCTTCTGCAGGTGGCGGTAACGGCCAGTCTAATCAGGCTGCTGATGCCGGCCAGGTCGCGCCGGGCGCGAAAGAAAACCTTGCTCCCAATGGTGTGAATAACAACAACATCAATTCTGGCAGCGGTACTACCGGTACGACCGGTTCTGGCACAGGAACGAGTTCCGGCGCGATGGGCTCGGGCACAGGAACCAGCTCCAGCAGCAACACGAATTCAGGCTCCACCGGTACGCTTTCCGGCGATGGCATGACTACCGATGAAGTCCATAAAAACAGCATGTGTAAAGACGGTCGCTGCCCGGACGTGAACAAGAAAGTTGAAACCGGCAGCGGTAATAACAACGACGTCAACACCAAAACCGACGGTACGACGCACTAAACTGTCGGGCTATAGCAAGTCAATAGTTAATAAAGGAGAGCTTATGCTCTCCTTTATCTTTTCGGATTTTTAAACTGCTCTGTCGCGTTATAGACTGGCTAGCGACTTTTCGAACTGAAAATTATAACAACTGATTTGAGGCTTATTTGCTATGGCGCATTCACACTCCCATGCTCCCCAGTCACAGGATGCTAACGCCCGACGGCTTTTCATCGCCTTTGCCATTACCGCCGCTTTTATGGTGCTCGAGGTTGTCGGCGGTTTGCTTTCTGGCTCGCTGGCGTTGCTGGCGGACGCCGGCCATATGTTGACGGACGCCGCAGCCCTGCTGGTGGCGCTGCTGGCGGTCCAGTTTTCCCGCCGTCCGCCGAACCCGCGGCATACTTTCGGCTGGCTGCGCCTGACCACCCTCGCCGCGTTTGTTAACGCGCTGGCGCTGCTGGTGATAACAGCGCTTATCGTCTGGGAAGCCGTTCAGCGGTTTTACCATCCACGCCCTGTGGCAGGCGGTGCAATGCTTCTCATCGCTTTTGCCGGACTTATCGCCAACCTGGCCTCGTTCTGGATTTTGCATCGCGGCAGCGAAGAGAAAAATATGAACGTGCGTGCCGCCGCGTTGCACGTGCTGGGAGATTTGCTGGGGTCGGTTGGCGCGATAGCGGCCGCACTGATTATTCTCAGCACGGGCTGGACGCCCATCGACCCGATCCTGTCGATTCTGGTTTCGTGTCTGGTGCTGCGCAGCGCCTGGAATCTGTTAAAAGAGAGCCTCAATGAATTACTGGAGGGGGCGCCGAAAACCTTTGACGTGCGCGGCCTCAAGCGCGAACTTTCCCGGGCTATCCCGGAAGTGCGCGACGTACATCATGTTCACGTCTGGCTGGTCGGCGAGCGGCCTTTAATGACGCTGCACGTGCAAGTTATCCCCCCGCACGATCATGACGCCCTGCTTAGCCGCATTCACCATTTTCTTTCCCACAAGTACCAGGTAGAACACGCCACGGTACAAATGGAATACCAGCCATGTAGCGGCGCAGATTGTCATCTCAATGAACCGCAGGCGGCGCATTCGCACCACCACGGTCATCAGCATTAATGCGCCAGCGCCCGGGAGCCCTGCTCACGGGCGCTTTTGATCCACATACGGCTACCGTTAAGGGCAATGAAAGTCAGCAACAGATATTCGAGCGACATGGCATAGACGCCCTGGCGTGCGAAAATCACCACGCTGATAACATTAATGATGACCCACAGCAGCCAGTTCTCGACATATTTGCGGGTCATCAGGATCATCGCCACGATGGAGAGCACCATCATGCAGGAATCCCAAAACGGGAAAGCATCCGGCGCAAGCGCAGGCATGGTCACGTTTAGCCCCATCCCCTGCATTATTGTCACCGCCACGCGTGTGAGAAAAGCAAATACCGGGTCAATCCAGACTGTCATCAGGCCAATGGCGAGAACGCATCCCGCAAGCCAGCCCATCGCTTTTGGCATGGGTAACCACCGTATGCGTAGCGCCGCTTCGTGGTCGTTCGTCTGGCGCGACCAGGCGTACCAGCCGTAAATATTGGCGGCGAAGAAGAAGAGTTGCAGCAGCAAACTGGCGTAAAGCTGGATCTGGAAAAAGATGATTGCAAAGAGCGTTACGTTAACTAAACCAAACGCATAGTTGCTGATTTTCTCAAGGCTTGCCAGCCAGATGCACAGGAGCCCGGCGAGCGTGCCGACCGCTTCTATCCAGGACAGATTGTAACCGCCGGTGCCGAGCGGGATGTGAACGAGAATGTTATTAACGCTAAAAAAATCCATATTTTCCCCTGAGCGTAAACCGCTTTTGCGTTGTCCGGCCTGCCGGGCATAGGCGACAGGCCCTTGATTTAAAAACCAACCTAACCCCGAAGTGTAGCGGCAAAATCCAGCATGCGGTTAAGCGGCAGCAACGCGCCCTCACGCTGTTTCGCATCAACATGAATTTCATGCATCGCCCCGCCCTGCTCCAGGCCTTCGGCAATGGCTTTTAGCCCGTTCATCGCCATCCATGGACAATGAGCGCAGCTGCGACAGGTAGCCCCTTCGCCCGCAGTCGGCGCTTCCAGCAGCTCTTTTTCCGGCACGGCCTGCTGCATTTTGTAAAAAATACCGCGATCGGTCGCTACGATAAGCTGCTTATGCGGCAAGGTTCTGGCAGCATTGATAAGCTGGCTGGTCGAACCGACAGCATCCGCCATTTCCACTACCGCCTGCGGCGATTCGGGGTGCACCAGCACGGCGGCATCGGGGTAGAGCGCTTTCATTCGCGCCAGCGCCTGGGTTTTAAATTCGTCATGCACAATACAGGCGCCCTGCCAGCACAAGACGTCGGCGCCGGTTTGCTTTTGCACGTAGCTGCCAAGGTGCCTGTCCGGCGCCCAGATAATTTTTTCACCAAGGCTGTCGAGATGCTCGATCAACTCAACGGCAATGCTTGATGTTACAACCCAGTCCGCGCGTGCTTTAACCGCAGCGGAAGTGTTAGCGTAAACCACCACGGTGCGATCCGGATGCGCGTCGCAGAAGGCGCTAAATTCGTCAATCGGGCAGCCTAAATCGAGGGAACATTCCGCCTGCAACGTCGGCATCAGGATGGTTTTTTCCGGGCTGAGGATTTTGGCGGTTTCCCCCATAAAGCGAACCCCGGCGACCAGCAGCGTGCTGGCCGGATGTTTTGCGCCAAAACGGGCCATTTCCAGCGAGTCGGAAATACAGCCGCCCGTTTCTTCAGCCAGCGCCTGAATCTCGGGATCGGTGTAATAATGTGCCACCATCACCGCGTCGCGCGCTTTAAGTAAACGCTTTATTTTTTCGCGATAAAAGGCTTTCTCGTCAAGGCTCAGGGGCGCGGGCTTCGGCGGGAAGGGGTAAATAGCGGATTGCGGATCAAACATCACACTCATCATACTGTCTCGTTTTGCTGACTTAACAAGATTGCCCTCAGATAGCTCGCGCAGGCAAAGATAAGTCGATCGTGTTTTATATACTAAACAAGATAGCGGATTGACGACCAAAAGTCACAATAAATAAGCGGCTGTGGTTTGGCAGGCAGCGTTTCACTTAGGCCCCATATAATGCAGGACTGACAGGCAAACCAGCCGGACAAACGCTGCGCTAATAGTTGAGTCAAAGGGAGAGCAAGATAGCGTAGAGAGCGCTTTTTACACTGGTGGGTCGTGCAGGATAACTACGCCCTCCGGGCCATTGCCGCAAGCGGCAATGTTGCCTCGCTAAAGC
>KK211221.1:391346-874492 GCA_000621185.1 Franconibacter pulveris DSM 19144
TGGTGGGTCGTGCAGGATTCGAACCTGCGACCAATTGATTAAAAGTCAACTGCTCTACCAACTGAGCTAACGACCCACATTTTTGCCGCTACAGGCTTGTTTCATATCCCGTGGCAACGGCGGCATATATTACTGATTTAAGAATCTGACGCAACTAAAATTTCGATACAGATCACTCAACTGCTTAGTAATCATGCGGCGAGACCAGAAAACCAACGCTTACTGGTCAAGCCGCACGCATTACATAGCATTCAGACGCTTTTGCGCCTGCTTCGCGCCGTCGGTGCCAGGGTATTTGGCGATAACCTGCTGATAAACCGCCTTTGCTTTCGCCGTATCGCCTTTATCCTGCATGATGACGCCGACTTTAAACATGGCGTCAGCCGCTTTCGGCGACTTCGGGTAGTTCTTCACCACTGATGCGAAGTAAAACGCCGCATCGTCTTTTTTACCCTTGTTGTAATTCAGCTGTCCCAACCAGTAGTTCGCATTAGGCTGGTAAGTGGAATCCGGGTATTGCTTGATGAAGTTCTGGAACGCAACGATAGCCTCGTCCTGGCGCGATTTATCCTGCACCAGCGCGATGGCCGCATTGTAATCGGTATTGGCATCGCCGCTCTGCACTGGCGCCGCTGCTGCCGGCCCGCTGGCTGAGCTATCCGGCGCTGCCGGAGCCTCACTATTTTGGGTGCCACCGGCTCCCTGTGTCGCCGCCCCGCCGCTGCTCAGGCTATCAATCTGCAAAAGGATCTGCTTTTGGCGTTCGACAATCTGATTCAGCTGATATTGATTTTCCTGAATCTGACCGCGCAGGGAATCAATATCGGACTGGTTATCGGAGAGCTGTTGCTGGAGTTGAGTTAAAAGCTGGCTGTGAGCGTTAGAGATACGCTCAAGTTGCGTGACGCGGTCTTCGACCGAGCCTGAGCCGACGCTACTGATTGGCGCCTGAGCAAAAGCGGCCCAGGGGGCCGCTATGCCAACCAGTAACGACAGACCCAACAGGTGATGTCTGAAGTTACTGCTCATGCGAGTCTCTTAGTAAACCAGTACAGCGCGACGGTTTTTAGCGTAAGCCGCTTCGTCGTGACCCAGTACTGCAGGTTTTTCTTTACCGTAAGAAACGATGGAGATCTGGTCTGCAGAAACGCCTTTACCTTGCAGGTACATCTTAACGGCGTTAGCACGACGCTCGCCCAGGGAGATGTTGTACTCCGGGGTACCGCGTTCGTCCGCATGACCTTCTACGGTCACTTTGTAAGACGGGTTGCTACGCAGGAAGTTAGCGTGCGCATCCAGCATCGCAGCGAAGTCAGAACGGATGTCATACTTATCCAGATCGAAGTAAACAATATTGTTCTGCTGCAGCTGCTGCATCTGCAGGCGAGCCTGCTCTTCAGAAGACATGTTGCCGCCGCCGTTAGCATCCATACCAGTGCCGGCACCCAGCATGCCTTCGCCGCTCTGGTCGTTGCTTGCGTTCTTGTTGGAAGAACACGCCGCGATTGCCATAACAGGCAGAGCCAGCATCAGCCCTTTCAGCACTTTGTTCAGTTGCATTTCTTTGATTCCTTTAATAATCAATTATTTATTATCACAGATACGGCGACCAGGCCGGGAATTTAACCTGACCATCAGTTGCCGGAAGACGCGCTTTGAAACGCCCATCTGTAGAAACCAGATTCAGCACGGATCCCATCCCCTGAGAAGAGCTGTAGATAACCATAGTGCCGTTAGGTGCCAGACTTGGCGTTTCATCCAGGAACGTGGACGACAAAGTTTGTACGCCACCCGTTGCCAGATCTTGTTTAGCAATGTTCTGAGCGCCGCCGTTGGAGCTCACCATCACTAAGAATTTACCGTCGGAGCTGACATCCGCATCCTGATTCTGAGAACCTTCCCAGGTCAGACGCTGAGGCGCGCCGCCGTTGACGTTAACTTTATAAACCTGCGGACGACCTGCCTGGTCAGAGGTATAGGCCAGGGTCTGGCTGTCCGGGAACCAGGTCGGTTCGGTATTGTTGCTGCGGCCATCCGTCACCTGGCGAATCTGGCCGGAGCCGATATCCATCACGTAAAGGTTCAGGCTACCGGTTTTAGAGAGCGCGAAGGCGAGCTTGCTGCCATCCGGCGAGAAAGCCGGCGCGCCGTTGTGACGCGGGAAGGAGGCAACCTGACGCACGGCGCCGTTGGAAAGCGTCTGGATAACCAGCGCGGAACGGCCGCTTTCAAAGGTAACATAAGCAACTTTGCTGCCATCCGGAGACCAGGCCGGAGACATCAGCGGTTGCGGAGAACGATGAACCACGAACTGGTTGTAGCCATCATAGTCAGATACGCGCAGCTCATACGGGAACTGACCGCCATTGGTCTGCACGACATAGGCGATACGGGTGCGGAACGCGCCTTTGATGCCGGTCAGCTTTTCAAAGACTTCGTCGCTTGCAGTATGACCTGCATAACGCAGCCACTGCTTGTTCACTTTATAAGAGTTTTGCGCAAGTACCGTGCCCGGCGCGCCGCCGGTATCTACCAGTTGATAAGCAACCGTGTAGCTGCCGTCACCGTTCGGGGTAACCTGGCCTACTACTACCGCGTCAATGCCCAGCGCTGACCAGGCAGCAGGCTGCACTTCCTGGGCGGAAGCGGGCTGCTGCGGCAGACGGGAACGGTCGAGCGGGTTGAATTTACCGCTGTTGCGCAGGTCGGCTGCAACAATGCCACCAATATCTTCAGGCGCAGCGCCCGGACCTGCCCATTTAAACGGAGCGACGCCAATAGGACGCGCCGAGTCTACCCCCTGGGTAATCTCAATACGTACTTCCGCGTGCAGCACCGCTGCCCACAGCATCAAAAAACTGAATGCTAATCGTAATGCCTGCTTCATCATATCTCCCTTATCCGGACAGAAAGCCCACGATAATTTAGCAGAAGGTTAACAAACTTAATTTCAAACTACCCCACCTCTGAGACTCACCTTAGTACGATTTTCCCCGCTTGCGCGGGGAAATTGTGGTCAGGGCTTAAAGTCCAGCGGTGCATTTTTAAAGACTTCGTATACAGCCTGGCTTGGCGGCTTCGGAATTCTCGCCTGACGAGCAGCGGAAATCGCCGCCTGGCAGAGCGCCGGGTCCCCCCCTTCCGACTGGATATCAAGCAGCAGACCATCAGGTGCGAGTTTCACACGCAGCGTACAGGTTTTGCCTGTATAGGATGACGCGTCGTAAAACTTACTCTCAATGGCAGACTTAATCTGCGAAGCATAGCTGCTGATATCGGCGCCGGAGGCGCCATTGTTTTTACTATTACCCGTCCCGGCAGGCGCTGCATTAGTTCCCTTCGCCCCGCCGCCGGATTTCGGCGTATTCTTACCGGAACTGAGATCGCCAAGCAAATCATCAACCCCTGCGGCAGCTGCCGCTTTTTCCGCTGCAGCTTTCTTCGCGGCGGCGGCTTTTTCTGCTGCGGCTTTCTTCGCGGCAGCGGCCTTCTCGGCAGCGGCCGCTTTTTCCGCAGCGGCTTTCTCCGCAGCCGCTTTCTCAGCCGCAGCCGCCTTCGCCGCGGCCGCTTTTTCTGCTTTTTCAGCAGCCGCTTTCTCGGCTGCCGCTTTCTTCGCCGCTTCAGCCGCTGCTTTTTTCTCAGCCTCCTGCTGAGCTTTTTTCGCCGCCTCTTCCTGCGCTTTCTTCTCAGCCGCTTTTGCCGCTTTAGCCGCTTCTTCCTGCGCTTTCTTCTGCGCGTCTGCTGCGGCTTTTGCTGCTTCTTCCTGCGCTTTTTTCTGTGCATCCGCGGCGGCTTTTTTCGCTGCTTCTTCAGCGGCTTTCGCCTGAGCATCCGCCTTCGCTTTCGCTTCGGCAGCGGCTTTCGCCTGTGCTTCAGCTTGCGACTTCGCCTCCGCCGCCGCTTTCGCCGCCGCTTCTTCAGCCTGCTTCTGCTGTTCCTGAGCGCGTTTAGCCGCCTCTTCTGCTTGCTTTTGCTGCTCCGCCTGCTGACGCGCTTGTTCCTGCGCTTCGAGACGTTCTTTCTCAAGCTGCTTCAGACGCTCCTGCTCAGCGGCTTGCTTCTCCTGAAGCTCCTCCGCCTGCTGCTGCGCCTGCTTTTCACGCTGCTCAGCGGCGCGGCGCGCGCTCGCCTGCTGCTGTTGCTGACGGTTGTATTGCTGCACCACCGCGCCGGGATCGACCATGACTGCATCAATGGCCGACCCGCCGCCGCCGCCGGCAGCTTCGTCAATGTGCTCATCAAACGAACTCCAGACCAGCAGTGCAATCAGCAAGACGTGCAGCACCACTGAAATGATTATCGCTCTTTTCAGCTTATCGTTTTGTTCGGTTGCCTTTGACACTCTCGGTTCCCAAAAACTGTTCACCCGTTGCGTAAAACGCTTAAATTGGCTGCGTCATTAACCCGACAGATTTCACACCCGCCTGATGCAACAGGTTCAGCGCTTTAATAATTTCATCGTAAGGGACATCTTTAGCGCCACCGATAAGAAAGACCGTTTTCGGATTCGCCTGTAAGCGACGCTGGGCTTCCGCCACCACCTGCTCCGAAGGCAATTGATCCATACGATCTTTTTCAACCACCACGCTGTACTGCCCAACCCCGGAAACTTCAATGATGACGGGTGGGTCGTCATTGGTGCTGACAGTTTTCGAATCCGTGGCGTCCGGCAGATCCACTTCCACGCTCTGGGTGATTATCGGCGCCGTTGCCATAAAGATGAGCAACAACACCAGCAACACGTCCAGTAGCGGTACGATGTTGATTTCAGACTTCAGATCGCGACGACCCCGTCCACGTGTTCTGGCCATGGTTTACCCCTTGCTGCTTTCGCTGCTGGTAAAAGCCTGACGGTGCAGAATAGCGGTGAACTCTTCCATAAAGTTGTCGTAATTCAGTTCCAGCTTGTTCACGCGCTGGTTCAGGCGGTTATAAGCCATAACGGCGGGAATTGCCGCGAACAGACCAATAGCGGTTGCGATCAGCGCTTCCGCGATACCCGGCGCCACCATCTGCAGCGTCGCCTGCTTCACCGCGCCGAGGGCGATAAAGGCGTGCATGATCCCCCACACGGTGCCGAACAGGCCAATATAAGGACTGATGGACCCTACGGTGCCAAGAAAAGGAATATGGGTTTCCAGCGTTTCCAGTTCGCGATTCATGGAGATACGCATGGCGCGTGAAGCCCCTTCGACAATCGCTTCCGGCGCATGGCTATTGGCGCGATGCAGACGGGCGAACTCTTTAAAACCTGCGTAAAAGATTTGCTCTGAACCACTCAGATTTTCACGACGGCCCTGGCTTTCCTGATAAAGGCGGGAAAGCTCAATGCCGGACCAGAACTTATCTTCAAACGCTTCCGCTTCGCGGCTCGCCGCGTTGAGAATACGCGTTCGCTGAATGATGATGGCCCAGGAAGCGATGGAAAAACCAATTAAAATCAACATGATAAGTTTGACCAGAAGGCTTGCCTTCAGGAACAAATCAAGGATATTCATGTCAGTCACTGCTTGAACTCCGCGACAATAGACTTGGGAAGCGCACGAGGCTTCATTAAGAGTGGATCAACGCAGACAATTTGAACCTCCGCTTCGTTGAGGAGGGTATTATCGGCATTGACTATCCGCTGCGTGAAGATCAGTGAAGTCCCACGCATCGATGTAATTTCAGTCTGGATTTCGAGTAAATCGTCGAGTCGGGCAGGCGCAAAATACTCAAGCGTCATCTTGCGTACGACGAAGGCCACGCGCTCAGCCAGCAGCTCTTGCTGACTAAAGTGGTGATGGCGCAGCATCTCTGTGCGTGCTCTTTCATAAAAAGCGACATAACTGGCGTGATAAACCACACCACCGGCATCGGTATCTTCGTAATAGACCCGGACCGGCCATCGAAACAGCGTTGTGCTCACTCTACATCCCGGTAATGCAATTAAACGCTGCTTACTATACGCAAGAGGGTGTAGGTTTGGAATGGGTTGAAGTAAACGGAGAGTAAATATTTATGGGCCTTCAGCGGCCCATAAATAGCAGTGGCGAGTTGTTGCTCAAAAGAAGAAAAAGAGCAGCCCGGCGAACAGCACAAGGTCAGCGATGAGCGGGAAAAACAAGGCTTGCCAGTAGGTTGCGCGCAGCCTGAATCCCGTGCCGTGAATCACCCCTGCGCAAACCGCCCAGATAAGCAGCAAGCCATGCCAAATCTCAAGCTCGCTGGTCTTCGCCGCAAAGCGGGTCGGGTCCCAGAATACGCAGCCGGCGAGCGTTAGCGCCATGATTAAGGAAAGAGCCCGCAAGGGGCTCTTATCCATAACTGCATAAAGCTTCGTGATGAAGTTAATCATCAGTGCTCTTCTTTACCCGCTTTGACCGCTTCAACATGCTCAAGCGCAAGCGCAGTAATCACCCCAAAAGCACAGGCAAGAAGCGTGCCTAAAATCCATGCGAAGTACCACATAATCAGCTCCTTACTTAGTACAGAGAGTGGGTATTGCTTTCAATATGCTCTTTGGTGATGCGACCGAACATTTTCCAGTAACACCACGTGGAGTAGAGCAGAATAATCGGTACGAACACGGCGGCCACGTAGGTCATCACAGTCAGCGTCAGCTGGCTTGAGGTGGCGTCCCACATCGTCAGGCTGGCATTCATCATAATGCTGGACGGCATGATGAACGGGAACATCGCAATGCCTGCAGTGAGGATAACGCACGCCAGCGTCAGGGAAGAGAAGACAAACGCCCAGGCCCCTTTCTCCAGACGCGAAGCCAGAATCGTCAGTACCGGCAGCACCACACCCAGCGCAGGCAGCGCCCACAAAACCGGCGTGTTATTGAAGTTCGCAAGCCACGCGCCCGCCTCGCGGGTCACTTCTTTGGTCAGCGGGTTAGACGCCGCATGAACGTCAATAGTGGACGTGACGACATAGCCATCGATACCAAACACAACCCAAACACCCGCCAGCACGAAGCACACCATCATTACCAGCGCAGAGAGTTGCGCAGTATTGCGCGAACGAAGGTGCAGTTCGCCAACGGTGCGCATCTGCAGGTAAGTCGCGCCCTGAGTAACGATCATCGCCACGCTGACAATACCCGCCAGCAGACCAAACGGGTTCAGCAACTGAAAGAAATTGCCGGTGTAGGTCAGGCGCAAATACTCATCTACCGTAAACGGCACGCCCTGCAGCAGGTTGCCGAACGCCACGCCGATAACCAGCGGCGGCACGAAGCTGCCTGCGAAGATGCCCCAGTCCCACATATTGCGCCAGCGGGTGTCTTCAATCTTCGAGCGGTAGTCAAAACCAACCGGGCGGAAGAAGAGCGACGCCAGCACCAGGATCATCGCCACATAAAAGCCGGAGAACGCGGCGGCATAGACCATCGGCCAGGCGGCGAACAGCGCGCCCCCCGCCGTGATGAGCCATACCTGGTTGCCGTCCCAGTGCGGCGCAATGGTATTAATCATCACGCGACGTTCGGTATCGGTCCGTCCCAGCACGCGGGTCAGCATGCCGACCCCCATATCAAAACCATCGGTGACCGCAAAACCGATCAGCAGAATGCCGACCAGCAGCCACCAGATAAAGCGCAATACTTGGTAATCGATCATTTTCCCTCTCCTCGCTTAGCGTGCCGGCTGAGAAGCCACGGTGGACTCTTCATATTCCCGAGAACCCGCGTTGGGCTGCTCGTGATGATAGCGACCGGTTTTCAGGCTGCTCGGTCCCAGGCGGGCAAATTTGAACATCAGGAAGAGTTCAGCTACCAGGAAGAGCGTGTAGAGCCCGCAAATCAGCACCATTGAGAAGATGATGTCACCCGCAGTCAGCGTTGAGTTCGCCACCGCCGTTGGCAATACCTCGCCGATAGCCCACGGTTGACGGCCATACTCTGCGACAAACCAGCCTGCTTCCACTGCGATCCACGGCAGAGGAATGCCGTAAAACGCCGCGCGCAGCAGCCATTTTTTCTCACCGATACGGTTACGAATGACGCTCCAGAAAGCGGCGCCGATGATAAGCAGCATCAGCACGCCGCAGGCGACCATGATGCGGAAGGAGAAGTAAAGCGGCGCCACAGCCGGAATAGAATCCTGGGTTGCCTGCTTAATCTGCTCTTCGGTCGCGTCAGACACGTTCGGGGTGTAGCGCTTAAGCAGCAGACCATAGCCCAAATCTTTCTTCACGCTGTTGAATTGATCGCGAACTGCCTGATCGGTAGAACCGCCGCGCAGTTGCTCCAGCAACTGATAGGCTTTCATGCCGTTACGGATGCGCGCCTCGTGCTGCACCATCAGATCTTTCAGGCCGATAACCGGCGTATCAACGGAGCGGGTCGCGATAATGCCAAGCGCGTAAGGAATTTGAATCGCGAAGTGGTTTTCCTGCCCTTCTTGATCCGGAATACCAAACAGCGTGAACGCCGCTGGCGCCGGCTGGGTTTCCCATTCCGCTTCGATCGCCGCAAGCTTGGTTTTCTGCACGTCGCCCATCTCGTAACCGGATTCGTCGCCCAGCACGATAACGGAAAGCACCGCCGCCATGCCGAAGCTCGCCGCTATCGCGAAAGAGCGTTTAGCAAAGGCGAAGTCGCGGCCTTTCAGCATGTACCACGCGCTGATACCGAGAATAAACATCGCGCCGGTGCAATACCCTGCTGCGACGGTGTGAACGAATTTCACTTGCGCTACCGGGTTCAGCACCAGCTCGGAGAAGCTCACCATCTCCATGCGCATGGTTTCAAAGTTGAAATCGGAAGCAACCGGGTTCTGCATCCAGCCGTTCGCTACCAGAATCCAGAGCGCGGAGAGGTTAGAACCCAGCGCCACCAGCCAGGTCACCGCCATATGCTGCACTTTGCTCAGACGATCCCAGCCAAAAAAGAACAAGCCGACAAAGGTGGATTCAAGGAAAAACGCCATTAACCCTTCAATGGCCAGCGGCGCGCCAAAAATATCGCCCACGTAATGGGAATAATAAGACCAGTTAGTCCCGAACTGGAACTCCATGGTCAAGCCGGTCGCCACGCCCAGCGCAAAGTTGATTGCAAACAACTTGCCCCAGAACTTGGTCATATCTTTATAAATTTGTTTACCAGAGAGGACGTAAACCGTTTCCATAATCGCCAGCAGAAACGCCATACCGAGCGTCAGCGGCACAAACAGAAAGTGGTACATCGCGGTCAAGGCAAACTGTAAGCGCGACAGTTCGACTATATCTAACATCTTGACTCCTTGCTCTTCGCATGAAGACTTTGAATGCGGCTCCCGTTACCGGTTTCCACAACGCATGCCCCAATAGAAATACATTTGCTTCCGGTACGCCAAAGCCGCATCACGGAGGTGATGTAAGAAAACTGTGGCGTTAGGTTACAAATACGTTAAATAAAACAAATTGATTCGACAAATATATTACGCCGCAAAAACCTTACAATAAACAGGTTTTATTAAGCTTATTTGCGTTTCTCGAAGTTGATCAATTTATACCGAATTTCCTATAAAAGCGCCATATTGATTTACCGCAATTAATATAAATTTCACGCATTTCCTTCTGTTCAAAAAATTGATTTAAATCAATTTTCAAAATTAATGTTAATTTTCAAGCCAGTTGGGTTACATCGGTAAAATTGATGTTAATTAAATGTGCATTTCAGTGAAATGGTAAGTTAGCTAATTTAACCTTGTCATGACTTTTCGTTATTTATTAGCGTGCGGCTTTTCTTTAATTAAAAGTTGAGACAATGTTAACCTGGTCACATATTTTCGCCTTCTTTTTATCGCGCCGTGATATAGCAAGTTTATTTCATTAATGCAGCATTTAATTAACAATTAAACGGCGGTGATGATTTGCGTTAATCTCTTTTTTCCTGATAAGCGGCGCTTTTATTTTTTCTACAACCCTTATTTTTTGCCCGTTAAAATTCAACAGCCTGCCTTTTTCGCGCGCTGCTCACCAAAGTTTTACTTAAAACAGCCCTTTTTTTGCCAAAAAGGAACGTTAACGAAACTCATGAATAACGCGGCATACGCCAGCGACTGGCGCGGTACGGCCACAGTAAAACGGCAAAGAACACTCTTCGCCCCTCCCCTGCGTGATCATCAAATCAGGTTATGGAAAAACGCGGCGGCGTAGAGTAAACGCTATTGCGCGCCTGTCGTGGCAGTTCTGCCTGTCACAGCGCGCCCTGGAGTCAGGGCATAAAAAAGGCCACCCGGAGGTGGCCAACCATGTCGAAAGATGGAATCGGACTTTTTGTTTTCTCTGTAACGAGGAAACGGTTTATTTCAGGATAGTGCTCAGCGCATCGCCGATGTCGGCCAGGCTGCGAACGGTTTTCACGCCAGCCGCTTCCAGAGCAGCGAATTTCTCGTCCGCTGTGCCTTTACCGCCTGCGATGATGGCGCCCGCATGGCCCATACGCTTGCCTTTCGGCGCGGTAACGCCTGCGATGTAGCCCACAACCGGCTTCGTGACGTGATCTTTAATGTACGCCGCCGCTTCTTCTTCCGCGCTGCCGCCGATCTCGCCGATCATCACGATAGCTTCTGTCTGCGGATCCTCCTGGAACAGCTTCAGGATATCGATGAAGTTGGAACCCGGGATCGGGTCGCCGCCGATGCCCACGCAGGTGGACTGGCCGAAGCCGTAATCGGTAGTCTGCTTAACCGCTTCATAGGTCAATGTACCAGAGCGGGAAACAATACCTACTTTACCAGGCTTATGAATGTGGCCCGGCATGATGCCTATCTTGCATTCGCCTGGGGTAATGACGCCCGGGCAGTTCGGACCAATCATGCGCACGCCAGCTTCATCAAGCTTCACTTTCACGGTGAGCATATCCAGCGTCGGGATACCTTCGGTGATGGTGATAATCAGCTTAATGCCTGCATCGATAGCTTCCAGAATGGAGTCTTTACAGAACGGCGCCGGAACGTAGATAACGGAGGCGGTAGCGCCTGTCGCTTCGACGGCTTCACGCACGGTATTGAAAACCGGCAGACCCAGGTGGGTGGTGCCGCCTTTGCCCGGCGTTACGCCGCCGACCATCTGGGTGCCGTACGCAATCGCCTGCTCGGAGTGGAAAGTCCCCTGGCTGCCGGTAAAGCCCTGGCAGATGACTTTGGTGTTTTTATCGATTAAAACAGACATTATTTCCCCTCCACCGCAGCAACGACCTGCTGCGCAGCATCCGTCAGGCTTGTCGCCGCAATAATATTCAGGCCGCTTTCAGCAAGTTTCTGCGCGCCAAGTTCAGCGTTGTTGCCTTCAAGACGCACCACCACCGGCACGTTTACGCCTACTTCTTCCACCGCACCGATGATGCCGTCGGCAATCAGGTCGCAGCGTACGATACCGCCGAAAATGTTTACCAGAACGGCTTTCACCTTGTCGTCAGACAGGATGATTTTAAACGCTTCGGTCACGCGCTCTTTGGTCGCGCCGCCGCCCACGTCAAGGAAGTTCGCCGGCTGGCCGCCATGCAGCTTAACGATGTCCATGGTGCCCATCGCAAGGCCCGCGCCGTTCACCATGCAACCGATGTTGCCATCCAGCGCCACATAGTTCAGCTCCCACTGCGCAGCGTGCGCTTCGCGGGCGTCTTCCTGGCTGTGGTCGCGCATTTCACGCAGATCCGGCTGGCGGAACAGCGCGTTGCCGTCCGCGCCCAGTTTGCCGTCGAGGCAAATCAGGTCGCCCTGTTTGGTGATAACCAGCGGGTTAATTTCTACCAGCGCCAGGTCACGCTCAAGGAACAACGTCGCCAGGCCCATGAAGATTTTAGTGAACTGCTGAACCTGCTTGCCTTCCAGGCCCAGTTTGAACGCCAGCTCGCGGCCCTGATACGGCATGGGGCCAGTCAGCGGATCAAGCGCCATTTTGTGGATCAGGTGCGGGGTTTCCTCCGCCACTTTTTCAATTTCCACGCCGCCTTCGGTAGAGGCCATAAAGACCACGCGACGGGTTCCGCGGTCGACAACCGCGCCAAGATAAAGCTCTTTATCGATATCGGTTGCGCCTTCTACCAGGATCTGGTTTACCGGCTGGCCGTTAGCGTCTGTCTGGTAGGTCACCAGACGTTTGCCCAGCCACTGCTCAGCGAAAGCGCGGATCTCTTCCTTGCTCTTAACCACTTTCACGCCGCCCGCTTTACCGCGACCGCCTGCGTGAACCTGACATTTAACTACCCACGGACCTGCACCGATTTTAGACGCGGCTTCTTCTGCTTCACGCGGGGTAGTACAGGCATAACCCACCGGCGCCGGTAAGCCATACCGGGCAAACAGTTGTTTCGCCTGATATTCGTGTAAGTTCATGTGTTCTATCCATTAAGACTTAAGAGCCGTTACGCTCGGGTACTGACGCCGCCCCTTCCGGAGCGGCCACAGGGTAAAAGTCGGGAGCGCGCTCCCGCGTTGCTACACGTCCAGCAGCAGACGAGTCGGATCTTCCAGCAGCTCTTTGATGGCCACCAGGAAGCCTACCGATTCGCGGCCGTCGATCAGACGATGATCGTAGGAGAGCGCCAGATACATCATAGGCAGGATCTCGACCTTGCCATCTACCGCCATCGGGCGATCTTTAATGGCATGCATGCCGAGGATCGCGCTCTGCGGCGGGTTGATGATAGGCGTGGACATCAGCGAGCCGAAAACGCCGCCGTTGGTGATGGTGAAGTTGCCGCCAGTGAGATCCTCAACGGTCAGCTTGCCGTCACGGCCTTTCACCGCCAGGTCTTTGATGCGTTTTTCAATATCAGCCATGCCCAGCAGATCAACGTCGCGCAGTACCGGCGTTACCAGGCCGCGTGGCGTGGAAACCGCCATGCTGACGTCGAAGTAGTTGTGATAAACCACATCTTCGCCGTCGATAGAGGCGTTAACTTCCGGGTAGCGCTTGAGCGCTTCCACGACCGCCTTAACGTAGAAGGACATAAAGCCCAGGCGGATGCCGTGACGCTTCTCGAAGGCTTCGCCGTACTGCTTGCGCAGATCCATAATCGGCTTCATGTTCACTTCGTTGAAGGTGGTTAGCATGGCGGTGGAGTTTTTCGCCTCCAGCAGACGCTCCGCCACACGCTTGCGCAGGCGGGTCATCGGCACGCGTTTTTCAGAGCGGTTGCCAAGCGCCGGCTGCGCTGCGGCAGGCTGCTGCTCAGGCGCTTTGGCGCTTTGCGCCGGCGCGGATTTCGCTTTCGCCAGATGTTTTTCCACATCTTCACGGGTCAGGCGGCCGCCTACGCCGGTGCCTTTGATGGCGCTGGCGTCAAGGTCATGTTCGCTCAGCAGGCGGCGAATAGCCGGGCTCAGCGCGTCATTGTTTTGTTCTTCCAGAGAAGCTTGTTGACGCTGCGCAGGCGTCGATTCTTTGGCGTCAGCTTTGGCGCTGCTCTCTTTGCCTGCGCTGTTGCCCTCACGCAGGCGGCCGAGGATCTGGCGAGAGGTCACGGTGGTGCCCTCTTCTTCCAGCACAGCATCCAGAATGCCGTCAGCCGACGCCGGTACTTCCAGTACCACTTTGTCAGTTTCGATTTCTACCAGCACTTCATCGCGTGTGACTGCATCGCCCGGTTTTTTATGCCAGGTGGCGACGGTTGCGTCAGCAACGGATTCAGGCAGGTCGGGAACAAGAATATCTACGCTACTCATTATTTATCCTTTTATTAATCGACGTTCAGCGCGTCATTAACCAGATCTTGTTGCTGTTTCTGGTGAACGGACATATACCCTACCGCCGGAGAGGCGGAGGCCGGGCGGCCTGCATAACGCAGCGCGGACCCAAACGGAATCACTTCACGGAAGTGGTGTTGGCTACAGTACCATGCGCCCTGGTTAAGCGGCTCTTCCTGACACCAGACGAAGTCATGTACGTGAGCGAACGGCTTAAGCGCCTCCTGCACCGCCTGGTGCGGGAACGGATAAAGCTGCTCGATACGGACAATGGCCACATCTTTTTGATCGTTTTTGCGGCGCTGTTCCAGCAGGTCGTAGTAAACCTTACCGGAGCAGAGCACCACACGTTTCACTTCTTTCGGATCCAGCTCATCAATTTCGCCGATAGCCGGCATGAACGTGCCGTTCGCCAGCTCATCAAGGCTTGAAATCGCCAGCGGATGACGCAGCAGGGATTTCGGCGACATTACCACCAGCGGACGACGCATACCGCGCAGCGCCTGACGACGCAGCATGTGGTAAACCTGCGCTGGCGTGGAAGGTACGCAAACCTGCATATTCTGCTCAGCGCACAACTGCAGATAACGTTCCAGGCGTGCGGAGGAGTGCTCCGGCCCCTGGCCTTCATAGCCGTGCGGCAGCAGCATCACCAGGCCGCACATACGGCCCCATTTCTGCTCGCCGGAGCTGATGAACTGGTCAATTACCACCTGCGCGCCGTTGGCGAAGTCGCCAAACTGCGCTTCCCAGATGGTCAGCGTGCGCGGCTCAGCGGTGGCGTAACCATATTCAAACGCCAGCACCGCTTCCTCGGAAAGCACGGAGTCCCAGACTTTGAACTGGCCCTGACCGTTATGCACGTGCTGCAGCGGCGTATAAGTGGAGCCGTTGGTCTGATTGTGTACTACCGCGTGACGGTGGAAGAAGGTGCCGCGACCAGAGTCTTCGCCCGACAGACGCACCGGGATCCCTTCGTCAACAAGCGTAGCGTAAGCCAGCGTTTCCGCCCCGCCCCAATCGAACGGTTTCTCGCCGTTCGCCATCAGCTGACGGTCGGCATAAATTTTTGCCACGCGCGACTGCATTTCGATGCTTTCCGGCACGGTGCTAATGCGCTTAGCCAGCTCCTGTAGCCGCTTCATCTCTACCTTGTTCGGGTAGCTTTCGTCCCACTCATGGTTGAGGTATGGCGACCAGGTAAAGGAGTGCATGTTCATCGGTCGCCACTCTTTCACCACGCATTCGCCAGCATCCAGCGCGTCGCGGTAGAGGTTGACCATTTCGGTTGCGTCTTCCAGCGTCGCCACTTTTTCCTGCTCCAGCTGGTCAGCATAGAGTTTGCGCGGGGTCGGATGCTTTTTGATTTTCTGGTACATCAGCGGCTGGGTTGCGCTCGGCTCATCGGCTTCGTTGTGGCCGTGACGGCGATAGCACACCAGGTCGATGAAAACATCGCGCTTAAAGTTGTTACGGAATTCCAGCGCCAGACGGGTAACAAACGCCACCGCTTCCGGGTCGTCCGCGTTCACGTGGAAAATCGGCGCCTGTACCATCTTGCCGATGTCGGTGCAGTACGGCGTAGAACGCGCATCCAGCGGGTTGGAGGTGGTGAAGCCCACCTGGTTGTTGATAACGATGCGAACGGTGCCGCCCACTTCGTAACCACGCGCTTTCGACATGTTCAGAGTTTCCTGAACCACGCCCTGGCCGGTAACCGCCGCGTCGCCATGGATAGTTATCGGCAGCACTTTGTTGCTGCTCGGTTCGTCCAGACGATCCAGACGCGCACGCACGGAGCCCATCACTACCGGGCTTACAATTTCGAGATGCGACGGGTTGAACGCCAGCGCCAGGTGCACCAGGCCGCCTTCGGTTTCGATGTCGGACGAGAAGCCCATGTGGTATTTCACGTCGCCGGTGCCGAGGTGCTCTTTGTGTTTGCCTGCAAACTCGTCGAAGAGATCCTGCGGTTTTTTGCCCAGCACGTTAATAAGCACGTTCAGACGACCGCGATGCGCCATGCCCAGCACCACTTCACGGGTGCCGCTTTTGCCGGCGTGGCGAATCATCTCTTTGAGCATCGGGATTAACGCATCGCCGCCTTCAAGCGAGAAACGTTTCGCTCCCGGGAACTTGGCGCCCAGGTAACGCTCCAGCCCTTCCGCCGCGGTCAGTTCGCCGAGGAAGCGCTTTTTCTCTTCCACGCTAAAGCTTGCGTGGCCCACCACCGATTCAATGCGCTGCTGGATCCAACGCTTCTCTTCCGTGGAGGTAATGTGCATGTATTCCGCGCCGATGGAGCCGCAGTAGGTCTGCTTGAGCGCTTCGATAAGCTCGCCGAGCTGCATCGCTTCTTTGCCGCCAGCGAAGGAGCCTACGTTAAAGGTTTCCTGGAAATCGGCCTCGGTCAGGTTATGGAATGCCGGGTCGAGATCGGCTACGCGATCCTGTTTCCACAAACCCAGCGGATCCAGATTAGCCTGCTGATGGCCGCGGAAACGGTAGGCGTTAATCAGCTGCAGGACTTTAACCTGCTTAACATCAGCGTCAGGGTCGGTAATCGAGGAAGTGTAACGTGAGGCATCCTTCGCCAGGCGACGAAAATAATCACGCGTTTTGGAATGGAATTGATCCGGTCTGGCTCCGGTGCCAGGCAACTGCTGGAACATGGAGCGCCAGTGGGCGTCCACTGAATCAGGATCGGTTAGGAAGTCTTCATAGAGCTGTTCTATCCAACTCTGGTTCGAGCCAGAGAGATAAGAAGAGTCCAGCCAGGCTTGCATTGCGCCGTTCTGCATCGTGATCCCTTAAGCATCAGTATGCTTATTTCGCCGTGGATAACTACAACGTACGCGGTAAGACGCACGTCCCAGGGTTCACTTGCGAGCTCTTCTTGGTGGGGCCCGCGAAGGAACCTTTAAAAACTGCCATTAATCTTCGGCCTTCAGGCTGCGGCTGCGTTGGCTGCCTGAGCTTACCCCAGTCACATAGTCCACTATGCTCCCGGGGATGCGCTCAGTTGCCGCCTTGCCTCGCGCTGAACGCATCGATTACTGGTGCTACTACAATTAGCGGTTTTTAAAGGTTTCCTGCTTACTCTTTATACTACCGGGAGCCTACGCTCCCGGCATGCTTCGGTCAGTTACGCACCGCGCTGCAACAGCATCGATTTGATGTGCCCAATGGCGCGCGTCGGGTTTAAGCCCTTCGGACATACGCTGACGCAGTTCATGATGCTGTGGCAGCGGAATACGCTGAAAGCATCGCTCAGGCCATCGAGGCGATCGTTGGTTTCCGTATCGCGGCTGTCGATAAGGAAACGGTACGCCGCCAGCAGCCCTGCCGGCCCGATGAACTTGTCCGGGTTCCACCAGAACGACGGGCACGAGGTCGAACAGCAGGCGCAAAGAATACACTCATACAGACCGTCGAGTTTTTCACGCTGCTCCGGCGTCTGAAGATGCTCACGCGCCGGCGGATTATGCCCATTATTCAACAGGTAAGGCTTAATCTTCTCATATTGGGCATAGAATTGCCCCATGTCCACCACGAGGTCACGAATAACCGGCAAACCGGGCAGCGGACGGATAACAATTTTCTGCTTGCCGTTGCCGAGGGCGGAGATCGGCGTGATGCACGCCAGACCGTTTTTACCGTTCATGTTCAGGCCGTCGGAACCGCAGACCCCTTCACGGCAGGAGCGGCGAAACGCCAGCGTAGGGTCCTTCTCCTTCAGCAGCATGAGCGCATCCAGCAGCATCATGTCGCGCCCTTCTTCCTGCTCCAGGACGTAATCCTGCATGTGCGGCGCGTCGTCGACATCGGGGTTATAGCGATAGATAGAAAATTCGAGTTTCATCACCGTCTCTCCGCAATTAATAAGTACGCACTTTCGGCGGGAACGCCGGACGCAATTTCGGCTCCATGTTCACCTCGCGGCGGGTCATGGATTCGCTTTGCGGAAGGTACAACGAGTGGCACAGCCAGTTTTCGTCATCGCGATCCGGATAATCGAAGCGGCTATGGGCGCCACGGCTTTCGGTACGGAAGTTCGCAGAAACGGCGGTGGCGTAAGCGGTTTCCATCAGGTTGTCGAGCTCCAGGCACTCTACGCGCTGGGTGTTGAACTCGCTGGAGGTGTCGTCCAGACGAGCGTTTTTCAGGCGCTCGCGGATCGTTTTCAGCTGCTCAAGCCCTTTCGCCATGGCATCGCCTTCGCGGAACACCGAGAAGTTATGCTGCATGCACTCCTGCAGCGCTTTGCGAATTTCCACCGGATCTTCACCGTTGCGGTTGTTGTTCCAGCGGTTGAGACGTTCAAGAGACATTTCCACATCAGAGTCGCTCGCGTCGCGAAGCGGCCCCTGCTCGGCGATGGACTCCTGCAGATGCAGGCCCGCCGCACGGCCAAACACCACCAGGTCGAGCAGCGAGTTGCCGCCGAGGCGGTTGGCGCCGTGCACGGATACGCAGGCGATTTCGCCTACCGCGAACAGGCCAGGAATTACCACATCTTCGCCCTGCGCGTTCACGGTCAGCGCCTGGCCGGTCACTTTGGTCGGAATGCCGCCCATCATATAGTGGCAGGTCGGGATAACCGGAATCGGCTCTTTTACCGGGTCAACGTGGGCGAAGGTGCGGGAAAGCTCCAGAATGCCAGGCAGACGGGACTCCAGCACCTCTTTACCCAGGTGGTCGAGCTTCAGCTTGGCGTGCGGGCCCCACGGACCGTCGCAGCCGCGGCCTTCGCGGATTTCTATCATGATGGAGCGCGCCACTACGTCGCGGCCCGCCAGGTCTTTGGCGTTCGGGGCATAACGCTCCATGAAGCGCTCGCCATGTTTGTTCAGCAGATAGCCGCCTTCGCCGCGGCAGCCTTCCGTCACCAGCACGCCAGCGCCCGCGATGCCTGTCGGGTGGAACTGCCACATTTCCATATCCTGCACCGGTACGCCCGCGCGCAGCGCCATACCGACGCCGTCGCCGGTATTGATGTGGGCGTTGGTGGTGGACTGGTAAATACGGCCTGCGCCGCCGGTCGCCAGCACGGTGGCGCGGGCTTTGAAGTAAACCACTTCACCGGTTTCGATGCACAGGGCGGTACAGCCAACCACCGCGCCATCCTGGTTTTTCACCAGATCCAGCGCATACCATTCGGAGAAAATCGTGGTGTGGTTTTTCAGGTTCTGCTGATACAGCGTATGCAGCAGAGCGTGGCCGGTACGGTCCGCGGCGGCTGCGGTGCGCGCCGCCTGTTCGCCGCCGAAGTTTTTCGACTGGCCGCCGAACGGACGCTGATAGATGCGGCCATCGTCCAGACGGGAGAACGGCAGCCCCATGTGCTCAAGCTCCAGAATCGCTTCCGGGCCAGTTTTGCACATATATTCGATAGCATCCTGGTCGCCGATGTAGTCGGAACCTTTTACCGTGTCGTACATGTGCCATTCCCAGTTATCTTCATGGGAGTTGCCAAGCGCAACGGTAATGCCGCCCTGGGCGGAAACGGTGTGCGAACGAGTAGGAAACACTTTAGAGAGCAGTGCACAGGTCTGGCCGCTCTGGGAAATTTGCAGCGCCGCGCGCATGCCTGCGCCGCCTGCGCCAATCACTACAGCATCAAATTCTCTGACTGGTAAATTCATTACACACCCCACACCACAACGAATCCATAAATAACGTAAACCGCAAGCGCAACCACGATCGCCAGTTGCAGGAACAGACGAAGCGCGAGCGATTTAACGTAGTCCGTTAACACCTGCCACATGCCAATCCATGTGTGGACCAGAATCGAGATAAGCGTGAGCAGGGTAAAAACTTTGGTGAAGGTGGAGGCGAAGAAACCGCGCCAGATCTCATAGGTCAGCTCGCCGTTCATGGCGAAAAAGCCGATCATATAGATGATGTAGAGCGTAATAACGATAGCAGTAGCGCGAACGAGGATGAAGTCATGTACGCCATTGCGTCCCAATGCGGAGGCGTTGCTTACCATACGAGGACTCCTGCGAGAATTGAAAGCACGACAGTAATAACAAAAGCAACACGCGCGGAGCGTTGGCCCGCGGCGAAAGTCTCTTCCAGGTAGTTAAAGTCCATCAGCATGTGGCGAATGCCTACGACCACGTGGTAAGCCAGCGCAGTGAGGATGCCCCAGAGAATGAACTTAACGAAGAAGCTGTCCATGATGGAGGACGCGGCCAGAAAACCTTCTTGGGAGGAGAGCGAAAGCCCGAGCAACCAGAGCAGAATGCCGACAGCGACAAACGTGATCACGCCGGAAACGCGGTGGAGGATAGAAGCAATCGCGGTGACAGGAAACCGGATCGTTGTGAGATCCAGGTTAACAGGTCTTTGTTTTTTCACCTTTTTTATCATGAATAGCGCCCACATGCTTTTCTTATTGTTTCCTTCCTCCGGTCTGCAGGCGGGTCAGACAGCGTCACTTTTCTATAACTCTGCGTCATGCAAAAACAACTGCTTCCAGTGTTAAACGAAGGGTTACTACGCTGGGTGGCTCGCGGCGGCAGGGTGTTCCGGAGACCTGGCGGCAGTATAGGATGTTCACAATATCATTACAATTAACATACAAATACTTTGGCCGCTTTTGGTCGGAACAGTGACCAGGATCACGATAACAACATAATTTTAATTTTTAATCATCTGATTTGACAAATGTTAAACAAAATTGTTACAAACATCACCAGAAAAGGCATATAATTCGCAAAAGTTATGGCATTACACTTTCTGCTGAGAATAAGTTATGTAACAGTGTAGTGCTATTGACCGAAGTTATTTAGCCCGGTATTAGTGATACACAGATTTAAAGAATCCCGACTGCTAACACGCTGATTTGCGGTAGTTTCACCGGGTTCTGAATAGTTGCCTGCAAGCCGCCCATCGCTCTGTACCCTGGTTTCCTCCTCACACAGAGCTGCGCGCCCTACAACAAACTGGCAATATTCTCCCTGAAAGTGAATGTAAAAAAGTTGTTAGGAGTCTTAAGCAAATAAGGCGCTAAGGAGACCGTAAATGGCTGACAAAAAGGCAAACATCACTTATAACGGTGACGCTGCTATTGAACTGGACGTGCTACAAGGCACGCTCGGTCAGGATGTAATTGATATCCGTAGTCTTGGTTCTAAAGGTGTTTTTACTTTCGACCCGGGTTTTACCTCCACCGCATCCTGCGAATCAAAAATCACCTTTATCGACGGTGACGAAGGTATCCTGCTCCATCGCGGTTTTCCCATCGACCAACTGGCCACCGAATCTAACTATCTCGAAGTCTGCTATATCCTGCTCTACGGCGAAAAACCGACCCAGGAGCAGTATGACGAATTCAAAGTGACAGTAACCCGCCATACCATGATTCATGAGCAGATTACGCGTCTGTTCCATGGCTTCCGTCGCGACTCTCACCCGATGGCGGTGATGTGCGGCGTGACTGGCGCGCTGGCGGCGTTCTACCACGACTCGCTGGATGTAAATAACCCGCGTCACCGTGAAATTGCGGCGTTCCGTCTGCTCTCCAAGATGCCGACGATGGCGGCGATGTGTTACAAATATTCTATCGGCCAGCCGTTCGTTTATCCGCGCAACGACCTCTCCTATGCAGGCAACTTCCTGAATATGATGTTCTCCACACCGTGCGAGCCTTACGAGGTGAACCCGGTGCTGGAACGCGCAATGGATCGTATCCTTATCCTGCACGCTGACCACGAGCAGAACGCGTCTACCTCCACCGTCCGTACCGCAGGCTCTTCCGGCGCTAACCCGTTCGCCTGCATCGCGGCTGGCATCGCCTCCCTGTGGGGACCGGCGCACGGCGGCGCCAACGAAGCGGCGCTCAAAATGCTGGAAGAGATCAGTTCCGTGGAGCACATTCCGGAATTCGTGCGTCGCGCGAAAGACAAAAACGACTCTTTCCGCCTGATGGGCTTTGGTCATCGCGTTTACAAGAACTACGACCCGCGCGCCACCGTCATGCGCGAAACCTGCCATGAAGTGCTGAAAGAGCTGGGCACCAAAGACGACCTGCTGGAAGTGGCGATGGAGCTGGAAAACATCGCCCTGAACGACCCGTACTTCATTGAGAAGAAACTCTACCCGAACGTAGACTTCTACTCCGGTATCATCCTGAAAGCGATGGGCATTCCGTCTTCTATGTTCACCGTGATTTTCGCCATGGCGCGTACCGTAGGCTGGATAGCCCACTGGAACGAAATGCACAGCGAAGGCATGAAAATTGCGCGTCCGCGTCAGCTCTATACCGGCTACACGCAGCGTGATTTCAAATCAGACCTGGAGAAGCATTAATCGCCTGTGGTTAATGCTTATCAAGAAAAACGCGCCTTCGGGCGCGTTTTTTTATGGCCATCATATTAATGCTGGCACGCCGGGCACCAGTAAAAAGGCCGGGAGGAGAGCGTGGTTTTTTCAATGATCCCCCCGCAGCGCCGACACTTTTTCCCTGCCCGATGGAACACCTCGAAGCGAAACAGCGCGCCGTGGTGTTTGTTTTCATCCGCCTGCCCTCGCGTCTGGTAAGAGAGGCGTGGAATGGCGAGACAGGCCTGCGCGAGCGCATCCAGCTGCGCTTCGCTCAGCGCCGCCGCCTTATGACGCGGCGCAAGCTGCGCCTGCCAGAGGATCTCCACCCGCAGATAGTTGCCAAGCCCCGCCAGAAACGCCTGGTCGAGCAGTAAGCCGCTGAACTGGCGACGGCGAAAGCGCGGGCTTAACAGCCGGGCCTTAACCTCTTCCACCGTTAAAGACATATCCAGCACATCTGGCCCCACCCGCTGCAAAAACGCGTGCGCCGCCACGCCTTCGGCATCCAGCATTTCTATCTCCGAGGCGCTGTAAAGCAGCACGGCGGCCTCTTTGGTTTCCAGCCGCACCCGCAGGCTGCGCGTGGTCTGCGGCGTTTCACCGGCCTTCACTACCCGCCAGACGCCATACAGCTGGTTATGGCTATAAAGCGTTAACCCATTAGAGAAGTGCGTCAGCAGCGCTTTACCGCGCGTTTCCAGACGCTCCACCCGTTCGCCGACCAGCGAGGTTTCGAACGTTTTCAGCGCGGGAAAGGCAAACCAGACGTGCGTTAACGGCTTGCCTGCTACCGCCTCTTCAAGCTTATCCGCCGCGCGGCGGATTTCCGGTCCTTCCGGCATGCTTCATCCTTTTCGTTTCAGGCTGACGCCGCATGGCCCCACCCTTCGTTTTATGCTCCTGCATAACCTTAGCCGTAAAACGCCGCGCATGCTTAACGGCCGATGCCGCTTCAGTGTTTATCCCACCAACAAAAACCGCCGTTCGCAGACGGCGGTTCAGGGCGTTACTCCAGCGCCAGCAGCGCGAAGCTTGCGAGCCAGTGTCCGCCGCTGTAGTGGCTTCCCACCACGTGTTCAACGCTCGCCGAAAGATGGCGCGCCACCGCCTCTTTCAACGCGGTCTGCGCCGTATGGTTTTCCGGCAACGCCTTCGCAATGTGCTTCATGCACCAGGCGCGGCTGAGGTTTAGTCCGTCAAGGTGAGCGATTTTCGGATCGGTGCGATCGCTCACCTGCGCCGGGTTCATCAAAGCCGAAACCGAGGCCACCTGCGGCAGGAAAGCATCAAACCACGCCGGGAAATTATCCGCCACCTTGCTCATTAGCAGCGCTTCGGTCAACGCGCCGGAAATATACTCATCGCCGCCCGGCTCGTAGTGCGCCGGATAGTGCGTATCGTGCAGATAATAACGATTAGCCGCGTCCAGTATGGCGCTTTCCAGCGCGTTGTCTTCCAGCGCTCGCGCATAATCCAGCCCCAGCGCCAGCGCAAAAGCGGTGTTGTAATGCGTCCCCACGCGAATCGGGTAAGTTAGCTTGCTGAGGTAATCCATAAGCCTCGCGCGAATATCCTGCGTGAGCGGCTCCAGCGTCTGATGCCAGCGTTCGGCCTGCGGCAGCGAAGCGCGCTTCAGCTCCTGGGCCAGCGCCAGCAGCCAGCCATAGCCATAGGGACGCTCAAACGAGGCGCGGAACGGCGCGGTAAAATAGGCCAGCTCCTGCGCCACGTTCTCGTCGGTAACGTGCTCATCAAACAGGGCGATAATCTCCTCGCGGCACGACAGCTGCGGGTAAAGGCGCAAACAGCGCAGCAGCAGCCAGTAACCATGCACCGCCGAGTGCCAGTCAAAGCAGCCATAAAAAATGGGATGCAGTTCGCGGGGCGGCAATACGTCACCATCATCATTGAGCAAATGCATAATGTGGTTCGGGTATTCCTGACGCAAATAGGTTAAAGGCATCCGGGCGAAGGCGTCAGCCTGATGTTGCGTTAATTCCATAACAGCTCCTTAGGTACACCGCGCCGCGCTTAGCGAAACACGAGGAAATACATTAACAACACATTCACCGCCAACAGCGGCAGCGCGGTGGGGATCTGAACTTTAATCACCTGATATTTATCCTTCAGCTCCAGCAGCGCCGCAGGGACGATATTAAAATTCGCCGCCATCGGCGTCATCAACGTGCCGCAATAGCCGGCATACATGCCAATCGCCAGCAGCGGAGCCGGGTCGCCATGGTGGTGATGAATCAAAAACGGCAGGGCGATGCCGGCGCTTAATACCGGGAAAGCGGCGAAGGCGTTGCCCATGATCATGGTGAAGAGCGCCATGCCGATGCAGTAAATCACCACCAGCATGAAGCGGTTTTCCGGGTCGACGAACAGGCTCACCACTTTTTGCACCGAGTCGCCCGTGTTCGCCGCCACAAACACGCCGCCAAGCATAGCGAGCATCTGCGGCAGAATAATCGCCCACCCGATCGTATCCACCAGTCGGCGGGACTGGCGAATCGCATGCAGCGGCGTGCCGCGCGTCAGCCACCAGCCGGTCAGGATGGCCGCTATACATGCCACGCTAAGCGCAGCGAGCGTCAGCTGTTTCTGGTCGAGCAGGAAAACGCCGCCGACCGCAACGCCTTTCAGAAACAGCGTACCCAGCACCGTCACCACAGGGATCATCAGCGCCGGCAAAAAGAGCCAGTTCTTCAGACGCTCAGACGAAGCGACGCGCTCAGGCTCGGTGGACATTTTGTAATGCCCCTTCCCGACCAAGCCAAAACCCGCCAGCAGGGCGATGACGATAACGCCGCCGCCGATAATCCGGTACGCCAGCGATTTACCAAGCTCCTGCACCATCAGGTCGCCAAACAGAAAAATCCCGCCGAACAGAAACCAGAACAGCGCGGTGGTAAAACGTTTCGGGTTGCCGCGGTCGCGCAGCGTCATCACCACCAGCAGCATAACGATAAAGCCGATGAGGTAATAAACGCGGTTGATGGTTATCAGCGTACTCATTGCGCTACCTCCTGCTTGCCCTGCTCCGCTTTCCAGGCCATCACGTCGCGACGGATGCTGGCATCCAGACGCAACAGACGAATCATATGGATAATCAGCGCCGAGATAGCGGTAGGGATCGCCCACAGCCCGATGTGCAGCGGCTCAATGCCCGCAATGCCGTTCTCTTTCAGGAAGGCGTCAATCAGCAGCACCGCACCGAACGCGATAAAAATGTCTTCGCCGAAGAACACGGCGATATTGTCGCAGGCGGCGGCGTGGGCTTTGATTTTATCGCGGATATGCTGCGGCAATTCGCCATATTCGTTAAGCGCCGCTCCTTCCGCCATCGGCGCCAGCAGCGGACGCACGGTTTGCGCGTGACCGCCGAGCGACATCAAGCCCAGCGCCGCCGTCCCTTCGCGCGCCACAAAATAGAGCATCAAAATACGCGCCGAGGTTGCGCTGGCGATTTTCGCCACCCAGGCCTGAGCGCGCTCTTTGAGTCCGTAATACTCCAGCAGGCCAATGACCGGCAGGATCAGAATGAAAGTCGCCAGCGAGCGGCTGTTAACAAACTTCTCGCCAAACGTTTCCAGTAACATGCCGAAATCCATGCCGACCAGCAACCCCGTCGCCAGACCTGCGACCACCACGACCAACAGCGGGTTGAAGCGCAGCGCAAAACCTATAACCACTATCGGTATCCCGATGAGCGGCAACAGTGTGGAACTGTCCATAAAACGTGACCCTATCTAAAGTGAGCGTTGCACGCCGAAGGCTATTTTTTTAATACTCCCCATCAGGGCGAAGCGTGTGGCATTGCGGCGAACGGTTGTTGTGTATGTACGACAGGTCCTGTGAATGCGCGAAACCTGCGCAGACCCTGAGTCAAAAAGCTATATCCGAACGCCCATAATATGTAAACAATTTATCAATAAAATGTTTTTATTTTATCCGTTCGGTTTTATATTTTTTGCTAATAGTCACATTTATGTAAGGGAAGTTATGACCCGGAAAACTGCTTCTGTATCAACGAATAACGACGACATCAGCGATGGTCGCATCGTCTCTTCCCGCCACCTGGTTTCGGAGCGCTGCGCGGAATTATCGGAGCTGGAATATGCGCTGATCATGACCAGCAACGCGTTTAACAAATGGATGGTGCGCTGTATGACCGCTGCGGGCGAACCCGATATGGGCGCGTTTGACGTCTCGCTCCTGCATCACGTTAACCACCGCAACCGCAAGAAAAAGCTCGCGGATATCTGTTTTGTGTTGAACGTAGAGGACACGCATGTCGTGACTTATGCGCTGAAAAAACTGGTTAAGGCAGGTTATGTGACCAGCGAAAAGGTGGGTAAAGAGCTCTATTTCTCAACTACCGAGGAGGGAAAAGCGTTGTGTATGCGATACCGGGATGTGCGCGAAGCCTGCCTTATCGCTATCCAGGTGGAAAGCGGCATACCGGGCTCTTCTATTGGCGATACGGCCCAGCTGCTGCGCACCATCTCTTCGCTTTATGATACCGCCGCGCGGGCTGCGGCTTCGCTTTGAGCGCATGCCCGCCGCAAGCGACGGGCTTTATTAACCGGGCCTCTTTAACCCGCGTTGATCGCAATCTGGCGCTGTTCGAAAGCCTCGCGCAGCCGACGCGCAAACGCCAGCGCGTGCGCGCCGTCGCCGTGCAGGCAGACCGTCTGAGCGTTGACTTTCGCAAAGCCGCCTTCCCGGCTCCGTACCTGGCCGTTCAGCACCATATCAAGCGTACGCGCTACCGCCTCGTCGTCATCCTCAATCAGCGCGCCCGGCTCGCTGCGGGGCACCAGCGAACCATCCGCCAGATATCCCCGGTCTGCGAACACCTCCTCCCGGGTCGCCAGGCCATAATGCGCACCGGCGCGAATAAGCTCGCTGCCCGCAAGGCCCACCAGGATTAAATTCGCATCCAGCGCTTTCACCGCGCGGGCGATGGCATCGGCCAGCAGCGGCTCCCTTGCCGCCTGGTTGTAGAGCATGCCATGGGGCTTCACATGCTTCATCACGCCCCCTTCGGCACGGGCGATAGCGGCTAAGGCGCCCGCCTGGTACAGCGTCTGGGCGTAAACCGTTTCCGGCGGCAGCTGCATCGCCGTGCGGCCGAAATTTTCGCGATCGGGAAAGGAAGGATGCGCGCCGATAGCGACATGGTGCGCCAGCGCCAGCCGCACGCTTTCCCGCATCGTCTGCGCATCGCCCGCGTGAAAACCGCAGGCGATATTCGCCGAGGAGATAAGCGGCATCAGCGCACCGTCGTCGCCGCAGCCTTCGCCGAGATCCGCGTTCAGGTCAATCTTCATCATTCAGTCGCCAGGCCAGTTGATCGAAATAACGCTGTTGATCTTCACGCGCCGCCAGCGCCTCCTCCAGCGTGCACTGCACGAAGTGAATCGGCTCGCCCAGGCGCAACTGCGCGAGCTTATAGAGATCCGCTTCAATAACGCACGCGATGCGCGGATAGCCGCCGGTGGTCTGAGCGTCGTTCATCAGTACGATAGGTTGACCGTTGTGCGGCACCTGCACCACGCCCGGCATCAGGCCATGAGAAGCCAGCTCGCGGTCGGTAGTGCGCGCCAGCGGCTGGCCGTTCAGCCGGTAACCCATGCGGTTGCTTTGCGGGCTGAGTTGCCATGGCGCGCGCCAGAACGCTTCCTGCGAAGCGTGTGAAAACTCGTGATACTCCGGCCCCGGCAGCGCACGGATACGGTTACCCCAGAACAGCGGCTTCACGCCACGCGATTCGCGAAAATGGCGCGCGGAAGGCAGCTGCGCCAGTTCGTCGCCGTCGCGAAGCGGACGTCCGTGAAAACCGCCGAAGCCCGCCTTGAGATCGGTGCTGTAGGAGTTCATCACTTTCGGCACATCCAGGCCGCCCGCCACCGCAAGGTAGCTGCGCATGCCATGCTGTGGGGATTTCAGCGTCAGCGTCTGGCCAGCTTTCGCCGCGATGCGCCAGCTTGTCCATACCGCATGCCCATCCAGCTGCGCCTCGCAGCCCGCGCCGGTTAAAGCAAACCAGCAATCTTCTGTAAACTGCACGCGAAATTGGCCGAGCGTTATCTCCAGCGCTGCGGCGTCCGGGTCATTGCCCACCAGCAGGTTGGCGATGCGTAGCGCGGGCGTATCCATGGCGCCGCTGCGGCTTACGCCGAACTGCCGCCAGCCGAAGCGCCCGCTGTCCTGTACCGTCGTATGCATTCCGGCGCGAAGTATGATTAACATACGCCCTCCTTTTGCGGCACAAAGCGCACGGTATCGCCGGGCATCAACAGCCCTGGCGGCTCCTGGGTGGGGTCAAACAGCGCCTGCGGCGTGCGCCCGATTATCTGCCACCCACCGGGCGTGGGCAGCGGATAGACGCCGGTCTGGTTGCCGCCGATGCCGACCGAACCTGCCGGCACGCTCAGGCGCGGCTCCGCACGCCTGGGCGTAGCGAGCGCGGCAGGCAAGCCGCCAAGGTAAGGAAAACCAGGCTGGAAGCCGACAAAATAGACGACATACTCCCCGGCGGCATGCTGTTCCACGACCTGCTTCTCGCTTAGCCCCGTGTGGCGCGCCACGTCGGCCAGATCCGGCCCCATGTCGCCGCCGTAAATCACCGGCAGTGTTACCTGCCGCGAAGGCGGGTCCATCGCTTCGCTCTCTTCCCACCAGCGTTGCAGGCGCTCAATGGCGTCCAGTGCCAGCGCTTTTGGCTCCCGCAGCACGACGGTGATGTTATTCATGCCCGGAATGGTTTCCACGACCGAAGGGACATCGGCCAGACGCTGCGTGAGCCACCAGATACGACGCTGGCTTTCCAGCGTGACGGGTGGCTCAAGCTCCAGCACTACCGCGCTTTCACCCAACAGATAACAACGTGCTCTTTGCACTTAAGCTCCCCTTTATGCCGGGTTCGGGATATCGATGAACGTCACATCGAGATCGGTTTCTTCCTGCAGCCACTCGCTCAACGCGCGAATGCCGCCGCGTTCAGTGGCATGGTGGCCTGCCGCATAGAAATGCAGCCCCTGTTCACGGGCGGAGTGAATAGTCTGTTCAGAGACCTCGCCCGTAATAAAAGCGTCCACGCCGAAACGCGCCGCCGCATCGATAAAGCTCTGACCGCCGCCAGTGCACCACGCCACGCGTTTGACCTCTGCCGGGCCGGTATCGCCACACCAGAGCGGACGACGCCCGAGCCGCGCCTCAAGCCAGGAGGCGAATTCCAGCCCGGGCACCGCCATAGAAAGCTCGCCCCACAGCACCAACGGCTCGATTTCGCCTTTCACTTCAATACCCAGCAGACGCGCCAGCTGCACGTTATTCCCAAGTTCCGGATGCGCGTCCAGGGGCAGGTGCCAGCCGTAAAGGTTGATGTCATTAGCCAGCAGCGTTTTTAAGCGGTTGCGCTTCATGCCGCGAATGACCGGTGACTCGCCTTTCCAGAAATAGCCATGATGAACAATGACGGCGTCCGCCTGCTGGCGCACCGCCTCATCCAGCAGCGCCTGGCTTGCGGTCACGCCGGTGATGATTTTGCGGATCTCGTCGCGTCCTTCAACCTGCAGGCCGTTTGGCGCGTAGTCGCTGAAGCCTGCGCTGTTGAGCTTCTGATTGATTAGCGTTTCCAGTTCGGTGTTTTTCATCATCGTTCTCTTAATGCGTTTTCCGTGCAGCCTCGTAGGCCGCGAGCGTGGCGGCGCGAGCCGCTTTGTGATCGACAATCGGGCGCGGGTAATCAAGCCGCGCGCCCCGTTTTTCCGCCCATGTCCAGGGTTGATGCACCGCTTTGTCGGGGATATGGCGTAATTCCGGCAGCCAGCGGCGAATAAACTCGCCCTGCGCATCGAACTTCTCGCCCTGGGTTGTGGGGTTGAAAATGCGAAAATAAGGCGCGGCGTCCGTACCGGTTGAGGCGGCCCACTGCCAGCCGCCGTTGTTCGCGGCATAATCGCCATCAACAAGTTGCGTCATAAAATAACGCTCGCCCCGCCGCCAGTCGATAAGCAGATCTTTCACCAGAAAGCTGGCGGTTATCATCCGAAGCCGGTTGTGCATCCAGCCCGTTTCATTCATCTGGCGCATGGCGGCATCGACAATCGGGTATCCCGTTTTGCCTTCGCACCAGGCCTGAAAGTGGTCGTCGTTTTGCTGCCAGCGCACCTTGTCCGTCCAGCCGATAAAGGGCTTGTGGCGGCTGAGCGTCGGCCAGGCGGTCAGCAGATGGCGATAGAAATCACGCCAGATAAGCTCGTTGAGCCACACCGCGCCGGGACCGCCTTCCAGCGCGCCGGGCTGTTCGGCCACCAGCCGGTGCAGGCACTGACGCGGCGAGAGCACGCCCAGCGCCAGCCAGGCGGATAACCGACTGGTGCCATCGCGGTCCGGGAAATCGCGCTCGTCGGGATAGCGCGCCGCCTTCTGCTGGCAGAAATGGCGCAGCCGCGCCAGCGCCGCCTGCTCACCTGCCGGAAACAGCGTCTCATCAACCGCGCATTGCGGATAATCAAATGGCTTTAGCGGCGAGACAGGAGGGAGCGCCCCGCCTTCCCGCGCTTTCGGCGCGTGCGCGCACTCCGGCAGGCCTTCCTGCAGGCGGCGGATAAACGCCCGGCTGAAAGGGGTGAAGACTTTGTACATCTCGCCGTTGCCGGTCGTGACGCTGCCTGGCGGCAACAGCACGCTGTCATCAAACCCCTGACAGACTACGTTGCCCTCCAGACATCGCTCCACTTCCCGATCGCGGCGATGTTCGTTCAGCTCATACTGGTAGTTATAGAAAAGCGCGTCGACCTGATGCTTCGCGCAAAACTGTTTTATTTCCTCTACAGACTCAGCAAAGGTGGCGACTTCCCGCACGTGCAGCGGAATGCCCCGCTCCGCCAGGGCCGTCTGCAGCGCCTGGAGATTTTGCCAGAGAAAAGCGGCCTGACGAGGCGCCATCGCGTGGTCTTGCCACTGCTGCGGCGTGGCGATGAACAGGCCGAGCACGGCGGCGTTTTTATCGCGGCAGGCGGCGGCCAGCGCCAGATTGTCGTGGATGCGCAGATCCGCGCGAAACCAGACCAGATGGGTGGTCATAACACTCCTGTTTTAATGGCCGTAACGCAGACGCAACGCTTCCGGATAGGGTTCGAAATAGCGCTGCTGGTCAAGATAGGCATCCGGGTATTCTGCCATATAATGTTTCAGCAATGTTACCGGCGCGAGCAGGGGCTGCGTCCCCTGGCGGTAGCGGTCGATAAGCTCGGCAAGTTCCTGGCGCTGCCGCGTGTTGAGGTGCGGGCGGAAATAGCCCTGCACATGCATCAACACATTGGTGTGGTTGCGGCGGGTCGCCTGATGCGACAACAAATCCATCAGCCGCTGGCGATACTCAACGAAATACGCCTCCAGGTTTTCCCACTTATCTATCGCGGCGACAAAACGCCCCAGTTCGCGGTATTGCGCCTGCGAATGCGCCAGCAGCAGCAATTTATAGCGACTGTGGAACGCGATAAGTTCGCCGCGGGTCAGCCCGTTTTTATGGAGTTCGTTAAGTTCAAACAGGGTATAGATGCGTTCGACAAAATTTTCCCGAATGAGCGGATCGTGCAGACGCCCATCTTCCTCCACCGGCAGCCAGGGGAATTTACGCATCAGGGCTTCGGTATAAATGCCGCGCCCTGCCTTACGGTTATTTTTTCCCTCTTCGTCATACACGCGTACCCGCTCCATGCCACAACTGGGGGATTTGGCGCAGACGATATAACCGCAAAGATGTTCAAAACGGGAAATGCGCTCCTCTGCGAAATCCTGCATCGCGGCGGTTAAATCGCCCTCCCGCTTATCGCTAAAGCGTAGCGCGACGCCGCCTGCCGGCTGCTTAACCAGCCGCAGCGCAGGACGAGGCACCGGCAGGCCGATAGCCATTTCCGGGCAGACAGGCTCAAAGCGCACCCACGGCGCCAGTTCATCGACGGCAAAAGTAAGCCGCTTATGCCCACCATCAAATCTTACGTTGTCCCCTAACAAACAGGCGCTGATGCCAACAGGGATTTTTTCACTCATAACCGCTCCTTACGCGCTACATCTTCCAATTGTAGCCAGGCCAAAAAGAAAAAGGCCGCCCGAGGGGGCAGCCTTAACGCTACTTGACCTGCGTGATGACGGAAAGCAAAAATGTATTGCCAGAAACAATAATATTTCCCTCTTCCATCGTCATCACGCCATCAACAACGAGACGCCAAAAGATTTTGCTTCATTGCGCGGTCCCCACTGTTAACCGTTTCGCCTTCTTACCGACAGTGAAAACGCAGCGAATAGCGGCATGCTAAGCCTGTGTTGTAAAAGACCCCCAACCCTTCGGCAATAAAAAACCGCCTTTACGGCGGTTTTTTCGGCTGATATTGACTGGCTTAGTAAAAGTCGCAGGCAGCCTGTTCAGATTGCGCCATCCAGACGGGTTTATCGCTGGTTTTCGCCCAGACGCGGTGCAGATAGCTGTAAAAACGAGCGCGATCTTTCCAGAACAGCATGACCGGCAACGCGAGCACGCCCGCAACAATCACCAGAGCGCGACGCAGGAGGATCCGATGCGCTGGAAATTCTTTATATAAAGACATAGGTTTCTCCCCTTTAAGTGACCCGGCAAAAAAGCGCCGAAAAGTGATAAGTGGTTAGCTGGTTAAAATAGTATCGTTTTGTTTGTAATTTTACTACTCCTCCGACCACTATTTCTGGCGTATAAGCCCGATATTTACACTTCTTCCGTAAATAAGTTACAAAACGGTTAAATAAATACTAAACCTTAGTTAAATAATGGTTTTTGCTTTTTTTATATTTTTTTTACACCCCGCCGCGTTTTTTTTGCGAAATCTTTGCGCGCGAATTTCTAAGCTCACGTCATCCTGAATACCCCACTGGAGGTGGATTGTGAGTGCAGGCGTGATAGCTGGCGTGGTGCTGGTTTTCCTGTTGCTGGGCTACCTGGTGTATGCCCTTGTTAAAGCGGAGGCGTTCTGATGGCGGCTCCCGCTTTTTTACTTATCGCGAGTTTCCTGCTGGTGCTTCTGCTGCTGGCGAAACCGCTCGGCAGCGTGCTTGCGCGGTTCGTTGAAGACGGACCGCTGCCTGTCGTCGGCAAAGTGGAGAAATGGCTGTGGTCCTTTACCGGCGTGGGCAACGAAGAGATGGACTGGAAGCGCTACCTGTTCGCTATCCTTCTGTTTAACGCTCTTGGACTGGCGGTGCTTTTTGCGATTCTGATGCTGCAAGGTTCGCTGCCGTTAAATCCGCAGCAGTTGCCAGGCTTAAGCTGGCATCTGGCGCTCAACACCGCCGTCAGTTTTGTGGCTAACACGAACTGGCAGTCTTATGCGGGCGAAAGCACGGTTAGCTATTTCAGCCAGATGGTCGGGCTGACGGTGCAAAATTTCCTCTCAGCCGCTACCGGCATCGCCGTGGTGTTTGCCCTTATTCGCGCCTTTGCCCGTCATTCTGTGACGACGCTTGGCAACGCGTGGAAAGACCTTACTCGCGTCACGCTCTGGGTATTGCTGCCGATATCGCTGATTATCGCCCTGGTCTTTATCCAGCAGGGCGTCATTCAGAATTTTGCTGACTATCAGCCTTATACCTCGCTGGAAGGGGCGAAACAGCTGCTGCCGATGGGGCCTGTCGCTTCGCAGGAGGCTATCAAGATGCTCGGCACCAACGGCGGCGGTTTCTTCAACGCCAACTCTTCGCACCCTTTTGAAAATCCGACCGCGCTGACCAATTTCGTGCAGATGCTGGCGATTTTCCTTATCCCCGCAGCCTTGTGTTTCACCTTTGGCGAAGCGACCGGCGACGCTCGTCAGGGGCGCGCCATTCTCTGGTCGATGAGCATTATCTTCGTAGTCTGCGTCGCGGTGGTGATGTGGGCCGAAACCCAGGGCAACAGCCACTTCCTCACGCTCGGCGCGGATAGCGCCATCAACATGGAAGGCAAAGAGAGCCGCTTCGGCATTCTGGCGAGCAGCCTCTTTTCCGTGGTCACCACCGCGGCGTCCTGCGGCGCGGTCAATGCGATGCACGACTCCTTCACCGCGCCTGGCGGCATGATCCCGCTGTGGCTGATGCAGATTGGCGAAGTGGTTTTCGGCGGCGTAGGCTCCGGGCTTTACGGCATGCTGCTGTTCGTGCTGCTGGCGGTGTTTATCGCCGGGCTGATGATTGGCCGCACGCCGGAATACCTTGGCAAAAAAATCGACGTGCGCGAAATGAAAATGACCGCGCTGGCTATCCTGGTTACGCCTGCGCTGGTGCTGCTCGGCACCGCGCTCGCCATGATGACCGACGCCGGACGCGCGGGCATCTATAACCCCGGCATTCACGGCTTTAGCGAAGTGCTCTACGCCGTCTCCTCCGGCGCCAACAACAACGGCAGCGCCTTTGCGGGCCTGAGCGCCAACACGCCGTTCTGGAACCTGCTGCTGGCGGTTTGCATGCTGCTGGGTCGTTTTCTGGTCATCATTCCGGTGATGGCGATAGCGGGCTCGCTGGTCGCGAAAAAAGCGCAGCCGGCGGGCGTCGGCACGTTGCCCACGCACGGCGCGCTCTTTATCGGCCTGTTGATCGGCACGGTTCTGCTGGTTGGCGCCCTGACCTTTATCCCCGCCCTCGCCTTAGGCCCGGTAGCGGAACACCTTTCTCTTGTGAAATGACCATTGCGGAGTCGCTATACATGAGTCGCAAGCAACTGGCGCTGTTTGAAGCATCCCTGCTTCGTCAGGCGCTGATGGATTCGTTCAAGAAACTGAGCCCACGCGTGCAGTGGCGTAACCCGGTGATGTTCATTGTCTGGCTGGGCAGTCTGCTGACCAGCGTGCTCGCTGTCGCCATGGCCACAGGCAGCCTGCCCGGAGAGGCGCTGTTTACCGGCGCCATCAGCCTGTGGCTGTGGTTTACCGTGCTGTTCGCTAACTTCGCCGAAGCGCTGGCGGAAGGCCGCAGTAAAGCGCAGGCCAATAGCCTGAAGGGCGTAAAGAAAACGGCCTTCGCCCGGAAGCTGCGCGCGCCGCAGCATGATGCGCAGGTCGATCACGTGCCCGCCACGGATCTGCGTAAGGGAGATATCGTGCTGGTGGAGGCTGGCGACATTATCCCCTGCGACGGTGAAGTGATTGAAGGCGGCGCGTCGGTGGATGAAAGCGCCATTACCGGTGAATCCGCGCCGGTGATTCGCGAGTCGGGCGGCGATTTCGCCTCGGTGACCGGCGGTACGCGCATACTTTCCGACTGGCTGGTTATCCAGTGCAGCGTCAACCCGGGCGAAACCTTCCTCGACCGGATGATAGCGATGGTGGAAAACGCAAAGCGCCGCAAAACGCCGAACGAAATCGCGCTGACCATTCTGCTGGTGGCGCTGACGATAGTCTTTCTGCTGGCGACCGCGACGCTTTGGCCATTCTCGCTGTACGGCGGCACGGCCGTCAGCGTGACAGTGCTGGTGGCGCTGTTGGTGTGCCTTATTCCCACGACTATCGGCGGGCTGCTGTCGGCTATCGGCGTCGCCGGGATGAGCCGTATGCTCGGGGCGAATGTTATCGCCACCAGCGGACGCGCAGTGGAAGCGGCGGGCGACGTGGATGTGCTGCTGCTTGATAAAACCGGCACCATTACGCTTGGCAACCGTCAGGCTTCGGCTTTCCTCCCTGCGCCTGGCGTAAATGAACAACAACTGGCCGATGCCGCGCAGCTCGCATCGCTTGCTGACGAAACGCCGGAGGGCCGCAGCATTGTGGTGCTGGCGAAGCAGCGCTTTAATCTGCGCGAACGCGACGTGCAAAGCCTGCACGCCACCTTTGTGCCCTTCACCGCCCAGACGCGCATGAGCGGCATTAACGTCGGCGACAGGATGATTCGCAAAGGGTCAGTTGACGCCATTCGCCGTCACGTCGAGGCCAACGGCGGCCACTTTCCGTCGCAGGTGGATACGCTGGTAGAAGAGATTGCCCGCCAGGGCAGCACGCCGCTGGTGGTGGCCGAAGGGGCGAACGTGCTCGGGGTGATTGCGCTTAAAGATATTGTAAAAGGCGGTATTAAAGAGCGTTTCGCACAGTTGCGCAAAATGGGCATCAAAACGGTGATGATCACTGGCGATAACCGCCTCACCGCCGCCGCTATCGCCGCCGAGGCGGGCGTGGATGATTTTCTCTCGGAAGCGACGCCGGAAGCGAAGCTCGCGCTTATCCGTCAGTATCAGGCGGAAGGTAGGCTGGTGGCGATGACCGGCGACGGCACCAATGACGCCCCCGCGCTGGCGCAGGCGGATGTGGCGGTGGCGATGAACTCCGGCACCCAGGCGGCGAAGGAGGCGGGCAACATGGTGGACCTCGATTCCAACCCCACCAAACTTATTGAGGTGGTGCATATCGGCAAGCAGATGCTGATGACGCGCGGCTCGCTCACCACGTTCAGCATCGCCAACGACGTAGCGAAATATTTCGCCATTATTCCGGCGGCGTTTGCCGCCACGTATCCGCAGCTTAACGCGCTGAACGTGATGCATCTGCACTCCCCCGCCTCGGCAATCCTGAGCGCGGTCATTTTCAACGCGCTGATCATTATTTTTCTTATCCCGCTGGCGCTGAAGGGCGTGAGCTACAAGCCGCTGAGCGCTGCCGCCATGCTGCGCCGCAACCTGTGGATATACGGGCTGGGCGGGTTGGTCGTGCCCTTTATCGGCATCAAGGCCATCGATCTGCTGCTCACCCTTTTTGGTTTAGTCTGAGGAAATAGTTATGACGATGTTACGTCCCGCCATTATGCTGCTGCTGTTGCTGACGCTGATTACCGGCGGCCTCTATCCGCTCGTGACTACCGCCCTCGGGCAGTGGTGGTTTAACGCGCAGGCGAAGGGCTCGCTCATCGAGCAAGCGGGAGAAATCCGCGGCTCGCGGCTTATCGGTCAGGCGTTTAGCGAAGCGAAATATTTCCAGGGCCGCCCCTCCGCCACTGCCGAAGCGCCGTATAATCCCATGGCGTCCGGTGGCAGCAACCTCGCGGGCAGCAATCCGGAACTCGATAAACAGGTGCAGGAGCGAGTGGCGGCATTACGCGCCGCTAACCCGCAGGCGACGCCTACGGTGCCGGTAGAGCTGGTGACCGCCTCCGCAAGCGGCCTGGATTATGGTATTTCGCCGCAGGCCGCCGCCTGGCAGATCCCGCGCGTCGCCCGCGCCCGCCAGCTTTCAGTTGAACAATTAGCGCAACTGGTGGCGCAAAATACGCAAATGCCAATGCCGGGTTTTATCGGCCAGCCGGTAGTGAATGTGGTGCAGCTCAACCTCGCGCTGGATGCGCTGCAAAAATAAAGGAAGGGATATGACCGAAGAACCGACGCGTCCGGACCCGGATCGCCTGTTAAGCCAGGCGAGCGACAGAACGCGGGGCAAACTCAAAATCTTCTTCGGCGCCTGCGCGGGCGTGGGCAAAACCTACGCCATGCTCCAGGAAGCCCAGCGCCTGCGCCAGCAGGGGCTGGACATCCTGGTGGGCGTAGTGGAAACCCATGGCCGCCAGGAAACGGCGGCCCTCCTTGAGGGGCTGGCTATCCAGCCCCTCAAGCGTATCCAGCATCGCAGCCGCACCGTGCAGGAGTTTGATCTCGACGCCGCGCTGGCGCGCCGCCCGGCGTTGATCCTGATGGACGAACTGGCGCACAGCAACGCGCCGGGCTCCCGTCACCCCAAGCGCTGGCAGGATGTGGATGAGTTGCTCAACGCCGGTATCGACGTTTTCACTACCGTTAATGTGCAGCATCTGGAAAGCCTGAACGACGTGGTGGGCGGAGTAACGGGCATTCAGGTGCGCGAAACGGTGCCCGATCCTTTCTTTGACGCCGCCGACGAAGTGGTGCTGGTGGACCTCCCTCCCGATGACCTGCGCCAGCGCCTGCATGAAGGCAAAGTTTACATTGCAGGCCAGGCGGAGCGCGCCATTGAGCACTTCTTTCGCAAAGGCAATCTGATCGCGCTGCGCGAACTGGCGCTGCGGCGCACCGCCGATCGGGTGGACGAGCAGATGCGCGTCTGGCGCGATAACCAGGGGCTGGAAAAGGTCTGGCATACGCGCGACGCTATTTTGCTTTGCATCGGCCACGGCAGCGGCAACGAGAAGCTGGTGCGCACCGCCGCACGCCTTGCCGCTAAGCTCGGCAGCGCCTGGCACGCCGTCTATGTGGAAACGCCGCGGCTGCATCGCCTGCCGGAAAAATCCCGTCGCGCCATCTTAAGCGCGCTGCGCCTTGCCCAGGAGCTGGGCGCGGAAACCGCCACGCTCGCGGAAGCGGAGGAAGAGAAAGCGCTGCTGCGCTACGCGCGGGAACATAACCTTGGCAAAATTATCATCGGCAGGCGCAATCGCCGCCGCTGGTGGAACCGCGAAACCTTCGCCGAACGGCTGGCGCGCCATGCGCCGGACCTCGACTTGCTTATCGTCGCGCTCGATGACAAGCCTCTCGCCAGCGCGCCTAAGGCCCCGGACGCGCGCCCCTTTACAGAAAAGTGGCGCATACAAATTCGCGGCTGTCTCGTCGCCCTGCTGCTTTGCGCCTTAATCACGCTGGTGGCGAATCAGTGGCTTTCGGCCTTTGACGCCGCCAACCTGGTGATGGTCTATCTGCTGGGCGTGGTCATGGTCGCCCTCTTCTACGGGCGCTGGCCGTCCGTACTGGCGACGGTGATTAACGTCATCAGCTTCGATCTCTTTTTCATCGCCCCGCGCGGCACGCTGGCGGTCTCCGATGTGCAGTATCTGCTCACCTTTGCGGTGATGCTCACCGTCGGGCTGGTTATCGGCAACCTGACCGCGGGCGTACGCTACCAGGCGCGAATAGCGCGTTATCGGGAGCAGCGTACGCGCCATCTTTATGAAATGTCGAAAGCGCTGGCGGTGGGCCGTTCGGCGCAGGATATCGCCGTGACCAGCGAGCGCTTTATCGACTCCACGTTTCATGCCCGCAACCTGATGCTGCTGCCCGATGAGCACGGTAAATTGCTGCCGCCTGTCGATACCGCCAGCATCAGCGCATGGGATGAGGCCATCGCCCGCTGGAGTTTCGATAATGGTCAGCCAGCGGGCGCCGGCACCGACACGCTGCCCGGCGTGCCGTATCAGATCCTGCCGCTGCGCACCGCGCACAAAACCCACGGCCTGCTGATTGTCGAACCTTCAAGCCTGCGCCAGTTGATGATCCCGGAGCAGCAGCGTTTGCTGGAGACCTTCACCCTGCTTATCGCCAGCGCGCTTGAGCGGCTGTGGCTGACTAAAAGCGAGGAGCAGGCGCGTATGGCGAGCGAGCATGAGCAACTACGTAACTCCCTGCTGGCGGCCCTTTCTCATGATTTACGCACGCCGCTTACCGTACTTTTCGGCCAGGCGGAGATCCTGACGCTCGACCTCGCTTCTGAAGGCTCAAAACATGCCCTGCAGGCCAGCGCTATTCGCCAGCATGTGCTGAACACCACGCGGCTGGTGAATAACTTGCTGGATATGGCGCGCATTCAGTCCGGCGGCTTTAATCTGCGCAAAGAGTGGTTGACGCTTGAGGAAGTGGTCGGCAGCGCGCTGAAAATGCTGGAGCCAGGCCTTGGCGGGCGGCATATTGAACTCGCGCTGCCGGACCCGCTGATGTTGATTTACGTCGACGGCGCCTTGCTTGAGCGCGTGCTGATTAATTTGCTGGAAAACGCCGTGAAGTATGCGGGCTCGGCGGCGCGCATCGGCGTACGGGCCAGCCGTCGGGACGAGCAACTGGAGCTGGAAGTCTGGGACAGCGGGCCGGGGATCCCACCGGGTCAGGAAGCGGCGATTTTCGCGAAATTTGCGCGCGGCAACAAAGAATCCGCCATTCCCGGCGTCGGGCTCGGTCTCGCTATTTGTCAGGCTATAGTTGAGGTGCACGGCGGCATCATTTACGCTAAAAACCGCCCTGAAGGCGGCGCAAGCTTCCACATCGTGCTGCCCCAGCAGCGCCCCCCTGAGCTGGATATTCACGAGGACATGTGATTAGCGTACTGATTGTCGAAGATGAGAAAGAGATCCGCCGCTTTCTGCGCGCCGCGCTGGAAAGCGAAGGCTTGCGCGTTCATGAAGCGGAAACGTTGCAGCGCGGGCTGATTGAGGCCGCAACCCGCAAACCGGATCTGGTCATACTCGATCTTGGCTTGCCCGACGGCGACGGGCTGGATTTTATCCGCGATTTTCGCCAGTGGAGCCAGCGCCCGGTGATAGTGCTGTCAGCACGCAGCGAAGAGGAAGATAAAATCGCCGCGCTGGATGCCGGGGCGGATGACTATCTGAGCAAACCCTTCGGCATCGGCGAGCTGCAGGCGCGGCTGCGCGTGGCGCTGCGTCGTCATGGCAGCTCAACCCCGGACGATCCGGCTTATCACTTTTCCGATATTCATGTCGATCTCGCTACACGGCGCATTCTGCGCGGCGAAGAAGAAATTCACCTGACGCCCATCGAGTTTCGCCTGCTGGCGGTGCTGCTGAATAATCACGGCAAGGTGCTGACGCAGCGGCAGCTTTTAAGCCAGGTCTGGGGCCCGAACGCCGTGGAGCATAGCCACTATTTGCGCATCTATATGGGCCACCTGCGCCAGAAACTGGAAAGCGATCCGGCGCGTCCGCGCCATCTGCTGACAGAAACGGGGATTGGCTACCGCTTTATGCTGTAACGCCGACATAAAAAAGGGAGCGACAAGCGCTCCCTTTTTATATTCACCCCATCAGGCGTTTTTCAACACTTCGCTGACGATCTCCACCGCTTCTTTCTCAATCTGCTTACGGTGTTCCGCGCCGAGGAAGCTTTCACAATAGATTTTGTACGCGTCTTCCGTGCCTGACGGACGCGCGGCGAACCAGCCGTTGTCAGTCATCACTTTCAGCCCGCCAATGGAAGCGCCGTTGCCCGGCGCGGCGGTCAGGCGCGCCGTGATGGGGTCGCCCGCCAGCTGGCTTGCGCTGACCATTTCCGGCGACAGCTTAGAAAGCGCCGCTTTTTGCGCGGACGTGGCGGAAGCCTGCAGACGGTTATAGCTCGGCGCGCCGAAGCGTTCAGCCAGCTCATCATAATGCTGCTGCGGGTTTTTGCCGGTGACGGCGGTGATTTCCGCCGCCAGCAGACACATGATGATGCCGTCTTTATCGGTGGACCACGGCGTGCCGTCAAAACGCAGGAAAGAGGCGCCCGCGCTCTCTTCGCCGCCGAAGCCAAAGCTGCCGTCGTAAAGGCCATCAACGAACCATTTGAAGCCTACCGGCACTTCCACCAGCTTACGGCCGAGATCGTTCACCACACGGTCAATCATCGCGGATGAGACCAGCGTTTTACCGACAGCCACCTCGTTGCCCCACTGCGGACGATGCTGGAACAGATAGTTAATGGCGACCGCCAGATAGTGGTTCGGGTTCATCAGCCCCGCCGGGGTGACAATACCGTGACGGTCGTAATCCGGGTCGTTGGCAAAGGCCAGATCGAACTTATCACGCAGCGCCAGCAGCCCCGCCATCGCAGACTCAGAGGAGCAGTCCATACGGATAACGCCATCTTTATCAAGGTGCATGAAGCGGAAAGTCTGATCGACCTGATCGTTAACAATGGTCAGATCCAGCTTGTAGTGCTCCGCAATACGCTTCCAGTATTCGATACCGGAGCCGCCAAGCGGGTCAACGCCGAGCTTCAGGCCCGCTTTCTGGATAGCCGCCATATCGACGATATCCGCCAATCCTTCGACAAATGGCTGCACCAGGTCTTTTTCCTGAATGCGACCGCTGGCCCAGGCTTCGTCAAGCGGCAGGCGTTTAACCTCTTTCAGGTCGTTCGCCAACAGCGCGTTTGCGCGATCTTCCACCACTTTGGTTACGTTAGTATCCGCCGGGCCGCCGTTCGGCGGATTGTATTTGATGCCGCCATCTTCCGGCGGGTTGTGAGAGGGGGTAATGACAATGCCGTCCGCCTGAGCGCCGCCATTTTTGTTGTGAACCAGGATAGCGTTGGAAACCGCAGGCGTTGGGGTGTAACCATTGTTTTCCTGCACGATGATATCGACGCCGTTCGCGGACAGGACTTCCAGCACAGAGATAAAAGCGGGCTCAGAGAGCGCATGGGTATCTTTACCCACATAGCACGGGCCGGTAATGCCGTTTTTAGCGCGCTCTTCGGCAATGGCCTGGGCGATAGCCAGAATGTGCGGCTCGTTAAAGCTGTGACGTCCCGCGCTGCCGCGATGGCCGGAGGTCCCGAACTTCACCGCGTGCTCAACGTTGCCGACTTCCGGCTTCAATACGTAGTACTGCGCGGTAAGCTGCGCGACGTTAATCAAATCACTTTGTTGCGCGGGTTGACCCGCACGGTTATGCATTGCCATGGCCTGATCCTTCTGACGCTTGTGTTAGATGGTGCCGCAAACCTTTTCAATTAATTCCGCCGGGAACTGCATGGTCTGCATGATATGTTCGATCATGCTGCATTTGCGGCCCGTATTCGTATTAGTAATAACCCAGTATGGCGTGCCCGGAACATGTTTGGGCTTGGTCTGGTTGCCGCTTTGCAGCAGCGTTTGCTCGTCACCGGCGAAATAGACGCGGGTGCGGCCATGCAGCGACTCGGTGGCTTCGGCAAACGCTTTTGCATCCAGTGAATAGAGTGTAGACAGCACCAGCATGAAACGATTGACCGCTCGCTTCTGTTCTGCGTATTCGTCCGATAAAAGCAGCTCTCGCATAGCGCGAACGCGGTCTTTGGCAGGGTTCGCCGGCTTTTCGGCAACGGCCGCGCTGACAGGCGCGCTCTCTTTCGCCTGAGCGGCAGCGGCTTGCGAGCCGGCGGCAACTTTAAGCATGCGCCGTAAAATGTCGGACGCGCTTTCGCCAATGTGCTGAGTATGGCTGGCAATGTAGCGATACAGCTCGTCATCAACTTCAATCGTTTTCATCTTAATCCAGTGCAATATCTTTTCTGAATACAAGTCGTTGGGATTATAGAAGTAAAACCCAACAGCGGATAGCGTCACACCTGGAGGGGCGGCAAAAGTCGGAATTAACTGGCTCCTTGCAGCCGGACGGCAGAATGGTCAACATGATACCCTAACCTTTCAGATGCAAAAAAAGAACTTTGCCATGAAATTGAATACCCGAATGCAATCTGCGCAACAACCGAATAACAATTCGCCTGTCGTTTTGATTCACGGCCTGTTTGGCAGTCTGGATAACCTCGGCGTGCTGGCTCGCGATCTGGCGAAAGATCGCGATGTGCTGCAGGTCGATATGCGCAACCACGGTCTTTCGCCGCGTAGCGATGAGATGACGTATCCTGCAATGGCGCAGGATATCGTGGAAACGCTGGATGCCCACCAGCTTGATAACGTGGTGCTTATCGGGCACTCCATGGGCGGCAAAGCGGCAATGGCCGTGACCGCGCTGATACCGGAGCGCATCGTTAAACTGGTGACGATTGATATAGCGCCTGTCGACTATCAGGTACGACGTCACGATGAAATTTTCGCCGCCATTCGCGCGGTAAGCGAAGCGGGCGCCGCGACGCGCCAGCAGGCGGCCGCCATTATGCGCGAGCGCCTCTCTGAAGAAGGCGTCGTTCAGTTTCTGCTGAAATCCTTCGCCGACGGTGAATGGCGTTTCAATGTGCCGACGCTCTGGGAGCAGTATGAGCACATTGTTGGCTGGCAGGAGGTGCCCGCCTGGCATGGTCCTTCGCTGTTTATCGCTGGCGGCGCTTCGCCTTACGTACAGGAAAATCACCGCGAGGCCTTGCTTAAGCAGTTCCCGGCGGCGCGAGCGCATGTCATTGCCGGCGCCGGGCACTGGGTGCATGCCGAAAAGCCTGAAGCCGTATTGCGCGCCATTCGTCGCTTCCTGGAAACTGATTAAAAACAAGGCGACTGGCGCTAACATGCCGCTAACGCGTTGGCGCGCCTCGTTCCCTGATGTATGATGGCGCGCTGAATGACACCCGGGCATCCGCTCCGGCAGCCTGTTTCCCCTGTCAGTAGTCAAATCATGGCCAAAGAACAAACGGACCGTACGACATTAGATCTGTTCGCGGACGAGCGTCGCCCGGGTCGCCCGAAAACCAATCCGCTGTCGCGTGACGAACAGTTGCGCATCAACAAACGGAACCAGCTCAAGCGCGACAAAGTTCGCGGGCTTAAACGTGTAGAGTTAAAACTTAACGCGGAAGCGGTTGACGCCCTGACGCAGCTGGCGCAGGCGCGCAACATGAGTCGCAGCGAATTGATTGAAGAAATTTTACTGGCGCAGCTCAAAGCACTGAATAGCTAAGGCCTTAAAACCCTTTTTCTTGTATGGAAATGTGTCAGAGTGTGCACCCCACCGTGATAGCTGTTTCCGCCCTCTTCTCTGTTCTGCTATGATTGCCCTATCTGTGGGCATTTCGCCACTACCATATCATTAGGATTCAAGAGGTTATTTTTCTCATGGCAATCGTAGGCATTTTTTTCGGCAGCGACACCGGCAACACCGAAAATATCGCAAAAGTTATTCAGAAACAGCTCGGGAAAGACGTTGCTGAAGTGCACGATATTGCCAAGAGCAGCAAAGAAGATCTGGAAGGTTTCGATATCCTGCTGCTTGGCATCCCGACCTGGTACTACGGCGAAGCGCAGTGCGACTGGGATGATTTCTTCCCGACCCTTGAAGAGATTGACTTCAATGGCAAGCTGGTCGCGCTCTTCGGCTGCGGCGATCAGGAAGACTACGCGGAATACTTCTGCGACGCGCTCGGCACCATTCGCGACATTATTGAACCGCGCGGCGCCACTATTGTGGGTCACTGGCCGACGGAAGGTTATCACTTTGAAGCCTCTAAAGGTCTTGCCGATGACGATCACTTCGTTGGCCTTGCCATTGATGAAGATCGTCAGCCGGAACTGACCGCTGAACGCGTCGAAAAATGGGTTAAGCAAGTTTCTGAAGAGCTGCATCTGCAGGAAATCATTAACGCCTAATCGTGAAACGGCGATAAATGTATTTTTTATCGCCGTTTTAGCTTCATTGATAGATAAAAGCGATAAAAATGATTGCTACAAATTTTTAACTTTCATCCGCATATCTGTACAATACCCTTCTGGATTATCGGGTAACGAGACGGCAAGCGCCGCGCTCGCCACGTTTTGAAAAGCACTATTGCTGGACGCTTGCGGTTTTCATTTGGTCCTGTCAGTTCTATAATGAGTCGCATTCATCTTCAGCGCATCCGATCTTAAGCTCTCCGGAGCACACCGTTTAGCAACAGGACAGATTCCGCATGACTGACAATAACACCGCATTAAAGAAGGCTGGCCTGAAAGTCACGCTTCCTCGACTGAAAATCCTTGAAGTGTTGCAGGAGCCAGTAAACCATCATGTCAGTGCGGAAGACTTATACAAGCGCCTCATTGACATGGGCGAAGAGATTGGTCTCGCGACCGTTTACCGTGTGCTGAATCAGTTTGACGACGCGGGTATCGTTACGCGTCATAACTTTGAAGGCGGCAAATCCGTTTTCGAACTGACTCAACAGCATCATCATGACCACCTGATCTGCCTCGACTGCGGCAAAGTTATCGAGTTTAGCGACGACTCTATCGAAGCGCGTCAGCGTGAAATCGCTTCTCGCCATGGCATTCGTTTGACTAACCATAGCCTCTATCTCTATGGCCACTGTGCCGATGGCGACTGCCGCGAAAACGAGCACGCGCACGACACAAAGTAAGCGAAAATAGCGTTCCGTTTTTGCTTTTTGTTAATAAGCCGACATAGTATGTCGGCTTTTTTTACACCTTTATCAGGCAGGCGCGACGCTAATAATCCATTTTTTTGATGCTTGCTATTTTAATATACTGGTCAAGAACTTATTTTATCTTATCTTTTTCTTACTTTTTATTTTCAGAAAAAGTAAATTATTTTACCATTCAATCAGTTACCCCCCTCAAGCGCCCCATTCAGGCTTACAACGTCATTGGCCTGTCTTGCAGTAAAAAAATCAACTCTATTAGAATAGCCCCTCGTTATTTATTCCAATAATATACTTATACAAAGGTCGCCGTTATGGTAATACCTCAGAAACCCCTTGCCGAAATTTATCGCCTGTCCGATATCTTTAATGGTTATGGCAACTGGTATCGCGCAGAAAAAAATACGTCTATTCCAACGCGTGAAGGCTTTGTTTGCATTATTCGCGGCGGCCTTTTTTCCGTATTGCGTAAAAGTGACAGATTACTGATTGAAAAATGTAGCGCCCCGTCTATTCTGGGCGTTGCGCGTAATCTTAATAATAAAAACTATTTCAGAATTCAGGCCGATGCTGAGTGCCACTATCAGCTCATTCCTTTTGATAAATTTCTGAGTGAAATAGAGAATCATCAGTGCCAACCACAGTTATATAAGGTACTGGCCTGGAACATCGACTTACTCTGCCATCGCGAAGAATTATTGCTTGGGCATAATAGCTACCTCATGATTAAAGGTAATCTGGTCACGCTTGCCGCCATGGATGAATTTATGCGAAATAAGATTAACGTTGCCGATTATATCGTTAAGCGAACCAATCTTTCTCGCAGCATGGTGATGAAAACGTTGTCGCAGTTGCGGCATGATAATTATGTAGAAATAAGTAAAGGAAAATTAACCGCGCTGCGTACGCTGCCAGAAAGCCTGTAAGCTTTTGCTGAAAGATAAAAAAAGCCCGCCATCAGGCGGGCTTTTTTTTACGGGACTATTTAACGCTATCGACACGGCTGTAGCGTTGACCATCCGGGCTTACCGCGCGAATCAGTACTTCGCCCTCAACCTGTGGTCGCGCCTTATTGTCATAGCGTAGCCAGTTTTTACCGTTATCCGTAGAGTATTCTGCCGCCAGCCCCGGCAGGCTGGTGTTTATTTCCAGTATGCCTTTTTCCACTCTGGCGCCGGGCACCGGCAAACGATACTGGATGCCCGCTTTGTCCAGTTTCGCCAGCTCCCGGTGGCCTATAAGGCTTGCAAAGCGAGCCCAGTCTGAGGCGAGGGCTTTTTTATCCACCCACTGCGTTTCCTGGCCCTTATACTCGCGACCCGCCTGATAATCCTGCTCCCAGGCGGCGCGATGCCATGCGCGCTCAGCGACAACAATAAGCCTTGGGTAGATCATGTACTCCATCTGCTTATCGGTACGAACGACTTCGCTCCAGAGCTGAGCGGAAAGGCCCAGCGCACCCGGCCAGGGCTTGTCAGATTTCGCACTGAAGGTATTGCCATCGCGATCGACGGAAGTTTCCGCATTCTGCGGCAGGTTGTCTGGCGCAAAGCTGAAGATTTTACGCTCGTCGCTGAACCGTGTTCCCCAGTAATAGCCGCTCTCCGCCGGGTTGACTTCATAGGGGAAATCCAGATAGAGGTAGTCAGGGTTGGAGACGATAACCCTGAAACCTTTATTCGCCCAGTCGTTTGCCGTATCAAAGCCGCCCCAGAACAGCGTGTCCCAGAAGTTAACATTAACCTGACGGGTGCTGAACGCGCTGGCGTCTTTCGCATCTTTCAGCCCATCCTGCCAGGCCTGCATGACGCTGATGCCGTGCGCATTTACCAGCTTGCTGATCTCAATACCAAAGTAGCTGGAAAGGTGTTCAACGTCCGCGACCTCGCCCCGTTCAAGCAGCTTTTTACACGCAGGTGATTTTTCCCACGGCTTATTTTGTTTACTCAGATCGATAATCCCCTTCCCCTCTTCCGGATGGGACTTGTCGGTATACCCTGTTCCCAGGTAGATATTCTTCGCCTCGTCGCCGCCGGCGTGCCAGACGGTTAAAGGTTGCCCCGCCTCTTTATGCATCAACTGAACCTCAGAGATGACTTTGTCGACGAAGTTGCGTGACGAAGCGAGACAAGGATTCAGATAACCGGTTCGATCGTAATACTGCACGCCTGTCGTGTTTGAGGTGTCGGCGGGATCCAGCAGGCGGTAATGGTTTGCTTCCTGCGCTTTTCCCGCTTCCATTAAGCGGGCATAGCGTGCTTCCATCGATACCACCGCCGCCCTCGCATGCGCGGGCATATCAATTTCAGGGATAACCTCGATGTGCCGCGCGGCAGCGTATTTCACAATCTCAATATAATCAGCGCGCGTGAAGTAGCCGCTGCCGTTGTTATTACTCTCAGGCCCCGAACCCAACTGCGGCAGAAGGCAGCGTTTTTCAGTGAGGTCATGGCAGCGTTTCGCCCCTGTTTCGGTCAGTTCCGGCAGCCCGGGGATTTCCAGGCGCCAGCCTTCATCATCGCTCAGGTGAAAATGAAACTTGTTGAGTTTATAAGCGGCCATTTGATCCAGCAGACGCAACACCGCCGCTTTTGAATGGAAATTGCGTCCGACGTCCAGATGAATAGCGCGCCAGCTAAAGCGAGGCGCATCGTTCGCCTCAAGCGTAGCGATTTGCGGCTTACCTTGCGCCGGGAGCAGTGAGAGCAGGGATTGTAGACCGTAGAAGACGCCAGCGGCGTCGTATCCCGTCACTATTGTCTCCTGCGGCTTGATTTGTAAACGGTAAGCGCCGGATACCGCCTCCGGTTTCTGAAAGTCGTCTGGCGCAACGAGAGTGTTAACCGGATAGCCCTGACCGGTTTTCACGCCGAGCTGCGCGAAACGCGAAGCCACCGCCTCGCGGGAAGCTGGCGAAAGCGAAGCCAGGTCGAGCACGACCCCGCGGCTTAAGTCCACATTTTCGGCATGCACCGTAACCGTTTTAGGGGTAGGAACAATCTCTCCTCGCAGCGCCGCAGCATCCGGTAAAGCGACATCGCTGTTTTTGTTATAGCGCGCCTCTGCGGTCATCAACACATTTTTATCATCCGGCGTACGCCTCCACTGTTCACCGAGCGGGCTGACAAACCGGGCCAGATCTTCTGTGTCGGTGTTGGCGATAATAACGGGACGACTGTCGTCAGAGGTGACATACCAGCGAGGGAGCACGTCGGTAATAAAAAGCTGCCAGTACTCATTAATAATCGGGATAGTGACGGTCTGGTTTGCCGGAAAGCCCGTGAACTTATCGGTGGGTTCAAGCTTATGCAGGTCACCCATGACGTGGGTGACCTTAAACTGTTCATTCTCCACCTTCAGGATTTGCCGGATGCTGTGAAACCAGATAGTCCAGTTTCTGTCGGTTAGCGCATCGCCATGGTTCGTTAAGGTGATAACGGCTTTACTGCAGGCGGCCCAGTCGGCGCCGAGCGCCGCGCAGTCCACGCCGTGTTGCTGTGCGTGGTTATCCTGCACGGCATAATTGAGCGTAAACTGACTCAGTTTATTCGCCAGTTCCTGGTCTGCCCAGGCGCTGCTCATTAGTCCGGCCAGAGCGAGCGCTAAAACACTACGCTGTAATCTCTTCATTTTGTTCCCTCAGAGCGAGATAGCATTAATGAGTATGAAGCGGGAAGCATCAGAACAGGGTGAACGGCGCAATGAACATCAATTTCACGTCGCGTTCGTCCTGAAAAATATTGCCGTAGCCACCGCCGTAACTGGGAATAGCGGAGTGGTTGTCATACTGCGTGAAATGCAGCTTAAACGTGGCGCCTTTAGCGCGCCCTTCTACGAAGGTATAAATTGCATCGAGGCTGTAAGCCGATTCCTTGAGACGATAATCAGGATCGTAATAACCATCGCGAGTCGGCGCGGAGCTGGGCTTAGCATCCCAGGCGTACACGTAAGACGCGCCAAGAGACCATCCCGCCAGCTTCAGGTGGGTAAGGTCATAGATAGCGCCGACGAAAAGCGCCTTTTCACCGTTAGCGTTAAAGTCAGAACGGTTATCCCACCAGATATCCAGCCGACCGTTTGATGAGGCGTAGGTTGGCGTCATGCGTTGCAGAAAATAGCCCTGTTGCCCGTCGGCCTTCACCCAGGTGCCTTCCAGACGTAGATCAACCGGCCCCACCCTGTAGCCAAAGGTCAACGCCTGCAGCCATGCCGTGGCGTCATAAATATCGTTGCCTGAGCCGTCGCTTACTTTGTCGCGAGCGCCGTAGAATTGATAACTGGCGGCGAGCGGGCTTCCCGCAATATCAAATTTATAGCTGGCTTTAGCAAAGTATTGGTCAACGTAACCTTGCGCCTGGCCGAAAGCCGCTTCGAGAATAAAGTTATTTTTGAAGTCATACTTCGCGCCTAAAGAATGGAGATAGTCGACGCGGGTCGCTTTATCGTTCTGGTAAAATTTATCCATTTCAAGATGCCACGGGGCCTTATAAGCGTTGCTCCACATATATGAGAAGCTGAGCAGGCCCGCCTCGCCGTAGTCCGCGCTGGCCCCTGCCTCCGCGCCCTGGTAAGTGCCAGGCATAAAGCTCCAGTGCGGCGCCAGAAGCGTTTGGCCGGTGGGCTGGATATATCCGGCCCGCGCCCATAAAGGACCATATTTAAATTTCGCGGCGGCTTTATAAAGGCTTACTCCGCTTTTATCACCGGACCAGTCTTCATCGTAAGCTTTATTACTGGATGAGAAGGCGATTTCATTTGGATGCGCGCTGTCGCCATTTTCCGCCATTTCAATTGCCGTAAAGAGCGCGAGATCGACGCCGAACAGATCTGCCGCATACCCTGACGAAAAATCGAGATTGCCGTTCCAGGTTGCATGAGAAAGGTTAGTTTTGTATTTATCTTCTGCGACATCTTTGCGGTCTCGCTCTCGCTGCCAGTAATAGAGGCCGCCCGTCAGCGTTGAATCATCAATAAAGCCTGTGGAATAAACAGCGGGTGTAAAACTCAAAGTAGATAAAGCGCTTACGCTCGCCAGTAATAATAGCCGCGTCCTGCGCCGCTTTAAAAAAAGAGGCATATCAAATTCCTTCTCAATAATAACTTTATAAAAAAGCTTTCATGCAAAATAAATGCATGCTTGTGATTTTTTAACGCTATTGAATAGTATTTTTCACGACATCAATTATCAATATTTTGTTTGCACAGCATTGTCAAAATATGACATCAAGCACAAATAAACGCTCTCGTTCTTTTTATTAAAATAAACGCCTTATGCAACAACTTATTTTATTAACGCCTTATATCGCCACAATTTATATTGATGGTTACTATGGATTTATTTCGATGAATTTATAAAAATTATAATCAGGAAAAACTTTCCGCTTCTTTTTTAATAAAAAGTCCAGTCAGCGCTGCGGAAATGAAAAACGCCGCATTGCGCGGCGTTTTATTTCGCAGTTCGACTTATTCGCCGATTTTAGCCCAGGTATCGCGCAGCCCTACCGTGCGGTTAAAGACCAGCTTATCGGCTGACGTGTGGCGGCTGTCGAGGCAGAAGTAACCTTCGCGCTCAAACTGGTATGCCTTACCCACTTCAGCCTCTTTCAGACTCGGTTCCGCAAAACCCTGCTTGATAACCAGTGAATCCGGGTTGATGGTCGAGAGAAAATCGTCCGCTCCGCCCGGGTTCGCCACGCTAAAGAGGCGGTCGTAAAGACGGATTTCTACCGGCAGCGCGTGCTGTGCGCTAACCCAGTGGATAACGCCTTTCACTTTGCGGCCATCCGCCGGATCTTTACTTAGCGTTTCGGCATCGTAAGAGCAGTAGATGGTGGTGATGTTGCCTTCCGCGTCTTTTTCAACACGCTCAGCTTTAATGACGTAGGCGTTGCGCAGGCGTACTTCTTTACCGAGCACCAGGCGCTTGTACTGCTTGTTGGCCTCTTCACGGAAATCGGCGCGATCGATCCAGATTTCGCCAGAGAACGGCACGTCGCGGCTGCCCATTTCCGGCTTGTTCGGATGGTTCGGCATGGCGACCTGTTCAGTCTGGCCCTGCGGGTAGTTCTCAATCACCAGCTTAACGGGATCGATAACGGCCATCGCGCGCGGCGCGTTTTCGTTAAGATCTTCACGGATACAGGCTTCCAGCGCCGCCATCTCGACGGTGTTATCCTGCTTGGTTACGCCGATGCGTTTGCAGAACTCGCGAATAGCAGCAGCGGTATAGCCGCGACGGCGCAGGCCAGAAATAGTCGGCATGCGCGGGTCGTCCCAGCCTTCCACAATCTTGTCGGTCACCAGCAGATTAAGCTTACGCTTGGACATCACCGCGTATTCAAGGTTAAGACGCGAAAACTCGTACTGGCGCGGGTGCACAGGAATAGTGATGTTATCCAGTACCCAGTCATAGAGACGGCGGTTATCCTGGAATTCCAGCGTACACAGCGAATGGGTAATGCCTTCCAGCGCATCGGAAATGCAGTGGGTAAAGTCGTACATCGGATAGATGCACCACTTGTTGCCGGTTTGATGGTGTTCAGCGAATTTAATGCGGTACAGCACCGGGTCGCGCATGACAATGAACGGCGAAGCCATATCGATTTTCGCACGCAGGCAAGCGGTGCCTTCGGCGAATTCGCCGTTGCGCATTTTCTCAAACAGCGCCAGGTTCTCTTCCACGCTGCGATCGCGGTACGGGCTGTTTTTGCCCGGCTGCGTCAGCGTGCCGCGGTACTCGCGGATCTGCTCTGGCGAAAGCTCATCAACGTAAGCAAGGCCTTTATTAATCAGTTCGATCGCATAGTGGTGCAGCTGATCAAAGTAATCAGAGGAATAGCGCACATCGCCCGACCAGTGAAAGCCCAGCCACTGCACGTCGTTTTTGATGGACTCGACGTATTCGATGTCTTCTTTAACCGGGTTGGTATCGTCGAAACGCAGATTGCACTGCCCCTGGTAATCCTGGGCAATGCCGAAGTTCAGGCAGATAGATTTTGCGTGTCCGATATGCAGATAGCCGTTCGGCTCCGGCGGAAAACGGGTGCAGATGGTAGTGTGCTTACCACTGGCCAAATCTTCATCGATGATCTGGCGGATAAAGTTAGTCGGGCGGGCTTCAGCCTCACTCATCGTAGATTCCTCAAAGCGTAAACATCAGTTAACGCAGCATGATCTTATAAGCAGGGACGGGAAACAACCTTTAGTTGAAGAAAATAGGCGCCTCCCTGCGGTAGCGTAGATTTTTACAACAAAAAAAGCGGCGAGGAATTTCCCCGCCGCTTGAGGCGCCCTAAAACCCAACAGCGTTACTTGCCTTTAATCTCATAAAGCGGCGTCTCGCCTGCAACAACCTGCCCCTGAGCTTTAATGACCAGACCGCCGAAGTCGTCGATATTGCTGCATACGACCGGGCTAATCATTGAACGGGCATGGGTATTGAGGAAATCGAGATCCATTTCCAGCACCGGCTGGCCGGCGGCCACTTCAGCGCCCTCTTCTACCAGACGTTTAAAGCCCTGACCGTTCAGCGCTACGGTGTCGATGCCCATATGAACAACAATCTCCGCGCCTTTTTCTGTTTCCAGGCAAAACGCGTGGTTGGTATTGAAAATCTTCACGATGGTGCCGGCAGCCGGGGAAACAACGGTTTTCTCCGTCGGCTTCACCGCCACGCCATCCCCTACCGCTTTGCTGGCGAACGCTTCATCCGGCACCTGTTCCAGCGCAACAACCTCGCCAGTCACCGGAGAGAGCAGTTCAGCAACCGTGGCGGCGGTAGCGGCCTGCGGAATAACCTGCGGTTTAACCCCTGCAGCAGGCGCTACAGACGCGCTGGCTGCAGCCGGGGCGGAGGCTGGCACGGCGCCGACCGTTTTCATCGCGTTCGCGATTTTTTCTGCCATAAAGCCCACGATAATCTGCACGCTGGTTTTATTCAGGCGAATCACGCCCGTTGCGCCAAGGCGTTTCGCCAGCACTTCGTTAACCTGAGCGGAGTCTTTTACGGTCAAACGTAAACGCGTAATGCAGGCGTCAATGCCGGTGAGGTTATCAGAGCCGCCGATAGCCGCGACATACTGACGCGCAAGACCGGTGACATCCTGGTCTTTATTGCCGCTGACGTTAACATCTTCGCCGTCTTCTTCGCTTCCGGCTACCGCCAGTTCACGGCCCGGCGTCATCAGATTGAATTTGGTGATGGTAAAGCGGAACACCAGGTAATAAATAACGAAGAACACCAGACCCTGCGGGATCAGCATGTACCAGTGCGTGGCCAGCGGGTTACGTGAAGAAAGCACCATATCCACAAGCCCGGCGCTAAAGCCGAAGCCGGCAATCCAGTGCATGGTCGCCGCGATAAACACGGAGATACCAGTCAGAATGGCGTGCAGCACATAAAGCACCGGCGCTACGAACATGAAGGAGAACTCCAGCGGTTCAGTGATGCCAGTGAAGAAGGCCGCAAACGCGCCCGCCATCATAATACCCAGCACTTTAGCCTTGTTTTCCGGACGTGCGCAGTGGTAAATCGCCAGCGCCGCGCCTGGCAGACCAAACATCATGATCGGGAAGAAGCCCGCCTGATAGCGGCCGGTAATGCCGACAACCGCCTTCCCGGCTTCGATAGACTGCGCGCCGCCAAGGAAATTCGGGATGTCGTTAATACCGGCTACGTCGAACCAGAACACGGAGTTCAGCGCGTGGTGCAGGCCAACCGGGATAAGCAGACGGTTGAAGAAAGCGTAAACGCCTGCGCCAACAGAACCGAGTTTCTGGATATGCTCGCCGAAGTTCACCAGGCCATCAAACACCACCGGCCAGATGTACATCATGATGAAAGCGACCACGATCATCACAAATGAAGTCAGAATCGGCACCAGGCGGCGACCGCTGAAGAACGAAAGCGCTTTGGGCAGTTCGACGGCGCTGAAACGGTTATACAGTTCGGCCGCGATAATGCCGACCATAATGCCAACAAACTGGTTTTTGATTTTGCCAAACGCCGCTGGCACCTGGTCCGCCGGGATTTTCTGGATCATGGCGACAGCCGCAGGCGAGCAGAGCGTAGTTAAAACGAGGAATCCGACAAAGCCGGCCAGCGCAGCCGCGCCGTCTTTATCTTTAGACATGCCATACGCTACACCGACCGCGAACAGCACGCCCATATTGTCGATGATTGCGGAACCGGACTGGATAAAAAACGCGGCCAGCGCGTTGCTTCCACCCCAACCGGTAGGGTCAATCCAGTACCCTACCCCCATCAAAATTGCTGCGGCAGGCAGCGTAGCCACGGGCACCATCAGCGCCCGGCCTACGTTTTGCAAATAACCTAGAATACTCACTTTATTCCCCCTATGAGGCCCCGATGAGGCTCGTCAAAGCAGTGTTTTTATAATACGACCCACCCTGATTAAGCGGCGACGCTTCACTTCACCTGTGGAGTGTGTGAAAAATTAATTCGCCTCGCAAATTAAAAGGGTGCTGTTTGTGATTTTTATCACCAAAATTTGCTTTATCATTTCCCCTTTACTGGCTAACTCGCAAAACTTATTTTATCATTCGAAAAATCAGGACGGATTGATCCCTGAGCCCGATGAATATGGTTTACCCTTACTTTATCCCGCTTTCAATCCGCGCCATTTATGACTTACAACTTACGAGGTGAATGATGAGACTGATCCCCCTGGCTACCGCACAGCAGGTCGGCAAATGGGCAGCACGCCATATTGTTAAGCGCATCAACGCATTTAACCCAACCGCCGATCGCCCGTTCGTGCTGGGCCTGCCGACCGGCGGCACGCCGCTCGAAGCCTATAAAGCGCTGGTAGAGATGCATAAAGCGGGCCAGGTGAGTTTTAAACATGTGGTCACCTTTAACATGGATGAATATGTCGGCCTGCCGAAAGAACATCCGGAAAGCTACCACAGCTTCATGCACCGTAATTTCTTTGATCACGTTGATATTCCTGCTGAAAATATCAACCTTCTTGATGGCAATGCACCTGATGTTGACGCAGAATGTCGCCGTTATGAAGAGAAAATTCGCGCCTATGGCAAAATTCATCTCTTTATGGGCGGCGTTGGCAACGATGGACACATTGCTTTTAACGAGCCGGCCTCGTCACTCGCGTCCCGTACTCGCATTAAAACCCTGACGCATGACACCCGCGTGGCAAACTCCCGCTTCTTCGGCGGCGATGTAAACCAGGTGCCGAAATACGCGCTCACCGTGGGCGTCGGCACGCTGCTGGATGCCGAAGAAGTGATGATCCTGGTGCAGGGGCATGTGAAAGCGCAGGCGCTGCAGGCGGCGGTTGAAGGCAACGTAAACCATATGTGGACGATTAGTTGCCTGCAACTGCATCCGAAAGCGGTCGTGGTTTGCGATGAGCCGTCCACCATGGAGCTGAAGGTGAAGACGCTGAAATACTTCACTGAGCTCGAAGCTGAAAATATTAAAGATCTTTAAGCGCATTTACACCGGGGGTCACTATGTATGCCTTAACCCACGGCCGGATTTTCACCGGCCATGAAATTCTGGACGACCATGCGGTAATTATCGCGAATGGCCTTATCGAGCGCGTTTGCCCGCAGGCGGAATTACCGGCCGGCATTGAGCAACGCGACGCCGGTGGCGCCATCATTGCCCCCGGTTTTATTGATGTGCAGTTAAACGGCTGCGGCGGCGTGCAGTTCAACGATACCGCCGAAGCCGTCAGCGTCGAGACGCTGGAAATTATGCAGAAAGCAAACGAGAAATCGGGCTGCACCAGCTATCTGCCGACGTTGATTACCGCCAGCGACGATCTGATGAAACAGGGCGTGCGCGTAATGCGTGACTATCTGGCGAAAAATAAAAACCAGGCGCTCGGCCTGCATCTGGAAGGTCCATGGCTGAACATCGTCAAAAAAGGCACCCATAACCCAGCTTATGTGCGCAAACCTGACCAGGCGCTGGTTGATTTTCTGTGCAAGAACGCCGATGTCATTACCAAGCTGACGCTCGCGCCGGAAATGGTCGAACCGGAAGTGATTCGCCAGCTTGTCGCGGCGGGCATTGTCGTCTCCGCAGGTCACTCCAACGCCACGCTGAAAGAAGCCAAAGCGGGTTTTCGCGCCGGCATCAGCTTCGCCACGCATCTGTTTAACGCCATGCCTTATATTACCGGTCGCGAGCCGGGCCTGACCGGGGCGATTTTCGATGAGCCTGATTTATACTGCGGCATTATCGTCGACGGATTGCATGTCGATTTCGCCAACGTTCGCACCGCGAAAAAGGTAAAAGGCGACAAGCTTTGTCTGGTGACAGACGCAACCGCACCCGCGGGCGCGAATATTGATGAGTTCATTTTTGCTGGCAAAACCATATACTTCCGTAATGGGCTGTGCGTAGACGAGAACGGGACCCTGAGCGGTTCCGCGCTGACGATGATCGAAGGCGTGCGCAACCTGGTCGAGCATGTCAACATCGCGCTGGATGAAGCGCTGCGCATGGCGACCCTTTACCCGGCCCGCGCTATGGGCGTGGATAAGACGCTAGGGACAATCGAAGCCGGAAAAGTGGCTAACCTGACCGTCTTTACCCGCGATTATAAAATCACCCGGACTCTCGTTAACGGCAACGAGGTCTTTACTGAGTAAGAACAGGCATGACAACTGGCGGACAGGCTCAAATAGGTAACGTTGATCTGGTAAAACAGCTTAACAGCGCGGCGGTTTACCGCCTTATCGATCAACACGGACCTATCTCGCGTATTCAGATAGCGGAACAGAGCCAGCTTGCACCCGCCAGCGTCACCAAAATTACTCGCCAGCTTATTGAGCGCGGCCTTATCAAAGAAGTCGATCAACAGGCTTCCACCGGGGGCCGCCGCGCTATCTCCATTATTACCGAGACGCGCCCCTTTCATGCCATAGGGGTGCGCCTTGGCCGCAACGACACCACCCTGACGCTATACGACCTGAGCAGCAAAGTGGTGGCGGAAGAGCATTATCCTCTGCCTGAACGCACCCAGGAGACGCTGGAGCATGCGTTGCTCAATACCATTGCGCTGTTTATCGAAACGCAGCAGCGTAAAATTCGCGAGCTTATCGCTATCTCCATTATCCTGCCCGGCCTCGTGGATCCGGAAAGCGGCGTAATCCGCTATATGCCTCATATTCCCGTGCAGAACTGGGCGCTGGTGGAGGCGCTGGAAAAGCGGTTTAACGTGACCTGTTTTGTCGGTCACGATATCCGCAGCCTGGCGCTGGCCGAGCACTACTTCGGTGCAAGTCAGGATTGCGAAGATTCCATTTTAGTGCGCGTTCATCGCGGCACAGGCGCAGGCATTATCTCAAATGGCCGCATTTTTATTGGCCGTAACGGCAATGTCGGCGAAATCGGCCATATTCAGGTCGATCCGCTCGGCGAGCGCTGCCACTGCGGCAACTTCGGCTGCCTTGAGACGGTGGCGGCAAATGCCGCCATTGAGCAGCGCGTGCGTCATTTGCTGGAGAAAGGCTATCAGAGCCGCGTCACGCTCGATGAATGCACTATCAAAGCCATCTGCAAAGCCGCCAATAAAGGCGATGAACTGGCCTGCGAAGTGATTGAACAGGTAGGCCGCCATCTCGGAAAAACTATCGCTATCGCTATCAATCTGTTCAACCCGCAAAAGATCGTCATCGCGGGTGAGATTGTCGAAGCGGAAAAAATTCTGTTGCCTGCGATTGAAAGCTGCATCAATGCCCAGGCGCTGGCGGCGTTTCGTAAGAATTTGCCGGTAGTGCCTTCCACGCTGGATCACCGTTCGGCCATCGGCGCCTTTGCGCTGGTGAAACGGGCCATGCTTAACGGTATGTTATTGCAGCGTTTGCTTGAAAGTTAACAGGGTTTCAACCTTAACCAGGCTATAGTTACGCCTTTCTTTTCTTTGAGCCAGAGTAGTCGATGACCATCCAGAGCGTAATTTGTGATATTGATGGCGTGCTGATGCACGACAACGTTGCCGTCCCGGGCGCCAGCGAATTCCTCAACCGCATCCTTGAAAAAGGGATGCCACTGGTGCTGCTGACAAACTACCCTTCCCAGACAGGACAAGATCTGGCTAACCGGTTCGCCTCCGCAGGGATTGATGTGCCGGACAGCGTTTTTTATACCTCTGCGATGGCGACGGCTGATTTTCTGCGTCGTCAGGAAGGGAAAAAAGCCTACGTTGTTGGCGAAGGCGCGCTCATTCACGAGCTTTACAAAGCAGGTTTTACGATAACCGATATCAATCCCGACTTTGTCATCGTTGGCGAGACGCGCTCCTATAACTGGGAGATGATGCACAAAGCCGCTTTCTTCGTGGCTGGCGGCGCGCGTTTTATCGCCACCAATCCGGATACGCACGGGCGGGGGTTTTATCCGGCCTGCGGCGCGCTATGTGCCGGTATTGAAAAAATCTCCGGTCGTAAGCCTTTTTATGTCGGCAAGCCGAGTCCGTGGATAATTCGCGCCGCGTTGAACAAGATGCAGGCGCACTCAGAACAGACAGTCATCGTCGGCGATAACCTGCGCACCGATATTCTGGCGGGATTTCAGGCGGGTCTGGAAACGATTCTGGTGCTTTCCGGCGTTTCAACGCTCAATGATATCGACGCTATGCCGTTCCGCCCCTCCTGGATTTACCCTTCCGTTGCTGAAATCGACATCCTCTAATTTCACCAGCCGCGTGATGCGCGGCTGCCGTTTCATTAACTCCTCCCAATATTTGAAAAGCGGCGTTCAATAAAAATGCTCTTTAATTGACGATTCGCTAATTTCACCGCGTTAAACATAACCTTTTTTCACTATTCGCTAATCACCACTGCATTATTTCTTTTCGCAGCGCTAAAGCGCTTGCATTGACCTGGGCGTATACGGCATTTTCTTTAGTAAGCAAGGCGCGCCGCGGCGAGAAAGAGAAAAATGACGCAGCGCGCTGACAACAAACGTAACATCACCGCCAGGGTTAACGGAGAAGTCTATGTGTTCTATTTTTGGTGTGCTGGATATTAAAACTGACGCGACAGAACTGCGTAAAAAAGCGCTGGAGCTTTCACGTCTGATGCGCCATCGCGGCCCTGACTGGTCGGGCGTTTATGCCAGCGATAAAGCGATTCTCGCTCATGAACGTCTTTCCATCGTCGACGTTAACGCGGGCGCGCAGCCGCTCTACAACCAGAAAAAAACGCACGCGCTTGCCGTTAACGGTGAAATTTACAACCATCAGGCGCTGCGCGCCGAATATGGCGACCGCTACCCTTTCCAGACCGGTTCTGACTGCGAAGTTATTCTTGCGCTGTACCAGGAAAAAGGGCCGGAATTCCTCGATGAGCTGCAGGGCATGTTCGCCTTCGCCCTTTATGACAGCGAGAAAGACGCTTACCTGATTGGCCGCGACCATATCGGCATCATCCCGCTGTATATGGGTTATGACGAGCACGGCAACCTTTACGTCGCCTCCGAAATGAAGGCGCTGGTGCCGGTATGCCGCACCATCAAAGAGTTTCCGGCGGGCAGCTACCTGTGGAGCCAGGATGGCGAGATTCGCCCTTACTATACCCGCGACTGGTTCGAATACGACGCCGTCAAAGACAACGTGACCGACAAAGCGGAACTGCGCCAGGCACTGGAAGATTCCGTTAAAAGCCATCTGATGTCTGACGTGCCTTACGGCGTACTGCTTTCCGGCGGCCTGGACTCCTCGGTTATTTCCGCCATCACCAAGAAATTCGCCGCGCGTCGCGTGGAAGATCAGGAGCGTTCCGAAGCCTGGTGGCCGCAGCTGCACTCCTTCGCTGTGGGCCTGGAAGGTTCACCGGATCTGAAAGCCGCGCAGGAAGTGGCTAATCACCTCGGTACCGTGCACCATGAAATTCATTTCACCGTGCAGGAAGGTCTGGACGCAATTCGCGACGTGATTTACCACATCGAAACGTATGATGTGACGACCATCCGCGCATCCACGCCGATGTACCTGATGTCCCGTAAAATCAAAGCCATGGGCATCAAGATGGTGCTTTCCGGCGAAGGGTCGGATGAAGTGTTCGGCGGTTACCTCTATTTCCACAAAGCGCCGAACGCCAAAGAGCTGCATGAAGAGACCGTGCGTAAGCTTCAGGCGCTGCATATGTTTGACTGCGCCCGCGCCAACAAAGCGATGTCCGCCTGGGGCGTGGAAGCCCGCGTGCCCTTCCTCGACAAGAAATTCCTGGATGTGGCGATGCGCATCAACCCGCAGGACAAAATGTGCGGCAACGGCAAAATGGAAAAACATATTCTGCGTGAATGCTTTGAGTCTTATCTGCCGGCGAGCGTGGCGTGGCGTCAGAAAGAGCAATTCTCCGACGGCGTGGGTTACAGCTGGATCGACACCTTAAAAGAGGTCGCGGCGCAGCAGGTTAGCGACCAGCAGATGGAAACGGCGCGATTCCGCTTCCCTTACAACACGCCTTCGTCTAAAGAAGCGTATCTTTACCGTGAAATCTTTGAAGAGCTCTTCCCGGTGCCGAGCGCGGCAGAGTGCGTTCCGGGCGGTCCGTCTGTCGCCTGCTCTTCTGCTAAAGCGATTGAATGGGATGAAGCGTTCAAAACGATGAACGATCCATCAGGCCGCGCGGTAGGCGTTCACCAGTCCGCTTATAAGTAAGCGAAAAAACCTTCATAACGGGCCTCTCGAGGGCCCGTTTTTTTTCGCAGCTTTCGGGCAGCGGCCTTCTCTTTTTTATTCTCTGTACTGATAAATAAACAATAATTGCCGAATATTGCGTCAAGCTGTTCGCAAGCTAGTCAAACAGTCACATTCAGGCTATTTTCACCAAAAAAGGTGTTGACGCTGCCAGGCCCAATACGCATAATGCGCCCCGCAACGCCGATAAGGTAACGCGAAAAAAGATGGCTACGTAGCTCAGCTGGTTAGAGCACATCACTCATAATGATGGGGTCACAGGTTCGATTCCCGTCGTAGCCACCATCTTTTTTGCGGGAGTGGCGAAATTGGTAGACGCACCAGATTTAGGTTCTGGCGCCGCAAGGTGTGCGAGTTCAAGTCTCGCCTCCCGCACCATTTCCGTTAAGCGTTGCACGGATGGGGTATCGCCAAGCGGTAAGGCACCGGTTTTTGATACCGGCATTCCCTGGTTCGAATCCAGGTACCCCAGCCATTTTTCTTCGACTCTTGCGTTTCAAACGCGTTAGTCGTTGGGGTATCGCCAAGCGGTAAGGCACCGGTTTTTGATACCGGCATTCCCTGGTTCGAATCCAGGTACCCCAGCCAGTCGATGCAGGCTGGTAAAGCAACACAATTTGGCTACGTAGCTCAGCTGGTTAGAGCACAGCACTCATAATGCTGGGGTCACAGGTTCGATTCCCGTCGTAGCCACCATTTTCTTGGGGTATCGCCAAGCGGTAAGGCAGTGGATTCTGATTCCACCATTCCGAGGTTCGAATCCTCGTACCCCAGCCATATTAAAAGACGTCCAGGAAACTGAACGCACCCTGTTGGGGTATCGCCAAGCGGTAAGGCAGCGGATTCTGATTCCGCCATTCCGAGGTTCGAATCCTCGTACCCCAGCCACTTATTAAAAAGCCCGCTTTTGCGGGCTTTTTGCTTTTCTGCGTTTGTGGCTGTCACATGGTTAACCCATAACATGGTTAGCCCATAAATTCTGTTGTTTCGCTTGCCACTCTCCTCCGCCAACGCGGAGGGAGCACATGCACAAAAAAAGTATGTTGTAACTAAGAGTCGCCAGGTTACGATAACCCCAGCGCATATTTCAGTGCCTGCCGCTTCAGCACGCCGGCACGCTGCGCCGCCATTAGCCCAAGATTTCGCAGCATGCGTACTGGTGGTAAATCATTGCTGAACCCGGCGTAGAAGAGATCCATACCGCTTTGCATAATAAAGTTATCAATCTGTCTACGCCGTTCGAAACGCTTAAGCACCGGCTCCGTTGACCAGGCCTCGCCATTGCCGCGTGCATTGATAACCACGTCCAGCAGCGCTTCAACATCGCGATACCCCAGGTTCACTCCCTGTCCTGCCAGCGGGTGAATGGTATGCGCCGCATCGCCAATCAACGCCAGACCAGGCTGGACATAATGCAGGGCATGGCGACGAGTCAGCGGAAAAGCGCCGCTGGCGACAGGCGTCACTTTACCAAGGCGGGCGGGAAATGCTTTTTCTATTTCCCGCTGCAACTGCGCCATACCCAGCGTTTGCAGCTGGCGGATCCGCGCCGGGCGGTCGTACCAGACCAGCGAAGCCCAGTTATCAAATAACGGCAAAAAGGCATGCGGTCCGTCGGGCGTAAACTGCTGCCAGGTGCTCTCTCCCGGCGCCGCTTCGCACTGAACGGTTATCAGCATGCAAGCCTGATGGTAATGCCAGGCATGTAAACCAATGCCTGCCCATTTGCGCACCTGGGAGTTAGCGCCATCGGCGCCGATGGCCAGCTTTGCGTCGAGCGCAAGCCCATCTGCCAGCGTCAGTTCATACCCTGCGCTGCGCCGACGCATCTGCGTGAGCTGCGCCGGGCAGTAGAGCGTAACCCCGGGGTGCGCCTCCAGCGCTTCCCAAAGCGCACGCTGCAGCACATTGTTTTCCACCATATACCCCAGCTCGGGCAGCTTCAGCTCATCGGCGTTAAACACGACGTGCGCGCTTTCCCACTCCCAAGTTTCAAGCTGCCGGTAGGGGTGGCTTCGCATGGCTTTGACCGCCTGCCAGACGCCGAGACCTTTGAGCAGGTCGACTGAAGCGCTGCTGATGGAAGAGATGCGGATATCAGGCGCGCCTGCCGCATCAAAAGCGGGAGGCGCGGCATGGTCAATCACGGCAACCTGAAAACCATTTTGCGCCAGTCCCAGCGCCGCCGCCGCGCCGACCATGCCTCCGCCGATAACGACGACTTCAATGGGTTGATTTATCATGGGCTTTTATCCTTAAGGTATATCCCTTAAGTTTACCGGATTTTTCGCCGCTGTAAGCGTTCCTGCGCAATACTGGTCACGAACACGCCAAAGCATTACAATACGCGCCCTGCATTCCTGGCTTTAACTGAGCAATGGCAAGTCGATGACAAAAAAACTGCATATCAAAACCTGGGGCTGTCAGATGAACGAATACGATTCATCGAAGATGGCCGATCTGCTGGATGCCACCCACGGCTATGAGCTGACCGATGTGGCTGAAGAAGCGGATGTTCTGCTGCTGAATACCTGTTCAATCCGTGAAAAGGCACAGGAGAAGGTTTTCCATCAGTTAGGTCGCTGGAAAACATTAAAGGAAAAAAATCCGGATGTGATTATCGGCGTCGGCGGCTGCGTAGCCTCTCAGGAAGGCGACCATATTCGCGACCGCGCCCGCTATGTCGATATTATTTTCGGGCCGCAGACGCTGCACCGCCTGCCGGAAATGATCAATCAGGTGAAAGGCACCCGCAGCCCGGTGGTGGATATTAGCTTCCCGGAGATTGAGAAGTTCGATCGTCTGCCGGAGCCGCGCGCTGAAGGCCCAACCGCTTTCGTCTCCATCATGGAAGGCTGCAACAAATACTGCACCTACTGCGTGGTGCCTTATACCCGCGGTGAAGAGGTGAGCCGGCCGAGCGACGATATCATACTGGAAATCGCTCAACTGGCGGCGCAGGGCGTGCGTGAAGTAAACCTGCTCGGCCAGAACGTTAACGCCTGGCGCGGCGAAAACTACGATGGCACTACCGGCACCTTCGCCGATCTGCTGCGACTGGTCGCAGCTATTGATGGTATCGACAGGATCCGCTTTACCACCAGCCACCCGATCGAGTTTACTGATGACATTATCGAAGTGTATCGCGATACACCAGAGCTGGTGAGCTTCCTGCATTTGCCGGTACAGAGCGGCGCCGACCGCGTGCTTAATATGATGGGACGCACCCATACCGCGCTGGAATATAAAGCGATTATTCGCAAGCTGCGCGCTGCGCGTCCTGATATCCAGATAAGTTCCGACTTTATCGTCGGCTTCCCGGGCGAAACCCAGCAGGATTTCGAGCAGACCATGAAGCTGATTGCCGAAGTGAATTTCGACATGAGCTACAGCTTTATCTTCTCGGCGCGCCCAGGCACGCCGGCTGCCGATATGGTTGACGATGTGCCGGAAGAAGAGAAGAAACAGCGTCTTTATATTCTGCAGGAGCGCATTAACCAGCAGGCGATGGCATGGAGCCGCCGTATGCTCGGCACCACCCAGCGCATTCTGGTTGAAGGCACTTCGCGTAAAAGCATCATGGAGCTTTCAGGCCGTACCGAGAATAACCGCGTGGTGAATTTTGAAGGCACGCCGGATATGGTCGGTAAATTTGTTGATGTGGAAATCACCGAGGTCTTCCCGAACTCGCTGCGCGGCAAAGTCGTGCGTACCGAAGAGGAGATGGGTCTGCGCGTAGCGCAATCTCCTGCCGCCGTTATCGCCCGTACCCGTAAAGAGAACGAGCTCGGCGTCGGCATCTACCAGCCCTGATTTCCCCGCTTTATCAGACCGTATGCGCATATTGCGCGCATACGGTCATTTACATTCGCTACACTTGTATTCTGCATCCCACACCCAAATATCAGTGCTGTCGCTTGCGCCTTTTTCCCTCGCCGTGAATAATTTCGACAGGGCCTGAGAAAATCAGCAGGCATCATTGTTCACCCTAACTGGCCCTGTGTGACCAAGAGGATAAGTTTGAATATCGAAACACGTGAAATTACGCTGGAACCCGCAGACAATGCCCGTCTGCTTAGCCTTTGCGGACCGTTTGATGACAACATCAAACAGCTGGAGCGCCGCCTCGGTATCGAAATCAACCGTCGCGATAATCACTTCAAACTCACCGGACGCGCGATTTGCGTCAGCGCCGCGACGGATATCCTTCGCCATCTCTACGTGGATACCGCGCCTGTGCGTGGGCAAATCAAAGACATCGAGCCGGAACAGATTCATCTGGCCATCAAAGAATCTCGCGTGCTGGAGCAAAGCGCAGAAAGCGTGCCGGAGTATGGCAAAGCGGTCAACATTAAGACCAAACGCGGCGTGATTAAACCGCGTACGCCAAACCAGGCGCAGTACATCGCCAATATTCTCGATCACGATATTACCTTCGGCATCGGCCCGGCGGGTACGGGGAAAACCTACCTTGCGGTTGCCGCCGCCGTGGATGCGCTGGAGCGCCAGGAGATACGCCGTATTCTGCTGACCCGCCCGGCGGTAGAAGCCGGTGAAAAACTCGGCTTCTTGCCAGGCGATCTTAGCCAGAAAGTGGACCCGTATCTGCGTCCGCTCTATGACGCCCTGTTCGAAATGCTTGGCTTTGAGCGCGTGGAAAAGCTCATGGAGCGCAACGTGATTGAGGTCGCCCCGCTCGCCTATATGCGCGGACGCACCCTGAACGACGCCTTCATTATTCTCGATGAGAGCCAGAACACGACCATCGAGCAGATGAAAATGTTCCTGACGCGTATTGGTTTTAACTCCAAAGCGGTTATCACCGGCGACGTCACGCAGATTGACCTGCCGCGCAATATGAAATCGGGCCTGCGTCATGCGATTGAAGTGCTCTCGGAAGTCGAAGAGATCAGTTTCAATTTCTTCCTCAGCGAAGACGTTGTGCGCCATCCGGTTGTCGCGCGCATAGTGAATGCTTATGAAGCCTGGGAAGAGGCCGACCAGAAACGTAAAGCGGAACAGGCCGCCGAACGTAAACGTGAAGCGCAGGCGCTGGCCGCCGGTGCGCAGGAGAATAAATGAGTCAGGTAATGCTTGATTTGCAGGTCGCCTGCGAAGACGCATCCGGTTTGCCGGAAGAAGCGCAGTTTCAGCGCTGGCTGGATGCCGTTATCCCGCAGTTTCAGGAAGAAGCGGAAGTGACGGTCCGTCTCGTGGACGAGGCGGAAAGCCACGATCTCAACCTGACTTATCGCGGCAAGGATAAGCCCACCAACGTGCTCTCTTTCCCGTTCGAAGCGCCGCCTGGCATCGAGATGCCGCTGCTGGGCGACCTTATCATTTGCCGTCAGGTGGTCGAACAGGAGGCGAAAGAGCAGGAAAAACCGCTGGAAGCCCACTGGGCGCACATGGTGGTGCATGGTAGCCTGCATCTGCTGGGCTACGACCATATCGAAGATGACGAAGCCGAAGAGATGGAAGGCATCGAAACCGAGATAATGCTTGCCCTGGGCTTTGACGATCCGTACATTGCCGAGAAAGAGTAATCTGTGCGGCAGTTCGCTGCCGCCAGCGTTTTATGCCGTTGCGGCGCGTTTTGTCCGCCGCTTGCGACACATCCACTAACATGAGAACCTTGAATTAACGCCATGAGCGACGACAATTCACACAGTAGCGACTCACTTAACACTAAAAAGGGATTTTTCTCCCTCCTTCTGAGCCAGCTTTTTCACGGCGAACCGAAAAACCGTGATGAGCTGCTGGCGCTGATCCGTGATTCCGGGCAGAACGAGCTTATCGACGAAGATACGCGCGACATGCTTGAAGGGGTAATGGATATCGCCGACCAACGCGTTCGCGACATCATGATCCCCCGTTCCCAGATGGTTACCCTGAAACGCAACCAGAGCCTGGACGAATGCCTCGATGTTATCATCGAGTCCGCCCACTCGCGCTTCCCGGTGATCAGCGAAGATAAAGATCACATTGAAGGGATCCTGATGGCTAAGGATCTGCTGCCGTTTATGCGCAGCGACGCCGAGCCGTTCAGCATGGAAAAAGTGTTGCGTCCGGCGGTTGTCGTGCCGGAAAGCAAGCGTGTCGACCGCATGCTGAAAGAGTTCCGTTCTCAGCGTTATCACATGGCTATCGTCATCGATGAGTTCGGCGGCGTTTCCGGCCTTGTGACCATCGAAGATATCCTTGAGCTCATCGTCGGTGAAATTGAAGACGAATATGACGACGAAGAGGATATCGATTTCCGTCAACTCAGCCGTCATACCTGGACCGTACGCGCCCTCGCGCCGATTGAAGATTTTAACGACACTTTCGGCACGCAGTTTAGCGACGAAGAAGTCGATACCATCGGCGGTCTGGTGATGCAGGCCTTTGGCCACCTGCCGGCACGTGGCGAGACCATTGAAATTGACGGTTATCAGTTCAAGGTCGCGATGGCTGACAGCCGCCGCATCATTCAGGTTCACGTCAGAATACCGGACGACTCGCCGACGCCAAAACTGGAAGACTAATGGAATGGCCTTTGCCTCATTGATTGAACGCCAGCGTGTGCGTCTGCTGCTGGCGCTGCTTTTGGGCGCCAGCGGAACGCTGGCTTTTTCCCCTTACGATTTCTGGCCCGCCGCCCTGATTTCCCTGATGGGTCTTCAGGGGCTGACGCTTAACCGTCGACCGCTACAGAGCGCCGCCATCGGCTTTTTCTGGGGGTTTGGCCTGTTTGGCACGGGCATTAACTGGGTTTATGTCAGCATCGCGACTTTTGGCGGCATGCCTGGCCCCGTTAACGTCGCGCTGGTTATCCTGCTCGCCGCTTATCTCTCGCTTTATACCGGACTTTTCGCAGGCCTCCTCTCGCGGCTGTGGCCGAAGACAACCTGGTGGCGCGTGGCGATTGCCGCCCCTGTGGTCTGGCAAATCACGGAATTTTTGCGCGGCTGGGTGCTGACGGGCTTCCCATGGCTGCAGTTTGGCTACAGCCAGGTGGATGGTCCGTTGAAAGGACTTGCGCCGCTGCTTGGCGTTGAGGCAATTAACCTCCTGCTGATGGCGGTAAGCGGCCTGCTGGTGCTGGCGCTGCATACCCGCCGCTGGCAGCCCGCGCTGGCGGCGTTTATTCTCTTCGCCCTGCCCTTCCCGCTACGCTATATCCAGTGGTTTACGCCGCAGACCGATCGCGCTGTAAACGTTACGCTGGTGCAAGGGAATATCCCGCAGTCGCTCAAGTGGGATGAAAAAGAGCTGCAAAACACGCTTGAGATTTATATGAACGGCTCGCTGCCGCAGATGGGCAAATCGCAGCTGATCATCTGGCCGGAGTCCGCCATTCCCGATCTCGAAATTAACCAGCAGCGTTTCCTGACGTCGCTGGACGAGATGTTGCGGGAACGCAACACTTCGCTTATTACCGGCATTGTGGACGCGCGGCTAAACCCGCATAACCGCTACGATACTTATAACTCCATTATTACGCTTGGCGCAGGTAACGCTTATAGCTATAGCTCTGCCGACCGCTATAACAAAAACCACCTGGTGCCTTTTGGCGAGTTCGTGCCGCTGGAGTCGATTTTGCGTCCGCTGGCGCCGTTCTTTGACCTGCCCATGTCTTCATTCAGCCGTGGCCCTTATCTGCAGCCGCAGCTTCAGGCGCACGGTTTTAATTTAACGGCAGCTATCTGCTATGAAATCATCCTCGGCGAGCAGGTGCGCGATAACTTCCGTCCCGATACCGATTTCCTGCTGACGATTTCTAACGACGCCTGGTTCGGCCACTCCATCGGTCCCTGGCAGCACTTCCAGATGGCGCGGATGCGGGCGCTGGAGCTTGCCCGCCCGCTGCTTCGCAGCACCAATAACGGCGTGACAGCCATTATTACCCCAACCGGTGAAGTGCAGGACATTATCCCGCAGTTCACCCGCGAAGCGCTGACCAGCACCGTTACGCCGACCCGCGGGCTGACCCCTTACGCCCGCTTCGGCAACTGGCCGCTATGGGCGCTTACGCTTATCCTTGGCTTTAGCGCCGTGCTTTATAACCTGCGCAGCCGTAAGCGCGGTTAAGTCCCTCTTCTAAGGCCAGCTATGCTGGCCTTTTTCATTTCTGGCATACACTTTGCTTATTAACTTCAGACACATTGGCTGATTTGTCCTGCGGCGGGCGCTTGCCCGGGCCACTGCACCAGAGCGGCACAGCCCAGGCACTAAAACAGTGCAAGGCGCTATTTTTGCCTCTGAATGGTGCGGCGCACTTCGCAAAAATAAACAAATAAAGAGCAGATTATTTACATTCAGCCAAGCTAAGTGTTAACAACACAGTTACAACACTGCACGATTTTGTAGCAGAACATAACAACACACCATCACTATTGGGTATCAATGGCGCTTCTGGCGCCACGATAAAGGAGTTGGATATGCAATTACGTAAACTGACCACAGCAATGCTGGTAATGGGGCTCAGCGCAGGCGCTGTGCACGCGCAAGAGGCCGCTACCGGACAGAGCACGCTGGATAAAATCAACGCCAACGGGGTAATTGTGGTCGGCCACCGTGAGTCCTCAGTCCCTTTCTCTTACTACGATAATCAACAGAAAGTGGTCGGATACTCTCAGGACTATTCCAACGCCATCGTTGAAGCGGTTAAAAAACAGCTCAACAAGCCAGACCTGCAGGTCAAGCTCATCCCGATCACCTCGCAGAACCGTATTCCGCTGCTGCAAAACGGCACGTTCGATTTTGAATGCGGCTCCACCACCAATAACCTTGAGCGCCAGAAGCAGGCCGCTTTCTCCGACACCATCTTTGTTGTCGGCACTCGTCTGCTGGTGAAAAAAGGCGGCCCGATTAAAGATTTCCCGGATCTGAAAGGCAAGGCGGTGGTCGTGACTTCCGGCACCACCTCTGAAGTGCTGCTGCACAAGCTCAATGATGAGAAGAAAATGGATATGCGCATCATCAGCGCGAAAGACCACGGCGACTCTTTCCGTACTCTGGAAAGCGGACGTGCGGTAGCGTTCATGATGGACGACGCGCTTCTGGCGGGCGAGCGTGCAAAAGCGAAGAAACCGGATAACTGGGAAATCGTCGGCACGCCGCAGTCAAAAGAGGCTTACGGCTGCATGATGCGTAAAGGCGATGCGTCGTTTAAGAAACTGGTAGACGATACTATCGCCCAGGCCCAGACCTCTGGCGAAGCGGCGAAATGGTTCGACAAATGGTTTAAAAACCCAATTCCGCCGAAGAACCTTAACCTGAACTTCGAGCTGTCTCAGGATATGCAGACGCTCTTTAAAGAACCTAACGATAAAGCGCTTAACTAATTACAACCATTAAGGGGCGGGACACCCTGCCCTCTCGATTGACGAATGAAGCCCGGACAGACTATACGTTGGATGGCCGTTCCCCATCCGGCGCGAAAAGAGAGGCTTCTCATCAATCTTCGGGGGTAGCGCTGCTACCCCTCTTTTTTCGGAGTACGTTATGTCTATAGACTGGAACTGGGGAATTTTTCTGCAGCCCGCCCCGTTCGGCAACACCACCTATCTGGGCTGGCTATGGAGTGGTTTTCAGGTCACCGTCGCCCTGTCGGTTACCGCATGGATCATCGCTTTCCTGGTCGGCTCCCTGTTTGGCATTCTGCGCACCGTGCCTAATCGCTTTTTATCGGGCATCGGCACCTGCTATGTGGAGCTGTTTCGCAACGTTCCGCTGATCGTGCAATTCTTTACGTGGTATCTGGTTGTACCGGAGCTGCTGCCTGAAGATCTGGGCATGTGGTTTAAAGCCGAGCTGGATCCGAATGTGCAGTTTTTCCTCTCTTCGATGATCTGCCTGGGGCTGTTCACCGCCGCCCGCGTCTGCGAGCAGGTGCGCGCCGCTATTCAGTCGCTGCCGCGCGGCCAGAAAAACGCCGGTCTCGCGATGGGTCTGACGCTGCCGCAGACCTACCGCTATGTGCTGCTGCCCAATGCTTATCGCGTGATAGTGCCGCCGATGACCTCGGAGATGATGAACCTGGTGAAAAACTCCGCCATCGCTTCGACCATCGGTCTTGTGGATATGGCGGCCCAGGCGGGCAAACTGTTGGACTACTCCGCCCACGCGTGGGAATCCTTTACCGCTATTACGCTCGCTTACGTGCTTATCAATACCGTCATTATGCTGGTGATGCATCTGGTTGAACGCAAGGTCCGCCTGCCGGGCAATCTGGGGGGCAAATAATGTACGAGTTTGACTGGAGTTCTATCGGCCCGGCCCTGCCCTATCTGCTTCAGGGCATGCTTATTACGCTGAAAATTACTGTCACCGCTGTGGTTATCGGCATCGTGTGGGGCACGCTGCTGGCAGTAATGCGTTTGTCGAGCGTTAAACCCATCGCCTGGTTTGCCAGCAGCTACGTCAACGTCTTCCGTTCCGTCCCGCTGGTGATGGTGCTGCTCTGGTTTTATCTGATTGTGCCGGGCTTCCTGCAAAATGTGCTGGGCCTGTCGCCGAAAACCGATATTCGCCTTATCTCAGCGATGGTGGCTTTTTCCATGTTTGAAGCCGCCTACTACTCCGAGATCATTCGCGCCGGCATCCAGAGCATTTCGCGCGGCCAGTCCAGCGCCGCGCTGGCGCTCGGCATGACCCACTGGCAGTCGATGAAACTCATCATCCTGCCGCAAGCTTTCCGCGCCATGGTGCCGCTGCTGCTCACCCAGGGCATCGTACTTTTCCAGGATACCTCTCTGGTTTATGTACTGAGCCTCGCGGACTTTTTCCGCACCGCGTCCACTATTGGTGAACGTGATGGCACCCAGGTCGAGATGATCCTCTTCGCGGGTGTGGTTTACTTTGTTATTAGCCTGAGCGCTTCGCTCCTGGTCGGCTGGCTGAAGAAAAGGACTGTGTAATGATTTCCCTGAAAAACGTTTCGAAATGGTATGGTCAGTTTCAGGTGCTCACCGACTGCTCCACGGAAGTGAAAAAAGGCGAAGTGGTGGTCGTCTGCGGCCCCTCCGGTTCCGGCAAATCCACGCTCATTAAGACAGTTAACGGCCTTGAGCCGGTGCAGAAAGGCGAAATTGTCGTTAACGGCACTAAAGTCAACGACAAGAAAACCAATCTTGCCCAGTTGCGTTCTCACGTGGGCATGGTGTTCCAGCACTTTGAACTGTTTCCGCATCTGTCGATTATCGAAAACCTGACGCTCGCGCAGGTCAAAGTGCTCAAGCGCGATAAAGAGGCTGCACGCCAGAAAGGGCTGAAGCTGCTGGAGCGGGTAGGCCTTTCCGCTCACGCCAATAAATACCCGGCGCAGCTTTCCGGCGGCCAGCAGCAGCGTGTGGCTATTGCGCGCGCGTTGTGTATGGACCCGGTCGCTATGCTGTTTGACGAACCGACGTCGGCGCTGGACCCGGAGATGATCAACGAAGTGCTGGACGTTATGGTGGAGCTCGCCAACGAAGGCATGACGATGATGGTGGTTACCCATGAAATGGGCTTCGCCCGTAAAGTGGCTAACCGCGTTATCTTTATGGACGAAGGGAAAATTGTCGAAGACTCGCCGAAGGAAGATTTCTTCGCCAATCCCCAGTCGGAGCGTGCGAAAGATTTCCTTGCGAAAATCCTGCACTAAACCGTGCCGTGCGCGGGCCTGGGCCCGCGCACGGATTGCTCAGGGTTCGAAAGGACGGCGCTGGAACTGGTTATGGCCGCACTTCGGACAAACGGGTAAAACTTCCGGCGTATAAAACGCCAGATGATGATGGCAGTTTTCGCACACCAGATTGCCAAGCCCCACCACTTCGCCACTGTGATAAACGCCATGGTGGTTCAGGTCCTGGAACACTTCGCGCCATTCAAGCTGCGTTTTATCGGTAATGTCCGCCAGCTCCTGCCAGACGCTCTCTTTAATGACCCGCATAAAAACGCTGTCGGTAAAGTCGTCGTCACGGCTTTCGTTATAGCTGCGGGCAAACTCTTCCAGATCGCGCCGCACCGCGCGGGTTACCTCCTCTATTTCCGTACGCGTTAATTCACCGGTTCGCGCCACCTGTTGCCTGGCGCTGGCCACCAGCGCATCAATATTGCGTTCGCCATTGCGTACGCGTTCGGTGAGCGAGGCCACCAGTTCCCGGTAATATTGAGCAACCTTGTTCATCGCCTTTTGCCTCCTGAGTGGGTAACCTCTTCTAATGATAGACCTTAATCGGTCCGCGCTTTGTTAGCCTGAGCACAGCCGCAGGTAAATTCCTGCAAAGGCCATCCGTTGCCGCCCCGTTGAAAGGCTGTTGCGCTGCGCCCTAATCGGCTATGCTATGCGGATCTGAAACAACACACGTATACGCTACATTTGTAGCGGGTTTGAAAACAGGACTACTGGCTGCCATGCAAGAGCAATATCGCCCGGAAGAGATAGAATCCAAAGTACAGCTTCATTGGGAAGAGAAGCGCACGTTTGAAGTGACCGAAGACGAGAGCAAAGAGAAGTATTACTGCCTGTCGATGCTTCCCTATCCTTCTGGCCGTCTACACATGGGCCACGTCCGTAACTACACCATCGGCGACGTTATCGCGCGTTACCAGCGCATGCTGGGTAAAAACGTGCTGCAGCCGATTGGCTGGGACGCCTTTGGTCTGCCGGCTGAAGGCGCCGCGGTAAAAAACAACACCGCGCCGGCGCCGTGGACCTACGACAACATTAATTACATGAAGAACCAGCTCAAGATGCTGGGCTTCGGTTATGACTGGAGCCGCGAGCTGGCGACCTGTACCCCGGAATATTACCGCTGGGAGCAGAAGTTCTTCACCGAGCTTTATAAAAAAGGCCTGGTTTACAAAAAAACCTCAGCGGTGAACTGGTGCCCGAACGACCAGACCGTTCTGGCGAACGAACAGGTTATCGACGGCTGCTGCTGGCGCTGCGACACCAAAGTCGAGCGTAAAGAGATTCCGCAGTGGTTTATCAAAATCACCGCTTACGCCGATGAGCTGCTTAACGATCTGGATAAACTCGACCACTGGCCGGATACCGTTAAAACCATGCAGCGCAACTGGATCGGCCGCTCCGAAGGCGTTGAAATCACTTTCGACGTGCAGGATAGCGACGAGAAGCTGACGGTTTACACCACCCGTCCTGATACCTTCATGGGCGTGACTTACCTTGCGGTCGCCGCGGGCCATCCGCTGGCGCAGCAGGCGGCAGCCTATAATCCGGCGCTGGGTGATTTTATTGCGGAATGCCGCAACACCAAAGTGGCGGAAGCCGACATGGCGACCATGGAGAAGCAAGGGGTCGACACCGGCATTAAAGCGATTCATCCGCTGACTGGCGAAGCCATTCCGGTCTGGGCCGCTAACTTCGTGCTGATGGAATACGGCACCGGCGCCGTGATGGCCGTTCCGGGCCACGATCAGCGCGATTATGAATTCGCCTCTAAATATGGTTTGCCGATCAAGCCGGTTATCCTGGCAGCGGACGGCAGCGAGCCGGATCTCAGCCAGCAGGCGCTGACGGAAAAAGGCGTGCTGTTTAACTCCGGCGAATTTGACGGTCTCGACTTTGAAGCGGCGTTTAACGCCATCGCCGACAAACTGGCCGCGAAAGGCGTTGGCGAGCGCAAAATCAACTACCGTCTGCGCGACTGGGGCGTTTCCCGTCAGCGTTACTGGGGCGCGCCGATCCCGATGGTGACGCTCGAGGATGGCACCGTGATGCCGACCCCGGAAGATCAACTGCCGGTTGTCCTGCCGGAAGATGTGGTCATGGATGGCATCACCAGCCCGATTAAAGCCGATCCAGAATGGGCGAAGACCACCGTTAACGGCCAGCCGGCGCTGCGTGAAACCGATACCTTCGACACCTTTATGGAGTCCTCCTGGTATTATGCGCGCTACACCTGCCCGCAATATCAGGAAGGCATGCTGGATTCCAAAGCCGCCAACTACTGGCTGCCGGTAGATATCTACATTGGCGGTATCGAACACGCCATCATGCACCTGCTCTACTTCCGCTTCTTCCACAAGCTGATGCGCGATGCGGGCATGGTGAACTCTGACGAGCCTGCTAAACAGTTGCTCTGCCAGGGCATGGTGCTGGCGGATGCCTTCTACTACGTGGGCAACAGCGGCGAGCGCATCTGGGTTTCTCCGAAAGACGCCATCGTGGAGCGCGACGAGAAAGGCCGCATTGTGAAAGCGACCGACGCCGCGGGTCATGAGCTGGTGTACACCGGCATGAGCAAAATGTCGAAGTCGAAAAACAACGGCATTGACCCGCAGGAGATGGTTGAGCGTTACGGCGCGGACACCGTTCGCCTGTTCATGATGTTCGCCTCCCCGGCAGACATGACGCTTGAGTGGCAAGAATCGGGCGTGGAAGGGGCTAACCGCTTCCTGAAACGCGTCTGGAAGCTGGTTGCGGAACACACCGCGCGGGGCGTTGCGCCGGCGCTGGATGTGGCTGCGCTGAGCGAAGATCAAAAAGCGCTGCGCCGCGACGTTCATAAAACCATCGCTAAAGTGACCGATGATATCGGCCGTCGTCAGACCTTTAACACCGCTATCGCGGCTATTATGGAACTGATGAACAAGCTGGCGAAAGCGCCGCAGGAAGGCGAGCAGGATAGCGCTCTGCTGCAGGAAGCCCTGCTGGCGGTGGTGCGTATGCTGAACCCGTTCACGCCGCATATTTGCTTTACGCTGTGGCAGGAACTGGGCGGCGAAGGCGATATCGACAACGCGCCGTGGCCGCAGGCTGACGAAAGCGCCATGGTGGAAGACACAACGCTCGTGGTCGTGCAGGTCAACGGCAAAGTGCGCGGCAAAATCACCGTTCCGGCAGATGCTACCGAAGAGCAGGTTCGCGAACGCGCCGGCCAGGAGCATCTGGTGGCGAAATACCTTACCGGCGTTACCGTACGTAAAGTGATTTACGTGCCGGGTAAACTGCTGAACCTGGTTGTAGGCTAAGCGCAGGAGGAAGCGTGCGATATTTTATCGCTGTAATGATGAGCCTGGCGGTGCTGGTCACCGCCGGATGTGGCTGGCACCTGCGCAACACGACGTCGGTGCCGACGCAAATGCAGAAACTGATCCTGGACTCTGGCGATCCGAATGGCCCGCTGACGCGTGCGGTTCGCGAACAGCTGCGCCTTAACGGCGTAGAAATTGTCGAGCCGAGCGCGGTACGCAAAGATATTCCGTCGCTGCGTCTTGGCGGCGCGTCGCTGTCGCAGGATACCGCTTCGGTATTCCAGAATGGCCAGACTGCGGAATACCAGATGGTAATGGTGGTCAATGCTTCGGTTCTGATCCCGAATCACGATATTTACCCCATCAGCACCAAAGTGTATCGCTCGTTCTTCGACAACCCGCTGACGGCGCTGGCGAAAACGGCTGAACAGGAGCTGATCATTCAGGAGATGTACGATAAAGCTGCCGAGCAGCTGATTCGTAAACTGCTGGCGGTTCACGCCAAAGATGTTGCCGAAACGCAGGAAGCGCAGAAGCCGGTTACGGTGACTAATCCGCCGACCGCGCCGGTCGCCTCTTCTGGCCGCGTCTCCACTACGCTCTGATGATCAAGCTTTACCCTGAACAACTCCACGCGCAGCTCCATGAGGGGCTGCGCGCGGCGTATCTGTTGCTTGGCAACGACCCGCTGCTGCTGCAGGAGAGCCACGACGCCATCGTCGCTTCAGCGCAGCAACAGGGTTTTGCCGAGCACCATCGCTTTATTCTGGACGCCAGCACCGACTGGCAGTCGATTTTCTCGTTATGCCAGGCGATGAGCCTCTTCGCAAGCCGACAAACGTTACAGCTCACGTTGCCGGAAAATGGCCCGAACGCGGCTATCAACGAACAGCTTTCCACGCTGGTCTCCCTGCTGCATGACGACCTGCTGCTGATTATTCGCGGCAATAAACTCACTAAGGCGCAGGAAAACGCCGCCTGGTTTACCGCGCTGGCGAACCGCGCCGTACAGGTTACCTGCCAGACGCCCGAACAGGCGCAGCTGCCGCGCTGGGTGGCCGCCCGGGCGAAGCAGATGAACCTGCAGCTTGATGATGCGGCGAACCAACTGCTTTGCTACTGCTATGAAGGCAACCTGCTGGCGCTCTCCCAGGCGCTGGAGCGGCTTTCTCTGCTGTGGCCCGACGGCAAGCTGACCCTGCCGCGAGTCGAGCAGGCGGTCAACGACGCCGCGCACTTTACGCCGTTTCACTGGGTCGACGCTCTGCTGGCGGGAAAAAGCAAGCGAGCCCTGCATATTCTGCAACAGTTGCGCCTTGAAGGCGCCGAGCCGGTTATCTTGCTGCGCACCATTCAGCGCGAACTGCTGCTGCTCGTTACCCTTAAGCGTCAGTCTGCTGCTACGCCGCTGCGTAATCTGTTCGATCAGCACCGCGTCTGGCAAAACCGCCGCGGCCTTCTGACCGAAGCGTTAACGCGCCTTGGCGACGATCAGCTCTGGCAGGCCGTTCGTCTGTTGACGCAAATCGAATTGACGCTTAAGCAGGATTACGGCCAGTCGGTCTGGGCAGAACTTGACAGCCTCTCTCTGCTACTCTGTCATAAACCCCTGGCGGACATATTTATTGATGGCTAACGCGGCTGGCAAATTACAGGCTTACTACGGCGGCACCTTCGATCCCATTCATTATGGCCACCTGCGTCCAGTAGAAGCGCTGGCGCAGACGGTGGGGCTTGAGCGTGTTGTCATCATGCCGAACAATGTCCCGCCGCACCGTCCGCAGCCGCAGGCCAGCAGCGAACAGCGCAGAGCGATGGTGGAGCTGGCGATTGCCGACAATTCGCTCTTTGCGCTGGATAGCCGGGAGTTGCAGCGCGAAACCCCGTCTTATACTGCCGAAACCTTCCGCCAGCTGCGTGAAGAACAGGGCGAGACCCGTCCGCTGGCCTTTATCATCGGCCAGGACTCTTTACTTTCTTTGCCGTACTGGTATCGCTACGAGCAATTGCTGGAGCGATGCCACCTTTTGGTATGTCGCCGTCCCGGCTATCCGGTGCGCATGCAGAATGAAGAACAGCAGCGCTGGTTAGAAGCGCGCCTTACCCGTGATATCGCCCTGCTTCATCAGCGTCCCGCCGGACAAATCTTCCTTGCCGACACGCCGCTTTTTGATATCTCCGCCACCGATATTCGCCACCGCCTGGCGGCAAATCGTCCCTGTGATGAGATAGTCCCTCCCCGCGTCCTTGCCTACATCCGCGAGCATCACCTTTACCGTTAACCGATTCCGCGCACATCTTCAGCCAAAGCCGCCGCCCTGTCGTTTTGCGGTGATAAACTGCATACAGATAAAGCGAGGAGAAGAAGAATGAAACTGTGGCTGGTGCGTCATGGGCAAACCGAAGCTAACGTGGCCGGGCTTTACAGCGGCCATTCGGAAACAGTGTTAACCACGAGAGGGATCCAGCAGGCGCAGGCCGTAGGCGAAATGCTAAAAGCGGTGCCATTCGATAAAGTCCTGTGCAGCTCGCTGGGTCGTGCGCAGCATACGGCGAAGCTTATTGTCGCGGGCCGCAGCCTGACGCCGGAAGTCGAACCGTTGCTTAACGAAATGCATTTCGGCGACTGGGAGATGCGTCATCACCGTGATTTACAACGCGAAGACGCGGCTAACTATGCCGCCTGGTGCGCCGACTGGCAGAATGTCGTTCCCACCAATGGCGAAGGTTTTCAGGCGTTTTCTCTGCGCGTAGAGCAACTTATCACCCGTCTTCACACCATGAACGATGCGCAGAACGTCTTGCTGGTGAGCCATCAGGGCGTGCTGAGCCTGCTCATCGCCCGGTTGATGCAAATGCCCTCCGCTTCGCTGTGGCACTTTCTTATCGAGCAGGGCGCATGGAGCATGCTGGAGCGATTCGATAATTTCGTTACCTTACGCACGCTCAACAATCGCGCGCCGTGGCAAGCAAACCTCCTGCCCGCCGTCTGATTTTACTTACGGGCATGGCGCATCAAGGCGATAGTCGCATACGCCCATTGACACGGCGGGGGATGCTGCTATTCTCCGCTGCCAGACTTTCTCCCGCCGCACGCGCCTTTCTGAAATTGTTTTACAAAAATGGCGATGCAAACTCTTGCCAGCGGTGGGATGATAGCCCACTTCTGTCCGCAGACCGGCCAAATGCGTCCGGTACGGCTACCAGAACAATCAAATCAAAGACGTGGCCTCCATGTCTGTTAACTTTTCACTCTCTCAGGGGGAAAACTTGCAGGGTAAAGCACTCCAGGATTTTGTTATCGATAAAATCGACGATCTGAAAGGTCAGGACATTGTCGCCTTAGACGTTCAGGGTAAATCCAGCATCACCGACTGTATGATAATCTGCACCGGCACCTCCAGCCGCCACGTCGTCTCTATCGCTGACCACGTCGTGCAGGAATCCCGCGCCGCCGGCTTGCTGCCGCTGGGCGTGGAAGGCGAAAGCGCCGCAGACTGGGTGGTGGTTGACCTGGGCGATGTCATCGTACATGTCATGCAGGAAGAGAGCCGTCGCCTGTACGAGCTCGAAAAACTCTGGGGCTGACGGGTGAAGCTGCAGCTGGTTGCCGTCGGCACCAAAATGCCCGACTGGGTGCAAACGGGCTTTATCGAATACCTGCGCCGTTTTCCCAAAGACATGCCGTTCGAACTGGTGGAAATTCCCGCCGGTAAACGAAGTAAAAACGCCGATATCAAGCGCATCCTCGATAAAGAGGGCGAAATGATGCTGGCGGCGGCAGGCAAAGGCAACCGCATCGTCACGCTGGATATTCCAGGGCAGCCCTGGGATACGCCACGCCTTGCCAAAGAGCTGGAGCGCTGGAAACAGGATGGGCGCGATGTCAGCCTGCTGATTGGCGGGCCGGAAGGTCTGGCCCCCGCCTGCAAAGCGGCGGCGGAGCAGAGCTGGTCGCTTTCGACCCTGACCCTCCCCCACCCGCTGGTGCGGGTGCTGGTGGCGGAGAGCCTTTATCGCGCGTGGAGCATTACCACCAATCACCCTTACCATCGTGAGTAACGCTACCAGGTAGACTAAGCAGCGGATGAAATTACAGAATTCTTTTCGCGACTATACGGCTGAGTCCGCGCTTTTTGTGCGCCGGGCGCTTGTCGCCTTTGTGGGGATTTTGCTGCTTACCGGCGTGCTGATCGCCAACCTTTATAACGTGCAGATCGTGCGCTTCAACGACTACCAGACGCGCTCGAACGAAAACCGTATCAAGCTGGTCCCCATTGCGCCAAGTCGCGGCATTATCTATGACCGCAACGGCATTCCTCTGGCGCTCAACCGCACTATTTATCAGGTTGAGATGATGCCGGAGAAGGTCGATAACGTGCAGCAAACGCTTGAAGCGTTACGCAGCGTGGTCGATCTTAACGATGACGATATCGCCAACTTCAAAAAAGAGCGCGCCCGCTCGCACCGCTTCACCTCGATTCCGGTGAAAACCAACCTGACGGAAGTTCAGGTGGCGCGCTTTGCCGTTAACCAGTACCGCTTTCCCGGCGTGGAAGTGAAAGGCTACAAGCGTCGTTACTATCCCTACGGCTCTGCCCTCACCCACGTGATAGGTTATGTCTCAAAAATAAACGACAAAGATGTTGAGCGGCTCGATAAAGACGGCAAGCTCGCTAACTATGCCGCCACGCATGACATCGGCAAGCTTGGCATTGAGCGCTATTACGAAGATATCCTTCACGGCCAGACCGGTTACGAAGAGGTTGAAGTCAACAACCGCGGCCGCGTGATTCGCCAGCTTAAAGAAGTGCCGCCGCAGGCAGGCCACGACATCTATCTGACGCTCGATCTCAAGCTGCAAAGCTATATCGAAACCTTGCTGCAGGGCAGCCGTGCGGCAGTCGTCGTAACCGACCCCCGCACCGGCGGCATTCTGGCGATGGTCTCCACACCAAGCTATAACCCGAACCTGTTTGTTGACGGCATCTCCAGCAAAGATTATTCAGCATTGCTCAACGACCCGAACACGCCGTTGATTAACCGCGCCACGCAGGGGGTTTACCCGCCAGCGTCTACCGTGAAGCCTTACGTGGCGGTTTCCGCGCTGAGCGCGAATGTTATCAACCGTAACACCAGCCTGTTCGACCCGGGCTGGTGGCAGTTGCCGGGCTCTGAAAAACGCTACCGCGACTGGAAAAAATGGGGCCACGGGCGGCTTAACGTTACCAAATCGCTTGAAGAGTCGGCGGATACCTTCTTTTACCAGGTCGCTTATGACATGGGCATCGACAGGCTTTCCGAGTGGATGAACAAATTTGGTTACGGCCATCTTACCGGCATCGATCTTGCGGAAGAGCGTTCAGGCAACATGCCGACCCGCGAATGGAAAATGAAGCGCTTTAAGAAACCGTGGTATCAGGGCGATACCATTCCGGTGGGTATCGGCCAGGGTTACTGGACCGCCACGCCGGTGCAGATGAACAAAGCGATGATGATTCTGATTAACGATGGCATCGTCAAAGTGCCGCATCTGCTGATGAGCACCAACGTCAACGGCCAGCAGGTGCCCTGGAAGCAGCCGGAACAGCCGCCGGTAGGCGATATCCACTCCGGCTATTGGGAAATCGCGAAAGACGGCATGTATGGCGTGGCGAACCGCGCTAACGGCACAGGCCATAAATATTTCGCCAGCGCGCCTTATAAAATCGCGGCCAAATCTGGTACCGCGCAGGTGTTTGGCCTGAAGGCTAACGAAACCTACAACGCGCATAAAATTTCCGAGCGTTTGCGCGACCATAAGCTGATGACCGCCTTCGCCCCGTATGACCACCCGCAAGTGGCTGTGGCGATGATCCTGGAAAACGGCGGCGCCGGTCCGGCGGTAGGCACCATCATGCGTCAAATTCTCGACCATATTATGCTCGGGGATAACAACACCGACCTGCCGAGCGAGAACCCGGCTCAGACGGCGGCTGAGGATTAATTACCATGACCGACAATCCCAATAAAAAGTCGCTGTGGGATAAAATCCACCTCGACCCGACTTTTCTGCTGATTATTTTCGCGCTCTGCTTTTACAGCGCGATGGTTATCTGGAGCGCCAGCGGCCAGGATATCGGCATGATGGAGCGCAAGATTGGCCAGATTGTGATGGGGCTTATCATCATGATCGTCATGGCGCAAATCCCGCCGCGCGTATATGAGGGCTGGGCGCCCTATCTCTATATCTTCTGTATTATTTTGCTGGTGGCGGTGGACGCCTTCGGCGCCATCTCAAAAGGCGCGCAGCGCTGGCTTGACCTGGGCGTCGTGCGCTTTCAGCCCTCGGAGATAGCGAAAATCGCGGTGCCGCTGATGGTGGCGCGCTTTATTAACCGCGACGTCTGCCCGCCTTCGCTTAAAAATACAGGCATCGCGCTGGTGCTGATTTTTATGCCGACGCTGCTGGTAGCGGCGCAGCCGGACCTCGGCACCGCCATTCTTATCGCCGCTTCCGGGTTATTCGTGCTCTTTCTCTCCGGCCTGAGCTGGCGTTTAATCGGCATCGCGGTGCTGCTGCTGGCGGCTTTTATCCCGATTCTGTGGTTCTTCCTGATGCACGACTACCAGCGTCAGCGCGTTATGATGCTGCTTGACCCGGAAAGCGATCCGCTCGGCGCGGGCTATCATATTATCCAGTCTAAAATTGCTATAGGCTCAGGCGGCCTGCGCGGCAAAGGCTGGCTGCACGGCACCCAGTCGCAGCTGGAGTTTTTGCCTGAGCGTCATACCGACTTTATCTTCGCCGTGCTGGCGGAAGAGCTGGGGCTGGTGGGCGTACTGATACTACTTGCGCTCTATCTGCTGCTGATTATGCGCGGCCTGTGGATAGCCGCTCGCGCGCAGACCACCTTCGGGCGCGTAATGGCAGGCGGCCTGATGCTGATTTTGTTTGTTTATGTCTTTGTAAATATCGGTATGGTGAGCGGTATCTTGCCGGTGGTAGGCGTACCGCTGCCGCTGGTGAGTTACGGGGGCTCGGCCCTTATCGTGCTCATGGCCGGGTTTGGCATCGTGATGTCGATCCATACCCACAGAAAAATGTTGTCGAAAAGCGTATAAGAGGTGCGCAATGCGTAAGCAGTGGCTTGGCGTCTGTATCGCCGCAGGATTACTGGCGGCTTGTACTACCAGTGACGAGGGACAACAGCAGGCGCCTGTTGCGCCGCAACCGGCGGTCTGTAACGGGCCTGTTGTGGAAATCAGCGGCGCGGAGCCGCGCTATGAGCCGCTGAACCCCTCGGTTAACCAGGATTACGAGCGCGACGGTAAGCGCTATAAAATCGTGCAGGATCTCTCCCGCTTCAGCCAGGCAGGCCTTGCGGCCATTTATGACGCGGAGCCTGGCAGCAACCAGACCGCATCCGGCGAACCTTTTGATCCCATGCAACTGACCGCCGCGCACCCTACGCTGCCGATCCCAAGCTATGCGCGCGTCACGAACCTGGCGAATGGCCGTATGATTGTGGTGCGTATTAACGACCGCGGGCCGTATGGCAACGATCGGATTATTTCGCTTTCTCGCGCCTCGGCAGACCGCCTGAACACCTCTAATAACACCAAAGTGCGGGTCGATCCGATTATTGTCGCGCCGGACGGTTCGCTCTCTGGTCCTGGCATGGCGTGTACAACGGTCGCCAAACAGACTTACGCCCTGCCCGCTCGTCCGGACTTAAGCGGCGGCATGGGCAGCGCTTCGTCAGCGCCAGCGCCTCAACAGCCGCAGGGCGACGTACGCGCCATCAGCAACGATACGCTGCAAAGCGATGATGCGACCGGTGCGCCCGTCAAAAGCAGCGGTTTTCTCGGCGCGCCTACCACGCTAAACAGCGGCGTGCTGGAAAGCGACGCGCCGACGCAGCCGGTTGTCGCCCCCGCTGGCGCTGTCGCCGCCCCGACAACCCAGCCGTCAGCGGCGCAGCCTGTCGTTGCCGCGCCGCAGCAAACCGCCCCTGCGCAGCCTGTTGGTCAGCCTGCCGCACCGGTTACCGCCCCCGGCTCCGTTCAGGGCAGCGTGCCGGGCGCCGCAGCGAGTGCTGCCGGAACGGTAGCCGCAGGCTATGTGGTGCAGGTGGGCGCCGTCAGCGATGCGGGCCGCGCCAGCCAGTGGCAACAAAAACTGAGCCAGCAATTTTCGGTGCCGGGCCGGGTCAACCAAAACGGCGCGGTTTATCGCGTTCAGCTTGGTCCTTTCGCCAGTAAAGCCGAAGCCAGCGCGCTGCAACAGCGGCTGCTAAGCGAGGCCCAGTTGCAATCTTTCGTCACTAACGCCGCCGCACAATAAAACGTGAAGGGCTGGCTTGCCGCTTTGTCAGTTAAGGTAAAGGCCATTAACAAACTCATGAGCAAAGTCGGATGCCAGCCCAAAACGCATTTGTTATAGTAAGGCACTTTTTTTCATTTTCATCACGGATGTCGTTGTTCTGACCATGAAGACCACTCTCTCCGTTCGTTTTATGCAGCGCGTTGCGCTCGCGACCGCGTTTTCTGTCGCGGCACTTTCTACCGCTCACGCTGACGATCTCAATATCAAAACCATGATCCCGGGCGTGCCGCAGATTGATGCCGAGGCGTACATCCTGATCGACTACAACTCAGGCAAAGTGCTGGCCGAGCAGAACGCCGACGCGCGTCGCGACCCGGCGAGCCTGACCAAAATGATGACCAGCTATGTCATCGGCCAGGCGATGAAAGCCAATAAATTCAAAGAGTCGGATCTGGTCACTATCGGCAATGATGCATGGGCCACCGGCAACCCGGTGTTCAAAGGTTCGTCTCTGATGTTCCTGAAGCCCGGCATGCAAGTGCCGGTTTCACAGCTGATCCGCGGCATCAACCTGCAATCGGGCAACGATGCTTGCGTAGCGATGGCGGATTATGTCGCAGGCAGTCAGGATGCTTTCGTCGGGCTGATGAATAACTACGTGAACGCCCTGGGCCTGAAAAACACCCATTTCCAGACGGTGCATGGCCTTGATGCTGATGGTCAGTACAGCTCCGCCCGCGACATGGCGCTGATTGGCCAGGCGCTTATTCGCGACGTGCCGAACGAATACTCCATTTATAAAGAAAAAGAGTTCACCTTTAACGGCATCCGCCAGACCAACCGTAACGGTCTGCTATGGGATAACAGCCTTAACGTGGACGGCATTAAAACCGGGCATACCGATAAAGCAGGCTATAACCTGGTGGCATCAGCGACTGAAGGCCAGATGCGCCTGATTTCCGCTGTGATGGGCGGCCGTACCTTTAAAGGGCGTGAAGCGGAAAGTAAAAAACTGCTGACCTGGGGCTTTCGCTTCTTCGAAACCGTAAATCCGCTGAAAGCGGGTAAAGAGTTCGCCTCTGAACCGGCGTGGTTTGGCGACAGCGATCGCGCTTCGCTTGGCGTGGATAAAGACATTTATCTGACCATTCCCCGTGGCCGCATGAAAGATCTGAAAGCAAGCTATGTGCTGAACACGTCTGAACTGCACGCGCCGCTTGCTAAAAACCAGGTGGTGGGCACCATTAACTTCCAGCTCGACGGCAAAACTATCGACCAGCGCCCGCTGGTGGTGCTGGAAGAAATTCAGGAAGGCAATTTCTTTGGCAAAATCATTGATTACATCAAACTGATGTTCCATCACTGGTTCGGCTAAAAAATGACCACTTGAAAGCCTAAGATTTGTCCCCATATACTAGGCATCAAACCAACTCCCGCTACGGCGGGAGTTATTATTTTCTGACGTAACGCTGGAGCTGACATGAAAACCAAACTTAACGAACTGCTTGAGTTCCCTACCCCCTTTACTTACAAAGTGATGGGTCTGGCGAAGCCTGAGTTGGTTGATCTGGTCGTTGAGGTTGTGCAGCGCCACGCCCCTGGCGACTACACGCCGCAGGTTAAACCGAGCAGCAAAGGGAACTACCACTCGGTTTCTATCACCATTAACGCAACGCATATCGAGCAGGTAGAAACGCTCTATGAAGAGCTGGGCAATATCGAAATTGTCCGCATGGTGCTGTAATCGCGTCGCCCGGCCATAGCCGGGCAATCTCCCTCCCCACTTGCTGTGATATACTCCCCGCACCTTATTCCTTCCGGAGACGCTGTTTTGTTTCAGGATACCCTTCTGATACGCCAGCTCGGCCTGCAGCCTTATGAGCCCATATCGCAGGCGATGCATGAGTTTACCGATACCCGCGACGAGACTACCCCAGACGAAATCTGGCTGGTTGAGCATCAGCCTGTTTTTACTCAGGGGCAGGCGGGCAAAGCGGAACATGTTTTAATGCCGGGCGATATTCCGGTTGTTCAAAGCGATCGCGGCGGGCAGGTTACCTATCACGGCCCCGGGCAGCAGGTGATGTATGTGTTGCTTAATCTTAAACGCCGCAAGCTTGGCGTACGCGAGCTGGTCACGCTACTGGAGCAAACCGTCGTGAATACCCTGGCTGAGCTTAATATTGAAGCCCATCCTCGTGCGGATGCGCCTGGCGTCTATGTAGGCGAGAAAAAGATCTGTTCGCTGGGGCTGCGCATCCGTAAAGGCTGCTCTTTTCACGGTCTGGCATTGAACATTGATATGGATCTTACGCCTTTTTTGCGCATCAACCCATGCGGATACGCCGGCATGGAGATGACGCAAATCAGCGCGCTGCGCCCGGGCGCGAGCGTCGAAAAAATCCAGCCGCGCCTGGTCCATCACTTTTTAGCACTGCTTAACAATCCCGCCGCGGAATATATTTCTGCTTAAATTTCTATTCAGGCCGCAATGCGCTATTGCGGCCATTCGCGCCGTTTATTTGTCGCTTTACAATCTGTGATGGATTATATATTTTCTTTTCGCCTGAACGAGTAATTATTAATTCAGGCAATAAATAATGACAGGGCGGTCAATGCGAGAATAATCTGAAAAATCGTTTTTCCTGCTTGCCGTTAGCGGAAAGTCCTATTCACTTAAATAGTGAAACGACACGTCAACGGCTTTATTGTCTGCTTAATCGCCAATTCATAGATTTAATAAATATAATCAATTTATTATATGTTTTATCACTGTATTTGGAGCGTAGCGTGGAATTCAACCATCCCCCGGAGCACCCCGGCGCCAGAAAAAACGATGCGAACAAACCGCAAATATTCCAGACGCTGCGAAATATCGATCTCAACCTGCTGACCATTTTTGAAGCGGTTTACGTTCATAAAGGGATAGTGAACGCGGCCAGAATATTGAACCTGACGCCTTCAGCGATTAGCCAGTCGATTCAAAAATTACGGCTGATATTTCCTGACCCGCTCTTTATCCGTAAAGGCCAGGGCGTTACGCCGACCGCATATGCCACTCATTTGCACGAGTATATCAGCCAGGGGCTTGAGTCGATTCTCGGCGCGCTCGACTTCCACGGCGAGCATGACAAACAGCGCACGCTCAGTATCGCCACTTCGCCTTCGGTGGGCGCGTTGGTTATCCCTCAAATTTACCAACTGATTCAGCAAGTCAATCCTAACCTGCAAATCCGCAACATCCCGCTTACCGATACCGAAGCCCAGCTCAGCCAGTTTCAGACCGACCTGGTCATTGACGCCAGCTCCTGGTCCTCACGCACCCTGAGCAGCCACGTGTTGTTTAAAGACCGTGTCGTTATGGTATGCCGTCGCGGCCATCCCTGCAGCGAAGCGCCTGTTTCCATGGAACAGCTGCAGCGCTACGGTCAAACCCTTATCATGATGCCAAACGAAGCGCTCAGCAGCCTGCGCAAACAAATTAATGCCCTGCTGCCCAACCGCAACGTCACCTTTAGCAGCTACAACATGGTGACCATCGCCGCAATCATCGGCAGCAGCGATCTGATAGGCTTTATGCCCGGCAGGCTGTATGAAATGTTTAAAGAGAGCTGCCAGTTAAGCGAAGTGAAAAGTGAAATTTTGATTGATGAAGGCGTGGATATTTCTCTGCATTACAACAAGTTCAGCCTGCGCGACCCGGTGGTGCAAAGCGTCATAGAAACGCTGGTGGAAGGCTTCGGCAAGCACGAATAAGCGCTCATGCATATCAGACGCCTGCGTACAGGCGTTTAACCCACATAAGGGCACGAAATAACAACTATTTTACAATTCTTTCTCTATTTCCCGTGCCCGCAGGCTGATTTCTGCCTGTTACTAATGATATACTGCGTGCCGTTAATTCAAAAATAGTTGATAAATACAACGTTTGCTTGAATTGAGACGCTTTCCTTCGTTATCCGCAACTGGAACACGCACGCTATGAGTAAACCCATTGTGATGGAACGCGGTGTGAAATACCGCGATGCCGATAAAATGGCCCTTATCCCGGTTAAAAACGTGGTTACAGAGCGCGAGGCACTGCTCAGAAAGCCGGAGTGGATGAAAATCAAACTCCCTGCCGACTCTACCCGTATTCAGGGAATTAAGGCGGCGATGCGCAAAAACGGCCTCCATTCCGTCTGCGAAGAGGCCTCTTGTCCGAACCTTGCGGAATGCTTTAACCACGGCACCGCCACCTTTATGATTCTGGGCGCTATCTGCACCCGTCGCTGCCCGTTCTGCGATGTGGCTCACGGCCGACCGGTCGCGCCAGATGCTAACGAGCCGCAGAAGCTGGCGCAAACTATCGCCGACATGGGTCTGCGTTATGTTGTTGTCACCTCTGTTGACCGCGATGACCTGCGCGACGGCGGCGCCCAACACTTTGCGGACTGCATCAGCGCGATTCGTGAAAAAAACCCGAGCATCAAAATCGAAACGCTGGTGCCCGATTTCCGCGGCCGCATGGACAAAGCGCTGGATATCCTCACCGCTACGCCGCCGGATGTGTTTAACCACAACCTGGAAAACGTGCCGCGTCTTTATCGTCAGGTACGCCCGGGCGCCGATTACGCCTGGTCGCTGAAGCTGCTGGAACGCTTTAAAGAAGCGCACCCGGATATCCCGACGAAATCGGGTTTGATGGTGGGCCTTGGCGAAACGAATGAAGAGATCGTTGCGGTAATGCGCGACCTGCGCGCCCACGGCGTGACGATGTTGACCCTGGGCCAGTATCTGCAGCCGAGCCGTCATCACCTGCCGGTACAGCGTTACGTAAGTCCGCAAGAGTTTGAAGAGATGAAAGCGGAAGCGCTGGCGATGGGCTTTACCCACGCAGCCTGCGGCCCGTTTGTCCGCTCCTCTTACCATGCTGATTTGCAGGCGAAAGGGATGGAAGTCAAATAACAGCGTAACATCCTGTTACTCTCGGGCTTTCACCCACAAAAAAACCGGCCGCTTAGCGCCGGTTTTTTTATACCCTTAAACGGGCAGTACGCAGTTACTCTTTGTGAGAGAGACGCTCTGCGGACGCGTCAGCCGCCGGGGCGTTTTTCGCGCTGGCGTCGTCGTCGTTCATCGCTTTCTTAAAGCCTTTGATTGCAGCGCCAAGGTCACCGCCCAGCGTGCGCAACTTTTTGGTACCAAACAGCAGGATCACCAGCGCGGCGATCACCAGAAGCTTAGTAATACTAATTTCACCCATACATACCTTCTTTAAAAAACTGGCGCTTAAATGGCCACCCGAAAGCCCGCACTTATTAACGGACATTTGAGCCCGACACACAATAGCAATCTGTAACAAGATGAATCAAGCGTTGCGTAAAAAAACATCACAACAGACTCGGTGGAGCGAAGCGCCGGTTTTTTAGCACCGGTAATCTTTCCCGCACCTGCGCAACCCGCTGCGAAGAAATCTCAGCAAAAATCATCTCCGGCTCCTCGGCGGCGGCGGCGATGGTAATGCCGAAGGGGTCTACTATCCGGCTATGGCCAATATTCTTATTGCCGCACTCGCCCGCCGCCGCCAGATAACAGGTTGTATCAAGCGCCCTGGCGGCAAGCAGCGTCGCCCAGTGATGCTCTTTATGCGGGCCGCGTACCCAGGCGGCGGGCAACGCCAACACCTCAGCGCCAGCTAACGCCAGACTTAGCGCCAACTCAGGAAAGCGCAGGTCATAACATGTCATTAATCCGACTTTCATGCCCGCGACTTCAATCAGCGGAGGAACGGTTTCACCGGCGTCGACACATCGCGACTCTTGTACCGAAAACGCATCGTACAAATGGAGCTTTTCGTACCGTGCGATAATTTTGCCGCACTTAAGCGCCAGCAGCGTGTTTGCCGCTCTTCCGCTGGTCGTGGGCACATGCACCGTCAAAAGCGTCGTGAGCGCGTTCTTACGGCTCTCCTCGCGCAATATGCGTATGTACTCGCCATCCAGCGTCTGCGCTGATTTCACGGATAAATCCGGGTCGCTGTCTTCACGCGCCAGCAACGCCTCCGGCAAGACCAGCAAATCGGCGCCCTGTTTTGCCGCTTTAGCCATCATCTCCACACAGGTCAGCGCGTTTTTCTGCCAGTGCGGCGTAACGGCGAACTGCCCAACAGCGATTTTCATTATTTTCTCCCGTGCGCTTTTTTAACGAGTATATCGGGGATAGCCAGGCTGTGCGGAGCGGCGGTAGACTTTAGTTTCTGAAATTTCTGCTGATGGATCTTAACGTGGTAAATATTTTACTGGCCGTTTTTATCGGTGGCGGCACGGGCAGCGTGCTGCGCTGGTGGCTAAGCCTGCGCCTTAATCCGCTGCACCATGCCATTCCGCTTGGCACGCTGACGGCAAACCTGGCTGGCGCATTCATTATCGGCGCGGGGCTTGCCTGGTTTAACCGCCTGACGCATATCGATCCTGTGTGGAAGCTGCTTATCACCACTGGCTTTTGCGGCGGCTTAACCACCTTTTCCACCTTCTCCGCGGAAGTGGTGTTTTTATTGCAGCAAGGACGTTTTGGCTGGGCCGCCTTGAACGTGGCGGTAAACCTGGCGGGTTCGTTTATGATGACGGCGATCGCATTCTGGGTCTTTTCCGCCGCCAGCGCCCATTAACGCCGCCTTCTTAATCCAGCCTTAATCTTTCTCTGCCACCATGGCGGCATCGTCATTTTGAGGTGTCGCCATGAAAGAGAATTTGCAAAGCCTGGGGGCCGTACTGCTGAGCGTGCTGGTCGTCGCCGCCTTCTTAAAAACGTTTTTGTTTTATTGATGGCTGCCAAAAAGAGGCATAAAAAAACCCGCCAGTGGGCGGGTTTTGAAATTCTTGCTGACGCTTACAGAGCGATTACGTTAGCAGCAGAAGGGCCTTTGGCACCGTTAGTGATTTCGAACTCAACGCGCTGACCTTCAGCCAGAGTTTTGAAACCATTGCTCTGGATTGCAGAGAAGTGTACGAACACATCTTTGCTGCCATCTTCCGGAGTGATGAAACCAAAGCCTTTGGATTCATTAAACCACTTAACGTTACCTTTAATCTTAGACATCAAAATTACCTTTACATGAAAAAACGACACAAATGCTGTGTCGGGTATCAGTACATCAATTGTGATGGCTTTTGTCCAGTCGAACTTTGCTAAAAAGTGATAAAAGTCGCCAACTTTTTTTCCACCCCGCTTTTAACCCTTGTTTTTTCAGGGTTTAAAGTGTGACGTAGGCCAAATTTTTTTTAGGTTACTGAAACGTAAGCCGCAACCAGGCAAAGTAGACATTGCCGTTGTTATAGGTTCCGGGAATGTAAGTCATCTGAAACGTCGCCGGTCCGTATCCTACCGACGCCAGGGGCAATGCCAATGGAATCGGGATGTAATTCCAGTTTTCGCGCATCGTGACGCCCACGGTGTAGCCAAGCCCAAGCCGGAAATTATCATCCGCAAGCGGGCGCCATGTAGCTTCCCAGCCATAGCCGGCGATGGGTTCCCAGTGGTTAAAAGAATCTTTAAACGCCATCGCGTACAGCCCATGCCAGTTGCCTTTTTCATCCCAGCGCGACTGGCCGAAACCGGCGCCCCAGGGGCGCTCATTGTACCTGTCGGTTTTCTATTTATCGTATGCGAAGCGCGCATGCCAGGTGATAACGGGCAGATAGCCGTCATAGTGCGCAGGCTCACCCCACGTTTGCGCAATATTTTTCTTGAGCGTGGTAAAAGGCTTAGGCAGGCGTTTGTTTTCCGCTGCGCTGGCGTTATCAAATGAAAACAAGAGAGGAATAAGAAGGGTTACTGCTTTTTTCATCAATTAAGTTCTTACTTATAAAATATGTTTCAGGCTAACCTTACCAAAGGCTAACTAAATAATACCTTAACCGCAGCAAGCTTAATCCGAAACCAGCTTAGCATAGCGCTCCCGCTCTCCCTGAGACGCTAAAAACCGCCCCTTGCGGGGCGGTCAAAAACTATTTATTTCGATGGAGAAGAAAATAGAGCGCGGGAATAACCAGCATGGAAAGCAGCGGCGCGGTTACCATGCCGCCTATCATCGGCGCAGCGATGCGGCGCATCACCTCTGCGCCGCTTCCGTCGCCCCACATGATGGGCAATAGCCCCGCCATTATGGTGGCGACCGTCATCGCCTTGGGCCGCACCCGTAGCACCGCGCCTTCATGAATTGCGGCTTTAATATGTTCCTTATTTTCAGACGCCTGCGAAGTACGTTGTTTCTGCATCGCCTGATTAAGGTAAAGCACCATAATAACGCCAAATTCCGCCGCAACGCCTGCCAGCGCGATAAAACCCACCGCCCCGGCAACGGAAAGATTATATCCGAGCAGCCAGAGCAGCCAGATGCCGCCAATAAGCGAAAATGGCAGCGTTCCCATAATTATCAGGGCATCGCTCAGTCGTCCAAAAGTAATATAAAGCAGAATAAAAATAATCAGTAAGGTGAACGGCAGGACGATTTTCAGCTTTTCCGCGGCGCGCTCCAGATATTCAAATTGTCCCGACCAGGCAAGCGTCACCCCCTGCGGCAGTTTCACCTGCTGCGCAACGGCCTGCTGCATGGCGACGACGGCAGAGCGCAAATCACGCCCGCGCAGGTCAACGAACACCCAACTGGAAAGACGCGCATTTTCGCTTCTTAGCATCGGCGGCCCTTCAACAAGGGCTACCTCCGCCAGCTCGCCCAGCGCCACCTGCGCGCCGCCTGCGGTCACTACAGGCAACTCGCGCAGCTTCTGCACATTGTCGCGCCATTCGCGCGGATAGCGAACGTTAATGGGGTAGCGCTCCCGCCCCTCCACCGTTTGCGCAATATTGTCACCGCCGACCAGGCTCTCCACCATCGATTGCAACTCTTTTACCGAAACGCCATAGCGCGCGGCTTTGCGCCTGTCGATGGAAATATCAACGTAGCGTCCGCCCGTCAGCCGTTCCGCCAGGGCCGAGGTTACCCCTGGCACACTTTTCACCGCCTGTTCTATCTGCTGCGCCACCCGTTCAATATCCGCAAGCGAATTGCCGTTGACCTTAATGCCCACCGGGCTTTTAATCCCCGTCGCCAACATATCGAGGCGGTTGCGGATAGGCGGCACCCAAACGTTAGCGATGCCGGGCACCTGCACCACGCGGTCCAGCTCCTCAACCAGCCTGTCCATGGTCATACCAGCACGCCACTGCGCGCGCGGCTTAAAGCGAATGGTGGTTTCAAGCATCGTGAGCGGCGCGGGGTCGGTCGCCGTCTCCGCCCGCCCCGCCTTGCCGAATACGCTCTCTACCTCCGGCACCGTTTTAATAAGCCGGTCGGTCTGCTGAAGCAGTCGGGCCGCTTCGCGGGCCGAGATCCCGGGCAGCGTGGAGGGCATGTAGAGCAAATCGCCTTCATCCAGCGGCGGCAGAAACTCGCTGCCGAGACGGCTGAGCGGCCACAGCGTAACCAGCAGCAGGGCCAATGCCAGCGCCAGCGTCGCTTTCGGCCAGGCCAGCGCTTTATTGAGCAACGGCTCGTAGGCGGCGATAAGCCAGCGGTTAAGCGGGTTTTCTTTTTCTGTACGAATGCGCCCGCGAATAAACGCGCCCATCAGCACAGGCACAAGCGTAATCGCAAGCCCGGCGGCGACAGCCATCGACCAGGTTTTGGTAAAGGCGAGCGGCGAAAACATACGCCCCTCCTGCGCTTCCAGCGAAAAGACCGGAATAAACGAGAGCGTAATAATCAGCAGGCTGCAGAACAGCGCAGGCCCGACTTCTGCCGACGCCTCAGCGGCGATACGCCAGTAGTCGCCGCTGCGCGGCTCCTGCTCCGGATGCTCCCGCCGCCAGTGCTCAAGCACTTTATGCATGTTTTCAATCATCACGATGGCGCCGTCGACCATCGCGCCAATAGCGATAGCGATGCCGCCAAGCGACATGATGTTGGCGTTAATGCCCTGGTAATGCATCACCACGAAAGCGCCCAGGATCCCGAGCGGCAGTGAAACCATGGCCACCAGCGCCGAGCGAAAGTGGAACAGAAACAGGGTGCAGACCAGCGCGACCACAATAAACTCTTCGATAAGTTTATGGGTGAGCGTGTCGATAGCGTGTCCGATAAGCGTCGAGCGGTCATATACCGGCACAATCTCCACGCCTTGCGGCAGCGTACGCTGAATATCAGCAAGCTTCGCCTTCACAGCGTGAATCGTCTCCAGCGCGTTTTTACCGTAACGCATGACGATGATGCCGCCCGTCGCCTCCCCTTCGCCATTGAGCTCCGCCACGCCGCGGCGTATCTCCGGACCATGACGCAGGGTGGCGACATCGCCAAGCATCACCGGCACGCCGTTGCGGTTTACCACTACCGTGTCGCGCAAATCATCAAGGCTCTGAATATAGCCCGTGGAGCGCACCATATATTCCGCTTCCCCCATCTCTACTACCGCGCCGCCGCTCGCCTGGTTGCCGCTTTGTATGGCGTCGATAACTTGCTGATGCGTAATGCTTAACGCGCGCAGCTTCTCGGGCAGCAGAACGACCTGATACTGGCGCACCATCCCGCCCACGCTCGCCACTTCAGCCACATTGGGAACGGTTTTGAGTTCATACCTCAGTGTCCACTCCTGCAACGAGCGCAGATCGGCAAGGCTATGTGTGCCGCTGCGATCCACCAGCGCGTATTCGTAAACCCAGCCTACCCCGGTGGCATCTGGTCCGAGCGAAGCTTTCGCCTGGGCGGGCAATTGCGACTGCACCTGGCTTAAATACTCAAGCACCCGCGATCGCGCCCAGTAGAGATCGGTGCCGTCTTCAAACAGGATGTAAATGTAGGCGTCGCCAAACATCGAAAAGCCGCGCACGGTCTTCGCGCCCGGCACTGAGAGCATGGTGGTGGTAAGCGGATAGGTCACCTGATCTTCTACAATCTGCGGCGCTTTTCCCGGGTAACTCACCCGCACAATGACCTGCACATCCGAGAGATCGGGCAAGGCGTCCAGCGGCGCCCGCATGAGAGACCAGACGCCCCAGATGGCCAGCCCCAGCGTCGCCAGCAGCACCAGCAGACGGTTTTTCAGCGACCAGCGAATAACAAGCGCGATCATGGCTTCGCCTCCCCGGCAGGCATGAGGTGGGTAATCACGGCTCCCGCTTTCTCATCAACGGTAAAATGAAACGTCACCTTGTCCCCTACCCGTATTCCCGTAACGGGGCGCGCAAGCGCAAAATCCATGGTCATCGCCCCCCAGTTAAGCGCCGCAATGGGGCCATGCGCGAGGGTGACGCTGTCAGCTTCCAGCGCTTTCACTACGCCCTCGCCGGCATAGCTTGCGCTCACGGCCGCCTCTTGCGGCAGCGCGCTGCGCAAACTCGCTTCGGAATCGATAAGGAACTGACCGGAAGTGACCACTCGCTCTCCTTCCTTGAGTCCGGCAAGCACTTCCACAAAACCGTCGCTATGCACGCCAGTCGTCACGTTAACCGGCGCAAAGCGTCCCCCCTCCTGCGCCACCAGCACCCGACCGCCGTTGCTGGTCTCGATGAGCGCCTCTTCGGGAATAGCCAGCCGGGAGGGAACCGCCGTTTCCTTAGCGCGTTGCACAGTGAGATACATGCCGGGCCGCAGCTTTTGCTGCGGGTTATCCAACACCACCCGCGCTTTTCGCGTGCGCGTTCCGCTCTCAAGCGTCGGCAACAGTTCGCTTACGCGCCCGGTAAACCCCTCGCCCGGCCAGCTTTCACTGTGGGCGACCACTTCGCTCGCGGGCTCCAGCGTTTGCGAGGCGGGGTAATCCACCACCAGCCAGACAGAGTCCAGGCCTGCTAGCTCAAACAGCGGCGCGGTCGCCGCTACCTGCGCCCCTTCCCGCGTTTCAAGTTTTGTGACATACCCATTCCGGCTGGCCCGCAGGGTCACGCGCGGTTGCGGTTTGCCGCTGCGCTCAACGAGCGCGATCACCTCCTGAGGCATAAACTGCAGCGCCAACCGTTCGCGAGCGGCATTGCTCAGCGCAGAGTCGCCAAGCTGCCGCACCGCCAGATAAGTCTGCTGGGCCGCCGTCCACTGCGGGATCCAGAGTCTTGCCAACGGCTCTCCCGCTTTAACCTGTTGCCCCGTCGCGCGAACAAAAAGTTTTTCCACCACGCCGGTCGCCGTAGCGGGCACCACCTCCACGCTGCGCTCATCCTGCTCCACGGTCGCGAAAGCGGAGAAAGGCGACGCCAGCGCGCGCCGCTCGACTGGCGCGGTGCGCATGCCAAGGTTTTGCTGCTGGCGGGCGTCCACTGTCACACCGCCCTGCTGCGTCTCTTCATCGGCGTAGCGCGGCACCAAATCCATTTCCATAAAAGGCGACTTGCCTGGCTTATCGAAACGCTGGCCTGGCACCATGGGGTCATACCAGTAGAGCACCCGGCGCTCCGGCTTCTGGCTTGCGCCTTCAGATGCTTGCTCACGACCAGCCCAGTAGCCCGCCGCCGCCATAAACAGAGAGAGCGCTAACGCGCTTAAGGTTAATTTTTTCATTGTGCTAACGCCTCGGGAGTGAGGTAACGAAGGGCAACCCAGCGGCTGGCGAGTGTCTTTTCGGCGCTGATGGCGCTGGTTTCGCTGTTCAGCACGTCGCGCCGCGCCGCCAGCACGGCGGCAATATCGCTTTCCCCTGCGCGATATTGCGCCTCCAGCAAAGCGAGCCGCTGGCGCTGCAGCGGAACTATCTCCTGCCGCTGACGAGTCCAGAGCGTCTGCGCAGCCTGATACTCCGCAAGCAGCGTGCGCACCCGGGCTATCTCATCCCTCGTCACCTGCGCCAGCTTGTCGTTCGCCTCATAGGCGCGGGAGAGATCGGCGGCGTAATCCTTTTGCTGGCGGTGCCCCTGGAACAGCGGCAGATCGACGGTCACCATAATGCCCGCCATATCCTCTTCCCGTTGTGCACGTTTGCCATACCACACCTCCACGCCCACATCCGGTTTGGCCGCCACCGCAGACTGGGCGGAGCGGGCTTTCGCAACCTCCGCTTCCCGTGCGGCGAGCGCAAGCTCCGGGTGCTGCGCGACCGCCTGTTCAAGCGCGGCAGGGTCGGCGGGCAACCGCTGATAGCGCGGCAGCGGACCGCGCGCGTCAGTAATCTCCTCGCCCGTTAATTGCAGCAGCCGCGTTCTGGCAAGCGTAACGTCGCGCTCAGCAAGGGTGACATTATCGCGAAGCGCCGCCAGCGCCATCTGCAGCTCCACCACGGAAGCGGCGGACGTTTCCCCGGCGCCGACCCCCGCTTTTTGTGCGGGCAGCTGGCGTTCGGTTTCCACGACCAACCGTTGCGCCGCCTGCAGCGCTTTTTGCGACAGGGCGAGATCAAGCCAGGCCTGCGCCGCATCGCGTTGCAGGGCGGCGAGAATGACATCCACTTTGGCCCGGACGCTGGCGGATTCGGCGATAAGGGTCTGGGCTTTACGTTCGCGCTTTTCGCCGCTGACATACTCCTGCATTACGCCGATACGCTGCATGGTCATGCCGTCGCGCGTGAAGCGACGGGCATTGCCGCCCTCCACCGGGACGTTTTCAATACCCACTTTCAGTTTCGGGTCCGGCAGTTCGCGCGCCGAGTCCGCCATGGCGCGCCAGGCGCGCTCTTCGTTGCGGCTGGCGGAAAGCCCGGCGGAGTAGCGCTGTGCGGCGCTCAGGGTTTGCTCCAGCGTCCACGGCGCCGCCTCTGCGGCGAAACAGACGCAGGCGAGCACGCCCCCTGCGAGCCAGAGGCTCAGGGTTGTTAGTTTCATCACGCCTCCGTTTTACTTCGCAGGCGATGCGGAAAGGAGCTGATATCCCCCGGCCGTCTGGCGGAAGGTGAACGCCACGGCATCGCCCGGTTTTAGCGCCACCGGCGTGGCGGGCTGGGCGAACGTCATGGTCATCGGCGGCCAGTTAAGCGCGGGAATAGCCTGATGGGCGATAGCGACGCCTTGCGCGTCCGCCTTCTTCACAATGCCCTGAGAGGCGTATACGGACGCGTCAGCTGACGCCATCTGATGCATATCATGATGCGGTGCGGTAAACGCGGAAAAGGAAGTCAACGCGGCAACGGCCGCCAGTAAAACGCAAAACACTAAGCGAGACATAATTTTCTCCAGAATTCAGTCGGTAAAAGGGCCTGAGCCCGGTAAAGGCACGACAGTTCTGGATCTATTCGCGAAACCGGCAAAAACGAAGCGTTGCCGGCGGCCCTGCTGCGGGAGGGGTAAGCGACCAGTGAGAAGCGATAACGGGCGGGCAAGGCGGCTGCGCCACAGCCAGCGTATCGGCAACCGGCAGCGCCGTAAGAGAGAGATGCACGGTCTCTTTTTGCGCGAGATCCGGCACGCAGTGTTTTTCACAGGCGGGGGATTTGGCATGAGCGTCGGGCATCGCCGGGCTTTGCAGATGCCCGATGTGCTGCGCCATGACCGTATCGCCGCTAATCGCCAGCCCGCAATCATGGGAGGCGAGAGCAAGCTGGCTGCCGATAAACAAAAAGCCCAGCGCCAACAGCAGCCTTAACAGGTGCTGACGGAGCGCGCGCAGACTTTTGATTCTGGCAAACAGCGTCGGCATACATTCACTTTATGAATAGAAATTATCGGGAGTATAACGAGGCGAGATTCACTTAGACACGCCTTTTTAAGGCTTTTGCATACGGCCCGCTAAAAAACACCTTTAATTAACATTCAGGCCATTTTCCCCACGACATTATTTACCTCTTCGCTAACAATTGACGCACGCTAATAACCTCCCTTAGGTGAAACTGGCCCGTATAATTATTTACTTACCTTTTCAGCTACGGTACAAAATTGCACGCAACCACGCTTTTCGTTGATTTTTATCAGCTAAACGCGTTGAAGATTTAGGCACATTCGTTGCGTTTCTTCCCCCTTTCTTATTATGACTTGTTATTCGGGCGCCCTGTCGCGGGCCGCGATTAGCAGAGGAATTTATGCAAATACTTCTGGAGCTTTTTATCGGCGTCATCGTCATTGCCGGTGTGGCGCGTTATATCATTAAAGGCTATTCCGCCACCGGCGTGTTATTTGTCGGCGGCCTGCTTTTGTTAATCATCAGCGCGCTGATGGGTCATCAGGTTTTACCGGCCAGCAGCGAGTCCACCGGTTATACCGCCACCGATATCGTCGAATATGTCAAAATCTTGCTGATGAGCCGCGGCGGCGATCTCGGCATGATGATTATGATGCTGTGCGGGTTTGCCGCTTACATGACCCACATCGGCGCGAACGATATGGTGGTTAAGCTCGCGTCAAAGCCGCTGCGCTACATCAACTCCCCTTATCTGCTGATGATTGCCGCCTATTTCGTCGCCTGCCTGATGTCGCTCGCCGTCTCTTCAGCAACCGGCCTTGGCGTGTTGCTTATGGCCACGCTCTTTCCGGTGATGGTGAACGTCGGCATCAGCCGCGGCGCTGCCGCCGCCATTTGCGCCTCGCCTGCGGCGATCATTCTTTCGCCCACCTCCGGCGACGTGGTGCTGGCCGCTAAAGCCGCCGAAATGCCGCTTATCGATTTCGCGTTTAAAACCACATTGCCGATTTCCATCGCCGCGATTATCGCCATGGCGATTGCTCACTTTTTCTGGCAGCGCTATCTCGATAAAAAAGAGCAGGTAAGCCACGAGATGCTGGACGTTAGCGACATCGAAACCACGGCGCCGTCGTTTTACGCCATCCTGCCCTTTACGCCTATCCTCGGGGTGCTGATTTTCGACGGCAAATGGGGGCCGCAACTGCATATCATCACGATTCTGGTGCTGTGCATTTTGCTGAGCGCGGTGATCGAATTTTTTCGCGGCTTCAATACGCAAAAGGTCTTTTCCGGGCTTGAGGTCGCCTATCGCGGCATGGCGGACGCGTTTGCAGGCGTGGTGATCCTGCTGGTCGCCGCCGGCGTTTTCGCTCAGGGGTTAAGCGCCATCGGCTTTATCGAAAGCCTTATCTCTATCGCCACCTCGTTTGGCTCCGCCAGCATTATTCTGATGCTGGTGCTGGTGACGCTGACCATGCTCGCCGCCATGACGACCGGCTCCGGCAACGCGCCGTTTTATGCCTTCGTGGAGATGATCCCGAAACTTGCCCACAGCTCCGGCATCAACCCCGCCTACCTGTCGATTCCTATGCTGCAGGCCTCAAACCTTGGCCGCACCATTTCACCGGTTTCAGGCGTCGTGGTCGCAGTGGCCGGGATGGCAAAAATCTCGCCTTTTGAAGTGGTGAAGCGCACGTCAGTCCCGGTTGTCGTAGGCCTGCTCGTGGTGATTATCGCCACCCAGCTGCTGGTGCCTTCCGCCGCGCTTGCGCAGTAACACCTGTCGTGATGAAAAGCGCCTGCGGGCGCTTTTTGTGTTTAAATAAATAGTAATAATTAAACGCTTTCAAATATTGAGAAACAGAATGTTCAGGATGCGAAACGTAGCCCTTTGCGGGCTGATGTTGTCAGGATGGCATATCGCCCAGGCGGCGGAAACGAAACCGCTGATAGCGGAAGCGAAGCCGCTGGTGGCGCAAAAATATCAGGATTTTGACCGCTACGTGCTGGCGCTCTCCTGGCAAACCGGCTTTTGCCAGAGCATGCATGACCGCAAGCGGGACGAACCTCAGGAGTGCAGCACGCAAAAAGAGCAGGACGATAAGCGCACTTACCTGACCGCGCACGGCCTGTGGCCCGGCCTGCCGAAGTCTATCGCCGCGCGGGGCGTCGATGAACGACGCTGGATGCGCTATGGCTGCGCCACCCGCCCGATCCCGGATATGCCGATGGCAAGCCCTGCCAGAAAATGCGCCGCCGCGGAAACCGGGCTGTCGCTGGAATCCGCCGCACGCCTGAGCGAAGTGATGCCCGGCGCCGGAGGCGACTCCTGTCTTGAGCGTTACGAATACGCCAAGCACGGCGTCTGCTTCGGCTTCGACCCGGACGCCTATTTCGGCGCCATGGTGCGCCTGAATGGCGAAATTAAGCAGAGCGCGCTCGGTGCTTTCCTTGCCGACAACTACGGTAAAACCATTCGCCGGGCGGATTTTGATAAAGCGCTGGCCAGAGCCTGGGGCAACGGCAGCGTGAAAGCGGTGAAACTCACCTGCAGCGGCAACCCTGCCTACCTGACCGAAATGCAGATTTCCCTTAACGCGGCGAGCATCAATGCCCCGCTCTCGCCCGCCTCTTTTGCCCCGCAGCCGCATCCGGGCAACTGCGGCAAGCAGTTTGTGCTGGATGAAGTGGGCTATTAAGACAAGACGCGCTTCGGCAAGAGGTTAAGCCGAAGACGTTTGCAGGGCGGCACGGCGCAACGCCGCCCTGGCGTTTGCGTTTTTATCCCTCGTTGGCCTCGCGCCAGGCTTTCACCATTGCTGGCGTAATATCCTCTTTATAGCACAGCGGCGATTCGCCGCCCGGTCGGCTCCAGGCGCTGCGCCCGCCACAGCTGCGGCCGTTGCGCATGCTGTTATAAGGGCACGGGCAGTTGCCGGAATAATCCGCTATCGATTCCTTAATCATTTGGGCTTTGACCTGGTCGTCACTAAGCCGCGCCTCGGCAGGCAACGTCCACAACCCGGCGGCAGCGAACGTCGCCGCGATTAGCACAACAAGACGCATGGGTAACTCCTTAAACCGTCATTTCGCCTTTCCGCTGTGATGGTATAGCGGAAACCTGTTTTTATCTGCGCCTGGAAAAGGGGGGGCCCGGCGATAAAGCTAATAAGCTCGGGCTGCATCGCCGCGGCTGTCCCTGCAAGGGCTTATTAATTGCAGGCAGTGTCGCGAAATATAACGCTGGCGGTATTAACATCGGTCACGAAAGGGAAAATCGAGAGAATAATTCTTTAGAGGTAGATCAAACTCAGCGCAAATAATGACTTTGCACAGCAGATTAATCAAAAACAATATAATTACTGAATGTGATTATTTAATTAATGCGATGGTGAGGGTGTTTACAGCCATAAGAAATAAAAACGCGGCAACCTTTGGCTGCCGCTGAATATCCGGAAAATCAGCTGAATTTATAAACCCGCGCTTCCCAGGCGCGCAGGCGGTAGCCCTCTTCCCACTCGGCGACGTTCGCCAGCACGCATTGCGCGCCCTCAAGCGTTAACGCCTCTTCATCCCAGACTGCCGCCTTGCCCGACATATTGCACAGCACCACGAAGCGCTCGTCGCCGTAGAGACGGCTGTAAGCGTAAATCTGCTCGTGATCGTCCAACAGCAGGTCGTAGCGGCCATAAACCAGCGCTTTTTCCCGCTTGCGCAGGTGGATCATCTGGCGATAGAAGTTGAGCACCGACTGCGGATCGTGCAGCTGGTTCTCCACGTTAATCATTTCAAAATTCGGGTTTACCTTAAGCCAGGGCTGGTGGGTGCTGAAGCCCGCGTGCGGCGAGCTGTCCCACTGCATCGGCGTGCGCGAGTTATCGCGCCCGGTGCGGGTAAGAAACGCAATAATTTCCGCATCGCTCATCCCCATCCGCTTAAGGTCTTTGGCTTTGTTTTTCGCCGACACGTCGTCGAAATCGGCAAGACTCGCAAAGCGGGTATTGGTCATGCCGATTTCCTGCCCCTGGTAGATAAAAGGGGTGCCCTGCATCAGAAAGTACATCGCCGCGATGCAGGTAGCGCTTTCGCGCCAGTGATGCTCGGTATCGCCCCAGCGCGAGGTAATGCGCGTTACGTCGTGGTTCTCCACGTAGAGCGCGTTCCAGCCTTTGCCCTCCAGCGCCTCCTGCCAGCTGGTGAAGATTTTTTTCAGCACGGCGGGCGTTGGCCGCAGCCCCGCCTGCGGCTCCCACAGGCGCACATGTTCAAACTGAAACACCATATTGAGTCGCCCGCGGTTCTCTCCCACCCACTCTTCAGCATGCACCGCGTCCAGGCCGTTCATTTCACCCACGGTCACGATGTCATAGTGGTTAAAAACGTTGCCGCAGATATCGTCCACATAGTCGAGCAGGCCGTCATAGTTCAGATGGCTGACCATCGAGGGCGCATAGGGCAAGTTCTCCGGGTTCGGCACGTCGGCGAGCGTCGGCTCTTTTTTCAGGTGCGAAATGGCGTCGATGCGAAAACCGTCGATGCCTTTGTCGAGCCACCAGCGCATCATCTCGTAGACCGCCGTGCGCATCTCGCGGTTTTCCCAGTTGAGATCGGGCTGTTTGCGGCTAAAGAGGTGCATGAAATACTGGTTGGTCGTCTCGTCATACTCCCAGGCGGAGCCGCTGAAGATGGATTCCCAGTTATTCGGCTCCGCGCCGTTTTTGCCGTCGCGCCAGATATACCAGTCGCGCTTCGGGTTATCTTTCGATGCGCGTGATTCAAGAAACCACGGGTGTTCATCGGAGGTGTGGTTCACCACCAGATCAAGGATAAGCCGCATGCCGCGCGCGTGCGTCTCTTCCAGTAGACGGTCGAAATCGGCCATGGTGCCGAACTCTTCCATAATGGCGTGATAATCGCTGATGTCGTAGCCATTATCGTCGTTCGGCGAGCGATACATCGGACAGATCCAGATGAGATCGATGCCAAGGTCTTTTAAGTAATCCAGCTTTTCGGTCACGCCGTTTAAATCGCCGATGCCGTCGCCATTGCTGTCCTTAAAGCTGCGCGGATAGACCTGATAAGCCACCGCTTCTTTCCACCAGCGCTCGCGCACCGGCGTGATTGCCTCACCCATTAAGCCTCCCCATTACGAATAAGCAGCGCAAAAGATTCATACGGCTGTAACTCCAGGCTCACGGCCAGCTGATCACGGGGCGCGTAGTTGCTGATTAAACAGTCGCCGTGCCAGCTTTGCATCTGCTCAGGAATGGGCAGCGTGAGGTGGTTGCCGAAAAAGTTGTTAATGACCAACAGCAGTTCGCCCTCGTAGCGGCGTACCCAGGCAAACACTTCCGGGTGGTCGGCAAAGAGCATTTGATAATCGCCATAGACCAGGATCGGATACTGCTTACGCAGCGCCACCAGCTTCTGGTAGTGCCAGAGAATGGAGTCCGGCTCGCTGAGCGCCTGGGCGACGTTGATGGTTTCATAGTTGGGGTTCACCCCGAGCCACGGCGTGCCGGTGGTGAAGCCCGCGTTGGGGCTGGCGTCCCACTGCATCGGCGTGCGGGCGTTGTCGCGCCCGTTGGCGTAGATGCCGGTCATCATTTCATCGTGAGTTACCCCGCTTGCCACGCGCTCGCGGTAAAGGTTCAGGCTTTCGATGTCGCGGTACTCTTCAAGAGTCGAGAAGCGCACGTTGGTCATGCCTATCTCTTCGCCCTGATAGATATAGGGCGTCCCCTTCAGACAGTGCAGCGCGGTGGCGAGCATTTTGGCGGACACTTCGCGGTATTCGCCATCGTTGCCGAATTTCGACACCGCGCGCGGCAGGTCGTGGTTGCTCCAGAAAAGCGAGTTCCAGCCGCGGTCGGCGAGCGCCGTCTGCCAGGTGTCAATGCTCTGCTTGAAACGCGAAAGCTCAAACGGCCGGCTGCGCCATTTGCCGTGCACTTCATCCCAGGTTTGCTTGATATGGTCGAACTGAAAGACCATGGAAAGCTCTTCCCGCGCCGGGTCGCTGTAGAGCAGCGCATCCTCCGGCGTGGCGCTCCAGGTTTCCCCGACGGTAATGGAATCGCGCGGGCCGAACGTGGCGCGGTTCATCTGGCGGATCAACAGGTGCAGGTTTTTGCCGTTGGCCATGATCTGCTTATCGACCTCTTTGCCGATAAGATCGATAACGTCCATGCGAAAACCGCCGATGCCGCGATCGAGCCAGCGGTTCATCATGGCATGCACCTCTTCATGCACGCGGGGGTTGTCCCAGTTGAGATCGGGCTGACGCACTGAAAATTGATGCAGATAATATTCGCCGCTCGCGTCGTCATACGCCCAACCGCTGCCGCCAAAATAGGAGCGGAAGTCATTGGGCGGCCCGCCGTCCGGCGCCGGTTTGCGCCAGATGTAAAAATCGCGGTAAGGGTTATCCGTGCCCTTTTTCGCTTCAATAAACCAGGGATGTTCGTCCGAGGTATGGTTCACCACGAGATCCATCAGAATATGGATATCGCGCGCCTTCGCTTCCTGAATCAGCCGCTCCATCTCCTCCAGGGTGCCGAACTCGTCGGCGATATCGTCGTAATCGGAGATGTCATATCCGTTGTCATCCATCGGCGATTTGTAAACCGGGGAGAGCCAGATAAGGTTAATGCCAAGCTGCTGGAGATAGTCGAGTTTGCTGATGATGCCTGCCAGATCGCCCACGCCGTCGCCATTGGCGTCCATAAAACTGCGCGGGTAAATCTGGTAGACCACCGCGTTGTGCCACCATTTCTTGTCGATTGCTTTCATCGCGCTCCCTTCAGTCAGTGCCGTTGTTGCGGGATCTTCAGCCGTGGAAACGCCACGCCCGAACTATCAAATAAATAGCAATGCTCGGGTGAAAGCCTTAGCCCTACGTGCTGTTCGGGCTGCACTTCCAGCCTTTCAGTATGGCGCATCACCAGCGGTTCTGCGCCGTAGCCGCCGTTAACGTACAACAGCGTCTCGTTGCCCATATGTTCGACAAACAACACTTCCCCTTCCACATCGGCCCCGGCGAGATCCACTATCTCCAGATGTTCCGGGCGAATGCCAAGCCGCACCGCCTCGCCGTCGCCCGCCCGGCGCGCATCCACCGGCAGCCGGATGCGCTGACGATTCTCAAGCTCCACCTCGCAGTCAAACTCGCCGCCGCGCAAGAGCTTGCCATGGATAAGATTCATTTTAGGCGAGCCGATAAACTGGGCGACAAAGACGTTTTGCGGCGCGTCGTACAACTCAAGCGGCGTGCCGACCTGCTCGATTCGCCCCTGGTTGAGCACCACGATGCGATCGGCAAGCGTCATCGCTTCAACCTGATCGTGAGTGACGTAGAGAATAGTGGCGTTAATGCGCTTGTGCAGCGCCGCAATCTCCATGCGCATCTGCACGCGCAGCGAGGCGTCGAGGTTAGAGAGCGGCTCGTCGAAGAGAAACAGGCTTGGCTCGCGGACAATCGCCCGCCCTATCGCCACGCGCTGGCGCTGGCCGCCAGAGAGATCCTTCGGCCGCCGGTCCAGCAGGTGCTCCAGTTGCAGAATGCGCGCGCTCTCCTGCACCCGCTCGTCTATCTCTTTTTGCGAAAGCTTCGCCATCTCCAGCGCGAAGGCCATATTCTGGTAAACCGTCATATGCGGGTAGAGCGCGTAAGACTGAAAAACCATGCCGATGCCGCGCTCGGAAGGCGAATCATCGTTGACCCGCGCGTTATCGATAAACATGTCGCCGTCGGTTATCTCTTCAAGCCCCGCCACCAGGCGCAGCAGCGTTGACTTTCCGCAGCCTGACGGCCCCACCACCACCACGAACTCGCCGCTGTTGATCTGCAAATCGAGCGGTTTGATCACCTCCGCATGGGAGCCGTAGCGTTTTTGTATCTTCTCTAAGCGTAATTGCGCCATGGTTTACCCCTTAATCGCGCCGCTGGTCAGGCCGCTGACGATGCGTTTCTGGAACACCAGCACCAGGATGATGATAGGCAGCGTCACCACCACCGAGGCCGCCATAATGCTGCCCCACGGCAGTTCAAAGCTCGACGCGCCGCTAAACAGACTGATGGCGACCGGCACGGTGCGCTTGTCGCCGGAGATAATAAACGTGAGCGCGAACATGAATTCGTTCCACGCGCCGATAAACGCCAGCAGGCCGGTAGTGACCAGCGCTGGCGCCAGTATCGGCGCGAAAACGCGGCGAATAATGGTGCCGGTTTTCGCGCCGTCGACGATGGCCGCCTCTTCAAGCTCCACCGGAATCGACTTCATAAAGGTGGTCAGCACCCAGACGGTAAAGGGCAGCGAAAAGGTGGTGTAAGAGAGCACCAGCGCGCCGAGCGAGTCATAAAGCCCGAGAAAGCGCACCAGTTCGAACATGCCGGTGAGCACCGCCACCTGCGGGAACATCGATACGCAAAGGATGGTGAACAGCAGCACCTTGCGCCCGCGAAACGGCACCCGGGCCAGGGCGAACGAGGCGGTAATGGAGACCAGCAAACAGAGCCCCACCGTCACCGTCGCCACCAGCACCGAGTTAAGCAGGCTGCGGGCGATGCCGTTATCCACCAGCGCCACCACATAGTTATCCCAGTGCCAGCCAGTAGGCAGATAGGAAGGCAGGAAGAGTTCCTGGCCGGTGCGCAGCGAGGTAAGAATGGCGTAGTAAAACGGGAAAACGCAGAACAAGCAGGCGAGTAGCGCGCCAAAGAAAATTAGCGCCTTAAACGCCGCCTTGCGCTGCCAGCGGGTGGTTTTCATCAGCGTTTCTCCTTCTCGTTAAGCCGTGAAACGCGGATAAAACAGGCGGCAATGCCCGCCACCATCATAAAGACCAGCACCGACGCCGCCGAGCCGACGCCCATATCCTGATACGAGACGATCTGTTCACGGGCATAGCCGGAAATAGACATCGTCGCCTCACTGTTGGAGGTCAGCACGTAGATAAGGTCGAAGACGCGCATGGCGTCCATGATGCGAAAAATCAGCGCCACCACCAGAGCGGGCATAATGAGCGGCAGCGTGATGCGCTTAAAGCGCTGCCACGGGCTCGCGCCATCCACCTTCGCCGCTTCATAGAGATCCGCCGGAATAAGCTGCAGCGCGGCAAGTAGCATCAGCGCCATAAACGGCGTCGTTTTCCAGACATCGGCTATCACCACCGCCCACATGGAGAGCGAAGGTTCGGCAATCCAGGCGAGATGGGAAGGCAGACCAATGGCGCCAAGCAGGTCGTTCACCACGCCGTACTGATCGTGGAACATCCAGCCCCACATCTTGGCGCTGACGATGGTAGGGATCGCCCAGGGCACCAGAATGGCGGTGCGCACCAGCCCCTGGCCGCGGAATTTTTCATTCATCAGCAGCGCCAGCAGCATGCCGAGCAGCAGCTCCAGCGCCACTGAGGTGAAGGTAAACCAGAGGGTGTTGCCTACCGCCTGCCACCAGAGCGGGTCGCTGAGTACGCCAATGGCGGTGTCGTCGCGCATCGCGTAATAGTTGGCGAGGCCGACCATTTCATACTCACCGGGGTTATCCAGCATGGCGTTGGTAAAGCTAAACCAGATGGTGCGAAAGAGCGGCCAGCCCGCCGCCAGCGCCAGCAACAGCAGCGCCGGCAGGATAAGCCCCCACGCCACGCGACGGCGGCGCTGATGCCAGGTGAGCTTGCGGGCAGGCGCAGTAACAGGTTGCGTAAGGCTATCGGATTTCATAAGCGCTCCGTAGTCAGAGAAACAACGGCTATCTTGTCCGGGCAGGCCCCTCGCCCCGGCCCTCTCCCCTGGTGCGAAAGGCCAGACAAACGGGCCTCGCTTACCTGCCGGTTACCTCGTTCCGTTGAAGAGAGGGGCATGGCGAGGGGCTATTGCGGCAAAACCTTACCGCCAGCCGGCGCCTTTCACCCGGTTAAGCCGCCGCTCCAGGTCCGCCGCCGCCTTCTTGCCATCCTCTTTGCCGTTCAGCACGCTGAAGGTCACGTTGAAAATGGCGTTGGAAACGCGCGGATACTGGGCTTTGGTCACCGTCGCCGGGCGCGGCGCGGCTTTGGCGAAAATATCGCGGAACATGGTGAGCTGCGGCGCCATGGCCAGTACCTCTTTATCTTCATAAAGCGCGACGCGGGTAGGCGCATGCCCGATGATTTTCAGTCGCGTTTTCTGCGAATCGTCATCGGTGAGGGTTTTCAGCAGCTCAATCGCCGCCTGCGGGTTTTTGGTGTTGGCGTTAACCGACCACTGCCAGCCGCCCAGCGCCGTGGCGCTCTGTCCCCCTTCGCCTGCTGGCAGCGGCGCGACGCCGACTTTGCCTTTCAGCGGGCTGTCTTGCGCCTGCGAGAGCTGCCAGACGTAAGGCCAGTTGCGCATAAAGAGCGCGTCGCCATTCTGGAAGACGGTGCGCGACTCCTCCTCTTTGTAGCCCAGCACCCCTTTCGGCGAGATGGTGCCGATCCAGCTTTTCGCCATATCAAACGCCCGGGCCGCCTTCTCGTTATTGATGGTCACGTTCCCTTTTTCATCAACAAAAGAACCGCCGCCGTAAGACTGCACCCACTCCAGCGCGTTGCAGGTCAGCCCCTCGTAAGATTTGCCCTGGAAAATGTATCCCCAGAAGTTCTTGCGGCCCGCCTTGCGCTCTTCGGCCTGAATTTTGGTCGCGATGCGCGTCATCTCTTCCCAGGTTTTGGGCGGCTGCTCGTTATATTTCTCCAGCAAATCTTTGCGGTAAAAGAGCACGCCGGTGTCGATGTAGTTAGGGATAGCCTTCAGGCGGCCGTTAACCGTGTCGTTTTGCCACGGCCCTTCGAAGAACTGATCTTTCTGGTTGCCCATCGCGTCGGTGAGGTCGAGCGTTTGCTTATCGAGCAGCCCCACCCAGATAGTGTCGGATTCAAACACGTCGACCGCTTTTTCATCTTTCGCGGCGAAAAGCTGCTGGAGCAACGCCAGCTTTTCATCCGAAGCGGCCGGGAATTCGATAAATTCAAGCTGGTTGCCGGTCTGCTTTTCAAACCGCTCTTTGATGTACTGGCAATATTGTTTGCCGCCAGGTGAAACAGGACATTCCATGCGCAGGGTATCGGCAAAAGCGAAATGGCTGGTTCCCGCCAGCGCCACGGTTATGACACTTAACGTCAGCTTTTTCATCATTTCCTCTTATGAGCTGTAGTCAGACAGAGGTGGCGTTGCGCCGCCGTAATCGGAAAGGTGTACAGAAAATCACCTATAAAAAAGCTAGTTAATGAAAGCGTTAAGCGGCAAAGATCATGAATATTCGCTGCTTAAAAGCTGGATATGGCCGACATTTCTGCGCATTTCCTAAAAAAAAGCTGCGCAAAAAACGGCGAGATGGACTATGAGACGTTTGCAGTGCCGCGGCGAGAGGCAGAGAGCGGTTTTACGACTACTATTTACCCTTTCCGGACCGGTTACGGGATAAAAGACGGAGTTTGAAGTCTGTCGCAAATTGTTAATAAACATGTCAAGGGTTATTTACATTACCTTGCATGTTACCGATATCATGTTACCGGTATCAGAGAAGGCAACGCTCCGGCACTCCGCCTCTCTACTCTACTTCTGAGGAAATAATAAAGATGACGGAAATAACTGCTGTTTACGGCGCGGGGACCCTGCTCGGTATCGCCGCCGCCGCAGTGGCCCTTCTGCTGGTGCTCATCATGCGCTTTAAGGTGCATGCTTTTCTGGCGCTGACGCTGGTGAGCATCGTGGTGGCGTTGGTCACCAAAGTGCCGTTCGATAAAATCGTGCCGACCATTCTGACCGGCTTTGGCAGCACGCTTGCAGGCGTGGCGCTGCTGGTGGGCCTTGGCGCGATGATTGGCCGCCTGCTGGAAGTTTCCGGCGGCGCGAAAGTGCTCGCCGATACGCTGATTAATAAATTTGGCGAACATCGCGCGCCGTTCGCCCTCGGCATCGCCTCGCTGCTGTTTGGCTTCCCTATCTTCTTCGACGCAGGCCTGGTCGTGATGCTGCCGATTATCTTCAGCGTGGCGAAACAGTTCGGCGGCTCAACGCTGAAATACGCCTTCCCGGCGGCAGGCGCGTTTGCCGTTATGCATGCGCTGGTGCCGCCACATCCGGGCCCGGTCGCCGCAAGCGAGCTGCTCGGCGCCAACATCGGCCTGCTGGTGATTCTGGGGCTTATCGTCGCCCTGCCTACGTGGTACATCGGCGGCTACCTGTTCGGTCTCTATGCCGGTAAAAAATTTAATGTGAAGCTGCCCACCTCATTCCTGGGCGACGTGGAAATGGATAAAGACCACCGTCCGCCCTCTTTCGGCATGGTGCTCACTATCCTGCTGCTGCCGCTGGCGCTGATTTTCCTTGATACCGGCCTGAACACCGCCAAAGTGCTCGGCTGGGTAAGCGCCGACAATACGGTGGTCAACTTCCTGCGCATGCTCGGGAAAACCCCGGTGGCGCTGCTTATCACCGTTTTCTTTGCGCTGATGGTCTTTAGCCGCAACCACAGCCGCCAGCATCTGGAGAAAATTTGCGACGGCGCGCTCGGCCCCATCTGCGGCATTATTCTGGTGACGGGCGCGGGCGGCATGTTCGGCGGCGTGCTGCGCGCAAGCGGCATTGGCGACGCGCTGGCGGGCGTGCTCTCCGATACCGGCATGCCCGTTATTCTCGCGGCGTTTGTTATCTCTACCGCGCTTCGCGTGGCGCAGGGCTCCGCAACGGTCGCGCTGACCACCACCGCCGCGCTGGTCGCGCCGATGGTGCAGGCCACACCTGGCTTAAGCCAGTTCGACCTTTGCTTTATCGTTATCGCCATCGCAGGCGGCGCGACCGTGCTGTCGCACGTGAATGACTCCGGCTTCTGGCTGGTGGGCCGCTTCCTGGAGATGGACGAGAAAACCACGCTGAAAACCTGGACTGTTATGGAAACCCTGCTCGGCTCCATCGCCTTTGTCCTGGCCGCTATTGGCAGCGTGCTGCTGTAAGGCGCGTTCTGTGAGCTGAGTCACTTTAAACGGCGGGCGCGGCTCAGTATCATCCCCTCAAGGAGACCCTCATCGTTTTGGCGGTGGGGGTTTTTCTTTGGACACCTTTTAGCGGCCTGGCCGTAAGTATCGACATGGAGTAAATATGTCCCGACCTGCCATTATCATTAACGAACTCGACGCCGAGCGTCTCGATATGCTGCTTGAGAAGCCCGCCTTCGCCGGTTTGCCTGTCGCTCAGGCGTTAAACGAGGAACTTGACCGCGCGCAGATCTGCCGCCCGCAAGCGCTGCCCGCCGATGTGGTGAGCATGAACAGCCAGGTCAAGTTTCGCGACCTGACCAGCGGAGAGGTCTATCTGCGCACCCTGGCTTACCCGGCGCAGGTGACCGACAGCACGTCACAGCTCTCCGTTATGGCGCCAGTGGGCGCGGCGCTGCTGGGGCTGCGCGTGGGCGACGCCATCCGCTGGCCGCTGCCGGACGGCAGCGAAACCCATCTTGAAGTGCTTGAGCTGCTCTACCAGCCTGAAGCGGCGGGCGAGTACCACCGCTAAGCCTGTTCAGAGGATGCCCCGCATCCTCTTTCCGTTTTTATCGAGCGTTTACGACGCTGCGCGCCCTTCAGCGAACCTTCAGCGCTTTTGCTTTGGACAGGCAAAAAAACGCCGCTGACGATGCAGCGGCGCGACGGGTTACGGCTGTACCGGGTTTAGCGGCTCCAGCGGCGTATTGCTAAGCGCGCTTGCGCGTTCGCGGGCGGCTTCCGGCGTGGCGGCGCCCGGCACAAGAATGACCTTGCGGCACTCCTCTTCTTTCTTCTCGAAAACCTTGTAGCCGTGCACCGCATCTTCCAGCGGTAAATAGTGGGTGACGATTTCTTCGGGCGTCAGCAGCCGTTTTTCAACTAACGGCAGCAGCTCCGGCAGCCATGCCTGAACGTGCGTCTGGCCCATTTTGAACGTCAGCCCTTTGTCGAAGGCGTCGCCAAACAGAAAGCCGTGGATAAAGCCCGCATACACGCCCGGCACGCTGACTACCCCGCCGCGGCGCACCGCCGCGATGCACTGGCGCAGCGCTTTACCGCTGCTGCCTTCAATTTTCAGGTTGCTCAGCACGGTTTCGGTCAGGCTGCCTTTAGCCTCAAACCCGACGGCGTCAATGACGGCGTCAACGCCGCGGTTGCCCGTTGTGTTTTCGATGATAAACGCGGCCGGATCGTCGTTATCGTCAAAGTTGATAGGAATAGCGCCGTAGCGTTCTTTGGCGAATGCCAGGCGGTAATTATTGTGGTCGATACTAAAGATCTGCTCCGCCCCCAGCAGGCGGGCGCAGGCGGCGCAGAGCAGCCCCACCGGACCGGCGCCGAAGATAGCAACGCTGGAGCCTTTTCCAACCTGCGCATTTTTTACCGCCTGCCAGGCTGTAGGCAGAATGTCGGAGAGAAACAGCACTTTGTCATCCGAAAGCACCGGCGGCACTTTGAGCGGGCCGACGTTGCCTTTCGGCACGCGTACATATTCCGCCTGGCCGCCCGGCACGCCGCCATACAGGCCGCTGAAGCCGAAGAGTGCGGCGGGCGACGTTATCTCTTTTTTGTTAAGGATGGCGCCACGCCCGGGGTTGGTGGTTTCACAAGCGGAGTATTGGTGGAGCTTACAGAAAAAACATTCGCCGCAGGCGATAACAAAAGGGATCACCACGCGGTCGCCTTTACGCAGGTCTTTCACGTCGCGACCGGTCTCTACCACCTCCCCCATAAATTCATGGCCGAAGATATCGCCGTGGCTCACCTGAGGGATTTTGCCGCGATAAAGGTGCAAATCGGAGCCGCAAATCGCAGTGGCGGTGACGCGTAAAATCACATCATCCTGCGCTTCGATAATGGGATCCGGGACGTTTTCAACTTTGACATTATGAGGGCCGTGGTACGTCAGCGCTTTCATGTCGACCTCCTGGCGGATAAGTGAATGGTGTCGCAAGGCGATGAGCCCGGCAATTATTCAAGGGTAGACGGGGTAGCCGCGAGCTTGCACTGTTACCTACGCTGGGGTATTGGCGGTTTAAGAATAATCCTGGTGAGAAGCGCAGCGCTGAAATACAGGACTAAGCGAGCCTGCGTAAGGCCAGTAAAACGTCATACTCGCCGCATTGCGGGCAGCCTGCGCCCTCCTGGCGGATAGCGCTGCGACGCAAGCATGATGGAATAATCAAACCTCTGCGTTAAAAATAAAAAAGCCGCCCCGGAGGGCGGCTTTATCAGCGCAGGCTGTCTTACTTTTTTGATTATGCCGTCTTAGTGCGGATCAAATAATCAAAGGCGCTGAGCGAGGCTTTCGCCCCTTCGCCGGTGGCGATGATTATCTGCTTGTACGGTACGGTGGTGCAGTCGCCCGCCGCGAACACGCCTTTCACGCTGGTTTCGCATTTGGCGTCGATAATGATTTCGCCCATGCGGTTGCGCTCAACGGCGCCTTCCAGCCAGGTGGTGTTCGGCAGCAGACCAATCTGTACGAAGATGCCCGCCAGCTCCAGGTTATGGATAGAGCCGCTCACGCGATCCTGGTACTCAAGACCCGTCAGTTTGGTGCCGTCGCCTTTCACTTCGGTGGTCATGGCGTTCAGAATGATGTCGACGTTTTTCAGGCTGCGCACTTTATCCTGCAGCACCTGGTCGGCTTTCATTTCCGGCGCGAATTCCAGCAGGGTAACGTGTTCAACGATGCCTGCGAGGTCAATCGCCGCTTCCACGCCGGAGTTGCCGCCGCCGATAACCGCTACGCGCTTACCTTTAAACAGCGGGCCGTCGCAGTGCGGGCAGTACGTTACGCCGCGGGTGCGATACTGCTCTTCGCCCGGCACGCCCATGTTGCGCCATTTCGCGCCGGTCGCAATGATGATGCTGCGCGCTTTCAGCACGGCGCCAGAAGCGGTTTCAATCTGGTGCAGGCCGCCTTCAGTCGCCGCCGGAATCAGCTTCGTGGCGCTCTGGGTGTCGATAACGTCGACTTCATAGTCGTTGACGTGCGCTTTCAGCGCGCCAGCCAGCTTCTGGCCTTCAGTTTTCGGCACGGAGATATAGTTTTCGATATCCACCGTGTCCAGCACCTGGCCGCCGAAACGCTCGCCCATCAAACCAGTACGGATGCCTTTACGAGCGGAGTATACCGCCGCCGCCGCGCCCGCCGGGCCGGAGCCGACAATCAGCACGTCGAACGCGTCGCGTTTGTTCAGCGCTTCTGCCGCGCGTTTTTCCGCGCCGGTATCGACTTTAGAAACGATTTCCGCAAGCGTCATGCGCCCCGAGCCGAACTCAACGCCGTTCAGGAACACCGCCGGAACGCCCATCACGTTGCGATCGGTGATTTCATTCTGGAACGCGCCGCCGTCAATCGCCGTGTGCTTGATGCGCGGGTTCAGCACCGACATCAGGTTCAGCGCCTGCACCACGTCCGGGCAGTTGTGGCAAGAGAGCGAGTAGTAGGTTTCGAACTCAAAGTCGCCATCCAGCGCGGCTATCTGCTCCAGCATTTCTTTCGCTTCTTTCGACGGGTGTCCGCCGGTCCACAGCAGCGCGAGAACCAGAGAGGTAAATTCGTGACCCAGCGGGGAACCGGCGAAACGCGGGCCCTGGGTAGAACCTGGGTTAGTAATCAGGAATGAAGGTTTGCGCACGGCCAGCGTGTTGTCTTCTTTGAAAGAGACTTTATCTGACAGTTCCGCGATTTCAGCCAACAGTTCCTTGATCTCTGCCGATTTTGCGCTGTCATCCAGCGTGGCAATCAACTCAACAGGCTTTGTCAGTCGCTCAAGATAGGCTTTGAGCTGGGTTTTCATGTTTGTGTCGAGCATTGTTAATCTCCTGGGCTTAAAACATCATCATGCAAGCTGCCTTTTGCCGCTGCCTGAATGCAACTTGAATCATGGTGTGCGGGATAAAAATCGGGTGCAAAACTGCACCCGATATAAAGCATCTATTTTTCAAAGGATTTTCGCTTCAGAGCAAGGCGGCGAGCGCTCAAGTCCCCGGGAGCTTACTAAAGTAAGTGACCGGGGCGCGAGCGTGCAGCCCACGCAGCTATGACGCGAAAGCCGAAGAAAAATTAGATTTTGCCGACCAGGTCGAGGGAAGGAGCCAGAGTCGCTTCGCCTTCTTTCCATTTAGCCGGGCAAACTTCGCCTGGGTGAGCGGCAACGTACTGCGCTGCTTTGATTTTACGCAGCAGGTCAGACGCGTCGCGGCCGATGCCTTCAGCGGTAACTTCAATGGCCTGAATGATACCCTGCGGGTCAACGATGAAGGTGCCACGGTCAGCCAGGCCTTCGTCTTCACGCATGTTTTCGAAGTTACGGGTCAGGGCGCCAGTCGGGTCGCCGATCATCGCGTATTTGATTTTAGCGATGGTTTCGGAGCTGCTGTGCCATGCTTTGTGGGTGAAGTGGGTGTCGGTAGAAACGGAGTAAACGTCTACGCCCAGCTTCTGCAGTTCTTCGTAGTGGTCTGCAACGTCGCCCAGTTCAGTCGGGCAAACGAAGGTAAAGTCAGCCGGATAGAAGAAGAATACGCTCCAGCGGCCTTCAGTGTCTTTCTCGGTAACTTCGATGAATTCACCGTTTTTGAACGCCATGTTTTTGAAAGGTTTGATTTTGGTATTAATCAAGGACATCTATACTTCCTCCGTGTTTTCGATGTGTGTAAGTTATCGAAGTTTATTGATTGGTGCCAATGCGTTTGCATTATCAAATCAATAAGTGATAGCTAACAACCCACCGCTAACCGATTTGTGAACTAAACCAGGCCAACGCCTGCCATGTGCTGCCTTTTACGCAAGCGTAACGCGAAAAACAAAAAAGCCGCCCGCAGGGCAGCCTTCTGAGCGGTAAACCCCGCAACGAAATTCAGCGCAACGCGAGCCTACCAAAAGGCACCGGCAGCGCCAGCGATTAAAACACTCCCTTTTTCAAAGGGCAATCGGGACGATGAAAACTCCTGCCTATGACTGTGACAGGAATCGCTTATCAATATCCTGCGCCCGCTTTAACGTTAAGGATTTTATTATGAAACGCCTGCTACTGCTTTCGACCCTGCCCTTCTGCGCCAGCGCGCTGGAGCTGCCCGCCCCGGTGAAAGCTATAGAAAAACAAGGTGTTACCATTATCAAAACCTTTCCAGGCCCTAACGGCATGACGGGGTATCTGGGTAAATACCAGGAGATGGGCGTGACCATTTACGTGACGCCGGACGGCAAGCACGCTATTTCCGGGTACCTCTACGATGATAAAGGCGTCAACCTGAGCGAAAAACGCATTGAGCAAGAGCTCTACGTGCCTGCCGGGCGCGAAATGTGGCAGCGGCTGGAAAAAGCGAAATGGATAAGCGACGGTAAGGCCGACGCGCCGCGCAAAATCTACGTTTTCGCCGATCCTTTCTGCCCATATTGCCGCCAGTTCTGGCAGCAGGCGCGCCCCTGGGTTGAGTCTGGCAAAGTGGAGCTGCGCACGCTTTTAGTCGGCGTGATAAAACCGGAAAGCCCCGCTTACGCCGCCGCCATTCTGCGCGCCAAAGATCCAGCGCAAGCCTGGCGGGCGTTTGAGCAATCCGGCGGTAAAACGGCTCCAACGCTGCCGACGCGCGTACCCGAGGAGCAGGCGAAGGCGGTTAACATGAATCAGAAATTAATGGATGAGCTTGGCGCTAACGCCACTCCCGCTATCTATTACATGAATGAAGAGAATGTGCTGCAACAGGTGGTAGGCCTGCCGGATGCAGAGAAGTTTGCCGCCATGATGGGAAAATAAATCTATGTATTATTGATAAAAAACAAAGCGGGGCGCATTGCCAGCGCACTTTTTATAAACTCAGCTATGCTCTTAAAATAAATTAACGAAGCGCGAAACGCTTTTTGTAATTGCTGAGGCTGGCAATGGCTAATCTTCAGGATTTAAAAAAGTTTGACCTCAATCTGCTGGTCATCTTCGAATGTATTTACCTGCATCGCAGCGTCAGCAAAGCGGCTGAAGCGCTGTTTCTTACCCCTTCGGCGGTCAGCCAGTCGTTACAACGCCTGCGCAATCAGCTCAACGATCCGCTGTTTATCCGCTCCGGCAAAGGCATTAGCCCTACCACCGTAGGCACGAATTTGCATATTTATCTTGAGGATAACCTTAATCAGCTGGAGCAGACGATCAACATCATGCAGGGCGCGCCGCTGCGCAAAAGTTTCGTTATTTATTGCGCCCAGTCGCTCGCTATCGATTTTTTCCCGACGCTTGCGGAAAAGTTTTTTCAACAAAGCGATTACGAGCTGATTCATTACGATTCAGCGCTAAAAAATGAGACGGCGGAAGACCTGCTTATTTATCGCAAAGCGGATGTGATTATTGGACTGACGCCTATTCTCAGCCATTCCATTATTTGCAAATCCTGTTATAGCGAAGAGACGGTGCTGGTGTGCGGCGTGGAACATCCGCGCCTGAAGGAAAAAACCGATGCCGTGATGCTGGCGCAGGAGAAATTCACCCTGTTTCAGGGCACAGGCCAGGGGCAAAAAGATTTCCATGTGAAAACCGACGAGGCGCTGCCGGAGCGCAGGATAGCCTTTCGCAGCAATTCCGCCATGTCGATTCTCGCAATGATAAGCAAAAGCGAACTGGTGGGGATCCTGCCGCGCTCCACTTACGAACGTTACAAATCGCTGTTCCCGATTAAGCGCCTGGAGACCGCCTTTACGCTGCCGAAAGTGGAATATTACATGGCCTGGAACCGCGCCGCGCTGGCTAACCCCGCCGTTACGCAGCTTATCGCCGATATCGAAGGCTATTTCGCAACGCGAAACGCGTAACCCCGGCCTGCGCCGGGGAGCGCGTTAAATGGCGGCGAGTTTTTCCGCCGCAGCGAGCAACGTCGCTTCCTGCTTGGCGAAGCAGAGGCGAATAAGCTTATGCGGGAACGGATCGGCGCAGAAGACCGAAAGCGGAATAGCCGCTACCCCTACCTCTGTTGTCAGCCACTGGCAAAAGCTGACATCGTCCATGTCAGAGATAGCGCTGTAGTCCGCCAGCAGGAAATAGGTTCCCTCGCAGGGCAAAATCTCAAAACGGCTGTTCGCCAGCGCCTGAACAAAGCGGTCGCGACGGGCCTGATAGAACGCCGGCAATTCGCGATAATGCGCCGGCTGGCTGCGCAGCATATCGGCAATCGCCAGTTGGGCAGGCGTATTCACCGCGAACGTTAAGTACTGGTGTACCTTGCGCAGCTCAGCGCTGATCGCCGCAGGCGCCACGCAATAGCCCACTTTCCAGCCGGTCATATGAAAAGTTTTGCCGAACGAGGAGACGGCGATGGCGCGCTCGCGTAGCTGCGGATGCGCCAGCACGCTGGCGTGCCCTTCTTTCGCAAAGCAGATGTGCTCATACACTTCATCGCTTAAGACATAAATTTCACGCTCCGCGATGGCCTGCCACAGCGCGGCGAAATCCTCTTTTTGCCAGACGGTAGCGGAAGGGTTATGCGGCGTGTTCAGGATAACCAGCCGCGTACGCTCGCTCAGCAGCGAAGCGAAATGCGCCCAGTCGACGCGAAAATGCGGCGGTTGCAACGCCTGGCGCTTCAGCACGCCGCCTGCAAGCTGCACCGCCGGGGCGTAGCTGTCGTAGCTTGGGTCGAAGCAGATAACCTCATCGCCCGGGCGCACCAGCGCGGTAATGGCGGCATAAAGCGCTTCTGTCGCGCCTGCCGTTACGGTGATATCGCTTGTCGGGTCGGGATAGTGGCCGTAAAGCGCTGCGGTCTTGTCGGCAATCGCTTCGCGAAGCGGTTGCACGCCGGTCATCGGCGCATACTGGTTAGCGCCCTGCGCCACATGGTAAGCGAGCCGCTCCTGCAGGTAACGCGGGCCGTCAAAATCGGGGAACCCCTGGGAAAGGTTAATCGCGTTATGCTGCTGCGCAAGTGCGCTCATCCGGGTGAAAATCGTGGTGCCGAGAGAAGGCAGTTTACTCTGGGGAATCAAAGGCTTAATGCTCATTATTGGTTAACCTTTTGCGCCTGTTTCTGTTTACCCTGTGTTGCCGCCACTATAACACGATGTTAAGCTTTGGCAATCAAGACGCTTAGACGTCTAAACCATAACATTATTCCTGCCGCCACCACGCCACAAGGAAAGCTATGACACAACATTTGCAACTGGCCGCGCTTGTTGAAGCGTGCCACTGGATAGGCGCCAAAGGCTGGGCTCCGGCCACCGGCGGCAATATGTCGGTGCGCGAAGACGCCCGCTGGTGCTGGCTCAGCGAGTCGGGCAAAGATAAAGGCAGCCTGACGACGGCGGATTTCCTGCAAGTGGAGATAGCCACTAACAAGGCGCCGTCCGGGCGCAAGCCCTCCGCCGAAACCGGTCTGCATACCCTTATTTACCGCCTTTTTCCTGACGCCGCCGCCGTGCTGCACGTGCATACCGTTAACGCGACGGTGCTTTCACGCGTGGAAAAAAGCGGCGAACTGCGCCTGAGCGGCTATGAAATGCAGAAATCGCTCAGCGGCCAGACGACCCATCTTGATACTCTGCCCATCGCCCTTTTTGATAATGACCAGGATATCGACGCGCTGGCCGGGCGCATTGAGGCTTACAGCCGCGAAAACCCGCTGCGCTACGGCTTTTTGCTGCGCGGCCACGGGCTAACCTGCTGGGGACGCAGCGTGGAAGAAGCGAAGCGTCATCTGGAAGGGCTGGAATTTTTATTTGAATGCGAAATGCAGCGCAGGCTGCTGGAGAGAAGATGATCCGCGCCATTGTTACCGATATAGAAGGCACAACCAGCGACATTCGTTTCGTGCATAACGTGCTGTTCCCGTACGCTCGCGAGCGGCTGGCAAGCTTTGTTCAGGCGGGCGTTGATAGCGACCCCGTGCGCGCAATCCTGGATGATTTACGGGCGGAAATTTCACAGCCGCAGGCGACCCCGGACGCGCTGATTGCCGTGCTGCTCGGCTTTATGGAGGAAGATCGCAAATCCACCGCCCTGAAAGCGCTGCAGGGACACATCTGGCGCGACGGCTACGTCAACGGCGATTTTACCGGCCACCTTTACCCGGACGTGCTGCCCACGTTGCGGCAATGGAAAGCGCAAGGGATTGATCTCTATGTTTATTCCTCTGGTTCCGTCGCCGCGCAGAAACTGTTATTTGGCTACAGCGACGAAGGTGATATTACTGGGCTTTTCAGCGGTTATTTTGATACGCACGTTGGCGCGAAGCGGGAAACGCACTCCTACCGCAATATAGCGGAGCAGATTGGTTTGCCGCCGGATCAGTTGCTGTTCCTATCCGATATCCGCCAGGAGCTGGACGCCGCGCGCGAAGCGGGCTGGCAGACGATACAGCTGATTCGCGGCGAGGCTGACCATGAAAGCCGCCATCGCCAGGTTTCCCGTTTTGATGACATTCACCCGGAGCAAACTTCTCTATGAGCGCACTGACAATTTTTACCGATAAGGAGGCCGGCGAGCCGCTGTTCCACAGCCGCGACGCCGAGGCCATTCGCGAAAAACTTAACGCGCAGGGCGTGCGTTTCGAACGCTGGCAGGCAGACCGTGACCTGGGCGCCAACCCGGATGCAGAAACGGTGATTAAGGCGTATCAGCACGCCATCGACCGTCTGGTGGCGGAGAAAGGGTATCAGAGCTGGGATGTGATCAGCATGCGCGCCGACAACCCGCAAAAAGCGGTGATGCGCGAGAAATTTTTAAACGAGCACACCCACGGCGAAGACGAAGTACGCTTTTTCGTGGAAGGCGCGGGGCTGTTTTGTCTGCATCTCGACGGCCACGTCTACCAGGTGTTGTGCGAGAAAAACGATCTGATCTCGGTGCCCGCCGGCACGCCGCACTGGTTCGATATGGGCTCCGAGCCGCACTTTACCGCCATCCGCATTTTCGATAACCCCGAAGGCTGGATAGCGCAGTTTACCGGCGACGATATCGCGCAAGGCTATCCACGGCTGGCGTGACGGGGCCGTAGGGGGATTCGCGCTTTTCCCCCTCACCCCACCCCTCTCCCCAAAAAGGCGAGGGAGAAAACCCTGCGGGCGGCGCGGCGCTTACCCGCCCTACAAACCGCCTGAACGCTTAAGCGACCTTCGGCCCCTCTCCCCACAAGCGCGAGCGAAAAAACAGCGCCCCGCTGAACGGCGTCGTCTTACCCCAGAATGCCCTTCAACACCGGCCCTATCGCCTCAAACGCCTGCGGGCTGATGATATCCACGTGCGCGCAGTCTACCGGGTGAATTGCCGTTTCGCGCGTCCATGGCGCCCAGACCTGGCGCGGATCCATGCCCGGCGTGACGGTGCGCTGCGCCACAAACAGCGTCGCTTTACCGTCAAAACGCACGCTTTCCGCTGTCGCCAGCAGGCGCACCGCGTCGGCGTAGTTGCCTTCGATAGCCTCAAACAGACGCGCGGGGCCTTGCCCCTGTTGAGCGGCGATAAACGCTTCGCGCTCGCGCTCTATTTCCGCCAGCACCGCCGGGTCGAGCTCATTCGCCCCCTTCTGCGCCCAGTTCTGCGACTCCGGCGGCCAGGTGTCGAGCAGCCCAAGGAAGGCCACCTCTTCACCCGCCGCCTTCAGGCGCGCCGCGATGCCGTGCGCCAGCGTGCCGCCAAGGGAATAACCGAAGAGATAATAAGGACCGCGGGGTTGCAGTTCGCGCAGCGTGGCGAGGTGCGCGTCGCAGACCTCAGCGACCGACGCCGCCTGCTGCATCGGGCCTTGTGGTCGCGGCGACTGGATGCCGGTGATGGACCAGCGCGGGTCGAGCCAGCGCTGCAGCACGCTGAACTGCCAGGCGAAGCCGGAAGCGGGATGGAAACAGAAAAGCGTCGGGCCGCTCCCCTGGCGAAGCGGCAGCACGGCCTCAAACCCGGCCTGCTCCGCCTGCGCCTCGCTCTGGCCGCTTGCGAGCAGCGCCGCCAGTTTTTCCACGGTCGATGCGGTCATCACCTGGCCTACCGTTACCGGCAAACGCAGCGTGCGTTTAAGCTCGGCAGCCAGCCGCATGGCAAGCAGCGAATGGCCACCGAGGGCGAAGAAATCGGCCTGCGCGTCGTCAATGTCGATACCGAGCAGTGCAGAAAACGCTTTCGCCACCGTTGTCTCAAGACCCGGCGCTGGGCTGCGCCCCGTCGCGCTGGACTGCGCCTTCGGCAGCGGCAGTGCTTTGCGGTCAAGCTTGCCGTTAGCGCTGAGCGGCAACGAAGGCAGCTGAATCAGCAACACCGGCACCATATGCGCAGGCAACTGCTCGCTTAAGCGTCCGCGCAGCGCAGCCGTATCCAGCGGCAGGCCGGAAGCGGAAACCAGATAGCCCACCAGCTGGCGCGCATCGCCGCCGTTCGCCGCGTTTTCATTCAGCACGCAGGCGTGGGTCACCGCCTGCGCCACGTCCGGCAGTCCCTGCATTATTTTGTCGATTTCACCCAGCTCGATGCGCTGACCGCGAATTTTCAGCTGGTCGTCGCTGCGGCCCAGGTATTCCACCGCCCCGTTCGCCAGCCACCGCGCCACGTCGCCGGTGCGGTACATCCGCGCGCCTGGGGCGAACGGGTCGGCAATAAAGCGGCTGGCGGTGAGGTCCGGGCGCGAAAGGTAGCCCTGCGCCAGTTGAATGCCGGTGAGGTAGAGATCGCCGGCAATGCCCGGCGGCACCGGGCGCATCGCCGCATCCAGAATGCGAAGGCCGGTATTCCAGACCGGGAAGCCGATCGGCACGCTGGCGCCCGTGACGTTCGCCAGCGCGTCACCGAAAGCGGGATACCAGCTCACGTCCACCGCCGCTTCCGTCGGCCCGTAAAGGTTATGCAGCGGCGCGGCGGTCAGTTGCTCCCACTGGCGACAAAGCCCGGCAGGCAACGCCTCTCCGCTACAGAAAACCTGGCGCAGCGTCGCGCAGGAAGCCACGGCTTCTGGCGTCGTCAGCGAGGCGACAAACGCGGCGAGCATAGAGGGCACAAAGTGCGTGGTGGTCACTCGCCAGCGGGTGAACAGCACCTGCAACGCCTGCGGATCGCGATGCGCCTGCGGCGGCGCCATCACGAGGCGTGCGCCCACCAGCAGCGGCCAGAAGAACTCCCATACCGAAACGTCGAAGCTGCACGGCGTTTTTTGCAGCACCACGTCATCCGCACCAAGCGGATAGTGGTTCTGCATCCACAGCAGGCGGTTGACGATAGCCGTCTGGCCTACCATCACCCCTTTCGGCCTGCCGGTGGAGCCAGAGGTAAAAATCACATAAGCCGTGTGCTCCGGGCGCGAAAGCTGAAGCTCCTGCGGCGCGTTGACGTCAAGCGGCTCGGTGTAGCAAACACTTTTCAGCCCCGGCAACCCGCTAAAGCGCGGCTGCTCTTGCGGCGTGGTGATAAGCAACCGCGGCGCGGCGTCTTCCAGCATCATGCGCAGACGGTCGTCCGGGTAGCCGGTATCAAGCGGCAGCCAGGCGGCGCCCGCTTCGACAATCGCCTGCAAGGCGAGGGAAAGAAAGACCGAGCGCGGCAGCGCCACCGCCACTACGTCGCCGGGACGTACGCCCTGTGCTATCAGTTCAGCCGCGAGCGTCAGCACTTGCTCGCGCATTTCGCGGTAGCTGAATTGATAGTATTCATCCGCCAGCGCTGGCGCCTGCGGCGTGGCGCTCGCCTGATGCGCCAGCAGGCTGCTTAAGGTCTCAACCGGCAGCGTCATGGCGGTGTCGTTGACCTGCCGAAGCTGCTCTGTCTCCGCAGGCAGCAGCAAGTCCGCGTCGATACAGCGACGCTGCGCATCGGCGGCAAACTGCGCAAGTAAAAGCGGCAGGCGCGCCAGATGCCCTTCCAGCGTCGTTTCGTCATAGCGTTCAGCGTTGGCCAGCAGTTCCATGGCGACCGCGCCCTGCTCGTCGACATAAAGCGCAATCTCGATATCTTTCACCGGACCGGAGGCAAGCTGATGGGTAATGCCCTCAATGCCGTCGAAATCCAGCCGGTAGTCGAACATCTTCAGGTTCAGCACCGGGCCATAGAGCGGCGCCTCCTGCGTGACGCGCCCGGCGTCACGCAGCACCTGCTCCGCGTCGTAACGCTGATGACGGCGCAGCCGCTTTAACTGCTTCGCCAGGCTTTCGGCAAAAGCGGGCAGCGTTTGCTGCGGCGCAACGCGCACCGCGAAAGGCAGCACGTTAAGCACCGGGCCGGTCGCAGTCAGCGCAGCGGAGCCGATGCGGCGCATAAAGATAAAGCCTGCGCTGTAATCGCGCCGCCCGCTCAGCCTCCCTAACCACAGCGTAACCAGCGCCAGCGCCATATCGGCCGGGGAAAGCGCACCTGCCTGGCGCATCAGCTGGCTGAATGCGCGCGGGTCAAAGCGCACCGTGCGGCGGATAAGCGCCGTGGTGGCACTCTGCCCGGTGAGCGGGTGCGAAGAGAGCGTGGCGGGCGGCGGCAGCTCGCTCAGCTGCTGCGCCCAGAAAGCGGCGTCTCGGGCAAAGGCGTCGGAGCGCTGGTAACGGGCATACTCCTCCACTACCTCGGCGAAAGGCGTGAAGGGCGAAGGCGACGGTGTTTCGCCTTTGCGCCAGGCGCGATAAATATCGGCGATCCGGCGGGTAATGGCGGTAAAACTGAAGCCATCCACCACCATATGATGATAGCGCTGATACCAGAACCAGCGGCTGTCGGCTAAGCGCAGCAGGGCGTGATGATAAAGCGGCTTGCCGCTCTCCACGCGCAGATCCTGGTCGAGGTCGTCGCGCATGTGCGCCAGCGCGGTTTGCTCCGGCGCGGCGTCGTTTCGCAGGTCGATAATTTCGGGCGAGCGGAAAATAAAGTGCGGGTCGATGCGCTGGCTGACCACGCCGTCGCGCTCTTCAAAGCGCATCCGCAGCGTGTCGGCTTCCGCCATGCCCGTGACGATGGCGCGGGCAAGCAGCGCGGCGTCAAGTTCGCCATTAAGCTCAACATAGTGCGCCACGCTCCAGGCGTTGCGCTGGTCGGAAAGCTGCTCCGCCATCCAGATGCCGGGCTGCGCCGCCGCCAGCGGCAGTTCGCGTTGCTGTTCCGTCACCGGGGAAAGGATTGTATCGGTCATGGTTTACTCGCTCGCGACGGGGACAAAATGGCCTGGCTGAAGGGTCTGCCAACGCGCGGCGAGCCAGCGCTGGCACTCTTCCTGCGACTGAGGTTCGCACACAACGCGCCAGCCTTGCGGCAGCTGGCAATGTTCCGGCCAGAGGCTGAACTGCCGGTCGCTGTTTTCGAGCAGGTAAAATCGCCCCTGCGGGTCATCGAAGGGATTTGCAAATTCCATACATACTCCTGTCTTTAAGTACGCGCCTGCGGTTCGGTAAGCGGACGCCAGAGCGCGCACAGCCCTTCCGTCAACCCGCCCCGCCAGCAAAGCGCGTCGTGTCCGCCGTCAACCTGACGCCAGAAAAGCGGCTGCTGGGTGTGTAGTAAGGAATAAAGGCGCTGGTTGGCCTTATAAATGAGCGGCTCATGAATGCCCGCTTCAAGAAAAATACGCAGCGGCCGCGCGTCGAGCCGGCCTTCGAGCAATTGCTCCACCAGCCAGCCGTCTTGCTCGCCGCCGCGGTTCGGCCACCAGAAGGAGCCGGACTGGCTCAGCACGTTGCCAAAGCGCTGCGGCCAGTTGAGCCCGGCGTAAAGCGCGGCGAGGCCGCCAAAGCTCTGCCCCGCCACCACCGTGGTCGCCGCTTCATCGCGCCAGGGCGCGATGGCCTGCACCTGCGGCAACAGCTCTTCCTGCACCGCCAGCCAGAAATCGGCATTGCAGGGCAACTCATGGCTACGGTGAACGGTGTCGATGACATCAATAAGCAGGTAAACCGCAGGCGGCAGTCTTTTGTCGTTAGTCAGCGCCTGCAACGCGGGAAAGATGGGCTGGCTCTCGGCCCAGAACTGGCCGTCGAGCAAAATCGCCAGCGGGCGCTGCTCAGGCTGCGCTTCACCGGTGGTGAAAACCCATATGCGGCGGCTGTTAGCAAGGCGATGGCTGCGCCATTGAATGCAGCGCGGCGGGTGATGAGGCGTCTGCGGCTTATCCCATCCTGGCTGCGGCGGCGCGCCGGGGAGATGCAGCGCCGAGACCGGGTGGCCGCGTCCGCCGCGCCAGTGGGCCGGGTTGAAGGGGTCGGCGATAGCGCCTGGCAAGAGTTTGCCCCAGCCTGCGCGCAGCGCCGCGCGGTCTGGCGCCTCGCCGGCAAAGACCTCGGGGGCGAAGTCATCCGTCCGCTCAGAGGGGATCAGGCAGTAGCTGCCGCGCCAGCGGGCGTTGAGGGTGATTTGCCAGCGCCAGGCGTCGGTGCCGGGCACGCGCGTCAGACTTTGCGGCCGGGAAGGCTTATGGTGATCGGTCAGGCCGGTGATATAGAGCCAGACGCGCTGTACGCGCGAGCGTTCCTCGTTCCCCGCCGGATCTCGCCACCAGAAGGTCACTTTACACTCGCCATTCGCCCCGCAGACGATGTCAGGGATACCCTGCGCCTGTTTCGCCTGCCACCAGGCTTCACTTCCCGTTGTGTGCGCCGTCACTTTATTAACCCCTTGTTAATCATGGCAAAAGCCGTTACCGCCAAGAAATTCATGATAATATTATTGATAATTATTTGCATTTGCAATAGCGTATGGGCGCGCTGTGGGAAGCGCATAAGGTATTCAGAAAATGACGAAAACCGCCTGATGTTTTGGCCTCATCGCTCCAGGATGAGTGACGCATTGCAGGCCGCACCGGGCATTATCCACGCTGCGCCACGCCCTTTGGGTACGGAACATATGGTCGGCAGCGCAGAAAAGCAGGACATAAAATGAATAAGAAGATCCACTATTCCCTCGCGATGTTAATCAACATGGGAATCTATGGCGTTGCGCTGTCGGCAAATGCCGCGCAGACCGCTGCTGTTGATAGCGAAGCAGCTCCCGCCGCCGGTGATGACACCATTGTGGTTACCGCCGCCCAGCAAAACCTGCAGGCGCCTGGCGTTTCCACCATTACCGCAGATGAAATCCGTAAAAACCCGCCTGCGCGCGACGTTTCTGAACTTATCCGCACCATGCCTGGCGTTAACCTGACCGGCAACTCCACCAGCGGCCAGCGCGGAAACAACCGCCAGATTGATATTCGCGGCATGGGACCGGAAAACACCCTGATCCTGATTGACGGCAAACCGGTGACCAGCCGCAACTCGGTGCGTCTGGGCTGGCGCGGCGAGCGCGATACCCGCGGCGACACCGCCTGGGTACCGCCGGAAATGATTGAGCGCATCGAAGTGATCCGCGGCCCGGCGGCAGCGCGCTACGGCAACGGCGCGGCGGGCGGCGTAGTGAATATCATCACCAAACGCAGCAGCGACGAATGGCATGGCTCGTGGAATACCTATCTCGACGCGCCGGAGCACAAAGACGAAGGCGCCACCAAACGCACCAACTTCAACCTGACCGGCCCGCTCGGCGGCGATTTTAGCTTCCGCCTGTACGGCAACCTGGATAAAACCCAGGCCGACGCCTGGGACATCAACAAAGGGCATGAGTCTGAACGTACCGGCAGCTACGCCAACACCGTGCCTGCCGGGCGTGAAGGTGTGATTAACAAGGATATTAACGGCCAGCTGCGCTGGGATTTCGCACCGCTTAACTCGCTGGAGCTGGAGGCGGGATACAGCCGTCAGGGCAACCTGTATGCGGGTGATACGCAAAACACCAACACCAACGCGCTGGTGAAAAAGAATTACGGTAAAGAGACCAACCGGCTTTATCGCCAGAGTTACTCGCTGACCTGGAACGGCGGCTGGGACAACGGCATCACCACCAATACTTATGCGCAGTACGAACACACCCGCAACTCGCGCAAAAACGAAGGTCTGGCGGGCGGCACCGAAGGGATTTTCTCCAACGAGAATTTCTCCAATATCGATCTGAGCGACGTGCTGCTGCACAGCGAAGTTAACTTGCCGCTCGATCTGCTCGTTAACCAGAACCTGACGCTTGGCACCGAGTGGAACCAGCAGCGCATGAAGGACCTGGCGTCCAACACCCAGTCGCTGACCGAAGGCGGCACCATTGGCGGCGTTGACGCCACCAACCGCAGCCCCTACTCCAAAGCGGAAATCTTCTCGCTCTTCGCCGAAGACAATATGGAGCTGACCGACAGCACCATGCTGACGCCGGGCTTGCGCTTTGACCATCACACTATCGTCGGCGATAACTGGAGCCCGTCGCTGAACCTGTCCCAGGGGCTGACGGACGATATTACGCTGAAGATGGGCATCGCCCGCGCCTACAAAGCGCCGAGCCTGTATCAGACCAACCCGAACTACATTCTCTACAGCCGCGGCCAGGGCTGCTATGCCAGCGCCGGCGCCTGTTACCTGATGGGCAACGACGACCTGAAAGCGGAAACCAGCATCAATAAAGAAGTGGGCCTGGAGTTCAAACGCGACGGCTGGCTGGCAGGGGTAACCTGGTTCCGTAACGACTATCGCGACAAGATTGAAGCAGGCTACTCGCCTGTCGGCAAAGCGTCGAAAGCGACAACGGACGTTTACCAGTGGGAAAACGTGCCGAAGGCGGTGGTGGAAGGCCTGGAAGGCAGCCTCAACGTGCCGGTCAGCGACACGGTGAACTGGACCAACAACTTCACCTACATGCTGCAAAGCAAGAACAAAACCACCGGCGACCGACTGTCGATTATCCCGGAATATACGCTGAACTCGACGCTGAGCTGGCAGATTCGCCAGGATATCTCCGTGCAGTCCACGTTCACCTGGTACGGCAAACAGCAGCCGAAGATCTATAACTACAAAGGCGCGCGCGCGACCGGCAGCGAAACCAACGAAGTGAGCCCTTACAGCATCGTTGGCCTGAGCGGCACCTGGGATGCGACCAAAAATGTCAGCCTGACGGCGGGCGTGGATAACCTCTTCGACAAGCGCCACTGGCGCGCAGGCAACGCGCAGACCACCGGTAACGACACAACGAAATCGTATATGTACGGCGCAGGCGCGGAAACGTACAACGAGTCAGGCCGCACCTGGTTTGTTAGCGTTAACACGCATTTCTGATAGCCTGGCGTGAAAAATAAAAGGCGGGGGGCGACTCCCGCCTTTTTGTTGTGTGTTGTTACACTACGCCCACGTTCTCCCCTCGCGCACTTTACCGTTATGCAAACCCAGCTCCGCCCGTTTACGTTCGCCGGCCACACGCTGTTTCGCGTTGATTTCGATCCGGTGACGCTGCACCCCGCCGACCTGTTCTGGCTAGCGCACCACGCGCAGATAACGCGCTTCGCGCCGCGCAGGCAGGCCGAGCACCTGGCCGGGCGGATAGCGGCGGCGGCGGCGCTGCGCCACGCCGGAAGCGACAGCCCTGCGCCTGGCATTGGCGCGCACCGGGAACCGCTCTGGCCGCAGGGGTTTTGCGGCAGCATTACCCATACCGCAGGCGTGGCGATAGCGGTGGCGGTAAAGCGCGACAGCGCGACACAGGGCATCGGCATCGACAGGGAAACGCTGCTGGATGAGCGCAGCGCGCCGGATATCGCCGAAGGCGCGCTTCATGCTGGCGAGCGCCTGCGCCTGCATCAGACTTCCCTTCCTTACCCGGTCGCCGTCACGCTGGCGTTTTCCGCCAAAGAGAGTCTTTTTAAGGCGCTTTTCCCGCAGGTAAAAACCCGGTTTGGCTTTGAGTGCGCAGAGTTGCTCTCTGTCACTGAGGGCAGGCTTGAGTTGCGTCTCACACAACCTCTTGGGCCATTTGGCGTAAACGAACGGTTCATTGTTCACTGGCTTCAGAATCAAAGTACGCTCATGACGCTAGCCCACTATTAACGCGCTTTCTCCAGCATCCACCCTGAGATCCCCAATTCCAGGGGGAAGGGGTATTAAACACGTTATTTTATTCAAGGCGAGCCTTAGCATGCCGATAAGCCCTTAACCTAAAAAACATTTTATACCGCGCTGATTACGTCAACAGACCGGCAAGAGGGCGTATTTCGTCTGGCGAAACGCCGTCTGAGGAAGGGAGTGTGACGTCATTCAGCGCTCAGGGATAAGGCTGAGATGACCCGCCCTACCAGAGATACGGCTGCTGAAAGAGACGCCCTTGCGCCTCCATATCGGGCTGATACAGAGAAACGCTTCGCTGTTGAAAGCGCCGTGCAAACGCCACGGTTTACGTTAAATAAAGACGTCATTTTATCAGCCGCTACCCGCACTTCGCTCGACGAATGCCTCGCCCGCTTGCGTTTTCACCACACCATTTATCAGCAATGGAATTTTGCAAGCGTGGATCCGATGGGCATGACCGCCATTCTCAACTTTTACGGGCCGCCGGGAACGGGCAAAACCCTTTGCGCCGAAGCGCTGGCAGGTCAGCTTGGCCTGCCCTTTCTCTCGCTTGGCATTGCAGAGCTTGAGAGCAAATTTATGGGGGAAACGGCGAAAAACATTCAGGCCGCCTTTGCCTGCGCCCGCAAAACCGGCGCGCTGCTTTTTTTCGATGAGGCCGATACCTTACTGGGCAAACGTCTCTCTTCCGTTACGCAAGGTGTCGATAACGAAGTGAATGCTATGCGCTCTACCCTGCTTATTGAACTGGAACGTTTTGAAGGCATCGCCGTGTTCGCTACCAATTTCGCGGGCAATTATGATGAAGCGTTTCGTAGCCGTATCGGCTATCACGTTGAATTTACGCTGCCCGACCAGCCCGCCCGCCAGCAGCTCTGGAGTAAATTTCTGGTGGCCGATATTCCCCTGGCCGACACGCGCGACACCTTGCTTGAAGCCGCAAGCGGGCTTTCTGAAGGTCTTGCCGGGCGTGAAATACGCACCTGCATGCGCCTTGCTCTGCCAAAAGCGTTGCTGGAAGCCGAGCGCGACGGCGTTTCACCACGCCTCGCAACACGTCATTTACAGGCAGCGATCGAACAGGTTCTCGCCTCGCGTCAGGCTGTCGCCAGCCGTGCGGGCCGCCTGCCAGACGATGTCAACACAGCAAAAAAACTACTGGGCGTTTAAGAATAATAAAGGAGAGTGGAAATGGGTTTTTGGTCAAGCATGGGGAGTAGGTTAAGCAGTTTCGTCAGTTCTGCGGTTAGCGTAGCCAGCCGGGCGTGGGATAGCGTAAAAGAGACCGCTGCCAGAACCGTTTCATGGATGGCTGATAAAGCGGAAACCTTTGTCGGCAGCGTAAAAAAGGTCTGGGATAAAGTAAAACCCATTATCAACAACGTCATTCGTCCGATTGTGCAGACGGCGGCGAAGCTTGCCACCAAAGTGCTGCCGCAGTTTCCCTGGATTGGCGGTGCGTTGAATGCGCTGGATCGCGCCCTTGGTTTGCTGGTTGAGTGGGATAAGAGCGATCTTGCTAAACGCATCAGTAAAGCCATTGAATGGGCGATTAAAAAAGCGAAGGCGCTGAAAGATATCTTCCTTACGCCCGAAGAGATGGAAGAGGCCCGCCGGCATGAAGAGGCGCTGCGCGAAGCGCGCAGCCAGATGCGCGGTGAGGCGGCCCTTGCCATCGACTTAGCCAGCCTGATAACCCACTACGCCCAGCTCTCAACCCGTATTCAGGATGTGCTGGAAAACATTCAGATTAACGATTTTGACCATTACCTGCGCCTGCGCGCCGCGCAGAAACTGCTGAAAGAAACCGAACAACGCCTGACCCGCGCACAGGATATCAATGTCATTACCAATGACGACCTGTTCCTGATTGAAACGGGCAGCGAACTGCTTAAGCCCAATCCCCAACTCAGCGATAGCGCAACGCAGCGTCTGAATGATGTCGTGATGGCGCGTTTCGGCCAGAAACTGCTGCCGTTTGTTTTTGAAGAGATGATCATGGCCTGGGGCTACAACCTCCAGGCGATGGAAAACGAGTGGAAATCGCTTAGCGAAGCGCTCTCTAAAGAAGAAGTGCTGCTGCGTCGCCTGAAAATTGGCGAGCGCTTGGGCGATCTTTCGCCGGAAGAGGCGCAGATGTTAAGCGCCCTTGAGGCCCGCCTTCCGGCTCAGCAGAGCGAAATGGAAAACAAACGCAAACGCACCAACGAGATGCGTAATTACGTCTTCGCCGCTGAGGGCTTCCTGCAACTGCTGGAGAAAGAGCCGGGCGACTTTATCGCTGAAGGCCGCGACTACCTGCTGGAAGACAGCAACGCCGCCGGGATGATCATTATCGATTGCGCCCAGTATGGCAAAACCTGGGAACAGCTCACCTTCGACGAGCAAAGCCTGATTATCGATTTCGCCAATATTTTCGAAGAGGCGAGCCGCGCGCGCGCGCAAAAACTGGTTGAGGTGGCCGCATGACGCCCCAGGAGTTCTTCGCCTTTTTACTGCCGCGCATGGAGGTAATTCAGCTGGGGTTTGGCGGCCTCATGCTGATAATGGTGTTGGTCACCATAGGCTTGCTTTGCACCCGCGCCAACGCTACGCAATGGGAAAAAAAATGGCACGCCGGCACGCCGGATAACACGGCGGACGATCTTGACGTTGAGCATGGATCGGTTCATGAGATTAGCGCAGCCGTCGCCACCACCGGGGAAAAAATGGCCGACATCATGCCGGGCGTTTTACTGATAATTGGTCTTCTCGGCACCTTTCTTGGCCTGGGCATTGCGCTGAACAAAGCCTCCGACATTCTTATCGACGCTAACTCGGCCGGTATGGACAGCGCCATGACCAACCTGATGGGCATGATGGAAGGTCTAGGAACGAAATTTAAAACCTCCACCTGGGGCATTATCGCGTTTCTGTTTCTGAAAACCTGGGCGGCAATCGGCAAATATGACGAGAAGCGCCTGCGCTGGTGCGCGCAGAAGATGAAAGCCGTCTTCGAGCAGAAGCGTCAGGCTGCGCATCTTAAGCAGTCGCGCACAGAAGAGCGTTTTATTCTGGCTCTTGAAACGATTGACGCCAGCATCAGCCGTCAGGGTGACGCTACGCAAAGCGCCCTGCTCGCGCTTAAGACTGGCATCGAGCCGCTGCTTAAGACGCTGACCGCGCAGGGAGCCGACGCCCTGCAGGCAAGCCATGCGTATGGCGAACGGCTCACGCAGATGGGCGACACGCTTGAAGGGATTCGCCAGGATGCCGCCGGGCAAATGCAGGCGCAGGCTGAACGCCAGGATAAACAGCTGGCGCAAGCTATCGCCACCCGGGAATCATTGCAGCGCTTTATAGAAGCCAACGGTGAAAACCTTGCCGCCATTCAACACTCCGCGCAACAGATGGCCAATGCCGCACAGGGAATGGGCGACTCGGCGAAGAATTTGCAGTCGGCCATCGATGGCTTCCGTACAGGCGTGACCGACGTGCTGGCAACGCTTAAAACCGATCTGGGTTCCACCATCGACCAGATGGGCGACAGCTTCAGCCAGAATATGGAATCCATTTCCGCCAATATGGCTAACGCCACGGACGGTATCTCCCATGCGGTGACCGATCTTTCGCAAAATGTGGGCGCGACCATGAATGAGGTGCGCGGATCGATCGAAAAATCGATGGATTTGCAGAGCAAAACGCAGCGCGACTTTATTATCACCAGCGAAACGCTGAACGAAAAAGTTATCGCCATGACCCGGCTGGTTGACGACCTGCGCGAGCAGATTGTCAGCGGCCTGCGCGCGGTTTCTGAAAACGGCCGCCGCGTCGCCAGCCTGAATACCCGTTATGAAGCGCTTACGGATGCAGGCGTGCAGAGCGCCGAAGCCATCGCTGCGCTGGTAGAAGAGCTCAGGACGATGCAGCAGCGCAGCCCGCTTCAGCCCGCGCTGGAAAAGATTGACGCTGGTATCGGCCAACTCGTTCGTAGTGTTGAAAAAGCCCATAACGACGCCCTGAGCGGCAGCGAAGCATCCAGCGCGCTCGCTTCGCTGGATAACCGATTAACCGATACGCTAACAACGCTGAACGCCATCCAGCGCGAACTGGCTGCCACTCACCAGGCGTCGGGCAACGCGCAGTTGGCGCAAACGCTCAAACCTCTGTCAGCGACGTTGCAAAGCCTTGAACGCAAGCTTTCGGCTCCGGACACGCTTAACCCCGCCGCCTGGGGAGTGGTGTCGTGAAAGATAAACCGAATGAATGGGTTTCCGTCTCAGACCTGATGTCGGGCGTCATGGCGGTGGTCATGCTGCTGCTGGTTATGTCTGTGCTGCAAAAAACCTGGTCGGACGTTAAGCATAAGCAGGAAATGGAACAGGGCATTGGCGCCCAGCGCGCTAAGGTCAGCAAAATGCTGGAGGAGATAAAAACCTCGCTGGACGGCATGCAAAACGAGGGCCTCGTAGCCCTCGACAGCGGCTCGCAAAAAATTACGCTGCGTGACGGCGTCTTTAATCGGGGGAGCGCCTGTATCGCCCCGGCGGCGCGGCAAGCGCTGGCCACCATCGAAACGCAGGTAGTGAAGTTTTTAAACGAATTTAGCGCAGGCCAGGTGTATATCGAAGGTTATACCGACAATCTCCCGGTTGCTCGTCCCGTCACTAACTTTGATAGCTTCTGCACCGTTTATGACGATAACTTTACCCTTTCAGCCGCCCGCGCCAGGGAAGCGCGTAAGTTTATTGTGGGCGATCTGAAAACAGCCATCGCGCGAAGAGTGATCGTTGCGGGTTATGGTGATTCGCAGCCTATTCCAGGGGTACCGCCAGAAGATGCCCGGCAGCGACGGATAGAAGTTCGTTTTGTGTTAGCGGATAAGCAGTAACTTCTCCGGCGGACGACGGGCCGTTCGCCGCGCCGCCTATCCCGAGCGGAATGCTCTGATAACGCGGGTGCGCCTGTGACTTCAGATTCTCCCGATACCGCAACCCGGCCGAGCAGGCGAAGGTAAGCGCGCCAGATTGTTGTTTATCTGGCGTTTATCAGGAGAAAAGAATGAAAAATATCGCCCTTGTGAGCCTGCTGTTATCGCTCGCCAGCTTAAGCGGCTGCGTTTACCACCATCATCATCACGACGGCCACCGTCATCATCATGGCGATCGTCACCACGACTACCGCCGCTAGCCTCTTCTTCGCCCCGCCTGTTTGCGCTGAACCGGCGGGGCTTGCCCGTTCCTCCTGCCGCCTTGCCTGTTCCTGTCGCGCGGCAAAACGTTGCACAAAACGCATCGTTATGTTGCAAATATTTCAATGGCTAATAATTGCCTCCGTCACGTATTGCCGATACAAAGAATAACGGCGTGATGCAGCCTTTAGCGCTGCTTCCCCAGGTTTTATCGCACCAGCAACGAAACCCCCGCCCGTTCCTCTTCCCCGTTTAACCGGCCCACCAGAAAGCCGGACGGGAGCAGAAATAAACACAACATCTATCTTCAGGAGCAAGCATGACGGTAATTTCCCGTACAGAGGTGGTCTATGCGATGTCGCGCGACAATGCCCCGGTGGCGACAGTCGCAAGCGGCAGTGAAGTCACATTCCAGACCTGTGACTGTTTTTCCGACCAGATAGCGAGCGCCGATGCGGCGTTCACTGAACTGGACTGGCAGCGCATTAACCCGGCGACCGGCCCGGTCTATGTCGAAGGCGCCAAAGCAGGCGACGTGCTGCGCGTCGATATCAAACGCATCGCCCTTACCCACTCCCAGGCGGTGATGGTGACCGCGCCGCAGCTTGGCGTGGTGGGCGATGAGCTGGAAAAACCGCAAATCACTATCGTCCCGATTGAAAACAACGAAGCGCTGCTGCCGGGCGGCGTGCGCGTGCCGCTTAACCCGATGATCGGCGTGATTGGCGTGGCGCCCGCAGGCGAACCCATCTCCTGCGGCACGCCGGACAGCCACGGCGGCAACATGGACTGTAAAGTGATTGCCGAAGGGGCCACGCTTTATCTGCCGGTGAACGTCGATGGCGCGCTGTTCGCGCTTGGCGACCTGCACGCCGCCATGGGCGATGGCGAAGTTTCCGTTTGCGGCCTGGAAATTCCCGGTGAGGTGACGGTAACCCTGAGCGTGGTGAAAGATCGCCCGTTGCCGACGCCGATGCTGGAAAACGCCGACGCCCTTTATACGCTCGGCTCCGCCAAAACGCTGGATGAGGCCGCCTCGCTCGCCACGCGCAATATGGCGCACTTTGTTGCTGATAATGCCGGCATGACGCTCGACCAGGCGATCACGCTGCTGAGCATCGCGGGGAACCTGCAAATCTGCCAGGTGGTGGACCCGCTGAAAACGTGCCGCTACGCGCTGCCGAAAGCCGTTGCCGCACAGCTGAATTTGCGTATTGAGGGTTGATCGATGTCCGTTGAACAATTTGGCTATAAGCAGGAGTTGCACCGGGCGCTGACGCTCAAGGACCTGCTGATTTATGGCATGATTTTTATGGTGCCTATCGCGCCGTTCGGCGTGTTTGGCTATGTCTGGGACGGCGCGCAGGGCATGGTGGCACTGGCCTATCTCATCGGCATGGTGGCGATGTTTTTCACCGCCATGAGCTACTGGTCGATGTCGCGGGCGTTTCCGGTCTCCGGCTCGGTCTATGCTTACGCCCAGCGCGGCATACATCCAACGGTGGGCTTTTTCGCCGGCTGGCTTATCCTGCTGGATTACATTCTGGTGCCTTCGCTGCTTTATATTGTCAGCGCCGCCGCGCTGTCGCCCATTTTGCCGGGCGTGCCTGCCTGGGTTTGGATTGTAGGCTTTATTGCGGTGAACAGCGTTATTAACCTGCTCGGCATTTCGTTTACCGCGAAGGCCAATAAATACATTCTGGTGGCGGAAATTATCGTGCTGGCGGTGTTTGTCGTGCTCGGCCTGATAGCCCTTTACGCCGGCCAGGGCGCAGGGCACCTGACCTTAAACCCGCTCTACAACGCCGACCATTTTAGCCTGCCGCTGGTCATGGGCGCGGTCTCCATCGCCGTGCTCTCCTTCCTCGGCTTTGACGGCATCTCCACCCTTTCGGAAGAGACCAAAGGCGGTGTGGATACGGTGGGGAAAGCCTCGCTCGGCGCGCTGATGCTGGTGGGCGTGCTGTTTATACTGCAAACCTGGATTGCGGCTGACCTCGCGCAGGGCATGAACTTCTCAAGCCTCGATACGGCGTTTTACGACACGGCAAACCTGGCGGGCGGCGCCTGGCTGAAACAGCTGACCATCTGGTCGACGGCGCTCTCCTGGGGCATCGCCAACGCGCTGGTGGCGCAGGCGGCGGTCTCGCGCATTCTGTTCGCCATGGCGCGCGATAAACAGTTGCCGAAGCTGCTCGCTAAAGTACACCCGCGCTTTAAAACGCCGTACGTCAGCACGCTGATCGTGGCGGTGATCTCCATTGCATCCGGCCTTTATTTCAACGGCAATATCGATAACCTGAGCCGGCTGGTGAACTTCGGCGCGCTGATGGGCTTTTTACTGCTGCATATCTCGGTAATTAACCACTACATGCTGCGCAATAAGTCGCGCAACCTGCTGCTGCATCTTATCTTCCCGCTGATTGGCTTTTTCATTATCGGCTTTGTGATTTACGAGATGGACAGCCAGGCGAAAATCCTTGGCCTGAGCTGGCTTGCCATCGGCGTGGTTTACTACCTGGTGATGCGCTTTACCCTTAAGCGCGACGTGGTGCTGGACCTCGACAACTGACCTTCCCTTCCGGCTCCGCCATCCGGCGGGGCCCTTCTCACCGCTATACTTTCTCTTATTCACGGGATAACGCGCGCTTATCCTGCCCCGCTATGCTGCCTGAGAAGGAGTCGCCATGAAACTTTACGCTTACGACCACTGCCCCTTCTGCACCCGCGTGCGCTTTATCACCGGCATCAAAAATATTCCCATCGACGTGCGTTACCTGCTCTGGGACGATGAGCAGACGCCCACGCGGCTGGTGGGGGAAAAAGTGGTGCCGATTTTCGATGATGGCGAAGGCACGGTGCTGGCCGACAGCCTGGCGATCGTCGCCTGGCTCGATAACCACTGCGGCGAGCCCATTCTGCAAGCGGAAAACCGCCCGGAGGTAGACGCCTGGCTAAGCGACGCGATGCTGCCGCTGCAAAAAATCGGCTATCCACGCTGGCCGACCCTGCTGCTGCCGGAGTTTCAGGCCGCCAGCGCCCGCGACGCCTGGAAAGCGGCGAAGCAGAGCGAAATTAACGGTTTTGACGAAGCGCTGGCCGAAACGCCCGCGCTGGTAGAGCCGATTTTGACGCTTTTCGAGCGCGCGCAAGCGCTGCTTGGCGACGCCATCGATGCGCAGCATCCGGTGAGCTACACCGAAATTAAGCTCTTTACTGTGCTGAGGGGCTTTACCTGCGAGCCGTCGCTGCGCTGGCCGCAGGCGTTGCGTACATGGCTGGACTTGCGCTCGCGCCACAGCGCCGTGCCGCTATTCTGGTCATAATCAGGCGACGGTGCGCGGGGTAATCACGCGTCGCGCGCCGAGCCAGTGATCCTGCCAGAAGGGATCGTTGAGGGAGCTGATGCGGATCGTCTCGCCGGTGCGCGGCGCCTGAATAAACTGCCCGTCGCCCAGGTAGACGCCAACGTGATCCGCTTTTTTGCCGTGATGGATATGAAAAAAGACCAGGTCGCCCGGTTTTAACTCTGATGCTGTCACCGGGTTGCCGCGCCGGTCGTGATACATCGCATTGGCCGTGCGCGGCAGCGACGCGGACAGGTGCGCGTTATAGGCGTAAAACACCAGCCCGCTGCAATCAAAACCTTCACGCGGACTCTCCCCGCCCCAGACGTAGGGCTTGCCGAGCTGCGCCTTCAGCCGGGCGAGGATTTTCTCCCGCGTCTCATGCAGCGCGTCGGTTTCCGCAAGCCCCGTCCCATCCTGTAAATGGAAATAGCGTTTGCTCGCTTTCGTATCGTAAGAGGCGTTCAGCAGCGAACTATTTACGTCGAAAGCGTCGTAGTGAAAAGATGTCCTTGCGCTTAAAGTACGGCTTCCCTGCTGATGATGCGTATGTGAAACCGCTTTTTTCGCATGATGATGCGGTTTTGCCCACAGAGGCATGCTGACGGAAACCGCCATCAGCAGAGTGATGAGTCGTATTTTAGTCTTGAACATAGCGATGAATTACTTACCCGTCGGCGGTTTATCACATCCGCGCCTGATGATGAAAAAAGAGAAAGCGCACCGGGAGCGCTCAGAAAACAGACTACCATCGACGCGGCGCTGGCGGGTTTAGCGCTTCCTGAAAGTGACGTTAGTTTTATTTCATCTGCGGGCATTGCTTCACTATGTGAAGCAAATCAGCGGCCTGTTTTATGACCCTCTTCACGCAACCTTCTCCTGCGATAGCGTCACAGCCCCGGCTCCTTAACACTGCATAACAACCCGGCGGTACGGGACTTCACCCGCTAACCCCCAGCGCGCGATGCGTTGCTCAGGAGAAAACATGAACACGACCGACACCCGTTACGTTGCAGGCTACCCGGCGGCCAGCCCGCAGGAAGGACGGCAAAGCACCTTTAAAATCATGACCTCGGCCGGCGTCGGCCATTTTATTGAATGGTTTGATTTCGGCCTCTACGGCACGCTGGCGGCCATCATCGCCAGCAACTTTTTCGCCAGCAGCGACCCGACGGTCGCCCTGCTGAAATCGTTCGCCGTATTTGGCTCCGGCTTTTTAATGCGCCCGCTGGGCGGTCTTTTTTTCGGCTCGATGGGCGACAGGCTGGGGCGGCGCAAAGTGCTGGTGACGGTCATTACGATTACCTCGGTCTCCACCTTCGTAATGGGCATTCTTCCTACTTACCAGCAGGCGGGGATAATCGCTCCGCTCTTACTGGTGCTGACCCGGCTGGTGCAGGGCTTCGCGGCGGGCGGCGAGAGTTCGGGGGTAATTACTTACCTTGCCGAAAGCGCTAAGCCACACCGCCGCGCCACGCTGACCTGCTGGAGCGAGAATTTCAGCTTTATGGCCTTTGTCTGCGGCTCCGGGCTGGTGCTGGCGCTGACCCACTGGCTTGGCGAGCCCGCCATGAACGACTGGGGCTGGCGCATCCCCTTCCTGCTGGCCGCGCCGCTGGGGCTGGGCGGATTCTATATGCGCCGCAATATGGAAGATTCCGCCGCGTTTCATAAGCTGCAAAAGAGCGGCAAACTTGAACATTCGCCGCTGCGCACCACGCTGAAAACGTCTACCCGGGCGCTGCTGTTTTGCGTCGGCTTTGTGGTGGTAAAAGCGGTAAGCAGCTGGGTGTTGCAATCGTTTATGCCCGGCTATCTCTCCACCTACCTCAATTACAGCCGCACCGACGCCTATCTCATTACGACGCTTGGCCTTCTGAGCGTGGCGATAGCGATGCCCATTACCGGTTATCTCTCCGACAGGCTGGGCCGCCGCCCGCTGATGCTGATGGGCTGCGGCGGTTTTATTTTGCTGACCTGGCCTGCGATGCTGCTGATGGCGCAAGGCTCCGTACTCGCATCCGTAGGCGCGATGAGCATGCTCGGCATTTTCGTCGCGCTGTTTAACGGCGGCTGCGGCGCGGCGATGGTCGAGCTTTTTCCCACCGCCATCCGCTATGGCAGCATCGCTGTCTCTTACAACATGACGGTGGCGCTGTTCGGCGGCGTCACGCCGCTCGCTTCGGCAAGCCTGATTACCTTCACCGGCAACCCGCTTTCCCCCGCGTTTTATGTAATGGCGACGGCGCTCATCTCTTTTATCGCCGTTCTGCTCGCGAAAGAGACGGCAGGCAAGACGCTGGATTAATTCCCACAACTGGAGTGCGTAATGAAGATTGTTGACGTGCAGTGCTTCCCGCTAAAAATCAGGCCGCAGGAGATTTACCTTGGCGGCAGGCCGGATGACGAAGCTGCAGACTATTACTACCGCCCGGAATACCGCTGCGTCTATTCCCGCAAGATGGAGACTTGCCTGGTGAAAATCACCAGCGATGACGGGCAGGTTGGCTGGGGGGAGGCGCTCGCCCCGGTGGTGCCGCAGGTTATCGCCCAGCTGATAACGCATCTGTTTAAGCCGCTGCTGCTTGGCGCCAGTCCATTCGACAGCGCAGTGCTGAACGCCAGAATGTACGACTCGATGCGCGATCGCGGGCATGTCGCCGGATATCACATCGACGCGCTGGCGGCCGTGGATATCGCGCTGTGGGACCTTAAAGGCCGCCTGTTGGATCTGCCCGTCCACCAGCTGCTGGGCGGCAAGTTTCGCGAAAAGGTGCCCTGTTATGTTTCAGGCCTGCCGCGTCCAACGCTTGAAGAGCGCTGCGAGCTGGCCCGCGAGTGGCAGGCGAAAGGCTTTAACGCCATCAAGCTGGCGCTGGGCTACGGCGTGAGCGAAGACCTGAAAAACGTGCGGGCTATCCGCGACGCGCTCGGACCGCAGGCAACGCTTTTCGTGGACGCCCACTGGAACTACAGCGTCAGTGAAGCGGCGCAGCTTTCGGCGGGGCTGAATGCGCTTAACGTCAGCTTCCTTGAAGCGCCTTTGCTGCCGGAGGATGTGGCCGGGCACGCTGAACTGCGCCGTAAAAGCGCCGTGCCCATCGCCCTTGGCGAAACCGAGCGCACCTGTTACCAGTTCCGGCCTTTTATTGAGCAGCGCGCCGTCGACATTCTTCAGCCCGATGTGGGCCGCACCGGCATTACCGAGCTGATGCGCATCGCGACCCTTGCGCAGACCTGGCATCTGCAGGTGGCGCCGCACTTAAGCGTTGGGCTGGGCCCCTGTATCGCCGCGTCCATCCACGTGGCCGCCGCCCTGCCGCATCTCTTTATGCTGGAATATCAACCGCCTGTGCTGGAGGTGGCTAACAGCCTGTTGCGCCAGCCGCTGCGCTGCGAAGCGGGCCACTATGCGCTGGCGCAAGGCGCCGGGCTGGGTATTGAAATTGATGAACAACGCGTACGCGAATCTGTCTGGAGTGACGTATGTTAAAAGGTAACGTTCCTATTCTCGCCACCGCGTTCGACGACCAGGGCGCGGTAGACCTGGCCTCTATTGAAAGGCTGGTGGGCTTTCTGCTTGAGCAGGGCATTGATGGGCTTGCGCTGTTCGGCAACGCGTCGGAAGGCTATGCGCTAACAGGGAAAGAAAAAGCGGCGATCTTCCGCACGGTAAAAGCGCTGACCGGCCATCTGCCGCTGGTCGCGGCGGCTGGCGGCGGATCGTCACAGGCGGCGGTTGAAGATATTCAGCGCATCCAGTCGTGGGGCGCGGATGTGGCGATGGTAAACCCGCCTGCCGTGGTGAAACCGGGGCCGGAAGAGATTTACCGTTTCTACAGCGACATCTGCCGCCAGTGCGATATCGACATCATGATCCAGGACGCGCCGCTGATGACCGGTGTGAATATCCCCGTGGCGACGCTGGTCCGCCTGTGCGAAACGCACCCACAAATACGCTATATCAAAGTCGAACAGCCGCCCACGACGCTGAAGATAACCGAGCTTAAAACGGCGCTGCGCGATCGCGTGGGCCTGTTTGGCGGCCTGAACGCCGGTTTTCTCTATGAGGAGCTGGCGCGCGGCATTATTGGCACCATGCCGGCCTGCGAATTTCCGGAGGTGATTAACGCTATTTTGCAGGCCTGGCCGCGCGACCGCGAGGAGGCGCGTGCGCATTTTTATCGTTATCTGCCGTTTCTGCGTTATGGCGTGCAGCCGGGCATCGGCGTAGCGGTGCATAAAGAGATCCTCTACCGCTCCGGCCTCTTTGCCACCCGCACCGTGCGAGACCCGGCTAAAACGCTGGATGAGACCACGCGCGAGGAGCTTTGCGACATCACCGACCATCTGCCGCTGGCGATTCTGGAGCGTGCGCGATGAGCGACTATATCGCCGTTGACTGGGGCAGCAGCAATTTTCGCGCCATGCGCATAAGGCATGGAGAGGTGGTGCGCAGCGTGGCGTCGCCAAAAGGGGTGGCCCGCGCGCCGCGCGAAGCGCTGGGAGAGATTTTGCGTGAAGAGCTGGCGCGCCTTGGCGACGAATACGACACCCGCACGCCGGTTATCCTGTGCGGCATGATCGGCAGCAACATCGGTATTATCGACGCGGGTTATCAGTCGCTGCCGCTGAGTTTCAAGGCGTTGACCGCGCGCGGCGTTGTGCTGGAAGGGGTGTTGCCCAACCCGTTGACCGTCAGGCCCGGCATTTGCAGCCGGGCGGAGCATGAGATCTGCCGCGGCGAAGAGATGCAGCTGGCGGGGGCGCTGACGCTATGCGACGCCCGCGTTTTCGCCGCCGTCGGCACCCACAGCAAATGGATAACGGTCGATCGCGCCCTGCAAAACGTGGTCAGCCTGCGCACGATAATGACCGGCGAGCTTTATGACCTGGTGTTGAATCATTCCGTGGTGGGACGCGGGCTGCCCGAACAGCGCCCGGATGACGGCCGCTTTCAGGACGGCGTGGAAACGGCCATCGCCATTGCACGGGGCAGCGCCGAACTGGTTAGCGAGCTGTTCCGCTGCCGGGGCCGCTATATCTTAGGCGAGATTGACGCCGCCTGCGCGAGCAGCTGGCTTTCCGGCCTGCTCATCGGTCATGAAATCCTGAGCGGCCATCCCCGCGGGGAAGCGGTCTGTTTTATTGGCGCTGCGCCGCTGCTGCGCCACTATCAGCAGGCGTGCAAACTGCTCGACCTGCCCTGCCTGACGCTTGAAGCCGAAGCGGCGCTGCTGGCCGGACTGAATAAGGTGTTTAACGATGCTGTTTAACGGACGCATTATCGCTATCTTACGCGGCGTAACGCCGGATGACTGCGTGGCGCAGGTCGAGGCGCTGGTGGACCATAATATTGTGGATGTGGAGATCCCGGCCAATTCGCCCGACTGGACGCAAAGCATCCGGCTGATTAAGCGCCATTTCGCCCGGCGGGTGAATCTTGGCGGCGGCACCATTATCACCCCTGCGCAGGCGGCGGCATGCGCGCAAGCGGGCGCCGATTACGCGCTAACGCCGAATCTGGATGAAAACGTGGTGGAGACATGCAGAGCGCAGGGGCTGAAAATCTGCGCGGGCGTCTATACCAGCACGGAGATTTTCGCCGCCTGCGCGCTGGGGGTGGACGCGCTGAAAATTTTTCCAGCGGTGACGCTGCCCGCCAGCTGGCCTCAACTGATTAAAGGGCCGCTGTCGCAGGCGGTGCCGTTTTGCGCGGTCGGGGGGATTGATGAGAATAATATGGCCGCCTTTTTGCAGCATTACGACAGCGTAGGCATCGGCTCCGCACTCTATCGCCCGGGCCAGGCGGCCAGCGTCACCCGGCAACGGGCCGCTTCGCTTGTCCGCTAGCCGCCGCTGATTTTTTGCGCCGCCGAAACCAGAAACGCTTTAAGCGCCTCCAGCTCGAGCTTTTCTCCGCTCAGGTTGGAAAGCGCAATCGCCGCCTGCATGCCGGGAATGATGCAGGCCATGCGATACTCGCCGTCCGGCCAGGCTTTCACCAGCACCTGATGACGCCGCGCCGCGTCGATATCCGCCCTGATAAGCTGAAAATCGTGTATGCCGATAAGATCGATAATTTCTTCATCGCTGCGCGCCGCCAGCAGTTTAATACCGATAACCGAGTCGACAACCGGGTAAGAATCGTAGTTGCCGATAGCCCTGGCCACGCTTTTTCCCTGCCGCGTGTGGATGAGGTAGACCACCTCTTTGCCGCTCAGTATGCCAACCACAATTGAAACGGGCTGGTTGCCTACCTCTTCCAGCGTCTCCAGTACCGCTTTGTAAAAGGCGGAGTTATGGATAACCTGGGCGGAAAAGCGGTGTATGCCTGGGCCGAGCGAATATTTCCGCTTTTCGTTGCGCTGCACCATCTCCAGCGCCAGCAAGGTTTGCATTAGCCGCGTGACTTTGGCGGAATCCAGCGCCAGCTGACGGCCTATTTCGCGAATGCCGGCAGGCGCGCCGAGGCTCGCCAGCAGGTTAAGACAGCGAAACGCGTCATGAACCGAACGCAGCAGCATTCCGCCCCCGCTCAGCGCGCGTGAAACGCCGAGAGCGGCTGTTTTTGCCGTCCCTGCGCATCGAAGTTTTCCGGCGCCAGCCAGCGGCTCAGCGCGGCGTTTCGCTGCGGCCATTCGCCGTCGATAATGGAAAACCACTCGCTGTCGCGATTGCGGCCTTTGCGCACCATCATCTGCCGCAGGCGCCCTTCAAAGGTAAAGCCGAGCCGCAGCGCCGCATTATGCGATGCGGTGTTCAGCGAATCGCACTTCCATTCCACCCGGCGATAACCTTGCTCAAACGCCGCGCTTAACAGCAGCCAGACGGCTTCGGTGCCAAGTACGCTGTTTTTCATGCGCGGCGACCAGGTGACGTGGCCAATTTCCACCGTGCCGTTGCTGGTATCAATGCGCATAAAGCACACCAGCCCTACCGCTTCACCGCGCTTTTGTTCTACCACGGCGTAAGGCACCAGCGTCGGGTCCGCCGCTTTCCCTTGCACCCAGTGCCAGGCCGCCTGCGGCGTATCGGGGCGCGAAGAGGCGAGCCATGTCCAGTCCCGCTCGTCGGGCGCAAGCTGGTACGCCTCGAAAAGCTGCTGTGAATGGCTCTGCGCATCCAGCGGCTCAAGACGGCAATAACGACCGACCAGCGTCGCACGCGAAAGCGGACGTGCGCCCTGCCATTCCGGCACTGGCGCGCCGACGACCTGGTGGTAATGGTTTAGCTCTGTCACGGGGAGTCCTTGCGGGTGTGGTTGTTAATGAATTGTTGTATCAGGTAACGCATTGGGAGGAAAGCGATTGTCGTTCACATGAGCCAGCTAAACGCGTCGCTGCCAGCGCGGCGTGAGCATTTCCCCCCTCTTTTCGCTCAAAAACTGAGGCGGCATTCACTCGCTGTTTTGCTGTTATTTCTGAAGGAGTTCCCCTCGCCTGCGCGCTTTTTGCCAGGCAGACAACTCGGTTTTATCCGAGCCGCTTAAGCGCAACCAGATGATTTCACGTGACTATACTTGCAGAAAGACTTTACCCCGCAGCCGCGGTTCTGGCTGTTATAAAATGAGAAACGCCTATGCCTCTGAAACCTTTTAACGCCTCCGATCCTTTCACCCTCGGCATTGAGCTGGAGCTGCAGGTAGCCAGCCCGCCGGGCTACAACTTAAGCCAGGACTCCTCCACGCTTATCAGCGAGCTGGAAGGGAAAATCAGCGCCGGGGAAGTGAAACACGACATCACGGAAAGCATGCTGGAGATAGCGACGGGCGTGTGCAAGGACATCAACCAGGCCAGCGCCCAGTTCGCCGCGCTGCAGCGCGAGATCCTCACCTGCGCCCAGCGGCATCATCTGGTGATTAGCGGCGGCGGCACGCACCCGTTTCAGAAGTGGCAGCGTCAGGAGGTGTGCTCAAGCGAACGCTATGCCCGCACCCTTGAACTGTTCGGTTACCTCATTAAACAGGCGACGGTGTTCGGCCAGCATGTCCACGTAGGCTGCCGCACCGGCGAGGAGGCTATTTATTTGCTGCACGGGCTGTCGCGCTTCGTGCCGCATTTCGTCGCCCTTTCCGCCTCGTCGCCTTATATGCAGGGGTCAGACACCGGTTTCGCCTCGTCAAGGCTCAATATCTTCTCCGCTTTCCCGGATAATGGCCCGGCGCCTTTTGTGGAGAACTGGACGCAGTTTGAAAAAATGTACGCCCGGCTGGAAGGCACCGGCGTGGTGGAGTCGATTAAAGATCTGCACTGGGATATCCGGCCAAGCCCCGGTTTCGGCACGGTTGAAGTGCGGGTGATGGATACGCCGCTCTCTCTGTCGCGCGCCATCAATATTGCCGGTTTTATTCAGGCTATCGCGCACTGGCTGCTGGAAGAGCGCCCGTTTAAACCGAAGGCGGAAGACTACCTTATCTACCGCTTCAACCGCTTCAGCGCCTGCCGCTACGGGTTGGAGGGCACGCTGACGGATGTCGGCACCGGCGAACAGCGCACCATCGGTGAGGATATCCTGCGCATGCTGGACAAGGTTGAGCGCTACGCCGCAACGCTGAACGGCCAGAGCGCACTGGAAGACATTCACCGCTACGTAAGAAATAACGACAGCGACGCGCGCAGCATGCGCGAGTTTATGTCTGACGGGATGTCGCTTTCAGAGCTGGTGCGCCATAACGGCGAAATCTGGGCGGCGGAGCTTTAATTGCAGACGGGTTCTCCGGCGCAGCGGGCGGTTTCCGTCGCCGGAGAAACATCTCTAACTGCGCTCAATCGAAAACCAGCGCCGCCAGACAAAGCGGATAACCAGATATTCAAGCGCGCCAAGGAAGAGAAACCAGGCGCAGAAGATAATGGTGTAAAGCTGACCAAGATCCTGCAAATGGAAGGTGGCGATAATGTTCTGCGCGAGCGACAGCGCCAGCACCGGCGCAGGCAGCAGCAGACAAGAGAGAAAGGCCAGCAGCAGAATGCCGCCGGCCACCATCAGAGATTCAAGCGGATGCGTCATGGGGGATTACAGCCTGAGTTGAAAAGGCGCATTGTCGGGGAATTCGCCCGGCCTTGCAAACTCAGCCGTTCGCCTGCCGCCGGTAGCTGCCCGGCGACAGACGAAAATGGCGGGTAAAGAGCCGCGTAAATGTCTGCTGTGATTCAAAACCATACTTAAGCGAAATATCGAGCACTCTCTCGTCGGTGGCACGCAAATCGCGCGCGGCGAGGTTGAGCTTTTTCTCGCGAATATAGCGCCCTAAACTTTCCCCTTTGTGATGGTGAAACAGGCGCTGCAAATGCCATTTAGAATAACCGGCGTGGCGTGCGACATCGTCAATGCGCAGCGGCTTATGCAGATTGTCGTCGATCCAGCCGGTGAGGGTTTCTATAACCTGAGCGGGCAGTTCCATACAAGCGTCCCTCTGTTTTTAGGTTGAGTGTTAACGTGGCTCGACGGTTTCGTCGTCTTCCCACCACGCGCGAAAACGCTGCTGCGTGTCCATCAGGCGAACCGGCTCGCCGGGGCGCGGCGTCAGCAGCTGCCAGGGCTTATCCTGGCTTGCGGCCGCCAGCCGTTTTAACGGGTCGTTCCAGGCGTGCTTCGCCATCGCGAAACGTCCGTTATGGCCCGGCAGTACGCGCTTAGCGCCGAGATCCTGCGCGGCCTGCGCCGTCTCTTCAGGCATCATATGGATCTGCTTCCAGTCGCGGTCATACTGACCGTTTTCCATGATTGCCAGATCCACGCCGCCAAACCGTTCGCCGATGGCTTTAAAGTGCGGGCCGTAGCCGCTGTCGCCGCTGTAGTAGAGCTTTTGCTGCGGCGTTTCAAACAGAAAGCTTGCCCACAGCGTCTGGTTGCCTTTCAGCCCGCGCCCAGAGAAATGACGCGCAGGCAACGCGTAGAGTGTCAGGTCATCAGCGATGCTGACCGACTGTTGCCAGTCCAGCTCGCTGATGCGCGAAGGAGAGACGCCCCAGGCTTCAAGATGCGAGCCCACGCCGAGCGGCGTTACCACCTGGCGGATTTTCGGGCGCAGCGCCCGAATGGTGGCGTAATCCAGGTGATCGTAGTGATCGTGCGATATCACCAGCAGATCGATTTCCGGCATGTCATTAGCCGACCACGGATAATCGCCGGTGAAAGCACGATTGAAGAGCGCGAACGGCGAAGCGTAGCCGCTGAAAACCGGATCGATGAGAATGCGTTTTCCCGCGAGTTGTATATACCAGGAGGAGTGGCCGAGCCACAGCGCCACCGCTTCGTTTTTGTCGAGCGAGGCGATGTCGGTGTGCACCAGCGGAAGCGGACGCGCGGGCTTGAGGTTATCGATGCGCTTAAAAAGAAACTCGCCCCACGCGGCCCACTGGTTGCCTTCGCCGGTAAACACGCGGGTAGGTTCCTGATTCTGAAACTGGCCGTCGCGATAGTGCGGCGAGCGCGCAATCAACGCTTTTCGCTCACCTTGCGGCGCGGCGCCGAAACCGGGCGCGAGATAAAGCGCCAGGGCGCCTGTTGCTGCAGCTAACATAATGATGACTCCAGTGACCCAGAAACGTAGCGGTTTTCTCATTGCGGCCCTGCTTTTCCCGAAAGCGTCACAGCCCGGCGCAAGCCGATATAATCCCTTTTAAAACAGGGTTATTTACCTACAACAGCGCAGCGCGCCTTGATAATGAGTGAGTAAACACTCATTATAGAAAGCAAACCTGACCCGTCAAGACGTTTTTACAATGTGACTTATCGCCTTGCGACAGGCCGGAGAGTCTGGTTCAATTCGCGTTTTCGAAAAAAGAGGTAGAAGCAGTGGCTCGTCCCCGTAGTGAAGATAAAAAGCTGGCGTTACTGGAAGCGGCCGCCGAAGCGATTGCCGAAGCGGGCATTGGCGCCTCCACCGCGCTCGTGGCGCGTAAAGCTGGCGTGGCGGAAGGCACGCTTTTCCGCTACTTCCCGACGAAAGACGATCTTTACAACGCGCTCTATCTGCATCTTAAACACGGCTTTTGCCAGCCGCTGACCGCCAACCTTGACCGCAGCGGGGAGCCGAAGGCCATCACCCGCTATATCTGGGAAAGTTATATTGAATGGGGCCTGCGCAACCCGCTCGCTAACCAGGCGATGCGTCAGCTCGCGGTGAGCGAAAAAATAACCGAAGCAACTCGCCAGACGGTCAACGAGATGTATCCGGAGCTGCGCAACCTGTGCGAGCAGTCCATCGCCCCTGTGTTTCTCTCTACCCCCTGGCGCGCTTTTGGCGACGCCCTTTTCTTTACGCTTGCGCAGACCACTATCGATTTCGCGTCCCGTGAACCGGCACGTGCTAAGGAGTTGATCGCCGTAGGTTTCGACGCCATGTGGCGCGCCCTTGGCGTAAATTAATCGCGCCCGCGGGCGCGGCTTCCTCTCTTTTTCTGACTTGTGACACAACCTGTCGCATTCCCGCCGTTTACTCTATTTAAAGCTTCATTTCTAAAACCAGCGCGCCGTTTGCTAAATAAGCACGGGAATGTTGCGCTTGTCACTGTAAGCATCCGCAAAGGAATGAGATTTATCTTAAGCTGGTTAGGCAGGATTAACCTGACAGGAGAAATAAGATGGAACTGAGTAAGGAAGCCATCCGGCGGTTACTGGCGGCGGACATTGAAGTAAGCATTATGGGCGGCTGCTACCAGCGCGCCACGGTACGCGCGGTGTTCTATCACCATACTATTGAGCTAACGGTCGAGGTAACGCATCCGCTTCTTGTCTGGCAGTGCGGCAACCGCGACAGCGTGCATTTGGTGAAACATGAGAAAAATGGCCGCAGCGTAACCATGACGCTGGTTAAAACATTACAGGATAAAGTGACGCAGATGCGGCTTGCCGCCACGATGAGCGATGAGATGGCAAGGGATCTTAGCGAGCGCAACCGTCAACAAATCGACGCGCTGGAACGCCAGTTAAACGTGAAAAGATAAGCTTAATAATGCGAAAAAGCGTGTGCAAGGCAGTATGGCTTCGTTATAGCTGACACAAGCGCGAGGTTTGGGTTCAGGCGCAACGCCTGAACCCTTCGGCAAACGTCAGGCGGTCTGCCAGGAAGCGGTGACCTCATCCTTGTTTTTGTTCAGCAGGATTTTGTTGTTCTCAATTTTATCAACCCAGCTCAGCGGGATGTAATGGTGAACGCCGCCCGCTTTCGGGTCGCTTTTGGCCAGCTTAATTTTATCTTCGCCTTCGAGATGGTCGACAATACCGACATGGCTACCACAGCTGGCGATAACTTCGGCGTGTTCGCGAATTTCGTTTTTATTTACCATATGTCCTCCTGTCGATTAGGTAATAGTCAGTATAGACAGCTTAATGGCAATAAAAGGCGTTATTAATATTCTGTAATACTTCCAAATTCCTTTAAGATTATTCTCTTGCCGTTCACACGAAGCTTTATCCGCCCTGGAAAGCGTCAACAGGCTGAAACACGCCCGCGCCAAAAGCAGACTTCCCCTCTTCTGCCATAATAAACAGGGCGATAGCACTGACGCTCAGGGACGACGCGCTTTCGCCGCTGACGCTTTATTGAAATGACTAAAAAGGAATATCCATGTTGCCAAGAGGCTTTTCTAAGTTTTTCTTTCTGCTCATCCTTGCTGTCGTCACGCTGGCCTTTATGACGATTTTGCGGCCCTACGCTTCGGCAGTGCTGTGGGCGGCTATCCTGGCCGTTATCTTTTATAAAACCAAAGAGTGGATTCGCCGGGCGACAGGCGGGCGGAACAATCTGGCTTCGCTGCTGACGCTGCTGCTTATCTGCCTTATCGTTTTTACCCCGCTGGCCATTATTTTCTCTTCGCTGGCGACTGAATTTAATGTGGTTTACCGCAACCTGCAGGAAGACAACACCTCAATGTCTGTTGTCTTCGCCGATGTTATCCGCCATCTCCCCGCCTGGGGCCAACATCTGCTCGCCGAATATGATCTTGACGATGTAGGCGAGATACAGCGGAAACTTTCCGCCGCCGTAATGCGGGGCAGCCAGTTCCTGGCGGGCAGCGCGCTGGCCATCAGCAAGAACACCTTCGGTCTGGCGATAGGTTTCGGCGTGATGCTTTATCTGCTCTTTTTCTTACTTAAAGATGGCGCGCATCTGGTGGCGCTGATCCTGCGCGCAATCCCGCTGGAAAACCGGGTGAAGTATCGTCTGATTTCCCGCTTCGCCACCGTTGCCCGCGCCACGGTAAAAGGCACGGTGGTGGTTGCGGTGATACAGGGTTTCCTTGGCGGCCTCGCCTTCTGGTTTCTGGGCATTCAGGGGAGCCTGTTGTGGGGGGCGCTAATGGCCTTCTTCTCGCTGGTGCCTGCGGTTGGCACCGCGCTGGTGTGGATACCCGCCGCCATTTACCTCTTTGCCGTGGGCGCGCTCTGGAAAGCGATTATTCTCGTCGCCTGGTTTGTGGTCGTGGTCGGGCTGGTCGACAATATCCTGCGGCCTATTCTGGTAGGTAAAGACATTAAAATGCCTGATTATTTAATTCTGGTCGCCACCCTCGGCGGGCTGACGGTTTACGGCATTAACGGCTTTGTGATTGGGCCGCTGATTGCCGCGCTGTTTGTCACCTGCTGGCAATATCTGGCGGAACCGGACCGGGAAGAAAAGGTCAGTAAATAACGCAGAGCCTGGGTCCGCAGGCTCCCGTAAACGGTTTGTTGCATAACGAGGGTTATGCTTAGGTAAACGAGCGCCTCTTATGCATCAAACCGATCCACCATGCGCATTCTGCTCAATTTTATACTTCTCGTCTGGTTGCTGGCGGGCATCAGCAACTGGCTTTGCCACCGCAGACCCCCTATTGAAGCAACCACCGGCATGAAACAAACCCCGATTTGTTCATCGAGGTGGGCGTTCTTCTGCTGCCGGCATTGCTTTTGCCGGTAAACGCGCTGCTTACCGGCGTTGCGATCGTCTGCTTTTTTCTGCACGAAGACAGCGCTGTGGGATGTTTCCTGCGCCGTTACCGCGCGTGAGGTTTCGCCTGTCGAGCAGCATATGCACAGTTTTCTTGAAATGGTGCCGCTGATGGCCCTGCTGCTGGCTATAGGAACAATTTTTAGCGCTGTTTGGCGCAAGCAGATTCAGTTTGTCGCTGAAAGAGGAGATGCTGCCGATGGGGTATAGTTTCGCCATCTTCGCCGCCATTTTGCTGCTGGAACTGCTGCCCTATTTTGAAGAGCTGAAGCGCTGCTGGAAAAACTGAAAAAAAGTGACGGATAAGCGTAGATGGCGCGCCCTGCAGGACTCGAACCTGCGACCCACGGCTTAGAAGGCCGTTGCTCTATCCAGCTGAGCTAAGGGCGCATCGGGAAGATGCTTCCACGGTAAGAAGATTCTTCAGCGCCGTGAAACGCGTGGAATTATACGGTGAGCGCCTTGTGAGTCAATGGCTTTCCGACTGCCCGCCTGCCTTTTAAGCATAAAGGCGCTTTCGGGACTGACAGCGCGGCCCGCTTCTGACAAAATATCAACATCCCCTCTCTTTTATCATTACAGATGGAATCCTCTCTCTGATGGCAGCAAAGATTATTGACGGTAAAACGATTGCGCAGCAGGTACGACACGAGGTTGCGGAAAAAGTACAGGCGCGCCTGGCGGCCGGAAAGCGTGCGCCTGGTCTCGCCGTTGTGCTGGTAGGCGCGAACCCCGCTTCGCAGATTTATGTCGCCAGCAAACGCAAGGCGTGCGAAGAGGTCGGTTTTCTCTCCCGCTCTTACGATCTGCCGGAAACCACCACCGAAGCGGAGCTTCTTACGCTTATTGATGAACTGAACGCCGATGCCGCCATTGACGGCATTCTGGTCCAGCTGCCGTTGCCGGCGGGCATTGACAATGTGAAAGTGCTGGAGCGCATCGCGCCTGATAAAGATGTGGATGGTTTTCATCCTTACAACGTGGGCCGTCTGTGCCAGCGCGCGCCGCGCCTGCGCCCCTGCACGCCGCGCGGCATCGTTACGCTGCTGGAACGCTACAACATCGATACTTACGGGCTGAACGCCGTGGTCATCGGCGCTTCCAACATTGTCGGCCGCCCGATGAGCATGGAACTGCTGCTGGCAGGCTGCACCACCACCGTCACCCATCGCTTTACCAAAAACCTGCGCCACCATGTAGAGAATGCGGACCTGCTGATCGTTGCGGTAGGCAAACCCGGCTTTATCCCTGGCGAGTGGATTAAAGAGGGCGCTATCGTTATCGATGTGGGCATCAACCGTCTTGAAAACGGCAAAGTGGTTGGCGACGTGGTGTTCGAAGATGCCGCCGCACGCGCTTCCTACATTACTCCGGTCCCGGGCGGCGTGGGTCCGATGACCGTCGCTACGCTCATTCAGAATACGCTACAGGCGTGTGTTGAGTACCACGACGTGGAAGGAGCATAAGATGGCAACGTTCTCTCTTGGAAAACACCCGCACGTTGAACTGTGCGATTTGCTGAAGCTGGAAGGCTGGAGCGAAAGCGGCGCGCAGGCGAAAATCGTTATCAGCGAAGGTCTGGTGAAAGTGGACGGCACGGTGGAAACCCGCAAGCGCTGCAAAATTGTCGCCGGACAGACGGTCACGTTCGAAGGACAAAGCGTCACGGTTGTCGCCTGACTTTAGCCTAAAGAAAAACCCGCCGGATGGCGGGTTTTTTACAGGGCGCGCAACGGCCTTCTTAGCCGTAGGTCCATACGGGGTTACGCCTGCGGCGGCTGGCCGTTAGAAGCCGTAAGGCCGCCATCCACCGGCAGATTAACGCCTGTGATATAGCGTGCGTCATCGCTTGCGATAAACGCGATAGCGTCGGCGATATCTTCCGGTTCGCCTGCGCGTTTAAGCGGGATCCGCTCGTAAAATTTCTGCAGCAGCTGCTCGTTCTGCTTCATCTCTTCAGTCAATTCGGTAAAAGTAAAGCCCGGACAGATAGCGTTAACGCGCACGCCTTCAGCGCCATAGTCCATCGCCAGCGCGCGGGTAAAGTTGGTAACAGCGCCTTTCGCCGCGTTATAGACGCTCATGCCCCAGTCGCCGCCAAGCCCGGAAACCGAAGAAATATTCACCACATTGCCTTTGGTTTTAAGCAGTTCTGGCATGAAGTAATGCGTGCAGTAGAAGACGCCGTTGAGATCGGTCCCCATCAGCGTCGCCCAGTCATCCAGCTTGATTTCATGAATGCGCCCCTGGACAATCACGCCAGCATTGTTCACCAGCACATCCACGCGGCCATACTCTTCCATCACGCGCTGCGCCAGGTTTTGTACCTCATCAGCATTCGAGACGTCGCAAGGTACGACCAGGTGTTTACCCTGCGAAAGCGTAGCCGCCACCTTCTCAAGTTTTTCCGGGGTGCGCCCCACCAGCACGACGCTTGCGCCTTCGCTGGCAAAGCGCTTCGCCGCGCCTGCGCCGATACCTGAACCTGCGCCCGTAATGACCACCACTTTCTGCTGAAAACGTGCCATATAACCTCCTGTTTGTTCTGCGATGATGCGTTTAATAACTTTATTAAGACTGGCATCCGGCGAGCGCATCGCAAGGCAGCAAACAGAATTTGCCGTTAACTTCTTGAATTGTTGTAGAAAGAAAAATTTAAAAAAATGTGACCGACGGCACAAATACGACAGTCGCGTCGTCTTTGGCAAGCGACAAGGGCAGGTAAAAAAAACCCGGCCGAAGCCGGGTTAAGGTTATTTCGCCGCGGGTGTTGGCTGAACGATGCCGGCGGTTACGTCGACAATTTTAATGTCATAAACCATCGTTGAGTCAGGCGGAATATCCGGCAACCTGCCCTCTTCACCATACGCGAGCTCGGGCGGCACCACGATGCGCACTTCGCCATGGTTGTTAAGCACCGACAAAGCGGATTTAAAAAGCGGCGGGTAGTTATTAAGCGGTAGCGCCAGAACTGTGCCTTTTTGTGACATGTCGTTGATGACTTTGCCATTTGTCAGGCTTTCTCGGATAACTACGCCGACCGTGTCGCTATTTTTAATTTTGCCGCGTCCTTTGTCGGCGATCAGATAGTAATAACCCATTGACGCCTTTTTCACGCCCGGCTGTTTACTGAATTGGGTCATGAACCGATCGCCTTCGCTGTTAGCCGCTTTTTTAACCTTCGCTTCTTTCGCTCCGGACGTTTTGTCCAGTTCCTGAAGCACCTTAATAAGCTTATCCTGCGGGACTTTCAGCTGGCCGTTGATCATGTCCGTCGCGCCGCTCAGCACCTGCTGACGGCCGATGTGGTAGCCATAACCCTCTTTGCTTTTCATCATGCCTATCATTTCCTGCGCCCAGAAGGCGCCAAGAGCATAATCGCGTATTTCATCATTGCTTTGCGGTTTGGCGGCAACCGTAGCGGCTGGCTTCGCTTTTTCCAGCGCAGCCAGCTGTTTGTTTTTCTCTTCAAGTTGCTTACTGGCATCCTGCCATTTGGCTTCCAGTTCATCCGTTTTTTTCTGGCTTACATTTAGATTCTGCTCGAGCGTGGTGTAGGCTTTTGTTTTGGCATCCTGTGCGGCGGTCAATTGCGTTACTTGTTTATTCAGCTCATCCGTTTTTTTCTGGCTCTCCGCCAGTTGCTGCTGTAATTTTTCGGTCGCCTGCGTGCCTGCCGATTGCGCGGTAGTAAGGGCAGCAATCTCTTTTTCCAGCGCCAGCGACTTCTTCTGGCTTTCGAGTAGCCGCGCCTGCAGCTTGTTGCTCTCCTCGGCTTTGGCATTTTGCGCAGTAGTCAGGTCAGTAACTTGTCCTTTTAACTTCTGCGTCTCTTTCTGACTCTCAGCCAGCGACTGCTGTGCGGTAGTCAAGGCCTGGGCTTTGGCGGCCTGGCCTGCCGTTAGCTCTGCAATTTGTTGTTTAAGCGTCAGGATATCCTTGCCGCTGGCAGCAAGAGCCTGCTGAAGTCTGGCTAACTCCTGCGCGTTCGTTCCTTTTGAGGAGGCGAGGTCTTTCATCTGCGCTTTCAGCGTCTGCGCCTCTTGCTGGCTGGCGGCCAGCTGCTGCTGAAGATTGCCGCTTTCGTCAGATTTCATTCTCTGCGTTTCGGTGAGCGTGGCTACCTGTTTTGCCAGCGCCTGCGCTTTCTGTTCGCTTGCCGTCAGCGCCTGTTGCAGCCTGTCGCCTTCCTGCGCCCGGGCGTCCCTGGCGTTAGTGAGAGCAGTAATCTGCGCTTTCAGCGTCTGCGCCTCTTTCTGGCTGGCGGCCAGCTGCTGCTGAAGACTGCCGCTTTCGTCAGATTTCATTTTCTGCGTTTCGGTGAGCGTGGCTACCTGTTTTGCCAGCGCCTGCGCTTTCTGCTCGCTTGCCGCCAGCGCCTGTTGCAGCCTGTCGCTTTCCTGCGCCCGGGCGTCACGGGCGTTAGTGAGAGCAGTGATCTGCGCTTTCAGCGCCTGCGCCTCTTTCTGGCTGGCGGCTAAGGTTTGCTGGAGCTGCGCTAATACCTGCGCGCTGCCGCTTTTCGCCGCCGCCAGTTCCGACAGCTGTTTTTCCAACATCTGCGCCCGGGTTTCGCTTTGCGTCAGCTGGTTTTGAACCTGCTTAACTTGTTGCTCTTTATCGGTCTGCTTCTGAGCCAGCTGTGCGATTTGCGTTTCCAGCGATTGGTTTTTCTTCTGGCTTTCGTTCAGGGACTGCTGGAGACGGGTTATCTGCCCCGCTTTTTCATCCTGCCCGGAAACGGTAGCGGCAAGCTGCGCTTTTAGCGCCTGCAACGCTTTCTCATTTGCCTGCAGATCCCGGCGCGCCTTATCAAGCGCCTCTGCCCGGGCATTACGCGAAACGCGCAGTTCAGCAATTTGTCTTTGCAGCTCGGTGCTGAATTGCTGGCTTTCAGCCAGTTTTTTTTGAAGCTGCCCATGCTCTTGCGCTTTAGCATCGCGTGAGCCGGAAAGCTCAGCGAGTTGTTGCTGCAATTGTTTGTTTTGCTGCTGACTTTCGGCTAAAGCCTGCTGCAGACGCATCGAAGACTGCGCATCGTTATTCTTCCCCTGAGTCAGGGCGCTAAGCTGCTGTTGCAAAGCGGCAGCCTGCTTTTCGCTTTCCGCTGCAGCCTGTTGCAGAGCGGCTTTCTCCGTCTGCCAGGTGCCTTTCGCGCTGGCGAGCTCCGCGCGCAGGCTCTCTATTATCGCCTGCTGGTCGCTTGTCGCGGTTGAAGCAGCAGCCTGCGCCGGCTTTTTAGGGCGAGGTTTCTTTGTGGATTTGCCGGAAGGATGTACTGTCGGTTCCGGCAAAGGGATCGGTTTGACCAGCAATAAATCGGGTATACCGCTCGATTGCGCGGTAATGGCATCCAGAGATTTCAGTGTTTTTTCGTTATTGCTGGCCTGAGCATAAGGCGCGACTGAGGCGCTAATCGTCAGAGGTAATACAAAAAAAAAATGGGTTTTAACTTAAACCGTTTCATCTCACGCTTTCTCCACGGCTAATTAAGCCTTGCTGGATAGCTTGCTCTATGTCGTTACATAATTTTTGCGTTTTATATTTATATAACGCGTCGAGTGTATCTCTTGTCTGGCCATTGATATCGCCGCGGACAGCGCTATAGGTTGAAGCATTATTCAAAAGTGTTTCGAAGGCTGCTTTTTTTGCGGCATAGGTTGAGGGATTGATTTTTGCGAGCGCGGCAAGCTCACGCTGACATATCGTCGCTGAACCTTCGCCAGCGCCCGGCGCTTCTGCTGCAGAAGGCGTGATTTGCGGCGTTGGCAGCGAGACGGATTGTGACGGCGCTGGCGCAACCTTTTCTGCAACGTGATCAGGCTCCTGTGGCTCGCCAGACTGACAGCCGCTTATGAGCAATACGCTTGTCATGGCCAGCACGTTTATTATTTGCGCCACAAAGCATTTTTTGAATTTATATATAATATGCAAAGCATTACTCCATTGAATATTGTGGACCCGTGTAGCGATGGAATTCCTTTCGCCGACTAAAAAGAGATAAACAAGATTATCCACTAAAAATCAGCGTAAAAACAATCCTGGAAATTATAGGAATTCATGGGCAATATTCACGTTAATTATTTTTAAATATTAATTAATTATTAATAATTATATCTTCCTGAATATATTCTTATTTATTGATTTCCATTACTATAAAAACGCCAGCCAATCCGTTTTTACCAGACTCTCAGATAAGCGTCGCAAAGCGCTCTGCCGCTTCTCTGCCGCCCTTCGCTCGCCTTTCCCCCTCTTCCAGACCGCATTTTCTGATCGACTTCAAAGAATCGGAATTTCTTCTGACCGGGCGTTAAATTTCTGTTGCGCAGTTTGCGTGCCCTGTAACAGCATAAGTAGAACGTTCTAGTAAAACGTTCTACTTAGATAAAACAGGGTCAAAAAGCCCGTATAAATCGTCTGTCGGGGGAAATCAGCATGAGTCTGATGTCAGGGTTGGTTAAATCGCTTTCCAGGCTTTCTATGATTGGCCGCGCGTTGATGCTGCCAATTTCGCTATTGCCAGCGGCAGGTCTGCTGCTGGCGTTCGGTGATAAGTTTCACTTGCCGCTGATGATGAACGCAGGCGGGGTTATTTTCGATAACCTGCCGGTGCTGTTCGCCATTGGTTCAGCCGTAGGTCTGGCGGCGGAATCTGGCATCGCTGCGCTTTCGGCGGCGGTTTCGGTGTTAATTGTTAACGTCACCATCGGCACCATGCTCGGCATTACGCCGGAAATGGCGGCCAACGGCGGCAAATATGCGTTGGTCATTGGCATCCCGACCTTGCAGATGGGGGTGTTTGGCGGACTTATTTGCGGCATTCTCGCCGCGTGGTGTTATAACCGTTTCCACACGCTGCAATTGCCGGAGTTTTTGGGCTTCTTTTCCGGCAAGCGCTTTGTCGCTATCGCCACCGCCCTGCTCTCCTTCCTGCTCGGACTGGTGCTGCCCTACATCTGGCAGCACATTCAGGCGGGCATCGACGCGCTTTCCATTGTGGTTAACGGTGACAACCAGGCGGCTTCGACCTTTATTTTTGGTCTGGTTGAACGTGCGCTTATTCCGCTTGGCCTTCACCATATCTGGTACCCGTCGTTCTGGTACTCCTTTGGCGATTACACCACCCAGTCGGGCCAGTTGATCCATGGCGATCAGACCATCTGGTTCAAAATGCTGGAAGAAGGCGTGAAAAGCTTCAGCAGCGACAGTTACCAGAACGCCGGTAAATTCCTGCAGGGCGAGTATCCGCTGATGCTGTTCGCGCTGCCTGCGGCTTGCCTCGCCATGTACCACGAAGCGAACACTAAAAATAAAAAGATCGCCTCCGGCATTCTTTTCTCCGCCGCGCTTACCTGTTTCCTGACCGGGATCACAGAGCCGGTTGAATTTACCTTTATCTTTGTGGCGCCTGTGCTGTATGTCTTTAACGCCATCATGGCCGGGCTTTCCTATATGTGCATGTACCTGCTGCACGCGCATATTGTGAAATCCTTCTCCGCCGGGCTTATTGACTATATCTCGTTTGGGATCCTGCCTTCGTTCAACGGTTACGAGACTAACTACCTGAACGCGGTCATCGTCGGCATCCCGATGGCGATTATTTATTACTTCACTTTCCGCTTCGTAATCCGCCGTTTTGATGTGAAAACGCCAGGGCGTGCGGATGTGGCGGCAAACGCGGATGATAAAACCGACGCGGAACTGGCGAACGACATCATCGGTCTGCTGGGCGGCGCTGAGAATATTTCAAGCGTTGGCTCCTGCATCACCCGCCTGCGTCTTGAAGTGGCGAAGCCGGAACGTGTGGATCGCGACGGCCTGAACAGCGTAGGCGCGCGCGGCGTGGTGTTCGTTGGCGACAGCGGTATCCAGGTTATCTTCGGCGCCCGGGCCCAATTTATCGCCCAGACCATGTCAGGCATGCTTGGCCGTTAAGGACGCGCAGTGCCTTTGCAAGCCTCCCGTATCGCTACGGGGGGCTTTGTGGTATCTAACGGATTAAAAAAGCAGAAGGGATCAGATGAAAAAAGTCAGCATCATCGATGTCGCTAAACGGGCGGAGGTTTCGGTTTCTACTGTCTCGTTAGTGCTGCGCCAGAAAGGCAAAATCTCAGAGGCGACAATCGCCCGCGTGCAGGCCGCCATTGAGGAGCTCGGTTACGTGCACAACGTAGCGGCGGCGAACCTGCGCGCCAGCACCTCGAATCTGATTGGCCTGATTGTGCATGACTTTAATGATGCTTTTTCGACTCGCGTGACGGCAAGCGTGGTGCAGGCGCTGGAAGCGCAAGGCTTTATGGTTTTTCTTACGCAGCCCTCAGACAACCCGCAGCGGCTTGAACAGTGCCTGCTCTCTTTTACGCGGCAGGGCGTGGCGGGCGTTATCTATCTGGCGGCGAACGCCACCCGAGATACCCTGCCTGAAGTGATTGAAAATTGCCCGCTGCCGCTGGTGGCGATTTCCCAGTCGCCGCTGCAAAGCGGGCGCGACCTGGTCATGCGGGATAATCGCCAGGCGGGCAGTCTCGTTACCCGCTATCTGATTGAGCGCGGCCATCGCAATATCGCTTATATCGGCGGCGGTAAAGATTGCCTGATACGCCAGCAGCGACTGCTCGGCTACCAGGCGGCGTTGAAGCAGTACGGTATGCCGTGGCGTGAAGAGTTTACCCCAGCCTGCGCCGATGAAACCCATGCCGCAAGCCTCGCCACGCGTGAATTGCTGGAAGCGAACAATAAAATCACCGCCCTGCTCTGCCACTCGCCGAACGCCATTATCGGCTGCATCGACGGGATCCAGCGGGTCGGGCGCACCGTTGGCAAAGATGTGTTCCTGACCCAGCAGGTGTCGCTGGCGGGATTTGAAGACATGATGCACGTAAACCTCACCTCGCCCTCTTTCACCTATGTCTCTTCCGCAAGCGATGAAACCGGACGCCAGACAGCCTCGCTGATGGTTCGCAAGATACGTGAACCGGAGCTGGCGGCGCAGCGCATTACGCTCTCGGGTCAGTTGGTGGTGCGCGGCTCCGCCTGAATGAAGACGCAGAAGCCGTCAGAATGGCATATAGAAAAGCGCTAAACGAACAGACGAGGCCTGCCAGAACGAGTACGCACCCGGTAAACCTAGTATGACTTTTTACGCCGCGCATAAAAAAAGCGGCTTTCGCCGCTCTTTCTTATTTACGTCGCCAGGTGGTGCCCTGCGGCCCGTCTTCCAGCACAATGCCCATCTCGTTTAAGCGGTCACGCGCCGCGTCCGCCGCCGCCCAGTCTTTCGACTTACGCGCTTCCAGACGCTTGTGGATCAACGCTTCAATTTCCGCCACTTCTGCGTCGTCCGCCTGCGCGCCGCTTTGCAGGAACTGCTCCGGCTCCTGCCCCAGCAGGCCCAGCACGGCGGAAAGTTTACGCAAATGCGCCGCAAGATGATTCGCCGCCGTCTTGTCTTCCGTTTTCAGGCGGTTCACTTCGCGCGCCATGTCGAACAGCACCGAGTAGGCTTCCGGGGTATTGAAATCGTCATCCATCGCTTCACGAAAGCGCGCTTCAAAGGCCTCGCCGCCTGCAGCGTCCACGCGGCTGTCAGTGCCGCGCAACGCGGTGTAGAGCCGCTCCAGCGAGGCGCGCGCCTGCTTTAAGTTCTCTTCGCTGTAGTTCAGCTGGCTGCGGTAGTGGCCGGACATCAGAAAATAGCGGATGGTTTCAGCGTCGTAATACTTCAGCACGTCGCGCACGGTAAAGAAATTGCCGAGGGATTTCGACATTTTCTCGCGATCCACCATCACCATGCCGGAGTGCATCCAGTAGTTCACATACTCGCCGTCATGGGCGCAGGTGGACTGCGCGATTTCGTTTTCATGGTGCGGGAACATCAGGTCTGAACCGCCGCCGTGAATATCGAAATGGCTGCCGAGCTGCTTGCAGTTCATGGCGGAGCACTCAATATGCCAGCCCGGACGCCCTGCGCCCCACGGCGACGGCCAGCTCGGCTCGCCTGGCTTGGACATCTTCCACAGCACGAAGTCCATCGGGTTGCGCTTCACGTCCGCCACCTCAACGCGCGCGCCCGCCTGCAACTGCTCCAGATCCTGACGAGAAAGCGCGCCGTAGTTCGGGTCGGTAGGCACGGAGAACATGACGTCGCCGTTTTCCGCCACATAAGCGTGATCGCGGGCGATCAACTGCTCCACAAGCTCGATAATTTCATGGATATGCTGCGTGGCGCGCGGCTCGCTGTCCGGGCGCAGGATATTCAGCGCATCGAAATCTTTGTGCATCTCGGCGACCATGCGGTCCACCAGCGCGACAAAATTTTCGCCATTTTCATTCGCTCGTTTGATGATTTTATCGTCGATATCGGTAATGTTACGCACGTACTTCAGCTTATAGCCGAGGAAACGCAGGTAGCGCGCCACGACGTCGAAAGCGACAAACGTACGGCCATGGCCGATATGACAGAGATCGTAAACGGTAATGCCACACACATACATGCCGACTTCTCCGGCATGGATAGGTTTGAATTCCTCTTTTTGGCGACTCATTGTGTTGAAGATTTTTAACATCAGGAGATTCCGTATCAGTGTGTGGTAAAGACGAAAAGCGTTATGTTACCTCATAATTCAAACCGGAAGGAGCACACTTTGCAAGGTGATCGCTACCTGCAAGTTATGCTATAACAACAGCCTGACGTTGCCTGCGCAGCAGGCTTCAGCACTACTACACAGAACAGGATGCAAGCATGGTTACTTTTCACACCAATCACGGCGATATCGTTATCAAAACTTTTGACGATAAGGCGCCGGAAACTGTTAAGAACTTCCTGGACTACTGCCGCGAAGGTTTTTACGACAACACCATTTTCCACCGTGTGATTAACGGCTTTATGATCCAGGGCGGCGGTTTTGAGCCGGGCATGAAGCAGAAAGCGACCAAAGACGCTATCAAAAACGAAGCGAACAACGGTCTGAAAAATACCCGTGGTACGCTGGCGATGGCCCGTACTCAGGCGCCGCACTCCGCTACCGCGCAGTTCTTTATCAACGTAGTGGATAACGACTTCCTGAACTTCAGCGGCGAAAGCCTGCAGGGTTGGGGCTACTGCGTATTCGCCGAAGTGGTGGAAGGCATGGACGTAGTCGACAAGATCAAAGGCGTGGCGACCGGCCGCAGCGGCATGCACCAGGACGTACCGAAAGAAGACGTGGTAATCGAGCGCGTGACCGTCAGCGAGTAATCGTGGCCACACTCTTTATCGCAGATCTTCATCTGTGCGCAGAAGAACCGGCGATAACCGCCGGTTTTCTGCGTTTTCTGGCAGGTGAAGCGCGGCAGGCCGATGCGCTTTACATTCTCGGCGACCTGTTTGAAGCCTGGATTGGCGACGACGACCCGAACCCGCTGCACGCGCAAATCGCCGCCGCCATTCGCACACTGGTTGAAAGCGGCGTCCCCTGTTATTTCATTCACGGCAACCGGGATTTCCTGCTGGGCAAGCGCTTCGCCAGGGAAAGCGGCATGCAGCTTCTGCCGGAAGAAAAAGTGCTTAACCTGTACGGTAAACGCGTGCTTATTATGCATGGCGACACCCTCTGCACCGACGATGTGGGCTATCAGGCATTTCGCGCCAAAGTGCATCAGCCCTGGCTGCAAACCCTGTTTCTCGCCCTGCCGCTGTTTATTCGTAAACGCATCGCCGCAAAAATGCGCGCCGGCAGTCAATCCGCTAACCGCGTTAAAGATATGGCTATCATGGATGTGAACCCGCAAGCGGTAGCCGAAACGCTTGAGCGCCACCGCGTGCAGCACCTGATACACGGCCACACGCACCGCCCCGCCGTTCACGGGCTGACGGCTAACGGCGAGCCCGCTTTTCGCTACGTTTTAGGCGCCTGGCATACGCAAGGCTCCATGATCAAAGTCACCGCCGAAAGCATCGAACTTATCGCCTTTGCGTTTTAACTTCTGCATGCCATTTTTGCCGCCGCGGCGGCCGCGCAACCGTTTTCCTTGCCGTAAAACCATGCTATTCTCGCACTCCTCGTAACGACGACTCGTTGTTTTGTCCGCACACCCCACAGGAGTTTTTAGACGTATGTCTTCAGGCAACCATCCGGCGCGTATCGCTATTGTCATGGGTTCGAAAAGTGACTGGGCCACCATGCAGTTCGCCGCTGAAATTCTTGATGCCCTCGACGTTCCCCACCATGTAGAAGTGGTTTCCGCCCACCGCACGCCGGATAAGCTGTTCAGCTTCGCCGAAGCGGCTCAGGCGAACGGCTTTCAGGTGATTATCGCGGGCGCGGGGGGTGCTGCGCATCTGCCTGGCATGATTGCGGCGAAAACGCTGGTGCCGGTCCTGGGCGTGCCAGTGCAGAGCGCTGCCCTGAGCGGCGTCGACAGCCTCTACTCCATCGTGCAAATGCCGCGCGGCATTCCGGTGGGTACGCTCGCCATTGGTAAAGCGGGCGCGGCCAATGCCGCCTTGCTGGCGGCGCAAATTCTGGCGCAGCACGACGCGGCGCTGTTAAACCGCCTCAGCGCCTGGCGCCAGCAGCAGACGGATGAAGTGCTGGAAAATCCGGATCCGCGGGGTGCGGCATGAAACAGGTTTGCGTTCTCGGCAACGGTCAGCTTGGCCGTATGCTGCGCCAGGCGGGCGAGCCGCTGGGCATTCCGGTCTGGCCCGTGGGGCTGGACGCTGAACCGCAGGCGGTGCCTTTCAGCCAGAGCGTGATCACCGCGGAAATTGAGCGCTGGCCGGAAACCGCCCTTACCCGCGAGCTGGCGCGTCATCCGGCATTTGTTAACCGCAATGTCTTCCCGATTATTGCCGACCGCCTGACGCAGAAACAGCTTTTCGACAAGCTGAACCTGGCCACCGCGCCCTGGCAGTTGTTGGCGCAGAAAAGCGAATGGCCCGCGGTGTTTGACCGTCTTGGCGAACTGGCGATAGTCAAGCGCCGCGTCGGCGGCTATGACGGGCGCGGCCAGTGGCGTTTGCGCGCTGATGAAACCGGGCAACTGCCAGACGACTGCTACGGCGAATGCATCGTCGAACAAGGCATTAACTTTACGGGCGAAGTATCGCTGGTTGGCGCCCGCGGCCACAATGGCGACACGGTCTTTTATCCGCTGACCCATAACCTGCATCAGGACGGCATTCTGCGCACCAGCGTCGCCTTCCCGCAGGCAAACGTAGAGCAGCAGGCGCAGGCGGAAACGATGCTTTGCGCCATTATGCAGGAGCTGAACTATGTGGGCGTGATGGCGATGGAGTGCTTCGTGACGCCTGCCGGCCTGCTGATTAACGAGCTGGCGCCGCGTGTTCACAACAGCGGCCACTGGACGCAGAACGGCGCGTCCATCAGCCAGTTTGAACTGCACCTGCGCGCCGTGGTGGATTTACCGCTGCCGCAGCCGGTGGTCAACAGCCCTTCGGTGATGGTGAACCTGATCGGCACCGACCTTAACTACGACTGGCTTAAGCTGCCGCTGGTTCACCTGCACTGGTACGACAAAGAGGTGCGCCCGGGCCGTAAAGTGGGCCACCTGAACCTGAACGACAGCGACACAGCGCGGCTCTGCGCCACCCTGGAAGCGCTGGTGCCGTTGCTGCCGCCGGAATACGCCAGCGGCATCGCCTGGGCGCAGATGAAGCTGGGTTGAATAAAAGCGGGCCGCAAAGCCCGCTTTTTTTAACCCCGACGCCTGAAGGCGCTGCGCTTACCCACATTTTGCGAAAGCCGCTTATTCTCCCAGCGCCTGCGCTAAATCCGCAATCAAATCATCGGCATCTTCAATGCCCACTGAAAGGCGGATCAGCTGCGGCGTAATGTTGTTGGCGAGCCGTTGCTCAAGAGGAATGGACGCGTGCGTCATAAAAAACGGCTGGCTGACCAGGCTCTCCACGCCGCCTAAACTTTCCGCAAGCGTAAAAAGGCGCAGCTTTTTGATGACCTTCGCCGCCTGGCCTTCATCGCCTTTCACCACTACCGAAATCATGCCGCCCGGCCCGCGCATTTGCTGCCGTGCAAGCGGATGCTGCGGGTGCGTCTCAAGCCACGGAAAGAACACCGTTTCCACCTGTGGCTGCTGTTCAAGCCAGCGGGCGATTTTCAGCGCGTTGGCGCTGTGCTTTTCCATCCTCAACGCCAGCGTGCGGATGCCGCGCAGGGTCAGGAAGCTGCTGAACGGGTCGAGCACGCCGCCCACCGCATTTTGCAGGTAAGCGAGCCTTTCGCGCAGTTCAGCGTTATCGCCCACCACCGCCAGCCCGGCGACCACGTCGGAATGCCCGTTCAGGTATTTCGTGGCGGAATGCACCACGATGTCGAAGCCCAGCGACAGCGGGCGTTGCAGGGCGGGGGAAGCAAAGGTGTTATCCGCCACGCTGATAACGCCATGGCGTCGGGCGATGGCCGCGATAGCCGCAAGGTCAGCCAGCTTGAGCAGCGGATTGGTCGGCGTCTCCACCCAGACCATTTTCGTTTCCGGGCGAATAGCCGCTTCCAGGGCTGCCAGGTCATCTGGCTTCACCCAGCTCACCGTCAGCCCGGCGGTGCGCTTGCGCACATTTTCCAGCAGGCGATAAGTGCCGCCGTACACATCGTCAATCGCCACAATATGGCTCTCTTTATCCAGCAGCTCCAGCACCGTGGAAATGGCCGCAAGACCAGAGGCGAAAGCGTAGCCCTGCGCGCCGCCTTCCAGCTCTGCAATAGCGCGCTCCAGCGCATGGCGGGTTGGGTTGCCGCTGCGCGAGTATTCATAACCGGTATGCTCGCCCGGCGCGGGTTGGGCGTACGTGGAGGTGGCGTAAATAGGCGGCATCACCGCGCCGTGCTGGTCGTCGTGAGTGCCGCTGTGCACGCTCAGGGTGGCGAAATTATCCATGATAAAGCTCCTTATGATTCAAGCCGGTTGCGCCAGACGTTCAGCACGTCGGTGCGGGTAATAAGCCCGAGGAAACGGTCAGCGTCGGTCACGACCGCCACCAGCCCACGGGAGAAAACATCAAACAGCTCGCGCTCGCTGGCGCCCTTGTCGAGCGTTTCGACGCGCGGATTCATGGCGCCGGAGACCGGTTCAAGAAAGCGCGCGCTGTCGCCGCGCACCGCGTTAAGCAAATCCCACTCATCGACGATGCCGACCACGACGCCGCCTTCCAGCACCGGCAGTTGAGAAATATCGTAAAGCCGCATGCGCGCCAGCACCGTCGCCAGCGTGTCGTCAGGCGCGGCGGTCACTGTCGCCCCTTCGTCATGGCGAAAAGCGATGAAATCGCGCAGATCGCCGGTTGAGGGCCGCTGAAGCAGTCCCTGCTGGCGCAGCCAGTCATCGTTAAACATTTTGGAGAGGTATTTATTGCCGCTGTCGCAGGCGAAAGTGACCACCCGCTTCGGCGTAGTCTGGGCGCGGCAGTAGCGCAGCGCGGCAGCGAGCAGCGTACCGGTAGAGGAGCCCGCCAGGATACCTTCGGTTTTTAATAGCTGGCGGGCGGTATCGAACGCCTGCGCATCGGAAATGCGGTAAGCGCGGCGCACGCCGTCAAGACGCGCGAGCGGCGGTATAAAATCTTCGCCAATCCCCTCCACGCGCCAGGAGCCCGCCTCGCCGTGGCTTCCCTGCTCCACTTCATCCGCAAGGATCGAGCCCGCCGGGTCGGCGAGAATAAATTCCGTTTCGGGAGAATGCTGGCGAAACCAGGCATGCAACCCGCCGAGCGTACCGCCAGAACCGACGCCCACCACAATCGCGTCGATTTTCCCTTCCGCCTGGGCATAGAGCTCCGGGGCAGTAGTGGTTTCATGCGCCAGCGGATTGGCGGGGTTATTAAACTGGTCGATATAAAACGCCCCGGGCGTCTCCTGCGCCAGGCGCTTCGCATAATCCTGATAATAGGCGGGATGGCCTTTGTTCACGTCTGAACGGGTAAGCCGCACCTGTGCGCCCAGCGCCCGCAGGTGATAAATCTTCTCGCGGCTCATTTTGTCCGGCACCACCAGAATCAGCTGATACCCCTTTTGCGCGGCGATAAGCGCCAGCCCCAGGCCGGTGTTGCCCGCGGTGGCTTCAATAATGGTGCCGCCGGGGGCGAGCCGCCCCTGGCGCTCCGCCTCGTTTATCATCGACAGCGCTACGCGATCTTTAATAGAGCCGCCAGGGTTCTGGTTCTCAAGCTTAAGCAGCAGCTCGCAGGGGCCGGTGTCGAGCTTTTGCAGCCGCAACAGCGGCGTGTTGCCAATCAGCTCGCTTACGGTATGGGCTATGGTCATTGCAGTTATCCAGTCACAACGGTATTGCGCAGATAATAGGACCGCCTTTTTTCGCCGTTAAAGAACCTTTACCCCCTGTTTAGAACCAAACGGAATATTCTGTGCTGTTTAGACATCGGGAAGGAAAGCGGTAAAGTCGTCCAGAAATATCGACGGCTAAAAAACCGTTAAACCGGCGCTTTTTGTGGTGAAATCGCCGCTTTTTCGCCGTTCTATTGTCAGTCTGCGTATGTCATTTACTGAAATTTAGCTAAGCGCTTTATGGCGCCGTTCAACCGGACGGGTGCAAAGTTTCTCCCTCCCGGCGTTCTGCGGGCGTAGAATGGCGCGGTTATGACGTTCAGGGGAGTTAAATGGAACAGAAGTTAACGGCGCGGCCCGACACCAGCGACTACCGCGCCCTGCTTGCGCAGGCAACGCCGCTTATCGACGTGCGCGCGCCGGTCGAGTTCACCCAGGGGGCGCTGCCGGCGGCCCTTAACCTGCCGTTGATGAATAACGAAGAGCGCGCCGCCGTCGGCACCTGTTATAAGCAGCAGGGTCAGCAGGCGGCACTCGCGCTCGGCCACCGTCTGGTGCAGGGCGAAACGCGCGAGCAGCGCCTGGCGGCCTGGAAAGCCGCCTGCCTGCGCCATCCGCAAGGTTATCTCTACTGCGCCCGGGGTGGGCTGCGCTCGCACATCGTCCAGCAATGGCTGAAAGAGAGCGGCGTGGACTATCCGCTGGTTATTGGCGGTTACAAAGCGCTGCGCCAGGCGGCAGTCGACGCCATTGATGCGCTGGCGCGCCGTCCGCTGGTGCTGGTGGGCGGCTGCACCGGCAGCGGCAAAACCCTGCTGGTGCGCGAGATGGCGACGGGCGTCGACCTGGAAGCGCTGGCGCGCCATCGCGGCTCGTCGTTTGGCCGCACGCTTACCGCCCAGCTTTCACAGGCGAGTTTTGAAAACTGCCTTGCAGGCGACCTGCTGGCGCGTGAGGCGGTGTGGCAAACGCTGCCCTCGCCTTTCTGGGTGCTGGAAGACGAAGGGCGCACGATCGGCGCAAACCACCTCCCCGCCGCGCTTCGCGAGCAAATGGCGTGCTCGCCGGTCGCCGTGGTGGAAGAGCCGTTTGAACGCCGCCTTGAAAGGCTCGGGCAGGAGTATTTTGTCGCTATGCAGCAGGCCTGGTGCGAGGCTTATGGCGAAGAGGCGGGCTGGCGCGAATTTGGCGATTACCTGCATCAGGGTCTGTATGCCATTCGTCGTCGGCTGGGGTTGCAGCGCTTCGCCGCGCTTGCCGACATACAGGCGCAGGCGCTTTCGCGCCACCAGCAGACGGGCCGTCACGAGGCCCATTTTGACTGGCTGATCCCGCTGCTGAAAGAGTATTACGACCCGATGTACCGCTATCAGCTGGAGAAGAAATCAGCGAATATCGTCTTTCGCGGCGACTATGCGCAGGTGAAGGCGTGGCTTGAGGAGCGCTACGGCGGATAAAACAAGGGGCAGATTTCCTGCCCCCAGGCATCAATGCCGGTCTCGCTTGTCGGCGCGTTTCGCCAGCCAGTCGCCCAGCATTTGCACAACCTGCACCAGAACGATCAGCGCCACTACGGTGACGATCATCACCTGCGTCTCATAGCGGTAATAGCCGTAGCGAATCGCCAAATCCCCCACCCCGCCGCCGCCAACGATGCCCGCCATCGCCGAGTAGCCTATCAGGCTCACCAGCGTGATGGTCAGGCCGCGCAGCAATCCGGCGCTCGCCTCCGGCAGCAGTACGGTGCAGATAATGCGCATCGGGCTTGCGCCAAACGCTTCGGCCGCTTCGATAATCCCCCGGTCCACCTCGCGCAGCGCCCCGTCCACCAGGCGCGCGTAAAAGGCGATGGCGGCGACAGAAAGCGGCACCGAAGCGGCTATCGGCCCGATGGTGTTGCCAAGCAGAAACTGCGTCAGCGGCAGCAGCAGCACCAGCAAAATAACGAACGGCACCGAACGAATAATATTCACCAGCACGGAACTCACCACATTCACGACGCGGTTTTGCCAGAAGAGGTGCCGGTCGGTCACAAAAATAAGAAAACCAAGCGGCAGCCCGCCGACGATAGCCAGCAGTGTGGAGATGCCCAGCATTTGGAAGGTTTCGTTAAACGCGAGGCCCAGGTCGGCCAGTAAATCATCCATTAATCACCTCCACCTGCGCCGTACGCGCGCGAATGTGCTCCACCGCCGCCGCTACCGCTGCCGGGTTATCCTTCGCGGTGAGCTGCACCACTAAAATGCCGAGCGCCTGCTCGCCGATATACTCGATTTTGCCATGCAGGATATTCACCGCCACGCCGAAGTTTACCGCCGCTTCGCAGAGCACCGGCTGCTCGGCGGAGTCGCCCACAAACAGCACCTTCAGCAGCGACCCTTGCAGGTGCTGACGCAGGCTAGCTGGCAGCGTCAGGTTGAGCGTGTGGGAGACTAACTGTTGGGTAAAGGGATGCTGCGGATGGGCGAAGATATTAAACACCTCGCCCTCTTCCACCACTTTGCCGCCGGACATCACCGCCACGCGGTCACAGATCGTTTTGACAACGTTCATCTCGTGCGTGATCAGCACAATCGTGATGCCAAGCTGCTCGTTGATCCGCTTCAGCAGCGCGAGGATCGTGGCGGACGTTTCCAGATCGAGCGCGGAAGTGGGCTCGTCGCACAGCAACACATCCGGGTGGTTGGCGATAGCGCGGGCGATGCCGACGCGCTGTTTCTGCCCGCCGGAAAGCTGCGCCGGGTAGCGGTTCGCTTTGTCGCTAAGCCCCACCAGCTCCAGGATTTCCGCCACACGCGGGGCGATTTTCGCCCGCTCCCATCCCGCCGCCTTCAGGCTGAACGCCACGTTTTGGGCCACGGTACGGGTATGCATCAGGTTGAAATGCTGAAAGATCATGCCGATACGCTGGCGCGCCTGGCGCAGCGCCGCGCCGCGTAGCGCGGAAATCTCGGTGCCATTGACGGTAATGCTGCCTTCGCTCGGACGCGTTAAGGCGTTCAGCGTGCGCAGCAGCGTGCTTTTCCCGGCGCCGCTGGTGCCGACGATGCCAAAGATTTCGCCGGGGGCGATGCGTAAGCTGACGTTATCAACCGCGCGCGTGGCAGGCCCGCGCCGCGAGGCGAAATCGACGCAGACGTTGTTAATTTCAATCATGCGGAACCTCAATAAACAAAACGCGGGCAGGCCGCAAAGCCTGCCCGCGCAAAAGCGATGCGCTTACTGTTTTTTCGCCGCCGTCATCCAGTCCGGCTGCTGAAACGCGTTATAGATGTTTTTCGGATCGTTGATCACCGCGGCGTAAGCCGGGGATTTCACGACCGTAACAATATCTTTCGCGAAAGGTTTGTCCGCATCTTCCGTGCGCACCGCGATAATATTTTTCAGGTTCTCATCCAGCTGTTCCTGCTTCAGGGCAGTAGAGAGCTTAAGGCCCGCGGCGATGGCGAAGTTGCCGTTTACCAGCGAAGCGGTTACGCCATCCAGCGTGCGGGGCAACTGCGCGGCTTCCAGCGGCTTAAAGACCAGCCCCTTCGGGTTGCTGGCGATATCGCGCTCGGAAGCTTTCGTCGGGTCAATATTCTCTTTGATGGTGATAAGCCCGAGCGACTGCAAAAAGCGCAGGCCGCGCGCCAGGTTGGTTGGGTCGTTGGAAAGCGTAATGATGTCGCCTTTTTTCAGCTCGTCGACGCTTTTGATTTTGCGCGAATAGAGCCCCATCCCTGCCGTGGGCACGGTAATCAGCTTCGTGAGCTTCAGCCCTTTGTCGGCGGTAAATTTTTCAAAATAGAGCGAGTGCTGGAAGAGATTGGCGTCGATGCTGCCGTTGGCGAGCGCCATGTTCGGCTGCACATAGTCGCTGAACTCGCGCACCACGACTTTATAGCCTTTCTCTTTAAGCGAAGGGGCGATAGCCTGCTTTACCATGTCGCCATACGGTCCCGGCGCTACGCCGAAAACGATAGTGTGCGGGTCGCTGCCAGCATGTGCGAGCTGTAGCCCGCAGGCCAGCAAAAGCGCGCCGGTTGCGGCGCGAAACGAGTGACGCAATCCCATAACTTCTCCATTTAAAACGTTGCGTTGCTGTGTGGTGCGCCGTGCTATGCGGCGCAATCCTTTCTTGCCCTGTGGATAAAGGCTTCGCTTAACATGGCACAGATCGCAAGCCGCTGTCCTTGAAATTATTTCAAGATGTAGCCGGATATGTCGTTGAATAGAGAGCAATAAGCTTATGCATTTTGTGAATTTGCATAGCAGGAGAGCGGGAAAGCGCCGGACGGGCGGATGCCTGCCCGGCGTTGGGGTTAAACGCGTTGTCGCTCCGGCAGATAAAAGCGTGCCGGGCGCGCGGTTTAGAAGTCGTAACGCAGACGCACCAGGTTCATATCGCCCAGGTCGTCGGTGCTGGAGGTAAAGACGTGTTCGTAATCGACACGGAAGCCGTAATCCAGCTGGACGCTGACGCCTACGCCATTGTCGATGCGCTGGTAGTTGCGGCCATTAACATATTCAATACGGTCGCCCATAAAGTAAGGCTGAATGGATTTCACCGCATACTGCCCCACCGGGAACTTATAACCGGCGAAGTATTCAATGCCCCAGGCGTCGCCCGCGAAATAGTCATTCACCGCAACTTTTTTGGTGGTCATGAAGTTTTGGTACCAGCCGCCGCCTGCGGAAAGTGTCCAGTTATCCGGCGTCCAGCTCAGCGCGGTGCCTACGATATTCTGATCGTACGTTTTGCTGTCGTGGTTGTCCGGGTTACGCATATCCGCGCGGGTATAGTTCCACGCCGCGCCCCAGGCCAGATCGTCGGTCAGATGGTAATCAATACCTAAAGAACCGCCGCCTTTACGCTTGTAGCGCAGGCCGTTGCCCGGCAGAAATTCGCTGTCTTCAAACAGGTAGGAGGCAAAAATATCGGCATCGCCTACAGTTTTTCTGTACTTCAGCATCTTGCGCGAACGGTAAGAGCCATCGTAATCGCCGTTGATGCCGTTGCCCGGGGCCTGACCAATCATGTCATAGTCCCAGATATCGGTTTTCACGCCGACCACATCGTAATAAACGCTGTTCTGCTGGCCGAAGGTCAGCAAACCCCAGGTATCGCTCTTTAGCCCGGTATAGAGCATGCGGCGCGACGTGTCGCGAGCGCCGTCAGCATAGTGGTGAACCCAGTTAAACTGCGCCGGAATATTGACGCCCAGCTCGTAGTAGCTCACCCAGCTAATATCATCAAACAGATAGTAATCGGCAGCAAAGCGGAAGCGGGTGCCGCCGTCAAAGCCGTTACGCTTGTAGCTGTTTTGACCGTCGTCCCCGGTCATATTCTGGAACTGCGGACGAATACTGCCGCCAACGGTGAAGTTAAGACGGCTCAGCGGATTGCCCGCCTGCGGGTCTTGTTTAAGAACGGTGATTTCCGCCTGAGCGGCGCAAGAAAGCAGTGCCACTGCCGCGCCGACGGATGCCGCCAGCGCTTTCATTTTTATAGTCATTCTATTCCCTTGATAAATTGCCGTATAACATTTAGCAAGCGAATAATAACCAGGATTAATCCGGGCGTGTTGGCGGTTTTTTACTAAATCGTGCTACTAAATATCAGATTTTTATTATCTGATGCTGTTAAAACACGCCGAACCGGCAGAAAAACCGGTGCGGCGTGTCCAAACGTTAACCAGCGAACTGGCGGAACAGCGCCCGCCCTTTCAGCAATCGTACGCCAAGCCAGCCGCCGCAGAGCGAAAGCAGCAGCGCGCCGCAAAGCGGCAGGATGCCCCACAGCCGCCAGTCCGGCTCCCACGGGAAATCAAACACCCGGGTTTGCAAGATCCCGAGCGCCGTTTCCGCGCCGATGGCCGCCACCAGCCCCGCCACCAGGCCAAGCACGGCGAATTCGCACCACAGCGTGGCGCGCAGCAGCTTTTTGCCCGCGCCCAGCGTACGGTAAACCACCAGTTCCTGATGGCGCTGACGCATCCCCACCTGAACCTGGGCGAGCAGCAGCAGAATGCCGCAGATGGTGACCAGCACCACCATCACTTCCAGCGCCCGGCTCACTTGCTCCAGCACCTGGCCGACCTGGCGCAGAATGGCGCCGATATCCAGCAGGCCCACCGTCGGGAACTGACGGTTAAGCTGCGCCAGCATGGCGTTGCCGTTTTCCCAGCGGAAGCTGGTAAGCCAGGTTTGCGGCTGGCCGTCGAGCGCGCCCGGCGGGAAGATAAAATAGAAGTTGGGCCGCAGGCTCTCCCAGTCCACTTTACGCAGGCTGGTAACTTTCGCGGTGAAATCCTGCGTATCGCCGGTGAAGGTGACGCTGTCGCCGATATGAATATCAAGGCGCGCCGCCAGCCCCTCCTCCATCGACACTTCGCCCGCTTTCGGCGGCCAGCGGCCAGCGGTGATGGGGTTGTGTTCCGGCTTCCGGCTCTGCCAGGTGAGATTAAGCTCGCGGTTGAGCGCCTCATCCTGGTTGCCTGCGGTGGCGGCACCGTTAATCTGCGTCAGCCGCGCTCGCACGATGGGATAAAACGATTCGGGGACAATTTGCCGTTCGGCAAGAAACGCCTTCATTGGCCCAAGCTGTTCCGGCGCGATATTAATCAGAAAATAGTTCGGGCTTTCCGGCGGCAGTTGCTGCTGCCAGCGGTCGAGCAGGTCGCCCCTGAGCACCAGCAGCAAAGCCAGCAGCATAAAGGAGAGCGAGAACGCGGCGAGCTGGCTGAGCGTCTGCCAGGGCTGACGCAGCAGGCGATTAACCGCAAGGCGCAGCGGCAACGCCTTGATGGTCAGCTCCTTCAGCACCCGCAGCAGCCCCCACCCCACCAGGCCACAAAGCAGCGCCAGCACCACGGCCCCTGCCAGCACCGACCAGAGCAGCATATTGCCGCCCATCAGCCAGGCGAGCAGCGCCACGACCACCAGCGTAATGACGGGCAGATAAACCTTCAGCGGCCAGACGTTGGCCACCGCATCTCGTCTTAATACCCGCAGCGGCTGGGTGGCGAGCAGCAACCGGTACGGGCGCAGCCCTACCAGCAGCGATATCACCCCCATTGACCCCACCGCCCACAACCACGGCCAGAAGCTCGCCGCAGGCAGGTCGACGGGCAACACCGGTTTGAGCAGATACATCAGCACCGCCTCAAACACTTTTCCCGCCAGCCCCCCGGCTACGGCGGAGAGCGTGAGCACCAGCAGCCACTGCCCGACGATAAGCTTGCGCAGCGCAGCGCTGTCCGCGCCGAGGGTCTTGAGAATAGCCACCAGATCGTAACGGCTGCGGCAGTAGTGCCCCATCGCCACCGCCACGGCGGCCACCGCCAGCAACAGCGTCAAGAGCGCCGAGAGCAGCAGGAATTTTTGCGACCGCTCAACGGATTTACCCAGCGCCCCGTCATCTTCTTCCATGCCGTACCAGCGATGCTCGGGTTTAAGCTTCGGCAGCAGAAAGTCTTCGTAACGCTTAATCTGCGCAGGCGTGCCGGCGAATTTATAGCGCCACATCAGGCGGCTGCCGGGCTGCACCGCGCCGGTTTTTTCCACGTCATCAAAATGCATCAACAGCCGCGGCGCCATCTGAAAAGGGTTAAAGCCCGCGTCCGGTTCCTGGATAACCGCTCCCGCCACGGTAAGCGTGGCGTCGCCCACGTCTATCCTGTCGCCTGCTTTCACCCCGAGCAGCGCCATCAGCCGGGGCGCCAGCAACACCCGGCCCGGCTGCGGCTTCAGATTCGGCGGGTCGGTTTGCAGCGCGCCGTAAAGCGGATAAACGCTGTCCACGGCCTTCACGCTGGCGAGCTGCGGCGCTTCGGCGCCGAACGTCATGGTGGTGAAAGAGAGCTGTTTGCCCGCCTGCAAGCCATCGCGCTTAGCCTCCAGAAGCCAGTCCTCCGGCACCGCGCGCGAGCTTCTCAACGCCCGGTCGCCTGCAAGAAATTCCCGGCTCTGCTGACTTAAGCCTTTTTCCATGCGGTCGCTGATGGTGCCGAGCGCCAGCACGCAGGCCACCGCGAGGCTGAGCGCCAGCCAGACTATCAGCAACGAGGGGGAGCGCCATTCGCGCCAGAACCAGCGGGCTATCATGCTTCCTCCCATAATTTGCCGTCTCGCAGGCGCAGGCGCCTGTCGCAGCGCGCCGCCAGCTCCGGATCGTGCGTGACCAGAATCAGCGTGGTGGCGTAATCGCGGTTTAAGGAAAAAAGCAGATCGGCGATGCGATCGCCGGTGTGGCGGTCGAGGTTGCCGGTGGGCTCGTCGGCGAAGAGCACCGACGGGCGGCCGTTGAAGGCGCGGGCCAGCGCCACGCGCTGCTGCTCGCCGCCGGAAAGCTGCGCGGGCAGATGGTCGAGCCGCTTGCCAAGGCCGAGCTGCTCAAGCAACCGCTTCGCCTGTTCGCGGCTCGCCTTGTCGTTTTCGCCCCGCAGCAGCGCGGGCAGCTCGACGTTTTCCAGCGCATTAAGCGTTGGGATCAGCATAAATGACTGAAATACAAAGCCGACATGCTTCGCCCGCAGACGGGCGCGCGCCTCTTCGTCCATGTTATGCAGCGGTTCGCCGAGCAAGCGCACCTCCCCGCTGCTGCCGTCGTCGAGCCCGGCCAGGATTGCGAGCAGCGTTGATTTGCCTGAGCCCGACTCGCCAATCAGGGCGATGGTTTCGGCTGGTTTGACAACCAGCTCAACTCCGGTGAGGATGGAGAGCGCGTGTTCCCCCTGACCGACGGATTTAAAAAGATGATGAACTTCAAGGCTGTTTTCCGCTGGCATCTCGCTTTCCTGTTGTTTGTTTTTGTAAGTTTTCGCGCCGCGGCGGCGGACACGCTGCTGGTTCTTGGCGACAGCCTGAGCGCGGGCTATCGCATGGCGGCCAACGCCGCCTGGCCTGCGCTGCTTAACGATAAGTGGCAGCAGCGCGACACCCGCGTGGTGAACGCCAGCATCAGCGGCGACACCGCGCAGCAGGGGCTCGCCCGTTTGCCTTCCCTGCTTGAACAGCATAAACCACGTTGGGTATTGATAGAGCTTGGTGGCAACGACGGGCTGCGCGGTTTTGCACCGGACGCCATCGCCGCAACCCTGCGCCAGATTATCGAGCAGGTAAAAGCGGCGGGCGCTGAACCGCTGCTGATGCAGATTCGCCTGCCGCCCAACTATGGCCGTCGCTATACCGAAAGCTTCAGCGCCATCTACCCCGAACTTGCGAAAGAGTACTCCGCTCCGCTGCTGCCTTTTTTTATGGAGGAGATCTACCTTAAACCGCAGTGGATGCAGGATGACGGCATTCATCCCAATCGCGACGCTCAGCCTTATATCGCAGACTGGATGGCGACGCGGCTGGCCCCTTTAGTTAAACACGACTCCTGACCCTGAGGGGCCGGGAGCGGGTAAAGTTATGCAAAAATCACTCTTAATTACAGGATGTTCCAGCGGCATTGGCCTGGCCAGCGCCATCGAATTACAGCGCATGGGTTTTCGCGTGCTTGCCGCCTGCCGCAAGCCGGAAGATGTCGAGCGCATGAACGCGCAAGGATTTACCGGCGTACTGCTCGATCTCGATTCGCCCGCGAGCGTCGAGGCTGCGGCAGCTGAGGTTATCCGCCTTACCGATAACCGTTTGTACGGCATTTTTAATAACGGCGGCTTTGGCGTTTACGGGCCGCTCACCACTATCAGCCGCGAGCAGATGGAGCAGCAATTCGCCACGAATTTCTTCGGCGCGCACCAGCTCACCATGCTGCTTTTGCCCGCCATGCTGCCGCACCAGGAAGGGCGCATCGTCAACACCAGTTCGGTGATGGGACTTATCTCCACGCCAGGGCGCGGCGCCTACGCCGCCAGTAAATATGCGCTTGAAGCCTGGTCCGACGCCCTTCGCATGGAGCTTCGCCACAGCGGCATTAAGGTGAGCCTGATTGAGCCGGGCCCTATCCGCACGCGATTCACGGATAACGTTAACCAGACGCAGACGGACAAACCGGTGGAAAACCCGGGCATCGCCGCACGCTTTACGCTGGGACCGGAGGCGGTAGTGGCAAAGGTGCGCCATGCTTTTGAAAGCCCGCGGCCCAAAATTCGTTATCCGGTCACGATGGTGACGCACGCCGTCAGCCTGCTTAAGCGCCTGCTGCCCGCCCGCGCGATGGACAAAATTTTACAGGGCTAAGTTGAAGGCGACGCGCTCGCCCCCATGTAAAAAAGAAATCGACAACAGAGAGTGACTCATGTCCGTACAGAATATTGTCAACATTACCGAAGCGAACCTGCACCAGACGCTGGAGCAATCCGTCTCCGTGCCGGTGCTGTTCTATTTCTGGTCCGATCGTAGCCAGCACTGCCAGCAGTTGACGCCGGTGCTGGAGAAGCTGGCCGCGCAGTACAACGGTCAGTTTATCCTCGCGAAAGTGGATTGCGACGCCGAGCAGATGGTCGCCGCGCAGTTCGGCCTGCGCGCCATTCCTACCGTTTATCTTTTCCAGAACGGCCAGCCGGTAGACGGCTTCCAGGGGCCGCAGCCGGAAGAGGCTATCCGCGCGCTGCTGGAAAAAGTGCTGCCGCGCGAAGAGGAGCTGAAAGCCCAGCAGGCGATGCAGCTGATTGAGCAAGGCGACCACGCCGCCGCGCTGCCGCTGCTGAAAGAAGCCTGGCAGATGTCGAACCAGGATAGCGAAATCGGTCTGCTGCTCGCCCAGACGCAGCTGGCCTTAAGCCGCGCCGATGAGGCCGAAGCGGTGCTGAAAACCATTCCGCTGCAGGATCAGGATACCCGCTATCAGGGTCTGGTGGCGCAAATCGACCTGCTGCGTCAGGCGGCGGATACGCCGGAGATTCAACAGCTTCAACAGCAGGTGCAGCAAAACCCGCAGGATGCGCAGCTCGCTGCGCAGCTGGCGTTGCAGTTTCACCAGGTGGGTCGCAACGAAGAGGCGCTGGAGCTGCTGTTCAGCCATTTGAAAAAAGATCTGGCGGCAGGCGACGGCCAGGTGCGTAAAACGTTCCAGGAGATCCTGGCCGCGCTCGGCACCGGCGACCAACTGGCTTCTAAATATCGCCGTCAGCTCTACTCCCTGCTGTATTAATACCTCTCGTCAATACCTGGATTCGGATGACGATGGGCGCTGCGCCCGTCGTCGTCCGGCGCTACAATAAGCAGCAAAATGACAGGAGGTTTTTTTAATGCTTATCGTGATCCCGGTTCTTATCTTCGTCGCGCTGGTGATTGTCGCCGCCGGCGTCAAAATTGTGCCGCAGGGCTACCAGTGGACGGTAGAACGCTTCGGCCGCTACACCAAAACCCTGCAGCCCGGTCTTAGCCTTGTTGTCCCCTTCATGGATCGCATAGGCCGCAAAATCAACATGATGGAGCAGGTGCTGGATATCCCCTCTCAGGAGGTGATTTCAAAAGACAACGCCAACGTTACCATTGACGCAGTCTGCTTCATTCAGGTTATCGATGCGCCGAAAGCGGCTTATGAGGTGAGCAACCTTGAGCTTGCCATTATCAACCTGACCATGACCAACATTCGTACGGTGCTCGGCTCGATGGAGCTGGACGAAATGCTCTCGCAGCGCGACAGCATTAACACGCGCCTGCTGCACATTGTGGATGAAGCGACAAACCCCTGGGGCATTAAAGTCACGCGTATTGAAATTCGCGACGTGCGGCCGCCCGCTGAGCTTATCGCCTCGATGAACGCGCAGATGAAGGCTGAGCGTACCAAGCGCGCCTATATTCTGGAAGCGGAAGGGGTGCGCCAGGCGGAAATCCTGAAAGCCGAGGGGGAGAAGCAGTCGCAGATCCTGCGCGCCGAGGGCGACAGGCAGTCCGCCTTTTTGCAGGCGGAAGCGCGGGAACGCTCCGCGGAAGCGGAAGCGCGCGCCACGCAGATGGTGTCCGAAGCTATCGCCGCAGGCGATATTCAGGCGGTAAACTATTTTGTGGCGCAGAAATATACCGAGGCGCTGCAGCAGATTGGCGCGGCTAACAACAGTAAAGTGGTGCTGATGCCGCTGGATGCCTCCAGCCTGATGGGGTCTATCGCCGGTATTAGCGAGCTGATTAAAGAAAGCGGCAACGAGCGGAAACGGCCATGATCGCGCTTTTCTTCGAGCATCCTTACGCTTTCTGGCTAAGCCTCGGCGGCCTGCTGCTCGCCGCTGAAATGCTCGGCGCAAGCGGCTACCTGCTGTGGAGCGGCGTGGCGGCGGTGGTCACCGGGCTGCTGGTCTGGCTGCTGCCGTTCGGCTGGGAGTGGCAGGGCCTCTGCTTTGCCGTGCTGACCGTACTCGCCGCCCTGCTCTGGTGGCGCTGGCTCGCACGGCGCCCGCAACCCCGGGCTAACGCCGCGCTCAACCAGCGCGGCCAGCAGCTTATCGGCCAGCGCCTGCAGCTGGACGCTCCGCTTAGCAACGGTCACGGTCATGTCCGCGTGGGCGACAGCAGCTGGCCGGTTATCGCGAACGAAGATATGCCGGCAGGCGCGCTGGTGGAAGTCATTGCCGTTGAGGGCATCCGCCTGCGCGTACGTCGCCTTACTCAAACTCCCCCAGCGGCATAAAAAAATGGGCAGCCGGTTACTGCGCTGCCCCAATATGCTGCACTCAACATCTTGTGACTTCCCTGCCTTTTTTCAGAGAAATTTTTTAATTTCGAAATGGGTGGCATCCGGCGCCATGCTGAACGTTTTTCCCCATGTAAAACCGTAATACTGAAAAACCGGCGCCAGCGGCGCGCAGGAAATCCCATCCATACCGTCGTTCTGATTGATATCCAGCGCCAATCCAAAAGCGTGATTAGAAGGCAGCGAACTAAAATAGCCGCTGGTTGGTCGTCTTAAGCGCATTTTAAATGCTGTGTTGCACTGGGTAATAATATCCAGCAGCCCCTGCTTTTCTATTTCCGTAAAAACCGTCAGTAATTGTTTATGGGCTTTTTTATGAAAAAAGAGATCGCTGTCAGCATTATCCCGGCCTTCAAGCTGCGGAATGTGCACAAAGCCAAGCTGCGAAGAGGGCTCAAACCCCTTGATAAAACTAATGGTATCACCGTATAACGGCGGGTTATGGTCGGTAACATAGGTAACCTTGCCTATTAAGGGATGCTCGTAGGAATATACGGACATAATTGCTCCAGACGCTTTTTATAGTCACTCATCGCGATGAAATATCTCCGGCATAGAGCGCACTGCCCGTCAGACCGCAGGATATTTTTATTTTTTTTAGAATATGAGTAGTGTTCCCGCGCAACTAAACCAAAACCTGCACAGGAGAATAAAGGCGTTTAATAAGGCTCACTATTTATTATTAATCTAAAGCATGATTAGTCATTTTCAATCATACTTTCTTCGCGTTTTTTGCACGTAACAGGCTGTCGCGCTGATTTATTTTACCGCGTAGTTTTCTGCTGACCCGATGGGCGCAAAGGATATATTTCACCAGCGCGATGAACTAAAAAAGCAGCGCTAGCGTGTGGCGACATTACCACTCGCTTTTTTACCGCTTACTTTGCGCTGCGATGGCAGCAGCCGGAAAGCGTATCAATGATTGGACAGTCAGCGCTGTCGTCGCCGGGACAGGCCTTTGCCAGCGACAGCAGATGCAGGCGCATCGACTGAAGCTCCTCAATATGGCGCTCAATCTCCGCCACTTTTTGCAGCGTGCGGGCTTTAACATCCGCGCTGTGGCGGGCCGGGTCATTAAACAGGTGCACCAGCTCCCGGCACTCTTCCAGGTTAAACCCCACCTGGCGGGCCTGGCGCAGCAGCGTTAACTCATCCAGATGCCGTTGGCTGTAGGTGCGATAGCCGTTATCGCCACGCAGCGGCGGCGTCACCAGCCCTTTTTCTTCGTAAAAACGAATCGCTTTGCTGGTTAAACCGGTTTTTTTCGCCACATCACTAATATTCATTATCCCCCCTTGACCTTCCCCTTGATGGAAGGTTTACGCTTTATCACAGTTAAGCAAAACCTTTTTATGGTCAAGCTCATTCTGAGCAACAGAGGAGAGTTACTATGTCAAACACCATTGAACTGGCCCTGGACGGCCTTTCCTGCGGCCACTGCGTGAAACGCGTAAAAGAGAGTCTGGAGCAGCGCCCGGACGTTGAGCAGGCCGAAGTGACTCTCGATCGCGCAAAAGTCACCACCAGCGCCAGCGCCGATGCGCTTATCGACACCGTTAAACAGGCCGGGTACGACGCAACCCTCGCGCGCCCAAAGGCTGAGCCGCTGGCAGAGTCAACGCTCCCGCCGGAAGCACTGACAGCGGCCCCCTCCACGCTTCCGGCAGAGGCGCAGCCTGACGACGACAGCCAGCAGTTGCTGATTAACGGCATGAGCTGCGCCAGTTGCGTCAGCCGTGTGCAAAACGCCCTGCAGGCGGTGCCGGGCGTCCGGCAGGCGCGGGTAAACCTGGCGGAGCGCACGGCCCTGGTAATGGGCAGCGCCTCCGCCGCTGAGTTAGTCGGCGCGGTAGAAAAAGCGGGTTACGGCGCTGAAGCGATAGAAGATGACCAGGAGCGCCGCGAGCGCCAGCAGCAGACGGCGGTCGCCGCCATGAAGCGCTTTCGCTGGCAGGCGATCGTCGCGCTCGCGCTCGGCATTCCGGTGATGGGCTGGGGCATGCTCGGCGACAACATGATGGTCACCGACGCAAACCGCAGCCTGTGGCTGGTTATCGGCCTGCTGACGCTCGCGGTGATGATCTTCGCAGGCGGCCATTTCTACCGCAGCGCATGGAAAAGCCTGAAAAACGGCGCGGCGACCATGGACACCCTGGTGGCGCTCGGTACAGGCGCCGCCTGGCTCTACTCCATCAGCGTCAACCTCTGGCCGGAATTTTTCCCGATGGAAGCGCGCCATCTCTATTACGAGGCGAGCGCCATGATTATCGGCCTGATTAACCTCGGCCATATGCTGGAACAGCGCGCCCGCCAGCGCTCATCCAAAGCGCTGGAACGGCTGCTTGATCTCACGCCTCCTACCGCGCGCGTCGTCACCGAAAACGGCGAGAACAGCGTGCCGCTGGCTGAGGTGCAGTCAGGCATGACGCTGCGGCTTACGACCGGCGACCGCGTGCCGGTGGACGGCGAAATTACTCAGGGCGAAGGCTGGTTCGACGAAGCCATGCTGACCGGCGAACCGGTGCCGCAGCAGAAAGGCAGCGGCGATGCCATTCATGCCGGAACGGTCGTGCAGGACGGCAGCGTGCTGTTTCGCGCCAGCGCCGTGGGCAGCCGCACCACCCTTTCGCGCATTATCCGCATGGTGCGCCAGGCGCAAAGCAGCAAGCCGCAGATAGGCCAGCTGGCGGATAAAATCTCCGCCGTGTTCGTGCCGGTGGTGGTGTTGATTGCCCTGCTCAGCGGCGCTATCTGGTATTTCGCCGGGCCAGCGCCGCAGATTGTTTATACGCTGGTGATTGTCACTACGGTGCTGATTATCGCCTGCCCCTGCGCGCTGGGCCTCGCCACGCCGATGTCTATCATTGCGGGCGTGGGGCGCGCGGCGGAATCCGGCGTGCTGGTGCGTGACGCCGACGCCCTGCAACGCGCCAGCGAAGTCGACACGCTGGTGTTTGATAAAACCGGGACGCTGACGGAAGGCAAACCGCAGGTGACGAAGACGTTCACCGCTGAAGGTTTTAGCGAAGCGGACGCGCTGCGCCTCGCCGCCGCGCTGGAGCAAGGCTCAAGCCACCCGCTGGCCCATGCCATCCTTGAGAAAGCGCAGGGTATGACGCTGCCTTCCGTTAACGGCTTTCGCACCCTGCGAGGGCTGGGGGTAAGCGGCGAAGCGGAAGGCCGTCAGCTGCTGCTCGGCAACCGCGCGCTGCTGGAAGAACAGCATGTTGATGCCTCTGCGCTTGCGCAGACGATTGAGCAGCAGGCGGGCTTTGGCGCTACGCCGGTGCTGCTTGCCGTCGACGGTAAGCTGGCGGCGCTGTTCGCTATTCGCGATCCGCTGCGCGGCGACAGCGTGGACGCGCTGGCCCGGCTGCATCGTGAAGGCTACCGGCTGGTAATGCTCACAGGCGATAACCCGGTCACCGCTCACGCTATCGCGAAAGAAGCGGGTATCGACGACGTGATTGCGGGTGTCCTGCCCGACGGCAAGGCGCAAGCGATTATTCGCCTGCAAAGCGAGGGGCGCAAAGTGGCCATGGTGGGCGACGGCATTAACGACGCCCCGGCGCTGGCGCAGGCGGATGTCGGCATCGCCATGGGCGGCGGCAGCGATGTGGCGATTGAAACCGCCGCCGTTACGCTGATGCGCCACAGTCTGCTCGGCGTGGCCGACGCGCTGGCTATCTCCCGCGCTACGCTGCGCAACATGAAGCAGAACCTGCTGGGCGCGTTTATTTACAACACGCTGGGCATTCCCGTCGCCGCCGGGATCCTCTGGCCGTTTACCGGCACGCTGCTTAACCCGGTGGTGGCAGGGGCCGCCATGGCGCTGTCGTCCATTACGGTGGTCAGCAACGCCAACCGGCTGTTGCGGTTCAGGGTGAAGGCGTAAGCCGTTAACCTGATTGCGCGTTGACGCCGGGCAGTGCGGCTTATCTGCCCTCAGACAGGCGCTTTGTCTGCTGTTTGCCCGCCCTGCCCCTCTCTGCGTTGGCAAGAGAGGGGCCGTTCCCTCTGTAACCCTCTCTTCTCCGGAACGTCGCTCCCGGGCTGCGAAGCGATTTTCCCGCTTTCAGGTGACGACGGCGATTTGCACCCTCCCCCGCCGCGCGCTAGCATGGTTTTCTTTTGTCAGGGAACGCTTATGGGTCTGTTAAGCCGTCTGATTGCCTTCTTTTCTCCGCTTCGCCCCGCTTATCCCTGGCCCGCGCTGGATGTAACGCTGCCTGGCGGCCGCTACCTGCATCTGGTCGGCAGCATCCATATGGGCACGCCAGATATGGCGCCGCTCTCGGCCCGCCTGCTGGAAAAGCTCAAGCGTGCCGACGCGCTGATTGTGGAAGCGGATATTCGCGGCGATGTCTCGCCTTTTGGCAACGAAGCGGTTACGCAGCCGCTGCGCGAAAGGCTGCAAGGCGAGACGCTCGCGCAGCTGGAAAAATTTGCTGGCGAATTTGGCCTCTCGCTCTCCCGGCTGGATGAACAACCCGCCTGGCAAGTGGCGCTGGCGCTGCAGGCGCATCAGGCGCAGCGCCTGGGTTTGCGGCCTGATTTCGGCATCGACTATCAGCTATTGCAGGCGGCGCAGCAATTTTCCGTTCCGGTGATGGAGCTTGAAGGGGCGCAAAGCCAGATAAACCTCCTGCGACAGCTGCCGCAGGAAGGCCTTTCGCTGCTGGAGGATACGCTGACCCACTGGCACACCAACGCCCGGCTGCTGCAGTTGATGATAAGCTGGTGGCTGGAAACGCCGCCTAAAAATACGGACGTTACGCTGCCCACCACGTTCAGCTCCGATCTTTACGACGTGCTGATGCACCAGCGCAACCTGCAATGGCGCGATTATCTCAGCGCCCTGCCACCCGGGCGCTATGTGGTGGCGGTCGGCGCGCTGCACCTTTACGGCGAAGGCAACCTGCCCGGGCTGCTCAAACCGGCCTGAATCCGCTGAGCAAGCTGGTACTATTTTTATCCGCAGCAGCCCGTTACGCTGAGGGCAGACGAAGAAAAGGAAGGATGTTATGACTCCCGCCATAAAATTACTCGAAAAACAGAAAGTGGCGTTTACGCTTCACGCTTACGACCATGATCCGCACGAAACCAACTTTGGCGACGAGGTGGTGCGCAAGCTTGGGCTGAACGCCGAACAGGTCTATAAAACGCTGCTGGTGGCTCTTAACGGCGATATGAAACAGCTCGCCGTGGCGGTAACGCCCGTCTCCGGCCAGCTCGACCTCAAGAAGGTGGCGAAAGCGTTAGGGGCGAAAAAAGTGGATATGGCGGACCCGATGGTGGCGCAGCGCATCACCGGTTATCTGGTGGGCGGCATCAGCCCGCTGGGGCAGAAAAAGCGCCTGCCGACGCTGATTGACGCGCCAGCCCGCGAATTTGCCACCATTTATATCTCTGGCGGGAAACGCGGGCTGGATATTGAGCTCGCAGCAGACGATCTGGCGAAGCTGCTGGACGCGCAGTTCGCCGATATCGCACGTCGCGATTGACTACTGCCAGTTCACCTCGCCCTGAGGTTCAAACGCGCTCGCATCCAGCGGCGAACGTTGTTCAATGAACTGCTTCAGCACTTCCGCATCCACAAAGCCGGTGTTTACGTAACCCGGCTTTTTGTCGATGGCGGGATAGCCGTCGCCGCCGGTGGCGTTGAAGCTGAGCGTCGCCATACGGTAAGTTTTCGCCAGGTCCAGCGGCTCGCCTTTGATTTTGATATCGCTGAGCGCGCCACCTGAAGCCGTAAAGCTAACACTGGCGAACTGCGGGTAGGCGCCGGAATCGGGCTTCATCTGCGCGACTGCCTTCAGGTAATCCGCGACCTCCTGGCCTGTCATATCCACATAGACCAGCGTGTTGCCAAACGGCTGCACCTTCAGCACATCTTTATAGGTGATATCCCCCGCTTCGATGGAGTCGCGTATGCCGCCGCCGCTCATAACGGCGAAATCCGCGTTAGTGCGCGCCATCTGGGCGCTGAGGATAAGGTGCCCCATATTGGTCTGCACGAAGCGTACTTTGCTGCGGTCCCCTTCCAGACGAGCATTCACGCTGCCGATTTTCACGCCCAGCTGCGCCTGTCCCTTGTGCTGGAAAGGTGAAAGCAGCGAAAGCATCTGCGGGTTCTCCGGAATTTGCGGGGCATAAAGCACGCGCTCGCTCTGGCCGTTATCCCAGGTGATTTTCTTCTTCAGGTTGATGGGGATGAGCTGGTAGTTCACCAGTTTCATCTCGCCGTTGCGAAACTCAAAATCGGCGCGACCGACATATTTTCCCCACTCATGGGCCTGCACTATCCAGATGCCATTCTGCTGGTCCGGCGCGCAGGGGGTGCCCGGCACATAATCAGCCTGCTTTTTGTTTTCCGAAGCCATGCAAACCGGATCCTGCGAGTGGCCGCCCACTATCATGGTCAGCGCCCCCGCAGGCAGGCTGCGGGCCAGTTCCACATCGCCCGGCGCGTTAGAGCCATGCTCGCCGTTGTCGTAGTGGCCCATATGGGTGGCGGCGATGATCACATCCGGCTTCTCGGTCTGTTGCAGCTCCTGGATAACCAGCTTCGCCTCATCGGCAGGCTTGCGAAACTCAATATCGGTGAAGAATTCCGGGTTGCCGATTTTCGCCGTATCGTCGGTAGTCAGGCCGATGACGGCGATTTTAATATCCTGGCGGTTGAAAAGCGCCCAGGGCTTAAAGAGCCGCTGGTTAGTGCTCTTCTGGTAGATATTGGCGGAAAGGAAAGGAAACTTCGCCCACTTTTCCTGCTGGCGCAGGACGCTTAGCGGATTGTCGAATTCATGGTTACCGACCGCCATCGCATCGTAGCCTATCAGGTTCATGCCGCGAAAATCGGGTTCGGCGTCCTGCAAATCAGATTCCGGGACGCCGGTATTGATATCGCCCCCGGAGAGCACCAGCACGCTGCCGCCTTTCGCCGCAACCTCTTTCCGCACGTTATCCACCACCGTTTTTTGCGCCGCCAGGCCATATTCGCCGTAGTCGTTGCGCCAGAAATGGCCATGATGGTCGTTCGTATGCAGGATGGTGATGTTGTAGGTTTTATCTCGCTCCCAGGCGAATGCGGAACTGCTCGCCAGCCCGGCGAAGATCAGCGCCGCCGCCATAACCCTGTTGGTACTTTTCATAACAACTCTCCCTGGCACAAAGTAAACGCTGAAATTACAGCGCCATGAAAGCATAGACAACAGGGTTTTCAGGCTAATGACGCGGCGGGGAGAAAAAACCGACCATTAGCAGCAATGGCGAAGAAGAAGATTTTTGAGCGACGGGTGAAAAAAAACGCACAGAAAAACCGACGCGGATACCGCTGTGAGCGCGGCAGACTCAGGCATTGAACTGAGCGTCAGGGAAAAACAGAAGCCACATCATGCAAAAAGCTCCGCTTAGCAGTGGTTTTTAAACTTTAAGGTCATATTTGTGCATGATAAGCGAAATTTATCCCCGCCAGAACCGGGTAAAGTTGTTAACGCTTCGTGCGGTTATCAGCGATTATCCAAAGCCTTTTTGCCATAAGCTATGAATATGCCGTGTCGGCATTTTTTTTCAGTTTTGTTTAAAGTTTTATGAGGTATTCACCGATTATTCACAAACACTGACAGAAAAAGTGTCATAAACTAAAAAACGGAGTTTTGGCTTTTCGCCAAAGCGTGGATTTTTTGCTAACGAAAGGAGACGGAATGCATCACGCCACCCCGCTTATCACCACCATTGTCGGCGGTCTTGTGCTCGCCTTTTTACTCGGCATGCTCGCTAACCGGCTGCGCATCTCTCCTCTGGTGGGCTATTTGCTGGCAGGGGTATTGGCCGGCCCTTTCACGCCAGGCTTTGTCGCGGATACCAAACTTGCGCCGGAGCTGGCGGAGCTTGGGGTTATCCTGCTGATGTTCGGCGTGGGTCTGCATTTTTCTATCAAGGATTTGATGGCGGTAAAGTCCATCGCCATACCCGGCGCCGTGGCGCAGATTGTGGTCGCGACGCTGCTTGGGGTGGCGCTTTCAACGTTAATGGACTGGTCGCTGATGACCGGCATCGTGTTTGGCCTGTGTCTTTCCACCGCCAGCACCGTGGTGCTGCTGCGCGCCCTTGAAGAGCGACAGCTTATCGACAGCCAGCGTGGGCAAATCGCCATCGGCTGGCTGATTGTCGAAGATTTAGTGATGGTGCTGACGCTGGTGTTGCTGCCGGCGGTGGCCGGAATGCTTGAAAAAGGCAACCTCGGCTTTGCCTCACTCGCCGTCGATATGGGCTTCACCATCGGCAAAGTGGCGGCGTTTATCGCCCTGATGATGCTGGTCGGGCGTCGACTGGTGCCCTGGATCCTCGCCCGCAGCGCCTCCACCGGCTCGCGCGAGCTATTCACCCTCGCCGTACTGGCGCTGGCGCTCGGCATCGCTTTCGGCGCGGTGGAGCTGTTTGATGTCTCCTTCGCCCTCGGCGCCTTCTTTGCCGGCATGGTGCTTAATGAATCAGAATTAAGCCATCGCGCGGCGCACGACACGCTGCCGCTGCGCGACGCGTTCGCGGTGCTCTTTTTCGTCTCCGTCGGTATGCTCTTTGACCCGATGATCCTGATTGACGAGCCGCTGGCGGTGCTGGGCACGCTGGCGATTATCGTTTTTGGCAAATCGCTGGCGGCGTTTTTGCTGGTGAAACTGTTCGGTCACTCACAGCGCACGGCGCTGACCATCGCCACCAGCCTTGCGCAGATTGGCGAGTTCGCTTTTATTCTGGCCGGTCTTGGCATGGCGCTCGACCTGCTGCCGCAGAACGGGCAAAACCTGGTGCTGGCGGGCGCGATCCTCTCCATCATGCTTAACCCTATTCTCTTCGCGCTGCTGGAACGCTTCCTGCAAAAAACAGAAACGCTGGAAGAGCAGACGCTGGAAGAGGCCATCGAAGAAGAGCAGCAGAACCCGGTGGATATTTGCAACCACGCCCTGCTGGTAGGTTACGGGCGCGTGGGCAGCCTGCTGGGCGAACGGTTGCTGGCGCAGGAGATCCCGCTGGTGGTGGTGGAAACATCCCGCAGCCGGGTGGACGATTTGCGCGAGCGCGGCATCCGGGCCGTGCTCGGCAACGCTGCGAACGAAGAGATTATGTCGCTGGCGCATCTCGATTGCGCGCGCTGGCTGCTGGTGACGATTCCTAATGGCTATGAAGCGGGCGAAATTGTCGCCGCCGCACGCGCAAAACGCCCTGATATCGAGATTATCGCCCGGGCGCATTATGACGACGAGGTGGATTATATCGCCGAGCGCGGCGCAAACGAGGTAGTGATGGGCGAGCGGGAGATTGCTAACACGATGCTTTCGTTGCTGGAGCAGGCGCCCGGGCCGATTACCGCGCCGGAAAAAGCGGCGAGTTAAGCGTCTGCGCAGGGCGAGCGCGCTTCGCGTACTCGCCCTGCGAAAGAGACCAAAGCCGCAATCACTGTAAGGTGGTAAGCGAAGCGCCGCCCACCTTACCCCCCCCGAATTACCGCTCCCAGTACGCCTCTTCGAGGCTGTCTTCGCGCTCCGGCAGACCGCGGGTCAGTCGCGGCGAGTGCTGGTTCAGCACCTGATAACTCACGCGGTTCGCGTATTTGCACACTTGCGCCAGCGATGAATAGGTAAGCCAGGTAAACTGATGCTTGCTGGAGTTCGGCACGTTAGTGCGGTGGTAGTTATTAGCGGTAATGTCGTGCAGCAGCGCCGCCAGCGCGCCGTCGCCCGCGCCGTTCGTGTTCATGATTTTCTCTGGCCCGCCCATGTAAGGGGCAATGTGGGAGAAAATACGCAGCGGTTGCTGACAGTCTTTAAAGCGCATGGCGCGGCTGAATTCATACTGGTTAAACTCGGCAATGGCGCCTGGCAGCAGCGGGTGCTGGGTTTTGCGTTTCGCTTCGTTTTCGGTGAAGCCCGCCATGTAAAGCCCTACCGGCCCGGCGGTGCACAGCACCAGGTCCACCCAGTCCAGCGCCTTATCGGAGGCGAGCAGCGGGTCGCTTTCCCCGGTTAACGCTTCCGCTTCTTCTTCATTCATTGCCAGAATGGAAACATGTTCTTTGAGGAAATCTCGCCACCACTGCGGGTTATCGGCAATCACATATTTTGTGCCGAGGGTTAACACCACCGGCACGTTATGCTTTTTGGCATAAGCGATAGCCTGCATCGTGGCGTCCGGCATCGGCTCGCCTGGCTTGCAGCGCACCAGGTAAGAGGTGAGCACCAGCGCGGAAGCACCTGCTATAACCGCTTCCGGAATGCTTTCAGGACGCAGTTGGTTCATGTGGCCGGGGCTGATGGCGAAGGTGCGCTCGCCGTTTTCGCTAATCAGCGTAAAGCAGCGGCCAATCGCGCCGTCTACCCCCTGCAGATAGTTCAGGTCGGTACGGCTGGAGGTGTTGCAGAGGTAACGGTAGGCGTAGCTGCCAATCTGCACGTTATTACACATCACGCCCAGCAGCACCGAGCGGTCATCCGCCAGCACCGAGTAGTTGTGCATGGTGTTGCCGATAGTGCCGCCAGCAAACTGATGGGTGATAAGGTTTTCCCGAACCAGCTCCTGATACAGAGCTTCCGCTACTTCATCGTCGATAACCAGCGAGTGGCCGAGACTCAGGCCGTAACGATGGACGAAATCGTCATCTACGCGGGCTTCAATATCCACCAGCGTCTGATCGATACCCACCACCCAGGAGGCGCTGGTTTCGCTTTCAGGCTGGATTTGCTGCAGCAGCGGGTCGCGAGCGTTAACGGGGAAGTAGTGTTTGGACTTGCGTTTACCGGGAAATTTCATGGTTCGGGATAGTGATAGCTAATGAGGCGGGGAATGGTAGCACACTCCCCCGCCCAGGCGCGATCAGCGATAGCGCCCGATTAACTCCGCCATCATGGCGATATGAGAAGGCTCATCATTGAGCGCCGGAATATATTCATACTTCTCGCCGCCCGCGTGCATAAAAATCTCTTTGTTTTGCACGGCTATCTCTTCAAGCGTCTCCAGACAATCCGCCGCAAAGCCCGGACACATCACCTGAATATGCTTCACCCCTTTCTCGCCGAGCATTTTCAACGTTTCGTCGGTGTACGGCGTAAGCCAGGGTTCGCGGCCAAAGCGCGACTGGAAGGTCATCATCACTTTTTCCGGCGGCAGACCCAGCGCGGAGACCAGCTCGCGGGTCGTGTCGCGGCAGCGCTGCGGGTAGTCATCCCCTTCGTTGGCGTAGCGTTGCGGAATGCCGTGATAGGAGAGCAGCAGCAGGTCCGGCTCGCCGTGAACGGCGAAGGCGCGACGCGCCGTTTCCGCCAGCGCATTGATATACGCACTGTTATCGGCGTAATCGCGAATAAAATTCAGCGAAGGCAGCTTGCGGTAGCGGGCAAAAATACGCGAAAGCTCATCCCATACCGCCGCCACCGTCGAGCAGGAATATTGCGGATAGAGCGCCAGCACCACAATGCGATCGACGTTCTGATCGAGCAGCTTTTTCACTGCGCTTTCCAGCGACGGCTGGCCGTAGCTCATGCCGAGGGCCACCGGCACATCCGGCAGGGCTTCGGCCAGCGCCTGCTCCTGACGACGGCTATAGACCATCAGCGGCGAGCCCCCTTCCATCCAGATGGAATTATAGAGTTTCGCCACGCGCGGCGAGCGCAGCGGCAGGATAACCCCGCGCAGCAGCGGCCACCAGAGTATACGCGGCGTATCCACCACGCGTTTGTCGCTCAGAAACTGTCGCAGATAGCGTTTCACGGCAGCGGGCGTGGGAGCATCAGGGGTCCCCAGGTTCGCCAGCAGTACGCCTGTTTTTTCCAGACTCATTACCACACCTTAATCATTCTAACTGGCTGATAATTGTAGCTGATAAGCGCTTAAGATGAACCAATTGCAGCAAGAGGGGAAATGAGAAATTTTCTCACCCGACAGGATGCCGGGTGAGGCAGCGCGATTAGCCGAGGATCTTTTCCAGCTCTGCGCGTACTTCGCTGACCGCTTTGGTGCCATCAACTTTCGCGTATTTGGTGTGACCCGCCTGCGCTTCTTTCTGGTAGTAACCGATAAGCGGCGCGGTCATCGCATGGTATTCCACCAGACGCTTGCGCACGGTGTCTTCCTGGTCGTCTTTACGGGTGCTCAGCTCTTCGCCGGTCACGTCGTCTTTGCCTTCCACCTTCGGCGGATTAAATTTGATGTGGTAAACGCGCCCGGAAGCGGCGTGTACGCGACGACCGATGATGCGCTCGACAATCAACTCGTCCGGTACATCAAACTCCAGCACATAATCAACGTTGATGCCCGCGTCTTTCATGGCGTCTGCCTGCGGAATGGTGCGCGGGAAGCCGTCCAGCAGGAAGCCGTTGCGGCAGTCATCCTGAGCAATGCGCTCTTTTACCAGGGCGATAACCAGTTCGTCAGTGACGAGCTTGCCGGCGTCCATAATGTCTTTTGCCTGTTTGCCGAGCTCAGAGCCAGATTTTACCGCGGCGCGCAGCATGTCACCGGTGGAGATTTGCGGAATGCCGTATTTCTCCATGATGAATTGTGCCTGAGTCCCCTTACCTGCGCCCGGAGCGCCGAGCAGAATAATACGCATTGCGTAATTCTCCATACGTTTGGATTTTTACAACGTTATTTGAAGCGAAAACCATACCATTAAAGGCCGTATCACGACAAGGAAGGCGGGCGTGGTGAATGGTTTCATCGCCCGTGCGGATGAGAAAAAAAGCGGCTTTGCAATCATGCGATAAAAAAAGCGGGCAAGGCTGACGCTTGTCCGCTTTCACTGTTATCAATCATGAACGCTTATCGGGCGGGTAAACGCAGCGCCACCCGCCCCAGGCGCTATCAGGAAACCAGCAGCTGGTTCATGCGGCGGATAAACTGGTTGGGATCTTCCAGCGTACCGCGCTCGGCAAACAGCGCCTGGTCGAGCAGCAGCTCTACCCACTCTTTAAACTGCGCTTCATCCTGGGTGTCGGCTGTGCGTTTCACCAGCGGGTGATCCGGGTTCAGTTCAAAGAGATATTTCACTTCCGGCACCGCCTGTCCCGCCGCCGCGAAGAGCTTCGCCATCTGCGTGCTCATCTCGTCGTTTTCCGTGGTGACGATGGCCGGCGTATCGGTCAGACGATGGGTCAGACGGACCTCTTTCACGCGGTCGCCCAGCAGCGTTTTCACGCGCTCAACAAACGGCTCCAGCGCTTTTTCCGCCTCTTTAGCTTTCTCGTCCACTTCGTCCGCCAGCTTATCCAGCGACTCATCCGCCTTAGCGACAGACTGGAACGCTTTGCCGTCAAACTCGGTGAGATAGCTCATCATCCACTCGTCGATGCGGTCGGAAAGCAGCAGCACTTCGATGCCTTTCTTACGCAGCAACTCAAGGTGCGGGCTGCTCTTCGCCGCCGCGTAGCTGTCAGCGGTGATGTAGTAAATCTTCTCCTGCCCTTCTTTCATGCGGGAGACATACTCTTCAAGCGACACGGTCTGCGCAGCGGAATCGGTATGGGTGGACGCAAAGCGCAGCAGTTTCGCAATGGCCTGCTGGTTAGCGTTATCTTCCGCCGGACCCTCTTTCAGCACCAGGCCGAACTGTTTCCAGAAGGTCTGGTATTTTTCAGCGTCGTCCTTCGCCAGTTTTTCCAGCATCTGCAATACGCGTTTGGTGAGCGCGGTGCGCAGGTTGCGGGTGACGCTGCTGTCCTGGAGAATTTCACGGGAGACGTTCAGCGGCAGATCGTTAGAATCAATCAGGCCGCGCACGAAGCGCAGGTAGTTCGGCATGAACTGCTCGGCGTCGTCCATGATAAAGACGCGCTGCACGTAAAGCTTCAGGCCGTGTTTATGGTCGCGGTTCCACATATCCCATGGCGCCTGAGCCGGGATATAAAGCAGGCTGGTGTACTCCTGCTTGCCTTCCACGCGGTTGTGGCTCCAGGTCAGCGGGTCGGTGAAATCGTGGGCGATGTGTTTGTAAAACTCGTTGTACTCTTCGTCCTTAATTTCGCCTTTGCTGCGGGTCCACAGGGCCTGCGCCTTGTTGATTTTTTCCCAGGAGACGACTGTTTCGCCATCTTTCTCCTCGCGGGTTTCAATCTCTACCGGCAGCGCGATATGGTCGGAGTATTTGCTGATAATCGAGCGCACGCGCCAGTCGTTGAGGAACTCATCTTCCCCTTCGCGCAGGTGCAGCGTAATTTCGGTGCCGCGGTCGGCTTTGTTGATATCGGCGACGGTGTATTCGCCTTCGCCCTGAGACTCCCAGAACACCGCTTCATCGGCCCCTGCGCCCGCCGCGCGGGTGCGCACGGTGACTTTATCCGCCACGATAAAGGCGGAGTAGAAGCCCACGCCGAACTGCCCGATAAGCTGGCTGTCTTTCGCCTGGTCGGAGCCCATCGACTCCAGGAACGCTTTGGTGCCGGACTTGGCGATGGTACCCAGGTGATCAATCACCTCGTCGCGGGTCATGCCGATGCCGTTGTCGGCGATAGTCAGGGTGCGCTGGTCCTTATCGAAAGAGACGCGCACGCGCAGTTCACCGTCGCCCTCGTACAGATCCGGGTTCGACAACGCGCGGAAGCGCAGCTTGTCGGCGGCGTCCGAGGCGTTGGAGATGAGCTCACGCAGGAAAATCTCTTTGTTTGAATAGAGAGAATGGATCATCAGGTGCAGAAGCTGCTTTACCTCTGACTGAAAGCCACGGGTCTCTTGTCCTTTCATGGGTGTCATACCTCAACAATACAGACAACATGTCAACGAATGGTGAGGCAGAGATGGGGATGCGTAACGGAGATTTCAAGCGGGGGAACGCAACGCTCCCCCGTTTGTTTAAAAATGAATCTTGTGACGGCCCGCCAGCGAGTGCGAAAGCGTGGTGCCGTCGACCATTTCCAGCTCGCCGCCAACCGGCACGCCATGGGCGATACGGCTGGCTTCTACGCCGTACTGAGCGCAAAGCTCGGCGATGTAGTTGGCGGTCGCCTCCCCTTCCACCGTGGGGTTGGTGGCGAGGATCACCTCTTTGAGCGGCTCGTGTTCCAGACGCTGCTCAAGGCGGTCAAGACCGATATCCTCCGGGCCGATGCCGTCGAGCGGCGAAAGATGGCCCATCAGCACAAAGTAGCGGCCGGAGAACTGCCCGGTCTGCTCGATGGCGTGAATATCCGCCGGGCTCTCCACCACACAAATCTGGCCGTTTTCCTGACGACGCGGGTTCGAGCAGATGTTGCAGACCTCCTGCTCGGTGAAGGTGCGGCAGTCGGCGCAGTGGCCGATCTCCGACATCGCGCGGGTCAGCGCCTGTGCAAGACGCATGCCGCCGCTGCGGTCGCGCTGCAGGAGCGCGAACGCCATACGCTGCGCCGATTTCGGGCCCACGCCCGGCAGGCAGCGCAGCGCTTCCATCAGCTGTGTCAGCAGAGGACTGGTTTGCATCAGAACGGCATCTTGAAGCCCGGCGGCAGCTGCATGCCGGCGGAGACGGAAGCCATTTTCTCTTTCTGCGTCTCTTCAATGCGGCGCGCGGCGTCATTGAAAGCGGCAGCGACCAGATCTTCGAGCATCTCTTTGTCATCTTCGAGCAGGCTCGGATCGATCTCCACACGACGGCAGTTATGCGCACCGTTGATGGTGACCTTCACCAGACCCGCGCCAGATTCACCAGTGACTTCCAGCTGCGCGATCTCTTCCTGCATCTTCTGCATTTTTTCCTGCATCTGCTGGGCCTGTTTCATCAGGTTGCCCAGACCGCCTTTACCACCAAACATAAGCTTCTCTCTTTGCTTCAGGTCGCTATCGGTGACCGATACGCGAGGCCAGGGGTTACAACAGGCGACAGCGCCGCCCGTCAAAGGGGACGAATGCTCTCTTCGTCCAGATCTGCGTCGAAAAAGCGCCGCAGCGTCTGGATATTGGCATCCGCGATTATCGATTCCCGCGCCTGCGCCAGCTTCTCTTCATAGATAGCCTGCCGCCACTCCAGCGGCGTGCGCTGCGCGAGATTATCATCTTCAATAATAGTCAGTTCAACCGGCGCACCGTATAACACGCCCAGCGCCTCGGCCAGCGTTTTCTGCGCCGAAGCGGAGTTCAGATGACGCTGGCTCGGGCGCAGATGCAGCGTAATGGTTGCGCCGTCCTGCTCTTTCCAGGCGTTGAGCGCCACCTGCTCAACCAGCTTCGGCACCTGCAGGCGGCTCACTTCCGCCGCCCAGGCGTCACGCTCAATCGCCTCTTCGGCAAGCTTCGCGGCAAGCTCTGGTGTTTTCTCATGCTCCAGCGCTTGCTTAAGGGCTTTCGGCGTCGCGACCGGCTCGACAATTTTTTCTGTAGGGTTTTGCGCTTTCCAGCGGTACGCCTCTTTCTTCGCCGGTTTTGCCTCTTCAGCCGCCGGGCGCGCCTGAGCGCGCTCGGTCACGGCCGCCAGACGTTCCAGCGCGGAAGTTTTTACCGGCCGCGCGTCGCCTGGCGCTGCCGGTTCACTCTTTTTTAGTTTGGTCGCTCCCTGCGCGCGCTGTAGCTGGCTACGCGCCTGAAGCACCTGGCTTGTGGTGTCCGGCAGCGGGGTCGCCGCCTCTCGCGGCGGCGGCGCAGGCTTCGGTTCCGGCGTGGCGTTGACTATCGGCAAGTCAACCATTTGCCGCGGCGCAGCCTCCGGCTGCGGTTCCGCCAACGGCGCGCGCGGGTGGAACGCCAGCGCCCGCAGCATGGTCATCTCTACGCCCATGCGTCTGTCCGGCGCCCAGGGCAGCTCTTTGCGACCAATCAGCAGGGTCTGGTAATAGAGCTGCACATCGGCAGGCGGCACAGTGCGGGCCAGTTCGCGCAAGCGCTGCTCAAGGGCCGCGACATCATTGCCGAGCGCCGAGGGCGACAACTGCGCCATCGCCACCCGGTGCAGCAGGCCGAGCATCTCCACCAGCAGCGACTCCCACTCCACGCCGCGCGCGGCGGCGTCGTTAAGCAATGCCATCACGCGGTCGCCGTTCGCCGCCACCAGCGCCTCAATCAGCGACAGCGCCTGGTCGTCGTCCAGCGTGCCGAGCATCGCGCTCACCGCCTGGGTAGAGACTTCGCCGTCGCCGCTGGCGATGGCCTGGTCGGTCAGACTCAGCGCGTCGCGCAGGCTGCCGTCGGCGGCGCGCGCCAGCAGTTGCAGGGCGCGCGGCTCGTGAGCTACCTGCTCCTGGGTGAGGATCCTGTCGAGCTGATTGCGGATCTGCTCCACATCCAGCGCACGCAGATGGAATTGCAGGCAGCGTGAAAGAATCGTCACCGGCAACTTTTGCGGGTCGGTGGTGGCGAGCAGGAATTTAACGTGCGAAGGCGGCTCTTCCAGCGTTTTCAACAGCGCGTTGAAGCTGTGACGCGAGAGCATATGCACTTCGTCAATAAGATAGACTTTAAACCGGCCGCGGGCTGGCGCGTACTGCACGTTATCCAGCAGGTCGCGGGTATCTTCCACTTTGGTGCGCGAGGCGGCGTCGATTTCGATTAAGTCGACAAAGCGGCCCTGTTCGATTTCGCGGCAGTTTTCACACACGCCGCAGGGCGTGGCGGTGATGCCGGTTTCACAGTTCAGCCCCTTCGCCAGCAGGCGGGCAATGGAAGTTTTCCCTACGCCGCGCGTGCCGGAAAACAGGTAAGCGTGGTGAATGCGGCCCAGCGACAACCCGTTCGCCAGAGCCGTCAACACGTGCTCCTGGCCGACGACGTCAGCAAAGGTTTGGGGGCGCCATTTACGGGCTAAGACCTGATAACTCATGGGCAGGCTCTGAAACGCTGAAAGGTGAATTCTGAAGGGGTAATGCTAACATAGCCCCACCCGATGGGCGAGGCTGATATACACGTCCTGTTTTATGCTTTTGCTTTAATGAAGCAGGATTACGCAGTGCGCCGCCGTTATCCTGGCGCAGGCCTTATCCTGCCTCAACAAAGCGTCGCCGATCAGTGGCCGGGGAACGGCACGAGGCTGTAGCAGGTGATGCCCTGCTTGTTGAGACGCGCTTCGCCGCCGATATCAAACAGGTTGATAATAAAGGCTGCGTCGGACACGTCGCCGCCCAGGCGGCGGATGAGCTTCACGGTCGCTTCGATGGTGCCGCCGGTCGCCAGCAGGTCATCGACCACCAGCACTTTATCGCCCGGCTTAATGGCGTCGACGTGAATTTCCAGCTGATCGGTGCCGTACTCCAGCTCGTAGCTCTCAGCGATGGTTTCACGCGGCAGTTTACGCGGCTTGCGCACCGGAACGAAACCTACGCCAAGGGCCAGCGCGACAGGCGCGCCAAAGAGAAAACCGCGCGCTTCGGTGCCCACCACTTTGGTGATGCCGGCGTTTTTATAACGCTCCACCAGCAATTCAATGCTCAGGGCGTAGGCTTTCGGGTCTTCCAGCAGGCTGGTTACGTCACGAAACAGGATGCCCGGTTTTGGGTAATCCTGAATGCTTTTAATGCTGTTCTTAAGGTATTCAAGCTGCTGCGCAGTCGCGGTCATGGATAGTTGCCTGATAAAAACGGTATTACTCACAGGGCGAACGAAGGGAAAAAGTGAAGTTGTTCAGCCTTTAACCGATCGCGCCTGTACTCGAAAACGCTCGAATTTACTGGCTGCGCGCCGCAATTGCAACAACTGCAACTGCGCTTCAGGGCTTTTGTTGCTTTTCATCAACAACCGGAATGCGCCACATAAAAATCAGCAGCCCGCAAAGGATAACCAGCAACAACATGCGCACCCAAAGAATATTCACTACCCAAAGCGAAATGGCAAAGGTAATGAGGATAAAGGCGACAGCGCGCGGCTTCGCGCCGGGCGGCATGGCGCGATGTTGTTGCCAGAAGCGCAGATAGCCGCCAAACCACGAACGATAAAGCAGCCAGTCATGAAAACGTGGGGATGAGCGGGCGAAGCACCAGGCGGCCAGCAGTAAAAAAGGCGTTGTGGGCAGCAAAGGCAGCACCACGCCGAGAGTGGCCAGGGCTACCGCCAGCCAGCCGATGATGAGTAAAATGGTCCTTTGCATAAGTCTTCCCACATCAAGAAGAGCGTTACTGTAGCACAGCTCGCCCAGGGCTTTGCGGAGATGAGAATGAAAACGGCCCTATTATTGCAATCGTTACAGGCACATGTGGCGGACCTCGCCGCCCTTCTCGCGCCGCTTGCGCCTCACCAGACGCTCAGCCCCCGTTTTGACCGTCAGCTTTTCCGCGCCCGCGGCACCCGCATCGGCGATTATCTGGCGGAAATTAAGGCTCATCTTACTCAGCTGGAAGCCTTTGTCGCGCAAAATAAAACCGAGCAGGTCGCCTGGCTTGCGCCGCATCTTGCCGGACAGATAGCCGCTTTACAGCGCGAAGCCGCCACCTGGCCGCTGCGCCGCTATGACAGCGCTCACCTCGCGGCTGGCAGAATGAACGCACGGCTGTTGCAGCATCAGGACTATGAGCGCAGGCTGCTGGCGATGAAAAGCGAGCGCGAGCAGCTGCTGGCAACAGAATCAACGCTCAGCGGGCAACAGCGTTTGCAGCGCGAACTGGAGGCGCTGGACGGTCGTCTTGCACGCTGCCGCGCCGCGCTAATGAGAATTGAGCAGGCGCTTTCGCGTATGACGCGCTAATGCTTTAAAGAAAGATTTTATAAGGAGAGTGCGATGTCGCTCGATCACGCCCCGGACGAGGTGAAGCTCGCCGTCGACTTAATCATGCTGCTGGAAAACCATCAGATCCCGCCGCAAACCGTACTGGCGGCGCTGGATATTGTGCGTCAGGACTATTTACGTAAAGCGCAGGAAGCTCGCGAGAGCGATTAACTAACAAGGGCGGCCTGAGCCGCCCTTGTGGTGCTTAACCGGCAAGGCGCTTGTCTTCGCCTGCCTCTTTACCCAAATCGCGTTTCACTTCGGTATGCTGTTCGCCTTTTTTATTGTGCAGGTGAACCTCAAGCTGGTTAAAAGCGATGTTAATGCCGTTTTCACGACACAGCCGGTCAATGGTGCGGTTAAGTTCATCCACCGTATAGCTGCGATCGCGCAGTTCACGCACGTAGAGGCGCAATTCGTGATCCAGCGTGCTTGGCCCGAAAGTGGTGAAGAAAACCGCCGGTTCCGGGTCGTGCATCACTTTCGGGTGCTCCATCGCCGCCTGCAGCAGGATGGCTTTCACTTTATCCAGATCCGATCCATACGCCACGCCCAGGCGGATCACCACGCGCGTGATCGTATCGGTCAGCGACCAGTTAATCAGGCGCTCGGTCACAAACGCTTTGTTGGGGATAATGACCTCTTTGCGGTCAAAGTCGGTAATGGTCGTGGCGCGGATACGGATTTTGCTGACCGTTCCCGAGAAGGTGCCGATGGTCACCGTATCGCCAATGCGCACCGGGCGCTCAAACAGGATTATCAGACCGGAGACGAAGTTACCGAAAATCTCCTGTAGACCAAAGCCCAGACCAACCGACAGCGCCGCCGCCAGCCACTGTAACTTGTCCCACGAAACGCCGAGCGAGCCGAAGACCGTCATGGCGCCTGCGGCGATAATCACATAGTTAAGGATAGTGGTGATGGCGTACGAGGCGCCCTGGCGCATTTTCAGGCGCGAGAGCACCAGCACTTCCAGTAAACCCGGCAGGTTGCGGATCAGCGCCCAGGCGACGGTGAAGGCCACCAGCGCGAACAGGATGCTGCCCATGGTGACATTTTTCGTGACCGCCGCCCCGGCCTCGGTGCCGTTGTAATGCCACAGCACGATGCTGTCGAGATAGGCGAACACGGTGATTAAATCAGACCAGATAGCCCAGAAGACCAGGCCGAACAGCGCGAACATCACCAGCATGGTAATACGCAGCGTCTGTTGGTTAACCTGATCCAGCGCCAGCGTCGCCTCTTCTACCGGCTCCGCCCCTTCGGCGCCCTCTTTCACCATGTTCTGCCGACGCGCAAGCGCGCGGCGGTAGGCGATGCGACGCGCCGCCACGCTCAGACCGCGCAGCACGGTCTGATAGAGCAGGTTCCAGATAATCACCAGATAAACGGTCTCAATCCAGCGGCCAGCCAGACGCAGCGTGGTGTAGAAGTAACCGGTAACGGTCAGCACCAGCAGCGCCACCGGCACAATAGAGAGCACGGTTACGGTGACCAGGCGCATGGTATGCGACTCTTTATCGCGCCAGCTTTCCCGGCACATTGGCCACACCAGCGCGGCGATAAGCAGCAGGTTGAGGAAGATCATAAACTGGCCGAGCACATCATCCATCAGATGCAGCGGCGACAGTTCCGCCACGACCGACCAGAAGAGCAGCGGCAGCAGCGCAAGGCTCACGCGTACAATCTGACGACGCCAGTGGCTGGTGAGCGTGGAAGGCATCGCGAAATGGCTCACTGCCATGCCCTCTTTCTCCAGCACGCGCCAGCAGAGGCCGAACACCAGCCAGAACAGCGCCAGCTCTTTGCTGAAGGCCCACAGCAGGTCGCTGATGTTCAACTGCATCATGTAGAGGATCAACCCTACCGCAAGAATGATAAGACAAACCGGCAAAGCGCGGATGAGGTTGATAAGAATGGCTTTCGGCGTATGGAGCTGGCTGTCGTTACGCAGTTGCCCTACTTCGCCTGCGAGCTTCGCAAGGTATTGACGCAGCCAGCCGAAGCGCCAGCGGATGAGCCCGGCGATAAGCAGCAGCGGCAGCCCGGCGAGGAACGCTTTCACCATCGACGGCCAGGCTTTTTCCCAGTTGAACGTCAGCTTCATGCCTTTGATCTGGTCATGCAGCCCTTTCGGGAACGATTTAATCCACTCCCAGTCCATCGGGCGGTTACTGTTTACCCAGAAGATCTGCTGGGTCAGTATTTCCTGCAGGTTCGTGCTGACGCTCATCAACTGCTGCTGGTTGATTTGCAGATTGATGGCCATCATCAGCTGGTTGCCAAGCTGCTTATTGAGCTGGTCGAGCAGTTCGCGGCGCATATCCACAACCTGCAACAGCGCGTCGTGAACGTCGTCATTCACCTCAGCGGTATGCCCCTCTTCCAGCTTCGCGACAAAAGCATCGTTCTGGAACAGCGCGTCGCGCTGCTGGTTGACCTCGAACTGTTCAAGACGCAAATCCGCGATGCGGTTGGTCATATCCTCCAGCTCATCGGCCGAAGGCAGAGTCTGCTGTTGCTGGTAAAGAATGCGCGAAAGCAGAAGGCTGCCCTTGAGCACCGAGATCTGCTCTTTAAGCGTGCGCTCCGACTGCAACGCCCGGTCGAGCCAGTTTTTCACCCGGATATTCTGCTGCACCAGCTCGTTGCCGCTCTGGGTGGCGGTAATAAGCCGCTGGCTCAGCTGATGGTTAACATCCAGCTCCTGCTTAACCAACGGGTTGTTCTGAATGCGGCTGGCGTCTTCCGGCGTGACCGCTTCCTGGGCCGTCTTCTCCGTGATGGTCAGACGTTTGCTGTTTACCGCTTCCTGCAACAGCTGAAGCTGGTGCTCAAGGCGGTTAATATGCGCGGTCGTGTAGTCGCGCTGTTTCTGCAGCGAATCCTGAAGCGTGGTATTGCCTTCAAGGCTTTTACGCTGCTGATCTATCTGCGCGTTAAGCAGCGCCTGCTGGGCCAGCAGCAGCGTTTGCTGCGAGGGACGCAATGTCTCTTCGCCCGGCGCGGTGCCGTTCAGGCGGTTGCGAAGCTGCTGAAGCTGCTGGGAAGCGGCGTACATGGCGTTCTGAACCCGCTCCGGCTGGGTTTGCAGCGACACCAGCTGGCTGTTGAAGGTAGAGAGATCCGCCTGCGCAGCCTGTAAATCGTCCAGCACGGAAGTCACTCGCGTTTCCAGCCCGCGCAGCGAAAGCGCGTTCAGCATCTGGCGCGTGGCGTCGTCGCTTTCCTGGTTGTTCAGCGCGTTCAGGTTCTCCGTCGCCTGACGCATTTTTTCCGGCGCCTGGGTTACCTGCTGGCGAAGCTGGACGGTCTCCTGCTTCACGCGCTCGATTTTGTCGAGCGTTTCCAGCGTTTGCGTCAAATCCTGCTGAACGAGCTTATCCTGCGGCGAAAGGTTTTTTTGCTTGCCGAGCGCGTCTAACTGCGACTGGACTTCGGCACGCGTGGGCGTCTCGCTGACCGTCTGCGCAAAGGAGGCGGCGGGCAGCAAGGTGCCAAACGCCAGGACGAAGGCGAAAAAAATAACGGAAATAAGATTCCGCAAAGGGATGTTGGGCTGCATAGTCGTTGAATGTGTCATTACGGGCTGCGAAAGGGTTTCGCGGCCGCCTGCGTGGCGCAGAGAATACCATGCCTTCCGTCCCTGGAATAGCGAAGCGCCAACCCTCCAGGAGAAATCCGACCTGCTAATTGGCGCGCAGCGTCGGGCAGAATTGATACATTTCGAGAAGGATCGCGACGTAGGTTCGCGCTTCGCTTTGTAAATCAAACATCTCCGGCGCGAAGAGCCAGTTTTCCATCAGCCCGGAAATATAACTGCGCATCAAAATAGCGGCGCGACGTACCAGTAAAGTCTGCGGCAATAACCCCGCCTGCATGCATAGCTGAAGGCTCTGCTCAATACGTTCATTGCTTGCCAGGCAGAGATTGCGATGCGCCTGTTGCGCTACCGCCATTTCGCCGACAAACTCACATTTATGGTAAATAATTTCCATCATCAAACGACGCCGCTCCTCGGCGGCTGTCGCTTCGAGTATATAGACCAGAATTTCCCTTAAAACTGAGAGTGGATCGTCAGGAAATTTTGCCCGATACTCAATTTCAAGATCGGCAATGCTTGCCTCTGATAATTCCCAGATCTCGCTAAATAAATCAGACTTATTTTTGAAGTGCCAGTAAATAGCGCCACGCGTAACCCCCGCGGCTTGCGCGATATCGGCAAGGGAAGTGGCCGAAACACCCCGTTGCGAAAACAACTTTAAAGCCACATCCAGAATATGTTGTCGCGTCGCCAGCGCCTGCTGTTTGGTTTTTCGTGCCATAGGTCGATGAAAACAGGGGAGTCAGATTTACATACATTTATGAATGTATGTACCATAGCATGACGATAATATAAACGCAGCAATGGGTTTATAGACTTTTGATCCATTGATCAATTTTTGGAATCGGACACTCGAGGTTTTGATATGAACAAAAACAGAGGGCTTACGCCTCTGGCGATCGTTCTGATGCTCTCAGGCGGCTTAGCGCTTACAGGATGTGACGATAAACAGGAACAGCAACAAGCGCCGCAAGCGCCCGAGGTCGGTGTTGTAACGCTGAAAAGCGAACCTCTACAAATAACCACTGACCTGCCGGGCCGCACCAGCGCGTACCGCGTAGCGGAAGTTCGGCCTCAGGTAAGCGGCATTATCCTGAAGCGTAACTTCACGGAAGGCAGTGATATTGAAGCGGGTGTCTCGCTTTATCAGATTGATCCGGCGACCTATCAGGCGACTTATGAGAGCGCTAAAGGGGATCTGGCGCGAGCGCAGGCGGCAGCGAATATCGCTCAGGTGACGTTAAAGCGTTACCAGCGCCTGATTGGCACCAAGTACATCAGCCAGCAGGATTTTGACAACGCGCAGGCGGAAGCCCAGCAGGCTAACGCCGCCGTCGTCGCAGCCAAAGCGGCCGTAGAAACCGCGCGAATCAACCTCGCCTACACCAAAGTCACCTCCCCTATCAGCGGCCGCATTGGTAAATCCAACGTGACCGAAGGGGCGCTGGTGCAGAACGGCCAGACTACGGCGCTGGCGACTGTTCAGCAGCTGGACCCGATTTATGTCGACGTGACGCAGTCGAGCAACGATTTCCTGCGCCTGAAACAAGAGCTGGCGAACGGCAGTCTGCAACAGGAAAACGGTAAGGCGAAAGTCGAGCTGCTGACGCAGGATGGACAGAAATTCCCGCAACAAGGCACCCTCGAGTTCTCTGACGTGACAGTGGATCAAACCACCGGCTCCATTACGCTGCGCGCTATTTTCCCGAACCCCGATCGCACGCTGCTGCCGGGCATGTTTGTTCGCGCCCGTCTGGAAGAAGGGGTTAACCCGAACGCCATTCTGGTGCCGCAGCAGGGCGTAGCCCGTACGCCGCGCGGGGAAGCGACAGTAATGGTGGTTGGCGCAGGCGATAAAGTCGAAGTGCGTCCGGTTACCACTGCCCAGGCTATCGGCGATAAGTGGCTGGTAACCGACGGGGTGAAAGCGGGCGACCGCGTGATTATCACTGGCCTGCAAAAAGTGCGCCCTGGCGCGCAGGTAAAAGCGCAGGAAGTGGCAGCAAACCAGGAAAACCAGCAACAACAGCAGAATCCGCAACAGAATCAGCAACAAGCTGGCTCAGGCGAAGCCGCCAACGCAGGCGGTCAGTCAGAGCAACCGAAGTCTTAACTTAAACAGGAGCCGTTAAGACATGGCTAAGTTTTTTATCGATCGCCCCATCTTTGCGTGGGTGATCGCCATCATCATCATGCTGGCGGGGGCATTGTCCATTATGAACCTGCCCATCGCGCAATATCCTTCCATTGCGCCGCCAGCCGTGACGATTAACGCCACTTACCCGGGCGCTGACGCAAAAACGGTGCAGGATACCGTAACGCAGGTTATCGAACAGAACATGAACGGTATCGATGGCCTGATGTACATGTCCTCCACCAGCGACTCCTCGGGTACCGTCCAGATAACCCTGACGTTTGAATCCGGCACCGATGCGGATATCGCCCAGGTGCAGGTGCAGAACAAGCTGCAGCTCGCGATGCCGCTGTTGCCGCAGGAAGTGCAGCAACAGGGCGTAAGCGTTGAGAAATCTTCCAGCAGCTTCCTGATGGTGCTTGGCATGATAAGCACCAATGGGTCGATGACGCAGGAAGATATCGCTGACTACGTGGGCGCCACCATTAAAGACCCGATTAGCCGTACCAGCGGCGTGGGCGACGTGCAGCTGTTCGGCTCGCAGTACGCGATGCGTATCTGGCTTGACCCGAACAAGCTGAACAACTTCCAGCTCACTCCGGTTGACGTTATCAACGCCATCAAAGCGCAGAACGCCCAGGTGGCGGCAGGCCAGCTTGGCGGCGCGCCGCCGGTAAAAGGCCAGCAGCTTAACGCCTCGATAATCGCGCAAACCCGCCTGACCTCTGCTGATGAGTTCAGCAAAATCCTGCTGAAGGTGAATCAGGATGGTTCGCAGGTTCGCCTGCGCGACGTGGCGAAAGTGGAGCTCGGCGGCGAAAACTACGACGTTATCGCGAAGTTCAACGGCCAGCCTGCTGCGGGTCTCGGGATTAAGCTTGCTACCGGCGCGAACGCGCTCGATACCGCAGAAGCGGTTCGCGCGACCATCGCCGAGCTTGAACCTTACTTCCCGGCCGGTCTGAAAGTAGTTTACCCGTACGACACGACGCCGTTCGTGAAAATTTCAATCAACGAAGTAGTAAAAACGCTGGTTGAAGCTATCGTGCTGGTATTCCTGGTGATGTACCTGTTCCTGCAGAACTTCCGCGCGACGCTGATCCCGACCATCGCCGTACCGGTCGTACTGCTGGGCACCTTCGCCATCCTCGCGGCGTTTGGCTACTCGATAAACACCCTTACCATGTTCGGTATGGTGCTCGCCATCGGTCTGCTGGTGGATGACGCCATCGTGGTGGTGGAGAACGTTGAACGCGTCATGGTGGAAGACGGGTTGCCGCCTAAAGAGGCGACGCGCAAATCCATGGGGCAGATCCAGGGCGCGCTGGTGGGTATCGCCCTGGTGCTCTCGGCGGTGTTTATTCCGATGGCCTTCTTCGGCGGTTCGACCGGCGCTATCTATCGTCAGTTCTCGATAACTATCGTTTCCGCGATGGTGCTGTCGGTGCTGGTGGCGTTGATTCTGACCCCTGCGCTTTGCGCCACCCTGCTTAAGCCTGTGGCGAAAGGCGACCACGGCGAAGGCAAAAAAGGCTTCTTCGGCTGGTTTAACCGCATGTTCGATAAGAGCGCGCACCATTACACCGACAGCGTAGGCAACATCCTGCGCAGCACCGGTCGTTATCTGCTGCTTTATTTGATCATCGTGGTGGGCATGGCGTACCTGTTTGTTCGACTGCCAAGCTCCTTCCTGCCGGATGAAGACCAGGGCGTATTCCTGACCATGGCGCAGCTGCCGGCGGGCGCGACGCAAGAGCGCACCCAGAAAGTGCTCGACGAGGTAACCGACTACTACCTGACCAAAGAGAAAGCGAACGTTAACTCTGTCTTTACCGTTAACGGCTTTGGTTTCTCCGGTCGCGGCCAGAACACCGGTATCGCGTTCGTTTCGCTGAAAAACTGGGATGAGCGTCCTGGCGCGGAAAACAAAGTCGAGGCGATTACCGGTCGTGCGATGGGCCGCTTCTCACAGATTAAAGATGCGATGGTCTTCGCCTTTAACCTGCCGGCTATCGTCGAACTGGGCACCGCGACAGGCTTTGACTTCGAGCTTATCGACCAGGCGAACCTGGGGCATGAGAAGCTGACTCAAGCGCGTAACCAGCTGCTTGGCGAAGCGGCGCAGCACCCTGACCTGCTCTCTCAGGTCCGTCCAAACGGCCTGGAAGATACGCCGCAGTTCAAGATTGATATTGACCAGGAGAAAGCGCAGGCGCTGGGCGTCTCCATCAGCGATATCAATACTACGCTGGGCGCAGCGTGGGGTGGCAGCTACGTTAACGACTTCATCGACCGTGGTCGCGTGAAGAAAGTGTACGTGATGTCCGAAGCGCAGTACCGCATGCTGCCAAACGATATCAACAGCTGGTTCGTACGCGGCGCTGACGGCCAGATGGTGCCTTTCTCCGCCTTCTCAACCACGCGCTGGGAGTATGGTTCGCCACGACTGGAGCGCTATAACGGTCTGCCTGCGATGGAAATCCAGGGTCAGGCGGTTGCGGGCAAGAGTACGGGTGAGGCGATGGCGATGATGGAAGAGCTGGCGTCTAAACTGCCGACCGGGATTGGCTATGACTGGACCGGCATGTCCTATCAGGAACGCCTCTCCGGCAACCAGGCCCCTGCCCTGTACGCCATCTCGCTTATCGTGGTGTTCTTGTGTCTCGCCGCGCTGTATGAGAGCTGGTCGATTCCGTTCTCGGTCATGCTGGTGGTGCCACTCGGCGTTATCGGCGCGCTGCTGGCGGCCTCGCTGCGCGGCCTGAACAACGACGTTTACTTCCAGGTGGGCCTGTTGACCACCATCGGTCTGTCGGCGAAGAACGCCATTTTGATTGTGGAATTCGCCAAGGATCTGATGGAAAAAGAAGGCAAAGGCCTGATAGAAGCGACGCTGGACGCGGTGCGTATGCGTCTGCGTCCGATTCTGATGACCTCACTGGCGTTTATCCTCGGGGTAATGCCGCTGGTTATCAGCTCCGGCGCAGGCTCCGGCGCGCAGAACGCCGTGGGCACCGGCGTAATGGGCGGCATGGTGACCGCAACCGTACTGGCTATCTTCTTCGTGCCGGTCTTCTTTGTGGTGGTGCGCCGCCGCTTCAGTCGTAAGAACGAAGATATTGAGCACAGCCATCCGGTTGAGCATCATTAATCTAAAAGGCCGCGCAAGCGGCCTTTTCTTTTTAGCCTAATTATCCCTCGTGTTATTCCCGGTTTATTCTTTCTGACTCGCCCATTAACATCAGGGTTATTAATATTCGTCATCAATAAATACTAAGATTATTCTCATAAATAAGCCGTCAGTATTAGTGACTATTCCACAGAAAAGAAGGTTCGGGTTATTTATAGTTAAAAGCTGGATAGCCGAACCGTAAAGGCGCGCGCTCTTAACGTGGATATTCAGTTTTGCCTATATGATCGAGAGGCTTAACCGATTAATTGTAATTTTTCGTAATAGCGCGAGGAAAAATCCAAAAGCCTGTTTTATAGTTAAAGCAGATTGAAAATGGAGACCGAAGCCTTCATATAAGTGAAGTATCTGCCCCTCAGCCGTCACGTGGTAAAAATTTTCGCTAAAAAGGGGGTTGCGTATGGACGAATACTCACCAAAACGGCATGATATAGCCCAGCTAAAATTCCTCTGTGAAAGCCTGTATCATGACTGTCTCGCTAATCTGGGTGAGAGTAATCATGGGTGGGTTAACGACCCGACCTCAGCGGTCAACCTGCAGTTGAATGAACTGATTGAGCATATCGCCAGCTTCGCACTTAATTACAAAATTAAGTATGAGGAAGACAATGTGCTGATTGAACAAATTGATGAATATCTGGATGATACTTTTATGTTGTTCAGCAATTACGGCATTAATGCGCAGGATTTGCAGAAATGGCGTAAATCCGGGAATCGCCTGTTTCGCTGCTTCGTCAACGCCAGCCGCGCCAATCCGGTGAGTCTCTCTTTTTAAAACTATTACAAGCAGTTAAGGTGCAACGATGTCTACCAAACCACTCACTAAAATTGATTATTTAATGCGACTGCGACGCTGTCAGACTATCGATACTCTTGAGCGCGTTATTGAAAAAAACAAATACGAATTATCTGACAATGAACTGGCGGTTTTTTATTCCGCTGCCGATCATCGTCTCGCAGAGCTGACCATGAATAAGCTCTACGACAAAATCCCTACTTCAGTGTGGAAATTTGTACGTTAATTTTTTGTAAGTCCTTTAATTTTGAGCACCCTTTAATAAGTCGTGCGTTTTCCGCGTCTCGGGTTGACGTTACGCGTTGCTGTCGACGCCATGTTAGTGTTGAGCCATCTGGCTGATTTACCGCGCCGGGTTTGCCGCTCCATTAACATGGCTCCGTAACTGTTTCTGATATAGCGCCAGCGGTTCCGCTCCTCATATTTTTTCTCACTATTTTGTATTACCTTACAGACACCGATAACGGCCCTGGGCAGATACCGTCAGGTAGACAAAATATGAGTGAAGAAAAACGCAAAATGATCGCCGGCGAGCTTTATCGCCCGGAAGACCCGACGCTTAAAGCGGACCGCCTGCGCGCGCGACAACGCCTGCACGCCTTTAATCACAGCGAGCCGGAAGAGAAAGCGTTGCGCAACCAGCTTCTTAACGAACTGCTGGGCGAAGGGAAAAACGCTTATTTTGAGCCGCCATTTCGCTGCGATTATGGCTATAACATTTTCGTCGGCAACGATTTTTACGCCAATTTTGATTGCGTGATTCTGGATGTTTGCCCGGTGCGTATAGGCAATAACTGCATGCTCGCGCCAGGCGTACATATTTATACCGCCACGCACCCGCTGGACCCGGCGGCGCGCAACAGCGGCGTGGAATATGGCAAACCGGTGACGATTGGCGATAACGTCTGGATTGGCGGACGGGCTATTATTAATCCGGGCGTCACTATCGGCCATAATGTCGTCATTGGTTCCGGGGCCGTCGTCACGCAGGATATCCCTGACAACAGCGTCGCCGTAGGCAACCCGGCGCGCGTAATAAAAACGCTTTAACCAGCACAGGCGCCAAACTGTTATAGCTATTTCGGCGCCTTCTGTTACTTTTTAACGCCTCTGCGCGCCAGTAAAATGGTTTCGTCACCCCGTCCTTGCGCAACGCAACAGAAAGGTTTTGCATGACAGAAATACAGCGCCTGCTTATCGCCACTATCGACGAGCTTAATCGCAAAGAAAAGCGCGACAATCGTCCACGCTTCAGCATTAGCTTTATTCGCAACCACCCCTGGCTTTTCATCGCCATGTATGTCGGCTGGCTTGCCACGCTGGCGGTGATGTTGCAGTCCGAAACGCTCGCGGGCTCCGTCTGGCTGCTGGTGGTGCTTTTCGTTCTGCTGAACGGCTTTTTCTTTTTTGATGTGAATCCGCGCTACCGCTACGAAGATATCGACGTGCTGGACTTGCGGGTTTGCTACAACGGGGAGTGGTATAACACGCGCTTCGTGCCGCCTTCCCTGATTGACGAGATCCAGCACTCGCCGCGCATCAGCGAAGAGCAAAAAGCGATGTTGAATAAAATGCTCGCCCGAAAAGGCGAACTCTCGTTCTACGATATCTATTCGCTGGATAAAGGCGTAGCGCCGCTCCCGGCCTCAATGTCCGCGCCTGTCCCTGCCCGTTAAAATAAAACCCCCGCCTGCAAGCGGGGGTTTTGCTTAACGTCCTTTCTTTCTGCCCTGCACCGCCTTAAAGCGCGGGTTAGATTTACAAATCACATACAGTCTCCCTTTACGCTTCACAATCTGGCAGTCCGGATGGCGCGCCTTCGCGTTACGTAATGAATTCAGCACCTGCATGGTTTAGCCCCGTTTTGCATTGATAAAGCCCGCATAGCGCTGGCGGAAACGGGCGGCGCTGCCTTCGTTAGCGAAGGTTTTCTGGCGACCGGTGTAATAAGGGTGCGAAGCCGAAGAGACATCAATGGTGACATAGGGATAAGTCACGCCGTCGAGCTCAATCTCGCGATCGGTTTTCATGGTCGAACCCACTTTGAAGTACTCATTCGCGCTGGTGTCATGAAACACCACGGTGCGGTAATGGGGATGAATGTTCTCTTTCATATCCGCCTCATTTGATATGTTATAACGTATCAATATCGTAAGGGCGTTGGCAGACAATTGCAAGGGACAGAGAGAAAAAGCGAAGAAGAAAGGATAAGCGCGCCGGTAAACCGACGCGCCAGGGGTCAGAGACGGAAGCCAGCAACCACCAGATCGAGCTGCTGCGTCTGTTCGGTCATTGAGTGGGAAGCCGCTGAGACTTCCTGCACCAGCGCGGCGTTCTGCTGAGTGGTGCTGTCGAGCTGGTTAATGGCGATATTTACCTGCTCAATGCCCGCGCTTTGCTCACGGCTGGAGGACATGATTTCGCCCATCAGCGTGGTGACATTGCGCACGCCCTGCAACAGCTCTTCCATCGTGGCGCCCGCTTCAGTCACCAGTTCTGTTCCCACGTCGATATTGCTGACAGAGGTTTCAATAAGCTGCTTAATCTCACGGGCGGATTGCGCCGAGCGTTGCGCAAGGTTGCGTACTTCCTGCGCCACTACCGCGAAACCCCTGCCCTGCTCGCCTGCGCGCGCCGCTTCCACCGCCGCATTGAGCGCCAGGATGTTGGTCTGGAAGGCGATGGAGTCGATGACGCTAATAATATCCACTACCTTGCCGGACGAAGCCTGAATGCTGCTCATGGTCGTCACGACCTGCTTCACTACCTCGCCGCCCCGCTCCGCGACCTGCGAAGCTTCATGCGCCAGCTTATTGGCATGCGCGGCGTTGTCCGCGTTCTGGCGAACAGTGCTGGTCAGCTCCTCCATTGAGGCGGCGGTTTCTTCAATAGAGCTCGCCTGGTCTTCAGTTCGCGCCGAGAGATCCTGGTTGCCGGTAGAGATTTGCTGCGACGCGGAAGAGATAGCCCGCGCGCTGTCGCCGACCTGACGCAGCATGGTTTGCAGGTAAGCAATCACGCCGTTGAAGCTGTCGATAATGGCGTTGAACTCCGGGCTGCTGGTCGGCTCAAGACGTTGGGTCAAATCTGCGCCGCCCGCGGAGAGGCGGCTGATGTTGTGATTCAAATCCGCCAGACGGCGCATCAGCGAGCGAATGAACAGCACCAGCACGCCGAGCAGCAGCAGCGCCATCGGGATCTGCACCATGCTCAGGCGTCCCATGATGGTGCTGGTTTGCTGCGTCAGCAGCGAAGTCGGCAGGTCAACGGCGATAATCCACGGGCTGCCTTTAATCGCCTGCAGCATCACCGTATGCGATTCGCCGTCGTTGTCATACTCCTGCTCGCCGCTTTGTCCCGCCTGATAACCGTTCAGCATCGCCTTCACGGTCTGCGCCATCGGGTTTGCGCCCATCTCTGAGAGGTTTTTCAGGCTGGCGGTTTTACCAATCTGATCGGCGTTGCCGACGATTTTGCCATCCGCTTCCACAATCAGCACGCGTCCCTGGATAGCTTCATCCATCTGCTTCGCCAGCTGGTTGAAAAAGCCGAGCGTGACGTCGATGGTGGCAACGCCCCACGGCTCCCCGTCTTTGGTGATGGCCATCGCGCAGTTGGTGCGCGGCTGCGGACTGGCGTCATCCTGATAGGCGTTAGCCCAGGCGCACTGTCCGGCAGGCGAAGCGAGGCCCGCTTTGTACCACACCTGCTCGTAATAGTTCGGCGCCGCTTCCGAGTTCCAGTAGGTATTCACCTCCAGCTGATTGCTGCTGGGGTTGCGGGCAAAGAAGGTGCTGAACTTATTGCGTCCCGCCTCCCGTTTCTCCGGCAACGGCCAGATGCCGCCGCCAAACACATTCACATCTTTATATTGATCGACAAGCGCGGGCAGCAGGCGGTCAATCTCTTCACTCTGCATCGCCGCAGCGGTCTGGGTGACGGTGCGCATCTGCGCCTGCACGCGGTTCATCTGTTCAACAATGCTGACGGCCACATTGCCGACCTCATAGCGAATCAGCTGAGTTTCACTGCGTTTAATTTGCGGCGTGACGAAAAAATGAATGACCAACATGGTCACCCCCGTCAACACGGCGAAAAAGAGACACAGAGCCACAATAAAACGGGATTGGGTCGTTCTTAACATAATCAGATACCTGCTGGCTGTCTGGCGGTGCGCCTTTGGTGGACAACGGCAGGCGGCGGGTAAACTTGAATGAAAAATAGATCTGCGTAAAAGCTAATGGTTTCAGGCCGAAACTAACTTGCTGATCTGACACAAACCTTTCCGGTTTAATGAAACATTTTGAAATACTTTCGCTTATGCAACCGCTGCAAATGCTTCGAACCCTGCCCGTACATAACTTAGAAATTAAGGGTATTGGTCGGCAGAAAAACCTTCTGGCAGGGTAGAAGCCACTGCCGAACCAGACCAGAAAGGAAAACCGACATGATGCCGAGCCGCTGTTGTGCCCAACCGTTCACTGTTAACCGCACTGACCCTGTTTATGCTTACGGAGAACATTATGAGCACCGCTTCCCTCACCGCCCTGCCCCTTCTCGATCTCGCAAGGCTTAACGCCGGCCCCGCTGATAAAGCGGACTTTTTAGCGCAACTGCGCCAGGCGGCCCGCGACATCGGCTTTTTCTATATCACCAACCATGGGATTGACGCCGCGCTTTCGCAACGCGTGCAGCAGGAAGCGCGCCGCTTCTTCGCCCTGCCGGATGCGCAAAAGCAGCAGGTGGCGATGATCCACTCTCCTCATTTTCGCGGCTATAACCGCGCCGCCGCTGAGATAACCCGCGGCAAACCAGACTGGCGCGAGCAGTTTGATATCGGCGCCGAGCGCCCTGCGCTGTTGCTGGCGGAGAGCGACCCGCGCTGGCGTCGCCTGCAGGGGCCGAACCTGTGGCCGGAAAGCCAGCCTTCGCTCAAACCGGTGCTGCTGCGCTGGCAGAGCGAAATGACCCGGATGGCGCTGACGCTGCTGCGCGCCTTCGCCGAGGCGCTGGCGCTGGCGCACAACGCCTTCGACCCGCTTTATGGCGATAAGCCCAATGAGCACATCAAACTTATCCGCTATCCCGGCAAGCTGCCTTCGCAAAGCAACCAGGGCGTCGGCGCGCATAAAGACTCCGGCTTCTTGAGTTTCCTGCTGCAGGATGAGCAAAAAGGCTTGCAGGTGGAGGTGTCGCCGGGCCGCTGGATTGACGCCGCGCCGCTGCCAGGCACTTTTGTGGTGAATATTGGCGAGCTGCTGGAGTTGGCCACTAACGGTTACCTGCGCGCCACGGTACACCGCGTGGAATCGCCGCCTGCAGGCCAGGAACGCCTTTCCATCGCGTTTTTCCTTGGCGCGCAGCTGGACGCGACTGTACCGGTCTACGCTCTGCCCGAGCGGCTTGCCCGAGAAGCGCACGGCCCGGAGAGCGATCCGCTTAACCCGCTGCTGCGTGATGTGGGCTGGAACTACCTGAAAGGCCGTCTTCGCTCGCACCCTGACGTGGCTGAGCGCTATTACCGTGACGTACTGCGCCAGAGCGCGGAAATTATCGCCTGATTAACAATAAGGAAAACGACCTATGAAACATGCCGCATTTAAACTGGCAGGGGCCGCGTTGTCCCTCTCTCTGGCGCTCTCCGCTTACGCCGCCGAGCCGCTGCGCGTTGCGGCGGACCCGGTGCCGCACGCGGAAATCCTCAATTTCATTAAGAAACTCGACCCGAAGCTCGATTTAAAAGTGGTCGAACTCACAAGCGGCGTTAATGCCAACGAGCTGCTGGCGAACGGCGACGTAGACGCTAACTATTTCCAGCATGTGCCTTACCTGAAAGACCAGGAAAAAGCGCTCGGCAAAACCTTCGCCGTGGCGGCCACGGTGCATATAGAGCCGCTTGGCATCTACTCGCACAAGTATAAAGATCTTAAATCGGTGCCGGAAAACGCCACTGTCGCGGTACCGAATAACGTCACTAATTTAAGCCGCGCGCTGTTCCTGCTGCAAAGCCAGGGCTTGATTAAGTTAAAGCCGGGGTTCAACGATCCGGCGAATAATCTCGCCACGCCGAAATCGATCGCGGAAAACCCGAAAAAGCTGAAGATCCTGGAAGTGGAATCGCCGCAGATCCCGCGCTCGCTGGATGATGTGGATCTGGCGGTCATCAACGGCAACTACGCGCTGGAGGCGGGGCTGACGCCAGCGAAAGATGCGCTGGGCCTTGAGAGCGCGGAGCATAACCCCTACGCCAATATTCTGGTGACCAACCCCAATCTGGCAAGCGATCCGCGCATTAAAGAACTGGCGAAAGATCTCCAGTCGCCGCAGGTGGCGGAATTTATTCGCAAGCAGTACAACGGTTCGGTGATCCCGGTGGCGCCGCAGTCATGATAGTTATTGAGCGGCTGAGCAAAGTGTACGCCGGAGAAGGCCGACCGGCGCTGAACGAGGTCTCCTTAACCGTGCCGGACGGCGCGATTTACGGCATCCTGGGCCGCAGCGGCGCCGGAAAAAGCACGCTTATCCGCTGTCTCAATCTGCTGGAGCGGCCCACGTCGGGCCGCATCCTGATGAACGGGCGGGATATCACGCAGCTCACGTCGCGCGAGCTGCGTCAGCATCGTCAGCGCACCGGCATGATCTTCCAGCATTTTAATTTACTGCATGCCCGTACGGTGGCAGACAACGTGGCGGTGCCGCTGGAGATAGCAGGCCAGCCGCGCGCGCAGCGGGAAGCCCGGGTGGCGGAGCTGCTTGCGCTGGTCGGGCTTCACGACAAAGCCCACGCCTTTCCCTCACAGCTCTCCGGCGGGCAGAAGCAGCGGGTCGGCATCGCCCGGGCGCTGGCCGCCCGTCCCGACGTTCTGCTGTGCGACGAAGCCACCAGCGCGCTCGACCCGGAGACCACCGCTTCGGTGCTGGCGCTGCTCGCCGATATCAATCGCCAGCTTGGGCTGACTATCGTGCTGATAACCCACGAACTGGAAGTGGTAAAAGCGATTTGCGACCACGCCGCGCTGCTGGAACAGGGGCAACTGATTGAAAGCGGGAGCCTGAGCGAACTGCTGCAGGCGCCCTGGTCGAGGCTGCGCCAGACGCTGGTGCGCGACAGCGTCGCCCAGCAGGCCTTTTTGCGCCGGCATGGCGTTGACGGGAGGACATTATGGGAAGTCGCATGAGCTGGGAGGAGGTCTGGCCGATACTGCTTAACGGCACGCTGGAAACGCTCTACATGGTGGGACTGGCGGCGCTGTTTACGGTGCTGGTCGGCTTGCCGGTTGGGGTGCTGCTGTTTATCTCGCGCCGCGACGGCGTCTTGCCGCTGCCCCACCTGAATGCGGTGCTGGGCGCGGCGATAAATACAGGCCGTTCGCTGCCGTTCATCGTGCTGCTGGTGGCGCTTATTCCCTTTACCCGCCTGCTTATCGGCACCACGCTTGGCAGCACCGCTGCGGTCGTGCCCATTACCCTCGGCGCGTTTCCCTTTTTCGCCCGGGTGGTGGAGAACGCGCTCGACGAAGTGGATAAAGGACGCATAGAGGCTGTGCTGTCGATGGGCGGCACTATCTGGCACGTCATCGCCAAAGCGCTGCTCCCCGAGGCGTTGCCCGCTATTCTGGCCGGCATCACGCTGACCGTGGTGATGCTGATTGGCTTCTCTTCGATGGCGGGCGTCATCGGCGGCGGCGGGCTTGGCGACCTCGCCATCCGCTACGGCTATCAGCGCTTTAACGACCAGATTATGGCGGGCACGGTGATTATCCTTATCGCCCTGGTCCAACTGGTGCAATCCTCCGGCGACCGGTTGGTGCGCCGCCTGGCCCATCGCCGCTAATGCTCGCGCCGGGAAAGCTTATACCTCGTCGCGCTTAAGCAGCAGCGTGGTCAGCATGAACGACAACACCAGCGACAGCGCGACGCCCAGCAGGGCGAAAATAAAGTACGGGCCGAGGTAGGCTGGCAGACTAAAAATACTCGACAAAATGTAGCCATAAAGCCGCACGCCGAAAAAAGCGATGAAGGCGGACGCGAGCGAGCTTGCCGCCGTTGCGGCGATAAACGCTTTTTTATAGCGCGTCAGCACGCCAAACAGCGCCGGTTCAGTAATGCCGAGCAGCGCCGAGACCGCCGCGGAAAACGCCACGCTTTTATCGTTGCGCCCACGGCTTAAGCGCCAGATAGCGAAGGTAGAACCAGCAATGGCCATATTGGCCATAAACATCATCGGCATCAGCATGTCGTAGCCGCGGTCGCTGAAGTTTTGCAGCGCGATGGGCGTCATAGCGTGGTGCATGCCGGTGAGGATCGCTACCGGGCGGATCGCCCCGACAACCAGCCCGGCGAAGCTTGCAGAGACGCCAAACAACCCTTCGATAAACCACGCCAGCGCTTTGCCAAGCCAGATGCCGAGCGGACCTATCGCCACCAGCGCCGCCAGCGCGGCAAGAAACAGCGTCAGCGTTGGGGTAAAGACCGTTTTCAGCGTATCTGGCATAACGCTGTCTACCCAGCGGTGGATATAGCTCAACGCCAGCACGGAGAAAATGACGGGGATGACGCTTGCCGAATAGTTGAATACGGAAACCGGAATGGCGTTCAGAAACCAGAATGCGTTCACCGCGTCCGGCGCATGGCTGGCGAGCGCTTTCGCCGCCTCGATAAGCGAGGGGTACATCAGGCAGGCCGCCACTGCCGCCGCCAGGTACTCATTCGTTTTAAAGATTTTCGCGGCGGAAACGGCAAGGAAAAAGGGCAAAAAATAGAAGACGCCGCTCGCGATAAGATCGATAACGATCACCGTATCGCTCTTTGCCGGAACGGCGCCCAACGCAACCAGCCCGGCCAGCAACCCTTTTATCATCCCCGCGCCGGCGATAGCGGGAACAATCGGGCCGAAAACGCCGGAAACCGTATCCATAAACAGCGAAACCAGGCTTTTACGTCCCTTTTCGCTTGCCGCAGGCGCTTGCTCACGACCACCCAGCGCCACCAGCAATTGCTCATACCAGCTGTTCACTTTCGGCCCGATGATCACCTGGAACTGGTCGCTTTGCAGCTGCGCCCCCAGCACGCCGGGCACTTTTTTTATTTCCGCCTGCTCCACCTTATTTTCGTCGATTAAGTCAAACCTTAAACGCGTCATGCAGTGCCAGACTTTATTAATATTTTCCGCCCCGCCCACGAGACGAATAATATTATTTACGGCCTCATGCGTCCCCATTTCATCTCCGCTATCACATTATTATTCTGGCGTTATTGAGCTTCCAGAGTAGGGAAAGACAAGCCATAAAACAAACCAATAAAATCAGACAATAGTCACAATTTGCGATAGCCAAGGCACAACAAGGGCCGTCCGTTGTGAATTGGTACGGTATTTTTATAAATAATGCGAAAATAACAAACCAATAAAAATAGTCTGGAAAAAGCGGTTTACGCGCCCCTTATTTTGCGGCAATAGTAAATAAACGCGTAAAAAATAGTTCTGACCCGTCGCCTGGGAGAAATTACAGTGTTGCCAACTCGTATCGAAAATGTCGAATGCTTTATTACCCGCCCTGACCGCCATAATCTGGTAGTCGTGCGGGTGCGCACAAACAAAGGCGTGACCGGCCACGGTTGCGCCACCTTCCAGCAGCGCCCGCTGGCGGTCAAGACCATGGTCGATGAGTACCTCAGACCGCTGCTGGTGGGACGCGACGCCAACGATATCGAAGATTTATGGCAGCTAATGATGGTCAACGCTTACTGGCGCAACGGTCCGGTCATCAACAACGCCATCGCTGGTGTGGATATGGCGCTGTGGGACATCAAGGCGCAGCTCGCTGGCATGCCGCTTTATCAGCTCTTCGGCGGCAAATCAAAAGACGCTATCGCCGCTTACACGCACGCCAGCGGCGATACGCCTGAAGCGCTGTGTGAAGCAATAGACGCTCTGCTTGCACAGGGCTACCGGCATATTCGCTGCCAGACCGGCTTTTACGGCGGCGTAGCGCAGGCGATGCACCTCACCCGCGCCCCGTCTCCCGGCGCTTATTACGATCAGGATGAGTACATCGCCAGTACGGTCGGCATGTTTAAAATGCTGCGGGAGAAATATGGTCAGCGCTTCCATATTCTGCACGATGTGCACGAGCGGCTTTTCCCCCAGCAGGCGGTGCAGCTCGCCAAAGCGCTGGAGCCTTACCAGCCGTGGTTTCTTGAAGATATCCTGCCTCCCGCGCAGAGCGCCTGGCTTGAGCAGGTGCGCATGCACAGCAGTGTGCCGCTGGCGATGGGCGAATTATTCAATAACCCGGCGGAATGGCACGACTTGATAGTTAACCGACGCATCGATTTTATTCGCTGCCACGTTTCGCAGATTGGCGGCATTACGCCTGCGCTCAAGCTCGCCGTTTTCTGCCAGGCGTTCGGCGTGCGCGTGGCGTGGCATGGTCCGGGCGACATGACGCCCATCGGCGTGGCGGTGAACACGCACCTGAATATCCACCTGCATAACGCCGCTATTCAGGAGTACATTGCGCATAATGACGAGACCGGCTCGCTCTTTCCTGGCGCCATAACGCCTGAAAACGGCTATCTGTATGCGCCGCAGCAGCCAGGCATTGGCGTGGGATTTGATGAAGAGAAGGCGAACTGCTGGCCGGTGGTTTATCGGCCCCATGAGTGGACGCAAAGCCGCCTGCCCAACGGCGCTATCCACACACCCTGACATCAGGCTTCGCCCTGGCGGAAAGCGAGATTGTCGCGGTTGAAGGGAATCACATAAGTGCAGCTGTAATTAATATCGATGATCTCGCTTATCTCATACACCCTGCCTCCTTCCAGAATGCCGCGATTGCTGATGCGCATGGCCGGCATTCCCTTCCTGCAGCCCAGCAGCGCCGCCTGCTCGCGGCTTACGCTCACCGCCTGGTAGGCCGTGAACAGGTGTGAAATGCGGTAGCCTTTGCTCAGCACATACTGCTGAAGCGAGCGCTCAATAACCTGCTGCGTGAGATCGGGGAAATCTTTTACCGGCAGTCGGGATACTTCAATCTGCACCGCGACGTCGTCTACAAAACGCAAGCGACAGAATTGCCAGATATATTCCCCTTCGGCAAGCCCAAATGCCTGCTGCGCCTCGCCGTCCGGCAGTTTCTTGTGCAGGCTTATCATGCGATAGCGGATTTGGTCGAAGCGTTTTTCGGTGATGGAGTTGTAAACCAACGGATTACTGCGCGCGTGCTCGTTGATCCAGATGCCGGAACCCTGCACCACGCGCACCACGCCAATGCTGACCAGCTTTTCCAGCGCCTGACGGATAGTAAAGCGCGAAACGCCATAATCAACGGCAAGCTGGCGTTCGGGCGGCAGCTTGCGCGGCCCGTTCTCGTCGCGCTGATAAATCTTGCTCAGAAGATCCTGCGTCACGAACTCTTTTTTCTTCACTCGCCCTCTCCCGCAGCGAAATCATGCTTCGCCGCTGTGCAAAAATTTCCCCGGATCGCTATGCTAACGTGAGCCTGATGTTTTGTATAAACATCAACAGGAAAGTTGGGGATGACGTGAAGACAAAACATCGAGTAAGTCTGATTACCGGCATGCTGACGCTGGCCCTGCTGCTGCCAGTGCTGTTCAGCATCTGGTTTGCCCATCATCAGGCGGAAAAACGCTTTCGCAGCGAACTGAACAGTTATACCGACCGCACGATACGTCGCACCGGCCAGGTGGAAGAGCAGGCAAAACTCGCGCTGTGGGAGATCAACCGTTTTCAGGGCGAAACCTGCAGCCCTGCACACCTTCAGGCGATGCGTCGGCTCACCTTCAGCTTTCGTCACGTTCAGGAAGTGATGTATATGCGCAACCGCACATTGCTCTGCTCCTCGCTTGAAAGCCGCGGCGAGCAAATGCGCTGGCCGCGCCCCGATCGCATCAACGCGGAAGGCTACGCCGTCTGGTTTACGCAAAGCAACGATCTCAATTTTTATCACTATATGGTGGCGCTCGGTATCGGATCGCATGTTGTCGTGATGGATCCGATGTCGTTTATCGATGTTATCCCCTTCGGCAGTTGGCCTATTGAGGTGGCGCTGATTGGCCTGAACCAGAACCGGGTCATCGCAAGCAGCGTGCGCTTTGATGAGAGCGTCTGGCAGCGCGCCCAGCAGGGAAAGCTCAGCAGGCTTGAATATCAGGGCAATGTTTATCTCATCCGTCGCCAGCCCGAATCCGGCTTTGCGCTGGTGGTCTGGGCCTCGCGCCTGCCGCTGGAAAAAGAGAGCCGCGACCAGATGATGGTCTGGCTGCCGCTCGGCGTGGCGATAAGCGCCTTCGCCGTGGTGCTCATGCTGCGCCTGCTGCGACGGATCCAGTCGCCGCGCTACCGGCTGCTGGATGCGATTAACGCCTCCGAATTGCGGGTCTATTATCAGCCTGTCGTCAACCTTTCCAACGGTCGGGTGGTGGGTGCCGAAGCGCTGGTGCGCTGGCCGCAGCCGGACGGCTCCATGCTAACGCCCGATATTTTTATTCCGCTTGCCGAACAAACCGGGCTTATCTCGCGCATTACGCGTCAGGTGGTGCAGAGCGTGTTTCGCGATCTGGGCGACTACCTGCACGTTCATCCCGACATGCATATTTCCATTAATCTTGCGCCGGAAGATTTATTTTCAGATGACCTGCTCGATTTGCTCACGCCGCTGCTGGCGCGCTGGCAGGTGGAGCCGCAGCAGATAGCGCTGGAGATAACCGAGCGCGGCTTCGCCGACCCGAAAGTCACCTCGCCAGTTATCGAGCGGCTGCGCGAAGCGGGGCATAAAGTTTATATCGACGATTTCGGCACCGGCTACTCCAGCCTGAGCTACCTTCAGGATTTACCCGTCGATATTCTGAAAATCGACAAATCCTTTGTCGACGCGCTGGAATACAAGCAAGTCACGCCGCACATCATCGAAATGGCGAAAAGCCTGCGGCTCGAAATGGTGGCCGAAGGGGTGGAAACAGAAAGCCAGGCGGACTGGCTGCGCCTGCACGGCGTGCAGTACGGGCAGGGCTGGCTCTACAGCAAAGCCCTGCCGCCAGGCGAATATATCGCCTGGTTTAATCAGCAAAACGCCACGCTACTTACGTAACAGTTGCTGTAGCCGCTGCTGCTGGCGGCGCGCCAGCCAGTCCCCCAGCACAAAAAGCTTTATCCCGCTCACGGCGATAAGCCCGCCCCAGATAAGCGTCGGCCACATAAACCAATAATGGCCGGGCGACGTAAACAGGTTAATGAGCGTAAGCCCGCTACAGACCACAAACCAGGTAATAAGCTGCCGCCAGAAGGCGGATTCGCGGGCAAGGCGCGCCCGGGCCGCGTTAACGCGCTTATCCAGCGCGTCATCCTGACCGGGCGGCGTGGCCTCCTGGGTCAGCTCAGCGACGTTCACGCCAAAGGCGGCGGCAATGGCGCCCAGGGTATCCAGGCTCGCCTGGCCGCCGTTTTCGATGCGCTGAATGGTGCGCACGTTTAATGAAGCGAGCTCTGCCAGTTGCTCTTGCGACCAGGCCCTGGCGAGACGCCGTTCGCGAACGCTATTCTTATTCATAAACCCCTCCGGATAACGAGACCTGGCAAGCGTAAAACGAGGCGTTCGCCAGCGCCACGACACGCGCCCGACATCCGCACGACACCTTCCCGACAGGCGCGCGGCGGCGGTTTTTCTTCTACGCTGGAAGTATAAGCAACGCGAGGGGTGTCATGCCTGCTTCGAGTGGCGTTTTTACGATGAAGCGATGGCGGAAAACGCTAACGTTTTTACCGTTGAGGTAGTCTACGCGCGGGCGCGGCAGAGCCGCAATGGCCCCGCACGCTGCCTTACGCCGGGGCCGGTCAGTTTCGCACCGCAGGCCTGGTGCCTGACTGCAAAAAGGTTTACTAAAATTTCGTCGCGCTAGTTATCCAGAATCGGCATAAAGCCGCCGTAAATCATCCGTTTGCCGTCAAAAGGCATCTCATCGCCAAGCGCCTTCATGCGCGGGTCCGCCATCATTTTTTCATTGGCGGCGTCGCGCACCTCTTTGGAGGGATATTCAATCCAACTGAATACCACCTCCTCGTTATCCTGCGCCTGCACCGCGCGACGAAAGTCGGTCAGCCTGCCGTCGGGCACATCCTCGGCCCAGCATTCCACGACACGCAGCGCGCCAAACTCCTTAAACAGCGGCGCGGCTTTTTCAGCCAGCGCCTGATAGGCCGCTTTATTTTCCGCAGGCACCGCCACGACAAAACCATCAACATAGTTCATTTCATACCTCCGTAACGAAGGAACGGGCGGCGAAGCGCCCGCGTTGATCGTGCGAGGATAAGTGTAGCGGCGCGCCCGGTTTCACGCCTGTCGCCAGCTAAAGCTGTAATGCAGACGTTCTTCATTGAAAATAAACTCTGGCGCGACGCTGGGGCTCCAGGAGTCGTCGCCGCCCACGCCCATATGGAACGCGTCAAGGTTGAGCCAGACGCCCGCCTCTTCGCGCAGCAGGTGGCGATGGCTGGTCTCTTTAAGCTGCTGCGCGCTGTAGCGGCTCAAACCAAAGTGGAACACTCCCTGTAGCAGATGCGAACCGTAACGCAATTCATGTGTATCACAGCGCAAGCCGTTTTCGCCCGGGAAGATATAGGGCGTATGCAGCGCGTTTAACGGCAGCGTCCAGCGCCCCTGTTGCGCCGCGAGGCGTCTGTCGGGGTAGTTTTCATGCGGCCCCAGCCCCAGCCACTGCACCTCTTCCGCCACTTCCGCAAGCTGGCAGCTCAGGCCGATGCGGGCGGGCGCCGGGATGCCCTGGGCTACCTGCACGTCTATGCTGCCGTGCAGCGCGCCGCTGGCGTCAATACGCCAGTTTTTCTCGCTGATAAACAGCGTCTGGCCCGCGTGGCGCCAGGCGTGAAGAGTGCGGATAAGCACCTCGCGCCCGGTCGTCACCGCCTCGCAGCGCAGACATTCCGCCGTCATTTCATACATGCCCGCCGCTTTCCAGCGCTCTACCCAGGCGTTCGGGTCAATTCGGGTCGCCTCGCTCACGCCGATGTCGTTATCCAACGGCGCGCGGGTAAAGTTATCCTTAAGCGGCGACAGCAGCGTCGGCAGGCCGTCGCGCCACCATTGCTCCAGCCAGCCGCTCTGGCGGTTGAAGCACCACGTATTCTCGCCTTGCCGCACGCGCAGCGCGGTTTCGGTAACCTTAAGCTGCGGCGTTTCGCCCTGCGCTATCGGCTCCGGTAAAACCAGCGGCGCCGGCAGCCGCCACTGATCCCACGCGCAGCGGTGTCCGGCTGCTGACCAGGCGGTCGCCTGCGGCTGCACCACTTCTACATTCAGCCAGCGCTGGCCGGGCGGCAGGGTTTCAGGCAGGGTCAGCGTAAACAGCTGTTTCCCCTGCGGCGCAAGCTCGAGCGTCATCTCCCCCTGTCCTGCCGTTTCGCCTTCCACTTCCAGCCGCCAGCGCAGCCGTTCGTTATCCGTGCGGCGGAAAAGGTATTCGCTGGTCACTTCCACTACCAGCGGCGTGTGGGAAACCAGACGAAACTGGAAGAATTGCTGGGCGCGCTGCGCTTCATAAAGCGCCGGATGCGGGGTGCGGTCCGGGAAGACCAGACCGTTCATGCAGAACTGGCGGTCATTAGGCGTATCGCCGAAATCGCCGCCGTAAGCCCAAAAGGTGTTGCCGTCGGCATCGGTTTTACACAGCGCCTGGTCGACCCAGTCCCAGACAAAGCCGCCCTGCAGGCGCGGAAACTCGCGAAACGCCTGCCAGTAGCGGGCGAACCCGCCGAAGCTGTTGCCCATCGCGTGCGCATACTCGCAGAGGATCAGCGGGCGGGTTTCGCCAGGCAGGCCAATCCACTTTTTCAGCGACCACTTCGGCACCGCCGGGAAAGGCTGGTCCTGGTCCACACGGGCGTACATCGGGCAGATAATGTCCGTCGCCGCCGTGTTCGCCCCGCCGCCTTCATACTGCACCGGGCGCGTGGGATCGTTGGATTTGATCCACCGGTAGAGCGCGTCGTGATTCGCCCCGTGGCCCGATTCGTTGCCGAGCGACCAGATAATAATGCAGGGATGATTGCGGTCGCGCTGCACCATGCGCGTGACGCGCTCGCTCATGGCGGGCAGCCAGCGCGGATCGTCGGAAAGACGGTTCATCGGCTCCATGCCGTGCGTTTCAATGTTCGCTTCATCCACCACATACAAACCGTACTGATCGCACAGCCGGTACCAGAGCGGGTGGTTAGGATAATGGGAGCAGCGCACGGCGTTGAAGTTGTGCTGCTTCATCAGTTCGATATCGCGGCGCATGGTTTCTTCGTCTACCACCTGTCCACGCTCGGGATGGTGCTCGTGGCGGTTCACGCCGCGGATAAGCAGTGGCTGTCCGTTGAGTTTCAGCAGCCCTTCGCTGATCTCCACCTTACGAAAGCCGATGTCGCACGCCTCGGCTTCCAGCAGCGCGTTATGCTCGTCATAAAGCGCCACCACCAGCCGGTAAAGATGCGGCGCTTCGGCGCTCCACAGCAGCGGTTTTTCCACCGGCAGGCGCAGCGTTACGCGGTCGCTCCAGGCGCCGCGCTCGTCGATGATTTCGCTGCCGAAGAGGCTGTCGCCCTGCGCGACGCACGCTCCGTCGCGCCAGAGCGACAGCGCCACGCGGCAGGCGGCAACGGTTGGGCCTTCCGCGCGCGCCAGCACCTCGAGCGTCGCGCGGCTAAAGTCCTCATTCAAATGGGTGCTGGCCTGGTAATCCGCAAGGCGGGTGGCGGGCTTGTGCTGTAGCGTGACGTCGCGAAAGATGCCGCTCATGCGCCACATATCCTGGTCTTCCAGATACGTTCCGTCGCACCAGCGCAGCACCAGCACGGCGAGGCGGTTTTCGCCGGCATGCAGCACGCCGCTCAGGTCAAACTCCGCAGGCAGACGACTATCCTGCGAATACCCTACCCAGCGCCCATTGCAGAAGAGGTAAAACGCAGAGTTTACGCCGTCAAAAACAATGCGCGTCTGCCCCTGCGCCAGCCAGCTTTCCTCAACATTGAATGTGAGCGAGTAACAACCGGTCGGGTTCTCTTTGGGCACACAGGGCGGCGTGACGGGAATGGGATAGGTGACGTTGGTGTAAATCGGCGTATCGAAACCCTGCATCTGCCAGTTGGAAGGCACCGGCATCGCCGCTGCTTGCGGCAGATCGGTCAACAACCAGCTTTCCGGCACCTGTTCCGGTGCGCTGAAGAAAGAGAACCGCCACTGGCCGTTCAGGCTTAGCCTGTGCGCCTGGGCAGACGCTTCACGCGCCGCTTCCACGGTGCGCCAGCTGTGAAACGGCGGGTGGGCATCAAGCCGGTTAAGGCTGGTTACCAGCGGATTTTCCCAATCGCGGCGGGCCAGCAGCGTCTGTAAAGCAACAGTCTGGGCAGGGGCGGTCATCGTTACCTCATCTATTTTGCGAAGCGCTCACAATGAAGTCACGATGCACCAGGATTGCGCTCAGGTAAAGCAGGAGATCGTTATCCGTCGAGGAGGATCACAGAAGCATCAGGCGTTTTTCAGCAGCGCCACTTCTGCGGCCAGTTGGCGAAGCGCCTGGGCAAGGCGCTGCGCATCCGGCGCATCCTGGCGCGGTGCGGTAGTCCGGCGCTCAACCAGAGAGACCGGCAGCACGCGCTGGCCGGCTCCCGGCGGTTGCGTAAGCCCCGCTACCAGTCCATCCACCGCCTGTTCGCCCAGTTCGCGGAAATCCTGCCGAATGGTGGTGAGCGGCGGCGAGTACCAGGCGCTGTCGGCGGTGTCGTCATAACCGATAACCGAGAGCGCCTCCGGCACGTTGATGCCGCGCTCGGCGCAGGCGCGAAGCACGCCCAGCGCCATTTGATCGTTGGCGACGATAATGGCCTCCGGCCGGGAGGCGAGCAAGGCGTGGCACTGCTGGTAGCCGGAAGCGGCGCTCCAGTCGCCCTGCGCCACCGCGCAGGGTTCCAGATCCGCCTGAGAGAGCGCCGCAAGCCAGCCATCGTGGCGCAGGCGCGCCGACACCGCGTTTTGCGGACCGGCGAGGAGCGCGATACGCCTGCGCCCAAGCGCCAGCATATGTTCCACCGCCAGCCGCGCGCCGGCAAAAGCATCGAAAACCAGGCTGCTGACCCGCGCCTGCGGCCCAACATCAAGAAACAGCGTCGGCAGCGGATGGCAGCGCTGCGCCAGCCGCTCCGCCGCCTCCTCTTCCAGCGGCACGTTGATGAGCACGCCATCCACCCGCTGCGCCAGCAGATTGTCCACCGCCGCGTGGCAGGCTTCGGGAAGGTTTTCATCAAGCATAGAGATGACCACGCTGAAGCCGCGCTGGCTGGCGCGGATTTTCATGGCGGCGGCGATTTGCGAAGGGGCGTGCAGCGCGAGCGTCGTGGTTACCAGCCCGAGCGTCATGGTGGGCTTGCCAGCGAGCTGCTGCGCCACGCGGTTAGGCACGTAGTGCAGCTGCGCCATCGCCTGTTCGACTTTCTCGCGGGTACGCGTTGATACGTGCTCCGCCTGGTTTATCACCCGCGACACGGTCTGGTAGGAGACGCCCGCATGGCGGGCAACGTCGTAGAGCGTAATGGCTTTTGGCTTCATGGCGGCTGGCTTAGAGGAAAAAAGATATTCTACACCAGCCGCCGCTTTTCTGTTGCGATGCGCTTCGCAGCCCGTTCAGATCGTCTGGCGAGCGGGTGCTGGCGCGGCTGGGACCACGCGAAACCATGGCAGGCAGAGCTGAATAAGCGGTCCGATAGTGAGCGCATACAATACGGTGCCGGCGCCAAAGGTGCCGCCCATCGCCCATCCCGCCAGCAGCACCGTCACTTCAATCGCGGTGCGGATGCTGCGCACCGACCAGCCAGTACGAGCGTGAATGCCGGTCATCAGGCCGTCGCGCGGTCCGGCGCCAAAGCCAGCCCCAATATACATGCCAGTGGCGATCGCGTTTACTGCCACCGCCGCCGCCAGCAGCACGCCGCGGGCAACGAGCGATTCCATTGGCGGCATCACCGCCAGCGCCGCGTCTGCCGCCAGCCCCAGCACCACCACGTTGCTTACCGTGCCGAGACCCGGCCGCTGGCGCAGCGGTATCCACAACAGCAGCACCAGCGCGCCTACCAGAATCATCACCATGCCGATATTGAGTGAAAAAATCCGCGCCACGCCAAGGTGAAAGACGTTCCACGGGTCGGCGCCCAGATCGGCCCGCACGAACATCGCCGTGGAAACGCCGTACAGCACCAGGCCGGTGTAAAGCTGAATTAATCGACGCACCATTTTTTTATCCTCTTTTGCGTGAATGGCTATCACTCTACGCTTTACGGCCTTACTATTAAGGTCCAGTTTTCAGAAAGTGGACTGCTTATGAGCCTTCGCCGTACCGCCACCGCCTCTCTGTTGCGCCAGCTTGGCCGCTGGCAGCAGGAAAACAGCCGCGCCCCGGTATACCGCCAGCTGGCGGATGCGTTGCGCCTGCTCATTCTCGACGGCCGCCTGCCGCTGGACAGCCGTTTACCCGGCGAGCGGGAGTTTGCCGCAGCGCTCGACGTGAGCCGCACCACCGTCGCCAGTGCGCTGGGCGTGTTGCGCGATGAAGGTTATTTGACGAGCCGCCATGGCTCCGGTTCCGTGACGCAGTTGCCCGCCAGCCGGGAGCGCATCCCTACCCGCACCGGCGGCACGCCGCTGCTCGATCTCTCTACCGCCGCCCTCAGCGCCGGGCCAGAAATCCATCATGCCTACCAGCAGGCGTTGATTGCGCTGCCGCCGCACCTTGCCAGCACGGGTTATGACCCGCAGGGGATCGCGCCGCTGCGAACCGCCATTGCGCAACGTTACCAGGCTCGCGGTTTGCCGACCACGCCGGAACAGATCATGGTGGTAAACGGTGCGGTCAGCGGCTTCGCGCTGGTGTTACGGCTGCTCACTGGCCCCGGCGACAGAGTCGTGGTCGATCACCCCACCTACCCACTCGCCATCGCCGCCATTCAGGGCGCATCATGCCGTCCGGTGCCCGTCGCGCTGCCGCAAACGGGCTGGGATACCGACGGGCTTGCCGCCACTATCGCCCAGACCTCGCCGCGTCTGGCTTACCTGTTGCCCGATTTTCATAACCCGACCGGACAGTGCATGGATGCGAAAACCCGTGCGCAGGTGGCGCACATCGCCGCCCGTACCCGCACCACGCTTGTGGTGGACGAGACGATGGTTGACCTCTGGTATGACGCGCCGCCCCCGCCACCGCTTGCCGCCTTTGATGAAGATGAGCGGGTGATTACGCTGGGCTCCGCCGGCAAGAGCTTCTGGGGCGGGCTGCGGCTTGGCTGGATCCGCGCCAGCGCGAAAACCATCGCCTCGCTGATTCAGGTGCGCGATACGCTGGACTTAGGCTCGCCCGTGCTTGAGCAACTGGCGGTCGCTTCACTTATCTCCCACAGCGAAGATTTTCTCCCGGCGCGGCGGGCGTGGCTGCGTAAACGCCGGGATGACTGCGCGGCGATGCTGGCGCAGCTTTACCCGAGCTGGCGCACCGTTACGCCGCCGGGCGGCCTCTCTTTCTGGGTGGAATTGCCTGGTGCGCTGGCGACGCGCTTTGCCGCCAGCGCCGAAAACGCCGGCGTTCACCTTGGCGCGGGCACACGCTTCGGCGTAGAGGGCGCCTTTGAGCGTTATCTGCGGCTGCCTTTCACGCATGAGACTGAACTTCTGCGCCAGGCGCTGGAAAGCGTGCAGCCGCTCTGGCTGCAGCTGGAACAAAACGGAAATAATGCGATGCGCCGCGTAGTGTGAACCTGAGCCAAATTATTTAGTCCGCCGCATTTGCCATGATAGTGAAGAGAGAGGATGCCGTTGACATCCGTCAACAAAATCGTTGACAGGCGTCAACAACACTATCATGATAGGCAGGAGGCTAATGAAGGGACACCCTGATAAAGATATACGGGCAGCCATCGACTCTGCGTTGTTAAAAGGCGGGTATTTCGTCCAGGGCGGCAACAGTTCGCATTGCTTCGGACGACTCAAGTGCGGCATACCGGAGCACCGGGATCACATGATGAGCATCTGGTCTACGCCCCGGGACCCACGGCGCCACGCCAGACAGATTATCCGGCTGGTGGAGCGCTGCGAGCCTGTTAAGCATTGAGCGCGACAAGGCGGGGCGACCCGCCTTTTTATCACACTGAAAAAAGAGGGATCTATGGCACTTTACCATTTCACGCTTACCCTGTCGGGCGTCACGTCAGACACCGAGGGGCTTGAGGACGCGCTCTTTGCCAGCGGTTGCGACGATGCGCTTATTTGCTTCTATGGCACGTCGGTCTGGCTGGAGTTTGATCGGGAATGCGACACGTTGAGCAAGGCGGTGCTGAGCGCCATCAGGGATATCGAATCGGCGGGCATTAACGCATGCGTTGAGTCGGTGGATTCTGCACTGGTCGGCCTGAGCGATATTGCCGAACTGACGGGCCTCTCCCGCCAGGCGATAGCGTTGCTGAAAGATGGCGCCCGCGGTTCGCGCAACTTTCCTTCCCCGGTGCAACGCGTAAAGGGGAACTCGCCCCTCTGGCGCTGGAAAACCGTGACGGACTGGCTGGTTAGCGAAGGACGCGTGAGGGCCGATGACCCGCTGGTCAGCAATGCGCGGGTGCTCGACAGCCTGAACCTGGCGTTGCAGCTTCGCGCTACCCGGGAAAGCGACGACGTCGCACACTATCTTGACCTTCTTAACCATCCGGAGAAACGCTCTGCTTGTTGCTGACATCTCCGCCTGGCCCCTTTCAGGCATGCAGAATGTTCAACGTTACCCGGCTTAAAAAGACCGTAAGAATAAACAGCAGCCAGGCGCACCAGACGCCCATGACAACGTTAAGCGTTATCTCACCAAGGGAAAATAAGCGACGCATCACGATACCGGACTCCCGCCACGTTATTGACTGAGAACGAAGCCAGGATAAAACGGCAATGTTGCAGCTAAATGATGGAAGAAAATAAGAAGCGGAAAAAACAAATGACGAGCCCGAAGGCTCGTCACAAACAGCATCATCCGTGATGGCACATTGCGAGATGGTGAGGCATGTTTTTATTTTATAGCTGCATCCTGACATCTCAACACGTCGGGGTTATGACGTTTTTATGAAAATAATGCGTCACTATTATTGCATTACCATTACGCCTGACGCGGGATCGGAAACCCTTTCACGGAAATAACAAAAACGCCCTCTTCGCGTTTTATTTTCGCGCCTGCATCGCACCAGTCTGAGGCAATACGAAAAAACTCGTCGCTGCCGATATCCCAACCCAGACGAACTTTTTTCACATAGCCCGAGCGCAGGAGTTCACAGGCTTCGCGATAGGTGGAAGCCGTAGGAAGTGTGGTTTGCGTTTTCATTTTTTCTTCTTCAGCAGTTTTCTTAATGCTTTGATCTCTTTGGGATTGAGAGGGGAGATATCCTCTTCTTCGGTATGCTGGTTATCAATATCTTCATGGCCAGGCTCAGGCGATTCATTGGCCGCGAACAGCGCCTGAGAGAGCAGTTTTTCAGTGATGGCGCTGAGGGTTTCGTTGTTTTGCTCAGCATGAAGGCGGATCTGGTCTTTTAACTCTGCGCTAATTTTAACGTTAAGCACCGCTGTACTCATAAGAAAATCCTTTGAGAAGAAAAGCAGGGGGTTATTTAATACCGTAAATAGCTATTAATATCCAGCACTAAGACTTACCTGATTCGATTAAGCGCGCATAACAAAAGAACACAATATTATTATGACAATAATATGACAGTTAAATGACATTATTAAGACAGGAATAAAGCCAGACAATAAAAAATAAAGGAAGGAGTACATTAGTGAAATTACCGCCCCGCCTGGAAAGGCAGAGCGGTATGCGAGATTATGCCGGGATAAGCTTATCGCGCTTCAATTGATCAAAGAGCGCGAACAGGTCGTCGCGGGTGCAGTGATAAGCCAGAAAGCCCGCTTTGCGGCTTTTGCTCATGTCGGTAAACACTTCCATCGGGCGGCCCAGGTCGGCATCGGTGTGCCACCAGGAGGCCAGTCGGTTGACGTCTGGTTCACTGAGCTGATGCGCCTGAGCGACCGCTTGCCACAATGCCGGAGCGTTATGGCGCGCCATGCTCGCTTCCAGCGGTTGTTCCGTTTCCGGGAACGGCGCCGCCTCGATACCGAAATAAGCGGCGATTTCTGACCACATCCATTTCCATCGGAACACATCGCCGTTCACGGTGTTGAAATCGTCGTTTTTCGCCGCAGGCGACGTGGCGGCCCACTCCAGCTGCTCGGCAACCAGGCTCGCGCTGCTCATGTCCGTTACGCCATTCCACTGCGCCGCTGAGCCCGGGAAGACAAACGGCAGGCCGTGGAATTTACACAGCGAGGCGTAGACCGCCAGCGTCTGGCCCATGTTCATGGCGTTGCCAATGGCGTAGCCGATGATGGTGTGCGGACGGTGCACGCTCCAGCTGTAGCCATACTTTTGCGCGCCGGCGAACATCTCATCTTCCTGAGCGTAATAGAAGTTGGCGACTGGCTGGCGGCCCTGCTCTTCACGAAAGGGGGTGAGCGGCACTTCGCCTTTGCCGTAAGCATCGAACGGGCCGAGGTAGTGCTTCAGGCCGGTGACCAGCGCAACGTGGCTGCCGTTGAGCTTTTCACCCAGCGCCTCGATAACGTTACGTACCATGGCGCCGTTAACGCGAATGTTATCTTCTTCATTTGCCTGGCGCGCCCAGACGCTGAAAAAGAGCGCGTCCGGTGTAATCTCTTTCACCGCCTCTTTTACGGACGATTCAGAAGTGAGATCCGCCGTCAGGGAGTGGCAGCCCTCTGGCACCGGCGTACGCCCGCGCGAAAGGCCATAAACGTCCCAGCCCTGCTCCAGTAACCGTTTCGCCGTAGCGGAACCCACAACGCCGCTGATCCCGGCGATAAGCGCTTTTTTCTGCATTGAACTCTCCTTCAGGTAGTGAGATAAAGCTTAATCGGGAATGTGAGTCTTATCCCGGGTATAAAATCGCGGCATACGGGAAAAATATTCATCAATCATGATTACCGAAGAAAACCTGAAAGGCATAAGCTGCTTTGTCGCGACCGTCGAATGCGGCAGTTTTAGCGCCGCCGCCGGGCGGCTGAACCTTACCGGCTCCGCCGTGAGTAAAAGCGTGGCGCGCCTTGAAAGCCGCCTGGGCTCGCGGCTGCTTGACCGCACCACCCGCCGCATGGCGTTAACTGACGCAGGCCAGGCCTATTACGACACCTGTCAGCGCATCCTGAGCGAGCTCAGCGAAACCGAAGCGATGCTGGCGGCGCAGCGGCGCATTCCCGCAGGCAGATTGCACATCGCCCTGCCGCAGACTTTTGGCCGCAAAGAGGCGATGCCGCTCCTTAACCGCTTCGCCAGCGCCAACCCGGAGCTGCGCCTTACCCTCGCCTTCTCCGACCGTTTTCTCGATCTGTTTGATGAGGGGGTCGATCTCGCCGTGCGCATCGGCGGCCCGCTCGACTATCCGCAGACGCTTTCGTCCATGCTGCTCGGCATGGAAAAGCGCGCCTTCTTCGCTGCGCCTGATTACCTCGAGCGGCATCCGCCGGTGCGCAGCGTGGAAGATTTACCGTCGCATCGGGCGATTGTTTATCAACTGGCGGACGGCAGCCATAAAGCCTGGCGCATTGTGCAGGAGAACGGCCAGGCGGTGGACCGTCCCGCGCCGTGGCGCATGGCGGTAGGCGATGGCGAAGCGCAGCTGTCGGCCGTTAAAGCGGGGCTTGGCGTGGCGCAGATGGCGACCTGGCTTACCCGTGAAGCCGAAGCGGCGGGCGAGCTGGTGCGGCTGTTGCCGGAACGAGTTGTGGAAGGCTTGCCGCTGATGCTGGTGTGGCCGCGTAAAAAGACATTAACGCCGAAGATGGAAGCGCTGCTGGCAGCGATGCAGGCGCTAAGGATTGAGTGAGGGATAAATGGGTGGGGCCCTGCCAGCTAAGGCTAACTCTTACTTTTCAATCAACCAGAAGCATGTGGAACACGGCCTTTGTACCGCCAGATGAAGGCGCACTCAGGCCATCTCTCTTTAATCGTACTTATTAATTGGCTATCTGCTTTCACATTGACGTGGTCTCTGTTTTAGCATCGTAGCTCGGTATTAAGTTCATGCGGGGAAAACAACGGAGTCGCGTAAAAAGATTGCCGAAGCGAAAGCGTCGCCCGGCAATATTGAGTTGAGTAAAGAAATAAACCGATCAGGATGCCGGCGGCGTTAACGGCTGAACATCATTGCTATTCACCCAGCCGTGCGTCATTTTTCCGCTGTTGCCGGGATACTCAACCTCTGTCCAGCCGCCCTGGGTTTGTATTACCCCCACCACGTCTCCTTTGACGATCCAGGCTTTACGCCGGGTCGCGGCATCAGGCGTGGAGCTTAGATAAGTCCGTGGGCTGCTTACCTGCATCAGCGTTTGCCAGTGTGTCTGCTGCGTCGTCTCCAGCTCCAGACCTGTCGCAATTTCAGGCATCAGCACATTCATACAACCCGCATGATTTTGCCCATCGGGAATGGCTAATGTGACACCCGTATTATTCGCGGTAATATGGCCCGAGAGTACAGATGAAGACCAGGAAGTGATGGCGTCTGGCTGTTGCGCTGAAACAGGGCCTGCCAGAAAGAAAGTGCAGGTACGTTTCACGCTGTCTTCAGCCGATTCGGAGTAATAGCCGGTTATCTTTCCCGTCGGTGAGACGGCCAGCAGTAAACCTTCATATACGCCAGACTGTAGTGTCGCGGCATACGAAGAAAACACCGCCATTAAGAGTGAAAAACCGCCAACCCTGCGCAACATTTTTGCTTTCATCACCGTCCCTTCTCCAGGTTTTCATACGTTCTGCGAATTTTAACGTCATAATCGCCGAAGTCGCTGCCGTTATAGTTATATGCCATATTGTAAAAGTCCTTATTTACCATTGCCGACAGCAATGCGCTGTTCTTCTTACACAAATGTAAAAAGGCATTTAATTGCTTACCAGCATTTGCCTTCATATCTTTTAAAAATGAGCTGAGATCTTTATAACCGCACGATTCGTAATTAAAGCCCATTATCTGGAACATTCCCCATGAACACGCTTTTATCGCAGCATCGGCATCCAGCGCGTAAGCCGCCGCCAGCGTATTCCATGCGGAAGTCTGGTCGATATTGTTTTTTTTCCATTCCGGACCCGCTTTTGACACATACCTATAGGACAAAAAAGGTGGGTTTGATCGTATTTTCTTTTAGTGTATTTGCGGAAAATATGCCCTTCATAAGCAATAATCGGCAAATTTAAGGTATTAAAACCAGACCGACCGCCCGACTCCACAATAGAAAACGCTTTGATGATATTCAATTCAACCCGGCGGTTAAGATTTTCCCAGGCGTTGGTATAGTCCTGCTCCGTCAGCGACACAGCCCCATCAATGCCGGATGCCATCAGCTTGCTGCGCTCAAGAGTTTCATTTACAACGTTGTAACGCTCTTTTCTCAGGTAGTCGTTCACCATCTGACGGATGCTGTTTTCATTGGCAGAAGATTGCGTTGGAAATGAGGGAGCAAAAGACGGTTGTCGGGCCGCAACAGGATATTTCATCGCCGCGGCAATTAATCCACGGAAAGTCTTCCCTTCAGGCTCAATAACCCCATCGGGGTGCTGGAACCGCAAATGAATGGACTGGAATTGACTGATGGTTCTGATTAGTGTGGGAGAAATCATCCCGTCTTCGGGAATGTCATACTGAATGATGGGCTTGATAAGGTTGAACAGGTATTGAACGATGATGACGTCGCGCTGGAAGTTGCCTGCTTTACCTGGCGTGCCTACGGCGCTTCTCAATAAAGGTGGCAAGCGCCTGAGAGAATTATCCATTTCTTAATGCTCACAGATGAAAACATATACGGTTAGTGGGAAACAGCACCTCATGTCGCCAGCAAAAAGCTGATCGCATCCAGCATGCGTTGATACGCCACTTGCGTCGTCTTATCACCAGGATAAAACTGAAAAAAAGGAATTGTTGAGCAGAAATGGGTGGGGGCCCTGCCAGCTACATCCCGGCACACACGTCCTTTGCTTTGGCTGCTTCCTTCCGGACCTGACCAGGTAAACAAAGTAGCGTTGCGGGAGAACCAACAGGGCCCCCATTGAGGGCGTCGTTAAACGCGCAGGCGGCATTATGTCGCCTGCCCCCGTCAATTGCAAGCAAGCCCGCGCCGGATGCCGGTTTATTGCGCAGTGGCGACTGCGCTGAAGGGTTTCCGGCAAGCCAAAATCTCAATCTTCTTTGCTCCCTTCCGCTTTGCGAGCCGCCTCGCATTGCCTTTATTTACCCCTGTAGCACGCTGCTGTAACATGCTCGCGCCACTGGCAAAATCCAGTGGTCGGGATTTGCAGCCCGCCAACACAGCCAACCTCTTCCATTCATTACTCAGGACTATGACCATGAAACAAGACTGGCATCGGGCGGACATCATTGCAGCCATCAAGAAATCAGGTTCTTCGCTTGCCGCGCTCTCTCGTGAAAACGGACTCTCCTCCTCCACCCTTGCTAACGCCCTGTACCGACACTGGCCGAAAGGCGAACAGATCATCGCCGCAAAAATAAAAACACCGGCCAAAGAGATCTGGCCTTCACGCTACGGTGAATAAAAGCGCTATGCGGCGAACCGCTGGGCTCGCCGCTTTCAGGTTAAGACTTTTGATGTTTTTGCTAAGCGCGCAGCCAGCCCCTTCCCTCCTCCCCCGCTCCTCACTATCCTTACTGTCTCATCTCACGGAGTGCGAATGATGGATAACCCGGACAGTTTCCCGATGCGCGTTTATCAGATTGTCGCGGCCATTCCTGAGGGATGCGTGACGACCTATGGCGAAGTGGCAAGGCTTGCGGGCTCGCCGCGAGCGGCGCGGCAGGTAGGCGGCGTGCTGAAAAGATTACCGGAAGGCAGCCAGTTGCCCTGGCATCGGGTTGTGAATCGCCACGGCGCGATTTCGCTTACCGGGCCCGATTTACAGCGTCAGCGGCAGGCGCTGCTGTCGGAAGGGGTTCAGGTCTCCGGCAGCGGACAGATAGACCTTGCCCGCTACCGCTGGCGCTATTAAAAACGCCTCCGAAGAGGCGTTAATGTTCAACTCAGAACTGCGTGGGAGCCGGAACCGCTGACGAAGGGTTAACCTGCGTTGGCGACGTGCTCGGCACCGTTGTCGCCGCACCGCCGCCTTCCTGTAACGGGATCGCGGTCTGCTGCACCGGTACCAGGTTCAGGTCGATTTTAGTGCCGCCCTGGGTTACTGCTGGTTTAACCTGGTCAGTTACCAGAACAATCTTGTTGTCGATGGTGATGGCGGCGCTCAGCAGAATGCGGGCATTCGGCTGTACGTCGGCCGGGTTAAACGGCAATACGAAGCTGAATGGTGCCTGCTTGCCTTCGGTACGTACCGCTTTTTGCGCGATAACACGGGAAGGCGCGTCAGACTGCGAGGCGTCGGCGAGCGTTACGGTCAGCACGGCATCCGGCGGCAGCGCCACTTTCTGACGGACCCAGACCGTACCGGAGACGTTAGGCTGTTTAATAACCGGCTGTGTCGCCACGCCGGCGGTGTTCGGATTCGGCGCCGGAACCGCTATGTCCGCGCTTTTATCCTTTGCGCAACCCGCCAGAGCAACCGCAACCGCTAAACCACTTAACATGTGCACGAGTTTCATTGCGTTCTCCTTATTTTCAATGCACCAGTGAGCGCGATAACTCACCAGAAGTGAGTGGTCAGAACTTGCTTGTCGTGCTAAGTGTGGCACAGGTCACTGATTTTCGCCTGGTAATGGGCCGCCATTAAGATAATTCCACCCCTCGGACCAGTTGTGGTTCTACGTTATACTCTCGTTACTTTCCCGGCACCGCTGTGCTTTCTTTTGCTGTTGAGGACCCGTTATGAGTCAGGCGCTGAGCAACCTACTGGCATTGTTGAATCTGGAAAAAATTGAAGAGGGGCTGTTTCGCGGCCAGAGCGAAGATTTAGGTCTGCGGCAGGTCTTTGGCGGCCAGGTCGTCGGGCAGGCGCTTTACGCTGCTAAAGAGACCGTGCCGGCGGAACGTCTGGTGCACTCTTTCCACAGTTATTTCCTGCGCCCGGGCGACAGTCAGAAGCCGATTGTGTATGACGTTGAAGTGCTGCGCGATGGCAACAGCTTCAGCGCCCGGCGCGTAGCGGCTATCCAAAACGGCAAACCTATTTTTTACATGACCGCCTCGTTCCAGGCGCCGGAAGCGGGTTTCGAGCATCAAAAAACGATGCCTGCCGCGCCGTCGCCCGAAGGGCTGAAATCGGAAACCGATATCGCCCGGGCGCTGGAAAAGTTCCTGCCACCGCAGGTGAAAGAGAAGTTCCTTAGCGATAAGCCGCTCGAAATTCGCCCGGTGGAGTTTCATAACCCGCTGAAAGGACACGTGGCGGAGCCGACGCGCCAGGTGTGGATCCGTGCTAATGGAGCGATGCCGGACGATTTCCGCGTGCACCAGTCACTGCTGGGCTACGCCTCCGACTTTAACTTCCTGGTAGTGGCGCTGCAGCCGCACGGCGTGGGCTTCCTGGAGCCAGGCATGCAGGTGGCGACTATCGACCACTCCATGTGGTTCCACCGTCCGTTCGACATGAACGAGTGGCTGCTCTACAGCGTGGAGAGCACCTCCGCCTCCAGCGCGCGCGGCTTTGTGCGCGGCGAATTCTGGAGCATGGACGGCAAACTGGTCGCCTCTTCTGTGCAGGAAGGGGTGATGAGGAAGCGCGGTTAAGTAAGCTGCGACGGCGGGCCGCCCTGACGTTCAGGCGCGCCGTTTGCTGGCTGAATATGCGAAACGCCACCGGAAAGACGCTGCGCCACTGGTTTTACCTCTCCCCTGAAAATAAAAAACCTCCCGCACGCGGGAGGTTTTAACAGGAGAGATGCTCTACTCAAGCGTTGTAGGCATTCTCGCCGTGGCTGTTGACGTCCAGACCTTCGCGCTCCTGGTCTTCCGGTACGCGCAGACCAACCGTCATATCCGCCAGTTTGTAGCCGATGAACGCCACCACGCCGGACCAGACCACGGTAACCGCAATACTTTCCAGCTGCACCAGCACCTGGTGACCCATGGTCACGCCTTCTGCGTAACCCACGCCGCCCAGCGAGCTTGCTGCGAACACGCCGGTCAGGATGCAGCCCACGATGCCGCACACGCCATGCACGCCGAAGACGTCGCACGGGTCATCAACGCGCAGCCAGCGTTTCAGCATGGTGACGCCCCACAGACCCGCCAGACCCGCCGCGATACCGACAATCAGAGAGCCGCCGACGCCGATGTAGCCGCAAGCCGGAGTCACACCTACCAGACCCGCGATAGCGCCGGAGCAGGCGCCCAGCAGAGAAGGCTTGCCGCGCAGCGCCCATTCACCGAAGACCCAGGCGAGAATGGCGGCGGCTGTCGCCACAACGGTGTTCAGGAAGGCCAGACCGGCGATTTCATTCGCCGCACTGGCGGAGCCGGCGTTGAAGCCAAACCAGCCAAAGTAAAGGATCGCCGTGCCGATAAAGACCATCGGCAGGTTATGCGGTTTGAACGCTTCTTTGCCAAAGCCCACGCGTTTACCCACCAGGTAAGCGCCTACCAGGCCCGCCACCGCGGCGTTAATGTGCACAACGGTGCCGCCCGCGAAATCCAGCGCGCCATGAGAACCCAGCAGGCCGCCGCCCCACACCATGTGGGCGATAGGCACGTAGGAGAGCGTCAGCCATACCACCACGAAAATAAGCACGGCGGAGAAGCGAATGCGCTCAGCCAGCGCGCCGACAATCAGCCCCACGGTAATACAGGCGAATGAACCCTGGAACGCCACGTGGATGTACTGGTAGAAGCTGCCCATGAGATCGGTGATGTTAATGCCCTTCAGCAGGATCCAGTTAAGGTTGCCGAAGAAGCTGCCGCCGGAGCCAAACGCCAGCGAGTAGCCATAAACCACCCAGAGAATGCAGACCAGCGCGAAAGTGACGGAGATCTGCGTCAGCATGGAAAGCACGTTTTTACCGCGCAGCAGGCCGCCATAAAAGAGCGCCAGGCCAGGTACGGTCATAAAGAGCACCAGCGCGGTGCAGATCATCATAAAAGCGTTGTCCGCTTTGTCCGCCACCGCCGGAGCGGCCATGGCAAGGCCGGGCAGAAGCGAAAGCAGGCCGAGGCCAGATTTCAGTGCTGTGTGTTTCATCTTTTCCATTCCTGTCACGGTTGGCCAGTTACAGTGCCGCTTCGTCGGCTTCGCCGGTACGAATACGAATCACGCGTTGCAGCTCGGCAACGAAAATTTTGCCGTCGCCAATTTTGCCGGTATAGGCAGCTTTACTAATGACATCAATCACTTCATCAAGTTGATCGTCTGCAATAGCAACGTCAATCTTCACTTTCGGCAGGAAGTTAACGCTGTATTCGGCACCGCGGTATAACTCGGCGTGGCCCTTCTGGCGACCAAAGCCTTTCACCTCGGTTACCGTCAGCCCCTGAATGCCAATTGAAGAAAGCGCCTCGCGCACGTCTTCCAGTTTGAATGGTTTGATTACCACGGTAACCAGCTTCATAAATCCCCTCCAGTCGAATTGGGTAATGGCCGCAGCTAACAACGTTATTAAAGCAAGCGGCGTGCCAGGAATGAAAAAGCGGGAGTTTTTGCGCCCGGCGAGCGGGCATTCATGGAATGAATGAGTAAGAAAAAAGTGTGACCGGGATTCAGATTGTTCCTGGAAAGCAAAAACGCACCATGCTGGTGCAGGGTGCGTTGCATTTTTGCACCAGCAAAGCGAGCGGCCGGTGCGGTGCGTAGTTTTAGTGCATCAGGCGATAAGCGACTCTTCCCGTTCGCTCGCTTCCAGCTCTTCGCCTGCCAGCTGAAGCTGGTACATCTGCCAGTAGCGCCCTTTCGCGGCGAGCAGCTCCTGATGCGTGCCGCGTTCAACGGCCTGGCCGCGGTGAAGCACCATGATCGTATCCGCTTCCACAATGGTGGAAAGACGATGCGCGATGACCACAAGCGTGGTGTGTTCACGGATCGCCGCCAGCGCCTGTTGAATCGCCTGCTCGGTGCCGGAGTCGATGTTGGCCGTCGCTTCATCGAGAATTAAAATTTGCGGCGTCTCGACTAGCACGCGGGCCATCGCCAGCAGCTGTTTTTGACCGACAGAGAGGTTATTGCCCTGTTCGCCAAGGCGGGTGTGGATACCCTGCGCCATGGCGCGCGCCAGCTCCGCCAGCTGTACCGTCTCCAGCGCCTGCCAGACCTGTTCTTCGCTGATGTCGCGCCCGAGGGTGACGTTGGCGAAAAACGAATCCGCCAGCACCACCGGGTCCTGCTGCACCATCGCCACTCCCTTGCGCAGCGCGCCATGGCTCAGGCTCTGGAGCGGCCGCCCGTCAAGACGGATTTCGCCGCGCGTCAGCGGGTAATATCCCATCAGCAGGTTCGCGAGCGTGCTTTTACCGCTGCCGGTATGGCCCACCAGCGCAACGAAATGACGCGACGGAACATGCAGATCGATATCCTGCAAAACCAGACGATCGTCGCGATAAGCGAACGAGACATTGTCGACGTCGATCGAACCGCTTTGCAGCGGCCTCTCATCATCGCCGTAGTTCTGGCGCGGCCTGTCCATCAGCTCGAAAACGCGTTCGCCCGCCACCACCGCCTGTTGCAGCATCGACTGCTGCGTGGTGAGCTCAATAAGCGGTTCGTTGAGGCGGCCCAGATAGCTGATAAAGGCATACAGCACCCCAACCTCTATCGTGCCGACTGACGTAAAGCCGAACAGCATCAGCAACCCGCAGAGCACCAGCGCGGAAAAAAGGCTTAACAGCGGACGCAGCAGGAAACCATCCAGGCGCAGCGTCTGCATGCGCGCCAGATAGTGCGAATGGCTCGCTTCATTCATCCGTTCGCCAAAGCGCGCCTGCTGGCGAAACTGCTGGATGACGCTCATGCCGTTGATCACTTCGTTAAAGCCGTCGTTGATATCCGCCAGATAAGCCCGCACCCGGCGCACAATGGGCGTGCTGTAGCGCTGATAAATCAGCATTACAATCAACACCGCCGGGAAAATGGTGATAGCCACCAGCGCCATCCGCCAGTCGAGGCTGAACATGGCCACCAGCATCGCGCCCACCAGCGCCGCGCTGCGCAATACCGTTGCGACAACGGTGACGTAGAGATCGCGGATAACTTCAGTGTCGTTGGTCACGCGGGAGATAAGCTGCCCCACCGGCTGGGTGTCGAAGGCGCCGAGCGGCTGGCGCAGCGCGGCGTCCATCGCATCGGTGCGAAGTTGCTGCACCACCCCCACCGCCGCTTCGTTAAACAGCAGCGACTGCCAGTAGTGCAGCCCGGCAGCGAGCAGTTGCAGCAGGAGATAAACCGCCGCCAGCCCGCTGACCAGCGCAAGCGGCATACGATGCTGTGCGACGAGGTTGTCAATAAAGTAGCTGATGAGCGCCGGGCCGCTGACTTCCGCCGCGGCGGCAACCCACAGCATAACCACCGCCATCGAAAGCGGTTTACGCCAGGGCTTGCCATACGCCAGCAGGCGTTTTAGCGTCGGCCACAGCTGACCAAAATTACGCATTTATCGCCTCCTGTTGGTTCTCTTCCGGCGCGTCGTCCAGCGCCGCTTCAAGCTGCTGATAGCGGTACATATCGCGATACCAGCCCGGCTGGCTCGCCAGCTGGTCATGCTGACCCCGCTGGGCTACATGACCGTGCTGCAGCACCAGAATTTCGCTCGCTTCGGTCAGCGCCGAAAGGCGATGGGCGCTGATGATAACCGTACGGTCTTCTCCCCACTGGCGCAGGTTGTGCAGGATCTGGTGTTCCGTGCGCCCGTCCACTGCCGAAAGCGCGTCATCCAGAATCAGCATCTCCGCGTTCAGCAGCAGAGCGCGGGCAATGGAGATACGCTGCTTCTGCCCGCCGGAGAGCATCACGCCGCGCTCGCCCACTTCGGTGTCGTACCCCTGCGGCAGGCGCAGAATATCTTCATGCACGCAGGCGAGTTTCGCCACATGTTCAATCTCCTGCTGCGTGGCTTCAGGCTTGCCGAGGGCGATATTGTTCGCCACCGTGTCAGAGAAGAGGAACGGCGTCTGGTTCACGACGGCCAGCCGGGCGCGCCAGTCATCCAGCCTCAGACGAGGCAGCGGAATGTCATGAAAGCGAATCTCCCCTTCATCAACATCGAAATGGCGCTGTATCAGCGTTAACACGGTGCTTTTTCCCGCGCCGGTCGGCCCGCACAGCCCTAACATCTGCCCCGGTTTCAGGGCGACGTTGAGGTTTTGCAGCGTCGGCTGGGTAGCGCCTGGATAACGGAAGGCGCGGATAGCCACGCGCAGTTCGCCGCGCCCCGGCGGCGCGCTTTCATCGCCGTCGTGAACCACGGGCGCCTCAGCAAGCATGGCGCGAATGCGGCTGTACGCCGCGCTGCCGCGCTCGACGATGTTAAACATCCAGGCCAGCGCCAGCATCGGCCAGATCATCAGGCCCAGATACATCGTGAAGCTGGTGAGCTGGCCGAGCGTCAGCGTGCCGTTCATCACCATCCAGCTGCCGCCGCCGATAGCCAGCAGGTTCGCCATGCCGATGGCGATGTAAATGGTCGGGTCAAAGCGGGCATCCACTCGCGCTACCCGCAGGTTCTTCTGCCCCGTCTCCCGCGCATCTTCGGCGAACAGCGCCGACTGACGGTCTTCCAGGCCGAACGCCTTGATCATGCGGATGCTGGTCATGCTCTCCTGAGTACGATCGTTAAGCGTTGAAAACGCCGCCTGCGCCGCCTTGAAGCGGTGGTGTAGCTGGTCGCCGTAGCGCTTAATGACAATGGCCATCACCGGCATCGGTAGTAATGCCAGCAGCGTAAGCTGCCAGCTTATCTGCGTGCTCATGACTATCAGCACCGCGCAGCCCATCACCAGCGAATCTACCAGCGTTAATACCCCTTCGCCCGCGGCAAAGACCACGCGGTCGACATCGTTGGTGGCGCGCGCCATTAAATCGCCGGTGCGGTGGCGTAAGTAGAACTCAGGATGCTGGCGGCTAAGCTGGCGATAAAAATCGCGGCGCAGCTCTACGGCAAGCTGATAAGACGCGCCGAACAGCAGCACGCGCCAGACGTAGCGCAGCAGATAAACCACAATCGCAATCGCCACCATGACGCCTATCCACAGTAAAATCTGCCCGGCGGTGTAGTGGCGTTGGGTGACGCCGTCCACAATAACGCCCACCAGTTTTGGCGGCACGAGTTGCAAAACGGCGATGATGATAAGCAGGGCTACGGCGCCGAGATAGCGTCGCCACTCCCGGCCGAAGTACCAGCTTAACTGAGCAAATAATCGCAAAACGTTTGTCCTGATTGTCTTTAATGACGATAAGCGCAGGGATGGAGTATAGGTGGCCGCTAAAGGCTACGCCTCCACCGGCAGGGCTGTGGTGTATTTTATCTGCTCCATGGCGAAACTCGAAGTGACCTCGGAAAAGCCCGGCACCTGGTTCACCAGTCGCTTGTAAAACTCGTCATACCGCTTCATATCCGCTACCTGAACCTGCATCAGGTAGTCGTACTCCCCCGCCATGCGCCAGAAGCCCAGCACCTCAGGCATGCCGCTGACCACCGAGACAAAGTGGCTGTACCACTCGCGGTTATGGTGCTGGGTTTTGATAAGCATAAACGCCGTCAGGCCGAGGCCGAGCTTTTCCGGGTCCAGCAGCGCCACTTTACCCGTGACATAACCTTCTTCTTCCAGACGCCGGAGCCGTTTCCAGCAGGGGGTTGTTGTCAGATTAACGGCATCGGCGAGCGCCTGCAAAGAGCGGGTGCAGTCACTTTGCAGCAACGCAAGGAGCTTGCGGTCAATTTTATCTAACATAGCGGCCACCAGGAGAATAATTTTCTCTTATTCAAGCCGCCTGTAGGTGAAATGGCAACGTTTTTCCCCGCGCTCTTCGTTACTCTAAGCACAAATTGACAAACGGATCACGCGCATGACCAGCTCCTGGGTACGCCACGCCATTACTGAAATCAACGCTGATAACCAGCGTTCTGCGGATACGCACCTGCTGCGCCTGCCGCTGCCCGCCTTTCCGGGCATTTACCTCTATCTGAAAGATGAAAGCACTCACCCGACCGGCAGCCTGAAGCACCGCCTCGCCCGCTCTCTTTTTCTCTACGCCTTAAGCAACGGCTGGATAAAAGAAGGCACGCCGATTATTGAAGCCTCCTCGGGGTCGACCGCCGTTTCAGAAGCCTGGTTCGCCCGGCTGCTGGGGTTGCCTTTTATCGCGGTCATGCCCGCCTGTACGGCGAAGCGCAAAGTTGAGCAGATAGCGTTTTACGGCGGCCGCTGCCACTTCGTGCAAAGCGCCTGCGAAATTTACGATGCGTCCGAGACGCTGGCGCGCGAGCTCGGCGGCCATTATATGGACCAGTTTACCTACGCCGAGCGCGCCACCGACTGGCGAGGCAACAACAATATCGCCGACAGCATTTTTCGCCAGATGCGCCATGAGCCGCATCCGGTGCCGTCGTACATTGTGATGAGCGCGGGCACGGGCGGCACGTCCGCAACGCTTGGCCGTTACCTGCGCTACCAGGGACACGACACGAAGCTGATGGTAGTAGACCCGCAAAACTCGGTGTTTATGGATTACTGGCACACCCGCGACAACACGTTGCGAAGCGGCGTGGGGAGTAAGATTGAGGGCATCGGCCGCCCGCGCGTGGAGCCTTCTTTTATTCCGGACGTCGTGGATGAGATGTTGCGCGTGCCGGACGCCGCGAGCGTCGCCGCCATGCAGTGGCTGGAGACGCAGCTTGGCCGCAAAGTGGGCGCCTCCACCGGCACCAATATGTGGGGCGCGTTGCAGCTGGCGGCGCGCATGCGCGACGAAGGCCGCCTAGGGGCGATTGTCACCCTGCTGTGCGACAGCGGCGAGCGCTATCTCGATACCTATTACCAGCCGGAATGGGTGGCGAAAAACATCGGCGACCTGGCGCCGTATCAGGCGGCGCTGGCCTCGCTGCTGGAAGAAAAAAAGCCGGGCTAGCCCGGCTTGCTGGAAATCCTCATCATTCGGGGGAATAAGTAAGGTGTGGTGTATCCAGCCAATGTGTTAAATAGTGTGAAACCGCCTGTCGGCTACAGTGACCTATCACCGGCAGGTGGGGTAAATCCGCTATTAGCTGCGGCATGGCGTTGCCCATAATCAGCCCATGCCCGACCAGCGAGAGCATCTCGCGATCGTTCATGGCGTCGCCGAACGCCATGCATTCCGCCAGCGTATAACCCAGATGCTGGCTCAGCACGGTCAGCGCTGCGCCCTTATTGCATCCCGGCGGCAGCACTTCCAGACAATCTGAGGCGGAAAAGCACAGGTGCGCGTTGTTTCCCAGCGCCTCGTTAAGCTGAACGCGCAGGCGACACAGATCGTCATGATCGCCGCAGAAGCAGATCTTCGTCACCCGGTGCGCCGGGATCCGTTTGAGATCCACCAGTTGATAACGAAAGCCGCTATAGCGGTGCGCGACGAGCAGCTCCGGCATATCGCGGTCGGTCAGCCAGCCGTCATCATTAAAGACGTGAATGCTCGCCTGTGTATCCCAGTGGCTGTGCAGCACCGTTTCCGCCACGCCGGGCGCCAAATCCTGGCTGTGCAGCAGTTCCCCTTCCAGGGTATGAATGCGGGTGCCGTTGCCGGTTATCAAAAACGCTTCCAGAGAAAACTGGCCGAGAAGGGGTCGCATCTCCATGACGTGCCTGCCGGTCGCAAAGGCCAGCGCAATGTCCCGCTCCTTCAGGCGGCGCAGCGTGCTGATAGTCTTTTCGCCCAGCCGATGGTCCGGCATCAGCAGCGTGCCGTCCATATCAAAGGCCGCGAGTTTCGCCATGGTTATCTCCTGTGTGAAGCTGATTGCATGCCGAAAAGTATCGCCTGGTATATACGGAACTAATAGTGAATACTTGCCAGAAACTGTTCCGGGTTTTGTATGCGACTGCTCAATCGATTAAACCAGTTTCAACGTCTCTGGCAGCCTTCAGCGGGCTCGCCTCAACAGACCACCGTGGCGGAACTGGCGGCGCGCTGCTTTTGCAGCGAGCGCCACGCCCGCTCTCTGCTGCGTCAACTTGAAGAGGCAGGCTGGCTGACGTGGCAGGCGCAGTCAGGACGGGGAAAAAGAGGCACGCTAACCTTTCTGGTTAGCCCGCAAAGCGTGCGTGCGGGGATGATGGAAAAGGTGTTACGCCTGGGGGAACATCACAACGCCCTTGCGCTTGCGCAGCTGGCGCCGGAGCAGTTGCGTCATCTGCTGACGCCGTTTCTGGGCGGCCAGTGGCAGAACGACACGCCAACCCTGCGCATTCCCTATTACCGTCCGCTGGAGCCGCTAACGCCCGGCTTTTTGCCAGGACGCGCCGAGCAACATCTGGCAAGCCAGATTTTTGCCGGGCTGACGCGCTTTGAGGCGGCAAGCCTTCGTCCGCACGGCGACCTGGCGCACCACTGGGAGGTTTCGTCCGACGGCCTGACCTGGCGTTTTTATCTTCGCTCCACCCTGCACTGGCATGACGGCAAGCCGGTCGAAACGGCGCAGCTGCTTACAAGCTTTACCCATCTCCTGACGCAGCCCGCGCTGCGCCAGCTTTTCTCAAGCGTTAAAACGGTCGACTCGCCCCACGCCCGGTGTTTGCGCTTCACGCTCTTCAGGCCCGATTACTGGCTTCCCTGGCGGCTCGCCAGCTACTGCAGTTTTCTCGCGCACCCGGATGATAATCAAACAGGCTGCGGCCCGTTTCGGCTCACGGCTTTTACGCCTGAGCTGGTGCGGCTGGAAAGCCACGAGTTTTACCATCTGCAACATCCGTTGCTGAAGGCGGTGGAATACTGGATAACGCCGCAGCTTTTTGACCGCGCGCTCGGCACCAGCTGTCGCCATCCGGTGCAGATAGCCCTTGGTCAGGAAGAAGAGCTGGCCCATCTACGTCCGGTCAGCAACAGCATCAGCCTCGGCTTTTGCTACCTCGGCGTGCGCCAGGCCGGACGTCTCTCCATCGCTCAGGCGCGGCGGCTTATCAGCCTTATCCATCAAAGCGGCATGATTGACGCGCTGCCGCTGGATGAAGGGCTGATTACGCCGAGTCGCGAGATGCTGCCGGGCTGGGAACTGCCGCAATGGCCGCCGCAATCGGTGCAACTGCCGCCCCGGCTGACGCTCTTTTATCATCTGCCGGTCGAGTTACATGTTATGGCGCAGCAGTTACGTGAACAGCTGGCCTCTTTGGGTTGCGAATTAACTCTCCATTTTCACGACGCCAAAAACTGGGACGGCTGCGGCGAACTGGGGAAAGCGGATATGGTGATGGGCGACAGGCTTATCGGCGAAGCGCCGGAATATACGCTGGAGCAGTGGTTGCGCTGCGACGCGCTCTGGCCGAATTTGCTGACGCTTGCGCAACAGCAGCATCTGTTCGCCACACTCGATTCCGTACAGCGCTATCCCGATGACGAGACCCGTAACGCCGCCCTGAAAGCCGTGTTTTATGAAATGATGTCCGCAGGCATCATCACGCCGCTCTTTAATTATCGCTACCAGATAAGCGCGCCGCCGGGAATTAACGGCGTTGAGCTTAACGCGCGCGGCTGGTTTGATTTCACCCGCGCCTGGCTGCCGCCGCCTGAGCAAGGCAAAGAAGCTGGTTAGCATGGCGCTACGGCGCTACCATACCGTTTTTGCGATTAAGAACCACAGGGTTGATTATGAAACGTGCCGTTGTTGTCTTCAGCGGAGGACAAGACTCCACCACCTGCCTGATTCAGGCGCTCCAGCAGTATGATGAAGTTCATTGCGTGACGTTTGATTACGGCCAGCGCCATCGGACCGAGATTGATATCGCCCGCGAACTGGCGTCCAGGCTGGGCGCACGGGCGCACAAAGTGCTGGACGTCACGCTGCTGAATGAACTGGCGGTGAGCAGCCTGACCCGCGACAGCATTCCGGTGCCGGATTACGACCCGCAAGCGAGCGGCATTCCCAGCACCTTTGTGCCAGGCCGCAACATTCTGTTCCTGACGCTCGCGGCCATTTACGCCTACCAGGTACAGGCGGAAGCGGTAATAACCGGCGTTTGCGAGACCGATTTTTCCGGTTACCCGGATTGTCGCGATGAATTTGTCAAAGCGCTTAACCATGCCGTAAGCCTTGGCATGGCGCGGGACGTGCGTTTTGAAACGCCGTTGATGTGGCTGGATAAAGCGGAAACCTGGGCGCTGGCGGACTACTGGGGCAAACTCGAGCTGGTACGCCATGATACCCTCACCTGTTATAACGGCATCAAAGGCGAAGGCTGCGGCGAGTGCGCCGCCTGCAACCTGCGCGCCAACGGCCTTAACCGTTATCTTGGTGACAAAGCGGGCATCATGGCCGCGCTCAAGCAGAAAACGGGGTTACGCTAATCGCGTTTCGCCCGCTTTCAACCGCTCGAACTCTTTGGCGTCATGGCTGCAAAACAGCGTGACGCCAGCGTTAGCATCGGTCGCCAGCGCCCTTAAGCGGCGCTGGTTATTCAGCCGGGCGTCTTTATCTTCCTGCATCATCGTCTGGTAAAAGCGCAACCCCGGCGTGCAGTGATAAGTGGGCGCCATTTCTTCGCGGAAAAACCACGCATCGCCGCCGTGCAATAGCCAGCCGCCTGGCGTATCTATCGCCACCCCGGCGTGCCCCTGCGTATGTCCACGCAGTGGGATTAGCAAAATCTCCGGCGGCAGGCCTTTTAACTCTCTCACCGACTCAAAACCAAACCACGCTTCGCCTCGAGGCTGATAGCCGTGCCAGCCTGAAATCGCGCCCCACTGACCGGGCCGATAACGCTCGCGAGCCAGCCAGCCGCGACGGTCGCTGGCGGTATCGATTTCAGTCTGCATCAGATGCACCTGAGCGTTCGGGAAATCGCTCAGGCCGCCGGCATGATCGAAATCAAGATGCGTAAGCACAATATGGCGGACATCACCCGGCGTAAAGCCCAGCGCCGCAAGCTGATACGCAGCCGTAAGCTCTTTACGGTACTGAATATTGTTCATTGCCCGGAAAAACCACGGCAGGCGATGGGAGGGCTCCGCCATATCTTCAAGCCCGAAGCCGGTGTCCACCAGCACCAGACCATGCTGGTCCGTCTCTACCAGCAGACAGTGGCAAATCAGGTGCGCGTGCGCGCCCTTGCTGAATCCGTCATAAAGTTTGCCGCCCAGCGGGCACATACAGCCGCAGTTAAGATGGTGAATCCGCATTGCACCTCCGGTTATACGAGTCCATAACCTGAAGTATAAGTGGTTAAAAAATATAAGCAGAACGGCAGGGGTGATTAGTTTTGGAATGGAAGATGAAGCAAGAAACAGACAGGCTACAGGCTAATAATGTGCTCTGTTGCGGTTTACCCCCGTAGGCGGGGAATACCAAAGCGAAACGCGCTGGCGTCATTTTCAAGGGGGGTCCCCCGCTTACGCGGGGAACACCAACCTTCGCAATACCAGATTATCTACCGGGCTGAGGAGCCAAAAGCCATCAGGCGTCATGAAAATATTTTAAGCCATTAGGCTATTAATTTTTCCAGCTTTTCACGCAGCTCGCCTTCAATCGGCAGCGCTTTTTGCGTTTTGAGATCGATGCAGACAAAAGTGATTAACGCGTCGGCGACCACCTGCCCTTCTGGCTCAAGCGTAATAACCTGGCTCAGAACGCCGCTTTTACCGTTAAGCTGTTTCATTTCACTGGTTACGGTAAGCAGATCGCCCAGCACGGCGGGACGGCGATAATTGATGTTGATGTTTACCACAACAAAAGCAATGTTGTTGGCCGTCATCCACTGAAAACTTTCTTCATGCTCAAGGCCATCCCAGCGAGCCTCTTCAAGAAACTCCAGATAGCGGGCGTTATTAACATGTTGATAAACATCAAGATGAAAACCCCGTACTTTGATTTGTGTCTGCATAGCGCTTTAACCCTTGTCATTGTTTTAATCGATACAGAGGTCACACCACTGGTATGACCTCTTTAGTCTGGCAAAAGTTTTTAACTCTGCAAGGACAAGTTACGGTTAAAGCGTGAGGTTAGGCAGGTTCCTTTCTACCAGCGAATCGCCCATGCCAGGCACCTGTTTTAACTCTTCCAGCGCTTTGAAAGGGCCGTGCTCTTCGCGATAGCTGACGATAGCCTGCGCTTTTTTCTTACCCACGCCGTTCATCGCCTTCGCCAGCTCATCTACCGTGGCGGTATTGATGTTGACGGTGCCTTCTTCGCTTTGTGATGCTTTTTCGCCAGGTGTCAGCGCTTTGCTATCGGCGCTATCGGGTCGGGTTTGCGTTACCTGCGCTTTTCCTGCAGAAGGCGCCGCCAGTGAGGTGCTGCTAAGGCCGCAGCCTGCTACAGCCAATGCCAGACAGAGTGCTTTGATTCCACGTTTCATGCTGTTTTCTCCTTGTTTGTTGACAGCAGAGCTACCTTATTGCGCCAGCCGTAACGCAACAAACAGCAATCTTTAAAAATGGAAAAGGCCGCGTAAGCGGCCTTTGTCTGTTGCAGCGTATTGCAAAAATGTGCGAAACGTCTCGTTATTGCTGCTGTTCCGTTACCATGTCGCCCATTTTGATTTTGGCTTCTTTACGCAGGTTGCTCATCAGCGCCTCGAAAGCGACCTGGGCATTATTCTGGGTGATCCCCTGCACCATCGCTTTCTTCTGCTCTTCCGGCAGCGTGCCGCTGCGCACTTCGTCCAGCGCCAGCAGAACCACGTTCCCCTGCATATCGTTGCCCATACCGTAGCTGGGTTTGCCCTTAGCAGGCAGCGGCAGGGTAAAGGCGGTCTGGCTCAGCGGGTCCTGACCGGTGCGGCTCAGCGTTTTCGCTTCGCCAAAGCTCAGGCCAGCGGCTTTCAGCGCCTCGTCGCCTTTCCCGTTTTTGAGCGCGCTCAGCAGTTTCTCAGCGTCAATTTTCGCCTGCTGTTCAGCTTTCTGATGCTTAACCGCGTCCACCACTTCGTTACGCACGTCCGCCAGCGGTTTTGTCGCTTCCGCTTTGTGATCGGTAACACGCAGCACAAACGCACGGTCGCCTTCAACGGTAATGATGTCAGAGTTGCTACCCGGCGTGCCGTTCTCGCCAATCAGGCTGCCACCGAAAATCGCATCCGCTACCGGTTTGAAGTTCAGCTCCTGCGGCAGATTGTCGTGGCCGAACCAGTCGGTTTGCACGGCCTTAACGCCCGCAGCTTGCTCGGCGCCCACCAGCGATTCGTTGTCATTGCTGGCCGCCTCGCTCACTTTCTGCTGCAGTGCGAAGTAGGCATCCAGCGCTTTTTCCTGCTTCACTTTTGCGGCAATAGCGTCATGCACTTCGGCAAGCGGCTTCACCTGCGCCGGCTGAACGTCATCCAGACGGACTATCAGGAAACCTACCGAAGACTTGATAACGCCTGAGAGCTGGCCTTTCTCTTTCAGACCGGCGTTTTTCAACTCTTCCGGCGTAGTGGCAGGCTCAAGCCAGCCCATGTCGCCGCCGTTACGGGCAGAAATGATGTCGGCTGATTTCTCTTTCGCCAGAGCAGCAAAGTCACCGCCCTGCTTCAGCGTATCCAGCACCGCTTTCGCTTCCGCTTCAGTTTTCGTCTGAATGACGCTGTACCGATTACGCTGCGGCTGGGTAAACTCATCCTGATGCTGATCGTAATAAGTCTGGATTTCCGCATCGCTCGCGGTTTCCGGCATCGCAGCCGCGTCCAGCTTGATATAACTTACGCGAAACTGTTCCGGCGCCACGAAACGATCTTTATTCTGCTGGTAGTAGTTATTGATTTCGGCATCGGAAACCTGCTGTTTAGCCGCCAGCGCGTTTACGTCAATGGTGGCTTCACGCACCAGACGCTGTTGAGAAACCAGCGCAGCCAGTTCATCCGTTTCGCCGTTCAGCATAAAGTCGGTGCCGACGATAGCGTTAATCAGCTGTTGCGTGGTCAGCTGATTGCGCAGCGCCTGCGCGTATTGATCCGCCGTCATTCCCATTTGATTGACGATGGCGTTATAGCGCGTGTTGTCAAACTTGCCGTTGCTCTGGAACGCGGGCTGCTTAAAGATAGCTTGTTTTACCTGCTCATCGCTGATGCCAAGGCCCAGCTTTTTGGCGTACTGATCGAGAAGGGTCTCGTCTATCATGCGCTGGAGCACCTGCTGGCGCATGCCTTTCATGTAGCTTTCGTTCGCCGCCAGCGCAGAGAACTGATCGCCAAGCTGCTGCTGCATGCGGTTGCGCTCGCCCATGACCGCGTTTTCAAACTGCGCCCGGTTAATCTCCTGGCCGTTAACTTTTGCGGCATAATTATTGTTACCGCCAATCAGGTAATTACCTACGCCCGTCAGAATGAACGAGACGATAATTAAACCCAATATGATTTTGAGCACGACGTGATTAGCCGCCGCGCGTAAATTGTCCATCATGGTGTAACAACACTCCGCTGTAGTGTAACTGGTAAACCCTGCACAGAGACGTATCGCGTCCTTCGGAACACGGCTCTGCCGCTGCGCCCTGAGGCGTATTGTGACAAGAAAACGGGGCGGTTGTCAGCCCACGCGCCTCATAAAAATCCGGGCATATAAAAAAGGCACATCTGACGATGCGCCCTTAGTTTCAAAAACCTTACGGGACTTCCGCAAGCGTTTCTTAATTTACCGCGTCTTTAAGCGCTTTACCGGCACGGAAGCCAGGCACTTTAGCCGCTGCAATGGTGATCTCTTTACCAGTTTGCGGGTTGCGGCCAGTGCGGGCAGCACGCTCACGAACAGCAAAAGTCCCAAATCCAACCAGAGCCACTTCGTCCCCTGCCTGCAGAGATTCAGTAACGGAAACAATCAAAGCATCTAACGCACGTCCAGCCGCGGCTTTGGAAATATCAGCGCTTGCGGCAATTTTGTCTATCAGTTGAGATTTATTCACTCTTCTCTTCCTCTCTTTATTATTTATATCGCACCCGATCCCTTCGTAGCGCGACCGCGCAGCAGTTATAACAGGCATGCATCGCCCTTACAACAGTAGTTATTGATGGCACGCCCGGTCAGCAATCTAAATTAGCTATACAAAAAAAAGCTGGCAAGTGACAAATCACTCGCCAGCCCTGTTTTTATCAGTGCTCTTTGCGTCAGGTCACTATTTCGCAGTGACTACCTGCATGCCGAACGGTTCGTTCTGCAGCGCCAGCGTCAGCACCTCTTCAATGCGTTTCACCGGATGGATATCCAGATCGGCAATGACGTTCTCCGGAATTTCTTCCAGATCGCGCTTGTTGTCATACGGGATCAACACGGTTTTAATGCCGCCGCGATGCGCCGCCAGCAGTTTCTCTTTCAGACCGCCAATCGGCAGCACCTGGCCGCGCAGCGTTATCTCGCCGGTCATCGCTACGTCGGCGCGAACCGGGTTGCCGGTCAGGCAAGAAACCAGAGCGGTGCACATCGCAATGCCTGCGCTTGGACCATCTTTCGGCGTCGCCCCTTCCGGCACGTGAACGTGAATGTCGCGTTTCTCGTAGAAATCCCCGTTGATACCGAGTTTTTCCGCGCGCGCACGTACCACGGTCAGCGCAGCCTGGATAGATTCCTGCATCACTTCACCAAGCGATCCGGTGTACGTAAGCTTGCCTTTACCCGGTACGCAGGCGGTTTCGATGGTCAGCAAATCGCCGCCCACTTCGGTCCAGGCAAGACCTGTCACCTGCCCTACGCGGTTTTCGTTGTCGGCGCGACCGTAATCGAAGCGCTGAACGCCCAGGTAATCTTTCAGATTGTCGCCCGTGATGGTTATTTGCTTAAGCGCCGGGTCGAGCAGCAGCTGTTTCACCGCTTTACGGCACAGCTTAGAGATTTCACGCTCAAGGCTACGCACGCCCGCTTCGCGGGTGTAATAGCGGATAATGCCGATAATCGCGCTGTCTTCAACGGTCAGTTCGTTCGCTTTCAGGGCGTTACGCTCAACCTGCTTCGGCAGCAGATGGCGCTTCGCGATGTTAAGCTTTTCATCCTCGGTATAGCCGGAGAGACGAATCACTTCCATACGGTCCAGCAGCGGCGCAGGAATGTTCATGGAGTTAGAGGTCGCCACAAACATGACGTCGCTGAGATCGTAATCCACTTCGAGATAGTGGTCGTTGAACGCCACGTTCTGTTCCGGATCGAGCACCTCAAGCAGAGCGGAAGCCGGATCGCCGCGCATGTCGGATGACATCTTGTCGATTTCATCCAGCAGGAAGAGCGGGTTTTTCACGCCGACTTTCGCCATTTTCTGAATAAGCTTACCCGGCATAGAGCCGATGTAAGTACGGCGGTGGCCGCGGATTTCCGCTTCATCGCGCACGCCGCCCAGCGCCATACGGACATATTTGCGTCCGGTGGCCTTCGCAATGGATTGCCCCAGAGACGTTTTACCTACTCCCGGCGGTCCCACCAGGCACAGGATGGGCCCTTTAATTTTGTTTACGCGGCTCTGCACAGCGAGATATTCAAGGATGCGGTCTTTCACACGGCCCAGACCGTAGTGGTCAGTATCCAGAATCTCCTGCGCCTGACGCAGATCTTTTTTAACCTTGCTGCGCGCGTTCCACGGAACCTGCACCATCCAGTCGATATAGCCGCGCACCACGGTCGCTTCCGCAGACATCGGCGACATCATCTTCAGCTTCTGCAGTTCCGCTTCGGCTTTTTCCTTCGCCTCTTTCGGCATTTTCGCCGCATCGATTTTGCGCTTCAGCGCTTCGTTTTCATCCGGCGCGTCGTCCATTTCGCCAAGTTCTTTCTGAATGGCTTTCATTTGCTCATTCAGATAGTACTCGCGCTGGCTTTTCTCCATCTGCTTTTTCACGCGGTTGCGGATACGTTTTTCAACCTGCAGCAGATCGATTTCCGATTCCATCATCGCCATCAGATATTCAAGGCGCTCGTTGATATCGGACATTTCAAGCACGGACTGTTTGTCGGCGAGCTTCAGCGGCATATGCGCGGCGATAGTATCGGCCAGGCGCGCCGGGTCGTCGATGCTGTTCAGTGAAGTCAGCACCTCCGGAGGAATCTTTTTGTTAAGTTTGATGTAGCCTTCAAACTGGCTGATCGCAGTGCGAACCAGCACTTCCTGCTCGCGCTCGTCAATAGCCGGCGAGTTCAGGTATTCAGCTTTAGCCGCAAAGTGTTCGCCATTATCCGACAGGGTAGTAATACGCGCGCGCTGCAAACCTTCCACCAGCACTTTTACCGTGCCGTCAGGCAGTTTCAGCATCTGCAGAATCGAAGCCACTGTACCTACAGTGAAAAGATCGTTCACACCCGGCTCATCCGTTGAAGCTTCTTTCTGCGCGACGAGCATGACTTTTTTGTCATTGTCCATGGCCGCTTCAAGACAACGAATGGATTTTTCCCGTCCCACGAATAAAGGAATAACCATGTGCGGATAAACCACCACATCGCGCAACGGCAATACGGGGATTTCAATGCGTTCAGAACGCTCAGGATTCATAGAGCTCTCTCTTAGTTTAGTTTCCGCCAGGTGATGGGTGCACGTGAACCCACTTCACGGCATCACCAACAAGTAAATCAGTATATGGGGATGTTTCCCGGACATTCAATGTCAGGATGGCAGGAAAAATAAATGGGGGATTATTTCCCCCATTTATTGTTTAACGGATTGTATAAAGAGGCTATTTATTCGCCGGAGGCTTGCGCTTCCGGTTTGCCGTAAATCAGCAGCGGCTCAGACTGGCCCGCGATAACCGATTCGTCGATAACCACTTTTTCAACCTCTTCCATGGAAGGGAGATCGTACATGGTATCCAGCAGTGCGCCTTCAACGATAGAGCGCAGGCCACGAGCGCCGGTTTTGCGCGACATCGCTTTCTTCGCGATGGCTTCCAGCGCTTCGTCGCGAAACTCCAGTTCAACGCCTTCCAGGTTAAAGAGCGCCTGGTACTGCTTGGTCAGGGCGTTCTTCGGCTCTTTCAGAATCTGGATAAGCGCTTCTTCGCTCAGTTCGTTCAGCGTAGCGACAACCGGTAGACGACCAATGAACTCGGGAATCAGGCCGAATTTAATCAGATCTTCTGGCTCCACCTGCGAAAGCAATTCACCTTCTGTCGCCTTCTGCGATTTGCCTTTCACCGTTGCGCCGAAGCCGATACCAGAGCCGGTTTCGACACGGTTGGCGATGACTTTATCAAGACCTGCAAACGCGCCGCCGCAGATAAAGAGGATTTTGGAGGTATCAACCTGCAAAAACTCCTGCTGCGGGTGCTTACGTCCGCCCTGCGGCGGTACTGCCGCCACGGTGCCTTCAATCAGCTTCAGCAGCGCCTGCTGCACGCCTTCGCCAGAAACATCGCGGGTGATGGACGGGTTATCGGATTTACGGGAGATTTTATCAATCTCATCAATGTAAACGATGCCGCGCTGCGCTTTCTGCACGTCGTAATCGCATTTCTGCAGCAGCTTCTGAATGATGTTCTCAACATCTTCGCCCACATAGCCCGCTTCAGTCAGGGTAGTGGCGTCCGCCATGGTAAACGGCACATCCAGCAGGCGAGCCAACGTCTCGGCAAGCAGGGTTTTACCGCTGCCGGTTGGGCCTATCAGCAGAATGTTGCTTTTACCCAGTTCAACACCATTAGAGCTGTCGCCGTTACGCAGGCGCTTGTAATGGTTATAAACCGCTACCGCCAGGACTTTTTTAGCTTTTTCCTGACCGATGACGTAATCATCAAGATGGCTGCGAATTTCATGCGGCGTAGGCAATGCGCTACGTTCGCGATGCGGAGCCACTTCTTTAATCTCTTCGCGAATAATGTCGTTACATAAATCGACACACTCGTCGCAGATATACACGGACGGTCCGGCAATCAGCTTACGCACTTCATGCTGGCTCTTGCCGCAAAAAGAGCAATACAACAGTTTGCCTGAACCGTCTTTGCGCTTATCTGTCATGAGTCAAAACCTCTTTTCTGTTCTTCGTGCCGCACGCGACCACGCAATGCCCCATACAGGCGCCAGCCGCCAGGGTGACTAAGGCAGCCGCTTACTAACTATAGTATAGCGGCTGCCTTTGGCGGGCATTAGTTACGATGGGTCAAAATGGAGTCAACCAGGCCGTACTCCACCGCTTCGTTGGCGGAGAGGAAGCGGTCGCGCTCTGTGTCTCTTTCGATTTGCTCAAGAGATTGACCCGTATGTTGCGCCATAAGTTCATTCATGCGTGCTTTCACTTTCAGGATTTCGCGGGCGTGGATCTCAATATCCGTCGCCTGACCCTGATAGCCGCCGAGCGGCTGGTGGATCATCACGCGCGAGTTGGGCAGGCAGAAGCGCTTGCCTTTAGCCCCCGCCGTCAGCAGGAAGGCGCCCATAGAAGCCGCCTGGCCCATACAAATGGTGCTGACGTCCGGCTTAATAAATTGCATGGTGTCGTAAATCGACATCCCGGCGGTAATGACCCCGCCCGGCGAGTTGATGTAGAGATAGATGTCTTTTTCCGGGTTTTCCGCTTCCAGAAACAGCATCTGCGCCACAATCAGGTTAGCCATCTGGTCTTCGACCTGGCCTGTCAGAAAAATGACACGTTCCTTAAGCAGACGGGAGTAGATATCGTAAGAACGCTCACCGCGTGAGGTTTGTTCAACCACCATCGGCACCAGCGCCATATGGGGTGCAAATTGATCTCGTTCGCCACTGTATGACATATCCGTCTCCTGGATAAAAATTCTGAGTAACCTGCTGTACTGATCCTACATGAGCCTGCATCAGGATAACGATGCCCTTAGCGGCTCTCAACCTTTACGGACGGATTATCAGTCAGAGTCTTTACACTGCCTAACCCTTTAATGGGGATAAGTTTGGCCTGTTTCAAGCATAACAATCTTTTGCTGTTACGCTAACACCCAAAGGCGCTAATTGGCACCTCTACGCCAGGTTGCAGCATAAAAAAGCCCGTCACCACCGGGTGACGGGCTGATTAAGCGCTTCCTGAGAGAGGAATACGGGCTTATGCCTGCTGGTTCATCAGCTCGTTGAAGGAGGTCGCTTTTTCAGTCACTTTGGCTTTGGACAGCACAGCTTCAACAGCCTGCTCTTCCAGCGCGACATTGCGCATGTTGTCCATCAGCTCTTTGTTTTTGCTGTAGAACTCAACTACTTCGCTCGGATCTTCGTAAGCGGAAGCCATCTCTTCGATCAGAGACTGTACGCGAGCTTCATCAGCTTTCAGCTCGTGGGTGCGGATAACTTCGCCCAGCAGCAGGCCGACAATAACGCGACGTTTAGCTTGCTCTTCGAACAGCTCGCGCGGCAGCTCCAGCGCTTGCTTCTCGTTGCCGCCAAAACGCTGTGCAGCCTGGCGACGCAGCACGTCGATTTCGCCGTCGATCAGCGCAGCCGGTACGTCGATTGCGTTAGCGTTTACCAGACCGTCGATAGCCTGAGACTTGATGCGGTTACGCACAGCGCCTTTCAGCTCGCGCTCCATGTTCTTACGCACTTCAGCGCGCAGACCATCAATGGAGCCATCTTCCACGCCGAAGCGCTTGATGAAATCAGCGGTCAGCTCCGGCAGTTCACGCTCTTCCACTTTCTTCAGGTTGATAGCGAATTTCGCGGCTTTACCTTTCAGGTTTTCAGCGTGGTACTCTTCCGGGAAGGTCACATCGATGGTGAACTCTTCGCCCGCTTTGCGGCCTTTGATACCTTCCTCGAAGCCCGGGATCATGCGGCCCTGGCCCATCGCCAGCACGAAGTCAGAAGCTTTGCCGCCTTCAAACTCTTCGCCGTCAACAGAACCGGTGAAATCGATAGTCACGCGATCTTCAGCATCAGCCGCGCCGTCTTTATCTTTCCAGGTCGCCTGCTGCTTACGCAGAGTATCCAGCATGGTGTCCACGTCAGCGTCAGTGACTTCGACCACCGGCTTCTCAACTTCGATGGATTCCAGACCTTTCAGCTCAACTTCCGGATAAACTTCGAACTCAACGGCGTAGGTAAAGTCTTCGCCCAGCTTGTATTCGCCCGGAACGTAGTTCGGCGCGCCGGCCGGGTTGATTTTTTCTTTAATGATAGCGTCAACGAAGTGACGGCTCATCAGATCGCCCAGCACATCCTGGCGAACAGAGGCGCCATAACGCTGAGCAACGACGTTCATCGGTACCTTGCCCTTGCGGAAGCCGTCGATACGAACTTTTTTCGCCACGTTGACCAGCTCGCTTTTTACAGCGTTTTCGATGCTGTCAGCAGGGATAGTAATCGTTACACGGCGCCCAAGGCCCTGAGTGGTTTCAACTGAAACTTGCATCTTGTTACCTCAAAAAATCACAGTGCTCGGTCAACTCTGGAAGCCCTTATGATGGTCATCGCTTCGCAGAACCGGGATCTTTTCTGAATCAGAATCACAATCCCTGTCGCCAGAATCATCCCGAAGACATTCCGAAAAATAAGACGCGCATTATAGCGGCATCCCTGGGGGTAGTCGAGAAAAGCAAATGTACCGCTTTGCGGCTTTTTTCACACTTCCCGGCTCTTTTTTGCCTGAACCGCCGTTAATTCGTGCAAAATTCAGACAAAACAAAACGGCCCGTAGGCCGTTTTACACGTTTAGCTCTGGCGCAACATACTGGAAAAAGCCTCGTCGTTGCAAATTCCTCTGCTCAGGCGATGCTGCCCGCGCCGCGACAAGGGGGCGAGGCGAAAACCGTATCCTGCAACCCTTCCCATTCCTTTATAGTGTAGGTATGCAGCGCAAGCGCGTGTACAGTGCCGGCCAGCTCTTCGCTTAAGGTGCCGTAAATAAGGCGATGGCGGTTTAAAAAACGCTCGCCCGTAAAGCGATCGCTCACTAACACCACTTTAAAGTGGCTTTCTGAACCAGCAGGAACGTTGTGACGATAGCTTTCATCTACGACTTCCAGAAACACGGGATCAAACGCTGCCCTTAATTTTGATTCTATTTGCTCGCGTACCATCATAACGATCTCCTCGACAACGCTGTGATGCCTGCCATGTCTATAAATGTTAGCCGCATTTACCGTTTACATAACCGACAGGCAACAAAATTTTAGCTTTTCATTCCATTATTTCGATGAATGCCTCACGAGGTAAAGCTAAACGGAGAGAGCAAAGGCTTTTTCTTACCAAAAAACAGCTTACTTGCTCAGAAAAAGGCCAACGCGATGAATTTACATCCATTCCCTCTTCCCCTTGCGAATGGCGATGTTATGATGGCGAGAATTTTATTCTTGACAGCCCAAGGTACTCCGAGAGCCACAATATGTTAAAAAAACTCTTTTTCCCGCTGGTTGCCCTTTTTATGCTGGCTGGTTGCGCTACACCGCCTACGACTATTGACGTTTCACCGAAGATTACGCTGCCGCAGCAGGATCCGAGCCTGATGGGCGTAACCATCAGCATCAACGGCGCCGATCAGCGTCCCGATCAGGCGCTGGCCAAAGTAACCCGTGACAATCAGCTCGTCACGCTGACCGCCTCCCGCGACCTGCGCTTCCTGCTGCAGGAAGTGCTGGAGAAACAGATGAGTTCTCGCGGTTATATGATTGGGCCGAACGGCGCGGTAGATTTGCAGATAATCGTTAATCAGCTGTATGCCGATGTTTCCCAGGGCAACGTACGCTACAACATCGCTACCAAAGCGGATATCTCTATCATCGCCACCGCGAAGACCGGTAACAAAATGACCAAAAACTACCGCGCAAGCTACTCCGTTGAAGGCGCGCTTCAGGCGTCCAATAAGAATATCGCTGAAGCGGTCAACTCTGTCCTGACTGACACTATCGCCGATATGGCGCAGGACACCAGCGTTCACGAGTTCATCAAGCAGAACGCCCGTTAATCTCACCTTCACTGGCCCGGCATGCCGGGCCAGCTTTTTATTATGCCCATGTCCAGTCACGCGCTTCGTATCTTTCAGCAGCCTAAATCCGCCATCCTCCTGATGCTGGGCTTCGCCTCCGGTTTGCCGCTTGCGCTGACCTCCGGCACCCTTCAGGCATGGATGACTGTCGAGAATATCGATCTGAAGACTATCGGCTTTTTCTCGCTGGTAGGGCAGGCCTATGTCTTTAAATTCCTCTGGTCGCCGCTGATGGACCGCTATACGCCGCCGTTGTTTGGCCGTCGTCGCGGTTGGTTGTTGTTGACGCAAGTTCTCTTACTGATTGCTATCGCGGCCATGGGTTTCCTCGAACCGGCCACTCACCTGCGCTGGATGGCGGCGCTGGCTGTCATTATCGCCTTCTGCTCCGCTTCGCAGGATATTGTATTCGATGCCTGGAAAACGGACGTTTTGCCTGCGCAAGAGCGCGGCGCGGGCGCGGCTATCAGCGTACTCGGCTACCGCCTCGCCATGCTGGTTTCCGGCGGGCTGGCGTTATGGCTTGCCGACCGCTGGCTTGGCTGGCAAGCGACTTACTGGCTGATGGCCGCTCTGCTTATTCCCTGCATTATCGCCACGCTATTTGCGCCAGAGCCGCACGACGCTATTCCCGTACCGCGCAGCCTTGAACAGGCGGTGGCGGAGCCGCTGCGTGATTTTTTCGGCCGAAATAACGCCTGGTTAATCCTGCTGTTGATCGTGCTTTACAAGCTCGGCGACGCCTTTGCCATGAGCCTCACCACCACATTTTTGATTCGCGGCGTGGGGTTTGATGCAGGCGAAGTGGGCGTCGTAAATAAAACGCTGGGGCTGTTTGCGACCATTGTCGGCGCGCTCTATGGCGGCATATTAATGCAACGACTGTCGCTGTTTCGCGCACTGCTGATTTTCGGCGTGCTGCAGGGAGCGTCTAATGCTGGTTACTGGCTGCTCTCCATAACGGATAAACATATGGTGAGCATGGCGGCGGCGGTGTTCTTTGAAAACCTCTGCGGCGGCATGGGCACCGCCGCTTTCGTCGCCCTGCTGATGACGCTGTGCAATAAATCTTTCTCCGCCACGCAATTCGCCCTGCTTTCCGCGCTTTCAGCCGTAGGCCGGGTCTATGTCGGGCCGATTGCAGGCTGGTTTGTGGAAAGCCACGGCTGGCCGAGCTTTTATCTCTTTTCCGTCTTCGCCGCCGTGCCGGGCATTGTGCTGCTGCTGATTTGTCGCGATACGCTGGAATACACCCAGCGAACCGAAGGCTTCCTGCAACGCCGCGCTTTCCCGCAGGCTTATCGCTTCTCGCTCTGGTTGCTTGGCGCAGGCGCTTTGCTGCTGGGCATAGGGTTATCAGGTCTTATCGCTGATGCACTGGATGTCATCGTTTTCGTCCATAGCGCCATTTTGCTGGAAGGCGGCGCGCTGCTGGCAGTGGCAGGCGTCGTGCTGGGCGCAACGCTTGACTATCTGGCGCTGCGTAAACAGACCTGACGGCAGTTTTACTCCTTAATGGGTAGTCATAATAAAAAGTTATTTGCCGTGGCAATCACGAAGGGGAATTATAGCGGTGAAATAAGCAACAATTTATTTACCAACATTTTTGTTTTTTTGTGCGACTAAAAACGATGAAAATTAATCAATCGAAAAATATGAATAAATTGCCTTTATCGATTCAGCTCAGGTAATATTAATTTTAAGTTCTTTAATTGTCCTTTTATTGATAATTAATTGTTAATTATTTGTGTGTTTAAATTCCTGTTTATGCCCTTGCCCCGCGCGTTCCTCCTTTGAAAGCCTCTTTCGTTATAAGCCTTCTCAGCAGCCCATTCCTTGTATAAATTTGAAATGCGCTGAAACAGCTGTGACCTATGCGGCAGAAGCCACTAACACGGGCCTGACAGTACTTCAACCATGTTTACAGTAATGTAACCTTCCCGTAAAATGCCGCCACACTTTAAGCGACAATAGAGCCCCCTGAATTGAGGTCGTTAAATGAGACTCAGGAAATACAATAAAAGTTTGGGATTGTTGTCATTATTCGCAGGCACTGTATTACTCAGTGGTTGCGATTCTGCACTTCTCAATCCAAAAGGACAGGTTGGACTGGAGCAACGTTCGCTGATACTGACAGCCCTCGGGCTGATGTTGATTGTCGTTATTCCGGCCATCGTAATGGCGATTGGCTTTGCCTGGAAATATCGGGCAACCAATAAGGACGCTAAATACAGCCCCAACTGGTCGCACTCGAACAAAGTTGAAGCTGTAGTCTGGACCATTCCTATCCTTATCATCATCTTCCTTGCGGTACTGACGTGGAAAACTACACATTCACTCGAACCCAGCCGTCCGCTGGCAAGCGATGTGAAGCCGGTTACCATCGAAGTAGTCGCACTGGACTGGAAATGGTTCTTCATTTATCCAGAGCAGGGTATCGCTACGGTGAATGAGATTGCCTTCCCGGCAAACACCCCGGTGGAATTCAAAATCACCTCTAACTCGGTGATGAACTCCTTCTTTATTCCGCGCCTTGGTAGCCAGATCTATGCGATGGCGGGCATGCAGACTCAGCTGCACCTGATCGCCAACGAAGCCGGCACCTATAACGGTATCTCCGCTAACTACAGCGGTCGCGGCTTCTCCGGCATGAAGTTTAAGGCCATCGCCACGCCGGATACCGAAACCTTCAACCAGTGGGTAGCGAAAGCGAAGCAGTCTCCGAACGCCATCAATGACATGGCGACCTACGAGAAACTGGCGGCGCCGAGCGAATACAACAAGGTTGAATACTTCTCCAGCGTCAAACCGGGTTTGTTTAAGGATGTTATTAACAAATTCATGGGACACGGGAAGAGCATGGACATGACCCAGCCGGAAGGGGAACACGCATCCCATGAAGGTATGGAAGGCATGGACATGAGCAAAGCGGAAACCTCTCATTAAGGGGCCGAGGAATATTACGATGTTCGGAAAACTTACACTGGATGCAATCCCGTACCATGAGCCGATTATCATGGTTACGGTGGCTGCGATTCTCGTCGGGGGACTGGCGTTAGTTGCAGGCCTCACTTACTTCGGTAAGTGGTCTTATTTGTGGAATGAGTGGCTCACCTCCGTGGACCACAAGCGCCTCGGGATTATGTATATTCTCGTGGCAATCGTTATGCTGGTGCGCGGCTTCGCCGACGCCATCATGATGCGTACCCAGCAGCTGCTGGTTTCCGCCGGCGAGCAAGGCTTCTTGCCACCGCACCACTACGACCAGATCTTTACCGCCCACGGCGTTATTATGATCTTCTTCGTAGCGATGCCGTTCGTTATCGGTCTGATGAACCTCGTGGTGCCGCTGCAAATCGGCGCTCGCGACGTGGCCTTCCCGTTCCTGAACAACCTGAGCTTCTGGTTCACCGTTGTTGGGGTTATCCTGGTGAACGTATCGCTGGGTGTGGGCGAGTTCGCTCAGACCGGTTGGGTTGCTTATCCGCCGCTGTCGGGTATTGAGTACAGTCCGGGCGTGGGCGTTGACTACTGGATCTGGAGCCTCCAGCTCTCCGGTATCGGTACAACGCTGACCGGTATTAACTTCTTCGTTACTATCCTGCGCATGCGTGCGCCGGGCATGACGATGTTCAAAATGCCGGTATTTACCTGGGCGGCGCTCTGCACCAACGTGCTGATTATCGTCTCCTTCCCGATCCTGACCGTGACTATCGCGTTGCTGACCCTGGACCGCTATCTGGGCACCCATTTCTTCACCAATGATATGGGCGGCAACATGATGATGTACGTGAACCTGATCTGGGCCTGGGGCCATCCGGAAGTGTACATCCTGGTTCTGCCGGTATTCGGTGTCTTCTCTGAAGTTACCGCGACCTTCTCCAAAAAGCGTCTGTTTGGTTATACCTCACTCGTTTGGGCGACCATCGCGATTACCGTGCTGTCGTTCATCGTGTGGCTGCACCACTTCTTCACCATGGGCAGCGGTGCGAACGTTAACGCCTTCTTTGGTATCACCACGATGATTATCGCCATCCCGACCGGGGTGAAGATCTTCAACTGGTTGTTTACCATGTACCAGGGTCGTATTCAGTTCCACTCCGCCATGCTGTGGACCATCGGCTTCATCATCACCTTCTCCATCGGTGGTATGACCGGCGTACTGCTTGCAGTACCAGGCGCAGACTTCGTTCTGCACAACAGTCTGTTCCTGATTGCCCACTTCCATAACGTGATTATCGGTGGTGTGGTATTTGGTTGCTTCGCCGGTATGACCTACTGGTGGCCGAAAGCCTTTGGTTACACCATGAACGAAACCTGGGGCAAACGTGCCTTCTGGTTCTGGATAATCGGCTTCTTCGTGACCTTTATGCCGCTGTACGCTATGGGCTTCATGGGTATGACCCGTCGCGTGAGCCAGGACATCGATCCGATGTTCGAACCGCTGATGATTGTGGCTGAAATCGGTGCGCTGCTGATTGCCTGCGGTATCTTCAGCATCATCATGCAGATCTACACCTCTGTTCGCGATCGTGACCAGAACCGTGATCTGACCGGTGACCCGTGGGGTGCGCGTACGCTGGAGTGGGCAACCTCTTCTCCGCCGCCGTTCTACAACTTTGCCGTAGTGCCGGAAATCCAGGAGCGCGACGCGTTCTGGGAAATGAAGAACAAAGGCGAAGCGTATAAGCAACCGACGCATTATGAAGAAATTCATATGCCGAAAAACAGCGGCGCAGGCGTGATTATCGGCTTGTTCAGCACCATCTTCGGTTTCGCCATGATCTGGCATATCTGGTGGCTGGCGGCGCTGGGCTTCGTAGGTATCCTGGTTACATGGATTGCGAAAAGCTTCGATGAAGACGTGGATTACTACGTACCGGTCGCTACCGTTGAGAAACTGGAAAACCAGCATTTCGATGAAATTAGCAAAGCAGGGCTGAAAAATGTCAACTGATTCACTTGCACACTCTGGAGCCCATGCGCACGACGTAGGGCACCACGATGCGGGAGCCAATAAGGTCTTTGGCTTCTGGATCTACCTGATGAGCGACTGCATTCTGTTTGCAACGCTGTTCGCTACCTATGCCGTTCTTGTGAACGGCACGGCGGGGGGCCCGACCGGGAAAGATATTTTCGAGCTGCCGTTTGTGCTGGTTGAAACTTTCCTGCTGCTGTTCTCCTCCATTACGTACGGCATGGCGGTTATCGCCATGAACAAAGACAACCGTAGCCAGGTTATGGCCTGGCTCGGTCTGACGTTCCTGTTTGGCGCAGGCTTCGTCGCTATGGAAATTTATGAGTTCCATCATCTGATCGCCGAAGGCTTCGGCCCTGACCGCAGCGGCTTCCTGTCCGGGTTCTTTACCCTGGTAGGCACCCACGGCGTTCACGTAACCTCCGGTCTTATCTGGATGGCGGTGATGATGTTCCAGATTTCCCGTCGCGGCCTGAACAGCATGAACCGCACCCGTCTGATGTGCCTGAGCCTGTTCTGGCACTTCCTGGACGTCGTGTGGATTTGCGTATTCTCTGTTGTCTATCTGATGGGGGCGATGTAATGAGTCATTCTACCGATCACGCAGGCGCCCATCACGGCAGCGTAAAAACCTATCTGACCGGCTTTATCCTCTCCATCATCCTGACGGTCATCCCGTTCTGGATGGTGATGAATGGCTCTGCGTCTCACACGGCTATTCTGGGTACCGTCCTGGTCACGGCAGTGGTTCAGATTCTGGTTCACCTGGTGTGCTTCCTGCACATGAACACCTCCTCTGAGGAGCGCTGGAACCTGGTGGCCTTTGTCTTTACCGTGCTGATTATCGCCATCCTGGTAGTAGGCTCAATCTGGATTATGTGGAGCCTCAACTACAACATGATGGTTCACTAAGAGCGGCGAGTATGTTTAAGCAATACCTGCAAGTAACGAAACCAGGCATCATTTTCGGCAACCTGATCTCCGTGATCGGGGGGTTCCTGCTGGCCTCCAAGGGCAGCATCGATTATCCCCTTTTCCTCTTCACGCTGGTTGGGGTGTCGCTGGTAGTGGCGTCGGGTTGTGTGTTCAACAACTACATCGATCGCGATATCGATCGCAAGATGGAAAGGACCAAGAATCGGGTGCTGGTGAAAGGCCTGATCTCTCCGCAGGTCTCGCTGGTGTACGCCGCGTTGCTGGGTATTGCTGGCTTTATGCTGCTGTGGTTTGGCGCCAATCCCCTGGCCTGCTGGCTGGGGGTGATGGGGTTCGTGGTCTATGTGGGCGTTTATAGCCTGTATATGAAACGCCACTCCGTCTATGGCACGCTGATTGGTTCGCTCTCCGGCGCTGCGCCGCCGGTGATTGGCTATTGCGCCGTGACCAATGAGTTTGACAGCGGCGCGCTCATCCTGCTGGCTATCTTCAGCCTGTGGCAGATGCCTCACTCTTACGCCATCGCGATTTTCCGCTTTAAGGATTATCAGGCGGCGAATATTCCGGTTCTGCCGGTGGTGAAAGGCATCTCTGTCGCCAAGAACCATATCACGCTTTACATCATCGCTTTTGCTGTCGCTACGCTGATGCTGTCGCTTGGCGGTTACGCTGGCTACAAATATCTGGTGGTTGCGGCGGCGGTGAGCGTCTGGTGGCTCGGTATGGCCCTGCGCGGCTATAAAACCGAAAACGACAAGGTGTGGGCGCGCAAGCTGTTCGTCTTCTCCATTGTCGCCATCACTTCGCTTAGCGTGATGATGTCGGTCGATTTTATGGTGCCTGACTCACATAATCTTCTGACTTACGTCTGGTAAGACGCCAGTCTGCTAAAAGGGTGCTTCGGCACCCTTTTTTATTAGCAGCATCAATAGATAACCTCTGAAATATTTCCTAAATAAGCGATTATTTACCCTCCCCCGCCGTGGCACTACACTAGGGCCTGCTTTTTATCTGAGGTGGTAATGAACGATAACAAAATGACGCCCGTCGAGCTGCGAGCGACGTGGGGTTTAGGGACGGTGTTCTCGCTGCGCATGCTCGGCATGTTTATGGTGCTGCCGGTTCTTACTACTTACGGAATGGCGTTACAGGGCGCGAGCGAAGCGCTGATTGGCTTCGCGATTGGCATCTACGGCCTGGCGCAGGCCATCTTCCAGATCCCTTTCGGCCTGCTTTCCGACCGTATCGGCCGCAAGCCGCTGATTGTGGGCGGTCTGGCGATTTTTGTGGCCGGCAGCGTGCTGGCCGCGCTTTCTGATTCTATCTGGGGCGTTATCCTCGGGCGCGCGCTCCAGGGCTCCGGCGCGATAGCCGCCGCCGTCATGGCCCTGCTTTCCGATCTTACCCGCGAGCAAAACCGCACCAAAGCGATGGCATTTATCGGCGTGAGCTTCGGCGTTACCTTCGCTATCGCCATGGTGTTAGGGCCGATTATCACTCATGCGCTGGGGTTGCAGGCGCTCTTCTGGATGATAGCTCTGCTGGCGAGCTGCGGCATTGCCCTTACTTTGTGGGTTGTGCCAAACAGCACCACGCACGTGCTGAACCGCGACTCCGCGATGGTCAAAGGCTGCTTTACTAAAGTGCTGGCGAATCCGCAGTTGCTGAAGCTGAACTTCGGCATTATGTGTCTGCATATTCTGCTGATGTCGACATTCGTCGCCCTGCCCGGCCAGCTTGAAGCCGCCGGTTTCGCCGCCGCTCAGCACTGGAAAATCTATCTTTGCACCATGCTGATTTCCTTTGTCTCCGTCGTGCCTTTCATTATTTACGCCGAAGTGAAACGCCGCATGAAGCGCGTATTTCTGTTCTGCATAGCGGTTCTGCTGATTGCCGAAATCGTGCTCTGGGGTTCAGGACCGCACTTCTGGGAGCTGGTGGCGGGCGTTCAGCTTTTCTTTCTCGCCTTCAACCTGATGGAAGCGCTGCTGCCTTCGCTTATCAGCAAAGAAGCCCCGGCGGGCTATAAGGGCACCGCTATGGGCATCTATTCCACCAGCCAGTTCCTCGGCGTGGCCATTGGCGGCTCGCTGGGCGGCTGGATTGACGGTCTTTTTGATTCCCAGACCGTGTTTCTGATTGGCGCGTTGCTGGCGACATTCTGGCTGCTGGTGAGCTCTACCATGAAAGAGCCGCCCTATGTCAGCAGCCTGCGCATTGCCTTGCCTGAAGGAATTGAAATCGACAGCGCGTTGCAGCGGCGCCTGCTGGAGAAGGAAGGGGTGAGCGAGGCGGTGATTGTGCCGCAGGAGCGCACCGCTTACGTGAAAATTGACAGTAAAGTCACCAACCGGTTTGAAATCGAACAGGTTGTCAAAGGAGCATAAAAAAGGGCGGAATTTCCGCCCTTTCCTTTTGCTTAATCGCGGAAGTTTTTGAACTGGAACGGCTGCCCCAGATTTCCGCCGCGCACCAGCGCCATGGCTGACTGAAGGTCGTCGCGGGATTTCCCCGTTACGCGAATTTCTTCGCCCTGAATCTGGGTTTGCACCTTCAGTTTGCTGTCTTTAATTAGCTTAACGATTTTCTTCGCTACGCTGGCTTCGATGCCCTGCTTGAGCTTCGCTTCCACGCTCCAGGTTTTACCGCTGTGCACGAACTCTTCCGGTACGTCCAGCGAACTGTTTTCAATGCCGCGTTTAAGCAGCTTCGCACGCAGAATATCCAGCAGCTGATTTACCTGGAAATCGGACTCGCTCGTGACTTTTATCGTCTTACTGGCGTCATTGAGCTCAAAGCTTGCGGTCACGTTACGAAAATCGAAGCGCGTATCCAGTTCACGGGTCGCATTTTCCACCGCGTTACGCACTTCCTGCAGATCAACTTCCGACACAATATCAAAAGATGGCATGTTTTCTTCTCCCTCTCTTTTTGTTGCGATGCATAATACCCGCAAAGTTGCATAAAACAACCCGTAATCGGGCCGCCAGACGCAGCCTGGTCGACAACGCTATAATAGACGCAATATAAAACGCCTGGCGCCGTTGCAGGTGGGGAGGAGCAATGAAAATTACCGTACTGGGGTGCGGTGCGCTGGGGCAACTGTGGCTTTCCGCGCTAATAAAGCAAGGCCACGACGTACAGGGATGGCTGCGGGTACCGCAGCCTTTTTGTCAGGTAAACCTGCGTGAAACCGACAACACGGTGTTCAACGCCTCGCTCATGGCTAATAACCCGGATTTCCTGGCGCAGAGCGATCTGCTGGTGGTGACGCTGAAAGCCTGGCAAGTCTCCGGCGCGGTGAAAGCGCTGGCTGAACGCCTGCCGGCCAGCAGCCCTGTGCTGCTCATCCATAACGGCATGGGCACGATAGAGGAGTTGAAAAACCTGGCGCAGCCGCTGCTGATGGGGGTAACCACCCACGCTGCGCGCCGTGAAGGCAACCTGATCATTCATGTTGCGAACGGCATTACCCATATCGGCCCGGCCTCCTCCTGCCGTCAGGATTACAGCCAGCTTGCGGCGGAACTCCACCACGCCCTGCCTGACGTGGCCTGGCATAACGACATCAGCGCCGCCTGCTGGAATAAGCTCGCGGTAAATTGCGTGATCAACCCGCTGACCGCACTCTACGACTGCCCGAACGGCGAACTGCGTCATCGGCACGACGAGATCCGGGAAATTTGCGAAGAGGTCGCGCAGGTTATGGTGAGTGAAGGTCTTCACACTTCGGCCGAAAGCCTGTTCCTCTATGTGGAGAGGGTCATGGAGAGCACCGCGCAGAACATCTCATCCATGCTGCAGGACGTACGCCAACAGCGGCATACCGAAATCGACTATATCACCGGCTATGTGTTGCGCCGCGCCCGGGCGCACGGGCTAACGCTGCCTGCCAACACCCGCCTGTATGAACACATCAAGCGTAAGGAGAACCATTATGAGCGCATCGGCACTGATCTGCCTCGCACCTGGCACTGAAGAGACCGAAGCGGTCACCACCATCGACCTGCTGGTGCGGGGCGGCATTCGCGTTACGACCGCCAGCGTGGCGAGCGATGGCGATCGGGTCATTACCTGTTCACGCGGCGTGAAGCTGCTGGCGGATGCGCCGCTGGTGGAAGTCGCAGATGGCGATTATGACGTTATTGTTCTGCCGGGTGGGCTGAAAGGGGCGGAATGTTTTCGCGACAGTCCGCTGTTGGTGGAAACCGTACGCCAGTTCCATCTTTCAGGTCGCCTCGTCGCCGCTATTTGCGCGGCGGCCGGCACGGTGCTGGTTCCGCATGATCTCTTTCCCATCGGCAACATGACCGGTTTCCCGGGGCTTAAAGACCGCATTCCACAAGAGAAGTGGATGGATAAACGCGTGGTATGGGACCCGCGCGTCAAGCTGCTGACCAGCCAGGGCCCCGGCACAGCGATGGATTTCGCGTTGAAGATTATCGATCTGCTGGCGGGTCGCGAGAAAGCGCGGGAAGTGGCGGCGCAACTGGTGCTGCCGCCCGGCATTTACAACTATCACGACTAATAAAAAAGCCTCCGCAAGGGAGGCTTTTTGTTTACAGACAATCCATAACACGTTAAGGGCGATACACTTTCACGTTTTTAAAGCCCTGTTCGTGCAGATAGAGCGCCTGCAGGCGGCTCATCACGCCACGCTCGCACCACAGCAAGTACGTTTTGCTCTGGTCGAGGTCGCCGAATTTAGTGCTGAGCTTATAGAACGGCAGGCAAACTACCTCTACTCCTTCTACTTGCAACGGCTTGTCGTCCTGTTCGTCGACAGAGCGGATATCCAGAATCGCGTCGTCAGGGCCAAAACCGTTTACGGTTTCCACCTCCACCACGTCCTGTTCGGTCTGCTCGGCGATTTCACGAATATCGACGTTAGTCGCGTTTTCCACAACGCTATCAAGGATAGAGAAATCGAAGTTCGCCTCTTCCGCTTCAATCTTCGCTTTTACCGCTTTCACGGTCGGGCTTTTTGAAATCACGCCGCAATATTCCGGCATGGTGCGGGCAAAATCTTCGGTGCCGATTTTTCTTGCAATATCAATAATATGCTCTTTGTCGTGCGAAATAAGCGGACGCAAAATCAGCGTATCGGAGACATTATCGATAAGGCGCAGGTTGGTCAGCGTCTGGCTGGAAACCTGCCCCAGCGCTTCACCGGTCACCAGCGCCTGCACGCCGTAGCGTTCGGCGACTTTCGACGCGGCGCGGACCATCATGCGCTTGAGCACCACGCCCATCTGGCCGTCGTCCACTTTCTCGAGAATTTCGCCGACCACTGGCTCGAAGTTAATGGCGACAAAGCGAACGCGATGCGAGCTGCCGAAGCGGTTCCACAGATAATGCGCGACCTGACGCACGCCGATTTCGTGCGCCGCGCCGCCCAGATTAAAGAAGCAATAATGCACACGGCAGCCGCGGCGCATCAGCATATAGCTGGAGACGCTGGAGTCGAAGCCGCCGGAGATAAGCGACATCACATCTTCCTGCGTGCCGATCGGGAAACCGCCAATCCCTTCGTAACGCCCTTTTACCAGCAGCAGACGATCGTCTTCGATTTCAAGATGCACGGTGACGTCCGGGTGCGTCAGCTTCACTTTCGCCGATTCAATATGCTGATTGAGACCGCCGCCGACGTAGCGTTCTACTTCAATAGAGCTAAACTCATGCTTGCCGCGACGCTTTACGCGTACGCAGAAGGTTTTGTTCTGGAGCTTTTCGCGCCAGTCGGCGAGCGTTTTTTCGAAAATATCGTGCAGGTCGGTAAAGGGAACATCCTCTACCTCCAGAATATGGTGAATGCCCGGGATACGGGTCAGGGCGTCGCGCACGGCGGGACGCTGGTTTTCATCTTTAGCGCGAACTTCGATGTGGTCCCAGTGACGGACGACAGCGATCTCCTCGCTGTAAGGCTTCAGAACGTTACGAATGTTCCCGGTCAGGATTTTAATAAAGCGCAAACGCACAGATTGGCTTTTAATGGTGATTTCCGGGAACAATTTAATGATAAACTTCATGGCGGCTATGATTCGTTGGCAAGCCCTTTGGGCTTAGAAAGTAGTACCGCAAGGCAACCATCGCGCTTGCATCGTGAGCGCGCAAGTATATCACCATCGTGATGCGACTGCGCACATAACCAACCCACAAGGCGTTATTTGCTAATCAATTCGTCTCCGCTACCATGCAGTGTTGCGAAGATGATAATTAACCCAAGAGTCAGACATTCACTATGCCGAAGAAAAACGAACGCCCGGCCAGCTTTGAAACGGCGCTGGCGGAGCTTGAGCAGATTGTCAGCCGTCTGGAAAGTGGCGATCTGCCGCTGGAAGAGGCGTTAAACGAGTTTGAACGCGGCGTGCAGCTGGCGCGCCAGGGGCAGGTGAAGCTGCAACAGGCCGAACAGCGGGTACAGATCCTGCTCTCTGACAGCGAAGAGGCGCCGCTGACGCCTTTCACTCCGGACGCTGAGTAATTCAATGGATTTTAATCAACAGCTCAAGCGGCAGGCTGATCGGGCCAACGCCGCGCTACAACACTTTCTTGAACCCCTGCCGTTTCAGAACAGTCCACTGGTTGAAGCGATGCACTACGGCGCACTATTAGGCGGTAAGCGCCTGCGCCCGTTCCTGGTTTACGCCACTGGCGAGATGTTTAACGTATCGCCTCAGGCGCTGGACGCGCCCGCCGCCGCCGTTGAGTGCATTCACGCCTATTCGCTGATGCACGACGATCTTCCTGCAATGGATGATGACGACCTGCGCCGCGGTCAGCCGACCTGCCATATTAAATTTGGCGAAGCAAACGCAATTCTCGCCGGTGACGCGCTGCAAACGCTCGCTTTCTCTATACTTACGGATGCGCCGATGCCCGACGTGGCGCTGCGCGACCGACTGGCGATGGTCTCTGAACTGGCCCGCGCAAGCGGCGTCGCAGGCATGTGCGGCGGCCAGGCGCTGGATCTGGATGCGGAAGGCAAGCAGGTATCGCTGGAAGCGCTTGAGCGCATTCATCGCCACAAAACCGGGGCGCTGATCCTGGCGGCGGCGCGCATGGGCGCGCTTTGTGCAGGCGACGCCGGACGTGAAGCGCTGCCTTATCTTGACCGCTACGCGCAGAGCATCGGTCTGGCGTTCCAGGTACAGGATGACATTCTGGATGTGGTGGGGGATACTGCGACCCTTGGTAAACGCCAGGGCGCCGATCAGCAACTTGGCAAAAGCACCTACCCTGCCCTGCTGGGTCTTGAGCAAGCCCAGGCCAAAGCGCGCGATCTCTGCAATGAAGCCCTCGCGGCCCTGCAACCTCTGGCCGCACAGTCGCTGAATACCGCGACACTGGAAGCGTTAGCGAATTATATAATTCAACGTGATAAATAACGTATAAACACCACAACGAGTCTCTGATGAGTTTTGATACAGCCAAATACCCGACCCTGGCACTGGTGAACGCCACGCAGGAGTTGCGCCTGTTGCCTAAAGAGAGCCTGCCGAAGCTGTGCGACGAGCTGCGTCGCTACTTGCTCGACAGCGTGAGCCGCTCCAGCGGCCATTTCGCCTCCGGGCTTGGCGCAGTGGAACTGACCGTGGCGCTGCATTATGTTTACAACACGCCATTCGACCAGCTTATCTGGGATGTCGGCCATCAGGCTTACCCGCACAAAATTCTCACCGGGCGTCGCGATCGCATCGGCACCATCCGTCAGAAAGGCGGCCTGCACCCCTTCCCATGGCGCGGCGAGAGCGAGTATGACGTATTAAGCGTCGGCCACTCTTCCACCTCCATTAGCGCAGGCATTGGCGTGGCAATCGCTGCGGAGAAAGAAGGTAAAGATCGCCGTACCGTCTGCGTGATTGGCGATGGCGCCATTACGGCGGGCATGGCGTTTGAAGCGATGAACCACGCGGGCGATATTCGCCCTAACATGCTGGTTATCCTCAACGATAACGAAATGTCGATTTCAGAAAACGTCGGCGCGCTGAATAACCATCTGGCGCAGCTGCTTTCCGGCAAACTCTACTCCACGCTGCGCGAAGGCGGAAAAAAGGTCTTCTCCGGCGTGCCGCCGATTAAAGAGCTGCTTAAGCGCACCGAAGAGCATATTAAAGGCATGGTGGTTCCCGGCACGCTGTTTGAAGAGTTGGGCTTTAACTATATCGGCCCGGTGGATGGCCATGACGTGCTGGGGCTGGTGCATACCCTCAAGAACATGCGCGACCTGAAAGGCCCGCAGTTCCTGCATATCATGACTAAAAAGGGCCGTGGCTATGAGCCTGCGGAGAAAGATCCCATCACGTTTCACGCCGTGCCGAAGTTCGACCCGAAAAGCGGCACGTTGCCGAAAAGCAGCGGCGGTCAGCCGAGCTACTCGAAAATTTTTGGCGACTGGCTTTGCGAAACAGCGGCGAAAGACGACAAGCTGCTGGCCATTACGCCTGCGATGCGCGAAGGCTCCGGAATGGTGGAGTTTTCCCGCCAGTACCCGAGCCAGTATTTCGACGTGGCGATTGCCGAACAGCATGCGGTAACGCTGGCGGCGGGCTTCGCCATCGGCGGTTACAAGCCGGTTGTCGCCATCTACTCGACCTTTTTGCAGCGCGCCTATGACCAGGTTATCCACGATGTCGCTATCCAGAAGCTGCCGGTGCTGTTCGCTATCGATCGCGCCGGTATTGTCGGCGCCGACGGACAAACTCACCAGGGCGCGTTCGATCTCTCGTTCCTGCGCTGCGTGCCGGATATGGTCATCATGACCCCGAGCGATGAAAACGAATGCCGACAGATGCTTTTCACCGGCTACCACTATAACGACGGCCCCAGCGCGGTGCGTTACCCACGCGGCAACGCCCTCGGCGTAGCGCTTGAGCCGCTGCAAAAGCTGCCGATTGGCAAAGGGGTTATCAAGCGTCAGGGCGAGAAAGTCGCCATCCTCAACTTCGGCACCCTGCTGCCGGAAGCGGCAAAAGTGGCCGAGGCGCTCAACGCTACGCTTGTGGATATGCGCTTTGTGAAGCCACTGGATGAAGCGTTAATTCTGGAACTGGCTTCTCGCCATGCGTCGCTGGTCACCGTGGAAGAAAACGCCATCATGGGCGGTGCGGGCAGCGGCGTAAACGAAGTGTTGATGGCCCACCGCAAACCGGTGCCGGTACTCAATATCGGCCTGCCGGACTGGTTCATCCCGCAAGGCACTCAGGATGAGGCTCGTCAGGAGATAGGCCTTGATGCCGCCGGTATGGAAGCGAAAATCCGCGCCTGGCTCGCCTGAGCCCTTCCGCCCTCCCCTTTCCGCTCCTGCTATGCTTAAAGGTAACCTTTGTTACCCTATGGCAGGAGTGGAACCATGCAATACAACATGTTAGGAATAACGGATCTCAGGGTTTCCCGGCTGTGCCTTGGCTGTATGACCTTTGGCGAACCCGATCGCGGCAAGCACGCCTGGACGCTTCCCGAAGAGAGCAGCCGCCTTATCATCAAGCATGCCATTAACAGCGGCATCAACTTTTTCGACACCGCAAACAGCTATTCCGACGGCAGTAGCGAAGAGATCCTCGGTCGTGCGCTAAAAGATTTCGCCCGCCGCGATGACGTGGTCGTCGCCACCAAGGTTTATCACCAGGTGGGGGACTTACAGGAAGGGCTTTCCCGCGCGCAGATCCTGCGCTCCATTGATGACAGCCTCACGCGGCTCGGCATGGATTATGTTGATCTCTTTCAGATTCACCGCTGGGACTACAACACGCCGATTGAGGAGACGCTGGAAGCACTTAACGATGTGGTAAAAGCGGGCAAAGCGCGCTATATCGGCGCCTCTTCCATGCACCCTGAGCAGTTTGAGCAGGCGCTGAAGCTTCAGCAAAGCAACGGCTGGGCGCGCTTCGTCACTATGCAAAACCATTACAACCTGATTTACCGTGAGGAAGAGCTGGAGATGCTGCCGCTCTGCCTGCGAGAAAATGTGGCGGTCATTCCCTGGAGCCCGCTGGCCCGCGGCCGTCTGACTCGCCCCTGGGGCGAAGCCACGGCTCGCTCGGTATCGGATGAATTTGGCAAAACGCTCTATAACGAAAATGACCAGACCGACGCGCAGATTGCCGAGCGTCTGGGACGCATCGCAGAAGATAAAGGGCTGACCCGCGCGCAAGTGGCGATTGCCTGGGTGCTCAGCAAGCCTGGCATTGCCGCGCCGATTATTGGCGCGTCGCGTGAAGAACAGCTTGAAGAATTAGCGCAGGCGGTGGATGTGACGCTTACCGATAGCGAAATCGCCGAGCTGGAAATGCCTTACCAGCGCCACGCCGTGGTGGGTTTCCGCTAAAAAAGCCTTCCCCCTCCCCTGACGGCGAGGGGGAATAACTCAGAGGATGCCAATCGGCCAATGGTGGCCAATGTAGTAGAGGATCCCGGCCGAGATAACTCCGGCGACAATATCATCCACCATGATCCCCATGCCGCCGTGCACGTTACGATCGAACCAGCGGATCGGCCACGGCTTCCACATATCCAGAATGCGGAAAATAACAAACCCCGCGGCGACCCATTGCCAGTCGCCAGTGGGCAGCGCCATCAGCGTTATCCACATGCCGATAAATTCATCCCAGACGATAGCGCCATGATCGTGCACGCCCATATCTCTGGCGGTCTGATGACACAGATAAACGCCAAGGCTAATGCCTAGCATTATTACCAGCGAGTAAAGCTGCCAGGGTAAAAAGGTCATCAGATACCAGAACGGGATAGCGGCAAGCGACCCCATGGTGCCGGGCACCCAGGGACTTAGCCCACTGCCGAATCCCGTCGCCAGCAGATGCCAGGGATTACTGAGTTTCAGGCGGCTTTTCGCCACATCCTTAAGCGGTTTTGAAGTGGTCATAGCCTTTCCAGTTTAGTGTTACCGGCTCGCCGTCGCGCACAAACTGCATGCCTTCCGAAGGCGGCATGACCTGGCCGATACAGGTAAACGGCACGCCCAGATGACCGAGCGCCACATCCAGCGCGCCGCGGTTAAGCTCCGGTACGGTGAAACAGAGTTCATAATCTTCGCCGCCGGAAAGCGCCCAGCGCTGCGCCTGTTCAAGCGTCGTCACGCTGCGCAGCTGTTCCGATAACGGCAGATCGTTGAGTTCTACGCGGGCGCCGCAATCGCTCGCCTTAAGGATATGACCGAGATCAGAGATAAGCCCGTCAGAGAGATCGATAGCGGCGCTGGCGCGATCGCGTAGCGCCTGGCCCTGCAGCACGCGCGGCGTCGGCCGCAGGTGACGCTGCACCAGGTAGTCAGCGCATTGCGCATCGGAAACCTGAAGCTGATTTTGTAAAATCGCCAGCCCGGCGGCGCTGTCGCCCGGCGTGCCGGTCACATAAATCCAGTCGCCCGGACGCGCGCCGGCGCGCTTAAGCGCGCGACCCAACGGCACCAGGCCGTGAATGCCAAGCGTCATGGAGAGCGGGCCGCGGGTCGTGTCGCCGCCAATCAGCTGCATTTCGTAATAGCTCAATTGCTCAAACAGGCTATCGCTGAATGCCGCAAGCCAGGCCTCGTCCACTTCCGGCAAGGTCAACGCGAGCGTCAGCCACGCGGGCGTCGCGCCCATGGCGGCCAGATCGCTTAAGTTCACCGCCAGCGCTTTATAGCCCAGATCGCGCGGATCGATATCCGGCAAAAAATGGATGCCCGAAACCAGCGTATCGGTGCTTATCGCCAGCGTCTGTTTTTCCGGCACGTTCAGCAGCGCGCAATCGTCGCCAATACCGGTTTCCACATCCAGGCGGGCCGTTCTGACGCGATCAAAGTAGCGAGCAATCAATGAAAATTCGCCGCAAGCCATACGTTATGCCTCAGCAGGAAAAGAAGAAAGGGCCGGAAAACCGGCCCTGAGATTACTTTTTGTGGGGGCGGATCTGCGGGGCGGCTTTATCGAGAACGCCGTTGACGAACTTGTGGCTGTCTTCAGCGCCGAAGGTTTTCGCCAGTTCGATCGCTTCGTTGATGGCGACTTTGTATGGCACATCGTCACGTTTAGAGAGTTCGAACAGGGCGATACGCAGCACCGCTTTCTCGACCTGGCCCAGCTCTTCGAGCTGACGGGACAGGTAAGGCTTCATCAGCCCATCGAGATATGCGCTGTTGGTCGCCACCCCGGAGAGCAGTTCGCGGAAATACATGACGTCCACATCTTTTACGTCCTGTTCCGCCAGGAACTGGTATTCAACATCAGCGATGTCGTTCTGGGACAACTGCCAGGAGTAGAGCGCCTGGACGGCACACTCACGGGCGCGGCGACGAGCAGCAGGTTTCACGGAATTCCCCTTACAAAATTCAGGCTTGGATAGCTTTCAGGACATTAATCATTTCAAGCGCGGTCAGCGCCGCTTCGGCGCCTTTGTTGCCGGCTTTGGTGCCAGCGCGTTCGATGGCTTGTTCAATACTTTCAGTGGTGAGTACGCCAAAGGCTACCGGGATTTCGCTCTCCTGGGCTACGTGAGCCAGGCCATTGCTGGCGCCGCCTGCCACATATTCAAAGTGGGCGGTGCCGCCGCGAATCACCGTACCGAGCGCGATAACCGCGTCGTATTTACCGGTTTTCGCCAGCGCTTGCGCCGCGAGCGGCAGCTCATATGCGCCAGGCACCCAAACCACGGTGATATTTTCATCTTTTACCTGGCCGATGCGCTTGAGCGCATCGACAGCGCCTTCGAGCAGGCTGTCGTTGATGAAGTTGTTAAAACGCGCGATGGTGATGGCGACGCGAGCGTCCGGGGCAGCAACGGTAGCTTCAATAATGTTCATACTCTTACCTTAGGGTTATGTAGCCCCCGCAGGGGGGCGGATTTTATCATAATCTTTGCAGCACTGCTTACGTTTTACCGCACCGGTTTCACGCAGGCGTTAAATGCAGACAGATATCAGGGCCAACGGGACGTATCTCGTTGAATGCAAACTGCGGCGCATCGGCAAGCCGCTCAAGGCCCGGCAGTTGAAAAAGGCCGCGCGCATTATCGCCCAGCAGCGTCGGCGCCAGGTAGACGATAAGCTCATCCACCAGCCCCGCCTGCAGCAGCGCGCCCGCAAGCTGCGCGCCAGCTTCCACCCAGACGCTGTTAATCTGCCGCTTGCCAAGCTGCATCATCAGCAGCACCAGGTCGAGGCGGCCGTTATGCTCCGGCACAATCAGCTGTTCGACGCTCTGCGGCCATAGCGCGTCATCCGCCCGGGTGCGCGCAAGCCAGGTTTCTCCCGGCTGCTGCACAACGCGATGCTGCGGCGTAACGCGGTTATGGCTGTCGATAATCACGCGCAGCGGCTGGCGAAGATTCTCCTGAGGATAAAGCGCCTGCGTATCCGCGCCGAGCTCTTCCCGGCGCACCGTCAGCGCCGGGTCGTCCGCCAGCACCGTTGCGCTGGTGGAGAGAATGGCGTGGCTCTGCGCGCGCAGACGCTGTACATCGCGGCGCGCTTGCGGTGAGGTTATCCACTGACTTTCGCCGTTCGCCATCGCCGTGCGGCCGTCGAGCGACGCGCCAAGCTTCAGCTGAATATAAGGAAAGCCGGTGCGCATGCGTTTAAGAAAACCTTTATTAAGCCGCTCGGCTTCACTCATCATCAGCCCGTGGCTGACTTCAACGCCCGCCTGTTGCAGGCGATAAAGGCCGCGCCCCGCGACCTGCGGATTCGGGTCCTGCATCGCCGCGACGACACGGGTTACTCCCGCCGCAATCAGCGCTTCGCAGCAGGGCGGCGTGCGCCCATGATGACTGCAGGGCTCAAGCGTGACGTACGCCGTCGCGCCTCGCGCTTTCTCCCCAGCCATCCGTAATGCATGCACTTCCGCATGCGGCTCGCCCGCCCGCAGGTGAAACCCCTCGCCGACGATGTCGCCATCCTTAACAATGACACAACCGACGTTAGGGTTAGGATGCGTGGTAAAGCGTCCGCGGCTCGCAAGCTTAAGCGCGCGCGCCATGTAAATTTCATCGGACATGCGTTAATCCTGTAAGCGGGCGATCTCTTCGCCAAATTCGCGGATATCTTCGAAGCTGCGGTAGACCGAGGCGAAGCGGATATAAGCCACCTTATCGAGCTTTTTCAGCTGGTCCATCACCAGGTTGCCGATCATTTTGCTGGGCACTTCGCGCTCGCCGGTGGCGCGCAGGTGCGATTTGATATGGTTGATAGCCATTTCCACGTCATCAGAGCTGACCGGACGCTTCTCCAGCGCCTTCTGCATGCCGCTGCGCAGCTTGTCTTCATTGAAAGGCTCGCGCACGTCATTGCTTTTTACCACGCGCGGCATAACCAGCTCCGCCACTTCAAAGGTGGTGAAGCGCTCGTGGCAGACCAGGCACTGGCGGCGGCGGCGAACCGAGGAACCTTCGCCTACCAGGCGGGAATCAATGACTTTGGTGTCCACAGCGAGACAAAATGGGCAATGCATAGCGCTTCCTGAAAGACAAAGTTAACTTCCCGTAGTTTACCCTGAACTGCCGGGACTACAAAGGCGCAACGTTTTGAGAATAAATCGCTATGGCAACAAGGGTAGCCCGTTCTACGCTTAGCAGAGGCTATTTTTAAGGAATTTCTACTATGACAAGACGTTACCTGAAGCTGTTAACCGCCGCCAGCGTGCTGGTGTTAAGCGCCTGCGCCCCGCAAAGCGAGGTGCGCCAGATGCACCAGAGCGTGAGCACGCTAAACAGCGAAATGACGCAGCTGAAAAAAGAGACTGTAAAAATCACCCAGCAAAACGCACTTAATGCGAAATCCGCCAGCGGCGTTTATTTGCTGCCGGGCGCCAATACCCCGGCGCGGCTCAACAGCCAGCTTGGCATGCTGCGCATGTCAGTAAGCAACATTAGCGCCACCGCGAATGGCACGCTGGCCACGCTGAATATTCATGGCGAATCAAACACGGCGCTGCCCTCTTTTACCGGCACCGTTGAATGGGGACAACTGCAGGGCACGACCGAAAATTACCAGGAAGTGAACGTGCAGAACCAGCAGTTCAGCGCCCCGGCGAGCCAGCTTGCGCCGAGCGATATCGCCATTCCGCTGACGCTCCATGGTATTACGCCGGAACAGCTGGGTTTCTTGCGTATCCACGATATTCAGCCGCTTTTGCAGGATTAACGCACTCACAGGCCGGCAGAGAAACCGGCCTTGCGTTTTGTTACAAAGCACAGCACAGAAAGCTTATCCCCCGCCTTGCCTTTTTCGCACAAATTTCATTCAACCGTCATCCTTTGATGCCGTTTTGTTTGGCTTGGAAAACCAAAGCCGCTAGAATCGCGACGTTCAATGTACGCAAACGTGAACGCAATCGATTACGTACATGAGAAGAATGTGAAACAACACATATTTTTGTGAGCGAGGATTTCTATAATAGGGGCCTCATCCAGACGGTAACGGTTGTTCGCGAATTACCGGGTGCGTTTTACTCTTCCCGCTTACGGGATTTCCTTAAAACAGTGGCATAATTATGAAAAAAATTATTCTGGCTGCCGGTGCTGCGCTGGCGCTTTCCGCTTCTTTCGCTGCAAACGCTGCTGATACCAGCAACAGCGAGTTCGTTTCTGACTGGTGGCACCAGAGCGTTAACGTTGTAGGGAGCTATCACACCCGCTTCGGACCGACTATCCGCAACGATACCTATCTGGAATACGAAGCCTTCGCTAAGAAAGACTGGTTTGATTTCTATGGTTACCTGGACGCTCCGGTGTTCTTCGGCGGCAACACCGACGCTAAAGGTATCTGGAACCATGGCTCCCCGCTGTTTATGGAAATCGAACCGCGTTTTTCTATCGACAAGCTGACCGGCACCAGCCTGGCGTTCGGTCCGTTTAAAGAGTGGTATTTCGCGAACAACTATATCTATGACATGGGTCGCAACGAGTCGGGCCGCCAGAGCACCTGGTATATGGGTCTGGGTACCGATATCGACACGGGCCTGCCGATGAGCCTCTCTCTGAACGTGTATGCTAAATACCAGTGGCAGAACTACGGGGCGGCAAACCAGAACGAGTGGGACGGTTACCGTTTCAAAGTGAAATACTTTGTGCCGATCACCCAGCTGTGGGGCGGCAACCTGAGCTATATCGGCTTCACCAACTTTGACTGGGGTTCAGACCTCGGCGATGAATCCGGTTATGCCCTGAACGGCGTGAAGTCGCGCACTAATGACTCCATCGCCTCCAGCCATATCCTGGCGCTGAACTATGACCACTGGCACTACTCCGTAGTGGCGCGTTACTGGCACAACGGCGGTCAGTGGAATGACGATGCTGAACTGGCCTTTACCCGCTACAACACCCGCACTACCGGCTGGGGTGGTTACCTGGTGGTCGGTTACAACTTCTGATTTGCCAACGCCAGCCGTTATCCAGCGGCTGGCTTTTTATTCCCTCTCCTTTTCCCGCTTTTCCCGCTTCTGCCGTCGTAAAAAGTCCTGTAGCGATAAATCCGCGCGCGGCGAAAACGCCCTGCCCGCAAGGCTTATGTCACTGCAGCGATCAAGCCGAAAGCAGCGGTAATCCTCACGGGTTTCGCACCAGCTCACCATGACCCAATGCTCGCCCCAGAAAGACAAACCGAGCGGATATATATTTCGCTGCGTCGCTCTCCCCTGCTCGTCCTGATAGCGGATATGTAAAACCTGAAGGCTATTGATAGCTTCATGGCAGACGTCAAACCAGCGGCGGACCTGGGGATAACGGTCAAAATCGGGGGCCAGAATGCGGCTTCGTTCGGCGATGAGGCGCCGCTCGGGTGAGAGCACGGCAAGCAGCTTTTCATGAGCCGACTCCGCCGCCTGGGCCATCGCATTTCCGCTCCAGGTTTGCACCATTCTCAGCGCGGCGATCGTCGCTTCCACCTCCCCGGGCGTCAGCATTAACGGCGGCAGGTCGAAGCCGGCAAGCAGGCTGTAACCGCTCCCCGCCTCGCCCCGTACCGGCACGCCGGAAAGCGAAAGGTCCTGGATATCGCGATAAATAGTGCGCTCTGAAACCGCTAACCGCTCGGCCAGCAGCCGCGCGGTGACATGTCGTTTTCCACGTAAAATCTGCACTATCTGAAAAAGCCGGTCAGCTCGTCTGCTCATGGAACGCCTTTTGTTGAAGCCCTGCCCGGTATGCAGACAGGGCTGGCGAGTATATCAGCCGTCAGGCAGGCTGATGCAACCCAACGCGGTTGCCTTCGCTGTCGATAATCATCGCTATCGTGCCGATATTATGCGGCAGCGCCTGTGGGGGCATACAGCAACGACCGCCCGCCTCCTGCACTTTCTCAAGCGCCGCCTGAAGGTCAGGCGTGTGCAGATAAACCACCGTGCCCTGGTCGCCGGGCGTAAGCCCCGCCATTTTTACCAGCGCGCCCCCGGTTGCAGGCTTAACGTGCGGAAAAACAGCCATGTCGATACCGGCTATCGTTTCGCGTCTGAAAGCAGCATCGAACAGCTTTTCGTAAAAGGCGATAGCGCGATTTAAATCCTCTACAGGAATTTCAAACCAGTTGATTGGGTTATTCATTGCGTTGTTCCTCTGTTGATTAGCGACAAGGCAAGCGTAACCCCCTGCTCCTGACAGCATCCTGTCAGGAGCCTTTTTGCAGACGAAAAAAAACCGCGAAACAGGTTCGCGGTTTTTTCAGTTTCCAGGCCTTACGGCAGGATTGAGGGCTGGTCCGCCCCTTCTTTCTCGACCTTCTGCTGCAGCAGGTGTTCACGTTTCATACCCAGCTTCAGCGCCAGCGCAGAAGCCACGTAGATAGACGACGCGGTACCGATGGAAACACCGATAAGCATTGTCAGCGAGAAGCCCTGCAGCATCGCGCCGCCGAAGAGGTAGAGCATCAGGATCACCACAAGCGTCGTGCCGGAGGTGATTAAGGTCCTGTGCAGCGTCTGGGTCAGCGACACGTTAAAAATTTCGTAAGGCGTTCCGCGGCGAATCTTGCGGAAGTTCTCACGAATACGGTCGGAAACCACGATGCTGTCGTTCAGCGAGTAACCGATGACCGACATCAGCGATGCGATGATGGTCAGGTCAATCTCAATATGGAAGAGCGACAGCACGCCCATGGTGATCACCACGTCGTGCGCCAGCGCGATAACCACGCCCGCCGCCAGACGCCATTCGAAGCGAAAGCCGACGTAAACGAGGATGGAGATCAGCGCCACCAGCAGGGCCATCGCCCCCGCCTGGGCGAGGTCGGCGCCGACGCTCGGGCCGACAAACTCGATACGTTTCACCGCGGCGTTCTGGCTGGTGGCGTCATTAATGACGCTCACCACTTTGCTGCCGAGTTCCTGGCCCCCGGTTTCGCCCTGGGCAGGCGGCATGCGCACCATAATGTCGCGGCTGCTGCCGAAGTTCTGCAGCAGCGGCTCTTCAAAGCCCGCTTTCTCCAGCGCTTCACGCATCAAATCCATATCCGCCGGTTTTTCCAGCGAAATTTCAATGACTGTACCGCCGGTGAAATCCAGCCCCCAGTTAAAGCCGCGCACGCCCATGATGATGATGGAAGCGACGAGCAGCAGACCAGAGATGGCGAAGGCCCAGTAGTCCCAGCGCATAAAGTCATAGACTTTACGGCCATGGTTCAATTGTTCAACGGTATATTCCTGTGCCACAACGCACTCCTCAGATAGACAGCTTGTTGATGCGTTTGCCGCCGTACAACAGGTTTACGATGGCACGGGTGCCGACGATGGCAGTAAACATAGAGGTCGCCACGCCGATGCCGGTAGTAATGGCGAAGCCTTTAATCGCGCCGGTACCCACCGCATACAGGATGATAACCTTGATGAGCGTCGTCACGTTCGCATCAAAAATCGAACTGAACGCGCCGCGGTAACCTTCATCGATCGCCTGCTGCACCGTACGCCCGTTCTTGAGCTCTTCTTTGATACGCTCGTTGATAAGCACGTTGGCGTCCACCGCCACCGCAAGGGTTAACACAATGCCCGCAATACCCGGCATGGTCAGCGTCGCCCCCGGCAGCAGCGACATAATGCCGACAATCAGCACCAGGTTGGCAATCAGCGCGGTAGTCGCGATAAGACCAAACTTCTTATAGAAGAAGACCATGAAGATAATGGAGACAGCAAGACCGGCGAGGCATGCTTCCAGACCCTGCTTGATGTTTTCCATACCAAGGGTTGGGCCGATGGTGCGCTCTTCAACAATCTGAATCGGCGCAATCAGCGCGCCCGCACGCAGCAGCAGCGAAAGCTGACGCGCTTCGTTCGGGTTATTGATGCCTGTGATGCGGAAGCTGTTGCCAAGACGCGACTGAATATTCGCGACGTTGATAACCTCTTCCTGCTTCACCAGCACCGCGCGGCCATTAGCGTCTTTCTTACCGCTGTCCTTGTACTCCACAAACAGGGTCGCCATCGGCTTGCCGATGTTGTCCTTGGTGAAGTTAGACATGATGTTGCCGCCCGCACTGTCCAGCGAAATGTTAACCTGCGGCTGGTTATATTCATCAGTGCTGGAAGTGGAGTCGGTAATATGGTCGCCGGTCAGGATAACGCGCTTATAAAGTACAACCGGCTGGCCTTCACGCGTCTGTTTCACTTCCGAATCACCCGGCACGCGGCCGGACGCGGCGGCGGCCTGATCAACGTTAGTGTTTACCAGACGGAACTCAAGCGTGGCGGTCGCGCCCAGAATCTCTTTGGCGCGCGCGGTGTCCTGAATACCTGGCAGCTCAACCACGATGCGGTCTGCGCCCTGACGCTGCACCAGCGGTTCAGCAACGCCGAGCTGGTTTACGCGGTTACGCAGGATGTTGATATTCTGCTGCACCGCATATTCACGGGCTTCTTTCAGACGAGCGTCGGTCATCACCGCGCGCAGGCTGTTGTCGCCCTGGTTGGAGATAACCAGATCGCGGTGGCGGCCTGTCAGGTAAGTGACCGCGTTATCACGCGCCGACGCGTCGCGAAACGCGATGGTCACGCCATAGTTATCCGCTTTGCGAACGTTGGTATACGCAATGCCTTTTTCGCGCAGGTCACTGCGCAGGCCATCGATATTCTGCTCCTGAAGCTTGCCGAGAGCGGTGTCCATATCCACTTCCATCAGGAAGTGAACGCCGCCGCGCAGGTCAAGACCCAGCTTCATCGGTTCAGCGTTGAGCGCCGTCAGCCAGCGAGGGGTTGCAGGGGCGAGGTTCAGCGCGACGACATAGTTGTCGCCCAGCACGCCCATCAGCGCTTCACGGGCGCGCAGCTGCGTGTCGGTGGAGTCAAAACGGGCGAGAATAGCGCCCTCTTCCAGTGCCACAGACCTGGCGGTAATTTTTTCTTCTTTTAAGGTGTTCTGGACCTGGATCAGCGTTTGCTCACTGGCGGCGACGCCGCGCGCGCCAGTGATCTGAACAGCCGGATCCTCACCATACAGGTTGGGAAGTGCGTAAAGCAGGCCGACGAGAATCACGACGACCAGCATGATGTACTTCCACAAAGGATAACGGTTTAACACGGCAGTTCCCTTTGGGAAAACGAAAGATTACAGCGCCTTCATGGTGCCTTTCGGCAGGACGGCTGCGACGAAGTCACGTTTGATAACCACTTCGGTGGTGTCGTTCAGCGCGATTGCAATGTAGCCGTTTTCAGCCACTTTGGTCACGCGGCCCACCAGGCCACCGTTGGTCAGCACTTCATCGCCTTTCGCGATGGAGTCCATCAGCTTTTTATGCTCTTTGGTGCGCTTCTGCTGCGGGCGCAGGATCATGAAATAGAAGATCAGACCAAAAACCACCAGCATCAGGATCAGTGACATCGGGCTGCCCTGCGACGGAGCACCAGTTGCCGCTACCGCATCAGAAATAAAAAAGCTCATTAAAATTCCCTCATTATTAAATTAATCAACGTTCAACGGAGGCACCGGCCGCCCCTGACGTTGGTAGAAGTCCGCTACGAAGTGCTCTAATTTACCCTCTTCAATAGCCTTGCGTAAACCAGCCATTACGCGCTGGTAATAGCGCAGGTTATGAATGGTATTCAGGCGCGCGCCCAATATTTCGTTGCAACGATCGAGATGATGCAAGTAGGCGCGTGAATAATTGCGACAGGTATAGCAATCACACTCTTCATCAAGCGGCGCCGTGTCGCTTTTGTACTTCGCGTTACGGATTTTTACCACGCCGGTGGTGACGAAAAGATGGCCGTTGCGGGCATTGCGCGTCGGCATGACGCAGTCGAACATATCGATGCCGCGACGCACCCCTTCGACCAGATCTTCCGGTTTGCCCACGCCCATCAGGTATCGTGGCTTGTCCGCCGGGATCTGCGGGCAGACATGCTCCAGAATGCGGTGCATATCTTCCTTCGGCTCGCCGACCGCCAGGCCGCCGACAGCGTAGCCATCAAAGCCTATTTCCACCAGACCCTTAACGGAGATATCGCGTAAATCTTCGTAAACGCTGCCCTGAATGATGCCGAACAGCGCGTTTTTGTTGCCGAGCGAGTCAAAACGGTCGCGGCTGCGTTTCGCCCAGCGCAGCGACATCTCCATCGAGCGTTTAGCGTAATCCCAGTCCGCCGGGTAAGGCGTGCACTCGTCAAAGATCATGACGATATCGGAGCCGAGATCGTACTGGATCTCCATCGACTTTTCCGGGTCGAGGAAAATAGCGTCGCCGTTAATCGGGTTGCGAAAGTGAACACCCGCTTCGGTGATTTTACGAATATCGCCCAGGCTGAAGACCTGGAAGCCGCCGGAGTCGGTGAGGATAGGGCCTTTCCACTGCATAAAATCGTGCAGGTCGCCGTGCAGCTTCATAATTTCCTGACCCGGGCGCAGCCACAGGTGGAAAGTGTTGCCAAGGATAATCTGCGCGCCGGTGGCTTCCACCTCTTCCGGCGTCATCCCTTTTACGGTGCCGTAGGTGCCAACGGGCATAAAAGCCGGCGTTTCCACCACGCCGCGATCGAAAATCAGACGGCCGCGGCGCGCGCGCCCGTCAGTGGTTTGCAGTTCGTACTTCACATTTCCTCCAGCATCAGAGAAACAGTCTGATGAGTAAACAAGCGCCGCAGAGAGCTTCTGCGGCGCGGTATGCTGTATAAATTTATCGCCGCTGGCCCGACAAACGGCTGCGTATCGGCCTTTCCCGCAAAGTTACTCGCCGGGGCGTTCGTTTACGGCCTGCGGATTATGCGTGATAAACATCGCGTCGCCGTAGCTGAAAAAGCGATATTCCGCTTTTACCGCCTCTTTATAGGCGCGCATGGTGTGCTGATAACCAGCAAAAGCGGAAACGAGCATGATAAGCGTCGATTCCGGCAGGTGGAAGTTGGTGACCAGCGCATCAACGACTTTCCACTGGTAGCCCGGATAGATAAAGATTTGCGTGTCGCCGAAGAAGGGTTCGATAAGGCTGTTTTTCGCCGCCTGCGCCGCGCTTTCCAGCGAGCGCACAGAGGTCGTGCCCACGGCCACCACGTTGTTGCCGCGCGCTTTCGCGGCCAGCACTGCGTCCACCACATCCTGCGGCACTTCGGCATATTCAGAGTGCATGATGTGATCTTCAATGCTGTCCACGCGCACCGGCTGGAAGGTGCCTGCGCCTACGTGCAGCGTCACAAACGCCATCTCGATGCCTTTTTCACGCAGCGCGGCGAGCAGAGGCTCATCAAAATGCAGGCCCGCCGTCGGCGCCGCGACCGCGCCAGGCTTCTGGCTGTAGACGGTCTGATAAAGCTCGCGGTCCGCCTCTTCGTCCGGGCGCTCGATGTAAGGCGGCAGCGGCATATGGCCGATGGCGTTGAGGATATCCAGCACCGGGCGTTCGTCGTTAAACTTCACTTCGAACAGCGCGTCGTGGCGCGCCACCATGGTAGCCTGTACGCTTTCATCATCGCCCAGCAGCAGCTCAGCGCCCGGCTTCGGCGCTTTCGACGCGCGAATGTGCGCCAGCACGCGGGTTTCATCCAGCATGCGCTCTACCAGCAGTTCGATTTTGCCGCCGCTGGCTTTACGACCATACAGGCGCGCCGGGATAACGCGGGTGTTGTTGAACACCAGCAGGTCGCCAGGCTTGAGCTTATCGAGCAGATCGGTGAAAGTGCCATGCGTGAGCTGCCCCGTTGGTCCGTCCAGCGAGAGCAGACGGCAGGCGCTGCGTTGCGGTTGAGGATAATGAGCAATCAGGGATTCAGGCAGTTCAAAGGAGAAATCAGCTACGCGCATGGCAAGAAACTCAGACGTAAAAAACAAGCGGCTTAGTCTAGTGCCGGGGCGCTTTCCCTGCAACCAGTAAGCCGCTTTATGGCCCATTTCGGAAAAGAGAATTATGAATTTCCTTGCACACCTCCACCTTGCCCACCTTGCTGAAAGCTCGCTGCTTGGCAACCTGATGGCGGATTTTGTCCGCGGCAATCCCCATGACGAGTGGTCTGGCGAGGTGGCGGCGGGCATCCAGATGCACCGTCGCGTTGACGTGATGACCGATAACCTGCCGGAAGTGCGCGAGGCGCGAGAGTGGTTTCGCCCGCAAACGCGCCGCGTGGCGCCCATCACGCTTGACGTGATGTGGGACCATTTTCTTTCGCGCCACTGGGAGACGCTCTCCCCGGCGCTGCCGCTTGGCGATTTTGTCGCGCTCTCGCGCGAGCAAATCGTTCCGGCGCTGCCCTCTACTCCGCCCCGCTTTGTGAATCTCAATAACTTTCTGTGGTCGGAGCGCTGGCTTGAGCGCTACAGCGAAATGGATTACATCGCAGGCGTGCTCGACAGAATGGCTATCCGCCGCCCGCGCCTCGCCGCGCTGGGCGACTCCTGGCACGACCTGGACGCCCATTACGATGCGCTTGAAGCGAAATTCTGGCAGTTCTACCCGCGCATGATGGCGATGGCGCAGGAGAAAACGCTCTGAGTCAGACCGCTTTCCCTGCGTTGACCTCCCGCCACAGCCGCCAGGCGAGCAGCAGCAGCCCGGCGGCGCCCGCCACCAGTACGCCCCAGATAAGCCAGGTTTGCAGCTGGTTGCGCTGCGCAGCCGGGTCTTTCGCCGTCAGGCGCGCCTCGCCGCCCAGTTCAACCTGCTTACCGGCCTGAGCGTAAGGCAGCGCGTCCAGGCTCGCCGCCTTATTTCCCTTTGCAGGTATGAGCGCCTGTAATGCCAGCGTCTGGGGCGTCGCCGCGCCGTTGCCCCAGGCAAGCAGGAACGGGCCATTCCCCTGGGCGTTAAAGATAAGGGTCTTTTCATCGCGCTCGCCGGTCACCTCTACAAGCGTGTCTCCCAGGCGCTGGTTGATTGCCTTCACGCGAACGGCTGCAATCGGTTCGCCCTGAAGGGGCACAGACACGGCAGGACTATCCGGAAGACGATAAATCACGGTGCGGGCCAGCGGTCGCCACGGCGCTTTCTCATCGCTGCGGTACTCAATTTCCACCGGCATGACGGCATTCTCCTGCGCCGGGCGCAGCGTCAGCGCATCCAGCGGCTGCGGCCGCGCCCAGCGATAGACCGCCGTGTCCTCCGCGGTTTTTTCGCCTTGCGCCGGTAAAGCGATACGCGCCGGTTGCAGGTGCGCAGTCTGCCATTCTCCGCTGACGGCGGTGAAATCGAGCGGTGCGCTGGCGTTTTTTACAATCACCAGCAGGTACTTAGCGCCGGAAAGCGCCAGACCTGCGTCAAAGTCCAGCTTATCGAGCAACAGCCGGTTATCGCCGGAGGTCAGGTCCATCAGCGGCGCATCGCTTATCTCCGGCTGCCAGTGGCGCAGCCCTTCGCTGCTGTAGATATCGACGCGCGCCTGCCAGCCCTCGCGCTGGCGCGGCCAGCTAAAGCGCAGTTGCTTCAGTGCGCTCCCGGCTTCGCCTTCTCCCAGCGGGATAAGCCAGGTACCGCTCAGCGTTTCATCGCGTTGGCTGGCGAGGCGGATCTCCACGCCCTCTGGCGTTTTCAGCAGCACGGCGCGGTTACCCTCTTCATCCTTTTGCTGTAAAGGCTGCGATTCAAGCTTATACAACGTCAGCGGCGCCGTCTGCGGCGCCGGCGCAGGCGGGACGGTGGTTTCCAGCGCAAAAGGCAGGCTCGCCCCTTGCTGATTAAAGACCCGGATGTCGCGCAGATCCGCCCAGGCGCTTTGTTGATAGACCGCCTCAGGCAGCGGAACCTGATACCAGGGAGAGCCGCCTTGCGCGCTTAGCTCCACGCCGCGCAGGTAATCCTGCGGGCTTTCCGGCGCGTTTTGCCCGTAGCAGACGGCGGAAAACGCCGCCATCGCGCCAATTATGCCTGCGTATAACCTTTTCATTGCGCATCTCCTTGATCCGCAGAAACCGGCTGCGCCGCTTTGGGCGGCAGCGGAGAAAAATAGCCGACGATGAGCACCAGCACCGCCACGCCAATAAAAGCCACGGCGCGCGCCAGTCCGCCACCGCCCGCGCTGTCCACCAGCATGAGTTTCACGATGACCACGCCCAGCAGCCCGGCTCCGCAAAACCAGCTCTGGCGCGCGCGACGCCGGGTAGCGCGCACCATCAGCAGCAGCGCGAGCAGCATCCACAGCAAGGCGAAAGTGGTCTGCACCAGCCTTGATCCCCAGAGCGTCTCCATCTGCCAGGGAATGGCGTCTGCCCAGGCGAGGGTCCGCAACACCACGCCATTGCCCCACCAGAAAAGCAGCGCCGGTAAAACCAGCGGCGTCCATGAGGCAACCTGGCGCAGCCGCGCGGCCCACCAGCGCGAGAGCAGCCGCCACCATACCGCCAGCGCCAGCAGCCCGAACCCAGCGCCGAGCTCAAGCGGGTTGATAAGCGGCAGGTAACGCCACGTCGTCATCACGCCATCCATCAGGTTGGCGGTTATCAGCAACAGCAGCAGGCCGGGCGCCAGCGGTAATAAACCGGGTCCGCAGTAAAGCGCAGGCCAGCGGGCGAAGGGCCACCACTGACGGCGAATCGCCTGATTCACCAGCAGCACGATAAGCGCGCTGAACGCCAGTATGATACCGGCTCGCCACTCCTCGCTGCCCCAGGGCAGGCTTTGCGTAAAGCGCCAGATCTCCGCGCCGAACGCCAGCAGCACTAACCAGAAAAGCGTAAGGTGCAGCCCCTGTTGAAGCCTGACGGAGAGCGCGGCGGCGTCTTTTCTCAGCAGCCATAACGCCGAGGGGAGCGCCAGACACCAGACGAGGCTCGGCCAGCCCGCCCGCAACAGCGTGCCATCAAGCAACAATTGACAGGCAAGCGTCGCCGCCATGCCCGGCCACAGCAGCCAGACGGCGAGTGAAAGATCGGGCCAGCGGAACCGACGCGCGCTGAATCGCCATAGCCAGACGGAGAGCGTCAGCAGCGCCAGCATGCAGGCGACGCCGGCGCCCGGCGCGTTAAACGGCCAGCGCGCCAGTTGCAGCAGCGCCGTCAGCCAGAAAAACAGGCCGCCGCCAAGCAGCGTCCGGCTGAGAATGCGCAGCGGCTCTCGCCACAGCCAGCCGCCCGCCAACCAGCAGAGCGCCAGCACGGCGCTGATAAACGAGGCGTTCAACACCCCCAGACCGTTGCTCCAGGCGTAAACGCCGCTCGCCGCCGCCAGCACCAGCAGCGCGCTGCCGCTGTAGCTCATGCGACGCTGCCCCTGCTGCATTCCAAACCACAACAGCCCCAGCCCTTCCAGCGCCCAGGCCATCGCCGTCCAGCGCGCTGAAAGCGCGAGCGGGATAGCTAACGTAACAAACGCGCCGCCCAGCGCCAGCCCACCGAGCGCCAGCATTCTGCCCTGGTCGGGATAGCGGCGCAGCGCCATTCTTGCGAGCAATAAATAGACCAGCCCATAGCCGAGCGCCGAAAAGGCGGGGCCATAAGCCCAGTGGCGCGTAATGGCATACTGCATGCCAAAGCCCACCAGCGGCGGAACGAACAGCAACACGCCGTCGATAATCTTTTGCTGTTTTTGCGCGCGCAGCGACAGCGCCACGCACAGCACGCCGAAAAGCAGAATATTGGCTATCAGGAAGAGCTGGCAACTCAGCCAGTCGCCGGGCTGCCAGGCCCGCATTCCCCACAGACCGGCGACCCCGAAGGTAAACAGCAGCCCCAGCAGGTTAAGCTCCCGCCAGTGCTGCCAGAAGCTTATCGCCGCAATACCAAGCGACAAAAGCAGATAGAAAGAGAAGAGCGCGATATGGCTCCCGCCGCCGCTTGAGAGCAGCAGCGGCGCAAGATAGCCGCCAAGGCTTGCCAGCATCGCGAGGCTCAACGCGCGCTGCAGCACCGCGAGCGCCACGCTCGCCGCGCAGACGACAAGCATCAGGCCAAAGGCGAGCGGCATCGGCAGCATCTGCCAGAGCCGGAAAGCGCCAAAGAGCGTAATATAGAGCGCGCCCACCGCGCCGCCCTGCAAGATCAACCCATACAACGGCGCTTTGCGACGCAGCCGCCAGCCGAACGCCAGCAACGCCAGCGCGGCGACGCCCGCGCCCGCCACGCGCAGCTCCAGCGGCAGCAGGTCGCGCTCGACGCCATAGCGCAGCAAAAAAGAGAGGCCAAGGAAGAGCAAAATAACGCCAATTTTGGCGAGCGGATTGCCCTGCATAAACCAGCGCAGCAGACTGGAGAGAAGGCCGCCCGCCGCCCGGCCGGAAGCCTCTTCCTGCGGGCTCGCGCCGCGGCGCGGGAAGGCTTTACGCAGGTTTTCTGCCGCCTCTTGCCGTACAACGCGAACCGCCCGCGACCAGACCGGGGATGCCGACTCACTGGCTGCCGCCGGTTCGGGTGCGGGTTCAGGTACAGAGGTCAAAGCAGGCGACGGCGCAGTCTGTGGCGCATCCGCCGTTTCGACGGTGACAGAGACGTGGCCCGCGGTTTCGCCTGCGGCGGCAGGCGGCGCGGCGGCAAGCCGCGCTTCCAGCTCCTCAACCCGCGCGCGCAGGCGAGCAAGCTCAAATTCGTTACGCCCGCTTTTGTTGAGCGCCATGATGGCAAGCGTCGGCACCACCACGACGCAAAAAAGCCCAAGCAGTGCGGCAAAAACAAAAATCTCATCCATTGATTTCAGACCCTGCGGCGAAAGTGCGGCTACTTTCCCATATCTGAGCAAAAAGCGGTATTCCTTTACCGCTTTCCCCCTAAGGCTAGTAGTCGGAGCGCAACACCGCCGCCGTGTTTGCTGCAAGCCGTAAAGACAGCCCGGCTATTTCCCCCGCTCCTTCCAGACGTTGCCATTCACAACCCGCCAGCAGCGGCTCGTCAAAAAGCGTCACCTCGCAAGCCTCGCCGCGGTTTATCGCCACCAGCACCCGTTCGCGCTGATAAACGCGGACAAAGACGATGACATCCCCTTCGGCATAAAGCACCTGACACCCTCCGGCGCGCAGGGCCTGGCTGCGGCGGCGCAGTGTCGCCATACGCTGATAAAGCGCCAGCAGTTCGCCGTCCTGCTGCTTTTTATCCCACGGGAAAGGCTTGCGGCAGAAAGGATCGTGGCCGCCATCCAGCCCTATTTCGTCGCCATAATAAATGCACGGCACCCCCGGCCAGGCGAACAGCCACACCACGCCAAGCGGCAAACGCGCGACATACTCTCCCAGCCGCGTTTTAAACCGCGGCGTATCATGGCTGTCGAGCTGATTAAACATGCGCAACTGCTGCTGGTGAGAAAGCCCGGCGCGGTACTGGTTCATCCAGGTGACGCAGTCGGCGGCGTCGAGCTGCTGCGGCTCATCTGAGTTATCTACGCACGCCAGGAAACTCCACACCGGAATAGAGAAGCCCCGGTAGTTCATCGCCGCGTCTTCGGCATCATTTTGCAGCCACTGGCGGGCATCGCCGAAGTGCTCGCCCACGATATAGGCTTGCGAATTAACGGCTTTCGCCGCCTGGGAAATGCCCGCCACATGGATAAGATTGTTTTTCGCCCCGCCTTCTTCGCCAATCATATGCGCCACGTCCAGCCGCCAGCCATCCATGCGCCACGGCTCGCTTAGCCAGTGCTTCACGATGCTGTTCTCGCCTTCGTAAATTTCGTCCACCAGCCCTGCGGAGCGGAAGTCGAGCTTGGGCAGGCTTGAGAAACCCAGCCAGTCGAGCGCCTGGCCCTCCGGCGAGAAGCTGTACCAGTCGCGCCAGGGCGACTGCGGATTGTGGCTGGCGCCTTTTGCGTGCGTTTTATGGCGGTCAAACCACGGGTGCGTTTCGCCGCTGTGGTTGAAGACGCCGTCGAGAATCAGTTTCATGCCTGCTTCAAGGGTATTTTTGCGCAGGCGCAGCAGCGCTTCGTCGCCGCCAAACTGCGGGTCAACGTGGCGATAGTCATGGGTATCGTACTTATGCACGCTCGGCGCGCTGAAGATGGGGTTGAGGTAAAGCGCGGTGACGCCGAGCTTTTTCAGGTAGGGCAGCTTTTCGCTGATGCCGTCAAGGTCGCCGCCGTAAAAGGTAGAGCCGCCCTCCTCCTGAGTGACCGGGTCATCCCAGTCGCGCAGCGTAATATCCCGTTTTGCCGCGTGGTAATAATAGACATTGTCCTGACCTGGCTTGCGCGGTTCGCTGCGGGCGAAACGGTCCGGGAAAATTTGGTAAAAGATTTGATCCTGCACCCAGTGCGGCCCGTCGTCAGGCTTGTCGACGGCGAACATCTCAAGCCTTGCGGGCGGATAAGCGCTAAAGCCCAGCGGAGAAAACCAGCGCTGCCTCGCTTTCCAGAGCAGCTTAAAAGCGTAGCGGCGACGCGGCTGCCCCTCGCTCAGGTCGATGGCGGCGCGCCAGGCGCTCACCCCTTTCGCAGGAGAAGCGCGTTGACGCTTCATCTCAACCGCGGTCTCTTCGTTGTCTCTTTCATAACGCATCATGACCTTTTCCGGCAGGTCGTCGCCCGCCAGCCAAAGGGTGATATACAGCCGCGCTTTACGCTCCTGAAGGAATGGCGCAACCGGCAGGTGCCAGGCTTTCAACATTCTACTGCTCCCCGTGTCAGAAAATGCGCTCACCATGCCACACCCGCTTCGCAAAGCACTCCTCACCGGCAGTGATTTTGCCGGAGGAGACGGGAGGCGGAGCCAACTTTCGAAGCGTAGAGCCAAAACAACATCCCCGCCAGGCGGCGGGGATGGAGGAGAGCGGTATCAGGCAGGCAGTCGCGCGGCGCGGCGGCGTTTAAACGCCCAGCCCACCAGCAGCAAGGCTATCCAGGCGAAGCCCACATAGAGCGAAATGCGGGTGTCGGGGTGGTAGCCTATCAGCGCGATGATAAAGGCGAGGAACACCAGGCCGACGATAGTCGTCGCCACGCCGCCCGGCACTTTGAACTTCAGCGCCTTAACCTCTTCTTTCGACAGCCGACGGCGGAACGCCACCTGCGACAGCAGGATCATGATCCACACCCAGACGGTGGCGAAGGTAGCAAGCGAGGCGATAACCAGGAAGACATTCTCCGGCATCACGTAGTTGAGGTAGACCGCCAGCAGCATCGCCAGGCACATCACCACCACCGTCACCCACGGAATGCCGTTGCGGGAGGTTTTGGCGAACGCTTTCGGCGCGCTGCCCTGTTCCGCCATGCCGTGCAGCATGCGGCCCACGCCGAACACGTCGCTGTTGATAGCGGAAAGCGAAGCGGTCAACACCACAAAGTTCAGGATGCCCGCCGCGAAGGTAATGCCCATATGCTGGAAGGTCAGCACGAACGGGCTGCCGTTGGTGCCCACCTCGTTCCACGGGTAGATAGACATAATTACAAACAGCGTGCCGACGTAGAACACCAGAATACGCAGCGGTACAGAGTTAATGGCACGCGGAATAGAGGTTGCCGGGTCTTTCGCTTCGCCGGCGGTGATGCCGATAATTTCAATGCCGCCGTAAGCGAACATCACCATCTGCAGCGCCATTACGGTGCCAATCCAGCCGTTGGCGAAGAAGCCGCCGTTGCTCCAGAGGTTATGAATGCCGGTCGGCTGGCCGCCGTTGCCGATCCCCCAGATGATGATGCCAAAACCTGCCAGAATCATGATGATAATGGTGGCGACTTTGAAGAACGAGAACCAGAACTCCATCTCGCCGAACACCTTCACGCTCATCAGGTTGATGGCGCAGATAATCAGCACCACGCTCAACACCCAAACCCAGTGTGGCACGGTGGGGAACCAGACACCCATATAGATGCCGAAGGCGGTCACGTCGGCGATGGCGACAATCAAAATCTCAAAGCAGTAGGTCCAGCCGGTAATATAGCCCGCCAGCGGCCCGAGGTTCTCCTGAGCATAGCGAGAGAAGGAGCTGGCCGCCGGGTTATGGACCGACATTTCGCCAAGCGCGCGCATGATGATATAGGCCGCCACGCCGCCGATAATATAGGCCAGCAGCACGCTCGGCCCGGCCATTTTAATGGCGTCCGCGGAGCCATAAAAAAGCCCGGTGCCGATAGCGGAGCCGAGCGCCATAAAACGGATATGTCTGGTGCTCAACCCGCGTTTGAGCTTGTTGTTTTCCATCGTTCCAATACCACTTAACAAAATAAAAAACCACGGGGCGGGACCCCGTGGTTAAACATTAACCCATCGATTTAGTGGGCGGCGGAGGTAACCTGCCGTCCGGCTGCGCGGTCCCAGACTGCCGTGATGATAACCATCGCGACAGTCGGCAGCAGCCACGCCAGATTCTGGTCGCCCAGCGGCAGGTGTGCGGTCCAGCCGGGGAGTATACCGCTCAACGCCGACGCTTTCACGCCATCAATTAAACCAAACAGCAGGCTGATGAGCATCGCCGGGGCGATAACGCGGGCGGAGCGGTGCCACCACGGGCGGGTGAAGCTCAGCACCACCAGCACGATGCACGGCGGATAAATAGCTGTCAGCACCGGAATGGAGATCTGAATCAAATGGCTCAGGCCCAGGTTCGAGACCACCATGGAGAAACCGCCCAGAATAAAGACCAGCGTGCGGTAAGAGAGCGGCAGATACTGGGCGAAGAACTCCGCGCAAGCGCAGGTCAGACCCACCGCCGTCACCATGCAGGCGATGAAAATCAGCGCCGCCAGCAGGAAGCTGCCCGCCCCGCCGAAGGTGTGCTGAACATAAGCGTGCAGGATAGCCGCGCCGTTCGCAGACTGCTCCACCAGCGCAGAGCTGTCGGAGCCCAGACGGAACAGCGCCAGGTAGAGCAGCGTCAGGCCAATGCCCGCCATCAGGCCCGCCCAGATGGCGTAACGCGTCAGCAGGCGAGACTCGTTAACGCCGCGCGAGCGAGCGGCATTGACAATAACAATGCCGAACACCATCGCGCCCAGCGTATCCATGGTCAGATAGCCATTCACAAAGCCGTTGGAGAACGCCGCTTTCTGATAAGCGTCGGTCGCCACGCTGATATCGCCCGCCGGCCAGATAATCGCGGCCACGGCCAGCACAATCAGCGCCACAATTTTAAGCGGCGCAAGGAAGTTGCCGACGGTATCGAGGAGCTTGCCCGGGTAGAGGGACACCAGGATGACCAGCGCGAAGTAGATAAGGCTGTAGATGAACAGCGGCAGCGCGCCGTCGCCAGTCAGCGGGGCGATGCCCACTTCAAAAGAGACGGTGGCGGTGCGCGGCGTGGCGAACAGCGGGCCGACGGCCAGGTAGGCGACGGTGGCGAGCAGAATGCCCGCGCCGCGGCCAATCGGGGTGCTGAGGCTATCGATGCCGCCGCCTACGCGGGCGAGCGCCACCACGGTCAGCACCGGCAGGCCCACTGCGGTAATCAAAAAGCCCAGCGCGGCGGTCCAGACGTGTTCACCCGCCTGCAACCCCACCATGGGAGGGAAAATGATATTGCCCGCGCCAACGAATAACGCAAAGGTCATAAAGCCCAGTGCGATAATGTCGCGCGTTGTTAACTTGTGGGTCATAAGATTTACTGCCTGTGGATGTGGTGTTGAAATCGTTGAAATTATTACGTTCGCCGCATGACGAAACGCGGCCATTTCAGACAAAAGACAGCGGGATATGCTTCCCGATTGCGTTGGCGAAGAATTGTTTTTCGATTAACTACGCAAATTCAGTCGGTCTGCCAACGGCAGGGGCGCAATTTAAACGCTTATAACGTTTGAAGGCAATACGGGATCGCAAAACCAGACTATTATTCTGCACAGGCCATCAGAAATAGTGGGAAACGCTAAGATATAAAAATAGCACCACCTTTTCGTGCGAACAAAAAATACTCAACAGAGTAAGTGCGGCATAAGAAAACGTAATAGAAGAAAAAAAGGCCAGTCAGACTGGCCTTTGGCAAGCAGCGTTTACACCATGAAGGGAATTACTCGGCGAGCGCTTTCTCTTTGGCAATCAGCCGTTCGGGCAACAGAAAGGAAAAACGGGCGCCTTTGCCGGGCGCGCTGTCGATTTCAAGCCGCGCGTCGTGGTGGCTGATGGCGTGCTTGACTATCGCAAGCCCAAGGCCGCTGCCGCCCGTCTGGCGTGAACGGGCCTTATCCACGCGGTAGAAACGCTCCGTCAGACGCGGAATATGCTCCGCCGCAATGCCCGGCCCGTCATCCTCCACGCTAAACAGCGCGCCGTGCGGCGCACGCTGCCAGCGCACGGTAATATGCGTGCCTTCCGGCGTATGGTTCACGGCGTTATAGACCAGGTTAGACATCGCGCTGCGCAGCTGTTCTTCATTGCCCAGCACCTTAAGCGTGGCGTCAACATCAAAAGTCAGCGTATGGCGCTGCTGGCTGAGGGTTGCCGCCTCGCGCTCCACCACGCGCAGCATCATCGGCACGTCGACTTTTTCATTCAACTGCAGCGCGGGCGACGCTTCAATTTTCGACAGCGTCAGCAGCTGTTTCACCAGCCCTTCCATACGGGACGTTTGCTCGCGCATGGTATGCAGCGCTTTGTCCCGCAGCGGCCCTTCCAGCGTCTGCTCCTGCATCATCTCCAGGTAGCCCTGTAATACTGTCAACGGCGTACGCAATTCATGGCTGACGTTAGCGAAGAAGTTACGCCGCGCGCCTTCGAGCTGGTGCATCTGCGTCACGTCGCGCGCCACCATCAGCCACTGCTGTTCGCTGTAGGGCATAACGCGAAACTCAAGATGACGGCCGTTGTTCAGCACCAGATTAAGCGGGCGGGTGAAGTTTTTTTCGCGCAGGTAGCGGGTGAACTCTGGGTAGCGCAGCAGGTTGAGGATATTCTGGCCGTTGTCGTCCGGCCAGCGCAGGTTAAGGAGCTGCTGCGCCAGACCGTTGCACCAGAAGATAGTGCCCTCTTCAGTGGTCAGGATCACCGCATCGGGCAGCGATTCGGCGCCGCTGCGAAAGCGCTTGATAAGATTGCCAAGCTCCCGGCGGCGCTTTTTATTGCGCAACTGCATCTGGTGCAGCCCGTACAGCAGCGGCTCCCAGCTTCCTCTTCCCGGCGGCGGCGTCATGCTGCGATCGACCCATAACCACCAGGAGAGACGCAGCAGGTTCCAGTAATGCCAGATAAGCAGCCCGGTCATCGCCGCCAGTAAAAACCAGGCCAGATAGCCGAAAAACGCCCCGAGGATCAGCGCCGGGAGACAACACAACACCAGCTCCAGAGCCAGCCTTTTCCATGACAGCCGTTCGAGCACGGTCACACTCCAGGTTATGAGTTAAAAACGGGTTGAGAAACGATACCCCGTACCGCGCACCGTCTGCACCATTCTGTCATGCCCGCTGTGCTCCAGCGCCTTGCGCAGGCGGCGGATATGCACATCCACCGTACGATCTTCGACATACACATTGGTACCCCAGACATGGTTCAGCAGTTGCTCACGGCTGTAAACACGCTCCGGGTGCGTCATAAAGAAGTGTAAAAGCTTAAATTCGGTCGGCCCCATGTCCAGCGGATTTTCGCCGGTCATGACGCGGTGAGAGGTCGGGTCCAGGCTCAGGCCCTGCATCTCGATAACCTCTTCCACCGCCATAGGCGAGATGCGGCGCATAACGGCTTTGATGCGCGCCACCAGCTCTTTTGGCGAGAACGGCTTGGTAATGTAATCGTCCGCGCCGGTCTCCAGCCCGCGTACGCGGTCCTCTTCTTCACCGCGCGCGGTCAGCATCATCACCGGGATATCGCGGGTCATCGCTTCGCGCTTGAGGTGCTTAATAAACTGAATGCCCGAACCGCCGGGCAGCATCCAGTCGAGCAGGACCAGATCGGGCCAGGGTTCGTTGAGCTGGTTTACCGCACTGTCATAATCTTCAGCTTCAACGGGCTGGAAGCCGTTTTGCTCGAGCACAAAACAGACCATTTCACGAATCGGTGCTTCATCTTCTACGACCAGAATACGTCTCGCCATAATTAGCCCTGTAATATAAAGTCAACATTATCCAATGCGGCGCCATTATGCGTCAGATTTATGACAGATTTATGAAAAGATGACCGTCTGATGACTCCCTCTGCGGCATTTATGACACCCGTCCGGCAAGCCGTTCAGGACACCAGCCCGCCTGCTTGTTTATAATCACCCTCTCGCTTTTTCGCCACAGGGAAATCTATGCGCATCCTCCACACTTCCGACTGGCATCTTGGTCAGAATTTTTATACCAAAAGCCGCGCCGCCGAGCATCAGGCCTTTCTCGACTGGCTGCTGGAGGCCGCGGTGGAACATCAGGCAGACGCCATCATCGTGGCGGGGGATATTTTCGACACCGGCTCGCCGCCAAGCTACGCGCGCGAGCTTTATAACCGCTTCGTGGTGAAGCTGCAGGCTACGCAGTGTCAGCTGATTGTGCTGGCGGGGAACCATGACTCGGTGGCGACGTTAAATGAATCCCGCGAGCTGCTCGCCTGCCTGAACACCCGCGTTATCGCCAGCGCCCGGCAGGATCCGGCAAGCCAGGCGATTATCCTTAACCGTCGCGACGGCGCGCCCGGCGCGGTGCTCTGCCCTATTCCGTTTCTGCGCCCGCGCGATATCCTGCGCAGCCGCGGCGGCCAGTCCGGCAGTGAAAAACAGCAGCAGTTGCTGGAGGCTATCACGCAGCATTACGAACAGTGCTACAACGCCGCCTGCGCCCTGCGCGGCGAACAAACGCTGCCCATCATCGCCACCGGCCACCTCACCACGGTGGGCGTGACCAAAAGCGACGCGGTGCGCGATATCTACATCGGCACGCTGGACGCTTTTCCCGCTCACCTCTTCCCGGCGGCGGATTACATCGCGCTCGGCCACATTCACCGCGCCCAGAAGGTGGCGGCAAGCGACCATATTCGCTACAGCGGCTCGCCCATCGCCCTGAGCTTTGATGAAACAGGTAAAGAAAAAAGCGTCTTTCTGGTGGAGTTCACGCAGGGCAAGCTGCGCGACGTGACCGCGCTGCCGGTGCCGGTAAGCCAGCCGCTCGCGGTGGTAAAAGGCACGCTTGAGGAGATTGCCCAGGCGCTGAACCAGTGGCGCGACGCGCCCGCCGGGCCGAAAGTGTGGCTTGATATTGAAATCGCTACCGAACAGTTCCTGCACGATATGCAGCGCCAGATAACCCAGCTCACCGAAGACCTGCCGGTGGAAGTGGTGCTGCTGCGCCGCAGCCGCGAGCTGCGCGAGAAAAACCTCGGTACGCTGCAAACCGAAACGCTGAGCGAGCTGGGCGTTGAGGAAGTTTTCGAGCGCCGTTTGCAGCAGGAACAGCTGGAAGAAGAGGAAGCGCGGCGGCTTCGCACCCTCTTCGCGCAAACGCTGGAAAGCCTGCATCAGGAGGAAGAGGCGTGAAAATACTCAGCCTGCGGTTAAAAAACCTCAACTCGCTTAAGGGCGAATGGAAAATCGACTTTACCGCCGAACCCTTCGCCAGCAACGGCCTGTTCGCCATCACCGGCCCGACCGGCGCGGGGAAAACCACGCTGCTGGACGCCATTTGCCTTGCGCTTTATCACCAGACGCCGCGCCTGAACACTATCTCGCAGACGCAAAACGACCTGATGACCCGCGATACCGCCGAGTGTCTGGCGGAGGTGGAGTTTGAAGTAAAAGGGGTGGCCTACCGCGCTTTCTGGAGCCAGTACCGCGCCCGCAACCAGCCGGACGGCAAGCTCCAGGCGCCGCGCGTGGAGCTGGCGCGCTGCGATTCGGGCAAAATCCTCGCCGATAAAGTTAAAGACAAGCTCGATCGCATCGCCGCCCTGACTGGCCTCGACTACGACCGTTTCACCCGCTCGATGATGCTCTCCCAGGGGCAGTTCGCCGCCTTTCTGAATGCCGATGCCAAAGACCGCGCCGAACTGCTGGAAGAGCTGACCGGCACCGAGATTTACGGTCAGGTTTCCGCCCGCGTGTTTGAACAGCATAAGCTCGCCAAAGCGGAGCTGGAAAAACGGGAAGCGCAGGCCCAGGGAGTGAAGCTGCTGAGCGATGAAGAGCAGCAGCAACTGCGCTCAGGTTTGCAGGCGCTTACTGATGAAGAAAATGCGCTGCTGTCGCGCCAGCAGCAGACGCAGCGCCAGTACGAATGGCTCACGCACGCCGAGAAGCTTGAGCAGGCGCAGGCGGCGGCCCGCAGCGGTGTGGAAAACGCCGCGCGCGCGTTACAGGCCGCCGCGCCGGATCTTGCAAAGCTTGAAGCCGCTCTGCCCGCGGAAAAACTGCGGCCTTACTGGCAACGCTTGCAGGAACAGGAAGCGGCGCACGCCGAAACCCAACGGCAGTACGAAGAAGTAAGAGTTCGCTTACACACTGCCCGAACCCGACGTCAGCAAATCCGCCAGGTGGCCGCCGACGAGCTTGCGCGCTGCGATGACGGGCTGCGCCAGCTTGCCGCGTGGCTTACTGAACATGAACGCTTTCGCCAGTGGAGCAGCGAGCTGGCGGGCTGGCGGGCCGCCTTCAGCCAGCAAAAGCGCGACCAGCAGCAGGCGCAGACGCTACGCGAAAGTCTCGCGGCGATTGAGCAAAAACGCGCAGCGCTGGCTCCGGTCAGCCTGACGCTCTCCCCCGATGAGATTGCCGAACAGCTCGCCGCCAGCACCCGCCTGCGCGCCACGCGGGAAAAGCTCTCCGTCCTGCACGCCCAGTTCGCCCCGCTGGCGCAGCGCAAAACCCGCCAGGCGCAAAGGCAGGCCGCGCTTGAGCAGGAGCTACAACAGCTGGAAACACAGCTTGCCGATAAGCGCCAGCGCTACAAAGCCAAACAGGAAGAGGTGGCGCAGGCGAAAAAAGTCTGCGAGCTGGAGAGCGCCATCGCAAGCCTTGTGGAGGAGCGCAACCGCCTGCAGCCCGGCAGTCCCTGCCCGCTCTGCGGCGCGACGGAACACCCGGCCGTGGAACACTACCAGGCGCTGAAGCCCGATCTCAATAAACAGCGGCTGGCGTTGCTTGAGCAGGAAAAAGATGAGTTGGGTAAAGAAGGCGCCACCCTTCGCGGCCAGCAAGAAAGTCTGTTAAAGCAGAAGCAGCAACTGGAAAGCGAAGCGGCAAGCCTTGCACAAGAGGAGCAAGCGCTCACCTCACAGTGGCATGCTCTCTGCGCGGCGCTGGAGATAGCCTTCCTGCCGCAGGACGATATCGCCCCCTGGCTTGAGGAGCAGGCGCAGCATGAACAGCAGCTTCATCGCCTCCAGCAGCATCAGTTGCTGGAAAACCAGCGCCAGCAAACGCAACAGCAGCTCACGCAGACAGAATCCGCCTGCCAGGCGCAGCAGGAAAGCCTGCATCGGCAGCTCAGCGAGCTGGCGCTGACGCCGCCGCAGCCGGGCGACGAGGCGCGCTGGTTCAGCGAACGCGAGGCGGAAGCGAAAACCTGGCAGCAGCAGCAGGAGCAGCAGACGCAGCTGCGCGAAAAACGCGCGCACTATGAAACGCTGTTGTCCGCCCTGCCGCAGGAGCAGGAGGTGGCGCCGCTGCCGGAATCGCAGCGGCAGGCAGCGCTTAGCGAAGGTCAGCAGAGCCACACGCTTTGCCTTTCGCTTGAGGCGCGCAGCCAGGCGCTGCATCAACAGATGCGCCAGGAGCAGGCGCGCTGTCAGCAGGCCCGTGCCGATTTTGAAACGGCGCTGGCGGCCAGCCCCTTCAGCGAGCAGGCCGCCTTTTCCGCCGCCCTGCTGGACGAGGCGACGCTTCGCGAGCTGGAAGGAGTGAAAGCGCGGCTGGAGCGGCAGCTGCATCAACAGCAAACCCTGCTGGAGCAAGCGCAGGCCCAGCTGGCGCAGCACCTTACGCAACGTCCGGCAGAATTAAGCGAGCAAGAAAACAGCGAAGCATTGCAGCAGGCGCTGGCCTCAGTCGCCGGCATGCTTCGCGACAACGCCAGCCGCCAGGGCGAACTCCGCCAGCAGCTGCGCCAGGATGAGCATAACCGCACGCAGTTGCAGACGCTGATGCAGGAGATTGCGCAGGCGACGCGCACCCTGGCGGAGTGGGGACATCTCAATTTGCTGATTGGCTCGCAAAAAGGGGACAAATTCCGCAAGTTTGCTCAGGGGCTGACGCTTGATAACCTGGTCTGGCTCGCCAATAACCAGCTCACGCGCCTGCACGGGCGCTATTTGCTCAAGCGCAAGCTTAGCGAGGAGCTGGAGCTGGAGGTGGTCGATACCTGGCAGGCCGACGCGGTGCGCGACACCCGCACGCTTTCCGGCGGCGAAAGCTTCCTCGTGAGCCTCGCGCTGGCGCTGGCGCTCTCGGATCTGGTGAGCCATAAAACGCGCATCGATTCGCTGTTCCTTGACGAAGGGTTCGGCACGCTGGACGCCGAAACGCTTGATACCGCGCTGGACGCCCTCGACGCGCTGAACGCCAGCGGCAAAACCATTGGCGTAATCAGCCACGTTGAAGCGATGAAAGAGCGCATCCCGGTGCAAATCAAAGTGAAAAAGGTGAACGGGCTGGGCTTCAGCCGGCTCGCGCGCGAGTTTGCGGTGGCGTAAAAAAGGGCGCTTTACGCGCCCTCGTTTTTACTCACCGAGCGGCCAGAGCCAGGCCGCGCCGCGCACGCCGCTGGAGTCGCCGTGTCGCGCCTTGCGAATGGGAGTTTCGCACTCGCCGCCAAACACCCACGGCTTGATGAGCTGCGGCACGGTTTTATAGAGCCGGTCGACGTTGCTCATGCCGCCGCCCAGCACAATCACGTCCGGGTCGAGAATATTCACGATATGCGCCAGCGACTTCGCCAGCCGCAGCTCGTAGCGGCTGAGCGCCAGTTCCGCCAGCGCGTCCTGCTCGCTTACCAGGCGAATGATTTCGTTGCCCTTTAATGCATGTCCGCTCAGACGCTGATAGTCGGTGGCAAAGCCCGTGCCGGAGATAAAGGTTTCGATACACCCCTGTTTGCCGCAGTAGCACGGCACTTCTTCGCGATAGCGCAGCTCATCTTCGTCCATCCACGGCAGCGGATTGTGCCCCCATTCGCCCGCGTTGCCGTTGCCGCCAATATGGCTGTGGGCATTAAGCGCGATGCCCGCCCCGCAGCCGGTGCCAATAATCACGGCGAAAACCGTCTGCGCGCCCGCCGCCGCGCCATCCACCGCTTCGGAAACGGCAAGGCAGTTGGCGTCGTTCGCAAGGCGCACTTCACGTCCCAGCCGGGCGCTGAGATCTTTATCGAAAGGCTGGCCGTTCAGCCAGGTGGAGTTGGCGTTTTTCACCACGCCGGTATAAGGCGAAATCGTGCCGGGGATCCCTACGCCGACCGTACCGCGCTCGCCGGTCGCCTCTTCCGCCAGACGCACCAGTTCGGCGATGGTTTCAATGGTCTGATGATAGTCGTTGCGCGGCGTCGGCAGGCGGTGGCGAAAACGCTGTTCGCCCTGGTCGCTGAGCGCGATGACTTCAGTTTTGGTACCGCCTAAGTCAATCCCAATACGCACGTGTTGCTCCTTATATCTGATGAATTATCAAGAGAGTAGAAGGCGCGCCCCGGAAAGGCAATGAAACGGAACCCCCGATTCGCTATCATGCCCGCTGCGTTTAATAAGCAGGCCGTGGAAAAGATTATGCTGTGGTTCAAAAATGTAATGGTATACCGTTTAAACCGCGACGTTTCCCTTCGCGCGGATGAGATGGAGAAACAGTTAGCGCCCCTTTCCTTTACCCCTTGCGGTAGCCAGGATATGGCGAAAACCGGCTGGGTGTCGCCCATGGGCTCGCACAGTGATGCATTAACCCACGCCGCCAACGGACAGATTGTGATTTGCGCCCGCAAAGAAGAAAAAATGTTGCCCGCGCCGGTTATCAAGCAGGCGCTGGAAGCGAAAATCGCAAAGCTTGAGGCAGACCAGGGCCGCAAGCTGAAAAAAACCGAGAAAGACTCGCTGAAAGACGAAGTGCTGCATTCGCTGCTGCCGCGCGCCTTCAGCCGCTTCAGCCAGACCATGATGTGGATAGATACCGTCAACGGACTCATTATGGTGGACTGCGCCAGCGCCAAAAAAGCGGAAGATACGCTGGCGCTGCTACGTAAGAGTCTGGGTTCGCTGCCGGTGGTGCCGCTGACGCTTGAGACGCCTATCGAACTGACGCTGACCGAATGGGTGCGCAGCGGCAGCGCGGCGCAGGGCTTCCAGCTGCTGGACGAGGCCGAACTAAAGGCGATTCTTGAAGGCGGCGGCGTGATCCGCTGCAAACAGCAGGAGCTGGTAAGCGACGAGATTGCGGTGCATATCGAAACGGGCAAAGTGGTCACCAAACTGGCGCTCGACTGGCAGCAACGCATCCAGTTTGTGCTGGCCGACGACGGTTCAATCAAGCGGCTGAAATTCGCCGATGAGCTGCGCGACCAGAACGAAGATATTGACCGGGAAGATGTCGCGGCGCGTTTTGACGCCGACTTCACGCTAATGACCGGCGAACTGTCGGCGCTTATCCAGAACCTGGTGGAAGGGTTGGGCGGCGAAGCGCAGCGCTAATCCTCGTGTTGCGCTACAAAGAAAAAAGCACCGTTTAACGGTGCTTTTTTACAGGGTTCGGCTATCAAAGGTAGCGGCAGAGGTAAGTGGTGGTATCTGCCACCTGCAGATGAAACTCGCTGTGGCCCGGCACGTTAAACAACTGGCCCGCTTCGTAGGTTTTCCATTCCGTTTCGCCCGGCAGCAGAACATGCAGCGCGCCGCTTATTACCGTCATCTCTTCCGGCTGCGCGGTGCCGAAGGTGTATTCACCCGGCTCCATCACGCCTACGCTGGCGCGGCCCGTGCTACTGCTGGTAAAACCGATGGATTTCACTTTACCGGAGAAGTACTCATTACTCTGAAGCATGGCCTGGCCCTTTTAAAAATGGTTGGAAAAACAATATAGAGGGCAAGCCGTCGGCCTGTCACGCAAATTGTTAACGCCTCTCAGACCAGCAATTCCGCCGCCATGCGGGCTACCAGCACGTTTGATAGCAGTACCGGCACATCCAGCGCTTTTTGCAGTAGATCGCGGTGTTTTTGATAAAAGCCGAGGCAGTCGAGCACCAGCACATCGGCGCCGCGGCCAACAAGTTCGCGTCCGGCGTTTACCAGATCTTCATCGGTGCCAAATACCGGGTTCGCCAGTGCGTAAAACGGCGCTTTCTCCAGCGTGTGCCACTTTTGCGCCTGCACATTTAACAACTCCGGCACCGGAATGATGACCCCCACCTGATGCCCGTCGACAATAGAAGCCACCAGCGGCGGGATAATACGCTCCGGCTCCAGCAGCATGGAATTGCGTGCTTTGAGGTAGTTGAAGCGGTAGGTGCTCATCAGCAAAATAACGTCGTAGCCCTGGTTATCCAGCACCTCGACCAGGCCCTGCAGCGCCTTCTCCACTTTATTGCGCGAAACCTCCGCCGCGCGGTTATCGTTAAGCAGCGTCAGCATGACCTCATCGCCCGGGTCAGGCGAGTAATCTTCCATCACCTCTTCGCGGGTAATCTTCCCAAGCAGGCTGATGTGCGTTATCTGGTCTTCAGAAATGTGTTCGGTTAATAGCGGCAGAACTGCACTTACCGGCACCACACCGACAGTAAGTATCGCCAAGGTTGCACTCATTCTTATTCCGCCTTTCTTAACTCCAGTTTGCTGCGACAGTTTGCTGCGACGCAGGCTACCTGACCTGGCAGGATTGATAGGTGAGATCAAAAAGCGTAGCAGTTTTCCTCTTATGCGCTTCCCGGCTTTTGGCTGCATTCACCGCAAGGCATAACTTAATAGTAACGGATTATTAACGAAGCGAATGGATTAATGGTGTGATAATTCACTGCGGGGACGATTTTCAGAATCAGGGACAGGGTTGCTTATGCAACCCACTTCCCTTGTCATGGCGGTCAGGTTTTATCCGGGTCTTCATAGCGGCGCTGCGCGTCCAGCGCTTCCTGCTCGGTCGGGTGTTCGCTGATAAGCGTGTTCGGCTCCGGATGATCCGCGCGCAGTTGGTACCAGGTGACGGTTTTGTCTGTACCGCCCTTTTCAACGGTAACAATGCGCGATTCGCGGGGGTAAGGGGGTCTTGTCGGCATAATGCTTCCTTTTTATGGTGAAGAAGCAGTAAGTATAGACAATCCCGCAGGTTAGCTTGCCTGAGCCAGACGCAATGCCGCGAGGATTGCCGCGACAACCTGCTCCGGGGACCGGGCTGCGTTAATCACATGATGGGCGGCCTGACGGTAAAGCGGCTCACGGTCGGCGAGCACTTCGCTTATCTCTTGCGAAACCGGTTTGCCGGTGAGCGTAGGACGCTGCCCCTCTTCCGGAAACGCCTCCAGACGACGCGCCAGCTCTTCCGGCTCCACCTGGAGATAGATAACCGCGCCTTTCTCGCGCATAAACTGACGGTTTTCCGCCGCGAGGACCATTCCGCCGCCGGTCGCGACGAGCGTGGAAGGCGCGGTGACCGACTTAAGCGCCTGCGTTTCACGCGCGCGGAATCCCGGCCACCCTTCGCTTTCTACAATTTCTGCGACGGTCATGCGCGTGCTTTCCAGCAGCCAGTGATCGGTATCGACAAAGGCGTACCCCAGGGCTTTCGCCAGAGCTTTCCCAATGGTGGTTTTACCGCAACCGCGGGCGCCGACCAGGAAAATGGGTTGGGTCATGGATGGATTATCCTCAGTCGCTGTTGCCAGGACAGATTGAGCGTAAAGATGATGACGGATGCGTCATCATATCATTAAACTAGTACGCAAGACAGGCGTAAAATAAAAGTTACAGCTATGTTTCAAGTCTCTGAATTTACAATTTAATTTCATTTGAAACCTGGCGTCAGCTGTAAAGCTTATCTGGCACATTTGAGAGCGCCCACCTTACTTGAAAAAGATGGCCGGGCACAAGCCCCTGCGGGCGAGCCTTCGGTAACACATTTCTTAATAGCTTTACGAATCAGGCTGTTTACAACCGCCAAATTTTCTCCAGACTTAGTTTTATGACTCAATGACAGAGGTGTAAATCATGCAATCGGAAGAACAACGTCTGATTGATGGACTTTTTTCCAGACTGAAAACCGCCGAGGCCAACAGCGCGCCGCGCGATGCGCAAGCCCAGCAGCTGATCGAACAACACCTGCGCGAGCAGCCCGCGGCAGGCTACTACATGGCGCAGACGATCCTTATTCAGGAAGCGGCGATTAAAGAGCTCAACAGCCGTATTCAGGGGCTGGAGGCGCAGGTCGCGCAGCTACAGCACGCCGCGAAACAGCAGCAGAGCAGCGGCGGCTTCCTGGCGGGCCTCTTTGGCGGCGGTTCCCGCGCGAGCGAAACACAACCGCAGGCGCAGACGGGTCGCAGCGCAGACCCTATACCTGGCGCGCAAAACTACCAGGGCGCCGCGCCGGGCAGCTATAACAATGCCCCTGCGCAGGGCTACGCCCAGCAAAACTACAGCGCGCCGCGCGGCGGCGGCTTTATGGCGGGCGCGCTGCAAACGGCGGCAGGCGTGGCGGGCGGCGTGGTGCTTGGCAATATGCTCACCAGCATGTTCAGCCATCACCAGCCGGAAGAGATTGTGAATATTATCAATGAACCGGCGCAACCGGCTGATAACAGCGCGGTTAACGCGGTGGAGGATTACAACCAGGCCGATGACAGCCAGCTGCTGAACCAGGACGCCGGGCTGCAGCAAGACGACACCAACGACTATTACGCCAATGAAGATATTAACAATGACTTCAGCGGCGATGATTTTGGCGGTGACGACTTCGGCGGCGACGACGACAGCTGGGTTTAAGCCTTAACCTTTTTTGCCGCTGAGCCACTTATCGAGCTCGGCGGCAAAACGCTGCCGGTCGCGCTGGCTCAGGCTGTCAGGCCCGCCGGTCTGAATGCCGCTTGAGCGCAGCGTATCCATAAAATCACGCATCGTAAGGCGCTCTTTAATGGTCGCTTCGCTATAAAGCTCGCCGCGCGGGTTAAGCGCCGCCGCGCCTTTCGCCAGCACTTCCGCCGCCAGCGGGATATCCGCGGTAATCACCAGATCGCCCCGCTCGCATAACCGCACAATTTCGTTATCCGCTACGTCGAAGCCCGCCGGCACGCGCATAGCGCGTATAAACCGCGATGGCGGCACCCGGATATTCTGGTTCGCCACCAGCGTGACGGGGGTTTGCGTGCGCTCCGCTGCGCGGAACAGCACCTCTTTAATAACATTCGGACACGCGTCGGCATCCACCCAGACTGGCATTACGACTCCTGTTTTTCTGCGGGAATAACGGCAATTTTGCCGTTTTTCTCAAGAATGGCGAATTTTATCTGATCCAGCCGCTCAATGCCCTGGCTAGTGCGCGCCGAGCTTAAAATATCCTCTTCGGAAATCCCCGAGCGCCGCATTCGCTTCTCCAGCAGCTTGCCGTTTTCCACCAGTATCAGCGGCGAGCCGTCAATAATAAGATCAAGACGCGGGATCGTATTTTTCAGGTAGCTAAAGAGAATATCGAGCACGATCAGGGTGATGATGGTAATTGCCGCGCCGGTCACAGAGAAGTCGTTGCCCAGCAGCGCCTGCTGCGTTGCCTCGCTGATAATCAGTAGCAGCACGAAATCAAAGGAATTCATCTCCAGCAGCGTGCGCCGCCCGGCTATTTTCAACACAATCAGCAGCAGCACGTACATTCCCGCAGCGCGAAGTACGCTTTCCATTTTTCTCTCCTAGGGATAAACCCACTGTTTCAGCGTGACGGCGTCAGCCCCTTCAAGCGCGATCTGCGAGGTGAAAAGCCCTGCCGTTTGCGGCTGGGTCATCAGCCAGACGGCGTGTTCTCCCGTTTTGGTGGCAGGAAAGGTCAGCGAGATTTCATGCGTTGAGGAGTGCGTGACCAGCGGCTGCGGGCGCAGCGTCTGGATAACAAACTTATCCATGAAGTCGCCGGCAAGCCGCACGGTTACCGGTTTATCAGGCTCGCCTTTAATACGCAGCGTGAAAGGCTCATCGCTCTCTGAGCGCAAAAAACGTTGATATTCCACCGTCAGCGTCCCCTGTGCGTTCGCCTTTGACGTTTCGCTCAGCCAGCCGTCGGAGAAGCCGCCAAGCAAGGCGATAACCACAATGACATAAAGCAGCCAGTTGCCGCTACGCTGCAGTACCCACTCCACTCGCTGGGCGCGCATATCTTCCTGAATCGGATAGTGACGACTGCGGTATTCATCCGGTGTCTTATCCATATCAGCCTCCTGGTTTTTCATTTAAGCCTAGCCGAAGCCTTAACGAATCGCCCGAAAGCGCGTTAAGCTATACCCCTTCTGACTACTTACGCGACAGAAACGGAGTGAAGCTGTGGAAAAGAAAATAGGGTTTATCGGTTGCGGCAATATGGGCAAGGCTATCCTGGGCGGGCTGCTCGCCAGCGGCCAGGCGCGGGCGGACCAGATTTGGGTATATACGCCGACGCCGGAAAATGTCGCTGAGCTTCAGGAGGAGTATGGCATCAACGGCGCCGGGAGCGCGCAGGAAGTGGCGCAAACCGCCGATATCGTTTTTAGCGCAGTGAAGCCGAACATTACCGTGAAAGTGTTGAGCGACATCGCTTCCAGCTTCAATAAAGAGTCGCTGGTGGTCTCTATCGCCGCGGGCGTTACGCTGGATCAGCTCGCCACGGCGTTGGGCCACGACCGAAAAATCATCCGCACGATGCCGAATACACCGTCGCTGGTGCAGGCGGGCATGACCTCCATCACCCCCAACGCGCTGGCGACGGCGGACGATATCGACACCGTGCTGGCTATTTTCAGAAGCTTCGGCGAAGCGGAAGTGGTGGCCGAATACCTGATTCACCCGGTTGTGGGCGTTAGCGGCTCCGCCCCGGCGTATGTATTTATGTTTATCGAAGCGATGGCCGATGCCGCCGTGCTGGGCGGCATGCCGCGCGCGCAGGCTTATAAATTTGCAGCCCAGGCGGTGATGGGTTCGGCGAAAATGGTGCTGGAAACCGGCAAACACCCGGGCGAGCTGAAAGATATGGTCTGCTCCCCTGCCGGCACGACTATCGAGGCGGTGCGGGTGCTGGAGGAGCGCGGTTTGCGTTCCGCCGTGATTGAAGCGATGCAGGCTTGCATGGCGAAGTCGGAAAAGCTCAGCAAAGGGTAAGAAAAAGGCCCCCGCAGGGGCCTTTTTTTATCGTCCGATGTCGCGAAGCTTTTTGCCCGCCATCAGGTTTTTCTCGATATGTTCCAGCGTGACGTTTTTGGTCTCCGGAATAAGCCAGAAGGTGACGCCGATAAAGGCGACATTCAGCAGCGTATAGATCCAGAAGGTGCCCGCCGCGCCGACGTTATCAATCAGCGTCAGAAAGGTCGCGCCGATAACCATGTTCGACACCCAGTTGGTGGTGGTTGAACAGGTGACGCCAAAGTCGCGGCATTTCAGCGGCTGGATTTCAGAGCACAGGATCCACACCACCGGCGCGGCGCTCATGGCATAACCGGCGATGCACATCATGGTCATGCCGACGGAAAGCCAGGAGATGCCGCGCGAGACGTCGCCGCCATTGACCTGCATCAGGCAGTAGCCCAGCACCAGCGTGCCGATGGCCATGACGCTAAAGCCTATCTTCAGCGCCGGTTTGCGCCCGGCTTTATCCACGGTAAACACCGCAATAAACGTGGCGAGCATAAAGGTCAGCCCCACGACTACAGTGGCTATCATCTGCTGTTCAGTGCTGGCGAACCCGGCCATCTCAAAAATTTTCGGCGCGTAATACATGATGATGTTCATGCCGGTGAACTGCTGCATCGCCTGCAGCAGCATGCCGAGAAAAACGGCGCGGCGCACATTGCGGTTGGCTTTGAATAATGACCAGCCGCCCTGCTTCACCTTCAGGCTCTCACGAATATCGTTAAGCTCCTGACGTGCTTTCTCGGACGTGTCACGCAGCATGCGCAGCACCTCTTCCGCTTCGATATGCATCCCCTTCGCCGCCAGCCAGCGCGGGCTGTTGGGCAAGAAAATCACCATAATCAGCAGCGCGATGGCGGGCAACGCCAGCACGCCGAGCATGGCTCGCCAGTTGCCGCTGTAGCTCAGCGCCGTGTCGGATAAAAAGGCGAGCAGGATCCCAAGCGTCACCATCAGCTGATAGAGACTTATCATCTTGCCGCGGACATTCTCCGAGGCCATTTCAGAGAGGTAGAGCGGCGCGGTATAAGAGGCGATACCCACCGCCACGCCCAGCACCACGCGGAAAATCAGTAACATCTCAAGCGAAGTGGCGAAAGCAGAGCCCAGCGAGCCGAGAATAAATAAGATTGCCCCCGCCAGCAGGCTATATTTTCGTCCCAGCCGCGAGGAGAGCCAGCCGTTAAAAAGCGCACCAAGCGCGGCGCCTAGCATCATGCTGCTCACCACCCACTCCTGCGCCCGGCTGCTCAGGGAGAAATGGTGAGTAATAAAAGGCAAAGCTCCGGAAATAACGCCGATATCAAGGCCGAACAATAACCCGGCGACGGCGGCGGACACGGAAACAAAGAGATTCATGCGGCGCACTTTACGCTCGTGCGCGGTTAATCCAGGCGTGACATCACTTACCGAGGACATCTTTACTTCTCCCGTTGAGAGGCACGTTGCCAACACGATAACGGTAGAAGAATCCTGCAAAGAGAGTCAGGCGTTAAAGCGGCGCAGATATGGATAAATATGCTGCACACCTCTGTTTTGTGACGCAACCATCAAAATAAAAGGGCGAGTGACGTCACCTTATTGCTCAATTAATCACCACAAAATGTGATTGCTGCACAATTAACCGTTCCGTTTATCACTTTCCTGCGAATAAGCGGCATGGACGATTATGCAATGGGGAGTCGTTACGGAAAAGCCACGGCGCGCCTGATATGTCCATAAAAAAACCGGGGCGCTAAATAAACGCCCCGGTTGTTCTGGCTGCATAAAACGCTCTGCGGTGATTACCCCTGCGCCGATAAAATAATCTCCTGCGCTTCTTCCAGGGTTAACGGCTGCTGCATTCGCAGCAACAGCGCCGCCGTGCCGGTGTAATAGCCGCAGCTGAACACGGCTTTCAGCACGCCAGCTTCACCGTAAAGGGCGATAAATTTTTTCTCTGCAAAGGAGCCGATAAATTTAAAATTATCCCAGTTCTTCGTGTGGCCGAGATATTCATAGCGAGTGCCGTAATGGGTGGTCCAGAAAAAAGGCGCACGGTCGAACACCTCATTTTTGCCCAGCATATTGCGGGCGGCGATACGCCCCTGCTGCTGCGCCACGCGCCAGTGCTCAACGCGCCGCACGCCTTCCGGCGCCGGATAGCTGGCGATGTCGCCCACCGCCCAGATGCCGGCGCTGGCTTCGAGCCGATCATTGGTGCGCAGGCTGCCGTCCTCTTCCTGCGCCAGCGTATGCGTAAAACCCGTAACCGGTTTGATACCGGTGGCGAAAACGACCACTTCAGCCGCAACCTGGCGGCCATCTTTGAGCGTCACGCGGTGAACGTGTTCGTCGCCTTCCAGCGCCTGCGGCTCGCCAATGACAAAACGCACGCCGTTTTGTTCGTGCAGCTGGCGAAATCCTCGCGCCACCTCTTCGCCAAACTGCTTCTCAAACGGCTGCGGATGGCGTGCGATTACCGTTACGTCGATATCCTGATTGCGCAGCGCTGAGGCGAGTTCGAGAGCGATAAAGCTGTTGCCGATAATCACTAACCGCTGCTCGCTATTGACCTCCCTGAGCAGACGTTCAGCCTGCCCGATGCTGCGCAGCACATGAACGCCTTTTAGCTGGTTGCCGGGCAACGCAGGGCGCTGCGGCGCGCCGCCGGTCGCCAGCAACAGTTTGTCGAAAGCCAGGGTTTCTCCGCTGGCAAGACGCAGCTCGCGAAGCGAAGGGTCAAGGGATTCGACCTCTTCACGAATAACCTCCACGCCGGGCTGCTGCCAGAAATTTTCATCCAGGGGGTGCGGCACCTCGCTGATTTTCATTTTGCCGGAAGGAACGAATTTACTGAGCGCGGTGCGGTCGTAGGGCGCTTCGCGCTCCCGGTCGATAAGAATTAATTTGCCGCTGAAGCCTTCATCACGCAGCGTAATGGCCGCCGCGCTGCCCGCCGCCCCGACGCCGAGGATAACGAAGGTTTGCGAGCCATCGCCGCGAATTTGCGGGCGTGAGGCGGGCGACATCGCCTTCGGGCTCACGTAGACCTTGCCCTCTTCCACGCGCACCGGATACTGACGCAGGCTGGAGAGCGCTAACGGCTCGCGCCATGCGCCGTTGCTGATGTCAAACACCGCTTTATGCCATGGGCAAACCAGATGCCCTTCGCAGACCGCGCCTTTTTCCAGCGGCGCCCCCGCATGCGGACATTTGCTCTGAAATGCGCGCACCGTCTCACCGGTGCGGATCAGCACCACCTCGCTTTCGCCCACTTCCGCTTTCTGCGGCTGGCTTTCCGGTAATTCATTCATGCTCGCCACATACTGATAATTCATCGCAATGCACCTCCTGATTGTTATTGTGCGTCGACGCGGCTTATCCGCCGCGTCGCGAGAGTCGGTTATGTTGCAGCGCTCTTTTAAGCCTGGCAGAGATGGCGGGGTCGGCAAACGAGGAGGATCAGGCGGCCACTTCAGTGCGGTTGCGGCCCGCTTTTTTGGCTTTGTAAAGGGCGTTATCCGCCGCTTTCAGCCATTCGCGGTAGTGGGTCATTTGCGGCGTGAGCGGCGCCACGCCTACGCTTATGCGCACCCGCAGATCCGGCGCGGAGTCAAAGCGATAGTCATCAAGATGTTCATGCACCCGGTGCATGGCAGCGATGGCGCTCTGCACCGACGTGCCTGTCATAAACACCGCAAATTCGTCGCCGCCAAAACGGCCGATAACGTCGGTGGTGCGTAGCGTGAGCTGTAAATGCTGCGTGATGGCAAGAATCGCTTCATCGCCGACATCATGCCCGTAGGTATCGTTAATCGTCTTGAAGTGGTCGAGATCGATTAACAACAGCGTGGAAATGCGCTGATAGCGTCGGCAGTTGTCGAACTCGTTATGCAGCAGATGCTCCCAGTGGCGTCGGTTATAGACGCCGGTCATGCCGTCGCGGGTACTGAGAAGCTGAAGCCGACGCTTGCGTTCAGCCAGGTTGATGGCGGTGCGGTAGGTCACAAAGCCAAAGAAAACCGGGTAAATAAGCAGCGCGGGCAGACAAACCCACATCTCAAGGGGCGTGGTGGTGATATCCACCGGCAGGTTAATTATCGCAATCGTCGTAAAGCAGGCCGCCGCTTGTAGCAACAGACCGACCAGAAACAGCTTTACGCCCCCTGCCCCCATATTATTCATGTTGACCATCATCAGAATAAGTATGGAGGGCAGCGCGTTGAGCCCAATTGCGCCGATCCAGACGCCGCCCATCACTGAATCGAACGTCAGGTTACGCTGTTCGGCGGCCATCGGGTTCGCGGCGCGGTCCGCCAGCAGCCAGGCGACATGCGGCCAGATAAACGCGTAAATCGACAGCACCAGCCACCACCATGCGGAGAGCGGCTGGGTGAGCAAAATGGGGGCGAGAAAAAGAAAGCTGATGCCGTGGCCTACCGTGCGCGGCAGCCAGATGCGGCGTGCGAAGCGTTGCCCGGAGCGCAGATAGTCATCCGTAAAGCGAGCCTGTTGGCGGGCCTGCCAGGAGGTCCATCGACTAAATATTTGTTGTTGATTCATTTTTTCGGGACGGTTTCGCAACATTTCCCAAAGTATAAGGAGGCGGCAAACGGCCCGAGTATGAAATTTCGGGTGAGCGGTTTTAGCCACTCACCCATATGAACTACCAGCCGGATTGCGCCATACAGTCGCCTGCCGCGCGGCGGCGTTCGTCGCCATCCAGCATCTGCGTCTGCGCGCTGCATTTTTTCATTTGCTGCTCACGCGGCGTAAGGCTTTTATCGCGAGGCGCGCTCTGGCGATTTTGCAGGCAGTTGCGAATATAAACCTTGCGGGCGTCGCCGGTGATTTGCGCGGCGGTAGCCTGCTGATTGCAGACGGTGCGCGATGGCGGAAGCAGAGCGCCGCGCTCGGCGCTCCAGGTCGGCGCTGGAGAGAGCATCCCCATCACCAGCACGGTAAGCAGCGTGGTTTTCATTGTTTCTCCTGCAAGCGATAGCCGCACTATAAGCCTGGTCAGGAGAGCGGAGGAAAACCACCCGCCAGCGTCAGGAATGTCTGCCCGGTAGCATTTTTTATTACAGGCCGGGGTGTTTCCTGATGCACAAGCGCGGGCTTGATCGGTTATGCCCGCTACAGCGGCCGCGTGCGGGATGTTGTCAATTTTCACGCCGCGGCGCAAGCGGCGGCGCCAGTAATGAAACCGGGCTTATGCTTTGCTTATCAAGGAGATAGCGGGTGTACTGGTCGGTCAGCGGCAGCGCGGCAATATCTTTAAAAAAGCCGCCGGCACCCTCGGCGTCATTGCGCGCTGCCGTTATTTCCGAATCATCGATACCATCGTCAATTCACAGAATACTTTTTTGCTGGCCGATTATTTAATGAGGCGCCAACGCTTCAGTTTTATCGCTCGTCAGACGGCGCGCGCCGGCTGGCTGAGTAATATCACCTCGCGCCGCCCGATTATCGAGCCCGGACGGTTTGCATGCGCGACACTGGCCACAACACAACTCAACGATGATATTAAGGCAATTGCTATCGCGCACTTTTTCACCCTATTTTCGACCTTTAAAAGATAAAAAAGAAATAACAACAGCGCGACGATAGATTCAAATTATGACGGCATCATGACGAACCATGATGCCGTTAACAGACTAGCTTCTGGGGTGCCGTAAAAGCTTTTTTACATATTGGTTGAGTAATTCAGTATCGCGATGTGGAACTTCGCTCGGCGGGGTTGCTTCCTGCAAGGCTCCCTCAATGCCCTGAATCAGCGCTTCCTGCTCTTTCTGCTCCATCCGGCGCAGCATGGCAGTCACGATAATTTCCAGTGCCTCGACCTGGGCCACCAGCTCTTTTGACTCTTCCTCTTTTTGTGCAAGCTTTACCAGCAATTCGGCAATAAGATTTTTCATAACCCAATTCCCTTAGTTAATACCGGGGGGAAGTTATCACCCCGTTTCAAAGTTGCAAAGTAAAAATGAACCAATTTTTATATTAATTTAATGGAAGTGTGGTTCAGAACAAAAAGCAAGCAACAGCGAAACGTTTTTGTTATTTAACTTAAATTCCTGGCACAGATATGCAGAAAAAACCCTTCTTTTTTCTTATTGTTATTAAGTAAAGATTAATGCAATACATTTCATTAAGTTAAGTCCCGCTTTCGCTGCAAGGCGCTTAACTGCTGCTGGCGCAGCGCACAGGCTAACTGAACCACATTCACCAGCACCACCAGCGCGGTGGCGATAAAAACCCAGCGATAGCCCGCCATCGCCGAAATGCCCGCCCCCATCAGCGGCCCCAGCACGTTGCCCAGATACATAAACGACTGGTTGTATCCAAAAATGCGTCCTGTTACCTGGTCGCTTGAATACTTCACCAGCAGCGTCTGCACCGCAGGCAGCATGGCGCCGTCGGCGAAGCCGAGCAGAAAGCGCAGCACGGCGAGCTGCGTTGGCGAGGTGACAAAGGACATGGCGAAAAAGAGCGCGACGGCGAAGATAAGCGTCGCCATCAACACCCGGGCGGTGCCGATGCGGTCGCCAAGCTTGCCAAGACGCGGGGCGGAAAGCAGCGCCGAGACGCCCGGCACGGCGGCGATCATGCCGCTCAGAAAAGCGATATTGTCGCTCTGCGGCGAAAGCGCCTTAATAAACAGCGCCAGTATCGGGCTGATGGAGCCGTTGCAAAGCTGGATAACCATGGTGGTAATAAAGAGACTGATAACCAGCCCCGGATAAGGCAGCGAGGCGAAGACCGCCTTGCCGGAAAGGCGCTGGGCTTTGCTGCCTGCAGGACGCACGCCTTCTTTTATCAGCAGCAGCGTCACCAGGAAACTTATCATCAGCAGAAGCGCGGTCACCAAAAAGACGGTGCGCAGACCAAGATGGTCCGCCAGAAAACCGCCCATCAGCGGGCCGCAAATCACGCCGCTGATTTGCGCCGTGGAGAGGGTGCTGAGCGCCCAGCCGCTGCGCTCGCGCGGCACTTGCGAAGCCACCAGCGCCATGGCGTTGGGAATATAACCCGAGGTCAGCCCCATGATGGCCCGCAGGAAAAAGAGCTGCCAGACGTTGGTGGCGAACGCCTGCAACAGAATCGCTATCGCCATGCCGAGGGAAGCGCGCAGCAGCATCAGCTTGCGGCCTTTGCGGTCGGCCAGGCTGCCCCACATGGGAGAGACAATCGCCGAAACCAGAAACGTGACGCTGAAGGTTAAGCCCGACCACATCGACAGGGCTTCATGAGAGGTCACACCCAACTGGGCAACATAGAGCGGCAGAAACGGGAGGATTTGACTGATGGCGAGGCCGGTGAAAAAGCAGCCGAACCAGACCGAGATAATATTGACCTTCCAGGATTCCATACGCCCGCGACAAAAAGAATTAAATGAATAAGCCCACCATACCAGCCGCCCGCTTCCGGCGCGTGGCATCCCTTGCGCTCTGATTCATTTCAGAATTTTATCTTTCAGAAGGAGTTATTTGTGATATTTATCACATAAGCCGCCGTCACTGCCGCACTTTCCTCTTTAACGGCAGATGCCGAACCCCCGCATGCCCAGGTGAAAATGGTTGGCATGGGCGGCGTTATAGTTCGGCCCCAGCGAATTGCCGAAGAAAGGACAGCTCTGGTCGAACAGCGCGCGCAGCGTTTCTCCTCGCGCGTTTTGCTCGTTCCACCCTTTCAGCACGGTGATGTGCTGACCATTGGCGAAACGAAAGCCGCTGATATCCAGCGCGTCCGCCGTCGCGTGCTCGCTTAACCGCGCGCCGGGGCGGTTGTAGATATTGCGGCAGGCATAGCTGCCTAAATGATCGATGCGCGTCAGCTCGCTCTTCATAATGGAAGCGGCAACGGGCTTTGCGCGCTGCTGGACATACATGGCGCTGCTTAGCGCCAGCGGACAGCTGGCAAGAAACGAACTGCTGAGCCGCACGTCGCCAAATTGGGTGACGCGCACCGGCGCGTCGAGCGGACATTTTCCCGCTACATTATTTTGCTCGCGAAAGCTAATCATGCCCTTGTCGCTCGCCTGCCTGAGGATGGCAAGGCAGGCCTGCGGCTCGTTTGCCATCTGGCGCAGCTTATAGCGAGTCACCATGGTGGGCGGGTCATCGGGCGAGAGCGGCGCAAAGGGGTTGTACCAGGCGGGAAGCCAGTTATACAAGCTGTACGCGATAAGCGCCGCTACCCCGACTCCCGCCACCACACCTCCCGCTTTCGCCATGCGCTCTCCCTTTTTCTGACCTGAATCCTGAGTATAGCCGTCGCTTTCCAGCGTACCGCAGGAAGCGCATGAAACGCGCCTTATCGCGTGCTATGTTGTCAGCTTTCGTAAGCATTCAGGATGGATTGTGTGATGGCAAAACTGCGCGTGGGCATCGTCTTTGGCGGAAAATCGGCGGAGCATGAAGTGTCGCTCCAGTCGGCGAAAAATATCGTCGACGCCATTGATAAAGAGAAGTTTGAGGTTGTACTGCTGGGAATTGATAAACAGGGCCAGTGGCACGTCAACGAGGCGTCCGGCTACCTGCTGAACGCCAACGACCCGGCGCGCATCGCGCTTCATCGCTCAGAGAAAACCGTCGCGCTGGTGCCAGGCCAGACCGAAGCGCAGTTAATTGAGGCGAACAGCCGTCAGGCGCTGGATCAGGTAGACGTGATTTTCCCCATCGTGCACGGCACGCTTGGTGAAGATGGCTCCCTGCAGGGCATGCTGCGCATGGCCAACCTGCCGTTCGTCGGCTCCGGCGTGCTCGGCTCGGCGGTCAGCATGGATAAAGATGTCGCCAAGCGGCTGCTGCGCGACGCGGGCTTAAACGTGGCGCCTTTCGTTACGCTCACCCGCGCCAGCCGCAACCGCGTGAGCTTCAGCGAACTTGAGCAAACCTTCGGCCTGCCGCTGTTTGTGAAGCCCGCGAATCAAGGCTCATCCGTCGGCGTAAGCAAAGTGACCAGCGAAGCGCAGTTTCACCAGGCGGTGGCGCTGGCCTTTGAATTCGACCATAAAGTGGTGGTGGAACAGGGCATTAAAGGACGTGAAATCGAATGCGCGGTGCTCGGTAACGACGAGCCGCAAGCGAGCACCTGCGGCGAAGTGGTCGTTAACGACGAGTTCTATTCTTACGACACCAAATACCTTGATGACAAAGGCGCGCAGGTAGTGGTGCCCGCAGCCATCACGCCGGATATTAACGATACGATCCGCGCCATCGCTATCCGCGCTTATCAGGCGCTGGAGTGCTGCGGCATGGCGCGCGTCGATGTCTTTCTGACGGCGGATAACGACGTTATTATTAACGAAATCAACACGCTGCCAGGCTTTACCAATATCAGCATGTATCCCAAGCTGTGGCAGGCGAGCGGCCTTAGCTACCAGGCGCTGATCACGCGCCTGATCGAGCTGGCGCTGGAGCGCCACCGCGCCGACAGCGCGCTGAAAAGCGCCATCACCCGCTAACGGTTATTCTTTTGCCGCGTCCGGTTTCTCTTCTTCCGGACGCCGGCGAATAATCAGCCCCGCCAGCCAGAAGCCAATCACCCAGGTCACCAGCCCGACGGCGTAGTTTTGCCAGCCTTTTGTCTCAACGCCCAGCAAACCGATAATTCCATTGAGGATAAAAATAAGCCCGATCGCGAAAGCATAATAATGCCAGTCGCGGCGGATTTTCACAGGCAGGTTCATTGCGGCTCCGGAGGAAAAAAAGCCATCATCGCATATCCTTTTCAGGCTGTCTGTGGCCCGGATCGCGGCGGATGGGGAAAATCTGAAATGTTACCTGTTGATTAATAAAGTTACGTAAATGTGAGTATCGACATAAAACTGACATCCAGGAGTAATCCACCCCTGAAATTACCAGAAATCCGATATTGACATTTGTTAACTCCTGTCAAACTCACCTCTAGTCAGCTGGCATAACGCCAGCGTGCAGGTATACCCCTGGAGGTCTGTATGGCAGAGATTATGTTGTCGAAACCTGGCTTCGCCAGGAAAAAACGCGAAACAACCCTGCCTGGCAATATCGCTTATGCCGTGTTTGTGTTGTTCTGCTTCTGGGTAGGCGCACAGATTCTGAACCTGCTGGTTCATGCGCCAGGCGTGTTTGACCATCTGATGCAGATGCAGGAGAACGGCCGCCCCCGCATTGAGATGGGGCTTGCGGTGAGCACGCTGTTTGGCGTGGTTCCCTTCCTGCTGGGTTGTGTTATGGCTGGCGCCTTTGCGCTTTATCTGCGCCTGCGCCAGCGCTTTTTCTAACCCTTCTTCATACAGCGGGCCCGGCGATCGTCCACGCGTTTAGCAAACCAGGCGGTGGTTAAATTGCGGGTAATTTTCGGGCTTTCCAGCTGAATGCCGGGCAGCATCTCCCTCGGCAATTTTTTGCCTGCCTTTTGTTCAGCCAGCTTATACACCTTCTGGTAAAGATCGGTCTCTTCGAAATCCAGGCTGTCGCCTTTGCTGAGCGCGCGGTGAATGGCGCTGTCGCTCATGCCGATTTTGCCTGCGAGCTTGCGTACCGCCAGTTCCGTACTGCCCGGCTCGTCGCTGTTATAGCGAATCAAATCGCCGTCGAGCGCCAGCTTCACGCCGCTCGCCTTGCTGACCGCGTTCTGGAAAGCGGCGTTACGGCTGGCGTACCAGCCCGCGTTAAAGTCCGCAAAGCGGTAAAGCGGCTGCGTGTAGTTCGCCGGATAGTTAAGCAGATGATAGGTGCCAAACCAGAGGCCGCCGCGCCGGGTAAACACCTCCTGGCGCACCGTGCCCTCCATTTTGTATGGGTAGCCGCGCTCATGCTGCTCGGCGAAAGCGATGCTTACCTGCATCGGCCCGCCGGTATGCACCGGGTTAAGGTTGCCAAACAGGGTCTGGCCGAGCGGCACCATGCCGATAAAATCGTCAAAAATGGCGCTCAGCTGCTTTTCCGTTTTCACCTTATCGAGCCGCTCGCTGTAGCTTTTGCCGTTGGGGGATTTAATCAGCAGCGCCGTGCGCACCACGAAAGCCGGAATATGCAGCTTCCCGGCGCGGCGCTCAATCTCCTTCCAGGCGATGTTGTTGAGGCCGGGCACCGTCGGGTCCGCCTGATAGTTCGCCTCCTGCTCCGCCACGGCCAGCACGGAGCAGATGTTCTCTTCGGTAGCGGGCAGCTTCTGGCTTTCAAAAGCGGTGGCGATATCTTTCGCCCAGCCGTCGCGGTCTTTCACGCTTGCCGGCATTTTCTGTTTCACCACGCTCTTCACATCCAGCGGCTTAACCTTTTCCGCCGTTGGTTCGCTTTTTTGACTGGTACAGCCCGCCAGCGTGAAAAAAGCGGCCAGGCCAAGCGTGAGGGCGCGCCGCGACGGGCGGGCTATCGGGGGAAGCGCGTTTTCCATACCGTTCCTGTTTCGTTTTAAAAGTCCGCCCGAGCGTAACATTTTCGCAAAAAGCGGAGAATCGGAATCGGCTGGCGTAACGGCATAAAAAAACGCTCCCGAAGGAGCGTTGAGGTTACAGCGCCTGCTGCGGCTCGTTGAGCGGCTCGTTATCCAGCTCGCGCTCGAAGCTGCGCAAACGCTTGTAGATGGACATCAGCTCCACAAGCGTCGTCCAGGAGCTAATCAGATACTGGAACGCGCCGCGCACCTGGCCGAAGACGTTGTTGATCTGCTGCATCAGGCCAAGCGTGATAGCGCCCGAAACAATAGACGGGAAAAGCAGGAACAGGCCAAACACGTTATCCACCTGCAGATACAAAATGCGGGCAATGTTGAAATACATGTAGTGGAAATAGAGGCGGAAGTAGTTGCGGCGCACGTTGGCGAATAGCTCGCTCACGGTTGGCGGGCTGGCGCGGGTCGGGTCATCTTCGCCGTAGACCAGCTCTTTACGGTAAGCGGCTTCCACGCGCTGGTTTTTAAACTCCAGCCCCGGCAGCTTAATGCCCACGACCGCCAGCAGCCCGGTACCGAGCAACGACCAGACAATCGCCGCAATCACCAGACCGTAAGGGATATGCCCGATAATCGGCAACTCCTGCACGTGAGGCGACAGCGCCACCAGCACCGGCAAGAAAGCGATAAGCGTCATCACCGCGCTGATAAAGCTCACGCCCATATCTTCAAGCGTGGTGGCGAAGCGCATGGTGTCTTCCTGCACGCGCTGCGCGGCCCCTTCAATGTGACGCAAGCGCTGCCAGTGCGCCATGTAATATTCGTTCATCGCCGTGCGCCAGCGAAACACGTAATGGCTGATGAAAAAGTTATTCAGCACGCCGACCACCACGGCAATCAGCGCGATGCCGAGGAACACGCCAACCTCATGGTAAAACTGCTCGATCTTAACCTTATGGGGCGCGCTTAACGCCGTCTGGATGAGATCGTAGAACGGCGCATACCAGGCGTTGACCGCCACGCCCACTTCCACCAGAAACCAGGTCACGAAAATAATCAGCGCCGAGCCAAGAATCGACCAGTGCTGCCAGCGGTGCGGGCTGTAGAGCATCCAGAAGAGCGCAAAAACCCCTACGCAAAGCGCGTAGTACGCGTAGAAGACCAGATAATTCACCGACCAGAAGCGCGCCGCGCTGATGGGGACCTCTTTTTCAGCGCCAGCAAGACGCAGCAGCCAGTCGCCGCCGCCCGCCTGCCAGAAAATGACGGCAAGCATCGCCCAAATAAAGGCCGACACAAAGAAGGCGGTCGGCCGGGGGAAAAAAGATTTAAACATCACTTCACTCCTGCACTTCTGATTGTTATCGCGTTGCTGCGCTTCATCTTCGCCGTTTTTAACCACGGAGGGCGTTAGCTTACCTAAAACCGTCCGTAAGGCGCGGTGAATGTTGTTGCTAAAAATAAAAGGCGCCAGACCGCGCTGCGCCTGTTAAGACAAAACGGGAAAAGGTGAGTTCGTCCGCCACGCGTCAAGGATAGTTTGGGTGGGAAGCACCTGCGGCGGATTAGCTGGCGCAATGAACGAGCGCCAGACATCGTTGTAGTGACGGATAAGCACGTCCGCTGGCGCTGCCGGACGGTCGGCGGTGGTATGGGCGTCGTCTGCAATGGTAATGCGATAACCCCGGCTGACGCCGTTTTTGATGGTGGCGTCCACGCAGTAATCTGTCGCGCAGCCGCAAATCACAAACTCATCGATGCTTTGCTCGCGCAGCAGCGCATCGAGCGACGTATTATAAAACGCGTCGCAGGCGCTTTTCGTCACGTAAAACGCCCCTTCAGGCTGGTTAAGCTCCGCCAGCAGCGCGAACGCCTCGCTCCCTTCCGGCAACGCTTCCTCGTCGGCATGCTGAATAAAGATGACGGCGTCAGCCGCCTGCGTCAGCGCATTGATGCGCGCCGCGCACGCTTCGCGGTTAAGCCGCGGCGTGGCGAAGACGCCGTTTTGCATATCAACAACCATAACGACACGTCGGGTTGGCATGAGAGGCTCCACAATGAATTAAAAGGGAAGATTGTAGCCTGGCGCAACGTAACGGTGAAAAAGAGTATGAGGGGAGAAAAGAAAAAGTGCTGTGGTTACTCATCGTTACGCTTTTTCGCGTTTTATGTCGCTAATCGGCCCTTTGCACAACGGCGCAGAGTAGTATAAATAGCCTTTACCCCTTAATAACTGTATGGATCCGTCCGTTGAAACGTTGCTTGCTTTTTCTCGCTGCGCTGAGCGCTGCGGTGTTGCCTGCGGCCCAGGCTGCCCCCGCCTCGCCTGACCCGGTATTTGCTTCCGAAATCGTTGACCGTTATGCCAATCATATTTTTTATGGCAGCGGCGCCACCGGCATGGCGATGGTGGTTATCGATGGCAACCAGCGCGTCTTTCGCAGCTTCGGCGAAACCCGCCCCGGCAATAATGTGCGCCCGCAACTCGATTCGGTCATCCGTATTGCTTCCCTGACCAAACTGATGACCAGCGAAATGCTGGTAAAGCTGCTCGACCAGGGCGTGGTGCAGCTTAACGATCCGCTCAGCAAATATGCGCCTGCCGGCGCGCGCGTGCCCACTTATCAGGGCAAGCCGATTACGCTTGTGAACCTCGCCACTCACACCAGCGCCCTGCCCCGCGAGCAGCCCGGCGGCGCGGCGCACCGCCCGGTGTTTGTCTGGCCGACCAAAGAGCAGCGCTGGAACTGGATTAGCCAGGCGAGCCTGAAGGCGGCGCCAGGCTCTATCGTCTCTTATTCCAACCTGGCGTTTGATCTGCTGGCGGATGCGCTTTCGCGGGCGGCGGGCAAACCGTATCCCCAGCTTTTTGAAGAGCAGATAACCCGCCCGCTCGGCATGAAAGACACCACCTTCACCCCGTCGCCCGACCAGTGCAAGCGCCTGATGGTGGCGGAAAAAGGGGCCAGCCCCTGCAACAACACGCTGGCGGCCATCGGCAGCGGCGGCGTGTACTCCACGCCTGACGACATGATGCGCTGGATGCAGCAGTTCCTCGCCTCCGACTTCCATTCACGCGGCGCGCAGGCGGACCGGATGCAGACGCTGATTTACCAGCGCGCGCAGTTCGCCCGCGTGGTCGGCATGGATGTGCCGGGCCGGGCCGACGCGCTGGGGCTGGGCTGGGTCTACATGGCGCCGAAAGCGGGCCGCCCTGGCATTATTCAAAAAACCGGCGGCGGCGGCGGCTTTATTACCTATATGGCGATGGTGCCGCAAAATAATATCGGCGTTTTCGTGGTGGTGACCCGTTCGCCCTTAACCCGTTTCGTGAACATGAGCGACGGCGTTAACGATCTGGTTACGGAACTGAGCGGCAACAGGCCTTTGCCAACGCCCGCTTCCTGAATGCCTCTACGGCGCGGGGTGTCAGCCTGCGCCGTTTTTTACGCCTCCTCCCCTTCCCCACAAGAAAAGCGCGTCAATACCCCGGCCTCGCCGCTCCGTTAATGGCCAGAGTGTCATCTATACTCCTTAGGGTTCTGGTTACAGGAGATAAAAATGAATGATGCTATCGAACGCGCTACCACTAAAGTCAGAGAGTACCTTCGTGCGAAAGGCCTGAAGCTTGCCACGGCGGAGTCATGCACCGGCGGGCTTATCGCCTATTCGCTATGCGCCACCGGCGACACCACCGATTTCTTCTCCAGCGGCTTTACCACTTACACCAATAAAGCGAAGCAGAATATGCTGGGCGTCAGCGAAGAGACGCTGCGCCTGTACACCGCCGTCAGCGAACAGACGGTAAAAGAGATGGCGCAGGGCGCGCGCGACCGCTCCGGGGAGGATGTCAGCCTGTCGGTCAGCGGCTACGCCGGGCCGGACGGCGGCGAAGACGGCACGCCCGCGGGCACCGTCTGGTTTGGCTGGGCGCTAAATGACGGTCGCGTGGTGGCGGAAAAGCGTCATTTTAACGGCGACCCAAAAACCGTTATCGACCAGGCGGCGGCCTTCGCCCTGGAACGTTTAATCGAACTGCTTAAAGAGCAAGAGTAACCCGCCTTATGGTCTGCCTGTAAACTCAAAACATGGCCCTGTAAGGCAGACCATACTCCCGGCACAATGACGCCAGTTCATTCAAACACGTCGGGAGAATCACCATGTCACAACGTCTTAACTACTTCCAGGCCGCGGGCGATCTGGCGAAAAAGTGTATGGAGCTCAGCGCCGCGCTCAACCAAAAGCCGGTCATTAAAGAGCTGGGGCAGCTTATTATGCTGCGCGCTTCTCAGCTTAACGGCTGCGCCTTTTGCGTCGATATGCACGTAAAAGAGGCGAGAATGCACGGCGAGCGCGAGCTGCGTCTGCATCATGTCGCCGTCTGGCGCGAATCCACGCTTTTTTCCGCCCGCGAACGGGCGGCGCTGGCCTGGACCGAGGCGCTGACCCGCCTGACCAACCAGGAGGTCTCTGACGAAGAGTGGGGCGCGGTGCGCGAGCACTTCAACGAAGAAGAGATTGCGCAAATCAGTTTCCAGATAGCCGCCATCAACAGCTGGAACCGTATGGGCGTGGCGTTTCGCGCGACTCCCGGCTCCGCCGACGCGGCTTACGGGCTGGATAAAGCGGGCCTGAATTAACCCTGCAGGGCCAGGGATGGCCGTTTAGCGACCATAATCGTAAAACGTCGCGCAATAAATCGGGTAAAATAAGGGTCTTTCTTGCAGACAAAAGATAACCGCCATGTCCGATTTCTCCCTGATTTCCCGTCCGCGCCGCCTGCGTAAATCGCCTTCGCTGCGCGCTATGTTTGAAGAAACCTCGCTGAGCCGCAACGACCTGGTGCTGCCAATCTTCGTTGAAGAGGGGCTGGATGATTACAAACCTATCGCTGCGATGCCGGGCGTCGTGCGCATTCCGGAAAAATACCTCGCCAAAGAGATTGAGCGTATCGCCAACGCGGGCATCCGCTCGGTGATGACCTTCGGTATCTCCCACCACACCGACGAGTGCGGCAGCGACACCTGGAATGAAAACGGCCTGGTGGCGCGCATGTCCCGCATCGCTAAAGACGCGGTGCCGGAGATGATCGTCATGTCCGACACCTGCTTTTGTGAATACACCACCCACGGCCACTGCGGCGTGCTGTGCGACCACGGCGTGGATAACGACCAGACGCTGATTAACCTCGGCAAGCAGGCCGTGGTGGCCGCACGCGCGGGCGCGGACTTTATCGCCCCTTCTGCCGCGATGGACGGCCAGGTAAAAGCGATTCGTCAGGCGCTGGACGCGGCGGGCTTTACCGACACCGCCATCATGTCTTACTCCACTAAATTCGCCTCGTCTTTCTACGGCCCGTTCCGTGAAGCGGCGGGCACCGCCCTGAAAGGCGACCGCAAAACCTACCAGATGAGCCCGATGAACCGCCGCGAAGCGATTCGCGAGTCTCTGCTGGATGAGGCGGAAGGCGCGGATGCGCTGATGGTGAAACCGGCAGGCCCGTATCTGGATATTCTGCGCGATATCCGCGAACGCACCGCCCTGCCGCTCGGCGCCTATCAGGTGAGCGGCGAGTACGCGATGATCAAATTCGCCGCACAGGCGGGCGCGATTGATGAAACCAACGTCGTGCTGGAAAGTCTGGGCGCCATTAAGCGCGCCGGCGCGGATCTCATCTTTACCTATTTCGCGCTCGATCTGGCCGAGAAAAACATTATCTGATGCGTTAAAAAGGCGGCTTACGAGCCGCCTTTTTTATTAAGCCCCGCTATTGTCGTTTTTTAACGATCGTTTTTGAGCTTTTTCGCTTACCAACTCGTCTGAATGCCTTACCAGCCTTGCGTTTTACGGGCAGAACTCCAATGGTTAACAATTACGCTACAACACATGTTATCTTTCGCCAGACAGGCGTTATTCCAGGTTAAAGAGAGGTTATTTAAGCCCATTTGATGACGCATTCGAGTCAAAAAGTGTTAAGCGCTCTTTTTTCGCTGCGCTCACGCTGTGACGTTTCCTTCATGGTGCTGACACGGCGCCGTCATCTTTTCTCGTTATGTTCACCTCGTTAACGCGAGGAGAGCCTGGCATGTTCAGTATCGATAACGTTCTGCACGACCTTAACCCCCACGGCAACACCGCCCCCTGGCTAAAGCGCGTATTAAAAAGTCTGCTTCACGAAGAGGAATTCCGGCTTTTCGCCGACCGCCACCGTCACCTTAAAGGGCTGGATATGGTGGAACAGGTGCTGGAACATCTGCAGATCCGCTGCGACATCGCGGCAAGAGAGCTTGAGCAAATTCCCGATCGCGGGCCGCTGGTGGTGGTGGCGAACCATCCCACCGGCACGCTTGACGGCCTGCTGCTGCTCTACACGCTCTCCCGCGTGCGGCGGGATATCAAAGTGGTGGCTAACCGCATGTTGAGCCATCTCGAACCGCTCTCTTCGCTCTTTATCGCCGTGGATAATCTGGGCAATCGCACCCGGAAAAGCGCCATTAAGCAGATGGAAGCGCAGCTTGAGCGCGGCGGCGTGCTGATCTTTTTCCCGGCGGGCGAAGTGTCGCGTCCGGCGACGCAGGGCATTGTGGATAAAGCCTGGAACCCGGGCTTTGTTAAGCTTGCCAGCCGCTATCGCGCTACGGTGCTGCCGGCGTACCTGGCCGGGCGCAACAGCCTCGCTTTTTACGGCGCCTCGCTGCTCTCTCCCACGCTCGCCATGCTGATGCTGATTGGCGAAATGTTCCGCAAGCGCGGCGCCACGCTGCCTGTGCGCATCGGCGAACGCATCCCCTGGACTTGCTGGCATGAGCCTGACGCCGCGGCGAAAGAGACGGCGGCGCGCTTTCGCCGCCATGTGCAGCAACTGGGTAAAGGCCGCAAGGGCGTTTTTAACAGCGAATGCGCCATCGCCAGACCGGAAGACCGCGCCACGCTGCGCCACGCGCTGGCGCAGGCGGAAGTGTTAGGGCAAACCCCCGACGGCAAGACGATTTACCTCTGGCAGCGGCGCGGCGCGGAAGAGGCGCCGGTGCTGCGCGAACTGGGCCGCCTGCGGGAAATTGCTTTTCGCGCGGTGGGCGAAGGCAGCGGCAGACGCCGCGATATCGACCGTTACGATGACGACTATCAGCATCTGATCCTCTGGGATGACGCGGCGCTGGAGATAGTCGGCGCTTACCGCTTCGCCCCCTGCGCCGGGCTGGTGGCGCAGCATGGCTTTGACGCGCTCTACAGCCATACGCTCTTCCACTATGACGAGCGAATGAAGGCGATAGTCAGCCAGGGTATTGAATTGGGACGCAGCTTTATTCAGCCGCAATACTGGGGACGTCGCGGGCTGGATTATCTGTGGAGCGGCATCGGCGCTTATCTGGCGCGTTATCCGCACTACCGCTATCTTTTTGGACCGGTCTCTATCTCCGGCGGGCTGCCGCCTGCCGCGCGCGATTTGCTGGTGGCGTTTTACCGGCTCTGGTTTCCGGCCCCCGAGGCGCTGGCCGCCTCCCGTCGCCCTTATCCCGTTTCGCTGCCCGAGGCCCTGGCGCAGTTCAGCGGCGCAGATTATGTGGAAGATCTGACGCGCCTGAAAACGCTGCTCGGCAATCTCGGCTGCGGCATTCCGCCGCTCTATAAGCAATATTCGGAGCTTTGCGAACCCGGCGGCGTGCAGTTTATCGACTTCGGCAGCGACCCGGCGTTTAACGACTGCATTGACGGGCTGGTGCTGGTGGACTTAACGCGCCTTAAAGCGTCGCGGCGCGAGCGTTACATTGGTGTTCATGAAAGCGCTGATGCCTAATCTGCCTTCTGGAGTAAAGTCTTGCGCATGCCCGTAACAGCTCGGCGAAAGATAAAAAAACACCCGGCGAGCCGGGTGTTTTGCGGGGGACAAACGAATGAAACTTATGCGGCAGGCTGGGCAGCCGGTTTAGCGGCGGTGTGTTTTACCGCTTTTTTGTGATGCTTTTTAGCGGCCTGCGCTTTCTGCTCTACCGGTTTCTGCTCGGTGGTGGCAGCCGCTTTTTTGTGGTGCTTTTTAGCCGCCTGCGCTTTCTGCTCTACCGGTTTCTGCTCGGTGGTGGCAGCCGCTTTTTTATGGTGCTTTTTAGCCGCCTGAGCTTTCTGCTCAACGGCTTTCTTGTGCGCTTTCTTATGGTGCGTTTTCGCAGCCGGGGCTTTCGCCGGCGCGGAAGTGGTGGCGGTGGCAGCCGGAGCCGGCGCAGCAGCGTTATCTGCAGCGAAAGCGGCGGCGGACAGGCCCATGGTCGCAGCAACAATCAGTGCTAATACTTTTTTCATCTCTTTACCCTCAACGTTGTTTTGTTCGCTACCCCACTGCGGGGCCGTTGAAGTCACTATAGAGAAGCCGCGCCGCCGCTTCCGTGAGTGATTGGTATCGGCGTGTAACCGAATGTACAAGGCGGGAGAGCCGCCCCTTTCGGGGCGGAAAACGCGCGTCTACGCGCGACGCTGACGGGCAAGCGCGGCGATATCCTGCGGCGTGGTGCGACAGCAGCCGCCAATCAGCTTCGCGCCCGCTTCCCGCCAGGCGGGCAGGTAGTGTTCAAGCGTATGGCAGGCGTGGCTGCGGTGGCGCCAGGTTTTGCTTGCCGCGTCATACTCCTCGCCGGAGTTGGGATAAACCACCAGCGGCAGCGGCGTTAAGCTGTGCAGGTGAGAAAGCGCGGCGGTGGTTTTCTCAAGGGCGATGCAGTTAATGCCGAGCGCCACAATCTGCGGATTATCCTTCAGCGCTTCCACCACCTCGCCGAGCGGCGAACCGTCGCTGATGTGCTCGCTATCGCGAAGCGTAAACGAGAACCACGCGCGAGCGGCGGGAAACTCTGTCAGCAGCGCGGCCAGCGCCCGCGCCTCGGCCAGCGACGGCAGCGTTTCGCAGGCCAGCAGATCCGCCCCCGCCGCCAGCAGTGCCGCAACGCGCGGACGGTGGAACGCGTTAAACGCCGCTTCGCTAAGCTGGTAGTCGCCCCGGTATTCCGCGCCGTCGGCAAGAAAAGCGCCATACGGCCCTACCGAGCCCGCCACCAGCAGCGGCGCAGCCTGCGGCTGTTCTTTAAGAAAATCCTCCCGCGCCTGGCGCGCCAGCTCCACGCTGCGGGCTATCAGCGCGCAGGATTGCGCTTCATCCAGCCCGCGCGCGGCAAAACCTGCGGGCGTGGCCTGGTAGCTCGCGGTGATGGCGCACTGCGCTCCGGCGCGAAAGTAATCCAGATGCACCTGGTAAATCAGCTCCGGGTTTTCCATCAGCACTTTCGCTGACCAGAGGCTGTCCGCCAGGTTGCAGCCGCGCGCTTCAAGTTCGGTGGCGAGCGCGCCGTCCAGCACGACATAAGGCTGCTGGCTCAACAGCGCATTTAAAGGATTATTCAGTGGCATGGCGCGGTTCCTCACGGGTCTGACGCGTTGAAAAGGCGTGCGTAACATAATAGGCGCCATAGCAGAGCGCAACAAAAGGCAGCCCGCACCACAGCGCAATGCGCTGGCTCGGGTCAAACGCCAGGCCCACGCAGGCCACCAGGCAGAGGATAAAGCCCAGTATCGGCGTCAGCGGGAACCACGGCGCGCGGTAGTGCAGTTCATCAAGCGCGCGCCCCTCGGCCAGATGGCGGCGGCGGAAAAGGTAATGCGACGCGCAGATGCTCAGCCACACCGCCACCACCGCGAAGCCGGAAATGGCCGACAGCGCGACAAACACCGTATCGGGCGCGATAACGCTTGAGAGCAGCGCCAGCACGCCGCCCAGCATGCTCACCGAAAGCGCGGTCAGCGGCACGCCGCGACGCGTCAGGCGGGAAAAGCAGCGCGGCAGCGTGCGCTCGTTAGAGAGCGACCAGAGCATGCGCCCGGAAGCATACAGCCCGGAGTTCGCCGCCGACAGAATCGCCGTCAGGATGACAAAGTTAAAAATGTCCGCCGCATACGGGATGCCGACTTTTTCAAACACCAGCACGAACGGGCTTTTCACCACGCCCGCCTGGTCCATCGGGATGAGCGCCGCCAGCACCAGCACGGTGCCGATAAAAAAGATAATCAGCCGGGCGATGGTGGTGCGGATAGCCACCGGCACCACGTGCTGCGGGTTTTCGGTCTCGCCGGCGGCGATGCCGATAAGTTCGGTGCCGGAGAAGGCGAAGTTCACCGCCACCATGGTCATCAGAATAGGCAGCACGCCGTGCGGGAACCAGCCTGCCGCCATGAGGTTGTGCAACAGCGGCGCGGGCGAGCCGTCTTTCAGCGGCAGCCAGCCAAACATCGCCGCCCCGCCGAGCACGATAAAGGCGATAATGGTAATGACCTTAATCAGCGAGAACCAGAACTCCCCTTCGGCGAAAAGCCGGGTGGAGAAAACGTTGAGTGCAAAAATCACCACGCAGAACACAAGGCACCAGATCCAGACCGGCACCTGCGGGAACCAGTACTGCATGCAGAAGCCTGCGGCGGTAAAGCTTGAGCCGAGCGCCACGGTCCAGGTAAGCCAGTAAAGCCAGGCCACCGTGTAGCCCGTGGCCGGGCCGAGGTAGCGCGCGGCGTAAACGTGAAATGCGCCGGTTTCGGGCATGGCGACCGCCAGCTCGCCCAGGCACTGCATTACCAGCCAGACTACCAGCGCGCCGATAAGATAGGCCAGCAGCGTGCCCGCCGCCCCGGTGGTGGAAATAATGTAGCCGGTGTTGAAAAAGAGCCCGGTGCCGATCACGCCGCCGAGCGAGAGCATCACCAGATGGCGGGTTTTCATGGTGCGTTGTAGCTGTTGCGATTCCTGCATGTCACCTTCTATACGTTCAGACGTCTAAACATCCATAAGCGAACGTTATACCGACATGCGCGACAAATTGCAAAACCGCCTGTTTTCTCAGACGTTACTCTGCCTGTTTTCTGCGCGACTGCGCTATTTTTCGCGTTTCGCTTAGCCCTTACCGTACATACTTCGCAACATCCCTTTCTGGCGAAGCCCTGAGGCCATAGCTACCTTTAAACCACTATAACGAGAACGCATCCCGTCGGGAAAAGACGTTCTCATCAGCTGCGGCGCCGTTCGCCGACAGCCACTGGCAAGGTTGAGGAAGCATAATGAGTGAGTCTCTCTGCACCCTGTTTTACGACGGGCGGCCGGTTACTGGCCCTGCGAATGTCCCGTTGATCGATTTTCTGACCGCAGGGGGCCTGACGCTGCCCCACGTCTGTTACCACCCATCGCTTGAACCGATGCAGACCTGCGACGTCTGCTGGGTCGAATACCAGGGCGAACTGGTGCGCGGCTGCACGCTGAAAAGCGCAGAAGGGATGGAGATAACCAGCCGCACGGAAAAAGCCCAGGCGGCGCAGCACGAAGGCATGGACCGCCTGTTGGCGAAACATGAGCTTTACTGCACCGTTTGCGAACACAACACCGGCGACTGCACGTTGCACAACACCATGGCGGATATGCATATCCCCATTCAGCGTTACGAATACCAGCGCAAACCTTACGTTAAAGATCACTCCAACCCCTTCTACACGTACGACCCCGACCAGTGCATTCTCTGCGGCCGCTGCGTGGAGGCGTGCCAGAACGTCGAAGTAAACGAGACGCTGAGCATCGACTACACCATGGCGCACCCGCGCGTGCTGTGGGACGGCGGCGAAACCATCGCCGGCTCAAGCTGCGTGAGCTGCGGCCACTGCGTGACCGTCTGCCCCTGCAACGCGCTGCTGGAAAAAACCATGCAGCCCGACGCCGGGCCTTTCACCAACATCAAACAGACGCTCAAGCGTCCGATGATCGATCTTGTGAAAGCGATAGAGAACAGCACCGGGGCGGAAATCATCACCGGCATTTCGGTGATGGACATGCACTGGCGGCAGCCGGAAATCAAGCGCACCAAAACCGTCTGCACTTACTGCGGCGTGGGCTGTAGCTTTGAGATGTGGACGCGGGACCGCCATGTGCTGAAGGTGCAGCCGGTCGCCGATGCGCCCGCCAACGGCATCTCCACCTGCGTAAAGGGCAAATTCGCCTGGGATTTCCTGAATGACAAGGAGCGCCTGACCACGCCGCTGATACGCGAGAACGACCGCTTTCGCAAGGCGAGCTGGGACGAGGCGCTGGAGCTGGTGGCCCGCCGCCTGCTGCAAATCCGCGACCAGCACGGCCCGCAGAGCATTGGCTTTATCGGCTCCAGCAAGGCGAGCAACGAAGAGGCTTACCTGACGCAAAAAATCGCCCGGCTTATCATCGGCACCAACAGCGTCGATAACTCCTCGCGCTACTGCCAGAACCCGGCCACCAAAGGGCTGTTCCGCACCGTCGGCTACGGCGGCGACGCGGGCACCATCGATGACCTGCAAAAAGCGGAGCTGGTGATTATCGTCGGCAGCAACACCGCTGAAAACCATCCGGTTATCGCCTCGCGCCTCAAAGCGGCGAAAAAACACCACGGCCAGAAGCTGCTGGTGGTGGACCCGCGCCGCCACGAAATGGCCGAGCGTGCCGATCTGTACCTGCGCATCCGCCCCAGTACCGATATGGTCTGGGCCTCGGCGATGTCGCGCTATCTGTTTGACAACGGCTACGCCGACAAGGCATTTCTGGCGAACCACGTCAATCAGGTGGATGAGTACCGCCAGTCGCTGGCGCCCTTCTCGCTGGAGTTCGCCGCGAAAACGACGGGCCTTTCCGTGGAAGAGCTGACCGCCGCCGCCGAGCTTATCGGCAACGCGGGGTCGGTTTGCATTGTCTGGGCGATGGGCATTACCCAGCACAGCCACGGCGCCGACACCAGCACGGCGCTCTCTAACCTGCTGCTGGTGACCGGCAACTACGGCCGCCCCGGCACTGGCGGCTACCCAATGCGCGGCCACAACAACGTGCAGGGCGCGAGCGATTTCGGCTGTCTGAAAAATTACTATCCCGGCTATGAATCGGTGAGCGATGAAAGCGTGCGCGCCAAATGGGCCAACGCCTGGGGCGTTGAGCCGGAGCGGCTCTCGCTTGAGGTGGGTTCGGACAACTTCGAGATGGTCGAGCACGCACGCACGAAGCAGATTCGCGCCATGTACGTTATCGGCGAAGAGACGGCGTTTTCGGATGCCGACACCACCAACGTTCACGAAGGGTTTACCGACCTCGATTTTCTGGTGGTGCAGGATCTGTTTTTAAGCCGCACGGCGCAGTTCGCCGACGTGGTGCTGCCCGGTTGCCCGAGCGTGGAAAAAGAGGGCACCTTCGTTAACACCGAGCGGCGCATCCAGCGCTTTTACGAGGCGATGGCGCCGCTTGGCGACAGCCGCCCGGACTGGCGCATCCTCACCGACCTTGCCGCGCGCATGGGTCACGACTGGGGCTACACGCACCCTTCGCAGATCATGGCGGAGGCGGCAAGCATCGCCACGATTTTCGCAGGCGTAAGCTATGAGCGGCTCGAAGGGTGGAATTCGCAGCTCTGGCCGGTGAAACCGGATGGCGAGAGTACGCCGCTGCTCTACACCGACGGCTTTACGTTCCCCGACGGGCGCGCCGTGCTCTACCCGCTGGAGTGGCAGCCGCCCGCCGAAGCGCCGGATGAAGAGTACGACCTTGCGCTCAACAACGGGCGCATGCTGGAGCATTTCCAGTCCACTAACCAGAGCGGACGCGGCGGGCGCACCATGTCGCTCTCGCCGGACTGGTTTGTGGAAATCAGCCCGCAGCTCGCCGCCGAACGCGACCTTGCAGAGGGGGACTGGGTGAAGCTCACCTCGCGGCGCGGCTCGCTGGAAGTGCCGGTCGTGGTGACGGACCGGGTAGCCGGCGGCTCGCTCTTTATCTCAATTCATCAGGGCAAGCCGGGCATCAACCTGCTTACCGGCGAACATCACGACCCGGTGGTCAACACCCCGGCCTACAAAGAGCTGGCGGTGAAGCTCGAGAAACTCTCCCGCGAGCCGCATCCCTCTCCCCTGCCCCGGCATAATTTCCGCTATGGCAAGCGCACTCCTATCACCCACGTGCCGGTCGAGGCGAAATGGCAGCGTGACGACTATACCCCGCCGCCCGCACAGGAACCGCATCCGGAGAAATTTTAATGGCTAAAGCGATTGAGTATCAGGTGGAGCCGCCCAAAATCGGCCCCACCGCCGAGGAAGAACTTCAGCGCCTGTTGCAGACGCTGCATGAGCATGGCGTGCTGCGCCTCGCCAACGATCTGGTGGCGTCCAACAACGAGTGGATGCAGGTGATCGTAAGCGGCCTGAGCCGTAAAGGCTCGCTGAACACCATCCAGAACATCTCCGTGCTGCTGCTGGCGCTCTCCACTATTCCGCCTGAGCGCATGTACAAACTCGCCTTCGGCCTGCGCGATTTTATGGCCGAACTCAGCCGTGAAGAGCAGGAGCAAAGCGCGGCCGACAGCGCGCCCGGCGCGCGCGGCGCCTGGAAAATGCTGCACGACGACGAGCTGTGGCATTCGCTTACGCCGCTTTTAAATGGCCTGAAGGCGTTTTCCCGCCGCATGGAAGAAGAAGTGGATAAACCGATTTCGTCGTTCAGCGGTAAACCAAGCGACGCCTGAGTTTCTGCGGAGGAAGCATGATAAGCCAGGAGACGGCTTTACTACTGGCGCGCAGTCAGTTCGCTTTTACCATCGGCTTTCATATCGTGCTGGCGGCGTTCACCATCGGCCTCGCGCAGTGGCTGATGCTGCTGGAGGGGCTGTGGCTGTGGCGCAAGCAGCCGGTTTACCTCAACCTCTATAAATACTGGAGCCGGGTTTTCGCGCTTAACGTGGCGGTCGGCGTAGTGACCGGCGTGCTGATGGAGTTCCAGTTCGGCACCAACTGGGGCGCACTTGCCAGCCGCGCCGGCGCGGTAATGGGGCCGATGATGTACATGGAGGTGCTGATCGCCTTTTTCCTTGAGGCCGGCTTTATGGGCGTGGTGCTGTTCGGCATGGGCAAGGTGCGCCCGTGGGTGCACTTCTTCGCCACCTGCGTGGTGGCGGCTGGCTCCATTTTCAGCGCCTTCTGGATACTTTCCGCCAACTCCTGGATGCAGACGCCCGCAGGCTTCGTCACTGGCGCGGACGGCCGTTTTCAGCCCGTCGACTGGTGGGCCGTTATCTTTAACCCCTCTTTTCCGTATCGTTTCGCGCACATGACGATAGCCGCGATGCTGGCTGCCGCCTGCCTGATAGCCGCCGTGGGAGCATGGCACCTGCTAAAGCATCCCGATAACCGCGGCGCGCGGCTGATGTTCTCCTGGGGGCTGTGGCTGCTGCTGGCGGCGGCGCCGCTTCAGGCGGTGGTGGGCGACCTGCATGGCGAGAACACGCGCGATCACCAGCCGGTGAAGCTCGCGGCGATGGAGGGAAGCTGGAACCCGCCGCCGCCAGGCCAGGGGGAGCCGCTGCGGCTCTTCGCCATTCCCGATATGCAGGCGCAGCGCAACCATGCCGAACTGGCTATTCCCAATATCGGCTCGCTCTATCTGCGCCATAACCTTTCCGGCACCATCCATAGCCTGAACCAATATCCGGCGGATGAGCGCCCCTGGGTACCGGGCGTGTTTTTTTCGTTTCGCGCCATGGTGGGGCTGGGGCTGCTGATGATCTTTTTCGGCGTGGCCGGGCTGGTGACGCGACTGCGCGGCAAACTCTGGAGTGCGCGCTGGCTGCAGCGCGGCATGGTGGCGATGGCCCCGGCGGGCTTTTTCGCCATGCTGGCAGGGTGGCTGGTGACGGAAACCGGACGCCAGCCCTGGACCGTCTATGGGGTGCTGCGCACCGCGCACAGCGCCTCGCCTGTCGCCCCCTCGCTGGTGTTGACCTCGTTTATCGCCATCGTGTTGGTTTATCTCGCTATCTTCGCCATCGGCCTCTGGTTTCTGCTGCGTCTGCTGGGCAGAGCGCCGCAGGGCGATGAGAAAGAGGCCAACGCCGAGGTGGCGGAACAGACCGGAAGCGGCATTACGCCGCAGAGCATAAGAGGACGCTACGATGCTTGAGGTTGCCCTCTCCCTGCCGCCGCTCACGCTGCTCTGCGCCATGGCGCTGGCCTGCGGCGTGCTGATTTACGTGCTGCTCGACGGCACCGACCTCGGCGTGGGGCTGCTGGCGCCGTTTCAGTCCACCGACGCCCGCCAGCAGATGAACCTCACCATTCTGCCGGTATGGGACGGCAATGAAACCTGGCTGGTGCTCACCGCCGGCGCCCTGCTGGCGATGTTTCCCGTCGCCTTCAGCATACTTTACAGCGCGCTTTATCTGCCGGTTTACATCATGCTGCTGTCGCTTATCGTGCGCGGCATGGCGATTGAGTTTCGCCACCAGCGCCCGGCGCTTTTTGATGCGCTGTTTATTGCTGGCTCATGGATCGCCTCGTTAAGCCAGGGGGCGACGATGGGCGCGTGGATCGAAGGGATCAGCCATAACGGCCAGCACTTCACCGGATCCGCCATGGACTGGCTCTCGCCTTTCTCGCTTTACTGCGCCGTGGCGCTAAGCGTGGGATACGCGCTGCTGGGCGCCTGCTGGCTTATCTGGCGCTGCGAAGGGGCGCTTGCCGCCTGGGGCCGACGTCAGGCGATGCGGCTTGCGCCGCTCACCGTCCTGCTGCTGGCGGCGCTGGTGGTCTGGACGATGCAGTTGCAGGAAAGCTACCGGCTGCACCTGCTGGCGTGGCGCTACAGCGGGCCGCTGGCGCTGATCGCGCTGCTGGCGCTGGCGGGGCTTGGCGCCGCGCTGCGCGGCAAACGTGAATTTTTACCGCTGGCCATGACGCTGACGCTGTTTGTCGTTGCCTTCGGCGGCATGCTGCTGGCGGTGTTTCCTTATTTATTGCCGCCCGACCTGCTGCTGACCCAGGCCGCCGCGCCGCCTGCAACTCAGAAGCTAATGCTTATCGCCTTCGGCGCGTTTGTGCCCGTCACGCTTATCTACAACAGCTGGGGCTTTTGGATCTTTCGCGGCAAGGTTCACGCCGCGCGTGAAGAAGAACGCCCCTGACGCAGCGCCTGCGGCGGCACGCCAAAGCCGCGCACGAAGACCTCGCGCATATGGCGGCGGTCGCGAAAGCCCGCTTCGCGGGCGATGGCGTCCATCGAGAGGCGGCTTTGCTCAATCATCAGGCGCGCCGCCTCCAGCCGTAAGCCTTCAATGGCTTTCGCCGGTGATTTACCCGTCTCTTCGCGAAACAGGCGGCTGAACTGGCGCGGACTTAAATGCACGGCGCTGGCGAGATCCTCCACCGTCAGCGTGCGGCTTAAGTTTTTGCGCGCATACTCCAGCGCGCTCTGAATGCGATCGGATCGCGGCGAAAGCGCCAGCATCTCGGAGTGCTGCGTCTGGCCGCCGGAGCGACGGTGGTGCATCACCAGCCGGTGCGCCACGGAACGCGCCACTTCCGCGCCCAGATCTTTTTCTACGATGCCGAGCGCCATATCCAGCCCTGCCGTCATTCCCGCCGATGTCCAGACCGCGCCGTCGGTAATAAAGATGCGGTCTGATTCAATAAGCGCCGTGGGAACTCTGGATTTTAACGCTTCGGCGTGCGCCCAGTGGGTGGTGACGCGCTTGCCGTCCAGCAACCCCGCCTCGCCCAGCACAAACGCCCCGGTGCAGATGCCCGCAATGCGGCGTGAGTTAAGACTCGCGGCTTTCAGAAAATCGACCACCGCAGGCGTTGGCGGCGCTTCCAGCGGGTTTATTACCCCGCCGACAAGCCAGGTATCGGCGCGCGAATGCTCGCTTAACGGCTGGCTGCTGACCGTGACCCCGGCCGACGAGCGCACCGCCCCGCCCGCTTCCGACCAGGTCTCCAGTTCGTAAAAAGGCTCGCCGATCACCAGATTGGCGAACTCAAACACCGAGGGCGTCGAGAGCGCCAATAGCTGAAAGCCGTCCGCCAGTAAAAAGCCAATCTTGTGCATGCACGCCTCCGGAGCGAAGAAGAGTTCTCTTTTTACGACAAAATGCGCGTCGTCGAACAGGGGGCGGCGCACTTTTCCTGCTCGCGCCGTTTCGCCCGTTCGGACACCGCCAGGCTTGCCAGCGCCAGCGCCAGCAGCAGCACGGAAAGCCCGAGCAGCCCGCCATAGCCGAAGCGCGGATAGACCCACGCCGCCACCGCCGAACCAAAGCCAATGCCGCAGAACATAAAGGCGCTGGTGAGCGCGAGCGCAATACCCCGCCACGGCCCGGCGACCTCCACTATTCGCCGCTGCTGGGTCGGCCAGAGAATATCGGTGGCGAAAGCCCAGACGGTGAACGCGGCGAAAAGCAGCGAAAGGTGCGGCGGCGCGGCCAGCATCAGCAGCATGTCGACCATCAACAGCCCGATGCCCGCCACCAGCAGCCTCTCGGCGCTGAAATGACGCGCCGCACGAGCGACCGCCAGGTTGCCGACAATACCGGCGACGCCCAGCACCGCCAGCGCCACCGATACATCGTGCGCCGTGCCGTGAAAGCTGTCGCGCACCACCGGGGCGATAAACGCATAGGTGGCGAAGACGCCGGCGGCGATAAAAAAGACCACCAGAAAGGCGCTCAGCAGTTTCGCATTCGTCAACACGTCGCCGATGGTGGAGAGCCGGATGCGCACGCCCGCGCCCGTTTCCGGCACCGTCAGGCGAATATTCAGCGCCACCAGCAGGCTGACCGCGCCCACCGCGCCAAACAGCGCTCTCGGCCCCCAGGCGTCGGCAAGCCAGGCGGCGAGCGGGATACCGAGCATGCTGGCGAGCGACAGCCCGAACAGCACTTTCGCAATCGCGCTGCCGCGCTCTTTCTCGTGCGCCAGTTCGGCGCCCAGCCCCACCAGCACCGGCCCCATCAGCGAGGCGCCAAGCCCCATCACGATGCGCGACGCCGCGAGCACGCCGTAATCGGGCGCCAGCGAAAAAAGAAACGCGCCGCCGCCGAAGGTCGCCGCGCCATAAAGCACCAGCTTGCGGCGCGGCAGATGGCCGAACAGCACCTGAGAGAGCGGCGCGGCAAGGGCGAAGGTGATGCCGAACAGCGCCAGCAGCCAGGCGCTTTGTGATTCGCTGATGGCCCACTCGCGGGCAATCGGCACCAGGCTGCCGGACACCGCCAGCGAACCGGTGGCCTGTACGAAATAGGCGAAGCTTAACGCCCGTAAGGCCCGGCGCTGGGGCAGTGAAAGTGAAGGTGTCATGCGCGTCTCCCGCCTGAGAGCAAGGCCGGGCACCAGGCCCGGCATGAGAATTAATGAACCGGAATAGGGTTTTCCGCCATCGCCTGGTTGAACTGGTTCACAAGCCCATGTTCGTTGCGGCCAGGGTTGTCGCGCACCGGCAGGACGCGGTCGACAATCGCTTCCTCTTCACCCGCCGCCAGTTTCTCCAGTGTCTCGCGGATGAAATCATCCAGCGGCATGGCGCGCTCGTCGCCGCTTTTGTAGATAAGGTCGGTATCCACCCACGGCGGCGCAATCTCCACTACGCTTACGCTGGTATCACGCAGCAGGAAACGCTGAGAGAGCGTGTAGGAGTGGATAGCCGCTTTGGTGGCGGAGTAAAGCGCGGTGGCGGCAAGCGGCAGGAAGGCGAGCACCGAGCTGTTGTTTATCAGCCACGCCTGCGGCTGCTTTTTCAGGTGGTCAACAAAGGCGGCGCTGACGCGCACCGGGCCTAACAGATTGGTGGTGACAAGCGTCACCGCCTGGTCGTCATCCAGCGCGCCGGCGGCGTCGTCAAACGGCATGATGCCCGCGTTGTTGATAACCACGTTCAGCGACGGGTACTTGGCGATGAGCTGCTGCGCCGCCTGTTTAATCTGCTGCGGGTCGGTGATGTCGAGCTCAACGAAATCCATACCTGGATTCGCCTTGCTGACCGCCTCCAGCAGCGCCCGGCGACGCCCGGAAATGATCACCTGGTTGCCAAGCTTGTGCAGCGCTTCTGCCAGCCCACGGCCAATACCGGATGTGCCGCCAGTGATGAAGATGGTGTTGTTGGTCAGTTTCATGGTTTTCTCCAGATTTCTTATTGAGCGGCCTGGTAACGAGGCGCGGGTTTATTCACGGAAAGGTGTTGCATCATGGTCTGGCGAGCGGCTTCAAACGCCTGCCATTCGCTTTCGTCCTGCAAAGAGGGCAGCGTAATCAGCTCGCCGCGGTCGAAGCCGACAAGGGCGGCGTCCACCAGCGCCTGCGGCGTCATTACGATGTCTGGATCTAAATGCTCAAGCGCCAGCCCGCCGGTTTCCCAGAAGTCGGTGGCGGTCGCGCCCGGCAGCACCGCCTGCACCTGGATCCCCTGGCCGTGCAGTTCGTGGTGCAGCGACTGGCTGAAGGCCTGAACGTAGGCTTTCGAGCCGCCGTAAACGCCGTTTAAGATTTCCGGCGCGATGCTGACGATGGAGGCGATATTGATGATGGCCCCCTGCCCGCGCGCCACCATGCCCGGAACAACCGCGTAGGTCAGACGCGTGGGAGCAATGACGTTGAGATCTATCATCTGCTCCATGCGGTCAACATCGCTTTGCAGCAAAGCGGTATGGGTGCCGACGCCCGCGTTATTCACCAGCAGCGTGATGCTGGCGTCCTGACGCAGCTTTTCTTCCAGCGCGCGTAGCGCCTGCGGGTTGTTCAGGTCAACCGCCGCCACCTCCACGTTCTGGCGCGTTTCGGCGGAAATCTGGCGGGCCTGCTGGTTCAGTTTGTCGCGATTGCGGGCAACGATAATCAGGTCGTAGCCGCGACGCGCCAGGCGGTCGGCGTAAACGGCGCCGATGCCGCTGGACGCGCCGGTAATCACCGCGGTGCCTTTGTGCTCTGCTGCTCTGTTCATGCTGCTTCTCCGGTTCAGGTAAGGTGTTGTTGTGTTTGTGTTGTGTCGATGTTGTGTCGATGAACAGAGATTACGCGAACCCGGTATGACCTGAATGACGAATAGGGTAGTGATTCAGGACATCCTGCAAAAAGGTGGCGGAAAACCGTCGCGGTCGGTAAAGGGGGTTATTTACAGGAAGGCTTAATAAACGCCGGCGACAATAAGCAAGGGAAAATGAAAACCAATGAAAATAATAAAAATAAAATGCGAGGCGGCTCGTAATTTAAAGCGGAGTGAAGAATGACAATTTATTAATAACGGCAAAAGTACGCACTTCGCCGGAAATAAATAGCTGAGATAAGGCAGGTTATTTATTATTTGCGCGGGCGCCTGAGGCTTTCTGGTTTCAGGCAACGTGTGGTTTCCAGAAAGATGAAGGCCCCGAGTTAATGACTTAACCCGAGGCCGACACATGAACCCAAACAGTCATGATGTTAGCCTCTTACTCGCCTCACGGCAAGGAGAAAAGGCTATGAAGCACAACACTTCTGTATGGCGTCTGGTTATCGTCTGCGCGACGGTGCTGGCAATAATACTCCTTACCCGGGAAAGGCTTTACGAACTCCGTTACCGGGATGGGGAAAAAGAGGTAACGGCTTTATTAGCCTGTAAGCCCTGAAAGTAAGCGTCTACGCGGGGAGCAATCCCCGCGAATCAGGCTGTCAGGATCATGCCCAACGGCGCCCTTTTTTCATTATTTTAATAACGGCTTTATGTAAGACGTTATTTATTTTCGCTTCCGCCCTGGCTTTTTCTTAATTAATTAGCGCCAGGTTAATTTATTCCGTCGTTAATTGCGAAAGGCGACTGGCGGTGCGCGCAATGTCTTCCTGCTCCACGCCCGCTACCAGCTCCGTAAGCGGACAGGCGGCGGCGATAAACAGGCGGCGCTGCTGGTCGTAGAGCACATCGACCAGGTTGATAAAGCGCTGCTGCGCGGCGGGGCTGACGCGCGCAAGCGGCGGCACGCCGTCAAGGAACCAGCGCTCATGCCCTTCGCACAGCGCCAGATAGTCCATTACCGCCGTGGGCGCCTCGCAAAGGCCAGCAAAAGTAAAATGCAAAAACTCGCCCGGCGAGGAGGCGGCGTGCAGCGTGCGGTGGCCGACAGTCAGCGCAACCGCCCCGGAGGCGTCCGGCAGCCCCAAGGCCTGCCGCCGGGCCGCACTGGCGGGCCACAGATAAGCGCCTTCGCTGAAAACGCCGTGGCCCGTCGCCTGCTGGCGATAATCCCGCGGACCATTGAGCGCCATCACGGTCATGTGGCGCTCAATAAGCGCAATGGAAGGCACAAAGCGATCGTGATAAAGCGGGTTCGCCAGCAGCGCGCGCGGCGGATAGTTTGAGGTGAAGATAAGCGCCACGTTGCGCGCTATAGCCAGCGCTATCAGCCTTTTCACCAGCATCGCGTCGCCGATATCGTGCAGATGGAACTCATCAAAGCAGAGCAACCGCGCCTCGCCCATCAGCTCAAGCAGCGCGGCGTCCAGCCCCTGGCCGTTAAGCTGCTGATGCAGTTCGCGAAAGAAGGTATGAAAGTGGGCGCGCTTTTTTTGCGCCAGCGGCAGCGCGGCGAAGAAGCTGTCGACGATAAAACTCTTGCCGCGTCCGGGTTGCCCCCACAGGTAGAGCCCGGCGAAAGCGGCCCGGCGGCGCAGCAGCGTTTCGGCAAGCGTCTCCAGATGCCGGATGAGCCGCTGCTGGTCATTATCAAGCTGAATCCCTTTCTCCTGCGCTTTACGGTTCATCACGTCGGTAAAGTTCAGACGCGGTTCTTTCAGCAGCATCGTTTTTCTCAATCGTTTTGTGAATGAATTGTTATTTACCCATAAGCGGGCGTAATTTTCAAAAGCTTCACCAAAAGGGCGCACGCCCTGCCACTTCACGAGGCAGCGCCTCATACCGGCGGGTGAAAAGTTGCCCGTTTTGCCGCTGGTACACTCCTTGCAATAGCCCTGCGGGATATCCGTTTATTGGCGAGGTGAGTAATGAGAATGCAAACCGAACAGTCCGGATTAAAACGCACGCTGGGCAGCTTCCGCCTGTGGGGCATTGCCGTGGGGCTGGTGATTTCCGGTGAATATTTTGGCTGGAGCTACGGCTGGTCGCAGGCGGGCACCATGGGTTTTCTTATTGTAGCGCTGGCGATAGCCGCCATGTATTGCGCGTTTATTTTCAGCTTTACCGAGCTGACCACCGCCATTCCCCACGCAGGCGGCCCCTTTGCTTACGCCTACCGGGCATTCGGGCCAACAGGCGGGTTTATCGCTGGTTTCGCGACGCTGGTGGAGTTTGTTTTCGCGCCGCCCGCCATCGCCATGGCGATTGGCGCTTACCTCAACGTGCAGTTCCCTTCGCTCGATGCGAAATGGGTCGCCTGCGCCGCTTACGTTATCTTCATGACGCTCAATATTCTGGGCGTCGGCATCGCCGCGACGTTTGAGCTTATCGTGACCCTGCTCGCCATTTTCGAACTGCTGGTCTTTATGGGGGTGGTGTCGCCGGGCTTCTCGTGGAGCAACTTCACCGCCAACGGCTGGGCCGGGTCGGAAACCTTCAGCAGCCTGGCGCTGCCGGGGATGTTCGCCGCCATTCCGTTCGCCATCTGGTTTTTCCTGGCCATTGAGGGCGCGTCGATGGCGGCGGAAGAAGCCAAAGATCCGAAACGCACCATTCCCCGCGCCCTCGGCGGCGGCATCATTACGCTGACCTTGCTGGCGGTAGGAGTGATGATTTTCGCCGGCGGCGTGGGCGACTGGCGCACGCTCTCCAACATCAACGACCCGCTGCCGCAGGCAATGAAAATCATCGTCGGCGCAAACAGCGGCTGGCTGCATATGCTGGTGTGGCTGGGGCTGTTTGGTCTGGTGGCGTCGTTTCACGGCATCATCATGGGGTACTCGCGGCAAATTTTCTCGCTGGCGCGGGCCGGATATCTGCCGGCAAGCCTCGCCAGAATCAACCGTCGCACCCGCACGCCGCACCTGGCTATTCTTGCGGGCGGCGTGGTGGGCATTGCGGCGATTTTTTCTGATTCGCTCATCACCATTAACGGCATGCCGCTGACCGCCAGCATTGTCACCATGTCGGTTTTTGGCGCTATTGTTATGTATATCGTCTCTATGGCGTCGCTGTTTAAGCTGCGCCGCAGCGAGCCGGGGCTGGAGCGCCCGTTCCGCGCGCCGCTCTACCCCCTCGCCCCGGCCTTCGCACTGGGCATGGCGGTGCTGTGTCTCGCGGCGATGGTTTACTACAACCTGGTGCTGGCGGCCATCTTCGCCGTCATGATGCTGGCGGGCTATCTGTGGTTCCGGATGACGGCCCGCGCCCGCGCCAGCGCCGCGCTGGACCCGCAATTGCGCGTCGCCTCGTAAGGAGTCACTCGTGTACCAGACTACGCTTGCGCATACGGTTTACCGCTTCTCTTCTCTGAAAGATTTGCTGGCGAAAGCCTCCCCGGCGCGCTCCGGGGATGTGCTGGCGGGCGTCGCCGCGAAAAGCGCCGAAGAGCGCATGGCGGCGAAGATGGCGCTCGCCGACCTGCCGCTGCGCGAGCTGCTCAATAACCCGCTCATCCCTTACGAGCAGGATGAAGTCACGCGTCTGATTATCGACACCCACGACCGCGACGCGTTCTCCCCCATCCGTCATTTAACGGTGGGGGCGTTCCGCGACTGGCTGCTGGACGACACCACCACCTCTGAGACGCTCTCCCGGGTCGCGCCTGGCATCACGCCGGAAATGGCGGCGGCGGTGAGCAAGCTGATGCGCAACCAGGATCTGATCCTCGCCGCCAGCAAATGCCGCGTGGTGACGCGCTTTCGCAATACCATCGGCCTGCCAGGCCATTTAAGCGTGCGCTTACAGCCGAATCACCCGACGGACGACCTGCGCGGCATCGCCGCCAGCATGCTCGACGGGCTGTTCTACGGCTGCGGCGACGCGGTGGTCGGCATCAACCCGGCGAGCGACAGCCTGCCAGTGCTGGAGCGGCTCAACTATATGCTCGACGATGTTATCAGCCGCTTTGCGATCCCAACACAATCCTGCGTGCTGACCCACGTCACCAACACGCTCCAGCTCATCGAGCGCGGCGCGCCGGTGGACCTGGTGTTTCAGTCGGTGGCGGGCAGCGAGGCGGCCAACAGCGGCTTTGGCATCAATCTCGCCCTGCTGGAAGAGGCGCGCGAGGCGGCGTTAAGCCTGGGTCGCGGCACGCTTGGCGATAACGTCATGTATTTCGAAACGGGCCAGGGAAGCTGCCTTTCTTCAAACGCGCATCACGGCGTCGATCAACAAACCTGCGAAGCGCGGGCCTACGCGGTAGCGCGACACTTTAAGCCGCTGCTGGTCAATACCGTCGTGGGGTTTATCGGCCCGGAGTACCTCTACGACGGCAAACAGATTATTCGTGCGGGGCTGGAAGATCACTTCTGCGGCAAGCTGATGGGGCTGCCGCTCGGCTGCGACGTTTGCTATACCAACCACGCCGAGGCGGACCAGGATGATATGGATACGCTGCTTACCTTACTGGCGAACGCCGGGTTGACGTTTCTCATCGGCGTGCCGGGGGCGGATGACATCATGCTCAACTACCAGAGCACCTCGTTTCACGACGCCCTCTATATTCGCCGCCTGCTGGGCCTGAAGCACGCGCCGGAGTTCGCCGCCTGGCTTGAGAAGATGCAGATTATCAACGCCCAGGGGCAGCTGCGGCTCACCGGGGCCAACCATCCGTTGCTGGCGGCGCTGCCGCAGGAGGTATAGCGATGAGCACCCACGACGCCTGGGATCTGTTACGCCAGTTTACCGACGCCCGCATTGCGCTGGGGCGCAGCGGCGCCAGCCTGCCTACCCGCGAAGTGCTGAAATTCGGCCTCGCCCATGCGCAGGCGCGGGACGCTATTCATCAGCCTTTCGACAGCGAACCGCTGCGCGGCGAACTGGAGGCGCTGGGTCTGGAAACGCTCACTGTTCACAGCGCCGCCGCCGACCGCGATACCTATCTTCACCGCCCCGACTTAGGCCGCAGGCTGGATGAGGAGAGCCGCGCGCTGCTGGCGCGCCGTAAAGGGAATGCCGACCTGCTACTGGTGATTGGCGACGGGCTCTCTTCGCACGCCGTGCACCGCCAGTCCGTTGGGCTGATTCGCGCCCTGCTGCCCTATATTGAAACGCTCGGTTTAACGCTTGCGCCGGTGGCGCTGGCGCATCAGTCGCGGGTGGCGTTGGGCGATGATATTGGCGAAGCGCTCGGCGCGAAAGCGGTGGCTATATTGATTGGCGAGCGGCCCGGCCTCTCGTCGCCCGACAGCCTCGGGGTTTACCTTACCTGGAAACCCGAACGTTCGCGCATTGAGTCCGAGCGTAACTGCATCTCCAACATCCGGCCTGAAGGGCTGCCCTGGGAAGCGGCGGCGTTTAAGCTCGCCTGGCTGCTGGAGCAGGCTTTTTTGCGCAGGCTTACCGGCGTGAAGCTTAAGGATGAGAGCGACAACCCGGCGCTGCATGGCAAAGTAAAGCCGCTGCTGCGCTGACCTCCTGCAAAGCGGGGTCGACAGGCGCGCCGTTCTGTGTAAAAACGGTGTTTTACTGTTGAGAAAGGAAGCCGTTATGACAGCGATTCCCGCCGCGCCTGAACTTCATACCGAACGCCTGCTGCTAAAACCGCTCGCGCCGGAAGATGCAGAACAGATTCAACAGACCTTTCCCCGCTGGGAAATTGTGCGCTACCTGGTGGCGAGCGTCCCCTGGCCCTATCCGCCGGACGCGGCGCGGCATTATGTGAATAACGTGGCGCTGCCTGCGGCGGCGGAAGGCCGCGGCTGGTTCTGGACGCTGCGTCGCCGCGAAGCGCCGGCGCAGCTGATTGGCGTTATCTGCCTGCTGGATGAGCCAGACAACAACCGCGGCTTCTGGCTGGCGCCGGAGCAACAACACCAGGGGCTGATGAGCGAGGCGTGCCGGGCGGTAAACGACTTCTGGTTTACCGTACTCGATCGTAAGGTGCTGCGCGTGGCGAAAGCGCAGGCCAACGACGCTTCGCGCAATCTCTCAAACCGAAGCGGCATGCGGCTTATCCGCCGCGAAAAAAAGCAGTACGTCAGCGGCGAGCTGGATTCCGAAGTGTGGGAAATTACGCGTGATGAATGGCTGCAAGTAAAGCAGGCGGATGGCGTTTAAGGGATAACGCCGCGCTGCGCCGGGCGCCGCGCTAATAGTTTTTTATGGCTTCAGTTTAATTTTAGTGACGCTAAACTCTTGAATAACACTTAAGTTTGGTATTGCAGTAAAAGTGTCACACTTCTCCCCTACCCTAAGATAATTCTTACTTCGTAACGGGTTATCTGTTTAATGGATATTCCACTGGCGCTGGCCTCCTCGTCGCAGCAGCTTAACGCCGGGATCCTGCGCATCGCGGTGCCCCACGTCACGCCGGGTTCCACCAATCTGCAGGTGATGGCGCTCTTTAACGAACATAAATCGCTGATTGGCCTGCCGGTGCTGGAGAACAACCGGCCGATTGGCATGATCAACCGGCACATTTTTCTCTCGCAGATGAGCCGCCCCTTTTTCCATGAGCTTTACGATCAGAAAAGCTGCATCGCGTTTATGGATAAAACGCCGCTTATCGTCGAGGCGGACGCCGGGCTGGAATATCTGGCCGAGCGGGTAGTGGAGACAGGCGACAAGGCGGTCGCTGAGGGGTTTATTCTCACCGAGGCGGGCGGCTACGTAGGCATCGGCCTTGGCATCGATCTGATTAAAACCGTCTCTGGCCTGCAGGCCCGTCAACATGAGCAGATTATGCAAAGCATCGAATACGCGCGCGTGATTCAGGACTCTATGCTCAACCGTTCGCGCCAGACGATGGAAGCGCACCTGCGCGACTGGTGTCTCTCCTGGTATCCGCGCGACTGCGTGGGCGGCGACATTTACGCTTTCCAGCGTTACGAGCACGGCTGGCTGCTGGTGATAGCCGACTGCACCGGCCACGGCGTGCCCGGCGCCTTTATGACCTTTATTTTCTCTTCCGCGCTGGAAAAAGCGCTGACGCAGGCGGCGCCCGACGAGCCGGACCGCCTGCTGAGCCTGATTAACCAGTACATCAAACAGACGCTGAGCCAGCTTCAGACCACGCCTAACCATAGCCAGTCGAACGATGGCTGCGACGCCATCGCGCTGTTTGTTGACGCCCGCGACGCGCAGATTGTCTGGGCGAATGCGCAGATGCACGCCTTTGTGCTGGGCGAGGGGGAAGACGAGGTGGCGTTGCTGGAAGGCGATCGTAAAGGGATGGGTTATATCGACACGCCTGCCGATTTCCGCTGGCAGCGCCATCGGCGCGCGCTTAAGCCTGGCGATCGGGTGCTGATTGTCACCGACGGCGTGACTGACCAGATCGGCGGCGAGCGCAACATTATGTTTGGCAAAAAACGCATCCAGTCGCTGCTGCTGGCGCAGCGTCACCTGCCGATGCGCGAGTTTTCCGACGCGCTCTTTGCCACGCTTCGCGACTGGCAGGGCAAACAACCTTCCCGCGATGACATGACCTGGTTTGGCTTTCGCTGGTAAATAAAGAGATGAGCATGAGTGAATTACAGGTAAAAACAGCGACGCTGTTGCCGCTGCTTACCCCACAGCGGCAGGGCGGCGTCGCCCTCTCTTACACGGGTTTTATTTCGCAGCAGAATATTGTGTCGATGGGCGAAGTGGTCCGCGCCTGGCTTGATGAAAACGAAGCCTCCGCGGCGCTGCGCCGCAAGCTCTTTTCGGTGTTTGTCGAAATGGGCCAGAACATTGTGCGCTACTCCTCTGACGAACGCTTTTTGCATAAGGGCGAAGAGGCGCTGCGCTACGGCTCGCTCTGCTTTCACGCCGACTGCACCCGCTATTACCTCGAAACCGCAAACCTGGTGGGGCCGGAAGAGTCCTCTTTACTGCGCGCCAATCTGGAAGTGCTGCGCGCCATGACGCAGGACGAAATCCGGCAGGCCTGGAAGCAGGGATTGCGCAGCGAAGCGCCGCCCACCAGCAAAGGCGCCAACATCGGTCTGCTGACAATGGCGCGGGACACCAGCGAGCCGCTGGAATACCGTTTACATCCCCTGGCGGCGAGTCATCTGTCCGCCTTTCACCTGAAGGCGACGTTCTGCCATGACTGAAACTACCTTAACGCCTGCTGTTGTGCTGGCGGCGACCCACTCCACGCCGGAAGTGAATTTTGATTTCGCCGCCCATCGTCTGTGGCTGAAAGGCGAAGCCTACCCGGAAAACGCCGCCGCCTTTTTCCGCCCGCTCATTCAGGCGGTGGAGAACTGGCTTGACGCCTCGCCCGTCGATGCGCAGCCCATTGCGCTGCACGTGGCGCTTAGCTATTTCAACAGCTCCAGCACCAAGCTGCTGTTTGAGTTTTTCGAATGCCTCAACAGCTTCGCGAAGCGGGGCAAACGCTGCGAGCTGCACTGGTATTACGATGAAGAGGATGACATTTCCGAGGAGTTCGGCCAGGAGCTGAGCCTGGACTTCACCTCGCTGACGGTGCTGCTGAAGCCGGAACTGAACGCATGCTAGATATTAACGAACTGTTCCAGGACGAGTATGCCGTGCTGGAAGAGGCCCGCCTCGCGGCCGCCAACCCGCAGCTTAGCGCCGACGCCTGTCGCGATAAGCTGTGGCTGATAGCCAAACATTATCAGCGGTTGATTCGCCACTCCTACCGGCTGATTTCCCGCAGCGACCGGGCGGAGCGGGAGCTGACGCGCATGAACGAACAGCTTCAGAAGCTGGCGCGGCAGCTGGAATACGAAGCCACCCATGACGCCCTCACCGCCGTCTTTAACCGCAGCGCCATTATCCACCAGATAAACCAGGCGCTGACGCAAGGCAACGTGGGGCTTATCCTGCTGGATATCGACCACTTCAAGCGTATTAACGACGAGCACGGCCACCCCACCGGCGACCGGGTGATCTGCTCGCTGGTGCAAAGGGTGCGCAAAGCCCTGCCCGCTCATGCCGCCATCGGCCGCGTGGGGGGCGAGGAGTTTACCGTGCTGCTGCCGGGCAGCCGCGTTGAAGAGGCGATGATTATCGCCAGCTATATTCACGCTTCGCTGAACGCCTCGCCGCTTGATGTCCTGCCCGAACAGCGGGTGACGGTAAGCCTTGGCGTCAGCCTTGGGCTGCGCGACAGCGATTTCGAAACGCTGTACGGCTCGGCGGACGCGGCGCTTTATGTGGCGAAAAAGCGCGGGCGTAACCAGGTGGCGCTCAGCGACACGCTTTTTCGCCCGCCGTCGCTGCCTTTAGCCGCGGGAAAGCTGCGAATGGAGTAACCCGCCGCACGTTGTTCGCCGCGCTGGCGGCGCGTTTCAGGCGCCGCGGATAGCGTCGTCAGAACGTGCCGGCGCCGCCGTCGGCGCAAAAGACCTGGCCTGACGAGTAGCTGGTTTCCGCCGCCGCCAGCGTCACGTAGAGCGGCGCTATCTCCGCAGGCTGGCCCGGGCGGCCATAAGGCGACTCGGCGCCAAACTGTTCGAACTTCTCTTTCTTTTTACCGCAGCTTGGTTGCAGCGGCGTCCAGAACGGGCCCGGCGCGACGGCGTTCACGCGTATCCCTTTTTCGGCGAGCTGCTTAGCAAGGCTTTTGCTGAAAGCGACAATGGCCGCTTTGGTGGAGGCGTAGTCGAGCAGGTTAGCGTCCGGCTTATGCGCCTGTACCGAAGCGGTGTTGATGATGGCGGCGCCCGGCTTCAGGTGCGCCATCGCCGCTTTGGTTATCCAGAACATGGCGTAAACGTTGGTCTTGAAGGTTTTGTCGAAAAACTCGGTGCTGAGATCGTTAATCGACTCCACGTTGCGCTGGCGCGCGGCGTTATTCACCAGAATATCCAGCCCGCCGAGCTGGGCGGCTGCGTCGTTCACCAGCTTCTGGCAAAAGGCTTCGTCGGTAATATCGCCCGGGATCGCCACCGCTTTGCGCCCGGCGGCTTCGATGAGCGCGATAACTTCACGGGCGTCCGGCTCTTCCACCGGCAGGTAGTTTATCGCCACATCCGCCCCCTCGCGGGCAAAAGCGATGGCCGCCGCGCGCCCGATGCCGGAGTCGCCGCCGGTTATCAGCGCCTTGCGCCCGGCAAGCCGCCCGCTCCCCTTGTAGCTCTGCTCGCCGTGATCGGGACGCGGGTTCATTTTGCTCGCCAGCCCCGGCGGCTCCTGCGTCTGGTATTCGAAAGGCGGTTTCGGGTAAGCGTCGCGGGGGTCTTTGCCGGTGAGCGGGTGCGGCCCGGGTTCCGTGGTTTGGGTTTGCGGGGTGCTTGCCGCGTTAGCGTGGCCCGCGACGGCGGTCACCGCCATGCTGCCCACGAGGCCGCCAACGAGCTGGCGGCGTGAAATGCCGGAGTTATCCTGTTGTGACATCTTTCCTCCTGCTTTAAGCCAGACGGTTCAACGAAAGTGACATCCGTAAAGCCTGGACGCTATCAGTACGATAAGCCCAGCGGGAGGCGAAAAAAACAGCAGCGGCGGCTCGTTACGACCCCATTCATGATCACTTGCCGTAATACATCCCCTCGAGCTTCATGCCATCCGGATCGAGAAAAAAGACGGCGTAATAGTCAGGGTAATATTCACCGGCAGGGTCAACGATAGTCGCCTGCTGCGCCTCCAGCCACTGCTGGAGTTCATCCACTTCGGCGCGGCTGCCAAGGGACCAGGCGTAGTGGTGAAAGCCGGGGTTGCCTTTGCGATAAGGCGTTTCTTTTCCCTGTTCATCGGCCTGATAAATCCACAGGCGCGTGACCTCATTGCGCCAGCCGATGGCGTTTTCCATTTCGTCCATTATCTCAAAACCCAGGAATTTCATTAGCGGGCCGTAGAAGGCTTTCGAGCGGGCAAAATCGCTGACGGACAGCACCAGATGGTCAACACCGGTTACGCGTGGCATGGGCGGCTCCTTATTTAAGGTAAAAAGTAACTATAGACCGCGGCGCGCGCCCATAAAAAAACCGGCGGCCTGGGCCACCGGTTTAAGGTATATCGCGTTACAGGTAGAGCGACGCTTCGCCCGCCGGGCGGGTCTTGAAGCGGCGGTGGATCCAGAGATACTGCTCCGGCGCGCGCAGGATTTCCCGCTCAATCACTTTGTTCATGTAGCACGCTGCGGCGGCTTCGTCGTTGCGCGGGTAATCTTTCAGCTCCGGCTGGATTATCAGCTGATAACCGCTGCCGTCCGCTTTTCTTATCATCACGATAGAGAGCAGCGCCGCGCCGCTCAGGCGGGAGAGCACGAAGGTGCCTTTGGTGGTGGCCGCGTCATTCACCGCAAACAGCGGCGCGAAGGTGCTGCCGCGCGGGCCGTAGTCTTGATCCGGCGCGAACCAGACCGCTTCGCCTTTTTTCAGGGCGTTGACCATGCCTTTGAGATCTTTGCGATCGAGCATCGCCTTGTTTGACCGCATGCGTCCGCGGGTTTGCGCCCATTCCAGCGCCGGGTTGTTGTGCGGACGGTACATCGCCATCATCGGCCGACAAAGGCCCATTACGCGCCCGCCCAGCTCCAGCGACATAAAATGCACGCCGATAACAATCACGCCGCGGTTGCCATCAACGGCCTGTTGCAGATTGTGCAACCCTTCAACATCAAACCAGCGCTTGATGCGTTTATCCGACCAGAACCAGGCCATGCCCGTTTCCAGCAGCGCCATGCCGAGCGAGAGGAAGTTATCGGCAATCAGCCGCTCTTTCTCATCGGGTGAAAAATGGGGAAAGCAGAGCTCGAGGTTGCGACGCAGAATTTTCTCGCGTCTTTTCAGCACGGGCCGCGCCTTCGCGCCGAGAAAAGCGCCAAGACGCATCAGCAGCGGATAAGGTAGCTGCACCAGCAGCCAGAGCAGCCCCAGACCGCACCAGGTAAGCCAGTAGCGGGGATGCAGGAGCGATGAAGAGAAGTGTCCGGTTTTGTTCATGATTGACCCTTTATGCCTGTAGCGGTATCGCATAAAGAAACCCTTTCGTTAGCGGTACACTCTGTTTTGTTTGATGTAGACGACAGAAAAAACGCCCGTGCGTGAACCGGCAGTACCCCCTGCGACACGCGGACGCGAAAACATAATGCGCGAATGATAAGTAACCCTGATTAGCTGTTTAAACGTTGCGACGGTCTACGCGACCCGATTTTTTGTCCGCCGTGCGGCGAGAAAAAGGAGGGTTGAGTTGAAAAGACGAGCCACCTGTTTGGGGCGATGGTCAATGAAGCGATATGACTGCGACGATGAGGCCGCCCGTCACCACAGTGGGCTTTCCGCCGGTAAAAAGATAGCGAAATTTTGTAAAGTAAGTGAAGAAATTATAAAGCTCTGCGGGCGAAGCGAAGCGCTGGTTTCACCCGCAAGCGGTCTGTTCTGATTTTAACCTTTCGTGCGGTTAAAAGACGTTCAAATAGTGGTCCAGGCCGTAGTAAGCCCAGTAGAGCGCGGAAGCGCCGACATAGGCCCAGCATCCCCACCAGGCTATCGGCTCGCGGTCCGTTTTGGCGCGGGGAAGAAAGGCGAACAGATAACACACCGCTGCGATCAGGGCGACAAAGTAAAAGAACTTCATAACACCGCTCCTTATGTCCCAAAGACTTAAGTTTTCAGGATAGACAGCTTTGGCGGGTTACGCCTGCGGCGGCGTGTGGCGGACAATGTTAAATCCTTCATCCGGAGCGGGGGCAGTAAAGTAGCGGGTGATCAAAGTAAACTGGGCGTCGGTAGTGGCGAAATCATGCGTTCCCGCTTCGTTGCGGGCGTGCAGCCGCGCCTTGCACAGCGCTTCCGGCACATCCAGATAATGCAGCTGATGCGCCGCGCCGCTTGCCTCGATGACCTGCTTCATCCAGGCGCGGTTTTCCACCGTATTGGCGGGAAAATCGAGCACCACCGACACGCCTGCGCGCAGCAGCGACGTCAGGTGCGGCTGCATCGCCTCCCGAAGCCTTGCGGCATAACGAACGTAATCGGCGACGCTTTGCATCTCCTCGCCATAAAGACGGGCGAGCCAGGCGTCTTCGCTGACGAGCACGGTGCCGGGCTTGCCGGCAAGCGTGGCGGCAAGCGTCGATTTTCCTGAGGCGATTTTGCCGCACAGCAGATGCAGTACGGGCGTGGGTGTAACGGACATAGCGACCTCGCGCAGTGAATTTCAGTCACCCGATAATAAAGCGCCTGCGCTCTTGCGCCAGCCCCGCAAACGGGTGGGTTTTTGCGCTTTTGCCCGCCGGCGGAAAATAAAAAAGTAAGACGGTTTCTACACCCGATTTTTTACTTAAGGTTACCCGCCTCGCTTTAAAAAAGCGTGCGTAAGGTTATCTGAAAACCGGCGGGAAATTCGAAGCGCTGGCAGCACATTATTTTACAAAACAAATTTCATTATTTTTCTCACCGCTGCGCTTATAAGGAATAAATAAAACCGTGCATGGCCTATTCGCCGTTCCGTTTTTTGTTTTACCGTTGTTGACGCTTCTGGCCATACGGCCGTCCGGGCGCTTATGCGTTTAAAATAAACATTGCTTAATTAATTTTTCCATGTCTTAATAGCGTCATCGGTTTGGAAAACAGACCTTATGAAAGCAGTTTTAGTAAAGCAGTCCTCAGTTCAAGTGTTATCCCCAGATACCCTTCTTCATGAGTCTTCTCCTAAGCGCCTAATAAGTAACGCTCTGCATAACAGGCCATCATCGCCGCCCTGAGTGGCTCATTAATTAAGGAAGTATCTATGTCTGGTAAAATGACTGGTTTAGTAAAATGGTTTAATTCCGATAAAGGTTTTGGCTTTATCACGCCGAATGACGGCAGCAAAGATGTATTTGTACATTTTTCTGCAATCCAGAGCGATAATTACAAAACGCTGGATGAAGGTCAGCAGGTTTCTTTCACCATTGAAAATGGTGCTAAAGGCCCGGCAGCCGCCAACGTTACCGCGCTGTAATAAGCGTGAATTATCGCTGGCGCTTACGATAGCGATGAAGGCAATGACCTGAGCAGTGAAGCGTTGCGATAAGCAATAAACCCGCCCCGAGCGGGTTTTTTATTATCCAAAATTTGTCTTGCCACGGTTTTAAATATTTCTGTCGCCTGCCCGGCCTGTTTCCCTTGATAAAATATTTGCAGCGAATGCCTACCCGTTCAGGTAGTTTAAAAAGGATGTTGTAACTAAGAAAAGAAAAACACGCTATGCTGTTTCTTTTCTGCTGCCGGAGCCTGAACGCGTATGTCCGCCTTTTCTCTTATCGCCATTCCGCTTTTTCTTTGCGGGATGATTATGCTGTTGCTGGCCGCCACGCTCAAAAAGCGCGGTTTTCTTAGCTCGGGGGTGGCTCTGACATCTTCTTCGGTGGTTTTCGCCACACTCGGCATGACGCTTTAGCGGCATGAAAAAGCCCCTTGCGGGGCTGTGTTTATTACGGCTTCAGACACACGCTAACTGCGTCTGGTCGCTTATGCGCTTTTCAGCACCTGCTGAATGGCGCAAGAGAGTTCGTTAATTTCGAATTTCGCCACGTAAGCGTTGGCGCCCACTTTGCGCACGTGTTCTTCGTTGGCGCTGCCGGAAAGCGAGGAGTGGATAACCACCGGAATATGCTGCAACCGCGCGTCGCGCTTGATGTTGCGCGTGAGGGTAAAGCCGTCCATTTCCGGCATTTCCAGGTCGGTCAGCACCAGCGCGATTTTATCGTCGATCGACTTACCTTCCGCCTGCGCCTCGTCGGCCATGATTTTAATTCTTTCCCACGCCTCTTTGCCGGTGGTGTGCAGCAGCGCCGGAATGCCCATCTGTTTAAGCCCCTGCTCGAGCATGGTGCGCGCCACTTTAGAGTCTTCCGCCACGATGGCGACCGCGCCGGGCTTGAGGTTGAAGCTCTTCATGCGCGCCTCTTCCGCCTGCGGGCCGCGCGAAGCCGGGATGATGTCATAGAGAATTTGCTCAACGTCCAGCACCAGCGCGAGGTTGTTGCCCTGCCTGTCGCCATCGATGCAGGCGATGCTGGTAATGTTGCTGCGGCTGCTGACGCCTGCCTCCGCCGTATGCACCTGGCTCCAGTCCAGACGCACAATGTTATCGACAGATTCCACGGCGAACGCCTGGGTGCTGCGGGCATACTCGGTGATAAGCAGCAGATTGAGGCCGGTTTCCGGCTTGCAGCCCGCGATGGCCGGCAGGTCGATAACCGGGATAATCTGGTCGCGAATATTGGCCACGCCGAGCAGCGGCGACTTCATGCCGGCCGCTTTCGTCACGGCGGGCATCGGGATAATTTCGCGAAGCTTGAAAACGTTAATGCCAAACAGCTCCGTTTTGTCTTCCTGCGCGTCTTTCCCCAGACGGAACAGTAAAAGCTCAAACTTATTCGATAAGGCGAGGTTCGCCCTCTCATCAATCTCTTTCTGAAAATTGTCCATCTTTGCCTCTAAGCCATGTCAGGGAAGTACGCTCGCGAACCGAAAGCCGCAGGTCGCCTGTAAGGGTTATCGGCAGAGAAAAGAAAAAGCACAGGGAGATTTTTCGCCAGGTGATGTTTATCACGCTAACACCTGAATAACGATAAAACGTCGCGGCGTTTTTTTTAAGCGAAGCAGCAAAAGGGGACTATTCTTAGAACAAGCAGTAGAAATAAATAAGCCGTTTAATGACCCTCGCCAGAATAACGCGAAGCCAGCCCGCCATTTAGTTTTTTTGTATAAACCCTGAGCCAGAAATAAACATAAGGTCCGGAATATGAAAACGCTGCTGATAGCCTTAATCACGATACTGGCTGGCTGCACCACCACCACGACCACCCTGCCCGTACCGCACAGCAAAGCCGACTGCGAAACCACCGGCATTGGCGGCGACGCCTGTCACCTCACGCCATCGCCGCCTGCACTGCCGCCTGCAGCAGATAAATAAAGCTAACGCCAAAGCGTTAACAGGCCTGATAAACCGGCAACCTGGTACGAGTTATCTTTCTGATTTTAGCCTACTTATTAATAGGTAATTTCCGCGAAATGTCCTGCCGCCTTGATTTCACGCAATAATCCCCTTCCCTGGGTTGCTATTTTCCCCCGCCGTAAATCGTCATAAAAAATGGGGATAAAATGAACGTCAGCCGCAGAAAGTTTTTTAAACTCTGCGCCGGCGGAATGGCAGGCACAACAGCGGCGATGCTCGGCTTTGCTCCGCAACCGGCGCTGGCGGAAGTGCGCGATTATAAATTGCTGCGCGCGAAAGAGACCCGCAACACCTGTACTTACTGTTCCGTAGGGTGTGGATTATTGATGTACAGCCTGGGCGACGGCGCGAAAAACGCCGCCTCCAGCATTTTTCATATTGAAGGGGACCCGGACCACCCGGTCAGCCGCGGCGCGCTCTGCCCGAAAGGCGCGGGACTGCTCGACTACATTCACAGCGAAAGCCGCCTGCGCTACCCGCAATACCGCGCGCCAGGTTCCGACAAATGGCAGCGCATCAGCTGGCAAGAGGCGTTTGAGCGCATCGCCCGCCTGATGAAAACCGACCGCGACGCCAACTTTATGGAGCGCAACGCCGCCGGCGTGACCGTCAACCGCTGGCTCTCCACCGGCATGCTCTGCGCCTCGGCGGCCAGTAACGAAACCGGCATGCTCACCCAGAAATTTGTCCGCTCGCTTGGCATGCTGGCGGTGGATAACCAGGCGCGCGTCTGACACGGACCAACGGTAGCAAGTCTTGCTCCAACATTTGGTCGCGGTGCGATGACCAACCACTGGGTCGATATCAAAAACGCCAACGTGGTGATGGTGATGGGCGGCAACGCCGCGGAAGCTCACCCGGTCGGTTTTCGCTGGGCGATGGAAGCCAAAAACAACAACGACGCCACGCTGATTGTGGTGGACCCGCGCTTTACCCGCACCGCGTCGGTGGCGGATATCTATGCGCCCATCCGCTCCGGTACGGACATTACGTTCCTCTCCGGCGTGCTGCTTTATCTGATAACCCACAATAAAATCAACGCGGAATACGTTAAGCACTACACCAATGCGTCGCTGCTGGTGCGCGAAGACTTCAACTTTGAAGATGGCCTGTTCAGCGGCTACGACGAAGCTAAGCGTCAGTATGATAAGACCTCCTGGAACTACCAGTTCGACGAGAACGGCTTTGCGAAGCGCGACGAGACGCTGAGCCACCCGCGCTGCGTCTGGAACCTGCTGAAAGCGCACGTCTCGCGCTACACGCCGGAGGTAGTGGAAAATATTTGCGGCACGCCGCGCGCCGATTTCCTGAAGGTGTGCGAGGCGCTCGCCTCCACCAGCGCCGCCAACCGCACCGCCACGTTCCTCTACGCGCTCGGCTGGACGCAACACACCGTCGGCGCGCAGAACATCCGCACCATGGCGATGATCCAGCTGCTGCTCGGCAACATGGGCATGGCGGGCGGCGGCGTGAACGCGCTGCGCGGCCACTCCAACATTCAGGGGCTGACCGACCTGGGGCTGCTTTCCACCAGCCTGCCGGGCTACCTGACATTGCCTTGCGAGAAGCACACCACGCCTGAAAGCTACCTTGCAGCCAACACGCCGAAAGCGACGCTGCCAGGCCAGGTGAACTACTGGAGCAACTACCCGAAGTTCTACGTCAGCCTGATGAAAGCGTTTTACGGCGACGCCGCGCAGAAAGAGAACGGCTGGGGCTTTGACTGGCTGCCGAAGTGGGACGTCGCTTACGACGTGCTGAAGTACTTCGACATGATGGACCGCGGCCTGGTCAACGGCTATATCTGCCAGGGCTTCAACCCGGTGGCGTCGTTCCCGGATAAAAACAAGGTGGTGGCGAGCCTCAGCAAGCTCAAATACCTGGTGGTGATCGACCCGCTGGTGACCGAGACGTCCAACTTCTGGCAAAACCACGGCGAGATGAACGACGTTGACCCGTCCGCCATTCAGACCGAGGTGTTCCGCCTGCCCTCCACCTGCTTCGCCGAAGAAGACGGCTCTATCGCCAACTCCGGACGCTGGCTGCAATGGCACTGGAAAGGGGCGGACGCGCCGGGCGAAGCGCGTAACGACGGCGAGATCCTGGCCGGGCTTTACCAGCGTCTGCGCGAACTGTACCGCACCGAAGGCGGCAAAGGCGTCGAGCCGCTGCTGAAGATGCGCTGGGATTACAAACAGCCGGACAAACCGGAAGCAGAAGAGGTCGCTAAAGAGAACAACGGCTACGCGCTGGAGGATCTCTATGACCAGAACGGCGTGCTGCTTGCGAAGAAAGGCGAGCTGCTGAGCTCGTTCGCGCTGCTTCGCGACGACGGCGCCACCGCGTCGGCCTGCTGGATCTACGCCGGAAGCTGGACCGCCCAGGGAAACCAGATGGCGAACCGCGACAACAGCGACCCGTCCGGACTTGGCAACACGCTGGGCTGGGCCTGGGCCTGGCCGCTTAACCGCCGTGTTATCTACAACCGCGCCTCGGCGGACCCGCAGGGCAAGCCCTGGGACCCGAAACGGGTGCTTATCGAGTGGAACGGCGCGAAGTGGGTCGGCAACGATGTGCCGGACTTCAACACCTCGGCGCCAGGCAGCGGCGCCGGGCCGTTCATCATGCAGCCGGAAGGTTTAGGCCGCCTGTTCGCCCTCGACAAGCTCGCCGACGGGCCGTTCCCGGAACACTACGAGCCGTTCGAGACGCCGCTTGGCACCAACCCGCTGCACCCGAACGTGGTCTCAAGCCCGGTGGCGCGCCTCTTTGCAGCGGACGCGAAGCGCCTTGGCAACCATAAGGCGTTCCCGTATGTCGGCACCACCTATCGTCTGACCGAACATTTCCACACCTGGACGAAACATTCGCGTCTCAACGCGATTGCGCAGCCGGAGCAGTTTGTGGAAATCAGCGAACAGCTTGCGAAAGCGAAAGGCATCCGGAACGGCGACAGCGTGAAGGTGAGCAGCAAGCGCGGCTTTATTCGCGCGAAAGCGGTGGTGACGCCGCGCCTGCAAACGCTGAAGGTGGCGGGACGCGAGGTAGAAACCATCGGCATTCCGCTGCACTGGGGCTTTGAAGGCGCGGCGCGCAAGGGCTACCTCGCCAACACTCTGACGCCATCGGTGGGCGACGCCAACTCGCAAACGCCAGAGTACAAGGCGTTTCTGGTCAACATTGAGAAGGCGTAGGGAGCGAACTTATGTCCATGCAATCTCAGGATATTATCAAACGCTCGGCGACCAACAGCTTCACGCCCCCACCGCGAGGGCGCGATGATAAAGAGCACGTCGCCAAGCTTATCGACGTCACCAGCTGTATCGGCTGCAAGGCGTGCCAGGTCGCCTGCTCGGAGTGGAACGACATTCGCGACGAGGTGGGGCATTGCGTCGGGGTGTATGACAACCCCGCCGATCTCAGCGCCAAATCCTGGACGCTGATGCGCTTTAGCGAGACGCGCCAGAACGGCAAGCTGGAGTGGCTCATCCGCAAGGATGGCTGCATGCACTGCGAAGACCCCGGTTGCCTGAAGGCCTGCCCTTCCGCCGGGGCCATCATCCAGTACGCCAACGGCATCGTCGACTTTCAGTCGGAGCACTGCATCGGCTGCGGCTACTGCATCGCCGGCTGCCCGTTCCACATTCCGCGCCTTAACAAAGAGGATAACCGCGTTTACAAATGCACGCTGTGCGTGGACCGCGTGACCGTAGGCCAGGAGCCCGCCTGCGTGAAAACCTGCCCCACCGGCGCTATCCGCTTCGGCACCAAAAGGACGATGCTGGAGAAGGCCGAAGCGCGGGTTGAAACGCTTAAGGCGCGCGGCTACCCGAACGCGGGGCTTTATAACCCGCAGGGCGTTGGCGGCACGCACGTGATGTATGTGCTGCACCACGCCGACCAGCCGGAGCTTTATCACGGCTTGCCGAACGATCCGCAGATTGATACGCCCATCAGCCTGTGGAAAGGGATCCTCAAGCCGCTGTCGGCGGCGGGCTTTATCGCCACCTTCGCCGGGCTGATTTTCCACTACGTTGGCGTGGGCCCGAACGAAGAGACGGATGACGAGGAGGAAGAGCATGAGTAAACGCAAAATGATTGTCAGGACGACCTTCATCGACCGCGCCTGCCACTGGACGGTGGTGATTTGCTTCTTCCTGGTGGCGCTCTCCGGCATCGCGCTCTTTTTCCCGACGCTGCAATGGCTGACGGAGACCTTCGGCACGCCGCAGATGGGGCGTATTCTGCACCCGTTCTTTGGCGTGCTGATTTTCTTCGCGCTGATGTTTATGTTTGTGCGCTTCGTGCATCACAACATTCCGGATAAACACGATTTGCCGTGGCTGAAAGGGATTGTCGAGGTGCTGAAGGGCAACGAGCATAAGGTGGCGGACGTCGGTAAATATAACGCCGGGCAGAAGATGATGTTCTGGAGCATCATGAGCATGATTTTTGTGCTGCTGGTAACCGGCGTGATTATCTGGCGGCCTTATTTCGCCGACTTTTTCCCGATCAAGGTGGTGCGCTACAGCCTGCTTATCCACGCAACCGCCGCCATTGTGCTTATCCACGCCATTCTGATTCATATGTATATGGCGTTCTGGGTGAAAGGCTCCATCAAGGGGATGATTGTCGGCAAGGTCAGCCGCCGCTGGGCGCAGAAGCATCACCCGCGCTGGTATCGCGCCATTCTCGCGCAAGAGGCGAAAAAGGAGAGCACCGAGGGGATTTAGGGCCCGGTGCGCTGAAATGAAAAAAGCCGGGGAAACCCGGCCTTTTTATTTTAATGCGCAGGATGAACAAGCTGCCCGGTGCAGTCTTCGTAGCCGCGTTCGGTCAGTACGAAGCAGGGTTCTTTAATGAAGTCGCACAGGTGGCAGACCAGGTCAAACAACAGGCCGGTGAGCGGCTTCGCCAGTTCCGGCGTTAAGGCGCGGCTCAACAGCGCCATGTTCAGCGCCCGGCAGTAGCCTGCCAGAATCGGCTCTTCGCTGCCAAGGCACAGAGGAAGCTCCGGGGAAAGTTCGCTTGCAGTGAGCGACGGGTAAAGATGCGCCGGGATGGGCCGCTCCAGCGCCGCCGACAGCGCGTCCAGCGCACAGGCGAGCCTGCCCGCAAGCGCCAGAAACAGCGAGTCATCGTGGCATTCCAGCAGCTCGCTCACCAGTTGCTCGCTCAGCGTGGCGAGGTGGAAGAAATCCATTTCTGACGTTATCGCACCCTCGCGGAGCGTTGTCTCGTTCAGGAAATCCGGCATGGGCTGAACAGGAGAACTGACGGCGGACAGCCGCGCCGTATTGCGCGGATGAAGTTTGGGAAAAGGGTAATCAAATTCAGGGCGAGCGTGTGTGTTACTATTGGCGGTAGCCATAGCTGTTACTCCGTATAACAGATTGTGGTCAGACGCTCCGGTTGTGGTGGTGCACACCGGAGCGTTGTTTTAACAGGTATCACCATGTTAGTGTGTTTACCTATTCCGCAGTATCATCCCCTTATAGGTAATTACATGTCAACGGTGCAGCGTGACAAACAGCCCAAAGGAAACGGCAAAGCGCCTCCATTTCAGATTCGGATTACCCCGGAGCTGAAAGCGCAGTTTGAAGAGGCTGCCAAAGCGCAGGGCATGAGCCTTGGCAACTGGTTTAAAAATCTTGGGCGGGAAGAGCTGAAGAAATTAGGTATTGAGCCGAAAGGGTAATGCAGTCATTTAATAAATTCTGGTAGCCGTTAGTCTGTGGGCAACCTTTCTAAAAATTACCTGGCATAAGACAATTTATTAAAAAATGATTTTACTGTTTTATGCTTTGCCTGAAACCTTCACATCATTCCCCGTATCCTGACGTTCCCCGACTCATCAAACCCTCTCGTCACAAGAAAGCAAAAGGGCTGCCAGCCTGAACTGACAGCCCGTTTAAAGGCGCTCGCGGTATGCTGACCCATCCTGTAAAAGCGGGGTCGCCCCCGCTTTCGGGTTGCTACTTACCGGATTCGTAAGCCATAAGCGCAACAACCTCCCTGAATCCGTCCTTATAGTGAACGCCGCAGAGCGGGTTTCGCAGCAGGAAAACGAGTAATAACAGCGTTACACAGACCATTAATGCTCGTAAGATCCGGGGGTTATGCGGCAGCTTCATAGCGTTGTCTCCTTGCCTTTCGGCGGGTAAGAGGCTACTCTGGATGTGTCGAGCATGCAGAGTAGGCCTCGTTGGTTAATAAAATGACCTTCGGGGCTTTCTTCTTTCTGCCTCAACACTATCCGCACTTCTGCCGACGGCCTGAAGCAAAAAGCCTCAAGCGCCACCGCTATCATACTCTCCCGGCTCGTTGATACCTTACACAAAACCGCCCTGTTCGCCCGCTGCTTTTTCTGAAAAATATCTATTACAGCAATAAGTTACAGGAAATAAAAAAGGAGGCCGCAGCCTCCTTTTTATATGAACCGCTCAATCAGAAGCTGTAGGTACCGCTGACGGAGAAGTTACGCGGCGCGCCGTATACGCCATATGTGCCCAGGTAGTTGTAATACTCTTTGTCGAACAGGTTATTGAGGTTCGCCTGCAGCGCAAAGTTTTTGGTGACCTGGTAGCGGCTGAAGAGATCGACCACCGCGTAGCTGCCCTGGGTAATGCGCTCATCGCCGTTCGGGCCGGCAACGTCACGCCAGGTTTTGTTCTGCCAGTTCACGCCGCCGCCCACGGCCAGCGCTGGCAGCATCGGCAGCTGATAACGGGTGAAGAGCTTCAGCGTAGTGCGCGGCTGGTCCGGGTTGACCGCCGTGCCGTTGTTCTCTTCCGCCACGTAGCGGGTAGCGCCAAAGGTGAGCTGCCAGTTGTCGGTGAGCGCGCCGTTCAGCTCGAACTCCACCCCGCGGCTGACCGCATCCACAGACTCATACGCTTCCTGACCGCCGCTGTTCGGGATGTACTCGCCGGTGCCGACCGGCACCCCTTTCTGCTCGGTGCGGAAGAGCGCAAGCGTGGTGGTCAACGCCGTGTTGTTCCAGTCCGCCTTCAGTCCCGCTTCGTAGCTGCGGCCTTTGGTCGGGTCAAGGAATTCGCTGTTAATGTCGCGCTGTTCCGTCGGCTGGAAGATTGAGGTGTAGCTGGCGTAAGCCGACCAGGTGTCGTTGATATCGTAAACCAGGCCCGCGTACGGGGTCACATCATCGAACTGGCTGTTGCGGATCTCATCCGGCTTGCGCTCGAGGTTGTACTGCGCGCTCCAGTCGGTATAACGCGCGCCGACGATCAGGTGCAGCGGGTCTGCCAGCGAAAACCGCGCAGAAGCGTAAAGTGATTTCTGACGGATGGTGTCGCGGCTGTAGAGCGCCCAGTCGGTCCACTGCGGGTCCGCCAGCTGGCTGCCGTCATTGTAGGCGTTGCCAATCGGAATGATGCCCGCGCTCGGGTAAGAGTTATCGTAGTTGTTGCGCTGACGGCTGTAGCTGCCGCCGACCATGATTTCATGCTGACGCTCAAACAGCTCAAAGCCGCCGCGTACGAAGGCATCCACCGCATCCTGCTTGCGGTTGCCGCGGTTCCAGCCGCCCCACGCGCCCTGATACGCCGCCGGGTCCATATAGCCGGTGGAGCGTTCCGGGTAGCCATCCCAGTACATCAGCTTGCTGTCGAAGTTGGTTTCGGTGTGCATCGCGTTAACGCGCGCTTCCCAGCCGTCGCCGAAGCGCTGCACCAGGTTGGCAAAGACTTTGCGGGAATCGTTATCGGAATAGGCCCAGTCCGCCGCGGGGTTGAACTCGCGGTCGTAATGGGTGCGGCTGCCGTCGCTGTACCAGGTCGGCCAGCCGCCCCAGGTCGGGCTGTCTTCGCTGCTTTCCTGGTAGTCGTAACCGAGCGAGAGCGTGGTGGTGTCGGTCAGGTCCGCATCTACGATGCCGTAGAGGAATTTTTTGCGGTAGTGGTTGCGGTCAAGCCAGGTGTCGTTGTCCTGATAACCGGCAATAACACGCCCGCGCACGTTGCCCGATTCGGTGAGCGGCGACTGCAGGTCCAGCACATAGCGCTGCTTATCCCAACTGCCGTACGTGGCGGAGGCCGAGCCCTGGAACTCGCGGCTGTCGGCGTGCTTGCGCACGAGGTTGATGTAGGCGGACGGGTTGCCGGTGCCGCTCATCAGCCCCGCCGCGCCGCGCACCACTTCCACGCGGTCATAAATGGCGGAATCAAGCGCGGTATCGCCGAAGTTCCAGCGGTCGCTGACCGTGGTCGGCAAGTCTTCGTAAGCGTAGTTGTTGATGAAGAAACCGCGCGCGTAGAAAGTGGTGCGGTTGCTGTCGATGGTATTGGTGGTAATGCCCGTGGTGTTGCTCAGCACCTCGCCCACCGAGTCGAGATCCTGGTCCTTGATGCGCTGCTGGCTGATAACGCTGACGGACTGCGGAATATCGCGCGGCACCAGCAACAGCTTAGTGCCGGTGGTGGTGGTTTTCACGCTGTAATCGGTTGAGCCGTCGGCAGCGGCCGGGGCGCTGCTTTCCACCACGACGGTGTCTTCGGTTTTGATTTCAGCGGCCTTCGCGGCTGCAGGCAGCAGCGCTAAAGCGATGCTGGCCGCCAGTAGCGAGGGCGCAACGGCAGGCTGAACCTGTACCTTCCTGGAGCGAATAGTGAAAGACATCATTAACCTTTTTAGTATTTGAAATGATGACGCGCCGCCAGCGCAACGGCGATAAGCGCGTATGTAGTCGTTTTTATGCAAAAATTGCGCATGAAAATAAGAATGAGAAATATACTCATTTGGTTTAATGATGTAAATGCGTGAGACAGAATGTGTACAGCGAAGCGCAAAGGTTCACAAAAAATCGGTAAGCAAGGAGTATCGAGAAAGGAGCGTTGCCGGGCGGCCTGATGCCGCGTTTTATAATGCCCGGCGGAGTCCCGCCAGGCCCACGCGTTTAATGGTGCAGCGATAAGCCCTTGATGGCTTTATCCACCGCTTTTTTCGGCCCGCGCAGGGCCAGCCCCACCAGATTTAAGTTGTCGGCGTCTTCCGCCATAAAGACCTCCCGGTTGGCGGCGTCATGGCCCGTTGAAAACATGGCGAAAACATAAGGCACCAGCGTCAGCTCCCGCTCAACCCCTACCCGGTGCGCCTTTTGCAGGCCCGCAAGGTCGCCTTCAAACACCAGCACGGGTTGGCCAAGCATATTGCCGTACTGGCGGCCTTTGGCATCAACATAAGGCTCTCCCATCGCGTCGGGCGCGGCGGAAGCCACGCCGGTCGCCAGAAAGGCCACGACGTTCAGACGCTGCCAGACGGCCAGATCGTCACGGACAATAATCGCTACTTTGGTATCAAACATCAGGTTCTCCGGATTCATGGACGGCAAAAGCCCATCATCGGAATTCTGACAGGGTGAAATCTAGAACGTTTGTGCAGGAAGGAAACCGCAACGCGTGCGCAGGGCGTGACGGTTCACTGCGCGTTCGCGCACTGGCGCTGATAGGCCGCAGGCGTTAGCCGGTAAGCGCGCTGGAACCAGCGACCCAGGTGGCTCTGGTCGGCAAAGCCCACCTGCGTCGCCACCAGCGCAGGCTTAAAACCCTGCGCCAGCAGCGTGCGCGCCGTGCGCAGCCTTAAGCGCACAAGGTAAGTGTGAGGCGATAAGCCGAACGCTTTTTTAAACTCGCGGGTCAGCCGAAAGCGGTCGACGCCGGCGTAGCGGGAAAGCTCGTCAAGGCCGATATCCAGCGCCATGCCGTCATGCAGATAGTCGCGCACCCGCAGCATCTGGCTGGCGGCGTCGCTGTAAACCGACTGCGGCCGGGTACAGATGTGCTTTGAGAGCAGCGCCAGCAGGTGATCGAGCGTCTGGTCGCGGGCGAGCCGCCCTTCGCCATGGTGGATAGCCGCAAAGGCCTGCACGATGGCGTTATTGAGAAAGCTGTCGTCGGTAAGGGTATATTTGAACGCCGCCTGTAGCGCAGATACGTCGCCCAGCCCGCGCCGGGCCAGTTTTTCCGCCACCCACGCCTGCGGCAGGTAGAGCATCAGGTAGGTAAAACCTTCCGCGTGCGGGGCGTGGCCGTCATGCACCGCGCCAGGCTCGATGAGAATCGCCCTGCCGGGCGTACTGGTGTGCAGCGAGCGGTTGCAGTTAAAGCGTTGAAGCCCCTGCTGCGTAACGCCGACCAGGATTTCATCGTGGTCGTGCGGGTCGTACGCGTGGCCGCAAAAATGGGCATGCACGCTCTCTATTCCGGTTTCCCCGTCGCGCTGCAGGTGGATCCAGTCCCGGCTTGCGCCCTGTTGCCCGCCCGTTTTCATACGCTATGCCCCGCCTTTTAAAAAACGCTGAACAGGAAGTATCCGCATTTGTGGGGCTTCATGCAAAACGAGAGGGGAAAAAGCGCGGAAGGGGTTCCGCGCTCTGAGGGATTATCGCTGCGCCTGCTTCATGACTTCTTCGAATTTCTCCCACGGGCAGAAACCGTTAGCGTCGGTCGGGCAGCCGTTCAGCTCAAGCGTCACGCGCTGAGGCGGGCTTGCCAGCGAAAGCGGCGTGGCCTTGCGAAGCTGTTCGGTGCTCTGGTAGACATACTCCACCTTCATCAGGTTCTTGTTGTTTTTTTCGTCGTGCCAGCGCTGGAAAACAATCTTCCCGCCAATCGGCGTGCGCTCGTACTGGTCGTGAAGTTGATAAGGCTTGAAATCAAGCGCCGTCAGCAGCGAGGCGATATTGGAGTCATGCCCCACCAACACCGTCACCGGCGCGCGTGTTTTGTTCTCCACCAGCGCGCCGTCGATATATTTCACCAGCGGCGCCGCCACGTTGCGCGCCACCTCCGGCGAGGTAAAAAGCGTATCCTGGTAGCCGTTTTTCAGGGCGGAAAGCTGCCGCCACTGTTCTGGCGTTTTGATCTCACCCCACGCCACCTGGTCTTGCGGGAAGCCTTCGTAATACTGAAGCGTAAAGGCGTCCGCCAGCGAGTTGCCCACCTTCAGCGGCCCGGAAACGCCCGGCTCTTCGCCCGCGTTGGCTTTAAAACTGTCTTTGCCGTTAGCCAGGTCGCACTGCTGCTTCTCCTTGCAGGAGGCGGAGTCTTTGTAGTCGGTCACCTGCTCAAGCAGCTTATAGCTTTCGTCCAGCGCATAGTTTGCACGCTGCTTTTCCATCGCCTGCACGGCCTGCTGGTTGAAGGCGCTCTCTTTGTTGGTGATAACCGGGTTGAAGGTCGGGTCCATCTTGCCCATCGCCGCCTGATGATGAACGGTGATGTCGCAGCCGGGGAAGGCGCCGTTAGTAAAGAACTGCGCGGTGGCTACGGTACGCTGAAGGCTGTTGGCGTACACGTAAACGCTCGCCGGCTGCGGGCATTCGTTCTCTTTAATAAGCCCCTGCTGCGCCAGCCATTCGCGCATATAGTGGCCCATATAGACTTCGAGCACGCCGCCTTTGGTGGTCAGCTCGCCGCCAGGCACGTCCCACTGCGGCCACTGCCGGGTGGTGGATTGCTCCAGCACGCTGCCGTTATTGGCAAGCGGCGCGCGCAGGTTGTGGCGGCTCATCATCAGTACCTGTTGAAGCTGGTATCCCTCCGGCGCGTCCTGCGCCTGCGCCAGTGCGTTGACGGATAAAGCGCTGATAAGCAAAGCGAGTGTTAAACGGGTCATGCAGGCTCCTTTTTTATAAGTAAAGTCACCCGAGAGTATGACGTTTTTGTGACACTCCGCCGTTACCGCGCTCCCATTTAGCCAGACGAAGATCCTATTGATGCGAAATAAGGGCTTAGCGTTGATAAATATCCGGTCGCGCTATCTGCCAGACAAAGTCCGGCGTGTTTACCGCCTTATACCCGACCTTTTCATAAAGCCAGGCGGCGGTGGAGGTCACGAGCATGATGCGTCGCAGTTTCGCCATTAGCGGATGGGACTGGCAGCATTCAATCAGCCACAACCCCAAGCCGCCGCCCTGATGCTCCTCCAGCACATACACGTCGCACAGATAGCCGAAGGTGGCGAAGTCGGTCACAAGCCTGGCGAAACCTATCTGCGTCTCGTCAGCAAACAGGCCAAAGCAGAGGCTGTTCGCCACCGACAACCGCACGGTCTCTTTATCAATGCCCTCCGCCCAGGAGGAGCGGGTGAGATAAGCGTGGATAGCGTCAATATCGAGCCGCGTTTTATCGGTCGTGATGCAAAAACGCTCGCGGCGCCAGTTAAGCGGTGCGGTCATGTTTATCCTCAGGTTGCTTATCGTTGCAGTTCCGCCACCGTCATGGTGAAGCTCAGCGGCTCGTTATTTTCATTGGCATATTCATGGGGAACGTCGGTACGCGCCACCGCTGCGCTCCCCTGCGTAAGCGCTGTGCGAACGCCGTCGACAATCAGCGTCAGCGTGCCCTGCTCCACGTGAAAAAGCTCAAACGTGCCCTGCGGGTGGCCTGGCGAAGCGAACCGCTCGCCGGGCGGCAGGCTCCAGCGCCAGAGCTCAACCATATCCGGCCCGCTGCTCCCTGCCAGCAGCCGCGCCGCGCCGCCCTTCTCGCCCGTCCACAGCACGGGAATATCCGCCTCGTCGATCACGTGTACGTTCGGTTTGCTGGCGACATCCACCATCTCCGCCACCGAAACGCCCATCGCCGCCGCCACTTTACAAAGAATGGCGATACTGGGATTGGCCATTCCCTTTTCCAGCTCCACCAGCATCCCTTTGCTGACGCCCGCACGGTGTGAGAGCGCATCCAGGGTAAGTTTCTGCTGTTTGCGCCAGGCTTTAATGCGCAGGGCCACCGCCTCGCTGACCGACTGCACGTCGGCGCCGGTTTCAGTCAATATATTGACTTTATTGGTCACTGGTCACTACCATGAAATAAATTAGTCATTACAGGATTATCAAATGGTCGCCATTACGCCGTCAATCGATCCCCGTGTTACCGCTCTGGCGCCCGGCTTTCGCGCGTTGAGTATTGCTGTGCAGGCTGCGCCTGTGGTTAACCCGCAGGCAGGCGAAGCCGCGCTTGCCCTGGCCTGCCGGCAGGTGCTGGCCAACGACGCCGCGTGGGCGCAGGCGCACCTGGATGCCTGGGCCCAGGTGTTCCGCCAGTTTGGCGCAAAACCGAACCGCACGCCCTGCTCCGCCGAAGCGCTGCGCAAACGCGTGTTAAAAGAGGGCTCGCTGCCCGCTATCGATCCGGTTGTCGATTTATACAACGCCGTCAGCCTTCGCTACGCCATTCCGGTGGGCGGAGAAAATGCCGCCGCCTACGTCGGACAGCCGCGCCTGACCCTCGCCGATGGCCGCGAGCGCTTCGATACCCTGAAAGCCGGCGAGCCCGTTGTTGAATCGCCGGAGCCGGGCGAGGTTATCTGGCGCGATGACGAAGGGGTGACCTGTCGCCGCTGGAACTGGCGCCAGGGCGTACGCACCCGCCTCGGCGTGGAAGCGCAACAGATGTGGTTTATTCTGGAAAGCCTGCCCGCGATGCCACTGGAAGCGCTTCATGAAGCTGGCAGCGCGCTCACCGAAGGGCTGCGGCAGATGATGCCGGGCGCGCAAATCACTACCACGCTGATTGAAGGCTAAGCAACGCCGCGCGGTGGCGCTGAGCCCTTTTCGGCGGCTATACTCGCCCTGCCCCTGAATACGCTCATTAAAAGGACTGATAATGCTGATAAAAGGTGTAGTACGGCTGCTGGCCGCCGCCGCGTTAGGGAGCGCCACGCTCAGCCACGCCGTCGATTTATCACAGCTGACCGCCGCCGCGCAGCAGGAAGAGAAAACGCTCAACGCCCGTATCGGCGTTGCGGTGCTGGACACCGCCACCGGCAAAACCGCCAGCTACCGGGGCGATGAACGCTTCCCGTTGAACAGCACCCATAAGGCGCTGCTGTGCGGCGCGCTGCTAAAGCAGGCGGACGAGAAAAAAGTCAGCCTCACCGAGGCGGTACGATTCGATAAATCCCGGCTGGTGGAATACTCGCCGGTGACCGAAAAGCACACCGCCCCGCAATCCATGAACTGGCTGCAACTGTGCAGCGCGGCAGTCAGCTACAGCGACAACACCGCCGCCAACCTCATCAGCCAGAAAGTGGGCGGGCCGCAGGGCGTCAACGCGTTTTTACGCGCCAACGGCGACAAGACAACGCGCCTTGACCGCGTTGAGCCGGCGCTGAACGAAGCCCGACCCGGCGACGAGCGCGACACCACCACCCCGCAAGCGATAAGCCGGACGCTGCAAACGCTGCTGCTTGGCGATGCGCTGTCCGAAGCGTCGCGTAAACAGCTCACCCGCTGGATGATCGACGATAAAGTCGCCGACGCGCTGCTGCGCCAATCGCTGCCAAAGGGCTGGACGATCGCCGATAAAACTGGCGCAGGCGGCTACGGCTCGCGCTCGATTATCAGCATGGTCTGGCCGGAAAAAGGCACGCCGCTGGTGGTCGCCATTTATATCACCCAAACTGACGCTTCGCTCTCGCAGAGCAACGCCGCCATCGCCCGCCTCGGCCACGTCATTTTCCAGCAACATTAAGGCCTTTGCGGGCCTGTTGCCGCCGCTCAGCGCACCGCCCAGCAGAACCGGGGCCTCTTTAATAGTCGGTGCGCTTAATCAGGGTGGTGTGGTTTTCGCCATCCTGCCGCGCAATGTTGAATTCATCCACGCTCAGCAGAATAAGCATCACGCCCCGGCCGCTTTCCAGATCCATTTCGCTGTCGCTGCCGATTTTGTTCCACGCCCTCTGGATGGCGCCTTCCGGCATCGGCGCGCCGCGGTCGGTAAACTCTACGCGCACTTCGTCAGGCTGGCGCTCGAAAGACACACTAAAAACGCAGTCGCTCTGCTCGTTCAGCGCGTGACGAATGATGTTCGCCGCCGCTTCGCACACGGCGAGATCGAGCGCATAGCGCCACGCGTCGTCCACCGGTAAAGGCGCCATGTGTTGCGCTAACCACTGCGCGATGTCGGGCAGCGCGCTTAAGGCTGCCGGAAACGTCACAGAACCGTTCATAACGTTACGGGTTAAAACGGGACAGCGCCGAGGCGCGGTCGGGGCTGATGGTAAATATCCGGTCCATTCTGGTCAGCGCGAACATATTTTTAATACCGGGATTCAGCGCGCAGACCACCAGTTCGCCTTTGCCGTTCATCATCTTGAGCAGCGAAACCAGCGTGCCGAGGCAGCTGCTGTCGATAAAGTCGACCCGGGTAAAGTCGATAATCACCGATTTCGGCTCCGCGTTGATTTCCCGCGCAACGCCATCCCGAAACGCGGCGGAAACCGAGGCGTCAAGGCGTCTTACCGCCGGCGTCAACACGTTGACGGCGGGGTGGCGTTCGATTTCGATATTCATTGGGCAACTCCTCTGCGTTCAATAATCAGCAATGACACATCGTCAGTCATCGTTCCGCTGTGGCGGCCCGCGTCGCTGCGCCAGTGGACCAGCTGCTCGCCAAAGCGCGGCAACAGCGCTTCTACCGTAAATCCGGCATGCTGCTGCAGCCACGCTTGCAGCCGGGCCTGGCCAAACTGCTCGCCCGCCGGGTTTTCACATTCGGTAATGCCGTCGCTGAACAGGCATAGCCGTTCGCCCTCATTGAGGGTAAAGGCGGTATCCTCCCACGCCAGGTGCGAAAACAGCCCCACCGGTGCGCCGCCGTTGCCGGTCTCTTTTGCTTCGCCGGTCGGGGTCACGATAAAGGGGGTCGGATGCCCCGCCTGACACAACCGCCCTTCCCCGCTGCGCAGGTCGATGACGCCGTAAATCATGGTGAAATAGCTGACGATGTCCGGCTCTTCGCTACAGAACCTCTCGTTCAGCATGCGCACCACTTCCGCAGGCGACGTCACGCCGCCCTGCTCGTCAAACAAGAAACGCTCCACCACGCGCCCGTGTAAAAATTGCCGTGCCACAGCGAGGGACATCATCGCCGCGCCAACGCCATGCCCCGCCACGTCGACAAAATAGAACCCCAGATGGTTATCGAGCGCAAACACGTTAAAGATATCGCCCGACACCCAGGCGGAGGGCAAAAACAGCCAGTCGGCGAAATAGTCCTGATAGCGCAGCCGGTGCGACGGCAGCACCGACTGCTGCAGCCGCGCGGCAGCCTGTAAATCTTGCTCTATCTGCCCTAACGCTTCGCTTAACCGCGTGTTATGCGCGGCCAGGCTTGCTTCAAGCTCAAGAATGCGGATGCCCGCGTGCAGCCGCGCCCGCAGTTCGCTCTGGTTCACCGGCTTGCTGAGAAAATCGTCGGCGCCCGCGTCAAAGCCTTCGGTGAGATCGTCGGCGCTCTCGCGGGCGGTGAGCAAAATGATGTAAACATAGTGGCCAAATTGCCGCTCGCGAATGGCGCGACAAAGCGTCAGCCCGTCCATCACCGGCATCTCCCAATCGCTGATGACCATGTTGACGGCGGTCTGCGCGAGGATGTTCAGCGCCGCTTCGCCATTCTCCGCCTCGCTGACCTGATAGCCCCATTGCGCCAGCATTTTCGCCAGCAGGCGACGGTAGACCAGCGAGTCATCCACAATCAGTACATGTTGCGACATCGCAGCTCCTTAAAGCGGTAAATACCAGATAAGGCTGACCGTGCCTTCGCGGAATTTGGCGTTGCCATTCTGATGGCCCGGAAAGCGCGTGCCGGCATAATTGGCGTATTGAACAGAGAACGAACCGGGCGTATAGCCCGCGTAGCCGAAGCTGTAGCTGTAGTCGCCGTTCCAGGGCTGTTGCTGGCTGCGGTCGGGATACCAGAAGGCGGTGGCGCGAATAAAAAAGTGCTGCTTAAAGGTGTAGCCGCAGCCGCCCAGCAAGACGTTTTTATTTTTCTTCAGGCCGTTGCTTTCAACGTCATAGTAGCGAGGCACCCAGCTGTAGCCCGCCTGGCAGATAAGGGAATCGCCTTTGTTAATCAGCAGATGCTTTTCCAGCGGCTTCGGCAGCGAAAATTTATAAGCAAGCGTAACCGCGCCCTGCTCAAAGTAAGTGCGCCTGTCGTTGCCGGAAGGCCAGAAGTGGTTATCGCCATAGTTGCTGTAAACCAGGCTTACCGTGTTGGCGTGCCAGTCGTCATAGCCGAAGCTGTAGCGAAAATCCGTGGTGTAGCGGCTGGTATCGGTGACCGGCATGCGCGTGGTGATATTGGCGAACCAGTAGCTGTAAGGCGAGTATTGCAGGCTCAGGTTCAGGGTCTGATTGATCTTCTTTTTCTGTTCGGCGCTGTGTGAGCTGTTCGGAATCGTTATCCACTGCTCTTTCAGGCCGGAACTGAAGCTTAACGCGCCGGAAAACGGCTTATCATTGCCGGAAAAAAGCCGTCCCCAGCGGCTGGTGAAGACCCCCGCCTGCACCGGCTCGCCCTGGCTGTCCCGCAGGGTTTCGTCATGGTTTGTCTGCGTTTGCGCCGCAAACGCGGCGGGCGTCGCACTCAGCAAAACGCCTGCCAGCAAGACCTTTTCCCGCATCCTCTTTTCCCTCAGTTGGGTATCCAGCGCGCGCCGACGTCATATTTCGCCATTAACCACAGCACGCCCAGCGCCACAGCGTGTACCAGGGTGTTGGTGAACCAGGCTTCGCGCCATAAATCAAAAGTGACCACCTGGCTTACCGCCAGCACCACGTACACATGCAAAATAAAGGTATAAAGCGAATGCTGCCCCAGCGGGATAAAGAACCAGCCGGCAGCGCGCCAGAGCGGCGTCCAGCAATAAGTGAGCAGTAAATAGACCGCCACCATCAGGCTGATGTCGTTCAGCACCCGCACCGGGCCAAGGCCGTTTTTCGCAGCCCAGGTGTGGTAAAACGCGTTGAAATCCGCAGGCGAAATAACGTGCATCAGCAAAGCGGGCGGCATAAACGGGTTGGTGTGGTTTTGCGCCACAAACGCGAGCGCCAGCGCGATAACCACCAGCACGCCCACCGTGATTTTGCCCGGCGGGGTGCGGGCAAGCGAGAGCAGCTCCTGCTTGTACCAGCCGCAGGTCATGCCGATAACGTAGATAAACTGCCAGGCGAGCAGCGGAAAGGCGAACTCAAACTCTGAAACGGTGACGCGCACCGGCAAGCGTTGCCAGAGACAATAGACCGCCAGCGACCCGGCGAGCAGCCAGGCCGCTTTGCGCTTAATCAATAGCCATAAAAAGAGCGGGCTGACCAACAGCAGGCAAATATAGAGCCCCAGAATTTGCGTCTGGTGCGGGCCGATTTGCAAATAGAGCACGATGTTAAACCACGTCTCTTTAATTTGCGGCGTGGTGGGAAAAAGCGCCCAGGCGGTGCCGGAATAACGATCGGTAAAATGCGTTACCTCAAAAGTATTAATAAACGGCAGGTACGATAACAGATAAATAGAAAGTATGATGATGATATTTACCTGATATATTTTCCACGCCCGCTGCCAGAGCCCCCAGGATACCGTCAATAAATATGCTTTTTGCAAACGCTGGCGGTTTAGCATTCCCAACATAAAACCTGAAAGAATGACAAATCCTTCCGCCCCGGTGGTTAAACCAAAACGCTCCCAGGTAAATATATTAAATACCGACATCACCTCGGTATGCGCCACCACCATCATCACCAGCGCGATGCCGCGCATAAAATCGATGCGCAAATCGCGTTTATCCGCCAGAGAATAACGCCAGGCCGCTGATTTCATCAGCCTTTCTTTCGCAGGCGAAGGTGCAGTCTGGCTTATGGACATGGCGATCAGCAGGCCTCAAAAAAACGATGCGGGATATAATTTAATAGCTTAGTTCGCTTTTAACGGCAAAATTCGCGCTGTTTTAAAAAGAGAAAATATATCCTTTAGCAATACTAATCATAAAATAAAGCAGAACTGAAGATTCAAATTCATTAGCGTTTCTGGAAAGTTAACGGCGGCCATCTACACTCACTATTAGGTTTATTTTCATCAGGTTTATTAAACACGGACAGGCTGATCATTTGCTTTGGCAAATTATTTCTCCATGAATTATTAAAACATCAGGACACCGGTTGCTATGGGGTTTTATTTCTCGCGATTTGAATCACGCTTGCCGCCTGAACCATTGCAAACGCCGCGCTGGGTGAAAATCGCCTGGCAAATACTCGCGGTGGCCGGGCTTATTCTTGGCGCTAACTATATTCGCTGGCGCTGGATGTCCTCGTTGAATATGGACGCCCTCTGGTACGCCATTCCGCTGGCGCTGGCGGAAACCCTCGCCTGGATTGGCACGCTGCTTTTTACCATCAACCTGTGGAAAGAGGTCGACCCGCCGCAGCTCGCGCCGCCCGCCGATATCAACGAGTGCCTCGCGAAGCAGGACCATACCGAGCCGCGCCCGGTGAAGGTTGATCTCTTTATCGCCACCTACTCCGAAGATGTGGAGCTGGTGCGGCTCTCCATTCGCGACGCGCTGAAAATGGCTTACCCCTTTCCGCTGGATTACCGCATACACGTGCTGGATGACGGCCGCCGGCCGGAGATGAAAGCGGTCTGCGACGAAGAGGGGGTGAATTACATTACCCGGCAAACCAACATCGGCTACAAGGCGGGCAACCTGCGAAACGGCCTGGAGCAGACCGATGGCGATTTTCTGGTTATCTGCGACGCCGACACCCGCGTCTTTCCTACCCTGCTCAGCCATACGCTGGGCTACTTCCGCGACCCGGATGTCGCCTGGGTGCAGACGCCGCAGTGGTTCTTCGACCTGCCGGAAGGCGAACGCCTGCCGCGCTGGCTGGCCCGCCGGACGGGCAAACCAGGCTACGCGCTGGGCTGGACGCTGGAGAAAATCGTCGGCCCCGTCACGCTCGGACGCGACCCGTTTTTTAACGATCCGCGTATGTTCTATGACGTCATCCTGCGCCGCCGCAACTGGGCGAACGCCGCCTTCTGCTGCGGCGCGGCCTCTGTCCACCGTCGCGAGGCGGTAATGCAGGCGGCGCTCAGAAGCTATGTGTGGAACGTTGAAGAGGAGATTGAGCGCCACACCCGCGACATTCAGGACCCGGCGATGCGCGAAGCGCTGCAGGAGGCCATGCGCCCGCACGTGGCGTTTGACACCGAGCTGACGCCCTATAAATTTCACGTTTCGGAAGATATTTATACCTCCATCGTGCTGCACGGCGATGACGCCCGCCGCTGGCGCTCGGTCATGCACCCGCGCATTGAATCGAAGATGCTCTCGCCGCAGGATATGCTGACCTGGATAATCCAGCGCTTCAAATATGCCGCAGGCTCGCTGGATATTCTGTTTCACGACAACATCTTCAGCCGCCGCCGTTTTAAGCTTTCGCTGCCGCAAACGCTGATGTACGGCACCACCTTCTGGTCCTATCTCGCCTGCGTCTGGAACACGGTGTTTCTGATCTCGCCGATCGTCTACCTCTTTACCGGGATCCCGCCGGTTTCCGCCTGGTCTACGCCGTTTTACCTTCACTTTCTGCCCTTTTTTATTGTTTCCGAACTGGCGTTCATGTTTGGCACGTGGGGGATCTCCGCCTGGGATGGGCGCGCCTCGTATCTGGCTTTTTTCTCCATGAACCTGCGGGCGTTGAACACGGTGCTTAAGGGCGAGCAGATCAAGTTCCACGTGACGCCGAAAGAGCGGCAGACCGGACGGTTTCTCTACCTGGTGAAGCCGCAAATCGTCATCGTGGCGCTGACGCTCGCCGGGCTTATCTGGGGCGGCATTCAGGTGGCGCGCGGCCAGGTGGATGACCCGTCGGGCTATGTGATTAACATCTTCTGGGGTGCGGTGAATATCGCCGCCATGCTGCCGCTTATTCTCGCGGCGATGTGGACGCCCGCCGACGAGGAGGCGTCGTCATGAAAACCGGGGAGGCGCTGCTGAGCGCCCGCAGCTACATCACCATCCTGCTCGGCTTTTTGCTCGGCTTCGCCATTGTGGTCTGGGTGGAGCGGCAGATGCCGACCCGCGTGGAGAGCAGCGCGGGCATGACGCTGAGCGAAAATTTCCCGCCGCTGCCGGCGCCGCGCGAGCTGACCTTCAACGAAGCGGTCTGGGCGCGGGTCGCCTGGCAATACTTCGTCAACAACACGCAGCCCAATGGCCTCGCCAACGCCCATGACGGCGCACCCTGGCTGAACCTCTGGAGCACCGGCAGCTACCTGTTCGCCGCGCTCGCCGCCCGCCAGCTTGATGTCATCACGCAGGCGGAGTTTGACGAACGCATTACCGCCGCGCTGTTCGCGCTGGGCCAGCTGCCGCTGAACGCGCAGGGCCTGCCCGCCGCCTATTACCACGCCGACACGCTCACGATCCTCGGCAAGCCCGACAGCTCCGCCATCGGCATGGGCCGCCTGCTGATGGCGCTGGAAACGCTGCTCTGGCGCTATCCGGGCCATGCGGCGGAGGTACGGGATCTCTTCAGCCAGTGGCAAACCGGCGCGCTCATCACCACCGGCGCAACCACCCGCGACTCCCTGCCGGTGCGCCACTGGACGCTGGCGACGGACGAACCGCGCAACAGCTTTGGCTACCGGCTTTACGCCAGCCACACGCTGCGGCTTATCGACAGCGCGGCGGGGCTTGCCGTCACCAACCCGCCCGAAGGCCAGCAGATGATGGATATCGACGGCATCATGGTGCCGGACGAGGGGCTGCGCACGCCGTGGGGGCGGCAGCCGTCGCTGGTGAGCCTGCCTTATCTGCTTACCGGCCTTGAGCGCGGGTTTGACGCGCAGAGCGGTGAAATCGCCTGGCGCATTATGCAAATTCAGCAGCGCCGCCACAGCCTGCGGGTGCGTAAGCCGCCCATCAGCACCGATTACGCCGAGCCGGCGCCCGATTACACGCGCGATCGGCCCAATCAGCCGCCGGTTAACGAGCCACTGCTAAGCGACATGCCGCCGGAGCAGCGCGCCATCACCTCAACCCGCTCCGCCTTCGCCTGGTATGCGCTGTTTCGCAACGACTGGAGCGAGGCGCTGCGCCAGCAGGTGCAGGCGCTGCAGGTCCCGGGCAAAGGCTGGCAGCGCGGGCTGAACCTGAATAACAGCACAAATAACGTCATTGATGCGGATACGAACGCGGTGGTGCTGGAGAGCCTCTCCTTCATCGCGCATGGCCAACTGCTGTGCCTGGCCTGCCTGAACGATACCCCGCCCCGCCCCTCTTCTCTTGCAGGAGCTACGCCATGAAGCTGAACTGTTTGTCCCTGTTTCGCCGGTGGGTCGGCTATGCGGCGCTCGGTCTGTTGTTAAGCGGCGCCCAGGCCGCAACGGAGCTGCCCGCCTCCGGCTATCCGGTGCGCAGCGGCGAGCTCACCGCCCAGGAGATGACGATGGCGAAAAACGCCTGGCAATATTTCGTCGCCAACTATCAGCCGACCACCGGGCTTGTGAACGCGGTAAACAAATACCCGTCCACCACCATGTGGGACAGCGCTTCGTATCTTGCCGCCATGACCGCGGCCCGCGAGCTCGGCATTATTGATAAAGCGGAGTTCGACCGCCGCATGCTGAAAATTCTCGCCACGCTCAACACCATCCAGCTCTATAACAACGAGCTGCCGAACAAAGCCTATAACACCATCAACGGCCAGAAGGTGAACTACCTGAACAAGCCCGGCGATATCGGCTTTTCGGCGCTGGATATCGGCCGCATGCTTTTGTGGCTGAAAATCATCAAAGAGCGCTACCCGGAATATGGCAACAGCGTGGATAACATCGTGCTCGGCTGGGACTTCTCCCACGTCGTCGACCCCTGCGGCACGCTCTACGGCGCGGTAGTTGAAAACGGCAAACCGAAATATGTGCAGGAGGGACGGCTGGGGTATGAAGAGTACGCCTCGGCGGGCTACCAGCTCTGGGGCTTCAACACCTGCCAGGCCAACCGCCCGGAGCCTTACGATCTGGCGGAAATCTATTGCGTGATGGTGCCTTATGATTCGCGCGACCCGCGCCAGACCTATCAGCATAACTATGTCGTTACTGAATCTTATCTGCTGCACGGGCTGGAGCTTGGGTTTGATAACCCCACCGACCGCGACGACAGCCCGCGTAACTTTACCCACCCGTGGATGAAAAACTTCGCCGACCGCGTTTATCAGGCGCAGGAGAACCGTTACGCCATTACCGGCATTTTAACCGCCCGTTCCGAGCACCAGCTCGATAAATCGCCCTACTTTGTCTACGACACGGTTTTCAGCGACGGCTTTAACTGGAACACCATTACCGATAAAGGCCAGTACGTGCCCAACTCGGCGGCGGTGTCGCTGAAAGCGGCGCTGGGCATGTGGGCGCTGTGGGACTCGCCCTACACCGATCGCCTGCTGACCACCATTGAAAACGCCAGCCAGCAAGGCCTTGGCTACTACGAAGGGCTATATGAAAACGGCGACGGCCCTATCAAGGAGTTCACCGCCAACAACAACGGCATCATGATGGAGGCGCTGCTGTTCAAAAAAGAGGGCAAGCTGCTGCGCTTTAACACCAACCAGCCCAAAAACAAAGATTTCGCCCCGTCGCTGTGGGAGAAAAAGCTGGTCAACCTGTTTGAGGAGAACAACACCCGCCGCAACCGCCCCTTTATCGACCCGACGCCGGGCGTGAAGAACTGGTGCGAACAGACCGGCACCGCGCTGCGCACAGCGCCCTCCTGCCAGGCGTGCCAGTGCGCCTCCTGTAAGGACGACGCGCCTGTCAAATTGCCTCCGGTGACCGCCTCATGCTTAAAACAGTAAGCCGCCTGCTGTTGCTGGCGCTCCTGATAGCCCTGCTCGCTTTTGCGTTCGCCGCAAGAGACGGCGCGGGCTGGCGCTGGCTCACCAAAGGAGGCTGGCACACCACGGCGCGCATCAGCGCCCTGACGCCGCAGGAGCGCGAATGGGCCGCGGTTGCCTGGCGCTACTTCGTCAATAACACCCAGCCGCAGACGGGGCTGGTGAACGGCAGCGACAAGCAGCCGCGCGTCACCCTCTGGCAGATGGGCGATACGCTGATTGCGCTGCTCGCCGCCCGTGAGCTGGGGCTGGTGAAAGAGGCGGAGTTTGACGACCGGCTGACGCGCCTGCTCGGCACGCTCAACCGCCTGATGCTCTCAGAGAGCCGCACGCCGGGGCGAATGTACTCCACCCAGTCCGCCACCATGGTCGATTTTGCCGGCAAGCCGGTGAAAAGCGGCTGGTCGGCCCGCGATATGGCCCGCCTGCTGCTGGCGCTGCGCCTTACCGCCGACTGGGCGCCGCAGTATCAGGAGTACCTTGAGCGCATCGTACTGCGCTGGAATTTCTGCCCGGTTGTCGATAAGCACGGGGAGCTGTGGTCATCAATGCTGGTGGAAGGCGCGCCGACGCTTCGCGAAGAGCTGCGTCTTGGCGAAAGCGAGTATGCCGCCAGCGCGTTTCGTCTCTGGGGCTTCGACCCGCAAAAAGCGCTGAACCCGCCTGCGCAGAACGTGATTATTTACCAGCGCGCGCTGGCGGTAGACGCCCGCGACCCGCGCACCACCTGGCAGCCTTCGCTTATCTCTACCCTGCCTTACATGCTGCCGGGCCTGGAGTACGGCTGGCAGCCGCCCGGCATCAACGACGAAATCAGTCAGTCGCTGCGCGAGCGGGCGAATCTCGTCTATCTCACCCAGCAAACCCGCTGGGAAAAAGAAAAGGTGCTGACCGCCCGCGCCGACTATTTTGTCGGCGAAGCGCCCTGGCACGTTGCCGACACCGTCTGGGGCAACGGCTTTGCCTGGAATACGCTTGGCGACGACGGCAAGTATTACCCGCGTCGGGCGCAGGTCACCACCAAAGCGGTGTTCGCGCTGTGGGCGCTCTGGGAAACCCCTTATACCGACGCCCTGATGCGCGTCGCGCAGCGGATGTTCGACGACAAGCGCGGCTGGTACGAAGGCCGGGTGGAAGCGACCGGCGATTACAACCGCATGGTGACGCTCTCCACCAACGCCACGGTGCTGGAGGCGCTCTTCTATAAGGCGCACGGCGGCCCTTTGCTGCGCGGCGGGCTTATCGAAAGCGACAGCTACTTCAGCCTGCGGGCGCAGGACACGTTTACTTCGCCGGGCCTCTGCCTGCCGGGCGAGCGCCGTACGGAGGCCAGAAAATGAAATTCTACCGCGACCTGTTTGACGCAAGCCTGAGCCGGGTTTTTCCGCAGGATGACAAAACGCCCTTTTTCAACGCCTTTTACGAGAAGTTCATCCATATGTCGCCGGAAACGGAGCGCCATTTCCAGGCGGTGAACGCCGATGACCTGCGCCGCCTTATCCATAAAAGCTTTTTCGCCATGCTGGCGGTGGACGGCTCGCTGTTCGTGCCCGACTTTCTGGAAAGCCTGGCCCGCGACCAGGGCAGCGGCGGGATTGGCCTGCCGCCGGGCTTCTTCGCGCTGTGGCGTCTGGCGATGCTCAATACCGTGCGCGAGCGCGACCCGCTGTGCGACGAAGAGGTGCTGACCGCCTGGGCGATGTCGATTGCGCCAGGGCTTGAGTATCTGCGCCGCCAGGCGGAGCTGCACTATCAGGCGGGAGAGCAGCCATGAACGCGCATTCGCAATACGATCTTAATGCCCTGCCGGCGGCGGTGATGATTTATGACGCCGAAGAACGGCTGGCGGCGTGGAATGAGAACATCACGCGCTTTTATCCGACGCTCGCGCCGCATCTGCATAAAGGGGCCACGCTCTCAGAGCTGGCGGTCCGCTTTATTGACGCCGCCTACGATACCGAGCCGGGACGTCGCCAGGCGCTGGCGGCCTCCATCGTCGCCAACTGTCGCCAGGATAACCATTGCGAAGTGCGCCATGCGAGCGGGCGCCGCGTCTTCGTGCAACACCAGCGGTTGCCGGATGGCGGCATCGTCAGCCTGCACACGGACATTACGCGTCTCGACATGGCCCGCAACTCCCGCCAGTTGCTGCATGACGATTTTCTGCTGGCGGCGGAATCCATTCATATCGGCATCTGGGACTGGCAGGTCACGCCGGATATTTTGCAGGTTAACGACGCGCTGCTGATGCTCACAGGCCAGCCGCGCGGCGAGTGGCATTACAGCGCGCGCTTCCTGCAGGGGCTGGTGCATGAAGAGGACCGCCCCGTGCTGCGTGAAGCGATGCAGAAGGCGCGCAAACACCACCAGCCGGTGTTTGAGTGTGAGATCCGGGTGCGGCATGCGCAGGGGCACTGGCGCTGGATGCTGCTCTCCGGCCAGGTGATCACGCTCACGATGGACGGCGAAATGGAGCGCGTTATCGGCACGCTGCAGGATATTACCCGGCGTAAAGAGGCGGAGCTTATCGCCATTGACGCGGCGAAAGCGGCGCGCCAGGCGAACGAGGCGAAAAGCGCCTTCCTCGCCAATATGAGTCACGAAATTCGCACGCCGATGAACGGCATTCTGGGGATGACGCAGCTGTGCCTGGAAACAGATCTCAACGCCGAGCAGCGCGACTATTTGACCCTTGTGATGAGTTCGGCCCAGTCGCTTTTGCACATCATTAACGACATCCTGGATTTCTCAAAAATCGAGGCGGGGAAAATTGAGCTGGAGGAAGAGGCGCTGGCTATCCGCCCCTTTATTCAGACGCTCATCCGCCCGCAGATGCCCGCCGCCAGTGAAAAGGGAGTGGAGCTGCTGGTGGATATCGCCCCGCAGGTGCCGGACGTGCTGCGGTTCGACAGCGTGCGGCTGCGCCAGATCCTCACCAATCTCTTAAGCAACGCGCTGAAGTTTACGCATCAGGGCGAAGTGCTGCTGGCGATAGAGCCGGATAAACGGGCGGGCCGTTGGCGCTTTCGCGTGCGCGACAGCGGCATCGGCATTCCTGCTGAGAAGCAGCAGCTGATATTTGAAGCCTTCAGCCAGGCGGACAGCTCCACCACCCGGCGCTATGGCGGCACCGGGCTTGGGCTGACCATCTCCGCGCGGCTTGTCGGCATGATGGGCGGCCTGCTTGAGGTGACCAGCGCGCCGGGCCTCGGCAGCGAGTTTTCGTTCTCGCTGGCGCTGGAAAGCGCCCTTTCCGTCAGCGACAACCGCAAAGAGCAGCGTTTCAGCGGCGAGCGAGTGCTGGTGGTGGACGATAACGCCACCAACCTGCGGCTGCTGAACGCGATGTTGACCGCCATGGGCCTCGCGCCCCGGTGCGTGGATAACCCCCGGGAGGCGCTGGTTCAGGTGTCGCAGCAGCCCCCTTTCCCGGTGATTTTGCTGGATGCGCAAATGCCCGACATGGACGGCGTTTCGCTGGCGCTGGAGCTCTCCGTGCTGCCGCAGGCGCGACAGAGCCGCATCATCATGCTGAGCTCCATGAACCGTCATTTCGACATGAACACGCTTAAGCGCATCGGCATCGCCCATTACCTCCACAAGCCGGTGGATCAGAGCGAACTGCATCAGGCGCTCAATGCGCTGCTGCGCCCCGCCGCGCCCGCCGCGTTGTCCGCCGCCTCGCCCCAGCCCGCGCCAGGTGAGACGCCGCAGCGCCCGCTGCGCATTCTGCTGGCGGAAGACAATCTGGTGAACCAGCGGCTGGCGAACCGGCTGCTGGAGCAACTGGGGCACCGCTGCGAGACGGTGGGCGACGGCGCCGCGGCGCTGGCGCGCTGGCGCGAAGAGAACTGGGACGTGGTGCTGATGGATTTGCAAATGCCCCACATGGACGGCGAAACCGCCATCGCGCTGCTGCGCGAAGAAGAGCGGCCGCGCGCGGGGGCGCGTCAGCCCGTCATCGCCATGACCGCTCACGCCATGCAGGGCGATAAAGAGCGCTGTCTGGCGATGGGCTTCGATGGCTATATCGCCAAACCGATAACGCGGGAAGCGCTGACCGCTGAGCTTAACCGCGTGACGGCGACCGCGGCGCCTGCGCCCGCGCCAAACGCGCAAACGACGCCTGCGGACGAAGGGCTGCCGGTGGAAGCCGCGCTGCTTGAACAGTGCGGCGGCGACCCGCAACTGGTGACCGAGCTGATGGCGATTTTTCGCAGCGAGATAGCCTTGCTGGTGGCGGAGATAGAACAGGCCATCGCCGGGCAGGATCGGGAAGCGCTGCGTCGCGCCGCCCATAAGCTGCGCGGCGAAGCCATCACCCTCGATTTTAACCGGCTGGGCGAGCTGCTGCGCCAGCTGGAAACCGGCGCGAAAACCCTGAGCGAGACGCACCTTAACCAGCTGTTACAAGCCTTGCGCCAGGAGCAAACCCGCGTCGTCGCCTGGCTGCAACGAAGAGAGGAGAAGCGATGATACGTTACGCGCTTGCGCTGTGGTGTTGTGTTGCCGCCTTCGCTCAGGCGACTGCGCTGCCGGTCACCTGGTCTCTTGCCGGCGACTGGCGCGCCCATGACGCCAACGACCCGGCCTTTGACGGCGTGCGCGCCCGCGATGACGGCTGGTCTTCTCTGCGCGTGCCCGCCAACTGGTACAGCGCGGGACGCGATCACCAGGGGGCGCTCTGGTATCGCCACGCCTTTACCCTGCCGAAACTTAGCGATGATACGCTGGCGACGCTCACCTTCGACGGCGTGGATTACTTTGCCGATGTAACGCTTAACGGCCAACCGCTCGGCCGCCACGAAGGCTATTTTCAGCGCTTCTCGCTGGATGCGACCGACGCGTTGCGCCGCCATAACCGGCTGGCGGTGAAAGTGGACAGCCCGTTTGAAGACCCAAAAACTATCTGGCCGCTGCATAAAAACATGGTCAAGGGCGTGCTGAACCAGCACGACACGCGCCCCGGCGGCGCCTGGTCGCCGGAGGGCCAGGACGCCAACTCCGGCGGCATCTGGGCGCCGGTGCGGCTGCACCTGAGCCGCGGCGCGGCGATTGACGAGGTCATCGTACGCCCCGACTGGCAGGCGGGCCTGGAGAAACCCCGCCTGCGTGCGGAGATAGTTTACCGCGCCCGCGAAAACCGTCACGCCACGCTGCGCCTGACGGCGTCCCCCGCTAACTTTGCCGGCGACAGCTTTCGTCTTGAGCAGCCCGTGACGCTCAGCGCCACCGGCAAAACGGCGCAGCGTCTGCGCGTCACGCTGCCGATGGACGGCGCGAAGCTCTGGTGGCCCGCAGGCTACGGCAAGCCGCATCTCTACCAGATTCGGGCGAGCCTGCACGACGCGCAAGGGGTGATGGACGTGGCGAAAACCCGTACCGGGCTGCGTAAAGCGCAGGAAATGCCGGATAACCAGGGCTGGCGGATTAACGACAAACGCATTTTCATCAAAGGCTCCAACTACATCGGCTCGCCCTGGCTTAGCGAGATGACGGCGAAAACGTATCGCCGCGATTTTCAACTGGTGCTGGCGATGAACGCCAACGCCATTCGCGTGCATGGCCACGTGGCGGGACGGCCGCTTTATCAGGTGGCGGATGAGATGGGGTTGATGATCTGGCAGGATGTGCCGCTCCAGTGGGGGTATAACAACAGCGAGGCGTTTGCCGACAACGCGGCGCGCCAGACCCGCGAGATGGTGGCGCAGTTTGGCAACTCCCCGGCCATTATCGCCTGGGGCGGCCACAACGAGCCGCCATGGAACTCGCCGTGGATGGAAAAACGCTTCCCGGACTGGAATAACAATCTCAACCGGATGTTGACGGAGCGCGTGGCGGATGCGCTGGCGGAAGACACATCGCGCATCGTCCACCGTTTCTCCGCGGTCGAAGAGCACTACTGGCAGGGGTGGTATTTCGGCACCATGCGCGACATGCTGGCGCCCGCCAAAACCGGCATCATCACCGAATTCGGCGCTCAGGCGCTGCCGGACCTGGCGACGCTGAAGACCATTATTCCGCCGCAGCTGCGCTGGCCCGCCACCACGGCGGCGGACGACCCGGGCTGGACGCGCTGGAAATACCATAACTTCCAGCCGTTCCAGACCCTTAAGTTCGCCCACATCCCGCGCGGCGAGAACCTGGAAACGTTTATCCATAATACCCAGCGCTACCAGGCGCAACTGGTGGCGCTGGCGGCGGAGAGCTACCGACGCCAGCGTTACCAGCCGGTCACCGCGCTGTTCCAGTTTATGTTTGTGGAAACCTGGCCTTCGATAAACTGGGGCGTGGTGGATTACCTGCGTAAGCCCAAGGCGGGCTATTACGCCCTGCAGCGCGCCTATCAGCCGCTGCTGCCCTCCATCGAACCGGTGACCGCCGTCTGGCAAAAAGGCCAGCCTGGCAGCGTTGGGCTGTGGGCCATTAATGACACCTTCGCCGATTGCCGGGCGTGCACGTTAACGTGGACCGTGACGCAGAATAACCGCACCCTGCTTGCGTCGCAGACGCGCCGGACGCTGGCCGCCGACAGCCTGAACAAGATTGAGACGCTGAACATCACGCCGCAGGCGGCGGGCGAGCTTCTGGTGAGCTTTACCATTTACGACGCGAAAGGAAAGGTGGTGGGGAAAAACCGCTATCGCGAAACGGTGAAAGAGTAAGGTTTATCGGGCAATGAACAGGCCGGGCGCCCCGGCCTGTATTGTCTGGTCAGAAAACGACGCCGCCGGTGCCGAACGCCTCGCTGTGGATTTGCGCCTGCGGGATCCCGGCGTTAATCAGCGCGCGGTGCTGTTCCTGCATAAAAGGGAGAGGGCCGCAGAGATAATAGTCCGCCGTTTTCGGCAGGTACGACGGCGGCACTGCGCTGAGATCGAGCCGCCCGTGCAGATGGTAATCCGCGCCCTGCACGTCATGCTCCTTCACCTCTTCATACGCGATAAACACATGCAGATTGCGGTTCTCTTTCGCGAGCGCCTTAATCTCCTTGCGCAAGGCGTGTACGTCAGAACCGCGAGCGGCATGCAGGAAATAGATCTGCTTTTTATTTCGCTCCGCCGCCTCGCCGCCGCTTTGCCCGGGGTGGCTGTGCGGGTCGGCGGTTTCTGCCAGCAGATGGTTGACCATAGAGATCATCGGCGTCAGGCCGACCCCTGCGCTTATCAGCACGTTGTCTTTATCGGGGTTTAGCAGATAGAAGTTGCCGGTGGGGGCGCTCAGCTCCACCGTGTCGCCTTCGTTAATGGATTTATGCAGCGTGGAGGAGACGTAGCCCGGGTCCTGCCCCGGCGCGCGGGCCTCTTCACGCTTGACGGAGATACGCAGGTAGTTATCGCCGGGGCTGCTGGAGAGGCTGTACTGCCGCGGCTGCTTCATGCCCAGCGCCGGAACGTAAATGCGCAGGGTGACATATTGCCCCGGCTTATAGTCAGGCAGCGCTTTACCGTCTTTCGCTACCAGGTAAAACGAGGTTATCTCCGCGCTCTCCTTGACCTTTTTATCCACCACGAAATTACGCCAGCCGAGCCAGCTTCCCTCGGTGTTCTGGTGCGCTTCGTAGATTTTCTTCTCGGTGGCGATAAAGATATCCGCCAGATCCTGATAAGCCGCGCCCCAGGCGCCAATCAGCTCATGATCCATGGGGATGGTGAGCACTTCGCTTATCGAATGCAGCAGGTTTTCGCCAACGATATCGTAATCCGGCGCGTTGATATTCAGACTCACATGCTTATGGCAGATAAGCTCAATGACCGGCGCCAGCACGCCAGGATTATCAATATTTTCCGCATAGGCCAGCACGGCGCCCGCCAGCGCTTTCGCCTGCGCCCCGCTGCGCTGGTGCCCCATATTAAATACCTCTTTTAATTCAGGGTTCTTTCGCAACATACGTTTATAAAAATAATCCGTTAACGCCACGCCATTCTCTTTAAGCACCGGCACGGTATCTTTCACTAATTGTTTTTGCGTTTCCGTCAACATAGGACCTCACACGAATAGTTATCGTCATCGTGACGCTTTATAGAGAAGATCTCCTTAACTGCCGTAGGGCTATAACGAGTATAAGAGGAAAAGCAAGGCCCTGCCGGGAAGGGCCAGGATGCGCCTGTGGCGACGGCAAATGAAAAGGCTGCCGCCTGGTATGACATTTGTGGCTGTAACGTTGCTGTCAATTTCGTTACTTAAGTGACGCTCATCAAAATTCCCATTCCGTTATCACATTCTCCCTTACCTGTGCCGATAACGGTTTAAGGCGGAGCATGTCTTGCGCCCGAATAAAAAATAAAAAGAGGTTTCATCAGGTGAACATCATTTCTGTTAAGCATGCTGAGCCGTTTACGGGCCGCATCAAGGAAAGCATTAAAAAAACGCTGGCGGTGCTGGTATCGCTGTTGGGGGTTATTTTTCTGATAGCCATTTTCGCGCTGCTGAACATTGCCCACGATCTTAATGAGCACGCCGACGATCACAGTCGGTTGCTGTTGCGCAAGGCGCTGTTCAGCCGTCAGGACAGTATCCGCTCCCACCTTCAGGACAACGCCGCCTGGGGCGAAGCTTACGAAAACCTGCACCGGCGGGTTAATCCCGCGTGGGCCTGGGATAAGCAGAACCTCGGCGCTTCGCTTTACAAGAACTTTGGTTATGAAGGCGTTTTCGTGCTCGACGGGAAAGACGACACGCGCTACAGCATTCTTAATGGCAAGCGCCAGTCCCGGACACTGGCGGACTGGCTGGGAAGGAACCCGACGCCTGAACTGCGCCAGGCGCTGGCGCGCTCGCAAGGCAAACCGGTTTCCCGGCTGATGCTCGCCCAGGGCGAACTTATTTTGCTGGCCGCCGCCTGGATTACGCCCGGCAGCGATATTAACGTGACGCCTATACCTGGCGCCGCGTCAATGCTGGTTTTTGTCGATCGTCTTACGTTCAGCAAGCTGCAAAGCATGGGGCTTGAATACGGCATCCACGATACGCAGGTGAAAACCCCCGCTACGCCTGTGGCGAACTATCCGCAAGCGAGCCTGACGCTGCCGGTTTATGGTGGCTCTATCCAGCTGGTCTGGCGCAGCGACAACCCCGGCGGCGCACTGCTGACCTGGGTGCTGCCGCTGCTGGTGTTCCTGATGTTCGCCACGCTGGTATTCGCCTTCATGCTGATGCGCAATACGCTGTTGAAAGCGCAGCGTAATGATGAAAATACTTTTCTGCTGGAGCAAAGCCGCCTCGCGCTGGCGGCCAGCGAAAATCGCTTTCGCGATGTCGCCGAGGCCGCCACCGACTGGATCTGGGAGACGGACGAGCAGTTGCGCTTCACCTGGATCTCCGAACGCTTTCCGGCTATTACCGGTTACCGCATCGGCGACTGGCTGGGCCAGCCGTTAACGGAGTTTTTGCAAAACGACAGCTTCGCGCTGACGCAGTGGCTGAAAAACCCGCAGTCTGCAAACAACCTGACGCTGACCCACTGCCGCTATCTTTCAGGCCAGCAGCGCCAGCGTTACTGTAACCTGACGCTGAAAAACGTCACCATGATGAATGGCCAGCGCGGTTTTCGCGGCACCGCGACGGACGTTACGCTTGAGATAGAAGCGCAGCAGCGGGTTGACTACCTTTCCCATCACGATGAACTCACCGGTCTGCCGAACCGCGTGCAGATGAAAGCGTTTCTCGAAGGCAAGCTGCGGGCCAAACCCACGACAGAGCGGCCGCTCGCCATGATCATGCTGGATCTGGATAAATTTAAACCGGTCAACGATCTCTTCGGCCACGCGGCGGGCGACGATGTGCTGCATGAAATGTCCAGCCGCCTGCGCCGCTGTCTGGGGGATAACGGTCTGGTGGCCCGGCACGGCGGCGATGAGTTTATCCTGATCGTACCGGATATTCGCAGCCGGGCGGCGGTGGAAACGCTTTGCCAGCAGCTGATCGCGGCGATCACCTGCCCCTACCAGATTAACGGCCATGAGATTTTTATCGGCGCGAGCATGGGCATCGCGCTGGCGCCGCAGGACGCGACCGACGCCAACGACCTGCTGCGCTTTGCCGATATCGCGCTGTATCAAGCCAAGACCAGCGGGCATAACCTGTGGGTGTTTTACCAGCCCGATATGAGCGAGCAGATTGTGCAGCGGCGTGAAATGGAGCAGGCGCTGCGCGAGGCGATACGCGCAGACCAGCTGCGGCTGGTTTATCAACCGCGCTACGACATCAAATCCGCCCAGGTATACGCCGTGGAAGCGCTGGTGCGCTGGCAGCACCCTCGCCTTGGCCTGCTGACGCCGGATCAGTTTATTCCGCTGGCGGAAGAGACGGGGCTGATTATCGAACTGAGCGACTGGGTGATGCTGCAAGCGTGCCGGGCGATGCAGCAAACCTTACCGGAGCTGGCGCTGTCGGTGAATATCTCGGCAAGCGAGTTCCAGACGCCCGGGCTGGTTGAGCGGGTCCATAGCGCGCTGGAACAGAGCGGCTTCCCGCCCTCGCGTTTTGAGATAGAGGTGACGGAAAACGCCACGCTGAAAGCGCCGGATATCGCGCTGGAGATGATGCGACAGCTCAAGGCGATGGGCGTGCGTTTTCTGATTGATGATTTTGGCACCGGCTACGCGTCGTTGAGCTATCTGCGAACCTTCCCGTTCGACGGTATTAAGCTGGACCGCTCTTTTGTTATTCCGATGGCTGATTCCGAAAGCGCCTGCCTTATCGTCAAAAACATGATTGGGCTGGGTAAAGCCTACTCCCTTAACGTGACGGCGGAAGGGGTCGAAAACTCGCAGCAGCAAGAGCTGCTGAAAAAATATGAGTGCGACATCCTGCAGGGATATTACATTGGCCGCCCGGCGCCGCTTGAGCAGATCAGGGAGCAGCAGGCGCCCGCCGTCAGCGCCAGAGCGCGCCTTGCGCTGGCAAAAAACTGATCGGCGCGCCGGAGTAAGCAGCCAGGTGCGCTATCGGCTTTTCGCGTAAGCGTAAAGCCTGTCACGGGCGAGGTTTTTCATTTTGACCTCGCACATGATGTCGAAATCGGTAAACGAAAGCGCCCAGTCATTCAGCGTGGGGTTGAAGTAGTAATCGGAGTGGGCGCGCAGTTTGGTTTTCGGCACGCCGAGCGCGGCTTGTTCAGGAAAGCCCTGCGCCGGGATAAGCCCCTCCTGCGAAATGGAGTAGTGCAGCACGGGCCGCACGCCGCGCCAGGAGTCGATAACCTGCGCGATACGCGGGTCGTCAGGCCTGATAAAGGCATTCTCTTTTACCCAGTGGTGGTGAATATCCACCACTACCGGGCAGAGCGCCTGCGCCTGCAAAACATCGTCCAGCGAGCAGGAAATTTCGTCGTTTTCCACCGTCAGCATCCGCCTCGCTTCCGGGCTCAGTTTGTTGAACGCGCGCGTAAACCCGGCGAATCCGGCTTTGCCGTTCATGTGAATATTGATTTTAAAATCCTGAAAGGTTTTGCCGTAGCCCATCAGCCGCGCGCAGAGGGCGTGATACTCCACATCCTCTATCGCCCTTTCCACCACGTCCGGGTTATCGGAGGCTAACACGGAATACTGGCCGGGATGAAAAGAGAGCCGGATGTCGTTCGCCCGGGCGACATCGCCGCAGTCGGCAAACAACGGATAGAGATCGGGCAAAAATTCGTTATAGAGCCGCGTCGCTTCCGGCACCGTATACAGCGGCAGCAAATCGCTGCCGATGCGCATCATGCGCAGGTCAGCAGGCTCAAGGGCGAGCGCCTGAAAGATAAGCCGCAGATTGGTGAGGTTGGCGCGGGCGAGTTCATAAAGCAGCGTGGCCCCGGTTTCGTTATCCAGGCTCAGGAATCGCGTGCGGGTCGTCGCTTTGAAAGGAAAAAGTTGTTTTTGTTCAGCGTTTAAAAATTTACAAGCGAAGCCTAATTTCATGATTCCTCCGGATTAGCATGCAATAAGCTTAGCAGTTGCAACCCGGCGGCTGGGGCGCACATAAAAAAGCCCGAAACGGGTTCGGGCTTTGCCGCGTGCGTGATGAGGCTCAGAAGTTATAGGTTAAGCCGAGGGTATAGCGGCGGCCATCCAGAATGGTGTCGTAGGTGGCGTAATCAATTTGTTTATCGAAAACGTTATAGACCCCGGCGGTGAGTAGCAGATCTTTCGCGGCGTGATAACGCAGCCCCACATCAACCTGCGTGTAAGAAGGCGTGCCCTGCGCCATCGCGGTGCGGCTTAAATATTCCGAGCTTTTGCCGCGCAAGTTGAGGCGGCTCCAGAAGCCGACATCCGGCGTTGCCTGCCAGTCGAGCGTGGTGTTGAACATATGCTTCGGCATCTTGTTCAGCGGTTTGCCGGAGAACTGCCCGCTTTTTTGCTCCGACTCGGTAAAGGTGTAGTTCGCCGTCAGGTTGAGGTCTTTCACCATCTCCCAGCCGAAGGTGGACTCCACACCGCGCATATTGGCTTTATCCACGTTAACGCGGTCGCTGACAAAATCGTAGCGGTGGTTGCCAATCTGACAGGCCGGGTCGGCGCTGCTGTTGCAACGGCGCACTTCGGTGATTTTGTCTTTAAAGTCCGTGTTGAAGAGTGTGACGCCCGCGTTCAGGTTATCGCCGTTATCCCACAGCAGCGCGATCTCTTCGCTCAGGCTCTTTTCCGGCTTGAGATCCGGGTTGCCGACGATAATGCCGTCAAGACGGCCGCCGCCGGTGACCTGCCCCCAGCTTGCGGAAGACTGGCGCAGCTCCGGGGCTTTATAGCCTGCGGAAACGCCCCCTTTCAGGGTCCACTGGTCATTGAGGTGCCAGACACCGTAGCCGCGCGGCGTCCAGTTGGTGCCGTAGTTCTCATCTTTATCCATGCGCAGGCCCGCCGTCAGCGTGAAGCTGTCGGTCATCGCCCACTCATCTTCCGAGAAGAGCGCCCAGCTCCAGCGGGTGAGTTTGCTCAGGCCCTGCGCCGCTTCCAGCTGGTTGCCGTTGTCGCGCAGCTTTTCATAGCGATATTGCCCGCCTACCGTCAGCGTATGGTCGCCAAGGAAGATCTGGTTCTGGGTGTTGAACGTGGTGTTCCAGGCCTTCATTTCACGTTCCGGGTTGTTCGACGTCTCCTGCTGAATGTAGCTGGTGGAGTTGAAATCGTCGTAATAACCGTGGTGCGTCAGCGCATACGTGGTGTGCTCGTAGCGGGTTTCGCTTTTCTCATTCGGCGTGCAGGTCGCGCCGCGACACACTTCAGCCGCTGTCGACATGCCCGGCGTGCTGTTGCGGTCCTGCAGTTCGCGGGCGATATCAAGGTCAAAATCGTTTTTGTCATCCGGCGTAACGTTCAGCGTAACGGCGCCGTTGCGCATCCGCTGCTCGTTATAGCCGTTGACAATGCGGTCCTCCTGGCGACGCGAGAAGAGCCCGCTCACCTTCACCCCCAGCAGCCCGTCAATAAGCGGCCCGGAGGCGTAAGCGTTGGTCTGGTAGAGATCGCCGGAATCGCGGTTCTCCTGGAAAGTGGCGTCGCCGTGCACCGAGCCTGTCCAGCTTTTGGTGTTCGACACCTTTTTGGTAATGACATTAATGACGCCGCCCATGGCGTCGGAGCCGTAGAGCGACGACATCGGGCCGCGAATCACCTCGATGCGCTCGATAGACTCCAGCGGCGGCAGCCAGCCCTGCTCAATGCCCGAGTTATCGCTATTCGGGCGAGTACTGCGGGTGCTGATGCGCTTGCCGTCCACCAGGAACAGCGTGTACTGGGAGGCCATGCCGCGAATGCTGATGTCGCTGCTGCTCGCCCCGCCGGTGACCACCACGCCCGGCACGTCCCGCAGCGCGTCGGTGACGTCGCGATAGGCTTTATCTTCAATCTGTTGTTTGGAAATAACGGAGATAGAAGCGGGCGCATTCTGGATCTTCTGCGCAAAACCCGTTGCGGTAACCACCATCTCGTCTTGTTCAGCGCCGAAGAGGTAAGGCGAAGCCGTGGCGGCGCACAGGGCCGCCGTGATGAGTAAACTGCGGGACATAACGTGTTATCCATTCCATGTAATGAGCGAAAATCCACCAGAATTCACCCTTTTAATTCAGCGGGTTTGCGCAGGCGAAGGCCCTTCTGATGGGAAAGCGGCGACAGTGTGCAGAAAAAAATAATTTGTGTAAACAAAAATGATATTGATTATCATTTGTATTGGTGCGGCTATTGGCGCGTTCCGCAAGGTGCGAGGGCTGTAAAACAGGGTGTTTTAGCGATGCAGGTGAGCTAACCGCCTGTTTAATAGACGGGCGTTTGTTCAGAACACGTCTGTGCTTATCCGCCTTACCACTTTTTTCGCAATTGATTAGTTAACTTTACGCTTTCACCTTATTTTAAAGGTGATAATGAGAATTATTGTGTTAATATCCGGTTATATATTGGTAAAAACTGGATGTATGTGGCTGTAATCTAAGGAAGGAAAGGTCAATTGGCTAACCACTGACCGGTGCCAGACCCTGCATATATCCTGATGCCAGCCAGGAACGACTTATGGATCCTATTGTTTACGTTGTAGACGATGATACTTCGGTAAGGCAATCGTTGGTCCGCCTGCTGTCAGCGGAAGCGTATCGGGTGGCCGATTTTCCTTCTGCCGACGCTTTTCTGGCGCACGGTTTCAGCCCCGATCCCGCCTGTCTGATCCTGGATATGAACATGCCGGAAGCCGACGGGTTTTCCGTTACCGAAGCGCTCGCAAGTCTCGGCTATTTGATCCCGACGATCTTTCTTACCGGCTACGGCACCATCCCGCTTACTGTAAAAGCGATGAAAGCAGGCGCGTATGAGTTTATGACCAAACCTGCGGTGCCGAATCTGCTGTTAAAAGCGGTGGCGGACGCGCTGAAACTTTCCGAAACCAGAATGGGCGAAACGCGGGAATTACAGACGCTAAAAGCGCATTACGCCTCCCTGACGCCGCGTGAGCAGGAAGTTTTCCAGCTTGCTATCGGCGGCTTGCTCAATAAGCAAATCGCCACCGCGCTCGGCGTGAGCGAAATTACCGCGAAAGTGCATAAAAAACGCGTGATGGAGAAGATGCAGGTTCGCTCGCTGACGGATCTGGTCCGCGCGGCGGAGCGTCTGAATATCGCGAAAACACAAAGCCGTTAAACCGTTTGCCGCAGCCTCGCTGCGGCGGTCGCAAACGTTGACACTTCCAGGAGACCCCATGACCACCGACCCTATCGCCGAGCCGCGCGCGCAGCTTAAAGCCCTCTCCTCCACCCTCCGAAAATTGCATAAAGCGCTGGTGGATTTTGAAACCGTGCGCTTTGGCGACCCGGGCAGCGCCTTTGAACATTTGCAACTGCTCACCAGCCACCCGCAATTCGCCTGGCTGCGACAAATTTCGGAAATCCTGGTGGAGATTGACGAGCGGCTGGATAACAAAGAGGAGCCGGTGGACGCCGCGGCGCTGGAAACCGTGCGTAAAACCGTGGGCGGCCTGCTGGCGCTGGGGCCGGAGAACGGCAGCGAGTTTCATCAGAAATACCTCGATGCCCTGCAGGCTTCGCCCCAGGTGGCGATGGCGCACGGCGAGCTGCGCCATCTGCTGGCGGCGTCCCGCCCGTAATAACAAGGCCCGACCGTCGGGCCTTTTACTCATCGTCGCTGTCGGTCGGCACAATAAAGGTAAAGACGCTGCCGTAAGGCTCGCGCGAGTGCGCCGTGAGCTTCCCTCTGTGCTTTTCAATAATGTCGTGGCTAATGCTAAGCCCCATCCCCATGCCGTGCGCTTTAGTGGTGTAGAACGAGTCAAAAAGCCGCGCTTTCACCTCCGCGCTCAGCCCGCACCCCGTATCGGCGATATCCAGCTGGATCTTGCCCGGCTGCGGGTTCTCCGAGCGGATCGTCAGAATGCGCCCCCGGCTGTGGATCTCCGTCATCGCGTCAATGGCGTTCACAATCAGGTTTAGCAGCACCTGCTGGATCTGCACGCTGTCGCCGTAGATAAACGCCTGCGCAGCCCTGAGCTCGTACTCCAGCAGAATTTGCCGCCGCTCCAGTTCGCTGCGCGAAAGGGTCATGATGTGGTAGACGATATGGTGCAGGTTGACCCGCGAATAGCTTGTCGTCTGGTTGCGCGTCAGCGCCTGCAGGCCGCGAATAATGTTCCCGGCGCGCTCCCCTTCGCTGATTATCTCCTCAAGGCTTGCGCGCGCGTTATCCAGCATCGCCGGTTCGCGGCTGAGCCAGCGCAGGCTGGCGCCCGCATTGGCGACGATGGACATCAGCGGCTGATTGATCTCATGGGCGATAGAGGCGGTAAGCTGGCCGACGGTGGTGGCGCGGGAAACGCGGGCGAGATCCGCCTGCGCCACGCGCACGGCGTCCTCCGACTGGCGGCGCGCCGTAATGTCGGTGATAACGCCGAAATATTCCGCCACGCTCGCTTCATCGCCCACCGGGTTGCCGACGCCGAGAATGTAGCGGCAGTCGCCGTCGGGGCGAAAAACGCGAAACTCCGCCCGCATCGGCACGCCGTTGCTGACGCTGTCGGTCACAAGCTTGCTGATGCGCGGATAATCTTCCGGATGCACCAGCGTCAGGAAATCCGCCATGGAGAGCGTGCGCTGCCGCCCCGGCAGCCCGAGAATGCGGGCGTATTCGTCAGAGACGAACATCAGGTCCTGCTCAAGATCCCAGCGCCAGGTGCCGGTGTGGCTGATGCGCTCGCCCAGCATCAGCGAGGTCTGGCTGGCGCGCAGCTCTTTTTCCACCCTGCGGCGCTGGATGTTCTCTTCCAGCAGCTCGGCGTACAGGCGCGCCGTTTCCAGCGACACCGCCGCCTGGGCCGCGAGCATGCCGACGATGCGCGAATGCTCGGCGGTAAACATCTCCGGCATCACCCGGTTTTCCAGGTAGAGCACGCCCACCATTCGCGCCTGCTTAAACATCGGCACGCACATCACCGCCGCGCCGGAGGTCACCAGGTACGGATCCTGGCCAAAGGGGCTGAAGATCTCCGGCTTGCTGGTGCGGATCTCCTTACCGGTGCGCATCACCGCGGCAAGAATCGAGAGCGGCAGATCGCTGGCGGTGGGCGCCTCTTTAACAATGCGCACCTTTACGCCGTCTGAGGAGGTCTCCGCGCAGGCCTGGATTTCGGCAATGTTGCTATCGGGAATGCGAATCAGCAGCCCGCGCTGCGCCCCGGCGCGCTCCAGCAGCATGGTCATCAGCGTGTGGATCAGCCGGTCGAGGTTGATCTCTTCGGTCATGGCGCGGATAGCCCGCAGCGCGCTTTCGAGATCGTGTATCACCTCGTTCTGGGCGAAGGCGATGGTGTCGTAAGGGGTGCTCTGCCCGCCGGGGGCGAGATGCGGATAGCGCCGCTCAAGCTGGCGCAGTTTGGCCGTCGCGCCCCAGCGGCGCCAGGCGCTGAACGCGCTGCGAAAGTAGGCTTCCGAAGCGATGTGGTAACCGCAGGTCCTGGCAAAACGCCCGGCCATCTCGCAGGCGAGCCCGTTGATGTGGTGAAACTCCGCGCCGCCGGAGAGCTGGATGGCTTTCTCATAGTGCGCGGCGGCCACGTCGTTCTTCTGCGACAGGCGCGCCAGCTCCGCGCTAATCAACGCCTCTTTATCGGCAAAAGTCGCTGGATTATGGCGCGCCCACAGGGCGATTTTCTCATAATGCGCCGTGATTTTCGCCAGCTCCGCTGCGGTCACGCGTCCCGGCGCCAGGGAGAGGGTCAGCGAAAGCGCGCTGTAGAAGTGGTAATCGAGCAGGTGAATATAGCCCGGCACCGCGCTGGCGAAGGGTTCAGCTCGCGCCAGGCAGCGGCGAGCATCGCTAAGCTCGCCCGCCATAAAGTGCGCCATCCCCCGGAAGAGCCAGAACCAGAACTGCGTCAGCGGCATCGGCTGACGCCCTTTTTCGCCCTCTCTTATCAGCAGCGAATCCGGAAAAAGATCCGTACCGGTAAAGCCGTCGGTAGCGCCGCTGCGCAGCTGCGTCACATAGAGACGCTGAAGCTGCAGCATGATCTCCACATCCGGGAAGCGCAGCTTGCGGATAAAGGTCAGCCCGCGTTCGATGGTGGTCATCACGCTGTCGAGATGCTCGCCGCGCGTGAGGAAATTCATGGTCTGATGGCGGATGATAAAACAGGCGACGGTCAGGTCGCCCTGCTCCACCGCCGTGGCGAAACACGTTTTCGCGCTCTCCACCGCAAAGCTCAGCGGCTGCTTCCAGGCGCTCGCCAGATCCACCGCCAGCAGCGTTCTGCTTTTAAAAGGGTTGAAGTGGTGCTCCATCACCAGGTCACGCCCCAGCAGGGCGTAGCGAAAGCCGTTGTTGTACTCATCATAGCGGCGGCCGATAAGCACGCCGTACCAGGCGAGCGCGGAGGTAGAAGCGCCGCACAGGCCATTGTCGAGCGTCATGTGCATGATTTTACACAACAGCAGAAAATGCAGCCGTGGCGAGGCGAAGGCCGCGAACATGCTGGCGCTGAGCAGCAGGCTCATGATCGCCTCGGCTTCGCAGTCGCCACAACGCGCCAGCTCGTTGAACGTTTTAAACGGATTTTCACCCGCCCGCGCCTCTATCTCCCGCCATGCCGTTTCGCAGTCGCCGTCGTCGGGGTGACGGTTCAGATGAACGCCGAAGGCGGCAAGCCACGCCAGCGCCGTTTCAAGCGCCAGCGGCATATCGGACTGCCGCATATGGATTTCCGCCATCATGCAGGCGGCCACCGCTTTCTGCTGCGGGCTGCCGGGCGTGATCATCAGCTGATTGCAGAGCGTGAGCGCGGCAGAGAGGTTGCCCTGCAGGAATTCGCACTCCGCCTCTTCAAAGCCAAGCAGAAACGCCTCGTCCGGCGCTTTCACTAACGCATCGTCATACAAGCTTTTCGCCGTGTGCAGATAGCGCACCGCAGAGGCGTAATCGCCCGTGCTGCGCGCCCGCCGGGCGGCCAGCTGGCAAACCGCCCGGTAGCGGTCGCGCTCTGGCGAAAAGCGGATATGCCGTAGCGCGCGGGTAATATGGTGTACGGCCAGGAAGAGCTGCTCGTTACTTTCGTTCTGGTTCAGCGCCTCGGTAAAAAGGCCGGCGGCGGCGAAATTAAGCCGTTCGATTTCGTCAGGCTCAAGCAGCGCCTGGGCCGCTTTGTGCACCCGGTCGTGGGTAAAGGCGTATTCATCGCCGGAAAAACGAATCAGGCGCGCGACGACGGCGGGCTGCAACTGCTCCTGAAGGCATTCCGGCGCAAGGCCTTGCATCTGGCTTAGCAGCGCCAGCTTGCCGGTTCCGCCGACGCAGGCGAGGCAGCCCAGCAAACGGCGTGCGGTCAGCGGCATCTCCTCAAGCTGCTGCAACACCAGGCTCGCCACATTTTCCGTATAGTTGCGCGCCTTGATGGCGGGCAAATCGTAGTGCCACTTGCCGTGCAGCTTGTTGTAGCTAATAAGCCCGTCTTTGACGATGCGCTGAAAAAATTCGTGGGTGAAGAGCGGGTTGCCGTCGGTCTTTTCATGAATCAGCGCCGCCAGCTCGCCAAGGCCCGAAACGCGGGCCTGGAACAGCTCGGCAAGCCAGCGCGATATCGCCTTTACGCTAAGCGGCGCGGGGCGGATATCCACCAGCAGGCGCGCGCCGGCGCGTAATTTTTCCAGATAATGCGCGGCGTTCCCCGTGGGGAACGCCTCCGGCTCGCAATGCGAAACCACGATCAGCAGCGGCAGCGATTCGCTGTTGCTCACCAGCGACTCCAGCAGATGCAGGCTCGCCGGGTCAATCCACTGCAAATCTTCAATCACTAAAATCAGCGGGCATTCGCGGCTCGAGAGCGCCGCCACCAGCCGCGCCGCCATCTGATTGCAGCGGGCGCGGGCATCCGCCGCGCGGACGTCGGCGGGCATAAAGGTTTTACTTTCAAGCAGCAGCCCCAGCTCCGGCACCAGATTCACCGCAAGCCCGGCGTAGCTGCCGAGCGCGTGCGCCAGACGGCGCTTCCAGAGCGCCACCTCCTGCGCATCAAGCCCTAACAGATGCAGCGCCAGCGAACGAAACGCGCCGGCTATCACCGAATAAGGCAGCACCGCGGAGTATTGATCCGCTTTGCTGACCGCAAGCAGCGCGGGCTGGTGGCTAAGCTTTCGCAGCGCAGAGGCGATAAGCGAGGATTTGCCGATGCCAAGCGGCCCGCTGACCGCGGCGAGCGTCAGCGTCCCGCTGGCGGCGACCCGCTCAAACGCCGCCGTCAGTTCGTTATCCTGCGGGTGCGCCAGAAACAGGTTATCGGGCCGCAGCGGCGCAGGCACCACATCCTGCAGGCCCGGCGTAAACACCGCAATCTCGCCGTTTTCTGCAAGGTGCGCCTGGCAGCGGCGCAGATCGGCAATCAGCCCTTCCACCGTCTGGTAGCGCCGCTCCGGCGACTTCTCAAGCAGGCGTAAGATAATGGCGCAAAGCATCGCCGGCACGGCAGGACGCACCTCCTGCAACGGCCGGGGCGCGGAGGCGATATGGTGATGCGCCCACTCCGCCTGTCCGCCTTCGCTGAGGGCAAAGGGCAGCGCGCCGGTCAGCAGTTCGTAGAGCACGATGCCAAGGCTGTAGAGATCGCTTCGGCTGTCCACCGCGTCCCGGGTGCGGGCGGTGTGCTCCGGCGACATATAAGCCAGCGTGCCGCCCGATACGATAAGGCGCGTTTGCGTGGCGATATCCGCCGCCCCGCTGGCAAGCCCAAAACCCGCCAGCCGGTAGCTGCCGCCCGGGTCGAGAAAAAAGTTGCCGGGCTTGATATCGCTATGAATAAGCCCCTGCGCGTGCATCTGGCGCAGCGGCGCGCACAGACGAATGGCGAGCGAGAGAAAATCGGCGATGCCGCCCATTTTTAAGTGAGTCGACTGCGCCAGCGTGCGAAAAGGAAACGGCGCGTAAACCAGCGCATAACGTCCGTGGTGGCTGGTGGAGCTGATGGGCTTCACCGCCCACGCGCCGGAAAGCTGCATGCGCAGCGCGAATTCGTTTTTCAGCAGTTGGGTCGTCTGGTAAACCGCCTCTTCGCTGGCTGCGGCAGCGCTGGCGAGAATAAAGCTGTCCGCGGCGTGCAGCGGCTGGCACAGCGTCCAGGCGATGCCGCCTTCCTGCGCCAGCGGCGTGAACAGGGTATCGTCAGTGAGGGTAAAAACCTCACCCTCCATCACGCTTCCGGCGGCGGACAGTTTTTCACTCATAGCAATCCTCACGCAGCGAGTTCCCGGCGAATGTATTCCAGCAGCGTATCAATATTGATGGGTTTGTGTAAAAACGCGACGGCGCCGCAGCCGAGGGCGTAGCGCTGCATATTTTCATCGCCGTGGCCGGAGATAAATATCACCGGCGGCGTGGCCGGTTGCAGGATGAGGTTTTGGTAAAGCTCAAGGCCGCTCATGCCGCGCAGTTTAACATCGAGAATGAGCAGGGAAGCCTCAGCCAGCGCCGCCTCGTCATTGAGAAACGCCTCCGCGGACTCGAAGGCGCAGGTATCGTAACCCTCCGACAGCAGAAGATTGCTAAGTCCGCTGCGAACGGAGCGTTCATCGTCAACAATGACAATGCGTGCTGACAGCGTCATGCTGTTGTCCTCGGTCTGGGCTCACGCGACGGTGAGCGGCGCTCCTTCAGGGTGCTTTTTTGTCTTGCGCAGGCGGAGTGCCGCTGATTTTGGGCACGCATTCATGACGAAACCATGCCAGTGTAACCGGTTGACGGTTAAGCAGCCGTCGGCCTACCGGAATAAGCTGTTCACCCACCAGCATGCCGAACAGCCCCAACAGCGCGATGACCGGAGGTGCGGGCGAATGAACCTGCATTGCGCCGTAGATGACACCCGCCAGAAGACCGGTCACCAGGGAAACAAGATAGGATTTCAACATAGTCAGCCTGTCCGTGTATAGCCCGACGCGGGGTTCGCCGTCTGAGAAGGCGCGACCTGCGAGGCGCGCGGCTCGTTATGCGAGACGAGCGCGGAGGTGATCTGCTCGCCAACCAGCATCCCCAGCAACCCCACCAGCGCGATGGCGGGGGGCGCGGGAGAGCGGACTTTTAACAACGCATAGACGAGGCCGATCAGCACGCCCGCGCCAAGAGAGATAAGCCCTGTGCTCATGGGGTTCTCCGTAAAAGGGGAAAGGCTGGCGCGCGGCCAGCCCTTTCGTCTTATTTGTTGGCCGGAACCGGCGCCAGGGTGTGGTGAGAGCCTTTGGCGCGGGCTGGCGCTTTGTGCACCATGGTGTAGGCGTAATCCACGCCCATGCCGTAGGCGCCGGAGTGCTCTTTCACGATGTCCATCACCGCGTTGTACGTCTCTTTATGCGCCCAGTCGCGCTGCCACTCCAGCAGCACCTGCTGCCAGGTGACCGGAATAACGCCCGCCTGGATCATGCGCTGCATGGCGTAGTCGTGCGCCTCTTTGGAGGTGCCGCCGGACGCATCCGCCACCATGTAAATCTCATAGCCGCCCTCGAGCATGGCGCACAGGGCGAAGGTGTTGTTGCACACCTCAGTCCACAGGCCGGACACCACCACTTTTTTCTGGCCGTTTTTCGCCAGCGCGTCGCGCACTTTCTGGTCGTCCCAGGAGTTCATGGAGGTGCGCTCAAGAATGTCGTGTTCCGGGAAGACATCCAGCAGTTCCGGGAAGGTGTTGCCGGAGAAGCTTTCGGTTTCCACGGTGGTGATGGTGGTGGGAATGTTGAAGACTTTAGCCGCTTTCGCCAGGCCAACGACGTTGTTTTTCAGCACCTGACGGTCGATAGACTGCACGCCAAAGGCCATCTGCGGCTGCTGGTCGATGAAAATCATCTGGCAATTCTGAGGAGTCAGTACTTCAAGCTTAGTGTTGGTCATGAGAATACCCATAGTCGTTAAGTAGCAAGTAAACCGCGAAAGAGAAAGCGGAAGGAAACTGACAGTGACCGGGGTATCGCTCATCTGGCGTAACGCTTTCGCCGGTCCGGCCCGAACGTCGCTGTCGGGACGGATAGTAAAAGTCCTTTTCCGGCAGAACTATTATCTCTGTGTATAACTATACGTTCGTATACCTATACCTTCGTATAACTAGACGCCGTTTTCTCCTGCTGAACATAATCCCGCCAGCTTCGATGCTCTGCTACGCCAGGGCACACCATCTTACCGTCCGGCGGCGCGCCGCCTTTTGGACGTCTCAGACAGGAGGAATTATGGTTTCGCTCGGTAAAGCAGAGCTGATTTTACTCAACGGCAAATTTCACACCGTGGACAGGGAGAACCCGCTCGCCGAGGCGGTCGCCATCCGCGACGGCAAGTTTCTGGAAGTCGGCAGCGAAGCGGACGTGATGCAACACCAGGCCGAAGGCACGAAAATTATCGACCTCAAAGGCAGCACCGCCATTCCCGGCCTTAACGACTCGCACCTGCACCTGATTCGCGGCGGGCTGAACTACAACCTGGAGCTGCGCTGGGAAGGGGTGCCTTCACTTGCCGACGCGCTGCGGATGCTAAAAGCGCAGGCGCTGCGCACGCCTTCACCGCAGTGGGTGCGGGTGGTGGGCGGCTGGTCGGAGTTTCAGTTCGCCGAGCGCCGCATGCCGACGCTGGATGAAATTAACGACGCGGCGCCCGACACGCCGGTATTTATTCTTCACCTCTACGACCGCGCCCTGCTTAACCGCGCGGCGCTGAAAGTAGTGGGCTACACCAAAGATACGCCTAACCCGCCGGGCGGCGAGATCCAGCGCGACAGCAACGGCAACCCCACCGGCATGCTGATAGCCCGTCCGAACGCCATGATCCTCTACGCCACACTGGCTAAAGGGCCGAAGCTGCCGCTGGAGCAGCAGGTCAACTCCACCCGCCAGTTTATGCGCGAGCTGAACCGCCTGGGGCTGACCAGCGCCATCGACGCGGGCGGCGGTTTCCAGAACTACCCCGATGATTACGAGGTCATCAGCGAGTTGCATGCCAAAAAGCAGATGACCGTGCGCATCGCTTATAACCTCTTCACCCAGCGCCCCGGCCACGAACTGGAAGATTTCGAAAAATGGACCGACATGCTGACGCCGGGCCAGGGCAGCGATTTCTTCCGCCACAACGGCGCGGGGGAAATGCTGGTCTTCTCCGCCGCCGACTTTGAAGATTTTCTCGAGCCGCGCCCTGATCTCGCGCCGGGCATGGAGGATGAGCTGGAGCGCGTGGTGCGCCATCTGGTCGAGCACCGCTGGCCATTCCGCCTGCACGCCACCTATAACGAATCGATAAGCCGCATGCTGGATGTCTTCGAGAAAGTGAACCGCGACATTCCGTTCAACGGCCTGCACTGGTTCTTCGACCATGCCGAAACGGTAACCCAGGCCAACATCGACCGCATTAAAGCGCTGGGCGGCGGCATCGCCGTGCAGCACCGCATGGCGTTCCAGGGCGAGTACTTCGCCGAGCGTTACGGCATGGAGGCGGTGCGCCACACGCCGCCGGTAGCGAAAATGCTGGAAACCGGCGTGCCGGTGGGCCTTGGCACCGACGCCACCCGCGTCGCCAGCTACAACCCGTGGACCGCGCTCTACTGGCTGGTTTCCGGGCGCACCGTCGGCGGCATGCAGATGTATGACGTCAACGCGCGCCTCGACCGCGACACCGCGCTGATGCTCTGGACCCAGGGCAGCGCCTGGTTCTCCAGCGAGCAGGGCAAAAAGGGGCAGATTAAAACCGGCCAGCTCGCGGATCTCGCCGTGCTGAGCAAAGACTATTTCCGCGTGCCGGAAGAGGAGATCAAGGGCATCGAATCGGTGCTGACGGTGGTGGGCGGCGACGTGGTTTACGCCGCCGGCCCTTTCAGCGCGGAGGCGCCCCCTTCCCTGCCGGTACTGCCGGAATGGTCGCCAGTGGTCAACGTGCCGGGCCACTACCGCAGCGCGCCGGTGCAGCAAAGCCGCGTGGGAATGATGCCCGCCGCGCACCATTGCAGCGGTCCGTGCGGCGTACACAGCCACCAGCATGACGTAGCGCGTCGCTCCTCCGTTCCGGTTTCAGACGATAACGCCTTCTGGGGCGCGCTCGGCTGCAGCTGCTTTGCCTTCTGACGCCTATGAAAAGTTCATCGGCTGTGCCGCCCCGCGTTGATGCGGGGCTGTTCTTCCTGCGCCTCACCGGCAGCCTGCTTTTGCTTTACGTGCACGGTCTGCCGAAGGTGATGCATTTTGGCGAAGAGCTAACCCGAATTGAAGATCCGTTCGGCCTGGGACCGTGGGCGAGCCTGCTGCCCGCGATTTTCGCGGAGGTCATCTGCCCGGTCTTTATCATTCTCGGCGTCGGCGCGCGGCTCGCCTGCCTGCCTGTGATCGGCGTGCTGCTGGTGGCGATGCTGGTGGTGCATCCTGGCTGGAGCATCGCCGAAGGGCAGTTCGGCTGGCTGCTGCTGATTATCTTCACCACGCTGGCGTTAACCGGCCCGGGCCGCTGGCGGCCCGGCCTCACCCAGACACGGGAGCTGCCGTATGGCGCAGGTAAATGATATCCACGCGGCGACAGCGCAAGCCGCCGCACCGCACCCGGCGCCCGCCTCCTCCTGGCAGCCGCTGCGCAACCGCGTCTTTCGCATGCTGTGGATTGCCACGGTGGTCTCCAACATCGGCTCCTGGATGAACGACGTGGGGGTGAACTGGACGATGCTGACGCTCAGCGCCGACCCGCTCTCCGTGGCGCTGGTCCAGGCGGCGAGCAGCCTGCCGATGTTTCTGTTCGCCCTCCCCTCCGGGGTGATGGCGGATATCGTCGACCGGCGCAAGTATTTGCTCTTTTCGCAGCTCTGGGTGTTTATCGCCGCCGCCGGGCTGACCCTGCTGTCGTTTACCGGCTACGTCACGCCGGGCGTGCTGCTGGTGGCCGCGTTCCTGCTGAGCGCAGGCGCCGCCATGAGCTCGCCGCCGTTCCAGGCCATCGTGCCGGATCTGGTGGAGAAAAGCGAACTGGCGCCCGCCGTGGCCCTGAACTCGCTTGGCATTAATATCAGCCGCGCCATCGGCCCGGCGCTGGGCGGGTTTATCCTCTCTCTTGCCGGGCCGTGGGTGGTGTTCGCGCTGAATGCGCTCTCCGTGCTGGGCGTGGCGTGGGTGCTGTACCGCTGGAAAGCGGAGCCGAACATTCAGCGGCTGCCGCCGGAGCACTTCTTCCCCGCCGTGCGCGCCGGGCTGCGTTACGTTCACGCCGCCCCTGTGCTGCGCAACGTGCTGGTGCGCACCGTGGCGTTTTTTATCTTCGGCAGCGCCAGCTGGGCGATGCTCCCACTGGTGGCGCGCCGCGAGCTGGGCCTCGGCCCGGGCGGTTACGGCGTTCTGCTGGCGTTTATCGGGCTGGGCGCGATTTGTGGCGCGGTGGTGCTGCCGCGCCTTCGCCGCCATCTCAACCCGGACCGGCTGATGGTGGCGACCAGCCTGCTGTTCGCGGCAAGCACGCTGGCGCTCGCCTTCGTACGTCATTTCTGGCTGCTGAACGGGTTTATGTTCCTGACCGGCTTCGCCTGGATTGCGGTGCTCTCCACGCTCAACATGGGCGCGCAGCGCAGCGCGGCGAAATGGGTGAAAGCGCGCGCGCTGGCGGTTTATCTCACCGTCTTTTTTGGTTCGATGACGGTAGGCAGCGCCATCTGGGGGCAACTGGCTTCGCACTTCAGCATTCCGTTTTCGCTCTGCGTGGCGACGGTAGGCATGGTGCTGGCGAGCGCGACGACGCTACGCTGGCGGCTCAATGAGAACCCGGACCTGAACCTCGACCTGCGCGACGTGGATAACCGCGCCCGCGAGATGGACGTGTCGCTCGACCGGGGTCCGGTGATGGTTATTTATGAGTATCAAATTGATGAGGACGACGTGTATGACTTCGTGGTCGCCATCCAGGAGATGCGCCGCGTACGCCAGCGCGGCGGCGCGCTGAGCTGGTCTGTGTATGAAGATATTCAGCGCCCCGGCATGTTTATGGAGACGTTCGTGCTCGGCGCGTGGATAGAGCATCTGCGCCAGCAGGAGCGTCATACGGTGAATGACCTGCTGCTCATCGGCAAGGTGCAGGCGTATCACCGGGGCGGGGAACCGCCGGCAGTTCGCTATCTGATAGCGCCCATTACATCAACATCACACCCTTAAGCCTTTTACTCACATTGAGGATTTGTTATGAGCACGATTAAGACGCAGGATGGCACTCAGATCTATTACAAAGACTGGGGTTCAGGCAAACCGGTACTCTTCAGCCACGGCTGGCCGCTGGATGCGGATATGTGGGACAGCCAGCTGAATTTCCTGGCCGAGCGCGGCTACCGCGTTATCGCCTTTGACCGCCGCGGCTTTGGCCGCTCCGACCAGCCGTGGGAAGGGTATAATTACGATACGTTCGCCTCTGACATCAACGATCTTATTAATCACCTCGACCTGAACGACGTGACGCTGGTGGGCTTCTCCATGGGCGGCGGCGACGTGACGCGCTACATTGGCCGCTACGGCAGCGCCCGCGTCAACGCGCTGGTGCTGCTGGGCGCGGTGACGCCGATTTTCGGCAAAGCCGCCGACTACCCGCAGGGTGTGGATCAAAGCGTGTTTGAAGGCATTCGCGACGGGCTGCGTAAAGACCGCGCCCAGTTTATCAGCGACTTCTCCACGCCGTTCTACGGCCTTAACGCCGGGCAGACGGTCTCTCAGGGCGTGTTGACCCAGACGCTGAACATTGCGCTGTTAGCCTCGCTCAAGGGCACCCTCGACTGCGTTAGCGCTTTCGGGGAAACCGATTTCCGCCAGGATATCGCGAAAGTCGACGTGCCGACGCTGGTTATCCACGGCAGCAATGACCAGGTCGTGCCGTTTGAAAGCACCGGCAAAGTGGCGGCGGAGATGATCCACGGCGCGCAGCTTACCGTGTATGACAACGCGCCGCACGGCTTTGCCGTGACGCATCAGGATCGGCTGAACGAAGACCTGCTGGCCTTCCTGCAGTCGCTGTAACAACCCGGGGAAAACGTCCCCGTCGGATCTTCATCATTTTCGCTGTCTTCACAGCGCTGGCTTTCTGTCCCACCCGCGCGCCGCCTGGCGGTACGCGGAGCAAAGCCTGTTGCCGGTTACCCTCTGCGTAGGGGTAACCGGCTTTTTTATGGCTGGCGCTGAGCGAGGCTGAGCCGCATCGCGCAGCGCGTGTCATACGCGAAACCATGCGCCGCTTCCGCCAGCAGCACCGCTTTGAGGCGCGCATCAAGCTCGCTTTCCTCCAGCACGCGAAACCCGGCCCGCTCATAGAAAGGCTGGTTCCAGGGGACGTTTCTGAAGGTCGTTAGCGTCATCGCCGTCACCCCCTCTTTTTGCGCATCGGCGATGGCCCGGTTTAACAGCGCCCGCCCCACCCCGCGGCCCTGTATGGCGCGCGCCACCGCCAGCCCCTGAATATGGCTTTCGCTTCCCCGCCGTTCTGCGATAAGAAAACCCACGGGGCTGTTTTGCTCATCCACGGCCACAATCGAATAGCCGTCGTTAATCCGCTTTCTGTGTTCGTCCTCAGACCAGCCGCCGTCCCGGGCAACCCAGGCGAGTTCCGGCAGCGTCAGGAACGCCTCATCCGCCGCGCTTTCCACCGCAGGCAGCAGCGGCACATCCTCCGGCGTCGTTTTTCTTATCAGCAACGTTATCTCCTTGTGCAATGAAGCGCACTGTCAGGCCGCGCGCTGTGTTAAAACTATAAACAGAATGAATGGGCGAACGCTGTCGTCAAGCCATACCGCCCCTCGCACCGCTTTTTATTGTCCCTTGTGAAGCAACTGTCGTCATTTTTAAGGAGTGATTATGAACCTACACGCGTGGCTGAACGCCCTGCATATTATCGCCGGCATGCTCTGGGTTTTCGGCCTGCTGCTAATGGCTTTCGCTTATACGGTGGCGGCGCGCAATCTGCAAGGCCACGGCGCGCTGCTGGAAGGGGTGCGCCGCTGGAGCAGGCAGGTGACTACGCCGTCGATGATTGTGCTGTGGGTGGCGGGCGTGGTGATGCTGGTGATGTACGGCCAGTTTCCCCACGCGTGGCTGGTGCTGAAAATTGTCGTGGTGGTGGCGCTCTCGGCACTGCACGGCCTGCTTACCGGGGCGCTGCGCCGTCTTAACAGCGGCGAGCGTTCGCGCTTTACCTGGCTTAGCCAGACGCCTGCGCTGCTTATCGTTGCGGTCATCGTCATTATCGTGCTGGCGATCGTCCGGCCGTTTTAAGCGCCCGCGTTGCGAAAAGGCGTCCGTCACCGGTCGGACGCCCGCTGCTTAAAGAAAGTGAATATGCTTTTTGCCGTGGTAGGGCGAAACTTCAATGCGGGTCTCCACATGAAACACCTCCCGCAGCATCGCTTCGGTCAGCACTTCGTCGGGCGTGCCGCTCGCGACGACCTCCCCTTTCAACATGACGATAAGCGCGTCGCAGAACATGGCGGCATGGTTGAGATCGTGCAGCGCCACGATGCTGGTGACCGGCAGCGCGCTTATCAGCCGCATCAGTTGCATCTGGTGGTGAATATCGAGATGGTTGGTCGGCTCGTCCAGCAGGATCTCTGAAGGCGACTGCGCGAGCGCCCGGGCGATATGCACCCGCTGGCGCTCGCCGCCCGACAGGCTCGGCCAGCCCTGCTCGCTGCGATCGCGCATCTCTACCCGCTCAAGCGCGGCGCTGATAATCGCCTCGTCCTCCTGTGTCCAGGAGGAGAGCGGCGAGTGGTGCGGTATGCGTCCAAGCTTTACCACGTCGCGCACGCGAATATTCGCCTCCGTCATGGTGTGCTGTTCAACAAAGGCGACCCGCCGCGCCACGCTTTTCTTCGCCATGCCGGCGATATCGCGCTCATCAAGCAGCACCCTTCCTGCGCAGGGGCGGCGCAACCCGGCGAGGATGCGCAACAGCGACGATTTTCCCGAACCGTTCGGCCCCAGCAAACCCAGCGTCTGCCCGTTTTTCACCTCAAGCGAGACGTTGTTGACGATACATTTTTTCCCGGCGCGCCAGGAGATATTTTCTGCGCGAATGCTCATGCTGCGGTCCTTGAGCGGTATAAAATCACGGCGAAAAACGGCACGCCGACCAGCGCGGTAACCACCCCGACGGGCAGGCTCTGCGGGGCGATAGCGGTGCGCGAGACGATGTCCGCCAGCACCATAAAAATGGCGCCCATCATGGCGCATGCCACCAGCAGCGTGCGGTGCAGCGGGCCGAAGAAGTAGCGCATCACGTGCGGTACCACCAGCCCGACAAAGCCTATCGACCCCGCCATGCTGACGATGGTTGCGGTCATCAGCGCGGTTACGGCGAAGAGCATCAGGCGCACATAGCCCACCGGTATGCCGAGCGACGCCGCGGCGTCATCGCCAAAAATAAACGCATCGAGCGCTTTGGCGTAGTAGAGGCAGACCGCAAGCCCCAGCAGGACCACGACCAGCACCAGCTGAAACTCCGGCCAGCGCACGCCGCTGAAACTGCCCAGCAGCCAGAACATCACGTCACGCGCCTGCTGCGCGCTGGCGGAGGTGCTGATGGTGTAAGCGGTAATGGCGTTGAAAAGCTGCGACGCGGCGACGCCAGCCAGAATGGTTCGCTCATTGCCACCCCGCGCGCCGTTGGTCAGCACGGCCACAAACAGGAAGGCGAGAAACGCACCGGTGAAAGCGCCCGCCGAGAGCGACACCGCGCCGGATCCCACGCCCAGCACCACCACTGACACCGCACCGGTGGACGCGCCTGCGGAAACCCCCAGCACATACGGCTCCGCCAGCGCGTTTTTCAGCAGGCTTTGCAGCACCGCGCCGCAGATGGCGAGCCCGGCGCCGCTGCAGGCCGCCACCAGCGCGCGGCTTAAGCGGAAATCCCAGATAACGGTTTCATGTATGCGGTTCAGCGGGATAGCGGTAAGCCCCAGCCGGTTAGTGATGGCAAGGAGGGTGGTCTTAAGCGGAATGGAAAGCTCGCCCACCCCGACGCCAAAGGCGATAACCAGCCCGAGCAGCGCCGCCGAGGCGAGAAACAACCCCAGCCGCTGCGCCGTTTTCCGCGTCTGATGCGAAACCGCCGCCATCGTCATTATTTCAGCCCCAGTTTCTCAAGCTGCCCGGCCACCTGCTCCGCGCCGTACAGGGTGCGGATGGTGGGGTTCATCGCCTGGCCGTCCATCACCACGATGCGCCCTTTTTTCACCGCCTCAAGCTGGCTGACCGCCGGGTCGCTTTTCAGGAACTTAATTTTCTCCTGCGCGTTATCAAGCGCCCAGCGGTTACGGTCGAGGTTCGAGACCACAATCACATCCGGATTGGCGGCGATAATGCTCTCCCAGCTTACCGTCGGCCATTCGCTGTCAGACTGTATGGCGTTCTTACCGCCAAGCAGGCTCGCGATAAAGCCCGAGGCGCTGTTTTTACCGCCCACATAGGCGTCTGAGGAAGGTGAAGCGCTGGAGAACCAGAACAGGTAAGTGGTCTCTTTGCCGGCGTGGCCGAATTTCTCGCGAAGCTTACTTTCACGGGCTTTGAAATCGGCTATCAGCGCCTTGCCCCGCGCTTCGACGTTAAAGATGGTCGCCAGCTCTTCTATCTCCTGATAGAGCCAGGACATGTTCCACAGCTCGCTGCGGCTGCCGTAGATATCGCCGGTGTTCTTTTTCGTGACGCAGACGCCGGGCGAAAGGTAGCTGTTTATTCCCACCGCCGCGAAATCTTCGCGCTTCGCCACTTTGCTGTCCGGCCCCAGCAGCAGCGGGAGCTGCGCGGCGACAAAATCAGGCGACTGCGCGAGAATAGATTCAAGCGTCGGGATCTCCACCGTCAGCACCTTAACCTTTTCGTTCTGCTTCGCAAGCGCTGGCAACACTTTCGTCGGCCAGAAGGCGCTGGCGACCATTTTGTCCTCAAGCCCCAGCAGCAGCATTATCTCGGCGGTGTTCTGTCCCAGGGCGACCATGCGCGCCGGGGGCTGTGTAAAGGTGACTTTCTCGCCGCAGTTTTCAAGCGTCAGCGGATAGACTGTCGCAAGCGCCGCGCTGCTGCCTGCCATCAGAAGCCCTGCCGCCAGCAGCAGCGTTTTTACCCTTCTCATCATTAACCTTTCTTTTTTTATAAGCTGTCACCCACGCCTGCGCCCGTGCCGGAGCAGACCCTGACCACCCGGCCTGCACGCTCGTCGCTGCATTTTCTGCGGCCAGGCCGTTCGCTGCGACGATGTAAATGAAACTCATTCGTAGCGAATGAGCGGTTATACCGGGGCCTCCGGGCCTTGTCAATCAAGGCGCCGCGCCGCTTAAGGGCGGCTAAATAGTTTTACTTTTAACTATTTGCCGCATAACGATTCTGCTAACCCGATGCAGCGCAACGCCGCGATTCCTGCTACGCTTTTGCGCCGCTAATGGACAACGCAGATGGATGGAGCATGCCTGCCTTTTTTTATCGCCCCCCTTCACGCCTCTGGCCGCCCTTGCTGTTAGGCAGTCAGCTGGTGTTTAACATCGGCTTTTACGCCGTGGTGCCGTTTCTGGCGATTTTTCTGCGTGACGATATGCGCCTTTCCGGCGGGGCCATCGGGCTGGTGATTGGCTTACGCACCTTCTCCCAACAGGGGATGTTTTTACTGGGCGGCGCGCTGGCGGACCGCTTCGGCGCGCGCGGCGTTATCCTCTGCGGCTGCCTGGTGCGCATTTCCGGCTACCTGCTGCTGGCGCTCGGCGCGACGCTCTGGCCGATTGTGCTGGGCGCCTGCTTAACCGGCATCGGCGGCGCGCTCTTCTCCCCGTCGATTGAAGCGCTGCTGGCGAAGGCGGGCACCCAAAGCGAGGCGGCAGGCAAGCGCAGCCGCGCCGAGTGGTTCGCCCTGTTCGCGGTCTGCGGCGAGCTTGGCGCGGTGCTTGGCCCGGTGCTTGGTTCGCTGCTGGCGGGGTTCGGCTTCCAGCGGGTGGCGCTGGCGGGAGCGGGCGTATTCGTGCTGGCGCTGCTGGTGCTTTTCTTCACCCTGCCGCGTACCCCGCGCAAGCAGGCGGCGCTGCACATCGCCCCCTGGTGGCAGACCTTCCGCAACCGCCGTTTCGTGGCGTTTATCGTCGCTTACAGCGCCTACCTTTTCAGTTACAACCAGCTCTACCTGGCGCTGCCGGTGGAGCTGCGCCGCTCCGGCAGCAGCGAGAGCGACCTCGGACCGCTTTTTGTGCTCGCCTCGCTGCTGATTATCGCGCTGCAACTGCCGCTGGCGCGCCTCGCCCGGCGCTGCGGCGCGGCGCGCATTCTGCCGCTGGGCTTCGCGCTGCTGGCCGCCGCCTTTGCAAGCGTGGCGCTGTTCGCCGCCGACACGCCGCCCGCAGGCTGGCAGCGGCTGCTGCCCGCCGTCTGCATGGTGACGCTGCTGACGCTTGGTCAGATGCTGATTGTGCCGGTGGGCATGGATTTAATTCCCCGCTTCGCAAGCGACCAGAACCTTGGCGCGCATTACGGCGCGCTGGCTTCCATGGGCGGTCTTGCCGTGCTGGCGGGCAACTTTGCGCTGGGCGGCCAGCTTGACCATGCATTGACCCCTTCGCCGCAGGCGACGCTGCCCTGGCTGTGGCTTGCCGCCGTGCCGCTGTGCAGCGCGCTGGCGATGGTGTTTATCTGCCGTCCGTTTACGCGAGCCGCCCGCGCAGGAAGTCAATAAACGCGCGCACCTTTTCCGACACGTGCCCGGTGTCCGGGTAGACCGCGTAAACGCCCTGCGCCGGAAAGCGGTAGTCCGGCAGCAGATGGCACAGGTCGCCCGCTTCCAGCGACGGTCGCGCCAGCCAGTCGGGCAGCAACGCCACGCCGCCGCCCTCCCGGGCGAACGCCAGCAATGCCGAGGCGCTGTCTGCCGACAGCACAGCGGGCCGGGTGATGGCAAAATCCAGCGTCTGCCGCTGTGGGCCGGTGAGCTGCCAGCGCAGAGGCGAAGGCAGACGGCTATGGATTATCCATTCTGCTTGTGCCAGCGCTTCGGGCGAGGCAATGGGGTTTTCTTTCAGCCACTGCCGCGAGGCGACGGGCAGCACCTCAAAACGGGTGAGCAGCGCCGCGCGGTAGGTAGAGTCCGCCAGCGTGCCAAGCCGTATCGCCACATCAAAGCGTTCGGCGATCAGATCGGCATGCTGCGACGACGAGACGTGGCGGATGCGCAGCGCCGGATGCGCCCGCCGAAACGCCGCCAGCGCCGGAATGACTACCTGCGCGCCATATTCGCTGGTACTGGTGATGCGCAACTCGCCGCGCAGCCCGCCGTGATGACGCTGCGCCTCTTCCCGCATCGCCTGCGCCTCCTGCAACAACGCGGCGGCGCGCCGGTAAAAGGCTTCTCCCGCCTCCGTCAGCGCCAGCCGCCGCGTGGTGCGCAGCAAAAGCGACACGCCTAACTCTTTTTCCAGTTGCCGGACGTTAAAACTCACGACCGCTTTAGTCATCCCAAGCGCGGCCGCCGCTGCCGTAAAGCTGCCCGCCTCCGCCACTGCCACAAAGGCCGCCACCCGCTGCAAATTCAGCATACCTGCCCTGCCGATTGTCAAAATAAGGTTGACAGTGTATCAGCCCGCCCCCCGTTTATCCGCCCTGTGCCGCCGCTTACAGTAGGCATCTACCGGAGGAGGCGTTATGTCTTATCGCAGCAAAGTGGCCGTGGTTTACCTGCTCGGCTTTTTCATCGACCTGATTAATATGTTTATCGCGAATGTCGCTTACCCGGCGATAGCGCATAGTCTGCGGGCTTCCGTCGCCGGACTTGCCTGGGTCAGCAACGGCTACATTATGGGCCTGACGCTGGCCATTCCCCTGAGCGCCTGGCTTACGCAGCGGGCCGGGGCGCGGCAGGTTTTCCTGCTCTCGCTGGCGCTGTTTACCCTTGCCACCGCCGCCGCCAGCTTCGCGGATTCCCTCAGCGCCCTGGTGTTCTGGCGCGTGGCGCAGGGTGCGGGCGGCGGGTTGCTTATCCCGGTAGGCCAGGCGCTGGCCTGGCGGCTTTATGCGCCGCATGAGCGGGCGAAAATCGCCTCGGCGGTCATGCTGGTGGGCCTGCTGGCGCCGGCGCTTTCGCCCGCTGCGGGCGGCCTGTTGATTACGGCGCTCGGCTGGCGCGGGGTCTTTTTCGCCAGCCTGCCGCTGGCGCTGGCCACGCTTGCGCTGGCGTATTGCTGGCTGCGCCGCGAAGCGCCTGCCGACCGGTCGGCCCCGCCAGACGCCGCCGGGTTAGCCCTGGGGTGCGGCGCGCTGTTTCTGCTGCTGTTCGGCCTTACGCGTCTTAGCGGCTCGCACGCAACGGGGCTTGCGGCGTTTCTGCTGTTGGCAGGCGGAACCCTGCTTGCGCTGTTTGCGCGCCGCTGTCGTAAACGCCCCGCCCCTGTGCTCAACCTGAACCTGCTGGCCGACCCGCTGCTGCGCTTTTCTATGGCGGTGTACCAGGGCGTGCCGGGCGTGTTTATCGGTATCAGCCTGGTCGCCATGCTCTGGCTGCAAAACCAGCTCGGCCTGACGCCCAGCGCCGCGGGCATGCTGATGATGCCCTGGTCGCTCGGCTCGTTTCTGGCGATTTGCCTGACCGGCAAAACCTTCAACGCCCTGGGGCCGAGGCCGCTGATTATGGCGGGCTGCCTGTTGCAGGCGGCGGGGATCGCGTTGCTCACGCAGATTGAGAGCGGCGAGCAGCAGGCCGTGCTGGCTGGCGCCTTCGCGCTGATGGGCGTGGGCGGCAGTTTGTGCAGCAGCGCTGCCCAGAGCAGCGCCTTTCTTAACACACCGAATGCCGCCCTGCCGGACGCCGCCGCGCTGTGGAACATTAACCGCCAGCTCAGCTTTTGCTTTGGCGTGGCGCTTTTTACGCTGCTGCTTGACCAGCTCTGCGCGCACTTCGCGCCAGCGCAGGCTTACTGCTGGACATTCTGGTGCGCCGCGCTGGCGACGCTGCTGCCGCTGCCGCTCTGCTTTCGTCTTGATAACCGCGCGGTTAAGCTGCGCCTCGTACCGAAACAGGAGACCTCATGAACCCTTATTTTACCGAAGTGCTGCAAGCCCATGTCGCGATTGAAGCCTGGCTAGGCAAAGGCGATGGCGACGTGAACGCCCTTATCGCCCGCTTTAGCCCGGACTATTCCATGATTACGCTTTCCGGCGCGGTGCTGAACCACGACCAGCTGAGCCAGTTTTTTCTCGCGCAGCGCGCCGCAAAGCCAGGCCTGCGCATTGAAGTGGATGAGATGCGCCTGCTTGCCGAGTGGCCGCAAGGTGCGGCGGTGAGCTACCGCGAACGCCAGAGCCTGCCGGGACAGCCCGCGACCACCCGCCGCTCTACCGTCATTTTCACCTTAAAAGAGAGCCAGCCGCTGTGGCGCCACCTGCACGAGACGGCGGAAGGCTAACCTCCCCGGCAGCAAAAGCGGTTTACGCCCATACTCAAACGCTGTGCAGTTTTTGCTTTCAGCGATGCGCCCAACGGCGATGGAGTGAACGCGACAAAAAAGCCGGGCTTACCCGGCTTTTTGCGTCACGCGGTTAGCGCTTTTATGCCGCGACGGGCGTTAGCGCCGCCGCCGTCGGTTGCAGCGGTTTTTCATCGCCGTTAGCCGGCAGTTGGAAAGTGGAAACGGAGGTGTTCAGCTGCGTCGCCTGGTCTTGTAAAGACTGCCCGGCGGCGGCGGATTGCTCAACCAGCGCCGAGTTGTGCTGCGTCATCGCGTCAATCTGGTTCACCGCCTGGCTCACCTGCTGAATGCCCTCGCCCTGCTCTCTGGAGGCGAGCGCGATTTCGCTGACGATATCAGCGACCCGCTTAATCGCCCCTTTCACGTCACCGATGGTCCCGCTTACTTGCGTCGCCTGCGCGGAGCCGTTTTCGATTAATGAAACCGAAGTGGCGATAAGATCCTTAATCTCTTTCGCCGCCGTGGCGGAGCGCTGCGCCAGCGTGCGTACTTCCCCGGCCACCACGGCAAAACCGCGCCCCTGCTCGCCCGCGCGCGCCGCTTCCACCGCGGCGTTCAGGGCGAGGATGTTGGTCTGGAAAGCGATGCCTTCAATGATATTGGTTATCTCAGAAATTTTGGTTGAACCGGCGCGAATGTCGTTAATCGTGCTGACCATTTGCTGCACCGCAGCGTTGCTGTCGCCGGCAATGTTGTCGGCATCTTTCGCAAGAATGTTGGCCTGATGCGCGCTTTCCACATTCTGGCGAACCGTTTCCGTCAACTGGGTCATGGTGGAGGCGGTTTGCTCAATGGCGGCGGCCTGCTCTTCGGTGCGCGAGGCGAGGTCAGCATTACCCATCACAATTTCGCCAGAAGCGCTGGAAACGGCGCTTGCCGACAGTTTTATGCCGCTCACAATGCCCGCAAGCTGCGATTGCATTTCATTCAGGCTGAACAGCAGGCTGCTGTTGTCGTGCGGCTTCAGCGCCACCGAAGAGGTGAGATCGCCGCTGGCCACTTTTTTGGCGATCAGCGCCGCGTAATCCGGTTCGCCGCCAAGCTTGCGGTACAGGTTGCGGGCAAGGGTCCAGCCCAGCAGGCCGATCACCAGCATCAGCACGCCGCCAATCGCGAGCAACGCTTTCGCGCTCTGCCAGAAGGCCGTGTCGATATCGTCAATGTAATCGCCGGTTCCCACAATCCAGTCCCAGGGTTTAAACCAGACAACGCCGTAGAGCTTTTGTACTTTCTCCGTTGCGCCAGGCTTGGTTCCCCATGCGGTCAGCGTGGCGGTTTCCCGTCCTTCCAGCGCCGCGCGATAGCGTACGCCCGCCTCTTTGCCGCCTTTGGCGTCCACGGTGCCGATACGCTTCGCATCCGGATGAACGTAGTTGACGTCGTTAGCATACCCCCTTGCCCAGAAGTAAAGCTGGTCGTGCCGCAGGCTGCCGAGAATACGGCGGGCTTCCGCCTGCGCCTGTTCGCGGGTGAGCTTGCCAGCCTGTTCCTGCTCATAGAGTTTGTCGAGGGAGGATTTCGCCAGCGTCACCAGCGTGGTGACCTGCCCGGTGCGCTCCTGCAGCATGGTGTGCTTGAGGGTGGAAAGGGAGACGGCGGCGAGCGTCGTGACGCCAATCAGCGCCACCAGACAGAGCCAGAGAATGTGAGTACGGAGTTTCATTTTTAGCCTTATGTAAAATTTTATTATTCATATAGTTATCGTCTTGTTAATCGATTGCTTTAACTGGTACAACCACTTATACAGGCACAGTGTGAACGGCGCTGATAAGCTGAAATCTACCGGCCGTTACAGGAGGAAGCGATGCGCATTGCGCACATTACCGATATTCACGCCACGCCCGATAACAGCAATCTGGGGCGACTGCGCCGGGTTATACGCTGGCTGGAGTCGCTCGCGCCCGATCTGCTGGTGGTGACAGGCGACCTGGTGGATGACGGCTGGTATGAGGGATACGCGATCGTGGAAGCCGAACTGATGCGCGCGCAGTGCCGCCTCCTGATGCTGCCGGGCAACGCAGACAGTCGGGAGGCCATGCGCCATGTGTGGCAGGAAACGATGCGCTGGCCGCTCTGCGGCGCGCTGCACTTTAGCGACGTGATTAATGGCGTTCCCGTGATCGGCATCGATACCACCCTGCCCGGTGAAACCCGGGGCGATATCGCCCCGCATCTGACGTGGCTGACGGAAAAGCTGGCGAGTTTTACGCAGCCCGCGCTTATCTTCACGCACCATCACCTTTTTCGCTGCGGCATCGCGCCGATTGACGAGGTGATGTGCGGCGGCGACGCGGCGTTCTGGCAGGTGATAGCAGGCAACCCCGTTGCGCCGCTCGCGGTGTGCAGCGGCCACGTGCATCGCAGCATATCGACGACGATAAGCGGCGTGCCCACCTACATCTGCGGTTCAATCTGCCCTGCGAATCCGTTATGGCTGGACGAAAGCCGGATACCGCCGGTAACCGACCCGGCGGGACTAATGATTTATGACCTGCGAGGCGGTGGTCTCGTGGCAAGCCAGGTGAGCGTTTAAGGTGAGTAAGGACGCCAATTCATTTGCCGACGCATTGCCTAACAGGGCGATGGATTTTTGACCGCTTCTGAGCGGGTGATAAACCACGCACTGCTCGCTCTCTTCAGGGCGGTCCAGCGCATCGAGCCAGGCCACATTTTCAAGGCGCATCGCATCGGCGTTCGCGGCCACCAGCTCGACCCTTCGCAGATGCCGGACTACAGCCCTTCCATTCGCGGGCAGGGCATTACCTGCAAGACTATCTTTGATTGCACCGTGCCCTGGGCGCTGAAGTCGCGTTTTGAGCGCGCGCCGTTTGCGGATGTCGACCCCCGCCCGTTCGCGCCGGACTATTTGGCAAAACGGGCGAAAAAACCGTAACCCCACGGGCACGCTGCCGCTCCGCTTTATTCATCCGCTGAATTATGATCTGATGGGCGCATGACTTAATGCTGAAAAAGGATAAGTAGATGTTCGCTAAACACTATTCGGTTGATGAAAAGCATATCGATTTTCAGGGCGTGGTAGACGGTCTTTATTACCCGTTCTACATGGAGTGGGCGCGCCACGCCTACATGCGGGAAGGGCTGGGCATCGATATTGAAGAGGAGTTCACGTCAGGCCGCCTGTACATGGTGCTGGAGTATACGCTGCGCTTTCGCAAGAGCCTGCAAAAGGGCGACGAGATGGAAGTGACCTGCCAGCTTGTGAAAAACGAGAAGCGCAACCGGGTGAACTTCGAGCAGCAGATTCTGGTGGACGGCAAGGTCTACGCGGAAGCGACGTTTGTCGCCACCTGCCTTGAGAACGGCCGCCCCTGCGTACCGGCCGCCATTGCGGACTATCTGGCCGACTAAAACCGCGCCTTTTCTGAACCGGCGGGGTACTTCCCCCCGCCGGTTCGCCACGCTTACTTGTTAATATCCACCTGATAAAAAATATGCTTGCCGAACGGGTCGATTTCATAGCCCGCCACCTCCTTGCGCACCGGCTCGAAGATGGTCGAGTGGGCTATCATCACCGCCGGCATATGTTCGTGCATCATCTGCTGGGCCTGCACGTAGAGCGCGGCGCGCTGCGGCTGATCGGTGGTGGCTTTGGCCTCGCCGATGAGCTTATCGAACGGGGCGTAGCACCACTTCGCCGAGTTCGAACCGCCGTTGGCGGACTGGCAGGTGAAAAGCGGGCCGAAAAAGTTATCCGGGTCGCCCGTCGCGGTGGTCCAGCCCATCAGCGCCGCCTGGTGTTCACCGCCCTTCACGCGCTTGAGGTATTCGCCCCACTCGTAGCTGACGATTTTCGCCTTCACGCCGATTTTCGCCCAGTCGGCCTGGATGATTTCCGACATGCGGCGGGCGTTCGGGTTATAGGGGCGCTGCACCGGCATCGCCCAGAGGTCGATGGTGAAGCCCTCCGGCAACCCCGCCTCTTTCAGCAGCGCCTTCGCCTTTTCTGGCGAGTACGCATAATCTTGTAAGCTCTCATCCGCGCTCCAGACGCCCGGCGGCAGCAGGTTTTTCGCCGCGGTGCCGGTGCCCTGGAAAACTGCATCGATAATGGCCGGCTTGTTGATGGCCATCGCCAGCGCCTGGCGCACTTTCACGTTATCCAGCGGCGGCTTCTGGGTATTGAGCGCCAGGAAGCCGGTGTTCAGCCCCGATTTGCTCATCAGGTTGATATCCGGGTTCGCCTTCATGCGCGGCAAGTCCGCCGGGTTGGGGAAGGCCATCACCTGGCACTCGTTTTTCTCAAGTTTGGCATAGCGCACCGAGGCGTCGGGCGTGATGCTGAAGACCAGCCGGTCGAGCTTCGCCTTGCCCTGCCAGTAGTCATCAAACGCGGTGAAGAGAATGCGCGAGTCTTTCTGATACTGGGTGAGCTTAAACGGCCCGGTGCCGATCGGGTCCATATCCACCCGCTCCGGCGTGCCCGCTTTCAACATCGCATCGGCATATTCCGCCGACAAGATAGAGGCAAAATACCAGGCGAGATCGGGCACGAACGGCGCTTCCGGGTGGGCCAGGGTAAAGCGTACGGTGTGGTCGTCTATTTTATCTATCGCGGTGATGAGCTTGCCGAACTCCAGGCTTTCAAAGTTGGAGTAGTTGCCGTTAGAGACGTTGTGATACGGGTGCTTTGGGTCTTTCTGGCGCATAAACGAGAAGATAACGTCGTCGGCGTTAAAATCCCGCGTCGGCTTAAAGTATTTATTGCTCTGAAACTTCACGCCCTTGCGCAAATGGAAGGTGTAAACCTTGCCGTCTTCGCTCACCTCCCAGCTTTCGGCGAGGCTCGGCACCAGCTCCGTGGTGCCGGTTTTAAAATCCACCAGCCGGTTGTAGACCGGCACAGCGCTGGCGTCCACGCTGGTGCCGGAGGTGTAGAGCTGCGGGTTGAAGTTTTCCGGTGAACCTTCAGAGCAATAAACCAGAGTTTTAGCGCCAGCCGCCGAGCTGGCTGTCAGGATGGCGAGCGTCAGAGCATGAATCGTGTGCTTGCTAATCATCGTAATTCCTTTATGTTTTTTTACTACGTGCCAAAGGATTCTGATTCTTCGTCACTCATCAATAACATTAAAAACACAACGCAAACACCTGATAACACAAATAGAGAAGGATCCACCATGCCATCTGCGCTCGGTAGTCAATTAACCCAACGCTTCTTTCGCTACCTCGCTATCACCAGCCAGAGTAATGCGTCCGCCACTACCCTCCCCACCACGCCGGGCCAGCATGAGATGGCGCGCGCGCTGGCGGAAGAGCTGAGAATGCTGGGCCTGGAGCAGATAGAGATAGACGAACACGCCACCGTCACCGCGGTGAAAAAAGGCAATGTGGCGGGCGCGCCGCGCATCGGGTTTATCACCCATATCGACACCGTGGACGTCGGCCTCTCGCCGGAGATTCATCCGCAGATCCTCACCTTTACCGGTGAAGATCTCTGTCTGAATGCGAAAGAAGGGATCTGGCTGCGGGTAAACGAACGCCCGGAGATCAAGGCTTACCCGAACGAAGAGATTATTTTCAGCGACGGCACCAGCGTGCTGGGCGCCGATAACAAAGCCGCGGTGACGGTGGTGATGACGCTGCTGGAGAACCTGACGCCAGAGATGCGGCACGGCGATATCGTGGTGGCGTTTGTGCCGGATGAAGAAGTCGGCCTGCGCGGCGCGAAGGCGCTGGATTTGACGCGTTTCGACGTGGACTTCGCCTATACCATCGACTGCTGCGAGCTGGGCGAAGTGGTGTATGAGAATTTCAACGCCGCGCAGGCGGAGATTCGCTTTACCGGCGTGACGGCGCACCCGATGGCCTCTAAAGGCGTGCTGGTAAACCCGCTGCTGATGGCGACGGATTTCATCAATCACTTCGATCGCCAGCAGACGCCGGAGCACACCGCCGGGCGCGAGGGCTATATCTGGTTTAACGGCATGCAGGCGAGCCAGAGCAGCGCGCTGCTGAACGCCAGCATTCGCGATTTCGACCTCGCCTCTTTTGAGCGCCGCAAGCAGCAGCTCAACGACGTGGCGCAGAAGATTGCCGCCGAACACCCGACGGCGAAGGTGGAAGTGAGCATCAGCGACGTGTACAGCAATATCAGCAACGCGATTGGCGAAGACCGCCGACCGATTGAGTTGATTTATCAGGCGCTGGATGAGCTGGGCATTACGCCGAAAACCATTCCAATGCGCGGGGGCACCGACGGCGCGGCGCTTTCCGCCAAAGGGTTATTAACGCCGAACTTCTTTACCGGCGCGCACAACTTCCACTCGCGCTTTGAGTTCCTGCCGATTACCTCATTTGAGGCGTCTTATCACGTGGCGCTGAAGCTCTGTTTGCTGGCGGCGAAATAACGTTAAGGGGCCGGGAGACCGGCCTTTTTTATTTCTGGTAGCTGGCTACCTCCGCTTCGCCAGGGTATTTATGTCGCAGGTTATCAACGCGATGCTGTTTCGCTGAAAGTAAAAAAAGGACAGGGTTAAATGAAGGGTTATAACGGCCTGATTATGGCGGGGTTAATTGGTTTGTCTTTACCTGCGTACGCAGACATTACCTATTTCTCATGCGAAACCGGGAAAGGCACGGTCGCGTTGAAAGAAGCGAACGGCGTGCTTCACTACACGATGACCAAAAACGGCAAAGAGGCGTTCAGTTTTGCCTCGAAGGGGCAAGATTTTGCGGGCTTTACGTATAATCACTACGCCCGCTACCAGACGGATTACCTGAATGTCTCCTTCAGCAATGGCGGATACCGGTATCTGGTGTTCAGCAATGAAGAAGGTAATCAAGAGCGCCGCGGCGTGACGGTCATTAACCTGAAAAACAGCAAAGATTATACTTACGAGTGCACGTCTGCGGCCGTGGATCGCCTGAATGAGTTATCAGAGAAGCTGACGTGCGACATCGACTCGGCTCAGGGGTGCGAGTAGCCCTGCCCTGCTCTTTTTTCTTCACCGGCTTTTTGCGCTGCCCGGCGCCATCGGCCTTATGGCTTAAGCATAAAGACCACGGTGCCGCGATACCAGGGTGAGGCATTTAGCTGTGCCTCGGCCTGCGGTTCGCGGCTGCCGTTTTGCACCAGCCCAAGCTTAAACGGGATACGCAGCCGGGCGAGCGCGGGCAGGTACGCCTGATAATTCGCTACCGTATGCCGCCCCTGATAGCTTTGCACCACCAGCTCATCCACCGGCAGCGCATTCAGCGTGGCCACCTCGCCCGTTTTGGCCCAGTCGAGCAGCCCGGTAACGCCCAGCGCGAATTCCGGCGGCAACTGCTGGCGTAGCTCACGCAGAAAACGGGCGTAGTCTGCAAGCTGATGCGTCGCTGCATCAAAATCGACCTGCAACCCCACCACATGGTTCCCCGCCGCCTGCCAGCGTTGCATCAGCCGGACAAGCCGCGCCGGGATCGCCTGTGGCACCTCCAGCGTGGTGAAGCGCACGGTTAGCCAGATGGACGGAAACGTCAGGCGGCTGACCGGCAGCCCGAGTCGTTGAAACACGACCTGGCCCGAGCGCGTCAGCACCTCGCCCTGATGAAGATAGACCGTCTGCGCGTTTCGCAGCTCGTCGCTGGCCTTCACGCCGGACCACAGCCAGAAGGCGGCGTGGCGGCTTGCCGACACCGTCTCCGCCGCCTGCGCCTGGCCTGCCAGCAGCGCGGTTACCAGTAGTATTTGAGCTGTTGCGCCCACGGGCTCCCCGGATACTGCGTTTTTAACTGTGTGAACCACCCTTTGCGCTTCAGCTTATCGACCTCTTCCCCGCCGCAGTCGTTCGCGCCGGAGGGGGCATAACACATAATGGCGCGATAGAGCGCATAGCTTTTATCTTCGGGTTCCGCTTTGGGTGACGCGATGATGCGCTGGTAATAGCGCTGGCGATCGGACTGGCCGAACGGCTCCTTGCGGGAGATTGCCGCTTCGAGGACGCCATTGCCCGCACTCTCTTTCCACAAATCAACCTGCGTGCGCGTGGTGCGGAAAAACTCGCCCAGGCAGTTCAGCGCGTGCGGGTCTTTCGCGTTCTTGCCAAGCACGGTGACGGTTTCATGCAGGCTCTGGCAGACGTAACCCGGCTCGGCGGTGTCGCCGTTCCAGTCGAAAATGCTCAGGTTGACGTCGTCGAAGGCTTCACCAGTGACCGGCGGCGTAATGGCGCTGACGAGTTTTTTGTCATTCAACCAGTCACCGAAGCGGTTTTCGGTTAAATCGCGCACCAGCAGCGTGTGCAGGGCAATGGTGCGCTCCTCGCTGTTCGGCCCCTTTGTCGCCTGCTGGCGCAACAGCTCAGGCGAAGCCTGGGTTTTCAGCACGCGGGAGCGGTAGCGCAGACTGGTGACGGCGCTGCCTGGCGCGAACACCGCCGCCGTGTCGCCCATGTAAACCAGCGTGGCGGCGAGCTTAGTCTGCACATACTGCTGCTGCTCGTTATCCTGGCTAAGCTTCAGCAACCGCAGCCAGAAATCACGCGCGGCGGGCCACTGCTGTTGCGCCATCAACGCCTCGCCGTAGATAACCTGCTCGCTGAAGACGAGGATATCGTGCGCGGGGAGCGTCTGTGCGGGCGCCACCTCCTGCAGCACAGCGGCGTAGTTGCCCGTCGCCATCCACAGGTTGAGTTGCAGGTTACGCCACAGCGGCAGCTTGCCGCCCTTTTCAAACGCCGGTTTGCTGGTATTCAGCGCGTCCTGTGTCAGTACCGGTTTATTGTCGCTGTTGAGGCGAAGGGCGCGCAGCAGTTCGATAAAGCTCACCAGCGACGCTTCGGGAAACGCTTCTGTTAGGGGTTGCTCGTAGAACTGCATGCCAAAGACATTATCGTATTCAGTTACCAGACCGCGCAGCGCCTGCGGGCTGGCAGCGTGCTGGAATGCCTGCTCGTAGCGTTCCGCCAGCTGCGGCCAGGCCTGCAGATACCAGTTAATGCGGCGCAGCATGCCGCGTGCGGAGTCGGCATAGCGCCCCTGCGGCCAGCGTTGCAGATAAGCCTGCGCCGCGTTTTGCGCCTGGGCGGCATCGTCATGGCTGACGCGCGTCACGTCAAAATCGCCATACTCGCCCGTGCTCTGCTGGCTGCTTTTGTTAAGCGCCGTGCGCATCAGCATGTACTGCGCGGTTTCAGCTAACCATGGGCTATCGCTTTTCACCAGCGCGCTGAACCCCTGCGCAGCGCCTGCGTAATCCCCCTCATAGAACCGGGCGGCGGCGTCCAGATACGCTTTATATAACGCAGGCGCACCGGCCGGGAGCGCGGCTAACGAAGCGCTAACCTGCTCGCTGGTCGCGCCGGATAAAAGCGCCACCCGCGCCTGCGCCAGGGTGTGGCGCTGCTCAGGCGTTAATGCGCCATCCGCCAGCAGCGCTGCAAAAAACTGGCTTACGCTTTCTGTGTTATTCGAGACGAAGCGGTTTTCCTGCTCGCCGTTATCGGCGCTCATTACTGCGGGGTCGATTTGCAGCGCGGCCAGTTGTTCAGCGAGGGCTTTATCTTCGATGGGCGCAGCGTCGGCAGAGGTAGATTGTGGGTTAACGTCATCCCACTGCGGATGGTAAGCGAAGTAGAAATCGCGGGAGCGCGTAATATCCGCAGGCATCGGCTGCACGGGCAGCGCGAACGACTTTGCCTCACTCAGCAAGCGCAGCAGGTTGTCGCGGGAATCATTATCCGGCGCCAGAACAGGAGCGCCTTTCAGCAGGCAGGTGTCGTCGCTCCAGGTGCAATCTTCCATATCGGAAGAGGCGAAGGCATGCGGGGTGTGCGCTAACAGCAGGCTTACGGTGACTGCAAGGGAGATCTTCCTGACCATAGCGTCAGTCCTTGTGGTTGTTTTTTATGGGGAAGATTTATATAGGGGAATGGTTTTGGCGGCAATAACTATGTATTTTCTACCCCGCTTCGCTATTGATGGCACGGCTCAAGGTTGTTCATACCTGCCTGTAAACGCTCCGGCAACAAGCACGCTTGCCTCCTTCTTACCGTTCTTACGAGGCAAAGTTAATAAGAAAGCGAAAGGGCCGAACGCTTCAGAGTTATTAGAAATAAATCAAAAAGTCGAAAGAATGATCTTGATAACAGTAAAAATTTGAGTCAAACCCCAAACCCGAAAAGGCTTGACTCAGATCATTCGACGTTTATTTTGCTATATCGCCTGACTCAATTCCGTGAAAAATAAAGCTCCACTTTAATGACATGGAGTTTATTAAATGGCTATACCTGTTTATTTATGGCTGGAACACGGCGGCGACACGGAGTTGAAAGTAAAATGATTAAAAAAGCGCTGATACTTACCTTACTGACATCTCAAAGCGTTTTAGCCACTCAAATGGAAGCGTTTATACAGAAACACTATGATGAAACAGGCGAGGAAACAGAGGTTCAAAAAGACTTAACGCCCTCTATCGTTATCGGTAATCAACAAATAGTTATGGAGATACAGACTCTTGACGATGTTCATAAGCTAACCAAAGCGCCAATACAAGAAAGCCGCCATTACAAGTGGTTATGCATTACCGATAAAAAAGACGTCAGTTATGCTTTTATCTCAGACAATGCTATGGGGCGCGGTAACTTAACTTCTGTTGTGTTACTGGAAGATGGCGAAGGATGTGAAGTTTTTAATGATCGGCTAAGTATAACGATAAAAGATGTTCCTTTGCTTTCCGCTACAAATAATAAACTGATTAAGGCATACGGCCAGATAGCGGATGCTTATTATAATTATAAACCTGTTAAAGATGGATTTACGCAAGCAAATACCATCCAATACTTTCCCGATGAGAAAGGCGTTATTATTTATCAAATTACAACAAACTGAGCAGAAACGAGTTTTTATATTCATTGCCTCAAGTTCTTTCAGTGAAGCTCACATTTGGTTAGTCTGACGAGAAAACTATAGTGAGGCCGGGCATTGCCCGGCCCTTTTCTATTATTTCAGAGGATTAATAACCGGGAACCGCTATCCGGCGTCAGAACGGGGTCTTCCTGACCATAGCGTCAGACCTTGTGGTTGTTTTTTATGGGGAAGATTTATATAGGGGAATGGTTTTGGCGGCAATGGGTTTTGGGGAGTCTGTTATGAACGAGGCGCGGGCAAGCGTGTTGTCCGCTGCCTGACTGCAATGTAAACTCTTTTTATATTTAATATTGCAGTGGTGAATAAACTAAAAATGACGAAGCAGACACTGGTTAATTACTTAAAAAAGCGAGTGTAAGAATTAAAAGCCGTGTCGTTAATCCTGCTTTAACCATTAAAAAGATAAGTCTCAACAGAGGGAGTAGCAACCGTCATTATTACTCCCTCTGACCAGAGTTATTATTATTTAGGAATACTGGCCTTCTCGAAAGCTTTAAAACCATCTTCAATAGTAGGAATAATTTCCACCATTTCAAAATAAGGTGTGGTTATAAGTTCCGAGTCCCTTAGCCGCTCAATAGCAAAATAAAATGCCTGCATGTCTTCTGCCTGGAACATAGCGACATCAGTACATTTTGTGGTAAACGCCTCGGCGTCAAACATTCTTAGCGTGACTTTATTATCGGACAAAACGGTAGATAATACGCTATCAGCAATGCGGTTTCTTTCAGCGCGCTCCAGACGGAGCCATTCCTTTGTCGTCTTAAGTAAAACAAAAACGGTTATCATAAGTACCTCATGTGTGGAGTATTTAAAACGTTACCATGTTTTTGTTCAGCAAATTTATTTACCAGCTACTCTTTTAGTAACAAAAAATTATTGAACACCCAGGCGTGGCAGAAAACCCCGATCTGTTAATTGCCACACCGGGAAACGGGGTGCGAGGAACATCTGCCTCTGGCACGACGCGGACAGAAGAGACAGTTTTAATGCCTGCTATGAGCGAGAAGCGGACTCAGTTAGCGAATGGCTGTTTAGTGGCACCCACTTGGCATACTGCAGACAAAGAGATGCACCTGATTGCCGGAAGCAGGCTAAGAGAACGTAAATTAACTAAAGTTAGAGTTGTACAATTGACACCTGAGATTTCGCCCAGGTAACCGCATCATTAGTAAAATATTGCTCGCCAGTTAAGTAGTCCACTACCAGCCCTCCAGCAAGACTAGCGATACAGCATGCTGTCGCTAAAGCAGAGATCCACTCAAGTTCATATCTACCTGTTGATAACACAATAACTAAGTCAGGTACGAAGGTGGTATTTAACTCATTAACTTCATTACTATCCACCTCACGTGCAATGTATTCGAAGCCTGAAGGTGAACCATTAACAGGACATGGTAAGAAGCCGCTGAACATTAAAGGATCAAATTCATCATCTAGTTCACAGGGAAAGCCTGCCTGAATGATTGAATCTCTAAGGACATTAGTTGGTGGAAATTTTTCTTTAACTATGTAAATGCCGATATCACGTGACAATTCTCATTCCTTCTCAGGCAAGCTCTAGCTTTTAACAATAGATGAAACACCTGATGACCTGAATCGTTATGTCCGCTTCTGGCACAGAGCGGACAAATTGACAGTCCTGTCTGGCTCCCTCAGAGTTAACCATTAATGTCGTTATACTGCCCGGCATGGTCGGTCAGTCCGAACGAACCGCATCAGTTCCTAAGTTATGGGAGAAGTTTTGGCATTTTGCCCTGTCGTTCATCCCGCAACTGCTTTACCTATTGCGCCATAGTAGAAAGACCAACGCTCATAGCAGTGGCCGCATCTTCAACGGTGTACTTCTGGTCAAGGGCCAGTGGAGCGGATTCGTGTTTAAACTCTGCGCTGAAACGTCTTTTTTTCATTGGGACACCTGTATTGTTCTGAGGTGAGTATATCACCTCTTTTCAGGTGACCAACTGCAGTGTGCCACTACAACAGCCAAAGAGACGCTGTGCCGCTATAGCAATTCCATCTACGATTTCGTCTATAAAACGAACAGCAAGCATTGCCAAAGTGTGAAGACGTTCGATAGCAGCGAAAGTAAAAGCACCGTTGCGGCCTCTTCCCTTAGTGTTATTTAACTAAAATCTAGCCACGTTTATATTAATGAATTTGTTACATTTGATTGTTTACTTTCCACCCGGCGTTATAGGTACACTTTCTTTATGGATTTTTATAACAACATAAGGAAAAAGAGAAAATGGCTATTCCAGCTTACCTATGGCTTAAAGATGACGGCGGCGCAGATATCAAGGGATCTGTAGACGTTCAAGACCGTGACGGCAGCATTGAGATTAACGGATTCTCCCACAGCTTAAACATTCCCACAGACCCAATGACCGGGAAGATTACCGGGACTCGCAAACACTCCGCGCTGATTATCCAAAAGGAATTTGATAGCTCCAGCCCGTACCTTTACAAAGCTGTTGCCACAGGTCAGACGCTTAAATCTGCTGAGTTCAAATGGTACAAGATCAACGATGCAGGGCAGGAAGTGGAATACTTCAACATGCTGTTAGAAGGTGTGAAGATTGTGGGTGTTTCTCCCGTTATGCACGATACCAAAGACGCGAGCAAGGAGAAGCATAACCACCTTGAGTGTGTCGAGTTCCGTTATGAGAAGATCACCTGGAAGCACTGCGACGGCAATATTATGTTTACCGATAGCTGGAACGAAAGAGCGCAAGCATGAGGTATCCGACATTAGCGGCAAATCCCCACCCGCCGTATGAGTTATCTGCTATAACCCCGCCTGGTGTGAGTGTTGTCAATAACATGATGATGGCTCGCTTTCACCGTGGCCCGTCAGCCCTCACCTATGTCTGGTTTTACTATCAGGTAAGGAATCATGGACCGTGGGACTATAAGCAACGTGGCAGTAAATATGCAGCCTTTGGTAACTTTAACTATGGTGCGGTTGGAGCAGCTGCGGGTATCCCGGATCAGATCTTGCTACGTGGTGCAGGTGCTGCGCAAATTCTCGCAGGTACAAGCCGTCCGGAGTTTGCGGATTATCCAGGGCCCAATTCATATGGTGATGATCCTCAGGATCAGACTTGGATAAGAGCAGGGATAGACTATGCGAAACGTTCGGGTTTTTAAGTGGGTGGTGGTGCTCTTGCTCGTCGTGGCTTGCTATGGCGCGTATAAGGCGCTCAACTCGCCAATCGACCAAACTGTTTACAAGGTTGAGAAGGTTAACTCACAGGTGTCACTGTACGTCACAGAGGGCAGCGCAGGTGCTACCACAGCCTTTGTGTACCAGTTTTATTTAGTCCCTTCAAAAGTCACGGAAGCGACTTTCCTGAAAGGTATCGGGGATAAGTATCAGCCATTTTTATCAACGTCTGACGGCAACGCAAAGATCGCGATACGTGATAGTGCTATTCATCTGAACGTGAAAGGCGATGTGTACCGCTTCACCAATGGGGCGAGCTACTCAACCACGATCTATCTGAATGCTTCACCATTCTAAGAGCATAGCCAGCTTTAACGCTGGCTCTTTTCTTCTGATTTCAGACAACAGAAGCCATAAAGCCCCGTTAGTGGTATTAGCAACAAGCGGAGCGTAGCAATTTCATCAGATTGTCAGAAGGAGCACACCTTATCAGAGTACTCGTGTACCTTTCGGAACGTGAGCGAAGCGCTGGCAGAGCCGGATCTGTAGCTACCGGGGCATTAGTTTACGCAGCCATAAGGCCGCACATCGGGCTTAAATGCGTTTGATAATCTGCTTCGGGAGGATGTGGAGACGTTGGCAGCGTCATCAGCTTCGAGTTGATAGCGGTCCGTGGGGACTGTTCACGCTTTGTACCTGTTCGAGCTTTACAACTACAGAACTCCAGGCCGCTACGTACTAACATCCCTGAATAGCCACGATTAACCATAGCGGCAACTGTTGGTCATAGAATATTGTAAAAAGAGATCGTAGCCTGAGAGCGAAAATCTGTATAATTGATTGTTTTTTACAATATTTTTTTGTGTGAGTGCCGGTAATAGGAGTCGAACCTACGACCTTCGCATTACGAATGCGCTGCTCTACCAACTGAGCTATACCGGCCCTGAGAGATGTGTCCACGAGCGTGAAGCACGGTGTAAAAGGGTAAGCAAAAGCGGGTGATGCGTCAATACGGTGTTGTTTCAACCGCCTGTTTTTGCATCACCCTGCCCTCAGTTAAGCACGAATGGTATCGTCGCCAAAGCCAATCCACTTGTAGGTGGTCAGCGCCTCCAGGCCCATCGGGCCGCGGGCGTGCAGCTTCTGCGTGCTCACCGCCACTTCCGCGCCCAGGCCAAACTGCGCGCCGTCGGTAAAGCGGGTGGAGGCGTTCACATACACCGCCGACGAGTCCACTTCGTTCACAAAGCGGCTGGCGTTGCGAAGCGTGCGGGTGAGGATGGCGTCTGAATGCTGGGTGCCGTGCTCGCGAATGTGCTCAATCGCCCCGTCAAGGCCGCTCACCAGCTTCACGTTCAGGTCCAGCGAAAGCCACTCGTCGTCGTAGTTCTCCGCCTGCACCGCCACCGCCTTAGCCGGGCCGTTCGCCAGCAGCGCCAGCGCTTTCTCGTCCGCGTGCAGCGTCACGCCGCGCTCGCTCATCGCCTGACTCAGCTCCGGCAGGAAACGCGCTGCAATCGCGTCATGCACCAGCAGTGTCTCAACGGTGTTGCACGTGCTCGGGCGCTGGGTTTTGGCGTTGGCAATAATGTTCAGCGCCGGGGCGAACTCCGCCGTGTCGTCCACAAAAATATGGCACACGCCAATCCCGCCGGTGATCACCGGAATGGTGGACTGCTCGCGACAGAGCTTATGCAGCCCCGCCCCGCCGCGCGGAATCAGCATGTCGATGTACTTGTCCATGCGCAGCATCTCGTTCACAAGCGCGCGGTCCGGGCTTTCAATCGCCTGCACGGCGGCGGCGGGCAGGCCGCACTCTTCCAGCGCCTGCTGGATGACTTTTACCGTGGCGGCGTTAGTGCGCCACGTCTCTTTGCCGCCACGCAGGATGGCGGCGTTGCCGGTTTTCAGGCACAGGGAAGCGACGTCCACCGTCACGTTCGGGCGCGCTTCGTAAATCACCCCCACCACGCCCAGCGGCACGCGGCGGCGTTCGATGCGCAAACCGCTCTCCAGCAGCCCGCCGTCTATCACCTGTCCTACCGGGTCGGCGAGGTTGCACACCTGGCGCACGTCATTGGCGATGGCGTGCAGGCGCTGCGGGTTGAGGGCCAGGCGGTCTAACAGCGCCTCGCTCAGGCCGTTGCGGCGCGCTTCCAGCAGATCCTGCTCGTTGGCAAGCAGGATCTCTTGCGCCTGCGCTTCTAGATAATCGGCGATCTTCTCCAGCACGCGGTTTTTCTCGCGCGAGGAAAGCAGCGCCATCTGGTAAGAAGCCGCTTTGGCGGCTTTGCCCATCTGTTCAAGCATTGCAGGCTCCTTAGCTGATGATCATGTCGTCGCGATGGACGGCTACCGGGCCATACTCATAGCCAAGAATAGCGTCAATCTGTTGTGAGTGATGCCCGGCAATACGGCGCAGCGCGTCGCTGTTGTAGCGGCTCACACCGTGGGCGATGTCGCGCCCGTCAAGGCTGCGGATGCGAATGACTTCGCCACGCGAAAAGTTGCCGGAAACGCTCTTAATGCCTTTTGGCAAGAGCGAGCTGCCGCGCGCCTGAATGGCCGCCTGCGCCCCTTCATCCACGGTAATTTCCCCTGCGGGCGGCGCGCCGAAGATCCAGCGCTTGCGGTTCTCCAGCGGCGACTGCTGCGGGTGGAAACGCGTGCCCACCGGCAGTCCTTCCATTACGTCGCCAATCACGCCCGGCTTGCTGCCCGCGGCGATAACGGTCTCAATGCCGGCGCGGCCCGCCACGTCGGCGGCCTGTAATTTAGTGCCCATGCCGCCGGTGCCAAGGCCGGAGATGCTGTCGCCCGCGATAGCGCGAAGCGCATCGTCAATGCCATACACGTCCTGAATCAGCTCCGCGTCCGGGTTGCTGCGCGGGTCGGCGGTGAACAAGCCCTGCTGGTCGGTGAGCAGCAGCAGCTTATCGGCGCCAGCCAGAATGGCCGCCAGCGCCGAGAGGTTGTCGTTGTCGCCCACTTTGATTTCCGCAGTGGCGACGGCGTCGTTTTCGTTGATGACCGGCACGATGCGGTTATCGAGCAGCGCGGTGAGCGTATCGCGGGCGTTCAGGAAGCGCTCGCGGTCTTCCATATCAGCGCGCGTCAGCAGCATCTGCCCGACATGAATGCCGTAGATAGAGAAAAGCTGTTCCCAGAGCTGGATCAGGCGGCTCTGCCCCACCGCGGCTAACAGCTGTTTGGAGGCGATGGTCGCCGGGAGCTCCGGGTAGCCCAGGTGCTCGCGCCCGGCGGCGATGGCCCCGGAGGTGACGATAACAATACGGTGCCCGGCGGCGTGAAGCTGGGCGCACTGGCGCACCAGTTCGACAATGTGGGCGCGGTTCAGGCGGCGCGATCCGCCGGTTAAGACACTGGTCCCCAGTTTGACCACCAGGGTCTGGCTGTCACTCATGATTCTCTGCCGTTTCAACGAAAATGGAAAAATTCAAACCAAAGAGACGTTGTAACAGGCGCGGCCCTTCTTGCCAACTGCTGCCCGGGAAAAGCGCACCGGATGTTGAGCAGGATCGGCAAGCGTAACGGCGGATATTGACATTTTTATGACGTTTACATTTTTTTAAGCGAATTTAAAATTTTTCTGAATCTGTAATAAATCTTTCATTTTGAACCGTTAAAACGCTCCTTGTTTTTTCACAGGTCTCACGACCCGCGAATATTAGCGCGTTTTACTTATCGGGATTTCAAAATGAAAAAGAGCACTCTGGCATTAGTGATCACTGGCGTAATGGTTGCCGCTTCCGCACAGGCCGCTGAAGTTTATAACAAGAACGGAAATAAACTGGATTTATATGGCCGCGTAAAAGCGGAACACTATATCAGCGATAACGCGTCCGTTGACGGCGACCAGTCTTATATCCGTTTAGGTTTTAAAGGCGCCACGCAAATTAACGACCAGCTGACCGGTTACGGCCAGTGGGAATATCAGGTTGCCGCTAACCGCGCCGAGGGCGATAACTCCTCCGGCGTGACTAAAACCCGCCTGGCGTTTGCGGGCCTGAAAATCGCCGACTTCGGCTCTATCGACTACGGCCGTAACTACGGCGTGCTGTACGACGTGGAAGCCTGGACCGATATGATCCCGGAATTTGGCGCCGACTCGATGGTGAAAACCGATAACTTCATGACCGGGCGCACCACCGGTGTCGCCACCTACCGCAACACCGATTTCTTCGGTCTGGTTGACGGTCTGAAGTTCGCCCTTCAGTACCAGGGTAAAAACGAGAACGACGGCCGCGCCGCCAGCAAAGCGAACGGCGACGGCTTCGGCGCTTCTCTGACCTACGCGCTGGGCGACAGCGGCGTGAGCGTGGGCGCGGCCTACGCGAACTCTAACCGCACGCTGACGCAAAAACGCGGCGTGTATGGCCAGGGCGACAACGCCGAAGCCTGGACCTCCGGCCTGAAGTATGACGCCAACAATATCTACCTGGCCGCCATGTATGGCGAATCCCGCAACATGACGCCGTTCTCCGGCACCGCGGTGATTAACGGCGCCAACGCCAGCGTCAGCGGCTTCGCCAACAAAAACCAGGCGTTCGAAGTGGTCGCACAGTACCAGTTCGATTTCGGTCTGCGTCCGTCCGTGGGTTACGTTCAGTCCAAAGCCAAAGATGTGGAAAACGGCATTGGCGATGTTGACCTGGTGAAATATATCGACGTGGCGGCAACCTATTACTTCAACAAAAACATGTCCGCTTTTGTTGATTACAAAATTAACCAGCTGGATGACGATAACGCGCTTAATCTCAACAACGACGACGTTGTCGCGTTAGGCATGGTTTACCAGTTCTGATTAATACCCCGGGCGTCCTTAATAAAGGGCGCCCAAAATAAATCGTGTGGCTACGATAAAAAATTAACCCCGCTCAATGGCGGGGTTAATCTTTTATTCAGCGCGCGATTACGCGGTTCTTTTCAGTAACTGCTCGCTGAAATTTTCCGCCGGCTCCAGCGTTAATTCCAGTGAAGCTAACAGCTGGCGCAGCCTTTCATGGAAGCCCTGCAACGTTTGCTCAAGCTTCGCGGTCACTTCGCTGTCTTTGATGACGGTCGGAACCCATTTCCCTTCTTTATCAAACAGCCCAAAATGCCAGCTGTAGGTAAAGCCGGTTTCATGGCCTTCCAGCTCCATCCACCATCCCCAGAACTCTCGCTTCTCCGGCGCAGGCTTCACGTTAACGCAAACGGCCAGGCAGTCAAAAAAGAAGCGGTTTCCTTCACATTGCTCTTCCCGGATGTACGGGCCAAGGGCAGTAAATTTCTTGATCAATCGGCTTCTCGGGTGTCCACTCGGTAACGTCATTGCGATCTCCTTTTGTGATGCAACTGTTTTACCAAACCGATGGAATTTAGCAATCAATTAACGCAGTTTATGAATCATCCACCCGGTAATTTCCGTGAGCGCCTTGTCAAAGTTGCTGTATACCGGGCTGGAGGCGATCTCCAGCAGCTTGCCATCGGCAGATGACGAGGTGATTAAACGCGATTCCTCTTCCGGGCTGAACGGGTCGTCCTGCCAGAAACCGGAGAGCATCGGCGTCGGGCAGCGGCGGCCGAGCAGCCCCTGGGTTTTCAGCGAGTAGCGGTTAAGCTCCACGCGCAGCGCGCTGTCGGAGGCGTCATACATGCCGAGGCGGCTTGCCAGCACATCCATATACATCTCCGGCACTTGCGCCTGGCGCGCCGGGTCGCTCAGCAACTGATGCACCACCGGCCCGAGGCAGGCCACCGCCTTCAGGCGCGACGCTTCAAGATACGCCAGCCGCACCGCCACGTTGGCGCCGAAGCGAAAACCAAACGCCGCCACACGGGTGTGATCCACCCACGGGAGATTCTCCAGCGCCTTCAGCACATGCTGGTGCAGCAGGCTTGAATCCTGGGTGAGTTTCCATTTAGAAGAAAAGCCGACGGAAGGCATATCGATAGTGAGCATGGCGAGGCCGCGCGGCGCAAAGTAGTGCTCGAAAAGGTGATAGTAGTCGCTTTGCAGGGAATCGAGCCCGCCGCAGATAAGCACCGTCGGGAACGGGCCGTCGCCGCCTTTAGGCAGGTGCAGAAAGCCGTTAATCGGCGCGCCGCCGGGAACAGTAAACTCCAGCTCGCGCAGCTTGCCGGCAAGGCGGGTGGCGGCCTCTTCATAGGCGCGGTTCGCCAGCACCTGCGCCTGCTCCGCCAGTTCATCGCCCTTCAGGTGCGGATAGGCCGCGATGCTGTAGAGGTTCGCCGCCTGAAGCCAGGCTTTGCCGATGCGGGCTTCATCCGTTTCCTGCGCGGCGCGCTGCTGCCACGCCATCGCCTGCTTCGACCACTCATAGATCCAGTTGCCGCCGCGATAGCCGACCACCGTGTCGTACTGCGCCGGATCGGTGCGCTCGGCGTCGCTCAGCACGATGCGCGACTGCACGTCGAGAATTTCCAGCGGGTCGACGCCGCGCCAGACCCACATAATGCGGTTGATCATGCGATACCAGTGCGGCACCGTTTTGCCTTCCAGCGTGGATTCAATATGCGGCGCCGGCGCGTGATGCACGCGGCGGACCAGCGTCGAGGTTTCGGGGTGTTTAAAACGCGGCTTGAACAGGGTTTCGCTAAGGTTGGCCTGCGACATAGCTTTCCGGCTCCATGAAAACAACAGGAACTCTAATTGTACTCGCCCGGGCGCCAAAAAAACAAAACGCCCGGCAAAGCCGGGCGTAAAACATCGTAAGAATGGCGATTAACGGCCGGACAGCGGCGGCACGAAGACCACGCCCATGTCCCACGGCTGTTCAATCCAGGTATCCTGCGGAATGTCGATCACGTAGTCGTCCACCAGCGGCTTACCGGCCGGCTTGGCGAAAATGGTGACGAAACGCGCTTTTGGATACATTTCACGGATAGCGACGGCGGTGCCGCCGGTGTCAACCAGGTCGTCTACCACGATGAAGCCTTCACCGTCGCCTTCGGCGCGCTTAAGCACTTTCATTTCGCGCTGGTTATCGTGGTCGTAGCTGGAGATGCAAACGGTGTCGACATGGCGAATACCCAGTTCGCGCGCCAGCAGAGCGCCCGGCACCAGACCGCCGCGGCTAACGGCAATAATGCCTTTCCACTGTTCAGAAGGCAGCAGGCGGCTTGCCAGCTTGCGCGCGTGGATCTGCAACATATCCCAGGTGACAACGTATTTTTCGCTCATGTGAAGTGTCCCGGCCAGTTAAAAAAATGGCTTAAAAAGTGTTCAGGGGGGAAATAGGTTGCGCGAGATTATAGAGATCTGGCGCACTAAAAACCAGCCTTGCGCGGGTGCGCCTTGGTTTTTACTCGCTGCGGGCTACATGGCGCAGCATAAAGTGGTATTCTCAGCCCATCGCCCAGGCAAGGCTTGCGGCACATTTCAATGATAACCTGTGACCCGCCAGCGAGGCTTCGCCGGGTCGTCGTCAAGGAGACTTAACGTGTCTGAACTGTCTCAGCTTTCCCCCCAACCGCTGTGGGATATTTTCGCTAAAATCTGCTCCATTCCTCACCCTTCCTACCATGAAGAACAACTCGCCGAACACATCATGGGCTGGGCGAAGGAAAAGGGGCTGTTTGCGCAGCGCGACCAGGTAGGCAACATTCTGATCCGCAAACCGGCCACCGCCGGCATGGAAAACCGCAAGCCGGTGGTGCTGCAGGCGCACCTCGACATGGTGCCGCAGAAAAATAACGACACCGTTCATGACTTCACCAAAGATCCTATCCAGCCTTACGTTGACGGCGAATGGGTGAAAGCGCGCGGCACCACCCTTGGCGCCGACAACGGCATCGGCATGGCCTCCGCGCTGGCGGTGCTGGCGGACGACGCCGTTCAGCACGGTCCGCTGGAAGTGCTGTTGACCATGACCGAAGAAGCGGGCATGGACGGCGCGTTCGGTCTGCAGGCGAACTGGCTGCAGGGCGACATTCTCATTAACACCGACTCCGAAGAAGAGGGTGAAATCTACATGGGCTGCGCAGGCGGCATCGATTTCATCACTACCCTTGCGCTTGAGCGCGAAGCGGTGCCGGCGGGCTACCAGACCGTTAAGCTGACGGTAAAAGGCCTTAAGGGCGGCCACTCCGGCGCGGATATTCACTTAGGCCTCGGCAACGCCAACAAGCTGCTGGCCCGCTTCCTGTTCGCTCACGCCAAAGAACTGGACGCGCGCCTGATAGACCTTAACGGCGGCACGCTGCGCAACGCTATCCCGCGTGAAGCGTTCGCCACGCTTGCCGTTCCGGCGGATAAAGCTGATGCGCTGAAAACCCTGGCGGCGGCGTACCTTGATATCCTGAATAACGAGCTCTCTGCAAAAGAAAAAAACATCACCGTGCTGGTTGAGCAGGCGACGGCTGAGCATGGCGCGCTGACTGCGAAATGCCGCGACGCCTTTATCGGCCTGCTGAACGCCACGCCGAACGGCGTTATCCGCAACTCCGACGTCGCTAAAGGCGTGGTGGAAACCTCGCTGAACCTCGGTGTGGTGACGACCGATGCCGACAAAGCGCAAATCATCTGCCTTATCCGCTCGCTTATCGACAGCGGCAAAGATTACGTGGTGCAGACGCTGGAAGCGCTGGGCCAGCTTGCAGGCGCCGAAACCGTCGCCAAAGGCAGCTACCCGGGCTGGCAGCCGGACGCCTCTTCCCCGGTAATGGCGCTGGTGCGTGAAACTTACCAGAAGCTCTTCAACAAGACGCCGAACATTCAGGTTATCCACGCTGGCCTGGAATGCGGCCTGTTCAAGAAGCCGTACCCGGAGATGGACATGGTCTCCATCGGGCCGACCATTACCGGTCCGCACTCCCCGGACGAGCAGGTTCACATTGAAAGCGTGGGCCAGTACTGGACGCTGCTGACCGAGCTGCTGAAAGCCATTCCGGCTAAGTAAGCGAAAGCGTGTAATAAGGCGGCCAGCGGGCCGCCTTTTTTGTTTGTCGCGCTTACTCAGCACACTCCCCCGCAGAACAAAAAACCCCGCCTTACCAGGGCGGGGGTGTTTATTACTTCACGGGCGTAAAGCCTTTGCCCGTAAAACAGCGCTGCGGGTTGCCGCGTGCTATCTGATGATGAAACTGCCGCCGCTGCGCCTTCTGCCCGGCGTGCTGCGCTTCCCGCAACGCTTCCAGCTTGTGGGCTAGCAGCAGCCGCGCCAGCTTTTTATTGGCGTGCTGGCTGCGCTCTGACTGCACCTTCACGCTGATGCCGCTCGCCAGATGCGTGGCGCGTATCGCCGAGTCGGTTTTATTGACGTGCTGGCCGCCCGGCCCGGAGGCGCGCTGCGCCTCAAAGCGAATGTCGCTTTCCGGCACCTCGCTCACCGGCGTAAATACCTCCGCGCCAATAAACCAGTTTTTGCGGCCATGGCGCGGGCGATAAGGGCTTTCGCACGTCCACTGCAACGTGCCGCGCCAGCGTTCGGCAAGCGCCTGCGCCTGTTCGCCCGTGAGCGAAACCAGCACCGATCGCAGCGTGCCCGCCACGCGTCCCGGCTCTTCTTCCACCATGTTCAGCGTTACGCCTGCGGCGCAGGCCTCCTCAGCCAGCCGCGCCAGCGCTTTGCTCACCGCCAGACAGCATTCGTCCGGCCCCTGAGCGGAGGAGAGTTGCAACAGCCTCATTCGCTTCGCTCCCCGCTGGTTTTCAGCGTCAGTACCGGCTTCAGGCGCGCCAGCGGCTTCACCAGTCCGGCGCCCGTGAGGCATTCCATCACGCTCTCTATTGATTTGTACGCCTGCGGCGCCTCTTCATAGATAAGCTGGCGGTCGCGGCAAATCACCCGGCTGCCAAGCGGCGTACGGGCAAGCTGCGCCGGGCTGAATTTCCCGGAAAGCCGCCCTTTGCACTCGGTGCGCATCCATTTGCGCCCGGCGCCGTGAGCCAGCGAATCAAGCGCATCGCTGCTGTTTAACGGCTGCACCAGATAGCTGTAATCGCCGCGCGAGCCGGGAATAACAACCGGGCCGCAGCTGGCGGGCGTGGCGCCCTTGCGGTGCAGCCAGCCGGGCTGGCCGTTGAAAACGTACGGCTCTACCAGGTTGTGGTTCACGTCGAGCAGCCGCTCCCCCTCTTCCCTGAAGTGCTCAAGCAGGCGACGGGCGATAAGCGCGCGGTTGGCGACGGCGAACGTAAGCGCGTCGTTATGCTGCGCCAGGTAATCGTTCGCCGCGTCGCTGCCCTCTTCCAGACCGCTGTGGGAGAAGCGCTCCACGTGGGCGCGCAGGATCTGCTGGCCCAAGCCGCGCGAACCGCTGTGCGCCAGCAGCAACAGCTGCTTTGCGTTAATGCCGAGCGCGCTGACCGCCTCGTCATCGTAAACGCTCTCCACCTGCTGCAATTCGGCGAAGTGGTTGCCGCCGCCGACCGAGCCGAGAGAAGCGGCATAGGGGTGCGCCGCAAGCGTCGGCGGCAAAGCCGCTTCCAGCCACTCTGGCGGCGCCGCATCGCTGTAGCTCTGCGCACGCTTTTCCAGCTTATCGAGATTCGCTTTGCGGCTCTGCAGCGAGGTTTGCCACAGCCCCATGCCGCAGCCGATATCGTTGCCTACCAGCGCCGGATAAAAATGGTTAACGGAGAAAAATGCCGCGCCGACGGGATACCCGCGGCCTGGATGCAGATCCGGCATGCCGACGACGCGCGTCATGCCCGGCAATCTGGCGGTGTTTAAAAGCTGCCGGGTGGCGTCGCTTTCGATCCAGAGGTCATCCGACGCAACGTAAGCGACGGCGTCAGATAAGGGACGTATAAAATTGCCCATATACCCATCCTGTAACAGGAAAAAAAAATAAGGATGTGGCAGACGAAAACCCGGGCAAAAAAAGCGAGGAAATTATTCCTGGGTCAGTCTGCAAAGCGTAATCAGCGGTGAGTAAGTCATGATGTGCCTCCTTTGCAGATGAAGAGAATGGAAAAAAACGGCTTGCATAATAACCACATGGCCACCCCGCCACAACCGCCAGCGGCGAAAAAAAGCGCCTGCCTATTAGTTTAGGTAGGAGCAGCCCGGGCTGCTTTATGTTGTCGACAGTGTTTTTACCATGCGGTAGTTAGTAAACGTTTCTCCGCGCAGCGCCACGGTTTGCACCTGCTCAATGCTAAAGCCGTTGGCCGCAAAAAACGGCCGCGCGGTAATACTCGCATCGGTAGTCAGACGGGTTAACCGCTGCTGGCGGGCCGCCTGCTCCAGACGCGCCAGCAGCGCGGCGGCAACTCCCCGGCGCAGGGCCTGCGGGTGGACAAACAGCAAATCGATATGCCCTTCATGCTCAAGCGAGATAAACCCAAGCCGCTTTTCACCGTCGCAGGCGACGAAAACGCGGGCGCGGGCGAGCCGTTCCCGCCAGCAGGCTTCGTCCACCTGCGCCCAGGCACGGATCTGGGCGGGGCTATAGTCCCGGCTGGCCACTTCGGTAACCGAGAGAATGAACAGCTGCGCCAGCCAGGGGAGATCCTGCGGCTGGTAGTCGCGAAGGGTGACATGGTTCATCGTGATTTTTCCGGTCGGCTGCTGGAGGAAGCGTAACGCATTACGTTTGTGTTGTCGTCAGCCACTCACCCCGGCGGGGAGAGGGAACCGGCCAGCGAGTGAATAGACGCCCGCGCAGGTCCGCGCCCTTTCCCCCTCGCCCTTCCAGGGAGAGGGCCAGGGTGAGGATTTACGGCATATCCGGGGCGGAGAACTGCACACCACCGCAGAACACTCCTGCCTGCCCTTAAAGCCCCAGCACCAGCTGACGCTCAATTTGCGGGTCGAGCAAGGTAACGTGCAGTCCCACCAGCCGCACGCCGCGCCCGCCCCGGCGTTCTTCCCACGTTTTACGGGCGGTGGCGAGCAAATCGTCTTTGTTCAGCATCGGCCAGACGTGCTCCTGCGTGGTGAGCTGGAAATCGTTGAATTTCAGCTTCACCCCCTGACGGGCGATGCGCAAATCCGGCTGTACGGCGGCGAGGCGGCGCTCCAGCTCCGGGTAAAGGCGCTCGACAATCGCCTCGCACTCGGACCATTCATGAATATCCTGTGCAAGCGTACGCTCCACCCCTACCGATTTACGCTGCCTGTCGCTGCTTATCTCGCGCTCGTCTATTCCCTGGCTGCGCTCCCACAGCACGCGGCCAAACTTGCCAAAGCGCTTGAGCAGCGCGGCGAGATCGCTGTTTTGCACATCCTCGCAGGTGCACAGCCCGAGGCTTTCGAGCTTTGCCGCCGTCACTTTCCCCACGCCCGGGATCTTGCCGAGCGGCAGCGTGCGCAGAAACTCCGGCACCTCTTCCGGCGTTATCACATACTGCCCGTTGGGCTTGTTGAGATCGGAGGCTATCTTGGCGAGAAACTTCACTGGCGCGATGCCCGCCGAGGCGGTGAGCTGCAGCTCGTCCAAAATAGTCTGGCGAATCTCTTTCGCCATCAGCGTGGCGGAGCCGTAGCAGTGCGGGCTGTGGGTGACATCTAAATAGGCTTCGTCGAGCGACAGCGGTTCAATCAGCGAGGTATAGCGGGAGAAGATTTCACGGATATGGGCGGAAGCTTCTTTATAGGCGTCAAAACGCCCCGGCAGCAGCGTAAGGTGCGGACAAAGCTTGAGGGCCATGGCGGTGGGCATGGCGCTGCGCACGCCATATTTACGCGCCGGGTAGTTCGCGGTGCTGATTACGCCGCGCCGTTCGCGGCTGCCGCCGATGGCGAGCGGAATATCGCGCAGGGCCGGGTTGTCGCGCATCTCGACAGCCGCAAAAAAGCAGTCCATATCGACATGAATGATTTTACGCATCGCGAAGCCCCGCACTGTATGTTCATACAGTCTGGCAAAAAATGGACGCGGCGGCAACCACCCTCCATTCACTGTCATAAAGCTGTGATACCAAGAAGCCTCCGCCGCCTGTTGAATAATAAAGATTAAGGAAGAAAAGCATGACCCGAGTTTCGCTTGCCACGCTGCTGCTTGCCGCCTCCACCCTGGCCTGCGCCAGCCCACAGCTGATAGCCCACCGGGGCGGCACCGGCGACGCGCCGGAAAACACCCTGCCCGCCATCGAGCTGGCGCTAAAAAACCGCGCCGACGCGGTGTGGGTAACGGTGCAGCTCAGCAAAGACGGCGTGCCGGTGCTTTATCGCCCGAGCGACTTAAGCGCGCTGACGAACAGCAACGGCCCGGTCTCCCGTTTCACCGCTGCAGAGCTCGGCGCCATCGACGCGGGCTGGAAATGGGGCGACACCACGCACCCCTGGCGCGGCAAAGGCGCCACTATCCCGACGCTGGAAGCCGTGCTGCAAAGGTGGCCGCAAACGCCGTTTTATCTCGACATCAAATCGCCGGACGCCGCGCCGGAGGAGATGGGGCGACGGCTGCTGGCGGTGCTTGAGAAAACGCGCAGCCTCGGGCGCGTGCGTGTCTACTCAACGGAAGACCGGTATATCAGCGCCCTGCCCGCCGCCGTGCCGCGCTTCGTCACCCGCAGCGAAACCCGCACCCGGCTGGCTACGGTTTCGCTCTCGCACCAGTGCCCGCCGCCTGTCGCCGATGAACAACCGCGCTGGTATGGGCTTGAACTGAACCGCAACGTGGAGGTGGTGGAAAAATTCACGCTGGGCGAAGGCGTCTCCGCTGCGACGCTGACCTGGGATAAAGAGGCAATGGCGTGCTTTCGCTCGCACGGCGAAGCGCACATCCTCTTTTTCGGCGTTAATACGCCACAGGACTATGAAAAAGCGGTGGAACTGAACGCCGATGGCGTGATGGTGGATGCGCCGAGTCAGTTTAGCGCCCGCAAGGGTTAACGTTTCGCGCCGCGAAAGCGGCGCGCGTCATCTGAATTTTTACGTTTAAGCCAGACGTTTTTTGCGAACCTTCTGGCTCGTCTCCGGTCACATTACGCAGCGCTTTGGCGGTTTAAGTAAAACTGAAGTGTAAACGCAGCAGTCAACGCTTGCGAAAAATAACAGCGGTGCTAATGTGAGCGCTCCCGAGACAGAATAATCTTATTTTGGGCTCTCTCGCCGTCCTGGCATTGTTACAGATTTATCAAGGAAATAAGCAGTATGCGTAAAATTGCATTGTTTATCGCAATGCTCCTGATGCCGTGCATGTCTTTTGCCAGTTTGCTCAGCAGCGACAGTAACACCCCTATTAAATCAGAACTAAAACAGCAGTTAATGGGTTCGCCGGTCTATATCCAGATCTTCAAAGAAGAGCGCACGCTGGATCTTTACGTGAAGATGGGCGAACAGTATCAACTGCTCGACAGCTATAAAATCTGTAACTACTCCGGCGGTCTGGGCCCGAAACAGCGTCAGGGCGATTTTAAAAGCCCGGAAGGGTTCTACACCGTGGAGCGTCCGCAGCTTAAGCCGGACAGCCGCTTCTATAAGGCTATCAACATCGGCTTCCCGAACGCCTATGACCGCGCGCACGGTTATGAAGGGAAATATTTAATGATCCACGGCGCCTGCGTGTCGGTGGGCTGCTACGCCATGACGGACAAGAATATCGACGAGATTTTCCAGTTCGTGACCGGCGCGCTGGTGTTCGGCCAGCCTCGCGTGCAGATAAGCATCTACCCGTTCCGCATGACCGACGCCAACATGGAGCGCCACAAGTACTCCTACTACATCAACTTCTGGAAACAGCTGAAGCCGGGCTACGACTACTTCGCCATGACCCGCCAGCCGCCGGTGGTTTCCGTCTCTAACGGCAACTACGTGGTGAGCAAGCCTATCAGCAGCCAGGTGGTTCACCCGCAGCTGGCGTCAAACTATACGCTCCCCAAGGCAGAATAACGCCCACTCGCCTGGCATTATCTTGTGCCAGGTTTCATTGCCCGTCAGCGGCTGAGTGGCAATCACCGTGACCACATCGTTAGGTGTGGTCTCTTTCTGAAAGTCTATCTCCACGTCCTGATCCAAAAGCTTCGCCACGCCAAACGGCGCGCGCCTTGTTATCCAGAACAGGTTAGTGGAGCAGAACGCCATCACGTAACGCCCGTCCGAAAGCAGCATGTTAAAAACGCCTTTCTCGCGAAGCTCGGTCGCCAGCGTGGCGATATAGCGAAACACCGCTTCCATATTGCCCGGCGTGCGCGGATAGCGCTGGGTCAGCTTGTGCAACAGCCAGCAGAACGCCTTTTCGCTGTCGGTTTCCCCCACCGGGCGGAACTGACCGGTTTGCAGCGTTTTGTAGCCTTTAAGCTGGCCGTTATGGGCGTAGGTCCAGTTGCGGCCCCACAGCTCACGGGTAAAGGGGTGGGTGTTTTCCAGCGCCACCTCGCCGCGGTTCGCCTGGCGGATATGCGCGACAACAGAGCAGGATTTTATCGGGTAATCCTGCACTAATTTCGCGATGGGGGAGTTATAGCTTGGCTGCGGATCTTTAAACGTGCGGCAGCCTTTGCCTTCATAGAAGGTAATGCCCCAACCGTCTTTATGCGGCCCTGTGCCGCCGCCGCGCTGCACCAGGCCGGTAAAGCTAAAGCAAATATCCGTTGGCACATTGGCGCTCATCCCGAGCAGTTCACACATTTCCACCTCCCACCGCGCTGAAAAGGGGGCCGCGGCCCCCGACTGCCTTACGCCTTCACCATCTCTTTTTCGATAAGCTGGATCAGGATATGGATAACCTTGATATGGATCTCCTGAATACGGTCAGCATAGCCAAAGTGTGGCACGCGGATTTCGATATCCGCCGAGCCCGCCATTTTGCCGCCGTCTTTACCGGTCAGAGCAATCACCTTCATGCCTTTCTCGCGCGCCGCTTCAATCGCTTTAATCACGTTAGCGGAGTTGCCAGACGTGGAGATGCCGAGCAGCACGTCGCCCTCGCGTCCGACCGCTTCCACATAGCGGGAAAAGATGTAGTCGTAACCGAAATCGTTGCCGACGCAGGAGATATGGCTGACGTCGGAAATGGCGATAGCCGGGTAGCCCGGACGGTTTTCACGGTAGCGCCCGGTCAGCTCTTCGGCGAAATGCATGGCGTCGCAGTGGGAGCCGCCGTTGCCGCAGGAGAGCACTTTGCCGCCCGCCTTGAAGCTGTCCGCCAGCAGCACCGCCGCGCGCTGAATGGCGTGAATATTGGCGTCTTCTTTCAGGAAATTCGCCAGCGTTTCCGCCGCTTCGTTCAGTTCGTTACGAATCAGATCCTGGTACATGAGGATGTCCTTCAGCATTTAGAAAATATCACCACGCAGTGTACCGGATAGCGCCGAAAGCGAGAAGCGTCGCGGGGTGAGCGCGGCGGCGGTTTTGTTTTTCCGTGCGGCAACAATGTGAGCCAGGTTGTAATTATTTTGTGAACACATTGCTAAAAAACGTCACATCCTCTACAACCATAACATCACAAGTGGTCAGACCTCCTACAAGCCAGGGAGCTTTTCTCTATGATGATTTTGAGTATTGTTGCAACCGTCATTCTGCTCGGTGCGCTCTTCTATCACCGGGTGAGCCTTCTGCTAAGCAGCTTGATTCTGCTGGCGTGGACAGCGGCGCTCGGCGCGGCGGGCCTGTGGTCCATCTGGGTGCTGGTGCCGCTGGCGATTATTCTTGTCCCCTTCCTCTTTACGCCGATGCGCAAAGCCCTTATCTCCGCGCCGGTATTCCGCGGCTTCCGTAAAGTGATGCCGCCGATGTCCCGCACCGAGAAAGAAGCGATCGATGCGGGCACCACCTGGTGGGAAGGCGACCTGTTCCGCGGCAACCCGGACTGGCAGAAGCTGCATAACTACCCGAAACCGCAGCTGACCGCCGAAGAGCAGGCGTTTCTCGACGGCCCGGTAGAAGAAGCGTGCCGCATGGCGAACGATTTCCAGATAACCCATGAAATGGCGGATCTGCCGCCGGAACTGTGGGCGTACTTAAAAGAGCACCGCTTCTTCGCGATGATCATCAAGAAAGAGTACGGCGGGCTGGAGTTCTCCGCCTACGCCCAGTCTCGCGTGCTGCAAAAACTGGCGGGCGTCTCCGGCATTCTCGCCATCACCGTCGGCGTGCCGAACTCCCTCGGCCCGGGCGAACTGCTGCAACACTACGGCACCGATGAGCAGAAAGATCACTACCTGCCTCGCCTGGCGCGCGGCCAGGAGATCCCCTGCTTCGCGCTCACCAGCCCCGAAGCGGGCTCCGACGCGGGCGCTATTCCCGACACCGGCGTGGTTTGCATGGGCGAGTGGCAAGGCGAGCAAGTGCTCGGCATGCGCCTGACCTGGAACAAGCGCTACATTACGCTTGCCCCTATCGCCACCGTGCTGGGCCTCGCGTTTAAACTCTCCGACCCGGACCATCTGCTGGGCGACCAGGAAGAGCTCGGCATCACCTGCGCGCTTATCCCGACAAGCACCCCGGGCGTGGAGATTGGCAGACGCCACTTCCCGCTGAACGTGCCGTTCCAGAACGGCCCGACCCGCGGCAAAGATATCTTCGTGCCGATCGACTACATCATTGGCGGACCGAAAATGGCCGGTCAGGGATGGCGTATGCTGGTGGAATGCCTCTCCGTGGGCCGCGGCATCACTCTGCCGTCTAACTCCACCGGCAGCCTGAAAACCATCGCGCTGGCGACGGGCGCTTACGCTCATATTCGCCGCCAGTTCAAAATCTCTATCGGCAAGATGGAAGGGATCGAAGAGCCGCTGGCGCGCATTGCGGGCAACGCCTATGTGATGGACGCCGCCGCCTCGCTTATCACCTACGGCATTATGCTTGGCGAAAAACCGGCGGTGCTGTCGGCGATTGTGAAATACCACTGCACGCACCGCGGCCAGCGCTCGATTATCGATGCGATGGATATCGCGGGCGGCAAAGGCATTATGCTTGGCGAAAGCAACTTTCTGGCCCGTGGTTACCAGGGGGCGCCTATCGCCATCACCGTGGAAGGGGCCAACATCCTTACCCGCAGCATGATGATCTTCGGCCAGGGCGCCATCCGCTGCCATCCGTACGTGCTGGAAGAGATGGCCGCCGCGCAGAACAACGATGTGAACGCGTTCGACAAGCTGCTCTTCCGCCATATCGGCCACGTGGGCAGCAACACGGTGCGCAGCTTCTGGCTCGGCCTGACCAACGGCCTGACCAGCGCCGCGCCGACCAAAGACGCTACGAAGCGCTACTATCAACACCTGAATCGCCTGAGCGCTAGCCTTGCGCTGCTGTCGGATGTCTCCATGGCGGTGCTGGGCGGCAGCCTGAAACGCCGCGAGCGCATCTCCGCGCGTCTGGGCGACGTGTTAAGCCAGCTCTATCTCGCCTCGGCGGTGCTCAAGCGCTATGACGACGAAGGTCGCCACGAGGCGGATCTGCCGCTGGTGCACTGGGGTGTGCAGGACGCGCTTTATCAGGCGGAACAGGCGATTGACGACCTGCTGCGCAACTTCCCGAACGGCGCGGTGGCGGGCCTGCTGCGTCTGGCTATCTTCCCGCTGGGCCGCCGTTATGACGCGCCTTCAGACAAGCTTGACCATAAGGTGGCGAAGATCCTGCAAATCCCGTCGGAAACCCGCTCCCGCCTTGGCCGCGGCCAGTACCTGACGCCGAGCGAGCATAACCCGGCGGGCCTGCTGGAGGCGGCGCTGGCGGATGTGATGGCCGCCGAGCCGATTCACCTGCGTCTGTGCAAAGAGCTGGGCAACAACATGCCGTTCACCCGTCTGGATGAGCTGGCGGCGCTGATGCTCAAAGAAGGTCGCATCAATCCGCAGGAAGCGGAAATTCTGACCCGCGCCGAAGCGAGCCGTCTGCGCAGTATTAACGTAGACGATTTCGAGCCGGAAGCGCTCGCCACCCAGCCGGTAAAGCTGCCGGATAACGTGCGAAACGTAGAAGCCGCCTAACCCTCAGCCCCGCAACATGCGGGGCTTTTTTATCCCACCTTTTGCCTCTTGCTCTTCTTGCCAGTTTGTTCGCCTCTCGTGCTACAGTGGAAACATCGCCCTTTTTACAGAGAGCCTTAATCGTGCCTGGTTTAAAACTCACCCTGTTGCAGCAGCCGCTGGTCTGGATGGACGGCCCTGCCAATTTGCGTCATTTCGATATTCAGCTTGAAGCCATTACCGGACGGGATCTTATCGTGCTGCCGGAGATGTTCACCACCGGCTTCGCCATGGAAGCGGCGCAGCAGTCAATGCCGGAAGCGGAAGTGGTGGCCTGGCTGCGGGAAAAAGCGCAGCAGACTGGCGCGATGGTCGCAGGCAGCGCGGCGCTGCAAACTGAACGCGGCCCGGTTAACCGCTTTTTGCTGGTGGAGCCGGAGGGCAACGTGCATTTTTACGACAAGCGCCACCTGTTCCGCATGGCTGACGAGCATCATCACTACGTGGCGGGCGAAGCGCGTCTGGTTATCGAGTGGCGCGGCTGGCGCATCCTGCCGCTGGTCTGCTACGACCTGCGCTTCCCGGTCTGGTCGCGCAACCGCAACGACTACGATCTCGCGCTCTATGTCGCCAACTGGCCCGCGCCGCGCTCGCTGCACTGGCAATCCTTGCTGGTGGCGCGCGCCATTGAAAACCAGGCTTACGTGGCGGGCTGCAACCGCGTCGGCAGCGACGGCAACGGCCACCACTATCGGGGCGACAGCCGCATCGTCAGCCCGCAGGGGGAGATTCTGGCCGAAGGGGTGGCCCACCAGGCGATGCGCCTTGACGCCGAGCTCTCGCTCAGCGCCCTGCGCGAGTACCGCGAGAAGTTCCCCGCCTGGCAGGACGCCGACCCGTTTACCCTTAGCTAACCGTCTTCGCCCTCCCCCGCGCGGCGAGGGCGACAAACTTGCCGTTAAACAGAATATTCAGCACGAAGGCGACAAGGCAGGTGGCGCTGATGCCCGAGTGAAACAGCGTACGTACCCAGCCGGGGAACTGATCGTAAAAAGCGGGCATCACGATGGGGATCATGCCGAAGGCCAGCGACGTCGCCACCACCACCAGGTTCATATTCTCTTTGTAATCCACTTTCGACAGCGTCCGGATGCCGCTCGCCGCCACCGAGCCGAACAGCACTACGCCCGCGCCGCCCAGCACCGGCATGGGAATAGCGGCAACCACGCGGCCTAACACCGGCAGCAGGCCGAGCACGAGCAAAATCACCCCGCCCGCGCTCACCACAAAGCGGCTTTTAATGCCGGTGAGCGCCACCAGCCCAATATTCTGCGCAAAGGCGCTCTGCGGGAAAGAGTTAAACACCGGCGCCAGCGCGCTGGTGAGCATGTCGGCGCGCAGGCCGTTGGCGATGCGCCGCCCGTTGACGTCGGTGCCGACAATCTCCCCCACCGCCATCAGCCCGGCGGTGGTTTCGGTCAGCAGCACTAACACGATCAGGAACATGGAGAGAATGGCGGCGCTGTCAAACACCGGCATGCCGAAGGCGAAGAGCGTCGGCATCGCCAGCCAGTCGCCCTGAAAAACGGCGCTGAAATCCGCTTTGCCGGCGGCGACGCCCGCCAGCGTGCCGATGACCATCGCCGCCAGCACTGCGATGCGGGTAACGCCGCCGCGCCCAAGGCGGTTGAGCAGCAAAATGACGCCAAGCGTCAGCGCGGCGAGGCCGATATTCGACGGTGCGCCCCAGTCCGGCGCTTTCGCGTTGCCGCCCATCGCCCAGCGGGCCGCCACCGGCATCAGCGACAGGCCGATAACCGTAATCACGCAGCCTGTCACCACCGGCGGGAAGAAGCGAATAATGTGCGCAAAGAAAGGCGTAATCAGCAGCCCGAGCAGCGAAGAGGCGATCACCGCGCCAAAGACCACCGGCAGCCCGCCGCCGCCGGAGACGATAGTCACCATCGTCGCCACGCCGGCAAAGGAGACGCCCTGCACCAGCGGCAGCTTTGAGCCGAAAAACGGCAGGCCGAAGGATTGCAGCAGCGTGGAAAGCCCGCTGATAAACAGCGCGGCGGTTACCAGCAGACCGATATCCTCCCCCGAAAGCCCGGCGGCGGAGCCGATAATCAGCGGCGGCGCGATGATGCCGCCGTACATGGTCAACACGTGCTGTAAGCCCCAGGCGAAGGTTTTTACCGCCGGGTAACGCTGGTCTTCCGGGCGCGCGCAGGCGCTTTCTCTGTTCATAGTGCCCTTCCGTTACGTGAGTGAGAATCAGCTGCCGCGGTAGGTGGACCACGACCAGGGAGAGATCAAAAACGGCAGATGGTAATGCCCGCCGCCTGCGGCAACGACGAAATCTATCTGCGCCGTCGGGTAGAGCGTTTCGCGCAGGGTCTGGGCAAAATAGAGACCAATTTCCGCCGTCAGCCGGTAGCGGCCAGCGCTCAGCGGCGCCTGCGTGAACGCGTTATAGCGGCCGTCGGCGTCGGTCAGCGCTTCGCAAAGCGTCTCCCAGCCTTGCGCTGTCTGCTGCTCCAGGCGAAGCGCCACGCCGCTGGCGGGCTTGCCGAGCGCGGTATCGAGAATGTGGGTTGAGAGCGAACTCATGGGTGCAAGGCTCCTTCCAGCCGTAACAGGGTGATTTGCCGCAGCTGGTCCAGCGCTTCCGCCGCTTCCTGCTCAGCATCGTTCTCCATGCGGCGCGACAGCTCGCTTAAGATCTCCTCGCCGCTGCGCCCGCTGGCGCGAATAAGAAAGACGCGGCCAAAGCGCGCCTCGTAGGCGGCGTTGCCAGCCGCCAGCGCGTCGGCAAGCGCCGCGTCCCGGGCGTTAACCGCCGCCTGTTCGCCGCGTGAAAGCGCGGCCTCTTTGCTTTCTCCCCGCGCTTTTTCGCCAATGCGCGGATGCGCGCTCAGCGCCAGGTTCAGGTCGTCAAGGCTCCAGCCGCGCGCCAGCGCATCCGCTTCATCCAGCAGGTGACCGGGCGAGGCGTAAGGCCGCCCCCGCACCAGCGACGCCGTCCAGTGCGGCAGGGCCACACAGGGAGAGATCATCGCCGCCGCGTCCTCTTCGCTCGCGCCGTTGAAGCGCGCCAGCGGCGAGGCGTGCTGCGCAAGCGTCGTCACCGTCTGGCTCAGGGCGACCAACGCCAGCGCCACGTCCGTTTCCTGCACCGCTTCCGCCGGATGATGGCTGACGCCCCCCGCGCAGCGCACAAACAGCATGCCGACCGGCCAGCGTTCGGCGATGGCGATGGCGTCGTGGCCCGCGCCGCTCGGCAACCGCAGCGCCTGCCCCTGCGTCGCCTCCAGCGCGCCCGCCAGCGTCTCCTGCAGGGTTTGATCGCAAAGCGTCGCCGGGATCGCGTAATAGGTATCCTGACTGAAGGTGAGCCCCCGGCGGATCGCTATCTGCTCCGCCTCTTCCAGCAGGCGGGCCAGCAGCGTTTCCAGCTGCGCGTCGCTGGGGCTGCGGATATCCAGCGTCAGGTTGACCGCGCCGGGGATAACGTTCACCGCGCCCGGCTCGCAGGCGAGCGTGCCAACGGTCGCCACCAGCTCCGGTCCCCAGCTGCGGGTAGTCTGCTCGATAAACACCATCCATTCGGCGCTCGCCGCCAGCGCGTCGCGGCGGTGGCTCATCGGCACCGTGCCCGCGTGCCCCGCCTCGCCCGTAAAGCGGCAGGCAAGGCGTTTCGCACCGTTGATGGCGGTGACCACCCCCAGCGCCAGGTTTTCGCGCTCCAGCACCGGGCCCTGCTCAATGTGCAGCTCCAGGTAAGCGCTGAAGTCCGCCGCGTTCCGCGCCGCCTCGCCGATGCGCGCGGGGTCAAGCCCGGCGTTAACCAGCGCCTGCGCCATCGTGACGCCCTGCGCGTCCCGCTCCTCCAGCCAGCCTGCGGGCCAGCTGCCGGTCAGCCCGCGGCTGCCAAGCAGCGTAACGCCAAAGCGGGTGCCCTCTTCATCGGCGAAGCCGACAATCTCAATCGCCTGCGCCAGACGCAGGTTATGGCGGTTGAGCCAGTCGACCAGCTCAATCGCGCTTATCACGCCCAGCATGCCGTCGTAGCGCCCGGCGTTGCGCACCGTATCCAGATGCGAACCGAGCAGCACGGCGCTGGCGCCTTCCGTCGCCCCCTCGTAGCGACCGCAGATATTCCCCACCGCATCCTGCCAGGTGAGCATACCCGCGTCGTTCATCCACTGCGCCACCAGCGCGTTGGCGCGCAAATGCTCCGGCGAGAGGTAAACACGGGTGAGCTGCCCCGGCGTTTCGCTGATGTGCGCAAGCTGGTCGCAGCGCTGCATAACGCGCGCGGCGCCGAGGCTCGCCTCGTGGCTGGTCATCAGTGCATTCATACGGCGCTCCGCGCATAAACGTCCCACGCCGCCTGCATCGCCGCGCCCTGGGTGGTTTTAAAGCCAAGGCGGTTGAGCACCGCCTCCAGCGCCGTCAGGGTTTGCAGCACGCAGTCTTTGCGGGCGTTGTAGCCCATGGTGCCGATGCGCCAGATTTTCCCCTGCAGCGGGCCGAAAGAGGTGCCAATCTCAATATGGAAATCTTCCAGCAGCAGCTTGCGCACCGCCTCGCCGTGCACCTGCGAAGGGATAACCACGCCGAGCACGTTGTTCATCTTGTGGCGGAGATCGCCGAACGGCTCAAGCCCCATACCCTGAATGCCCGCCAGCAGCGCGTCGCCGTGCAGTGCATGACGGGCGATAAGGTTATCCATGCCCTCTTCCAGCATGATCCGCGCGCACTCGCGGGCGGCGAACAGCATGCTGGTGGCTTCGGTGTGGTGGTTCAGCCGCTCCGGCCCCCAGTAATCCATCACCATGCCGAGGTCAAAATAGTTGGAATAAATCATCTCTTCATCGCCATCCTCATGGGCGGCGGTGCGAATGCCCTCCTCCACGTGCTTACGACGGCGGATAGCCTCTTCCATCTGCGCGCTTAAGGTAACAGGCGAGCTGCCGGACGGGCCGCCGAGGCACTTTTGCAGGCCGGCGGAGACAGCGTCCAGCCCCCAGGCGTCGGTTTGCAGCTCGTTGCCGCCGAGCGACGCGGTGGCGTCGGTATAAAAGAGCACGCCGTGGCGACGGCAGATGTCGCCCAGCTCCGCCAGCGGCTGAAGCATGGTGGTGGAGGTGTCGCCCTGCACGGTAAGCAGCAGGCGCGGCTTCACTTTTTTGATAGCCTCTTCAATCTGGTCCGGGGTAAACACCTCTCCCCACGGCGCCTCAATAGCGTGCACCTCGGCGCGGCAGCGGCGGGCGATTTCACACAGCAGATGGCCGAAGCGGCCAAACACCGGCACCAGCACTTTGTCGCCGGGGCGAATGGCGGAGACCAGAATCGCCTCGATGCCCGCACGCGACGTGCCGTCCACCAGCATTGTCCAGCGGTTTTTCGTGCGAAAGACGTCGCGGTAGAGCGCCATCACTTCGTTCATATAGCCGGTCATCACCGGGTCATACTGGCCGACAAGCTGGCTCGCCATGGCGCGCAGCACGCGCGGGTCGGCGTTAATCGGCCCCGGCCCCATCAGCAGGCGGTGCGGCGGGTTGATCTGCGGGTAGTGTGCATTTGCTGACATGAGAAATTCCTTTATGGTCTGGCCGGGCGACATGAAACAAACGATTCGTTAAGAATTATTTTGCAACTAATGTGCCACTGGCAAAAACAACGGCGAAAACGAGAAAGCTCGCGGCCTCCGTTCGGAAAGGGAAAAGGTGCGAAATGACGCGCTGAACCAAAGCGGGACATCCAGGTGGTGCAACTGCACCACCAAAGGGCGTTAACGCTGCTCCAGTTCGTCCAGTTCGCCATAGAGCGCGGCGATATGATGAATGCGCTGACGGCCTTCGCTCAGCGTGTTGTGCAGCACGGCGTTGGCCAGCAGATTAACGAGGCTCATCGCCCCGCTGTAGCTGTCGAAGGCAGACACGCTGTCGAGCGGCGTGGCGAGATGCCAGTGGGCAAGCCCGCTCAGGCCGCTCGCCTGCGGTTCGCTGATAAGCGCCACCGGGACGCCCTGCTGCTTCAACTGCGCAAGCAGCGGGCGGATAACGCGGGGCCGACGGCGAAACGCCACCACCACCACGCAATCTTCCGCGGTTAAATCCACCAGCTCTTCCGCCAGCGTCTGGCCCGGCTGCGGGATAAGCGTAACGCCGCCGCGGCTTTGCAAGAGTTGCTGGCGCAGATGCAGCGCCACTGGCGCGCTGTTGCGCAGGCCGAGAATAAAAACCCGGCGCGCGCTGCCAAGCGCGCCGACCACCCCGGCGAACTGCTGCGCGTCCAGCGCGTTCACCCATTGCGCCAGATTCGCCATCTCCTGCTTGTAGTGGCGCGCCAGCAGCGTGTTGCCCTGCACCGCGTCGCGGTTCTCCGCAAGCGGCATGCCGCTCTGGCGCAGTTCGCGCAGCTCTTCGCGCATCGCCTTATAACGATCGTAGCCAAGGCGCTTAAAAAGGCGGCTTACCGTCGCTTTCGATACCCCACTAAGGCGGGCCAGCTCGACGCTGTTGTAGCTAATCAGGTCGTCGAAATGATCCATAATGAAAGCCGCCACGCGCTGCTCCTGCACGGAAAGCTGGCTGTAGCAGGCGCGCAGGCGCTCGTCTAACTGTTGCATGGCTGCTCCTGTAACTTTCGTTTCATCTTACCCTCGCACAATGAAACGAATACGGTCAACCTGGAACGGTTTTTGCCTCACTCCCTACCTGACTTGCCCATAAGAGAGCAACACGATGCAAAGCAATATGGCCCCTTCCGGCATGGCGGTAACGCCGCATCACCTCGCCAGCGAAACCGCGCTTTCGGTGCTGCGCCACGGCGGCGACGCGATAGAAGCGATGGTAGCCGCCGCCGCGACCATCGCCGTGGTGTATCCTCACATGAACGGCATCGGCGGCGACGGCTTCTGGCTGATTGTGCCGCCGGAGGGCGAACCGGTGGCGATAGACGCCAGCGGCGCGGCGGGTTCGCTCGCCACACTTGAGTGGTACGCTGACCATGCCGCCATTCCCCATCGTGGCCCCCGCGCGGCGCTGACGGTGCCGGGGACGATAAGCGGCTGGGATGAGGCGCTGAAGCTTTCCGCCCGCTGGGGCGGCGGGCGCTTGCCGCTGTCTCGCCTGCTTGCCGACGCCATCCGCTACGCCGCCGACGGCATTCCCGTTACGCTCTCCCAGGCGCACGCCACAGAGAATAAATACGCTGAACTGGTGGAGATGCCAGGCTTTGCGCAGACCTTTCTCACCCGGGGCGAAACACCGCGCCCCGGCTCGCGTTTCTGCCAGCCGAAGCTTGCGCAAACCCTGACGCGGCTGACCACCGAAGGGCTGGAGAGCTTTTATCGCGGGCCGTTGGCAAAGCTGATGGCGCAGGAGATGGCGGAGCTCGGCATGCCGATAACGTACCAGGATCTCGCCGCTCACCGCGCCCGTCAGCGGGTGCCGCTGCGCCTGCACCACTCCCATGGCGAAATCTATAACATGACGCCGCCGACCCAGGGGCTGGTGTCGCTCGCCATTCTCGGCATCACCGACCATCTGGATATGGCTCACGCCGACGAAGAGGAAACCGTACACCGCATCGTCGAGGCGACCAAAAAGGCGTTTGCGCTGCGCGATAAGTACATTACTGACCCGCGCCACGTTACGCTGCCGGTGCAAAGCCTGCTGGAGGCAGACAAGCTGGCGGCGCTGGCGGCGGAAGTGGACGACAACCGCGCCGCCGGATGGGGCGCCGGCAAAGGCCCGGGCGACACGGTGTGGATGGGAGTTATCGACAGCAACGGCATGGCGGTGTCGTTCATCCAGAGCATTTATCATGAATTCGGCAGCGGCGTGGTGCTGCCGCAAAGCGGCGTGCTGTGGCAAAACCGCGGCGCCGCCTTCAGCCTCGACCCGGCGCATTTACTGGCGCTCGCCCCCGGCAAACAGCCATTCCACACGCTCAACCCCGCCGCCGCCCGGCTGGCGGATGGCCGCACGCTGGTTTACGGCTCCATGGGCGGCGACGGCCAGCCGCAAACTCAGGCCGCCATTTTCACCCGCCATGTGATTCAGGGGATGGGATTGCAGCAGGCGGTAAGCGCGCCGCGCTGGCTGCTCGGACGTACCTGGGGCCAGGCGAGCGATAGCCTCAAGCTTGAAGGGCGCTTCAGCGCGCAGACCTTCCAGCGGTTGCGTGAGCTGGGCCATGAGGTGGAAGCGCTGCCCGACTTCAGCGAGGCGGTGGGCCACGCGGGGGCGATTGTTCGCCATACCAACGGCATGCTGGAAGGCGCCTTCGACCCGCGCAGCAACGGCAGCGCCGCCGGATTTTAAGGAGAGAAAATGAACGAAACTTTCGACTGGCCGGCTTACATCCGGCTGATGGAACAGCTGCTGGCCGTGCCGCTGGACGATGCACGACGCGCCGAGCTTGAAACCCAGCTTTCCCGCATCGCCAGCATGGCCGCGCCGCTGCTCGCCTTCCCGCTGGACCAGCGCCAGGAAGTAGCGGGAGTGTACCGGCTATGAGTTTATCCATTAAGGCTATCCGTGAAGGGCTGGCGCAGGGCCATTTTTCCGCCGCCGAACTGGCGCGACAGACGCTTGCCGCCATTGAGCGAAACAACCCGGCGGTGAACGCGTTCACGCACGTTTCGCAGGAGAGAATGTTGCAGGAGGCGGCGCGCGTCGACCAGCTTCGCGCGCAGGGCCAGCCGCTGCCACCGCTTGCCGGCGTGCCTTACGCTGTAAAAAATCTCTTCGACATCGACGGCGTAACCACACTTGCGGGCGCGGCGCTTTTCAGCCAGCAGCCGCCCGCGGCGAAAGACGCGTTCGCCGTCTCGCAACTACGCCGCGCGGGGGCGCTGCTCGGCGGGGCGCTGAACATGGACGCTTACGCTTACGGCTTTACCACCGAGAACAGTCATTATGGCGCCACGCATAACCCGCACGACCTGACGCGAGTGGCGGGCGGCTCCTCGGGCGGCTCCGCGGCGGCGGTGGCGGCCGGGATGGTGAACTTTACGCTCGGCACCGACACCAACGGCTCCATACGCGTGCCCGCCTCGCTGTGCGGCGTGCTGGGGTTGAAACCCACTTTCGGACGCCTTTCGCGCAGCGGCAGCGTGCCGTTTGTCGCAAGCCTTGACCACATCGGCCCGCTGGCGCGTTCAGCGGAAGACCTGGCGCAGGTTTACGACGCGCTGCAGGGCGCGGATGAGACAGACCGCTTTCAGTCGCCCCGCCCGGTTGAACCGGCGGCAACGCGGCTTGCAGCAGAGACGCCGTTGCGCTGCGCCGTGCTGACAGGCTACTTCGATACCTGGAGCGATGAAGACGCGCGCACGGCGGTGGCGCAGGTGGCGAAAGCGCTCGGCGCCCAGGAAACGCTGACGCTGCCGGAAGCGGAGCTGGCGCGTCAGGCGGCGTTTTTGCTGACCGCCGCCGAGGGAGGAAATCACTATCTGCCGCAGCTTCGAACCGAGCCGCACCGCTTTGAACCCAACTCCCGCGAACGCCTGCTGGCGGGCGCGATGACCCCTTCAGCCTGGTACACGCAGGCGCAGCGTTTTCGCGGCTGGTTTCGCGACCAGACGCTGGGGCTGTTCGATAATGTCGACCTGCTGCTGGCCCCCGCCACGCCCTGCTGCGCAACGGAAATCGGCGCGGCGACAATGCGTATCAACCATACCGATTTGCCAGTCAAAGCGAGCATGGGAATGCTGGCGCAGCCCATCTCGTTTCTTGGCCTGCCGGTCGTTACCGTACCGGTGATGACCGCGAAGGGGTTGCCCATCGGCGTGCAGCTTATCGGGGCGCCGTGGCGGGAGGCGACATGTTTGCAGGCGGCGAAACAACTTGAAAATTTGGGTGTGGTCAACGTGGAGGTGAAGAGATGAACAGGGATAATATCGATCGCCCGGCGGTGTTAAACGAAGTTCGCGCCGCCTTTTATCGCTACGAAGAGGCGCTGGTCACGAATGATGTGGCGACGCTGGATGCGCTTTTCTGGGTGGACGAGCGCACGGTACGCTACGGCGCGACGGAAAACCTGTATGGCATTGAGCAAATCCGCGCGTTTCGCGCGGCGCGCCCTTCGCAGGGCTTAGACCGGACGTTGCGCAATACCACCATCACCACCTTCGGCGACGAGATGGCGGTCGCCAGCACCGAGTTCACCCGCGAAGGCAGCGATCGCATCGGCCGTCAGATGCAGACGTGGGTGAAGTTTCCGTTCGGCTGGCGCATTGTGGCCGCGCATGTGAGTTTGATGGAATAGCGGCGTTTCGCTGCGGCCCCTCACCCTAACTCTCTCCCCATGGGGAGAGGGAAACGGTATGCGCCGTTGGTCAGGGCACTTTCACCGCGCTTAGGCTAAAAACCGTATCCATAAAGCCAAGCTGCTTTCCGGCGCCCCTCACCCCAGGGGAAAGGGAACCCGGGTTTCGCCGCTCTACACGCGCCTTTCACACATCCGCAAAGCTGACCGACTCCCTCTCCCCGCCGGGGAAAGGGCCGGGGTGAGGGGCTACTTCGCGTAGGGGTGCGTTTTCAGCCAGTGGTCGGCGATATCCTGGCGGCGGCAGACCCACACGCGGTCGTGGCTCTGCACATAGTCCAGAAAACGCTGCAACGCGCGAAAACGCCCCGGCCGACCCAGCAGGCGGCAGTGCATGCCCACCGACATCATCTTCGGCGCGGTCTCCCCTTCGGCATACAGCACGTCGAAACTGTCCTTCAGATAGGTATAAAACTGCTCGGCGGTGTTGAAACCCTGGGCAGTGGCGAAGCGCATGTCGTTAGCATCCAGCGTGTAGGGGATGACCAGATGCGGCTTGCGGCCGCCATCTTCGCACTCCACCTCCGTCCAGAACGGCAGGTCGTCGCCGTAATAATCGCTGTCGTACTGAAACCCGCCCTGCTCCACCACCAGCCTGCGGGTATTGGGGCTGTCGCGCCCGGTGTACCAGCCGAGCGGCTTTTTGCCAAACAGGGTCTCCAGCGTGTCGATGGCCTGACGCAGGTGCGCGCGCTCCTCTTCCACGCTCATATGTTGATAGTGGATCCAGCGCCAGCCGTGGCTCACCACGTCGTAATCCGCCGCTTTGATCGCCTCGACAATCGCCGGGTTGCGGGCAAGCGCCATACCCACGCCGAAGATAGTCATCGGCAGGCCCCGGCGTTGGAACTCTTCATGGATGCGCCAGAAGCCCGCGCGGGAGCCATATTCATAGAGCGAGTCCATCGACATATGGCGATCCGGGTAGCTTGCCGCGCCGATGATATCGGAGAGAAACTGCTCGGAGCCGCTGTCGCCATGCAGCACATGGTTCTCGCCTCCCTCTTCGTAATTCAACACAAACTGCACGGCGATGCGCGCCTCTCCCGGCCAGCGGGCATGGGGCGGTTTGCCTGCATAGCCCAGCATATCTCGCGGGTAAGCTTCATTCAGGTGATGGCGGTGATCCGGTACAGTTTGCATCCTTAGTATCCTCTTAGCTCAGCATTTCAAAACAGCCGGTGAGCGGCTTTTTGTTGGGATACGCGAGGTCGCCGTGTTTACTGGTGCCAAGACCGAGCGACAGCAGGGATTCCACCATTTTCACCGCCGCCGTTACGCCGTCGATGACCGGAATGCCAAGCTCGGCGGTCAGCTCGCGGGCAAGGTTCGCCATGCCGCCGCAGCCGAGCACAATCGCCCCGCTGTTGTCTTCGTTCTTCGCCTGTATACAACGCTCGCGTACTTTCTGCTGAGCAAGACCCGTGCCATCTTCAAGCGCCAGCACCGGTAAATCGATGGCGTGCAGCGCCGCGCAGTGGTGTTCAAAGCCATACTGGCGCAATAAATGGCGGGCGATGATGACCGTGCGCGGCAGCGTGGTGACCACAGAAAAACGCGTCGCCACCAGCGTCGCCACGTGCATGGCCGCCTCGGCGATGCCAATCACCGGCCCTTTCGCCAGCTCCCGCGCCGCCAGCAGCCCCGGGTCGCCAAAGCAGGCGATAATATGCCCGTCGACGCCCTGCGCCTGACCGCGCTTTATCTGCTCAAGCACCCCGACGGCGGCGATAGCTTCATCGAAATGCCCTTCGATGGACTCCACCCCTTGCGTCGGGCAAACCGCCAGAATTTCCGTGCCTGGCATGGCGACAGCGCGGGCCGCCTCGCCGATGGTGCGCGTCATCTCAACGCTGGTGTTGGGGTTGATAACTTGTATACGAAAACCGCTCATAACTGCGCCTCCGCCTTGCCAAACAGGCGGGTGAAATCCGCCAGGGTTTCTCCACTGCGTTCAAAGCAGAGGCTTTCTACAATGTGGGTGAAATGGTGCGCCAGCGCGTCCGTCAGCCCGGTGAGATCTTTTTCGCGCAGCAGATCGATAAGCTTTTCGTGATCGTCGCAACGACAGCCGCGCTGCCAGGGCGATCCCCATGCGGCGATAACGAGTGAGGAGCGCTGGGTAAGGCTTGTCACCATCTCCGTTAGTACGGCGTTACCGGAGATAGCCTGTAGCTGAATATGAAAAGCGGCGGAGTGGCGAATCGCCGCCGGGCCGTCGCCTTCGCGGTGCGCCTGCTCTTCCAGCGCCACGACCTTTTCCAGCCCCGCCAGATGAGGCGGCTGAAGGCGGGCAAGCACGTGCGGCAGGTTAGCGCACTCAATGACGCTGCGGGTCTGAAAGATAGCTTTTGACGCTTCCACCGTGGGGCTGGCGACAAATGCACCACGCCTGGGCGTCATTTCGATCATTTGCACCGCCGCAAGGCGCGTCAGCACTTTACGGATGCCGGTGCGGCTAACGCCAAACACCTCCGCCAGCGCCTCTTCCGGCAGTTTGCAGCCCGGCGGCAGCTGGTGCTCGACAATCGCATTCAGCAACGAGTGCCAGATATGCGCTTCTTTATCCGGTAATTCCTGCGGGGCGCTTAAGCCCGTTTCACGCTTCATTTATAGCTCCCGTCTATGGTCGGCTTTCACTTCTTGTATACAACAAATAATTCTCTTGTACACAAAAAAGAAAAACCTGGCCTGGTTCCTGCAAAGACAATGGCAGACATTTCGTCGCCATTGTTCAGAGGAGCAGATTCCATGCCAAACCATGAGCCCGCAGAAGTGAACCCGAATGCCGGATACAGCCCCCGGCTCTGTAATGACGACCTGGCCCCTACCCGCAACCAGACCTGGTCCTGGTACAATATCTTTTCATTCTGGATGTCGGATGTGCACAGCATGGGCGGCTACGTGGTCGCCGCCAGCTTCTTCACCCTGGGGCTTGCCAGCTGGCAGGTGCTGCTCTGTCTGTTGGTAGGGATTTGCATCGTGCAACTGTGCGCCAATCTGGTGGCGAAACCGAGCCAGATGGCGGGCGTGCCTTACGCCGTCATCTGCCGCCAGGCGTTCGGCGTGTTTGGCGCGAATATCCCGGCGGTGATCCGCGGCCTTATCGCCTTCGCCTGGTACGGCATTCAGACTTACCTTGCCGCTAACGCGTTAATGCTGGTGGCGCTGAAGTTCTGGCCTTCTCTCGCAACCATGACCGAGGGCCATTTCCTTGGTCTTTCGCACTTAGGCTGGGTTTGCTTTGGCATTATGTGGGTGCTGCAGGCGATGGTGTTCTGGCACGGGATGAATGCGATTAAGCGCTTTATCGACGTCGCCGGGCCGGCGGTTTACGTGGTGATGATGGCGCTGGCGGGCTGGATTTTGTACCAGACCGGCTTTGACGGCATCTCCTTTACGCTTGCCAGCAAATCGCTTTCTACTGGCGAGCAGACCTGGCAGATGATTACCGCCACGGCGCTGGTCGTCTCCTATTTCTCCGGCCCGCTGCTGAACTTTGGTGATTTCTCTCGCTATGGAAAAAGCATGAGCGAAATTAAGCGCGGCAACCGCTGGGGCCTGCCGTTTAACTTCCTGCTGTTTTCCATTGTCACCGTGGTGATTGTCTCGGGTACGCAGTCGTTGTTCGGCCAGATGATAACGGACCCGATCGAGACCGTCAGCCGCGTGGGCAACAGCCTCGCCATGGCGATTGGGCTGCTGACGATGATCACCGCCACCATCGGCATTAATATCGTGGCCAACTTTGTCTCGCCGGCGTTTGACTTCTCTAACTGCTCGCCGCAAAAGATTAGCTTTCGCACCGGCGGGATGATCGCGGCGGTAGGTTCCGTTTTACTGACGCCGTGGAATCTGTTCCAGTCGCCCGAGTTGATTCACTATACGCTGGACGTGCTGGGGGCGTTTATCGGCCCGCTGTTCGGCATTCTGCTGGCGGACTTCTACCTGATTAAGCGCGGCAAGGTGTTCGTCGACGACCTCTTCGATGATACGCCGAAAGGCCGCTACTGGTACAAGAACGGCTTTAATCCGAAGGCGATTTTCGCGCTCATTCCATCCGTAGCGGTAGGCCTGATCATCAGCTTTATTCCAGGGCTGCATGAGGTGGCGAACTTTAGCTGGTTTATCGGCGCGGCGCTGGGCGCGGGCTGCTACCGCTGGGTGGCGCGACACGAACGCGCGGCGGACGTCCGCGGCTTCCCGGCGCAGGTGGCGATGTCGAAGGAATAACCGAAGGCGGAAAAGACGAAAGCCTGAATCATTGCTGATTCAGGCTTTCTGAATAGTGGCGGAACGGACGGGACTCGAACCCGCGACCCCCTGCGTGACAGGCAGGTATTCTAACCGACTGAACTACCGCTCCGCATTGTTCCCGTTGGGGAACGAGGCGCATATTACGGATTGCCCCCAGGGCCGTCAACGCTTTTTCTCACACTTTTAACCGTTTGCTGCAAATTTCGCCCGGCCGTTGAATTTCTCTTCATTATAGCCCGCCATCAGGCGCGCCACAGGCAGCTGCCGCCCTTTTTCTGCACCAGATCCAGACGCGATTCGTGCGCCATTATCTCTTCATCGCTGGCCCTTATCACCCGTAGCGACGAGGCCTGACGGACAACGCGCTGAATTGCCGCCTCGCCGCCCTGCTGCTGCTGCCCCTCGCCGTCCATAGAGAATTTCAGCGACGTCTGGCCGCCGGTCATCGCCAGATAGACATCCGCCAGGATTTGGGAGTCGAGCAACGCGCCGTGCAGGGTACGCTTGGTGTTGTCGATTTCGTAGCGCGAACAGAGCGCGTCAAGGCTGTTGCGCTTGCCCGGGAACATGCGGCGCGCCAGCGCCAGGCTGTCGGTAATTTTGCAGAAGGTTTCTGTCTTCGGAATGCCGCGGTTGAGCATGCCGAATTCATAATCCATAAAGCCGATATCAAACGAGGCGTTATGGATGATAAGTTCGGCGCCGCGAATATAGTCGAGGAAATCCTCCACCACGTCGCCGAACGTCGGCTTATCCATCAGGAACTCGTCGGCGATGCCGTGAACGCCGAAGGCTTCCGGGTCCACCAGCCTGTCGGGTTTCAGGTAGACATGAAAGTTGTTGCCGGTCAGGCGGCGGTTTATCACTTCGACCGCACCGATCTCAATAATACGGTGCCCTTCATAGTGAGCGCCGATCTGGTTCATACCGGTGGTTTCTGTATCGAGGACAATCTGTCTTGTAATAGCTGTGCTCATAGCGCTCGTTGTGTCAGACTTGGGCTTTTAATCACAGGAAGTCTACCAGAGATGCGTAAAGAGGTAGAAATTTTCACCGATGGATCCTGCCTTGGCAATCCGGGGCCCGGCGGTTACGGCGCGATTTTGCGCTATAAGCAGCACGAGAAAACGTTCAGCGCGGGTTATCGTCTTACCACTAACAACCGCATGGAGCTGATGGCCGCTATCGTGGCGCTGGAAGCGCTGCGCGAGCACTGCATTATCACCCTCAGCACCGACAGCCAGTACGTCCGCCAGGGGATAACCCAGTGGATCCACAACTGGAAAAAGCGCGGCTGGAAAACGGCGGAAAAGAAACCGGTTAAAAACGTCGATCTCTGGCAGCGGCTGGATGCGGCGCTTAGCCAGCATGAGATTAAATGGGAGTGGGTGAAAGGCCACGCGGGCCACCCGGAAAACGAGCGCTGCGATGAGCTCGCACGCCAGGCGGCTAATAACCCGACGCTTGAAGATGTGGGTTATCTGCCCGAAGCGCCCGCGCTTTAAGGTTTACGGTATTGCCTTGTCGCCCCGACGGCGGGGCGCAGCTGCGCTTTGGCTTTGCGCGCTTTCATTGGGTTGAGCGTAAGGGGAATGGTTCGCTTACGGGCCACGATAAGCTGCATACAGCCCAACGCCGGCAGGTGCGTGCTCAGCAATCTGCCGCCCTGCCGGTGCCAGGGCAGCACCTGAAAATTCCCGTGATGCATCACTTCAAAATTTAATAAGGTGAGCCAGTCCAGCTGGCGCATCATGGTGAACATGCGGCTGTTATAGGGCATTTTGCGGCGCAGGAAAGGCACCATTTTCCCGGCACCGAGGAGGCTTAACGGACTGAAGCTGCTGAGGATCATCCAGCCGTCGTCAATCAATACGCGATCGACTTCCCGCAGCAGGCGGTGCGGATCCGGGCACCAGGGCAGCGTATGCGCCAGCAGACAGGCATCTACCGACTTTTCGGCAAAGGGTAAATGAAGCGGGTCAGCTTTTACCTGCAGCGTTTCCCCTTGCGGGGCAATGTTAACCTGATGTGAAATGGCGCAGGCTTCCGTGCTGACCTCCGCGCTCAGGTTGCCTATCTTAAGCAGATGAAAACCATACATCTTCCCAAGCCATGGCGTAAGCTGCTGCTCCAGCGCCGCGCGGTAAAAGTCGCCCCAGGGCAACTGGCTCCAGTGAGCGGGCGCGGTGAAGGCCGCAGGGGTCCTTGCAGGTTTCATCACAACCTTCCGTAACGTAATGTGAGGTGATTTATGAATCTTAACAGTATTCCTGCTTTTCAGGACAACTACATATGGGTGCTGAGCGATGAACAAGGAAAGTGCCTGATTGTCGATCCAGGCGAAGCCGCACCGGTTCTGAAAGCGATAGAGGAAAACGCGTGGCAGCCGGTCGCCATTCTGCTGACGCATCATCACGATGACCATACAGGCGGCGTTAAAGCGCTGCTGGCGCGTTATCCTGACCTCATTGTGTATGGGCCGCAGGAGACGGCGGGCAAAGGAACCACGAAGGTAGTCCATGAAGGCGATGCGGTTGTCATACTGGGGCATGAATTCAGCGTTATTGCCACGCCCGGTCACACTTTAGGACATCTCTCTTATTTCAGTTTTCCTTATCTTTTTTGCGGCGACACGATGTTTTCCGCAGGCTGCGGACGTCTCTTCGAAGGCACGCCAGCGCAGATGTACCAATCATTCCAAAAATTAAATCAGCTGCCGGAAGAAACCCTGATTTGCTGCGCGCATGAATATACGTTAAGCAATTTAACGTTTTCAGTGGCTATCCTGCCTGAGGATATGCACTTAACCCAATATTATCGAGAAGTTAAAGAGTTACGTGCAAAAAACCAAAAAACACTCCCCTCAAATCTGAAAAAAGAACGGCAAATCAACTTATTTCTTCGCGTGAATGATATTGATTTAATTAATAAAATAAACACAGAAACAACTTTGCAACACCCTGAAGAGCGATTCGCCTGGTTACGGGCAAAGAAAGATAGTTTCTAAAAATTTCTGCTTGTGATCTGCGGTCTTCAAAGTTATCATCGCTCGTCTTTTAAGCAACTATTGACACACACATGAAGGCAAAAGCGATATTACTCGCCTCTGTCCTGCTTGTGGGGTGCCAGGCAACCAAGCAAGACGCCGGCGTTCAACAGCATGCACAGAGCCTTTCTGCGGCTGGTCAAGGGGAAGCAGGAAAGTTTGCTGGTCAGACTGCGCGATGGATGGACGATGGAACCTTCCTCGCGCAAGATCAGGACCTGTGGTCTTTCATTGGCGACGAGCTAAAGATGGGGATACCGGAAAATGACCGGATCCGCGATCAAAAACAGAAGTATTTGAGAAACAAGAGCTATCTCCACGATGTAACTTTACGGGCAGAGCCGTATATGTACTGGATAGCCGGGCAGGTTAAGAAACGTAACATGCCGATGGAGCTGGTACTCCTACCCATAGTGGAGAGCGCTTTTGACCCCCACGCCACATCGGCTGCGAATGCCGCTGGCATCTGGCAGATTGTGCCGAGCACGGGGCGTAATTATGGTTTAAAACAGACCCGCAATTATGATGCGCGTCGCGACGTGGTGGCCTCAACAACCGCCGCGCTCAATATGATGCAGCGTCTTAACCGCATGTTTGACGGCGACTGGTTACTGACCGTGGCGGCCTATAACAGCGGCGAAGGTCGTGTATTGAAGGCAATGAAAGCGAATAAAGCACGAGGAAAATCCACGGATTTTTGGTCGCTTTCACTGCCACAGGAAACCAAAATCTACGTGCCTAAGATGCTGGCTTTGAGTGATATTCTCAAAAACAGCAAGCGTTACGGGGTACGTTTGCCTACGTCCGACGAAAGTCGTGCGCTGGCGCGCGTGAAGGTCAATAACCCGGTTGATATGGATCAGCTGGCGGAAATGGCCGGCATGCCTGTCAGCAAGCTGAAAACGTTCAATGCGGGCGTGAAAGGCGATACGCTGGGCAAAAGCGGGCCGAAATACGTCATGGTGCCGCAAAAGCATGCTGAGCAGCTGAGAAGCTCGCTGGCGGCCGGGGAAATCGAAGCTATCCAGCCGCAGATGCTGGCGGATGCGAGCCCGGTTGAAAGCCGCACTTATAAAGTGCGCTCCGGCGATACGCTTTCCACTATCGCGGCGCGAATGAACGTTTCGACGAAGGATCTGCAACGCTGGAATAACCTGCGCGGCGCGAACCTGAAAATCGGCCAGACGTTAACAGTAGGCAGCGCCAGCGGCGCGACAAGCCTCGCCAGCAACAGCGACAGCATTACCTATCGCGTGCGTAAAGGCGACTCTCTGTCGAGCATTGCGAAACGCCACGGCGTAAACATCAAGGATGTAATGCGCTGGAATAGCGATGCGGATAAATTGCGGCCTGGCGACCAGCTCACGCTCTTCGTGAACGATAGCGCGACGCCGGACTCCTGATCGTAACGCGAAAATGCTAAAAATGGCACCGATTCCCCCGGTGCCTTTTTTATTGCGCCGCTTTCAGACTAAGCGGGCGACCAGACGCGTTTATGCCACCCTATTTCTTCTCAGGCTTGCCCGGGCTGAATTCGACCAGCAATGGGTTATGGTCGGAAGCGCGGGTAACCAGCACGGAAGCTTCATGCACGGCTAATCCCCGGTAAAAGACAAAATCGAGCGGACGGCCAAAAGCGCGACGACGCTGGTCGTCAGTAAAGCGAACCTCACGCAGCGCCATCTCGCGGGCGAAGCGATATAACGCGTTTTTACGCGGCCGGCTCCAGGCGTTGAAATCCCCTGCCATAATGACCGGACCATTGTGATGCGCCAGCTGATCGCCAATCGGTCCTAACTGTTTACTGTAAACATCCACCCCAAGGCTGAAGTTTACCGCGTGCACATTCACCACCATCAGCATGCGGCTATCCGGCAAAGGATAGACCGTCACCAGCGCCGATTTCGCCAGTCGCAGGATGGGCTCCCGCTCACGCAATGGGCAGCAATAAACCGGGTGAGCCGCAGCCAGCGTCATTACGCCGGAGGGGTGTTGCGGCAGCACGAAAGCAGGCACCTGGTCGGCAGCCAGATAATTTTTTGTGGCGAAAGAGACCAGTTCAGGCGTGGTCTGCGCCTCCTGAAGCAAAACCAGATGAGCATCTTTACCAAAGGTCTGTAATACGGATAACCATTCGGCACGCTGCTGTTTGAAGATGTTCCATACCAGCACACGCAGCACATCATGTCCGGGCAACGGTTCCCCCGCCGGCAGCGCCTGGCCAATGCCCGAGAAGGAGCCTGGCGGTAAGATTCGCTCTGCTGGCTGGCCGGCAATGTAGCGCATGGCATAGGTTGTTTTTCGCACGTTTCGCTGAATGCCTCCGTTGAGATAGCCGTCACAATGACGTGACGGCTTATCAGTTATAGGGATTTTAGCTCACAGTTTCAACGCCAGGCAGTGAGGAAATGTACGAACTGTCTTTAGCTAAAGTTAACCCAGCGCCAGACGCGGCTTGCTATCGAGACGGCCGCTCAGGCTCACCAGCACCAGGGCGATGGCCACAATTACCGCGCCGATCCACGGCGTCTGGGCAAGCCCGATATGCGCTACCGTCTGGCCGCCTATGACCGATCCCATCGCTATCCCTACGTTAAACGCCGCGATATTCAACCCGGAAGCGACATCGACAGCATCCGGCGCATACTGCTCCGCCTTTTGCACGACATAAACCTGTAAACCCGGCACGTTGCCAAACGCAAAGATGCCCATTACCAGCACGGTCGCCAGCGCCGCATACTGTATGGAAGCGGTGAACTGGAAGACAAGCAGCAACAACGCCAGCGCGGCAAAAATAAACTTAAGCGCAGGCACTGCGCCATGGCGATCGGCCAGTTTACCTCCCCAGATATTACCGACAGCAACAGAAACGCCATACCCGAGCAGGATCCAGCTCACTGCCGCAGGGCTAAAACCCGCCAGACTCTGCATCATCGGCGCAAGGAAGGTGAACGCAGTAAATACGCCGCCGTAGCCCAGCGCAGTTATCGCGTAGATCATCAACAGGCGGGGATGCGTCAGCACGTTAAGCTGTGCCTTAAGGCCCGCAACGGCGCGACCAGGAATGTCCTTCGGCACCAGAATCAGGCTGCTGATTAGCGAAATCACTCCAAGCGCCGAGACCGCAAGAAACGTTTCACGCCAGCCAAAGTGCTGCCCGATGAAAGTCCCCAGCGGCACGCCGGTGACCAGCGCGACGGTCAGGCCGCCAAACATAATGGCAATGGCGGAAGCCGCTTTCTCTTTTGACACCAGACTTGTGGCAATAGTGGAACCAATTGAAAAGAAAACGCCGTGCGCAAGGCCTGTTAGCACTCGCGCCACAACCAGCGTTTCATAACCCGGCGCCAGCCAGGCGAGCACGTTGCCGGCGGTAAAAAGCGCCATCAGCCCGACCAGCAGCTGTTTACGCGGCACTTTTCCCGTCAGCGCGGTCAATACCGGCGCGCCAACCGCCACGCCCAGAGCATAAAGCGAAACCAACAGTCCCGCAGAAGGCAGCGAGACGCCAAGCTGTTCAGCGATAGTGGGCACAAGGCCAACGATAACAAATTCGGTCGTGCCTATTGCAAAGGCACTGATGGTCAGAGCGAGCAATGCCAGAGGCATAATTTATCTCCATAAGCAGTGGTTCAGTGTTGGCGTGCAGTATGGAGAAATGCTTAAATAACAAAAATATTCAAAATCACAATAAAATTTTGCCGGAGAAGCAACAATGAAGGCAACGTCTGAAGAGCTGGCTATTTTTGTCGCGGTGGTGGAAAGCGGCAGTTTTAGCCGGGCGGCAGAACAGCTACGGCTCGCGAACTCGGCGGTAAGTCGATCGGTTAAGAAGCTGGAGATGAAGCTTGGCGTGAGCCTGCTGAACCGCACGACGCGTCAGCTTAGTCTCACCGAAGAAGGCGAACGCTATTTCCGTCGCGTTCAACAAATTTTGCAGGAGATGGCAGCCGCCGAGAATGAGCTAATGGAAACCCGCCATACGCCGCGCGGTTTACTGCGGATTGATGCCGCTACGCCTGTAGTCCTGCATTTTTTAATGCCGCTAATCAAACCTTTTCGTGAACGCTATCCGGAGGTCACGCTCTCGCTGGTCTCCTCTGAAACCTTTATCAATCTCATTGAGCGTAAAGTGGATGTGGCTATTCGCGCCGGTAATCTGACAGACTCCAGCCTGCGGGCTCGCCCTCTGTTCAGCAGTTACCGTAAGCTCGTCGCCTCGCCTGACTATCTGGATCGTTATGGCGTGCCGCAAACCGTCGAAGATCTCGACGATCATGTTTGCCTTGGCTTTACCGAACCCGTGTCGCTGAATACCTGGCCGGTGGCGCGGCAGGATGGTCAGCTGCATGATATTCAGGTGGGATTATCTTCCAACAGCGGGGAGACAATTAAGCAACTGTGTCTGACAGGCAATGGGATTGCCTGTCTGTCGGACTATATGATTGATAAAGAAATAGCGAGTGGAGAGGTCGTGGAATTGCTCGCTGAGCATCGCTTACCCGTAGAAATGCCGTTCAGCGCAGTTTATTACAGCGACCGTGCCGTTAGTACACGCATCCGGGCATTCATCGATTTTCTGAGCGAACATGTGAAACAGCCCCGTGAAGGGCTGTAAATAGAGCAGACGCTTAGTCCCACTGGGGCGCTAAACCTTCCGGGCTTACCAGACGCTCGTTACGATCGAGCGCGGCAATGGCGTTCATATCTTCCTCATCAAGCGTTAGCTGTTGCGCCTGCAGGTTACTCTGCAGGTTTGCTCGCTTCGTTGAAGACGGAATGACGGCATACCCCAGCGCCAGTGCCCAGGCCAGAATCACCTGCGCAGGCGTAGCATGATGCTTTGCCGCAATACGGGCAATGGCTTCGTCTTCCAGCGCCTTGCCGTACGCCAGCGTCATATACGATGTAACAGGGATACCATGTGCTTTAGCCCACGCCGCGACCTTTTTATTTTGCAGATAAGGCGAAAGCTCAATCTGATTAGTCGCAATCTGTTCAGCACCGACAGCAGCAATGGCCCGTTCCATTAGCGGAATGGTGAAATTAGAGATACCGATTTCACGCGTCAGCCCTTCTTTCTTTGCTTCAAGCAGCGCTTGCATAAATTCTTCAACCGCCACGGCATCACCAGGCGATGGCCAGTGAATCAGCGTCAGATCGACATAATCAGTGCGGAGTTTTTGCAGACTCGCTTTCAGGCTGGGAATGAGCTTTTCCTTGCTCAGATTTTCGGTCCAGATTTTTGTCGTGATGTAGAGATCGCGACGTGCAACGCCGCTCTCTTCGAGAGCCTGACCAATAGCTGCTTCATTGTCATAAATTTGTGCGGTATCGATAGCGCGATAACCCAGCTCAAGAGCGGTTTTAACGGACGCGATGACGACGTCATCTTTGAGACGGAAGGTACCAAGACCAAATGCAGGAACTGTCATAAATCCTCTTTAACTCATTTTCGTTGAGAAAGAAGATTATCGAGGGTCAGCTGCAGAAGAAAAAGATCGCTAGTGACAGAGGATTATTGCTGTTAAAGCAATAATGGGGCTGCAGAAACAAAAAAGCCCTGAGCTAATGCTCAGGGCTTCATAATAAGTGGCGGAACGGACGGGACTCGAACCCGCGACCCCCTGCGTGACAGGCAGGTATTCTAACCGACTGAACTACCGCTCCACCGAATTTTTCTACAACCACCGGTTTGTTGCCCCGGTTTTACTGCTTAATTAGATGCCTGGCAGTTCCCTACTCTCGCATGGGGAGGCCCCACACTACCATCGGCGCTACGGCGTTTCACTTCTGAGTTCGGCATGGGGTCAGGTGGGACCACCGCGCTACGGCCGCCAGGCAGATTCTGTTCACTCACCGCTTTCGCCATGAGTGCTTATCCGTCACAAGCTGAATTTCTCTCAAATCACGCCAAAACATCTTCGGCGTTGTAAGGTTAAGCCTCACGGTTCATTAGTACCGGTTAGCTCAACGCATCGCTGCGCTTACACACCCGGCCTATCA
>KK211222.1:0-242229 GCA_000621185.1 Franconibacter pulveris DSM 19144
AACAGTTTGGTTCAAAGTGTTCAGTTATCAGAACCCAGAGGTAATTCTTCTGGCTATGAAAATGAATGCCGATATTAAATGTAATTTGTTCGTTAATATCGCTGAGCAACCAGGCATTAATAAAATAATCAGTTATTAACTGCGTTTAGTAAATAAACGCGGATGAACGCTGACTGTTATTTCCCAAGGACTTAATTAATTTAAAGGATATACGTATGAACTTCAAAAAAGTTGCTCTGGCTTCGGTAATGGGTCTGGTTCTGGCAGCGTCTGCACAGGCGGCAGATCAGGGCCACGGTAAGGTGACCTTCACCGGCTCCATTATCGACGCACCGTGCTCCATTAACCCGGACAGCATCGACCAGACCGTGAATCTGGGCCAGGTGTCCAACGTGGCGCTGAAGGCCAGCGGCAACACCGGTACTTCCGTACCGCGTAATTTTGAAATCAAACTGGAAAACTGCGACACCACGACCCTGAAGTCCGTCAAAACCACCTTCACCGGTGCGGAAGGCGCGACTGACGGCTCACTGGGCATCACCGGTACCGCCAAGGGCGCAAGCATCATCCTGACCAACGGCGACGGCGAGCAGATCAAACTGGGCGAAGCTTCTGCGGCGCGCCAGCTGCAGAACGGCAACAACACCCTGCTGTTCTCCGCCTACCTGAAGGGCGACGGCGCCTCTGCCACCGTGACCCCGGGTGACTTCACTGCGGTGGCCGACTTCACCCTGGCCTACCAGTAATCGCAGTCCCCCCTTAACACATGCCCGCGCGGGCGGGCATGTGTTTTTTTTCAGACACCAGAGACGGAACTCATGAACAGATTCTTACGCGGCGCCACGGCGTTCGCGCTGCTGGCGGCTGCCTGCGCGGCGCAGGCCTCCCGGCAGGCGGCCACGCCGGGCAGCGAATTTGACCTGGGGCTTACCGGGCGGGTGAGTATGGAAGGCGTCATTCTGTCGAGCGCCTGCGACATCACCACCGGCGACAGCGACCAGACGGTGGCGATGGGCAGCGAGACGCGCGGCCATATGCGGCGCACCGGACAGGGCGAGCCGCATCCGTTTTCCATCAGCCTGACCGGCTGCGCGCTGGCGCAGGCGGACGACCCGGCGCCCTGGCAGGTGCTGCAGGTGACCTTTGACGGCGAGCGCGAGGACGGGCTGTTCCGCGTCGGCGGCATGGCGTCCGGCGTGGCGCTGGAGCTCACCGACAGCCGCGGCGCGGTGATACGCCCCGGCGAGGCCGTCTCTTACCGCCAGGCGGCGGCGGACGATATCCGCCTGGATTATTACCTGACGCTGAAAACCACCACGCGCGAATTAATGGCCGGCGACTACCGCGCCGTTATCCGCTACCGGGTTGATTATTTCTGACTGTTTTTCATCCTCTGGCGGATATAACGGACATGGCTGACATTTCTATTAATAAAACGCGTAACAAAGCGCGCGACGCGACGGCGCGAATCAATCACGGCGCGGTCAGAATAATAAAACTTTCCGCACTGACCGTCTGCGTGCTGGCGGGGATCCGCGCGCCGGCAGTGGCGGCGGACGACATCCAGTTTAATACCGACGTGCTGGATGTGAAGGACAAACAGAATATCGATTTAAGCCAGTTTTCAAAACGCGGCTATATCATGCCGGGCGACTACACCTTCCGCATTAAGGTCAACCAGAACGAACTGGACGAGCGGACGGTCAGCGTTTACCCGGCGGAAACGGACAAAAACCGCTCCGTGGCCTGCCTGGCGCCGGAGGTGGTGAAGAGTTTCGGCCTGAAGGAAAAATACCTGGCGGCGCTGAAGCCCTGGCACCAGGGGCAGTGTCTGGATGTCACCGCGCTCAGCGGCGTGGAGGTGACGCCGGACCTCGGCAACGGCCTGCTTGCGGTGAGCGTGCCGCAGGCCTACCTCGAGTACAGCTCGGACGACTGGGTGCCGCCCGCGATGTGGGACAACGGCATTCCCGGCCTGCTGGCGGACTACAACCTGAACGCCCAGGCGCGCCATAACGAGCGCGGCGGCGATGACAACACCGTCTCGGGCAACGGCACCGTCGGCGCCAACCTCGGGGCGTGGCGCGCCCGCGCCGACTGGCAGGCGAACTACGACGACCGCAGCGGTGAATACAGCAGCGGCCAGAAGCAGTGGACCTGGAGCCGGCTGTACCTCTACCGCGCGCTGACCGGGCTGAAGGCGAAGCTGACGCTCGGCGAGGACTACGTGAACTCGGCCCTGTTCGACAGCTTCCGCTTCACCGGGGCGAGCGTGGTGTCGGACGACAACATGCTGCCGCCGAACCTGCGCGGCTACGCGCCGGAGGTTACCGGCGTGGCGAAGACCAACGCCCGGGTCACCGTCTCCCAGCAGGGGCGGGTGATATACGAGACCCAGGTGGCGGCGGGGCCGTTTGCCATTCAGGACCTGAGCACCGCGGTCACCGGCACGCTGGACGTGCGCGTCCAGGAGCAGGACGGCTCGGTCCAGGAATACAAGGTCAACACGGCGAGTATCCCGTACCTGACCCGGCCAGGCAGCGTGCGCTACAAGTTCTACGCCGGCAAGCCCACCAGCTATGACCACCATGCCGACGGCGACACCTTCGGCACCGGCGAGTTCTCCTGGGGGGTCAGCAACGGCTGGTCGCTGTACGGCGGCATGGTCTCGAGCTCGAAGTACATCTCGCTTGCCGCCGGTATCGGCCGCGACCTGATGGCGCTCGGCGCGCTGGCTTTCGACGTGACCCGCTCGGACGCCAAGCTTGAGAACGAGCACCGCCACGGCCAGTCGTACCGGGTGAGCTATTCGAAGACCTTTGACGGGACCGGCAGCCAGGTGACCTTTGCGGGCTACCGCTTCTCGGAGAAGGACTTCATGAGCTTCGCCGACTACGTGAGCTACCGCTCGGATTACGGCGACTACATGCAGAGCAAGGAGATGTACACCGTCACCTTCAGCCAGCAGTTCGAGAAGCTGGGCCTGAGCGCGTACCTCAACTACTCGCACCAGACCTACTGGAACAACCCGGCGGAGGACCGCTACAGCCTGTCGCTGTCGCGCTACTTTGATATCGGCAGGTGGAAGAACATCAGCGCCTCGCTGACCGCCTACCGCAACAAATTTAACGGCGAGAATGACGACGGCATGTACCTGTCGCTCTCGGTGCCGTGGGGGGATGCGGGCACGCTCGGGCTGAACTCGTCGTACAGCGGCGACGCCAGCAGCCATAACCTGAGTTACTACAGCCGGCTGGACAACGGCGACAACTACCGCGTTGCGGCGGGCGGCACGGATGACGGCGGCAGCCTCAGCGGCTACTACGACCACCCGGGCGACCTGGCGGAGGTCACCAGGCAACCTGGACTACCAGCACGGGCAGTACAGCGCGGCGGGGCTCTCGCTGCGCGGCGGCCTGACCGCCACGGCGAAGGGGGCGGCGCTGCACCGCTCGAACGTGGCGGGCGGCACCCGCGTGCTGGTGGATACCGGCGACGCGGCGGATATCCCGGTGCACGGCTACAGCAACAACACGTACACCAACCGCTTCGGCAAGGCGGTCATTACTGAGGTCAGCGACTACAGCAAGAACAGCCTGAGCCTGGACATCAACAACCTGCCGGAGAACGCCGAGGCCACGGCCTCGGTGGCCCAGGCGACGCTGACCGAGGGGGCCATCGGCTACCGCCGGTTTAACGTGATTGCCGGGCAGAAGGCGATGGCGGTTATCCGCCTGGCGGACGGCAGCTACCCGCCGTTCGGCGCCAGCGTGCGCAACGCGGAGAAACAGGAGGTCGGCCTCGTCAACGACGAGGGCCAGGCGTACCTCAGCGGCCTGAAGCCGGGCGCCAGACTGAGCGTGAGCTGGAACGGGGCGGCGCAGTGCGCGGTGACCCTGCCGGCGAGCCTCGCAGGAGTGAGCCAGAACGGAAATCTGTTACTGCCGTGCCACTGAGGCACGGCGCAGAACCACTTTTACCGAGTATGCAGAAATGAAGCCATTAATCCGTAAACCGAACCTTTCCGTTATCAGTGTTGCCCTGGTGAGTATCCTCACCGCGCAGCAGGCCTGCGCGGCCATCGCCCTGGACCGCACCCGTGTGGTCTATAACGGCGGCGAGAAGTCGGTGAGCCTGAACATCAGCAACGAGAACAAAAAGCTGCCCTACCTGGCCCAGGCCTGGATGGAAGACGCGCAGGGCAACAAAATCGCCAGCCCGCTGACGGTGCTGCCGCCGGTGCAGCGCGTGGAGCCGGGGGCGAAGAGCCAGGTGAAGGTGCAGGCCGCGCCGGCCGTCGCCGCGCTGCCCCAGGACCGGGAGACGCTGTTCTACTTCAACCTGCGGGAAATCCCGCCGCGCAGCGACAAGCCCAACACCCTGCAGATAGCGCTGCAGACCCGCATCAAGCTGTTCTACCGCCCGGCGGCCATTGCGCTGGACAAGACCCAGGCGGCGAAGGGCGACTGGGTGGAAAAAGTCACGCTCACCCGCAACGGCGACAAATATGTGGTCAACAACCCGACGCCGTACTACCTGACTCTGGTGGAGGGCACGGCGGGGGTGAAGGGCAAAGCCGTGCCGTTTGAGCCGGTGATGGTGAGCCCGAAGGGCAGCGCCACCCTTGAGGCGTCCGCCGCCGCGTTCGGCGCCAGCCCGGTGCTGAGCTACGTCAACGACTACGGCGGCCGCCCGCAGCTTCAGTTCAGCTGTGGCGGGGCCACCTGCACCGGTAAGCTGGTGCAGGACAAAAAGTAACCGCCGGTGAAAGGAGGCACACGATGAACAGGATGAGATTACTTGCCGGCCTGCTGGCGCTGGCCGCGGCCGGTGCGGCGGCGGATGAACTGCCGCTGGCGGATAACGGCCAGCTTTACGTGTACGGCAGCCTGCTGGAGAACACCTGCCGGCTGACCATGGACTCGGCGTACCAGGAGGTGGACCTGGGCGCCACCGCGCGGGCGGATGTCAGGCTTCCGGGGCAGAGCCCCCGGCCGGTGACGGTGACGCTGCGCCTGCGCGACTGCCCGGTGCTCGGCAACTGGAGCAGCAACATCACGCCGCTGACCGAAACGGTGAGCACGCAGCAGCCGCCCTACCGGGCGCGTTTTGTGGCGAAGGCGGACGACACGAACCCGGAGCTGGTGAAAGTGACGGGCGCGTCGGGTATCGGGCTGCGCCTGCGCGACAGCCGGGGGCAGACGGTGAAGCTCTCGCGTGAGAGCGACACGCTGCTGCTGACGCCGGGCCAGGACCGGGTGACCTTCACCCTGGCGCCGGAGCGCACCGCCGCGCCGTTCACCGCCGGGCCGTACCATGCGCTGATTAACTTCAGCATGATTTACGAGTAAGGATAAGCATGAAAAACATAACATGGTTTGAATCTATGCTTTCCCTGAAGCTCGGCGGTGGTGTGCGGTGTATGACGACGATGGGCATGCTTTTTTTTTCCTGCATGAGCCCAGCGGCGTTGGGGAATACAGGCTCCACATATGACCTTAATATTAATATTGATGGCACTATCGTTGCGAACGGCTCTTGCCAGTTTAATAACGGCGGTAGTTTGACGGTGGATTTTGGCGAGGTTCGGTTAAAAGCGGGTACTAGCAACAGCGTGACGATGGAGGGCAGCTACCGTAAGCCGATTGCTAGCGATTTTAAATGCAGTGGAGACAGTGCAGGATTGCTGCAGATGCAACTTAGCAGTACGGGAGGCAGTTATAAAACCTACAATGGCGTTCAGATCCTGGATACCGATAAGGGCATTGTAGGGGTTGAATTGCTAGTCAACGGCGCGCCGCAAAATATGGGATCCTGGTTCACGATCGATCAGGATAATCCACCAGCGCTTGAGGCGGAGCTGGTTCAGACCAGCACAACCAATAGTAATAACGTTGTCAGTGGCGATACGTTTACCGCCTCCGGCACGCTAACGATGGCATTTAATTAAGGTTACAGGTTATGAAAAGCAAAATGAAAGCTATAACGCTTTTCGCCCTGGGACTGATGTTCTCTGTTGCAGCACAACCGAGCCTGGCTGAGCAATCGGGTGATTCGATGAATATAACATTTCAGGGGAAATATATTATTTCCACCCCATGTACAGTCTCGAATGATCAGATAATGGATATCTCTTTTGGCAACATCAGTATTAATGGGGTGAACGGCATTGATCACGGCCAGCCTATTCCTTACAGCGTGGATTGCCACGGTGCGCCTGACGACTCGCAACTGAGTCTAATGGTAACCGGTACCGCGCAAAGTTTTGATGATGCGGCAGTCGTCACTTCCGCAGACGGTCTGGGCTTACAGATTCAGGCTAACGGCCAGTCGATGAGGTTAAACGAGCCGCTGAACACGACGTTGGGAGCATTGCAGTCTCTGAAGTTGACTGCCGTACCGGTAAAAGATCCGGCGAAAACGCTCACCGAGCAGCCCTTTACTGCCACTGCAACATTGACTGCGCAATATGAGTGAGGTCAATAATGAATACGTTAACGAATAATCGATTGTCGCTTTATGCATTTACATTACTGGTTGCAATGAGCAGCAGCTTCACAAGCGCGCAGGCCACGGATAATAACCTTCATTTCAGCGGTGCGCTGGTCAGTGAACCCTGCAATCTCGATCCGCAGAACAGCGATATTGTAGTGGATTTTGGATCGATCGTAGAAAAGTATCTATATCAAAATACGCGTACAAAAAGCGAGCCCTTTGTGGTGAAGCTTACGGATTGCGATACCAATATCGGAAGTAAAGTCACCTTGACGTTTAAGGGGACCGAAAGCACGGCTTTGCCGGGCCTGCTGGCTGTCACTGGCGCGGCGACAGGTATTGCTATTGGTATGGAATCTTCCGAGGGCAGTGCATTGCCGTTTAATCAGCCTACGCCGGAATATATACTGTCCAAGGGCACAAATAATTTTATCTTGGGCGTTTATGTGCAGGGCGAACCATCAGCTATTTCTCAGCAGACAATAATACCTGGCGATTTTACGGCAACTGCAACATTTGAGCTGGCGTATCCTTAAGCTTATGAGACTAAATTTACTATGAACGCTTATTGTGTAATATATAGCGGAATGAGCGCTATAAAAAAATTGTTATTATTGGTTTTTTTATCAGTTATATTGATCCCGCCAGCGGATGCGCAAATTATAAGTCCGTTTGCAGTGAATGAAACCGATCAGCAGACCGGAATTATGGCTGATAGTTGTGAAAATACCTACGAAGTTAATAGAGACTCTACATGGGTATTAGTGGAGATCGCAGTGCATCCTAAAAAGCCATGTACTGTCTTTAGTTATGGTTATGCTCCTCATGCAGGAAATTACAGAATAAGGTTGCGAATAAAAAATAATCAAGGAATTGATCTCGTTTCTACAAGTACCCCTTTTTACTTGGATGCAGAACGTCCAATAGTGGACCAGAATGCAAGCCCTGATGGGGAATCTGTCAGCACCCGAGTACATGCGCCTTTTGAGTTATGGTGGTGTTATTTCATTGTCGATGAGGCAGGCGTTGAATATAATATTATGGTGGGTAACTGTCATGACGGAGGTAACCCTCTTCCTCCTGGGCCGCCAGTGCCTGATACGTCCTGTACAATTAACAGCGATAATGCACTTTCCGTGTCTTTAGGAACGCTTGAGCGCTCTGAAATATCGACATCGCCAGACACGGTTACGGCGAAGAATGTCCCCTTTACGGTAAACTGTACTGGTGGAAATGTTACCGTGGATATGAAACTAAACTATACGCCAATATCTATCGGAAATAGTCAGGCAGTAAAAACATCCGCTAATGGTGTAGGTGTTTCTGTTCTTTATGACAACAATCCACTTACCCCAGCGGATATTAAAACCGTTACATTTTTGCAGGGCTCTAACACGCTGAATCTGAGTTTTGCAGCAGTGCGTGATCCTGTCATTAAGTTAGAGGATATTCCCACCGGAGCTTTTACAGCCAATGCTGTGCTTGTTATGACCCAGCAGTAATATTTGTATTGCGGATGTTTACTATATCAGGATGAGGTTTTTCTCGTCCTGATATGTAACTCAGCTAGTCATTTGAATTTTTACATTTTCTCATGTTTATTTGGTCAGTCTTTTTGTCTGTTCAGGGGCTGACAGAGCCTTTTCTGTTAAAAGGCAACAGCATTTAATTAAAAGTGGCTCTCTTTTTTCTATGAAATGTTTATTAGCTATCACGCTTGCTGTCGTGCTGGAAATATATGTTGCTAATTCAGGTGGCGCAGGCGTGGCGTTGCCTTTTAACCTCACATTTCTCTGCTGGCTGGGGCTGGGGCTGGTGGTGATGGTGCTGGCGTGGCGGCATAACAAAGGCGGGGCGGAGCGCCAGCCGCTGCTGCTGGCGGGCGGGCTGCTGCTGCTTCTGCCGTGGCTTTTGCAGGCGCGCGGCAACCCCGGCGTGTGGGTGCTGCTGGCGGCGCTCCTGTTGTGGCTGGCGCTGCTGCGCCTGCCGTTCACGCCACGCCACCGGCGCGCGGCGCTGCTGGCGGTGTTTGTGCTGGCGCTGGGCCAGGCGGGCACCGGCCTGCTGCAGGCCTTCTGCCCGCACCTCGCCGCCCGGCTGTATGAGTTCGACTGGCTGCGCAACCAGGGCCGCCCCTACGGCATTTTCCAGCAGGTGAACCTGCTGGCGAGCTTTCTCGCCACCGGCGCCGGCTGCGGCTTCCTGCTGCTGCTGACGGAACGGCGCGCCAGGGGGATAACCGCTGTGCTGATAACCGCAGGCCTCGGCGTGCTTGCGTTTGTGCTGGCCCTGAACCAGTCCCGCGCCGGGGCTGTCGGCGCTGTCGCCGTCATTGCCGCGCTCTGCGCCGTTGCCGGGCGGGGAAAAGCCCTCCGTGCAGGCGCGGCGCTGGCCGTGATGGCGCTCAGCGCCTGGGCGGGCTGGTACATCACGCAGCACGTCACGGTGCTGGTCAACGGCGAACCGTTCCTGATGGCGCGGGATTACGCCGGCTCCACGCAGGAGCGCCGGCATATCCTGCACATCACCTGGCAGCTGATAATGCTGCACCCGTGGGCGGGATGGGGCTACGGCACGTTTGAGTACGCCTTCAGCCGCTGGCTGCTGGCGCACCCGGGTTACACCTTCCGCGTGCCGGTCACCCACCCGCACAACGAGCTGCTGTACGCGTGGTTCCAGGGCGGCATCACGGCGCTGGCGGGCATGCTCGTGCTGTTCGCGGGCTGGGTAAGGATGCTCATCCGCGCCCTGAAAACCCGCCGCGCAACGCTGGCATACGCGCTGCTGATTGTGCCGCTGCTGGCGCACCTGAACCTGGAGTACCCGTTTTACCAGTCGTTCATTCACTTCGCGCTGTTCCTGCTGCTGCTGCGCCTGGGCGTGGCGCAAGCGCCGCCGGCTGCACGCCGGGCAGCCCGGGCGCCGCGGCTGGCTGCCGTGCTCTGCGGTGCGGCGCTCATCGTCTTCAGCGGGGCGGGGCTTTACGCTAACCACCAGCTGACGGCGCTTGAGCGCAGCCAGTTTGCCGGTTTCCCGTCTCCCGCGCCGTGGTACTTCGCCACGCAGTCTGAACGCGCGCAGTTCGACGAAATGGTGGCCCTGCTGATGAACTACAACCGCACCCGCAACGCGGCGAACCTGGACGAATTTATGGCACGGGCGCAGGCGTGGTCGCTGCGCCATAACGACGCCAATGTCTGGCGCAGCATGATGATGATTGAGCAGTTCCGGGGGAATCAGGCCAGGGCGGCGGAAATGGCGCAGACGTATAAGAAGCTGTTTCCTTTGCAAAACGAGAAATAACGACAATGCCGCCCACAGGACGGCTTACCATCGTTTTAGAAGTCTGGCTGACTACGCGGACCTGGTATTCACCGCACGCGTTAGCCGATTGATTGCCTCCTCAAGCGTGGCGGCGGTGCAGCCGAAGTTAATACGCACAAACTGAGGTTCGCCAAAATCGCCGCCTGGCGAAAAGCCTAACCCGGCGGCGTGGAAGAAACGCGCCGGGTTTTCTACGCCCAGGCCGCTTGCGTCCACCCAGGCAAGGTAGGTCGCCTGCGGCGGCGCAACGCGCAGACCGGGCAGGGCGTTTACGCTATCGCACAGCCTGTCCCGGTTGCGGCGAAGATAGTCGCATTGCGCCGCAAGCCAGGGCTCGCCGTCGCGCCAGGCCGCTTCGGCGGCGGTCAGCGCCAGCACATCCACATGCGGCACAATACCGGCCATCGCCTTGCTAAAGCGCTTACGCAGTTCCGGGTTGGGAATTATCGCCACCGAAGCGCCAAGCCCGGCGATGTTAAAGCTCTTGGAGGGGGACATCAGCGTAATGCTGCGCTGGGCCGCCTCTTCATTCAGCGTGGCGAAGGGCGTGTGGCGCACGCCTGGCTCCAGCAGCAGATCGCAATGGATCTCGTCTGAGCAGACGATCAGATCGTGCTCACGGGCAAACGCCAGCTGCGCCAGCAACTCTTCACGGCGATAAACCGTACCGCCTGGGTTTTGCGGGTTGCAGAGCATCAGCAACCGCTCCCGGCCAGTGAGGTGGCCTTCAAGGGCGTTGAGATCGATAACCCAGCGGTTATCCACAAGCGTTAGCGGCGCCAGAAGCTGCTGGCGATCCGCCAGCGCGGCGGCCCGGCGAAAAGGGGGATAGATGGGCGTGGGGGCGATGGAAAGTTCATCCGCCTGCGTAAAGGCGCGAACGCAAAGGTTCAGTGAACTGACCACGCCCGGCATAAAGACCAGCCACTGCGGCGCCACTTTCCAGCCGTAGCGCCGCTCGCACCAGCTAAGGGTCGCTTCATCCAGCCCCGTCGGGTGCGCACCGTAGCCAAAAACGCCGTGCGCTACCCGGCGTTGCAGCGCCTGGGTAATGCACTCCGGCACGCGGAAATCCGTGTCCGCCACCCACATTGGCAGCACCGCTTCGCCATATTTTCGCCACTTCACGCTGTCGCTGTGATGGCGGTCGATACCCTCGTCAAAATTGAATGTCATGATTTGCTCCTGCCCGGTGGTTACTCCAGACTAACACCGTGGCAAATCGATACAACCGCTGACGCTAATAAGGGAGAAATCAATGGCTTTGCTGGAAATTTGCTGTTACAGCCTGGCGTGCGCGATCACCGCCGAACGCGCCGGGGCGGACAGAATTGAACTGTGCGCGGCACCCGCGGAGGGTGGGCTGACGCCTTCGCCGGGCACGCTGAAGCGGGTGCGTGAAAGCGTGAAAATCCCGGTGCACCCGATTATCCGTCCCCGCGGCGGCGACTTCTGTTATACCGATGCGGAGTTTGAAGTGATGCTCGACGATATCGCCTTCGTGCGAGAACTGGGCTACCCGGGGCTCGTCACCGGGGTGCTGAACGAAGAGGGCGACGTGGATATTCCCCGCATGCAAAAAATTATTTATGCCTCACAAGGCATGGCGGTGACGTTTCATCGCGCGTTTGACATGTGCGCTAACCCTATGAAAACGCTGCAAGAATTAGCGGATTTAGGCGTGGCGCGCATTCTCACTTCCGGCCAACAGCCGACGGCGGAGCAAGGACTTTCATTATTAAGGGAACTAAAAGCACAATCCCGTGCTCCAATCATTATGGCCGGTGCAGGTGTACGGCTCAGCAACCTCGGCGCTTTTATTGCCGGGGGTGTTGACGAACTTCACAGTTCGGCAGGAATTCAGGTGGCTTCGCCAATGCGCTATCGCAACGCGAATGTCTCAATGTCTTCCGATGCCCGTACCGATGAGTATTCCCGCTACGTTGTGGATGGCGCTATGGTCGCCGCCATGAAAGCGGCGCTCACGCCGACCCGTCATTTTTCATAACGCCCGTTTTTTACCGCGCATCATGTCGCCCAATATGATGCTTGCTCGTACCAGGCCCCAATGTGTTGTTGGGGCTTTTTTTATCGCTTTTGCCGCTGCGCTTGCTCATGCGAGTCGGCTTCTTTCCGCCCCCTTATTTTAGCGTTTTTTTCATAAAGTACAGACGAGCCGTGAAAAGGGTATTTTTGTGCGGTTGTTAAATCCTGCCAGGCATATATCGCCAGAATGTACTAACGTTATTAAGAAATAGATAACATGAGGAGATGGATATGAAGAAAACACTCGTAACAGGCGTACTGGTAGGGATGTCTTTATTTCTTTCGGCGTGCTCCAGCAGCAATTACGCCATTCACACCAATGATGGCCGCACCATTGTAAGCCAGGGCAAGCCGCAAGAAAGTGAAGCAGGCCTGCTGGGCTATAAAGACGCCAATGGCGTGAAGCAGCAAATCAACAAAGCTGATGTAAAAGAACTGGTTGAGATTAAACATTAATCGCTGCCGGCAGGCTGAAAATAACCGCCTACGGGCGGTTTTTCTTTTTTTGCCAGGCGGGAAGATGCCGACAGTCGCGTTTTCCCGCCTGGCAATATAAACCTACGTTTTATTGCCCGTCTGGCGGGCAAACCAGCGCCGTAAATAAGCACCTTAAGAAATAGATTAACTCATTCGATTGATGACGGCGGAAATAAACGCGCTGGTCAACATGTGGTGGGCAAATATACGCTGTTCAAAAGGCGCTTTGCCTGGCGTTTTAATTCTTGTCGCGACCGCCGCGCCTTCGGCTACCAGCCAGGCGGCAAAGCTGTCGTCAAAATAGTTATGAATAATCCCCTCCCGGCACCGGCACCCTTCAAGCAAGGCGTCGCTGTGTAAGGGAAAGCATTCCGCCAGTTCATCGCGAAGCGTCAGGGAGAAAGCGTCCGGCTCGCCTCCCGGCTCCCAGCTGTATAGCCAGGCGTGCTCCGCTTCCAGCGCCTCGCCGCAGCAGAGCAGACCGTCCCGCGCCGCCTCTTTCAGCAGCGGCAGGCTCGCCTGCAGCAGGTCGGCTTCCTCAGAAGCGGGCGGCTCAACGCCATAACCCTTCGCCATATCTCTGCCGCCTGCGGTCAGCCGCTGGCCGTTGCGCATACCGCTGAAATTCACCAGCGGCAAAAAGGTAAGGCAAATTTTATCGAGCAGCAGCGGGGAGTTGTGCTGTAGAAAGTTAAGCAGCCCCCAGCTTCCAGCCGGTTCATCGCCGTGAAACCCGGCGGCAAGCAGCACATGCGGCAACCCCTTGTTCGCCGCCACCGACTGCCAGAGGGAGATCATGCCGTGTCCGGTGCTGCCGAGCTCGACCTCCTGCAACCCCCAGCGCGTGGCCTGGACTTCAAAAAGATGTTCGAAGTGATCAATATCGTTGCTGTAGCCGTTGATGGCGGGAAGGGGCCAGCGGTGGACGGTTTCGGTGGTCATAATGGGCGCTCCGGAAAAACGGTCTGTTGCAAGCGTAGTTCAGGAGCGCGCTTTTTGTCTTAGCGAAAAAACGGGGGCGGTTGCCCTTTTTATCAGGGCTTGCGTGCCACCAGCACAGCGCGCAGCGGGGCCGGATAGCCTTCCACCGTTTTGCTGCTGTCGTGTGGGTCGAGGAAGTCCGCCAGCGATTCGCTGGTCATCCAGTCGGTGCGACGCTGCTCTTCGCTGGTGGTCAGGCAGTGGTCGGCGATGCGCACGTCCACAAAGCCGCACTTCTCCAGCCAGTTCTTAAGCGCCAGCGCGGAAGGGATGAAATAGACATTGCGCATCTGCGCATAACGTTCGCCCGGCACCAGCACGGTATTGGCGTCGCCTTCCACCACCAGCGTTTCCAGCACCAGCTCGCCTTCGTTAACCAACTGATCCTTAAGCTGCCAGAGGTGCTCAAGCGGCGAACGGCGATGGTAAAGCACGCCCATTGAAAAGACGGTGTCGAAGGCGTTCAGCGCGGGCATCTGCTCAATGCCAAGCGGCAGCAGGTGCGCGCGCTGGTCATCGCCGAGCAGCTTGCGCACCGCCTCGAACTGGCAGAGAAAAAGCTGGGTCGGGTCGATGCCCACCGCGAGCTTCGCGCCTGCGCCTACCATGCGCCACAGGTGATAACCGCTGCCGCAGCCTACGTCCAGAATCGTGCGCCCGGCAAGCGGGGCGATGTGCGGCAGCACGCGCTCCCACTTGAGATCGGAACGCCATTCGGTATCGATGTTCACGCCATAAAGCGAGAAGGGGCCTTTGCGCCACGGCATCAGCGTGCGCAGCAGCTTCTCAATGCGCATCTGCTGCCCCTGCGCCAGCGGTGCTTGCATTTGTGCGCTAACGCCATGCAGCAGATCAAGGCGCTCCGGGGTCAGCGCAGGCAGGTTCTCCAGCGAATTCGCCCACTGCTTAAACTGCCCGTGCAGCGATTCACGCTGCCAGGCGGCAATCTGCGCGGGAAGGGTTTCCAGCCATGGGCTGAGCGGGCTACAGGCAATCTGCTGGTAAAAACGGCCAAAATCGATCATGCCGGACTCCCATTCTTCACCGCCACCAGCGAGCCGAAGTTAAAGCACTGGAACCAGAGTTCGCTGTGCTCAAAGCCCGCCTGGCGCAGCCGCGCTTTGTGCGTTTCCACCGAGTCAGTGAGCATTACGTTCTCCAGCATGCTGCGCTTCTGGCTGATTTCCAGTTCGCTGTAGCCGTTGGCGCGCTTGAAATCGTGGTGCATGTTGAACAGCAGCTCGCCCATCTCTTTATCTTCAAAGCTGAATTTTTCCGAAAGCACCAGCGCGCCGCCGGGGTTAAGGCCCTGATAGATTTTTGTCAGCAGCGTCAGGCGATCGTCCGGGTTAAGGAACTGAAGCGTAAAATTCAGCACCACCAGCGAGGCGTTCTCAAGGGTGATATTGCGGATATCGTCTTCAATCACCTCGACTGGCGTTTGCGCTTTAAAGGCATCGATATGACGGCGACAGCGCTCCACCATGGCTTTTGAATTATCCACGGCGATGATTTTGCAGCCTTCGTGGTGAATGTTGCGGCGAACTGAGAGCGTTGCCGCGCCAAGCGAACAGCCGAGGTCGTAAACCTGGCTTGCGGGCTGGACAAAGCGTTCCGCCAGCATGCCAATCATAGAGATGATATTGGAATAGCCTGGCACCGAACGCTGAATCATATCGGGGAAGACTTCAGCCACCCGCTCATCGAAAGTCCAGTCGCCCAGACGGGCGATGGGAGCGGAGAACAGCGTGTCGCGGTTAGACATAGCGTTTGAATCCGAGGAAAAACGAAAGGGGCGTATTTTGCGCTAATGAAGCGCGAAAACCAACTCCCACGGCATATACCAGAGATTCGCCAGCACCATCAGCACCAGCGCGCACCAGGTCGCGCTCATACCGGAACGCCGCCAGCGTATCAGCCGGTTATGAAAGCCGTAGTAATGCATCAGCCGTCCGAGGATTAGCAAAATGCCGCCGACGTGAACGAGCCAGGTTTCGGCGCCGTTCATCTCCATCAACAACAATAGCAGCAGGGCGACAGGAATGTACTCCACGGCATTGCCGTGAACGCGGATAGCGATTTGCAGTTCGCTAAAGCCGCCATCGCCATACGCCACGCGATATTGCGTGCGAAGGCGCACCACATCTACCGAAAACTTAAGCAGCAACAACGCACCCAGTACAGCATACAGCGCGCTTACCATAGCAACTCCCTTAAACACCCATCCAGAGGCCCGCTTATCATAGCGTGAGCCGCGCGGCTTGTCGCTCTGCTAGAAGAGGGTGTTTTGCTGTGGAATGGCGGGTTCGGGGCCAAGCGAGGGGATAACCCGTTGAAGCATCGGCCAGAGCGTATGCACCAGCTCCGGCGCCTGGGCGATGTCCGGCGTATGTAAAAAGAGATACGGGGTGGTGGTTTGCTCCCAGCCTGGCAGCTTTTTCAACCAGTCCTGGAAGAAATTGACGTTCTGCTCCATGTCATCGCTGCCGATAAAGCGCACCAGCGGATTGCGCGCCGTGACCAGCGCATGCACCGGCACAACCGGTTTTTTCCGCTGGGCGTCGCGTACCGCTTCGCTGTGCGGCTGTGCGCTGTGCACCGGGCGGCTGTCGAGAATAACGCGGTTGACGCCGCGCGCCTTCAGCCCGCGGTTGAGCGCCTGCTCCACGTCGCCTTTGGCGAAAAATTCCGGGTGGCGCACTTCCACGCCATAGGTAAATTCGGTTGGCAACGCATCGAGAAAAGCCCACAGCGCGGGCAAATCCCGCGGGCCGAACGCGGCAGGCAACTGGAGCCAGTACTGACCGATGCGCCCGGCAAGCGGCGCCATGCGGGAGAAAAACTCGCTGGTCTGCTCCTCGCAGTGGCGCAACGCCGCCTGGTGGGAAATGGTGGCCGGAAATTTAAAGCAGAAGCGGAAATCGTCGGTGGTTTGCGCTTTCCAGCGCTCGACAATTTCCGCTTTAGGCAGCGCGTAAAGCGTGGTGTTGCCCTCCACACAGTTGAAGTGGCGGGCGTAGTCCTCAAGGGAAGTGATGCCAAGCCGCACCCATCCCGGGTGCGACCATTGCGGCAAGCCGATATAGAGCATAAGCGCGCGGCTTAAAGCGCCGCGAGGATCTCCTCAGTGGTGCGCACGCGAGCGATGCGCGGGAAAATATGGGTCATGCTGCCCTGGTGCTGTTCGCGGGTGGCGGCGCTGCAGGCGTCTTCAGCAATCACCAGCGAGAAGCCAAGTTCCCAGGCGTTGCGGGCGGTAGATTCCACGCCGATATTGGTGGAGATGCCGCACAACACGATAGTATCAATGCCGCGACGACGTAATTGTAGCTCCAGATCGGTGCCATAGAAGGCGCCCCACTGGCGCTTGGTCACTTCAATATCGCTGTCGCGTTTGCCGAGCGCTACCGGGTAATGCCACCATTCATCAGGCAGGGCATGCGCGGCGACGGCGGCATCCACTGGCTGCTTGAGCGCCTCGCCGAAATCTTTCGACCAGCCGACGCGCACCATCACCACTGGCGCTTTATGGGCACGGAACTTCTCCGCGAGGCGGGCTGCGCGGGAAACCACGTCGTCCGCGCTATGCGGGCCGCCGGCAAAGGGCAGAATACCTTCCTGAAGATCGATAACCACCAGCGCGGTGGTAGCGGCATTGAGTTTTAACATGATGACTCCATGATTTTAGTAGCAGGTTCCGTACCTTACGCTCTCAAACCCGGCAAGCGGTTTACTATTTTTGTTAATTTTTGTGAGAATAAGCAACATCACGCGCGACAAACGCGCGAGCAGGCGGCGGCGGGCTTATCGCAGCCCGGAATTTCCAGTATAATGGCCGCCTTTTTTCATCCAGATAAATGCTGCGACACTAAAGCCTGCAGGGCAGGTGACCAACGGCCTGCGGCAAACTTAAGGGATATCTCATGCGTACAGAATATTGCGGGCAGCTTAATAAGTCCCATGTGGGGCAACAGGTAACGCTGTGTGGCTGGGTTAATCGCCGTCGCGATCTCGGCAGCTTGATCTTTATCGACATGCGCGACCGTGAAGGCATCGTGCAGGTGTTCTTCGACCCGGATCGCGCCGACGCTTTCAACCTGGCCTCCGAGCTGCGTAATGAGTTTTGCATTCAAATCACCGGCACCGTGCGTGCGCGTGACGACAAAAACGTTAACCGCGATATGGCGACCGGCGAAGTGGAAGTGTTCGCCACTGAGCTGACCATCATCAACCGCGCCGAGCCGCTGCCGCTCGACTCCAACCAGGTCAACAGCGAAGAAGCGCGTCTGAAATACCGCTACCTCGATCTGCGTCGTCCGGAAATGGCGCAGCGCCTGAAAACCCGCGCGAAAATCACCAGTTTTGTACGCCGCTTTATGGACGACAACGGCTTCCTCGACATCGAAACTCCGATGCTGACCAAAGCCACGCCGGAAGGCGCGCGCGACTATCTGGTGCCTTCCCGCGTTCATAAAGGCAAATTCTACGCGCTGCCGCAGTCCCCGCAGCTTTTCAAACAGCTGCTGATGATGTCCGGCTTCGACCGTTATTATCAGATAGTAAAATGCTTCCGCGACGAAGACCTGCGCGCCGACCGCCAGCCGGAATTTACCCAAATCGACGTGGAAACCTCCTTCATGACCGCGCCTCAGGTGCGTGAGGTGATGGAAAAACTGATCCGCCAGCTGTGGCTGGAGGTCAAAGGCGTGGATCTGGGCCAGTTCCCCATCATGACCTTTGCGGAAGCGGAGCGCCGCTACGGCTCTGACAAGCCGGACCTGCGTAACCCGATGGAGCTGGTGGACGTTGCCGATCTGCTGAAAGCGGTGGAGTTTAAGGTCTTCTCCGGCCCGGCTAACGATGCCAAAGGCCGCGTTGCCGCGCTGCGCGTGCCGGGCGGCGCGCAGCTTAGCCGTAAACAAATTGACGACTACGGCAAATTTATCGAAATCTACGGCGCCAAAGGTCTGGCTTATATTAAAGTCAACGAGCGTGCTAAAGGTCTTGAAGGCATTACCAGCCCGGTGGCGAAGTTCCTGAACGCGGAAATCGTGGAGGCTATCCTTGAGCGCACCGGCGCGCAGGACGGCGACATGATTTTCTTCGGCGCCGACAACAAAAAAGTGGTAGCCGACGCGCTCGGCGCGCTGCGCCTGAAGCTTGGCAAGGATCTGAATCTGACCGACGAGAGCAAATGGGCGCCGCTGTGGGTTATCGACTTCCCGATGTTTGAAGACGACGGCGAAGGCGGCCTGACCGCGATGCATCACCCGTTCACCTCGCCGAAAGAGATGACCGCCGCCCAACTGAAAGCGGCGCCGGAAGAGGCCGTAGCCAACGCTTACGATATGGTTATCAACGGTTACGAAGTGGGCGGCGGCTCTGTGCGTATTCACAGCGGTGAAATGCAGCAGACCGTGTTCGCCATTCTCGGCATTAACGAGCAGGAGCAACGCGAGAAATTTGGCTTCCTGCTGGACGCGCTGAAGTTTGGCACGCCGCCGCACGCAGGCCTGGCCTTCGGTCTCGATCGCCTGACCATGCTGTTGACCGGCACCGACAACATCCGCGACGTTATCGCGTTCCCGAAAACCACCGCGGCGGCCTGTCTGATGACCGAAGCGCCAAGCTTCGCGAACCCGGCTTCCTTAACTGAGCTGGGTATCCAGGTGGTCGCGAAAGAGAAGCCGCTGGAGAACAAGTAATATGCCATTCAAGCACCCTGTTTCGGTACTGGTCGTCATTTATGCGCAAGATACCGGACGGGTGCTGATGTTGCAGCGGCGGGACGACCCCGATTTCTGGCAGTCGGTCACCGGCAGCCTGGAGGCGGGGGAGAGTCCACGCGAGGCCGCGCAGCGTGAAGTAAAGGAAGAGGTCGAGGTGGACGTTGCCCTGGAGCAACTTGAGCTAATCGACTGTCAGCGCTGCGTGGAGTTTGAAATCTTTCCTCATTTGCGTCATCGCTACGCGCCGGGGATTATACGCAATACGGAATACTGGTTCTGTCTTGCGTTGCCGAGCGAAAGGCCGGTAAGCATCAGCGAGCATCTGGCTTATCGGTGGGAGGAGGCGCATGCCGCCGCCGCCCTGACTAAGTCGTGGAGCAACCGGCAGGCGATTGAAGAGTTTGTAATTGATGCCGCCTGATTAAGGCGCTTTTGGAGATTGTTATGGCAGGTCATAGTAAATGGGCCAACACGAAACACCGCAAAGCGGCACAGGATGCCAAGCGCGGTAAGATTTTCACCAAGATTATTCGCGAGCTGGTGACAGCGGCGCGTCTGGGCGGCGGCGATCCGGGTTCTAACCCGCGTCTGCGCGCGGCTATCGACAAAGCGCTGTCAAACAACATGACGCGCGACACCCTGAACCGCGCTATCGCGCGCGGCGTCGGCGGCGATGAAGACGCGAACATGGAAACCATCATTTACGAAGGCTACGGCCCGGGCGGCACCGCCGTGATGGTGGAATGTCTCTCCGACAACCGCAACCGTACCGTAGCGGAAGTGCGTCATGCGTTCAGCAAGTGCGGCGGCAACCTCGGCACCGACGGCTCCGTCGCTTACCTGTTCAGCAAGAAAGGGGTTATCTCCTTCGAAGCGGGCGACGAAGACACCATCATGGAAGCGGCGCTGGAAGCGGGCGCGGAAGATGTCGTGACTTACGACGACGGCGCAATCGACGTTTACACCGCCTGGGAAGAGATGGGCGCGGTGCGCGACGCGCTGGAAGCGGCGGGCCTGAAAGCGGACAACGCTGAAGTCTCGATGATCCCTTCCACCAAAGCGGATATGGACGTAGACACTGCGCCGAAGCTGCTGCGTCTTATCGACATGCTGGAAGACTGCGACGACGTGCAGGAGGTTTACCACAACGGTGAGATCTCCGACGAAGTAGCAGCCACCCTGTGACAGCAGCCCGCTTCATTGTGGCGGGCGCTTCCTTCTCCTCTGAGCGCGGCCTGACCGCGCTCAGGGAGCGGCAGGGGAAAGCGGCTCTCCGGCAAGCCGGACGGCGGTTATCCCTTCGCGGCGGAGAAGCGTGATGTCTATTATTCTCGGTATTGATCCCGGTTCGCGCATCACCGGTTACGGTGTTATCCGCCAGACGGGGCGACAGCTTACCTATCTTGGCAGCGGTTGTATCCGCACCAACATCGCCGATCTTCCCTCGCGATTAAAGCTAATCTACGCGGGCGTCAGCGAAATCATCACCCAGTTCCATCCGGATTACTTCGCCATCGAGCAGGTATTTATGGCGAAAAACGCTGACTCTGCGCTTAAGCTTGGGCAGGCCAGGGGCGCGGCGATTGTCGCGGCGGTTAACCACGAACTGCCGGTGTTTGAATATGCGGCGCGTCAGGTGAAGCAGACGGTGGTCGGCATTGGCAGCGCGGAAAAAAGCCAGGTGCAGCATATGGTGCGCACGCTGCTTAAGCTGCCCGCGAACCCCCAGGCGGATGCCGCAGATGCGCTGGCTATCGCCATTACCCACTGTCATGTCAGCCAGAACGCCGCGCAGGTCAGCGAATCGCGCCTGAACCTGGCGCGGGGCCGTCTGCGCTGAAGAAGCCAAAAAAGCGCGCTGCGTCGTAAAATCCCCCTTCTCCGGACGTCGGACGACAAAAAGTGCGCTTTTTAACGGTTTGTTTTTTTATCTGAGGCTGGATACCTATCCAGCCTTTTTTATATGATAGGCTCACTTTTTTCGCTAGTTAACGCAGGAGCGCATCGTGATAGGCCGACTCAGAGGCATCGTACTGGAAAAACAGCCCCCGCTGGTATTGCTGGAAGCGGGCGGCGTCGGTTATGAAGTCCATATGCCGATGACCTGCTTTTATGAACTGCCGGAAACCGGCAATGAAGCAGTGGTCTTTACCCATTTTGTGGTGCGCGAAGATGCGCAGTTGCTGTTTGGTTTTAACAACAAGCAGGAGCGCACGCTGTTCCGCGAGCTTATCAAGGTCAACGGCGTAGGCCCTAAGCTTGCGCTCGCTATTCTTTCCGGCATGTCCGCCCAGCAGTTCGTTAACGCCGTTGAGCGTGAAGAACCCGCTATGCTGGTGAAGCTGCCGGGCATCGGCAAAAAAACCGCCGAGCGTCTGGTGGTGGAGATGAAAGATCGCTTCAAAGGGTTGCACGGCGATCTCTTTACGCCAGCGGCGGATCTGGTGCTGGCGTCGCCTGCCGGTCCGCAGCCGGACGACGCGGAAGCAGAAGCGGTTGCCGCGCTGGTGGCGCTGGGTTATAAACCGCAGGAAGCCAGCCGCATGGTCAGTAAAATTGCCCGCCCGGACGCAGACAGTGAAACCCTGATCCGCGAAGCGCTGCGCGCGGCATTGTGAGGTAGAGGATGATTGAAGCAGATCGCCTGGTCGCACCGGGCAGCATCGTGGCGGAAGAGGTGGCGGACCGCGCTATCCGTCCCAAACTACTGAGTGAGTATGTCGGTCAGCCGCAGGTGCGCTCGCAGATGGAAATCTTTATCCAGGCGGCGAAACTGCGCGGCGACGCGCTGGACCATCTGCTGATTTTCGGCCCGCCGGGGCTTGGCAAAACAACACTCGCCAATATTGTCGCCAATGAAATGGGCGTTAACCTGCGCACCACATCGGGCCCGGTGCTGGAAAAGGCGGGCGATCTGGCGGCCATGCTCACCAACCTTGAGCCGCACGACGTGCTGTTCATTGATGAAATTCATCGTCTGTCGCCGGTAGTTGAAGAGGTGCTTTATCCGGCAATGGAGGATTACCAGCTCGACATCATGATTGGCGAAGGGCCGGCGGCGCGTTCGATAAAAATTGATTTGCCGCCCTTCACGTTGATTGGCGCGACGACGCGCGCCGGGTCGCTCACCTCGCCGCTGCGCGACCGCTTTGGCATTGTGCAGCGCCTGGAGTTCTATCAGGTGCCCGATTTGCAGCATATCGTCAGCCGCAGCGCCCGCTATATGGGGCTGGAGATGAGCGAGGAGGGGGCGCTTGAGGTCGCGCGTCGCTCTCGCGGCACGCCGCGTATCGCCAACCGGCTGTTAAGACGCGTGCGCGACTTCGCGGAAGTTCGCCATGATGGCGTTATCAGCCAGGACGTGGCGGCGCAGGCGCTTGATATGCTCAACGTGGACGCTGAAGGTTTCGACTACATGGACCGCAAGCTGCTGCTGGCGGTGATTGATAAGTTTTTCGGCGGTCCGGTGGGGCTTGATAACCTCGCGGCGGCCATCGGCGAAGAGCGCGAAACCATCGAAGACGTGCTGGAGCCTTTCCTTATTCAGCAGGGCTTTTTACAGCGCACGCCGCGCGGCCGTATGGCGACGACGCGCGCCTGGAGCCACTTCGGCATTACGCCACCCGCCATGCCCTGAAACAGAAATAAAAAAGGCGCCGCAATGGGCGCCTTTTTTATGGATAGCGCTCAGGCCGGCATGCGTTTTGTCATGGTGAGAATGAACAGCAGCGCGGCGCACAGCACCACGGAAGGGCCCGCCGGGGTGTCGTAAAAGGCGGAAAAAGTGAGGCCGCCAGTCACTGCCAGCATGCCGATTATCACCGCAAAGCCCGCCATTTGCTCCGGCGTGCGGGCGAAGCGTCGCGCCGTAGCAGCCGGGATAATCAGCAGTGAAGTGATAATCAGCGCGCCGACAAACTTCATCGCCACGCCAATCGTCAGCGCTGTCACCAGCATCAGCAAAAGCTTCACGCGCTGCAGACGAACGCCGTCCACAAACGCCAGGTCGGCGCTGATGGTCATGGCGAGCAGGCTGCGCCACTGCCAGCAGAGCACGCTTATCACCACCACGACGCCAAGCGCGATAGAAACCAGATCGGCAGGCGTTACCGCCAGCAGGTCGCCAAACAGGTAAGCCATCAGATCGACACGAATGTTTGCCATAAGGCTCACCACCACCAGCCCGAGCGAAAGCGCGCTGTGCGCCATGATGCCGAGCAGGGTGTCGATAGCGAGGTGCGGACGTTTCTCAAGCCAGACCAGACCCAGCGCCAGCAGCAGCGTGACGGCGATGACCGCGTAAAAAGGATTAACATCCAGCAGCAGCCCGAAGGCCACGCCCAGCAGCGATGCGTGCGCCAGCGTATCGCCGAAATATGACATCCTGCGCCAGACCACAAACGAGCCAAGCGGCCCGGCGGCGCAGGCGAGCAGCATCCCGGCAAGCCAGCCGGGAAGAAGAAGTTCAATCATGACTGGCCGTTTCCTCTGCGTAAAACAATCCGTCCCTGAAGGTCGTGACGATGGTTATGGTGATGGCGGTAAATGCCCAGCTGTTCCGCGCCGCGGGGGCCGAACATGGCGATAAATTCCGGGTGGGTAGAGACCACTTCCGGCGTGCCGGAGCAGCAGATATGGTGATTAAGGCAAAGCACGTCATCGGTTTTCGCCATTACCAGATGCAGATCGTGCGAGACCATCAGCACTGCGCAGTTCAGCTCCTGGCGCAGCTTATCGATAAGATCGTAAAGCGCTACCTGGCCGTTAACGTCCACGCCCTGAGTGGGTTCATCGAGCACCAGCAGCTGTGGTTCCTTGAGCAGGGCGCGGGCCAGCAGCACGCGCTGCGTTTCACCGCCGGAAAGCTTTTGCATCGGCGCGTCAATCAAATGGCCCGCCTGCACGCGTTTGAGCGCAGGCAAAATATCTGCTTTGCGGACACCGGGGCGCAGGCGCATAAAGCGGCTGACAGTGAGCGGCAGCGTGGCGTCGAGGTGCAGTTTTTGCGGCACATAGCCGATGCGCAGGCTCCTGTCGCGCTTGATAACGCCCTCGTCGGGTGCTACCAGCCCAAGCACCACGCGCACAAGGGTGGATTTGCCTGCGCCGTTCGGCCCAAGCAGCGTAAGTATTCTTCCCGGGCGTAATGACAGCGAAACGTCAGAAAGGACGCGGCGTTGGCCAAACGAAACGGAGATATTTTCCAGTGAAACCAAAGTAGTCATAGTTAATTAAGCGTTGCACAAGCTTTAGAATGTTATAATATCACAACCCTTACATTCATCACGACGATAAGACGCATTATGTTACATAAAAATACGCTTCTTTTCGCTGCTGTTTCAGCAGCTTTATGGGCTGGCGCCACCGTACCTTCACAGGCCGCTGTGGTCGCTTCGCTTAAGCCGTTAGGCTTCATTGCCGCCGCCATCGCCGACGGTGTGACTCCCACGGAAGTATTACTGCCTGATGGCGCCTCTGAGCATGATTACGCATTGCGTCCATCTGATGTAAAACGCTTGCAGAATGCGGACTTAGTCGTCTGGGTTGGCCCGGAGATGGAAGCGTTCATGCAAAAGACCGTCGGCACGCTGCCCCCTCAAAAACAGCTCGCGCTGGCTGAGCTTGAAAGCGTAAAACCGCTGCTAATGAAAGGCAGCGAAGAGGACGAGCATGAGCACGGCGATGACCACCATGATGATGAAAAAGGTGACGGTCATCACCACCATGGCGACTATAACCTGCATATCTGGCTGTCACCCGAAATAGCGAAATCCTCGGCGGTTGCAATCCATAAAAAATTAGTGGAACTTATGCCGCAAAGTCGAGCCAAACTGGACGCGAACCTGCAGAACTTCGAAGCGGAACTTGACCGCACGGACAAGCAGGTGTCCACCGTGCTGACGCCACTGAAAGGTAAAGGTTATTTCGTTTTTCATGATGCTTACGGCTACTTTGAAAAACACTACGGATTGACATCACTGGGTCACTTCACCGTTAACCCCGAAATCCAGCCTGGCGCTCAGCGTTTACATGAAATCAGAACACAGTTGGTTGAGCAAAAAGCGACCTGCGTTTTTGCTGAGCCACAGTTCAGGCCAGCGGTCATTGAAGCCGTTGCCAGGGGCACGAAAGTTCGAATGGGAACTTTAGATCCACTGGGAACAGACATCAAAGTAGGGAAGAACGGCTATATGCAGTTTCTGACCGAGCTATCGAACCAGTATGCGAGCTGCCTGAAAGGAGATTAACGAGGAAGTGAATTTGTGCAACAGATAGCCCGTTCTGTCGCTCTGGCATTTAACAATCTACCCCGGCCTCATCGCGTCATGCTGGGGTCGCTTACAGTACTGACGCTTGCGGTCGCCGTCTGGCGGCCGTATGTCTACCACCCCGAAGCAGCGCCTATCGTTAAGACCATTGAGCTTGAGAAGAATGAAGTGCGCTCTCTGCTGCCGGAAGCGAGCGAGCCGATAGACCAGGCGCCACCGGAAGAGGAAGACGAAGCCATTCCTCAGGATGAGCTTGATGACAAAACTTCGGGCGAAGCGGGCGTACATGAATATGTCGTTTCGACCGGCGACACCTTAAGCAGCGTGCTTAACCAGTACGGTATCGACATGGGCGAAATCAGCCAGCTCGCTACCGTCGACAAAGATCTGCGTAACCTGAAAATCGGTCAGCAAATTTCCTGGACCCTGACGCCAGAAGGCGAATTGCAGCGACTGACATGGGAAATGTCGCGCCGCGAAACCCGCACCTACGATCGTCAGGCAAACGGCGGCTTCAAAATGAGCAGCGAAATCGCGCAGGGTGACTGGGTAAATAGCGTGATGAAAGGCTCCGTTGACGGAAGCTTTGTGGCAAGCGCGAAAGAGGCGGGCCTGACCAGCGCCGAAATCAGCGCCGTCATCAAAGCGATGCAGTGGCAGATGGATTTGCGTAAGCTCAAAAAAGGCGACGAGTTCGCTGTGCTGATGTCCCATGAAATGCTGGACGGCAAGCGCGAGCAGAGCCAGTTGCTGGGCGTGCGCCTGCGCTCAGGCGGTAAAGACTATTACGCTATCCGGGCGGAAGACGGTAAATTCTACGACCGCAGCGGCTCCGGCCTTGCGAAAGGTTTCCTGCGCTTCCCGACGTCGCGTCAGTTCCGCGTCTCTTCGAACTTTAACCCGCGTCGCCTGAACCCGGTAACGGGCCGCGTTGCGCCGCACAAAGGGGTGGATTTCGCTATGCCGCAGGGCACGCCGGTGCTGGCGGTGGGCGACGGAGAAGTGGTGATGGCGAAACGCAGCGGTGCTGCGGGCTACTATGTGGCTATCCGTCACGGACGCACTTACACCACGCGTTACATGCACCTGAAAAAACTGCTGGTGAAACCGGGCCAGAAAGTGAAACGCGGCGATCGCATCGCGCTTTCCGGCAACACCGGGCGCTCCACTGGCCCGCACCTGCATTATGAAATCTGGATAAACCAGCAGGCAGTTAACCCGCTGACCGCGAAGCTGCCGCGTACCGAAGGGCTGACCGGCTCCGATCGTCGCGATTATCTGGCGCAGGCGAACGAGGTTATCCCGCAGCTGCGCTTTGATTAACGAATCCGCTATTAACCAGCCGGCGTTCTGAACGCCGGCTTTTTCTTTTGTGTGGCGGCACTCACGCCGCTAAACTATTTCCTTATTTTCTCTTTTGATAAGTTGGCTCTGGCCCGAGAACAGGCATGGAAACAAAAAAAACGAACAGTGAATTTATCCCCACCTTTGAACGCGCTTTCTTACATCCCCGTTACTGGGGAAGCTGGCTGGGCATCGGGGCCTGCGCAGCGCTTGCGCTGACGCCTCCCTCATTTCGCGACCCGCTTCTCGGTAAAATCGGGCGGCTGGCCGGCAAGTTTGGCAAAAGCGCCCGCCGTCGCGCGCGTATCAATCTGTTCTATTGCTTCCCTGAGCTCTCCGAAGCGCAGCGTGAAACCATTATCGATAATATGTTCGCCACCGCGCCGCAATCGATAGTGCTTATGGCGGAGCTTGCCTTACGCGGGCCGGAAAAGGTGCTCGATCGCGTTGACTGGCACGGAGAGGCGATTATCAACGAGATGCTTGAAAGCAAAGAGAGCGTCATCCTGCTGGTGCCGCATGGCTGGGGCGTCGATATCCCGGCAATGCTGCTGGCCTCGCGCGGCGTGCACGTTGCGGCGATGTTCCACCATCAGGGCAACAGGCTGCTTGATTATGTCTGGAATAAAGTGCGTCTGCGCTTTGGTGGCCGCTTGCATCCGCGTCAGGACGGCATTAAGCCGTTTATTAAGTCCGTGCGGGATGGCTTCTGGGGCTACTATCTGCCGGATGAAGATCACGGGCCGGAGCAGAGCGAATTTGTTGATTTCTTCGCGACCTATAAAGCTACGCTGCCCGCAGTGGGCAGGCTGATGAAAGTATGCCGCGCCCGCGTTATTCCGCTTTTCCCGGTTTATAACGGCAACACGCACCGTCTGGATGTGCTTGTTCGCCCGCCCATGGACGACTTGCTCAATGCGGATGACGTCACGCTGGCGCGCCGCATGAACGAAGAAGTGGAGCATTTTGTCGGCCCGCATCCTGAGCAGTACGCCTGGATCCTGAAGCTGCTGAAAACGCGCAAAGAAGGTGAGAAAGAGCCTTACCGCCGTAAGGATCTCTACCCTAAAAAATAAAGCCGCTCGACGGGAGCGGCTTTTTGAACCAGATAAAAGGGGCTAAAGCCCCTTTTTTATTCTACGGTCAGAATACGGGTGGTGTTGGTGGTGCCGATAGTTCCCATGACGTCGCCCTGGGTCACAATTACCAGATCGCCTGTAACCAGGTAGCCTTTATCGCGCAGCAGGTTCACGGCATCCTGAGCGGCGACGACGCCGTCGTTAGGGCTATCGAAATAGACTGGCGTAACGCCGCGATAGAGCGCCGTCAGGTTCAGGGTATGCTCATGACGGGAGAGGGCGAAAATCGGCAAGCCAGAGCTGATACGGGAGGTCATCAGCGGCGTGCGGCCCGATTCGGTCATGGTGATGATAGCGGTGACACCTTTCAGGTGGTTGGCCGCATACATCGCCGACATGGCAATCGCCTCTTCAACGTTATCGAATTGCACATCCAGACGGTGTTTGGAAACGTTGATGCTCGGGATCTTTTCCGCGCCCAGACAAACGCGCGCCATGGCGGCAACGGTTTCCGCCGGGTACTGTCCGGCCGCGGTTTCTGCTGAAAGCATCACGGCGTCGGTGCCATCCAGCACGGCGTTCGCCACGTCCATGACTTCCGCACGGGTCGGCATCGGGTTGGTTATCATCGACTCCATCATCTGGGTCGCGGTAATGACGGCACGATTCAGCTTACGGGCGCGACGAATCAGCGTTTTCTGGATGCCTACCAGTTCCGGATCGCCGATTTCAACGCCCAGGTCGCCGCGGGCGACCATCACCACGTCAGAGGCGAGAATAATGTCGTCCATCGCTTCTTCGTTGCATACCGCTTCGGCGCGTTCAACTTTCGCCACGATTTTCGCATTGCAACCTGCGTCGCGCGCCAGACGGCGGGCATAGTTAAGGTCTTCGCCGCAGCGCGGGAAGGAGACGGCCAGATAGTCAACGTCAATGGCGGCGGCGGTGATGATATCCGCCTTGTCTTTCTCGGTCAGGGCTTCGGCAGAGAGACCGCCGCCCAGCTTGTTGATGCCTTTGTTATTGGAAAGCGGGCCGCCGACGGTCACTTCCGTGAAGACTTTCATGCCCTGAACTTCCAGCACCTTAAGCTGCACGCGCCCATCATCAAGCAGCAGAATATCGCCCGGCACGACATCCGCCGGCAGGCCTTTATAGTCGATACCGACTTTTTCTTTATCGCCTTCGCCTTTGCCGAGGTTAGCGTCAAGCAGGAACTTGTCGCCGATATTGAGGAAAACTTTGCCTTCTTTGAAGGTAGATACGCGAATTTTTGGACCCTGCAAATCGCCGAGAATGGCGACGTGGCGGCCCAGTTTCGCCGCGATTTCACGGACTTTATCCGCACGCAATTTATGATCTTCTGGCGTGCCGTGAGAAAAATTCATGCGCACTACGTTGGCGCCCGCAGCGATAATTTTCTCCAGATTATTATCGCGGTCGGTTGCCGGGCCTAACGTGGTAACGATTTTGGTTCTGCGAAGCCTTCTGGACATGTAGTACTCCGTTGACTGAAACGTTTTGGTGTTGCGTGAACAAAATTCAGCGGATCGGATGCTCCCCTGGAGCAAGGACCTTAACCGAATGGGTGAATGTGTGACAACTTTGTTATCAATTTGATTGCTGTTGGTCGGAAATTAAAAGCTCTTTATCAAAACGCGATTCCTTCAGCGCTTCTTTGACACGCTTCAAGTTATCCCGGAATTTCGCGCCGCGACGCAGGGTAAAACCGGTCGCCAGCACATCAATAACCGTTAATTGCGCAAGCCTTGAAACCATCGGCATATAAATATCGGTATCTTCCGGCACATCCAGCAGCAGGGCCAGGCTTGCTTCCCGCGCCAGTGGGCTACCCTGAGAGGTAAGGGCCAGCACCATGGCGTCGTTTTCCCGCGCAAGACGCGCCAGCTCGACCAGGCTTTTGGTTCGTCCGGTGTGAGAAATCAGCACCACGACATCATCGGCGCTGCAATTCATACAGCTCATCCGCTGCAGGACGATGTCATCGGAGTAGATAACCGGAACATTGAAGCGAAAAAATTTGTTCATGGCATCATGCGCTACCGCCGCTGAAGAGCCCAGCCCGAAAAAAGCGATTTTTTTCGCCTGAGTGAGCAGGTCGACTGCGCGGTTCACGGCGTTCATATCAAGCGACTGGCGCACATGGTCGAGGCTCGCCATGGCGGACTCAAAAATCTTGCCGGTATAGGCCTCTACGCTGTCATCTTCATCGACATTGCGATTAACATAGGGCGTACCGTTGGCGAGGCTTTGCGCCAGCTGGAGTTTAAAATCAGGGAAGCCTTTGGTATCAAGGCTGCGGCAGAAACGGTTCACCGTGGGTTCGCTGACGCTTGCCACGCTTGCAAGGCGAGCGATACTGGAGTGGATAGCCCGTGAGGGGGATTCCAGGATAACCTCGGCGACTTTGCGTTCAGATTTGCTCAGATTTTCCAGTTGAGACTGGATCTTTTCCAGCATATTCATCGCTAGTATGGGACTCATGGAAAGGGCGAAAACACGAAAAGGTGTCTTCGCGATGCATTTTAGCCAGAATATACTCCTGCAGGATAAGCAGGGGGTAATTTCCACCCGATAATGTTGTTGTTTTTTTTCAGAACTTGATCGCGGTCTGATTTTGGCGGGCGGCGAAAAGCGTGAAAAATCATCAGTGAAGGGTTACGGTGGCGCTTTATTTATCACTGTGTGCCTTCACCGATCGTTTCTTACGAAGAGTGCTACGGTAAAGAGTTCCGTGAAAGCCGTAAAAGCAGTACAGTGCAATGTAAGAAAATTACAAATAAACCTGGCAGACCAGGTTATCCGAAACGAAGGAGAATGACATGGCGGTAACGCAAACAGCCCAGGCCTGTGACCTGGTCATTTTCGGCGCGAAAGGCGACCTCGCACGCCGAAAACTGCTGCCCTCCCTGTACCAGCTGGAAAAAGCCGGGCAAATCCATCCCGAAACCCGCATTCTCGGCGTCGGCCGCGCCGACTGGGATAAAGAAGCCTATACCAACGTCGTACGCGAAGCGCTCGAGACCTTCATGAAAGAGAAAATCGATGAAGGCCTGTGGGACAAGCTGAGCGGTCGTCTCGATTTCTGCAATCTGGATGTGAACGACACCGGCGCGTTCGCTCGCCTCGGTAAAATGCTCGACCAGAAAAACCGCGTCACCATTAACTATTTCGCCATGCCGCCAAGCACCTTCGGCGCTATCTGCAAGGGTCTTGGCGAAGCGAAGCTCAACGCCAAGCCCGCGCGCGTGGTGATGGAGAAGCCGCTCGGTACCTCACTCGATACCTCCCGTGAAATCAACGACCAGGTGGGCGAGTACTTTGAAGAATGCCAGGTTTACCGTATCGACCACTATCTTGGCAAAGAGACCGTGCTGAACCTGCTGGCGCTGCGCTTTGCCAACTCGCTGTTCGTCAATAACTGGGATAACCGCACCATCGACCACGTGGAGATAACCGTGGCGGAAGAGGTGGGCATTGAAGGCCGCTGGGGTTACTTCGACCAGGCGGGCCAGATGCGCGATATGATCCAAAACCACCTGCTGCAAATTCTCTGCATGATAGCCATGTCGCCGCCGTCGGACCTCACCGCCGACAGCATTCGCGACGAAAAAGTGAAAGTGCTGCGCTCCCTGCGCCGTATCGACCGCTCCAACGTGCGCGAGAAAACCGTGCGCGGCCAATACACCGCTGGTTTTGCCCAGGGCAAAAAAGTGCCAGGCTACCTGGAAGAAGAGGGGGCCAACAAAACCAGCAACACGGAAACCTTCGTGGCTATCCGGGTGGATATCGATAACTGGCGTTGGGCGGGCGTGCCGTTCTATCTGCGTACCGGTAAGCGTTTGCCGACCAAGTGTTCTGAGGTCGTCGTTTATTTCAAAACCCCGGAACTTAATTTGTTCAAAGATTCCTGGCAGGATCTGCCGCAGAACAAGCTCACCATTCGTCTGCAGCCGGATGAAGGGGTGGATATCCAGGTGCTGAACAAAGTGCCGGGCCTTGATCACAAGCACAACCTGCAAACCACCAAGCTTGATCTGAGCTATTCGGAAACCTTCAACCAGACGCACCTGGCCGACGCTTACGAGCGCCTGCTGCTGGAAACCATGCGCGGCATTCAGGCGCTGTTTGTGCGCCGTGATGAAGTGGAAGAGGCGTGGAAGTGGGTCGACTCCATCACTGAAGCCTGGGCTGCGGATAACGATGCGCCGAAGCCTTACCAGGCTGGCACCTGGGGGCCGGTGGCTTCTGTTGCGATGATCACCCGCGACGGCCGCTCCTGGAACGAGTTCGAATAACGCTGAGCGCGCCGCCTGTTGCCAACTTTACCGGTAACATGATCTGGCGCAGCAGAGTGTGAAATTTTCTTTGATAAAGCCCTGCCTGGATTCACCGGCAGGGCTTTTTTCATTACACTGGCTGAAGCGATTTTGCCCCTGTGGTCGCTTGCCTGTTGCCTTAGTTGTGCGTTGTATTACCTGAAGTGGCATCACGCCAGCGACAGCGAACCAAGAGGAAATTTTATGCACCCAGTAATGTTACGCGTAACAAAGCGCATTGCCGAGCGCTCGCGCGCCAGCCGTGAAGCCTACCTTGCAAGAATCAACGACGCTGCCAGCACGACGGTACACCGCTCCCAACTGGCCTGCGGCAACCTGGCGCATGGTTTTGCGGCCTGCCAGCCGGAAGATAAAGCCGCGTTAAAAAGCATGCTGCGTAACAATATCGCCATCATCACGTCCTACAACGACATGCTCTCAGCGCACCAGCCATATGAGAGTTATCCGGCGCAGATCCGCAAGGCGCTGCACGCCGTTGGCGCGGTGGGGCAGGTGGCGGGCGGCGTGCCGGCGATGTGCGATGGCGTAACCCAGGGTCAGGACGGCATGGAGCTTTCGCTCTTAAGCCGCGAAGTCATCGCCATGTCCGCCGCCGTCGGGCTTTCCCATAACATGTTCGATGGGGCGCTCTATCTTGGCGTGTGCGACAAAATCGTGCCGGGGCTGGTGATGGCGGCGTTATCGTTTGGCCATCTCCCGGCGGTGTTTGTTCCCTCAGGCCCGATGGCGAGCGGCCTGCCCAACAAAGAAAAGGTACGCATTCGCCAGCTTTACGCCGAAGGCAAAGTTGACCGTATGGCGCTGCTTGAATCGGAAGCGGCTTCTTACCATGCGCCGGGAACCTGCACTTTTTACGGCACCGCCAACACTAACCAGATGGTGGTGGAGTTCATGGGCATGCAGTTGCCCGGCTCTTCTTTCGTTCATCCTGACGCGCCGCTGCGTGAAGCGCTGACCGCCGCCGCTGCCCGTCAGGTGACGCGCCTGACCACCAACGGCAACGAAGGGCTGCCGCTCGGCAAAATGATTGATGAAAAAGTGGTGGTGAACGGCATCGTCGCGCTGCTGGCGACTGGCGGCTCCACTAACCACACCATGCACCTGGTGGCGATGGCGCGCGCGGCGGGCATTATTATCAACTGGGACGATTTTTCTGAGCTTTCCGAGGTGGTGCCGCTGCTGGCGCGCCTCTACCCGAACGGCCCGGCGGACATCAACCACTTCCAGGCGGCGGGCGGCGTCCCGGTGCTGATGCGCGAGCTGCTAAAAGGCGGCCTGCTGCATGAAGATGTGCATACCGTGGCGGGGTTCGGCCTGAGCCGCTATACGCGTGAGCCATGGCTTAACAACGGCGAACTGGACTGGCGCGACGGCGCAAGTGCGAGCCTCGACAGCGATATTATCGCCCCCATTGAAAAGCCTTTCTCTCACCATGGCGGCACCAAAGTGCTGAGCGGCAACCTCGGACGCGCGGTGATGAAAACGTCCGCCGTTCCGCAGGAAAACCAGGTTGTTGAAGCACCGGCCGTGGTGTTCGAAAGCCAGCATGATGTGGTGCCTGCGTTTGAAGCGGGCCTGCTGGATCGCGACTGCGTGGTGGTCGTGCGGCATCAGGGGCCGAAAGCCAACGGCATGCCAGAATTACATAAACTTATGCCGCCACTTGGTGTATTATTGGACCGCCGTTTCAAAATCGCACTGGTCACGGATGGTCGCCTCTCCGGCGCTTCCGGCAAGGTTCCTTCCGCCATCCACGTTACGCCTGAAGCCTGGGATGGCGGGCTGCTGGCGAAAGTGCGCGACGGCGATCTGATCCGCGTAAACGGACAAACCGGCGAACTGCAACTGCTGGTGGACGATGAAGAGCTGGCGCGTCGCGAAGCTTACCATCCCGATCTCAGCGCCCAGCGCGTGGGAACGGGGCGTGAGCTGTTTGGCGCGCTGCGTGAAAAACTGTCCGGCGCGGAGCAGGGGGCAACCTGCATCGCTTTTTAACACCGGGTGCGCGGCAGACCGCACCACACCGAATTTAATTAAATGGCGTGAGAGATCCACTGATGAAAAACTGGAAGACAAGTGCTGAACAGATCCTGAAGTCCGGTCCGGTTGTGCCGGTAATTGTGATCAACAAGCTGGAACATGCTGTGCCGATGGCGAAAGCGTTGGTTGCAGGCGGCGTACGTGTGCTGGAAGTCACCCTGCGCACCGAATGTGCGCTGGAAGCTATCCGCGTTATCGCTAAAGAAGTGCCGGAAGCAATCATCGGCGCAGGCACCGTGCTGAACGCAGAGCAGCTTAACGCGGTAACTGAAGCGGGTGCGCAGTTCGTCATCAGCCCCGGCCTTACCGAGCCGCTGCTGAAAGCCGCCACCGAAGGCACTATTCCACTGATCCCGGGTATCAGCACCGTTTCTGAGTTAATGCTGGGCATGGACTACGGTCTGAAAGAGTTCAAATTCTTCCCGGCGGAAGCCAATGGCGGCACCAAAGCGCTGCAGGCTATCGCAGGCCCGTTCTCTCAGGTGCGTTTCTGCCCGACCGGCGGCATCTCCCCGGCTAACTACCGCGACTACCTGGCGCTGAAAAGCGTACTGTGCATCGGCGGCTCCTGGCTGGTGCCAGCCGACGCGATGGAAGCGGGCGACTGGGATCGCATTACTAAACTGGCTCGCGAAGCGGTTGAAGGCGCCAACTAACCCTTTGCCCGGCAGTAAGAAAAAAGCCCCGTCGTGCGGGGCTTTTTTTATGCCTTGACGTGGATGGCGGCGGCGGCCGCTTTAGCGCGAGTAATGGCGTCGTCAACCGTTTCGCCAGTGGCTAACGCGACGCCCAGGCGGCGCGTGCCGTTAATTTCCGGCTTGCCGAACAGGCGCAGCTGCAGCCCGGCGCCCAGTGCGGTGTCAACATTGTCATACTGCACATTTTCACTCACCAGTTCAGGCAGGATAACCGCCGAGGCGCTCGGGCCATACTGGCGAATGCCGCCGACCGGCAAACCGAGGAAGGCGCGTACGTGCAGCGCAAATTCCGATAAATCCTGCGAAATCAGCGTTACCATGCCGGTATCATGCGGGCGAGGGGAGACTTCGCTGAAAACGACGTCGTCGCCGCAAACAAACAGCTCCACGCCGAACAGGCCATGGCCGCCCAGCGCCAGCACCACGTCACGCGCTATTTCCTGCGCGCGCGCCAGCGCGGCTTCGCTCATCTGCTGCGGCTGCCAGGACTCGCGGTAGTCGCCCTCTTCCTGACGATGGCCTACCGGCGAGCAGAAATGCACGCCGTCGACCGCGCTCACGGTCAGTAGCGTAATTTCGAAGTCAAATTCCACAACGCCTTCAACAATCACCCGTCCCGCGCCTGCGCGGCCGCCCTGCTGGGCATACTGCCAGGCTTTTTCAAGCTGCTCCGGCCCGCGAATAAAGCTCTGGCCTTTGCCGGATGAGCTCATCACCGGTTTAACGATGCAGGGAAAACCGATTTCTTCAACGGCGGCCTGAAAAGCGGCTTCGCTGTCGGCGAAACGGTAGCTGGAAGTAGGAAGCTTAAGCTCTTCGGCGGCGAGACGACGGATGCCTTCGCGGTTCATGGTCAGTTTCGTGGCGCGCGCGCAGGGCACCACGCGCTGACCCTGCTGTTCAAGCTCGATCAGCATATCCGTCGCGATGGCTTCGATCTCCGGCACGATATAGTCCGGCATCTCTTTCGCCACCAGCGCTTTGAGCGCCGCCGCGTCCAGCATATTGATGACATGGCTGCGGTGCGCAACATGCATGGCTGGCGCATCGGCGTAGCGGTCTACCGCAATCACCTCAATCCCAAGCCGCTGGCATTCAATAGCCACTTCTTTGCCCAGTTCGCCCGCCCCAAGCAGCATGACGCGCGTCGCTGCCGGACGCAGCGCGGTTCCTAATAGAGCCATAGTAGTTTTCTCGCTATGCAGGAAATTGGCCGGAGTATAAACGAAAACGATTGCGCTTGCAGTAACAGGCATTTGCATGCCGCAGATGAATGCGTTATACTGTATAAATACACAGTAATGAGGGTTCAGAAATGGCGGTAGAAATTAAATACGTCGTAATCCGTGAGGGTGTGGAAAAAATGTCATTTGCCAGTAAAAAGGAAGCGGATGCCTGGGACAAAATGCTCGATCTCGCCGAGGCACTGGAAGGCTGGCTGCAGCATGCGCCGATAACCCTGGAAGAGGGGCAGACCGAGCAGCTCGCGCTGTGGATGGCGGAAAACAAAGACAGCCTGGGCGCTATCGTGCGTACCGGTCGTCTGCCGCAGGAAAATGGTGAGTCAGCGCCGGCTGAAAGCGATGAAAACGGCGCGGTGGCATTAAGCGCGGCGCGTAAGCGCACCAAAGCCGCCTGATATCCGCATGAGGCGTAGCGCGCTACGGCGCGCTGGCCTGATGGGGCATTCTCTGCTTTTACCTCTCTTATCTTCGCTCTCTGTCTTATCCGCTCTCCGCTCTCCGCTCTCCTGTCGCCCTGCGCTTTTCTGGCGCCACCCTGTAATTAATAAGGCTATTTCTCAAAGCCGCCTTCAAACCCTTGCGCTCCGTTGGTTTTATACCAGGCTTTCTCTGTACCAACAGTGGAGGGTAACAATGATGAAAAAGAGGAATCTTTTAGCCTGTGCTTTGCTTCTTGGCAGCGCCTGCGCCGCCCATGCCGATGACCCGCGCGAGGTGTCGTTCCCTAAATGCGAGGGGGCGAATGCGCAAACCCTCGCCGCCAGCGTGAAGCGCGATTACCTGCAAAACCGCATCGTGCGCTGGGCGGATGATCAGAAGACGCTGGGCCAGGCGGACCCGGTGGCCTGGATTAACAGCAAGGAGATAACCGGCAAGGATGACAAGTGGAGAGTGCCGCTGACGGTACGCGGTAAAAACAGAGATATTCACTATACCGTTACCGTCGACTGCAAAGCGGGCAAAGCCCACTACCAGCTTTAATTGCGCGGCAGGGGCAGCCGCTCCTGCCCGATTATTTTCCCTCTCTTTGCCCTTCCAGACATTTCTTGACGCCTGCTCGCTTACGCTTTCGGGATACCCCCAACAGCAGAGGACAGTTATGACCAACTGGATGAACCAACTTCAGTCAATGCTTGGCGCTATCAGCAGCGGCAATAAAACCCAGAGCGGCGAAAGCGGCCTTGGCAAACTGCTCACTCCCGGCGCGCTGGGCGGCCTGGCGGGGCTGCTGGTGGCAAGCAAGTCTTCCCGCAAGCTGCTTTCGAAATACGGCACCGGCGCGCTGATGGTGGGCGGCGGCGCGGTGGCGGGCACGGTGCTGTGGAACAAGTACAAAGACAAAATCCGCGCAGCGCATCAGGACGAGCCCGATTACGGCAAACCTGTCGCCTCGCTCGACCGGCGGGCGGAACGACTGATTACGGCGCTGGTGTTCGCCGCCAAAAGCGACGGGCATATTGATGACCAGGAGCGGGCCGCCATTGAACGGCAGCTTCGCGAAGCAGGCGTTGAAAGCGAGGGCAGGGCAGTGGTGCAGCAGGCTATCGATCAGCCGCTTGATCCGGCGCGTCTGGCGCAGGATATTCGTGATGAAGAGGAAGCTCTGGAAATCTGGTACCTGAGCTGCGCGGTAATCGATGTCGATCACTTCATGGAGCGCAGCTATCTCAATGCTTTAGGTGACGCCCTGAAAATCCCGCAGGAGGTGCGTGAAGAGATAGAAAACGACATCCGCGAGCAGAAAAAAGCGCTGCCGCCATCGTAAAGAAGTCTTAATCTTAGGCATGTTTCGCTTGCAACACGCTGGGGTTTTGCCACGCTTACAGTGTGTTAACCGAAAAGAACAACGACATGCCACCTCAAGCTAAAAAAATACCACACGCCATAACGCAGCATGGCGATACGCGAATCGATAACTATTACTGGCTGCGTGACGACACCCGAGCCGACCCTGACGTGCTGGATTATCTGCACGCAGAGAACGATTACGGGCGCAGCGTAATGGTGACGCAGGAGGCGCTGCAGGAGCGGTTGCTCGGTGAAATGGTCAACCGCATCCCGCAGCGCGACGTTTCAGCGCCCTACGTCAAAAATGGTTATCGCTACCGTCAGGTGTACGAAACAGGCTGCGAATACGCCATCCACCAGCGTCAGTCCGTGCTGCTCTCTGAATGGGATGAGTGGGAGACGCTGCTGGATGGCAATAAGCGCGCCGCCCACAGCGAGTTCTACACGCTTGGCGGGTTCGACATCACGCCGGACAACACCACCCTGGCGCTGGCGGAAGATTTTCTCTCCCGACGGCAATATGGGCTGCGATTTCGCAATCTGGAAACGGGTAACTGGTACCCCGAGGTGCTGGAGAACGTGACGCCAAGCTTCGTCTGGGCGAATGACTCCCGCACGCTGTACTACGTAAAAAAGCATGCCAAAACGCTGCTGCCCTACCAGGTCTGGCGGCACACGGTAGGAACGCCGGCAAGCGAGGATGAGATGATCTACGAGGAGAAAGATGAGACGTTTTATGTCAGCGTCCATAAAACCACCTCGCAACATTTCATTGAAATTTACCTGGCCAGCGCCACCACCACGGAAGTCCTGCTGGTGGACGCCGAGTTGCCGGATGCGCCGACGCTCTGCTTTCTGCCGCGCCGTAAGGATCACGAATATAGCATCGACCACTTCCAGCACACGTTTTATATTCGCTCAAACCGCGACGGCAAAAACTTCGGTCTTTACCGCAGCACGCTGCGCAACGAAAAGCGCTGGGAAGTGCTTATTCCGCCGCGCGAGCAGATCATGCTGGAGGGCTTTACGCTCTTTACCGACTGGTTGGTGGTGGAAGAACGCCAGCGCGGCCTGACCAGCCTGCGGCAAATAAACCGCAAAACGCGGGAAATTACCGGCATCGCTTTTGACGACCCGGCTTATGTCACCTGGCTTGCTTTCAACCCCGAGCCGCACACGTCGCGGCTGCGCTACGGCTATTCTTCAATGACCACGCCGGATACGCTCTTTGAGCTGGATATGGACACCGGCGAGCGCAGGGTATTAAAACAGACCGACGTCGCCGGTTTCGACGCCAGCAATTATCGCAGCGAACATATCTGGGTTACCGCGCGCGACGGCGAGGAAGTGCCCGTTTCGCTGGTTTATCACAAAAAGCATTTCCAGCGCGGGCGTAACCCGCTGCTGGTCTATGGCTACGGTTCCTACGGCACCAGTATTGACGCCGATTTCAGCGCCAGCCGTTTGAGCCTGCTCGATCGCGGCTTTGTTTACGCTATCGCCCACATCCGCGGCGGCGGCGAACTGGGTCAGCGCTGGTATGAAGAAGGTAAGTTCCTCAAGAAGAAAAACACCTTTAATGACTACCTTGATGTCTGCGATGCGCTGCTGGAGCATGGCTATGGCGACCCGCGCTACCTGTTCGGTATGGGAGGCAGCGCAGGCGGCATGCTGATGGGGGCGGTAATCAACGAAAGGCCGGCGCTGTTTAAAGGCGTTATCGCCCAGGTGCCTTTCGTCGACGTGGTCACCACCATGCTGGATGAATCTATCCCGCTGACGACCGGTGAGTTTGAAGAGTGGGGGAATCCGAAAGAGGAAACGTACTACCACTATATGAAAAGCTACAGCCCCTATGACCAGATTAAAGCGCAAAGCTACCCGCACCTGCTGGTGACTACCGGGCTGCACGACTCCCAGGTGCAATACTGGGAGCCGGCGAAATGGGTGGCGAAGCTGCGTGAGCTGAAAACCGACGATAACCTGCTGCTGCTCTGCACCGATATGGATTCCGGCCACGGCGGGAAGTCGGGACGATTTAAATCCTACGAAGGGGTGGCGATGGAATACGCTTTCCTGGTCGCGCTGGCGCAGGGGACGTTGCCGGGCAAAGCCGGTTAATCCTTTTCAAGATAGTGCCTGAGCGTCATGCGCAGATCGGGGTTCATATCCTTGATGTTATTGAGCATCCAGCGCAGGTAGCCCGGGTCGCGCTCGGCAATGGCTTCAACTGGCTGACCGCGGTATTTGCCAAAAGGAAGCGAGGCGACCAGCGCGGGGCGACCGGTAATGTTTACCATCTCTTCCGGCGTCCAGCCGCTGACGTTCATTATCTCCAGCAGCAGCGCGGCGGTGATATAGCAGTCAAACAGCGCGCGGTGATGGTGCAGCCCGGCGGGCGTCTCGACGCTCAGCTTGCGCGATTTATACAGGCCCATGTTGCTGTAGCTGATGCCAGGCCACAGGCGGCGCGCCAGCTTAACGGTGCAGATCCATTCGCCGGGCATCTCCGGCAATACGCGCCTGTCAAAGCTGGCGTTATGCGCCACATACCATGGGCTGCCATGATAGCGGGGGATCACCTCTTCAATAACGGGCTTGTCCGCGACCATCGCCTCGGTGATTTTGTGAATGGCCATCGCCTGATGGCTGATGGGGCGGTCAGGGCAGACCAGGTCGCTCATCGGATTGACGATGCGGCCATCAATAATATCGACCGACGCCACTTCCACAACGCCGCCCTGTAAACCGCAGGTTTCGGTATCTATAACGCGCAGCATGGTCCTCTCCGCCGAAAAAACGTAGCGTAATGTAATGAGAACGCCCTGCCAACCCTCTGCTTTTCACAGAGCGACAGACAGGACGCTTAAAAATAAGACTCACAGTGTAAGCGCAGGAAAAAGGGCGCGCAGCCTTATTTCACTTTTGGCTCGTAAGGCAGGCGTGAAAGGTTGACCGAGGCGAGGCGATGAGCAATCAGCCGCTCGCGAAACCAGCCGCGCAGATGTTCAGGCTGCTCGCGCTCCACCGCTTCGGCGATAACCGGCATGTTATAGCGCTCTTTAAAGGCGACGCCTGCCGCCGCAAGGTCGACGTTCACTTTATCCATCTCTTCCTGGGGAAGCCTGGCAAGATTGTGCTTCATAACGAACTCCTCTCTGAACCGCGTGAAGGTACTGCGAGCCGCAGCAGATGACAAGTGCTTATGTAGCATTGCGTGCCCGCTTGCTCGACTTGACCAGATGGCAGGGTTATTCTTTGCGCCAGACACATAACTAAAAGGAATGAATCGCATGGCCTTTTCCGTTTCCCGCGCCGCCTGTCTCAGCACTTTTGTCATTGCGCTGTTTTCCGCGCCCGCCGTTTTCGCTCACGCCCATTTAAAGGCGCAGACGCCTGCGGCTAACTCAACGGTAGAGCGTGCGCCGCAGTCGCTGAGCCTGCGCTTTTCTGAAGGCGTTGAGCCTGCTTTTAGCGGCGTGAAAATCACCGGCCCGGCGGGTAAAGCGGTGAACACCGGTAAGGTTGCCCGTGATGCCAACGATGACAAACTGTTGGTTGTGCCGCTAACGCAGACGCTCGCTGCGGGTGATTATCAGGTTGAGTGGCATGTGGTTTCCGTCGACAGCCATAAAACCAAAGGCCAGTACCGCTTTACGGTCAAATAATTCCCGTGCTGCCAACCGCTTTCGTCGCGTTGCGATTCATTCACTTCGCGGCGCTGATGCTCGCGCTGGGCGCAACGTTATGCGTCAGCCTGCTGGCGCCTGCTGCGCTGCGCCAGCCGCTGAAAAAGCGGCTCGTCTCGTTCTGGCGGGCAGCGTTGTTGTGTAATGCTGTCAGCGCGCTGTTGATGCTGGCCGTGCAGGCCGGGCTGATGGGCGATGGCCTGAAAGACAGCCTCGACCCGCAAGTCTGGCTCGCCGTACTGGCGACGCGCTTTGGCAATAACTGGCTCTGGCAGATGGTGCTGGCAGTGGTAACGCTGGTCGCGGCCTGGCTGAAGCCCAGGGGCGGCGCTGCGCTGCTGTCGCTGCTTGTTGCCGTTCAGCTGGCGCTGCTGGCAAGTGTCGGCCATGCCGCCATGCATGAAGGCATAGCCGGCGCGTTGCATCGTCTTAATCATGCTGTTCACCTGCTCTGCGCCGCCTGGTGGCTTGGCGGACTCTGGCCGCTGTTAGTCTGCATGCGTCTTGCCAGGCGCACGCGCTGGCGGGAGGCGGCTATCGTCGCCATGATGCGCTTTTCGCGCTATGGCCATCTTGCGGTGGCGGGCGTATTGCTGACCGGCGCGCTGAACGCCGCTTTTATTCTCGGCCTGCACTGGCCGATGCAAAGCGGTTATGTACGATTACTGATCGTGAAAATAGCGCTGGTGGCGATGATGGTGGCAATCGCGCTCTGGAACCGCTATGTTCTGGTGCCACGATTTCGCAACGGTCAGGGCGAGGCGCAGCAGCGCTTTGTGCAACTGACGCAACTGGAGATGGCGCTGGGAGCGCTGGTGCTGGCAGCCGTCAGCCTGTTCGCTACCTGGGAGCCTTTCTGAATCGCTTAGGTGAAACTTCGATGAAAAAAACGTTACTCGCGTTGCTGCTCTTTTCCTGTTCCGGAATGGCGCTGGCGACGCAAATTATTACGGTCAGCCGGTTTGAAATGGGCAAGGATAAATGGGCCTTCACCCGCGAAGAGGTCATGCTGACCTGCCGTCCGGGCAATGCGCTGTTCGCCATTAACCCCAGCACGCTGATGCAATATCCGCTAAATGACATTGCCGAGCGTCAGGTAAAAGAAGGGAAAACCAGCGGTCAGCCGATTACGATTATTCAGGCTGATGATCCGGCTAAACCGGGCGAGAAGATGAGTCTGGCGCCTTTTATCGAGCGCGCGCAAAAGCTCTGCTAAGCCTTGTTCAGGCTGTATATATAAAAAAACCGCAACGGCCCTGAGGGCAGACGTTGCGGTTTTTTTATAATTAATCACGTTACGTGAGGTTTTTTTCAGGCTGCATTTGTCGCGGACTGGAAAACCTCACGCCGTAATCTATCCTTAAAGTGCAAGGCGACTTAGCCTGCATTAATGCCAACTTTTAGCGCACGGCTCTCTCCCAAGAGCCATTTCCCTGGACCGAATACAGGAATCGTATTCGGTCTTTTTTTATCCGCCTTTTAAGCAAGGCGATGCGAATCATTCCCTGGTCCCGGCGGTTTAGCGCACGACTCTCCGCGTTTTCCCCGTTCGCTTTGTTAAAGCAATCTAAACGTTTTTGCGCTCGCCTCCAACTACTTTTCCGCCTTTTTACGCTTTTATTGACGGCTTCAGGAAGCGAGAGAGCGCCGCACGCGAGGGCGGGGCAGGCCAGTGCGCAAGGCAAGCCCCGCCGGGACAAACCGTGCTATCGAAAGCCAACCGTTATTTTCGGCAATCATTAACGCGCCTTTCCGACTATTTTTTGGGGCGTTACCAGCCGCTTCGTTTATAACGGAGCGGCTGCTGAGTATTTATGTGCAATATAAGCCAACCGGTAACGAGGTGTGTCCGAATATAACAAAGCGGCGCGTTGCCGATCTATTTTCTGCTACGCTTTAGGAGAACTCACTGGATATAAGAGAGGTAAAAATGGGTCTTTTTAATTTTGTGAAAGAGGCGGGTGAAAAGCTTTGGGATACGGTATCCGGCAATCATGACAAGGAAGAGCAGGCGAAAAAAGTGCAGGATCACTTAGCCAAAACCGGCATTCCGGACGCGGATAAGGTCAACGTGCAGGTCGCCGATGGCAAGGCCACCGTGACCGGTGACGGACTGAGCCAGGAAGCGAAAGAGAAGATCCTTGTCGCGGTCGGCAATATCGCCGGTATTGCCAGCGTGGACGATCAGGTTAAAGCCGCCACGCCCACGAAAGAAAGCCAGTTTTATACGGTGAAATCGGGCGATACGCTGAGCGCTATTTCGAAGCAGGTTTACGGCGATGCGAATCAGTACAATAAGATTTTTGAAGCTAATAAACCGATGCTGACCAGCCCGGATAAAATTTATCCAGGCCAGGTGCTGCGCATTCCTGAATAACCCATCGCATTCACCGTTTTATTAAAATGCCCCGGCACTACTCTCGCCGGGGTCACTCTTTTTTATTAACGCAGCCATTTTCAGCGCAGGCTTTATTTCCCGATAACGCGGGCTGTTTTATTCCCCGGACGTGCCATCAATCCTTTTCCACAATATCGTGCAGCTATACTTGCATGACGTCATGGAGGTTATATGTATCAGCGTATTGATGGTTCGCAATGGCGGCATGTGTTTATCGTGGGCGACCTGCACGGTTGTCTGAATGCTTTCGCCGCGGCGCTGCGCGCGCACCATTTCGATCCCTGGCAGGATATGGTTATCTCGGTAGGCGATTTGATTGATCGCGGGCCGGATAGCCCTGGCTGTCTTAGGCTGCTCAACCGCCCCTGGTTTTTTGCCGTACGCGGCAACCATGAGGAGATGGCGCTTGATGCGCTGCGGGAGGGGGACCGGCAGTTATGGTGGCTAAACGGCGGCGCGTGGTTTGCGAAACTTTCCGAAACGGCTCAGGCCAACGTAAAGCCGCTGTTGCTGAGCTGCGAGAAACTGCCGCTGATTATTGAACTGCATGCGAACGGGCAGACCATCGTCATAGCCCATGCCGATTATCCCAGCGCGCAGTATCGCTGGCAGCAGCCCGTGGATGAACATCAGGTGGTGTGGAGCCGCGACCGTCTTAACCGTCATATGCGCGGGCAGGGTGGGAGCATCGCCGGCGCGGATGCGTTCTATTTCGGCCATACGCCGCTGAAAACGCCGCTCGACTTCGCGAATCAGCACTATATCGATACGGGCGCGGTGTTTGGCAACCGGCTGACGCTGGTGCAGGTGCAATAATTAAAAGTCGCTATACTCTTGCGCCGGGCGCCAGAACCCGTCGATAAAATCCTCAACCGGATAGCAGCCGCCGTGACGCAGCCGCTGTTCGTCCATCGCCTGCAGGCACTGCTGTTCAGTATTAAAAACGTCAATGACGATATCGTCACATCCCCCGTCGAGATAACAAACAAACAGAACCAAAGCGAACATAGCGTCCTCAAATCAACAGCCTGGCTATTAAGTGTAGGGGAAGCGGGAGAGGGCGGGGAAAATGTCGGATTAAATAACCCGTCTGGGCGACGGGTTCTTTTGGAATCAGGCAAGACGCATGATCCAGGCATCGGCTTGTTGGTCGTAATGTACGCGGTAAAGTACGGAGTGTTCGCCATTGAGCAGGGCGGGAATGCTGGTTTCGGCGTCCCACGCATCAAGCTGCATGCAGAGATCCGGGTCAGATTTACACGGAATGCTTAACGTTCGATCGCCTTGCTGCTCGCCGTGCAGTTCGGCATCGTCAATCTCGAAAGTGCCGATTTTTACACTGGTTTTTGTCATAACGCTCTCCCTTGGGCTGTTTGCAGGTGGTATGACCAGTAAAGGCCTCCCTTTTCAGGGTAGACCTTTGTGCAAAAAGTGCCAAATTAAAGGCGTCGATTTTTTAGACGAATCCGTTCAGCTCGCTGAATAATACGCCGTCGCGCACCAGTTCGCGCGGGTAACTGTTTTTCAGGCGGGAGCCTACGCGTTTGGCGAGTCCCAACGGCTGCGCCTGAAACGTCACGATGACTTCATCAGCCGAAGGCGGGTTCGCAGGCCAGATATCGCGGCCGCGATACCATTCGCCCGCTTCTTCTAAGCTAAGCTCAAAAGCCAGTTTATTGCCAGTTCCGGCGAGCGCCACTACCGCCTCGTGCTGCCAGCGAAAACCTTTATTAAAGCGTTCGGCCAGGCGCAGACCGATGCGGGAAAAACGGACCTGGCCGATAAGTGGTTCAATATCCGCCGGGAAAAGCCAGACCTCTTTATCGCGCTGCCAGAGCTGGAGCGTCTCGTCCCACTCGAGCCCCACGCCCGCCGCGGCGTTTGCCACTTCACGCGCTTCGCGCCCCTTAAGCGGGCTAAAGGGGAACGTCCCTACCTTATATTTCGGCTTCGGCAGTGCGTCGACCGATGCGGTTTTACGCAGGCGCGCGACAAAGAAGCCTTCGCAGTCGTAAACCTGCGGGAAAACATGCAAAAAACCTTCCGGCGTCAACGCTTTTCCCGCTTCGGGGAAAAGTCCATCCAGCGGCACAATTTCTACCGCCTGCGGATAGCGGGAGAGCAGCCACAGGCAGACCGCCTGGTTCTCCTCCCGGTTCAGGGTGCAGGTTGAATAGACCAGCGTGCCGCCGGGACGCAGCGCGTGAAACGCGCTGTCGATAAGCTCGCGCTGGGTAGCGGCGATTTCATGGTTGCTTTCGACCGACCAGTTGCGCAGCGCATCCGGGTCTTTTCGCACCACCCCTTCACCGGAGCAGGGCGCATCCAGCAGGATGGCGTCGAAAGCTTCCGGCAGCGCCGCGCCGAAGACGCGGCCGTCGAAATGGGTGAGCGCCACATTCGCAACGCCGCAGCGGCTAAGGTTGGCGTGCAGCACTTTTACGCGGCTGGCCGAGTATTCATTGGCCAGAATCGCCCCTTCGTTTTGCATTCGGGCCGCAATCTGCGTGGTCTTCGAGCCGGGCGCGGCCGCTACGTCCATGACGCGCTGCGGCGCGTTGCCGTCCGCGAAAAGCGCGGCGACAGGCAACATCGAACTCGCTTCCTGAATATAAAACAGCCCGCTCAGATGCTCCGCCGTGCTGCCAAGCGGCAGCGACGTTTCGTCACGATCTATCCAGAAGCCCTCTTCACACCAGGGAACCGGCGTGAGCTGCCAGCCATAAGGCGCGACCCGTTCAAGAAAGTCGCTAACGCTAATTTTTAAGGTATTGATGCGGATGCTGCGGCGCAGCGGGCGCTGACAGGCGGCGATAAAATCGTCGAGCGACAGCGCTTCAGGCATCGCTTCGCGGATAACAGAAAGAAAAGCCTCAGGCAGATAAGCGGAAGCGGATTGCGCCACAGTTCACCCCGTATACAGGAAAAGAGGGCGCGAAGTGTAGCACAATCGCCCCGGCGTGACACCGGGGCGAGAGGGTTAGCGGGGCAGCGCGGTGCCCCATTGACGCCACTCTTTCGGCTCGCTCTCTTCCAGCAGGAAGTGCTTACCGGATTGCGCTTTAGGCGCAAGCGGCGTGCCCGGCGGCGTGGCGAAAGCGATGCCGCCGCGGATGAACTGATTGAAGGTGCCGGTTTTCACCACGCCCCCCGTCAGGCCGAAGTCGAGGCTGTAGCCGGAAGCGAGCCAGAACACGGAGTTCTCGCGCACCAGATGCTGGTAACGCTTGCTGATACGCATTGAAACCATCACGCGATCCGAAAGGCTGCCCAGCGCAAGCCCGGTCACCGTGCCCACCTCCATGCCGCGGAACAGCACCGGCGTGCCGATATTCAGCGAGCCTGCTTCCGGCGCTTCCACCACAATGCTCAGGCCGTCAAGGTAGCGCGAATCGGTAATGGTGGTCTCCTGCAGCTCAAAGTCGCGCAGCGCCTTGCCGCGTCCCGGCTCGACGTTGATATACGGCTGCAGGATTGTGTCGAGATGCTCAACGCCTGCGGCGGAAATCTGCGGCGTCACCACGGAAAAACGGGTGCCGGCGCGGGCGAAGGTTTTTACATACTCCGGATAAAGCACGGCGGTGGCCTGCACTTCGCTGCGCTCGGTAATCAAATCCAGCGACTCAATCTGACCGATATTAATGCCGAGATAGCGAATCGGCATGCCTGCGGCGAGCTTGCCTGCATCAAAGGCGTGCAGCGTAATTTGGCTGCCCACCGCGCGCGCGGCGGTTTCCGAAGGATAGAGGATGCGCTTGTCGTTTTTAGACATGCCCGCTCCCGCGCCGCTCAGGTTATCGAAACTGATAGCCCCTTTCAGCGCACGGGAGAGCGGCGAAGCCTGCACGGTCAGGCCGCTGCCGTTAAGCTGCACTTTCGCACCTCCTTCGGCCCAGAACACACTGTTCTGCGTCAGCAGATTTTTATATTCGGGCTTGATGTGAACTTCGATGTCAAACGCGTTGGCGCGCGGGCGAACGGTAATAACTTCGCCCACTTCAAACTTCCGATAGAGCACCACAGAACCCGCCTGCACATCCGGGAGGCTGTCGGCGGTTAAGGTAAGCGTGGTCGTGGGCAGGTCGCTCAGGCTATTTTCCACCGCTTTTTCCAGATTGGCGAAAAGCGGATACGTTTCTTTCATTTCGCCTTTGCTGCCCGGCAGCACGCGAATGCCGCCGTTAATCCACTCGGCTGCGCTGGCGCCGAGGAACTCCACGCCATCAAGGCCGACTTTTACATCCACGCGGCTGTTGACCACGAATTTGCTGTCGCCTTTCACCAGGTCGCGATACTGTGGGTCGATAGCCGCGGAGAAGCTCACGCCCTTTGCGGAAAGCGAGCGCTCCAGCACCTGGCCTATCTGGATGCCGTGCAAAATGAGCGGCTGGCCGGCGTCGATGCCGTAGCTTTCCGGCGCGGTCAGCGTGAGGGTCAACACGTTCGGCTGCTGCAATGGCGTTTTGTCGGCGGGCAGCACGACAAAATGGTTGCGCGGCTTGCCTTCGCCCGGCACCAGTTCGAACGTGCTGCCGGTCAGCAGGGTGCTGACGTTTGGATTGTTAAGCGAGAGTTTAGGGCTCTTGAGTTCAATGCGCGTGCCGTCGCGCAGCAGGTTAACCACGCTTGGGTCGACGGTCATTTCCCCGGTCACCGCGCCGCCCGGGTTAAGGTTGAGTTTGGTGAGCGTACCTACCTCAAGCCCCTGATACATCAGCGGCGTGCTGTCTGCCTTAAGCCCTGCGCCACTCGGTAAATCAAGCCGGACGATAACGCCGCGCTGGCTGTGCGCGAGGTCTTCATACAGACCGAACTCATCGTTCTGCTCGGCGCGGGCGGAATCGGGCGGCGAGTCAAACGCGATAGCGCCGTTGACCAGCGCCGCCAGGCTCTCAAGCTGCACCTGCGCGCCGCTTAAGCCGACATCGGCCTTCACGCCTGAAACGTTCCAGAAGCGGCTGCCTTTTTTCACAAGGTTGGTGAAGCGCCGCTCGATAAGCACATCAATGGTGACGCCCTGCTTATTGGTGTTAATGGCATAGTCATAGACGCGGCCGACCGGAATTTTACGGTAGTAAACCAGCGAGCCGCTGTTCAGCGAACCGAGATCGGGCGCCTGCAGGTGAATCATCAGCTCGCCGTTGTTCAGCCGGTATTTGGGTTGCGTATCAAGCGCAGTGAAGTGATCCTGCGGTTCGCCTTTGCCAGGCATCATGCCGATATAGTTACCGCCCACCAGCGCATCGAGCCCGGAAATCCCGGCAAGCGACGCTTTAGGCGTAACCAGCCAGAACTGGGTTTGATCCCGCAGCGCGTCTTTCATGTCGTTTTTGATGCTGACGGTAACTTCAATTTTATTAAGATCGTCGCTTAAGCGAATATCCTGCACCGTGCCGACCTCTACCCCCTGATAACGCACGGGAGTGCGGCCGGCGACGATGCCGTCGGCCGACATAAAATCAATAGTGACGGTGGTGCCGCGCTCTTCATAAGTAGTCCAGATAAGCCAGCCTGCGATCAGAAGCGCAATAACCGGCAGCAACCAGAACGGCGAAATACGGCGTTTTGTTTTAATTCGCGCTTCAGTCTGTGAAGCGGGCATTTCCTGACTCATGTGCGTCCCAAAGTAAGCGGCTGTCCAGCCATTCAACTGCAAGAATAGTCAAAATCACCGCTGCGCCGAAATAAAACGCAGCGGGTCCCATCGTAAACGCCAGCAGCTGGTCACGATTCACCAGCGACATGGTGATTGAAATAACAAACAGATCCAGCATCGACCAGCGACCAATCCAGGTCACAAGACGCAGCAGAAGTATGCGGGTCCTCAGGCCCTGCTGGCATTTAAAATGGATGCTGACAAGCAGCGTCAGCAACACGATAACTTTCGTAAACGGCACCAGAATACTGGCGATAAACACCACGCCCGCGACGGCGATATTGCTGTCTGCGAGCGAAATAATGCCCGACATAATGGTGTCTTCCTGCCGTCCGCCGTTAATGTAAATCACTGAGATTGGCAGCAAATTGGCAGGCAATAACAGCACCAGCGCGGCGATAAGCGCAGCCCAGCTTTTTTGAATGCTGTGACGACGACGCGCGCGCAGGGGGATATGGCAGCGCGGGCAGCGGCCTCGCCGGTCCGGCACGCCGGTGTAATGACAGCCCAGGCAGACGCGGATATTTTCCTGCAGGCGAGTGGTGGGCCGCTGGGGATAAAAACGCTCCCAGAGTTGCTCGACGTTGAGATGAATTATCGTCATCACGCTTAAGATAACCAGTGCCACGAAGGCGAGCAGACCGATGCTGGGTTCAAGCCAGGCGTAATCACGCACCTTGATTGAGGCGACGCCTATCCCCACCAGATAAATATCCAGCATCACCCACTCTTTGAGCCTGTCGAGCATCAGCAACACCGGGCGCAAATTCATGCCGAGAATGTTACCGAACCAGAGCCAGGCGATAGAGGCGACAAGGGTCGCGGGCGCGCCTACGGCGCAGAACAGCACCATCGCCGCGGTGAGCGTATCGCCCTGGCGCGCCATCTGCCAGATACCTTGCATCAGGTTGGCGTCGATGCGCGTGCCGAGCAGATAGAGGCGCAGCAGCGGCTCGCCCCAGGCGAACGGCATCAGCAACAGCATGGTGGTAGCCATCGCCGCCAGGCGAGTCAGCGACCAGTCGCGTCCGTCACGGATCTTCGCGTCGCAGCGCGGACAGTGCGCCGTCTGACGGGATGACACTACCGGCAACAAAAAAAGCATGTCGCATTGCGGGCAACGTTGATAGTGTTCGTAAGGCAACGGTTCGCCGATGGCGTGAACCTTTAATTTTTTGCGAGCTGGCGCCGCGGTAGATTTAAGAGCCATCCAGGTCAATTCTTTTTATCAGGTTTCTATATATTAACGCATGAAATGATTCATCTTGAGCATGAACGCATTTAATGCTTATTTTAATAAGCCAGCAATTAAGTTAGACACTAAGTGAACAAACAATGAACAAAACAGACTTTTATGCGGATTTGAACCGCGATTTTCAGGCACTGATGGCAGGGGAAACCAGTTTCCTGGCAACGCTCGCGAACACCAGCGCGCTGCTTTTCGAACGTCTCGAAGGCGTTAACTGGGCAGGTTTCTATCTGCTGGAAGGCGATACGCTGGTGCTCGGTCCCTTTCAGGGCAAAATCGCCTGTGTGCGCATTCCGGTAGGCCGCGGCGTCTGCGGAACGGCAGTCGCCACTGGCGAAGTGCAGCGCGTTGACGATGTGCACGCTTTCGACGGCCATATCGCCTGCGATGCCGCAAGCAACGCGGAAATCGTCCTGCCGCTGCGGATTGAGAACCAGACTATCGGCGTGCTTGATATCGACAGTACCCTCTTTAACCGCTTCGATGCTGACGATGAGCAAGGGTTGCGGGAGCTGGCAGGACACCTTGAGAAGGTCATCGCCGGCACCGATTTTAAAAAATTCTTTGCGACGTTCGCATGATAAACAACGGATAACGTGGCATTTAGCGATGGCGTCATTATAATGACGCCTGTTCATGCCTGCGGCTTGTTGGCAACATCCGTTGTAATCAGGAAATTTCATGGAAAATCAACCTAAGTTGAATAGCAGTAAAGAAGTTATCGCCTTTCTGGCTGAGCGTTTTCCTCAGTGCTTCAGCGCCGAAGGTGAAGCGCGTCCTCTGAAGATTGGTATCTTTCAGGATTTGGTCGCGCGCGTTGAGGGCGAGATGAACCTCAGCAAAACGCAGCTTCGTTCCGCATTACGTCTTTACACTTCAAGCTGGCGCTATCTGCACGGCATCAAGGCGGGCGCGACTCGCGTGGATCTTGATGGCAACCCGTGCGGCGAGCTGGACGAACAGCATGTCGAGCATGCTCGTCAGCAGCTTGAAGAAGCGAAGGCGCGCGTTCAGGCCCAGCGCGCCGAACAGCAGGCCAAAAAGCGTGAAGCCGCTGCCGCCGCGGGCGAAGGCGAAGAGACGCCTCGCCGTGAGCGTAAACCGCGCCCTGCGCCTCGTCGTAAAGAGAACGCCGAGCGCAAACCTCGCGCGGCTAAACCGGCGGACAAAGCGCCGCGCGCGCCGCGTGAAGAACGCCATACTCCCGTTTCCGATATTTCTGCGCTCTCCGTCGGGCAGGCTATCAAAGTGAAGGCGGGCAATAACGCGATGGATGCCACCGTGCAGGAAATCACCAAAGATGGCGTCCGTGTACAGCTGACTTCTGGTATGTCGATGATTGTACGCGCAGAACACTTACTGTTCTGAAACGGAGGTCAACCAGGGCATGAACACTTTTTTTAAGCTCACCGCCGTCGCTGGCCTGCTGCTTATGGCAGGCCAGGCGCTGGCTGTGGACGACATTACTCGTGCTGACCAGATTCCAGTTTTAAAAGAAGAGCCTCAGCACGCAACGGTGAGCGAGCGCGTTACTTCCCGTTTTACCCGCTCTCATTACCGCCAGTTCGACCTCGATAACGCCTTTTCGGCAAAAATTTTCGACCGCTATCTGAACCTGCTGGACTATAGCCACAACGTTCTGCTGGCGAGCGACGTCGAACAGTTTTCAAAAAAGAAAAATGAAATCGGCGATGAGCTGCGCACCGGGAAACTGGAGGTTTTCTACGATCTCTATAACCTCGCGCAGAAGCGCCGTTTTGAACGTTACCAGTACGCGTTAAAGGTGCTGGAACGACCGATGGATTTCACCGGTAACGACACCTTTGAAGTAGACCGCAGCAAAGCGCCGTGGCCGAAAAGCGAAGAAGCGTTAAACCAGCTCTGGGACAGCAAAGTCAAATTCGACGAGCTGAGCCTGAAGCTCACCGGTAAAAGCGATAAAGAAATTCGCGAAACGCTGACCAAGCGTTACAAGTTCGCCATTCGTCGACTGGCGCAAACCAACAGCGAAGATGTCTTCTCCCTGGCGATGACGGCCTTCGCTCATGAGATAGATCCGCATACCAACTACCTTTCTCCGCGTAATACTGAGCAATTCAACACCGAAATGAGCCTCTCTCTGGAGGGGATCGGCGCCGTGTTGCAAATGGATGAAGATTACACCGTAATCAATTCCATGGTTGCGGGCGGCCCGGCGGCGAAAAGCAAGGCTATCAGCGTTGGCGACCGTATCGTAGGCGTTGGGCAGGTGGGTCAGCAGATGCAGGATGTGATCGGCTGGCGTCTTGATGATGTCGTTGCGCTTATTAAAGGGCCTAAGGGCAGCAAAGTGCGCCTGGAGATCCTGCCGGCGGGTAAAGGCACCAAGACCCGAATCATTACGCTTACGCGTGAGCGTATTCGTCTTGAAGACCGCGCGGTTAAAATGACGGTGAAAACGGTCGGCAAAGAGAAAATCGGCGTACTGGATATTCCTGGCTTCTATGTCGGTCTGACCGATGACGTTAAAGTACAACTGCAGAAGCTTGAGAAGCAGAACGTCAGCGGCGTGATTATCGACCTGCGCTCTAACGGCGGCGGCGCGTTGACCGAAGCGGTTTCGCTCTCCGGCCTGTTTATACCCGGCGGCCCGGTTGTGCAGGTGCGTGATAACAACGGCAAGGTGCGTGAAGATAGCGACAACGACGGTGTGGTTTATTACAAAGGCCCGCTGGTGGTGATGGTCGACCGCTTCAGCGCTTCCGCTTCGGAAATCTTTGCGGCGGCGATGCAGGATTACGGTCGTGCGCTGATTGTCGGCGAACCGACGTTCGGTAAGGGTACCGTGCAGCAGTATCGCTCTCTGAATCGTATCTACGATCAGATGCTGCGTCCGGAATGGCCAGCGCTGGGGTCCGTGCAGTACACCATCCAGAAATTCTACCGCATCAACGGCGGCAGCACGCAGCGTAAGGGCGTGACGCCGGATATCATGATGCCGACCGGTAACGAAGAGACCGAAACCGGGGAGAAATTCGAGGATAACGCGCTGCCATGGGATAGCATTAATGCGGCGACCTTTGTGAAGTCTGGCGATCTGACGCCGTTTGGGCCGGAGCTGCTTAAAGACCACAATGAGCGTATCGCTAAAGATCCGGAATTCCAGTACATCATTAAGGATATTGCGCGTTTCAATGCGCTTAAAGAGAAGCGTAACCAGGTTTCGCTCAATCTTGCCCAGCGTGAGAAAGAGAACCAGGAAGAGGACGCGACGCGTCTGGCGCGTATTAACGATCGCTACAAGCGTGCGGGCAAACCGCCTCTTTCAAAGCTTGAAGACCTGCCTAAGGATTACCAGGAGCCGGATCCGTATCTGGATGAAACCGTCCATATCGCCCTTGACCTGGCGCATCTGGAAAAGGCGAAAGCACCGGAAAAACCCGCAGCCAGTCAATAATCCTACCGCAAACAGGCACATGAAAATGTGCCTGTTTTTTTACCTTTATATGACCGCCGTCAGCAAAATGCTACAAAATGTAAAGTTACGTATTTTTAGGCACTTGCTTTGGCGCTACGCTTGAAAATGGCGCGCGGAACCCTACGATGTGTGTAACCGCATAAGGCGTATTGTTAAACCGAGGTAAAAAGAAAATTATGATGCGAATCGCGCTTTTCCTGTTGACCAACCTTGCGGTCATGGTTGTCTTCGGGCTGGTGCTCAGCCTGACAGGAATTCAGTCCAGCAGCGTGCAAGGGCTGTTAATTATGGCGCTGTTGTTTGGTTTCGGCGGATCCTTCGTTTCGCTACTGATGTCCAAATGGATGGCGCTGCGTTCGGTAGGGGGAGAGGTTATTGAGCAGCCGCGTAATGAGACAGAACGCTGGCTGATGGATACCGTCGCCCAACAGTCACGTCAGGCGGGCATCGCTATGCCGCAGGTGGCCATCTACCACGCGCCCGATATCAACGCTTTTGCGACGGGCGCGCGGCGAGACGCTTCGCTGGTGGCGGTAAGCACCGGGCTGTTGCAGAACATGAGCCGTGGCGAAGCGGAAGCGGTTATCGCCCATGAGATAAGCCACATCGCGAACGGCGATATGGTGACCATGACGCTGATTCAGGGCGTGGTAAACACCTTCGTTATCTTTATCTCTCGTATTATTGCGCAGATTGCGGCCGGTTTTCTTGGCGGCAACCGCGACGAGGGTGAAGAGAGCAACGGCAACCCGCTTATCTATTTTGCTGTCGCAACCGTACTGGAACTGGTGTTCGGTATTCTTGCAAGCATCATTACCATGTGGTTCTCCCGCTACCGCGAGTTCCACGCCGATGCGGGCTCGGCGAAACTGGTGGGCCGCGAGAAGATGATTGCCGCGCTTCAGCGTCTGAAAACCAGCTACGAGCCGCAGGAAGCCAGCAGCATGATGGCGTTCTGCATTAATGGGAAATCCAAATCCCTGAGCGAGTTGTTCATGACGCACCCGCCGTTAGATAAACGCATCGAAGCGCTGCGCAGCGGACAGTATCTGAAATAAGCGGACGGAATTGCCGCCGCTGTAAATGAAAAAGCGTGCCTCGGGCACGCTTTTTTTTATGCAACGCGCGGTTGAGTAACGCGAAGCCCGCTGATTATCGCGGCGAGCGTCGCAAGCCCGCCTGCGAGCAGCAATGAAGCGTGAGTGCCCGCGCCAGCGAACTGATTGAACATCAGCGCCACCAGCGCCGCGCCGCTGCTCTGCCCAAGCAGACGCGCCGTACCCAGCATGCCGCTGGCACCGCCGCTGCGCTGGCGGGGGGCAGAAGAGATAATTGTGTGGTTGTTAGGAGACTGAAAAAGCCCAAAACCCGCGCCGCACAACACCATACGCCAGATAATATCGGCATCGGTTGGGTTGTGCGGCAGTAGCGCCAACGCGAAAAGCCCGCAGGCCATTATCGCAAGCCCAGCGGCGCCAAGCAGGCCCGCATGCACTCGTTCAATTAAATGCCCGGCCAGCGGCGCCATCACCATCGTGGCGAGCGGCCATGGCGTCAGCAGCAATCCCGTCTCCACCTCTGAGCGCCCCAACACCGTTTGTAAAAAGAAGGGCAGCGAGACCATTGCCAGCATTTGGGCGCAAAAAGAGCACACCGAGGTGCCGATAGAGAGCGAAAAAAGCGGAATACGCAGCAGATCAATGGGTAATAGCGGTACGGGCAGACGCAACTGACGGCGTACAAAAACAACGCCGACGACCAGCAGCGCCGCCAGTTCAGCAAGCACCCAGCTTCGCGGTTGCCCCTGAGCGAAACCGCTAAGCGCGGTAATAAGCAAGCCGAAAGTCAGCGCATTCATCACGGCGCTTGGCAAATCAAAGCGTTGCTGCATGGCTTTCTGCGGATTTGGCGGCAAAAAGCGTAACGCCAGCACCAGCGCCACGAGCCCAGGCGGAACGTTGATCAAAAATAGCCATTGCCAGTTTGTTACAGAGAGGATAGCCGCAGCAATTGTTGGGCCTGCCGCAGAGGAGACTGCAACAATAAAGGAGTTGATGCCCATGCCCCGGCCCAGATGTCGTGCGGGATAAATAAGACGAATCAGCGCGGTGTTCACACTCATCAGCGCCGCGCCGCCAAAACCTTGCAACACGCGGGCGAAGGTCAGCATCTCCAGACTGTGCGACAGGGCGCAAAACAGCGAGGTCAACGTGAACACTACCAGACCCCACTGATAAACCCTCCGGTAGCCAATCATATCCCCGAGGAAAGAGAGCGAAAGCAGTGAAATGACAATGGCTATCTGGTAGGCGTTGACTATCCAGATGCTGCTGGCCGCCGAAGCATGCAAATCCTGCGCAATGGTTGGCAGCGCGACATTTGCAATAGCGCCGTCAAGCACTGCCATCATGATCCCGATAGCGATGGTTAAAATCGCCCCATAACGTTGCGGCAAAGGCAGCCCCTCCGCCACCGGTTTACCCGCAGCGAGCGGTTTTGTTGACACCATAATTCGATGCGTCTCTGTAATAGTGATGGAAAAGAGGAGTTTGACATACTTTATTTCGGTTTTATGTCGCAGATTTGTAACCAACGGGCAGAGATTCATTGCGGCACAAGTAGCGCGAAATTATAATAAAAACCGGTTCTGATTTTTATAAAACAAATGCGATCTGAGGTGATCAATGGCAATCGCAGATTTGGATAAACAACCGGACTCCGTCTCTTCGGTTCTGAAGGTCTTTGGCATTCTTCAGGCTCTGGGCGAAGAACGTGAAATTGGTATCACCGAGTTGTCGCAACGCGTCATGATGTCAAAAAGCACCGTTTACCGCTTTTTGCAGACCATGAAATCGTTGGGTTATGTTGCCCAGGAAGGCGAGTCGGAAAAATATTCTCTGACGTTAAAACTGTTTGAACTGGGCGCGCGCGCTTTACAGAATGTCGATCTTATCCGCAGCGCGGATATTCAGATGCGTGAACTTTCACGTCTTACCAAAGAGACGATTCACCTGGGCGCGCTGGATGAAGACAGCATCGTTTACATCCATAAAATCGACTCTATGTATAACCTGCGCATGTATTCGCGCATTGGACGCCGTAACCCGCTTTACAGCACGGCGATTGGTAAAGTGTTGCTCGCCTGGCGCGACCGGGATGAGGTAAAGCAGATCCTCTCCGGCGTCGAATACACCCGCAGCACGGCCCGCACTATCACCAGTACCGATGAGCTGCTGACTGTGCTGGATAAAGTGCGTGAGCAGGGGTATGGCGAAGATAATGAAGAGCAGGAAGAAGGGCTGCGCTGCATTGCCGTACCGGTATTCGACCGCTTTGGCGTGGTCATCGCAGGTCTCAGCATCTCCTTCCCGACGCTGCGTTTTTCTGAAGAGCGTCTGCACGAGTATGTAGAAATCCTGCATAACGCCGCCCGCAAAATCTCTGAGCAAATGGGCTACAATAGCTATCCGTTCTAAGAAAAAAGCCGCAGCCTGTCTGCGGCTTATTTTTTAATCCACCACTTTTTCCACTTTATGCAGCAGCGGGCAGGCGGTCACGCCGATTAAGCCGCTGTCGGTATGAATAAACTGCCGGGTCACGACATCGCGGGCAGTCAGATAGCGACACTCCAGTCCCATACCCGCTGCGTTTTCTGTACTGGAAATGATTACCCCATATCCGCTGAACAAAAGAGCCAGCCAGACTAACGCCAGGAGGCCAGCAAGTCTCACTATTGTCCGCATCCTTTTCTCCTTATATCTTTGTTTTTTATTGAGCCTGCAGCCCTTTACGTTGCGTAACAAGTCGATGATTCCTAAATTAACCACTTAAGGATACAGTGACCTTTGGTTTAAGGTGCATGGGGTAAGCTGCCCTGGTAATGCACAAAAGCGGAGAGGGTAGTGAAAAAATTCAGGTGGGCTATTTTGCTGGCCGTGCTGGTGGCCTGTTTATTGCTATGGACGCAGATGTTGAATGTAATGTGCGATCAGGATGTTCAGTTTTTCAGCGGTATTTGCACGATTAACAAGTTTATCCCCTGGTAAGCGCATTTTTTTCGGAAATGATTTCCTTGGCTGCGGGCAGTGGTAGAATGGCCCGTCTTTCTGAGGTAGCAACATGAACGAATTAATGAACTCCGGCGCATTGAATATCGCTGCGCTTGCTCTTTCTCTGCTGGTTACGCTTGTAGGGCTGATAGTCTGGTTCTTTGTGAACCGGGCAAGCGTCAGAGCCAATGAGCAAATTGAACTGCTCGAAGCGCTGCTCGATCAGCAAAAACGGCAAAACGCCCTGCTGCGGCGTCTTTGTGAAGCCAACGAGCCGGATGCCGCGGCGGCGGAGTCTGCGGAAAAACCACAGCCGCCCGCTGATGATTTTGTCCGTCTGGTGGCCGAGCGTTAAACCTACTCTGGCGGAGAAGCTATGGCCTGGCGCAATCCCTGGTTTAATCCTGCCCAACCTCATCACTCGCCTGAAGGTTTTCGTAACCTTTCGCCTGTCGGTCATCAGCCGGGCGACGTCGAGCGCTGGCAGAAAGAGCGGAAAGCCCAGGGGCTTCCGCATCCACCACAGGGCGGTTATGACGCGTTCCTGCAACAGTGGTGGCAAAGAGCGGAAATCAGGGGAGAAGAGGATGGGATGTGGTGGCTTGGCCATGCCTCTTTATTACTGCGCATTAACGGGCTCTACATTCTTACCGATCCGGTTTTTTCGAGGCGTGCGTCGCCGCTGACATTTTACGGGCCATTACGCAAAACGCCGCTGGCGCTGGCACCGTCCGAGCTTCCCGCGCTCGACGCCATCTTTATTTCTCATAACCATTACGACCATCTCGATCGCGCCACGGTGCGTCAGCTTCACCGGCGGTTTCCGCAAGTCCAGTTTTTTGTGCCGTTGGGGCTGGGGCGCTGGTTCGCCCGCCTCGGCATAAAAAAAGTGACGGAGCTGGACTGGTGGCAAAGTGTTAGCTGGCAAGGGCTGACGGTAACCTGTGTGCCCGCACAGCACTGGAGCATGCGAACATTATGGGATAGGGATCGCACCTTGTGGTGCGGCTGGGTTGCGCAAAGCAGCGCGCTGCGCTTTTGGTTTAGCGGCGATACGGGTTATATGCCGGAGTTGTTGCAAATTCCTGAGCGCCTCGGCCCGTTGGATGCCGCGGCTATTCCTATCGGCGCTTATGCGCCACGTTGGTTTATGTGGCCCCACCATATGGACCCTGAAAATGCGGTGCGCCTGTGGCAGCAGTTAGGCCGCCCGCTGAGCATTCCTATTCACTGGGGGGTATTTGAACTTACCGATGAGTCGCTTGACGCGCCGCCGCGAGAGTTGCTGGCTGAGCTGGAAAAGCAGCAAGAAAAGAGCGAAACGTTTTCCCCTCTTAAAATCGGTCAATATTTATCCTTGCCTGGCAATAAGCTTTAATTATTAAACAGGCGCTCACGCATAATAAATTCATGCTTTACTGGCGATATAACTTATATTCGAAGCGCGAAGCCGCCTCGTTTTGATGCAGCGTCATTAAATCGTCATTATTTTGGTGCACTATATTATTAAAATTGTACAACCCTTATTCCTTTGTACACCTTAATCTGCCGCTGGATACCTAATCAGCCTTGCAGGTAATAACGGTTATCAGTATTTTTTATTAAAGAAAAGATAAAAATTATAACCATATGCTTTTTTGCGTTTAAGAATGTTCTTAGTCGTCTGGACGAACCGAAGCTATTGAGCTATGGTAAAAAAGTCCTCAACGGGCATAACTCGCAGCGAAACGAAAAACGTTAAGCGGCAGAGTGTTAGCTACGATAACTGGCGCCTCAGCCAGACGCTTTGTTAGCTAACTCTGAATATGTGCGTTAGATCGAGACACGTTTAAAAATGGCTTGCCATTATTTACGTTGTATGTGATAACAACTTGTGGGTCAAACGAGGTACAGTTCTGTTTATGTGTGGCATTTTCAGTAAAGAAGTCCTGAGTAAACACGTTGTCGTTGAATACCGCTTCTCTGCCGAACCTTATTTTAGTGCCTCATGCAGTAATGTCTCAGTTTTATCTCAGTAATGCCTGCGGGCGATGAAAATACTCTTAAGGAATTTGCAAAATGGCAAAGATTAAAGGTCAAGTTAAGTGGTTCAACGAGTCTAAAGGTTTTGGTTTCATTACCCCGGCAGACGGCAGCAAAGATGTATTCGTACATTTCTCTGCAATCCAGGGTAACGGCTTCAAAACCCTGGCTGAAGGTCAGAACGTTGAGTTCGAAATTCAGGACGGCCAGAAAGGTCCGGCAGCAGTTAACGTAACTGCTATCTGATCGCATAAGCGCTGACCTTGTGTTGCCTGGCGCGCACAAGTCAGAGTCTAAAGCCTCGCTTTTGCGGGGCTTTTGTTTTCCTGCTGCTGTTTATCCAGCGTTTCCCCACCTACTAAATCGCGCTACACTTTCGGCCTTTCAGTTGCGCCGGAGTCGTTATGTCTTTTATTTGCCCGCTTTGTCACGCCCCGTTGAAGGTGGAAGCGAAAAGCTATCGTTGCCCGCACGGGCATCAGTTCGACAAGGCGAAAGAAGGGTATGTCAACCTGCTGCCAGTTCAGCATAAGCGGTCCAAAGATCCAGGCGATAGCGCGGAAATGATGCTGGCGCGACGCGCTTTTCTGGAGGCCGGCCATTATGACGCGCTGCGCCAGGCGGTCGGCGAGGCGCTGAGCAAAGCACTGCCGGAGCAGGCCGAAGCGGTGCTGGATATCGGCTGTGGGGAAGGATACTACACAGCCTGGTTTGCGGACATCGCCGCCGCCAGAGGAGCGCAGGCATTTGGCCTTGATGTCTCCAAAACGGCCATCCGCTTTGCGGCGAAACGCTATCCGCAGGCGCAGTTTTGCGTTGCCTCCAGCCATCGTTTGCCTTTTGCCGATGCCTCTCTTGATGCGGTTATTCGTATTTACGCGCCCTGCAACGCCGGGGAACTGGCGCGGGTCGTTAAGACAGGCGGAGTGGTGATAACCGTGGCGCCCGGACCGCGGCATCTGGTTCAGCTCAAGGGATTGATTTATGAGAATGTGCTGCTGCACGAGACGGATAACGAAACGCTGCCGGGTTTTCGTCGCCTTCAGCAGAGCGAACTGAGCTATCCGATGGCGCTTACGGGCAACGAGGCCGCCGCGCTCTTACAGATGACGCCATTTGCCTGGCGCGCGCGTCCGGAAGTGGGGGAGCAGCTGCGTCGGCAGGACATCTTTCATTGTGAAACCGATTTTTGTCTGCGCGTCTGGGTTCGTGAGGCTTAACCAGCGAAGTGGCTCCAGAGGATCTGGCATCCGATGCCAATCAACACCAGTCCGCCTAAAATTTCGGCCCGTTTGCCAAGCAGCGGGCCGATAAAACGGCCGACCATCATGCCGAGCGTAGACATAATGAGCGTGGCGCAGCCAATAGCGAGCGCAGTATAGAGAATATTGACCTGCAGGAAAGCGAGACCTACGCCCACCGCCATGGCATCGAGGCTGGTGGCGAATGCCGTGGTGACAAGTAGCCAGAAGCTATGGCGACGCAGCGGCGCCATGTCATCTTCTCCACAGCCGCGTACCCCTTCGATAATCATTCGCGCGCCGAGGAAGACAAGCAGTACAAAGGCAACCCAGTGGTTCCATTCCATCACGAAATGCGTAGCGACTTGTCCAAGCGTCCAACCGACCAGCGGGGTGATCGCTTCTATAACGCCAAAAATAAGACCTGTGCGTAGCGCTTCGGTAAAACGGGGTTTGTGCAGCGTAGCGCCTTTACCAATGGAGGCAGCGAACGCATCCATCGACATGCCGAAGGCGAGAAGTAGGGTGGCGGAAAGATTCATCACAACGTCCTGACCGGGGTTTTCCATATACACGCGCACTGCCCCCAGTAAACAGCAGTTAGCGTGCCTATGGTCTCGCCTGACTGACGGGCTGTCAGTCCGTACGCGCCACGTTTTTCAACGAGTATGTTGACGCGTACATTTCCTTTTACAGAAATCGGCTACTCCCCAACGACGGCCGCAACCTTAACATAATTAAGCGTTGCGAGACAACAAACGAGATTATTATTTTAATTCATTAGCGATAACGCGTTTCATTTATCTCATTGTGAATGTGCTGTTACGCAATGTGGATTAATTAAAGCAGGCAACAATATAGCAATGGCTATATCGCAGTTTATTTTTTAAACGCCGAAGATAGCCGTTGCTATATATGCATCCTATTGACTTTTCAACAGAAAATGAGAGATCTTCTCCAGGTCGTCTATATTTCTCACACGGATAAGTAACCGGCGTAGTTCTAATTCCATTACCAGTACGCCGTCTTCAGATAAATTCATAACTTTAATGCGGTTATATTTTATCCAGGCGCCGGCAAAGAAAAAACCCTGCGCTTTAAAGCGGATTTTGGGAATGCGGATCCAGAAAAGATAAATAACAACCAGCGCCAGCGCGCACAATAACCAGAGCGTCAGCGTCGTCCCCCGTTGCGTAACATTTTGATAGATAAGAATGGCTGTCAGACCGACAAAAATCAGGCTGTCGACACGGCCACGCCTCAACAAAGGGACCGCCAGCAACGTCTTGCCGTAGCGTTTATCCAGTATCCATTCATCATAAATAGCCCAGCCAAGCAGGAGGAGGATGCACAGCAGTAAAACTCCATCCGTAAGCGTCATACTTTCTCCATCAAAAAAAAGCCGGGAGCAGCAAGCCCCCGGCAGCATAAATACTAATTATTGACCCAGCAAACCAACCGCGTAGCCGGCGATGCCGATAACAAAGAAGCCCACGATAATCCACAGCGGGTTAACTTTTCTGCGCAGCAGCCACATACAGGCGAAGGTCAGCAGCAGCGGCACCAGGCCCGGCATCAGCTGGTCGAGGATAGTCTGCACCGTCGTGACTTTTTCAGCGCCCGTCTGGTCAGTGATGCGCGAGACAACCAGCGGAATGTTGACGTGGGTCCACTTGTTAACCAGCGCCCCCATAACAAACAGACCGAGTATCGATGCCCCTTCCGTCAACTTTTGCAGAAAGCCGCCGCCCATATCTTTAACAATATCCACTCCTTTGCGGTAGCCATAGGCCACGCCGTAATAGCGGGTGGCAAGGCGGATAAGGTTAAAGAACACAAAAAACAGCAACGGCCCAAGCAGGCTGCCGCTCATTGCAATGCCTGCGCCGAGCGCTGCGAATACCGGACGCACGGTTCCCCAGAAAATCGGGTCGCCGACGCCTGCGAGCGGTCCCATCAAACCTACTTTGATCCCGTTAATAGCGCCATCGTCAATTTCGGCGCCGTTGGCGCGCTGCTCTTCCATAGCGAGCGTCACGCCAAGCACAGGAGCGGCGACGTAAGGATGCGTGTTAAAAAACTCCAGATGGCGTTTGATAGCCTGACGTCGCGCTTCGTTGTTTTCCGGATAGAGCCGTCTGATGACCGGCACCATGGAGAAACAGAAGCCGAGCGCCTGCATGCGTTCGAAGTTCCATGAACCCTGGAAGAGGTTAGAGCGAAGGAATACGCTGCGAACATCGCCAGGAGTGAGTTTTTTCTCGCCTGTTGTTTTTGTCATATCAACCATTTCGCTCACCTGTTAGTCCAGTTCGTTATCAAGATCGTTAGCACCGGCAGCCTGCGCAGGGGCCGCTGCGGAACGGTTGTATTTCGGGCTCAGCTGAATATAAAGCACCGCCATTACCGCGCCGATAACGCCCAGCGCCACCAGGTTAAAGTTAGTAAAGGCTGCAGTCACAAAGCCGAGATAGAAGAACGGCATCAGGTAGCCTGCGCGCATCATATTAATGACCATCGCATAACCGACGACGACGATCATGCCGCCCGCGATATTAAGACCGCCAGTTACCACTTCCGGAATAGCGTTGAGCATGTTCTGCACTTCACTGGTGCCGACAGAAATCGCCACAATAACCGCCGGGATAGCGATGCGCATCGCCTGTAAGAAAAGGGACGAGACGTGGATCCAGGAAAGCGCCGTAAGATTGCCTTTCTCCGCCGCACTGTCTGCCGCGTGCTGGAAGCCCACGGTGATCGTACGCACGATAATCGTCAGCACCTGACCTGCCGCTGCGAGCGGAATAGCAAGGGCGATACCTGCGCCAATGCTCTGATGGCCCGCAATAACCAGGATCGCGGAAATAATCGACGCCAGCGCCGCATCGGGCGCGACGGCGGCGCCGATGTTCATCCAGCCCAAAGCAATCATTTCCAGCGTACCGCCGATGATGATGCCGGTTTTCATATCGCCCAGCACGGCGCCGACTAACGTACAGGCTACCAGGGGACGGTGAAACTGAAATTCATCCAGCACCGATTCCATACCGGCAATACAGGCGACGATGAACACCAGCACAATCTGAAGAGTGGTAATCTCCATTGTACTTCTCCTATGCCATTAACTACTTAGAGGTGAACTGAGTAAAAAACGCCTTCAGCAAGGCGCCGCCGTCAGCGCGCTACTTTGCTGATCAAATCCATCATTTTCAGTTTGGGATCGTTAGAGACTTTACGAACTTCCAGCTCAATGCCGCGTTCGTTGAGTTTCCGGAAGGCCTCAATATCTTTTTCATCCACCGATACGGCATTGTTAACCTGGGTTTTGCCCTGGCGATAGGCCATGCCGCCGATGTTAACTGAGGTGATCTTAATGCCGCCTTCGACCACACGCTCCACGTCGGTCGGGTTAGTGAAGAGCAGCATGACGCGCTCGCGCGCATATTTAGGGTTGTTATAAACGCGGATCATTTTCGCCACGTCCACCACATGCGCGGTTACCCCCGGCGGGGCGACTTGCGTCAACAACGTCTTACGCACCGTATCAGCGGCTACTTCATCGCTGACCACAATAATGCGCGTAACGTTGGTCTCTTTGGTCCAGCGCGTCGCCACCTGACCGTGAATCAAACGGTCATCGATACGGGCAAGGCCGATGACCATATAATCGTTCGGGCCCATTGGTTTGGCTGGCGCGGCGGTTTTCTGAGCGGGAGCCGCCACCGTCGCGGGAGCCGCCTTTTCCGCCGGTTTCGCTTTCAGCGCCTTCACGCCTTCGCGACCCGTCTCCACCGCCAGCGCCACCAGTTCATCAAACGTGGGGTTGTCATCACGGGCCATCAGGGTTTCAACCAGCATGGGGATGTTGACCCCAGCGACAACTTCATGATGCTCTTTATCGACGACAATACGGCTGGCGGCGTTGAAAGGGCTGCCGCCCCAGGTATCGACGAGAAACAGCACACCACTTGCGGTATCCAGCTTTTCCAGCTGGGCGTTATATTTCTCAATCAGCGTTTCGGCATTTTCGCCGGGAACAAAATCAATCCAGCCTACGTTTTCCTGCTCGCCTAACAGCATTTCGGCGGTTTTCAGCAGTTGTTCCGCAGCCCAACCGTGCGTGCCTATGACAATAGCAATAGTCACTTGCTACCTCCTTTGTGAGTCCGAACGCGCCGTTCAGGGCGCATCAAGAACGAGTTTCGGCGTACCGAACCAATGCAAAAAAAGGGGTTTGTTAATAAAAAGAATCTGTTACGCGAATTATTTTAGACAGTGAAAAAATATTTTATGTGACGAAGCTCTGTTATTGAGGCATGTCTCACGCTCGCGCACGATGCGCTAAAATATGGGCGAAAGAAGTGTCAGGAAAATTGCAAATTCTGGTAAATCTTTGCCAAAGCCGTAATGGCTTTGTTAATGTAGCTTTCTGTTTAATCTTAAGGAGTAGCGGGCAGTAGCCCACCCTATGGACCGTCACCGACGCCGTAACACCTTTTGGCCCGTCGCGGCCTTGCGCCAGCCTGGCGTTTCTCCGTATTTATCCTCTGTTTATTCCCTTTTAGCGCCCACATATTTTGGGGTGCCGTTTAGTCATTCCTTTAGCAGGAGCAACGCATGGAATTCTTAATGGACCCTTCTATCTGGGCGGGCTTATTAACGCTGGTTGTGCTGGAAATCGTTCTGGGCATCGACAACCTCGTTTTTATCGCCATCCTTGCGGATAAACTGCCGCCAAAGCAGCGAGACAAAGCGCGTCTTATCGGGCTTTCGCTGGCTCTGGTTATGCGTCTGGGCCTGTTGTCGCTGATTTCGTGGATGGTAACGCTCACCCGTCCGCTGTTCACCGTCTGGGATTTCACTTTCTCGGGGCGTGATTTGATCATGCTGCTCGGGGGTATTTTCCTGCTGTTTAAAGCGACCACCGAGCTGCATGAAAGGCTGGAGAACCGCCAGCATGACGATACGCATGGCAAAGGCTACGCGAGCTTCTGGGTCGTCGTGCTGCAAATTGTGGTGCTGGACGCGGTCTTCTCTCTGGATGCGGTGATTACCGCTGTCGGCATGGTTAACCATCTGCCGGTGATGATGGCGGCTGTGGTTATTGCGATGGGCGTGATGCTGCTGGCGTCGAAACCGCTGACTAACTTTGTGAACCAGCACCCGACGGTCGTGGTGCTCTGTCTGAGCTTCCTGCTCATGATTGGCCTGAGTCTGGTAGCGGAAGGGTTTGGTTTCCATATTCCGAAGGGATACCTCTACGCGGCTATCGGCTTCTCTATTATTATCGAGCTCTTTAACCAGATCGCCCGTCGTAACTTTATCAAGCACCAGTCTCGTCTGCCGCTGCGCGCCCGCACCGCAGAAGCCATTCTGCGCCTGATGGGCAACCGCCGCCAGAAGAGCACCCAGCCGCAGGCGGAGAATACGAATGCGGTAGTGCCGGTGCATGACGAAGCCTTTGCTGAAGAAGAACGCTACATGATAAACGGCGTATTGACGCTGGCTTCTCGCTCCCTGCGCAGTATCATGACACCGCGCGGTGAAATTAGCTGGGTGGATGCCGATCGCAGCGTGGATGAAATTCGCGAACAGCTGCTCTCTTCTCCGCACAGCCTGTTCCCGGTTTGCCGGGGCGAGCTTGATGAGCTGATTGGCGTGGTTCGCGCTAAGGAGTTACTGGTTGCGCTGGAAGAGGGCGTCGACGTCGCCGCTATCGCGTCGGCCACGCCAGCTATCGTCGTGCCTGAGACGCTGGATCCTATCAACCTCCTTGGCGTGCTGCGTCGCGCTCGCGGCAGCTTCGTTATCGTTAACAACGAGTTTGGCGTTGTTCAGGGGCTGGTTACGCCGCTGGATGTGCTGGAGGCGATTGCCGGTGAATTCCCGGATGCTGACGAAACGCCGGAAATCACGCGCGACGGCGATGACGGTTGGCTGGTGAAAGGCAGCACGGACCTGCATGCACTGCAGCAGCACCTTGAAATCAACACGCTGGTGAATGACGAAGAAGATATCGCGACAGTCGCCGGTTTGGTGATCGCGGTAAACGGCCAGATCCCGCGTCCGGGCGATGAACTGGAAGTGGCGCCTTTACGCATCACCATCGTTGAAGCAAACAAATACCGCGTGGACATGGTGCGGGTAGTGAAAGAGACGCCGCACCACGATGAAGAAGAGTAACGCGAACTAACGCAACGGCGCCGCCCCCAAAGCGGCGCCGTTTTTTTTATTCTCAGCGTCAGGATGAGTCTCAAGCCAGGCCGGGAAGGCATGCAGCGGCATCGGTCTGGCGTACAGGTAACCCTGCAGCGCCGTAACGCCCCGACGGCGCAGATAGGCGGCCTGTTCCGCCGTTTCCACCCCTTCAGCCACCAGGTCGATATGCAGCCGGTTTCCCAGCGCGATAATGATATCGGTGACGGTTGAATTCACAGCGTCTGTGCCAATCGCAGCCGTAAAGGTTTTATCTATCTTCAGCACGTCGGGGTGGAGCATCTCAAGGTAAGCAAGGGAGCTTTGCCCGGTGCCGAAATCATCAATCGCCAGCTTAACGCCCAGTTGGTGCAGATCCCGCACGACACGGTGGTCCACATCCGGCAGGGCGTCCCGCTCGGTAAGCTCAAGGAAAAGCGGCTGCGAAGGCTGACGCGCAAACCAGAATTGCTGTAAATCCTCTACGATTTTTCCGCGGTGGAAATGGCTCGCCGCCACGTTAATGCCAATATGGAAGTGCGGCGAAACGGGAAAATGATGCAGTTGACTCGCCGTTTCCGCCAGCACATAGCGCGTCAGCGGCGCGATAAGGTTTTGCTGTTCGGCCAGCGGAATAAACACATCCGGAGAGATAAAGCCCTGGCGCGGATTGTTCCAGCGCAGCAGAATTTCAACGCCGGTGCACTGCTGATTACGCGCATTGACCAACGGCTGGCAATATATTTCAAATTCCCGGGCGGCGAGCCCAAGGTTGATTTCATGGGAAAAGCTCATTCTGCCCGCGGTGGCAAGCCAGGCGATATAGCCGATCAACAGGCTTAAAATCAGCGCCAGCGGCAGCTGACCCGGCAGCGCCTTCAGCGCGAGACGATCGCCAGGCGGACCAATAACCGTGACCGAAAAAGGAAAGCGTCCGGAAACGCCTTCCCGCGTTTCAAGCCCCGGCTCGCCCGGCAGGCTTTGCACCACGCCTTTACCATATTCCAGATGCACATCGCCTACGTTCAACACCACGTGGTCAACCCAGGGACGGGCAGGCTCGAGCATCAGTCTGGCGAGCAGCTCAATATTCAGCGCCTGAAGAATGCCATCCTGGCCGTCTGGCGATGTCGGCGTCCAGATAATCAATACAGAACTGCCTTTCAGCAAAGAGTTGTCGCGCGTCAGCAGCATTTGCGGGTAGGGGGAGGGCAGCTTCGGTTGCAGCTGCCGCAGCATTTCGTTACGGCTGCCGAAGATGCTGGAGCAATAAACAACACCGTCCTTAACCAGCACAATGGCGCGCAACGTTTGCAATCGCGCGGTTTCCACGCGTAGTGGACCTTCGACGTTTTCACAAAGCTGACCGACCAGCGGGAACAACGCGCTGCGTGCGGCGGCCAGCGGTTCGAGCAGGCTCTCGACGGTCGCCACCGCACGGGCGGTAAACAGCGTAACGCGCTGGTCGTTACGGTTACGTTCGGTAAGGTAACGCACGCCTGTGGTTAACAGCAGCGTTGCAATTGCCAGTGCGAGACAGACAATAATTCTTTTTCGGCGATAGGTTTTGACTATGCGCTGCGCAGTGAGCATCCCTGATTAACCCTTAAAGCTACTGGCGAAAGGTGAGTAATAACATAGCAAGTGTAGCGGGGTTCGTGCAGAAGGATTTGCCGGCAGAGAAAGAAAAAGCGCCGCGGGAGCGGCGCTTCGATTGATTAGTCGCACTGGACTTTAATGGCTAAACCGCCACGCGAAGTTTCGCGGTATTTCGCGTTCATGTCTTTGCCGGTTTCGTACATGGTTTCGATAACTTTATCGAGAGAGACGCGCGGCTCGCTGGTGCGGCGCATCGCCATGCGCGCGGCGTTAATCGCCTTCACGGAGGCAATGGCGTTACGCTCGATGCACGGCACCTGCACCTGGCCGGCAACCGGGTCGCAGGTCAGGCCCAGGTTATGCTCCATGCCTATCTCCGCCGCTACGCACACCTGTTCCGGGCTTGCGCCCAGCAGCTCGGCGAGACCCGCCGCCGCCATTGAGCAGGCGACGCCCACTTCGCCCTGGCAGCCCACTTCCGCGCCTGAAATAGACGCGTTCATTTTATAAAGCGCGCCGATAGCGCCCGCCGCCAGGAAATAGCGGATGTAGATATCGGGACTAACCGATTCGATAAAGTGATCGTAATACGCCAACACCGCCGGGACGATGCCGCATGCGCCGTTAGTCGGCGCAGTCACCACGCGACCGCCGGCCGCGTTTTCTTCGTTCACCGCCAGCGCGAACATGTTCACCCAGTCAACGACGATCATCGGGTCGTTAGAAAGCTTATCGCTGGAGACCAGCATACGGCGCAGCGCGGAGGCGCGACGCGGTACGCGCAGAGGGCCTGGCAATACGCCTTCGGTATTCATCCCGCGATCGATACAGGCGCGCATGGTCTGCCAGACGTTCGCGAAGTACTCTTCAATCTCTTTCTTGCTGTGCAGCGCCAGTTCGTTCTGCATCACCAGACCAGAGAGAGAAAGGCCGGTTTCCCGGCAGTGCGCCAGCAGCGCTTTTGCGGAATCAAACGCATACGGCACGGTCACTTCGCTGGCGGCGTCTTTACCAAAATTCTCTTCGTCAACGATAAAACCGCCGCCGATGGAGTAGTACGTTTTGCTGTAAAGCAGCGTTTCGCCCTTAAAAGCGTGGATCTGCATGCCGTTTTCGTGCAGCGAAAGGTTATCGCTGTGAAAACGCATGCCGTTGTCTTTCGGAAAATCCACTTCATGACGCCCCAGCGCCAGCAGCAGGCGGCCGCGCGCTTCTACGTCGCGGATAAATGCGGGAATGGCGTCGATATCCACCGTCGCCGGCTCGTTGCCCGCGAGGCCCATAATAATGGCGATATCGGTATGGTGTCCTTTGCCGGTCAGCGACAGTGAACCGTAAACATCCACCGCAACGCGGGTGACGTCTTCGAGTAATCCTTTTTCGACCAGATCATCGACGAACTGCTTCCCGGCCTTCATCGGCCCTACGGTATGGGAAGAGGAGGGACCAATGCCCACCTTAAACATGTCGAATATACTAATCACGCTTTAACTCCTGACAGGGTCATTGTGATATCAATGACGATGTGAAAACTGCGCATAGTGTAAGAGGTTATTGTTCTGCGCTGTTAACTATTCACATGAATTATACTAATGGCTAACGCCAATCAACCTAATAAAGTGCTGTGGATCGCAATTTTTTACACACAATACGAGTCAGGGTTTAAAGCCTATCTGGAGAGCCAGCTCACGAATAATGCCTGCGGTCATTCCCCAGACAAAATAATGCTGATACCAGGAGAGCCAGACGCGGTGGCTGTTGCCCCGGCGATGGATATCGAGCGGATGATAGCGCCCCAGCCGCAGCGCTTCGGCAAGCGGCATTTCAAACACCGCCGCCACTTCATCCTGGCTTGCGTGATAATGCAGATTGGGCGGAATGATGCCCACGACTGGCGTAACCTGAAAACCGGTTACGCTGTCTACCGGCGGCAGTACGCCGATAACGTCTACGGCTTCGGGAGGAATAGCGACCTCTTCCTGCGCTTCCCGCAATGCGGCGGCGATTAAAGAGGCGTCAGTATCATCCACGGCGCCGCCGGGAAAGGCGACCTGGCCTGCGTGCTTGCGAAGTTGCGCTGAGCGCTGGGTCAGCAGCAACCCTGGCTCGGGGCGGCGCACTATCGGCACCAGAACCGCCGCCTGGCGCTGATTAAGCGAGGCCTTATTCACCTGCGGGCGCAGCAATTGAAAACGCGATAAAAAGGTGTCCAGTGACAATTCCGTCGTCTGCATTATTCCTCCTCAAGAGTGCGCAGAATACGATTAACTTTATCAAAAGTTTCCTGATATTCCGCTGACGCCTCGCTGTCGGCCACGATGCCGCCGCCGGCGGAGCAGTAAAGCGTGCCGTTTTGCGCGGTGAGGGTGCGAATGGTAATGCTGGTGTCCATATTGCCGCAAAAGCTGATATAGCCCACGCTGCCGCACCAGGCGTTGCGCCGCTGCGGCTCAAGCTCCTCGATTATCGCCATCGCCCGCACTTTAGGCGCGCCGGTGATAGAACCGCCGGGAAACGCGGCGCGCAGCAGGTCGGTGGCATGCAGGTTTTCCGGCAGCGTGGCGGTAATGGTGCTGACCAGATGATGTACCGCCGGGAAAGGTTCTACGACAAAAAGCTCGGGCACCCGTACGCTGCCGGGCGTCGCTACGCGGCCGATGTCATTGCGCAGCAGATCGACAATCATCAGGTTTTCAGCGCGATCTTTAGGCGAGCGCGCCAGCTTTTGCGCCTGTTTTGCATCTTCCTGCGGGTCGGCGAGGCGAGGCAGCGTGCCTTTAATCGGCCGGGTCTGAATCGCGTTTTGCTCAAGCAAAATAAAACGCTCGGGCGACAGGCTCAGAATGGCGTGCTGCGGCAGGCGCAAAAAGGCGCTGAAGGGGGCGCGGTTGGCCTCGTTAAGGCGTATAAACGCCTGCCACTCATCCCCTTCATAGTTTGCCTGAAAACGCTGCGCCAGGTTGACCTGATAACAGTCGCCGCTCAGCAAATAATCCTGTACGCGGCGGAATTTTTCGCCATACTGCTCGCGCGTCATATTCGCCTGCCAGCGGCTGGTGAGGCGAAACGGCGCGGCAGTCTCAGGTTTTTGCGCCAGAAGCCAGGCGAGCCGCGCTTGCGCGTCGCCGTGACAAACCAGCGTCAGGCGTTCAAGCTTATGATCGGCAATAAGCGCCCAGTCGTAGATCCCCACCGCCATATCGGGCGCGTGAACGTCCGCCTGCGCGTGTTGCGGCAGCTTCTCAAAACGACGCCCGAGATCGTAGCCAAACAGCCCCAGCGCGCCGCCCAGAAACGGCAGGTCCACGGCTGGCTGCGGCGTAATGCCGCAACGGTCAAGCTCGCGCTGAAGCAGCGTAAGCGGGTCGGCCCCAGAGGTTTCGCTGGTGGCGGCGCGGCGAATAACCGTTTCATCGCCGCGCGTTTCCAGCGTCGCCAACGGCTGGGCGACCAGGATATCGAACCGGTTATGGGGATGTCTGGCAAAGCCGGAATGCAGCAGCATCGCCCAGGGCTGAGGGCTCAGCGCGGCGAAATAGTCCAGCAGCGCGTCGCGGCGCCAGGGAAGCGTAAGCAGAGTGGGGGAGGAGTGGGTTTTCATCGACGTCTACACCGCTATGCCCCGGGACGGCGTCTGGCGTCCGCGCACGGGGCGTGAAATAATTGACGGCAGCAATGTAACAGGAGTTAACGATGTTTGCAGGTTTACCTTCGCTGACGCATGAGCAGCAGCAGAAAGCGGTCGAGCGTATTCAGGAGCTGATGGCCCAGGGTATGAGCAGCGGTCAGGCTATCGCTCAGGTGGCGCAAGAAATTCGCGCCAGCCATCAGGGCGACCGCATCGTCGCCCGTTTCGAGGATGAAGAAGAAGATGAATAACGCGGGGCGATCCGCGTTTTTTTATACGGCGGCGATAATTTTAATTTCCACTTTATAAGCCGGGTTCATCAGCCTCGCCTGCACGGTGCAGCGCACCGGCGCATGGCCCGCCACCACCCATTCATCCCAGGCGCGGTTCATGGCGGCGAAATCGTCGCCGTCAGCCAGAAAAATGGTCGCGTCAATCAGCTGCGTTTTATCGCTGCCCTGCGCCTTTAGTACCTCATCAATCTGCGCCAGCACATTGCCGGTTTGTTCATAGGCTTCGGCATCAAGGTTTTCCGGCACGCCAGTGTAATAAAGGGTCTGATTATGGATAACCGCGTCGGACCAGCGCGCCTCCGGATTGATTCGCTTAATCGTCATGATTTTTTCCTTTTCGTAAGTTTCGCCGCAAGCCTGGCATACTCCGCCGCCGACGTCACCTCTTCGGCTGGCGAAAGGGAGTCGGCCCTGACATAATCACTGGCAATTTAACCAGGGGGCAGTGTGACGGACGATTTTGCAGCAGATGGCCAGTTAGCCAAAGCGATACCGGGCTTTAAGCCCCGCGAGCCGCAACGCCAGATGGCGCAGGCGGTGACTGAAGCTATCGGCGCCGCCGAACCTTTAGTGGTGGAGGCAGGCACCGGCACCGGGAAAACTTACGCTTACCTCGCGCCCGCTTTACGCTCCGGCAAAAAGGTGATTATTTCAACCGGCTCGAAAGCGCTGCAGGATCAGCTCTACAGCCGCGATCTTCCCACCGTGGCGCGGGCGCTGGAATACAAAGGCAAGCTGGCGCTGTTGAAAGGGCGCTCCAACTACCTCTGTCTTGAACGGCTGGAGCAACAGGCGCTGGCGGGAGGCGACCTGCCGGTTCAGACCTTAAGCGACGTTATTCATCTGCGCGGCTGGGCCAATGAAACGGTGGATGGCGATATCAGCACATGCGGGCGCGTGGCGGAAGACGCCGCCGTCTGGCCACTCGTCACCAGTACGAACGACAACTGCCTCGGCAGCGACTGCCCGCTCTATAAAGATTGTTTCGTCGTCAAAGCGCGCAAAAAAGCGATGGAGGCGGATATCGTCGTGGTAAACCACCATCTGTTTCTTGCCGATATGGTGGTGAAAGAGAGCGGGTTCGCAGAGCTTATTCCGCAAGCGGAAGTGATGATCTTCGACGAAGCGCATCAGCTTCCCGATATCGCCAGCCAGTATTTCGGCCAGTCGCTCTCCAGCCGCCAACTGCTGGATCTCGCTAAAGATATCACCATTGCCTACCGCACCGAGGTCAAAGATACTCAACAGCTGCAAAAATGCGCCGACCGCCTGGCCCAGAGCACGCAGGATTTCCGTATGCAGCTTGGCGATCCGGGGTTTCGGGGGAATTTACGCGAGCTGTTAGCCGACGCTTCCATTCAGCGCGCGCTGCTGCTGCTGGATGACGCGCTGGAGCTTTGCTACGACGTGGCGAAGCTTTCGCTTGGCCGTTCGGCTTTGCTGGATGCCGCCTTTGAGCGCGCCACGCTTTATCGCGCCCGCCTCAAACGGCTTAAAGAGTTCAACAAGCCCGGTTACAGCTACTGGTATGAGTGCAACTCGCGCCACTTCACGCTGGCGCTGACGCCGCTTACGGTGGCCGATAAGTTTAAAGAGGTGATGGCGCAAAAAGCGGGAAGCTGGGTTTTCACCTCGGCGACGCTTTCCGTTAACGACGAATTGCACCACTTCACGGCGCGGCTGGGCATTGACGAGGCGAAAACGCTGCTGCTGCAAAGCCCCTTCGACTACGCCCGCCAGGCGCTGCTTTGCGTGCCGCGCGGCCTGCCGTTGCCTAATCAGCCCAACGCAGGCCGGGCGCTGGCCGCCATGCTAAGGCCGCTGATTGAAGCTAATAACGGCCGCTGCTTTATGCTCTGTACCTCGCACGCCATGATGCGCGAGCTGGCGGAGCAGTTCCGCGCCACGCTCTCGCTGCCGGTGCTGCTGCAGGGCGAAACCAGCAAGGGACAGCTGCTTGAGCAGTTCGTTACGGCGGGCAATGCGTTGCTGGTCGCCACCAGCAGCTTCTGGGAAGGGGTGGACGTACGCGGCGATACGCTGTCGCTGGTCATCATCGACAAACTCCCCTTTACGTCCCCGGACGATCCGCTGCTTAAGGCGCGCATGGAGGATTGTCGACTGCGCGGCGGCGACCCATTCGATGAGGTGCAGTTGCCGGACGCCGTCATTACGCTCAAACAGGGGGTAGGGCGACTTATCCGCGACGTGGATGACCGCGGCGTGCTGGTAATTTGCGATAACCGGCTGGTGATGCGGCCCTATGGCGCCGTCTTCCTGAAAAGCCTGCCGCCCACGCCGCGAACCCGCGACATTCAGCAGGCGGCGCGCTTCCTCGCCGACGGCGGCGCGCAGTAATTTATGCCAGACTATGGTAATATGCGCGCCATTTTGAATACCACACCTCGCGAGAGTGCAATTTAGCTATGCGAATTCTGGCCATTGATACCGCCACGGAAGCCTGTTCGGCTGCGCTGTGGGACAACGGTACCGCCTATGCCCACTTTGAACTTTGTCCACGCGAACATACCCAGCGCATTCTGCCGCTGGTGCGCGAGATCCTGAACCAGAGCGGCGTTTCGCTGTCTGAGCTAAGCGCGCTGGCCTTTGGCCGCGGCCCCGGCAGTTTTACCGGCGTGCGTATCGGCATCGGCATCGCCCAGGGCCTGGCGCTTGGCGCGAACCTGCCGATGATCGGCGTTTCAACGCTTGCCACGATGGCGCAGGGCGCCTGGCGCAAAACCGGCGCGACGCGCGTACTTGCCGCCATCGACGCCCGTATGGGCGAGGTTTACTGGGGCGAATACCAGCGCGACCACGAAGGCGTGTGGCATGGCGAAGAGACGGAGACAGTACTGAAACCCGACGCGGTTGCCGAACGGTTGAAACAGCTTGACGGCGAGTGGGCTACCGTGGGTACGGGCTGGCCCGCATGGCCCAGCCTTGCGCAGGACAGCGGCCTGTCGCTTTACGACGGCGAGATGCTGTTGCCTGCGGCGGAAGATATGCTGCCGCTGGCTTGTCAGCTTTTCATTGCCGGTCGCACCGTCGCGGTAGAAAACGCCGAGCCGGTTTATCTGCGTAACGAAGTGGCGTGGAAAAAACTGCCCGGCAGAGAATAGTTGCTCAGCGCACTGTCGCTGGGTTAAGGAGTTGCGGTATGGCGAGTCAAATGAAAAAAAGGGGCTGGCTGGCGCTGTTCGCCGCGCTGGCCCTGAGCGGTTGCGTTAGCGTGCCGGATGCCATTAAAGGCACCAGCCCAACCCCGCAGCAGGATCTGGCGCGGGTCATGAATGCTCCGCAGCTTTATGTCGGTCAGGAAGCGCGCTTCGGCGGCAAAGTGATCAACGTGAAGAATGAACAGGGCAAAACCCGTCTCGAAATTGCCACCGTGCCGCTTGATGAAGGGGCGCGGCCGCTGCTTGGTCAGCCGTCGCGCGGCCGTATTTACGCCGATGTCAGCACCTTCCTCGACCCGGTCGACTACCGCAATCAGCTTATCACCGTCGTGGGGCCGATAACCGGCACCGCTGAAGGTAAAGTTGGCGACGCTACCTACAAATATATGGTGATGCAGGTTAACGGTTTTAAGCGCTGGCGCGTTACGCAACAGGTTATGTTGCCGCCACAGCCGATAGATCCCTGGTACTGGGGGCCTTACAATCGCCCCTGGGGTTACGGTCCCGGCGTCTGGTATAGCCCTGGCCCCGCGCCTGTTCAGACAATAGTAACCGAGTAACTGATTGATTTTTTAATAAAAATAAACAGCGGCCGGTCCGCTGTTTATTTGTTTATAACCCATAACAAAAATAATTAGTGACGCGCTTCGCAACCTGAAACCAGCTTAATTAATAAACTGGTACGCTGAGTTAAAATAATGTTAACAACATGTTTATTGCTGCGGGGTTGTGATGACGACGAATACGATTTTCAGAGGTGACGCATTGAAGAAGGTTTGGCTTAACCGTTATCCGGCCGACGTTCCGGCAGAAATCAATCCCGATCGTTATCAGTCCCTGGTAGAGCTATTCGAACACGCCTGCACGCGTTATGCCGACCAGCCGGCATTTATCAATATGGGCGAGGTGATGACGTTCCGTAAGCTCGAAGAGCGCAGCCGCGCTTTCGCTGCTTATCTGCAACAGGGCCTGGGTCTGCAGAAAGGGGACCGCGTCGCGCTGATGATGCCGAACCTGCTGCAATACCCGGTCGCGCTGTTCGGCATTCTTCGCGCCGGCATGATTGTAGTGAACGTCAACCCGCTCTATACGCCCCGCGAACTGGAGCACCAGCTAAACGACAGCGGCGCCAGCGCCATTATTATCGTTTCTAACTTTGCTCACACGCTGGAAAAGGTCGTCGATAAAACCCAGGTGAAGCACGTTATCCTTACCCGCATGGGCGATCAGCTCTCCGCCACCAAAGGCACGCTGGTTAACTTTGTCGTGAAGTATGTGAAACGGCTGGTGCCGAAATACCATCTGCCGGACGCCATTTCGTTTCGCCGCGCACTGCACGCGGGTTATCGCCTGCAGTATGTAAAGCCTGAGGTGCTGCCGGAAGATCTCGCTTTCCTGCAATACACAGGCGGCACGACCGGCGTGGCGAAAGGGGCGATGTTAACGCACCGCAATATGCTTGCAAATCTTGAGCAGGTGAACGCCACTTACGGGCCGCTGCTGCATCGGGGCAAAGAGCTGGTGGTCACCGCCTTGCCGCTCTATCACATCTTCGCGCTGACCATGAACTGCCTGCTGTTTATTGAGCTGGGCGGACAAAATCTGCTGATCACCAACCCGCGCGATATTCCGGGGCTGGTTAAAGAGCTGGCGAAATACCCCTTCACCGCCATGACGGGCGTCAATACGCTTTTCAACGCGTTGCTGAACAACAAAGAGTTCCAGCAGCTCGATTTTTCCACGCTTCATCTTTCCGCAGGCGGCGGCATGCCGGTGCAGCATGCGGTGGCGGAGCGCTGGGTAAAACTCACCGGGCAGTATCTGCTGGAAGGCTACGGCCTGACGGAATGCGCGCCGCTGGTAAGCGTTAACCCTCACGATATCGACTATCACAGCGGCAGCATCGGCCTGCCGGTGCCTTCAACAGAAGTCAAACTGGTGGATGACGAAGGGCGGGAAGTGGAGCCTGGGCTGCCGGGCGAGCTGTGCGTGAAAGGGCCGCAGGTCATGCTGGGTTACTGGCAGCGCCCCGACGCCACCGATGAGATAATCAAGGATGGTTGGCTGCACACCGGCGATATCGCGGTCATGGACGAACAGGGTTTTATGCGCATCGTCGATCGTAAAAAAGATATGATCCTGGTCTCGGGTTTTAACGTCTATCCTAACGAAATCGAAGATGTGGTGATGCAGCACAGCGGCGTCCATGAAGTGGCGGCCGTGGGTGTGCCTTCAGGCGTGAGCGGCGAGACCGTGAAGATCTTCGTGGTGAAGAAAGATCCGAACCTTAGCGAAGAGGCGCTTATCACCTTTTGTCGTCGGCATCTCACCGGCTATAAGGTGCCGAAGCTGGTGGAGTTCCGCCAGGAGCTGCCCAAATCCAACGTCGGCAAAATTTTGCGGCGAGAACTGCGTGACGAAGCGCGCCGCACGGGTAACAATACCCCCTGAGTTGCGAAGAAGTCGTCCAGACGCCGGTTCCGCCGGCGTTTTTTATGGGCGCAAACTTAAGAGAGAGTGATTTGAATTATCAGATGATTACCACCAATGAGGCGCTCTTGCAGCTTTGCGAGGCGGCTCGTCGTTTTCCGGCGCTGGCGCTGGATACCGAATTTGTCCGAACCCGTACCTATTACCCAATGCTTGGCCTCATCCAGCTTTACGATGGCGAGACCGTAGCGCTTATCGACCCGCTCACCATCACCGACTGGGCGCCGTTTCAGGCGCTATTGCAGGATGATGCAGTCACAAAATTCCTGCACGCGGGCAGCGAAGACCTGGAAGTGTTTCAGAACGCTTTCGGCATGATGCCGCAGCCCTTTATTGATACCCAGGTGCTGGCCTCTTTCGTTGGCAATCCGCTCTCCTGCGGCTTCGCTACCCTTGTTGAGAAATATACCGGCGTGGCGCTCGACAAGAGTGAATCGCGCACCGACTGGCTGGCGCGCCCGCTGACGGATCGCCAGTGCGACTATGCCGCCGCTGACGTCTGGTATCTGTTGCCCATTGCGCGTCAGCTTATGGATGAGACTGCCGAAGCGGGCTGGCTGGAAGCGGCGCTGGACGAGTGTCGCCTGATGGTGCTGCGCCGCAGCGAAACGCTGGACCCGGAAGAGGCCTGGCGCGAAATTGGCAACGCCTGGCAGCTTCGCCCGCGCCAGCTCGCCTGTCTGAAGTTGCTGGCGGCATGGCGGCTGCGTAAAGCGCGCGAGCGTGACCTGGCGGTAAACTTCGTGGTGCGTGAGGAACACTTGTGGCAGGTGGCGCGCTATATGCCGGGCTCCCTTGGCGAACTCGACGGTCTGGGGCTCTCCGGCAGCGAAATCCGCTTCCACGGCAAAACGCTACTGGCGATGGTGAGCGAAGCGCAGGCGCTGCCTGAAGAGGCGCTGCCTGCGCCGCTGCAAAATCTGGTTGATATGCCAGGCTATCGCAGCGCTTTCAAAGCCATCAAGGCGCTGGTGCAGGAGATAAGCAAGGCGAAAGGCGTAAGCGCGGAACTGCTTGCTTCCCGTAGGCAAATTAACCAGTTGCTTAACTGGCACTGGCAGCTCAGGACGCAAACTATGCTGCCGGAATTAATCAGCGGCTGGCGGGAAAAATTAATGGGCGATGAAATTAAGACGCTGCTGCAGGAATATGTGCGGTAAAGCTGTATATATTTCCAGTCAATGAGCGCGTTCCGAAAATTAAATTTTTAGCAACGCGTAAACCCGGTCAGAAATTAAAAAGCCCTGGATAAAACCCCAGGGCTTTTTTTTATTTCGACTCTTCCGCTTCCGGCAGCGTTACGTTGAGCTCAAGCACCGAAATATCGTCGCCTTTTTGATCGAGCTGGACCGTAACCATTTCTGGATCAATCTGTACATATTTACAGATGACCTCAAGAATATCCCTTTTCAGCTGCGGTAAATAATGCGGCTCGGCGTCGCTGCGTCGACGTTCCGCCACGATTATTTGCAGTCGTTCTTTCGCGATGTTCGCGGTACTCTTTTTTCGTGAGAGAAAAAAGTCTAGTAAAGCCATGAGTTATCCTCCGAACAGGCGTTTGAGGAAACCTTTCTTCTCTTCTTCAATGAAGCGGAAAGGGCGTTCTTCTCCCAACAGACGTTCAACGGTATCGGCGTACGCTTTGCCTGCGTCCGAGGCGGAATCCAGAATCACCGGCTCGCCCTGGTTGGAGGCGCGCAGCACAGATTGATCTTCCGGAATCACCCCAACCAGCGGAATGCGCAGGATCTCCAGCACATCTTCCATGCTCAGCATATCGCCTTTGCTGACGCGGCCCGGGTTGTAACGGGTCAGCAGCAGATGTTCTTTAATCGGATCGTGGCCGTTCTCGGCGCGGCGAGATTTGGAGGCCAGAATGCCGAGAATACGGTCTGAATCGCGTACCGAAGAGACTTCCGGGTTGGTGGTTATCACGGCTTCGTCCGCGAAGTAAAGCGCCATCAACGCGCCGGTTTCGATGCCGGCCGGGGAGTCGCACACGATAAAGTCGAAATCCATCTTTTGCAGATCGTCCAGGACCTTCTCCACCCCTTCACGCGTCAGCGCGTCTTTGTCGCGCGTTTGCGACGCCGGGAGAATGTAAAGGTTGTCGGTCCTTTTGTCTTTAATCAGCGCCTGATTAAGTGTGGCATCGCCCTGGATAACGTTAACGAAATCGTATACGACACGGCGTTCACATCCCATGATCAAGTCAAGGTTACGCAGACCAATATCGAAATCGATAACAACGGTTTTTTTTCCCTTCTGGGCCAAACCCGTAGCGATGGCCGCGCTGGAGGTGGTTTTGCCAACGCCCCCTTTACCTGATGTAACTACAATAATGCGTGCCATAAAGGAATTCCTTGTGAAAAGGGCTTAAATCAAAGGTTGAACAGACAAAGCGCCCTCAGCCAGTCTCAGGCGGGCGGCTTTGTTATAAAATTCGGCCGGGATCTGCTCGCTCAGCCAGTATACCCCTGCGATAGAAACCAGTTCCGCCGCAAGGCTTGTGCAAAAAATTTGCGCTTCTCGCTCGCCGCTGGCGCCTGCCAGCGCGCGTCCTCGCATCATGCCGTAGATATGGATGTTGCCATCGGCGATGAGCTCCGCACCCGCGCTGACGTGATTAGTCACAATTAAATCAGAATGCGGGGCATAAATACGCTGACCAGATCGGACTGGCGCATCAATAATTCGCGTTTTTGTGATGGGAGTAACAACGGGTTCGACGGGGATTTCAGGCACGACAGGCTGCGCCGCCCGGGCCTTCTCTTTACCTTCATTCAGCAAAGCGATGCCGGCGCGAGCAATCTCCGCTTTCAGCGTGTCGTCCTTACAGCCGCTGAAGCCCACCAGATGCAGCCCACTTGCCTTCACGGCGCGATGGATTTGCTGCCAGTCCACCGGCCCTTCCAGCCCGGCGATATTCACAACCACAGGCGCGTTTTTCAAAAAAGCCGGTGCCTGAGCTATTTTGTCTTCCAGCGCTTTGCGAATAACTTCCGGGTGAGCGTCATGCAAATGAACCACTGATAACGTGAAACTGCTGCCTTTAAGCTCGATGGGCGTGTTTGACATCCTGGCCTTACTCAATTCAGTTTTAACCACCCACCGGGGTGGGATGATATTCCGTAGCACGTCAGGCATGTTATAGTCCCCGTTATATTGAGGCAAGTCACCATCTGGCTAAACAGAGTAAAAACATGTTTTGTGTGATCTATAAAAGTTCCCGTCGCGAACAGACTTATCTGTATGTTGAAAAAAAAGACGATTTTTCGAAGGTGCCGACGGAATTAATGCAAAGTTTCGGCACACCCATAATGACAATGCTATTGCCATTAGACGGACGGAAAAAATTAGCGCACGCCGATCTTGATAAAGTAAAACAAGCGCTTCAGGAGCAGGGCTATTATTTGCAATTGCCGCCGCCGCCGGAAAATTTGTTGAAAGCGCATCTCGAAGCGCAAAAAAAAGCCTGACCTGCTCCGACGCCGCGTTTTGCGGCGTCGGCCGTTTTCGCCGTTTGTTTTTTCCTCTCTCTATACTGAATCCTGTTACGCTTTGAAACATTGACTCGCGCCCGGCGGGCGGAGATAGTCATTTTTCGGACAATGAGCTCGATTCAGGGGAAAGACATGTACCAACATCATAACTGGCACGGCGCGCTGCTTGATTTTCCGGTGAGCAAAGTGGTCTGTGTAGGCAGCAACTATGCCAAACATATTAAAGAGATGGGCAGCGCCACGCCGGAAGAGCCGGTGCTGTTTCTGAAGCCGGAAACCGCGCTTTGCGATTTGCGCCAGCCGCTGGCGCTGCCGCAGGGTCTTGGCGATGTGCATCATGAAGTGGAACTGGCCGTACTTATTGGCGCGACGCTTAAGCAGGCCACGCCTGAACATGTCGCTAAAGCGATTGCCGGTTACGGCGTGGCGCTGGATCTGACCCTTCGCTCTTTGCAGAGCAAAATGAAAAAAGCGGGCCAGCCGTGGGAAAAGGCGAAAGCGTTTGATAACTCGTGCCCGGTTTCAGGGTTCATCCCGGTGGCTGAATTTCAGTCCGATCCGCAAAACACGCCGCTAAGCCTTATCGTTAACGGCGAAACGCGCCAGAACGGCACAACCGCTGACATGATCCACAAGATTGTGCCGCTGATTGCCTACATGAGCCGTTTCTTTACGCTGCGCGCAGGCGACGTTATCCTCACCGGCACGCCGGAAGGGGTAGGGCCGCTCGCCAGCGGCGATGAACTCGAAGTGCGCTTCAATGGCGAAAGCCTCAGTACTCGCGTGCTGTAATCTTCTGCCGCCCGCAGGGGCGGCAAAACTTGCATCAGGCGTCCATACTGTTTATAAGGTGCAGCTGAATTTGCTTTGCGGACACCGGTATGAACGAAACGCCTTTCTGGCAGCAAAAGAAACTGGACGAAATGAGCGACGCGGAGTGGGAATCTCTCTGCGACGGCTGCGGTCAGTGTTGCCTGCATAAACTGATGGATGAAGATACGGATGAAATTTATTTCACCAACGTCGCCTGTCGTCAGCTTAATATCAAAACCTGCCAGTGCCGTAACTATGAGCGTCGGTTCGACTTCGAGCCTGACTGCATCAAACTGACGCGGGAAAACCTGCCGACCTTTGAGTGGTTGCCGCCTACCTGCGCCTACCGCCTGTTAGCCGAAGGCAAAAATCTGCCGCTGTGGCACCCGCTGCGCACCGGTTCGAAAGCCGCCATGCACGCTGAGCGTATCTCCGTACGCCATATCGCGGTAAAAGAGTCGGAAGTGACTGACTGGCAAGATCACATACTCAATAAGCCCGACTGGGCTGAATAACCTTTTCCCACCTGCGCTTTCACGCTGAGAGCGCAGGAAGTACCACCCACCGCCTGCGTTCTCATCCGAACGCGCGATATCACCGCCTCCTCGGTTTCGTTATTAAAAAGAGACGGGCCAGACGGCCTTTTTTGCGCCATCGCTACCTGCAAGGTAGTGGTTTTGTCTCGTCTGAAACGACGCCAGGGCGTCATTTTCAGACCAACGCGAGTGATATCACAATGGCTAAAGCCGAAGCTCTGACTCCGCTTGAGTTCTGGAAGATCCACGAAGCGCTGCTCAGTCACAACACTACCTATTCTGACCTCTGGTATTTTCTCTACCATGCGCCGTTAAAAATTGGTGAAGTGCTGACGCTGACCTTCGATGATATTGAAAACAGCCGCATCCGGGCCGATGAGAAGCGCGGGAACCGGGCGCTGGCCTTAAATGAAGCAGCGATGAGCGTTATCACTAAACGCCAGAAGCGTTACCCGCAAGATGTTTATCTATTCCAGAGCCACTCCAACCGTGTAAAGGCGCAGCCGAAGGCGATTACCATCATCGCTTTTAACGCCGCGCTGCGCCAGGCGGCGGCAAAGGTGACGACGAAAAATGTCAGCAGCCAGAGCGCGCGCAAAACGCGAGCTATGCAGTTGTTGACTCAAGGGGCGGATCTGGAATTTATCAGCGTAATGCTTAACCACCATGACGCCGCCTATACGCGGGCGTGGCTGGGCGCTGATGAGGAAAAGACGAAGGCGGCGTGAAGTAAAAAGAAAAGGCCGCCGGAGCGACCTTTTCTCTTATTTTTTAGTCGGGGTCGGTTTTTTATCCCCGGACTCCGGCGCGTCGTTTGGGTTATCTTTTTCGACGTTAAGTTTGTAAGCTCGCATCTGTCCTCCTGTCATTATCAAGGTTCACTTCAGTGTAGGACGGCTTCGCCGCAACAAGCCAGGCGGCAACGAGCACTCCAGGAATCATCCGGCTCCATCCTGCGCAAGATGCAGACTTACCTCACGCCGCCTTAATCGCCTGAAAGACAAAAAGCTGCTGCCAGACCAGCCGGCTATCCGCCTGACGGGGATAGCCGGCGGCAAAAAGATTAGAAGCGGCCGAAAAGGTCGCGTTTTTTAGGTTTGAAAAACTGAGCGATAACCACCAGCGCCGCCACCAGCAGATAAGCGGCGAAAATAACCATCAGCCACTGCGGCATTTCAAGCGACAGGAAAGACCACTGGCGCTCTGCGCAGTCGCCGCTTGCGACAAATACCTGCGGCAGCCATTTATCCAGCGGCAGCCACGTCGGGAACCGCGCGGCGAAATCACAGGTAGCGAACGGGGAAGGGTGCAGCTGAACCATGGTGTGCTCATAGGAGAGCATCAGCCCTTTCACGGCGCTGTAAAGCCAGATAAGGATAGCCACAAAACGCAGCGGCGTTTTCGGCGCGATGGCGCCCACAAGCCCGGCGCCCATTACGCCAAACAGCGCGCATCGTTCATAAATACACAAAACACAAGGCTTCAGCATCATGACATGCTGGAACCACAGCGCCACCATTTCGAGCGCAAAAGCGGTCAATGCTAACAGCAGCCAGGCGCCGCGTCCTCGTGAGCATTGGTTTAAAAATCGCAACATAGTTATTTCCCTGCAGGATGCGTTGAACGGGCAGTGTAAACCAATTCATTTTCCGCGCCACTAGCGTAGCGAAAAAATAGAGATAAGAGCCTGCCCGTAAGGGAAATTTGGGGCCCTAAAGGGCCCAAAAGTTACATCGATGGGGTGGATATCCACTGATGCGCCAGCAGCCATTCGGTGAAGGGCGTCAGCGGGTAAGCCACGCACAGCAGCCCGACCAGCGTTAGCACAAGGGTATAGGGCAGCGCCATCCACACCATCCGGCCATAGGAGAGACGGATAAGCGGCGCCAGCGCTGAGGTAAGCAGGAACAGAAACGCCGCCTGGCCGTTCGGCGTGGCGACCGAAGGCAGGTTGGTGCCGGTATTAATCGCCACCGCCAGCAGCTCAAACTGCTTCACGTCGATAACCCCCTGCTGCAGCGCGTTCTTCGCTTCGTTGATATAAACGGTGCCGACAAAGACGTTATCGGAAATCGACGACAGCAGGCCGTTAAAGAGATAGAAAAGCGAAAGCTGCGCGTGAGGCGAGGCGTCCAGCACAAACTGGATAATCGGCGCAAAAAGATGCTGGTCGATAATCACCGCCACAACGGCGAAGAAGACCGTCAGCAGCGCGGTAAAAGGCAGCGCTTCGGTAAAGGCTTTGCCGATCGCGTGCTCGTCAGTCACGCCGCAAAGCGCGGTGGCGAAAATAATGACGGAAAGCCCGATAAGTCCTACCTCCGCCAGATGAAGCGCCAGCGCAACGATAAGCCATACGGCGATAACGCCCTGCACGAGAAGCCGCACGCGGTCCTGCGGGCTGCGTTTGCGCGCGCTCTCCTGATCGTAGTCACGCAGAATCGTGCGCACCTCTTCAGGCAGCGTAGCGCCATAACCAAAGGTTTTGGTTTTCTCCAGCAGAACGCAGGTCAGCAGGCCGCAAAGCAGCACCGGCACGCTCACTGGCGCCATGCGCAGCAGGAAATCAACAAAGCTCCAGTCCGCCGCTTTGGCGATAATCAGGTTCTGCGGTTCCCCTACCATAGTCATAACACCGCCAAGCGCGGTGCCGACGCCAGCGTGCATCATCAGGCTGCGCAGAAAGGCGCGGAATTGTTCCAGGTCTTCCCGTTGCTGCTTGTCGATGTTGGAATCATCAAGCAGATCCTGATGCTCATCGCGTGAAGAGGCAACCCGATGATAAATGCCGTAAAAACCGACCGCGACGCTAATCACTACCGCCACAACGGTCAGCGCATCGAGGAACGCGGATAAAAACGCGGCGGCGAAGCAAAAAGAGAGCGAGAGCAGCGCTTTAGAACGAATGCCAAGCAACAGCCTGGTAAAAATCAGCAGCAACAGCTGCTTCATAAAATAGATGCCCGCGACCATGAAGATAAGCAGCAGGATCACCTCTAGATTATTGGCCAGCTCTTCACGGACATGATTGGGCGTGGTCATCCCAATCATCACCGCTTCAATGGCCAGCAGCCCGCCTGGCAGCAGCGGATAGCATTTCAGCGCCATCGCCAGCGTAAAAATAAATTCGGCCACCAGCATCCAGCCCGCGATAAAAGGGTTAATCCAGAACACCAGCGGGTTGAGTATCAAAAACAGAAGCAGCGTCAGCTTATACCAGTTCGGCGACTGGCCGAGAAAATTGCGGTAAAAGGCGCGGCTGAATGACATTTCCATGCGTAGTCCTTGCAGTAACAGCAGATCTTTTTTGAAGGGAGAAGAGTAACGGCCCACGCCTGGTCAGGCAACTGTGAAAGCCCGGCGGTAATTAGCAAAAAGTAAACCAGGATCCCTTTTTTCACCAGCTGCTGCGCTATCTGTGCTAAACCTCATCTGGTATGATGAGTGAATTTTGCATAGGTGTAATGGAAATCGCATTATGGTTATAAAGGCGCAGAGCCCAGCGGGTTTCGCGGAAGAGTACATTATCGAAAGCATCTGGAATAACCGTTTTCCTCCCGGTTCTATTCTGCCTGCTGAACGCGAACTCTCTGAACTTATTGGTGTAACACGCACAACGCTGCGTGAAGTTTTACAGCGCCTTGCTCGGGATGGCTGGCTGACTATTCAGCACGGCAAGCCGACGAAGGTTAATAATTTCTGGGAAACCTCGGGGCTTAACATTCTGGAAACGCTGGCGCGTCTCGATCACGAGAGCGTGCCGCAGCTTATCGACAACCTGCTGTCGGTGCGCACCAATATCTCAACCATTTTTATTCGCACCGCGTTGCGGCTTCATCCCGATCAGGCGCAGCAGGTGCTCGCCACGGCCAGCGAGGTGGAAGACCACGCGGATGCGTTTGCAGAGCTGGATTACAACATTTTCCGCGGTCTGGCTTTTGCTTCAGGCAACCCCATTTACGGCCTCATACTGAACGGCATGAAAGGGTTGTATACCCGCATCGGGCGCCACTATTTTTCAAGCCCCGAAGCGCGCAGCCTGGCGCTCGGTTTCTACCATCATCTGGCGAAGTTGTGTGACGCAGGCGATTACGAAGCGGTTTACAATGTAGTACGCGCCTACGGTCGCGACAGCGGGGAAATCTGGCACCGCATGCAGAAAAACCTGCCGGGCGATCTGGCGATGCACAGTCGCTAAGCGCAGACAGTAAAAAGGCTTCCTTCGGGAAGCCTTTTTCGCGTTACAGGCTGTTGAGCCGTGGCGGGCAGCGCTCCAGCAGCTCAATGCTGCCGTCTTCGTTCTGCTGCTCCAGCATAACGTCAAACCCCCACAGGCGATGCACATGCTTGAGCACTTCCCGACGGCCCCGGTCCAGCGGCGCGCGGTTATGAGGAATGTAGCGTAGCGTCAGCGAACGGTCGCCGCGCAGGTCGACGTTCCACACCTGGATATTCGGCTCAAGGTTGCTCAGGTTGTACTGCGCCGAGAGCTTGTTGCGGATCTCCCGATAACCCTCTTCATTGTGAATAGCGGAAATTTCCAGGTAGTTATTACGGTCATCGTCCAGCACCGTAAACAGGCGGAAATCACGCATCACCTTCGGCGACAGGAACTGGCTGATAAAGCTCTCGTCTTTGAAATCGCGCATGGCGAAATGCAGCGTGTCGAGCCAGTCGGAGCCGGCGATGTCCGGGAACCAGTATTTATCCTCTTCCGTCGGCGACTGGCAGATGCGCTTAATGTCCTGGAACATCGCAAAGCCCAGCGCATAGGGATTAATGCCGTTGTACCACGGGCTGTTGTAAGGCGGCTGGAACACCACGTTGGTGTGGCTGTGTAAAAACTCCAGCATAAAGCGCTCGGTCACTTTGCCTTCGTCGTACAGGTGATTAAGGATGGTGTAGTGCCAGAACGTGGCCCACCCTTCGTTCATCACCTGCGTCTGTTTTTGCGGATAGAAATACTGACTGACTTTACGCACGATGCGCAGGATCTCACGCTGCCAGGGCTCCAGAAGCGGTGCGTTTTTCTCCATAAAATAGAGCAAGTTCTCCTGCGGCTCGGAAGGATAACGGCGCGCCGCTTCTATCGTTTTCTCCTCTTCGCGACGCGGCAGGGTGCGCCAGAGCATATTCACCTGGCTTTGCAGATACTCTTCGCGGCTCTTCTGCCGCGCTTTCTCCTCCTGCAAAGAGATTTTCTGCGGGCGTTTATAACGATCCACGCCGTAGTTCATCAGCGCATGACAGGAGTCGAGCAGTTTTTCCACTTCCACTACGCCGTAGCGCTCTTCGCATTCGGTAATATAGTTGCGGGCGAAGATGAGGTAATCGATTATCGAGCTGGCGTCAGTCCAGCTGCGGAACAAATAATTGTTTTTAAAGAAGGAGTTGTGACCATAGCAGGCGTGCGCCATTACTAGCGCCTGCATGGTGATCGTGTTCTCCTCCATCAGGTAGGCGATACAGGGGTTTGAGTTAATCACAATTTCATAGGCCAGCCCCTGCTGCCCATGTTTGTAGAGTCGCTCCGTTTCAATAAACTTTTTACCAAACGACCAGTGGGGATAGTTAATCGGCATGCCGACGCTTGAATAAGCATCCATCATCTGTTCGGAGGTAATGATTTCAATCTGATGCGGATAGGTTTCCAGCCGGTAGAGTTTCGCTACGCGGTCAATCTCGGCGAGATAGGTATCCAGCAGATCAAACGTCCAGTCAGGTCCATCGCTCAGACGTCGGGTATCCTTGGTGGTGGGATCAGTTACGGTAGCCATAGCGCGCCCTCATTGTTAGCGGCCCTCGTCTGGAGAAGGGCCTCATTTCAAGCATAGAACACAGCGGAAAATTGAACGACGCGCCAAAATTTTTTCTACGCGATTTTGCGATCCCGGCTATCGGAAAAAAGCGGCGTCGGCAGCATTTTATCTTGTCGCTAATCTAACCGAAGCAGGACCTTCTGAATCTCAACTGCCTGTGCTGGTGGGAAAAGGTGTGAAATGAGTCACCATAAAAAAGCCATATGTTGAATAACATTTTCATCCAGGTTATCAATTTGTAAGCAGTTAATTATTCTTCAATCTGGAATCGGAGTGATTATGCATGTAGTCGTGCTGGGAAGTGGGGTAGTGGGCGTCACCAGCGCCTGGTATTTACGACAGGCAGGCCATGACGTAACGGTAATCGACCGCGAGCCCGGCCCGGCGCTGGAAACCAGCGCCGCCAACGCCGGACAGATCTCCCCCGGTTACGCCGCGCCCTGGGCGGCGCCTGGTGTGCCGCTGAAAGCCATTAAGTGGATGTTCCAGCGCCACGCGCCGCTGGCGATAAGCCTCGACGGCACCCGTTTCCAGCTCCAGTGGATGTGGCAAATGCTGCGCAACTGCGACACCCGGCACTACATGCAGAATAAAGGCCGCATGGTGCGCCTGGCCGAATACAGCCGCGACTGTTTAAAAGCGCTGCGTGAAAGCACCGGCATTCAGTACGAAGGACGTCAGGGCGGCACGTTACAACTTTTCCGCACCGCTCAGCAGTATGAAAACGCTTCGCGGGATATCGCAGTGCTGCAAAGCGAAGGGGTGCCTTATCGTCTGCTGGAATCCGCCCAGCTGGCGGAAGTGGAGCCGGCGCTGGCGGGAGTCGCCCACAAGCTGACCGGCGGTTTACAGCTGCCTAACGACGAAACTGGCGACTGTCAGCTTTTCACCCAGCGACTGGCGAAAATGGCCGAAGAGGCGGGCGTGGTGTTTCGCTACAATACCCCCGTGGACCGCCTGCTTTATGAAGGTCAGCGCATTTACGGCGTGAAATGCGGCGAAGAGGTGGTAAAAGCGGATGGCTACGTAATGGCTTTCGGCTCGTATTCCACCGCCATGCTGAAGGGCATTGTCGATATCCCGGTTTATCCGCTCAAAGGGTATTCGCTCACCATTCCGGTGGCGGAAGAGAGCGGCGCGCCCGTCTCCACGGTGCTTGACGAAACATACAAAATTGCTATTACCCGCTTCGACAACCGGATCCGCGTGGGCGGCATGGCGGAAATCGTCGGTTTCAACACCGAACTGCTGCAACCGCGCCGCGAAACGCTGGAGATGGTGGTGCGCGATCTCTATCCGCGCGGCGGTAAAATTGAAGCGGCGCAGTTCTGGACAGGGCTGCGGCCGATGACGCCGGACGGCACGCCGGTGGTGGGCCGCACGCCGTTTAAAAATCTCTGGCTTAACACCGGTCACGGTACGCTTGGCTGGACCATGGCCTGTGGCTCCGGGCAACTGCTGAGCGACCTGATTTCCGGGCGCACCCCCGCCATTCCGTTTGACGATCTCGGCGTGGCGCGCTATCGCGCGGACTTTACGCCATCTTCTTCGCATCGCCTGCACGGCGCGCATCAGTAACCTAAGGAGCAAGCATGTCACGTCCCATCGTCGCGAGTCTCGACCTGCAGGCGCTGCGTCAAAACCTGCAGGTGGTGCGCCGCGCCGCGCCGCATTCTCGCGTCTGGTCGGTGGTGAAGGCCAACGCATACGGCCACGGACTGGATCGCGTCTGGTCCGCGCTCGGCGCCACGGACGGTTTCGCGATGCTGAATCTGGAAGAGGCTATTCTGCTGCGCGAGCGCGGCTGGAAAGGGCCTGTCCTGCTGCTGGAAGGCTTTTTCCACGCCGACGAGCTGGCGCTGTTTGATAAATATCGCCTGACCACCAGCCTGCACAGCAACTGGCAGGTGAAGGCGCTGGCGAACGCGAAGCTTAACGCGCCGCTGGATGTGTACTTAAAAATCAACAGCGGCATGAACCGACTCGGCTTTGCCCCGGAGCGGGTGCACAGCGTCTGGCAGCAGCTGCGCGACATTAAAAACGTCGGCCAGCTAACGCTAATGGCGCACTTCGCCGACGCGGATAAACCCGACGGCATCGACGAGCCGATGCGGCGCATCGGGCAGGCGGCAGAGGGCATCGACGCCCCGCGCTCGCTCGCCAATTCCGCCGCCACGCTCTGGCATCCGCAGGCCCATTTCGACTGGGTTCGCCCGGGCATCGCGCTGTATGGTGCTTCGCCGAGCGGGCAGTGGCGGGATATCGCCACCAGCGGTTTGCAGCCGGTGATGAGCTTAAAGAGCGAGATAATCGGCATTCAAAACCTGAAAGCGGGCGAGACGGTCGGATACGGCAGCCGCTACCGCGCAGACCAGGAGCGGCGCATCGGCATCGTCGCCTGCGGTTACGCCGACGGCTACCCGCGCCAGGCGCCGGACGGCGCGCCGGTGCTGGTCGATGGCGTACGCACAGGCATTGTCGGCACTGTCTCAATGGATATGCTGGCGGTGGATTTAACGCCCTGTCCGCAGGCGGGCATCGGCAGTCCGGTGGAGCTGTGGGGCAACGCCATCAAGGTTGATGACGTGGCAAGCGCGGCGGGTACGGTGGGCTATGAACTGCTGACGGCGTTAGCGCCGCGTGTGCCGGTAGTGACAGTGTAACTTTTGCTGTTCAGGCTTACAGGGAAACCTGCCGGTTTCCCTTTTTCTTTTATGGCCCAGTTAACGGGCCGTTCTCTCCCGCAACTCCGCCTGTAAAAAACTTTCCAGCGCGTTCAACGCCGGCGCCAGCAGACCGATGGCGTAAAGGGAATGGCCTAAGCGCTGTTGGTTCTGCGCGCCTGCCTCTTCCACGCGGGTCGGGTTGCTGAGCGTTTCGCCCAGCAAAGCCAGGCAGTGGCAAAGCCCGGCGTGGGTCTCCTGGCAACACTGCATCAGTTGCAAACACTCCGCGTTGCTCATCTGCGCAAAGCTGATGTTCACCAGCGCCGAAGCCATGTCCGAAAAGTGGATATCGCCGCCAGCGCTTATTTCCTGATATGGGTTCGTGTTAACATCCGTCGTAGCCATAACATTAATCCTTGTAATGATGTGGTCAGAAGCCCTTTGATGCGCCTACATCTCTGGGCTTCGCTCTTTGGTGATTCATTTTTTAATACAGTGTAATTACAACGCAAAAGCGGGTCATCCGTCATCATCATGTCCACAGAAAAAACCAAAACCGACCAGTATCAGATTCGGTTGTCTCCTGCGTTCCGCGCCCAGCTGGAAGAGCAGGCGCGCAAAGAGGGGGACCATTCGCTGGCGACCTGGATCAAGCGCACCCTGCGTAAAGCGCTGCTGGCGAACGGCATCGAGCCAAAAGGCTAAGCGCTTCCCGGTCATGCCCCGTACCTTACGCGCAGACAAAAAAAGAGGGTCGTCAGACCCTCTTTGTTATTTACGGCGCGGCGCTGCTGGCGGCTGTCAGGATTCCGCTTCGTCCTCGACGATTTTCAGGCCGATGCGGCGGATCTGGTTATTTTCCTTCTCCGCCACCGTCCAGGTGACGCCCGCGAAATCAATCTGGTCGCCCACCACGGGAGCGGCCCCAAGCTGGCGCAGCACCATCTCGCCAATCGTCTGCTCGGTGTCTACCGATTCCTCCGGCTCCAGCCCATAGATAAAGGCCACGTCGGCAAGCTTCGCATCCGCTTCCAGAATAAAGTCGCCGAAGAAGCGCTGGTCGAGCGCCACGGGCGGCGACTGGCTAAAGAGCTTGCCGAGCGCCGGCAGGTCGCGCTCGCGGCCAATCACGCACAGCACGTCGTCTTCCTGCAGCCGGGTGCTGCCGGTGGGGTGCATCAGCTGATTATCGCGAAACAGTGCCGCAATGCGCGTCTCTTTCGGCATATGCAGGTCGCGCAAGGCCGCGCCCACGCACCATTTGTCGGCGCTGAGCTGGAAGATAAACTGCTCCCACGGGTTTTCCGGGTGAATATCCAGCCCGACGCGGGAGATGGGACGACCCGCCTCCGGCACCACCACTTTGGTTTTTTTCGCCGCCCAGCCAAGCGAGGTGCCCTGAAACAGCAGCGACACCAGCACCACGAAAAAGGCGATGTTGAAAAAGAGGTTGGCGCGGTCAAGGCCCGCCATCATCGGGAACACCGCCAGAATGATCGGCACCGCACCGCGCAGCCCAACCCAGCTGATAAACACGCGCTCGCGCAGGTGAAAGCCTTTAAACGGCAGTAGCCCGGCGAACACCGAAAGCGGACGGGCGATAAAAATCATCCAGATGGAGAGCAGCAGCGCCGGAATGGCGATAGGCAGCAGATCCGACGGCGTAACCAGCAGGCCGAGCACCAGGAACATGCCAATCTGCGCAAGCCAGGCCAGCCCGTCAAAGGTTTGCAGAATGCCATAACGGTTGCGAATAGGGCGGTTGCCGAGCAGAAAGCCGCAGAGGTAAACCGCCAGAATGCCGCTGCCGTCCATCGCGGTGGTCAGCGAGAAAATCAAAATGCCGCCGCTTAACGCCAGCAGGGGGTAAAGGCCGGAAGGCAGCGGGATGCGGTTAATCATCTGCTGCAGCAAGTAGCCGCCGCTCAGGCCAATCACAATGCCTAAGCCAAACTGGCGGATGATATCGACGATAAACATCCAGCTCAGGCCAGTTTCATGCTTCTGAATCATTTCAATCAGCGTGATGGTGAGAAACACCGCCATCGGATCGTTGCTGCCTGACTCCATCTCAAGCGTCGAGCTGACGCGCTCGTTAAGCCCTTTGCCGCCGAGCAGCGAGAAGACCGCGGCGGCGTCGGTTGAACCGACAATCGCCCCAATCAGCAGCCCTTCGACTAAATCGAGGTGAAACAGCCAGGCGGCGGCGACGCCGGTTAACCCGGAGGTGATAAGCACGCCGACGGTGGCGAGCGAAAGCGCCGGACCGAGCGCCACGCGCAGCGACTTTGCTTGCGTGCGGATGCCGCCGTCAAGCAGGATCACCGCCAGCGCCAGGTTACTTATCAGATACGCGAAAGGATAGTTATCAAACGGAATGCCGCCAACGCCATCCACCCCCGCCAGCATGCCGATAGCGAGGAAAATAACGAGGATAGGTATGCCAAGACGGGATGAAAAAGAACTCAATAAAATACTGCAGGTTACTAAAACGGAACCCAAGATAAACAAACTGATAATCGTCCCGGCGTCCAAAGTTGCTGGTCTCCTTCTGAGGTTCGTGGTGAATTAAAACCGTAACATAATTATGTCGGGTCAATTTGAATAATTAGCCTGCTGAATGGTTTTTTTCTACATTATTTAGTACGGGATGACCGCTCAGCGTAAGCCGCGCCTGCTTGCCGTCGTGCGCCAGCTCGCCCCAGGCGCCGAGCGGCAGCGTTACGGTCTCTTGCTCGTGGCCGAAGGCCAGTCCCGTTACTATCGGCACGCTGATGCGCTCGCGCAGCAGGGCGATGGCGGCGTCGAGATCGTAACCGCAGTCATAGTCGTTGGGCTTCGCCGCCGTAAAGCTGCCGAGGATAATCGCCCGCTGACGGGAAAGAATGCCTGCGTGATGCAACTGCAGCAGCATGCGCTCTACGCGGAACGGGTGTTCGTTGATATCTTCCACCACCAGAATGCCGTCCTGAATGTCAGGCAGCCACGGCGTGCCGATAAGCGACGCCAGCATCGCGAGGTTGCCGCCCCAGACTTTGCCCTGCGCCTCGCAAGGGGCCGCGTCGCTTTCCCATTGCAGCGTAAAGCGCGGCGCCGTCAGCGCCTGCCAGAAGTGGCGCCAGGTAAAATCGTTCATCTCCGGCGCGCCGAAGTTTCCCGCCAGCATCGGACCGCTAAAGGTAATGACATCGCCTGCGGCCAGCAGACCCAGTTGGATAACCGTGAAGTCGCTGTGGCCGCAAATCAGCAGCGGGTTGCGCTGCTGCCGCGCCGCCAGCGCGGCGAAATCGAGGCGCTCCAGCAGACGGCTCGCCCCGTATCCGCCGCGTACGGCCAGCACAATGCGTTCACTTTCAGACAATTCCGCCAGCGCCTGTAAATCAGCCAGACGGCAGTCGTCAGAACCGGCGAAGCGCTGTGCGCGACGGCGAATGACCCCCTGATTTTCCACGCGATGGCCCGCCTGTTCGAGAAACGCTACGCCGCGCGCGGCCGCCTCCTGATTAATGCAGTAACCCGACGGCGCTATCAGATGAAAAACGGACATGGCAAATCCTTGCTGAATTCAGATGTGAAACCGTTATCATGCCGCTAACCTTGTCGGTTGTCATCCGCAGCGCCGTGCCGCGGATGGCCTGTTTTTAACATGGAAAGGGAATAACGCGTGAAATTGAGATGGTTGATTATCCTTGTGCTGGTGCTGGCCGGATGCAGCAGCACATCTGACTATAAAAACCCGCCGTGGAATGCCGAAGCGCCGACGAAGCGCGCCATGCAGTGGCTGCCGATAAGCCAGCAGGCGGGGCAGGCGTGGGGCGTCAGCCCGCGGCTTATCACGGCCATCATCGCCGTGGAGTCGGGCGGCAACCCAACGCTGGTGAGCAAATCCAACGCGGTAGGGCTGATGCAGCTTAAGGCCTCCACCGCCGGGCGCGAGGTCTACCGCTATATGGGCTGGCAAGGCCAGCCTTCCACCAGCGAGCTGAAAAACCCGGAACGTAACATCTCCATGGGCACCGCCTACCTGAGCATTCTGGAGCACGGCGTGCTGAAGGGCATTGAGGACCCGGAAGTCATGCAATACGCGCTGGTGGTCTCTTACGTTAACGGCGCAGGCGCGCTGCTGCGCACCTTCTCCTCAGATCGTAAAGCGGCGATAGAAGAGATTAACGATCTCAGCCCGGATGAGTTTATCGAGCATGTCGCGAAACATCACCCGGCGCCGCAGGCTCCGCGCTACCTCTGGAAGATCCAGCAGGCGATGAACGCCATGTAATCAGCGCACCCGGCTCGCTTTTTCGCGGGCCGTCCGCTCAAGCGAGAAGATAATCCGCTGCAATTCCCGCTCCACCGCCGGGCTGACGTTGAGAAACCGAAAGCTCAGGCGGGGAGTGGACACCGTCTCGTTCTTACTGCCCACCACCGTGCGCTCGGAAACCGAAATCAGCTGGGCGTCGAAGCGAAACTTGCCAAACTCCAGCAGATCCATATCGATTTGCGAGAACATCGCGCCCGCTTCAAGCCCTGCCGGCAACGGGCCTTCCACCAGCGCGCCCATGCCGCCAAGCGACAGATCCTGCAGGCGAAAACGCAGCAGCTTGCCGTCCGGCAGTAACGCGCGACAAAAGTAGAGCGGCTGCACCGGCGCGCTAATGCGGAAATACTCGCGGCGCTGCACAAACCAGAGCGAAGAGGGCAGCGGGGTGACGAAAGCGGGCAGCCCCTGGTAATCCTGCACAGAGAGCGGCGGCAGCGCGAACTCTACCTTGGCGCCCTGGGTCTCGGCCACAAAGACGATGGCGCTGGCTCTCTGCACCGCCTGGTTTTCCAGACTCTGGCTGCCAAAATCGAGCACCAGCTGCTCCCGCGTGACGTCCAGTATGCGGCTGATGAACTGCCCGTTAGCCCAGGAAAGGCGCACCGGCACCTGGCTTTTTTGCAGGTCGCGCAGCACGCCAAGCACCGCAAGGGGATTTTGCTTCAGAAACTGCTCACTGTAATTACTCACGTCCTGTTCTTCCTCGAATTCTGACAGAGTGATATGCACGGTTATCGGCGTGCTGAGAAAAATCTTAATACACGCGCCGTTTTTTTTTTCTCGCAGCGTTGCGCGATCACCTAATCCACCCTTTTTTAATTTAGTGCCTATACTTGAAGTACTTGCCCGCGGCGCACTGGCTTTGCCGCAGGCGTTTTTTGCAACACAACCTAAGAGGATGGAGAAACTATGGGTATCCTGGCGTGGATTGTATTTGGTCTTATCGCAGGCATTATCGCTAAGCTGATTATGCCTGGTCGCGATGGCGGCGGTTTTATTCTTACCTGCGTACTGGGTATTGTCGGCGCCGTGGTTGGCGGCTGGCTCGCGACCCTGTTTGGCATTGGCGGCGATGTCACGGGCTTCGACCTGAGGAGCTTCCTCGTGGCCGTAGTGGGTGCCATCGTGGTGCTGGCTATCTTCCGCATGGTTCGTCGCCACTAATAATCATCAGCCATCAAAAAACGGCCCCTGCGGGCCGTTTTTTTTGCCTTAAAAATCGTAGCCCACGGTCGCCACCACCGAGCGCTCTGCGCCCCAGTAGCAGTTGGTGGTGTAACAGCCAGAAACATACTCCCGGTCGGTCAGGTTAGTGGCGTTGACCTGGACGAATGCGCCTTTCAGCGCGCTGTTCCAGGCGCCTAAGTCGGCTTTCACCATCGCATCCACCAGCGTGACCGAAGGCACGCGGTTGCTGTTCTGATCGTCCGCCCATTGTTTGCCAATGTAACGCACGCCTGCGCCCGCGCTGATGCCGTAGTCGAACTGGTAATGCGCCCAGAACGAGGCGATCTGGTCCGGGGTCAGCAGCGGCGTGTTGCCGTCTTTGCCACCCAGAGAATCTTCAAAGCGCACCCGGTTCCAGCTGTAGCCTGCAATGGTGCTCAGGCGAGGCGTAATTTGATTGCGCGCTTCCAGCTCCACGCCCTGAGAATGTACGTCGCCCGCCGCCTGGTAAGTGGCGGTGGCAATGTTCTCGTCGCGCTGGGAGACATCTTTCTGCTTTAAATCGTACATGGCGACGGTGTAGAGATCCGACGTGCCCGGCGGTTGGTACTTCAGGCCGCCTTCATACTGCTCCGAGGTGCTTGGCTTAAGCAGCGCGCCGTTGGCATCGTAAAGAATGGAAGGGGTGATCGCCTGGCTGTAGCTGAGGTAAGGTGAAAGGCCATTGTCGAAAGCATAAAGCAGCGAAGCGCGACCGCCGAGGTGATCGTCGGACCGACGGTAGCCGATGCCGTAAGCATTGCTGTACTGGCGCGCCACGATGCGGTCATAGCGGCCCGAAAGGGTCGCATGCCAGCGATTCCACGTCAGCTCATCCTGCAAATAGACGCCTGCCTGATAGTAGCGACGGTTAAAATCGTCGCTGCTGGTGACGGTATGCCCGGTCTGCGCAGTAGCGCCGGTGAAAGGGTTGAACGGCGCGGCGTCGCCGTATTCGCCCAGAATGTCATTACGAAAGCGGTGGTACTCTGCGCCAATAATGACGTTATGGTCCACCTCGCCGGTGGCGAACTGCGCCTGCAGGCGGTTGTCGGTCGACCAGCCGTCCAGCGACTCCTGATAACCCACGTAGCCGCGGCTCAGCAGGTTGCTGTCGTCAATCCAGCCGTTCTGATAAACCTGGTCGAGCCCGACATTAGTATGGGTATAACTGCCGCTGGCGTGTACCGACCAGATCTCATCAAAGCGATGATCGAACTCGTAGCTGTAGATCTGCTCGCGACGCTGGTAACCATCGCCCGGATCCCCTTCGTTATAGTGATTGCTGACTTTGCGGCCGTTATGCGAATAAAGCGATCCTTCAATCGGCGAAGAGCCGTGATAGCCGCCGGAGGGATCTTTTTGCAAATAAGCGCGCAGCAGCAGGCTGGTATCGCTATCAGGCTGCCAGAGCAGAGAAGGAGAGATAGCGTAACGCTCTTCACGTGTGTTGTCGTACTGCGTATCGGTATTGCGGGTAATGCCGGTGATACGGTAAGCCCACTGGTCGTTAATGGCGTCGGTATAATCAAAGGCGCCGCTTTTGGTCTCCTGCGTACCGGCAGAAAGGCGGAAATGACCTTCAGCGCTGAACTGCGGGCGTTTGGAGGTGAGGTTCACCAGGCCGCCCGGAATGCTTTGTCCGTAAAGAGCGGACGACGGGCCCTTGATGACATCCACGCGCTCGATAAACCATGGATCAATCTGCAAAATGCTGTGGCTGCCGCCGTCGCTCATCAGGCGCATGCCGTCCAGGAAAATATTATCCACGTCGCCGCCGTGGAAGCCGCGTAGGGCAAGGGCGTCAAAGCGCGTTGCGCCGCCGCCGATATTGGAGAAGACGCCAGGGGTGTAGTTCAGCGCTTCAGTAAACGTGCTTGCGCCCTGGTCTTCCATCTGCTGGCGCGTCACCACGGAAACCGACTGGCCGGTGGTGATAAGCGGCTCGTCGGTTTTGGTTGCGCCGCTGCTGGTTTTAACGGTGTATCCCTGCGTAGGTGACGTGGCGATTTGCGCCGGCGCGGCGCTGACGGTGATGGTGTCTTCAGCCAGTGACGCATGCGGCGCGCTCAGCGCCAGCGCGCACAAACTGGCGGAGCGCGTTAAGGTTAATGCCATTCTCATAATCTTGTTCCCGGAGTTGCCAGAGGGCGACCGTGTAATAACGAATGCGAATTATTATCGTTAATGGCCTGAGGGTTCAAGTATCAAAATTGGCAGGTGAAGTGACGATAACCTTATGATGCGCGAGCGATAAGCTGGCTGACGGAGCGTGAAAAAAGCCCTCCCGCAGGAGGGCTTACAGGCGCTTACTGCGCGGCGGCGGGTTCAGGCGTGGCCGCGTTTTGCGTCTGCCCGCCAGCAGGTGTGCTGGATGTCTGCGCGCCGCTTTGCGGCTGATTGCCGGTCAACGGTTTAGCCGCATCGGTTTGCGCAGGGCCGTTTGCGAGCGGCGCCGACGCGCCAGGTTGCGGCTGGCTGCCGGAAGCGTCGCTCTGCGCGGCGTTACCCGTCAGCGGCTGGCTGGCGCTGCTCTGGGAAGGCTTCGCAGCGCCTGCGGTGTTGCTGGCGGCAGGGCGCGTTTCCGGTACGTTGTCGCATGGCGTTTTATCGCCGCACAGCAGGTCCAGCATGCGCAGCGTTACGCCGTTGCTCCAGCCGAAACCATCCTGCAGCGGATATTCGCCGCCGCCGCCGCCCGTGCCGGTGGTGCTGACGTCATATTTTTCCACCAGCTTCTGTTCGCGGTTATAGGTGTGCTGCACGTTGGTGAGGAAGCGCCAGGTAACGTCCATCGCCAGATCTTTATGGCCGTAGTTATCAAGCCCCACGGTCGCGACCCACTGCAGCGGCGCCCAGCCGTTAGGCGCATCCCACTGCTGGCCGGTTTTCTGCGTGGTGGTCAACACGCCGCCCGCTTTTAGCAGCTGCGCCTGGGTGGCGGTGGCGACTTTATCGGCGCGCTCCTGCGCTGCCGCCTTCACGTAAAGCGGAAAGAGCGCGGCGGCGGTGAGCGAATCTCGCACCGCGTTGCGGCGTAGATCGTAATCGGCGTACCAGCCGCGTTTGTCGTTCCACAGGTTCGCCTCAATGGCCTGCTGGCGTTTGTTCGCCAGTTCGTCATACTGCGCCGCTCCTGCGTTGTCGCCTGCCACTTTGCTGGCGTGAGCGAGGGTTTTTTCCAGCTGATACATCAGGGCATTCAGATCCACCGGCACGATAGAGGTCGTGCGGATCGTGCCCAGTTTTTCCGGGTTATCCATCCAGCGCGAACTGAAATCCCAGCCCGAGGCGGCAGCCGCGCGCAGGTCGCGGTAAATCTCGGTAGCCGGGCGGTCCGGGTTATTTTTGGCGGTCGTCACATCGTCAAGCCAGGACTCGGTGCGTGGCGTATCGCGGTCGTCCCAGTAGCGGTTGAGCAGCGAGCCATCCTGCAGCTTCACTACGCGTTTATTGGCGCCGCCGTTTGCCAGCGTGTCGCTGCCTTCCATCCAGTAGGCGTACTCCGCTTTCAGCTGCGGCAGATATTTCTTCAGCGTATCGTCGCCTTCATGCGTCGCCAGCAACTCCACCATGAAAGCGAAGAATGGCGGTTGCGAACGGCTCAGATAGTAGCTGCGGTTGCCGTTGGGAATATGGCCCCAGGTGTCGATTTCGTAGGCGAAGTTATCGACCATATCCTGCACTTTATCCCAGTGGCCGCTCTCGGCGAGCCCCAGCATGGTGAAGTAGCTATCCCAGTAATAAACTTCGCGAAAGCGCCCGCCGGGCACCACGTAAGGCTTGGGCAACGGCAGCAGGGAATCCCATTTACCCGCGGTATCGGTGGTGCGGGTCAGTACCGGCCACAGGCCGTCAATATGCGCGCGCAGGCTCTGGCCCGCGGGCGGCACATATTTTTCGCCTGCAGCGGGCAGGGTGAAGTTCACATCAACGAAGTGGCGCAGATCGAAGCCGGACTGGTTACGCTGCATGCGGTAATCGGCCAGAATCATCAACGGGTCGCCTTTGGGCACCGCGTCGGCGAAGGTTTTCTGGTCGGGGAAAAGTTTGGCGCTTTGTACATCGGTGAAAAGCGGCCCGAGCAGCGCATCAGGCGGCTGCGGGAAAGTGCGGGCGGCGGGCGCCTCTTCCGCGGCGGCGGGCAGCGAGGTGAAAGCCAGCAGCGCGCCGCTAAGGCCAAGCTGGACGGCGAGCAGGAGCGTCCGTGGTCGGCGCAACAGGGGTTGGGTCATCGATTATTCTCCTTATCGAATGCGCAGCCGGGGACGCTGCGATCAAGCCTATGAAAACCTTAGACGAATATCGACGAGACGAGGACCATAAGGTGCCCTTTCTGCCGCTTTTTGCTTTTCCGTCTCACTTATTGCGCAGAAAATCGTCAGCGGAAGTTGCCTCGTGACGTCGAGAATACGCTCGCCTGGCGCTGCGCGTAAACCTGTCGACGTTTTTTATCGGAAAGTCAGCCGACCGGTAAAACTGGTGCATAGCATGCCGTCAGGTTGTCGCCTGCGCTTTAAACCACTAGCATGAGGCGAAAAAAAGAGGCCAGGAGTAATTTATGACTTCACCGGAGTATCCCTCACCGCTACGCCGTCTCGCCGACTTTTATCTACGGCTTAACCTGATGCAGCGTATGCATTTCAACGCACTAGTGATTTTTATAGTGTTTGTCGCCGCCCGGGTTGTTAGCGGTATCAATGAGGTGACGCTCTCACTGTTGCGCGTCGCGGTCGTGCTCTGGACGCTGGCGGTCGCGCGCGATCTGCTGCAACTTTATAAACAGATGTACGCAACGCTTGCGGGGAAGGGGGTAATTCTGGTGCTGTTCAGCCTCTGCACCACGCTTGCTATTTCCATTGCCGGGCAGGTGGTCAACGACGTGACGGGCGTGGAGCCGTCAAAATTTCCAAACGCCACGGCGATACTTTCTATCTTCACCATCCCGTTTATCTTTTCGCTGATTATGGGCGTGCTTTTCTTTGTGATAATGCTCGCCGTGCCGCTGATAGGGTTTTATTACCTTGGCGTGGATGATTCGCTGAAAAAGGTGATTTTGCCGGTTAATGCGAAGGCGCCGACCATGGTCTGGCCGAAAGTTACGCGCGTGACGCAGTTTATCAGCGTCGGGTTTTATTGCGCCTTTATTTACGGTATGTCACACCACATCATTAATGGGTACGCCAGCTTTATGACCCGTTTCGGCGCTGACTTTATTTATACCTTCGAGACTTATGCGAAATCGCCTTGCGTTATCCCGGCTGGTACCCGCGCGGTGCTGCTGGACGATGACCATATTTTGCAGGCGAAAGCGGTGGGCGAAGAAAAAATCTTCACCCTGGGCCGTTGCCATTATCGTACAGACACAGAGAAAAAGTCATAAACCGGACGCCGCCTCAGGCGGCGTTGTCCGGCCAGGCGATGGGCGGCACGCCGTTAAGCAAGGGGCGCGCGAAGAGAAAACCCTGAAAGCGCTGAATGCCCGCCGCCTGCAGCCAGCACCACTCCTCCGCTTTTTCAACGCCCTCTGCAACGATGGTGATTTCCAGCGCCGAGCAGCAGTTAATGATAGCCTGCACGATGGCCTGTTTCGGGCCATTCATATGGATGTCGCTCACCAGACTGCGGTCGAGCTTGAGCTTTTCCGGCTGGAATTTTGAGAGCAGCGAAAGGCCGGCGAAGCCGGAGCCAAAATCATCTATCGCCAGCGCAATGCCCGCTGAGCGAAGCTGTCGAATGGCGATAGCAAACTCGTCGAAGCGGGAGATAACCTCATCTTCAGTCACCTCCACCACCACCTGTTCGGGGATAAGGCCGTTGCGAACAATCTGATCAAGCAGGATCTCTACCGCGTTCGGCACCATCACCAGCGACATCGGCAGCAGGTTTACCGCAATTTTCTGGTTGCCAATGCCAATGCGTTTCGCCAGCGCGAAGGCGTAGTTCTTGGACGCCAGATCGGCCTCGTACACTTTATCGGCCGGCACAGAGGCGAAGTACTCGGCAGGCGAGCCGCCGTCCGGACCGCGGATCAGCGCCTCCAGCGAGCTAATCTGCCCGCTTAGCGGCTCTACGATAGGCTGCAGGGCGAACTGGCAGGGCTGGTCGCTGTGAAGCGATATCGGAAGCGAGAAGGCGTTATCGCGGGATGTGAAGCGCCAGTTTTGACAGTCGGGACACTCCAGCAGATGCGCGCGCCACTGGCCTTCGACAAACGAGCGGATAAATTTCAACACCCGGTCGTCATAAGCCAGGTTATAGCGCGAGGTGCCTTTTTGCAGCACCGCTTCCAGAATGGAGCCCTGCGCGTAGCTGCGCGTGTCGAAAAGCTCCATGCCGAGATTGCCGAAGCGGCGCAGCGGGGCGTAGTCGCGCATCAGCTCGACCAGATTGTAGTGGCGCGGGTCGCGACGGATGCTGGCGTATACCAGATTTACGGCGCTGTCTGGCCCTTCAAGCACCTGCAGGAAGTAGTCGCCGTCGAAAAGCAAAATGCCCGTTATCTGCAACGCCGCGTTGCGAGTCTGCGCTTGCGCCACTATCTGGCTCAGCGCTTCAGGGCAACATCCGGGGCTCAGGCGGCTGCGGTAAATCAGGGTGGACAACATGCTTTTCATCTCGTTAAACGCCTGTTTTGCAAGTCTGGACGTCGTGCGGCGAGGCGCGCGTCGCGCAACAGGCTCCAGGCGGGATTTTTGCGTTAAGTAGTCAGACCAGAAAACATGTAAAGTCAGAACGTTCCGGTAGACAACCAATCCTTGGTGTGCGAAGTGAACGATACTAACACTCGCTGGCGATTAGGTGAACGTATCCTGGCAAATTGCAGCGATAAGCCGTGAAACGGTTCGCACAAGCGCGTGAGGATGAGCGTTTAAAGATGCCCGTTATGGCATTGGTAGGTGAGGGGAATAGCAGGTGCTGTTAAAGCAGCGCGGACAGCCTGAAGCCCGCGCTGCTGCTGTTACTGCGCCTGCCCGCCAATGGCGTTAAGCGCCGTCATCGCTTCATCAGAAAGCACCAGTTCGCTGGCGGCCAGGTTCTCCCGCAGATGCGCCACGGAAGAGGTGCCGGGGATCAACAGGATGTTAGGCGAACGACGCAGCAGCCAGGCGAGCGCCACCTGCATCGGCGTGGCGTTCAGGCTTGCCGCTACTTCCGCAAGCGCGGATGATTGCAGCGGCGTAAAGCCGCCCAGCGGGAAGAAGGGCACATACGCGATGCCATCCCGCGCGAGATCCTCTATCAACGCGTCATCCTGGCGATGGACAAGGTTGTAGTGGTTCTGCACGCAGACAATGTCGGTGATGTTTCGCCCCTCGCTCACCTGCGCGGCAGTGACGTTGCTCAATCCGATATGCTTCACCAGCCCCTGTCGCTGCAGTTCGGCAAGCGCCGTTAATGGCGCTTCAATGGAACCTTCCACCGGGCCTTCCACGCTAAACATAATCCGCAGGTTGACGACATCCAGCGTCTCCAGCTGAAGATTGCGCAGGTTGTCGTGTACCGCCTGCGTCAGCGCCTCGGGGGTGAAGGCGGGCAGCCAGCCGCCTTTTTCATCGCGCCGCGCGCCGATTTTGGTGACGATGGTCAGGTCGTCCGGGTAAGGGTACAGCGCTTCGCGGATTATCTGATTGGTAATGTGCGGGCCGTAAAAGTCGCTGGTGTCGATATGGTCAACGCCAAGCGCAATAGCTTCCCGCAGCACGGCCAGCGCAGCGTGGCGGTCTTTCGGCGCGCCGAAAACGCCGGGGCCGGCAAGCTGCATTGCGCCATAGCCCAGGCGCTTCACGCGACGGCTGCCTAAGGTAAAGGTGTCGGTATTATTGATGCGGGTCATACGCTTCCCTCTTGCTTTGTTGTGTTGGGAGAAGTATATGAAGGATCCTTCAGCTTTAGAATTCGCATTCTATGACCATGATGAACACCATGCTGAAGCCGCGTAAAACGCCGCTTCAGGCGCGATCGACCGCCACGGTGGAGGCGCTGCACACCGCGACTATTCAGGTTTTAACCCGCGAAGGGTTAAGCCGCTGCACCACCACGCGCGTCGCGCGGCGGGCGGGTATGTCGGTCGGCAGCCTTTATCAGTACTACCCTAACCGCGACGCGCTGCTCGCCGCCGTGCTGGAAAAGCATCTGGACGGCATCGCCACGGCGGTGGAGGCGGTTTGCAGACAACAGCATGGCGCGAAGGTAACGCAGATGGCGCGCGCGCTGGTGACCGCCTTTCTTTCCGCGAAGCTGCGCGACCCGCAGGAGTCCCGGGCGCTGTATGCGGTTGCGACGGAACGGGGAGGTGCGGAGCTTGCCGCAGAGGCCTACGGCCGGATGGCGACCGCCATCACCGCCATGCTGACAAGCGCCAGCGAGGGGAAATTCGCAGACCCGGCGCTGATAGCCACAGTCGGGTTAAGCAGCCTTGTCGGACCGGTGCGCGCGGTGCTGGAAGGGCAGGCGCCGCCCGGGTTTGAGGCGAACCTGGAGGCGCAGCTTATCGTAATGCTGAGCGCTTATTTCCAGGCGGCCTGTCAGCAGTAAAACGCAGTTCGCCGCCGCAAGGGGGCATGCCCCGGCATTCAACGCCATCGGCCAGGGTTTCGCAGATGCGAGACTGCGCCTTCGCCAGCCGGGGCAACGTGACCACGCGCCGCTTTCATTAGTTACAACATACTAATGAAAGCGATGGCGGCGCCCGCATAAGGCGCCGCGCCCATTCTTTGCTTACAGGGCGGATCGGCGCCGCCCTGTGCCTGTGTAACGCAGCGGCGCTTCGCTAACCGGCTGGACAAAATCTATCTCAAACCGCTATCAGAACAGCGTATCCAGCTCGTCGATAACGTTGTACTCGTCATCCACCAGCAGCAGCGTTTTCCATTTATCAAACGTCAGGCAAGGGTGCGACGTGCCGAAAACGAGAATATCGCCCACCTGCACATCGGTTCCGGCGCTTAACGTCACCATGCAGTGCTGGTCCATGATGCCGACGCTGGTGATGGAGTGCTGCGCTAACGCCTGCGCCTGTCCGTCGCGGTAATGCGCGATAGGTTGCGGCAGACCGGCGTCGAAGGCGCAGTCGCGCTTGCCGAAATTCACCACCGCGCGGCCCGCTTCCGGCACCGACTGCACCATCGCCACCAGTTCAAGCGCCGACGTCAGGTCGCCGCCGAGATCGCAGGCGATGCTGTCTCGCGCCATCAACGCCTGCTGCGCGTCGGCGTAAATGCCCTGGTCGTGCGTGATGTAACAGCCCGGGCGGATAACGATACGGCACTGCGACGGTTTTTCCACGCTTAACCAGACGTTGCACACTACGTCATACCAGACGGTGCCCGCGCCGGTGAGAATAAACTCGCCTTCGACGAAGCTTTCCATTGCGCAGGCGAGGCGGGCCGCTTCACGCAGCAGCGCTTCCACCTGCGGCTGCGGATTGTCGCCATGCAGCACCCCTTCGTACAGCTCCAGCCCGCGCAGGCGCAGCCCCGGCATGTCCGCTATCTTCTGCGCCAGCGTCAGCGCCGCCTCGCTGCTGCGACAGCCGCAACGTCCGCCCGCCACGCCCAGTTCCACCATCACATCCAGCGTCTGGTTTTGCGCGCTGAAAAAGGCGGAGAGCTGACGGGCGTTAGCCAGGCTGTCTACGCAGCAAAGGTAATCCACGTCGCGATAGTGGCGCTTGAGCTGCGAGATTACCGCCATGTTCGCCTTGCCGACGAGCTGGTTCACCATCAGCACGCGCTGTACGCCGCTCGCCATCGCCACGCTTGCCTGCCAGGCGGTGCCGACGCCAATGGCCCAGGCGCCCGCCTGCTGCTGCGCCTGAAAAATCCACGGCGTCATGGTGGTTTTGCCGTGCGGCGCAAGGGACACGCCGCGCATCCCGGCGTAGCGCTGCATCCAGTCGATATTGCTGAGCAGGGCGGATTTTTTGATAACGGCGGCGGGCAAGCAGACCTCTTCAGCCAGCACGTTAGCCGGGGCGCAAACGGGCGCCGCTTTGTGAGGTATCAACGTCTCGGAGTGATATTTCATAACATTTCCTGTTCAGGTTATGTGGCTGGCAACAGTGCGGTAACATTATTAATTTATTGAAAATTAAAAATAAAATATTAATTTTGTGCTTTGTTTGAATAAAAGTATCAGAAAATCATCTGGATTTTGCGTAGTTTTCCACTGTTTTTTCAGCTTGTAAATGCTTAACTTGTGACCAGAGCAAAAAGGGAGCGAGAGGCTATGAAGGTTGACTGGCTATTTAAAAACGTCACTGTCATCGACGGCAGCGGCGGGCCGCAATACCACGCGGACGTGGCGGTAAGCGGCGACAAAATCGTGGAAATCGCGCCTGCCATTATGGCGCAGGCAGAGCAGGTGATAGACGCAGCAGGACGGGTGCTGGCGCCCGGTTTTATCGATGTGCATACGCACGATGACATCAACGTTATCCGCATGCCCGACTACCTGCCGAAAATCAGCCAGGGGATCACCACCGTGATTGTCGGCAACTGCGGCATCAGCGCCGCTACTGCCACTATCCCGGGCGAGGTGCCGGATCCCATGAACCTGCTGGGGGAGAAAGCGCAGTTCGTTTACCCAACGGTGGATGCTTACGCCCACGCGCTGGAGGCGGCGCGTCCTGCCATTAACGTTGGCACGCTTATCGGCCACACCACGCTTCGCAACAACCACATGTTCTCTCTGTTCCGCGCCGCCACGCCGCAGGAGATAGCGCAAATGCGCCAACAGCTTCGCCACGCGCTGCAACAGGGGGCGCTAGGCCTGAGCACCGGGCTGGCTTACGCCACGGCGTTTAACGCGCCCACGGAAGAGGTGATGGCGCTGGCGGAAGAGCTGGCGGCGGAAAACGGCATCTACACCACCCATCTGCGTTCGGAGTTTGAGCCGATTCTGGAGGCGCTTGACGAAGCGTTCCGCATCGGCCGCCACGGCAACGTGCCGGTTGTGGTGTCGCACCACAAATGCGCTGGCGCGAAAAACTGGGGGCGCACCCGCGAGACGCTGGCTTTCTTTGATGCGATGCGCAAGCGCCAGGAGATCGCCTGCGACTGTTATCCCTATTCCGCGAGCTCCTCAACGCTGGATTTAAAACAGGTTACGGATGAGTTCGACATCGTTATTACCTGGTCGCAACCTGAGCCGGAGCAGGCGGGCAAAACGCTCAGCCAGATAGCCGCCGCGTGGGGCGTCAGCCTGTCAGAGGCGGCGAAACGGCTAATGCCTGCCGGCGCTATCTACTACAACATGGACGAGCAGGATGTGCGCCGGGTGATGCAATACCCGGTCACGATGATAGGTTCCGACGGTTTGCCAAACGACCCGATGCCGCACCCGCGCCTGTGGGGCGCGTTTCCCCGGGTGCTCGGGCACTACTGCCGCGATGAACAGCTTTTTCCGCTGACGACGGCCATACACAAAATGACCGGCCTGTCGGCGGCGCGCTTCCAGTTGCCGCAGCGCGGGCTGATTAAAACGGGCTATTTTGCCGACCTGGTGCTCTTCGACCCGGAGACGGTGCGCGATGTCGCAAGCTTCGCTGACCCGAAGCAGCCCGCGGCGGGCATCGAGGCGGTGATGGTAAATGGCGTGATGAGTTACGGGCAGGATAAAAAAGTTATCGGACGGGCGGGGCGTTTCCTGCGTCGTCAAAACGCTAAGGAGCAAGTATGAGCATTAAACGTTATGGAACCGAAGGCGGCACCGGCACCGGCGGGCAGCATCTGCCCTTCGCGCGCGCCGTGGAGGCGGGCGGCTGGCTCTATGTCTCGGGCCAAACGCCAATGAAAAACGGCGAAGTGGTGGAAGGGGGCATCGTCGAGCAGTCCAGGCTGGCTATCCAGAACTGCGTGGAGATCATGACCGAAGCGGGCTTTACGCTTGCGGACGTGGTGCACGTGAAGGTGATCCTGACCGACGCCCGCTATTTCACCTCTTTTAATAAAGTCTTTAAAGAATTTTTCGGCGACCATCCGCCTGCCCGCATCTGCTGCGTGGCGGATCTGGTGGTGGACTGCAAAGTGGAAGTCGACGTGACCTGCTATAACGCAGCGCGCGCCAAATAACAGAACGACCCGATAAAAAATGATGCGTACGTCAGGCGGATTTTATTCCGCCTGTATCCGGCTTCCCTGCGCCGTTTTCCGGGCGGCCGTTTCCTTCAACCTATACTCTTCGCGCGGGCGAAAGTATTTATACTGTCTGGACGTGAGCAATGAATAATATGTCATTTCTGGTTTGGTTTACCGTATACGCCTGCGCCATGATAACGCTTGGCTGGTATGTTTCGCGGCATCAGAAAAATGGCGATGACTTTCTGCTGGGCGGACGCTCATTGCCGATGATTTTAACCCTCGGCTCCACCGTCGGCACGATGGTGGGCACCGGTTCGAGCGTCGGCGCGGTGGGCTTTGGCTACACCAACGGCTGGGCGGGCATGCTTTACGGTCTTGGCGGCGCGGCGGGGATATTGCTGGTGGCGTGGTTATTTGCGCCGGTGCGTAAATTACGCTTTATGACCATGAGCGAAGAAATTTCTTATTACACCGGCGGCAGCAAAATAATTAAAAACCTCGTGGCGGTATTAATATTTATCGCCTCTATTGGCTGGCTGGGGGCGCATATTCTCGGCGGCGGTTTATATCTCGCCTGGGCAAGCGGAATAGATATTAATGTCGCCAAAATTATTATTGCGCTGGCGTTTGTGGTGTATGTCGGCATTGGCGGCTATTCCGCCGTGGTCTGGATAGATACTATCCAGTCAGTTGTCTTGTTCGTCGGCTTTATTTTAATGGCGGTGCTGGCAGTGCAGCATGTGGGCGGCTGGGCCAACATCCAGCAGGCGGTCGACCCGGCGGCGCAAAGCCTCTTCGCGGTAGACAAACTTGGGTTTTTACCGGCCTTCTCGCTCGCCATGGTGATTGGCGTGGGCGTACTGGCGACCCCTTCTTATCGCCAGCGCATCTACTCCGCCAAAACCGTCTCTTCAGTGCGCCAGTCCTTCACCATCACCGGGCTGCTCTATCTGCTGTTTTCCTTCCTGCCGGCCATTATCGGCATGGCGGTCTGGACGATGAATGACCATCTGGACAACAGCGGGTTCGCCTTCCTGTTCGCCACCCAGGTGTTGCCGCCTGCGCTGGCGATGGCGGTGCTGATTGCCGGGATGTCGGCCAACATGTCCTCCGGCAGCTCAGACGCCATCGCCGGGGTGTCGATTATTCTGCGCGACCTCTACACGATGATAACGGGCCATATGCCTGCCCCGGAGAAAGCCATTCGCCTGTCGCGTATTTTCCTCGTGCTGGTTATCGCGCTGGCGCTGCTCTTTGCAATGACCTCGAACGACATCATTAGCTACATCACGAAGATGATATCGATGATCATGTCAGGAATGTTTATCTGCTCGATTCTGGGCCGCTTCTGGACGCGCTTTAACTGGCAGGGCGCGCTAGCGGCGCTGGCGGGTGGGGCAGGGGCGTCAACGGTGGTGTTGATGAACGACAGCTGGCTCGCTTTCTGGGGCAACCCGTGTCTGCCTTCCGTGCTGACGAGCCTCGTCTGCGGCGTGGTCGTCACGCTGGTGACGCCTGCGAGCGCCCTTAGCCGCGAAGAGGCGCTGGAGATGATAACCCGCGAGCGCGAAAGCCAGCCGGAGGCGCCGCCGCTGCCGATTGGCAAACGCAAGGCGTCCCAGGGGTAAGCGTGAAAAACGCCTGGCGAGCGCGTATCGCCACTCCCTAGTCCCCCAGCGGCTGGCGGTCCACGCCGCCGCGGTGGCTGTCGAGGGCAAGCTTGATGCGGCGCAGGCGGTCTTTCGTTTGCGCCTTATTCGCCATCGCCAGTTCGGTGGCGAGCACATCCACCATCGCCAGCATCGCGTAGCGCGAGGTGCTGGGCTTGTAGATGTAGTCGTTCTCCCGCACCAGCAGCGGCAGCACCAGGTCCGCCTGCTCGGCAAGCGGCGTTTCAAGCGGGGTAATGGCGATGACTTTCGCGCCGTACTGGCGGGCTATCGCCGCGCTTTCGGTTATCTCCGGCGTGAACCCGCCAATGGAGAGCGCCAGCACCACATCCTTTGGCGTCACCGCCGAGCACATCATGCGCACCAGCAGGCCGTCATTCTGGCTGACCACCGGCAGTCCCAGACGAAACAGGCGATGCTGTAACTCCTGAGAACAGATAGTGGAGCCGCCGCCCATACCGATGGCGAGAATTTGTCGCGCCTGGCTAAGCCAGCTGACCGCGGTGTTAAGCGACTCGCTGTTAAGCGCCCGGCGATTGGTCTCCAGCACGCTGATTATCGATTCATAAATGCCCTGCACGCCTTCCAGGTCCGGCACTTCCAGGATAAAGCGCTGCCCCACGGCGAGCGACTGCGCCAGCTTGATTTTCAGCTCGCGCACATCCTTGCAGCCCAGGGCGCGGGCGAAGCGGGTGACTGATGCCTGGCTGGTGCCGGTCAGCCGCGCCAGTTCGGCGATGGGCAGGTCCGCCGCGGCGGCGATGTCGTCAAGGATAAACTGGGCGATGCGCTTCTCGGTGGCGGTCAGTTCCACAAAGCGGTCGGTAATGCAGGAGATGATGTCAATGGAGTAGGCCATATGCAGTATCAGTCAGCGTTTGGGGGAATGATACTTTGTACCATAACTTGCATTTAAAGGCGGAAACAATCTCCGCTTCGCCCGGTCGGGAAGGGGGCGCCACCCTGTGTTGTCACATAAACACGTATATAAAGTAGGGCTGTTAACATTTTGTTGAAAATGGCTTTCAATTGTTAATTTACCTGTTAAAATAATTGCCTAATTTTTCAAATGTAGTTGATGATTTTTACGCAAATGCCACAACATAAACAGATTGTTCCTGCTTTATCCCTTCTTGCAGTACTTGTTGCTTCAAATGCTTACGCAGAAAACACCACGGAAAAAACCGATGTGCTGTTAATCGGCGGCGGCATCATGAGCGCGTCTCTGGGCACCGTGTTACAGGAAATTCAGCCTGACTGGAAACAGATAATGGTTGAGAAACTCGACGGCGTTGCGCTGGAGTCCTCTAATGGCTGGAACAACGCCGGTACGGGCCACTCCGCCAACATGGAGCTGAACTACACGCCGGAGCGTCCGGACGGCACCATCGACGTGAGCAAAGCGCTGGAGATCAACGAAGCGTTTATGATCTCTCGCCAGTTCTGGTCCACCCAGGTGAAACGCGGCGTGCTGCATGACCCACACTCCTTTATCAACTCCACGCCGCACATGAGCTTTGTCTGGGGCGATAACGTGGATTACCTGGCGAAGCGTTATAAAGCGCTGCAGCAGACGACGCTGTTCCAGGGGATGGAGTTCTCCACCGATCAAAACCAGATCAAAAAATGGGCGCCGCTGATTATTGAAGGCCGCGATCCTAAGCAGAAAGTCGCCGCCACCTGGACACCGGTCGGCACCGACGTCAACTACGGCGAGATAACCCGTCAGCTGGTGGGCAGCCTGAAGAAGCAAAACAACTTCAAGCTGGAAACCTCCTCTGAAGTCACGGACTTCAAACGCAACGACGACAACTCCTGGCATGTCACCATCACCGATGTGAAAAGCGGCGATGAGCGTGCGATAGACGCGAAGTATGTGTTTATCGGTGCAGGCGGCGGGGCGCTGAAGCTGCTGCAGAAAACCGGCATTCCGGAAGCGGATAACTACGCCGGCTTCCCGGTGGGCGGCTCGTTCCTCGTGAGCGAAAACCCGGAAATCGCCCGTCAGCACGGCGAGAAAGTGTATGGCCAGGCGTCCGTAGGCGCGCCGCCGATGTCGGTACCGCACCTGGACGCCCGTTTCCTTGACGGCAAGCGCGTCGTGCTGTTTGGGCCGTTCGCGACCTTCTCCACCAAGTTCCTGAAAAACGGTTCATTCTTCGACCTGCTGAGCACCACCACCACCAAAAACGTTATCCCGATGACCGATGTCGGCCTGGATAACTTCGATCTGGTGAAATACCTGATTGGTCAGGTGATGTTAAGCGACGAAGACCGCTTCGACGCGCTGAAAGAGTACTATCCGTCCGCGCGTAAAGAAGACTGGAAACTGATCCAGGCTGGCCAGCGCGTGCAGATCATCAAGAAAGATCCCGAGAAAGGCGGCGTGCTGAAACTTGGCACCGAAATCGTGACCGATGAGCAGAAAACCGTGGCGGCGCTGTTGGGCGCTTCTCCGGGCGCATCCACCGCGGCGCCTATCTCACTGAACGTTATCAAGCAGCTCTTCCCGGAGCAGTACAAGTCCGCCGAGTGGCAGAGCAAGCTGCGTGAAATCGTACCGACCTACGGCCAGAAGCTGAACGGCAACGTGGCGCTCACTCAGCAGGTCTGGGATGAAACCGCCGCTACGCTGCAGCTGACCAAGCCGCCGGTGATTCAGATGAAAGAGGCGCAGCCGTCCATGCCGCAGGCAAAACCGGCGCAAGCCGAGAAAGCGCCTGCCCAGCATGACATGGCGCTGTAAGTAAAGCCTGACAAAAACCCCCGTCGCCCTGCGCCGGGGGTTTTTTTATGGCCTGAAGAGGGAAAGAAAGGCGGCGCGGAGCCGATGAGCTACACTGATCGCTTGCAACCCTTTGTTAGCGAACGGCCTTTACCGATTAGCGGTCTTTCAGGGAATAAAAAAGCGATGATGAACGATCCGCTGTCACTGAAGCTCAGCCCCGGCGCTATCGACATGGCTAAGCTGCTGGCGCTGCTGGCCATGGTTATCGACCACGCCAACACCATTTTTCTCTCTCCCTCCAGGCCTGAGCTGTTCGCCTTCGGGCGCATGGCTTTCCCGCTGTTCGCGCTAATCTGGGCATTAAACCTTCACCGCCAGCCGTCGCGTTTGCAGGCGCGGGCGAATCGGCTGTGGCTCTGGTCGTTCATCACCCAGCCGGTTTTCTGGCTGGCGTTTCGTGAAATCCACTACGGATATGCGCTGAATATTCTGTTTGTTTTCGCAGGCGTAACGCAGCTCTTCGCCTGGGCATACCGCTACCAGCAGCGGGGCGTGGCGGCCGGGACGGTGCTGCTGTGCCTGCTCGTCTGGCCGCTTAATTTCGCCAGCTACGGGCCACAGGGGATTATCCTGACCCTCTCGCTGGCGGTGCTCTTTTCGCCGGAACTGCAGCGCTGGCGCGCGCTGAGTCTGACTGGCGCCGTCGTCGCGCTGTTGATGTTAAACGGCATGTACCGCGTTGCGCAGCAACCGCTCGATACGCTGACGTATTACATTCTGCCTACGTTAGTCTTGCCTTTCGCCGGGCTGTATCTGGCCGCGAGGCTCAGGCCGGAAGGGTCGCCGCGCTTTCTGCCGCGGCAGTTTTTCTACTATGCCTATGCCGGGCATCTGCTGATCTACGGCGTGCTGCTCACGATACTGGAGAAAGCCTGATCAGTTTCGCCCGCGCGCCTTCTCCAGCCCTTCGAAGATCAGCATGCCCGCCACCATCGCGGCGACGAACGCGATGCCTTTAACCTCGCCGAGCCCCATCAGCACCAGGCCCGGTCCAGGGCAGATCCCCGCCAGGCCCCAGCCCACGCCAAACAGCACCCCGCCGCCGAGCAACCGGCCATCAATACGCCGTGTTGCAGGGATATGCATTTCGTCGCCAAAAACCGGGCGCACGCGCTTTTTCGCCATGCGAAAGGCGAAAAAGGCCACGCTGATGGCGCCGCCCATGACAAACGCCAGCGAAGGGTCCCACAGCCGGGTGATATCAAGAAAACCGAGCACCTTAGCCGGGTTGGCCAGGCCGCTAACGAGCAGCCCAATGCCAAACAGCAAACCGGCAAGCAACGCAAAGAGCGCATTCATGGTGTTCTCCTTCAGCGCCCGCTGCCGAGCAGCCAGACGGTGAGAAACGCCACGGCGGTAAACGCCAGGGTGGCGACCAGCGAACGTGGCGAGAGCCGGGAAAGGCCGCACACGCCGTGGCCGCTGGTGCAGCCGGCGCCGTAACGCGTGCCGACGCCGACCAGCAGGCCCGCCAGAATTATCAGCGGCCAGCCCGCGTCGATGCGGGTTTCCGGCAGGGTTGTAAAGAGGCGGTAAAGCCAGGGCGAGGCCGCCAGTCCCAGCAAAAAGGCGACTCGCCAGCGCTTATCGGGCGCGGCGGTGGAAAGAAGCCCGCCGAGGATGCCGCTTATGCCGGCCACCCGGCCGCAGAAGAGAATCAGCAGCCATGCGGCGGCGCCGATGAGCATTCCGCCGAAAAAGCTCTGCAGCGGGGTAAAGTGAGTAAGATCGAGAGTCATGCTTCACGCCTTTTCCCGTGGTCGGGAGCGAAATGGAGAGTACGGACGGGCTTCAGCCTCCACAGGCTAGTGTAGTGTGCGGCAAAGGGGGAAGGTGCTGCGCGCTTCTCACTTCAGGGCGTCACAGGGCGCGAAGAGCGATTCAGGCGAGAAAGCGAGGCGGCCTCCCGCCTCTTCAGGTTTTACGGAATATAGCGTTGTTCGCGCAGCGCCTGCAGCCGGTCGATAAACATCTCTTCGCTGTCGATGCAGTCGGCGAAGCCGTGCTGGCGCGCTTTAATGGTGCTGGTGATATTGTCGAAGGTGGTTTTCAGAATGAAATCCCCGAACCGCCAGGAGACTACTTTTTCGTAAGGGTAAGGTTGTAGCCCGTGCGTCCGGGTAAGTTGCTCCCACAAAGGCCCTTTGTCCGCCATCATCTGCTCAAGGGAGAGAGGGAACGGCTCGCCGACCGGCACGTCAAAAAAGGCGGCGATGCGCGGCCAGACGCGCGACCAGCGGAAATAGTCGCCGTTGGTGATATTAAACACTTCGCCCCGGCAGGCCTCGTTCTCGCCCGCCCAGTCGATGGCGCTGGCGAGAATGCGCGTGTCGGTGACCTGGTAGAGCACATCGTATGCTTCGCGCGGGCCGGGGAAGGACATGGGCACGCCCAGCGCCTTCGCCAGCGTTCCGTAGACGGCAATCACCATCAGCAGGTTCATCGGGTTGCCCACCGCCATGCCGATGACCGCCTCCGGGCGCAGCGCGGTCCATGACCAGGCTTTGCCGACAGCGCGTTCGCGCAGAAAATCTTCCTGATCGTAATAGAAGTTCGGCGGCATATGACGCGGGTCGCTCTCTTTCGCCGGCGACGGGAAGGCGCCGATATGCGCGCCATAGGCTTTCCCGCCCTGCATCAACGTTACGTGCTTCAAATGCGGCGCTTTCGCTTCCAGCACCTCCACCAGGTTTTTCAGCATCAGCAGGTTGGTTTCCACCAGTTCGGCGGGGGTGGGTTTCTCCTGGTAAGCGGCGAAAACCAGGTGGGTGGCTTCCGGTACCTGGGCGAGCATCGCTTCGCAGGCATGCCTGTCGGTGAGATCGACCGGCAGGTGTCTTGCGCGGGTGGGAAAATCGGGCTGGCTGCGCGAAAGCGCGACCAGCTCCACATCCTGCTCTTCAAAATGGGCCAGCACGCCGCGCCCGATTACGCCTACGGCGCCGGCGACAACAACGGTTTTTTTCATAACGACTCCAGTAAACCTGACGCCCGGTGGGCGAAAAGACCAAACTGGAAGTGTTGTTGCCAGGCGCGCGGGCGTCAAATTAAGGCGCAGGAAAAGCCCTCCGGGGCGTGGTCCCCGGAGGCGAGCTGAAGGCTCAGTAAGGGCTGGCGGTAGGGCGCACGATGATTTCGCTAACGTCGACGCCATCGGGCTGCGCGATGGCCCAGCCTATCGCTTTTGCAATGGCCTCGGCAGGCAGCGCGACGCGGCGGAAATCCACCATCGCTTCCCGTGCGGAAGTATCGGTAATGTGGTCCGCCAGCTCAGATTCCACCACGCCCGGGCTTACCACCGTGACGCGAACGGTATCGGTCTCCTGGCGCAGCCCGTCCATAATGGCGCGAACGGCGAATTTACTGGCGCAATAGACGGCGCAGGAAGGCCAGACCAGGTGCGCGCCTATCGACGCGACGCTGATAATCTGCCCCTGCTTTTGCTGCTCCATGACGGGGAGCACGGCGGCGATGCCGTGCAGCACGCCGCGAACGTTGACATCCAGCGTCTGGTTCCACTCATCGGTTTTGAGGGCTGAAAGCGGCGAAAGCGGCATAATCCCGGCGTTATTAACCAGCACGTCGATGCGGCCATACTGCGTCAGCGCGTGCTGCGCCATTTTTTGCAGATCTTCAGGTCGGGTCACGTCCACCGCCAGATAGTCGATATTGCTGAACTCCTGGCTCAGCGCCTGTAAGCGATCCGTACGGCGGGCGCCGATAATTAACTGATGACCTTCGCGGGCGAGCAGGCGAGCCGTCGCTTCGCCGATACCGCTGCTGGCGCCGGTGAGCAGAATAACTTTTGACGTTTGCATCGTTTTATCTCCATAGCTGAGTGGGATAGTTCATGAACGATGCTAAAGCGTGCGCAGCGGATAAAAAAGCGCCATTCTTATCGCATGATTGCCTGATCCTGTCGGGGGGCTTCCCCTTTCGGGCGCAGAGCGGCAAAGTTGTTGCACATTCATAACTCACGCCACAGAGGAGGGTGCCGAATGAACGAAATGATCGCGCTGCTGGAAAAACTGGCGCCGCAGGAGGGGTACACACGCTCGTTGCTGGATTGCGTGCGATTTATGCGCTCAGACCGCCCGCTGGGCCGCACGCCGGTGGTTTATGAACCCTGCATCGTGATTGTCTGTCAGGGGGCGAAGCGGGGCTATCTGGCGGACAAAGTCTACCATTACAACCCGCAGCATTACCTGGTGCTCTCCGTCCCGCTGCCGTTCTCCACCGAGACGGAAGGCAGCCCGCAGGCGCCGCTGCTGGGTGTTGCGGTTTCGCTGGATATGACTGTGCTTTCAGAGCTGGTGATGTCGCTTGGTCACGCCCAGGCGAGCTACCACGAGGCGCCGGAAGGCATCATCTCCACGCCGCTGGATGAGAGCCTGACCGACACCACCCTGCGCCTGCTGCGCGTGCTTTCCTCACCGCAGGAGGCGCGCATCCTCGGGCCGCAGGTGGTGCGCGAGCTTTACTACCGGGTGCTGGTGGGGGAGCGCGGCGGCGCAATCAAAGCGGCGCTGGCAAGCCAGGGACATTTCGCCTCCATTTCCCAGGTTCTGTTGCGCATACATGACGATTACTCGCAGCCCTTTAACATCAGCGAGCTTGCAAGCGAAGCGGGGCTCAGCGTGCCGGTTTTTCACCGGCAGTTCAGGGCCGTCACGCGCACCACGCCGCTGCAGTATATTAAATCCGTGCGTCTGAACCAGGCGCGGCTGCTGATGATCCGCGACGATCTCAGCGCCGCATCCGCCGCTTTCAAAGTCGGCTATGAAAGCCCTTCGCAGTTTAACCGCGAGTTCCGCCGTTTGTTCGGGCGAAGCCCGGGGGAAGAGGCGCGGGAGATGAAAGCGTCGCTGGCGCTGCTGCCTGCGGTGTAACTAGCGCTGCATTGCGGCGGTCAGCAACGGGGCGCAGGCGGCGGGGTTCTGCCGCGCGCGCTGCTTCTCCTCTTCGCTTAACTGCGCCCAGCGGTGAATAACGGCTTTCGCCAGCGACGGGGAAAAGTGCGTTTTTTGCAGCGCATAATCGGTATTGCCGCCTTCGATAACCTGTTCCATTTGCGAAAGGGGCGCGCCGGTGCCGGCTTTGTTAACCGAACAGAACACCGCGGCGTAGTAAGCCTTCTCCTCATCGCTGTAGTGCGGGCGCAGCCACCAGACCAGCAGCAGGGCGACAGCGACAAGCGGGATGAGAACGCGAAGCGACAAAAGTTTCATGGGATAACCCTGTTAAGCCGTAAACCCGCCATTATAAAGCCGTTACTTAAACTCTGCGTCTACAACGCGCTGACGCTGCGTTTGTGTGGCGGGCAGCAGCATCGCCAGCAGCGCGACGCCGCTGAAAATCCACAGCGCAATGACGGCGCCTGCGCTGTCCAGCAGCAGGCCGAACGCCGCCGCGCCCGCTACCTGGCCGATGGCGAGCATCAGGAACACCGCCCCCAGTCCCGCCGCCGGGTCATCGCCCGCCGCGTTGACGCCGCTCACCAGCAGCACGCCCGAGAGCGTGATGTAGGCAAAGCCGTAGAGTGCTGCCGCCAGATAAACCAGCAGCGGGTTATGCGTTGAGGCCATCAGCAGTAGAAAGGCCGCCGCCGTCAGCGCCTGCATCATCCGGTGGATGCAGTTGATGCCAAAGCGGTTAGTCAGATAACCCGTCAGCAACCCAAAGCAGCCGGTGATGCCGGTAATCAACCAGAGCAGCGTCACCGTTCGCGCTTCCATCCCGGCGAGTGACGCAAACATCACCGGGCCGAAGGTCCAGTAAGCGGCGCTGGCTATCCCGCTCAGGAAGGCCACGCGCAGCGGAGGGCGTAAGGCGGGCGAAAGAAAGGCGGCGCCCTGCGCTTTTAGCGAAAACCTCACGCCGCTGGCGCCGCCGGGAATGACTTTCAGCGCCAGCAGGGTGGGGATAAGGGTGGCGAGCGTGAAGCAAAAATAGATAACGCGCCAGTTATCGGTCAGCGCCAGCACGGCGAGCGACGAAAAGATAATGCCTCCCCCCGTGCCCGCGTTAATCAGGGTATTCACGACCGGACGCTGGCTTTCCATGACCTTCCGGTTGACCGCCTCCGCCATCGGCGGCGAGACGAGCCCGGTGCTGAGCCCGGCGCAGATAACGCCCGCCATCAGTCCGCCCGGGCTGTGAGACAGGGCAATTATCCCCATGCCCGCCATGGCGAACAGCCCGGCGAGCAGCGCAGGCAGACGGGGGCCGGTGCGGGCGGTGCAGACAGAGGCGAAAACAATCGCCACGCAGTAAGCGGCAAAGGAGGCGGAGGAGAGCGTGCCCGCCAGGGAGAGCGATAAGCGAATATCCGGCATGATAGCCGGCAGCAGCAGGCCCCAGGAGAAGCGGGCCAGCCCGTATGCCGCAGCGATAAGCGCAAACCCGGTCAGGGCGAGGAGTTTGTTTCCGGCACGCAAAATGACCTCCCGACAGTCAGTCGACTACGCAAAGAGTGTAGTGCGCGTTGGCGTCTTGCGTGACGAAGGGGGCTGGCGGGCGGCGAAACAGAAGGAAGCGGCGCGGGAATGCCGCCGCTACGAATAAGACTACAGGCGGCTTGCGACGCTCTGCAACACTTCCATATCCATCTGGGTTAACTCTCTGGGTTCGCTGCGCAGCGTTTCCAGGCGGATAAACCACGGGTCGTTATTGCGGATAATCAGTTTGGTTTTGATGTTGTAATGCTGGCTGGCAAAATCTTCCTGCACCAGCTTTTCAACGGCGCTGAGATTCTGGAATACCGTTGTGTTATTCGGCCCGCGCGTAAAGCGGTTCGGGTTGGAGCTTAGCCCCGCCTGCAACTGTGTCGCCGCTTTTTCCGGATCTTTCACCACTTTATTGTTGGTCTCCTCAAAAAACTTATTCACCTTGTTGCGCGCCTTCACTATTTTCTTCACCGTTTCGATAAATCGCTTGTTGCTGGCCACCTGGCTGTCGGCAAGGCTGTTGCGTAGCAGCACCAGCGCGCCGCCGGCTAAGGAAGCCGCGCCTCCGGTTGCGGTTAACGCGGCGCGCACCGTGGTGGTGGTGGTGGCGGCCACGGCGGCGGCGATTCCGCCCCCCATGGTGGCGAGACCGCCGACGGCGTTTAATATTTTGCTGGCGTAGTCATATTTAATTTTGGTGCTGTCTTCATAGACATTCCCGCCATACCCGCGGCCATAGGGAACCGAAGTATTAAAGCGTTCAAAGAAAGCCCGGTTATTTTGTACGGCGGTATTGGCGGGCCGGTTTAGCAAGCCCATTTCAATATCATTGCCGCGGTTATTTCGCCCGCTAAAGACCAACTGCTCATAAGCGTACATTACCGTGCGCTCATCAGAGTTTTCGAACTGATAAAGCGTTTCTTCATCAAGCTCATTCACAAACGCAACCATGCTATGCAATTGTTGCGTATTAAAATAAGAGTGATCGGCGAGAAGGGCATTTATCATCGCATTAATTTCTGCCACGGGAATGACTCCTTACGCATCAAATTTCTTTGTTTTGCTTAATATCCCATCCCGACTTCGTTTCGGCGGCTTTGGTCCCCTGGCTCGACTGTTCCCAGTAATGGAAATTCACTTTCGACGCCTGGAAGTGGTAATTCACCAGCACGGTGTCCGTATGGCCGACGCCGGTAAATTCCGTGCGGGTAACAAGCACGTCCTCAAGCACCACGCGGGAGTACTCAACCTGCTGGCCGCCTGCTTTGCAGATGGAAAGCTCAACCTTAGTCACATGCTTGCCGCTGGCGCAGAATTTCAGAATGGCTGGCGTGGCTTTATCTACCATAGACTGCACGGTTAAATCGTGAAAATTGACTTTGCCCGCGCCGCCGCCGCCGCCCACCGCCATATTGCCCGGCTGCGAGGCGCCCCAGTTAAAAGAGAGCACGTCAAGCCAGTTCTTATGATTGGAATCTTTCGATTCGCCGGTCACGCCATCCACTTTCAGGAACATATCAATAGCCATGTAGTACTCCTTTTTAACCGGAAGATAAGGTGAATAAGAAATGCTTAAGAATTAATTTTCCGGCTTCACTCTAATTTTATTAATTTCGCTAAACAAGACTGACCGCTAAATTAAGATAAATCGCAACACTGAGCCTTGCTATAAAAGAGAACTGTGAATTTTTTATTACGAAACGGCTGCTTTTATTACATGAGAATAAGTTATGAAAAAGCGAAAGATTTACTTTGCATTCAAATAGTATGCGTTTGATATTATATTGTCGTGGCGAAAAAATAGTTCCTGACTTTAGCTATTTAGCGGCGAAACTGGGAAATTATATTTAGGTTTATTTCATAAGAAAAAGTGCTCGCGGTTTTAAACGGCGCCGAAAGGCATAAGCCATAACGCTTCACGCTTATTGGCTGAAACAGGAACCTGGCGTGCCGACACGGTCACGTTTTCACAACGAAAGGCGCAGGGCGGGCTGGCGCTTCACGGGCTGACGCTTTATAGTCGCTCAATCCATTCACTTAACGAATAAAAAGGAGGAATGCTATGCCGATGTGTGAATTGTTTGTTCACTCACACCTCTATGGTGATTGGTCTCGCTCGGGCATTACCGGTATCGTGCTGCGATAATCCCGCCTGAGCGAAGCTTTCCAACACTGTTCTTCTCTCCGGCTTACCGGATTGTCGTCAGCGAATTTTGACGACAGGCATCCTTATGCCTGCAAATCACGGGTAAGCATATGAGCACTCTGCTTTCTGTTCATGCTGTCGGCTATGACAACGCCTTCGGCACACTCCTGCATGACATCTCCTTCGCCATTAAAAAGGGCGATCGTATTGGGCTTATCGGCCATAACGGCAGCGGCAAAAGCACGCTGTTGAAAATCCTCAGCGGCGAGCTTGCCGCCAGCCGGGGCCGCGTGACGGCGTCTCACGCCTGCCTGCTGGCGCGGGTTGAGCAGTCCCTGCCTGACTCTCTCTATTCCTGTTCGCTGCTGGACGCCCTGCTGGCGCGCCTGCCGCCCGCGCAGCGCGAGGCGGAGCGCTGGCGCTGCGAAGCGCTGCTGGCGACTATCGGCTTTTCCCCGGCGCTCTGGTCACAGACAGCAGGGGCGCTCAGCGGCGGGCAGCACACCCGTCTGCTGCTCGCCCGCGCGCTATTACGCCAGCCGGACCTGCTGTTGCTGGATGAGCCGAGCAACCACCTCGACCTGCCCACCTTGCTCTGGCTGGAGCGCTTTCTGAAAAGCTGGGGCGGCAGCATGGTGCTGGTTTCCCACGACAGCCGCCTGCTCGACAGCGTCACCAACTGCACGCTGATCCTGCGCGATAAAACGCTGCAGTTTTTCCGCTTGCCCTGTACCGCCGCCCGACAAACGCTTAAGGCGCGGGATGAGGCGGACGCCTTGCGCCATCAGGCGGAGCAAAAGGAGATTGAACGCATCGAGAAAAGCGCCCGGCGCATGGCGCTGTGGGGGCGTGATTACGACAACGAAGGGCTGGCGCGTAAAGCCCAGCAGATGGAAAAACGGGCCGACTGGTTGAAAGAGACGCAAACCCGGTTGACGGAAGGGAGTGGCTGGCGGCTGCGATTGCAGGGAGAAGCGCTGGAAGCCGACCGGCTGCTGGATTTGCCGCGCCTTGCGGTGCGCCCGTCCGCCGACGCGCCGGTTCTTTTTACGCTTGATCCCCTGCAGGTGAAAAGTGGCGATCGCATCGCCATCGTCGGGCGTAACGGCGCCGGCAAATCGTCGCTGCTTCAACATCTGTGGCGCGCCTGGCAGGCGCAGGAACAGGCGCTGTTTCATCCGCGGCTGCGGCTGGGCTATTACGATCAGAGCCAGCGGCAGCTCGACGATGAAGAGACCCTGAGCGAAGCCCTGGCCCGTTTTTCTGCCGCTGACGACGAGCAGCGCAAGCGGGCGTTAATCAGCGCCGGTTTCCCTTATGCGCGCCACCTGCAAAAGGTGGGCGTCCTGAGCGGCGGCGAGCGCTCGCGCCTGCTGTTCATCGGGCTGACGCTTGGCCGGTATTCACTGCTGTTGCTGGATGAGCCGACCAACCATCTGGATATGGAAGGCAAGGAGGAGCTGGAGGCGACGCTTCGCGAATTCCAGGGCGCGGTGCTGCTTGTCACCCACGATCGCCGCCTGATTGAGCAAAGCTGCAACCGGTTCTGGCTTATCGACCAGCAGAGGCTTAGCGAATGCCAGGCGCTGGAGGAGGTTTATGAACGGCTAGGCGGGGAGCAGGGCGGCGCTTGCGCGCGGCCTGCGCCGGTTGCAGAGCGTCATGCCGCGGCGCAGGAAGATGAAGAGTCGCTGCTGGCGGCGCTGCTTACGCTTGAGGAAAAACTTCGCGAGGATACCGCACGCAAGCCGAAGCACCAGAAACCGGCGCTTCAGGCCCGCTGGCGGGCGCAGATCGAGACGCTAAGCGCCCGGTTGAATCTGCGTTAAGGTTTACGGCCGCCGTAAGGCGGCCTTTTTGCAGGCTTTTTCAGGCGCGAAGCGGGTAACCAGCAAGGTAAGCAGACAAAGCAGCGCACCGGCGTAAAACGTCGAGCCGGAGCCCCAGATATCCCATAACAGCCCGGCGCCCAGGCTTGCCAGCAATAATCCTGCGCCGCTCAGCAGGCTGAAGATGCCAAACGCCGTGCCCCGTAAATCCGCAGGCGCCGTGCGGGCGACCATCGCATTGAACAGCCCTTGCGTCATGCCCATATGCACGCCCCACAGCGCCACGCCTGCGATAATCCCCTGCCAGCCCTGGCTCATGGCAAGGGTAATATCCGCCGCAATCAACACGAGCAGCCCCATCTGCAACAAGCGACGGTGGCTTAGCGTGTCGGACAGCCGGCCAAAAGGGTAGGCCGTCACGGAAAACACGACATACATCGCCACCATCACCAGCGGGATCAGGGCAAGCGGGATGCCCACCTCCTGCGCTCTGAGCACCAGAAAGGCTTCGCTAAAGCGGGCCAGGGTAAAGACGGCGCCAAGGCCTATCACCTGCCAGCAGTCGCGGCCCAGCCGTTTGAGATTTTCCTTTTTAATAGGGTTGCTTCTGCGGTGCTCAACAGGCTTTCGCGGCTCATGCAGCCCGAAACAGAGCAGCCCGACGGCGAGAAACGCGGGGATAACGGCCACCCAGTAGACGGAGCGGAAATCGTTATGCCACAGCAGCATCAGCCCGACCGCCAGCAAAGGGCCGAGAAATGAGCCCGTGGTATCGAGCGTCTGGCGCAGGCCGTAGGCGGCGCCACGGATGTCCGGCGGCGTGACGTCCGCCACCAGGGCGTCGCGCGGCGCGCCGCGAATGCCTTTGCCGAGCCGGTCGATAATCCTGGCGCTGAAAACCATCCCGGAGGTGGAGGCGAGCGCAAACAGGGGTTTGCTCGCCGCGCCAAGGCCGTAACCGAGCACGGCAAGCCCTTTACGCTTGCCGATATAGTCGCTAATCACGCCGGAAAAGACTTTAACGCACAGCGCCGTGGCTTCGGCGAACCCTTCAATCAGGCCGATAACCACCACCGGCGTTCCCAGCGCGGTCGCCATAAATAACGGCAGCAGGCTGTGGATCATCTCTGAAGAGATATCCATCAGCAGGCTGACAAAGCCGATTATCCAGACGCCGCGAGGAATACGGCGCAGGGTGGCGAAGCGGGAAGACATCGCAGTTCCTTCAGGGGTAATCGCAGGGCGTAGTAAATACTATATTCCGTTACGCGCTGATAAGGTAAGCGGTGACGTTGTTATCGGTTTTGAAAGCAGGCAACCCTGATCACGAGTCCAAACGCAAAGGCCTGGCGACGCCAGGCCTTTTCTCTCTACGCCTTAGGTTAACGCGTTGGCGCAGGCGCGGCGTTAATGCGCACGCGCAGCAGGGCGTAAGGTTTCTGGCGCAGATCCTTGCCGGCGTGGAAGCCTGGCTGGCGGTTTAACTGGTTTACCGTGAAGTAAAGGTAGCCGTCCGGGCCGACGGAGAGGGTGTCGGGCCATAAAATCTGCGGGCCGTGGACGATGGTGCGCCATTCGCCGCCAGGCTCGCGCTTGCGGATGCTGTTTCGCTCGTAATCGCCTGCGTAAACCGCGCCGCTGGCGTCGGCTTCCAGGCCGTCCGACGCCCCTTTCTCACCCAGGTCCTGCACGGCGGCGGAGAGCTGCGCCTCGCTAACGTTCGGGTCGCGCAGCAGCGCGGTGGAAATCGCATACAGATAGCGGCTGGAGAGCGGGCTGTAGTAGAGGGTTTTGCCATCCGGCGACAGGGCGATGCCGTCTGAGGCGACGCTGAACGGCGCGGTGGAGCCGTCGGCATGGCGCTGTAACAGCGTTTCGCCTTCCACTACCGGGACGAAGCCTTTCTCCGGCGACGTGGAGCGGTCTCCGGTCAGGCGTCGGACGGCGCTGCCGGTGGCGAGATCCACCACAATAATGCCGCCGGTGCCGGAAAGCGACGAGTCGGTAATATAAGCGACGCCCGCTTCGCCGACGCGAAAGTCAAAGCGCACGTCGTTAACGTAGGTGGTGGAGCGGATAACCTCCGCCGGGAAGATAATGGTTTTTACCACCTTATTGGTTTTGAGATCGATAGCCACCAGCTTCGCGCCGCCTTTCACCGGTTCAGCGAAGCCGGGGGCGGCGGTGTCCAGCACCCAAAGGCGGCCCTGTCCGTCCGCCACCACGCTCTGCACGCTCAGAAAACGCTCGCCCGGTTTGGCATCGTCCGGCTGGTTAATCTCGCGGTTAGGATACGCCGTCAGCTGATTGCCTTTCACTTCAGCGACGGTAAAAGGCACGTCGTCGCCCCAGCGCGGGAAGTTAACAAAAATGCGGCCTTCTTGCGTCACCGTCACGCCGGTAGGCATGGCGCCGTGAAAGGTGGCGACCACTTCCGGCTGGCCGATGGCGCGATCGCTTGCGAGTTCGCTCAGGGTTAACGGCTGCGCCTGGGCTGAGGCGCTCAGTAAAGCGGGGCCGGCAATTGCCAGCGAAACGGCCAGCGCCAGGGCAGGCCGGGTAAAACGACGAGTACGCATGGGATAATCCTTGTGGTGATGGCCAGGCGCGTTGCCGCGCCCGGCGACGTTATCAGAAGCCTTCCAGCACGATTTTGCCGCGCGCTTTACCGCTTTCGATAAAGGCGTGGGCGCGGCGCAGGTTTTCGGCGGTGATCTTGCCGTAGTGCTCGCCCGTGGTGGTTTTCAGCGTGCCGTCTTCAATCAGGCGGCGAACATTTTCCAGAATGTCGCTCTGGCGGCGGATGTCCGGCGTGTTAAACAGCGAACGGGTGAACATCAGCTCCCAGTGCAGCGAGACGGCTTTGCGTTTGAGCGGCACGGCGTCCAGGCTTTCCGGGTCGTCAATCAGCGCCAGACGGCCCTGCGGCGCCAGCGCGTCCACAATCTGCGGGTAGTGTTTATCAGTATGGGTCAGGCTCGCCACATAGCGTACCTGCGTAATGCCGATGTCGCGCAGCCCGTCGGTGAGCGGGCGGGTGTGGTCGATAACGTGATGCGCGCCGAGGGATTTCACCCACTCCGCGGTTTCCGGGCGCGAGGCGGTGCCGATAACCGTAAGCCCGGTGAGTTTGCTGGCAAGCTGGGTGAGTATTGACCCGACGCCCCCGGCGGCGCCGATGATAAGCAGCGCGTCGCCTTCGCCGTCTTTCACTTCCAGACGGTCGAACAGCAGTTCCCAGGCGGTGAGCGAGGTGAGCGGCAGCGCGGCGGCGTCGGCGTCGCTTAAGTTTGCGGGCTTATGCCCGGCGATGCGCTCGTCCACCAGACCGTACTCCGCATTGGAGCCGGGGCGGGTAATGGAGCCTGCGTAATACACGTCGTCGCCTGGCTTAAACAGGGTGACGTTTTCACCCACGGCCTCGACGGTGCCGACGGCGTCCCAGCCCAGAATGCGCGGTTTGTCGGTGGGCGAACCGGCGCGCACTTTCGTATCCACCGGGTTCACCGAAACCGCGCGGATCTTCACCAGCAGGTCATGGGCGCCAGGCTGCGGCTTCGGCAGCTCCATTTCATAAAGGGATTTCGCATCGGAGATAGGTAACCCGTTCTGGCTGTATACGATGGCTTTCATGGCGTCTCTCTTCTTATTCAAGGATGAAGGCGGCCTTTGCCGCCCGGTGATACGCAGCGTACTGCCAGGGGATACAGAGAAAAACCGGCGTAAACGAGCAGCACTTTCTCTTTTGCAGTGAAAATCAAAACGCGGCGCGACGCGCATGCCGCCATTGAGGGGCTTACCAGAAAGCGCCATAATCCTTTCAAATAATTACCAAAAGCGGCGGGTCATCGCGGGCAGGCTGGCCCCGCTGCTGACGGCTGTAGGGCTAAAGGTTCGGGAGAAGAGATGATTCGGCTGGAAGATGTCACGCTGTTTGTCAGGTCCGCTGCGCTTGGCAGCTTTTCCAACGCCGCCCGCGAGGCGGATCTACTGCCAGGCCAGGTGAGCGCCGCGGTGCACCGGCTGGAGCGCGACCTCGACAAGCGGCTGTTTGTGCGCTCTACGCGCAGCCTGCGCCTGACCGCCGAAGGGGAAAAGTATTTGCCCTACGCCCAGGAGTTGCTGGCGGTGGTACAGGCGGGCGCAGAAAGCCTGCATAACAATGAGGATGAGCTGCAGGGGGAGCTGAAAGTGGCGGTGCCGTCCGATATTGGCCGCAACATTCTGCTGCCGCTCATCACGACGTTTTGCGAACAGCACCCGAAAATTTCGCTGCGCCTGTTTCTCTCCGACCAGCGAAGCGACGTCTTTCGCGACCCGGTGGATGTGGCTATCCGCTACGGTGCGCTGGAGAACAGCAGCTACGTGGCGCTGCCGCTGGCGGAGGATAACCGCCGGGTTATGGCCGCTTCGCCGGATTATCTCGCGAAACACGGGCGACCGGCGACGCTTGACGAGGTGGCGCAGCACCACTGTTTGCTCTTCACAATGAACGGCCACGTTTATGATAAATGGAGCTTTCCGGAAAACGGCATGCGCCGCCAGCTGCATGTGAAAAGCCGCCTGCTGTGTGACGATGCGGACGTGGCCCGCCGCTGGGCGGTGGAAGGGATGGGGATCGTTTATAAATCCTGGATTGACCTCAGCGCCGACGTGCAGGCGGGCAGGCTGGAGGTGTTGTTGCCGCAGCACCCTGGCGAAGCCGCGCCGTTGAGCCTGATATGCCCGCACCGCAAGCAGTTCTCGCCCGCTATTCGCCAGCTTCACGGCGCGTTTCGCGACCATCTGAAAGCGATTACCGGCCTGCTGCGCACCCATCCCGCTTTTCGCGTTAACGCCGTACAAGCGGCTGAAAAATAAAAACCCGGCGCAAACGTTGCGCCGGGTTTCTTCGCTCAGGCTTATTTTTGCAGTTCAGCCGTCATATGCACCTGGTTGCCGTTAAACGCTTCGGTGATTTTATAGGACGCGCCTGCCTGGCGGGCCTGTTGCGCGATTTGCGCTTCTGCGTCGTCAATAGTGGCGGCGGTGGCGCTGATGCTCTGCGCGAAGCTTACGGAAGTCACCAGAGAAAGGGCGGCGATGGCGAATTTTACGGTTTTCATCTTGTTTATCCTCAATAGTAAATATCATCAGGTGATTGATTTTTCAGGCAAGGAGTTCATTCATTGCCTTGCTTGAGGGTAAGAATAGGCCGCTTGCGGCGGCGGAAAAACCGGGCCGGAGCGGTAACACTTTCACTTACCGAGTGAAAATCAATACAGTGCCCGGCGCATAGCGCGCCGGGCCGCAGAAAACGTTATTTCAGGTGAGTTTTCAGCTCGGTGGAGGCCTGAAGGATAGCGGTGCGTACCGCCGGCACCGTGCTCAGGGCGTTCAGCAGGCCGTAGTCGTGAATCAAGCCGTTATAGCGGGTGACGGTGACATCGACCCCCGCCGCATCCAGCTTGCGGCCAAAGGCTTCGCCTTCGTCGCGCAGCACGTCCAGCTCCGCCGTCTGGATAAGCGTCGGCGGCAGGCCTTTCAGCTGCTCCGTCGTTGCGCGCAGCGGCGAGGCGAGAATGTTATTGCGGTCGCTCTCTTTGGTGGTGTAGGCATCCCAGAACCATTTCATCATGTTGCGCGTCAGGAAATACCCATTCTCGAACTGGTTATAAGAACCAGTAGTAAAGTTCGCGTCGGTGACCGGCCAGAACATCACTTCATAACGAATGGCGGGCGTGTGATTCTGCTTCGCCTGCAGGGCGACGGCCGCCACCATATTGCCGCCCACGCTGTTGCCCGCCAGCGCCAGACGGGAGCCGTCCACGCCAATCTCCTCGCCATGCTCGGCAACCCACCGGGTAGCCGCGTAGGCCTGATTAATGGCGACCGGGAAATGCGCTTCCGGCGACGGGGTATAGTTCACAAAGACCGCCGCTGCGCCTGAGCCCACCACCAGGTCGCGGACAAGGCGTTCATGAGTCGGGAAGTCGCCCAGGATCCAGCCGCCGCCGTGGAAGAACATAAAGACCGGCAGGGTGCCTTTAGCGCCTTTCGGCTTGACGATGTTCAGGCGGATGGACTGGCCGTTAACCTGAATGGTTTTTTCACTGACGTCGGCAGGGGGAAGCGCGGCGCCTTTTTGCGCGTCGACCAACACCTGGCGGGCCGCCTGCGGGGAGAGCTGTTCCATCGGTTTGCCGCCGCTGCTGTTCAGCGCGTCGAGAAACGCCTGAACGCGATGGTCGGCATACGGCTGGTCAGCAAAGCTGCTGGTGGAGACGGCGGCTAAGGTTGCGGCAAGGATAGTCTGTTTGATTTTCATGGTAGTGCCTCCTGAATGTTCGCTATTAAATCGTGCGCTATTTAAATGTCTTTGCGACTGACGTGTTGCTGAGTTCGTGATGAGGAATATAAATAGTGCGCTATTTGATTGCAAGTTATCTTTTTAGGGAAAATGCGTTTTTCGGTTTATTACATTGATAAATAGAGGTTTATTTTTTGAAAAGGGAAGCCGTTACGCCTCCCTTATGGCGCTATGCAGCGCTTTTACGCAGGTCGTCTTCCAGCGCGCTCAGCCTGGCGTTGCCGATATAAAGCGATGAAAGCGCAGCCAGCGCGGCGGGATTTATCTTCTTTCGCGCCGCTTTGCGCACCAGCAGGGTCGCCTCGTCCTGCACGCCGAGCAGCCCTTTGGGCTCTTTCAGCGTCCGGATGGCGTAGCGGTTATGCAGAAACTGCGGGTGCCAGAGGGGAATAACCACCCATTTTTTGGCGGCGACCGCCTGCTCGTAGCGGCCAAAGCAGTCGCTCTCGGTGCCCGGCTCAAAATAATACCCGGCGCTATCCAGCCCATAGGCCTTAATCATCTGCGCCGAGAAGCGGCTGATGCCAGCGCCGGGGTTAATGCCCTGGATAAGCCTTTCCATGCGGCTCAGGGCAGGCGCTTTTAACAGATCCTCAACCCCCGAAACCGCCTCTTCAGGCACATAATCCGGCACGCCCCAGATGCAGTAAGGCTCATAAATCACCGAAAGCTTATCCACCGCATCAAGCATCGGCGCCAGATAAACATCATGGCTTGAAGGGAGCCACGCGGAGGCAAAGATATCGCTTTCTCCCCGGCCCAGCCGCTCAAAAGCGGCCTCATGCGGGGCGGCGTTATAGATGACCTCATGACCAAACGTTTGCAGGATGCGCCCGACTTCAAGGGCGCTTGCCTGATGAAACGACAGGTCGATATAGCCAATACGAATGGGTTCAGCCATCACGATACCTTCGTAAGCGTCGTGACGCTGAGATCGGCCAGGCCGTCGATCGCTTTCATAAAGCGTAAAAACGGCTCGCCTTTGCCGTGCTCTTCCAGCGCTTCGCGGGAAGCCCAGCGCTCAAGCATCACGAACTGGTTCGGCTGCTCGTTGTTGCGGTACAGCGCGTATTGCTTGCAGCCCGGCTCGCCCTGAACCTCTCTTTCCACCTGTATAAGCGCCGCTTCGACAAGATGTACGGCGCTGGCGCTGGAGGTGATGGTTGCGACTATGGTGATTTCCTGTTCCATGCTCTGTTCCTCGGTTGCTGTGTATGGGGTGTTGCCAATCCTAAGGGTAGCAGGCGAGGGGAAATAGCCGCGGCGGAAGGTAAGAGTTTCACTCGCGGAGTGAAAGTGGGGGAAGGGAGTGATAAGGCATTGCCTGGTAAAGGGGCATTTTAATAAGTCGAAGCAGCTACCTTTGAACTGCTGGCCGATATGACGTATGGATAATGTAAGCACCTGAATTTTGCGCTGCATGGGGCTGGCCTTGCCGCAGAGTACGTTAATCCAGGCGATAGCCGTTTAATCGCCGTTTACGTCGAATGAAGGATTGTTACGTTCCTTGAGGGTTTACTATGCTCGCTGAAAACTATTTCAAGTGTGGGGAAGTACAGATGAAATATGTAATCTTTGGCATAATAGCCTTCTTAACGGGCTGCGCAGATAAAACTGACGTCGGCATTAACAACGATATTCAAGCCTATACAACCGGCATCCGTAACGCAATTATCAAGGTATTTGAAGACCTGGATAGTTACCACGGTCGCCGCTGCATGTTACGCCTGGCGTTAAATTCCGATGGCTCGCTTAATGATGTTCGCAGCGAAGGCGGCGATCCGGCGCTATGCGAAGCAGCCATCGCTGCGGTTAAAGAAGCCGACTTGCCGGAACCGCCAAATGAACGCGTCTATTATTTATTTCAGAATGTGCCCTTAGATTTTAAACCATGACCCGGATCGCGTGGCGGCTTATATATGACGCGCTACGTAAAGCGCATGAAACAACGCTTCTAAACCTAAAGAGCGCGGAGTTTTGGAAGATGGTTTATCAGGCGTTGCAATGGCGGGGAAGGCTTTAATAATAGAGGGTTAGATTAATAAAAAAGATTTAATAGAAACCAAAAGTTGAAGGGTTATCCCATATCTACATTTGATTGCGCGCTGGCGATAAAACGATCCTGCTATAGCTAATAAGGGGCGGGGAAAATGAGCAATAGTGGCTGTGCGTATAAGTTTGAGTGCTGGCTGATTATTTCGCCCCTTTTTGGGGGATTCATAAAAAACAGGAGGCCTTGTAGGTAATTCGAAACTTTTGGAGCCTGTATAATATCGATGCTCCTGCTCCGTCGCTGATTTTCATTGGCCCGTTACGCTTCCTGTCCGCTCATCTGTCTTAATAAACGGCCGCCTGTGCCCATCATCTTTTTATGTGTAAACCTAATATAATACGTTGTCTGACGACGAGCCGTTAAGGCGCCAGTTTTTCGTTATTTCCGAATTTTAGCCAAAAGCTGGCCGACAGGATGAAAGGGCGTCAAATAGCCGCTTAGCTAAAGTGAATATTAAGAGCGATAGTGAGAAAAGCGAGGCGATATACCTCGGCAGCACGATTAAACGTCACACTGATATTAGTTATCTTTGGGTGACGTTTTCGGGCACGCTTGACCAACAGGAATTACCCTCTTTTCACGGTGATCTGCGCGTTCATAAACGCAGATTGTGCCTTCATCCGTATTAACCTGTTCTTTCAGCGGCAAGCCTGAATCCTGCGCAAAAACCCGCCAGGACGCCACAAAAAGCAAGGCTACGGTACTTAACAGTTGGACTGCATTCATATATCACTCCTGAAAAACGGTTAACTCATTTCCATTACCGACTGGCGAGGTGTGAGCTTACCAATGATCGGTGGTCGTTCCGTTTCGCGAAGCGGACGGCCCTCAACCAGGCTCTTAATACGCTGTACGCACTGGTTCAGCAGGGGTTCCATCGGCCAGGAAATGCAGGTTAGCTGCGGATATAACTGCGTGGCCAACGGGGAATCCTCAAGACTAAGAAGAGACACCTCCTGTGGCACGGCAATATTGAATTCGCGGAAAAGGCGCATGGCTTCTGCGGCGTAAGCATCCCGCTTCACCACGATAGCGGAGAATTTGCTCAGGCTATTGATAAGCGTTAACAGCGCGCGTTCGACGCTCTCATTGGCCGTTAACACTAACTGGCGATTAAACGGAAAAGAGTAGTTCTGCAATACGTTGCGATAGCCTTCCACCATTCGCTTGCTTGCGTCGTCCGTCTCGTTATCGATTACCAGCGCTATGCTGCGATGGCCTTTACCTATCATATAGCGGCAGGCGCTCTCCGTGGCAAAGGCGAAATCGTAGCCCTGACTTGTCGCATCGACCACTGGCCGGTCAAAAGAGATAACGTTATCGCCGCTACCCGGTACAACCGGTCCGAACACCACAACAGCGGCGCATTGCCGCTGTAAGTCATCCACCGAGGCGGCATGTTCGATGTCGTTATCGACATACTGAACGATGAGCGTTTTGTTGAGCGCTTTCATTGCGCGCGCCAGTGCGGGAAGTATGCGTGCGCCACTGCTCTCATCACGTGAGGAAAACACCACGCCGATATGGCTTGATGACTGACTCGCCAGGTTTTGCGCGGCAAAGCTCGGACGGTAGTTAAGTTCTTCTACTGCCCTTAACACCGCTTCACGGCTCTCTTCGCGAACCCCCCGGGTGCCTGTCAGCACGCGGGAAACCGTTGCTCTGGAAACATTGGCTAATCGTGATACATCATCAATCGTAGGCATAGCGTTTTCTGCGTGGTGAGTTTTTATCATCTTAACATAACCCTCCCGAAGAATCGTCCCGTCGCCCGTCGTCAAGGTCATGTTCACCGCGCGTTCAGCCGGGGAAGCCAGGCTGCGCCACGAACGCCGCTGGCATCGCCAAAGCGCGCCGGAACAATGCGCGTGTGGCAGGTTTCGGAAAAGAGACAGGAAACAATCGCGGCAGGAAGCTCCTCATATATTCTGCTGACATTCGATAACCCACCGCCTAACACAATGACCTGTGGATCCAGAATGTTAATGACAGACGCCAGGCTGCGGGCGAAGGCATCGATAAAATGCCGCCAGTGCTCGCGGGCCTGCGGATTTCCCTGTTCTGCGGCGTTTATAATCTCCTGTGACGTCAGTCCCCCCGGGAAACGACGGGCAAAGCCGGTACCGGAAATAAAGGTTTCGATACAGTTGTACTTTCCGCAATAACAGGGCTGCGCGGGTCCGTCAAACGCTGGAGCGTAGCCCGGCAGCGGGTTGTGTCCCCATTCACCGGCAATGGCGTTTGGGCCTTGTAATAAATGCTGGCGTACGGCGACGCCGCCGCCACAGCCTGTTCCGATTATCACACCAAACACGGTGTCTGCCTGCGCGCCTGCGCCATCTACCGCTTCCGAGAGAGTAAAGCAATCGGCGTCGTTGGCTATCCACACCGGCTGGCGGATGCGTGCGGCCAGATCGGCTTTCAGATCGTGGCCATTAAGCACCAGGCAGTTGCAGTTTTTGATAAGCCCCGTTTGCGGGTCGATTGCGCCCGGCAGCCCGATCCCCACGCTGAAAGGTTCGGGGCTAACCGCGCGAGCGTCGTTAATCAGGCCAACCAGATGCTGCATAAAAGCAGCATAACTCTCTTTCTGCGTAGGCTGGCGCTTGCGCCAGAGGTAATCCCCTTGCGGCGAAAGCAATACGGCCTCCATTTTTGTGCCGCCGATATCAAGTCCAAGATAGTGCATGCGATCCTCTGCCAAAAGAGAGGCCGCAGCCTCTCTGTTATCGTTATGCCTGGTACGGGCGTGTCCGGTAAATTTCAATAAGCTCCGTCACCAGCTCTTTGGCCAGAATGGAGGTCATCAGGTGGTCCTGGGCATGCACCATCACCAGCGTCATTTTGGTTTTCCCTTCGCCTTCATCGGCTTCAATGAGCTTCGTTTGAACCAGGTGAGCTTCGCGGGCATAGTGCGTCGCCTCTTTCATGCGCGCATCCGCGGCGTCAAAATCACCGCGCTTAGCACAGCCGAGCGCCTCATAACACAGGCTGCGCGACTGACCCGCGTTGATGATGATGCCCATAACTTGTTCTTCTAATTCCATATTTTTACCTCTGCGTTCTGCTATCAGGCGGATTGAGCCGCATCTTCTGCGTGCTCAACCGCGTTTTCATGCTCTTGTTCCAGAAGTTGCTTTTCGTAAGCTTTCAGAAACGGGAAGTACATTACGGCAGATGTCGCCATGCATATCAGGCACAGGATCACCGGGCTAAAACTCCAGTTGGCAGCCCATGAAGCGCCGATAGGGGCGGGCGTGGTCCACGGCGTCATCGATACCACACGGCTGACTAAATCGAGATCCAGAGCAAACCAGGCCAATGTGGCGTTGACCATCGGAACAAGCACGAATGGCAGGAAAAACAGCGGGTTCATAATGATGGGGGCGCCAAACAGAATGGGTTCGTTAATATTAAATACCCCAGGCACCACGCCCATACGTCCGATAGTCCGTAAATGAATGGCTTTACTTCGCAGTAAAAGGAAGGCCAGCGGCAGTGTCGAGCCAACGCCACCGATTAGCAGGTAATGGTCCCAGAACCCCTGAACGTAGATGTGAGGGATCGCTTCGCCTGCGGCGATTGCCGCCTGGTTGACGGAGAGGTTTGCCATCCAGAAGGGGTTCATAATACCGGTGACGATCAGCGCGCCGTGGATACCGGCAAACCAGAGAACCTGACACACCAGCACAGAGAGCAGTACTGCGGGGAGCGTATCGGATGCGGCAACAAGCGGTTTCACGAGCGACATTATCGCTTCCGGGATAATCATCCCCAGTTGCGCTTCGATAAACAGATTCAGCGGGTGCAGGGTGACGACGATTGCCAGCACCGGTATGAGGATCTCAAATGAGCGCGCAACCCCGGTCGGCACTTCCGGCGGCAGACGGATGGTAATATTGTGCCGCTTAAGGAAGGCGTACAGTTCCGTGGAGTAGATAGCAACCAGAATGGCGGTGAAGATCCCCTGACCGGAGAAGTAGGCCGTTGAAATCTGCCCATCCTTCAGCGGTGCGGCGACCAGTAAAAAGGCCATTAAAGACAGCATGCCGGCAGTCAGGGAATCCAGATCGTGGTGTTTGGCCAGGCTCGCGGCAATCCCGACGGAAATAAAGATAGTCATAATTCCCATGCTGAAATTGAAGGGAAGCATAAGGGCTTCACGGTGATCCAGCGAGAATTGCAGCCATGCCCGGGCGAAAACCCAGGATGTGTCGGGCGAGAAGGGGGGGAAAATAAACACCAGCATAAAGGAACCCACAATCATGAACGGCAGTGCGGTGATAAAGCCGTCACGGATTGAGGTCACATATTTTTGCTGCCCGACGGCGCCCGCCATCGGAGTAATCTTCCGTTCAATAACCTGGATAAGTTTCGCGTACAGAGCGCTCATGGGGTTTCCCTTTTTTATTTGTTATCTATCAGGGAGAGGGCGAAATCGAGAACGGCGCCCCCTTTTTGCATGCCGTAGTCCATCATGTTGATAGGCTCGACACGGATCCCGTATTTATCGGCTTGTTTCTGAAGATCGCTTTGCATGTACTTTACCTGCGGTCCAAGCAGTACGACCTGGTAGTGACCTACCTGCTCGGCAAATTCGGCAACGCCATACGCGTTGATCTCCGCTTGCAGGCCACGCTTTTGCGCTTCATCAACCATTTTTTTCACCAGCAGGCTGGTGGACATCCCGGCGGAACAACACAACATGATTTTTTTCATAACGTCTCCTTTGAACGAATGGCTGGAATATAGTCATCGTGGAACAAAACGGAAAGCGCTTTCCATTTGAGGATAAGGTAATTGTGACCGCGATCACCTGAGTGAATCTTTCACTTTGCCCAAATGTGCGCGATCATCCCGGCTATTCACGAACTAAAAGGTCGAGTTATGAACATTCATCTAATGAATGTTGCTGTGGATTTGATTGAGCAACGCCTCACGCCTGCGGCGAATTTAATTACTAAAAATCAACATATTACAGCAATGAGAGATGGCTTCACCCTTGCCATGCCGTTTGTAATCGTGGGAAGTTTGATGGTGCCACTGCTGTTTCCACCCTTTGCTATTTCAAGCGCTTCGCCATTTGCGCACTTTTATTTGCTGCTGCGTCCGATACTGTTGCCAACCTTTGAACTCACGCTTGGGCTGGTGGCGTTAATTGTTGCCTTTGGCGCCAGCGCCAGCCTTGCCAAGCAGTATCAACTGCCTGAACGGCTGTGCGGACTAACCGGATGCCTCTCGTTTTTGATGTTCATAGGATTTCGGGATAATGGCGCAACGAATGTTTTTCTGGGCGGTATGGGGCTCTTTACTGCGCTAATTTCAAGCGCTTATTCCATTGAAATAATAAGATTTTTTTATAAAAGAGGGTGGTGCGTCCGCCTGCCGGACGAAGTGCCGGTCATGACGCGAAACGGGTTCCAGTTGCTTATACCGCTGCTGGTGATCATGATTTCCATCAGTGTGATGAATACCCTGATGCTTCAGACGACCGGACAAATTTTGCCACAGCTACTTGGCGAAACACTACGCCCCCTCATCGTGGCGTCGGATACCCTCACAGCGGTGCTTATCTCCTTGTTTATTTGTAATCTTTTATGGTTTGTCGGTATCCATGGCGCACTGATCGTTACGGGCATCATGAACCCTTTTTGGCTAACGTATCTGTTTGAAAACCAGCGGGCCCTGGCGGCCGGGCAGGCGGTGTTGCCCCATATCTATCTGCAAGGATTTTGGGATTTTTATCTGCTGATTGGCGGCATAGGCTCTACGCTGCCTTTGGTATTTATGGCGATGCGAAGCCGCTCAAGGCAGTTGAAGAGTGTTGGAAAAATTGGTCTGCTGCCTTCGTTATTTAACATTAATGAGCCGATACTGTTTGGTTTCCCCATCATTATGAACCCGGTTTTTTTACTGCCGTTCGTTTTTGTTCCACTCATAAACGCCTGTATAGCATGGTATTTTACGCAACTTGGCGTGCTCGACAGGGCCGTAGCTATGCTGCCGTGGTCGATGCCTTCACCGCTGGGAGCGGCATGGTCGGCGAACGGTAGCTGGAAAAACATGTGCATGTGCCTGTTCGCCTTTCTCAATGCCTGGATGCTCTATCGTCCTTTCTTCAAGGTTCATGAACGTCAGCTGATGCAGCTGGAAAAATAATCCTCGCCTTCTTGTCTCTGCCCATTCCCGCTGGGCAGAAGATTATTTCGTGATGTTAATCACAAAAAATTCTTCCTGGATAATAAATTTGTGATTCAATCCGGCAAACATGGAAAGCGCTTTCCATTTGTGGATGTACATTTCCTTTTTTGATCCTTACATTTCCCGTGCACGTTTAACCGTGAAAATAAAAATTCAAAGGGAATCTATGCAAACGTTAATTAAATCAATACCTCTGTCCTTGATAACCCTCACTGTCATCAGCGGCTACGCCAGCGCCGATGAAAAGTATGATTTCGCGCTTCATGGCTATTTACGGTCAGGTATTCTCGCTAATACCGATGGCAACCGGGTAGATTCGGTGGGACTGATGCCGGATGGTAAATGGCGCCTGGGTAACGAAGAAGATACCAAAATCGAATTGATCCCGACGGTTACGCTGAAATCGGATTCCGGTGCGGTCGCCCGTGTTCAGGCAAACCTGACGCATCAAACCAAATGTACCGCTGACTGGAACTGTACCGACGATGACGGTAAAGAAATCCAGTTCCGGGAAGGTTTTGCGGAGTTATCAAATCTTGATTTCGCTCCGGACATGACGTTCTGGGCGGGTAAACGCTACAGCAGCTCTAACCTTTCCAGCCACCAGTTCGACTGGGAATATATTCAGTACAACGGAACCGGGGGCGGCTTTGACAATCTGGATCTAGGCTTTGCGCGCTTTGATGCCGGCGTTTATGCCTTTACAACCACTGATGAAGCCAAAGCCTATCCGGTGGCTCTGGGGGATCAGGGATACCCCGACGATTACTCGCTTAATCTGTGGTTCAAAAAAATTGGCGGGACCGGGCTGGACGTTGAGCTTATCGGCCACCACATGAACCGCAACGAAAATCATCCCACCGCTGCACAGAAAGGTTACGGCGTGACGGCGCTGTACAACGTTGACAGCTTTTATGGCCTGACTGACGGCTATTCCCGCGTCGTTTTCCAGTATGGCAAAGGCCTCGCCGCAGCGGACTCGCTGGGTAAAAACGGCTGGGGCTGGGCAAACCTTGAAGATACTCAGTCCTGGCGCGTGATTCTTGATGGCATGGCCAGTTTGGGCAAAGTCGAGGTGTCGACCTTCGCGTTTTATCAGAAAGATAAAAACTATCGCTGGTGGACCAGCGATGATGACGGCTGGGGACGCTCCATGTGGGTTGCGGGTATCCGTCCGTATCATCAGATAACGAAGAACTTCGCCATGCAATATGAGGTGGGTTACGAATATCTGGATGATAAAAATTACATGGGGGTGAACGGTAAAGGGAAAGGGGGCCTGACCAAGGTAACCATCGCGCCGACGCTGACGTTTGATTCTGGATTCTGGACCCGTCCGCAGCTGCGATTCTTTGCCACCTATGCCAAATGGGATAAAGGCGTCTCGGATGCGATGGACAGAAATTACGACTGGGGCACCGGTACTCTTAGCCCGGGGGCCTATTCCCGTAGCGGCGAAACTGACACGCTGAATTTTGGTGTGCAGGCTGAAGTCTGGTTCTGAGGAGAAAATAGATGGCTTTCCCGATTCGAAAACTCCTGATGGTTTCCTTACTCTCCGCGCTGGGAAGCGCGGGAGCACGTGCGGCGGAGCAATCCCATTTTGAACATTTTATTACTCGTGATGGCGCAGCGTTAAAAGATGGCGCCCGGCTCTTTCGCTTTGCCGGGATCCACGCCCCGGAGCTGCATCGCATAGAAGATGACGCGCGAGGAACCTGCAAGGCCGATCCGCGCGGGTGGGGGCAATATTTCAAATGGCCTACTGCCGAAGAGCAAGAGAACTGGATCAAAGCGCTGGTGCAAACAGGCGCTAAAGCACAGCGCGTGTATGTGCTTTCCGTTCAGCAGGAAAATGATACAGCCTGCGGACGTGAAACGCATATCCTGGCTCCGGCAACCCCGGACGGGATGCCGCGGCTGAATGAAACAGCAATGAAAGTGTATGACAACATGATTGCCGAGGCGGATAAACAGGGGTTACGCCTGATTCTGCCGTTTATCGATCACTGGTGGTGGTGGGGGGGCCGGGAACAGCTGGCCGCGTTTTATGATGAAAAGCCGGAAGATTTTTATCGGACAGACAGTAAAACCTACCGGGCCTATCAGGACGTGATCCGCCAGGTCATTACCCGTACTAACGCTATCACTGGACGCCATTACTACGATGAAAAGGCAATCATGGCGTGGGAAACGGGTAATGAGCTGGAAAACACTAACGCCGATTTTCTGCATCAGACCGCAGCCTGGATCCGTAAATGGGCACCCCATCAGCTTATCGTCGATGGTACCTACAAAAAGGTGAATGATTTCGCGCTCAACGATCCGAACGTGGACATTATCAGCAATCACTATTACACCAACGCCGGTAACAACCATCCCGAGCAGGTTCGTAAAGATCTGGAGGCGATAGGCGGCAAAAAAGTGTATCTGGTGGGCGAATTTGGTTTGCTCGATCAAAAAGATCTCAACGCTATCATGCAGTCAATTGTGCACACCGAGGTCAATGGCGCTCAGGCCGCAGGTGGCTTTATCTGGGGTTTTCGCGGTCATCGCCATGATGGTGGTTTTTACTGGCACAAAGAGTATACCGGCCACTATAGCTACCATCTGCCAGGCTTCCCGGTCGAGGGGAAAGCGAACCAGGAGATGGAGGTAGTCAATCTGGTGCGAACCGCTTCGGCGCAAATGGCAGGTCTGAGCGAGGCGCCTGCGCTGCCGGTACCGCAAGCGCCTAAGCTGCGCGAGAGCAACTCGCCATTTGCCATTAACTGGATGGGTTCTCCCGTCGGGCGTTATTACGACGTGGAAAGAGCGACGCAGGCGCAGGGGCCGTGGACCCGTGTCGGCAAGGATCTCTCCGACGGCAAAAATGAGTGGGATCCAGCGAAAATGAGTCTTTTCCGCGATGACTATCGCAGCCTGACGCCAGGTAAGACTTACTACTATCGGGTTATCGCTAAAAATGAGAGTGGTCAGTCTGTTCCTTCAAACGTGATTCGCCTGGAGCATACGCAGAAAAACCTTCCCCCGGTTATTACGCTACAGGACATGCTTTCTACCACTATTGATAAAGGGGTCCAGCTCAATGCGGCCTGGCAGGATGATAATTTGCCTGAGCCGAAGGTCAGTGTGGCGTGGAGCCATGACGGCAGGAATAACGTTCACTTTTGCGACAGCAGCAAAGCGGAAACCCGCGTCTGGTTCTCAGCACCGGGTGAGTATGCGTTGACCTTTACGGCTGACGATGGGTTGCTGAAAAGCAGCAAGACGATGAAAGTCAGCGTGAAACCTGCGGCGGGGCCTGGACCTGCGGATTACTGCAACTTTAGCGGCGGGACCCTGGACGTTAGCCAGGGGAAACTTAACTTCACTAAAAGCGATAAAGATACCCTGGCCATCGGAGAAGACGGTTTCCTTGGGCCTTTCGCTCATGACGGGGACAGCGTGAGCTGGCGGGTTAACGCTCCCTGGGACGGCAAATTTACCCTGCATGTGAAATTTAACGGCAAATGGGGTGGCAAGAAAAACTCGTTCATTGTGAACGGCGGAACGCCGATTAGCATTGAATTCCCGCCAACGGATGAGCAGGGCCAGACCATGGACGTTCCGGTCGCGCTCAGGGCAGGGGACAACACCATCAGTTTTGGTAAGTTCTCCGGCGACTGGGGCTATATGTTCATCAAATCAATTGAAGTCACTGCAGAGTAGTTGTTTGGCTGCCCTCCTCGGGCAGCCTTTTTTCATTCAGGAGCCATTATGAATCGGTATCAATTTCCGGAAGGTTTTTTTTGGGGCGCAGCGGCGTCAGGCCCGCAGACGGAAGGCATAGCGAATAAGCCGCACCGTTCTATCTGGGATAGCTGGTTCGCAGAACAACCCAACCGCTTTTTCCAGCAGATTGGTCCGCAGCAGGTATGTGAAACCTACAGTAAATATAAAGAGGACGTTGCGCTGATGAAGCAAACGGGATTCAACTCGTTTCGCACTTCTATTCAGTGGTCACGGCTTATCGATAATTTTGAAACCGGTGCACCGAACCCTGAGGCCGTTCAGTTTTACCATAACTACTTCGATGAGATGATTGCCAACGGCATTGAGCCAATGATCAATCTTTATCATTTCGACATGCCGGAGGCGTTGCAAAAGCAGTATGGTGGTTTCGAATCGACCCATGTAACGGCGCTTTTCGCCCGATTTGCCCGGACGGCATTTGAGCTATTTGGTCATAAAGTCAAATACTGGATCACCTTTAATGAGCCGATTGTGCCTGTTGAAGGCGGCTATCTTTATGATTTCCATTATCCTTGCAAAAAAGACGGCAAACTGGCGGCGCAGGTTGCGTTCAATATTATGCTGGCGCATGCGAAAGCGGTGCAGGTGTACAGAGAACTTGAACTGCCGGGTGAAATTGGCGTGGTGCTTAATCTAACCCCCTCGTATACCCGAAATAACAGCGAAGAGGATAAAAAAGCGGCGTGGTATGCCGATCTGCTGTTTAATCGCAGTTTCCTGGACCCGCTGGTTAAGCATGAATTCCCGAAGGAATTATGTGAGATTCTGGCAACCCATCATTGTCTGCCTGAAATGAAGAAAGCGGATGTCGACCTGATAACCGGGTCGCGGGTAGATTTCCTTGGGGTTAATTATTACGTGCCGCGTCGGGTTAAAGCGCGTGAATGTCCCTATGATCTCGATTACTTTACGCCCGAATATTATTTTGAAAACTATAGCGATCCTGACGGGCGCTTTAATCCCTATCGCGATAATAACGAGATTTTTCCGCAGGCGATTTATGATATAGCCTGCAACATCCGTGATAATTACGGCAATATTAAGTGGTATCTCGCTGAAATTGGTATCGCCATGGATTTACAGTCAGAAGGCCCTGTTCAGGCTGATGGGTTTATTGATGACACATTTCGCATCGAATTAATGGAAGAACATCTCGAACAGCTCCATCACGCCATCAGCGCGGGCGCGAACTGTTTTGGCGTGCACCAGTGGACATTTATTGATAACTGGTCGTGGATAAATAGCTTTAAACGTCGATACGGTTTCTGGCGACTGGATCTGGAAACCGGAGAGCGGCAAATCAAGCGCAACGCCCTTTGGTTTGCGGAACTGGCCACCTCTAACGGATTTACTCCCGGCGCTTTTATAAAGGGCAAAAAATGATGGCCTCATTTTATCGTCTGAGAAACAGCATTAAAAATTATGCCTGGGGTAGCCGAACGGCCCTGAATGCGCTGTTTGGCGTGCCTAACCCGGATGAGCAACCGCAGGCTGAAATCTGGATGGGGGCGCATCCGGCAGGGTGTTCCGAAATCGAAATCGGTGCGGTTTCTATTTCCTTACAGGACGCGATTGCGCAATCCCCTGAGACTGTTTTAGGGGAGCGAACGGCGGAAAAAGTTGGTCAGCTACCGTTTTTAGTAAAGATACTGGCGGCAGAAACCGCGCTTTCGCTTCAGGTCCATCCTGATAAACGTCAGGCGGAAGAGGGCTATGCAAGGCAAGGGAATCGAGCCGGAGACGATTATAACGATGCGAATCATAAACCTGAGTTGGTTTATGCTATTACGCCTTTTATGGCGATGAATGGTTTTCGTCCTTATCCTGAAATTGTGAATCATTTTCTGCGTCTCAATTCGCCTGAACTCATGCCCGCGCTCACGGAATTTCGCACCAACCTGAACGCCGACGGGTTTAAGCGCTTCTTTGTCTGCCTGATGCAGCTTGCGCCGCAGGCGAAAAGCAATGTCCTCCAGCAACTGAAAGAGAGCCTTGAGGCTGGCGGTTTTGTCCATTTACAGGAATTTCTTATCCGCTTGCAGCAGGACTACCCGGGGGATATCGGCATTCTGGCGCCGTTATTTTTACACTGCATAACGCTTGAGCCTGGCGAAGCCATGTTTTTGCAGGGCGGGACATTGCACGCATATGTGCACGGCACCGCCGTCGAAGTGATGGCTTGCTCCGATAATGTTCTGCGCGCAGGCTTAACACCGAAAAAAATCAACGTACCTGAGTTAGTTAACTGTACGGTTTTTAGTGAAACGCATGAACACACCTTAAAGCTGGTCGCTGATACCGCTGGAACTGACCGTCATTATCCTGTCCCCGTAGAGGATTTTCGTTTCTCGGTGATGGGGAACTGTCAGCAAAAACGTATTGAAGTCGATAGCGCACAAATTTTACTTGTGCTTGAAGGCCTCACTACGTTGCGCGATACCCGCGGTGAGGAGATGAGGCTTCGCGCCGGCCAGTCGGTATTTATACCGGCTCTGACAGAGGCTTATTTTCTGACTCAAACCGGCCAATCCTGTCTGGTTCAGTACTGAACAGTTGATGTTTGTACGCAGGCGTCTATCTCAACAAAAAGTCCGCACGGCGCAAGCCGGACGGACTATCAGGGAAGCGATAATCAGGCCGTCAGCGCGTAACTTTCAGCAAGCAGTTCATAAACCGCTTTCGCAGGAAGCGGGCCGGAGAGCAGCACGCTTATCCAGTGCTCTTTGTTCATATGGTAAGCGGGCAGAATGCCTTCTTTCTGGCGTAGCGAACCGATGTGCTCAGGGCGAGCCTTAATGACCAGCACGTCTGTTTCATCGTCTGTCTTAAGCCCCAGTTTGCGGCCAGGCACATTCATTACAATGCCAAACCATTTATTATTACTCTGGTGCCGAAGCACGGCATAAGCCGGGAATTTACGCCAGAGATATTCTGGTTCCGCATCATAATGCTCGCGGGCATATCGTAACAATGCCTCTCTTTTCATTATTACCCCATACGGCGAATGGTTAATTTATCAGCCTGGTTGTTTTATGCATAATATATGCTCATGGTAATGAGGGATGTGTCATAAGTAAAACCTTTCATAAAAACAAATTGCCGGGGCTAGCATACGGTCGCTTTACTCTAAAATCATTCATGATGATGTATTAAAGATGAAATATTTTCACTTCGGAATGTAAATAAAATTCAGGATATAAAAAGAATGATGTTTTAACAGGATATATTCGCTGGTTTAAGCAATATCTTAAAAGACGCGCAGCCACTTTTTGTTAGTCTTCAGGCCCGGCGAAAACCCATTAATCGGAGGTTGTAAGTGCTGATTAAACTTAAACGAGTGCGGTCCCATCTTGAGGACAGGAAACTCGCGCTGTGGCTGGCAACGGCCGCAGGACTGCTTAACGCTATCGCGCTTGGCGCGTTTGGTTTTTTTCCTTCCCATATGACCGGCAATACCTCGCAATTATCCAGCGAAGTTTCTACGACAGATTTTAAGAATATCGCTTTTTTTGGCGCCATTATTCTCGCCTTTGTCTGCGGCGCAATACTTGCCCGTATTATCGTTATCTGGGGGATTGTCACTAATAACCGGCTGGTCTTTTGTCATATTCTGCTGGCTGAAGGGGTTATATTAACCGCAATTTCCATTTACGAGACCTATTACCACGCCTTCACCTCAAACCGTGAAATTATCGCCGTGCTTTGCGGTTTGATGGGGCTGCACAATTCAACATCCACGCAGCTTTCTAACGGCAGAGTCCGATCCACACATATCACCGGTACGCTTACCGATGCGGGTATCTCTTTCGCTTCCGTTTTTGTCGCCATGCTGCGGCGCGATTATTCAAAAGATGCGCAGGCGCAAAAAAGTCAGCTCACCACCCACCTGACCACTATTTTCTCTTTTCTAACCGGAGGGATTGCCGGGCTGTCGTTGTTTAACTATTTCGGTTTTACATCCATGACGGGCGTTGGGATAGTGCTGGCGACGGTCGCCATGCTTTCTATCATCACCATTAACCGCCGCGTGGGTAAGCTGCGCAGGGCGTATTAACCCGGAGCCGCTGCTGCGGCTCTACTCCTCCTGCGCGTGCGTCGGGGCGTTGTAAAGCGCGTCCATTTCATCCAGCGCCGCCTGGTTTTCCAGCCCCCACTGGTACATCTGTTCTATTGGCTCTGCGAACGTTTTGCCAAGCGGCGTTAACCGGTAATCCACTTTCGGCGGGATAACGTCATAAACGTGACGGGCGATTAACCCGCGCTGTTCCAGCTCCTTGAGCGTCTGGAAAAGCATTTTTTTGGAAATGCCCTGCAGGCTGCGCTGTAGCTCGCCAGTGCGGGCGCGCCCCTCCGGCCAGTGATAAAGCGCGTGCAGCACCATGGTGCTCCACTTGACAGAAAAAAGATCCATCAGCCTACGCGGCGGCGAATCAGCGTAAAAGAAGAGCTTGCCGTCTACCCATGCTGGCACAGTGATACCCTCGCTTATGGTCACCATTTGGTGACTACTATCTATAAAGAAGCCGTTTAGTTAAAGTCTGCCGCCTTCGTTGAATTAAAGCCAGTTCACTCCAGGGCCCTATGAAAATTAACGCATTAGTCGCGCAGGACGCGACACAACCCCTCTCCACCCGCCAGATTTCGCTTCGCCCGCTGCAAAAGCAGGATGTGAAAATTGAAATCCTTTACTGCGGCGTCTGCCATTCCGACCTGCACATGGCGCGCAACGAGTGGGGCGTGAGCCGCTATCCGCTGGTGCCGGGGCATGAAATCGTCGGCCGCGTTGTGGAAACCGGCGCGCAGGCAAGACGCTTTACAGTGGGCGATATCGTCGGCGTGGGCGTGATGGTCGATTCCTGCCGTGAATGCCATTTCTGCCGACAGCAGGAAGAGCAGTATTGCGAAGCAGGTTTTACGGCAACCTATAACGGTATCGATAAGTACACCGGCGAAAGCACCTGGGGCGGTTACGCGCAGAATGTGATTGTTGATGAGGATTTTGTGGTTTCCGTGCCGCAGCACCTGCCGCTGGCAGGCGTGGCGCCGATGCTTTGCGCCGGCGTCACCGTCTGGTCGCCGCTTCGTCATTACAACGTGAAGGCGGGCGACCGCGTCGGCGTGGTCGGCCTTGGCGGGTTAGGGCATATGGCTGTGAAGCTCGCAAGCGCGCTGGGCGCAGAGGTGACGCTCTTTACCACGTCGCCGGAAAAGGGCGCAGACGCGCGACGCCTCGGCGCAACGCAGGTTGTGGTTTCGCGCGACGACGCGCAGATGGCGGCCTGCCGGGCTTCGCTTGATCTGATTATCGACTGCGTGGCGGCGCCGCATGACCTCGACCCCTACCTGGCCGCGCTGAAGACCAACGGGCGCCTGGTGCTGGTGGGTATCCCGGACAGCCCGCATCTGTCGCCAGACATTACGCCGATGGTGTTCCGCCGCTTAAGCATCAGCGGTTCGTCAATCGGCAGCATTAAAGAAACGCAGGAGATGCTCGACTTCTGCGGCGAGAAAAATATCACCGCGGATATTGAGCTTATTGGCGGCGAAGCGATAGAAACGGCGTACGCGCGCATGCTGAAGGGCGATGTGCGCTACCGGTTTGTTATCGATATGCAGGCCACCCGCTGGTAGCGGCGTGCAGACTACGCGCCAATAAGAAAGCGCCTGTGAAAACAGGCGCTTTTTCAATAAACCCCGTGTCGATCAGCCGATTTTGCTGCTCATCTTCCGGTTTTCAGAGTGCATGACTAAATCACCTTCCGTCACCATTTCCAGCAGCGTTTTAAAGTTACGTTGCGTACTGTCTATGACGCCGAAAGCGTAATTGATGTTGAAAGGCTTTTCAGAGTGCAGGTTGTAGTCATCCAGACGCGCCTGGAAATCACATAAGAACTTATCCGCGTCGGCTTTGTTTTTATGCTCAATTAATACCGCAAACTGGTTGCCGTCGAGCCTTGCGAGGGTATTGCCGGGTTCGAGACTTTTCTTCAGGCTGGCGGCAAACAGTTTAATGGCCCGGTCGCCCTCGGCATGGCCCCAGAATTCATTAATCGAAGCCAGGTTATTCATCGTTATATAAAGCAATGAAAACGCTTTACCTTGCTCTTTTAACGCGGCGAACTGTTTTTCACCGGTCTGATAAAAGCCGCGCCGGTTCGGCAAACCGGTCAGGCTGTCCGACATCGCCATGCTGATAATGTAAAGCTCATCTTCCACAACGGCGGCGAGATCAAGCAGCGTATTCACGTTTGCCGGGCTAAAATCCCGCGGCAGGGTGTCGATGATGCAGATAGTGCCGGCAATCGTGCCGCCAGGTAAACGCACCGGGCAACCGGCATAAAAGCAAATTTTCGGCTCGCCAGTGACCAACGGGTTATCAAAAAAACGTGGATCGGCAGTGGCGTCAGGCACCACGAATACGCCCTGCTGAAGAATGGCGTGAGCGCAAAACGAAACATCGCGCCGGGTTTCCCGTAACTGAAAGCCGTTGGTGGAGATCATCCACTGCCTGTCTCTGTCGACGAGGGTGATAAGGGCGGTGGGCACGCCGAAAACCGTACTGGCGAGACGCGTCAGGCGGTCAAGGCGTTCCATATCTTTTTTGTCGAGCAGGTCGGTCATATAAAGCGCCTGCAAGCGCTCTTTTTCATTCGCGGGTTTTTGTGGAAAAAGCATATAACCCCCTCATCATGAAAATGAATCTAAAATATATTGTTGCGGTGCGCTTTGGATCACGTTTTTTTACTTCTGAATAGTTTAGCGATTCTTATAGATAACGCGCTTATTAACACTTAAGCAAGAAATTTATTGGCGACAGCTTCATATTGACTATAGCTGCAAAAAATAAATCCAGAGGGGGATCGCGAATGACGCATGTGAAAATTATCGGGGCGAAGGAAAACCCACCAGCAGAGATAATTTCCCGCCAGGCGTTCTGAAACGGTTCATGTCGGCTTATCTGAAAAGGGTTATTTGGTCATCGGGATACGCCTGCTTTGTTCCGCCTCAATAATTTCTCCCTGCGCGTTGCGCACCTGCATTTTCTCCACAGGCGCGCCGGTTTCGTTGTCGACCAGAACGGAGTAAGTCTCGCCGGGCGCGAATAAGTTCGCCTCGCCCCACTGACGTAAGCAGACGATGAGCGGGAATAAAGCGCGCCCTTTGTCGGAAAGAATATATTCCTGGTAAGCACTGCCGTCAGAAGCGGGCCGGGTCATGAAAATACCGTCCTCGACGAGCTTTTTCAGGCGGGTGGTCAGAATATTTTTTGCCGCAAGCGTGCTTTTTTGAAAATCGGAAAAGCGGGTAATGCCATCGAAGGCGTCCCGCACCAGCATCAACGCCCATTTATCTCCCAGCACGGCGCAGGCGCGTGCGACAGGACATGGCGTTTTTACAAATGTCTCTTCGTAATTCATCTCTCTCCTCCGGCAACGCTCATGGGTAAAGGCGCGTGAGCGAAGCGCAATGCCTTTTTATCGCCAGGCGTGTACCCGCATCATAATAAACCTTGTTGCATTTTGAAACTACGTGAGCTAAAACAAACTTGTTTCAATTTGAAACCAAAAGGACACCTTCTATGCCGGAAACCTCCTTCAGCGGGCAATGCGCCCGCTCGCCGCAAGCGTATGCGCCAGGCTGGCTTATTCTGTTGTTCTCGGTCGCCAGCGGGCTGGCTGTCGCGAACGTCTATTTTGCGCAACCTCTGCTGGCATCGATGGCCGCAGAACTGCACGTGACGACTGAAGCGATTGGCTCGGTCGTGAGCGCGACGCAAGCAGGATATGGCGCCGGGCTGCTGTTGCTGGTGCCGCTTGGCGATCTGATTGAGCGTCGGCTGCTCATTACTGGAATGCTGCTGATTTCCTCTGTGGCTTTAACGGCTGTCGGCTTTGCGGCGGAGTATTACACCTTGCTGATCGCCATGACCGCTGTGGGGCTGATGGCTGTCGTGGTGCAGGTTTTTGTCGCCAGCGCATCAACGCTTTCAACGCCAGGGGCGAGAGGAAGGGCGGTAGGAACCGTCACCGGCGGCATAGTCCTGGGGATCCTGTTGGCGCGTCTCGCTGCAGGCATACTGGCCGACCTGGCAGGCTGGCGGGCCATTTATCTTCTCTCCGCGGCGCTCATTGTTATGATGGCTATCCTCTTATGGCGGGTTTTTCCCTCACAACGGGCTGAACGCGCAGAGACAACCTACCGCCAGATATTGCTCTCCGTTGCGCTGTTGTTTTTCACCGAAAAGCTGCTCAGGATCAGGGCTATCCTGGCGCTGCTTATCTTTATGAGTTTCAGCATCTTATGGACGAGCCTGGTATTGCCGCTTAGCGCCGCGCCATATTTTTTCAACCATACGCAAACGGGGTTATTTGGCCTTGCGGGGGTCGCCGGAGCGCTGGCGGCTTCCAGAGCAGGGCGGTGGGCGGATCGGGGCTATGGGCAGCGGACGTCGGGGCTGGCGCTGTGCGTGCTGGCCGCCTCATGGCTGCCGTTAAGCATGGCGCAATCCTCTATTTTGCTGCTTATTCTCGGCATCGTTATGCTGGATTTCGCCGTTCAGGCTGTTCATGTTACCAACCAGAGCCTGATCTTCGCCGCAAGGCCAGAGGCTGCCAGCCGCCTTGTGAGCGCTTACATGTTTTTTTATTCTGCAGGCAGCGGCGTGGGCGCGTTGCTTGCCACCCTGACGTACAGCGCCTGGGGCTGGACGGGAGTTTGCCTGACGGGTGCGCTGGTGAGCGTTACGGCGCTGATATTCTGGCGATTTACTCATCGCGGTTAATAATGCGCAGAATCCAATACAGCAGGAAGCAATCTCATGTCTTTCAATGCCTTTTTTTTAGAAGAATCTCAGTACACCGATAGCCAGTTACCTGAAAAAGCGATAAACCCGTTTGCTGAGCGCGGCGTATTCAGAAAAAGAGTGCTCATCACTCACCATAACGAACCGGCGCTTATATTGCGCATTTTCGTCGGAACCGACGAGGACGGGTTTTTACTGGAGCAGTGTTTCAGCCAGTTATTACTCAACAGCGAAACGCTGGCGATTCTCTACGGCCAGCATGTACATCTGTTTAACCTGGCTTCACATGAGGTAAAGAGTCATTTTCTGGATGACTATGCAGGAGACCTTTACCCGGTGCCGGATAGTAGCTCGGCATGGCTAAGCGAGACGTTTCTGGCCACTACTTTTTGCTATACGTTCTTAATAAGTCTCGATAAAGGCATTATTTGGCGCTCTGCGCAGTGCGCCATTGACGGCGTTGTTATCAATGACATCAGGGAAGAGGTGATTTACGGCTCAGGCGAATGGGACCCACCGGGCGGCTGGCGACCGTTTATGCTGTCGATGGCGACGGGCGAGTTGATTAACATCGGGAGCATGGAGCAATAAGGGTGAGCGGAGAGGGTCATTAAAAAATAAAGCGAAGAACAATAAACCTCAGAACCCGCGATGAACGGCCTGGGTTTATTGTTCTCCACCCGGGAAACGCGTAAATCAAATATCGTCCATCGTATGGTCGACGACGATTTCCAGCGTCTTGCGGATCACATCGCCTTTCACCACATCGTTGGTTGATTCAATCGCGCTTATCAGGCGCAGGATGATGGCCTTATGGGTAAGCGATTCATCTGCGGCAAGAATTTCGCGGATAACGGCGCCAAGTATTTTCGCTTCTTCTGCCAGCATATCGCCAGCGTTGCGGAAATAGTCCGTCAGCGCTGTATCAGGCAGCTCTGCATAAATTTTTGATTTTTCAAGCATAACCTGGCTCATGTACTCATACCATTATTGATTTATTAATAATTAAATGCTGTCAGTGTTTTTTACTGGCGTCTGACTGCTGGCTATCTCCAAACAGCGAACGCACATTATCATGGCTCCATTCTTTATTTTCGCGAATGTTCTTACGCTGCCCGGATAACATGGTGTTGCTGATTTCAGCAATGACGCCGGTAATGGCTTTACGTCTCTGGCCGTCTGATTCACTCGCTTCCATAGCGCGCAGCCTTGCAATAAGGGCTTTGAAATTAATCGGACCCTTTTCTCTCAGCAGAGACAACACCGCCTCGCCGATAATCTCGTCAGTTAATTGTTCAGTTTCACTTCTGTTCATAAATGCGTCTCTGATTGCCGCGCTTCCTCGCCGGAAAAGCGGATAAAATCAGTTTTCAGGTGGACCAGTCCACTGAAAATTGCCAGCTTTTTACGAGGCTGGCAATATTATCCCCGCCAGGATTGACTTGAATAACCCGACATCTGTACTGATTACATGTCCGATCTTAACGATCGAACAACAGACCTATAAGCGTGTTGTAGTGACTCTGTTCTTGCGCATCGGTGGCGAGTTCGAGTCGGCTAAGCAGCTTCATGCAAATGGTCTTGCGGTTAAGGGTGCGTCCATCGCGAAGAATTTCCACGACGATTTGCCCTAAAATCTCTTGCTGTGAAGGAAGATCCGCTTTGTTGAAGTACCGGGCAATAGCATTCGCTGTATCCGGAATGTAACCGTTCTGCTGCATATGTCCTTCCCTCTAAAACAAGTTAACCTGCTAAGTATGTCTAAAAGTATACAAATTCTCGCGAACTTGTACATCGAAATTGTACAATGAGTTAACTATTTTTATTCCATGTTAATAAAATAGTTAAAATTCATAGCGTTGAGTTTTGCATTTTTTTGTAAAGCTCCGTTCCCGACAGGTTTGTAACGCTAAATCCTGTACAGATGCGGCAAATTTGTCGTCAGCAAAGACGGGTTAACAGACGTGCGCGCAGAAGAAGCGCGAGCTCCCGGCGTCTGGTCGTCTGCGAACGCCAGGCGTCGCTGCCGCCGCTTTACGGCAATTGTGTGACGAAACGGCGCCTACAAAGGGATGCGTAATCACTACAAGACCTGATGGCAAGCATCTGATAAGGTGGCCGTTCATAAAAATCATTCACTGGGACTTTCATGCTCACAACTATCATTTACCGAAGCCATATTTGCGACGATGTTCCGGTTAAAACGCTGGAAGAGATGGTAGCCACAGCAAACCAGAAGAACGGTGAGGCGGGCGTAACGGGCATTCTGCTTTTCAACGGCACGCATTTTTTTCAGCTGCTCGAGGGGCCGGAGGAGGGGGTTTTACCGATCTACAACCATATCTGCGAAGATGGCCGCCACTATAACGTGGTGGAGTTGATGCGCGACTATGCGCCGTCACGGCGGTTTGGTAAGGCCGGCATGGAACTCTTTGACCTGCGCGAGTACGACAGCGACGAAGTTCTCCAGACCGTGCTTGATAAAGGCACGTCTAAGTATCAGTTAACTTATGACGACCGCGCGCTGCAGTTCTTCCGTACCTTCGTTGAGGCAAGGGAAAAAGAGAACTATTTTGAGATCCCGCCCGGCGATAGCTGGGATTTCATCTCCGATGGCAACGCCGTAAAGCCAGAGAATCTGGTCATCGACAATGCGGCAGACTGTAGCTTCGCTTTTCAACCGATAATTGACCCGCTGGCCCAGGAGGTTGTCTCGCTGGAAGCGCTTATTCGTACGCCTTCAGGCGACGCGCCGCGGGCTTACTTTGAAAGTCTGTCGGGGGATGCCATTTACGAGGCCGATCTCAACAGCAAAAGGGTGGCGTTCGCGATGGCGCGCGCGCTGAACCTCGGCGAGCAGATGCTCTCGGTTAACCTGCTGCCGATGACACTGGTTAAAGTACCCGGCGCGGTCAGCGTTTTGTTGCAGGAAATCGAGGCCAACGGGCTGGTGCCGGATCAGGTTATCGTTGAATTTACGGAAAGCGAGGTCATTTCCCGCCTTGATGAGTTTACCGATGCGGTGAAGTTACTCAAAGCGGCGGGCATCCAGCTGGCTATCGACCACTTTGGCGCCGGCTTCGCCGGGCTATCGCTGCTGGCGCAGTTCCAGCCAGACCGCGTTAAGATAAACCGCGCGTTAATAAAGGATGTCCATAAAAGCGGGCCGCGGCAGGCTATTATCCAGGGCATTATCAAAAGCTGCGCCTCGCTGGAAATCTCCGTTTGCGCCGTGGGCGTCGAGAAAGCGGAGGAGTGGATGTGGCTTGAGTCGGCGGGCGTTTCCCTGTTCCAGGGGCACCTGTTCGCCGCTCCGGAATTTGGCGGCATTCCCGCCGTCGCCTGGCCAGAAAAAAAATCGGGTTTCTGAGCGACAGTTTTTTCGCTTCCTGTCGCAAGAACGCATGCTGCTGACCTGAAAAGCGGCAGCCTGCGTGGAAGCCCGTTACAATAGAATCAGAATTATCATTTCCTGGACATCCAGACCTGTACATATTTAAATCAGCACTGCTGTTTTTTATCGTTACCCCTGCCAGAAACGGCCTGTGAAGCCTCTTTTTCCTTTGTACAAGAAAAAAATATTTGTACAAGATGGACGGATTGGTTAGGTTGAGGCATGGACGTATCAGGTTTGATTATGAGTGAGTCAATGGCCTTTTACAGTATTGGCGAAGTCGCCGAACGATGCGGAATAAATCCAGTCACGCTGCGCGCATGGCAGCGTCGTTATGGATTGTTAAAACCACAGCGTAGCGAAGGCGGGCATCGTCAGTTTGATGAGGCCGATATTCAGCGGATCGAAGAGATCAAACGCTGGGTAGAGAGCGGCGTGCCCGTCGGCAAAGTGCGGGCGCTGCTGGAAGAGAACAAGCTGGTGGTCAATGACGACTGGTCATCGCTCCAGGAGGAGATGATGGCGGTGCTGCGCCATGTACGCCCGGCCAGGCTGCGCGCTGCCATTATGGCGCTGGGGCGCGAGCATTCTGCGGATGCGCTTATCGATCACATTTTTGTGCCCGTACGTCAGCGGCTAAGCCTCGACCAAAATACCGCCCGCACCATGTGCAGCATGCTGGACGGCGTGCTGATTGACTATGCCGCCTCTTGTCTGGCCGAGGCGCGCAAAAAAACCGGCAAAGAAGCGCTGCTGATTGGCTGGGATTGCGAGGACCGCACCCGGCTCTGGCTGGAAGCCTGGCGCCTTTCCCAGCAGGGCTGGCACATCGACGTGCTGGCGGAACCGCTGGATGCGCCGCGCCCGGAGCTTTTCCCCGGCCAGCAACTCTTTTTGTGGACCGGCAAAGCGCCCTCCCGCCGTCAGCAAGAGCAGCTTGCGCACTGGCGCGAGCAGGGCTATACGGTCGCCTTTCACGGCGCGTAGCGGTAACGCAGATGAAAAAGGATGCCCGGGCATCCTTTTTTATTTCGCAAGGTGAGTCACCACCGCTTACCGCGCTGTGTGCATCCTTTTCCCTGGATATACCCTTCAGCCGCGCGCATGCGCGTTGTTAACCTTTTCATGTGGGGAAGTGCACTCGACCGTCATGCGGTCTGCCCGCTAGTGCCTTAACCCTTCAGCCGCGCTCGCCGATAGGCTGTTTAGCGTCATCGCCGACGCGTTGCTGATAAACCCCTCTGAAGAGCGCGGAGCGGCGAAACAACCGGGCGAAGAAAAGCGCAGCCGCGTCGTTAAGCAGAAAGACGCGCCGGTGTGTTTCCCGGCGCGGGGGACCGCTTCTCAGCGCGGCGGCAGCGTAATGCCCGTCGTCCGCGCCAGGCTTTCGAGCAACGCGTTCTGAAACGCCTCGTCGCGCGCTGCCGCGTGGGGCGTGCGCCGCTTCTGGTGATGCCAGTAGCCGCCGGTGGTTCGCGCTTCGCTGTCATCGCTTACCGCCAGCCATTCCTGCGTCAGGTGCCCCAGCCGTAAGTCGCCGGGCGCGTTCGCGCCGCCCATTTTTGTCGGCACCCAGCCCGGGTCGACCGCGTTGCAGAGAATGTCCGGCCAGTACCGGGCAAGCGCCATCGTAAGCGTGGTGATAAAAAGCTTGCTGTCGGAATAGGTGGCGGATTCGCGTGCGCCCGACCAGTCCACGTCCTCAAGGCGCGGCTGGCCGTTCAGATGCATGCCGCTGCTGAGATAAATCAGGCGGGCGGGTTTCGCTATCAGTGAGGTCAACACATAAGGCGCCACCACATTTACCGGCACCACTGACGGTCCGGAATAAACGCCCGCGTTATGAATCACCGCATCCATCTGACCAAGCTTATTCACCTGCGCCGCGACATCCTGCATCGCGTTCAGATGGGCGAGATCGCCCACCACCACCTGCGCGCCCTGGTCGATAAGCGGTTTCACCGCCTCAAGGCGTTGCGGGCTGCGTACGTGCGCCACCACCTCATGCCCGTCGGCAAGCAGATTCTCCGCCGCCGCGTACCCCAGACCATCTGCCGAACCGGTAATAAAAATTCGCGACATTATCACCTCGTTACTGTTCAGGGCCGCCGCCGGGCAGGCGAGCAGCCCGGTGGAGGAGGGAACGCCCCCGCCGTAAAGCGACCAAACCACCATGCAGAATCAACGCATATAAAAGACAGCGCGCCGCAAGTCGGCGGGTAAAAGCGCGCCTTTGGTAGTATAGAGTGGACGAACGCCGATGCGCGCGCGCATGTGCTGACGCCGTCTCCAGGCAAGGGAACGATGGAACAGGCAATACAAAAAAAGCCGCCGCCCTCAGGCCGCGGCTTTGCGTTACGTGAACGCTCAGAGTCCGCGCTGCGCCATCATCCGCGCCAGATCCACCAGCCGGTTTGAGAAGCCCCACTCGTTGTCATACCAGGCGAGGATCTTGACCAGGTTGCCGCCAATCACCAGCGTGGAAAGCCCATCGATAATAGACGAACGCGGGTCGCCCCGGTAGTCGCTGGAAACCAGCGGCTCGTCGCTGTAGCCGAGAATATTTTTCAGCGGGCCCGCTTCTGCGGCCTGGCGGAACGCGGCATTGACCTCCTCAACGGTGACGTCGCGCTTAAGCGTGACCGTCAGGTCGACAATCGACACTACCGGCACCGGCACGCGCAGCGAATAGCCCGTCAGGCGTCCATCAAGCTCGGGGATAACCTTGCCGAGCGCCTTCGCCGCGCCGCTGGAGTAAGGCACAATCGACAATGCCGCCGCGCGTGCGCCGCGCAGATCTTTCTCCGGCTGGTCGTGCAGCGCCTGGCTGTTGGTGTAGGCGTGGGTGGTGTTCATCAGGCCGTGTTCGATGCCGAAGCTCTGGTGCAGCACCTGGGCCGCCGGCGCCAGGCCGTTGGTGGTGCAACTGCCGTTGCTGACCACGAAATGACGATCGGGGTCGTACTGCCGGTCGTTAACGCCCATCACAATGGTAAGGTCGTCATTTTTGCCCGGCGCGGAGATAATTACCCGCTTCGCGCCGCCGCTGCTGATGTGAACGGCGGCTTTTTCGCGATCGGTGAAGAAGCCGGTCGCTTCAATCACAATCTCGACGCCCGCGTCGCGCCAGGGGATCTGCGCCGGGTCGCGCTCGCTGAAAACGCGCACCGGTTTGCCATCCACGCGCAACTCGCCTTCGCCTGCTTCCACCGTAACTGGCAGCGTGCCGAGCAAAGAGTCATATTTGAGCAAATGCGCGAGCGTTTTGCTGTCGGTGAGATCGTTAATTGCCACGATCTGAATATCCGCATTGCCCAGCGCCGCGCGCAGAACGTTACGTCCAATCCTGCCAAAACCGTTAATACCGACCTTAACCATGATTAACTCCTTCTCTGGGATGTCTGAGTTCAGGGTAGGCCGACTGCGTCATGGCGTAAATGACAAAAAAGGATCACTTTACGCCATTTTGCTGGAATGAAAGCGCTGGCGGTATTCGCCAGGGGTGAGATGAAGCTGGCGCTCAAAGAGACGGCGCAGGTTAATGCTGTTGCCAAAGCCGGTAACCGCCGCAATGCGTTCCAGCGTTTCATGGGTCTGCTCCAGGCGGTGACGGGCGGCGGCGAGCCGCGCTTCCGCCACGTAACGCGCCGGAGGCGCGCCGGTTTCCCGGGTAAAGACGCGAGTAAAGTTACGCGGACTCATCGCCACCCGTTCCGCCAGCCTCTCCACCGATAAATCTTCCGCGAGATTGTCCAGAATCCAGTTTTGCAGCTCGCTTAGCGGGCCGTTGCTGTTGGCGGGCTTGAGCTGATAACGGGAGAACTGCAGCTGGCCGCCGGGGCGGCGCAGGTACATTACCAGGTCCTGCGCCACGTCGCGGGCGAGGGTAAAACCGTAATCTTCTTCCACCAGCGCCAGCGTTAAGTCAAAGCCGGAGGTCACGCCGCCGGAAGTCCAGACCGGGCCATCCTGGATATAAAGCGGGCCGCCTTCCACCTTCACCTGCGGAAACTGCTTTTGCAGGGTTTCCAGCAGCCGCCAGTGGGTGGTGGCGCGTCGTCCGTCAAGCAGGCCGGCTTGCGCCAGCAGCAGCGCGCCGCCGCAGACGGACACCACCCGGCGCGCATGCGGCGCGGCAAGGCGCACCCAGTCCACCACCGCGGCGCCTTCTTCTTCGCTCAGGCCGCGGCCGGTTATCATAATGGTGTCGTAAGCAACGCGTGGGTCAAGCTCCGCCAGGCGGTGATCCGCCAGCAGATTGAGCCCGGACTGGCCGTGAATAACCTGATGAGGCTGCGTGGTGGCCATGCTAATCCGGTAGCGCGGCTGCGGGCTATTCTCCGCATGATGGCGATTGGCCTGCATCAGGATATCGGCGATACCGGCGGCTTCGAACAGCATGCCGCCGTCGGGAACAATAATCAGGAACGTTTTCATGTCCTGAAAAGTACGCTGCTTACAGAATAAGTCAAGCGGACAGGCTCGCATTTTACGGGATGCGGGCGATAACCTTAATTTCAAAATCAAACCCGGCAAGCCAGTTTACGCCCACGGCGGTCCAGTTTGGGTAGGGCGCAGCGGGGAACATCTCTTGTTTCACCGCCATAATGGTGTCGAACTGCTTTTCCGGGTCGGTATGAAAGGTGGTGACGTCGATAAGGTCGTCCAGCGTGCAGCCCGCCGCGGCGAGCGTGGCCCGAAGGTTATTAAACGCGAGCCTGACCTGCGCGGCGAAATCGGGTTCCGGCGTGCCGTCCGGGCGGCTGCCCACCTGGCCTGATACAAACAGCAAATCGCCGGAGCGGATAGCGGCGGAGTAGCCATGCTGCTCATAAAGGGCGTGGCGGTCGGCGGGGAAAATGGGTTCACGTGGGATCATGCTGCACCTCTTGTTGAGCGGAGTTAAACGTCTGGGATGTACGACGGCAGAGTAATTTTCATATACTCTGCGTATGTGGAAATCATTACACATACGGCGCGTATGTCAAATGAAATACGACGCGTATGTGAAAAAAGGAGAGAGACGATGGCGGCGAAACGTCGTGCGGAAACGATGGAAGAGAACCGGGGCAAGCTGATTGCCGCAGCGCGCAAGGCGTTCGCGGAAAAAGGCTTTGCCGCCGCCTCAATGGATGAGCTGACTGCAAGCGTCGGGCTGACCCGCGGCGCGCTCTACCCCAATTTTGGCGATAAAAAGGGGCTGCTGGCGGCGGTGGTCGCTCAGGTAGATGAAGAGATTGCGCAGCGAGCCAGAAGCCGGGCGAATGGGCAAAAAGATGACTGGAGCAAGCTGCTGGCGGAAGGCGTCGCTTACATTGAAATGGCGCTTGAGCCGGAGGTGCAGCGCATTGTCCTGCTCGACGGCCCCGCTTTTCTTGGCGACCCTTCGCACTGGCCGAGCCAGAACGCCTGCCTTGAGGCCACGCGCCAGGCGGTAACCGCTTTGATAGCGCAGGGGATAGTCAAGCCGGTCGACGTGGAGGCGGCGGCGCGCCTGCTCAATGGCGCCGCGTTTAACGCGGCGCTCTGGGTCGCCGCAAGCGAGACGCCGCAAGCGACCCTCGCCAAAGCGACCGAGGCGTTTCAGCACCTCGCGAGCGGCCTGCTCGTCAACCCCCGCTAACCGACGCTCCGCTGGCAACGCCGCGCGGGTCAGCGCGGGCTATTTCTCCACGCCCTGTGAAAGGGTCTTAAGCAGCCGCGCCCGCCGCCGTTCCAGCTCCGCTATCTGCCGCTCAATGGCGGCGAGACGCTGGTACTGAACCGGCTGGGTTTCCGGGCAAAAAGCGGCGCCCTCAATCAGGCGCATGCAGTCCGGAAAGCCGCGTATCTCTTCAATGCTGAATCCCATGGCGATCAGCCGCTGAATTTGCCTGACCTGCGTCACCGCCTGTTCGGGAAAATAGCGATAGCCGTTGCAGCCGCGCGTGGCACTCACCAGCCCGTGCCGATCGTAATGACGTATAGCCCGGACGCTAACGCCCGTCGCCTTCGCAAGCTCGCCGATAGATAACGTCATCTCCGCTCCTCATGGTGCTTGACTCTGACATTAGTGTCAGGGTTCAGGATACCCCTGAAGCATAAACCCGAGGAGATCATTATGGCGTTATCTGTTTATCGTCACCTGTTACTTTCTTTATTGCTGATGCTGGTTAGCGTATCGGTTCTGGCGGCGGAAAAGCACTACACCGTAACGGCGCCGGATGGCGTCCGCCTGGCGGTGCAGGAGCGCGGCGACCCGCAGGGAAAGCCGATAATTTTTATTCACGGCCTGCTCGGCAGCCGCCTGAACTGGGAGCAACAGCTTAATGACCCGCAGCTCCAGCGCTTTCGTCTTATCACCTATGATCTGCGCGGCCATGGGCTTTCAGATAAGCCGGAGCAGGAAGCGGCCTACCGGGACGGTAAACGGTGGGGAGAAGACCTGGCGGCAGTGATCGACGCCAGCCGCGCCCGCAAACCGCTGCTGGTAGGCTGGTCGCTGGGCGGTGCGGTCATCACGAATTATCTTGCCCTGTATGGCGACGCCGGAATAAGCGGCGCGCTCTATGTCGATGGGGTAGTGGCGTTAACGCCCGCGCTTATCCCTGCGCACCCGGAAGTCTATCGAGATATGACCGCCGGGGATTTAAAAACCCACCTGGATGGCGAACGCGCTTTTCTGCGCCTGTGCTTCTGGCGCCAGCCGGATGCGGCAACGTTTGAGCGCCTGCTGGCGAACGCCGCGTTAGCAGCCTTGCCAATGCAGCGGGCGGTGCCCTCCCTGAGCGTGCCGCTGGAGCAGGGACTGAAAGACGTTCGCGTGCCGCTGCTGTTTATTTATGGCGAGCACGATGCGCTGGTGCGCCCACAGGCCTCGCTTGAGCAGGCGGCGAGGGTTAATCCGCGCATTCAGTCACGCCTGTATGCGCATTCCGGGCATGCGCCGTTTATCGAAGAGCCTGCGCGGTTTAACCAGGATCTGGCTCGCTTTGCTGGCAGTCTGTAAGTAAAGCGCTCAGGCCCGCAGGCGTAAACTGAATGGAAACCTGCGCTTTGCGCCGGCAGGCGATCACGCGTAAGCCCCGCCGCGTTAGTTTAGCGGGGCTTAAATCCAAATAAGCAGAAAAAGCGGTTTGTCGCTTTTATAAACATTTTTTGCAGCGGCGGGGTTTGCGTTTGTAGCCGGGGAAGTTTGCCAGACGCACGGCTAATGCTGAAAGCAGCCGCGTCGCGACGGGTCTCTGGAAATAGGGGGCTTAAGGATTTACTGATGTCATTAAGAATATATTCTCTCTTCCGGCTGCTCGTATATCGGTAGTGAGATTTAATAAAGTTTAGCCCGGCTAAAATTATTCATTGAGAAAATACACAAACCATAAGGGCTTTTTTCTGCGAATTTATAAGTAACCAGGCGTTATTTTTTCTGCCGATATTATTGCTAAACGCCGTTCGGTTTGCATTTTCGCGTCATAGCGCCGTCGATGACACCTTTTGAAACATACTTTTAAAATACAATTATTCGTTCTTATAAATATATTCTTAGGGGTTTTAAGGCCATTTAACTACTAATTATGGTAGTGGTGAGCATAATGACAATCCGTTAGGGCGTTAAATTATACTTTGGCTAAATATTATATAAATCAATAAGTTGCTCTTTTAACGGGTTCGCTTAATAAGCGAGATTTGCGATGTGCCGGCGCTTTAAAAAAATGAACCTAAGATTAGTCCTATAATGCTTTAGCCCGCGTTAAAAACAGCCGAACGAAAAGGGTAAATATTGAATTGAAGAAAAGGTGCTGTAGAATTGTTTCCGGTTTGTCAAAAAATGTCAGGTTACGGCTGGGCCTTATTCGCAAGGCTCGTGCGGTAGCTATGCTCTTTGCACAGGAAAGCGGAATTAAAAAATTCATCTTTCTTTAATAATAGCACTTAAGTCAAATTTCACCTCCTCACCAACCATCATCAAGAATATTGCTACGGAAAAGCATATGAAAATGCGAACGCTCCTTTCTCTTTTGTTTGTCTTTGCTGTTGTAGGTTGTAAAGCGCCGCAGAAACCGGCATTAACAGATGACACGATCGTCACAAGCCAGGTCAATGGCGTTACGTTGACCCACCGTTATGCGGTCTCTCCGCCTGCGGAATTTACCCCGGTAAATGTCTCTTACCGCGCGCTGTACCCGGCCTCGCTGATGAGCCGTCCGGATTTCGGCGGTAAAGTCATTCGCACCCTTGAAACCGGTAAAACCTATGAAGTGTTAGGGCAGGTTGAGCACTTCTGGATGGCGCTGGCTGACGAAGGCAAAGATGAGCTGATTGGCTATGTGCCGATGCGCGCCGTGGTGAAAGCCGACCAGTATGACGCGACGGTCCGCAAGCAAGCCATTCGCCCGAAAGCACGTAAAAAAGCGACCTGCGTGAACGTTGACGGCAGCGGCAAAGCCTGCAAGGACAGCAACAACGGTACCTGGATTCTGGATTAATCCCGCTTCTGCGAGCGAATCCCTATGCATAACAAAAACTTTTTTGGCCGGGTCTGCCTGGCGTTTGGTATTTTGATTTTCACGTTGGTCAGTGGTTGCGCATCGTCTTCACACAGCGAGCCCTCCCGCTACACTCTTCAGTTTCAGGCTCATCCGCAAATCAACGACTCTGCGCCGCTTAAAGTCAGGGTCTTGCTGCTGAAATCAGATGCGGACTTTATGTCCGCCGATTTCTACTCCCTGCAGAACAACGCGTCAGGCGTGCTTGGCGCGAATCTGCTGAACAGCGACGTGTTCTTCCTCATGCCAGGCCAGCTTTCGAAAACGCTGAGCGGACAAAGCTCGCCGGAAGCGCGCTACATCGGCGTGATGGCGGAGTACCAGGCGCTGGACGGCAAAAAGTGGCGCATTTCTCTTCCTCTGCCTGTACCGGGCGAAAGCCATCTCTACCAGTTCTGGAAATGGTCCGCAGACGAGCTGCAGGCCAGTCTCTTTCTTGACGTAAATGGGATCCGCGTCATTAGCCAGTAACGCGTTTCCTTACAGGAAAACACAACATCATGACGAAAGCAGAAAAGGTCGTGTGGACCGAAGGCATGTTCCTGCGCCCGCACCATTTTCAGCGTGCGGAAAGTTACCTGCAAAGCAACATCCGCGAATGGGGTTCGCTGCAACGCCCCTACCTGTGGGGGTTTCTCGATCTGGAACTGGACGAGGCGATGCTGCGCCAGGGCTGCGTGGCGCTGAGCTACGCCAGCGGGCTTCTGCCTGACGGCACCTTTTTCCATTTCCGCGACGGCCGCAACGGCCCGCCGCCGCTGCACATCCCCGATAACCTTTCCGGAGAAAAAGTGGTGCTGGCGCTGCCGGTCCGCCGGGGCGGGCGCGAAGAGGTGGTCTTTAGCGAAGAGAAGGCCTCGCTGGCGCGCTTCGTGACTTTCGAAGAGGAAGTGGAAGACGACAATGCGATGTCGGTTGGCGAAGCGACGGTGCAGTTCGGCCGCCTGCGCCTGCAACTGATGCTGGAAAAAGATCTGACGGCGGAGTGGACCGCCATCGGCGTCGCGGTTGTCGTTGAGAAGCGCAACGACAACCACGTTCGGCTGGATAACAGCTACATTCCGCCGATGCTCAACGCCAATAACAGCCAGCAAATCTACAGCATGATTAACGATCTGCACGGTCTGCTGGTGCAGCGCAGCCAGCAGATTGGCGGCCGTCTGCGCCAGCCGGGCCGTTTCAATACCTCCGAGCTGATTGAGTTTACGCTGCTGGCGCTGGTGAACCGCCATCTTGGCGACGTCTCGCACGTTAAAACGCTGCCTCTTATTCACCCGGAGACGCTCTGGCGCAGCTGGCTGCCTTTCGCTACGGAGCTTGCCACCTGGACTGCCCAGCGCGCCGCGGAAAACGTGCTGCCGGTTTATGACCATGACGACCTCGCGGGCTGCTTTAGCAAACTGATGCTGCTGCTGCGCCAGGGGCTGTCGCTGGTGATGGAAGACCATGCCATCCAGCTGCCGCTCAACGAACGCTCTCATGGACTCAACATCGCCACCGTACCGGAAATCAGCATGGTGCGCGAATTTGGCTTTGTGCTGGCGGTGAAAGCCAACGTGCCCGGCGAGCATCTGCAAACCCATTTCCCGGCGCAGATGAAAGTGGCGCCCGTCTCTAAAATCCGCGATCTGGTCCAGCTTCAACTGCCGGGCATTGTGCTGCGCGCCATGCCGGTGGCGCCGCCGCAAATCCCCTGGCACGCCGGTTACAGCTACTTCGAACTGGAAAAGGGCGGCGAGCTGTGGGGTGAAATGGATAAGTCCGGCGCGTTCGCCCTGCATCTGGCGGGCGAATTCCCGGGACTGGATATGGAGTTTTGGGCCATCCGTAGCCCGACAGAATAATCAAGCGAGCGCTTATTATGCAGGAACGACAGGCCTCCGGCAGCGATGCCGCGTTTACCGGAGCGAGTGGCAATAACCCCCTGGTGGCGGCGGCCAATCCGCTGCTTAACGCCATCCCGCAAATCCGCCATTCCGTCTCCCATGACGACCAGGCGGGGCTGCGCCAGCGTTTAATTGATGAGATCCGTCGCTTCGAGGTGCGCTGCCAGCAGGCGGGGCTGCCTTATGAAGTGATTGTCGGCGCCCGTTACTGCCTTTGTACGGCGCTTGACGAAGCCGCCGCGCTCACGCCGTGGGGAAGCAGCGGCGTCTGGTCCGGCAGCGGGCTGCTGGTGACCTTCCATAACGAAACCTGGGGCGGCGAGAAGTTCTTCCAGCTGCTGGCGCGCCTGTCGCAAAACCCGCGCGAGCACATCCTGCTGCTGGAGATGATCAACTACTGCCTGCTGCTCGGTTTTGAAGGGCGCTACCGGGTGCTGGACAACGGCCGCACCCAGCTGGAGACCATTAAGCAGCGGTTATGGCAGATGATCCGCGGCGTGCGCGGCAGTTACCCGCCGCCGCTTTCGCCGCACCCGGAAGACCAGCCGGTATTGCGTAAACTGTGGCGGCCGATGGTGCCGCTCTGGGCCTGCGTGGCGCTTGCAGGTTTCATCGGCTGCCTGTTTTACATCATTCTCAACTGGCGGCTCGGCGACGTCACCAACCCGGTGCTGGCGAAGATTTACCAGACGCCACTGCCCGAAGCGACCATTCAGCAACCGGCGCAGCGTCTGCCTGCGGTGCTCAACCTGCGCGGCTTCCTGCGCCCGGAAATCGAGGCGGGGCTGGTGGCGGTGAAAGATGAGGCCGACCGCAGCGTGGTTATCCTCAAAGGCGACGGGCTGTTCGCTTCCGCTTCGACCGTGGTGCGAGACCGCTACGATCCGGTTATCGACCGCATCGCCCAGGCAATGAACAACGTCAGCGGCAAGATCCTGGTGGTGGGCTACAGCGACAACGTGCCGATTCGCAGCGCGCGCTTCGCCTCTAACTATGAACTTTCGCTGGAGCGCGCCCGCTCGGTGCAAAAACAGCTACAGGAAAGTCTCTCGCAACCTGAACGCGTGAAAGCGGAAGGGCGGGGAGAGATGAACCCGGTGGCGCCGAATAACACCCCGGAAAACCGCGCCCGCAACCGCCGTGTGGAAATTACGCTGCTGGTGTCGCCTGAAAACACCCGGGCTGAGCTGAACGGATTGCCGCAAGGAAACTAAGGATGCTGACTACACTTCTTTCCATTCTTACCAATCGTCTGCTGTGGGGGTTCCTCGGCGTCACGGCGCTTTCGGCAGTGATCTGGATGATTGGTCCGCTGCTCTCCATCGTCGATACCCGGCCGCTGGAATCGGAGCAGAACCGCATCATCAGCATCGTGGTGGTCTACTTTATCTGGGCCCAGAGCCATATTGTGCCGCGGCTTTATAACGCCTGGCTCAACCGCAAGCTGATGGACAAGCTTAAAGAGAACACCACCGAGCCGCAGGCGGTGGACCCGCAAAACCGCCTGAACAGCGAAGACCAGGTCCTCGCCAGCCGTTTTGACGAAGCGGCGCAAATGCTGAAAAAAGCGCATTTCAGCAAGGCGGGCAACCGCGGCGCGCAGTGGACGCAGCGCTTCGGCACCCAGTATCTCTATCAGCTGCCGTGGTATGTGATTATCGGCGCGCCCGGCTCCGGGAAAACCACCGCGCTCGCCAACTCCGGGCTGCAATTCCCGCTGGCGGATCGCTTTGGCAAAACGGCGCTGCGCGGCATTGGCGGCACCCGTAACTGCGACTGGTGGTTTACCAACGAAGCGGTGCTGCTGGATACCGCGGGCCGCTATACCACGCAGGAGAGCGAGCAGGCGCAGGATGCAGGCGAATGGCTGAAGTTCATTGAACTGCTGCGCAAATATCGCCGCCGCCAGCCTGTCAACGGCGTCATTATCACCATCAGCATTTCAGACCTGCTCACGCAATCCGCCGAGGCGTCGCGCCAGCAGGCGGTGAACCTGCGCCAGCGCCTTTCGGAGCTGCATGAACAGCTGGGCATCCGTTTTCCGGTCTATGTGATGGTGACCAAGGTTGACCTGCTTAAGGGCTTTCGCGCCTGGTTTGCCGATTTCGACAAGGCGCAGCGCGACCAGATCTGGGGCTTCACGTTCCCCTGGGAGCAGACGAAACAGGCCGATTTCGACCTGCTGGGCAGCTTCGCGCAGGAATTCTCTCTGCTGCAACAGCGCCTCGACGCCGGCCTGCCGGAAACCATGCTCAAAGAGCACGATGCCAAAACCCGCGCCGAAGCGTACCTCTTCCCGCAGGAGTTCGCCGCGCTGCGTCCGCTGCTGGCCGACTACCTGAGCACGGTGTTCGCCCGCTCCAACTTTGAAACCGAGTTTTCGCCGCGCGGCATTTACTTCGCGAGCGGCACGCAGGAAGGGATGCCGTTCGACCGGGTGATGGGCGAGCTCAACCGCGCGCTTTCGCTGCCGGAAGGCGGCGCGGGCGACAACTGGGACTCGGTAAGCAAAGAAGCGCCCATCCCGGGGGCGAAAGGTCAGAGCTTCTTCATTAAAAACCTGCTGCAAAACGTCATTTTCCAGGAGGCGGGCATCGCCGGGGAGAACCGCTGGTGGGAGCTGCGCAACCGCGCGGTTATCTGGTCCGGCTATGCGGCGCTGCTGGCGTTGCTGGTGATCCTCGGCGGCCTGTGGCTTACCAGCTACGGTAAAAACAAAGCGTATCTGGAAGAGGTGCAGGCGAAAGTGCCGCAGGTGGAGCAGCAGAGCAAGGCGCTGCAAAACCTCCAGCAGCGCGACCTCTTTGCGCTGCTGCCGCTGCTTAATGGCCTGGTGGATCTGCCGAAAAGCAAGGAATTCGACGTTAACGACCCGCCGGTCACTCGCCGTATGGGGCTTTACCGCGGTTATGACGTCAGCGACGCGTCGCAGTCGCTCTATCAGAAAGCGCTGGACCAGATGTTGCTGCCCGCCGTCGCCATGCATATCACCACCTGGCTTCGCAACGACAACGGCAGCGACGTGGAGTACAGCTACGAAGCGCTGAAAGCCTATCAGATGCTTTACCAGCCGAAGCATTACGACGGGAAATTCCTGCACTCGTGGGTGATGCTGAACCTGGAGCGCAACCTGCCGCAGAATGTGACGCAGGCGCAGCTGCGCGAGCTTGAGTGGCACCTGACGCAGCTGCTGGAGCCGCAGATCCAGTCTTCGCCTTATGCGAAAGACGAGGCGCTGATAGCCCGCGAGCAGGCGCTTATCAACCGTCAGCCGCTTTCCGCCCGCGTCTACGGCCGCCTGAAACGGCTGCTTGAGCATGACGAAAACCTCAAGCCGGTATCGCTGGCCGCTCTCGGCGGGCCGCAGAGCGAGCTGGTTTTCTCCCGCAAAAGCGGCAAGCCGGTGAGCGAAGGGGTGCCGGGGCTTTATACCCCGGACGGTTACTGGAAAAGCTTCAACGGCCAGATAGACAGCGTGACTACCGCGCTGCATGAAGATGACGCCTGGGTGTTGGGCGGCGCGACGGCGCAGGAAGATAAACAGCAGACGGATAACGCCGTGCGCCAGCTCTATATGCGCGACTTTATCGCCAACTGGGACAGCTATCTCGCCGATATCCAGCTGAACAACAGCGCCGATCTCTCCCAGCGCATCAACACGGCGCGGCTGCTTTCCGGCAACAACTCGCCGCTGCGCCGGCTGGTACAGAACTTAAGCCAGGTGCTGACGCTCTCGCGCGACACGCCGTCGCCGGAAAATGCCGAACAGGCCAGCGAGCAGAGCAACCGCGCCACCCGCACGCTGGAAGCGCTGTTTAGCGACCGCGATAAAGCGCCGACCCAGGGCGCGGTGATGACGCAGACGCCGGAGCAACTGGTGACTGACCACTACGCGCCGATGATTGAGCTGGCGCAGCCGCTGGAGAAGGGCGGCAAAACCATCGTTTTTGACGACTTTCTTAAGCAGGTTGACGAACTCTACCGCTACCTGACCGCCGTGCAGGACGCGGCGAACAGCGGCATGCCCGCGCCGGGCGGCGAAGCTATCAGCCGCCTGCAGGCGAGCGCGGGCCGTCTGCCGGGCGGTTTGCAAACCATGTTCAGCAATATGGCGGTGGGCGCGAGCAGCGATACGCAGCGCCGGGATCTCGAAAACGTGCGCAAGCGCATTAACGTTGAAGTGGGCGGCTTCTGCCGTCAGGCCATCGCCGGACGCTACCCGCTGGTGCGCAGCGCCAGCAGCGAAGTGACGCCGGATGACCTGGCGCGCATGTTTGCGCCGGGCACCGGGCTAATGGACACGTTTTTTCGCGACAACCTGACCAATAAAGTAGACACCACCCAGGCGAACTGGCGCTTTATGCCGGGCATTGACGGCAAAACGCTGCCGGGCAGCGAAGGGCTGCTGCGTCCTTTCCAGCAGGCGCAATCTGTTCGCGACGCTTTCTTCGCCAACGGCGCCACCACCCCTTCTTATAAGGTTACGGTGCGCACCGTACGGATGGATAACACCATTCTTAACCTGACGCTGGATGTGGACGGCCAGCTGTTGCGCTACAGCCATGGTCCGCAGGCGGTGCAGATCATGAACTGGCCGGGGCCGGGCGGCACCAATCAGGTGCGCATGCAGCTGGGACTGACCAACGGCAGCACCTCGACGCTGGTGACTAACGGCGCCTGGGCGCTGAACCGCTTTTTCGACAAGGCGCGCATCAGCCCGGGGAGCGGCAGCCTGAGCCGCCAGGCCACGTTTACCGTCGATGGCCATCAGGTCACGCTGGAGTTTGCGCCCAACAGCATTCGCAACCCGTTCCAGCTCCCCCGTTTTTCATGCCCCTAACCGCAAGGACAGCCGTATGACGAATTCTCCTGCGATGAACTGGTACAGCTGGTACGGAAAGTTACCCAGTGCCGGCGACTTCTTACAGCGTCGCTTTCCCGACTCGCTCCAGCGTCAGTGGTCGCACTGGTTTCAGGTCGGCCTGCACGCATGGCTTCAGGAAGAGCAGCGCTTCGGCGAGCGCCAGTTCGCCAGCGCGCCGGTCTGGAACTTTGTCGTGCCGCCGATGCTTGGCAGCCAGATGGTGCAGATGGGCTGCCTGCTGCCGGGACGCGACAGCGTAGGCCGCCAGTATCCCGTCTGCGCCCAGATAGCCTTTAGCCCGACAGAGTGGTCGCCGCGCCTGCTGGCCCAGGCGGAAAGCTGGTATCAGCAGCTTGGCCGCGTGCTGCTGCATGCCGTGCGCAACAGCTACTCCGCCGAGCAGCTCGACCAGACGCTGATGGCTATCCCTAAGCCGCAGCCCGCCGAACCGGAAAAGCGCTCCGACATCCTCGACGTAATTGGTTATGAAGGGGAAGAGACCTGCACCCTGGGCTGGCCGCAGGCGGCGGAGTGCTTCGACCCGCAGCGTCAGACCAGCTTCTGGTGGACCAACCGCTGCGACGGCTACCCGCTTTACACCCACGTGCACAGCGGCAACTTCACCGGACAGCTCTTTACGCTGCTGTTCGACCCGGCAGGCGGCGCCCGCCCCGGACGCCATGGCCTCTATCCGCCTATGTTTGAGTAAGCAGGTATCTGATGAGCATTGATGACTTTCTCGCCCCGATAAGCCCGGAAAAACCGTGCGGCGAAAACCTGGAGTATGACGCCGACTACCAGGCGATGGAGCAGGCGAGCCAGGGCAAGGCCGAGCAGCAGTTCGGCGACACCATTATTCCGGCGGAACCGGCGGACTGGACCACGGTAGAAAAGCTCGCCGTCAGCCTGCTTGGGCGCACTAAAGATCTGCGCGTTATGCTGGCGCTTACCCACGCCTGGACCCGCCGCCGCGGCCTTGCGGGCTATGCCGACGGGCTGCTGCTGGTGCAGCAGGCCATCTCTCTTTACTGGGAGCCGCTCTATCCGCTGCTGGAGGAGTATGGCGAAACCGACCCGTTCTACCGCATCAACGCGCTGGCGGGGCTTGGCGATAAATCGGAGCTGACCAGCGCCGTGCGCAGCGCTTCGCTCCTGCGCTCAAACGGCGATGAGATCTCGCTGCGCGACGCCCAGGCGCTGCTGGACGGCAGCAAGACGGAGTGCCCGGACTATCCCGGCGGCCGTCCGCGTCTGCTCGATGAGCTGGCGCGCGGCGACCAGCCTGGCATCCAGGCGGTCGTGCAGATAAACGAGCGCCTGCAAACCATCCGCGAACTGCTGACCGGCTATCTGGGGGAAAGCGGCGTACCGGAAATGGAACAGCTGCAAAAAACCGTCGGGCTTGTCGCCAGCGCCTGTCAGGCCACCGATATCGGCTCGCTGCTGGCGAGCCGTGAAGCGGCGGACGTTGGCGAGGCGGACGGCTCTGCGCCTGTCGCCGCGCAAGCCGCGCCGTTTGTTGCGGACTGGCGCAGCGTGCAGGTCACCAGCCGCGCCGACGCGCAGCTGATGCTGGAGAAAGCCAAGCATTATTTCGCGCAGTACGAGCCGAGCCACCCCGCGCCGCTGATGATTGAGCGGGTGCAGCGGCTTATCGAGCTCAACTTTATGGACATCATCCGGGATCTGGCGCCGGATGGCGTGCACCAGCTGGAAAACATCTTTGGACGCCGCGACTGACGCGTCTCTTATTACGACGCCGGGCATAGCGTCTGGCGACACACCTTCACCGCGCATCTTTGATGGAGAACATCATGGCAATGAGTAACAGTGGGCAGAAATTTATCGCACGCAACCGTGCGCCCCGCGTACAGATCGAATACGACGTAGAAATTTACGGTGCGGAGCGCAAAATCCAGCTGCCGTTTGTGATGGGGGTTATGGCGGACCTGGTCGGCAAACCGGTGGAGAACCTGCCTGCGGTCGACGAGCGTAAATTCATGGAAATCGACATCGATAACTTCGATGAGCGCATGAAGGCGCTGAAGCCGCGCGTGGCGTTCCATGTGGACAACACCCTGACCGGCGAAGGCAAACTGAACGTCGACCTGACCTTTGAAAGCATGGAAGATTTCCTGCCGGACGCCGTGGCGCGCAAGGTCGAGCCGCTTAACAAGCTGCTGGAAGCGCGCACCCAGCTCTCTAACCTGCTGACCTACATGGACGGCAAAAACGGCGCGGAAGAGCTTATCGCCAAAATTCTGCAGGACCCGACGCTGCTCAAATCCCTGAGCCAGATGCCGAAAAACGAAGAGAGCGAAAAAGGTAGCGAGGAGTAATCATGAGCAACCCGACTCAACAACATGAGCAGCAGGCGGGACAGGCGTTCAGCCAGGATGAATTCAGCGCGCTGCTGAATAAAGAGTTCCGCCCGAAAACCGACCAGGCGCGTTCCGCCGTGGAAAGCGCGGTTAAAACCCTGGCGCAGCAGGCGCTGGAGAACACCGTTACCTTTTCTAACGACACCTACCGCACCATTCAAAACCTGATAGCCGGCATCGACGAGCAGCTTTCGCAGCAGGTGAACCAGATTATTCACCATGACGAGTTTCAGAAGCTGGAGAGCGCTTGGCGCGGCCTGAGCTATCTGGTGAATAACACCGAAACCGACGAGATGCTGAAAATCCGCTTTATGAGCATCTCCAAGCAGGAGTTGGGCCGCACCCTCAAGCGTTACAAAGGGGTGGGCTGGGACCAGAGCCCTATCTTCAAAAAGATTTACGAGCAAGAGTATGGCCAGTTCGGCGGCGAGCCGTTTGGCTGCATCGTGGGCGATTACTACTTCGACCACAGCCCGCAGGATGTTGAGCTGTTAGGCGAGATGGCGCGCATCGGCGCCGCCGCGCACTGCCCGTTCATCACCGGCACCGCGCCGAGCGTGATGCAGATGGAGTCCTGGCAGGAGCTGGCGAACCCGCGCGATCTCACCAAGATTTTCCAGAACACCGAGTACGCCGCCTGGCGTTCGCTGCGCGAGTCGGAAGATGCGCGCTATCTGGGGATGGTGATGCCGCGCTTCCTCTCCCGTTTGCCGTACGGCATTCGCACCAACCCGGTGGACAGCTTCGATTTTGAAGAAGAGACCGACGGTGCGAACCACAACAACTACGCCTGGGCGAACGCCGCCTATGCGATGGCGACCAACATCAACCGCTCGTTCAAAGAGTACGGCTGGTGCACCTCCATCCGCGGCGTGGAGTCGGGCGGGGCGGTGGAAAACCTGCCGTGCCACACTTTCCCGAGCGACGACGGCGGCGTGGATATGAAGTGCCCGACCGAAATCGCCATCAGCGACCGTCGCGAAGCGGAACTGGCGAAAAACGGCTTTATGCCGCTGATCCACCGTAAAAACTCCGACTTCGCCGCGTTTATCGGCGCGCAGTCGCTGCAAAAACCGGCGGAATACCACGACCCGGACGCCACCGCCAACGCGCGTCTGGCGGCGCGTCTGCCCTACCTGTTCGCCTGCTGCCGCTTCGCGCACTACCTGAAGTGCATCGTTCGCGACAAGATTGGTTCCTTCCGCGAGCGCGAAGAGATGGAACGCTGGCTGAACGACTGGGTGATGAACTACGTGGACGGCGACCCGGCGAACTCCTCTCAGGAGACCAAGTCCCGCAAACCGCTGGCCGCAGCGGAAGTGCAGGTGCAGGAGATAGAAGACAACCCGGGCTACTACGCCGCCAAGTTCTTCCTGCGTCCGCACTATCAGCTGGAAGGGCTGACCGTTTCGCTGCGTCTGGTCTCCAAGCTGCCTTCGCTTAAGAGCAACGACGCGTAATCCTGCTCTGGCCGTAAGGGCACTCCTTACGGCCTGTCATTAGCGTAAGACACACAAGGAAGCGTGATGAAAATGCGCCTTGCCCTTGCAGGCGGACTGCTGGCGCTGTCGGCTTTAGCCGCAGCAAAAAACACGATTTATACATACCCGCGAGCAGAGTCTTTGCCTGAAGACAGTACCGCCGTATTTCCGCGCGACCCGGCATTATTAACCCGTTTTGACACCCACATGACGGGGGCGCGTTTTTTCGCCGCATGGAGCAACAGGCAGAACGAGCGCGAGCGTATCAAAGCCGATATGTATTTCGCAGGTGTGCTGGATGCCACTGAAGGATCGCAGTGGTGTGCTGACCTACCCATTAAACCTGGCGCTTTGCACGAATGGACCTACGGGTACTTTGCAAAAGTATCACCCGAGCGGCTAAAAAAAGAGCGTGCCGCCGCGCTTATCGTCGAGGCGGTAAAAAAGGTGACGAACTGTCATTAAAACACCATGAAAAAAGATATTTTCGCTTTGCTGTTTATTTGCAACAGCGCTTTTGCCGGTGCGACATCCGATCCTGTCGCTTTTATTAAAGATAAGCCATACATACAGGTCGTAAAAGATATTGTGTTGGCGCGCTGCCTGGCACAAATTGCTGAGCCATATTCCACATTTTCGCTCGATGCGGCGCACACATCAAATGCCCTGCGTGAATGGGTGCCTTTTGATATTGATAACGGTGACAAGAAAATCAATGACCTGATCGACCAGTTTAAAGGCGCTGTTAATTATTCGCATAGCGACCGTAGTAAGGACAATAAAGGGTTAACGCTAAATTGTCTGCGTTTATACCACAGCCCTGAACTGGATAAGGTGGCGAAAGCGGTTTTATTAGAAAACCCTGACCGCACCTGGAATCAGGATAATCCACAGTAGTAAAAGACTTCACATTCTTTCCGTTCATTCAGGGGGAATGTAAGACTGTCAAATGACATGGGTCGTTTGATATGAGGCAGAGGTAAAATATGGACGGTTTTATTCAGCCCCATGCTTTCCTGTTTGCCATATAAGTGCTTTTTCGAAAGCAATAATTTTCATTAACGAAGAGTAGATATTATGGCTATTGATATGTTCCTGAAGGTCGACGGCGTAACCGGCGAATCTAAAGATTCTAACCACACCGGCTGGACTGATATTACCTCTTTTTCCTGGGGCGCATCCCAGCCGGGTAATATGAGCGTTGGCGGCGGCGGCGGTGCCGGTAAAGTGAACTTTAACGATCTGCACGTTAATGCGCTGATCGACAAATCGACTACAGCAATCCTGAAACACTGCTCCAGCGGTAAGCACCTGACCAAAGTGGAACTGTCTGTCTGCAAAGCAGGCGGCCAGCAGGTGGAATATGCGCGCATTACGCTGGAAGACGTGCTGGTAACATCCGTACAGTACACCGGCGCTGACAACGGCGATACCGTAGGCGTGACCTATGCATTCCAGGCTGCGAAAGTGAAACAGCAGTACTGGGAGCAGACTTCCGCTGGTGGTAAAGGCGCAGAAAGCAGCGCTGGCTGGAATATCAAAGAAAACAAAGAAGCGTAATTGCAGTGAGCCCGCAAGGGCTCACTTTATTCTTTTCAGAGGCACAGGGATGGTGAATAAAGTCAGCGTGTTGATGTGCTCCGGCCTGTTGGTTTCTTTTCAACTGATGGCCCGCGTGGAATACAACTCCGAGGAATACCTTAAAAACTATGCGTTAAGCACCTGCCTGGCGCAGGGGTATCAGGCCGACGAAGTCAAAAAAGATGCGTCTGCCGCAGCAAGGGGATACCTGGAGTTTGGCGATTATTCTCTTGAAGCGCATACGGCTGTAGAGAAACTGGGTAAAACCTTCCTTGAAAAAAAATATGGAAGTCAGGCTGGCGTACCGATGACGATGGCAAAGTGCATCGACTTTTATCACAGCAAAGAATTATCTGACCTGATTAAAAAATATAAAGGCAAAGCGGATAATTAATTAGCTGAGAAGGAAACCGGTTCTCTGCCACTGCACTTGCCGTGCTGGTTGAGCGTAACAGGGAAAAGAATGCGTGCGAAACTGATTATTTTTGCTTCCTTAGCCTTATGCAGCACAGGGGCTTTTGCGATGAGCGACTGTGCTCAAGGGGCTAACGACACCGAAGTATTAAACTGCTCAACGGCAAATAAAGCTCAGGCCGAGGAGTCACTTAATAAAGCGTATGCGCAGGCCAAAAAGCGTATCGCCAGCAGTTATCAAGCCGCACCGGAAACGAATAAAGCGTATCAGCAAGTGTTGCTTGACTCGCAGCGCGGATGGCTTAAATACCGCGACGGACAGTGCAAGATAGAAGCGTACCTGGCCGAAAATGCGAGTAATGTGAATCTCGATTTAGCCAACCAGTGCATTACCCGCCTTGATCTGGAACGAATTAAACAGCTTCAGGCGATCCCTTACGAGTAATAAGCCTCAATACAGGACTGACGCTATGAAGCGTTTGATGCTAATGCTGTTCATCGCTTTGCCTGCCGTCTGCGCGCAAAGCCTGCCTGAAATAAGTGCCTTCTCCCAGCAGCAAATTTTTACGCATTGGGTGCAAACCCGCTGCATAAGCAAAATTGCCGATAACGCCTCGCTTAAAAATGACGCTCAGGCCAGCGCCGCCGCCTGGCTTGAAGCCAGCAACTTGCCGGTTGCGGCTTTTGAAGAAGCGGATGCAGCAACAGCGCAGGCGCTGCAAGCCAAAACTGGCGGGTCGATCAAAAGCGACTACCGAGTGCTGAAATGCTCGCTGATTGCCGAAAGCCAGAAAATCCAGGCCCTGTATAACAAGTATCACTAAAAACGGATGCGCCGTGTCGGCCGATATGGGCCAGATACGATTTAATGCTATGTAATTACAAGGAAAAGGAATGAAGAAGACTATAAAGCAGTGTTGTCTCGCTTCGTTAATCGCGATGGCCTGTTTTGCCAGCGCCGGTTGCGATGACCAGACAAACAGCGCCGGTGCCATGCCGGACCCGGCAGCGCAGCAGGAAAATACCGAGCAACAAGAGATAGCCAAATTTAACGCCTATGTGGATGCGGCGAACGGCTTTACCTACAGCGCGGCGAGCGATCTGGCGAAGCATATCGACTATATGAAGCGTCAGAAGAAAAACGGCGACTACGATGCTTACTGGGTGGCGGATGATACCTCGCTGAAGCGTATGGCGGAGCGTCTTGGCGAAGCGCGCGCCATGAAACCTGCCATGGCGGATCTCGACGCGCCAGCCGAATCATACGGCAATGCGCTCAACGCCGCGCTGCCGCTGGTGAAAGAGTTAAATGACTATCAGGATTCAAAAGGGATGCTGGCGGATGGCGGCCAGAAGGCGCGCGAGAAAGAAGAGCAGTATGTCACGCTGATGACAACCCTGGCGGGCGCCCAGCAGAACTTCAATACCGCGCTTGAAAAACGCGATGACGCCAATCTTCGACATACTTTCGAAAGTGCGAAAAAAGGCTCGCCGGACTACTACCGCAGCGGCATCGCGCTCTATGCAAAAGAGACCATGAATGCCGGGGAGACCTTCTTCAACGCCTACAACGACGAGAAGCCGAGTAAGGAGATAGACAACCAGTTCCGCCAGTCGCTGGATAAACTCGCCGAGATGAACCAGGGGTGCGAGCCGCTGAAAAGCGAAGTCAACGACCTGCTGGGCGCAGGCCGTAGCGCGCTGCGCGACGCGGAGAAAGGCAGCCTCGCGGTTAACCATTTCCTCAAATCCAATATGAGTATTCGCATGCGCAGCGATGCGGTTAATAGCGCTTATATGAATCTCATCAACAAAATGAACCGCTCCGGTTGTGAAGCGCGAGGCTAAATAACGGACCATGACGGGCGGCGCGCAGGCGCTGCTCTGTTTCTCAGCACTCAAACGCCGGGCGTCTGGACAGAAACGCGACGTTTGAGCGCTAATCATACCAGCAGGAATACGCTATGCGATTCACGATTATTTCCACAAAACCTGGCCACCAGCCGCCTCAGGGCAGCTGTGAGTTTTATGCCCCCGGCGGCACCATCGGCCGCGGCACGGATAACAACCTGGTGCTGCCCGACAACGACCGCGTTATCTCCCGCCTGCAGGCGATCGTTCATGTCGATGCCCAGGGCGAGTGCCGCATCACCAACCGCGGCAGCGTAACCCGCGTTGTGCTGAACGACATCCCGCTGGAGCGGGGGCGTCAGGTGGAGTTGCAGGACGGTGACATTCTCGGCATCGATGATTACCGCATTGAAGTGACCAGTCTGCACCAGGACACCCAGCCGGTGAGCCGCATGGCCGCGACCATCACGCCGCCGCCCGCGCCAGCCGCCGCGTCTGCGCCGAAGCCTGCCAGCGCGTCAGCGCGCGCAGAGTCTGCGCCAACGGCGGTGCCGACGGAGATCTGGGACAGCCTGATGCAGGAGTTCTCTATCTCCGACAGCATCTCCAGCAACCGCACGAAGCCGCAGCCCGCCGCTTCGCACGACCCGTTCGCCCAGCCGAAAGCGGCGGAGCGCAATACAGACGATCCGCTGGCGATGTTCCGGGACAGCGATCCGCAGCTTGAGCGTAAGCATGTCGATACCGACAAGCTGTTCAGCGACGACGCGCTGTTTAAGAACGACAGCATTTTTAACGACGCCACGCCCTCCACGCTGGTGGCGCCTAAAGCGAACGAACCATCGCTGCCAAAAGAAACGCCGCAGGATGAGCTCGATCCGCTGGCGCTGTTCAGCGGCGGGGCGAGCGCGCCCGCCGCGCGCAACGACGACCCGCTTGGTCTGATGGGCGGGGTGCCGTTAACCCACCCGGACGATCTGGCGGACCAGCAGAACACGCCTGCCGACGCGCACGAGGCGTCCGCCACGGCGCAGGAGAGCGCGCCGAAAGAGCCGGATCCGCTGGGTCTGCTCGGTGGCGAACCGTTAACCGCTGAAGCGCACGCCGCCGCGAAAACGGAACAGCGCGATCCGCTGGGGCTGTTTGGCGACGAACCGCCAGCCGCCAAAGCGCAAGAGAACGACCCGCTGGGCCTGATGGGCGGCGCGCCGCTGGCGGACGCCCGGGATGCCACTTCAGACAACGCGCAGGACAGCGATCCGCTGGCTGCTTCACCGCTGTTCGATGCCGAGCCGCCGCGTCAAGACGCTGAAACGCCAGCGGAAGAGCCGGGCCGCCAGGAGTACGCCGGGTTCACCATGCCGACGCCGCAGGCGGTGGCGCGCAGCGCCACCCAGACGCCGAAAGGCCGCCTGCGTATCGACCCGGTGCAGAACGCCGCCTCCTCGTCGGTTGCGCCTCAGCAGCCCGCTCGCGGCGACGTGCTGCAGGGCGAATTGCTGGAAGCGCTGCTGGAGGGCATGGGGCTTGGCGATATGCAGCCGGTGCCGCAGTTCGACCGGGAAAACATGCGCCAGCTCGGGCAGATCCTCAGCATGTTCTCGCAGGGTACGGTGGCGCTGCTCTCGTCGCGCTCCATTCTTAAACGCGGCGTAAAAGCGGACATGACCATGGTGCTGGACGACGCCAACAACCCGTTCAAGCTGCTGCCTTCCGGTAAAACGGTGCTGATGCAGATGTTCGGCACCCGCATGCCGGGCTTTATGCCGCCGAAAAAATCGGTACGCGACGCGCTTATCGATTTACAGGCGCACCAGCTTGGGATGATCTCCGGCATCCGCGCCATCATCGCTGCGATGCTGCAATCCTTTAATCCGGAACAGCTGGAAGAGCAGGCGAAGCTTGACGGCGTCACCTCGCGCCTGTCGCTGCCGGGCAGCCGCAAAGGGGCGCTGTGGGACTATTTTGTTCGCACCTACGGTGAGACGGCAGGTGAGATAGAAGATGACTTCCACACCCTGTTTGGCGAGGCGTTCCTGCACGCCTATGACATGGAAGTGAATCAGTACAAAGACTCACAGAGCGGATCGGAAGAAGAATGAACATCGCAACGGCTTCTCTCTCCCGCCAGGGAACGCGCGCCAGCAACCAGGATCAGACGGGAGAAACCATCGGGGAACGTTCGGCCTGCTTTGTCGTCTGCGACGGCATCGCCGGGCTGCCTGGCGGCGATGTCGCCGCCGAGCTCGCCCGCAACAGCATCCTTTCCCGCTTCGATGGCGATAAACACTTAAACGCGCAGCATATTCGCGACTACGTTCAGCAGGCGAACCGCGCCATCCTGAGCGAGCAGCAGGCGGCGCAGGATTACCGGCGCATGGGCACCACGCTGGTGAGCCTGTTTATCGACCGCGACTACCGGCTCGCCTACTGGGCGCACGCGGGCGACAGCCGCCTCTATCTGTTTCGTCGCGGCTGGCTCTATCACGTCACCACCGACCACAGTCTGGTTCAGCAGATGAAAGACGCCGGTCATCAGACCGACAACATTAACAGCAACCTGCTTTATCTGGCGCTGGGGATGGAGAACGGCGGGCCGGAGGCGAGCTACAGCGACGTGGTGCCGGTGGAAGACGGCGACGCCTTTTTACTCTGCACCGACGGCTTCTGGCATGGCGTCAGCGAAGAGCAGATGAAGCAATCGCTGCACATGGTCAACACGCCGCAGGAGTGGCTGACGTTGATGAACCAGATTATTCAAAGAAATGGCGAAGGCGAGGGCAGCGCTCAGGATAACTACACCGCCGTGGCGGTGTGGATGGGCAGCCCTCAGGACACCACCTTGCTGCACACGCTTTCTGACGCAGCGCAGTTTTTTCCCCTGCGGGACTGATAAGACACACAAGGATTGATATGAAACTTTGGCTATCGGGTTTGGCGCTCCTGGCGGTGGCTACCACCGCCCAGGCTGAAAATTACCGCATCGTACAGTCGCCTTCGCAAAAGCTGGATGTCTGGATAGATGACATCAAAGACAAAACGCCGCAAAGCTGGTGTAAACCGACGCTGGCGCTGCGCATTGTGGCGAACGGCAACAAAGAGGTTTCCATCCTCGATAACTTCGTGCCGCGTCTTGGCTCGCTGCTGGAGCACCAGTGCGGCAAGCTGCAACAGCTCACCTGGAAACTGAACGATCCGCAGGGGCAGACGCTGGCGCAGGGCACGGCAAGCAAAGCCAAAACGTGGGCGGTTGAGGTTGCGTCGCAGCCGCAGCCACAGCAGCAGCCGCAGTTGGCGGTCTCTGCCGCCAGCGCGCCTGCGGGCAATGCGCTCTCGCTGCCCGAGCAGAACCCGGAAACGCTGTCACCTGCGGCGGACCGCTCGCCCTGGCAGGAGTTTACCCTGCAGGACGGCTGTCACCTGCGCACCTTCTGGCAAGGAGGGGCAGCCGCCCCCGCGCTGTTTATCCCGGCGTCCGGCGCGGCAGGCTGTGAAAAAGGCAGCTGGCTGAGCGGTCATGCCGTGATGACGCAGGTCAACAACGGCGCGCCAGAGGAGACGCCGGTGACTTACCTCCACGGTTTCCCGGTGGTGGGGCTGAGCGACAGCGTCGACCCGGATAAAGTGCTTATCACCTCGGTTAATAAAGAGCGCATGGTCTTCAGCACGGAGAACAGCGATCAGAGCTGGATGATCCTGCCTTACGACAGCGCGCTGAACAGCTGGAAGAGCGAAGGCACGGTGGCGGTGGAGGTCTCCCGCGATCTCGCCAGCGACGACGTGCGTTTGCAGGCGCGCCTTGAGGCGGTGAAACAGCTCTGGAGCCCGTGGCTCGCCCCGAATGCCCATCTCAATATTGTGTTGATTGACGCGCTGCGCCCGCAGCTGCGCGATCCCGCCGTTGGCGCCTGGCGCGCAGCAAACTAAGGAGCCGTTATGAATACGCTTTATCAACAGCTGGGTGGCGAGTCGCTCAACGCCGCGCTGCTGCGCCTGGAAGGCGAAATCAAAACCCGCCCGGCGGACGCCGACCTGCGCGCCGCTTTCGTGCAGTTTCTCGCGCTCGATGGCAACTGGTCCAGGGCGCTGACCCAGCTGAAAAGCTGGCTTGCGTTAAAACCGCAGGCGAAGCCCACCGTTACGCTGCTTGAGCAGGCCATTGCGGGCGAGCAACAACGCGAGCAGGTATTAGCTGGTAAGGCCCGCCCGTCGATGCCGGACGCCCAGTGGCCATGGCTTGCAACACTCGCCTCAGCGCTGGCGGAAACCGGCGAACGCGCCCAGGCGCTGCGCCTGCAGGCGCTGGAAGAGGCCGAGGCGAATCCGGGCCAGCTGACCTTTGAAAATGAAAAAACGCAGCCGTTTGCATGGCTGATGGACGGCGACGCCCGCCTGGGACCGGTGTGCGAAGCCATCGTCAATGGCCGCTACGTCTGGCTGCCATTCAGCGCCATTGAAGAGATCCGCTTCCAGGCGCCGGCGAGCGTCACCGATTTAGTCTGGCGCCACGCGCTGGTGCGTCTTACCGACGGCGCCGAGCAGGTTTGTCAGATCCCGGCGCGCTATCCCTTTGCGCCAGAGGCGGGCGACCACATCAAGCTTGGGCGCGCCACCGAATGGCTGCCGCTTGATAACGACGAGACGCTATACCAGGGGCTGGGGCAGAAAACCTGGCTTGACGAGCAAAACGAAAGCCCGTTGCTCTCGCTAAGCCTGGTGACGTTCACGGCAGGCGACGCGCATGAATAGACCCGCAGGCGAAGGCGATCTGCTGCGCAGCGGCTGGCACGCCCGCAGCAGGCAGGAGAAAGTGGGGGCGCGCGATAAAATGCAACCCTCGCTGCTTGACCGGCTCACGGATAACGAGCCGGATAAAGTCAAAGAGTCGGCAAACAGCAACCTGATAAGCCATTCCGCGCTGCGTCGTCACGTGCTGCGCGATCTGCAATGGCTGTTTAACACCATCAACCACGATTCTTCACACGACCTCAGCCTGCTACCGCAGGTGCGTCGCTCGGTGGTTAACTTCGGCGTCGCGCCGCTCGCGGGTAAACGGATGTCCGATATCGAATGGCATGACATTCAGCGCAAGCTCACCGAGGCCATTATCAATTTCGAGCCGCGCATTCTGCCGCAGGGGTTGCAGGTGCGCTGCGTCTCCGACACCACGTCGCTCGACCTGCACAACGTGTTGTCGATTGAAATCAAAGGGCGCTTGTGGTGCGTGCCGTACCCGCTGGAGTTTCTGTTCCGCACCGATGTCGATCTGGAAAACGGCCATTTTGAACTCAAAGACGCGGGGTAAGCATGGAAAGTAAACTGCTTGAGTATTACAACCGTGAGCTGGCCTACCTGCGCGAGATGGGCGCGGAGTTCGCCGAGCGCTACCCGAAGGTGGCGGGGCGACTGGGGATGCGCGGCATTGAGGTGGCGGACCCGTACACTGAGCGCCTGATGGAAGGCTTCGCCTTTCTCACCTCCCGCGTGCAGCTCAAGATGGACGCCGAGTTCCCGCGCTTCTCCCAGCGCCTGCTGGAGATGCTCGCGCCGAACTATCTGGCGCCCACGCCTTCCATGGCGATTGCCGAACTGCAGCCCGACAGCGGCCGCGGCGATTTAAGCAAAGGGTTTATCGTGCCGCGCGGCACCATGATGGACAGCCTGGCGCTGAAGAAAACCGGCGTCACCTGCAGCTATACCACGGCGCACGACGTGAATCTGCTGCCGTTGAAAATCGACAAGGTGGAACTGGGCGGCGTGCCCGCCGATCTGCCGCTGGCGCAGATTGGCCTTAGCCAGCGTGGTGTCGCCAGCGCGCTGCGTATCCGCATCGCCTGCGACGGGCCGCAAAACCTCGGGCATCTTGATTTTGACCGGCTCGAATTCTTCTTAAGCGGCCCGGATATCGAGGCGCTGAAGCTGCTGGAGCTGGTGATGGCGCATCCTGTCGGCATCGTCTGCCAGACCGTCGGCACCGAGCCGCAGCGCCAGCTGTTGCCCGACGAGGCGCTGCGCCAGGAAGGCTTTGAGGCGGACCAGGCGCTGCTGCCGGAAGATTTGCGCAACTTCGACGGCTATCGCCTGTTGCAGGAGTACTTCGCTTTCCCGGCGCGCTTTCGTTTTATCAGCCTGAGCGGGTTAGGCAAGCTGATTCGCCGCTGCGAAACGGAAAAAGCGTTCGATATCTTCATTCTGCTGGATAAGAGCGAGGAGCAGCTGGAGCGGGTGGTGGACGCCAGCCATCTGGCGCTGCACTGCACCCCGGTCATCAACCTGTTTCCGAAACTCGCCGCCCGGCAGAAGCTGAGCGAAAGCCAGCACGAATACCATCTGGTGGTTGATAACATCCGCCCGCTGGATTACGAAATCTACGCGGTGAAGAAGATCCACGGCAGCGTCGACGGCCAGCGGGACGACAAAGAATTTCGTCCCTTCTGGTCTACCTGGAGCAGCGACGCGGGCAACTACGGCGCCTACTTTTCACTGCGTCGCGAACAGCGCGTGCTTTCCGAACATGCGCTGCGCTACGGCACCCGCACCGGCTATACCGGCTCGGAGGTTTTCGTTTCGCTGGTGGATGAGCAGCACGCGCCGTGGCAGGAGAACCTGCGCTATATCACCGCCGAGGTGCTCTGCACCAGCCGCGACCTGCCGCTGATGCTGCAGCAGGATCTCGGGCAGTTCATCCTGCCTGACTCAATGCCGGTGAAAACGCTGACCCTGCGCAAAGGACCGACGCCGCCGCGCCCGGCGCTGGCGGAAGGGTTCAGCACCTGGCGGCTTATCAGCCAGTTGCAAATGAACTACCTGAGCCTGATGGACAGCGAAAACGAAGACGGCGCCGCCGCACTGCGTCAGCTGTTGGGGCTGTACGCGGGCCTTGCGGAAGCGCCGGTCGCGCGCCAGACCGAGGGGGTTCGTCACTGCGTGCTGGAGCCGGTGCACCGCCGCGTGCCGGAGCCGGGGCCGATTGTCTTCGCCCGCGGCATCGGCATCACCCTGACGGTGGATGAGCAGGCTTTCTCCGGCGCCAGCCCCTGGCTTTTCGGCAGCGTGCTGGAGCGCCTGTTCGCCCGCCTGGTCTCTATTAACAGCTTTACCGAGTTCACGCTCAAGAGCCAGCAGCGGGGCGAGATTGGCTACTGGGCGCCGCGCATGGGCAAAAGGGCGCTGATATGAGTGAAACCACCGTCACGTCGCTGCGCGTGCATCGCCTGACGCCGCTGCCGGAGAGCTTCTGGCGCGGGGTGATGGACGCGCCCTGGCGCTACGACCTGTTCCAGCTGTTACGGCGCATCGACGCCCAGGGCGGCGAGCGTTACCCGCTCGGGCGCGCGCCGCTGCCGAAGTTCGAGCCCCTGCGCCTTGGCCAGCAGCCGTCGATGAGCTTTGCGCCGTCCACGGTGGCGGCGGTGAGCAAGCGCGAGCAGAGTGGCCTGCATGAAGTTTCTATTCTGAGCTTCGGCATGTTCGGCCCCAACGGCCCGCTGCCGGTGCACATGACGGAATATGCCCGCGAGCGTATTCATCATCATCAGGATCACAGCCTGACCGCGTTTGCCGACCTGTTTCATCACCGCCTGACGCTGCTTTTCTACCGCGCCTGGGCGGACGCGCAGCCCGCCGTTTCGCTCGACCGCGCCGACAACAAGCGCTTTAACGGCTATCTGGCCTCGCTTATCGGCATGGGGCAGCCGGCGCAGATGAGCAACGGCAGCCTCAGCCCGCACGCGCGCTTTACTCACAGCGGCCACCTGACGCGCCACAGTCGCGACCCGGAGGGGCTTGAGAAAATCCTGCGCAACTACTTCAAGGCGCCCGTGAAACTTGTCATGAACGTGCCGCAGTGGATGCCGCTCAGCGCCCGCGAGCAGGCGCAACTGGGCGCGGGAAGACGCCTGCCGCGCCTGGGGCAGTCCGCTTTTCTCGGCGTGGCGGTGCGCGACGTGCAGCATAAATTTCGCATCGAAATAGGCCCGCTCAGCGCAGAAGCGTATAGACGCTTTCTGCCGGGCGAGCCTTGGGTAACGGAGCTTCGCGACTGGGTGCGCCAGTACGCAGGGCTTGAATTTGAATGGGAAACGCGGGTTATCCTGCGCGCCGACGCCGTCCAGGGCGCAACGCTCGGTAGCGGCGGTCGGCTGGGTTACAACACCTGGCTGGGCCTTCAGCCTCAGCCAGTCCCACGTGGCGATCTGGTGTATCGCGCAGAGCGATAATTTTCCGTATACCGACTCCTTCAGGCTGCATTGAGGCGGCCTGAAGGATGAAGTGTATGCAACATTGTTATCAACGGAACCGAACATGTCTGAAATTAGCCGTGCCGTCCTTTTCGGCAAACTGGATACGCTGTTATTTACCTCGCTGGAAAGCGCCACCGCCTTTTGTAAGCTGCGCGGCAACCCCTATGTCGAGCTGGTGCACTGGCTGCACCAGCTGATGCAGCAGCAGGATGGCGACCTCCAGCAGGTCATCCGTCATTTCTCTCTCGACGAGCCGCAGCTGGCCCGGGATATTGTCGCCGCGCTGGATGCGCTGCCGCGTGGGGCGAGCTCGGTTTCCGATCTCTCTGAGCATATCGACAGCGCCGTCGAGCGCGCCTGGGTTTACGGCTCGCTGAAATTTGGCGTCAGCCGCATTCGCGGCGGCCACCTGTTAATCGGCCTGCTGAAAACCTGGAACCTGGCGAACGTGCTGAAGGGCATTTCCGCCCAGTTTGGCCGCATTAACGTTGAGGCGCTGCTGGAGCAGTTCGACGCCATCTGCGCCCAGAGCAAAGAGACGCAGCAGGCCGCGGCGGCGACGGATGCTTCCGCTGGCGCGGCGCCAGTCGTCCAGGGCACGCTTTCGCAGTATGGCCAGGATCTCACCGCGCGGGCGCGCGAAGGCAAAATCGACCCGGTAGTGGGACGCGATGAAGAGATCCGCCAGATGGTGGATATCCTGATGCGCCGGCGCCAGAACAACCCCTTGCTCACCGGCGAGGCGGGCGTGGGCAAAACGGCGGTCGTGGAGGGGCTGGCGCTGCGTATCGCCGAAGGCGACGTGCCGGAGCCGTTGCAGAACATTCAGCTGTGGCTGCTTGATATCGGCATGCTGCAGGCGGGCGCGGGCATGAAAGGCGAGTTCGAAGCGCGCCTTCAGGCGCTTATCAACGAGGTGCAGTCCAGCGCGACCCCCATCATCCTGTTTATTGATGAGATCCATACCCTGATTGGCGCAGGCGGCCAGCAGGGCACCGGCGACGCCGCCAACCTGCTGAAACCGGCGCTGGCGCGCGGCCAGCTGCGCACCATTGGCGCGACCACCTGGGCGGAATACAAAAAATACATTGAGAAAGATCCGGCGCTGACTCGCCGCTTCCAGACGGTGCAGGTGCATGAGCCAGACGAGGCCAAAGCCGTGCTGATGCTGCGCAGCACCGTTTCGCCGCTGGAAAAACATCACCAGGTGCTGCTGCTTGATGAGGCGGTGAGCGCGGCGGTGAAGCTTTCGCACCGCTATATTCCGGCGCGCCAGCTGCCCGATAAAGCCGTGGCGCTGCTCGACACCGCCTGCGCTCGCGTGGCGGTCAGCCAGAGCGCGCCGCCGCCGCAGCTGGAAGACTGCCTGCGCCGCCTCGCCGCGCTGGAAGTGGAGATGGAGATTGCTGAACGCGAAGCGCGCGTGGGCGCGGGCGATCGCGAGCGCGTTGTTGGGCTCAAAGCGGAGCGCGCAGAGGTTGAAGCGCAGCGCGACGCGCTGATGCAACGCTGGGAAGAAGAGCGCGGGCTGGTGCGCGAGATTATCCGCCTGCGCGCTGAGCTGTTTGCCGCCGGGGAAGAAGACCAGACTGACCTGCGCCGCCAGCTTGCCGAAAAACAGCAGGCGCTGACCGCGCTGCAGGGCGACGCGCCGCTGCTTTTCGCCGCCGTGGATGAAAACGTGGTGGCGGCGGTGGTTTCCGACTGGACCGGCATCCCGCTTGGCCGGATGGTGAAAAACGAAATCGACGCGGTGCTGAAGCTCGCCGACACGCTGAACCAGCGCGTTATCGGCCAGCGTCACGGCCTTGAGCTGATTGCCCGCCGCGTACAGACCTCGCGTGCGAAGCTCGACGACCCGAACAAACCCATCGGCGTCTTTATGCTCTGCGGCCCTTCCGGCGTCGGTAAAACCGAAACTGCGCTGGCATTGGCCGAGTCGCTTTATGGCGGCGAGCAGAACGTTATCACCATCAACATGAGCGAGTTCCAGGAAGCGCACACCGTTTCCACCCTCAAAGGCGCCCCCCCGGGCTACGTGGGCTATGGCGAGGGCGGCGTGCTGACCGAAGCGGTGCGCCGTCGTCCTTACAGCGTGGTGCTGCTGGATGAGATAGAGAAAGCGCACCCGGACGTGCATGAAATTTTCTTCCAGGTGTTCGACAAAGGCTGGATGGAAGATGGCGAAGGGCGGCATATCGATTTTCGCAACACCATTATCATCCTCACCTCTAACGTCGGCACCGATCTCATCAGCGCTATGTGCGCCGACCCGGAACTGATGCCGGAGCCAGAGGCGCTCGGCGGCGCGCTGCGCCAGCCGCTGCTGCAGGTCTTTCCGCCCGCGCTGCTGGGCCGTCTGCTGGTGGTGCCGTACTACCCGCTCAGCGATGAGATGCTGGGTAAAATTGTGCGCCTGCAGCTCAGGCGCATTCAGCGTCGCCTTGAAGAGAACCACAGCATCATTTCAGAGTTCGACGACAGCGTGGTGGAGCAGATTGTTCAGCGCTGCACTGAGGTGGAGTCGGGCGGGCGCATGGTGGACGCCATTCTCACCAATACGCTGCTTCCGCAGATGAGCCAGATTTTACTTACCGCCAGCCGCAGCGACGAGCAGTACCGACGCCTTCGCGTCACCTGCGAGCAGGGCGAGTTTCACTGTCAGTTTGCCGCGTAACGCAATCATCAAGAGAACTGTTTAACATGACGGATAATGATAACAATCGGACTGTCCCAAACGCGCTGCCGGTGGGGTACCGTTTCAACGAGTTTGAAATCAAAGAGGTGATTGGCGGCGGTGGATTCGGCATCGTTTATCGCGCCTGGGACCATCAGCTTGAGCGTACCATCGCCATCAAAGAGTTCATGCCGGGTTCCCTTGCCGTGCGCGGCGAAGACATGACGCTGGTGCTCAGAAGCGAGCGCTTCGGCAAGGCGTTTTCCGCCGGGCTGAACAGCTTTATCCAGGAGGCGCGTCTGCTGGCGCGCTTTAACCATCCGAACCTGCTGCACGTGCTGCGCTTCTGGGTACAGAACGACACCGCCTATATGGGCACGCTGTTTTACAGCGGCACCACGCTGACGCGCCTGCGCGAGCAGAAGCCGGAGCTGATTGACGAAACCTGGATCCGCCGCGTGTTGCCGATGCTGTTTGGCGCTATCAAAACCATTCACGATGAAGGCTACCTGCACCGCGATATCTCGCTGGATAACATCCAGATTCAGGATAACGGCCTGCCGGTGCTGCTGGATTTCGGCTCGGCGCGCCGCACCATCGGCAACCTTTCCGATGAAACGGAAACCATGCTGCGCCCGGGCTACGCGCCTATCGAGCAGTACACCGACGACAACGAGAGCGAGCAGGGGCCGTGGACCGATATCTACGCCCTTGGCGCAGTGCTGCACACGTTAATCGTCGGCTCGCCGCCGCCAGTAAGCGTGGTGCGCTCCATTCAGGACACCTATAAACCCCTCACAGAGTTGCAGCCGGCGGGCTACTCGCTCTCCCTGCTGCAGGCGGTGGACCGGGCGCTGGCGCTGCGGATTGAAGATCGTCCGCAGTCGATTGATGCGTTTGCCGCGCTTATCGACATGCCGGTGGCTGGCATCAACGACGTGCTGAGCGTGAAAAAGCCGGGCACCATGCTGGTGCCGGTGGAAGAGCGCGAAGAACCTGCCGCCGCGCTGGACTGGAAGCGCTATAAAGCGCCGGCAATTGGCGCGGCGGGCATCCTTGTGGGGGTTATCGCGGGCGCGCTGCTCTTTAGCGGCGGCAGCGATGACGCGCCTGAGCAAACCGCCAGCACGAACACCGAGCAAGCGCGCCCGGCTGAAGAGCCTGCGCAAACGCCATCCACCGCGCCGGCGGCGACAGAAACGGCACAGGCGCCCGCTGCCGCGAGCGCGCAAGCGCCCGTCGCGGAAGAGCCCATCGTGCTGGTTTACGTTCGCATGCGCGAAGGCGAAACGCTGGAGGTCAACGGCGAGCCGAAATCGCTGCGTCCCGCTGCTAACGGCTACGCCTCCTTTAAGCTGGCCGCAGGCCGTTACAAGGTTTTACTGCAGGGTAATGGTGAAACGCGCACCCAGACGCTGGAGATTGCCAAACCCGGCACCTGGCTTGTGAACCCGTAAGCCGCCTTAAAAGGCGTTTCGCTAACAATCGGATCGGCAAGCCCGATCCGGTTGCGTTTTGCTCCCCCCTCGTTTGTCCGCACCGCATACATTACGGAACAAAGATTATGCTCAACCGCATCACTGTCCAGCTCCCCGTGGAGGGGCTGCTTTTCTGGAAACTCTCCGGCCGCGAGGCGATGTCGGAGTCGTTCGCCCTCACGCTGACGCTGCTCTCCACCGACGCCCGTATCGACCGCAGCGCCCTGCTGGGCCAGCCGGTGACCGTCACGCTGCCCACGCAGAGCCTGCTGAGCCCGCGCTTCATCAACGGCAAAATCACCCGCGCCGGAGTGAGCGCGGTGGAGCTCAGCGGCACGCGCTACGCGGTCTACACGCTGACGGTGGAGCCGGACCTGTGGCCGATGAAGCGCGACCGCAACCTGCGCATCTTCCAGGGGCAGACGGCGCCGCAGATAGTGAAGACGCTGCTTGGCGAGTACAAAGTGAACGTCGAGGACCGGCTCACCGGCAGTTACCGGGTGTGGGACTACTGCGTGCAGTACCAGGAGTCGAGCCTGGACTTCATCAGCCGGCTGATGGAGCTGGAGGGTATCGCCTACCACTTCCGCCACGAGGCGGACAAACACACGCTGGTGCTCACCGACGCGGCGACGCAGCACCAGCCGTTCAGCGGCTATGAGGTGATACCGTACCACGCAACGCCGTCGGGGGGCAGCACCAGCGAGGAGGGGGTGAGCCAGTGGGCGCTGGAGGACAGCGTGACGCCGGGTATCTACAGCCTCGACGACTATGACTTCCGCAAGCCCAACGCGTGGCTGTTCCAGGCGCAGCAGAACCCGGCCTCGCCGCAGCCGGGGAGCATCGACGTCTACGACTGGCCGGGCCGCTTTGTGGAGCACGGGCACGGGGAGTTCTACGCCCGCATCCGCCAGGAGCGCTGGCAGGTGGAGCACCGGCAGATACAGGCGACCGCGACGGCGGTGGGTATCGCGCCGGGGCACACCTTCATGCTGGCGAATGCGCCGTTCTTCAGCGACAACGGGGAGTACCTGACCACGGCGGCGGAGTACCGGTTCGAGGAGAACCGCTACGCCAGCGGGGCGGACGGGGCGACCATCCACCGCACGGACTTCACGGTCATCCCGTCGTCGGTGGTGTTCCGCCCGGCGCAGACAACGCCGTGGCCGCGGACCTACGGCCCGCAGACGGCGCGGGTGGTGGGGCCGCAGGGGGAGAGTATCTGGACGGATAAATACGGGCGGGTGAAGGTGAAGTTCCACTGGGACCGCCTGGCGAAGGGCGACGACACCAGTTCGTGCTGGGTGCGGGTGTCGAGCGCGTGGGCGGGCCAGGGTTACGGCGGGGTGCAGATACCGCGGGTGGGTGATGAGGTGGTGGTGGACTTCATCAACGGCGACCCGGACCGGCCGATAATCACCGGCCGGGTGTATAACGAGGCGAGCATGCCGCCGTGGGCGCTGCCGGCGGCGGCGACGCAGATGGGGTTCTACAGCCGCAGTAAGGACGGGCATAAAGATAACGCCAATATTCTTCGTTTCGAAGACAGAGCCGGTCATGAGCAAATCTGGATCCATGCCGAGAAAAACATGGATACGGAGGTTGAGCATTGTGAAACGCACGACGTGGGCGTTGATCGTAAAAAGAGCATCGGCCGCGATGAAAACATTACCATCAAGCGGAATTTAAAAGTCGATGTCGGCGTGAATGCCACCAATAATACGGGCGATAAGCACATTATTAATGTTGGCAAAAACCAGACCGTTTTAACCATGGATAAAGAGGGCAACGCCCTGCTTGAGGCCGCGACCAGTATTAAGCTCAAGGTCAATGACAACTTTATTTTAATTACCCCGACCTCCATTGAGATAAAAGTGTCTGAAGGCAACCTGAGCGCTGAAGCCGTAAAAGAGGCCTCCTTTAAAGGTGATGAGCTGACCCGCCTCGGCGACGGCATTAATACTGAAATGAAGGCCAACGATACCGTAAGCATAACCGGAACGAACCTTACGGATATCAAAGGCGCTATTGTGAAAATTAACAGCTAACCACACATTCAGGGATCGTTATTATGGGACAACCTGCTGCCAGAGCCAGAGTGGATACCAGCGCGCATACTGGCCCCATTCAGAGTGGAAGCCCGGATGTGATTATTGGCGGCTTTCCTGCCGCCAGAAAAAATGACCCGCTTTCCTGTTCTCAACACGGTCAGGGCGCCATCGTCGGCGGCTCGGCCACCGTCTTCGTTAATGGGCTGCCGCTGGCGCGCATGGGCGATAAAACGCTCTGTAATACGTCCGGCACGCCCGCCGCGCCGCAGGCAAAAGCGGCTCCGCCGCAATACTGGAGCTCAACGCTTGCAAAAAAAGCGGGCGAAGATGGCGCAATGCATGGCGATAATTACGATGCGCGGGTATTGGGCGCTTACGCAAGCATTGAGGATAAGGATGGAACAGGAAAACCGGAATCCGTGTCCGCAGGGTTTGCGCTTGAAGACATTACTGTCGGCAACATGAAAAGTCAGGACATGGTTAAAGGCGAATTGCGCACCAAAATTGCCGTCGCCAATGCCGGCGTTTCCATGATCGTTGAGAACCCTGACTATGCGACGATGAATGCCAGTGCGACGGCGACAGGCATGCAATATGGCGCCTCCGCCGAAGCCGGGAAAGAAGGGATGCTTTACGGTGGCGTCGGCGGCGATTTTACCGTGGGTACCGCCGAAGCCAAAGTGGTGAGCGAAGTCTATAAAGGCAACAAAGGGCGTTACGGATTTTCTGGCGAGGTAGGGGCGGAAGCCGCTGGCATCAAAGGGGAAGTCTCGGGTAAAAGCAACATCCTTGGCATTATCACCAGCGAAGGCAAAGTCAGCGGTACGGTTGGCGGGGTGGGCGCATCAACCGGCGGCGCGCTCATTGTCGATAAAACCGATTATTCTTTAACCGTAAAAGCCTCCGGGAAATTAGCTTTTGTGCTTGGCATTGGCGCGGATGTCAATATTAAAGTGGCGCTAAAACCTATACTTGACCTGCCTTTTAAATTATTTAAAAAAGCCATGCCAGCGCCTTCTTCAGGCGATGGCACTATTAAGACCGGGTGTGTTACAGTCCTGATTGGCGGTTAATGGCTTTGTATGGAGAATTATTTGATGAGTTGGCTCGGCTTTTTTCTTTTTGTTGTTCTTGCGCTGATCCTTATCTGGAACGGGAAAGATCGTTACGCTAAAAAGGACTGGTTGCGCTGTGGCGTAATGCTGGTTTGCGTCTTAGTCGGCACCCTAATCATAGGGTTTATTTTTAGATGGTTGTCGGAATCATGGTCGTTATTTTCTATTGAGAGAGCGCAACAGCTCGCCGCCGTCTGGTCCATGTCTTTCCTCTGTTTGTGGGGTGTCAAATTAGTTCTTACGCTGCTTGTCGCTATCTTTGGCAATATCATGAAATTCCATAAGACGCATAATGCTGAGAATTATCCTAAAATTACTTCAACCACTGACAGGTTCGGTCCGCCACTTTTAGTCGTAGCAAAAGTCTTTGTTTCGCTGGTGAGCGTGTTACTGTTTTACGGACTCTGGTTAGATTAAATCGCCACGCTGAGGTTTAAAATGAATTTAGATCCTGAATTTTCATTCCCCCTGGAGATGACTTATAAAAGTGAGGAGATCCGGGAAAAATTCTGGAAATGTCTCTATACCTCTACCGGGCAAGAAATGTTTCATTACTGGGTACTGCTTCCACAAGCGGTTAAGCCCGCAGAGGTTAAGCCTGTTCACTTTCCTGACGTGGGGCTGACGAACATCGGTCGCTACATTACCGAAGATACCTCGCCTTATATGGAAGTGTGGGCCGCGTACGAGCGCTGTCAGTGGGAGATGAACCCATCAGACTGGTTAGAGAACAAGCTTTCGCTGATGGGTGAAAAAATCCTTCATCAGCGTCTTATCAATCATCCCTCCGGCAGCGGGAAATTTGCCGATGTATTAACCATCAAGACGCTGGCATCGGGTGATGAGGTAGTATCGCGCTATACCGTTCAGAAAGATTATAATCCGGTCGACGGCGGCGGTAATTACTTTCTGATAAAAGCCTCCTGTGCTGCTGCTATCTATAATTCACTGGCGAATGATATCCACTTTATTGCCATTAACTGGGATTTGCAGCATCGTAGTAATATGATGCTTGCCGAGTTGTTGAAAACCGTTAGCCTGAGCAGTAAAAACAGCAGCGGGTTTAAAGTGCCGGACTCCTGGCAGGTGAATGTCATTGCGGATAATCGTCTCGTTATCGAGCATACTTTTGACGGCGTTAATTACGGCGTTATTAATTTATGCTTCTACTCTCAGGAAAAGTATAAAACAGCTGAAGAGGTGTTTCAGCTTTCAACGTCCCGGTTCCATCAGCATGACAATGCTGTCTCGCTTACCGCATCCGCCATGAAAACCGTTCCGAATGATATCAACAGTGCTTTTACCGGCGATGTTTATACCTGCACCGGGGAAATAGTCAGCGCGGCTGATAAAGTCAGGGCGTTTTATCAGATGTATATCGTCAATGTAGAAGGTCTCTGGTGTTATGCGGAGTCGGTGGGTAAACATCGCAATCATCAGGATTACTATCATGAGGCCAACAAACGTTGCCTTGAGATAATTCTTTCAACGCTGCATATTGAAAATGCCTGAGTTAATTTTTCCCCGATAATATCCAGCCGCTTTTACTTCTTTCCCCAACCCGTCGCCTACAGTGACGGGTTTTTGTTTCCAGTCTTACTGCATAAACTATTACGGAATAAAGATTATGCTCAACCGCATCACCGTCCAGCTCCCCGTGGAGGGGCTGCTTTTCTGGAAACTCTCCGGCCGCGAGGCGATGTCGGAGTCGTTCGACCGCAGGTACAACGAGGCGAGCATGCCGCCGTGGGCGCTGCCGGCGGCGGCGACGCAGATGGGTTTTTTAAGCCGGTCAAAGGACGGCTCGGTGGACAACGCCAACGCCCTGCGCTTTGAGGACAAGGCGGGGGAAGAGCAGGTGTGGATCCAGGCGGAGCGCAATCTGGATACGCATGTTAAGAATGATGAATCACATACCGTAAACGGCGCGCGCAGCCATTACGTGCGTAAAAACGAACTGCATCGCGTGGAAACGAACCAGATCCAGGCGGTTAAAGGCGGCACAGAGATCCTGACGGGTAAGGGCAAGCTCGATGCCGTGGTGGAACAATACATTCTCGCTTCCGGCACGAAGTTGCGCCTGGTATCGGGTGAAAGCGCCATTGAGCTCAATGCCAACGGCAAGATAAACCTGATTGGCAAAGAATTTAACTTCTTTGTCGAAGGCGATGGCTATATCACCACAGGCGGCAAGCTGCACCTTAATACAGCAGGTACAAAACCAGGCACCACCGCGCCGGGAAGTAACCATAAAAAAGATATTGATGCGGCCGTGCAGGCGAAGTTTTCACCGCAACAAAAAGGCAAAGGCGTGCCAGCACCGACTTCTTCGCCAGCACCCGCTGCGGGTAAAAAATCGGCGCCTGCGGCGCCAGCAACACCAGCCGCTCCTGCAAAGCCGAATCAGGATCAGGATAAATTTTCAAAAATTTCACCGGTTATTTTTAAAAACGAAGGCGGCTTTGTTAATGATCCTAACGATTCAGGCGGCGCGACCAACAAAGGCATCGCATGGAATACGTGGCAGAAATACGCAAAAGAAGATCTCGGCGTTGAACCGACGCTGGATAACCTGAAAAACATTACGACGGAACAAGCGGAAACCATCTATCGCAAGCGATACTGGGACCCTTCTGGTTTTAACAATCTCAGGGATCCGAAACTGGCCTTGATGTCCTATGACTGGACAATTACTTCAGGCGGGGCGGGTAAACAAATACAGAAATTACTTAATAACGAGTTTGGCCAGCAGTTAGTAACGGATGGAAAAATAGGACCGAAAACGATCGAGGCGATGAACAGCGTCAGCGACTCTGCTAAATTGACGTCCAGAATAGCAGATATACGCAAAGCATATTATGAAGATCTGGTAGTCAGTAACCCTAAAAACGCTAAGTTCTTAACAGGGTGGTTAAATCGGGTGGATAGATGTTCACAGGTGGTTTTAGAATGAAAACGAAAATAGCGGCATTTTTACTCGGCGCCGGCTCTGGTCTGTTTAGCTTACAGGCCATGGCTGCCGGTGAATTTACTGGCCAGTGGACTGGTGAGGAAAAAGACCAGTCAACGCTGACTCTGCAACTCAAACAGACTGACAATACGATAACAGGAAGCTATTGCTACATTACGCAAAACGGCAACCGTATCGATTGTCCGGCCGAGGGCGAGAATAACCTTAAAGGCACGGTGAATAACCACCGGGCGAGGGTTGAATTTACCTCTTCTTTCGGTGGAGCAGGATATGCAAACCTGGATGTCGACGGTGAAAACATGGTCTGGAATAAAGCACCCTCTTCCGGGGAAGGAAAATACTACGCTCCGCAACATTATACGCTCACAAAGAAACCACAGGCGACAGCCTCTGAGCGTCGTAAATTCGAAACGGATAAGTTTACCGTAACGCTTGCTAATAAATGTGGTGAGTTCAAAACTCCCTGCAACAATATGTTTTATCTAGGCGTGCGCAAAAGCGATAACAGCGTAATTACCCTGCAAGGAAAAACTGTGCTCAACGCTTCGGGCGACGTTGTTGGTTCAGAATATAAGAATGGCGATGTGACCTATAGAGTTGACTATGAACCGGTAAAATTAACGGTCAGCCAAAAAGAGAATGTGCTGATCGAACAGCCCGGCCAGTGGCTTAAATAATCGTTGCGGGACCCGCGCACAGGCCACCTTCCATGCCCGCGGTCCCTTCCTGCTGCGTTGGAACGTAGCGAACCCTCAGGGACGTACAGATTCATGTATAAACGCCATTTCACCTCATCGCTGTTTTGCGCTGCGTTATCACTTTCAACCCTGGCTTCCGGTTCCGTGAATATTGCGCAATATCGCCAGCCAGGGCAGGTCTCCGCCATTCTGAACGATCGTGAGGTTACTGCCGGGCTTCAGGCATTGCTGGGTGATGATTACGACGCTTTTATCGGTAATTTCGATCTCTTTGGAGAACCACATCAAACAGCGGACGGTGGGCTTTTCGTTGAAGGGTGGTTAAAAGATTTATACCTTGAGAACGCCTCCGCTTTTGTTATTTACCCGGACGGTAAATTCTACGCCGCGTGGGTAATGCCTGATGAGCAGTTTATTCATTACCAGCCTGACGCTAAAAACGGTGCAGAGATCCCCCCTGATATCAAAACCTGGGCTTCACGGTTCGAAAACGCCTCTTTTCCCACAATAAGCGCGGCGCCGGTTTCGCCCTTAGCCCGTGAGGATTTCTCCACGCAAATAAGTAATACGGTGCTTTCGTTAGGACAAAATTGGAACCCGCAGGTCAGTTCAGGCCTAGGCAAATCACTGCAGGATGACTTTGCAGGCGACGTACCTTTTGACGGCGCCAACTATAAGTTCTATCGCCATACCTACAACGGCTTTGATATTTACAGCGCCAATCTCTGGTGGGACAAAGCCGAAAGAGATGTTGATGACTACATTATTGCGCAAATAACCCTCCATACCCCGCAATACAAAACCCGGCGCGGTGTTAGCGTTGGTGCAACAGCCGATGAAATTGCGCGTCTTTATGGTCCCGGAAAACGCGTGGATGAAGACGGCGAACAATGGCTCTCGTACGCCATGGGGAAAAAGGTTATCTCGTTTGAGATAGACAAAGGGAAAGTCGTCTCCATTACTCTGAGCTACGATAACGGCGAATAAATAACCCTCAGCTGAAGCGATATTCAGCCGCGAAAGCGCCAGAGACTACCCCATTAAATAACGGGTATAGAGGCGAGTGCGTACCGTAAGCGGCTTGCTTTTTATCTCTGATAAGCGCCTCAGCTGGAATGAACCGCGCTTTCAGCGTTGCGGAAATAAAGCGCATCTCAGTCAGAATGAACCCTTATTTCTTATCGCATTCTAGCTATTTATTCTTTCAACATGAGTTCACACATGAAATACACCCTTCAGGAAGGTTCGTTTTCCCTTTTCCCCGCCGCCTGGCAGGACACCAGCATGACGATGTTACGCGACGATGAGAGCGGGTTATCGTTAATTGTCAGCCGCGGCGCAATTCCGGATGACAGCGATTTCGAAAAGGAATTCCAACGCCAGTGGGAGGTGCTGCGCGCACAAATGGGTGAAATCCAACAGAGCGAATTCGCACGTATCCTGGTCGGGCAGCCTTCACACCGCGCCGTTGAAGTCGAAACGGCATTTGTGCGGCAGGGGCAGCAGATCTGGCAGAAGCAGTTTGCTGTACAGGCGCCGGATGCTCCACGCCTTTTAATCTTCACCCTTTCCGCGCTGCGCCCCTTCACTGATGAAGATGCGGAACGCTGGAATACCATCAAACAAAGCCTGACGCTGCATAAATAATGGAATACATGGCATGAGCGACAAACATGCAGCCCGCCAGGGCGATAAGATTATTCACTCCAGTGTCTTTGCAGATATCACAAGCCTTGTAGCTGAAGGCATCGCGTATGCAGCCATTGGCTCAGCGGTGGCCTTTGCCGCAACGGCCGCCGCACCGCTTGTGGGTGCGGGCGCGGCGGCGGCTACCCTGACGGCGATAGGTTCCAGCTGTGCACTGAGCGGAATTATCGGTGGTATCCTGGCGAATGCCGCAGGCATCACGGATGACATCAGTAATATGGCGACGGGGATCGGCAATGCGATTTTCCCGCCATCACCGGCTGGTTTCATCGCCACCGGCTCAGCGAACGTGTTGACCAACAAGCTTCCAGCCGCCCGCGCGGCAGGCGAACTCACGTCGGGCGATACGCCGCCGCCTGAGCCGCAAAAGCCCGGCAGCTTCGCCGATTACGGCGGCATGTTGCTCTCCGCTGCGGCGCAGTTTGGCAGCGAGATGTGGCAGCCTACCGTCGCCACTGCCGCACCCGGTACGTCGTCGCTGGAACTGGATAAAGTTCTTTGCGATAAACATTCTGGCCCGCAATACCTGGCCGAAGGATCAAAAAGCGTCTTTATTAACGGCCAGCCTGCCGTGCGCGCCAAAGACCGTACTACCTGCGAAGCCACTATCTCGGAGGAGGTATCGCCTAACGTAATAATCGGTGGCGAAACACTGACGGTGCGCGATATCAAAAGCGGTAAAACCGCAGGCCTTGCCGTGGCGATGATTGCACTTTCGCTTATTCGCGGCCGGCCCGGTAAGGTCCTCAAAAACATGCCCTGCGCGCTGGTCTCGGCCGGTGCAGGCATGCTCACAGATATGGCAATAAATGCCGTTTTCTCATCATCGCATCCGGTGCATGCCGCCACGGGTGTGAAAGTCCTGAACGACAATAATGAACTGGATTTTTCGCTGCCAGGCCGTTTTCCTTTGCGCTGGCAGCGCAGCTATAATAGCTTAACCACCCGCGAAGGATTATTTGGCCTTGGCTGGGCCACGGCATTCGACAGCTACCTGACGCTGGATGACGGCGAGGTCACCTGGTTTGACGAGACCGGACGTGAGCTGCGCTTTACGCTGCCGCCGCTGAATCAGGCGCTTTACAGTATCAGCGAAGGGCTTATTGTTCGCCGCAATGAGAACGGCGACGTGGCGATCGCCGACGACGATGGCGCCGTCTGGCGTCTGTTTAAACCCACCCGCGCCAACCCTGCGGTGCTGCGTCTGGCGTCGCTGAGCGACGAATATGGCAATGCGCTGGAAACCGGCTGGGATGAACATGGTCGCCTGGTGCGCATCCATGACGCCCCCTGCGCCATTGATGTCACGCTGCACTATGAGGATGCGCGTTTTCCACAGCGTGTGACTTCAGCTGCACATTTTGACGGCGACAAAACGTGGCCGCTGGTGACTTATCGCTATGACGTACGCGGGCAACTGGCCGCAGTAACTGATGCAACCGGCATCACGACACGTGAATATCGCTATAACGATGCGGGTCTGATGATCTGGCACCGGTTGCCCGGTGGGCTGGAAAGTGAATATCGCTGGGAGAAATTCGATCACTGGCGCGTGGTAGAGAACCGTACCAGTACCGGCGACGGTTGCCGTATCGCTTACGATCTGGCTGCGGGGTTGACCACGGTCACGCAATACGACGGTCAGACGCGCCAGCATTACTGGAACGCGCAGGGGCTTATCACACGTTTTGTCGATGAGCGCGGCGAAACCTGGCGCTACGAGTGGAATGAACACGATCTGCTGACCCGCCGTGTCGATCCTTTAGGCAACGCGACGACGTTCGTTTATGACGAGATGGGCAACCGCGTCCAGGAGGTGGATGCCGAGGGGAATACCCGCGCCACGCAGTGGCTGGAACATCGCGCATTGCCTGCGGCTATCACTGAGGCGGACGGCACCGCCACGCGCTTTTACTACGATGAACACCACGGGCTGGCGCGCATCGTCGATGCGCTCGGGCAAACCACACTATTACGCCGCGACGAGTTTGGTCAGATTGTCGAGGAGACAGATGCCGCCGGTAACCGCCGCCGCCAGGAATACAACGACTCGGGGCAGGTTATTCGCGCGACAGATTGTTCCGGGCGCGTTACCCGTTACCGCTATCACCCGCTCGGTTGGTTAAGTACTGCTATTACGGCGGATGGCGAAGAGACCCGCTACCATTACGACGCCGCAGGCCGTCCGATCCACATGGAACGCCCGGAAGGCTGGGAAGAACGCCTGTTATGGAATGCGCGCGGTCTGCCAGAAGCGCATGAAGGGGCCGATGGTAAGCGCAGCGAGTTTACTTATGATGCGGCGGGCCGTCTTATTGCGACGTCAAACCCGCAGGGTGAAGCAGTGCGCCGCCGATGGGACAGCCGCGGCCGCCTGATTGCGCTCGAAAATGAAAAAGGCGAGGCATACCAGTTCCGCTGGGGCGAAAACTCTCTGCTGCTTGAGGAAGAAGATTTAGACGGCGTGATTACCCGTTACGGGTATGACGCCTGTGGACGCACTATCGCACGCACTTTCGCTGCCGGGCATCCGCAGGCGATTACCCATACCTTTGCCTGGAGCGCGGCAGGGCAGCTTCTTGCGCGCACTACGCCGGAAGGCCAGACCCGCTACGACTACACGCCAGCGGGATTAATAAGCCGTATCGCACTGCATGCTTCGCTTGCGGAAAACGTCTGGAGCCGTGAGGCGGAACAGGAACTGCGCTTTGAGTATGACGCGCTGGGGCGCGTCACCGGCGAACAGGGTGAGAACGGCGCGCTGGGCTGGACCTATGATGCGCTCGGCAACCGTACGTCCGTGCAACTGCCTGACGGACGGACGCTAAAACATCATTTCTACGGCAGCGGGCATTTGCTCTCCATCGCACTGGATAGCCTGCCGGTGACCGACTTTACGCGTGATGAACTGCACCGTGAGATAAGCCGCACCCAGGGGCTGCTCACCACCCGCAGCGATTATGACCGGCTGGGCCGCCTGACGCGCCGCGATGTTTTCACCGGCGATGCGCAGCGCCCGGCGCCGCGCCGCTGGTCCCGCCGCTGGGATTACGACTACCGCAACAACCTCATCCGCGAGGAGCGCGATGACAATCCGTTTAACTGGTATCGCTGGAAATACGATAACGCAGGGCGTCTGCTGACCCAGGACGGCACGCTGCCGGGCCAGGAGCAGTGGCAGTGGGACGCGGCGGGCAACCCGCTCGATAACAGTGCGACGCAGACGGTGCGCTTTAACCGCGTGACGCAGCTTAACGGTATTCAGTGGCGTTATGACATTCATGGACGCACGATAGAGAAAGATAACGGGCAGACCCGCTGGCGCTACCGCTACGATGCTGAGCACCGCCTGACGGACGTTATCAGCCAGCCACGCGACCGCAACAAACCACAGGTGGAAGTCAGCTTCCGCTACGATCCGCTGGGGCGGCGCATCAGCAAGACCCGCCGTCAGCACCTTGCCGGCCAGCCGCTCGGCAAAACTGTCACCACGCGCTTTGTCTGGGAAGGGTTCCGGCTGCTGCAGGAGATTCATGATGATGTGCCGCTGACCTACGTTTACAGCGACCAGCACAGCTACGACCCGCTGGCGCGTATTGACGGCACGCAGTCACCGGACATTTACTGGTTCCACAACCAGCCGAACGGCACGCCGGAGCGGATGACGGATAGCGAAGGGCAGGTGCGCTGGGAAGGGGTGAACAGCGCGTGGGGCAAGCTGGCGCATGAATCGACGCCGTTGTCGACAGGCTATAACCAGAACCTGCGAATGCAGGGCCAGTACCTGGACCGTGAGACCGGGCTCCACTACAATCTGTTCCGGTATTATGACCCGGACTGCGGGCGGTTTACGCAGCACGACCCGATAGGGCTGGCGGGGGGGATAAACCTTTACCAGTATGCGCCGAATGCGCTGGGGTGGGTGGATCCGTGGGGGTTGAATAAGACAACATTTTATCATGCTGGAGATATACAAGGGGATATCGATCCATCAAAAGGGCGTGTTGGATTAGATTTTAATCCTGCTAATCAAGGAGGTTTTTATGTTACAACTGACAAGGCTCAGGCGACCGAGTGGGCGAATATGCGAAATCATCCATCCATAACAGAATTTGAAATCCCAAATTCAGAGTTGGAAAAATTAAACATAAAAACCTTTGATACGGCAAACAGCGAATGGGCTGAGTTTGTAACGAAGGGGCGAGAAAATACGTTAAAACATAATTATGATGCTGTTAGTGGGCCTATGCTCGCTAATCCAGGCGCAGTGCGAAAAGGGGCTTCTCCGCGGCCCATAGGCCAACAATTAGCTGTATTTACTAATAAAGCAGCGAAACTATTTAATAAATACAAAAGTAAGGGTTGTAAAAAAAATGATTGAAAAGAAACACATTGTCGATGGAATTGTTTTCGAAGAGAATGGTTCGTCAACCAACAAATTAGTTTTCAATTTCCGCTCGTGGGTGGCTGTTATTATCGGCTTGGTTGTTAAATGCACTGATAAAAGTAAGCAAGAGGCTGAGGATTTAGTATTTCACTCGCCTATAATATGTGGAGCATTAAATAATTATATGAGTGTAGCTTTGCGAAGCCATGAAACAGAATATCATTGGGCAATGACTATAGCATATGGGGACAGGTATTGGGATAAAGATATTAGTACAGAGGAACCGGATGATTATTTCGAATGGGAAAGCGAGTATAGAGAAAAAAATGGTCTTGCAAAAGAATCTTTCGAGTTTATTGATGGCTTTGAGTAAGCCTGGTTGTTATTTGGTAAATTTACAGCTTGGGATTCTGAAACTTTAGTTTAGTTTTTCTAATTTCTCAAAATAAGGTTTGGAATATTAAGATATGAGGCGTTTCAAATATTTCAAATCTCTGTTTGTCTTGAGAGGGTTCAAAGAGCTAAGCCGATGTTTTTATCATGATTAATCGAATTTCTCAGAAATCCAAGTCAGAGCGGCAGTTTGCATAAATATGATTGAAAATTTTAGTGTGGATAAGACTAATCTTTACTGGACTGTTGATGCGAAGGAAGTGAGTTTACACATAGAGGGCCTTGATCAGGCTATGCTTGATGATCATCGCCAGAAAGTTATTATGTTATGTAATGCCCAACCTCTTCCTGATAAGTTATTGGTCCTGGATGAAGATGGCAGCGAAGCTTTTTCTTTTTCTCCTCCGGATGGGGCTGCATTTTATTATTTAACGAAGAATGAAATCCATGAAGTTTTGGTGGTATGTGTTTTTCATGAAAAACTTGAAAGGTGGCATGATTGGTATTTTTCTATAGATATAAAAAATAAAAAGCTTATCAAAAATTCACCTGCTTATTAAACGGCATATATTTAGATATTAAAGGCTCGCCTCAGGCATGCGATATAGAATTGTCAGGCGACGAGAAACATTAATTAAAAAAAGCTACAATGAGTGGAGGCAAAGTCCATAAAGCTGTATTTGATATGTCCGATGCGTCAGCCGAAAAAGCCATTGAGTTCCAGAAATCGCAATTAGGAAAAAATCTTGGACCTTACGATATTCGCACCCGCAGTTGCCTTACGCATGTTATGAAAGTCCTTGCGGCGGGCGATGCAGATGTTCCTGATAGTGCGATGCGTTAGTATGGGTTTATTCAAAAGACACTGGGCCTCGGTAAATGTCAGCAAAGGGGGGATTAATGCAAGGATTATGCCCAATACATAATGAACCTGAATACACTAACGTATCGAGAAAGGTCAGAGAGATACTGCATGAAAACAAGCCGTTATCACAGTATTCTTTTTGCCGACTCACAGTGCATAAATGGGAGGACGGGGTTGAGACCGGTGCTCATTATTACTTTCTTGAAAAAGAGGACGTGCTTACATTAGGGCTTCCGTTTGACACGGTTATTCATCTGAACGACAGAGATATAGAGAAGAAATCGTTAAACGACCGCTTTGTCATTCAAAAAATGCGGCCGCTTTTATCGACCGTTTGCATGCGGTGTATTGCACCGTTAAAAGATTTAAGTTTGTGGGGTGATTAAAATAAGCCGTTGAAATGCGCTGCGTTATTATTTTATATCAGCGCGCTGCTCATGCTGAATATTCTTAAGTACATAAGAATATTCAGCGGCGCGCTGCCCGGGAAAATACAAGGTAATGATAGCAATAAAGAACACTACCGCTGTCGTCGCCTGCATGATGGCGTTAGGCTCTGCTAATGCCGTGGCTGACATACGTCCAAATTCATTGTGGGATTTTATTACCACCATGCGTTCATCCTTAGCGGATATCAATGTCGCCACGCTTAATCGCGCGCCTTTAAAATTTCAGTTGGATTTTCAGAACGAATACATCAACTTTTATCGGGCGGATGATGTCGCGTTTTCTGCGGCGGGAAAAGTGACCGACATTGTATTACGGCTGAGCAGAGATCCGCAGGAGAAAACGTTGCTGTGGGTATCGCACTGGCAGGGGGCGTGCCTGACGCTTAACGACATTAAACAGCATTACCCCGTATTGACGATAACCGATACCCCACGCGGCCATTCGGAAAATGAAGTGACCAGCTACACCTCGCCTGCCGGGGCGTCAGGCGAGGCCGTGACGTTTAGTTTTACCGCCAAAGCGCCTGATTGCCTGAGTGACCTCATTATTAGCCGGGAGTAGTAACGGCGGGGTTTCTTATCTGCTGCATCGCGGGCGATGCAGCAAGCTATTTCGGATTATGCGCAGTCACAAAGAGAATGCCACGCAGTCGGGTCTTAATATCATCGGTATAGATGAGCTATTGTTGCCCTTAATGCATTTTCTGAAGAAAAGATATCCATTACTACTATAAAAAATAAAGGTTACTTTCTGTCGTTTTATGCGAATAGCGAGGCTAATCAGTTTTTAGGCCTGGTGGTAATCAAGCTACGCAAGCAAACAAGCGATGAAATTCGGTTTTACAGAGACGTTTTAGGTATCAAAAATATACCGCCAGAGGCGCAAGAAGAGGCTCTGTAAATTGCAAACCGCTTACCGGAGTATGGTTAACGCGCTAAGCGCTTCACCTGCAACCGACAAACCGCAGCAACACATCACAGGCAAGGAGCAAGGCTGATGAGCGTAAAACGAAAACTATTCTGTTTCTGGGGCTGCATGGACGCGCTCGCGCTTGTTGTGTACGTCATTCATAGCCTGAGGCACGGGCGAGTGCCGTTTGTTACCGATGTTCAGGCTTTTTTTCTGGCGGGTGATGACAGGTTCTTCGGCATTGCGCCAGGCCTGCTGTTTCTGCTGGATGCCACGCTGCTCCTCTCTTTATTCGTCTCCGCCTGGCTTTTCCTTAACGGCAGCCGCTATGCGCTCCACTTCGCGCTGGGGCAGGAGCTGCTGCGCTTCATCGCTTTCCGCTCCTCCGTTACGCTTCTTCCGCTGTTCATCGGCGTTACAGGGCTGACTAACCCATGGGTAAACCTGCCGCTGTTTCTGATTGGCGAGGCGGTAAAAGTCGGCTCGCTTATTCGGGTGAGCAAAAAGGCGCGGTAAGCATTTCGCTCATATCGCCTGCACGCGCCCCCATTTCAGACTCCCTTTCTTTATCTCCCGCTTCGTGACGTTAAACGAGCTCGCGCCGGGACATCGCTACCCTGATTTTCTGCACGAGGTCGCTCCGCTGGCGGCACAAGGTCGTATTAAATACGCCGAAGAGCGTATCGACGAGTTTGAAAATATCCCGAACGCTTTTGTACAGCTGTCAAAGGCCGCAACCGCGGCCAGCCGATCGTCATAGTGGGCAGGGCGCTAAGCGCTCTTCATACAAAACGAGGTAAAGCTGATGAACGAACTGAAAGGCAAACGCGCGCTGGTGACAGGCGCATCACGCGGCATTGGCGCGGCCATCGCGCTGACGCTTGCGCAAAAAGGGGCTGACGTGGTGATTACGTATGAACGTTCAGCCGAAAAGGCGCTTGAGGTAGTGCGCGCAATTGAACAAACCGGCCAGCGCGGCTTCGCCATTCAGGCGAACAGCGCGGATGCGCAGGCAGTGCAGCGTTCGGTGGAGGAAGCGGCAGAGCGGCTTGGCGGGCTGGATATCCTCGTCAACAATGTCGGGATAGCCCGCGTGGGGTCGCTGGTGGAGATGAGCCTTGAGGATATCGACGCGCACCTTAACATTAATATTCGCTCCGCCGTGCTGGCGTCCCGGGCGGCGATTCCCCATCTGGGGCAGGGCGGGCGCATTATCACTATTGGCTCCAACGTGGCTAATCGCGTGCCGCAGCCAGGGCTTACGCTCTATGCGTTGACCAAATCGGCGCTTATCTCCTTTACCAAAGGGCTGGCGCGAGATTTAGGCCCGCAGGCGATTACCGTAAACCTGGTCCAGCCGGGGCCGGTGGATACCGACTTGAACCCGGCGGACTCCGGCGACTTTGCTGACCAGAATCGTCAGTTTACCGCGCTGGGCAGATACGGCGAGCCGGCGGAGATAGGCGCGGCGGTCGCGTTTCTGGCAAGCCCTTCGGCGGCATTTATCACCGGCTCAGCGCTGACGGTGGATGGCGGGTTTAACGCCTAATCGTCCCCCTGCGGCGGCCGAAAACAAAAAAGGCCGGAATCTTCCGGCCTTGTTACTTTCTGCGCTTAACCTCAAACGGTCTGCGGCGTGTTCTGCTGTTGCTTACGCCCATGCTGGCGGCGAAGCTTGTCGATAAGACGGTGCGCTTCCGCACGCGACGCGACGGCCGGAGAGGAGCCGCTAAGCGGTTTGCGGGCTGTTTCACGCAGCGTCAGCACGGTGAGAAGGCCAATCACGCCCGCGCCCATCATGTAGTAAGCCGGCATCATCACGTTATGCGTGGTATCCACCAGCCAGGCGGTAACCAACGGCGTGGTGCCGCCGAACAGTGAAACGGACAGGTTAAAGCCAATCGCCAGCGCGCTGTAGCGGATATCCGTCACGAACAGCGCGGGCAGGGTGGCCGGCATCGTGCCGCTAAAGCAGGTGTGCAGGAAGCCGAGCATCACCAGGCCTGCAAATACCGCCCACATGTTGCCGGAGCCAATCAGCATAAAGCACGGCACCGCCAGCACTATCAGGCCCACTGCGCCCAGGCCTATCACCGGGCGACGGCCGATGCGGTCGGTCCAGTGGCCCCACATCAGCGTCAGCGGCATCATGACGAACATCACCACCATCACCAGCAGCAGCCCGGTAAGCTCGCTCAGGCCCAGTACGCCGGTCAGGTAGCTTGGCATATAAGAGGTGAGCATGTAGTTCGAGACGTTGAAGATCAGCACCAGGCCAATGCACTTCAGCATCTGTTTTTTGTATTTCACCAGCATCTGCCACATGTTCAGACGCGGCTTGCTGTGCTCAAGCGCTTCCTGCTTATCCATGTGTTCTTTAAACGCTGGCGTCTCTTCAAGCTTCAGGCGGATATAAAGCCCGAACAGTCCCAGAGGCGCGGCCAGGAAGAACGGCACGCGCCAGCCCCAGTCCAGCATGGCTTGCGAGGGGATGGTCGCCATCATCACCGTGACAAGCGTAGCGCCGAGCAGGTAGCCGCCCAGCGTGCCGAACTCAAGGAAGCTGCCCATAAACCCGCGGCGTTTGTCCGTGGAGTATTCCGCGATAAAGGTCGCCGCGCCGCCATATTCGCCGCCGGTTGAAAAGCCCTGAACCAGACGGGCGATAAGCAGCAGTACGGGCGCCATAATCCCGATGCTGCTGTAATCCGGAATAAGGCCGATGCAAAAGGTGCCTACCGACATCATTATCATCGTCAGCGCGAGGATTTTCTGGCGGCCGAAGCGGTCGCCCAGCGGGCCGAAGACCATTCCGCCAATCGGACGCACCAGGAACGCGGCGGCAAAGGTGCCGAAAGAGGCGATAAGCTGCGCCGTGGCGCTGGCGTCCGGGAAAAAGACTTTACCGATTATCACGGCCAGATAGCTGTAAACGCCGAAGTCGAACCACTCCATCGCGTTGCCAAGCGCAGCGGCCCCGACGGCGCGTTTGAGCAGTTTGCTGTCGATAACGGTAATATCGTCTACGGTTAGTTCAGTTGGTTTTACAGAGGTTGCTGGCGTGGTTGATTGATTAGTCGAGATCGTTCTGGTGCTCATAAACTCCCCATGAATACGAATGAAGCGATCTTATAGCTTTCGCAGCCGTAACGTTCGTATCAAAAAGGAAAAGAAAGCTATAAGAGGCTGAAGATTGTGACCGGTCGCACAAAAGGCGCCGGGCAATACCATAAATAAAATGCCATCCCGCTGCAACTTTGTAGCGTTAAAAACTACCTTGCAGGCGTTTTTGTTCATAAAAAACTATCCTGATGGCAAGGATGGCTGCCAAATATCTTCCTGAAGAACACGCCCCTCACCGAATAATTGTCAATTATTTGTCAATAAGCGCCAAAAAAAAGGCAAATCGACTGTTGCACCGGCGGATAACCCTGGCGTTTTTACGGGTGAGTTTTTTTGTACGAAAGTGTTACCTGCAGCCGTTACCGGCTTCTGAAAGCGCGTTGCCCGACAGGAGATTTGCTGCGGTCGCTTTTCAAAATCGCCGGCGACAGCCGGTTTCAGGAAATTTTTAACCGCCTCGCTTTTCTGGCACTTTGCCGGGCCGCGCAAAATTAATGCAGCAATTTCAGCCTGATAGTGGAAAGCTCAACAAACGACCTATTCGCGCAATAAATAGATTACATGTGTTTAAAAAATCTACTGGATATTTAAACAGGGATTGTTTACTATTTCCTCAGTTTAACTGGTAGTAGTGTCAGTGAAGTGAGTGGTGAAACCTATGGTTATTGCTTTAGAGAATCTCAATCCTCAGGACCGGTCGGCCACCATGAGCAGCCGCGAAATCGCTAAGCTGATGGGGGTGACCCATGGCGAAGTGAAGCGTATGGTCAAAAGCCTTGAAACGGCGCAGCGCCTGTCGCAGCCCGTTACGGTCAACCTTTACGAGCGCGAAGGGGAGACGCTGCAAGAGTTTTTGCTGAACAAACGGGACTCGCTGCTGACTGTCGCGCGCATATCGCCAGGCTATACCGCTGAAATGCTGGATCGCTGGCAGGAGCGTGAAAAGCAGATAATCCTGCCAGACTTCACTAACCCGGCGGCGGCGGCCCGCGCCTGGGCGGAAGAGTACGAAAAACGCAAACAGGCGGAGGAACAGCTTGCGCTTACCGCCCCAAAGGCGGAGTTTATTGACGCCTACATCCAGGTGGATGAATCGTTAGGCTTCCGTCAGCTCTGCAAAATGCTGAAGGCGAAGGAGCCGGAGTTCCGCCAGTTCCTGCTCGAGCGCAATATCATGCAGCGCGCCAACGGCGCGTTGATGCCGGCTCAGCATCACGTTCAGGCGGGTTACTTCACGGTGCATGGCGGCATGGGCGAAAATCGTCATACTTACTCCCAGGCGCGCTTTACGGCGCGGGGCGTGAAGTGGATTGCCGGCCTGTGGGCGGCGCATCTCTCCTCACAACCGGCGGAGCCGCGCGTGCCGGAGCGTAAAGAACTGGCGCAGGGGCCCGGCTGGTTTTAACAGACCCGCTAACGCCTTTGCGACATCGCAAAAACAGAAAATCCACGCCATGGCGTGGATTTTTCATCTTCTGATGACGGACGGTCATGTTCTCAATAAAAATTGCTTGTCTGAGCTTCCTTTGCATCATTCTGCTTTCTCTCGCCGCCAGCCTCGCCCAGGCGATGCATCAACGGCAAGCGTCAGAGCAGGGCGGCTGGTGGTCTGCCCGGCGTGATTCGGCAGGACTGGCGCCGGATGCGCGGCAACATCCCGGGCTTGCCGTGGTGCAGGTCTACGCTGCGCCCACCTGGGGCTGGAAAGGGGCGGTGGCGGTACATCCGTGGATCATTTTTAAACGCGCCGGCGAAACGGAATATAACCGCTACGAAGTGATCAGCTGGGGGGCGGGCGAGAAAGTGCGTCGTAACCGCAACGCGCCGGATGGCTACTGGTATGGCGCAAAACCTCGCCTGCTGGCGGATCACCGGGGGCCGCAGGCGCAAGCGATGATCCCGCAAATAGAAGCGGCCATCGCCTCCTATCCGTGGCCCGATAGCTACCGCGCCTGGCCTGGCCCTAACAGCAACACCTTTATTGCCCACATCGGGCGCGAAGTGCCGGCGCTGAAACTGGATATGCCTGCCAATGCGGTGGGGAAAGATTATCGGGCGTTGCGAAACCCTGTTGGCTTGCCGCCATCGGGGCGCGGCGTGCAGGTTTCGCTGCTCGGCGTGGCCGGTGTGACGCTCGGCGTGCAGGAGGGCGTTGAACTCAACGTGCTGGGGCTGAATGTGGGCGTCGACTTCACGCCGCTGCGTTTACGCTTGCCATTTATCGGCGGGATTGGCCGCGACAACCTGCAAAAGAACAACGCGGCGAACGCCAGCGACGGCTTTCAGTAAGCGACTATTAATAAAAATCCACGCATTAGCGTGGATTTTTTTGCCGTTCTGGTTCGCGCAAATTTACCCTCGGTTGATAAACGCAGCGTGATGGCTCACTACCTGAGTATTAACATAGCCTGATACACGCAACGTCTGCTCTGAGCGTGCATGCAACGCTCCTGAGCCTGGCGCCTGCTTGCAGTCCATCTTGTAAAAATGAGAGCGCTGAATTACTCACTCCCGGAGTCAGCGGAACCGGTCAGTGTCGCCCTCACATGAGGAAGACACTGCGGATAATTTTGCTGAATAAACTCAATCATTTTTTCCCGCACGTGACAGCGTAAATCCCAGGCCGTAGGAGAATTCTGCGCTGTCATCAACATTCTGATCGTCATGGTTTTTTCAGTGGTATCGGTAACCTGAAGCACCTGAGTTTCTTGATCCCAGAGCTTTGTTTCACTTAGCACTTTTTCAAAGTGCTTACGCAGGGGCTCTAAGGGCATGGAATAATCAAGGTAAAGAAAAACAGAGCCTAAAATTTGCGCATTGTTACGCGTCCAGTTTTGGAAAGGATTTTCCGTAAAGTAAGTAATTGGCAAGACCAGGCGACGCAGGTCCCAGAGACGCACTACAACATACGTCAGGTTTATCTCTTCAATCCAGCCCCACTCTTTTTCGACCACGACAGCATCATCGATTTTTATCGGTTGCGTAAAGGCTATCTGAATACCGGCAAACAAGTTAACAAGCGATTTCTGCAGAGCAAAGCCAATTATTATTCCGGCAACCCCGGCGCCGGCCAGAATGGTGGTGCCGAATTTTCGCACGCCAGGGAAACTGAGCAAAATAAGGGAAAGGCAGAGCGTCACGAGTATGACAATAGCGACTTTCTTAACATACATTATCTGAGTGCGAATTTTGCGGGCACGGAGATTGTTCGAAATATTAATGTCATAGCGAATGAAAAGCATATCCTGAGCAACGTTTATCAATCGAATCAGGACTGAGCAAAATGACAATATAATAAATACATTAATTGTTGTTGTAATAAAGCCAAGCGTTCCAGGCTGGATGTGGACATAACGTACCCCTAAATTTATTAACAGTAGGGGAATAAAAAGAAACATTGATCCACGAAGGTGCTTTTCAAGTGATTTGAATAGCTTTCTGTCACGACTCTGCCAGTAACGAATGAACTGCAGGAGTATAAATCGCGTCAGAAAACCCACTATTAACGAGAGTGTGACGAGCAATACCGCAGGCACCCATACCGGCGCGCCAGATAACTCACCAAATAACCAAGGCATTATTTCCCCTTCTATTCAGCCAACAACCCTGGGTTGTCAGATTGGTTAAGCAACACATATCCTTTCTCTTCCAGACCCTCTGCAGATTGCCTGATTCACGCGCATTATTATATGAAAAGTATGAAGAACCGGCCTCGTCAGCAGATAAGAAGATCGGGCGATTTCTGCCAGCGCTTCCTGCGTGTCATGACGTTACGCACTCTTTTGTCCATCGCAGGCGCTTTTTTCTGCTGCTGGCACAGGGGCTGCTGCAGCCTGATAAATTTCAACAGGCTTTTAACTTGCTCTCCCGAGCCATCTCACACGTATTAGCGTCAAGCTAAAGTCTAAGCCGGATCCGCCTGACAGGAGAGACAGCTGAAGTCCTTTTTTGGCCGGTGCAGACGCACATCCTCGGTGGAGTGGGAGATGAGAGTGCGATTGTCTCCAGGGCGAACGAAGCGGAGGTTCTCTGACAGAAATAACCTTGTGCCGTTATTGCATTCATTAATGTTTAGCGGCGCCGTAACGAGATTAAGCGAGGCGTGATGAAAAAAATCCACGCCATTGCGTGGATTTTATAAGGCTGTGCTCTTCACGAGATTTGCTGAAAACCTCGTGAGACAACAAATTTTATTTAGACGTTGAACAGGAAGTTCATCACATCGCCGTCTTTAACGATGTAGTCTTTCCCTTCCGCACGCATTTTGCCGGCTTCTTTGGCGCCCTGTTCGCCTTTATAAGCGATGAAATCTTCATAGGCGATGGTCTGGGCGCGGATAAAACCTTTTTCAAAGTCGGTATGGATTTTACCTGCTGCCTGCGGCGCGGTGGCGCCGACCGGGATGGTCCATGCACGCACTTCTTTCACGCCAGCGGTGAAGTAGGTTTGCAGGTTCAGCAGCGCGTAGCCTGCGCGAATCACACGGTTCAGGCCCGGCTCTTCCAGACCCAGCTCCTGCATAAACTCGTCGCGCTCTTCATCGTCCAGCTCGGCGATGTCCGCTTCAACCGCGGCGCACACAGGCACCACGACGGAGCCTTCCGCTTCGGCAATTTCACGCACTTTGTCCAGGTACGGGTTGTTTTCAAAACCGTCTTCGTTAACGTTGGCGATGTACATGGTCGGCTTGAGGGTCAGGAAGCTCAGGTAACGCACCAGCTCCTTCTCTTCTTTGCTCAGGTTAAGCGCGCGCAGCATGCCGGCGTTTTCCAGCTGCGGCAAACATTTTTCCAGCACTGCCAGCTCGGCTTTGGCGTCTTTGTCGCCGCCTTTCGCCTTTTTAGAAATACGGTGAATCGCGCGCTCGCAGGTATCGAGGTCCGCCAGCGCCAGTTCGGTGTTGATGGTGTCGATATCTTCAGCCGGATCCACTTTGCCGGAAACGTGAATGATATTGTCATTCTCAAAGCAGCGCACCACGTGGCCGATAGCTTCGGTTTCACGGATGTTCGTCAGGAACTGGTTGCCGAGGCCTTCGCCTTTGGAGGCGCCCTTCACCAGACCGGCGATATCGACAAACTCCATCGTGGTCGGCAGGATGCGCTGGGGCTTCACGATTTCCGCGAGCTTGTCCAGACGCGGATCGGGCATAGGAACGACGCCGGTGTTCGGCTCAATGGTACAGAACGGGAAGTTGGCTGCCTCGATTCCCGCTTTGGTCAGCGCATTGAACAGGGTGGATTTACCGACGTTCGGCAAGCCGACGATACCGCATTTGAATCCCATGGTTTAAATCACCTTAATTTCTTGATAATCAGGGGGTTAGAAATAACCCGATGATGGAAAAAAACAAACTTTGCCTATTATACACGTAACAGAGCTCCAACGGGCGGAGAAATCACCCCGCGGCGTGGTAAAACCCCTTTTATTGCGCTTTAAAGGTGTGAAGGCGGTTGGTGGCTTTAATTAGCCCATCCTGCAGCCAGATTTCAGTGCAGCGCGCCGCTTCGTCAACGGCGTCATCTATCAGCTTCTGTTCACTCACGGGCGGTTTGCCCAGCACAAAACCGACAACCTTGTTTTTATCGCCAGGATGGCCGATTCCAATCCGTAAGCGGTGAAAGTTAGGGTTATTGCCCAGTTTGCTGATGATGTCTTTCAGGCCGTTGTGGCCGCCATGTCCGCCACCGAGCTTGAACTTTGCCACGCCTGGCGGCAAATCCAGTTCGTCATGCGCGACCAGAATTTCATCCGGCGCGATGCGATAGAACGTCGCCATCGCCGCCACCGCTTTGCCGCTCAGGTTCATAAAAGTGGTCGGCACCAGCAGACGAACATCGTTGCCCGCAAGCGTCAGGCGCGAGGTGTAGCCAAAAAATTTGGCTTCTTCTTTTAGCGGCGCGCGGTGGCGCTCCGCCAGTAAGTCTACATACCATGCCCCGGCGTTATGGCGCGTTGCCGCATACTCGGCGCCCGGGTTCGCCAGGCCGACAATCAGTTTAATCGTCACGTTATTGTTCCTGAAAAGCGCTAAATTCGCGGCGTAGTTTACTGTGACGCCTGGCAAATCACAAAGCGCAACAGGGCATGCGAATGAATTTGAATAGTCGCAACGCGTAATAATTAGAATTTCAATTTGATCAGGGGTTTATTTGTAAAGTTTTGTGAGAGATATATCCAGAATTGTGACCTGACCCTCATCGGCTACCTATAAGCGTTACCTATACTTTACACACAAGGAGAGGGGGCATTCCCCATCAACCCATTTACCTGGAGGTGACCTGTGAGACGCAAAAACGCTTCATTACTTGGTAATTTTCTGATGGGGTTGGGGCTCGTTGTTATGGTTGTCGGCGTCGGCTATTCCATCCTCAACCAGCTTCCGCAGTTGCAACTGCCGCAATTCTTCGCCCACGGCGCGGTACTGAGCATCTTTGTCGGCGCGGTGTTATGGCTGGCTGGCGCGCGCGTAGGCGGCCATGAGCAGGTATGCGACCGCTACTGGTGGGTGCGACATTTCGACAAGCGCTGCCAGCGCAATCAACACCGGTAACGTTAACGCCCCCACGGCGAGAAAAAACGGCTTCTGCAAAGAGGCCGTTTTTTTTATGCTTTTCGGCTTGACCCTCACGTTACGTAAGACATCACACTTCGCCGTGAAGCAGCAAAACAGGAGCTACGACAAGATGTTAATACAGGTAGGCGAACTGGCCCGGCGCGCCGGGATTACGGTTCGCGCATTACACCACTACGAGTCGCAGGGCCTGCTGTTGCCTTCGGCCCGCACCGAGGCAGGTTACCGGCTTTATAACGCCCGGGATGTAGAGCGTTTGCATACCATCCAGGCATTAAGCCATATGGGACTGACGCTTGCCGAAGTGCGCGCCTGTCTGGAGAACCATTCGGTTGCCCTGACCGATATTATCGATCAGCAAATCGCCATGCTCGACAGCCAGATTTCACGTATCACTACGCTTCGCGAAAGACTGGAGGCATTGCAGAGCGATCTGAAAGCGGGGCAGGAGCCGAATCTCTCTGAATGGCTAATCACACTGGAGTTGATGAAAATGTACGACCGTTGGTTCAGTAAAGCAGAACTGGAAGCGCTGCCCTTTGCGAAAAAAGATCCGGCGCGGGAGAACGAATGGCTGCAGCTTGTGCAGCAGGTGAAGCAGCTGATAGCCCAGAACACGCCGCCGGAAGCGCCGCAGGCGCAGCGCCTCGCCACTCGCTGGATGGAGATGCTGGAGCGCGACACCGCCGGCAAACCCGATTTCCTGACGCGCCTGAACGAAATGCACGCCAAAGAGCCGCAGATGCAGGAGCAAACCGGCATTACGCCGGAGGTGATGGAGTATGTCACGCGGGCGTTTGCGGAATCAAAGCTGGCGATTTATCAGCGCTACCTTAACCCGCAAGAGTATGCTTATACTCGCGCCCACTACTTTGACCGCATGATGGAGTGGCCGCCGCTGGTGGCGAAGCTGCATGCGGCGCAGGCGAAAGGGATTGCGCCGGGAAGCGAAGAGGGCAAGGGGCTGGCGGCGAACTGGCTTGAACTCTTTACCTCGTTTGCCGGCAACAATCCCCAGACTCACCAAAAATTCCGCGAGGCGATGAGCAAAGAGCCTGCGCTTTCCGTCGGCACATGGATGACACCGGAGGTGCTGGGCTGGTTGCAACAGGCGGTAGGCGCGCTGATGCAAGGCGATGCAACAGCGCGCTAAGCGAAGTGAATCAGAGGTCGGCTAACGCGCTGGCCTGATCCGGGAAGAAGGCAAGACGCCCAGGGATGGGCTGTACGCCTGCGCGCGCCAGCGTGCGCAGCGGTTGAAATTCAAGCTGGCAGATACGCAGCTCGCAACCCTGCGGCAGGCGTTCAATAAAGCGCTGCAGCGCATCCAGCCCGCCGGCGTCCAGCACCGGCACGGCGTCCCATTGCATTACCACAACACGTTTGCCTTCGGCCTGTTGCAAAAGCGGGCTGAATACGCCTTCCGCCGCCGCAAAAAAGAGTGGCCCGGTGACCCGCACCGCCAGTACGTCATCCGCTAACGCGACATTCAACGGCACGGTTCGCGTCATGCGCGCTACGCGGCGCATAAACAGCAACGATGCCAGCACAATGCCTACGCTTATTGCGATGACCATATCGAACAGCACGGTCAGGGACATACAGATCAGCATAACGATAATATCGTCGCGCGGCGCACGCCTTAGCAGGTTTACCACCTTGTGCGCTTCGCTCATGTTCCAGGCCACCATCAGCAGCAGCGCCGCCATGGCGGAGAGCGGCAGCCAGGAGAGCAGCGGCGCCAGTGCCAGCAGTGCGAGGAGCACCAGCAATGCGTGGATAACCGCAGAGACGGGCGAGGTGGCCCCGGCGCGCACGTTGGCGGCGGAGCGGGCGATCGCCGCCGTGGCGGTAATGCCGCCAAAGAAAGGCGCGACAAGGTTGCCAAAACCCTGGCCTATCAACTCGCTGTTGGCGTTGTGTTTAGTCCCGGTCATGCCGTCCAGCACCACGGCGCAGAGCAAGGATTCAATCGCCCCGAGCATCGCCATGGAAAAGGCGGCGGGCAGCAGCGCCTGCAGCGAATCCCAGCTTAGCGTAAAGGTCGAACCCGGCAGGTTCCAGGGCAGCACAAGCTGCGGCAGTAACGGGGGGATCCCGTGGCCGTGGGCGCCGTTGGCCAAAACATAGTGAAAGCGCGAGCCGATGGTCGCCACCTCCCCGCCAAGCAGGTTCACCACGCCCATGACCGCGCACCCGGCGAGCAGGGCAGGGAGATGACCCGGCAGGCGAATGCCGAGGCGGGGCCATAAAATAAGCACTGCAAGCGTCACGATACCGATAGCCGCATCGCCGGTATTCACCGTTGGCAGCGCCATCGCCAGCGCGCCCACTTTTTGCAGGTAGTGTTCCGGCACGTGCGCCATCTCCAGGCCGAGAAAATCTTTAATCTGCATGGTGGCGATGGTAATGCCGATCCCGGAAGTAAATCCCAGCGTGACGGAAAGGGGGATGTACTCAATCAGCCTGCCGAACCGCGCCAGGCCGAAGAGCACCAGAAAAAGGCCGGAGAGTAACGTCGCCATTAACAGTCCGGCCAGGCCAAACTGCTGGGCGACCGGATAAAGAATGACAACAAACGCCGCCGTCGGCCCGGAAACGCTGAAGCGTGAGCCGCCGCTTAAGGCGATGACCATGCCGGCAATCGCTGACGTATAAAGGCCATACTGCGGCGGCACGCCGCTGCCGATGGCCAGCGCCATCGCGAGTGGAATGGCGATGATCCCGACGGTCACGCCCGCAATCACATCGCGTGAGAAACGCGAAAGTGTGTATTTTTCGCGCCAGCAGGCGTCCACCAGCGCGCGGAAGGGCATTATTTGAGCAGAGAAAAGGGTTTTCACGGTTTTCATCCCTGAGCATTTCATCTTTCAGGATTATGAAAGATGACTGAGGTATAAGTCATACAAATAAATCACAAAAACAAAAAAACCCGCCTCGGCGGGTTTTTAAGCGTTGTCCGATTAATGCTCGAACATAGCAGAGATAGATTCTTCGTTGCTGATACGACGAATCGCTTCGGCCAGCATGCCAGAGAGCGTCAGCGTACGTACGTTCGGCAGCGCCTTGATCTCTTCAGCCAGCGGAATGGTGTCGCAAACCACGACTTCGTCAATGACGGAGTTGCGCAGGTTGCTGACCGCGTTGCCGGAGAAAATCGGGTGCGTTGCATAGGCGAAAACGCGCTTCGCGCCGCGCTCTTTCAGCGCTTCCGCCGCTTTGCACAGGGTGCCGCCGGTGTCGATCATATCGTCAACCAGTACGCAATCGCGGCCTGCTACGTCGCCGATGATGTGCATTACCTGAGAAACGTTAGCGCGCGGGCGACGTTTATCGATGATAGCCATGTCGGTGTCGTTGAGCAGTTTAGCGATAGCGCGGGCGCGAACTACGCCGCCGATATCGGGAGAAACGACAATCGGGTTGTCCAGGTTCTGCTGCAGCATATCCTCCAGCAGGATAGGGCTGCCGAAGACGTTATCTACCGGCACATCAAAGAAACCCTGAATTTGTTCTGCGTGCAGGTCCACGGTGAGCACACGGTCAACCCCAACGCTCGACAGGAAATCGGCCACTACTTTCGCAGTGATCGGCACACGTGCGGAACGCACGCGACGGTCCTGACGGGCATAGCCAAAGTAGGGGATAACAGCGGTGATGCGGCCTGCGGAAGCACGGCGCAGCGCATCAACCATAACAACGAGTTCCATCAGGTTGTCGTTAGTAGGGGCACAGGTGGACTGGATGATGAAAATATCACCACCGCGTACATTTTCATTGATTTGTACGCTGACTTCACCGTCGCTAAAGCGACCGACAGCAGCGTCGCCGAGGGAAGTGTACAGGCGGTTGGCAATACGTTGTGCTAGTTCCGGGGTGGCGTTACCAGCAAAAAGCTTCATATCAGGCACGAGAAGAACCTCAGGCATGCGTCCAGTGGTGGATGGCGGTTACCGCGGCGATAACGACCATCCAGGCGGTGTATTTAAAGAGCGTGGCGCAACGTCTGGAACAAGGGTGACGTTGTCACCAGGGCTCAGCTTGCCCGGAAATGGCTTGCTGTAGCGGCGAAATATTTACGCCTTGCGCAACGAAACCGCGCAGCCATTCCGGGGCTTGCTCAAGCACCTTTCGGGCAGCGGACTCGGTGTCAAATTCAGCAAACACGCAAGCGCCAGTGCCAGTCAGGCGCGACGGCGCGTATTCTAACAGCCAGGAAAGCGCGGCATCAACCTCGCGAAAACGTTTTCTTGCGATCTGCTCGCAATCATTACTGAATTCACAATTCAGTAACGTTTCGATTGACCGGACGGGCGTGTTACGCGGTAAATCAGGGTCTTTGAAGATAACCGGCGTCGCGATGCTCACGCCCGGATGCGCGACCAGATACCATTTTTCCGGCGGCGAAACGGGCGTTAAGCGTTCACCCACCCCTTCGGCGAAGGCGGCATGACCGCGCACGAAAACCGGCACATCAGCGCCAAGCTGTATGCCAAGCGCAGCAAGTTCTGCTTCGCTTAAGCCGGTTTGCCATAAATGGTTTAGCGCGACCAGAACAGTGGCGGCGTTAGAAGAGCCGCCGCCCAGCCCGCCGCCCATCGGCAACCGCTTTTCTACTCCCAGATCCGCGCCGGCCCCTGCTGGCAGACGGCCCGTCTCCCGGGCGCGGCGCATGAGCAGTCGCGCCGCGCGCAGGATAAGGTTTTCTTCATCGGGCACGCCCGCAATCGGCGTGGTTAACCGCAGCTCGCCGTCATGACGCGGGGCGATAAGCACCGTGTCGCCGTAATTCACAAACTGAAACAGCGTCTGCAAAGTATGGTAGCCATCTTCACGACGGCCCGTGATATAGAGAAACAGGTTCAGCTTTGCCGGAGATGGCCAACGCGTCATCATTTAACTATCCAGTTATCCATTTTCAGCTTGATGCGCTGGTCGCCTTCGGTCAGCTCCATATTCGAAGGCAGGGCAGGCTGGGTTTTACTGTCATAGCCGCTATAAACTACATGCCACGTTTTGCCGTTTTGCGTGTAGTTCACTTCGCTCAGGCGATACTGGTTGTCGAGTTTATAATCGGTCGCGTCGCCCGGCAGGCCGAGGATCCACTGACGCAGGCTGTTGATGGGGATCGGCATGCCGGTCAGCTTCGCAATCATCTCTTCGGCATCGGTGGCGGTGTAGCGCTGGCCTTTATTATCCACCAGTTGTACCACGCCCGGCTGCGCATTCAGCTCCATTTCCGTGCTGCCAAGCGGGTTGGTCAGCAGCAGTCGGTAGCGGTCCTGACCGGTTTGCTGCCAGAAGAAGCGGGCATAGACTTTCTGTTCATCGGAAAGATAAGCGAAAGCGCCGCGAGTCTGGTACTGATTCAGGCTGCGCACCTGCTGTTGGTGCTGTTGCCACTGCGGGGAGTCGGGGCTTTTGCCCGGACCTTTCGGCGTATTAACGGCGCAGGCGGTCAGAACGAGGCTCGCCAGCGGCAAAAGACGCAAAAAGCGCAGAGATGAAATAGCCATATTGACGTCAAATCCTTGATGCGTGTTGGGGTTATAACCTTTCATGCTAGCGCTCGCGTGCAAGAGCGTCTACGTTCAAGTTGTCTTAAATCATGAAATTAACTATTACTCCAAAAGAGGCGGTTCTCTTTTATTGACCTTACGCATCCTGTATGATGCGCGAAGTCAAACCTTATCAACGCTGGTACTATTCCCGCTCACATGACCCTTTTAGCACTCGGCATCAACCACAAAACGGCTCCTGTTTCGCTGCGAGAACGCGTTACGTTTTCGCCGGATACGCTCGACCAGGCGCTGGAAAGCCTGCTTGCGCAGCCAATGGTGCAGGGCGGCGTAGTGCTCTCAACGTGCAATCGCACGGAGCTCTATCTGAGTGTGGAAGAGCAGGACAATCTGCACGACCGGCTGGTGCGCTGGCTTTGCGACTACCACAACCTCAATGAAGATGAGGTGCGCAACAGCCTTTACTGGCATCACGACAACGATGCGGTAAGCCACCTGATGCGCGTCGCCAGCGGGCTGGACTCCTTAGTGCTGGGCGAGCCACAAATCCTGGGCCAGGTGAAAAAAGCGTTCGCCGACTCCCAGCGCGGTCATGCGAAAGCGAGCGAGCTGGAACGCATGTTCCAGAAATCGTTCTCCGTCGCCAAGCGCGTGCGCACCGAAACCGACATCGGCGCCAGCGCCGTTTCCGTCGCTTTCGCCGCCTGCACGCTGGCGCGCCAGATTTTCGAATCCCTTTCCAGCGTCACGGTGCTGTTAGTCGGGGCGGGGGAAACCATCGAACTGGCCGCCCGTCATCTGCGCGAACACAACGTCAAGAAGATGATTATCGCTAACCGCACCCTGGAGCGCGCCCAGCGTCTGGCGGATGAGGTGGGCGCGGAAGTCATCAATCTTGCGGAGATAGACGAGCGTCTGAAAGAGGCCGACATTATTATCAGCTCCACCGCAAGCCCTTTGCCGATTATCGGCAAAGGCATGGTGGAGCGCGCCCTGAAGGCTCGCCGCAATCAGCCGATGCTGCTGGTGGATATCGCCGTACCGCGCGACGTCGAGCCGGAAGTGGGCAAGCTCGCCAACGCTTACCTCTACAGCGTTGACGACCTGCAATCGATCATCCAGCACAACCTCGCGCAGCGCAAAGCGGCGGCGGTTGAAGCAGAATCGATTGTCGAGCAGGAAGCGCACGAATTTATGGCCTGGCTGCGCGCGCAAAGCGCCAGCGCAACCATTCGTGAATACCGCAGCCAGGCGGAGCAGGTGAGGGAAGAACTCACCGCCAAAGCCCTGGCCGCGCTGCAACAAGGCGGCGACGCCGAATCCATTTTGCAGGATCTGGCCCGGAAACTGACCAACCGCCTGATCCACGCGCCAACCAAATCTCTTCAGCAGGCCGCCCGTGACGGGGATGACGAACGCCTGCATATTCTGCGCAACAGCCTCGGGCTGGAGTAGCGCCACACATTCTTATTACAAAAAGGTGAACTACCGCCTATGAAGCCTTCTATCGTTGCCAAACTGGAAGCCTTGCAGGAGCGTCATGAAGAAGTTCAGGCGCTCCTCGGCGACGCGAGCACTATCGCCGACCAGGATCGCTTTCGCGCGCTTTCCCGTGAATACGCCCAGTTAAGCGATGTTTCTCGCTGTTTTTTACAGTGGCAACAGGTTCAGGACGATCTGCAAACCGCAGAAAGCCTGCTTGAAGACCCGGAAATGCGCGATATGGCGCAGGAAGAGCTGCGCGATGCGAAAAGCCGCAGCGAAGAGCTGGAACAGCAGCTGCAGGTATTGCTGCTGCCAAAAGATCCAGACGACGAGCGCAACGCGTTTGTTGAAGTGCGCGCCGGCACCGGCGGCGACGAGGCGGCGCTGTTCGCAGGCGACCTTTTCCGTATGTACAGCCGTTACGCGGAATCCCGCCGCTGGCGGGTGGAAATCATGAGCGCCAACGAAGGCGAGCATGGCGGTTATAAAGAAGTGATCGCCAAAATCAGCGGCGAAGGTGTGTATGGGCGTCTGAAGTTTGAATCGGGCGGGCATCGCGTGCAGCGCGTTCCGGCGACGGAATCCCAGGGCCGTATTCACACCTCCGCCTGCACGGTAGCGGTGATGCCGGAGCTGCCGGAGGCGGAGCTGCCGGACATCAACCCAGCCGATCTGCGCATCGATACCTTCCGCTCTTCTGGCGCCGGCGGCCAGCACGTTAACACCACCGACTCCGCCATTCGCATCACCCACCTGCCGACGGGCATTGTGGTGGAGTGCCAGGATGAACGCTCGCAGCATAAAAACAAAGCCAAAGCGCTGGCGGTGCTTGGCGCGCGTATCCACGCCGCAGAAATGGCGAAACGGCAGCAGGCGGAAGCGTCCACGCGCCGCAACCTGCTTGGCAGCGGCGACCGGTCCGACCGAAACCGCACCTATAACTTCCCGCAAGGGCGCGTTACCGACCACCGCATTAACCTGACGCTCTACCGTCTGGATGAAGTAATGGAAGGGAAGCTGGATGCGCTTATTGAGCCTATCATTCAGGAACACCAGGCGGACCAGCTGGCCGCGCTGGCTGAGCAGGACTAATGGACTATCAGCACTGGCTTAAGCAGGCTATTGCGCGCTTAACGCAAAGCGAATCTCCGCGCCGGGACGCGGAGATTTTGCTTGGTCTTGTAACGGGTAAAACCCGCACGTTTATTCTCGCTTTCGGCGAAACCCTGCTTCGCGAAGAAGAGGCGCAGGCGCTTGAAAACTTGCTTGAGCGCCGGGCGCAGGGCGAGCCGGTGGCGCATCTGACGGGTTTGCGTGAGTTCTGGTCGCTGCCGCTGTTTGTCTCTCCCGCCACGCTTATTCCCCGTCCGGATACGGAATGTCTGGTGGAGCAGGCGCTGGCGCGTCTGCCCGCAGAACCCTGTCAAATTCTGGATTTGGGCACGGGCACGGGCGCTATTGCGCTGGCTCTCGCCAGCGAGCGGCCGGACTGCCATGTCACCGCCCTTGATGTAGTGCCGCAGGCTGTCGAGCTGGCGCGCCGCAATGCACAACACCTCGCTATTCCTAATATTACGCTTCTGCAAAGCGACTGGTTCAGCGCGTTAGACGAAGCGCGTTTCACGCTTATCGTCAGTAATCCGCCTTATATCGACGATGCCGATCCGCATCTTACTCAGGGCGACGTGCGCTTCGAGCCGCGCAGCGCGCTGGTGGCGGACGAGAACGGCCTTGCGGATCTCAGAACATTAATTTTCGAGGCGCGCCGCTTTCTTGTTAACCAGGGCTGGCTATTGTTAGAGCACGGCTGGCGTCAGGGTGAAGCGGTACGGGAGCTTTTTAGCGAAGCGGGTTATCATGCGGTGGAGACCTGCCGGGATTACGGCGGCAATGAGCGTCTGACGCTGGGTCAATTTGCAATAAAACAGGAGTAACAAGGCCATGGCGGCTTATTTTGCACTGAAGCATTTTCATATCCTGACGGTGATCATCTCCATCAGCCTGTTTGTTTTACGCTACGTCTGGCAATATCGTGGCTCGGCCATGTCGGCGAAGCGCTGGGTGCGTATCGTTCCGCATGTTAACGACACCCTTTTGCTGGCGAGCGGTGTTGCGCTAGTGCTCATAACGCACTTTTATCCCTTCACGCCGCAAGGCGCATGGCTGACGGAGAAGCTCTTTGGCGTTATCATTTATATCGCTTTAGGGTTTATCGCGCTGGGTCGACGCCCGCGAAGCCAGCAAACACGCTGGATCGCGTTTTTGCTGGGGCTGGTGGTGCTTTACATCATCATTAGACTTGCCACCACGAAGATACCGTTATTGGGGTTGATATGAAGTCGTTGGCCGATTTCGAATTTAACAAAGCACCGCTCTGCGACGGCATGGTGCTGGTTTCACAATTAATCCGCGATGATTTTCCCGATCAGGAGGTTTATCAGCAGCTTGATGCGCTGGTTAGCCTCGCCCGGGAAGAAATTTGCGAGGGACTCCATCAGGATATGCAGCTTGAGCGCCTGCTTGAGCTGTTTTATGGCGAATGGGGTTTTTCCGACGCGCGCGGCGTATACCGCCTTTCCGATGCGCTCTGGCTGGATAAGGTATTAAAAAATCGCCAGGGCAGCGCCGTATCGCTGGGCGCGATACTGCTGTGGATAGCCGACAGGCTCGAGATCCCGCTGACGCCGGTGATTTTCCCGACGCAGCTGATTCTGCGCGCTGACTGGATGGATGGCGAAATGTGGTTGATTAATCCGTTCAATGGCGAAACGCTGGATGAGCATACGCTTGAGGTGTGGCTCAAGGGCAACGTTAACCCGGTGGCGGAACTCTATGTCGACGACCTTGAAGAATCGGAAAACGCCGAGGTTATTCGCAAGCTGCTGGATACGCTGAAATCTGCGCTGATGGAGGAGAGCCAGATGGAGCTTGCTCTGCGCACCAGTGAAGCGCTGCTGCAGTTCAACCCGGAAGATCCGTATGAGATCCGCGACCGTGGGCTTATCTATGCGCAGCTGGATTGCGAACATGTCGCGCTGAACGACCTGAGCTATTTTGTCGAGCAGTGCCCGGAAGATCCGATTAGCGAAATGATCCGCGCGCAAATCAATTCGATTTCGCACAAGCAGATTACGCTGCACTGATTAGCAAACCGTATACCGATTTACCGCTGACAAGGGCGAACTTATGAAGCAAAAAGTGGTTAGTATTGGCAATATCAACGTGGCGAACGATCTGCCGTTCGTTCTCTTTGGCGGCATGAATGTGCTTGAGTCGCGCGATCTCGCGATGCAAATCTGCGAGCACTACGTCAACGTGACCGACAAACTCGGCATTCCTTACGTTTTTAAAGCCTCCTTTGATAAAGCCAACCGCTCCTCCATTCACTCCTATCGCGGACCGGGTCTGGAAGAAGGGATGAAAATCTTCCAGGAGCTGAAGCAGGCCTTCGGCGTTAAAATTATCACTGACGTGCATACCGCCGAACAGGCGCAGCCGGTTTCTGAAGTGGTGGACGTTATCCAGCTGCCGGCCTTCCTGGCGCGTCAAACCGATCTGGTGGAAGCGATGGCGAAAACCGGCGCGGTTATCAACATCAAAAAGCCGCAGTTCATCAGCCCGGGGCAGGTTGGCAACATCGTGGATAAATTCCACGAGGGCGGCAACGACAAAGTGATCCTGTGCGACCGCGGCACTAACTTCGGTTATGACAACCTGGTGGTTGATATGCTGGGCTTCAGCGTGATGAAGAAAGTGTCTGGCAACGCGCCGGTGATTTTCGACGTGACGCACGCGCTGCAGTGCCGCGACCCGTTCGGCGCCGCCTCCAGCGGTCGTCGCGCGCAGGTGGCTGAGCTGGCCCGCGCCGGCATGGCGACCGGCATCGCCGGCCTGTTTATCGAAGCGCATCCGGACCCGGAACATGCTAAATGCGACGGCCCGTCCGCACTGCCGCTGGCGAAGCTTGAGCCGTTCCTGAAGCAGATCAAAGCCATCGACGATCTCGTTAAAGGCTTCGAAGAGCTCGATACCAGCAACTAAGGTTCTGGCTAACAAAAAACCCCGCTCCGGCGGGGTTTTTTTATGGGGCAGGGAAGGGGAACGGGAATACGGAAGGGGAGATGCCCCACCTGACGTATGAGTTTAGCGATTATGTCGTCATTGGAATAAACTGCGCTTTTTCCCGGCATACGCTCATATCATACCGGTAGCAAAGCGGGCATGATAAACGTCGCCAGACATTCAATCCCTTGATTTATAGAGTGGAATCATGGCTTTCGTCTCGTCCCATAACAATGGCTAACCATGCAATGCTGCCTGTAATCAGCCCTGTCAGGCACGTTATTACCATACAGGTTGTAAAACTAATAATTGGTTCCTTTGCTGTGGAATACGCAATATCAGCGACCATGATCGTCACCAACATCATTATCGTTGAAAGAAACGTATGGAATATCGGTAGCGGAAGCCACGCCTGGGGCGGATCAGGCGGCGTATAATAGCTGTCGGCCAGCGACAACAGGCCAAATTCGTTGCTGCCCGACGCGGCAACCAGCTGCGGCCCCTGCGCATACAATGCCGCGTCTGCTGCCAGAGTCAGCGCCAGCCACCGATAGCCGTCTGAGCATTGACCAAAAGTTGTATCCAGATCCCGTCGTTCCGGGGCGGTTTTTTCCTGGTTCAGCACTTCATAAAGCGGGTATTTCTCTTTGCGCTCCAGTCCGGTATGCCAGAAAACTTTCGCCGACGTAATGCATTTGGTTCTGATAAACGCGGCGGCGGCAGTTTCCAGGTCCTCGCTTTGCGTCAGCGGCATGGAGATAAACAGCGGCTTTTCGGCACGGTCTGAGTAATAACCGAAAAGAAAGGCCGAGGCGCTTTCCATAAACGCTTTTTTATCCTCACCGTGAAGATCCGCTATGAGCAGCAGATGAAAGGAATGGTTACGTTGATGCAACGTGTTAATCCATTTCTCAATAAACGAATAACCGGGGCACTTCTCCAGCACATGTACCGCCGTTACATTGGCTGTTTTTATCCCAGCCGCCTTCAGCGCATTGCGTACGGAGTCATCGTAATCCGCTTCCTGACCGCGCGCCCATACAGACACGTCAAACACATAAGGTTCATTAAGCTTTTCTTTCAGCGGCTCCACCAGCTTTCGCAGTATGATCTCAAGCCGGGGCGCGTCATAGCCCTCTTCGCTGTCAATTTCCAGCGGCGTTTCAGGCGCAAGCGGCATTGACCCTTCGAGCTTAAGCATTTTCAGCGCGATATGTTCAACAGGCGCGAGCGAATGCCAGGCTATCAGCGTCATTTGGCGCCGGGAATATGCCGTTACCCGATAGTTGTTTTCATTTCTGCGCAGCTGACGCATCTGAAAGACGTGTATCCGGCAGCACTCCCCGATATACAAAATAAACGACGCGGTTAACGCTATCGTTAAGGGAACCAGCACGCCCTGAAACGCAATCGTGACGAAGGGAGCTTTTTTCTCCAGCCAGTCAGCCAGCCCGATGCTGTTTGCCACCACCAGCGCGATGATAAACAGCACTGCAAACAGGCCGCAGAAAGAGACGACTTCCGGTTCTTTTTCGGTATCTTCGAATAATTTCCATCTCATATTACTTCTCCTCTCCGGCTACGGGCAAAGTGGTGATTACCGCGCAGCCGCATTCAGCCCGGCATTTATCCAGCACCACGCCGCGCCCGTTTATCGTCCAGTCGGGCGAGCTGTCGTTTATGACATACTCCCCGTTGTGGACAGGGCATATCACCCGGTCGCCCCTGAGCATCACGGGGATGCCGTCAAATTCCGGCCCGGATGCGGAAATCACTTTCCCGCCGCTGGTCAGCGGGTCATGCAGCCTGATTACCCCACGCATCATTTCCTCCCGGCGTCCATGTCACAGCGCATGTGATCCCATCCGGTGTAGTTTTTCACTTCCGGGATTTTCTCCGGCAGGTTCTGGTAATTGGCTTTGTACTGTTCCACAAGATGGGGAAGCGTTTGGGGATTGAAATAATCCAGCCCCCATGCCGGGCCAGGAGAACGGGGGGCGATTTTATGAATTTCGCCGTCCAGCTCATAAGTGATGCCCGGCCCGCCGGGAGCCAGGCGCGGGTCGTCGAAGGGTTTTGAGGACATATAGATCCGTCCCTGTTTTGTCAGCAGAAAGCCCTGGTCGTTAACCACGGTAAAGGAAACGATATCCTCTCGCCTCGGACTGCTGGCGCCGTCATCTTCGGATGTGGTTGGCGCGTACTCGACTGATTCCCATGTCTGACCATAGTCTTTAGAAACTCTGAACCCCTGAGAATCCCAGGACATAATGGCAATATAACGCTCGGAGGGATGGAGATATTTTTTCGTGAAAATCCGGTAAAACTGTAAGCCCGGCTGTGAATGAATGCCGCGTTTTGTATCCGTGTACCAGAGTTCGCCTTCGCAGTCCCATCCTTTCAGCTCCAGATAGCGGTGGTCGTCAAAGCGGTAGACCACCTGGACGGGCGTCGGCGGGGGCGGCTGAACGGTGTCGAAGGCGCCGTCACAGCCTGCAAGCTGCAACAGTATCAGCATGGTCAGCAGACATTTCCCTTTCATTTTTTGATTCCTTCCTTCAGCACCTGTTCACTGAGCGGGCGCGGCATAGCCCACTGGAGGTGATGCTGTCCGGTGATGTCATCGCGCCGCGGAAATGCCATGGCAGTATTAACTCTGGGCATCATTTCCTCCCTGCGTCCATGTCGCAGCGCATGTGATCCCATCCGGTGTAGTTTTTCACTTCCGGGATTTTCTCCGGCAGGTTCTGCCAGTTGATTTTGTGCTTCTCAACGGAAGTGATAAGAGTTTTGGGATTGAAATAAACCATCCCCCACGCCCAGCCGGGGAACTGCGGCGTGATTTCCTGCTTCTCGCCGTCCAACTCATAAGTGATGCCCGGCCCGCCGGGAGCCAGGCGCGGGTCGTCGAAGGGTTTTGAGGACATATAAATCCGTCCCTGTTTTGTCAGCAGAAAGCCCTGGTCGTTAACCACGGTAAAGGAAACGATATCCTCTCGCGTCGGACTGCTGGTGCCGTCATCTTCGGATGTGGTTGGCGCGTACTCGACTGATTCCCATGTCTGACCATAGTCTTTAGAAACTCTGAACCCCTGAGAATCCCAGGACATAATGGCAATATAACGCTCGGAGGGATGGAGATATTTTTTCGTGAAAATCCGGTAAAACTGTAAGCCCGGCTGTGAATGAATGCCGCGTTTTGTATCCGTGTACCAGAGTTCGCCTTCGCAGTCCCATCCTTTCAGCTCCAGGTAGCGGTGGTCGTCAAAGCGGTAGACCACCTGGACGGGCGTCGGCGGGGGCGGCTGAACGGTGTCGAAGGCGCCGTCACAGCCCGTAAGCTGCAACAGTATCAGCATGGTCAGCAGACATTTCCCTTTCATTTTTTGATTCCCTCCCTTAATACCTGCTCACTCAAAGGGGCAGGCATCTTCCACTGATCTTCATAAACTGTTGTGGCTCCCTCCAGCGTGTAGTAGCCGTTCAGTTGCGTGGTCGCCTGGCCTGCATATTCATTAACCACACCAAACGTTCCGGTGGGTAAAATTTTGTCGGGTTTATTCATGAATTTTTTTACCGTATCTTCATCCAGCAAACCCGTCCGGTAATATTCCTTCGCAGGCGCATACTCACCGAGCCGGTCGCGCCAGTCGGCGGTGTGGAGCAGCATTTCCCAGAATTTTCCCTCCCTGTAATCAAACGCCTCGCACTGGCCAATCGCCAGGTCGAACGCCATGGCGTGGGAAGGCGCTTTGTCGCTCATCACGATACTGGAGTGCTGGCTGTAACTTACCGGGTCGGCTTTTTCCCATTCCTGGTGAAGTTGTTCATCCGATTTGAGCCGGGTGTATTCCACTGAACGGAAATCCATGCTGCTACCGCGCACGATGCCTCGGATAAACTTCTGGTTATAAAAGCCGCTCATCATCGCCAGATCTTTTTCATTCAGCTCATAGCCAACGGGCCAGGTATTGGCGCGGTAGTTCGGAAGGGTATAAATCACCTGTTCAGTACGTTTCAGCGCCACCGCCCTGGCGGAGTAAGAAATCTCCCGGTCCGGGCCGCTGACCTGCCCTTTGTATTTTTCGTCGCAGGTGGCCGGGTCAGCGTCGGGGTGGTTATGTTCGCCCATCAGCTCAAAGACAAAGGGTTCCGGTAACGCCTCGCCGCTGACAATGACATCGCGAAAATCCCATTCGGCATTGGTTATACCGCTGTAGCTGAAATCGCCTTTACGGGGTTTGGGTTTACGGAAAGGCACGCCATCCGGCGCCAGCCCCACCTCTGCTCCCTGGCAGAACACCCGCTGGCGCAGGTTGGGCAGTGTTTCGGCCAGCGAGGCAGGAATACCCCGCCAGCCGATGCCCTGCACGTTTTTCAGGGAGACGGTGCCGTCATTGGGGCAGAAGTAGTTATAAACCTTGCCATTGTTGTTGCGGCGGTAGCGCGGGTCGCTGTGCCATTTCGCGTTCACCGGGCGGGGAAGCGTGCCGCGGGCCTCCATGCGGGCCATCTCCTCCGCGGTATGCTCGCCGCCGCTGTACTGCGTCGCCATCAGGCGGCAGAAGTTGCTGAACGTCTCCTGCCGCGCCCGGCGGGTCTGGTGGTGGCCGTCCTGGATATTCTCCATCAACGTGTCTTCCAGCGCGTAGGGAGAGTGGTTCAGAATGCAGCAGTTAGCAGGTTTAAGCCCCGCCTGGTTCACCAGCATGTTCGCCAGCATGGTGATAAGCGTACCCTGGCTGTGCGCCACGATATTTATCACATCGTTTTTAGTGCGTTCCTCCTGGCGAATACGGAGTATCAGCTCCGCCAGCCGCTGGGCGGCAAAGAACTGGTAAATTCGGTGCGGGTTGCGATAGATGGGGTGTGTGTAGTCGCCGCCGTTCATGTAGAGCGAGATAAACCCCGCCGCCGCCAGCGCCGCGCCGCCCGCGCCGGGGCCGAGCATATCGGGGATACTGGTGGTGGCGTTGGCGAAGGTGCCGCCGTTTTTGGCAAAGTTCGTATCAAGCGTATTGCCGTAGCAGTCGTTTTCAAACTTAAGGCTGCCTTGTTCGTCGTTGCCGTACCCGCGTTTCTTCTCCCGGTCGTTTTCCTGGTAGGCGTCATACGGCAGTCTGGTTTCGCTGTTAAGCTTGCTGACCTCGTCGCGGTAACGGCGCTGGTCGGCGGCCCACTCCTCGCGGGTTACGGGTTTGTAGCCCCAGTAAAACGGAATAACGGGCGAGCGCCCCGGCGCACAGATTTTCTTCTGCGCCTGGCCGTTGTGCACCGGTAGAAACTCCCGCCACTCGTGGGGGTAGAAGTCGCTGCGGCTCAGGCGCCTGCCCAGGCCTGCCACGATGCCGCGCTCCTGGTTTTCATAGGCTTCGCCCACGTCGTTGACGCCGTGCACCAGAATCACGATGCAGGGCATCGGGCGGGGTACGCCGATATTGCAGGTCTGCGCGGTAAGGCCAAGGTCGGCATGAACTGCCGGGTCGTTTTCAATCACCACGCGTTTGCGGTACGGTTTGGTGCTGTTTTCCATCACAGTAACTCCATTCTCCAGGTGTGCAGGTCAGCCGCATCGAGCAGCGGCGAATGGCCTTCGGCATCGGTTTCACCTTCAATCACGTCGCCTGCGGTACTGACCAGACGGAATTTCTGGTTCGCCAGTACCTGTTCCGCGTCGTCGCCCGCATGAAGGCGGTAGCGGCGTTTAAACGCGCCCTTCTCAAACAGCGGTGGGGAGGTTTTCACGCTTTCGCCCGTCATGTAGCGCAGGACGGGGGCTTTCAGCTCAATCTTGACGGGGGAGAAAATCTCCACGGCCCCGTTGGGATTAATGCGCACACCACCGCCGCCGCACGTTATCTGGATACCGTTTTTGGCGCTGGCGCTCAGCCTGCCGTCTGAGGTTGCAAGGGTGAAATCCTGCTGTGAAAAGAGATGCATCCTGCCGCGTTGCGCCTGCGTGACCACGTTGCCGGAGGCGGCAATCAGCTTTATGCCGAGTTTGCGGGAGAACAGTGAGACAGCCTCGCCTGCCGCCAGCGAGAATTTTTTGAATATACTCAGGCTGGCGCCGCCGCCCGCCGTGGCGACCAGATCCTGGCCTGCGGTGAGTTGCAGGCTCCCCGGCGTGAGCTGGGCGATGCCTTTGTCGGCATAGGCCAGCAGCCCTGGCGCGGAAAGCTGGTTCAGCGCCTGGCTTAACTGCTGCTGCAACGTGGTATCCGCGCCGTCCGCCCCGGCGGTGTCGGCGCACTGTTGCAGGGTGCGGGCGAGCGCCAGGGCGCTTTCCAGCGCGGCGACGGCGGCGGACATATCAAGCTGCTTGCCCTGGGCGCGGAGCTGCGGTTCGGTGGTGAGCAGGATGCCTTTTGCGGCGCGGGCGGCGAGCCAGTTATCGGTGCGGGCTTCCACTCCTTCGCCGCGCTGCTTACGGCTGGCGTCCACCAGGTGGCCAAGGCTGAGCTGGCTTTTGCCATGCTCAGTGGCCACCTTGATGTGCTCCCGGCCGCGCTCATCATCAAGGCGAATTTTATTGTTCGCCGGGGTGCGTATGACGTTGCGCCGTTCGTTGGCGGCAGTCACCAGGTCGTGGTGTCTACCGTCATGAAGCGCATGGGCGATATAGGGCCTGTCCGGGTCGCCGTGCTCAAAGGCGACGGCCACCTCCGTGCCGTCCAGCAGGGGAAAGTGGAAGCCGTAGGTATCTCCCGCATAGGGTCTGCCGAGCCGGAGCCAGGCGCTCTCGAGTCCTTTCTTTTTCTCCTCCAGATCGAAATCAAACTTAACGTGATAGCGGCCCTGTAAATCCAGGTCACCGTACAGGGAATCGGCGCTCGAGGAGACTCGGGCGGGGACGGTGCCGCTGATAACCGGACGCGGCAGCGGTTCGGGACGAAAGCAAACGCGATCGCTGTACGGGATGCCGCTTAGCCTGGCGCGGTAGCTTTCGCTGCGGCTGCCGCTCAGGGTGACGGCGGTGATAACCATGCCCTGGCTGAAAGCGTCAGGAGCCCCACCGACGATTTTAAACACATCGCCTGCCACCAGAGCCGGGTCGTTGGTGAGCGCTGAAAGCCGGAACTGGTTATTGAGTAGTTGCTCATGCCGTAGGCGAGCATAGAACGAGTCGGTTTCACAGGTGTCGCCGTAAAAATCTCCCGCTACCAGATGCGGGGCGGGGTAGCGGTAAACCCGGCCGGTGGTGATAGATTCAGGGATATCGGGAACATGAACGGAAAAGATGCGCTGCGGGGAATCAGGCGTGCGGTAGTTATAGTTGCGCGCCAACACCGAGGCGGGAACTACGTTTACCGTGTCCTGCAATTGCGTTACGTAAACCTTATGGCTGGTCAGTCCGCTGACACGGACATACGGGCGCGTTTTGTCGCTATAGCAAAGACGCCGCCCGGTATCGTCAAAAATCATCAGCACCTGCTCTTTCACGTCCGGGTGGTTTTCGAAGCGCCAGAAAATGCCCACCTCCGCCAGCAGCCGCTGAATAAATCGCAAATCCGTTTCGCGCCACTGAACAATCATTTCACGGCGCGGATAGTTCCGTAGCGTGCTCATATCGACCTTGAAGGCGCCGTGCGGCATATGCTCAAGTATCACGGCTTTGACCAGCTCCGGTACGCTCATATTCAGGTAAACGGCTGACTTGGTGGTGTTATTGAGCAGCGACAGTTCATGCTCCAGCACGCATTCATAGAGCGTTTCATCAGCGGAATCACTGACACGGCCAAGCGAGGTAATAATGCCGTTAACCTGCCGCTGCGGGAGCCAGGGGTTATCTTTCTCCCAGGCGTGAGGATTGCGTGCCCGCATCAGGAAAGTGGCGGGGCAATTAAGAATATCTTTAAGCGGCAGATGATTATCGGAACAGGTAAAACGAATGGTGTAGCGGTAGGGCTGGCTTAACTTTTCTTCGCCTGTAAAACTCAGTACATCGGCAACTATTGAAGGGTTCCAGTTAAAACGTAATAAATAACGGTTGATGGTATTAATTTGTTGAATACGATCTGTGGGAATATCACCAGCGCTGGGCATAATTTCCTCCATGAAAAATACGTTGCCGTTAATATAAAGTAATTTTCTGGCGGGTAATATTTATAAAGTGCTGCAAAATATAATTTATTTAATGCATTCATGTGGTTAATAATTTTTGGACTATTGAGAGCGTAAGGGAATTAATTAAAGGCATTAAAGCTTGCGGCAATAATTTCTTTCAGCGAGTTGGTAAAGTAAATCAACGAATAAAATTTGCTGGAATAAAGGCAGGGATAGCCGTAGCAGAAAAGCGGCGGGCAGCGGTTTAGCGGGTGGGCTGCGAAGCAAAGCGCGTTTTTAAGCGTTGCGGCGCCTCGCCCTCTTTCGGGGAGGCGCCGCAACGGTCAGGCAAAAATCGTCATCAGATAGGCGGCGAAAAGCGCCAGATGCGCCGCGCCGTTAAGCACGTTCGTCCGCCCTGTGGAGAAAGAGATCTGACAGAGCACCAGCGAGGCCAGCATAACCACCATCTCCGGCGCGCCCAGACCAAACACCAGGTCGTTGCCGGTCAGAATCGCTATCAGCGTGACCGTGGGAACCGTTAATGAGATTGTCGCCAGCACGGAACCAAAGAAGAGGTTCATGGCGCGCTGCACCTGGTTATTGAGCACCGCTTTTAAGGCCCCCAGGCCTTCCGGCGAGAGGATCAGCAGCGCCACCAGAAAACCGGTGAAGGAGACCGGGGCGTTCAGGTGCGTCAGCAAGGCTTCCAGTGGGTTTGCGTTCATTTTGGTCACGGCGATAACCGCAATCAGATGAACGATCAGCCAGATGGCATGCCACAGGCTGCTGTGCGCCGAAGGTTTGCCGTGGTGCGGGTCGTCACCGTCGCCTTCATCTTCATGCTCGTAAACAAACAGGCTCTGGTGCGTTTTGGTCTGAATCAGCAAGAACACGCCGTACATGGCGGCGGAAATCAGCGCCACCAGCAGCGACTGGGCGGTGGTGAAGTTGCCACCGGGCAGGGCCATCGGGAAGACCAGCACAATCACCGCCAGCGGAAAGAGCGCTATCAGATACTGCTTAATGCCGAACAGGTTCACATATTGCGTGGCGAACTTGCGCCCGCCCAGCAGCAAGGCGAAACCCACCAGCCCGCCGGTGACAATCATGATGATGGAGTAAAGCGTATCGCGCATCAGGGTTGGCGCGGCGTCGCCGGTCGCCATCAGGGCGGAAATCAGGCTGACTTCGAGGATAACGACCGAGAGGCTCAGGATAAGCGACCCATAAGGCTCGCCCAGGCGGTGCGCCAGCACATCGGCGTGTCGCACCACGCTAAACGCGCTGTAGAGAATGGCTATCAGGGAAAGGATGTTAATACCGACTACCGCTGGCAGCGACTGGCTCCCGCCCCACAGGGCCAGCACCGCCAGCGCCAGCACCGGAAAAATGAGCGTGGTCTCCTTGTGGCGGGTTTTCACCGCCTCATGCGTTGTTTTGGTCATTAATTTTCTCCAGAGTGGCGATTCTTTATCATTATAGTGAGCGAACGAGCTGCGCATAAAATAGCAAACACGCGCTTTTATCGCGGGATATTTACGAATTTTTACGGCTTAAGATAATTTTTACGCTGAAAGGGTCATAATTGACGGCTTTGTTTATATTACGTTTATCCGCCAGCGGGTTGAACCTGATTACAAACCACAATTCACCCCGGCTGGCGAAGGCGCGCATCCTGTTCCACACTTACTTTTTCTGTGTAAAAGGAGATAGCCGATGCCATACGATTCCCGCAGCGATTTACCCGACAACGTGAAAAACGTGCTGCCTGCCCACGCGCAGGATATCTATAAAGAGGCCTTCAACAGCGCCTGGGACCAATATAAAGACAAAGATGACCGACGCGGCGACGATACCCGGGAAGAGACGGCGCATAAGGTGGCCTGGGCCGCGGTGAAAAATGAGTATGAAAAAGGCGATGATGACAAATGGCATAAGAAAAAATAAGGGTGCTTTAATGCCTTGATTACCCGATACCTTTACAGCCCGATCGCTTATTCTGGCAGGAAAAGATGACGGTTATGTGTTTTTGTGATGGCCGTCACCCTTGCCAGCGCCACGCTAATTGCATATCGTCAGCACTGTTGCTTTCTAAATAAACAGCAATAATGCCCGGAAAGCGCTTAAAAATGGCAGGGAAGAGAGCAGTAGCAGTAAGCAGTGGCGGAGGTAGAACGTGTTAACTCGTGATTTCTTAATGAAAGCGGACTGTAAAACGGCGTTTGGCGCAATTGAGGAATCCTTACTCTGGTCGCCGGAGCAGCGCGCGGCGTCGTTGGCTGCGACACTTGCCTGTCGGCCGGACGACGGCCCGGTATGGATTTTCGGCTACGGCTCGCTGATGTGGAACCCGGCGCTGGAGTTCGAAGAGTGCGCGCCGGGCACGCTGGTGGGCTGGCACCGCGCTTTCTGCCTGCGTTTAACCGCCGGACGCGGCACCGCCTGCCAGCCAGGACGCATGCTGGCGCTTAAAGAGGGCGGCCGCACGACCGGCGTTGCTTACCGTCTTCCCGAGTCGCAGCTTGAAGCGGAGCTGACGCTGCTGTGGAAGCGGGAAATGATTACCGGCTGCTACCTGCCAAGCTGGTGCAAACTTGAGCTTGATGACGGTCGCACCATCAATGCGCTGGTCTTTATTATGGATCCGCGCCATCCCCTCTATGAACCCGACACCCGCGCAAGGGTTATCGCTCCGCTTATCGCCGCCGCCAGCGGGCCGCTTGGCACCAACGCGCAGTATCTCTTTTTGCTTGAGCAGGAGTTGAAAAAGCTGGGGATGCGGGACGATTGTCTGGATGAGCTGGTGAGCGAAGTGCGCGCCTGGCAACAGCGCGGTGAGCAGGGCGGGGAGCTCCAGCCCGGGTTTGCATAAAACCCTCCGCTTGCGCGGAGGGGGAAACGGTCAGGCTGGTACGTAACTAATGGAGTGCTCCAGCGACTGACTGCGGCTATCAATCAGGACATTCCATAAACCGCTGTAGGGCACCGTCAGATACGCGCTGCTGCGATCCTCGACGCTCAGAATATCCGCCGCCTCTTCAGCACGCGCTTTCGCGCTCATCAAGTGGATATGACATTTATCCGAACAGCGCACCACCACGGTGTCGCCGCCAAAAAGTTTCAACGTCGTTTTAACCAAAGCCATTTTTTACCCCTGCTATCAATGTGAAAATGTCTGCTTTCATCTCGTCAGGCGATAAAAGCAGTGAACTCGTTCACAAAACCCTTGCTGCATAACACCAAAGGGGAGGGCGGTTAATGCTGACTTTGATCAAAAAAAACGATAACCCATAAACTTTTGTGACGTTTCTCCTGAAACCATTCAGTGGGCGCATTTTTATTGCCTGAAAACGCGCCCGCGCAGGGTTAAATGCGGAAATGGCCCGCCGTTTCCGCCAGCTCGCCCGCCTGGCTTTGCAGCGCGCCAGCGGCGGCGGCGGATTGCACGACCAGCTCGGCGTTCTGCTGCACCATACGGTCGAGATGCACGACGGCGTGGTTAATCTCCTGAATCCCTTTCATCTGCTCGCTGGTGGCGATGGTGATTTCCTGCATGATGCCGGAAACATTGCCGATGCTGCTGACAATGTCCTGCATCGACTCGCCCGCCTCACGCACATAGCGCGAGCCTGTCGCCACGCTGCTGGTGGTGGAGTCGATAAGCGACTTAATCTCTTTCGCCGCCTGCGCGCTGCGGCTGGCGAGGCTGCGCACTTCGCCCGCCACCACGGCGAAGCCGCGGCCCTGTTCGCCGGCACGCGCCGCTTCTACGGCGGCGTTCAGCGCCAGAATATTGGTCTGAAACGCGATGCCGTCGATAACGCTGGTAATATCGCCAATCTTCGACGAGGCGGTTTCGATAATCTGCATCGTGTCGATGGCGCGGGACACCACTTCGCCGCCGCGGCTCGCCACTTCAGAGGCGGTCTGCGCCTGGCCGCTCGCCTGGGCGGCGGCTTCGGTAGACTGCGCGACGGAGGCGGTAATCTGCTCCACGGCGCTGGCGGTTTCGCGCAGGCTGGAGGCTGCCTGCTCGGTGCGCCCGGAGAGATCCTGGTTGCCCGCCGCAATCTCATTGGCCGCGACTTTCACCGAGGCGCTGGCGTCGCGCAGATGGCCCATCACCACCGAAAGCTTGTCGCTGAAGGCGTTAAACGCATGGGCAATTTGCGCCACTTCGTCACTGCCGTTTTCAGGCAGGCGTTGAGAAAGATCGTTCGTGCCGTTGCTGATGGCGTGCATGGCGTCGCGAATGGTCAGCAGACGCTGAAGCAGTCTGGCCACCAGCAGATGCACCAGCGCGCCGGCCACCAGCACCAGAACGATAAGCGAGAGGGCGGATGCTTTGAGTTGCGCCTTCATACCAGACGTGGCGTCGCTTTCATCCAGCGCCACCACCAGATACCACTGCGTACCCGCCACCCGCGTCGCCAGCAGCTGTTTTGCCGCGCCCGCCTGTTCGCCTTTTTCGCCTTCCTGCGCCTTAATTAGCTGGCTGAACTCGACGCCGGAAACCGCGTCGCTGAAGGGTTTGAGCGTCAGCGCCGCGTCGCCTGCGGCAATCACCGAACCATCGACGTTAACCAGCATGCCGCTACTGTGTTCGGTAGGCTGAATGCTGCGCACGTTGGCGACCACGCTCTCCATCGACAGGTCGCCCGCCACCACAGCGGCAAGTTCGCCGTTGCGCTTCACCGGCACAGCGAAAGTGACCACCAGCTTACCGGTGCCGGCGTCGACGTAGGGCGCGGTGACGACTGGCGCATCGGCCTTCAGCACCTGCTGATACCAGGGGCGGATGGTCGGATCGTAGTCGGCAGGCACCCCGGTGGGATCGGAGAATTTCGCGGTTTTACTGGGGTAGCCCACGTAAACATTGGTAAACCCGCCCGCAGTGGCAATCTGGCGAAACACCGGCACCGGGTCTTCGCTCACGGCGACGGCATCCAGCGACTGGATCACCGTCATTTTGTTTTTTACCCAGTCTGCAATCGCAAGCGTATGGCTTTTGCTGGTGCTGCGCAGCGTTTCGAGGCGGGTCTGTTGATTATCGTGTTGTGAAACCAGGTAGTTAATCACCGTATTAAGCAAAAGCGCGACAACTAGACAGCCGGCGGTGGCGGCGATTATCCGTGTGCGAATAGAAGTAAACATAGTAAGTACCCTGCTGTGTTGTTATTAAAGGGCTATCGGCAACCCCAGCAGGGACTTGATGCGCAAAGTCGCAATATAAGAAAACAGTGTTACCCAGGCGTGATTATTAGAAAGTCAACACCTTGTCCGCCGCCAGCGTCCACTGCGCCAGCTCCACCAGCGTGCCGATGGCGATGCCGTCCGCCAGCGGCAGGTCAGTAATGCCGCGCCCGTCGGTGCAGGTCTTACAGAGCTTTACCGGCACGCCCTGGGCTGTGAGGATCTCAAGCATTTGCTGGATGTTATACCCCTCGGCGGGGCGCTGGCCGCGCAGTCCGGCGGTGACCGCGTCGGACATCAAGAAAAGCTTCAGCGTCACGCTTTCGTCCTGCTCGCGCAGCGCAATGGCAAGCCGCAGGCTGTTGAACAACGACTCGCTGCCGTAAGCGGCGCCGCTTGCGATAATCACGATATTTTGCATGTTGGCTCCTTTGCCCTGAAGGCACAGTTATTGCTTTAAAGGAAATAAGGTAAACCTCGTTACAGGAGATGCAGGATGCGCAATGTGGCCGACCATCCGACAGATGCGCTGGGCTGGTTTCGCTTCGCCCGTCAGCAGCGGCGACGCCAGCTCGAAGCGGGGCTGCAGGTAGGGGAATGGGGTAGCCAGATAAGCCATCTGGTGCATATGCTACAGCGTGAGCGGGGCGCCTCCAACATCTGGCTCTGTTCCGGCGGCCAGCTTTTTGTTCGCGAAGTGCCGTTTTGCATCGCGCAGTCGGATGAACAAATTGCCGCGCTGCGCCAGCGGCTGGCGTTGCCCGACCCGATTATCAACGCCGCTATTGCCGGGCGGCTGGCCTGCGCGCTCTGGTATCTCGACGCGCTGCCTGCGCTGCGTAGCCGTATTCAGGCGCGCAGTATTGAGCCGGAAGCGGCGATGGCGCAGTTCAGCCAGAGCATTGGCCATTTGTTGAGCATCGTGCCGGAGGCGAACGACACGCTGGATGATGCAAACCTCGCCCGGGCGCTGACGGCGCTCTACAGTTTTATGCAGGGTAAAGAACTGGCGGGGCAGGAGCGGGCGATCGGGGCGATGGGCTTTACCCGAGGAGACTTCAGCGATCCGCTGCGCCAGATGCTGGTGGACCGCATCGACGGACAGCAGCGCTGCTTCGGCACGTTCATCGCCCTTGCCGCGCCGGAACTTGCCGCAGAGTTTCGGGAGCAGGGGGAGGCGTCGCGAGAAATGGAGCAACTGCGTCGCCTTGCCTGTACCCGTCTGCCCCCGGATGAAGAGACCGCCGGGCTGGCGGTGCGCTGGTTCGCCCTGCAAACCCAGCGTCTCGACAAACTGCGCGAAACCGAAGAGAGATTAATCGCCGTATTGCAGCAGGCGGCGCAAGCGCAACTTCATCAAGAAACTGAGAACAATGAGCCGGACGAAGCGGCCTTCTCCCGCTGGGTGCAGGATCATGCCTGCCAGGAAGAACCCGCCGCGCTGGACCGTCATCTGCTGCCGCTGGTTCGCCAGCAGGCCAGACAGCTTGAAACCCTGACGCGCCAGCTCGCCTCGCTGCAGGAGACGCTGGAAGAGCGCAAGGTGATCGATAAGGCCAAAAGCCTGTTGATTCGCCATCAGCAACTCAGCGAGGAGCAAGCGTGGCAGCAGCTGCGCAAGCTGGCGATGGACCAGAATAAACGCATGGTGGAGATTGCCCGTGCGATGCTCTCCGTGGCTGATTTATGGCCGATAACCCCAAAGGAGTAGCTGCACAGCGAGAGGGCATTTTGTGCATGGTGATGGTGCGAGGAAGGGGGCTCAGGCGCTGAGCTTTACTCTCTCAGGAGATATGCGCGGGCGGTGAAGGGGTACGTTCGCCGAAGTGTTGTTTTCATTTGTCTCCTCCCCTCACGCG
>KK211222.1:243522-735764 GCA_000621185.1 Franconibacter pulveris DSM 19144
TAAACCTGGCACACCCTTTGCTTACTATCTCCTGACTGACATTTCCCGGCAGCCTGCCAACGGCGGCAGGCCAACCGGAAAGGATAAAGGCGTCCTGCAATGTGTTCGCACATTGCCGGGCGCTTTTTTTTTGCATTTTTCCCAGGAGCCGACATGAGCGATTCGTCTTACACCTTCTCCCGCCGCCGCTTTTTACAGGCAGGCGCCGCGCTGGGCGGCGCGATGCTGCTGCCGGAACTGATGAGCAGCGCCTGGGCCGCCGGGTCGGACGCGCCGGAGCTGCCGGTCGTGAAAGTCGGGTTTATCCCGCTGACCGACTGCGCGCCAGTGGTGATGGCCGCACTCAAAGGATTCGACAAAAAACATGGCATCACCCTTGTGCCGAGCAAAGAAGCAAGCTGGGCGGCGGTGCGCGATAAGCTCGTCTCCGGCGAACTGGATGCCGCCCATGTGCTCTACGGCCTGCTTTATGGGCTTGAGCTGGGCATCGCTGGTAAAAAGCAGGCAATGGCTAACCTGATGACCCTTAACCGCAACGGCCAGGCGATCACGCTCTCCGCCGATCTGCAGGAAAAGGGCATTACCGACGCCGAAGGGCTGAAAACGCTCATCGCCAGCGCCGAGCCGGGCGCTTACACCTTCGCCCATACCTTTCCCACCGGTACGCACGCCATGTGGCTCTACTACTGGCTAGCGTCAGCGGGCATCCATCCCTTTAACGATGTGCGCACCGTCGTGGTGCCGCCGCCGCAAATGGTGATGAACATGCGCATCGGCAATATGGTCGGCTTCTGCGTCGGCGAGCCGTGGAACGCCCGGGCCATTAACGATCGCATCGGCTTTACCGCCGCCACGTCGCAGTCGATCTTCCCCGATCACCCGGAAAAAGTGCTCGGCACGCGACGCTTATGGGTGGAGCAAAACCCCAATACCGCCCGGGCGTTAACGGCGGCGGTGCTGGAGGCGGCGCGCTGGATTGACGCCTCTGACGATAACCGGCGCGAGACCGCCCGCGTACTGGCAAAGCGCGCTTACCTCAATACCAAAGAGCAATACCTCACGCCGCGCATGCTGGGCGAGTACGACAACGGCATCGGCAAACGCTGGCGCGACGCGCATGGCATGCGCTTTTTCGCCGATGGCGACGTGAACTATCCGTGGCTTTCGGACGGCATGTGGTTTCTCACCCAGTTCCGGCGCTGGGGGCTGCTTAAAACCGACCCGGATTACCGCGCTGTCGCGCAAGGCATCAATCGCACCGACATCTACGCGCAGGCCGCCGCCGCCGCGGGCAACGTGGCGCTGCCCGCTTCACCGCTACGCACAAGCCAGCTGATGGATGGCTCCCGCTGGGATGGCGCTAACCCGGCTGCTTATGCCGCCAGCTTCTCTCTCAATCGTCAGGGGTAAACAAGATGAAACAGGCACAACAGAGTGACATTACGCCGCAGCCGCAACCCGTCCGCGCAGAAGTGATAACCATGCCGAAACCGGCGGTGCGCAAGCGTCGCGCGCCGTGGCAAACCCACGTGAACGCCGTGCTTCAGCGCGTTATTCCGGCGCTGCTGGGAATGGGGCTGCTGCTGCTGGCCTGGCAGATAGCCGCCCTGAACAGCAAAGGCTTTCCCACGCCGCTCAGCACGCTCGACTCGGCGCTGACGCTCTTCGCCGACCCCTTTTATAACGAAGGGCCGAACGACCAGGGCATCGGCTGGAACGTGCTCGCCTCGCTGATGCGCGTGGCGGTGGGCTTTGGGCTGGCGGCGCTGGTCGGCATTCCGCTCGGCTTTTTGATAGGCCGCTTCACCTTTTTCTCGCGCATGTTCACGCCGCTTATCGCGCTGCTGCGTCCGGTCAGCCCGCTCGCCTGGCTGCCTATCGGTCTGCTGCTGTTTCAAAAAGCGGAGCCCGCCTCCAGCTGGACGATTTTTATCTGCTCTATCTGGCCGATGGTGATTAACACCGCCGATGGGGTGAAGCGCATTCCCGAGGATTACCTGAACGTCGCCCGCGTGCTGCAACTCTCCGAATGGACAGTGATGCGCCGCATTCTTTTTCCGGCGGTATTGCCCGCCGTGCTCACCGGCGTGCGGCTGTCCATCGGCATCGCCTGGCTGGTGATTGTGGCCGCCGAAATGCTGACCGGCGGCCTCGGCATCGGTTTCTGGATCTGGAACGAGTGGAACAACCTCAACGTGGAAAACATTCTCATCGCCATCGTCATCATCGGCGTGGTCGGGTTGCTGCTGGAGCAGGGGCTGATGCTTATCGCCCGCCGCTTTAGCTGGCAGGAAAAATAAGGAGCGCACATGAAACCGATTATTCAGGTCCAGAACGTCAGCCAGCGTTTCTCCACCGCCAGTGGCGAATTTCTGGCGTTGCAGAACGTCAGCTTCGATATCCGCGAAGGGGAAACCGTAAGCCTTATCGGCCACTCCGGCTGCGGCAAATCGACGCTGCTCAACCTTATCGCCGGGATCGCCTTGCCGAGCGAGGGCGGGCTGCTGTGCGACAACCGCGAAATCGCAGGCCCGGGGCCAGAGCGCGCTGTGGTCTTCCAGAACCATTCGCTGCTCCCCTGGCTTACCTGTTTTGACAACGTGGCGCTGGCGGTCGACCAGGTCTTTAAGAAAAGCATGAGTAAAAGCGAGCGCCGGGAGTGGATCGTCCACAACCTCGAACGCGTGCAGATGGGGCATGCCCTGAACAAGCGTCCCGGCGAGATCTCCGGCGGCATGAAGCAGCGCGTCGGCATCGCCCGGGCGCTGGCGATGAAGCCGAAGGTGCTGCTGATGGATGAACCCTTCGGCGCGCTGGATGCGCTCACCCGCGCCCATCTTCAGGACGCCGTTATGCACATCCAGCACGAGTTGAACACCACCATCGTGCTGATTACCCACGATGTGGACGAAGCGGTGCTGCTCTCCGACCGCGTGCTGATGATGACCAACGGCCCGGCGGCGACAGTAGGCGAGGTGCTGGAGGTCGATCTGCCGCGCCCGCGCAACCGCGTACAGCTGGCCGAAGAGAGCCGCTATCACCACCTGCGCCAGCAGATCCTGCATTTCCTCTACGAAAAACAGCCGAAGGCGGCGTAAGGAGGCGACATGGCGCAGCGACTGGCGATTATCGGCAACGGCATGGCGGCGGTGCGGCTGGTGGAGCAGCTTACCGACCGTGCGCCCGGGCGCTTTGCCATCACCCTGATTGGCGAAGAGCCGACGCTTGCCTACAACCGCATCCTGCTCTCCCCGGTGCTGAGCGGCGAAAAACCCGCCCGCGCCACGCAACTGCACGACGCGGCCTGGTATGCCGCGCGCGGCGTTGAGCTGCTGACGGGCGAAAAGGTGGAAGCGGTGGACGTGGCTTCGCGCTGGCTGCGCACCACGGCGCGGATGCTCAGCTGGGACGAGCTGGTTTTCGCCACCGGCTCCACGCCGTTCATTCCGCCTGTTGCAGGCCACCAGTTGCCGCACGTGCGCGGGTTTCGCACGCTGGCGGATGTGGAGTCGATACTTGCCGCCCCCGGCCCGGCGGTGGTGCTCGGCGGCGGGCTGCTCGGCGTGGAGGCCGCCGCCGCGCTTAACCGTCATGGCGCTGACGTCACGCTGGTGCACCGCCATCCGTGGCTGATGGAGCAGCAGCTCGACGAGCAGGCCGGGGCGATGCTGGCGGAACATCTACGCGAGCGCGGCATCGACTGCCGTCTTGCAAACAGCATTGCGGGTATCGACGCGCAGCACGTCACGCTTGATGACGGCGAGCGGCTGCCCGCCAGCCGGGTAGTGATGGCGACCGGGGTCCGGCCGAACATCGCCCTTGCGCAAGACGCCGGGCTGCATTGCCAGCGCGCCATTGTGGTGGACGGCCAGCTTCGCGCTTCGCATCCGGGCGTGAGCGCGCTTGGCGAATGCTGTGAACACAACGGCGAGCTGTGGGGGCTGGTGGCGCCCTGTCTGCAACAGGCGGACGTGCTTGCGGCACGGCTCGCGGGCGAGCCCGCAGCCGATTTCCGCTACCAGCAGAGCGGCACGCGCCTGAAGGTGACGGGCATCGAGCTCTTCAGCCTCGGCGACATCTCGCCAACGCCGGAAAGACGCACGCTGACCGCCTTCGACCCGCTTTCCCGTCACTATCGCCGCCTGTTTATCCGCAACGGCAGGCTGACGGGCGCGCTGCTGTTTGGCGACACCTCCGACGCCGCGCAGCTTGCCGCCCAACTGCAACAGCCGGTGGATGAACACGCCGGGCTCCTCTTTAACCACGATTCGCAGCCGCAGGCTGCTGGAAGCGATGCAATGACAAAATCAACTCTGGTGGTCGTCGGCCACGGTATGGTAGGGCACCACTTTCTTGAGCAATGCGTGAACGCGAAGCTGCATGAGCGCTACCACATCGTCGTTTTTGGCGAAGAGCGGCACCCGGCGTATGACCGGGTGCACCTGTCGGAGTATTTCAACGGCCGCAGCGCGCAGTCGCTCTCCATGGTGCAGGCGCATTTTTTCGAAATGCACGGCATTGAACTGCGCAGCGGGTGCAAGATCAGCCGGATAGACCGCAGCCGACAGGTGGTCATCGACAGCGAAGGCCACGAAACCCGCTGGGACAAACTGATGCTGGCGACCGGCTCCTTTCCTTTTGTGCCTCCCGTGCCGGGCAACAACCTGCCGGGCTGCTTTGTCTACCGCACGCTGGATGACCTTGACGCCATTCGCGCCCATGCGCAAAACGCCACGCGCGGCGTGGTGATAGGCGGCGGCCTGCTTGGGCTTGAGGCGGCGAACGCCTTAACGCAACTGGGGCTGCAAACGCATGTGGTGGAATTCGCCCCCGGCCTGATGGCGGTACAGCTGGATGCGCCCGGTGCGGCGATGCTGCGCGGGAAGATCGAGGCGCTTGGCGTTAGCGTGCATACCAGCAAAGCGACAACGGAAATCGCCGCTGCGGGGAGCGGCCTGCGCATGCAGTTCGCCGATGGCGAAAGCCTGGAGACCGATCTGATTGTCTTTTCCGCCGGCATTCGTCCGCAGGATGCGCTGGCGAAAGCCGCAGGGCTTGCGACAGGCGAGCGCGGGGGCATTGTGATTAATGACCAGTGCCAGACCAGCGATGAGAATATTTTCGCCATTGGCGAATGTGCGCTCTGGCAGAGCAAAATTTTTGGTCTGGTGGCGCCGGGCTACCAGATGGCGCGCGTGGCGGCGGCGCAGCTGTCGGGCGAGGCGGCGGCATTTCAGGGCGCCGACATGAGCACAAAACTCAAGCTGCTGGGCGTGGAAGTGGCGTCATTCGGCGACGCGCACGGCACAACGCCGTGCTGCCAGAGCTACCAGTGGACCAACGGCCCGCAGCAGATTTATAAAAAAATCGTCGTTTCGCCAGACAACAAAACGCTGCTTGGCGGCGTGCTGGTGGGCGACAGCAGCGAATACGCCACGCTGTTGCAGATGATGCTTAACGGCATGGCGCTGCCCGCCCAGCCGGAGACGCTGATCCTGCCCGCAAGCAGCGGCGCGCCCGCGAAGGGGCTCGGCGTGGCGGCGCTGCCGGAAAGCGCGCAGATCTGCTCGTGCCACAACGTCAGCAAGGCGGATATCTGCGCGGCGGTGGCGAACGGCGCCGTTGAGATGGGGGCGGTTAAAAGCTGCACCAAAGCGGCCACCGGCTGCGGCGGCTGCAGCGCGCTGGTGAAGCAGGTGATGGAATACCAGCTTGAGCAGCAGGGCGTGGCGGTGAAAAAAGATATCTGCGAACACTTCCCGTACTCGCGCCAGGAGATTTATCACCTGGTGCGCGTTAACCACATCCGCACTTTTGAACAGCTTATCAGCCGCTACGGTCAGGGCCACGGCTGTGAAATCTGCAAGCCGCTGGTGGGTTCCGTGCTCGCCTCCTGCTGGAATGAATACCTGCTTAAGCCTGCGCATCTGCCGCTGCAGGACACCAACGATCGCTACTTCGCCAATATCCAGAAAGACGGCACCTATTCCATTGTGCCGCGCATGGCGGCAGGCGAGGTGACACCGGACGGGCTTATCGCCATCGGCCAGATAGCCAAACGCTATAACCTCTACAGCAAGATAACCGGCGGTCAGCGCATCGATCTTTTTGGCGCTCGTCTGGAAGAATTGCCCGCCATCTGGGCGGAACTGGTGGCGGCAGGTTTTGAAACCGGGCACGCCTACGGGAAATCGCTGCGCACGGTGAAATCCTGCGTTGGCTCCACCTGGTGTCGCTACGGCGTGCAGGACTCCACCGGGCTCGCGGTGGAACTGGAGAACCGCTACAAGGGGCTGCGCGCGCCGCACAAAATTAAGATGGCGGTTTCCGGCTGCACCCGTGAGTGCGCCGAAGCGCAGGGCAAAGATGTGGGCGTCATCGCCACCGAGAAGGGCTGGAACCTTTACCTGTGCGGCAACGGCGGCATGAAACCGCGCCACGCGGATCTCTTCGCAAGCGATCTCGACCACGACACGCTTATCCGCACCATCGACCGCTTTTTGATGTTTTACATCCGCACCGCCGACCGCCTGCAGCGCACCAGCGTCTGGATGGATAACCTGGAGGGCGGGGTAGCGTACCTGCGCGAGGTCATTCTCGAGGATTCGCTCGGCATCGGCGAGGAGCTTGAGCGCGAAATGGCGCAGGTTGTCGACAGCTACCAGTGCGAGTGGCAAACCACGCTGGCAAGCCCCGACCGGCTGGCGCTGTTTCGCTCTTTCGTTAACAGCGACAAGCCTGACGAAGCGGTGCAGCGCCGCACGCTGCGCGGCCAGCCGCAGCCAGTTGAGACGGTTGAGCCGGTAAGCCTGAAGGCGAGCGAGCGTCCGTGGCAGGCCGTCTGCGACGTGACCGATATTCCGCCGCAGGCGGGGATCGGCGCGCGCCTTGGCGAGAGGCAGATCGCGCTGTTTCGCATCGGCGAGCAGGTTTACGCGCTGGATAACCTTGAGCCTGGCAGCGAGGCGAATGTGCTTTCGCGCGGCCTGCTCGGCGATGCGGCGGGGGAGCCCATCGTTATCAGCCCGCTCTATAAACAGCGCATCCGCCTGCGCGACGGCCGCGGCGTGGAGAATGACGCCGTCTGCGTGCGCGCCTGGCCGGTAAAAGTGGAAGCGGGCAAAGTGCTGGTCGGCAGCCAGGCGCTGATCGCGCGCGCGGAGGCGTCATGAACGCGGCGCGCACCACCTGCCCGTACTGCGGCGTGGGCTGCGGTGTGGTTGCGCAGCGCGACGAGCGCGGCGTGGTTACGGTGCGTGGCGATGAGCGGCACCCGGCGAACTTTGGACGGCTGTGCGTAAAAGGCGCGGCGCTTGGCGAAACCACCGGCCTTGCCGGGCGGCTGCTTTACCCCGAAGTGGAGGGCGAGCGGGTAAGCTGGGCGCGCGCGCTGGATGAAGCGGGCGGGCGCCTGCGCGCCATTATCGACCAGCACGGCCCGCAGTCCGTCGCCTTTTACGCCTCCGGCCAGCTGCTGACGGAAGATTATTACGCTGCCAACAAGCTGATGAAAGGGTTTATCGGCGCGGCGAATATCGATACCAACTCCCGGCTTTGCATGTCTTCCGCTGTGGTGGGCTACAAACGCGCGTTTGGCGCGGACGCGGTGCCGTGCAGCTATGAGGATGTGGAGCAAACGGACCTGCTCATCCTGGTTGGCGCGAACGCCGCCTGGGCGCATCCGGTGCTTTATCAGCGCATTGCGGCGGCGAAACAGGCGCGCCCGGAGATGAAAATCGTGGTGATCGACCCACGGCGCACCGCCACCTGCGATATTGCCGACAAACATCTGGCGATAAAGCCGGGCAGCGATGCCGGGCTGTTTGTCGGCCTGCTGGCGCTGATGGACGAGCAGGCTTGCGATTTTGACGGCGCAAGCGACGCCTTTGCCGTTGCGCGCGAGTGGCCCCTTGAGCGGGTGGCGGACTTTTGCGGCGTAACGCCGGATGACGTCGCGCGCTTTTATGATGACTTCCTCTCTGCGCCGCGCGTCATGACGCTCTATACGATGGGCATTAACCAGTCTTCCAGCGGCAGCGACAAGTGCAACGCCATCATTAACCTGCATCTGGCGAGCGGAAAAATCGGCCGCCCCGGCTGCGGCCCCTTTTCGCTGACCGGACAGCCAAACGCCATGGGCGGTCGCGAGGTGGGCGGGCTTGCCAACCAGCTTGCCTGCCACATGAACTTCGAACCGGCGGATATCGCCCGGCTCGGCCGTTTCTGGGGAAGCGAGCGCATTGCCCACACGCCAGGGCTGATGGCGGTGGAGCTGTTTGACGCCATCGGGCGCGGCGAGGTGAAAGCGGTGTGGGTGATGGGCACCAACCCGGCGGTTTCGCTGCCGGATAGCGACCGGGTGCGCGCGGCGCTCGCGGCCTGCCCGCTGGTCATTGTCTCTGAGGTGGCGGCGCAAACGGACACCGGCTGCTTTGCGCATATCCGCTTTCCGGCGCTGGCCTGGGGCGAGAAAAACGGCACCGTGACCAATTCCGAACGGCGTATCTCGCGCCAGCGGCCCTTTCTGGACGCGCCCGGCGACGCGCGGGCCGACTGGTGGATTGTGGCGCAAATGGCGCAGCGGCTCGGCTTTAGCGAGGCGTTTGGCTGGGCGCATCCGCATGAGGTTTTTTGCGAGCATGCGGCGCTCTCCGGTTTTGAAAACGACGGCGCGCGGGCGTTTGATATCAGCGGGCTTGCCGGGTTGTCGCGCGCAGAGTACGACGCGCTTGAACCCGTGCAGTGGCCGATAAACGCCGCCAACCCGCAGGGCGCGGCGCGGCTGCTGACGCAGCGGCGCGGCTGGCGAAAAGAAGGGAAACTGCAGATGGTCGCCGTCACGCCGCAACTGCCGCAGGCGCAGGTGAACGCGCAGTACCCTTTGCTGCTGAATATCGGGCGCATTCGCGACCAGTGGCACACTATGACGCGCACCGGTGAGGTGCCGCGTCTGATGCAGCACATCCCGCAGCCGCAGCTGGATGTGCATCCGGACGATGCCGCGCGCTACGGGCTTTTCCCGCAGGCGCTGGCGCGGGTGAGTTCGCCTCTGGGCTGGATGGTAGCGAAAGTCAACGTTACGGCTGCGCAGAGGCCGGGCGCGCTTTTCGCGCCGATGCACTGGAACGACCGCTTCGCCCGGCAGGGGCGGGTTAACGCGCTGGTGGCGCCGGTGGTTGACCCGCACTCCGGACAGCCGGAAAGCAAGCAGACCGCGGTGCGTGTGGAGGCGTGGCGCGCCGCGTGGCAGGGCGAAATCTTCAGCCGCGAGGCGGTCGCGCTGTCGCCGGAGACTATCTGGTGGCGACAGGCGGCGGGGGCGTTTCACCATGTTCTTTTTGCCACTGACGGCCCGGCGCAGACATGGGTTGCGCAGCTTTGCCGCGCTCAGGGCTGGCAACTTCAGTACGCACAAGGAGAGGGGTTTTATCATTTGCTGGCGTGGCGCGAAGGCGAACTGCAACTGGCCTTTTTTGGCGCAAACAGCGCGCCAAACGTTCAGCGCGAGGCGGTGCTGGCCGCCTTCACGCAGCCGCCCACCACGGCGCAGGAGCGCCACGCGCTGCTTGTCGGCAAAGCGCCCGGCGAGCAGGAGGAGGCGGGGCGGACAATCTGTAGCTGCTTTGGCGTGGGGGAAAATCGCATTCGGGCCGCTATTCTGGAGGGCTGCGCGAGCGCCGCAGCGCTGGGCGAAAAGCTGCGCTGCGGCACCAACTGCGGCTCCTGTGTGCCGGAGCTCAAAGCGTTACTGGCCGAAGCGGCCCACGAGACCCGTAGCGGCGAGCGTGTGCCCCTTAAGCTTCTGTAACAGTTCTTCACGGGTCAGCCCCGCCGGAAGGTTCGGCTCAAGGTCCGTGGCGATAAGGGTGAAATTATAGTGGTGCGCGCCGCTGCCGGTCGGCGGGCAGGGGCCGTACCAGGCGTGGGTGCCGGGGGTGGTTTTGCCGCCGGTAAACCCTTTAGCGTCGCGCAGATCGTTGGCCGCGAAGCCGGTTGCGGTAGGGGGAATGTTGTAAGCCACCAGATGCGTAACGCCAAGCCCTTTAGCGCCTTCCGGATCGAAGACAATCAGCGCATAGCTTTTCGTTCCTTGCGGCTCGTTGCTCCAGACCAGCGGCGGCGACTGGTTCTCGCCCGTGCAGTTGGGGTTATCGTTGGCGTTGCCGGCGTATTTTTTCTCCATCATGGCGTTATCGGCAATCGCCGGGGACTGCAACATAAAAATGCCTTCCGCCTGAACGGCGGTCGCAAACAGCGCGGCGGCGCAGATAAACGCAGAAAACAGCGGCCTTTTCATCATCGGGTTCTCGCGCGGGGTGGGTGAGTTAAGCGTAGCGCAGAGGGGTAAAAGCGCCTGAGGATAATCCTGAAATCACGTGTTGGCGGCCCGCTTTCTGGTGCAAACGGGTGAGGGCGCTTAGCGTGAGGGAGGGGTATGTTATACTGAGCCGATGTTTTGTTGTCCCGGTTAACCGGTCTGAGAGCTGTCGCCGCCTGTCGTTATGCTGTTGTTACGTAAACCTGCTGTCTCATCGTTAATGCTGCTTGCGCTCCTCACCGGGGGCGGGGCTGCCGGTGCCCCGGCGACCTTTATGCAAAAGGCGCAAAACCCCTTCGATAATGATAACGATAACCTGCCCGACCTCGGCATGGCTCCGGAAAGCGACGCCACGGCGCGCCATATCGCGACCGTCGCCAAAGCTTTTGGCGAGGCGAGCCAGACGGAAAGCGACCTGGCGCCCGGTCAGCAGGCGCGGCAGTTTGCCTTTACGCACTTGCGCGACGCCTTAAGCAAAGAGGTGACCAGCGAGGCTGAATCGCTGCTTTCGCCGCTCGGCACCGCCAGTATCGATCTGCTGGTGGACGAACATGGCAATTTCAACGGCAGCAGCGGTTCGCTCTTTACCCCCTGGCAGGATAACAACCGCTACCTGACCTGGACGCAGCTTGGCGTCAGCGAGCGCAGCGACGGGTTAGTGGGCAATGCGGGCGTCGGCCAGCGCTGGGTGGCGGGCGACTGGCTGCTTGGCTACAACACCTTTTACGACAGCCTGCTGGAAGAAAACCTTCAGCGCGCGGGCTTCGGCGCGGAAGCCTGGGGCGAGTATCTGCGGCTTTCCGCCAACTACTATCAGCCGCTCAGCGGCTGGCGCACCGGCGAGACCGAACTCCAGCAGCAGCGGCTGGCGAGAGGTTATGACGTCACGGCGCAGGCCTGGCTGCCCTTTTACCGGCACGTCAACACCAGCCTGAGCCTTGAGCAGTACTTTGGCGACAGGGTCGATCTCTTCGACAGCGGCACCGGCTACCATAATCCGATGGCCGTGAAAGTGGGGCTTAGCTACACGCCGGTGCCGCTGGTGACGCTGAGCGCGCAGCATAAGCAGGGAGAAAGCGGCGAGAGCCAGAATAACCTCGGCCTGCGGGTTAACTATCGCTTCGGCGTGCCGCTTGGCAAACAGCTCTCCGCAGCGGAAGTGGAGAACGCCCGTTCGCTGCGCGGCAGTCGCTATGACCGCGTGGAACGCAGCGGCGCGCCGGTGATGGAATTTCGCCAGCGCAAAACCCTGTCGGTGTTTCTCGCCACACCGCCCTGGGATCTGGCGCCTGGCGAGACGGTGGCGTTGAAGCTGCAGGTGCGCAGTGTGCACGGCATTCGCCAGCTCTCCTGGCAGGGCGATACCCAGGCGCTGAGCCTGACGCCGCCGCTTAACGGTCGCAGCGCCGACGGCTGGAGCATCATTATGCCCGCCTGGGACAGCGCGGCGGGGGCGAACAACAGCTGGCGGCTTTCTGTCACGGTGGAAGATGAACGCGGCCAGCGTGTGACTTCTAACTGGATAACCCTGCGCCTGACCGAACCGGTGCAGACGCTGCCGCAGGACGACCCGCGCTATAACCTGTTGCCGGCGGATTAAAAGACGCGCTCCTGATGCACCCAGACCGCCGCTTCCACGCGGGATTTTAGCTTCATCTTTTTCAGCAAGTGCTTCACGTGCACTTTGACGGTGCTTTCGGTGATATCGAGCTTGCGGGCGATCATTTTGTTCGGCAGCCCCTGGGCGATGAGCTTTAAGATGTCGCGCTCGCGCGGGGTAAGCTGCGACACGTCGCGCTCGGAGGTGGCGCGACTGGCGCGAAGGCTCGCCGCCAGCACCGGCGTCAGCGCTTCGCTCAGCACCATTTCGCCTGCCGCCGCCTGCTGCAACGCCCGCAGCAGCTCTTCCGGCTCCATGTCTTTAAGCAGATAGCCGTCTGCGCCGCGCTTGAGCGCCGTCACCACATCTTCTTCATGGTTAGAAACGCTAAAGACCACCACGCGGCCGGACAGGGCCTTCTCGCGCAGCTTATCCAGGGTTTCCAGCCCGTTCATGCCCGGCATGTTCAGGTCGAGCAGGACCAGGTCCGGATCTAACGCCTCGGCCATTTCGATACCCTGTTCGCCATTGCCCGCCTCGCCGACAACCGTAATGCCAGGCGCCATGCTGATGAGCTGCTTCACGCCGGTGCGCAGCATAGGATGGTCATCAATCAACAGGATAGTGGCCGGTTCCGGGTTACTCATGGGATTCTCCTTGTACAGATAAAAGGGGCGCATCGGGAATAAAGGTCACCACCACTTCGGTGCCGCCTGCTTCCCGCCGCCGGATCTGACAGTCACCGCGCAAACTCTGGGCGCGGTCACGCATAATAATCAGGCCGTAATGGTTGCTGCGCTCGGCGTTGTCCGGCAGACCGCAGCCGTTATCTTCCACCGCCAGCCGCACCTGCTTGCCCTGAAGCGTTACGCAAACGCGCAGGGCGCTGGCGCCGGCATGCTTGAACGCGTTGTTGAGCGCTTCACGCGCTATCTGCACCAGATGTATCGCCTGGTGCGAAGGCACAAGGCGCGGCGGCAGCTGATAATCAAGCGTAACCGGAAAGCCCAGCCGCGCGCCGAACTCCTGGCAGCTTGCCTCAAGCGCAGCTTTCAGCCCCGGCTCTGTAAGCTTAAGACGAAACGTGGTGAGCAGCTCGCGAAGCTGCCGCCAGGAGGTGTTAAGTTCGTTGCGGATCTGCCCGAGCAGGTCGCGGCTCGCCTGCGGCAGCGCGTCGCCCTGCATTTGCAGGCAACTGACTTGCATCTTCATACAGGAGAGCGACTGGGCGATGGAATCATGCAGCTCGCGGGCGATGGCCGCGCGCTCTTCCAGCAAGATAAGCTGCTGCTTGCGCTCCTGCTGACGCTCAAGCGCGAGCGTGGCGGTGAGCTGCTCGGTAAGGGTATCGATCATCTGCTGCTGATCGTGGCTTAAATGACAGCCCGGCGGCAGCTTCGCCAGCAGCAGGCCGTACTGGGTATGGCTGTCCGCCAGCCGCCATTTCAGCGTGGTCTGCGTCTCGCCCGCAGGCTCGCGGCGCGGGCAGAGCGTGCAGCCTTTTTCCGCGCAGCGCTCGTCCGGCTGCCAGAGAAACTCCTGATAGTGCTCTTCGTCGTCCACTTCATAAACCCGCAGCGCGAGGTCGTGCAGCAGCGTCAGCTGTTGCAAATCGTTCAACACCGGCGCCAGCCTTTCGCACAGCGGCGCGCTGGAGTGCAGACGGCGGTTCGCCTGCCAGAGAAAGGCGAGGATCTGGTTCTTGTGCTCAAGGCCCGCGGTTTTCTCCTTCACCCGCGCTTCCAGCACCGCGTAGCTTTGCGCAAGTTCCGCCGACATGCTGTTAAGCGCCTGGCCGAGCGTCGCCATTTCATCGCGCCCGGCTATCTGCACCCGCTGGCTGAAGTCGCGCTGTCCCGCCGCCTGCGCCATGGCCAACAGCGCCCGCCAGGGGCGCAGCAGCCGCTTGCGCAGCCAGACCAGCGTGAAGATAAGCAAAAGCCCCGTCAGCAACGCCATGGCGCGCTGGAGCCAGACCACGCGCTGAATGCGCAACTCCGTGGTGTGATCGAAGGCGGTGACCAGGCTGTCTATCTGGCTGACGAACTGCCCGACCGCGGCGTTCACCTCCTGTGGGGAGGAGGCGGCGCGCAAGGCGGGTGACAGAAAGCGCCGCCAGTATGTCTGAATCGCCCGTAACTGCGGCTGCTGGCCGTCGCGAGCCGCGGCATGCTCAAGCTCCGGGCTCCAGGCGGTGCGCGCCATTTCGTTCAGCAGCGGCGCGTCGCGCGCATCCAGCGGCACGCTGGCGAGCAGACGATAGCTTTGCATGCGCAGGGAGCCTGCCTTATTGATGGCGTGCGCATTGCCCTGAATGCCCTGCGCCAGCCAGCCCGCGACGCCCATGCCCGTTACGCCAAGCCCGGCGAGCAGAAAGACAATCAAGGCCAGCTGGTTAACCAGCGTCAACGGGGAAAAGAGGCGTTTTAGCATGCGCGGCGCGTCCTGAAAGGCAAGAAAAACCACAGGGAAACTATTGTCTGGTATCCCCTGGAGTATACCCATACCTCTAAGGGATTACTCCTTTATTGCCGCAGGGGGGAGGGAAGGGAGCAGGTTGGTCAGGAAGAAGCGCAGCGGAGTGAAAAACCACACTTTTTTTGTTTTCTTCGGCTACTCACTAAGGGGCATGGTTAAATTTCTACCGATTCAGGGCGTGAATATCCATTGATTTACATCAACTTACGTGACGCCTTAACGCCTAAGGTGGCGGGGTAAATCCCCAACATTTGAGGTGTCTATGAGTCACTCTTCCGTCCCAGAGCGTGCCTCCGGCGCGTTGATTACCGACTGGCGGCCCGAGGACAGCGCGTTCTGGCAACGCCAGGGGCATCGCACGGCGCGGCGCAATCTCTGGATTTCGGTGCCTTGCCTGCTGCTCGCTTTCTGCGTCTGGATGCTGTTCAGCGCGGTAGCGGTGAACCTGAACAAGGTCGGCTTTCAGTTTACAACCGACCAGCTCTTTATGCTGACGGCGCTGCCTTCGGTTTCCGGGGCGCTGCTACGCGTGCCATATGCGTTTATGGTGCCCGTGTTCGGCGGCCGCCGCTGGACCGCGTTCAGCACCGGTATTTTGATAATCCCCTGCGCCTGGCTTGGCGTGGTGGTGCAGGACCCGACGACGCCTTTCAGCACGTTTATTATCATCGCGCTGCTGTGCGGTTTCGCCGGCGCTAACTTCGCCTCCAGCATGGCGAACATCAGCTTTTTCTTCCCGAAGCAAAAGCAGGGCGGGGCGCTTGGCATTAACGGCGGCCTGGGCAACCTCGGCGTAAGCGTTATGCAACTGGTGGCACCGCTGGCCATTTCGCTCTCCATGTTCGCGGTCTTTGGCGGCACGGGCGTTGAGCAGGATAACGGCACGATGCTCTATCTTGAAAACGCGGCGTGGGTCTGGGTGCTGCCGCTGGCGATATTCACCGTGGCGGCCTGGTTCGGCATGAACGATCTCGCCACGTCGAAAGCGTCCTTGCGCGAGCAGTTGCCTGTGCTTAAGCGCGGCCATTTGTGGATTATGAGTCTGCTTTATCTGGCGACGTTTGGCTCGTTTATCGGTTTCTCCGCCGGTTTCGCCATGCTCTCCAAAACGCAGTTTCCTCAGGTGGATATTCTGCATTTCGCCTTCTTCGGGCCGCTGGTGGGCGCGCTTGCCCGTTCGGCGGGCGGCGCTATCTCCGATCGCCTCGGCGGCACGCGGGTGACGCTGGTGAACTTTATTCTGATGGCGATATTCAGCGCGCTGCTTTTCCTCACGCTGCCGTCTGGCGGCGAGGGGGGCAACTTTGTCGCTTTCTTCGGCGTCTTCCTGCTGCTGTTCTTAACGGCGGGGCTGGGCAGCGGTTCCACCTTCCAGATGATTTCAGTTATCTTCCGCAAGCTGACCATGGACCGCGTGAAGGCGCAGGGCGGCAGCGAAGAGCAGGCGCTGCGCGAAGCGGCCACTGACACGGCGGCGGCGCTCGGGTTTATCTCCGCCATCGGCGCGATTGGCGGCTTCTTTATCCCGAAAGCATTCGGCACCTCGCTTGCCTTAACTGGCTCGCCGGCGGGCGCGATGAAACTCTTCTTTGTCTTCTATGTCGTTTGCGTTGTGGTGACCTGGGCTATTTACGGCCGCAAGTCGGCACGCTGACAGTTAACCTTTTGGTTATCCTTTGCGCGGCTTCGGTCGCGCTTTTTTTTCTTCTCACCGGCCGCGAACGTATTTCAGCGCCGCCTCAAGCAACGCCTCATCGACTAACTCACCCGCCGCTAAACCGCACTGGTGATAAGCTTCCCACTGCTCCTCATCGAATAAAGGGTACGTTGTGCTCTGAAAAGGAAAGCCGCGGTCGCGCTCGCTCCAGGCAACGGTATCTGGCGTGGCGTTTTTCAGACGACGAGGTTTGACCACGATAAGCGCGCCCGTTTCGCCCTGCGGATAGCGCAGGCGCGCCAGCAGCAGCGGCGAACCCGGCTCCCGGGAGAAATGCGCAGGCGTAACGAAGGGCGCGGGCGGATCGTCGTCAAACGTTATCTCCGTGTGAAGTTCGATTCGCGCCTTACGCACCAGGTTTTCCAGATCGTCCCACAAAAAGTCCGCGTCCGCGCCGCATTCCGCCAGCACAATCAGGGGCAAACGGCGCTTTAAGAGCGCATAGACGCCCGTATTTTCCACATGACCGCCGTCTGAGAGAAAAACGTAGCGCTTATCAGGACCCGGAAAGCGCGCCAGCATCTCGCCCGCCAGATAGCCAGGCGGCGCGGTGAGCGTGCGAAACACCCGACAGAGCGCGTTTTCGCGGCTCTCGCGATGTGCAGACGCGTTACGTTGCCAGTAGCCAAGCCTGGCGCCGAAGAGAAAAATCAAGAACGCCGCGCCTGGCGCGGTGCGTGAACCTGTCCCGGCGCTGACCGCCGCGCCGGATACCGCGAGCCAGTGAGAAAGCGCACCCGGTGGCACATTCCCTTCAGGCGCTGCGCCGCTGCACTCCAGACCGAGGCTGCTGACCGTCAGCACCCTGCCTTTACGATCTGCCACATAGCCGCCGGTCCGGTCGTCTGTGGTCTGGTTCAGACAGCAGTTGATAAGATGGATAGGGCCGCCGTGGCGATGCGGCTGATAGTCCTGAAGCGCAATATCGTCTCCCTCAAGCGCGCGGGTAACTTTCTTCACCTTAAGCGCCTTTTCCTCAGCGTAGCTATCCAGCGGGTCGCTTTCGAAACGCTGCCGGTTGCCAGGCGAAAGCCAGGCCCGCTCAAGCCGCGCGCGATAAAAATGATGCAACGAGGCGAGGTTAAGCAGTTCCGGCATGGCGCGCAGGCAGCACAGGGTGAGCAAGGCGCAGCACCAGACTAAAAGCATCCAGGCTTCGTTGGCAAGCGACCCGAGAACGGGCGGCAGCGCACGGAGCACTGGGGTGAGAAGCCCGCTTTCCCCCAGGGCCAGCAGCCAGTTGGCGACCAGCGCCAGCAGCGTCGCCAGTATGAAAACGCCGGCGAGATTAAGCCAGGAGCGCCGGTTGACGCTAAGGCGAATCAACAGCCCTTTTTTTACCGGCAGCTTCGCGAGCAGCCCGGCCAACAGAAGAAGCTTGCCGCCTGCGAGCAGCGCTAACAGCCAGACCGTGCTCTGCCAGAGCGTTGGCAGATAGCCATGCGCCTCGCGAGCGATGGCGCCGAGCGCCCAGAGCAGCGCCAGCAACAGCGCGCACATCAGCCAGAACCGCAAATGTAAGGTCAGCCCCAGCCGCCAGCGGGAGGGCGAACCCCGACAACGTGCGGCGTGTGCCATCAGCAGCAGGCTGTAAAGCATCATCGCCGCAAGCAGCCCCATGCCCGGCGACGACGTGATAGTGGCCGGAAAACCGGGATGGTATAACCCGTATCCGCCAGCCATCAGCAGCGCCGCGCCTGCTAAAAAATAGCCGCGCAGGCTTACCGACATCCAGTAATGCAGCGACGCAACGCCTGCGGCGCTCAGGCAGATGTAGATAACATCATGAAAAAGCGTCGTACCGCCGCCTTTTTGCGTCACCATCAGCGCGGGCAGGGCGATCAGCAGCGCAAGCCAGATGACCAGCAGCGCGTTAAGCACAAACGCACGCAGCATACTCGCGCCCGCGATTTGCAGCTCCCGCGAACCGACGGGTATCAGGTAACGCCCGTGGTTACGAAGCCACCACAACAGGATGGAGTCCTCCGCCGCCAGCCTCTCTTCAACCCTTTTCGCGTTATTTTCGTTGTAAAGCCGTCCCAGCATGCCGCCGACATAGCCGCCGCCCGAGACGGTGGAGAGATAATCAACGCGCGTCAGGAGACGGTGTTTGGCCAGGGCGCGAATCAGCCCCAGCGAGAAAGTGGCGCTGCGCAGGCCGCCGCCCGACAGGGCGAGCCCGCAGCGCGGAGCGGTAGGTTCAACACCCGCTAACGCCCGTCGCGCCGCAACCCTTTGCGCCTCATTAGAAATAGCCGAATCGGGCTTGTCAGGCCCGGGTACGTTGCGGGGCATTACGGCCCTCCTTCGGGCGACGTCAACGGCGAGATAGTATTACTGTAGAAAACCTGTCGCTTGCCGTCGTTCCTCATTTAAGCGGACAGGCTCGTTTATCCGCTATCTACCCCTTAATACCCGCCCCGGCGGGAAAAGGCGGTCAAATCCTGTCCTGTTGGGATAATTTTATTTAAAAACAATAAATTAAATGAAGTTCGCGCCTCCTACTTTGGGGGTAGTTCGCTTTTTGCGCGTCTTCTCTGCGCCGGGTCGGCTTGATCGTCGTCAATTCTGCTTATCTGACGCGGCGTTACCGTGCCGCCATTCCAGCAATGTCGATTTACCAGAAGAGCCTTAAGGCTCCCTACAGGAGAAACGCTGATGAGCAAATTTTTGGACCGGTTTCGCTACTTCAAACAGAAGGGCGACACCTTTGCCAATGGGCACGGCCAGCTTCTTGAAACAAACCGCGACTGGGAAGAGAGTTACCGGAGCCGCTGGCAGCACGACAAAATCGTGCGTTCGACTCATGGCGTAAACTGCACTGGCTCCTGTAGCTGGAAAATCTACGTGAAAAACGGTCTGGTGACCTGGGAAACCCAGCAGACCGACTACCCGCGCACCCGCCCGGACATGCCGAACCACGAGCCCCGCGGCTGCCCGCGCGGCGCGAGCTACTCCTGGTATCTCTACAGCGCCAACCGCCTGAAATATCCGCTGATGCGCAAGCGCCTGATCAAACTCTGGCGTGAGGCAAAAGCGCGTCACAGCGACCCGGTAAACGCCTGGGCCTCCATTATTGAAGACAGCGAAAAAGCGAAAAGCTATAAGCAGGCGCGCGGGCGCGGCGGCTTCGTCCGCTCCTCCTGGCAGGAGGTGAACGAACTTATCGCGGCGGCGAACGTCTATACCGCCAAAACTTTTGGCCCGGACCGTATCGCCGGTTTTTCGCCAATTCCGGCGATGTCGATGGTCTCTTACGCCTCCGGTGCGCGCTATCTCTCGCTGATTGGCGGCACCTGCCTGAGCTTCTATGACTGGTATTGCGACCTGCCGCCCGCCTCGCCGATGACCTGGGGCGAGCAGACCGACGTGCCGGAATCCGCCGACTGGTACAATTCCAGCTACATCATCGCCTGGGGCTCCAACGTGCCGCAGACCCGCACGCCGGACGCCCACTTCTTTACCGAGGTGCGCTACAAAGGCACGAAAACGGTCGCCGTCACCCCCGACTACGCGGAAATCGCCAAGCTGTGCGACCTGTGGCTGGCGCCGAAACAGGGCACCGACAGCGCGATGGCGCTGGCGATGGGCCATGTGATGCTCAAAGAGTTCCACCTCGATAAGCCGAGCCAGTATTTCACCGACTATGTGCGCCGCTACACCGACATGCCGATGCTGGTGATGCTCGAAGCGCGCGACGGTTTCTATGCCGCAGGCCGTATGCTGCGCGCCTCCGATTTGGTCGATAATCTGGGCCAGGAAAATAACCCGGAGTGGAAAACCGTCGCGTTCGATAACCGCAATGGCGAACTGACAGCGCCGAATGGCTCCATCGGCTTCCGCTGGGGCGAAAAGGGCAAGTGGAACCTTGAACAGCGCGACGGCGCCTCCGGTGAAGAGACTGAACTGCGCCTGTCGCTGCTGGGCCATCAGGATGAGGTTGCCGACGTGGGCTTCCCGTACTTTGGCGGTGACAGCAGCGAACACTTCAACAAGGTGAAGCTGGAAAACATCCTGCTGCATAAGCTGCCGGTGAAACGCCTGACCCTGGCCGACGGTAGCCAGGCGCTGGTGGCCACGGTGTATGACCTGACCCTTGCCAACTATGGCCTCGATCGCGGCCTGGACGACGCCAACTGCGCCGCCAGCTACGACGACGTGAAAGCGTACTCCCCGGCCTGGGCGGAGCAGATTACCGGCGTGCCGCGCGCGCAGATTATTCGCACCGCCCGCGAGTTTGCCGACAACGCCGATAAAACGCATGGCCGCTCAATGATCATCGTTGGCGCCGGTCTGAACCACTGGTACCACATGGATATGAACTACCGTGGGCTTATCAATATGCTGGTGTTCTGCGGCTGCGTCGGCCAGAGCGGCGGCGGCTGGGCGCACTATGTCGGCCAGGAGAAACTGCGCCCGCAAACCGGCTGGACGCCGCTGGCCTTCGCGCTGGACTGGAACCGTCCGCCGCGCCACATGAACAGCACCTCTTTCTTCTATAACCACTCCAGCCAGTGGCGTTATGAATCCCTGACGACGGAAGACCTGCTGTCGCCGCTGGCGGATAAATCGCGCTACAGCGGCCATCTTATCGACTTCAACGTGCGCGCCGAGCGCATGGGCTGGCTGCCTTCTGCGCCGCAGCTTGGCACCAACCCGCTGCGCATCAAGGCTGCGGCGGATAAAGCGGGCATGAGTCCGGTGGATTACACCGTGAAGGCGCTGAAATCGGGCGAGATCCGCTTCGCCGCCGAAGAGCCGGAGAACGGTAAAAACCATCCGCGCAACCTGTTTGTCTGGCGCTCCAACCTGCTGGGCTCCTCCGGTAAGGGGCATGAGTACATGCTCAAATACCTGCTCGGCACCGAGAACGGCATTCAGGGCAAAGATCTCGGCCAGCAGGGCGGCGTGAAGCCTGAAGAGATTGAATGGCAGGATAACGGCCTTGACGGCAAGCTGGACCTGGTGGTCACCCTCGACTTCCGTCTTTCCAGCACCTGTCTTTACTCCGACATTGTGCTGCCGACCGCCACCTGGTATGAAAAAGACGACATGAATACCTCGGATATGCATCCGTTTATTCATCCGCTTTCCGCCGCCGTCGACCCGGCCTGGGAGTCGAAAAGCGACTGGGAAATCTACAAAGGCATCGCGAAGAAATTCTCTGAAGTTTGCGTGGGCCACCTCGGCGTGGAAACCGATGTGGTGACGCTGCCGATTCAGCATGACTCCGCCGCCGAGCTGGCGCAGCCGCTGGAGGTGAAAGAGTGGAAAAAAGGCGAATGCGAGCTGATCCCGGGCAAAACCGCGCCGCACATTATTGCCGTTGAGCGTGACTACCCGGCGACGTATGAGCGCTTCACCTCCATCGGCCCGCTGATGGAGAAAATCGGCAACGGCGGCAAGGGCATCGCCTGGAATACCCAGAGCGAAATGGATCTGCTGCGCAAGCTTAATTACACCAAGCAGGACGGTCCGGCGAAAGGCCAGCCGATGCTCAACACCGCCATTGACGCCGCCGAGATGATCTTAACGCTTGCGCCGGAAACCAACGGCCAGGTGGCGGTGAAAGCCTGGGCGGCGCTCAGCGAGTTTACCGGCCGCGACCATACGCATCTGGCGCTGAATAAAGAAGAAGAGAAGATTCGCTTTCGCGATATCCAGGCGCAGCCGCGTAAAATTATCTCCAGCCCCACCTGGTCCGGGCTTGAGGATGAGCATGTCTCTTACAACGCCGGTTACACCAACGTGCATGAGCTTATCCCGTGGCGCACGCTCTCCGGCCGCCAGCAGCTGTATCAGGATCACCCGTGGATGCGCGACTTTGGCGAGAGCCTGCTGGTCTATCGTCCGCCCATCGACACCCGTTCGGTGAAAGCGGTGATGGGCAAGAAATCTAACGGCAACCCGGAGAAGGCGCTGAACTTCCTGACGCCGCACCAGAAATGGGGCATTCACTCTACCTACAGCGACAACCTGCTGATGCTGACGCTTTCCCGCGGTGGCCCGATTGTCTGGATGAGCGAAGACGACGCCCGCGACCTCGGCATTGCGGATAACGACTGGATAGAGGTGTTTAACGCCAACGGCGCGCTGACCGCCCGAGCGGTGGTGAGCCAGCGCGTACCGGCAGGCATGACCATGATGTACCACGCCCAGGAGCGCATCGTGAATATTCCGGGGTCGGAAATCACCGGCCAGCGCGGCGGCATTCACAACTCGGTCACCCGCATCAGCCCGAAACCGACCCATATGATCGGCGGCTATGCGCAGCTGGCCTACGGCTTTAACTACTACGGCACCGTAGGCTCTAACCGCGATGAGTTTGTGGTGGTGCGTAAGATGAAGAACATTGACTGGTTGGACGGCGAAGGCAACGACCAAAAACAGGAGAGCGTAAAATGAAAATTCGTTCACAAGTCGGCATGGTGCTGAACCTTGATAAATGCATCGGCTGCCACACCTGTTCGGTGACCTGTAAAAACGTCTGGACCAGCCGCGAAGGCATGGAGTACGCCTGGTTTAACAACGTGGAAAGTAAGCCGGGCGTCGGCTTCCCGAACGACTGGGAGAACCAGGAGAAGTGGAAGGGCGGCTGGGTGCGCAAAATCAACGGCAAGCTGCAGCCCCGTATGGGCGGGCGCGGCATGCTGCTGGGTAAAATTTTCGCTAACCCGCATCTGCCGGGCATTGATGATTACTACGAACCGTTCGACTTCGACTATCAGCACCTGCACAACGCGCCGGAAGGCAAGCATCAGCCGATAGCGCGCCCGCGCTCGAAAATCACCGGCCAGCGGATGAATAAAGTCGAAGCGGGCCCGAACTGGGAAGAGATCCTGGGCGGCGAGTTTGAAAAGCGCTCGCAGGATAAAAATTTCGACAATATGCAGAAGGCGATGTACGGCCAGTTCGAAAACACCTTCATGATGTATCTGCCGCGCCTGTGCGAGCACTGCCTGAACCCGGCGTGCGTAGCCACCTGCCCGAGCGGCGCGATTTACAAGCGTGAAGAAGACGGCATCGTGCTGATTGACCAGGATAAATGCCGCGGCTGGCGCATGTGCGTGACCGGCTGTCCGTACAAAAAAATCTACTTCAACTGGAAGAGCGGCAAATCTGAGAAGTGCATCTTCTGCTATCCGCGTATTGAAGCGGGGATGCCGACTGTCTGCTCAGAAACCTGCGTGGGCCGTATCCGCTATCTCGGCGTGCTGCTGTATGACGCGGACGCCATCGAGCAGGCGGCGAGCACCGAGCATGAGACCGATCTCTATCAGCGCCAGCTGGATGTCTTCCTCGATCCGAACGACCCGAAAGTGATTGAGCAGGCGCTGAAAGATGGCGTGCCGCAGAGCGTTATCGACGCCGCGCAGCAATCGCCGGTGTGGAAGCTGGCGATGGACTGGAAGCTGGCGCTGCCGCTGCACCCGGAATACCGCACGCTGCCGATGGTCTGGTACGTGCCGCCGCTGTCGCCGATTCAATCCGCCGCCGATGCGGGCGAGCTTGGCCGCAACGGCATTCTGCCGGATGTGGAAAGCCTGCGCATTCCGGTGCAGTACCTGGCGAACCTGCTCACCGCAGGCGACACCGCCCCGGTATTGCTGGCCCTGAAACGCATGCTGGCGATGCGCCACTACAAACGCGCGGAAACCGTTGACGGCGTGAATGATGTTCGCGCGCTGGAAGAAGTGGGCCTGAGCGAAGCGCAGGCGCAGGAGATGTACCGCTATCTGGCTATCGCGAACTACGAAGACCGCTTCGTTATTCCTTCCAGCCACCGTGAACTGGCGCGCGACGCGTTCCCGGAGCGCAACGGCTGCGGCTTTAGCTTCGGCGACGGTTGCCACGGCTCTGACAGCAAATTCAACCTGTTCAACAGCCGCCGCATCGACGCCGTCGATGTGACCGTGAAAGGGGAGCATCTGTAATGGAACTGCTTATTCTCTCGCGCCTGCTGGAGTACCCCGACGCCGCGCTCTGGCAGCATCAGCAGGAGCTGTTCGACGCGCTGGCTGAAACTGAGCATCTCTCGCTAAAGGATGCCCACCGGCTGGGCGTCTTTATCCGCGACTTGCTAAGCGAGGATTTGCTGGACGCGCAGGCAAGCTACAGCGAACTGTTTGATCGCGGGCGCGCGACCTCGCTGCTGCTTTTCGAACATGTGCATGGCGAATCCCGCGACCGGGGGCAGGCGATGGTCGATCTGCTTGCCCAGTATGAGCGCGCCGGGCTTGAACTCAGCAGCCGCGAGTTGCCGGATCATTTGCCGCTTTATCTGGAATACCTTGCGCAACTGCCGCATGACGACGCGGTGAACGGGCTTAAAGACATCGCGCCGATACTGGCGCTGCTCGGCGCTCGCCTTAAGCAGCGCGAAAGCCGCTACGCCGTGATTTTCGAGCTGCTGCTGGCGCTCGCTGAAAGTCGGGTTGATGAACAAAAAGTGCAGGCGCAACTGGCTGGCGAAGCCCGTGACGATACGCCGCAGGCGCTGGACGCCGTCTGGGAAGAAGAACAGGTGAAGTTTTTCGCCGAAAAGGGGTGCGGCGAGGACGCCATCAGCGCTCATCAGCGTCGCTTTGCCGGGGCGGTGGCCCCGCAGTATCTGACTATCTCTACCGGAGGACAGCACTAATGCACTTCCTGAATATGTTCTTCTTTAGTATCTACCCGTACATCGCCGGTACGGTCTTTCTGGTCGGCAGCTGGCTGCGTTATGACTACGGCCAGTATACCTGGCGCGCCGCCTCCAGCCAGATGCTTGACCGCAAGGGGATGAACCTGGCCTCTAACCTGTTCCATATCGGCATTCTCGGGATTTTCTTCGGCCACCTGTTCGGCATGTTAACGCCGCACTGGATGTACGAGTGGTTCCTGCCGGTGGCCGTTAAGCAACAGCTGGCGATGGTCGCAGGCGGCATCTGCGGCGTGCTGACGCTGGTGGGTGGGCTGCTACTGCTTAAGCGTCGTCTGTTTAACCCACGTGTGCGCGCGACATCGACCGGCGCTGATATCCTGATCCTGGCGCTGCTGATGGCGCAGTGTACGCTGGGACTGTTGACTATTCCGTTCTCTGCGCAGCATATGGACGGCAGTGAGATGATGAAGCTGGTGGGGTGGGCGCAACACATTGTGACCTTGCGCAGCGGCGCGGCGGAGCAGCTTGACGGCGTGGCGTTTATCTTCCGCGTTCACCTTGTGCTTGGCATGACGCTGTTCCTGCTTTTCCCGTTCACCCGCCTGGTGCATGTGTGGAGCGCGCCGGTGGAATACCTGACGCGCAGATACCAGGTGGTGCGCGCACGCCGCTGAATAGCAGGCGATATGACAAACCCGGCTGACGCCGGGTTTTTTATTGGCGAAATGGTGGAGAATTTTTCTCCCTCGGGGAGCGTACGGATTTCGTTTTTGCTGACTATCGCAGGGAGGCCGTTGGGGAAAGGGCGTTAACGACTCGCCGCTTGCGCAGGCGCTGTTGCCTTTTCTCCCCAGCCCAGATTATTCCCCGCCGCGGCAAGGAGGATCAGCGCGCCGCCTGCCAGCTGGTGCAGGCTCAGACTATGCCCGAAGACCCACTGATCCGCGGCAATCGCTACCAGCGGATAAATAAATGAAAGGGATCCGGTCACCGGCGTCGGCAGCTTTTGTATTGCGCCGTAAAGCAGTTGATACATGACCCCGGTGTGTAACACGCCAAGCAGAACCAAAATACTCCACTGAAACGGCGTTGGTGAGAGGCTGAAATGCGCGACAGGCAGCAGCATCAGCACGCCCACGCTCACTTGCACTAGCGCGATTTGCTGAGGCGGCACCCCTTTTAGCCGACGGGTGATGAGGGCGGTAAGGGCGTAAAAGAACGCAGCGCCAAGCGCCATGGCGATACCCAACAGCCAGCCGTCATGATGCGACCCCGTCAACTGGCCTGCCAGCACCAGCGCCATTCCGCCAAACGCGGCCAGCAGCCAATACCATTTCGCCCGCGTGACTTTCTCGCCCAGGAAAAGCATGCTCATCAGCACCAGCATCAGCGGCTGCGTGTTATAAACCAGCGTGGCGAGGCCAATGGAAAGACGGGAGTAGGCGGCAAACAGCAGCAGCCAGTTAAACACCAGCGCCACGCCGCCCAGCGCGGCGACAACGATGACCTTCAAAGTAAGATGGCTGCGCCAGTCGCCGCTAAGGCTCGTCAGGATAAAGAGGGTGAGGGCGCCGACCAGGCAGCGCCAGAACACCACATCCGTCACGGGTTGCCCGCTCAGCAGCACAAAAACGCCGATTGAGCCTGAAATCAGCATAGCGGCCGTCATTTGCCAGACGCCGGTCTTGTAGTCGTTGCTCATGTTGCCCTCCTTTTGTGTTGGTCTATTTTCGACGTTTCCTGCCAGATGCGGTATAGAATTAATCAGGAGCGATGTGTCTTTTGCCTTTTTTTATGAGGTTTATATGGAAAATTTCTTTCTGGATAACACTGACCGGCAGATTCTGGCTTATCTGACAGAAGACGCCAGGTTGTCGCTGAAAGTGCTGAGCGGCAAAATCGGGCTTTCTTCGCCCAGCACGGCGGAGCGTATCCGACGGCTGGAGGAGCGCGGCATCATTGAAGGTTATGGCGCGCGGGTAAACCTTCCGGCGGTGGGTTACGGGATGCAGGCGCTGGTGCGCGTTAAGCCGCTGCCGGGCATGTTGCATAAAGTCGAAAAGATGATTCAGGCGATGCCGGAATGTATTGAGTGCGACAAGGTCACGGGTGAGGATTGTTTTGTGATGCGGCTGGCGTTTCACTCCATCGGCCAACTTGACGACCTGCTCGATGGCCTGGCGGATTACGCGCAGTCGAACACCTCTATTGTGAAGAGTTCCCCGGTAAAGAGAAGATTGCCGCCGCTTTGAGGGGGTAAATACGGGTTAACTTAAACAGCGGGCGGCGCTTCGCGCCTCGCCCTACGGGCCGTTGCCTGCGGCAACGTTGTCTCGCTCTGCTCGACCCGAACCTTAGTCGAAGGTTCTCATCCTTCCCCGCGCAAATGGCGCATGGAAAGTGAAAAGTGATGGTAGAGGGAAGCTTGATATAAAAGAAATGGTGGTGGGGGAAGGATTACTCGGCGCTTCGCGCCTCGCCCTGCGGGCCGTTGCCTGCGGCAACGTTGTCTCGCTTCGCTCGACCCGAACCTTAGTCGAAGGTTCTCATCCTTCCCTGCACAGGAACGATATGGGAGGCAGTCGATTTGGTTAAAGGTGATTTATATCTGAAGAGATGGTGGTGGGGGAAGGATTACTCGGCGCTTCGCGCCTCGCCCTGCGGGCTGTTGCCTGCGGCAACGTTGTCTCGCTTCGCTCGACCCGAACCTTAGTCGAAGGTTCTCATCCTTCCCCGCGTAAATGGCGCATGGAAAGTGAAGGGTGATGGTAGAGGGAAGCTTGATATAAAAGAGATGGTGGTGGGGGAAGGATTCGAACCTTCGAAGTCTGTGACGGCAGATTTACAGTCTGCTCCCTTTGGCCGCTCGGGAACCCCACCAGGGGTATTCATATTGTCTGAATGATAAGCCAGCGGCTTATCAGGTCAACCACATCGCTGTGGTTGAAGATGGTGGTGGGGGAAGGATTCGAACCTTCGAAGTCTGTGACGGCAGATTTACAGTCTGCTCCCTTTGGCCGCTCGGGAACCCCACCACGGGGTAATGCTTTAACTGGCCTGCTTCCGTCTCGGGAAGCGGGGCGCATCATATCAAATGAAGCGCCCCTGTAAAGCCTTACGTTATGAGAAATGTATCGTTTGCGTACTTTTTACACGTAACGCTTTAAAGCTAAGCAATTCATTTTACCCGTATTACAGGATAATCGTCCGGTTGCCATAAACGAACACGCGCTGGGCAAGAACCTGATAAAGCGCGCGGCTGAGGACATTTTTCTCAACATCGCGCCCGGCGCGCATCATATCTTCAGCGGTGTAGTTATGATCAACGTGAATCACATCCTGCATGATGATCGGGCCTTCATCCAGATTGTCGTTCACGTAATGCGCAGTCGCACCGATAATCTTTACGCCGCGCTCATAAGCCTGATGGTAAGGACGCGCGCCAATAAAGGCTGGCAGGAACGAGTGGTGAATATTAATAATTTTGTTCGGAAAACGGGCAACGAAATCAGGCGTCAGCACGCGCATATATTTCGCCAGCACAACGTAATCCGGTTCGTAATGCTCAATGGCCTGCGCCATCAGTTGATCGTGCTCTTCGCGCGTTAAACCTTCATGGCTTACCAACTGGAATGGAATATCAAAGCGCTCGACAAGCGAACGCAGCGTTTCGTGGTTGCCGATAACCGCAGCGATCTCGACATCCAGCCCGCCGTAGTTGGCTTTCATCAGCAGGTCGCCCAGACAGTGCGCTTCTTTGGTGACGAGAATGACGATACGGCGGCGTCCAGCCGGGTTGAGTTCGCGTACGGAACCTTCCGGCAGCGCGCTATCAAGATCGGCAAGCAACGTCGCATCGTTGAAGATACCTTCCAGTTCGGTACGCATAAAAAAGCGGCCGGTGCGGTGATCGACAAACTCATTGTTCTGGACGATATTCAGTTCGTGCTTGTAGCAAATATTGGTAATACGTGCGATCAGGCCTTTCTGATCGGGACAAATAGTGCGAAGTACTTTGCGTTGTAATGCTTGCATTGCAGGGAAGATCCTGTTGAGTGTTTGTCATTCAGCGTTGTCAAAAGGCGGTTTATTGCCCGCAACACTTTTTAAATTTTTTACCGGAACCACAGGGGCAGGGGTCGTTACGACCAATTACCGGACGAACGCCGTCAATATAATACCAGCGTCCGTGCTCTTTTAAGAACCGGGAACGTTCAATGATAGCGCCAGGTTTGCCCTGCTCGCTATAGCGCGCTACAAAACTCACGAAGCCTTCTTCTTCATTTTGCCCTGGCGCCTCTTCAAAAATAGTCAGCCCCAGCCATTCAGTATGGGCAAAGCCTGCCTCGATATCAGCCCGAAAGGCGTTGGCCTGACACGCTGGATGCCACGTATCGATAAGATAATTCGCGTCTTTCATCACAAAAGCGCAATAGCGAGACCGCATGAGATGTGACGGAACGGGCGCGGCCTTGTCGCCAGACAGATAAGGCTGGCAACATAGGCTATACTCCTGTGCGCTGCCACAAGGACAAAGTTGCGACAAAGTTGCTCCTTGAATAAACAGTAACGGCGTTTCGACGCCACGGCGGCATTATGTTAACCGAGCAGTGGCGATGACGCCACGGGATGTCATACCGGGGACTTCAACCGAGGCGTAATGAAAGAGCAAACAGAAGGGCTGATTCGGGAAGAAAAATCCACCATTATTAACGCCCTGCTGGACATCGTCACAATTTTAGGTTTTTTTAGAATGCTATCCATGGCCGGGGTCTTTTTGATCGTAACGGCGTTACACACAGCCAGGCACTATCGCAAAGAATATATTGATAATGTGGTTTTTATTTTGTGCAAATTATGTCCCGCTTACTGGACTTTTATCATTTATCACGCTTTTTACCGGGCGCAATGTAAACAGAGTTCCCCCAGAGCGAGCATTCTTCAGGCGATTCTGACAGGCAGCCGTCGCTTGAACATGCCACTATTAAGTTGTCATTTGTCAGGGGGAAGAAGATGACGCAACCTTTAGCCGGAAAACAGATCCTTATCGTCGAAGACGAACCCGTTTTCCGCTCAATGCTGGATGCCTGGCTCACGGGAATGGGCGCGGAAACCGCCGTTGCGTGGGATGGGATAGAAGCGCTGGAAAAAATGGCCCAACAGACACCGGATTTGCTGATTTGCGATCTGGAAATGCCCCGTATGAATGGGTTGCAACTGGTGGAGCATATCCGCAACGAAGGGGTTCAAACGCCGATTCTTGTTATTTCCGCTACGGAAAACATGGCGGATATCGCTAAGGCGCTGCGTCTTGGCGTACAGGATGTCTTGCTAAAGCCAGTTAAAGATTTAAACCGCCTGCGTGAAACCGTGTTCGCCTGCCTTTACCCGAACATGTTTAACTCGCGCGTAGAGGAAGAAGAGCGCTTGTTCCAGGACTGGGACGCGCTGGTGAACAACCCGCAGGCGGCGGCAAAGCTGCTGCAGGAGCTGCAACCCCCGGTTCAGCAGGTCATATCTCACTGTCGCATTAATTATCGCCAGCTGGTCTCTGCCGATGAGCCGGGCCTGGTGTTGGATATTGCCCCCCTTTCTGAGCAAGATCTCGCCTTTTACTGTCTCGACGTCACCCGTGCTGGCGATAACGGCGTATTGGCGGCGTTGCTTTTACGCGCGCTTTTTAACGGGTTATTACAGGAGCAGCTTTCGCAGCAGCGACAGCGCCTGCCCGAGCTGGGGAATTTACTTAAACAAGTTAACCAATTGTTACGCCAGGCAAATCTGGTAGGACAATTTCCGCTTATGGTTGGGTATTACCACAGCGGTTTAAAAAATCTTATTCTGGTTTCCGCTGGTCTTAACGCGACGTTAAATACTGGCGACCATCAAATTCAGGTAAGTAGTGGTGTGCCTTTAGGTACGCTGGGTAATACTTACTTAAATCAAATTAGTCAGCGTTGCGAATCCTGGCAGTGTCAGATTTGGGGCGCTGGCGGCCGTTTAAGGCTGATGTTGTCTGCGGAATGAGCGTTCGGCGGGGATAAAGCAAGATAGCTTTATCCGCACGCTCTTTGCTGGTGCTAATATCACGTTGGTTTTCTTCGTATTAGTCCTAAAGTGCCGGGGCACCGCGTATTCAGCCGCTTAATACAAATCTATGCTGATATACTCGAACGCGTTTTTAATTGACGAACAAGTGTCAAACTTGAACAGTCCAGGAGAATATTCAATGGCTGCCATTAATTCGAAAGTAAGAAAAGCAGTAATCCCGGTTGCGGGATTAGGGACCAGGATGTTGCCGGCCACTAAGGCGATTCCAAAAGAGATGCTGCCGCTGGTTGATAAGCCGTTAATTCAGTATGTCGTTAACGAATGTATCGCCGCTGGCATTACTGAGATTGTTCTGGTCACTCACTCCTCCAAAAACTCTATCGAAAACCATTTCGACACCAGTTTTGAACTTGAAGCCATGCTGGAAAAACGCGTCAAGCGCCAGCTGCTGGAAGAAGTGCAATCTATCTGCCCGCCGCATGTCACCATCATGCAGGTTCGTCAGGGCCTGGCGAAAGGCCTCGGCCACGCTGTGATGTGCGCGCACCCGGTTGTCGGTGACGAGCCGGTCGCCGTTATTCTGCCGGACGTCATTCTGGATGAGTTTGAATCTGATCTCTCCCAGGAAAACCTGGCTGAGATGATTAAGCGCTTCGATGAAACCGGCAACAGCCAGATCATGGTTGAGCCTGTAGAAGATGTTACCGCGTATGGCGTGGTCGATTGTAAAGGCGTTGCGCTGCAGCCTGGCGACAGCGTGCCGATGGTCGGCATCGTTGAAAAACCGAAGGCGAACGTCGCGCCGTCCAACCTGGCTGTAGTAGGCCGCTATGTGCTCAGCGCCGATATTTGGCCGCTGCTGGCCAAAACGCCTCCGGGAGCGGGTGATGAAATCCAGCTCACCGACTCCATCGCTATGTTGATGGATAAAGAGACAGTGGAAGCCTACCACATGAAAGGCAAGAGCCACGACTGCGGCAACAAACTCGGTTACATGCAGGCGTTCGTAGAATATGGGATTCGCCACAACACGCTCGGTGAGGAATTTAAAGCCTGGCTGAACGAAACCGTGGGCGATAAGAAGTAACCTATTCAGGCAGGACAAGGCAATGAAAGTAACCGTTTTTGGTATTGGCTACGTCGGTCTGGTTCAGGCCGCGGTGCTGGCGGAAGTCGGCCACGATGTCATGTGTATCGACGTTGATGAAAATAAAGTCGAGAACCTGAAAAAAGGCGTCATCCCGATTTATGAACCGGGTCTGACCCCGCTTGTGAAGAAAAATTATGAAGAGGGGCGGCTGCACTTCAGCACGAACGCGCAGGAAGGCGTTGAGCATGGCGTAATGCAGTTTATCGCAGTCGGCACCCCGCCGGATGAAGACGGCTCTGCGGATCTGAAATATGTCACCGCTGTGGCGCGGACTATCGCTCAGCATATGACCAGCCACAAAGTGGTGCTGGATAAATCAACCGTGCCGGTGGGCACGGCGGACAAAGTCCGTAAAGTGATGAGCGAAACGCTGCAGGCGCGCGGCGTGGATATCCCCTTTGATGTGGTTTCCAACCCGGAATTCCTGAAAGAAGGGGCGGCGGTATCGGATTGTATGCGTCCTGAGCGCATCGTGGTGGGGACGGATAACGACGATGTCGTTGAGCTGCTGCGTGAGCTCTATGAGCCGTTTAACCGCAATCATGACCGCATGATCCTGATGGATATCCGCAGCGCAGAGCTGACCAAGTATGCCGCCAACTGCATGCTGGCCACGAAGATAAGCTTTATGAACGAGATTTCGAACCTGGCGGAGCGTCTGGGCGCGGACATCGAAAAAGTGCGTCAGGGCATCGGTTCAGACTCGCGTATCGGCTATCACTTTATCTACCCTGGCTGTGGTTACGGCGGTTCCTGCTTCCCGAAAGATGTACAGGCGTTAATCCGTACCTCCGAACAGATTGGCTATGTGCCGCGTCTGCTTAAAGCCGTAGAAGACGTTAACCAGGATCAAAAGCAGAAGCTGCCAGAGTTCATTCGTCGTCATTTCGGCGAAGATCTAAGCGGTAAAACGTTCGCGCTGTGGGGACTTTCCTTTAAACCCAACACTGACGATATGCGTGAAGCGTCAAGCCGTGTACTGATGGAGGAACTCTGGAAGCGTGGAGCGACGGTTCAGGCCTACGATCCGGAAGCGATGGATGAAACGCAGCGCATTTATGGCCATCGTGACGACCTGCGTTTGATGGGTACCAAAGAGGCCGCGTTGCATGGGGCAGATGCGCTAGTTATCTGTACCGAGTGGCAGGCTTTCCGCGCGCCGGACTTTGACATCATTAAAAATTCCCTTAAACAGCCGGTTATCTTTGATGGTCGTAACCTGTATGATCCAGGCAGGCTCAGCAAACGCGGCTTTGTTTATTATGCAATCGGCCGCGGAGCATCCATTAACATTGCATAATAAATGAGGGTTGTATGAAATTTCTGGTAACCGGCGCAGCAGGCTTTATTGGTTTTCACGTCAGCGAGCGTCTGCTGGCAGCCGGTCACCAGGTTATCGGTATCGATAACCTGAATGACTATTATGATGTCAACCTCAAATACGCTCGTCTTAACCTTATAGAAAACCACCCCAATTTCCGTTTTCAAAAGCTTGACCTTGCCGACCGTCAGGGAATGGCGGATTTATTTGCTTCAGAAAAACCTCAACGCGTTATTCATCTTGCCGCCCAGGCTGGCGTTCGTTATTCCCTGGAAAACCCGCATGCTTATGCGGACGCAAATCTGGTAGGGCATTTGAATGTGCTTGAGGGGTGCCGTCATCATCAGGTTGAGCATTTATTATACGCGTCTTCCAGTTCCGTTTATGGCCTGAACCGTAAAATGCCGTTTTCAACCGATGACAGTGTCGATCATCCCGTTTCTTTATACGCGGCGACGAAAAAAGCCAATGAATTGATGTCGCATACCTACTCCCATCTTTATGGTTTGCCGACCACCGGGTTACGCTTTTTTACAGTTTATGGTCCCTGGGGCCGCCCGGATATGGCGTTATTTAAATTTACGAAAGCGATCGTGGAAGATAAGCGAATCGATGTTTATAACCATGGCAAAATGCGTCGTGATTTTACTTATATCGATGATATTGCCGAGGCGATTGTCCGTTTGCAGGACGTTATTCCACAGGCGGACCCGAAGTGGACAGTGGAAACCGGATCGCCGGCCACCAGTTCCGCTCCGTATCGTGTATATAATATTGGCAACAGCTCTCCTGTCGAGCTGATGGATTATATTTCTGCGCTTGAAAAAGCGCTGGGTAAAGAAGCGCAGAAAAACATGATGCCGATACAGCCGGGCGATGTACTTGAAACCAGCGCGGACACAACGGCCCTGTATGACGCGATTGGCTTTAAGCCGCATACCTCAGTAGAAGAGGGCGTTAAGCGCTTTGTAGAGTGGTATAAGGCGTTTTATCAGGTCGCTGGTTGATTATGTTTCATCCCCTTTAAAACGAAAAACCCGCCGAAGCGGGTTTTTTTATTAAAGCGCATTAGTCTTTAATCAGGAAATCGTCCAGCTGTTTGCCTTCATCAATAGCTTTTTTGATAACTGCCGGCGTACGACCCTGGCCAGTCCAGGTTTTGCTTTCGCCGTTTTCATCAATGTAGCTATATTTTGCCGGGCGAGCAGCGCGTTTGGCTTTAGTGCCAGTTTTAGCAGCAGACATGCTGTTCAGCAATTCGTTCGGGTCGATACCATCCGCGATCAACATTTCACGATACTGCTGTAATTTACGAGTACGCTCTTCGATTTCAGCTGCTGCAGCGCTTTCTTCTTCGCGGCGCTCATTCACAACAACTTCTAATTTTTCCAGCATTTCTTCAAGCGTTTCAAGGGTGCATTCTCTTGCCTGCGCACGAAGAGTACGGATGTTGTTCAGAATTTTAAGTGCTTCGCTCATTGTAGTAATCTCAAACTTATATTGGGGGTGGTTTGTTGACCTAATAATAGAGCCTTAATTTCACTTCTGCAATAGGTGAGAATGTAAGGAATTCAAAATATCGGCTTATTTTGGACGTTATTAAAAAAGCAAAGTTAAATCTACCTTTAAGAACCGTACAAAAAAAGCGGGCTTATTGCGGGCGCGACAACGATTTTATAGAGGAAAAGAGAAGAAACATAAGCAACGTTTTATAACGCGGTTAGGGGCGGCTGTATAAATATCATTCTTTCGCATGAACTCCGATACTGCCCGCGCGAGGGCCATTATTCTTTTATTTTTCAGTAATTTTATCAGTCTGGATAAGGGGTTAGTTAACCAGGGTTAATAATGGCAGCCGCTATTTACTGGTTCGCTTATATGGTCGTAAATGCATTATTACCGTGCGGGTAAATATAAAGCACTCTGACGCTAAATGCGCTTCGGGGATTAACGCAGCGCCAGCAGGCATGCGGTACTGGCAGGTTATGGTACAATCACGCCTATTCCGTTTCATACCATGGGGCTTGCCGCCAATGGCGCAACTTTATTTTTACTATTCTGCAATGAACGCGGGTAAATCTACCGCTTTGCTTCAGTCTTCCTATAACTACCAGGAAAGAGGGATGCGAACGGTCGTCTATACGGCGGAAATCGACGATCGCTTCGGCGCCGGGAAAGTGAGTTCACGCATCGGTCTCTCATCGCCTGCAAAACTTTTTAATCAGAGCACATCGTTATTTACGGACATTCGCGAAGAACATGAGCGTAAGCCAGTACATTGCGTGCTGGTGGACGAAAGCCAGTTCCTGACGCGTCAGCAGGTTTATGAACTTGCCGGCGTAGTGGACGAGTTAGATATTCCGGTGCTTTGTTACGGGTTGCGTACGGATTTTCGCGGCGAGCTATTTATCGGCAGCCAATATTTACTGGCCTGGTCCGATAAGCTGGTCGAACTGAAAACTATCTGTTTCTGCGGACGCAAAGCGAGCATGGTGCTGCGGCTGGATCAAAACGGACAGCCTTATAATGAAGGGGAGCAGGTCGTTATCGGCGGTAACGAACGCTATGTCTCCGTTTGCCGGAAACATTATAAAGAAGCGCTTGCAAAAGGCTCTTTACAGGCCGTACAGCAGCGAAAAGAGGGCTCGTCATAGGGGAGGTAGGAGACGTAGAGAAAACGCTGCTATGGCCTTTAAAATGCGCCCATGCCAGTTCTACAGTTATCCTGAATTTCATAATAAAAAAACCCGCCATCAGGCGGGTTTTTTATCAGCTATTAGTACCTGTCAGGCAGGTTTTTTCGCTTTCTTGTCAGCTTTTACTACCTGAGCGACTTCTTTAGCAGCTGCTGCACCGCCTTCGGTGTATTCGCGGCCATAGAAGCTATCCAGCAGAATCTGTTTCAGCTCGGAAATCAGCGGATAGCGCGGGTTAGCACCGGTACACTGATCGTCAAAGGCGTCTTCAGACAGCTTATCAACATGCGCCAGGAAGTCCGCTTCCTGCACGCCCGCTTCACGGATAGACTTAGGAATGCCCAGTTCAGCTTTAATGCTGTCCAGCCATACCAGCAGCTTTTCAATTTTCGCTGCGGTGCGGTCGCCCGGCGCAGAAAGACCGAGGTGGTCAGCAATCTCCGCATAACGGCGGCGCGCCTGCGGACGGTCGTACTGGCTGAATGCAGTCTGCTTCGTCGGGTTATCGTTCGCGTTATAGCGGATAACGTTGGAAATCAGCAGGGCATTGGCCAGACCGTGCGGGATATGGAACTGCGAACCCAGTTTGTGCGCCATAGAGTGGCACACGCCGAGGAAGGCGTTCGCAAAGGCGATACCCGCAATAGTCGCGGCGCTGTGAACACGCTCACGTGCAACCGGGTTTTTAGCGCCTTCATGGTAAGAAGCCGGCAGGTTTTCTTTCAGCAATTTCAGCGCCTGCAGAGCCTGACCATCGGAAAACTCGCTTGCCAGAACAGAGACATAAGCTTCCAGGGCGTGAGTTACCGCATCCAGACCACCGAACGCGCAGAGTGACTTCGGCATATCCATGACCAGGTTTGCGTCGACGATCGCCATGTCTGGGGTCAGCGCGTAGTCTGCCAGCGGATATTTCTGACCAGTTGCGTCATCAGTAACCACGGCGAACGGAGTCACTTCAGAACCGGTACCGGAAGTGGTGGTTACGGCGATCATTTTCGCTTTCACGCCCATTTTCGGGAATTTGTAGATACGTTTACGGATATCCATAAAGCGCAGCGCCAGTTCTTCGAAATGGGTTTCCGGATGCTCATACATGACCCACATGATCTTCGCGGCGTCCATCGGAGAACCGCCACCCAGTGCGATGATAACGTCCGGCTTGAAGGAATTAGCCAGTTCAGCGCCTTTACGAACAACGCTCAGGGTCGGATCCGCTTCAACTTCAAAGAATACTTCGGTTTCGACGCCTGCTGCTTTCAGCACGGAGGTTATCTGATCAGCGTAACCATTGTTGAACAGGAAGCGGTCAGTCACGATCATGGCGCGTTTGTGACCATCGGTAATCACTTCATCCAGCGCGATAGGCAGAGAGCCGCGGCGGAAGTAGATAGATTTCGGAAGTTTATGCCACAACATGTTCTCAGCTCGCTTGGCAACGGTTTTCTTGTTGATCAGGTGCTTCGGACCCACGTTTTCAGAGATGGAGTTACCGCCCCAGGAACCGCAACCCAGCGTCAAAGAAGGCGCCAGTTTGAAGTTATAAAGGTCACCGATACCACCCTGCGACGCCGGGGTATTAATGAGGATGCGCGCGGTTTTCATCATTTGACCAAAATGCGCGACACGTTGCGGCTGGTTATCCTGGTCGGTGTACAGGCAGGAGGTATGACCGATACCGCCCATTGCAACCAGTTTTTCCGCTTTCACTACCGCGTCTTCGAAGTCTCTTGCGCGGTACATGGCGAGAGTCGGGGAAAGTTTCTCGTGTGCGAACGGTTCGCTTTCATCCACGAGAGTTACTTCGCCGATCAGAATCTTGGTGCCAGCCGGTACGCTGATGCCTGCCATTTCAGCGATTTTGGTCGCAGGCTGGCCTACGATAGCCGCGTTCAGGCCGCCATTTTTCAGGATGATATCCTGAACGGCTTTCAGTTCTTTGCCCTGAAGCAGATAGCCGCCATGGGTGGCGAAACGTTCGCGCACAGCGTCATACACAGAATCAACAACGACAACGGATTGTTCAGATGCGCAGATAACGCCGTTATCGAAGGTTTTGGACATTAGGATGGACGCCACGGCACGTTTGATATCGGCGGTTTCGTCGATAACGACTGGCGTGTTGCCTGCGCCTACGCCAATTGCCGGTTTACCTGAGCTGTATGCGGCTTTCACCATACCCGGACCGCCAGTGGCGAGGATAAGGTTGATATCCGGGTGATGCATCAGCTGATTAGAAAGCTCAACTGAAGGTTCGTCGATCCAACCGATAATGTCTTTTGGCGCACCAGCAGCAATTGCGGCCTGAAGCACGATATCAGCTGCTTTATTGGTGGCGTTTTTCGCACGCGGGTGCGGAGAGAAAATGATAGCGTTGCGTGTTTTAAGGCTAATGAGCGCTTTAAAAATTGCGGTGGATGTCGGGTTAGTCGTCGGAACGATACCGCAGATGATGCCAGTGGGTTCGGCGATAGTGATAGTGCCGAAGGTATCGTCTTCTTCCAGGATGCCGCAGGTTTTCTCGTCTTTGTAGGCGTTGTAGATATATTCAGAAGCGAAGTGGTTTTTAATCACTTTATCTTCGACGATACCCATACCAGATTCGGCAACGGCCATTTTAGCGAGGGGGATGCGAGCATCTGCGGCGGCCAGAGCGGCTGCGCGGAAGATTTTATCGACCTGTTCTTGAGTAAAGTTGGCGTATTCACGCTGGGCTTTTTTTACGCGCTCGACGAGGGCGTTAAGTTCAGCGACATTAGTAACGGCCATAATGCTCTCCTGATAATGTTAAACTCTTTTAGTAAACCAGCTGTTTGAATCGCTTATAAAGCTAGACCAAACAGCACGCGTAACAGACAGGATGTGACAACGCAATAGCTAATGACACCACGCTGATTTACTAAAAGAGCCTTACCCTCACAGCCCTGAAGCTCGCTGTTATTCCCTGGCGGCGTAATCAGGTTACTCACTTCTGAGTAGGCAAAACGTGATCAGGATCAATTTATATCCATGCTGACTCCTTTCAGCAGGCCATATTTCAGTATTACAGCATTGTGTAATAGCTTAGCTACAGCGTATATAAATTACGTTACCATAATTACAACAAATAAATAACAAGAGCGGTTCGTTTTCCTGAAAAAGGAATAAGAAGAATATTGCCCTACGGATCAGCGTAGCGTACGTGGGCCTTTTCCTTTACATTACGCGAGTCTTTTGCATGGCTCATTTCTGGAGTTCTTGTGGCCCACTCTTTCTTAGATATGCCAACCTACTTTAAGTTCTTTATCGGGCTCTTTGCGCTGGTTAACCCGGTTGGGATTATCCCCGTCTTTATTAGCATGACCAGTTACCAAACCGCGGTGGCCCGTAATAAGACGAACCTTACTGCCAACCTCTCTGTCGCCATCATTCTGTGGACGTCGCTTTTTCTGGGCGATGCCATCCTGCAATTGTTCGGTATTTCTATAGATTCCTTCCGTATCGCGGGCGGCATACTGGTTGTCACTATCGCTATGTCGATGATTAGCGGCAAGCTGGGTGAGGATAAGCAAAACAAACAAGAGAAATCAGAAACCGCAATTCGTGAAAGCGTGGGCGTAGTGCCGCTGGCGCTTCCTTTGATGGCGGGACCGGGCGCGATAAGTTCAACCATCGTCTGGGGAACGCGTTACCACAGCCTGGGTTATATGGTGGGATTTTCACTGGCTATTGCTGTTTTTGCCCTCTGCTGTTGGGGCGTTTTCCGTCTTGCTCCGTGGCTTGTGCGCTTACTGGGTCAGACCGGCATTAACGTGATAACGCGTATTATGGGGCTATTGCTAATGGCCCTTGGCATCGAGTTTATTGTGACGGGTCTGAAAGCTATCTTTCCAGGTTTGCTTAATTAAATCGCTTTCATTTGAAAAAGCGGAGCTTCGGCTCCGCTTTTTTTTGCGACTTCATTAGCATTTCGTCTTGTATGCGACCAAATGCAACATTGTCATAGCAAAAAAGAATGCATCAGCTTAGTTATTTAAAATCAATAACTTGCTAATAGCTGTTGTTAGCCGGCGTGCAGAAAGAGAGCAAAAGGTTTGTTATTTTTCTCACACCATACTCTTGTTCTTGCTGACGGATAACTGAAATGTTATTAGTAATTTCATTCGCAAAGCAGATGAATGTGCTAAAAAATAGACAAATGTTAATTTTATGTGATTTTGTGTGACGGGGTTCAAAATGCGTAACCGCAAGCCCATTTTATAAGCGTAACGCATTGATTGTTAATGTTTTTAGCGAGATTTAACTTCTCCTGGAGTAGCGCTAAATATCGTTTTTGGCCTCTCTAAAAGAGAAATGCTTAACAAATTTGTAAATTCTATTGGCGCAGGATTGTCGCTTTTGATACCTTCCGGCCAAAACATTCGGCTGCAAATTATTAGTTAATGAGAATGCTTTTTGTCTGAAAGCGTTTTCGGGCGGCAGGTTCGCCATCCTCTCGCTTCTCTTCAGACAGGGGAAGAGAAGCCAGGAATCGACGTAAAGACCGCCGTACGAGTGGTCGTTATAAATAAAGTCGGTGATAGCAAGCAGTAAAAAAAAGAAAAACCTGACAGCGGCAAATCGCTCCTGCGCTGTACAGGCGCCCAAAAGGGCAGCAAGAGGCTGGCTTCAGGGCCAGTAATTATAATGATTGGAGTATTATCACAATGACCATCATCACAAAAAAAAGTCTGGTAGCGGCGGGAATTCTTTCTGCGCTAATCGCGGGTAACGCAATGGCTGCGAATGTGCCTGCAGGTGTGCAACTGGCGGAAAAACAGACGCTGGTGCGCAACAATGGTTCTGAAGTGCAATCCCTCGATCCGCACAAAATTGAAGGCGTGCCGGAATCCAATATCAACCGCGACCTGTTTGAAGGCCTGCTGGTGACTGATGTGGACGGGCACCCGAGCGCGGGCGTGGCGGAAAAGTGGGAAAATAAAGATTTCAAAGTCTGGACGTTCCATCTGCGTAAAGATGCGAAGTGGTCCAACGGCGAACCGGTAACGGCGCACGATTTCGTGTACAGCTGGCAGCGTCTGGCCGATCCGAACACGGCTTCGCCTTATGAAAGCTACCTGCAATATGGTCATATCGCGAATATCGACGACATCATCGCCGGTAAAAAGAAGCCGACTGAACTTGGCGTTAAAGCGATCGATGATAATACTCTCGAAGTCACTCTGACCGAACCGGTTCCTTATTTCTATAAGCTGCTGGTGCACTCCTCGATGTCGCCGGTACCTAAAGCCGTTGTAGAGAAATTTGGCGAAAAATGGACGCAGCCTGCCAATATCGTTTCGAACGGCGCTTATAAGCTCAAAGATTGGGTAGTGAACGAGCGCATCGTGCTCGAGCGCAACACCAATTACTGGGATAACGCGAAAACAGTTATCAATCAGGTTACTTACCTGCCTATCTCTTCTGAAGTGACAGACGTAAACCGCTACCGCAGCGGCGAAATCGACATGACTTATAACAACATGCCGATCGAACTCTTCCAGAAGCTGAAAAAAGAGATCCCTAAAGAGGTGCACGTTGATCCGTACCTGTGCACCTACTACTACGAAATCAACAACCAGAAGCCGCCATTTAACGATCCGCGCGTTCGCGCCGCGCTGAAACTGGGCCTGGATCGCGATATCATTGTTAACAAAGTGAAAAACCAGGGCGACCTGCCAGCTTATAGCTACACCCCGCCTTATACCGACGGCGCGAAGCTGACCGAACCCGCCTGGTTCAAAATGACCCAGGAACAGCGTAACGCGGAAGCGAAAAAGCTGTTGGCGGAAGCAGGCTACACGGCGGATAAGCCGCTGACGTTCGACCTGCTGTACAACACGTCCGATCTGCACAAGAAACTGGCTATCGCCGTCTCTTCCATCTGGAAGAAAAACCTCGGCGTGAACGTGAAGCTGGAAAACCAGGAGTGGAAAACCTTCCTGGATACCCGTCATCAGGGCAACTTCGACGTAGCGCGTGCGGGCTGGTGTGCGGATTACAACGAACCGACTTCCTTCCTGAACACCATGCTCTCTGACAGCTCAAACAATACCGCGCACTATAAGAGCGAAGCGTTCGATAAGATTATCGGCGATACGCTGAAGGTGACGGATGAAGGGCAGCGCACCGCGCTTTATCAGAAAGCGGAAGAACAGCTTGATAAAGACTCCGCGATCGTGCCGGTTTATTACTACGTGAACGCCCGTCTGGTGAAACCGTGGGTGGGTGGTTATACCGGTAAAGACCCGATGGATAATATCTACGTTAAGAACCTTTATATTATCAAGCACTAATGGCAATGCGTGGGGCGAAACAACTTCTCTTCTCGCAGCGGTAACCTTTTCCGCCGCATAACCTGCGGCGGAAATAAACGCCGTCGCGTGAATAAGAAAGTTGCACTCGCGCCACTGTGCCCTGGAGCCGTAAAGCCGTCTGGCGCAGGCTCCTTTTTCATCTTTACTCAAAGGCACATGCCAGAAGGTACGGGCAATGTTGAAATTTATACTACGTCGCTGTCTGGAAGCGATTCCGACACTCTTTATTCTTATCACTATTTCCTTCTTTATGATGCGTCTGGCGCCGGGCAGCCCCTTTACCGGCGAGCGTGCGCTGCCGCCAGAAGTCATGGCGAATATCGAGGCGAAATACCATTTAAACGATCCGATTCTGACTCAGTATTTCAGTTACCTGAAACAGCTGGCTCACGGAGATTTCGGGCCGTCATTCAAATATAAAGATTATTCCGTTAACGATCTCGTGGCCTCTTCGTTTCCGGTTTCCGCGAAACTCGGCGCCGCGGCCTTTTTGCTGGCGGTCATTCTGGGCGTAACGGCGGGCGTAATTGCAGCGCTTAAACAAAATACCAAATGGGATTACACGGTAATGGGCATTGCGATGACCGGGGTAGTGATACCGAGTTTCGTCGTAGCCCCGCTACTGGTCATGATATTCGCCATCACGCTGCAGTGGCTTCCCGGCGGCGGCTGGAATGGCGGGGCGTTAAAATTTATGATCCTGCCGATGGTGGCGCTCTCCCTTGCCTATATCGCCAGTATCGCGCGTATTACGCGCGGTTCGATGATTGAAGTGCTGCACTCTAACTTCATCCGCACCGCGCGGGCGAAAGGGCTGCCGATGCGTCGGATTATCCTGCGTCATGCGCTGAAACCGGCGCTGCTGCCGGTGCTCTCGTATATGGGCCCGGCGTTTGTCGGCATTATCACCGGCTCGATGGTTATCGAAACTATCTATGGTCTGCCGGGTATCGGCCAGCTTTTCGTTAACGGAGCGCTGAACCGCGACTATTCGCTGGTGCTGAGCCTGACTATCCTGGTCGGCGCGCTGACCATCCTTTTTAACGCCATTGTCGATGTGCTTTATGCCGTCATCGACCCGAAAATCCGTTACTGACGCTGGAGTCGCCATGATGTTGAGTAAGAAAAACAGCGAGGCGCTGGAAAACTTCAGTGAAAAACTGGAAGTAGAAGGGCGCAGCCTCTGGCAGGACGCGCGTCGTCGCTTTGTGCATAACCGCGCAGCGGTCGCGAGCCTGGTCGTACTGGCGTTGATTGCGTTGTTCGTCACGCTCGCGCCGATGCTTTCACAATTCAGCTACTTCGATACTGACTGGGGAATGATGTCGAGCCCGCCGGATACCGAATCCGGCCACTGGTTCGGTACCGATTCTTCCGGCCGCGATCTGCTGGTGCGTGTGGCGATAGGAGGGCGCATTTCGCTGATGGTGGGCGTGGCGGCGGCGCTGGTGGCGGTCATCGTCGGCACGCTTTACGGTTCGCTTTCCGGTTACCTCGGCGGCAAAGTGGATTCCGTCATGATGCGCCTGCTGGAGATTCTGAACTCCTTCCCGTTCATGTTCTTCGTTATCCTGCTGGTCACCTTTTTTGGTCAGAACATTCTGCTCATCTTTGTGGCCATCGGCATGGTATCCTGGCTGGATATGGCGCGCATCGTGCGCGGCCAGACGCTCAGCCTTAAGCGCAAAGAGTTTATCGAAGCAGCCCAGGTAGGCGGGGTTTCTACCGCCAGCATTGTGGTTCGGCATATCGTGCCAAACGTGCTGGGCGTGGTGGTGGTTTACGCTTCGCTGCTGGTGCCAAGCATGATCCTGTTTGAGTCCTTCCTGAGCTTCCTGGGCCTCGGCACGCAGGAGCCGCTGAGTTCCTGGGGGGCGCTGCTGAGTGACGGCGCCAACTCCATGGAAGTGTCGCCCTGGCTGCTGCTCTTTCCGGCAGGATTCCTCGTGGTCACCCTGTTTTGTTTTAACTTTATCGGCGATGGCCTGCGTGATGCCCTCGACCCGAAAGATCGTTAAGGAGTGCCGCCATGAGCACGATTGAAATTACCGATATCACCCGCGCCGGCACGCAAACGCCATCACTGCTGGAAGTGAAAGATTTGCGGGTGACGTTTGCCACGCCTGATGGCGATGTCACGGCGGTTAACGACCTGAACTTTAGCCTGCGCGCCGGTGAAACGCTGGGCATCGTGGGGGAATCCGGCTCCGGCAAATCCCAGACGGCGTTCGCGTTAATGGGGCTGCTTGCCGCCAACGGCCGCATCGGCGGTTCGGCGACGTTTGATGGCAGACAGATCCTTAATTTGCCGGAGAAAGCACTGAACCAGCTGCGCGCTGAACAGATTTCCATGATTTTCCAGGATCCGATGACCTCGTTGAACCCCTACATGCGCGTAGGCGAGCAACTTATGGAAGTGCTTATGCTGCATAAAAGCATGAGCAAAGCGGAAGCGTTTGAAGAATCCGTTCGCATGCTGGATGCAGTAAAAATGCCGGAGGCGCGTAAGCGCATGCGCATGTATCCGCATGAGTTTTCTGGCGGTATGCGCCAGCGCGTGATGATTGCGATGGCGCTGCTGTGCCGCCCGAAACTGCTGATTGCCGACGAACCGACCACCGCGCTCGACGTTACCGTTCAGGCGCAGATCATGACGCTGCTTAACGAACTCAAGCGTGAGTTCAACACCGCGATTATCATGATTACCCATGACTTAGGCGTTGTGGCGGGTATCTGCGATAAAGTGCTGGTGATGTATGCCGGACGCACGATGGAATATGGCCGCGCGCGCGATGTTTTCTATCATCCGGCGCATCCTTACTCCATTGGCCTGCTGAACGCGGTGCCGCGCCTGGATGCGGAAGGGGAATCGCTGCTTACCATTCCTGGCAACCCGCCAAACCTGTTGAAGCTGCCGAAGGGGTGTCCGTTCCAGCCTCGCTGCCCGCATGCGATGGAAATCTGTAATAGCGCGCCGCCGTTAATGGAGTTCGCGCCAGGGCGTTTACGCGCCTGCTATAAGCCGGTGGAGGAGTTAGCATGAGCGCCGTTGCTGAAGAGAAAAAAGTGTTGCTCGAAATTGCCGATCTGAAAGTGCACTTTGATATCAAAGACGGCAAACAGTGGTTCTGGCAGCCGCCAAAAACCCTGAAAGCGGTAGATGGCGTTACGCTGCGTCTTTATGAAGGCGAAACGCTGGGCGTGGTGGGGGAATCTGGCTGCGGGAAATCTACCTTCGCGCGCGCCATCATTGGCCTGGTGAAAGCCACCAGCGGCCGGGTGGCATGGCTTGGCAAGGATTTGCTCGGCATGAAGCCGCAAGAGTGGCGCGATGTTCGCAGCGATATTCAGATGATTTTCCAGGACCCGCTGGCCTCCCTGAACCCGCGAATGACGATTGGCGAAATCATTGCCGAGCCGCTTCGCACCTATTATCCGACAATGCCGCGTCAGGATGTTCGCGACCGCGTGAAGGCGATGATGATGAAGGTGGGGCTGCTGCCGAACCTCGTCAACCGTTATCCGCACGAGTTTTCCGGCGGACAATGCCAGCGTATCGGCATTGCCCGCGCGCTGATCCTGGAGCCGAAGCTGATTATCTGTGACGAACCGGTGTCCGCGCTGGATGTTTCTATTCAGGCTCAGGTGGTCAATCTGCTGCAAAAACTGCAGCGCGAAATGGGGCTGTCGCTTATTTTTATCGCCCACGATCTGGCGGTAGTAAAACATATCTCCGATCGCGTTCTGGTGATGTATCTGGGACATGCGGTGGAGCTTGGCACCTATGATGAGGTATATAATAACCCGCTGCACCCGTATACGCGGGCGCTGATGTCAGCGGTGCCGATCCCGGACCCGGATCTGGAGAAGAATAAGACTATCCAGCTGCTGGAAGGCGAGCTTCCGTCGCCGATTAACCCCCCTTCGGGCTGCGTGTTCCGCACCCGTTGCCCGATGGCCGGGCCGGAGTGCGCGAAAACGCGTCCGGTACTGGAAGGGAGTTTCCGGCATGCGGTCTCCTGTCTGAAAGTGGACCCGCTTTAAGCGCAAGGGCTGACATCATGTCAGCCCTTTTTTCTTCCGGAGGCCACAGATGACAAGGACGCATTTATCATTTCGCCGCGCGCTCTGGCGCGTTTTGTTTGATCAGCACACTCGCAGCGGGCGTTATGCCGAAGCGCTTTGCGGGTTGCTCGCTTTGCTGAGCGTAGTAGTGGTGTTTATCGAATCGGGCATCGGCACCCAGTATCATCTGAACTACAGCCAGTGGCGGCTGTTTGTGTTGCTCGAAACGGCGTTTACCCTGGCGTTCACTCTGGAATATTTACTGCGGGTTTTTACCTGGCCGCAGCCTGCGCGCTATGTTTTCAGCTTCTGGGGGATTATCGATCTCGCTACGCTGTTGCCGCTTTACATTATGTGGCTGTGGCCTGAGTTCACTTCCAGTTACTTTTTCGCCTGGCGCGCCCTGCGGGCTATTCGCGTCCTGCGTATTCTGAAGCTGCTGCGCTTTATGCCTGCGCTCGACAGCATCTGGCGCGCCATCATAAATGCCCGCCATCAGTTGATTCTCTTTTACGCGTTTATTGGCATCGTCATGGTCGTGGCGGGCGCGCTGATGTATGGCATTGAGGGCGCCGACAGCGGTTTTACGACCCTTGGCACCTCAGTTTATTGGGCGGTCGTTACGGTGACGACGGTAGGCTACGGCGATATTACGCCGCATACCGCGTCGGGACGGCTTATCGCTTCGGCGCTGATTTTGATCGGCTATTCGGTCATCGCCATCCCTACGGGAATATTAACGTCGCAGATGACGGCTGATTTACAAAACAAACGCCACAAAAGACGATGCCCGGGCTGTCACGCAACCGGGCATGAAGATACAGCGAAGTATTGTAAAGCATGCGGCGAGCGGTTGCCGCCGGTTGGGGAGAGGTAGCGCGGCCAGGCCGCGCTGCTTATTCACGCCAGAGGATATGGCAAATTTTGTGATCTTTTTCGCGGCACAGCAGCACACGGGCGAAAATATCGTTGATTTCGCCGCCGTCGGTATCAGCAAGGCCAATCACCACTTCCGAGAAGAAGTCCGGGTTTAAGTCAAAATCGACGTGCTCGCTCCAGTCCTCAGCAGGATCAAACAACTCTGCGCCGCCGCGCTCTTCAAATTGCAGGTTAAACAGGATGATATCCGCCGGGTCGAGGTTATCTCCCGCCAGCTCCAGAAAAATATCGTAGGCCTGCTCAAGCGTTTCGTCTTCCGTCAGACGGTTGTTCAGATCCATTTCCATTGTGATACCCCACTCAATAACGTTGCGCACGTTTTACAGCAATGGACTGAAGAAGTAAAACAGTCGCTCCACGACACGCTGCCACAGCGGCCTTTTGTTCCAGCGTGCCACATCAAGCAGCCGCGAGCGGGAGATGTAGTCATCCTGCACGGCCGCCAGATCGCCGCCGAAACCAGCGTCGTCTATTACCAGTGTAATCTCGAAATTGAGCCACAGGCTGCGCATATCCAGATTCACAGTGCCCACCAGGCTTAATTCGCCATCCACCAGCACGCTCTTGGTATGCAGCAAACCGCCTTCAAACTGGTAAATCTTCACGCCCGCCGCAAGGAGCTCGGTAAAAAAGGCGCGGCTCGCCCAGCCTACCAGCAGCGAATCATTCTTGCGGGGTAAAATGATGCTGACATCGACGCCGCGCTGCGCGGCGGTACAAATAGCGTGTAGTAAATCATCGCTGGGCACGAAATAGGGCGTGGTCATGATGAGATATTCACGCGCAGCATAAACCGCCGTCAGCAACGCCTGGTGAATCAAATCTTCCGGGAAGCCAGGCCCGGAAGCGATAGTGTGAATGGTATGTCCGCTCGCCTGCTCGAAGGGCATGATATTTGTATCCGGCGGCGGCGGCAGAATGCGCTTGCCGGTTTCAATTTCCCAGTCGCACGAGTAAACCACGCCCATGGCCGTGGCCACCGGACCTTCCATGCGCGCCATTAAGTCTACCCACTGGCCAACGCCCGCGTCCTGTTTAAAAAAGCGCGGATCGACCAGGTTCATGCTGCCCGTGTAAGCGATGTAATTATCGATCATGACCATTTTGCGGTGCTGGCGTAAATCCATACGGCGCAGAAAAACACGCATCAGGTTAACTTTAAGCGCCTCCACCACTTCCACGCCCGCGTTTCGCATCATGCCCGCCCAGGGGCTGCGAAAGAAGGTAACGCTGCCTGCGGAATCAAGCATCAGGCGGCAGTGTATGCCGCGCCGCGCCGCAGCCATTAGCGACTCCGCTACCTGATCCGCCAGACCGCCTGGCTGCCAGATATAGAAAACCATCTCAATATTGTGCCGGGCGAGCTGGATATCGCGGATAAGCGCCTGCATGACATCATCGGAGTCGGTCAACAGCTGTAGCTGGTTGCCTTTGACGCCCGCAATGCCCTGGCGGCGCTCACACAGCTGGAACAGCGAGGCGGCGACGGGGCTGTTCTCTTCAGCAAAAATATGCTTGCAGGCTTTTAGGTCGTTAAGCCATTTGGCGGTAGAAGGCCACATCGCTTGCGCGCGCTCGGCCCGGCGCTTGCCCAGATGCAATTCGCCGAAAGAAAGATAGGCGATGATCCCGACCAACGGCAGAATGTAGATGACCAACAACCACGCCATAGCGGAAGGAACCGCACGGCGCTTCATCAGGATGCGCAACGTCACGCCTGCAATCAGTAACCAGTAGCCTATAACGACCAGCCAACTCACCACGGTGTAGAAGGTTGTCATAGTTAATTAATCCTTTAAAATCCGCGTTGTAGTGAGTGTACGCAGAACCGGGCCGTCCTCAAACAGAAAAGCGCTGGTCTGGCGATGCGAAGGGGCTATAATGGCCGCTCTGTTATAAGTCAAGAGTAGTTGAAATGAGGCGTAGTAGAACGGAAGTTGGACGCTGGCGTATGCTGCGGCAGTCTCAACGGCGAAAGGCGCGCTGGCTGGAAGCGCAATCGCGACGCAACATGCGTATTCACGCTATCCGCAAATGCACTATCAATCGCCAGCGTAATGCTTTGCTGTTTGCCATTCATGACAGATAAGCCAAAGAGAAGGGCACCGTTCTGCGGTGCCCGGAAATGTTCTTCGCTCACTTTCCCAACGCCAACAACCCCTAGCATACGTGCGACGCACCTTCAGCCTGAATGCGGAAAAAACGTATGGGTTTAGCAGAAGATCATCTCTCTAAACACGCCTTTATTCTCCGCTTGCCGAATTCATAAAATGCAGCGCGATCCAGGCGCGGGCATATAAAGAATGACCAAATTGAGCCGATAAACAAATCCTGTACCCAGACAGCGATACCGGGTGCGCCATTAATAAAGAATGCCGTCTCCTTTTATGGCAAGACGAGAAGCGATACCCGGATTTAAGGATATCTTCAGGAGAGTACGTTTTGACGCTGGAAAACAGTTATCAGGTTGGTTGGCTTGTTCTGCTGGCCATAATTTTCATCCGTGACTGGCTAACTCCTCGCAAGAAAAGGAGCGATAAGCCTGACCGTAAATAAGTGTAGTTCCTGCGCCGCGTCAAAACGCCGCGCGCAGAGTCACATCGGCCGAGCCAGGTGATGGGTGCGAAAGCAAGTATCAAGGAAGGGCACAGTCAGCTTTTTACTTTACTGTGCCCGGTCAGTTCATCAGAAATCAAAAAACTTTTTTACTGTCATCCGGTTTTTAGGATGCGTTCCATATCAAAAAGAACTGCTACGCTAAAACCATGACGACTATAGATCAGGGCATCATGCATATAATTGACAGACCCGCTCTGATTCTGCGCTTCCTTAGTGCCAGCGACGAGGGATTACGCACCGGGAGGATTATTTGCCCTTGAGGCGATAATTTGGCTTCAGCAGACAGTAAATACGGTAGAGCCTTTTGTGGATCCACAGGTATCTCTGCCGCCGCGGAACATGAAAAAGCATCGGAAAATTTCCTGTTCTGCCGCCGTGTGCAATGCGGTGATAACAGGGACGTTAAATATGATATCCGCACGGTAATGGTAAACCGTTCTGCTCAGGTTGAGACTGCGGCAGGCCTGACGGATACTGAGTCCGAAGGTGGTTATCAGATGTGACCAGTTCATGTTTAAAGTCTCGTTTTAAGGTTTTTTTCGATAACGACTTTAGCACCCGATTATCAAGGCTCAGGTCGGCAAACATCTTTTTGAGACGTTAGTTCCCTTCATCAAAATCCATGATCTTTTTAATATCAGAAGCTTTCATGCCGCCTTATTTGGACTTCCTGTTGGAGTAAATAGCTTCAGAGGCACCGGTCCCCCGGCAGACATCTTTAACAGTTCGTTCGGCTTCAACCGACTTAATTACGGGTATGAATTTATGCTCTGTAAAATGAGCTTTAGGCATACCGCTCTTCTTCATTAGCAGATTGCTTATGTCGGATGGTCGCTAAATGTGAATGACAGGATTTTGCGGGATACTTAAACAGTCATCAAATAGGTTCACACTGTGTTTTGAAAAGCGTCCGGTACTGGATAGAAGCCAAGCTCTGTGGTAAGTGGGGCTTTCTATAATGTTCTTTAAGATAAGAGGCGGGAAACCGCCTCATTTCTTTTTGAATCAGTACGCTAAAGCTCGTAATGGATTTCTCTTACTTACATTCTCTGAACGCAAAGGAAACAACCAAATCTCCGTTGCTAAAGTATGTCTTGTACAGGCCAGCATCAGTGATTAACTGCATCTCACATATTCCAGCAATTATTTCATTTTGCCGTGCAGGCGCTGGTTGTTCTTTTCCCGAGTAAATCTCAGTCATCTTAACTATGCCCCATGCCAGCGGGCCATCAAAATAAGAAGGAATGATTTGCTTCATTAGAGGGGATTTTTGTATGGCCTTATCGGCGATAGGCGAGTAAAGCGATTTCCCGTCTATAGTAATCGTTTTGATGTTATTGTAGCCAATTTTTACGATATCATTCGTCACCCCATAAACGATCCTATCCGCCAATTTGTCCTGAGATTTCATGGCGTTCGTGAATGTGGCCATGTATGAGAATGAAACAACTGCGAGAAGGCAATAAATAACATTGAGCTTGCATTGATGTCTCGTTGAAATGAAAGAGATTAACGCCAGTAAGGTTGAAATGAAGAAACCAAAACCTACAAAAACTCTCGGACCTATAGGCATCGACTTAAGGGCTAACCCCGGGCCTGGAATACATACCAAAATTACTGCCAGGCTTGCAATAATAAGCAGTAAGCTGACCGCTTTTCTCCCATTTGATAGCGTTGATTTAGATGTAATTATCAATAACTTTATGAGTCCAAGAGTAGCCAACAAACCAATAACGATGAATACAATCGCTATTGTGCCAGTAAAAAATGAACTCAATACGTTTATCGTCACCGATATATTGTTATACAACTCTGCGACACTGCTAATTATTTGATTATAGCCATTAGCATAATCACTGGTTACAAAGAAGGGTACTATTACTTGAGAGTATATTATGTATCCAGTAACCATCCCTAAAGCTGCTATGGAAGCCTCAACCAATAGATTGTAAGGGTCTGAGCCTTTTTTAATAGAGAAAAGGGTGTACAAGCAAACTGCTGCCATAAATACGCTGAGCGAGGCCTGATACAACGACAAAGATGTAAAGACACAGAGGGCGGAAACCGCGAATAGTTTTGCCTTTGTTTTACGCATAAAGAAAAGTGGTAAGGCTGCTATCGCCACTGACAAAGACATAGTCAGCGAGTCAAATCTGAATGCAAGATTTTGAATAAAAAACGGGCTCAGGAAAATTGGCGTGAATACCAACCATCCTAGACTATGATCCGGGTTAAGATATCTATGAATAAAATAACACAGGGTGGTCATTATAAGTATGGCTAAAATCTGCGGGAATGGCGCAATGTCCGTTGCTGGCGAACCGAGGTCTATAGTTTCAAAGATTATATCAGAAAAAGGCCTGCCATCTATTCCCCATGAGAAATAGCCATAAACTGATCTACCAATGTCATCATAATAAGGGCTATTTGTAATCAGTAACGGCAGTATATATATAAAGCCTATTATCCATAAATGAGAAATTGGTTTAAGATCAACTTTATTTGGCATTTTTTCTTTCCTTGAGTAGATATTTTGGCCTTTGCTTTGTTTCCACATAAATCCTGCCTATATATTCACCCAGTACACCTATTCCTATAAGCTGCACGCCGCCAAGAAAAAGGATTGAAACTAACAGAGATGGATATCCTCGCACAGGATTACCGAATGCCAGGGTATCTATGATCATCCATGCGCCGTATAGAAAAGACAAGCTTGCAACAAACAGTCCGATATAAGTCCACATCCGAAGTGGGAAAGTTGAAAAGCTAGTTATTCCTTCGAGTGCCAGGTTCCACAGTTTCCACCCATTAAATTTAGTGCTGCCAGCAACCCGTTCTGCACGTATGTATTCGACAACATCAGTCTTGCCACCAACCCATGAAAGTACGCCTTTCATGAATAAGTTACGCTCAGGCAACTGCTTGATATTTTCTACCACCTCGCGACTCATGAGCCGAAAATCACCAACATTTTCTTCAATTTTGGGATTGCTTATTTTGTTGTGTAGTTTGTAGAACCATTCAGCAGTTTTACGCTTCAGGCGCCCATCAGTTGACCGGTCAGCGCGTTTACCAAGGATCACATCCGCACCCTCCCGCCATTTATTAATCATTGGTGGGATCGCTTCAATTGGGTCCTGTAAGTCTACATCAATTGGGATTATTGCGTCTCCGGACGCATGGTCCAGACCCGCAAAAAGAGCGGGCTCTTTGCCAAAGTTTCTTGTGAAGGAAAGGGGGACAACAAGTGGGTCTGAAACAGCAAGAGCGTTTATAATAGACTCCGTCGCATCTTTGCTTCCGTCGTTTATAAAGACTATTTCTACATCATATTCCTGAAAAGCTTCATATTCACGAACAGCTGTATAAAAAATAGGTATCGCGTCCTCTTCATTGAAGACAGGAACAACCAAAGAGATTTTCATTTTTCTTCCCTAAACACGATGAACTTAGAGTAAATGAACCCGCACACCAGGCTGATTGCGGAAAACACGATTAACGTGATGATAGGGGCCATACCTGATTTGTCTGCACACCAACCGACAATGGCGCTAAGAGTTCCCATGAAGCCTGCATAGAGCATGTATCGCATGGTTGTAGTCGATGATTTGAATGTGAACCTGGCATTGGCGAAGAAGCTGAATGATACAGCCACAACGAACCCGGCGAAGTTACCGAGAGCCTGTCCTGTGTGGAATACATAGATGCAAACAGCGAATACCACCCAGTGAATGAGCGTGTTAATGACACCTATCGACGTGTACTTGGCGAATAACTTTAACATTATAAAAATCAGCGAATTCGGAAAGGACAGCAGTGTAGCATTACAACGGATATTGATCGACAGAACCAAAAGTAAGATGCACGCTCCGGCGGATTTTTTGCGCGCAATACCTCGCAAGCCTCCCTCTCGGTGATTGATATGTGATCGCTTTTTGATAAGTTTGCGCAATCAGCTATGGAAAGAGAATAGAGATGGGCATGATGCTGTTTGGCCTCACGGTGAAGGACGGAATGAAGGGCTTTCTCCACGAACGTGAAAGTGTTTCGCACATCTCCATTCCCCGCTGGCTGCTCACTGAGTCTTCTCCACGTACGTGGAGGTGTTTCTGTCGAGACTGGAGTATAAACCTGCAGCGCCAAACCTTACTGCTCCCAAAGCAAGCGGCAGTGCACTTAAAGTAAAACTGATAGGTGTTAAGGGATCGCCGACACCTAAGTGGAGTATTTCAGCAAGCGCAGACGTGCAAGAATTTTAACTAATGTGGCGTTGACATAACCTTTCTATGAAACTAATCTGCCAGAAATATTTTATGCTCTGGCAGTGTCATGTCAAAAAATAACAATGTAATTCATAGTCTTACATCCCTTAGGATGTTCGCCGCGCTTGGTGTTTTTTTGAGCCACTTAGGGATTCTTTCGCAATCTTCCATTCCGCAATTTAACGAGACATCTAAGTACTTCTTTAATGGGTATGTAGGCGTAACTTTCTTCTATATCCTCTCCGGATTTATTATCAATTACAGTTTTAGCAGGCATTTATCCGAGGGGGGATTTAGCAAAAAAGACTTTATTGTTTATCGTCTGGCTAGACTATTCCCTGTCCATATTGTCTCGCTGGTATGTGTTCTGCTTTTATTCGGTTACACAAACAATTGGGAAGCGACAAACAAAGAAGCTTTACTCTATAATACGTTCCTGCTTCAATCTTTCATACCTGATGCGGGCTATTACTTTTCGTTTAATCCTGTATCATGGAGCATTTCATGCGAGATGTTCTTCTATCTTTGCTTTTGTCTGCTTGTTAAATGCAAAACAAAACACCTGTTCTTCACCTTATCCGCCGTTCAGGCAATCAACATTTATTTCCTGGTGTATCCACCTTCCGGAGTTTCACTCCACTGGTTGTTCTATATAAACCCCATTTTTAGGATTACTGACTTCATGCTTGGAATTATCATATGTAGAGCATTTCTTGCAAAGCCAGTTACTCCAAAAATCGTGGTTTGTAGCGCAATGGAGATTGGGTCGCTTTTGTTTTTGGCTTTAACAATTTATGTAGCAACAAACCACGTGGCTAATATGAATGTTAAATATGACCTTTTGTATATCCCTTGCATGGCTTCTATCGTTATCGCGTTTGCGTTTAATGGCGGGATTATCTCTCGCATCCTTGCAAACAGATATTTAATACTCCTTGGTGAAGCGTCATTCTCTTTCTACATGTTCCACTGGATGATTGTTTCCAAACTGATTGAAATAATGCACCCAGGTAAGGATAACCCTATTGAAGTGCTCATATACATCCTTTCGTGCCTGGTACTGGCGATAGTGGTTTCAGTCTTGTCGTTTAAGCTAGTTGAGATGCCAGCTAACAGGCTTCTCAGGAGTGCCTGGGCAGCATTTAAAACTCGGGGCAAGGCAAAAGAGCATACAGCCTGAATCAGATAATCACTAGGCCGCTCCGTCTTGATCTCCACGCGCATGGAGGCGTTTCTCTGCCGGCCATCAGTTTCAGGAAAGGGCACAATTAATATTTTGTGTACTTAAATGTGCCCTTAGCCTAATCACCGTTACGATTTTCTTTTGGTAAGGTAATGTATATAAAGGATATTTATTTAATCCTAGAAAACCTTTTTATACGGCTTAACCGCGACGGTCTTATAAACGCCTGCGGCGATATAAGGATCTGCTTGCGCCCAGGCCTGCGCGGCTTCCAGCGACTCAAATTCGGCAATGACCGTTGAGCCGGTAAAGCCCGCCTTTCCCGGATCGTTGCTGTCTACTGCGGGCATGGGGCCTGCGGTAAGCAGACGGCCTTCATCATGCAGCAGTTGCAGGCGCGCCAGGTGCGCCGGGCGAACCGATAATCTCTTTTCCAGCGAATCCGCGACATCTTCAGCGTAAATAACATAAAGCACGGGCATAACTCCTAAGCAGAAATCCAGAAGAAAATTACGTTATGTGAAACCAGGGCTTACTGCAACGCAAAGTTAATAATGCCTGAAAGGCCGTAACAACATTGCGGATAAAACAGGCGGTTAAACGTTCCTTGCCAACGAAGTCGGGATGCGTTGTTGAATATGATTGCTATTTGCATTTAAAATTGAGGCTTCATTCATTCACTGAAACGATTATGACTTCAATGGCCCTTGATTTACCTCGTCGCTTTCCATGGCCGACTCTGCTCTCTGTCGCTATTCATGGCGCCGTAGTGGCGGGGTTGCTGTATACCTCGGTACATCAGGTTATTGAATTGCCTGCTCCTTCTCAGCCTATCTCGGTCACGATGGTAACGCCTGCTGAACTGGAGCCTCCACAGCCGGAGGTCGTGCAGCCGCCGCCCCAACCTGTTGCCGAACCTGAACCCGAGCCGCAGCCGGTACCGGAGCCGCCAAAAGAGGCGCCGGTGGTCATCCATAAGCCAGAACCGAAACCCAAGCCGAAGCCAAAACCGAAGCCGGTGAAAAAGGTGCAGGAGCAACCTAAGCGTGAAGTGAAGCCCGCCGAGCCGCGCCCGGCGTCGCCATTTGAAAATAACGCGCCGAGCCGTCCGGTTACGGCTTCGCGACCTGCTCAGACCGCGCCAGCTAAAGCTGCGCCGAGCGGTCCGCGCGCCGTGAGCCGCAATCAGCCACAGTATCCGGCCCGCGCCTATGCATTACGTATGGAAGGTCAGGTCCGCGTGAAATTCGACGTCGCGGCGGACGGCAGCGTGGAAAATATTCAGGTCCTCTCTGCGAAACCTGCCAACATGTTTGAGCGCGAAGTGAAGACCGCCATGCGCAGGTGGCGCTACGAACCGGGTAAACCGGGGCAGGGATTGATAGTGAATATTGTCTTTCGCATGAATGGCGGGGCGACGATGCAGTAAAAAACCTCCCTTCGGGGAGGTTTTTTATTGGCTCAACTGGCTTGCGGGAGAGGGCGAGGTTTGCCCTCCTGATCCACTGCGACATAAATGAACAGCGCTTCTGTTGCGCGATAACGCTGGCCGATAGGCTCCGACGACACCTTCTTGACCCACACTTCAACATTAATCGTTACTGACGTATTGCCCCGTTTTACACAACGCGCGTAACAGCAAACAACATCGCCCACCGCGACGGGGCGCAGAAAGGTCATGCCGTCAACCCGTACCGTCACCACGCGCCCTTGGGCTATCTCTTTCGCGAGGATTGCGCCGCCCATATCCATCTGCGACATCAGCCAGCCGCCAAAAATATCGCCGTTGGCATTGGTGTCGGCAGGCATAGCCAGCGTTCTTAAAACCAGTTCACCCTGCGGCGCTTCGGATTGTGTCGTCATTGCTCTTCTTCCGTTCGATAGCTTATCAGTTTTTATTTTCAGAAGGGGCGGCGGGACCATGCCGGTAACCGTCTTTGCGCCATCATAACATTGCGCGACGAAAAGAGGATAAAGGAGGAAGAAACAAAGAGGCGACCCGCTCTCCCTGAAGAAGAAGAGGGTAACGCCCGCGTAACAGGCACGGCCCGATTAACGGCTAAAAAGGATGTAAGCGAAATACATTTTTTGCAAAGCACTACCCGCACCGATATCACGCACCATGCGCTATTTTCGTGGGCAGGCATAAGAACGATAACGCCACAGAACCTCTGCATCGACTACAAAGGTATGCCAGTAAATATCGTCGCCCTGACGCGCTTCCCGCAATGTTGCGAACCGAGCTGCCTGATGGTGAACGAATTAGTTTGCGAGATGCAGCGCCGGGATTAGAAGTGCGTGTTAAGAGATGGATGGAATGCAGTTCAGATTCGACGGCAAGCAATGCGTAAAAGGGGGGTAAAAAAAAGCACGCTTCGTTTTTAAGTAAGTGGAAGCGTGCTTTAAGCAGTTTTTCTTTTTTATGCGCTTATCTTCTTGAAGGAAAAGAGGATAAGCAGCAAGAATTATTTTTCTTCGGCAGGCATATGGCGATACATGTATACGCCGCTTAACAGAGTAAAAATCAGCGTCAGGACGGTAAGTCCGAAGACTTTAAAATTCATCCATACGCTCTCCGGTAGCCAGAATGCGACATAAATATTGAGCAGGCCGCAGGCGATAAAAAAGGCTGCCCAGGCGAGGTTCAGGCGCGCCCAGACGCTTTCGGGCAAGGTTATCTCTTTACCAAGCATGCTCTGGATCAGCGGCTTCTTCATGACCCACTGGCCTATCAACAGCGCACCGGCAAACAGCGCATAAATGATGGTTACTTTCCACTTAATGAACTCAGAATTGTGGAAATAAATAGTTAAACCGCCGAACACCGCAACCAGCACAAAGGTCACCAGCGTCATTTTTTCGAGTTTGCGGAATTTATACCAGCTGTAAACCAGCGCAATAGCGGTCGCCACAATCAACGCGCCGGAGGCCACGAAAATATCGTAGAGCTTGTAAAAAACGAAAAAAACAATCAGGGGTAAAAAATCGAGTAACTGCTTCATACTTCGGTTCCGTAAAAGGCGACCTCCCGACTATAACGCGCAAGCCGGGAGGGCGGAAGTTTATTGACGAATAAGCATATATAAACGGAAGAGGTAGATGAGCAACAGGGCGGAGATAAGGTTGCTCAGAGTATTGGCGATAATTGCGCCGATGTTAGGCGTCAGCGCGGCGAAAGCCGGCGCGATAAACAGCAGAAACGTTTTCGCCATCAACCAGCCGATAACCGCGGGCGCCACCAGACGCATATTCCGCCAGGCCAGGCTCATGCTGCTGCGCATGGCGGCGAAAACGCCCATTTTATCCTGCACCAGCATGACCGGCGCAAAAGCCAGCACAATCGCCAGCAGTACGCCAGGCACAACCACCAGCATAATCCCCATTTGCACAAGGAAAGTCGTCAGGAAGATAAGAATAAACAGGCGCGGCAGCACCGGCGCGGCGGCGCCAATCGCCCGCAGCGCGCTGACGCGCTGGCCTGCGGAAACTAGCTGGATAGCCAGCAGCACGCCGCCTGCGAGTATCGCGTTGCCAAACAGCCCGGCGAACGTCGATGCCGCCGAGGTTTTCAACAGCACCTGCTGTTGCTCCGGCGTCATATTGCGCACCAGTTCAAACAGGCTGGCGCTGCCCGCCAGATTATCCCCCTCGCTCAGCACAGAGAGTTCTTCTTCGCTGGGCGTAAAAACGTGCCCGATAATCAGGGTGATAAAGGCACAGAGCAGAGCAATCAGCAGCAAAGTAACAAACTGATTACGAAAAAAATTCCCCGTGTCACGGTAAACGGACTTTGCCGTGATAGACATGCACTCTCCTTGAGTTTTGCGGATGTTAATCTGCGGGCAATTGTACCCTGGATGACTCCGCAGTGGCAGCATTGAGAGGTAAGCCGGAAAGGGGGGGCGTTTCGCCAAGCGGCGGCAGACCCCATGCGGCGCGTGCGCGGTTACAGGCATCGTTAACCACGCCATTTTCGCCAGACATGGCGAATTCACGACAGGGAGTTGGCCGGTTTTCATAAATCGTACACCTGACCGATTCGCCAGGCGTGCCTTCCAGCGCCACGCACCGACAGGGTTTGTGCAAGGTGCCGCTCATGCAGCGTAAAAAAGGAGTAACCTGCTCGGTCAAATGGGAAGGCACGATGCCGCCGGCATCGTCGCCTTCAGCCCAATAGAAAGAAACTCTAAACCAGGCGCAGCAAGCGCCACACGTCATGCACGGATTCAACTCGCTCATTTCTCACCCGCAAACACATCACGCAAATAGCCATATGGAGGAAGCAGCTAAATTAGCCAGCGCCATCAACGGCAGCAAGTGAGCACTGTCACAATTTTTTGTTAATTTTTGTTTGCCGATTACCTGCAAATCAAAAATTCGTTATCAGCGGATAACCTGGAAATTAATGCAGATCAATGAATGTTAAATTACCGCTTCGAATGTGATCTGCGGCAGATCACTTTATAACTCAATCTGGGTATATTCACCGCGCCAATAAAACCACAACAAGGGAGCGGGATATGAAAAAGTTTGCAGTGGCATTGCTTGCATTAAGCTGTTTGTCGGGCGTGGCGTCGGCGCATGAGGCGGGGGAGTTTTTTGTGCGTGCCGGTAGCGCGACCGTTCGTCCTACAGAAGGGTCTGATAATGTGCTGGGTATGGGCGGCTTTAATGTTAATAACAATACCCAGCTCGGCGTGACCTTAACCTATATGGCTACGGATAACGTAGGTGTGGAACTGCTTGCCGCCACGCCGTTTCGCCATCGCGTTGGGTTAGGGGCGACGGGTGATATCGCGACTGTGCACCATCTGCCGCCGACGTTAATGGCGCAGTGGTACTTCGGTGACGCTCAGAGCAAAGTGCGCCCTTACATCGGCGCAGGCATTAACTACACCACTTTCTTTAATGAAGATTTTAACGATACGGGCAAAGCGGCGGGTCTGAGCGATTTAAGCCTGAAAGATTCCTGGGGCGCGGCAGGCCAGGTCGGTCTTGATTATCTTATTAACCGCGACTGGCTGTTGAACATGTCCGTCTGGTATATGGATATTGATACGGAAGTGAAATTCAAGGCGGGCGGCGAACAGCAAAATATCAATACCCGTCTCGATCCGTGGGTATTCATGTTCTCGGCCGGTTATCGCTTCTAAGCATCGGCACTACCGACAAAAAGAAAAAAGGCGCGAACGTCGCGCCTTTTGCTTGTTTGAAGGTTTAAGCAGGGCGGCTGGCCGCTTTCATCTGCTGCACAAACGCTTTCAGTTCATCCAGCATCGCGTTGTGGTTGTTGATGTTCCGCTCAATGATTTTCACCGTGGCGGAGCCGGAAATCGCGCCGGCGGCGCCCGCCTCGACAGCGGCTTTCACCTGCGCCGGTTCGGAAATGCCGAAGCCCTGCAGCGGCGGTGCGGCGTGGTACTCGGTCAGTTTCTCAATCAGGTGATGCAGCGGCAGCGCGGCGCGGTTCTCCGCGCCTGTCACCCCGGCGCGGGAGAGCAGGTAAGTGTAGCCGCGGCCATAAGAAGCAATCTGGCGCAACAGGTCATCATCGGCGTTCGGCGGGCAGATAAAAATCGGCGCTACGTTGTGGCGCATCGCTGCCTGACGAAACGGCGCCGATTCTTCCACCGGGACGTCCGCCACCAGCACCGAATCCACGCCCACTTTTTCACACTGAGCATAAAACGCATCGATACCGCGGCTGAAAACGAGGTTGGCATACATCAGCAGACCAATCGGGATAGTTGGGTGCTTCTGGCGAATGGCTGCCAGCATCTCAAAACACTGTCCTGGCGTAACGCTTGCGGCAAAAGCGCGCAGCGTGGCGTCCTGAATCGTTGGGCCGTCCGCCAGCGGGTCAGAGAAGGGGATGCCCAGTTCCAGCGCGTCGGCGCCCGCTTCAATCAGCGCGTCAATGATTTTCAATGACTGTTCCGGCGACGGATCGCCAAGCGTGACGAAGGGGACAAAAGCGCCTTCCTTGCGGGCCTTAAGGCGTGCGAAAAGCTGATCGTAGCGTTCCATTACATTTCCCCTCGTGCTTTGAAAATATCGTGAACGGTAAAGATATCTTTATCTCCGCGACCGGAAAGATTCACTACCAACAACTGCTCTTTCTCCGGGTTTTCGCGCATCATTTTTAACGCATGCGCCAGCGCGTGAGAGGACTCCAGCGCCGGGATAATCCCTTCGCTGCGGCAAAGGGCTTTAAACGCGTCCAGCGCTTCGTCATCGGTAATAGAGACATAGTCGGCGCGTCCGGTGCTGTTGAGATAAGCGTGCTGCGGTCCGACGGATGGGAAATCGAGCCCGGCGGAAATGGAATAGGACTCTTCAATCTGCCCCTCGTCGGTCTGCATCATCGGCGCTTTCATACCGAAATAGATGCCGACGCGGCCATGCTTAAGCGGCGCGCCGTGCTCGCCGGTCTCGATGCCGTGGCCCGCAGGCTCCACGCCAATCAGTCCCACATTAGTTTCATCGATAAAATCGGCAAACATGCCGATAGCGTTTGAGCCGCCGCCCACGCAGGCGATAACCGCGTCGGGCAGGCGTCCCTCTTTTTCCAGAATTTGCGCTTTGGTCTCTTCGCCGATCATGCGCTGGAATTCGCGAACAATCGTCGGGAAGGGGTGCGGACCGGCGGCGGTGCCCAGCATATAGTGCGCTTTCTCATAGCTGCCGGACCAGTCGCGAAGCGCCTCGTTGCAGGCGTCCTTCAACGTGGCGGAGCCGCTATGCACCGGGATAACCTCTGCGCCCATCAGTTTCATGCGAAACACGTTCGGCGATTGACGCTCAACATCTTTCGCACCCATATAAATGCGGCATTTCAGACCGAGCAGGGCGCTGGCGAGCGCCGAGGCGACGCCGTGCTGGCCCGCGCCGGTTTCAGCGATAATCTCGGTTTTGCCCATGCGTTTGGCAAGCAGCGCCTGGCCTAATACCTGGTTCGTTTTATGCGCGCCGCCGTGCAGCAGGTCTTCACGCTTAAGATAAAGGGTGGTTTTCGTGCCTCTGGTCAGGTTCTGACATTTGGTTAACGCAGTAGGGCGACCCGCGTAATTTTTCAGCAGGTCGGTAAACTGCGCCTGAAATTCCGGGTCGCTCTGGGCGCTGACAAAGGCCGCTTCCAGCTGGCGCAGCGCGGGCATCAGGATCTGCGGCACATACATACCGCCAAATTCACCAAAATAGGGGTTCAGTAAAGTTGTCATTCGTCGCTTCCTTAATAAGCCCGCAGCGTTCTGAAGACCGCCGCCAGCTTGTTGGCATCTTTGATTCCCGGCTCTCTTTCCACGCCGGAGTTAAAATCGAGTCCCACACAGCCAAGCTTCGCCGCTTCCACACAGTTGTCGGCGCCAAGGCCGCCCGCGAGGAAGGCATTATCGAGTTTTTCACCCGCCAACAGCGACCAGTCGAAGCGCTGACCGCTGCCGCCCTGGCCGTTATCCAGCACATATTTCGCTACGTGATTAAGATTACGCGGCGGGAGAGTCTGTGCCACGCTCAATGCTTTCCAGATTTCCACGTTCGCTGGCAGCGCGGTGCGCAGGGCGTCGATATAAGTCTGGTCTTCGCTGCCGTGCAGTTGAACGGCAGCGAGCTTAAGCGCATTGACCGTTTCCACCACCTCATTTTGAAGGGCGTTGCGAAAGACGCCGACATAGCGCAGCGGTGCGGCGCGCTTCACGGTTTTCGCCTGTTCAATCGTCACCGCGCGAGGAGAGGAGGAGACAAAAATCAGCCCGCCGTAGATGGCGCCTGCGTCGTGGGCCGCCTGCGCGTCTTCAGGGCGCGTCAGCCCGCACACTTTGTTGGCGCCAAGCAGCACGCGCTGTACGGCTGCCGCCAGATCGTCCTCTTCCATCAGCGCGGAACCAATCAGGAAACCGTTGGCGAAATGGCTCAGTTCGCGCACCTGCGCATAAGTATTGATGCCGGATTCGCTGATAACCGTCACGCCTGCGCCAAGGCGCGGCGCAAGCTCGCGGGTGCGGTTGAGATCGATTGAGAGATCGCGCAGGTCGCGGTTATTAATACCGACCACTTTGGCTTCCAGACGGATAGCGCGCTCCAGCTCCTCTTCGTTGCTCACTTCGGTCAGCACGCCCATGTTCAGGCTGTGCGCCACGGCAGCGAGCTGACGGTACTGTTCATCATCCAGCACCGAGAGCATCAGCAGGCAGGCGTCCGCCTGATAGAAACGCGCCAGGTAGATCTGGTAAGCGTCGATAATAAAATCTTTGCACAGCACCGGTTGTGTGACGATGCCGCTGACTACGGGCAGGAAATCGAAGCTGCCCTGGAAATATTTCTCATCCGTCAGGACAGAGATAGCCGAAGCGTGATGCTTATAAACAGATGCAATGCGCGCCGGGTCGAAGTCCTCGCGGATCACCCCTTTTGACGGAGAGGCTTTCTTACATTCAAGGATGAACGCGGTGCGCGCGCCCTGCAGCGCGTCGTAGAAACTGCGCGTGCTCGGCTTAACGTCATTCTGAAAGCTCGCCAGCGGTTGCTGCTGCTTGCGGGCTTCCACCCAAATCGCCTTATCTGCGACGATTTTCGCTAAAACGGTTTCCATGCCTTACCCTCTTGATGCCAGTGCGGTAACACGGTCATAAGCGCTGCCGCTGCGTAATACGTCAATCACCCGCCGGGCATTGGTTTTTAAATCTTCTTCGCCGTGCAGACGCATCAGCATCGCGACGTTGGCGGCGACGGCCGCCTCATGCGCGGTTTCACCTTTACCTTGTAACAGGCGGGTGAGAATGTCACGGTTTTCTTCCGGCGTGCCGCCTGCGAGGTCCGCTTTCTCATAAGGGGATAAGCCAAAATCGTCGGCGGTCAGCTGATAGCTTTTTATCTCGCCATCATTGAGCTCTGCAACCAGCGTCGGGGCGTGAAGGGAGACTTCATCCATTCCTCCGCTATGCACGACGGCCGCGCGCTGGTAGCCAAGCACGCGCAGGGTTTCGGCAATCGGCAGCACCAGTTCCGGGCTGTAAACGCCAATCAGCGCCAGCGGTGGGTGAGCCGGGTTAATCAACGGCCCCAGCACGTTAAAGAGCGTGCGGGTTTTCAACTGCTGGCGTACCGGCATGGCGTGACGAAAGCCGGTGTGATACTTCGGCGCAAACAGGAAACAGACGCCAAGGTCATCCAGCGCCTGGCGCGATGCTTGTGCGTTCATCTCCAGATTAATGCCGAAAGCGGCCAGCAGGTCGGAAGAGCCCGAGCGGCTGGAGACGCTGCGGTTGCCATGTTTTGCGACCTTCAGCCCCACCGCGGCGGCGACAAACGCGCTGGCGGTGGAGATATTAATGCTATTGCTGCCATCGCCGCCGGTGCCGACGATATCGGCAAACAGGTAGTCCGGGCGCGGGAAGGGCGCGGCGTCTTCCAGCAGCGCGGAAGCGGCGCCGGCAATTTCATTCGGGTGTTCGCCGCGCACCTTCATGCTGACCAGCACGGCCGCCAGTTGCTCGGGCTTCAGCTCGCCGCGGACGATCGCGGAGAAGAGCTGGTGGCTCTCTTCACGGCTCAGCGTTTGCGCCTGATAAAGCTTTTCCAGAATCGGCTGCAGCGAATTTTTCTGCTCAACCTGGGTTTGCGCCCAGGCAAGCGTCTGCTCAAGCAGGCGCGCGCCCTGCGTCGTCAGGATAGATTCAGGGTGGAACTGAAAACCGCATACGCGGTCTGCGTCATGACGCACCGCCATGACCATGCCATCGAAATGGGCGTTCACGGTCAACCCTGCCGGAATGTTGCTGCCGACCAGCGAATGATAGCGGGCGACCGGCAACGGGTTCATTAATCCGGCGAACATCCCCTGGCCGTCATGCTCAATGCTTGAAGCTTTGCCATGCAAAATTTCCCCGGCCTGGCCAACGTAGCCGCCGTAGGCTTCCACTATCGCCTGGTGGCCCAGGCAGATGCCGATAATCGGCAGCTTGCCGCGCATCCGGGTCAGAAGCTCAGGCATGCAGCCCGCTTCTGAAGGCGTGCCGGGGCCAGGCGAGAGCATCAGCACCGGGTTATCCATGGTCGCCAGACGGTCAATCAATGTCTGCGCCGGGACATGGTTGCGGTAGATAACCACGTTATGGCCGCTTGCCCGCAGCTGATCCGCCAGGTTGTAAGTGAAGGAGTCGATATTATCGAGCAGCAGAATGTCGGCCATCAGAAAATCTCCTGTGCATGATGCGCCTGGGCGATTGCGCGCAATACCGCGCGGGCTTTATTACGGGTTTCATCCGCTTCGGACTGCGGCACGGAGTCGAGCACCACGCCAGCGCCCGCCTGGACGGTGGCGATGCCGTCTTCCACATAGGCCGAGCGAATAACGATGCAGGTATCAAGGTCGCCGTGAGCGGTGAAATAACCCACCGCGCCGCCGTAGCTGCCCCGGCGCTCGCCCTCGGCGGCGGCGATAAGCTGCATGGCGCGAACTTTCGGCGCGCCGCTCAGGGTGCCCATGTTCATGCAGGCGCGGTAAGCGTGCAGCACGTCGAGGTCCTGTCGCAGCTCGCCAACCACGCGGGAGACGAGATGCATGACAAAGGAGTAACGGTCTACTTTGGTCAGATCCGCCACATAGCGGCTGCCCGGCGTGCAGATGCGCGCCAGATCGTTACGCGCCAGATCAACCAGCATCAGGTGCTCAGAAAGCTCTTTATGGTCGGTGCGCATCTCCAGCTCAATGCGGCTGTCGAGATCGCGATCCAGCGTGCCGTCGGCGCGGCGTCCGCGCGGACGGGTACCGGCGATGGGGTAGATCTCAATCTGGCGCGATGCGGCGTCATACTTCAGCGAGCTCTCCGGCGAGGCGCCAAACAGCGTGAAGTCGTTATCCTGCATAAAAAACATGTAAGGGCTTGGGTTGCTCTTTTTCAGCGTATCGTAGGCGGCCAGCGGCGACGGGCAGGGGAGCGTGAAGCGACGCGAAGGCACGACCTGAAAAATCTCCCCGGCGCGAATCGCTTTCTGCATATCGCGCACGACGGCGCCATACTCTTCATCACTCTGGTTGCATTCACAACGCATGCTTGCCACTTCCTGCACCGGCAACGGCGCGGCGGCCTGAGTCAGTTGCTGCTTGATCTGTTCAATGCGTGTTTGCAGACGCTGTTTCTCCAGCGGCTGCGGCGTAAAGAGGCTCGCCTGAATGCGGCTGCTTTTCTTCTGATGGTCAATAACCAACAGCGTTTCAGCAAGATAGAAACAGTAATCCGGGCAGCGATTCGACGCGTTAAGGGCTGGCAAGTCTTCAAAGCCCGCCACCAGGTCATAGGCGAACAGACCGCCGAAGAACATCGCTTCTCGCTCATTTTCCGGTACGTCAACCAGCGTTTGCAGCAGGCGGAAGGTATCGAATACGGAAACCGAACAGAGGCGGGCATCTTCATCCAGCAACTGGCTTACCGGTGGGAAGCGAAGCACGCGGGTCTGCGGCTGATGGGTGTTCTCTACGCCTGCAGGCAAGACATCATCCAGCAGGGCGAGCAGCGCCGCGCCGTTATCCGTTAAGGCAGATATCGTGACAGTGTCACCGATTGCGGTAATGCGCAACGCGCTATCCACTAGCAGCAGGCTTTTAAGATCGTTTTTACTGTCGATATCGGCCGACTCAAGCAGCAGAGTCGCAGGACGCGCGCCGCAGAGTTGGTTAAACAGCGCCGTTGGGTTTTCACGGTAAACCCCTTCGCTGCTGAGTAGTTCAAGTGCTGGTTTAGCTGTTTGCATTCTCGGCTTCCCGTCTGTTCTGTTCAAAAAAAAGCCCGCTTTAAGCGGGCCGGGTATCTGATTGCGTTACGCATGCGTGAAGACACCGCCCGATTCAGGAGGTACGCCACCAGCCGCGAAGAGTCAATGTTGCCTTCATTTTCAGATACCTTTTGCAGTGAACTTGCGTACTAGTTAACTGGTTCATGGCCGAATTGTCAACCCTGATTTCAGAAAAACATCAGGAATCGTTATGATGGGCGGCCTAATGCGTATTATTAACCGAGTGGAGCCGTTTTGAGCGAACCTGATTCCGCAGTCATTTACGATCTGCATAGCCATACAACGGCATCCGACGGGCTATTAACGCCCGCGCAACTGGTCCATCGCGCCGCCGGGATGCAAATCCATACGCTTGCGATTACCGACCATGACACCACGGCGGGCATTGCGCCGGCGCAGGCGGAAATCGACCGCGCAGGCCTGGCGCTGCGCCTGGTGGCTGGCGTAGAAATTTCCACCGTGTGGGAAAACCATGAGATCCACATTGTCGGCCTCGGTATCGACATTCATCATCCTGCGATGATCGCGTTCCTGGCAGAACAGGGAGAGCGGCGTATTCAGCGCGCCCGTATGATAGCGGAACGCCTTGAAAAAGCGCGTATTCCCGGCGCCTGGGAAGGGGCGCAGCGTTTTGCTGACGGCGGGATGATAACCCGCGGGCATTTTGCTCGCTTTCTCGTGGAGGCGGGGCGCGCCACCGAGCCGGCGAAGGTGTTTAAGCATTATCTGGCGCGGGGGAAAATCGGCTATGTTCCGCCGCAGTGGTGTACAATAAAACAAGCTATTGATGTGATTCATCATTCTGGCGGCCAGGCGGTTGTGGCCCATCCCGGGCGTTATGACCTGAGCGCAAAATGGCTTAAGCGGCTGCTTCATCACTTTGCCGAGACAGGCGGAGAGGCGATGGAGGTCGCGCAGTGTCAGCAGGCGCCGAATGAGCGTACGCAACTGGCGAATTATGCGGCGCAGTTTGGCTTGCTCGCATCCCAGGGCTCCGATTTTCATCAGCCCTCGCCATGGATTGAGCTGGGCCGCAAGCTGTGGCTGCCTGCTGGCGTTACGCCCGTCTGGGCGAGCTGGACATCGCCGGAAGAACGAAAAGAGAGGGTAGTATGAGTCAGTTTTTTTATATTCATCCGGATAACCCGCAACCGCGCCTGATTAACCAGGCGGTAGAGATAATCCGTAAAGGCGGGGTTATCGTTTATCCCACCGATTCCGGCTATGCGCTGGGCTGTAAGCTGGAAGATAAAAGCGCAATGGAGCGGATTTGCCGGATCCGTCAGTTGCCCGACGGTCACAACTTTACTTTGATGTGCCGCGATCTCTCTGAGCTTTCCACTTACTCCTATGTCGATAACGTGGCGTTCCGGCTTATTAAAAACAACACGCCGGGCAACTACACCTTTATTCTCAAAGGCACTAAAGAGGTGCCGCGCCGCCTGCTGCAGGAGAAGCGTAAGACGATTGGCCTGCGCGTTCCCTCTAATCCTATCGCGCTGGCGCTGCTGGAGACGCTGAACGAGCCGATGCTCTCCACCTCGCTGATGCTGCCGGGCAGCGATTTTACCGAGTCCGATCCGGATGAGATTAAAGACCGGCTGGAGAAGCAGGTCGATTTGATTATTCATGGCGGGTATCTGGGGCAGCAGCCCACGACGGTGGTCGATCTCACCGACGATGCGCCAGTGGTATTGCGTGAAGGGGTGGGCGACGTTAAGCCTTTCTTATAATATTGCGCAAGGCTATACTACGCGCCCAAAAATCGGGGTGTCATGCGCCCCGAATCCTGTCCGACGCCTGGGAAGGCGACACCTGAAGGAAGCTCAATGAGCGAGAAATTACAGAAAGTGCTGGCGCGCGCCGGCCACGGTTCGCGCCGTGAAATCGAAACCATGATTACCGCAGGACGCGTCAGCGTGGATGGCAAAATCGCCACCCTCGGCGACCGTGTGGAAGTCACGCCAGCGCTGAAAATTCGTATTGATGGTCACCTTGTTTCGGTAAAAGAGTCGGTGGAACAGATCTGCCGCGTGCTGGCTTACTATAAGCCGGAAGGCGAGCTTTGCACCCGCAACGATCCGGAAGGCCGTCCTACCGTGTTCGACCGTCTGCCAAAACTGCGCGGCGCGCGCTGGATCGCGGTGGGCCGTCTTGATGTTAACACCTGCGGTCTGCTGCTCTTTACGACTGACGGCGAGCTGGCGAATCGACTGATGCACCCGAGCCGGGAAGTAGAGCGCGAATACGCGGTACGCGTCTTTGGCCAGGTTGACGATGCGAAAGTGCGTGAGCTGGCGCGGGGCGTACAGCTGGAAGATGGTCCGGCGGCGTTTAAAACTATCCGCTTCAGCGGCGGCGAAGGCATCAACCAGTGGTACAACGTTACCCTCACGGAAGGGCGCAACCGTGAAGTGCGTCGCCTGTGGGAAGCGGTAGGCGTACAGGTAAGCCGCCTGATTCGCGTGCGCTATGGCGATATCCCTCTGCCGAAAGGTTTGCCGCGCGGCGGCTGGACGGAGCTTGATCTGGCGCAGACCAACTACCTGCGTGAGCTGGTGGGCTTGCCCGCGGAGACCTCCAGCAAAGTGGCGGTTGAAAAAGACAGGCGCCGTATGAAGGCGAACCAGATTCGCCGGGCAGTAAAACGTCACAGCCAGGTGAGCGGCAACCGTCGCAGCGGCGGTGGCCGCAGCGGCAGCTAAATAAAACGCCCTCGAATGAGGGCGTTTTGCTTACTGCGCCGGGATAACGCTGACGGCTAGTAGTCAATGCCGATTTGCGCCTTAACGCCTGCGTCAAAGGCATGTTTAACCGGACGCAGTTCGCTTACGGTATCGGCATAATCAAGAATATCGCGGTGGCAGCCGCGGCCGGTGATGATGACCGTCTGGTGCGCCGGACGGTTTCGCAGCGCCTGCATGACCGTTTCCAGCGGCAGATAATCGTACGCCACCATGTAAGTCAGCTCGTCCAGAATCACCATATCGAGCGCGCTGTCCGCCAGCATCCGCTCGGCATGCCGCCAGACTTCAAGGCAAGCGGCCGTATCACTCTCGCGGTTTTGCGTATCCCAGGTAAAACCCGTTGCCATTACCTGAAATTCAACGCCGTGCGGCTCCAGCAGATTACGTTCGCCATTCGGCCAGGTGCCTTTAATAAACTGGATAACGCCCACTTTTTTACCGTGGCCGACGGCGCGGGCGGCTGTGCCAAAGGCGGCGGTGGTTTTGCCTTTGCCGTTGCCGGTAAACACGAGGGTGATGCCGCGCTCCTCTTGGGCGGCGGCCACGCGGGCATCGACCTTATCTTTTATTTTCTGCTGGCGTTGCTGATAGCGATCTTCGTTCATTCGGCTATTCCCGGTTTGCGGCCTGGCTGGGCATCGAAACTCATGCCGGTTTTGCGGCGGCTGTCGTCGCCCATCAGCCAGAGGTAAAGCGGCATTAAATCCGCAGGCGTCTTAAGTTTATCGGCATCTTCTGTCGGAAAGGCGCTGGCGCGCATTTTGGTTCGCGTGCCGCCAGGGTTGATGCAGTTAACCCGCAACGATTTATATTCGTCCGCAAGCACCTGCATCATGCCTTCCGTTGCGAATTTGGACACGGCGTAAGCGCCCCATTGCGCCCGCCCCTGGCGGCCCACGCTTGAGGTGGTGAAGACCAGCGAGCCTGCTTCCGCCTTCAACAGCAGCGGCAACAGCGCCTGGGTTAAAAAGAAGGTGGTATTGACGTTAACCTGCATCACTTCACGCCAGCTTTCCGGCGTCTGTTCCATCATCGGTGCGATTTCACCCAGTATGCCAGCATTGTGCAATAAACCGTCCAGGCGAGGAACCTGAGCGGCGATTTCTCGTGCCACGCGCTGGCAATCTTCAACCGTAGCGCTGGCGTAATCGAGCAAAAACAGGCTGGCCGGGATGGCGCCCAGACGTGTTATGTCATCAGCGACCTGGCGTAATTTTTCTTCGCTGCGGCCCAATAAAAGCACCTGCGCTCCGTAACGCGCATAGGTCAATGCCGCCTCGCGGCCAATGCCGTCGCTGGCGCCTGTGACTAAAATTATGCGGTTTTGCAGCAGGTTAGTTTGCGGTTGATAGTGCACGGGCAACTCCTCGGCGCAAGCGGCGGGCAAAAACCGACGCTTCATTTTGCATAAAAGCGCTTTATGCCTTAATCCGCTCGCTATTTCAATCGGCTGGGGGACCATAACAACCTGAGCGTAACATTTTGCAAATATTTCATCGCACAAGGAAAAATCAGGAACCTGACTCGCATGAACAAGACTAATCGCGAGACGCGCGCTGAAGCGTCGGGTAGACTAACGCCGTTTTTCGAGCGTAAAGACAGAGGCGGAAACTGTGGATTTAGTTTATGAATATGGCCTGTTTTTGGCCAAAATCGCGACGGTAGTCGTGGCGTTAGTTATCGTCATCTCGCTGATTTCGAATGTCGCACAGCGCAAGAAACATCAGCGCGGCGAGCTTCGCGTGACCCGTCTGAATGAACAGTACAAAACGATGCAGGAAGAGATAGCGGTTGCGCTGCTCGACACACATCAGCAAAAACAGTGGCATAAGGAACAAAAGAAGAAAGAGAAACAGGAAGCGAAAGCGGCTAAAGCGCGGGCAAAGCGTGGGGAAAGCGCGCCGTCCGGCAAGGCAACGCTTTACGTACTCGACTTCAAAGGCAGCATGGATGCCCATGAGGTCGCTTCGCTACGCGAAGAAATTACCGCCGTGCTGGCCGTGGCGAAGCCGCAAGATGAGGTTTTGCTGCGTCTGGAGAGCCCCGGCGGCGTGGTGCATGGCTACGGTCTTGCTTCATCACAGCTTCAGCGTTTACGCGATCGTAATATCCCTTTAACCGTTGCGGTAGATAAAGTCGCGGCAAGCGGGGGATACATGATGGCTTGCGTAGCCAACCGGATTGTGGCGGCGCCTTTCGCCATTGTCGGCTCGATTGGGGTCGTCGCTCAGGTGCCTAACTTCAATCGCCTGCTTAAGCGCAACGATATCGATATCGAACTTCACACCGCCGGACAATACAAACGCACTCTGACCCTGTTTGGCGAGAATACCGAGGAAGGGCGTGAGAAATTTCGTGAAGACCTCAACGAAACTCATCAACTCTTCAAGCAGTTTGTACAGACCATGCGCCCCTCATTAGATATTAATGAGGTCGCAACGGGCGAGCACTGGTACGGTTTGCAGGCGCAGGAAAAAGGGTTAGTGGATGAAATTCGCACCAGCGACGATTTGATTTTGCAGCAGATGCCGCAAAAAGAGGTGGTGAGCGTACGCTACACGCGCCGTAAAAAGCTGATGGATAAGTTCACCGGCAGCGCGGCCCGGAGTCTGGACCGCCTGCTGCTCCGCTGGTGGCAGCGAGGAGAAAAACCGCTGCTGTAACCTGGAAAACGAGGCTGTACGCCTCGTTTTTTAATCCTGCAGGTAATATTTCTCGGAAAGTTGGTGGGCGAGGTGTTTGAACATATTGAACACCGCTGTGCTTTTCGCGGTAGGTAAGCCTTGCTCATCAAGAAAATAGTTGCCCTGAAATACTAGCACGCCATTTTTTTGCTCAACATGTGTCGCTTCCATACCCGCCAGATAATCCTCATGCTCGCGAATGAGTTTATTGGCGTGAGCTAGCAACGTTTCACGATCGATAGGCTGAGTTTTTACTTGCATAATCCTCTCCTTATAGACTGCGCGTAGTGTACGCCTCACAGAGGAAAGGTGGCAAATTTTCCCTGTTGCCGGCAGGGGGATTACGAGCTTTTACGTGGTAGCGTGAAACGCTTTTGCATGCTAATAAAGTTGCGTAACGAATTTTATCAGGTAGAGTGTGACCCTTTCGCAAATCTGGCAACAGAATTGCTTGACATTCAACCTGAAGTTCGTCGTGCTGGTTTAACCTGTACGAAAACCCTGTGGTCTCAACCACATGACGCGTTTTTAGTCTCTGCGGGCTTAAGTGATTTAAGGGTTGATATCCATTGACGCTGCCGCAATATAAAAGGCTCGTCGCCAGTGGAAGGTGCAGCAACGTGCGACGTATTCTGGAAGAATCCAATCAGGTAAAGGTGAATATGGGTAAAGCTCTCGTTATCGTTGAGTCCCCGGCAAAAGCCAAAACGATTAACAAATATCTCGGTAAAGACTACGTGGTGAAATCCAGCGTAGGCCACATCCGTGATTTGCCGACCAGTGGCTCCGCCCCTAAGAAAAGCGCTGACTCCGCCTCCACCAAAAAAGCGGCCGGCAAGGCCAAAAAAGATGAACGTGGTGCGCTCGTCAGCCGTATGGGCATCGACCCCTGGCACAACTGGGAAGCACAGTATGAAGTGCTGCCGGGTAAAGAAAAGGTGGTTTCCGAGCTCAAGTCGCTCGCGGAAAAAGCCGATCATATCTATCTCGCAACCGACCTTGACCGCGAAGGGGAGGCTATCGCCTGGCATCTGCGGGAAGTGATCGGCGGCGATGACAAACGCTACAGCCGCGTTGTCTTCAACGAAATTACCAAGAACGCCATTCGTCAGGCATTTGAAAAGCCGGGCGAATTGAATCTCGATCGCGTAAACGCCCAGCAGGCGCGCCGCTTCATGGACCGCGTGGTGGGCTATATGGTTTCCCCGCTGCTGTGGAAGAAAATAGCGCGTGGGCTTTCTGCAGGCCGCGTTCAGTCAGTCGCGGTGCGTTTAGTGGTGGAGCGCGAGCGCGAAATTAAGGCGTTTGTTCCGGAAGAGTATTGGGAAGTTGACGCCTCGCTTACCACGCCTTCCAGCGAAGCGCTGTCTGTCCAGGTTACGCATCAGCATGACAAGCCATTCCGCCCTGTCAGCCGTGATGAAACCATGGCGGCGGTGGAGCTGCTCAAGGGCGCGCAATATAAAGTTATAGAGCGTGAAGACAAACCCACCAGCAGCAAGCCTGGCGCTCCCTTTATTACATCTACCCTGCAACAGGCAGCAAGCACGCGTCTTGGTTTTGGCGTGAAGAAAACCATGATGATGGCGCAGCGTCTCTATGAAGCCGGGCACATTACCTATATGCGTACTGACTCCACCAACCTGAGTCAGGATGCGGTGAGCATGGTTCGCGGCTACATTGACAGCAACTTCGGTAAAAAATATTTGCCGGACGCGCCGAACCAGTACGCCAGTAAAGAAAACTCCCAGGAAGCGCACGAAGCCATTCGTCCTTCCGATGTGAGCGTGCTTGCGGAATCGTTGAAGGATATGGAAGCGGACGCGCAGAAGCTCTATCAGCTTATTTGGCGCCAGTTCGTGGCCTGCCAGATGACGCCTGCGCAGTATGATTCCACTACGCTCACGGTGGCGGCAGGCGATTTCCGCCTCAAAGCGCGCGGACGCACCTTGCGCTTCGACGGCTGGACGAAAGTGATGCCGGCGCTGCGTAAAAACGATGAAGATCGCACGCTGCCAGCGGTAAACGAAGGCGATACGCTTTCATTAATCGAATTGACACCGGCTCAGCACTTTACCAAGCCGCCGGCACGCTTTAGCGAAGCCTCGCTGGTTAAAGAGCTTGAGAAGCGCGGAATTGGCCGCCCGTCTACTTATGCGTCCATTATCTCCACTATTCAGGACCGTGGTTACGTGCGTGTGGAAAACCGCCGTTTCTATGCGGAAAAAATGGGTGAAATCGTCACCGACCGCCTGGAAGAAAATTTCCGCGATTTGATGAATTATGATTTCACCGCGCAGATGGAAGACAGCCTTGACCGGGTAGCGAACCATGAAGCTGAATGGCGCGGCGTTCTGGACAGCTTCTTTAACGATTTTAACAAGCAGCTTGATACGGCTGAGAAAGATCCGGAAGAGGGCGGCATGCGCCCGAACCAGATGGTGTTGACCAGCATCGACTGTCCGACCTGCGGGCGCAAGATGGGGATTCGCACCGCCAGCACTGGCGTATTCCTCGGCTGTTCCGGCTATGCGCTGCCGCCGAAAGAACGCTGCAAAACCACCATCAATCTGGTGCCTGAAAATGAAGTGCTGAACGTGCTGGAAGGTGACGATGCGGAAACCAACGCGCTTCGCGCGCGCCGTCGTTGCGTCAAATGCGGCACGGCGATGGACAGCTACCTCATCGACCCGAAACGTAAGATTCATATTTGCGGTAATAACCCGACCTGCGACGGTTATGAGATTGAGGAAGGCGAGTTCCGCATCAAAGGCTACGATGGCCCGGTGGTGGAGTGCGAGAAGTGCGGTTCTGAAATGCACCTGAAAATGGGACGTTTTGGCAAGTACATGGCTTGTACCAACGAAGAGTGCAAAAACACCCGTAAAATTCTGCGTAACGGTGAAGTCGCGCCGCCGAAGGAGGACCCGGTGCCGCTGCCTGAGTTGCCGTGCGAGAAATCAGACGCTTACTTTGTTCTTCGCGATGGCGCGGCAGGGGTTTTCCTTGCAGCGAACACCTTCCCGAAATCACGTGAAACGCGCGCGCCGCTGGTTGAAGAGTTACATCGCTTCCGCGATCGTCTGCCGGAAAAACTGCGCTATCTCGCTGACGCGCCGCAGGAAGACCCTGAAGGCAACAAAACGATGGTGCGTTTTAGCCGTAAGACGAAACAGCAATATGTTGCGTCTGAAAAGGATGGCAAGGCGACTAACTGGTCTGCCTTTTACGTCGACGGCAAATGGGTCGAAGGTAAGAAGTAAAATATAATTAATAGCTTAAGGCCGACTCCTGTCGGCCTTTTCTTTTTATAACGCTGTTATTATTTTTTTTACATATCTATACACTAAAGCTATTAGTGATATAGTAGTTATAGCGTTCCCCTTTCTTATTATGAAATCGTCTTAAGCCTGCTTGCCGCGGGTGCAACCCTGGATGGTCAGACATGAAACTACAACAGTTGCGCTATATCGTTGAGGTGGTTAACCACAACCTGAATGTTTCCTCTACGGCGGAAGGCCTTTATACCTCGCAGCCAGGTATCAGTAAGCAGGTTCGTATGCTTGAAGATGAGCTGGGCATACAAATTTTTGCGCGCAGCGGCAAGCATCTTACTCAGGTTACGCCAGCCGGTCAGGAAATTATTCGTATCGCCCGGGAAGTGCTTTCTAAAGTCGATGCCATTAAATCGGTTGCAGGCGAACACACCTGGCCTGATAAAGGGTCGCTTTACGTGGCGACAACCCATACTCAGGCGCGCTATGCCTTGCCGAGCGTGATTAAAGGCTTCATTGAGCGCTATCCGCGCGTTTCACTGCATATGCACCAGGGATCGCCTACGCAGATTGCCGAAGCGGTATCAAAAGGCAATGCCGATTTCGCTATCGCGACGGAGGCGCTGCATCTGTATGACGACCTTGTCATGCTGCCTTGCTATCACTGGAACCGTTCAATTGTGGTCACGCCCGATCATCCGCTGGCTTCGAAAGAAAAGGTGAATATTGAAGAACTGGCTCAGTATCCGCTGGTCACCTATACCTTTGGTTTTACCGGACGCTCTGAGCTGGATACGGCTTTTAACCGTGCGGGCTTGTCGCCGCGCATTGTTTTCACCGCTACCGATGCCGACGTTATCAAAACTTATGTGCGCCTGGGGTTGGGGGTAGGGGTGATTGCCAGCATGGCAGTGGATCCAATATCCGATCCCGATTTAGTAAGAATTGATGCAGATGGCATTTTCAGCCACAGCACCACGAAGATCGGTTTTCGCCGGAGCACTTTCTTACGTAGCTATATGTATGACTTTATCCAACGCTTTGCGCCGCATTTGACGCGTGACGTTGTCGATGCAGCCGTTGCGCTACGCTCGAATGAAGATATTGAAGAGATGTTTAAAGATATCAAACTGCCTGCCAAATAATCACTTTTGGCATCCTCAGCGAAACGGGGGATGCCTTTATTTTCTCCACACGTAATTGAAATAAGAAAGAGAATCATCCGCGTGTTTATGCAGCCCTGCGACTTTCTCCTTATATTTAGCGCGGGTACTGTCACCAATTAGCGACAAAAATAGAAAATAATAAGCCTTAACGCAAATTCGCTACTTCAATAATTTATTTCACGTCAAAAGATTAATTATTCGATAGCAAAATGATCGTAAAGATGCTGGCTTTTCGGCTAAAGTTTATTTAGGATTTATCTCATCTGATGATTAGTTGTACCAATTGTTTGGTGTGAACATGATAAGCGATGTCGATTGTACGAGGTTAGCAATGCCATCAGGAAGTGAAGAGCCACGTAGGGATGCGGATCTGAAGCGCAAAGCGTGGACGGCCGTCTTTCTTGGCTCAGCGCTGTTCTGGATTGTGGTTGCGCTCCTTATCTGGCGTTTCTGGGGCTGAAAATGGCTGTACGTTTACAAAGCTCAGCAGCTAAACGGAGATGTCAGCTTCGTGACAACCCTACTCGTGAGCAAGACCACAAAAATATGCCCCGGGATGAGGTGTACGGACATTGGGAATTAACAGAACAGCAGCAGGCTTTTATCGCTCTGTTTACTGAAGAAGATCACAAAAAACATTAAACGACACTTTGTGAACCTGGTTTCAGGCTGTCAATAATGCATTCTTTTCATTTCTCCGGTTGAGAGAATAAACCTACACAGCAATAAGGCCGACAGATTAAACATGGTGTCGGGATGAATGGTTTATTTTATTGGTGTGATAGCTATGAATAATCAACGTACCCTCAAATACTGGTCATGGTTCGGCGCTTTTTCTGTCTCAGCGCTCTTCTGGAGCCAGATGGTCTGGATCTGCCTTCGCTAATCCCCATAATGCCCGGCTCGGCCGGGCATTTTGCTTTTTTCCTTTCTGTTTTCCTGCCGTTTAGCTTTTTGGGTTGTTATCAAATCGTTACGACATGTTTGTGTTATCTTTAAATACAGACCCTGACGGTTGTCAGGGTATCGCTATCCGAGGATTACAGGAGGAGCTATGTCGTCAACCCTACGCGAAGCCAGTAAGGACACGCTGCAGGCGCTGGATAAAATCTATCATTACTACAGCTTGCCACTGGCGGCCAGGGAACTTGGAGATATCACCCGGCTACCCAAATCTTTAAAAGTTTTACTCGAAAACATGCTGCGCTGGCAGGATAACGATACGGTTACCGCCGACGATCTGCATGCGCTGGCCGGCTGGCTGAAAAACGCCCATGCCGATCGCGAGATTGCCTATCGTCCTGCCCGCGTGCTGATGCAGGATTTCACCGGCGTGCCGGCGGTAGTAGACCTGGCCGCCATGCGAGAAGCGGTAAAACGTCTGGGCGGTGATGTTTCAAAAGTAAACCCGCTTTCCCCGGTCGATCTGGTTATCGACCATTCCGTCACCGTCGACCATTTTGGCGATGATGATGCGTTTGAAGAAAACGTACGTCTCGAAATGGAGCGCAACCACGAACGCTATGTATTCCTGCGCTGGGGACAGCAAGCCTTCAGCCGCTTTAGCGTCGTACCGCCGGGCACCGGCATTTGTCATCAGGTTAACCTCGAATACTTAGGCAAAGCCGTCTGGAGCGAATTACAGGATGGCGTTATGGTCGCTTATCCCGATACGCTGGTCGGCACTGACTCCCATACGACGATGATTAACGGTCTCGGCGTACTGGGCTGGGGGGTAGGTGGTATTGAAGCGGAAGCGGCGATGCTCGGTCAGCCCGTCTCTATGCTCATCCCCGATGTCGTGGGTTTCCGCCTTACCGGCAAGCTCCGTGAAGGCATCACGGCGACCGACCTGGTGCTGACGGTAACGCAAATGCTGCGTAAACATGGCGTAGTAGGCAAGTTTGTTGAGTTTTTTGGCGACGGGCTGGACTCGTTACCGCTCGCCGATCGCGCGACTATCGCTAACATGGCGCCGGAATATGGCGCGACCTGCGGCTTTTTCCCTGTCGATGACGTTACGCTCGGTTATATGCGCCTGAGCGGGCGCAGCGAAGAGCAAGTGGCGCTGGTGGAGGCTTACACTAAAGCGCAGGGGCTTTGGCGAAACCCTGGCGATGAGCCCGTGTTTACGAGCGTACTTGAACTTGACATGGGGGATGTTGAGGCAAGTCTGGCTGGCCCGAAACGGCCGCAGGATCGCGTGGCGCTGGGCGATGTGCCGAAAGCTTTCGCGGCCAGTACTGAGCTTGAGCTTAATACTGCCAGGAAAGACAAACAGCCTGTCACGTATACCTTGAGCGGGCATCAATATGAGCTTCCGGACGGTGCGGTGGTGATTTCGGCAATTACCTCTTGTACTAATACGTCCAACCCAAGCGTATTAATGGCGGCCGGGCTGCTCGCCAAAAAAGCGGTGACGCTGGGGCTTAAACGCCAGCCATGGGTAAAAGCCTCGCTGGCGCCTGGCTCAAAAGTGGTTTCCGACTATCTTGCCCGGGCTAAACTGACGCCTTATCTCGACGAACTGGGTTTTAATCTTGTCGGGTATGGGTGTACCACCTGTATCGGTAACTCTGGTCCGCTGCCGGAGCCTATTGAACAAGCTATCAAAAAAGGCGATCTGACGGTTGGCGCCGTGCTGTCCGGCAACCGTAACTTTGAGGGTCGTATTCATCCTCTGGTAAAAACTAACTGGCTCGCCTCGCCGCCGCTGGTAGTGGCTTATGCGCTGGCCGGCAACATGAATATTAACCTCGAAACCGAGCCGCTGGGACACGATCGCAAAGGCGACCCGGTGTATCTGAAAGATATCTGGCCTTCGACAAGCGAAATCGCCCGTGCGATGGAGCAAGTTTCCACGGAAATGTTCCGTAAAGAATATGCGGAAGTGTTTGAAGGCACGGACGACTGGAAGGCTATCAACGTTCAGGCTTCGGATACCTACGACTGGCAGTCAGATTCAACCTACATTCGCCTGTCGCCTTTCTTTGAGGAAATGCTGGCGGATCCCGCGCCGGTGCAGGATATCCATGGCGCGCGCATTCTCGCCATGCTGGGCGATTCGGTGACGACTGACCACATTTCCCCTGCGGGCAGCATCAAGCTCGACAGCCCGGCCGGGCGCTACTTACTGAGCCATGGCGTGGAGCGTAACGACTTTAACTCCTACGGTTCACGTCGTGGCAACCATGAAGTGATGATGCGCGGCACGTTTGCGAATATTCGCATTCGCAACGAAATGGTGCCGGGTGTGGAAGGGGGGATGACCCGCCTGTTGCCGGGCGACGAAGTGATGTCAATCTATGATGCCGCGATGCGTTACCAGGAGAAAGGCACGCCGCTGGCGGTCATTGCCGGTAAAGAGTATGGTTCAGGCTCCAGCCGCGACTGGGCGGCAAAAGGACCTCGTCTGCTGGGCGTGCGCGTGGTTATCGCCGAATCGTTCGAACGTATCCACCGCTCAAACCTCATCGGGATGGGCATACTGCCACTGGAATTCCCGCAAGGCGTCACGCGTAAGACATTGGGACTCACGGGGGACGAGCGGATTGATATCAGCGATCTGGCGAATATTACGCCTGCCGCCACCGTGCCGGTAACGTTGACCCGCGCAGATGGCGCGACTGAAGTGATTGATTGCCGTTGTCGCATTGATACCGGTAATGAGCTGACCTATTACCGCAACGACGGCATTTTGCACTATGTCATCCGTAATATGCTGCGCTGAATTGCTTAGCGTCATGATAAAAAAAGGCCTGCATCAGCAGGCCTTTTTTCAGGGGAGCAGATGGCCCATTTTGGCCGCCTTGGTATCGAGATAATGCTCATTGTTGGGGTTGCGCCCGACGATAAGCGGCACGCGCTCGACAATATTGATGCCCGCCTCAGTAAGGATTTCAACCTTACGCGGATTGTTGGTCAGTAAACGTACTTCATCAACGCCGAGCAGTTTAAACATGTCTGCGCAAAGGGTGAAATCTCGCTCATCGGCGGCAAAACCAAGTTGATGGTTGGCTTCTACGGTATCGTAACCCTGGTCCTGCAGTGCGTATGCGCGAATTTTATTCAGCAGGCCAATGTTCCGTCCTTCCTGGCGGTGATACAGCAGGATGCCGCGGCCTTCTTCAGCAATGTGCGAAAGCGCTGCTTCAAGCTGAAAACCGCAGTCGCAGCGCAGGCTGAATAACGCGTCGCCGGTTAAACATTCTGAATGAACGCGAGCCAGAACCGGCTCTTTGCCTGTAATATCCCCAAATACCAGGGCCACATGGTCCTGCCCGGTCGCCAGTTCTTCAAAACCCACCATCAGGAAATCCCCCCAGGGGGTTGGCAGTTTGGCTTCTGCCACACGTTTAAGCTGCATGTGATTCTCCAGATTACATGACGCCTCGCGACGCCCGCCAGAACGCTGGCTTTCTGTTATCTTGCTATTTTGCCACAAGGCAGGAGCGTTCGCCTAATCACACTATCCACGGCTGTTTTTAAGCGCACTAAAGGGTACATTTGCAAGATTGCGTGATTTTTCAGTTATTCTTGAAGGACTTTGCACAAAAGGAGTGACTATGCTGGCCATTGCTCGACGTACCGCCCTTGGCGCGCTTCTGCTGCTCATCATGCCGCTGTCGACCTGGGTTTCCGGGTGGCAATGGCAGCCAGGCGACAGCTCTTTATGGCTTAAATTCTTGTTCTGGATGACGGAAACAGTGACGCAGCCCTGGGGGATAATCACCCATGTTTTACTCTGCGCCTGGTTTCTCTGGTGCCTGCGTTTCCGGCTCAAGGCAGCGCTTACGCTGTTTGCGATCCTGGGCATGGCAATTATGCTGGGGCAAGGGAGCAAGTCATTGATTAAAGAACAGGTTCAGGAACCGCGCCCGTTTGTCATCTGGCTTGAAAAAACCCACGCTATCCCGGTTGACGAGTTCTACACTTTAAAACGCAAGGAACGAAGCGCATTAGTGAAAGCGCAATTGCAGCATGAAACAAAAATACCGGGCTGGCTGCGCCGGCACTGGCAAAAAGAGACCGGTTTCGCTTTTCCTTCTGGTCATACTATGTTCGCCGCGAGCTGGGCACTGCTGGGTGTCGGCCTGCTGTGGCCGCGTCGCAGAACCTGGACTATTGCGTTGCTGCTTGTCTGGGCGACGGGCGTAATGGGCAGCAGAATGCTGCTGGGGATGCACTGGCCGCGGGATTTAGCGGTCGCCACGCTCATCTCCTGGCTGCTGGTAACGCTCGCGACATGGCTTGCGCAGCGATTGTGCGGGCCGTTAACCCCGCCTGTTGAGGAAAAAGTAGAAATCGACAAGCGCGAACATGACGATAGCTGAACGGTTGATATTTGATTTTTTAGCCTTATTTAATTGGGATGTCCTGTCGCTTTGAGATTTCGCGAAGGGTGCGAAAATGGTAACTTATAACGCGTTACGCTGAAGCCTGGACTGTTTTTTATACGCACGAAGCCGCATACGGGAAGTCATGTGAAATATTTACTCATTTTTTTACTGGTACTGGCGATTTTTGTTGTTTCGGTCACGCTGGGTGCGCAAAACGATCAGCAGGTTACGTTTAACTACTTACTGGCCCAGGGAGAGTTTCGTATTTCTACGCTTCTCGCCTTTTTGTTTGCCGCAGGTTTTATTATCGGCTGGCTGATTTGCGGCCTGTTCTGGCTGCGCGCAAGGCTGCAGCTGGCTCGCGCCGAGCGTAAAATCAAACGCCTGGAACAGCAGGTCGCGCCTGTGCCCGCGCCTGGCAGCGCTACTACGCCGGCCGTTAAGGATTAATTCGCTATGCTGGAGTTGTTGTTTCTGCTTTTGCCCGTCGCGGCCGCCTATGGCTGGTACATGGGGCGCAGAAGTGCGCAACAGGCAAAAGATCAGGAAACCAACCGGCTTTCTCGGGACTATGTCGCAGGCGTCAACTTCCTGCTTTCCAACCAGCAGGATAAAGCCGTTGAACTCTTTCTCGACATGCTGAAAGAGGATACCGGCACCGTCGAGGCGCACCTTACGCTCGGCAATCTTTTCCGCTCTCGCGGCGAAGTCGATCGCGCCATTCGCATTCATCAGTCATTAATGGAAAGCGCGTCGCTGACTTACGAGCAGCGGCTCCTTGCCGTGCAACAGCTTGGCCGCGATTATATGGCGGCAGGCCTGTATGACCGCGCGGAAGAGATGTTCAAGCAACTGGTGGATGAAACCGATTTTCGCGTTGGCGCGCTGCAACAACTGCTGCAGATTTATCAGGCTACCAGCGACTGGCAGAAAGCCATCGAGGTGGCAGAGCGGCTGGTTAAGCTCGGCAAAGATAAACAGCGTATGGAAATCGCCCATTTTTATTGTGAACTGGCCCTGCAGGCGATGGGCAGCGACGACATGGAACGCGCAATGTCTCTGCTGAAAAAGGGCGCCGCCGCCGATCGCAACAGCGCGCGCATCTCCATTATGATGGGCCGTATCTTTATGGCGCGTGGCGACTATGCCAGCGCAGTAGAGAGTCTGCAAAAAGTCATCGAGCAGGATCATGAGCTGGTTAGCGAAACGCTGGAAATGTTGCAGGTGTGCTATCAGCAACTCAATAAGCCTCAGGAATGGGCGGATTTTCTTAAACGCTGCGTAGAAGAAAACACCGGCGCCACGGCTGAACTGATGCTGGCGGAAGTGGTGGAGCAGCAGGAAGGGCAGGATACCGCTCAGGTCTACATTACGCGCCAGCTTCAGCGCCACCCGACTATGCGCGTTTTTCATCGTCTGATGGATTACCATCTGCAGGAGGCTGAAGAAGGGCGCGCCAAAGAGAGCCTGATGGTTTTGCGCGACATGGTAGGCGAGCAAGTACGTACAAAACCGCGCTATCGCTGCCATAAATGCGGTTTTACCGCTTTTACGCTTTACTGGCATTGTCCTTCCTGCCGCGCGTGGTCAACCATCAAGCCGATTCGCGGACTGGATGGCCAATAAAACTCTTTTTTTCTTCCATTAGTTACAACATACTTCTGATGAATGATACATCCTGGTCTGCAAACTCAGTCTCCTGTCGCTTTCCAGCCGGGCCTGCGCGATCGCGCCTGTAAATTTCATGGTTGTGCGGGTAGAATGCTTGCCGTTTATCCATCCGCGCCGCATCGGTGCCCTCTGTCAGAAGGTCTGGTCATGAAGTTAACTGCATCCTCCTCCCGTTCTGTTACTGATTCGCCGATTGTTGTCGCGCTCGACTATGACAATCGCGACAGCGCGCTTGCCTTTGTCGACCGCATCGACCCGCGTGATTGCCGTCTGAAGGTAGGCAAAGAGATGTTCACGCTGTGCGGTCCTCAATTGATAAGCGATCTACACGAGCGCGGATTCGATGTTTTTCTCGACCTGAAATTTCACGACATCCCTAACACCACCGCGCGCGCTGTTGCGGCCGCAGCGGAACTCGGCGTGTGGATGGTCAATGTGCATGCCAGCGGCGGGGCGCGAATGATGCGCGCGGCAAAAGAAGCCCTGGCGCCTTTCGGCGCCGACGCGCCGCTGCTCATTGCCGTTACGGTGTTAACAAGCATGGAAGCCAGCGATTTGGCTGATGTCGGCATTACTCTGAGCCCGGCTGATCATGCGGAGCGTCTGGCGCGTCTTACCCAGGAATGCGGCCTTGACGGCGTAGTCTGCTCGGCCCAGGAAGCCGTCCGTTTTAAAAATGAACTGGGCGCCGCTTTTAAGCTGGTCACTCCAGGCATTCGTCCGGAAGGGGCCGAAGCAGGCGACCAGCGTCGTATTATGACGCCGCAGCAGGCTCAGCTTGCTGGCGTAGACTATATGGTTATTGGACGACCTATTACGCGTGCCGCCGATCCGGCGCAAATGCTGCGTGATATTCTTGCATCGCTTAAACAGGAGGCATAATGGGCGACAACAATAGCCGGCTGGTCTACTCCACTGAAACCGGGCGTATACATGAGCCTGACGCTGCGCCAGAACGCCCAAAAGGCGACGGTATTGTGCGAATTCAACGCCAGACCAGTGGCAGGAAAGGAAAAGGGGTCTGTCTGATTACCGGTATTGATGCTGATGACACCACGCTTAAAAAAATAGCCGCGGAACTGAAAGCCAAATGCGGTTGCGGAGGAGCAGTTAAAGAGGGCGTTATCGAAATTCAGGGCGACAAGCGCGATTTAATAAAAAGCTTACTCGAAGCCAGAGGAATGAAAGTAAAACTGGCTGGCGGGTAAATAGAAAGGCCACGGCAAATACCGTGGCCTTTTTGTCAGTTTTGGTCAATTCGCTTCAGCCAGACAGAATTATTTGCACTGTTATAGTTATGGCATTTTTAAATTCGGCTGAACTGAAGCTGGATTAATCTACCTGATGACCGATGATGCCACCAACGGCGGCGCCGCCCAGCGTACCCAGCGCACTGCCGTCAGTCAGCACGGAGCCGCCAATTGCGCCTGCGCCAGCACCGATCGCGGTGTTACGGTCGCGTTTGGACCAGTTTGAACAAGCACTAAGAGAGGTTGCCAGAGTGACTGCCAGCAGCGCTGCGGCCACTTTTTTGTAATTTAACGACATAATACTTTCTCCTGAATAATTGATTCACAGAAAGAAGTTGCTCTTTAAGTATAGTGGCAATCCCGCCGCTTAAAGCTTCTACGTGAAACGGTGTGGCGATATGGGTTAAATAAAATCACGCTGGTGACAGTTACTTCCTGTTATATCGCTAAACATAATTTTAATTTCTTTAACGTGATCAAACAGGTAAAAAGTCTTAATTCAGGGATGAGAAAACTCTCAGAGGTGGCTGCGCCGGGTTCAGCGCAGCTTAAAAAAATTACAGGGAAGGGTAATGAGGAACAATATCGACAGCCAGCCCGCTCTGCTTTAACGTTTGATGGGCGGCTGGGTTTAATTTGTCGTCCGTAATAACGCGGCTGAATTGCGCAGCGGGACCAAGCGTATAAGGATGAACCGCGCCAAATTTAGAGCTGTCAGTGAGAATAATAGCCTCGCTGCCTTTCTCCAGCACGGCGTTAACGACATCGGCGCGCATCATATCCCGGCCGGTAAAGCCGGTGTCCGGTTGCCATCCATCAATGCCAATAAACGCTTTACTGAAATGCACCTGCTGGATGTACTGCCTGGTCAGCGGTCCTACCATGCTTTCGCTTTTTTTCTGATAGATGCCGCCCAGTAAAATGACTTCGCAGGGGGTCTCTTTTAATAGGTGGGCAATATAACTGCTGACAGTAATCAGAGTGATGTTTTTCTGCTCGGCCAGCGTGCGGGCCAACAGAGCGTTGCTGCTGCCATTTTCAATGAACACCGTTTCGCCGTCATTCACCAGATTTGCCGCGAATTCTGCCAACTGACGTTTGATGGGATAGTTATTCATCATGCGCGTTTCCACGTCATCGCTGTCCAGCGGAACCGCGTAGCCATGGGTACGACGAAGGTAGCTTTGTTTTTCGAGGAGGTTAAGATCCTGACGGATCGTTACCTCAGACACGCCAGTCATTTTGGCGAGCTCGGCCACGCTGACGCGGCCCTGGTCAATTACCATCTGTAAAATAAGTTGTTGTCTGGAATTCATATCTGCCAGTTATAAGCGGTGGCCGAAGCCACCGCATGTCGGTTAGAGCGTATGTTCTGTACGCGCGATAATATCATCCTGAGCGTCAGGGGATAAGGCCGTAAAGAACGCGGAGTAGCCTGCCACACGTACGACCAGATCACGATACTTATCAGGGTGGGCTTTAGCGTCCAGCAGCGTCTCGCGAGACACGATGTTGTACTGTACATGCCAGCCTTTATGAACCTCAAAGAAGGTGCGCAGCATCATCATCAATTTTTCCCGGTCACGCAGATTATCCAGTGTGGACGGGTTAAGTTTCTGATTCAACAGTACGCCGCCAAGAATTTTATCGGTTGGCAGTTTTCCAACCGAGCTAATCACTGCCGTGGGTCCCAGGCGATCGGTGCCGGAGGAGGGGCTTGCGCCTTCTGCCAGCGGCGTTTTCGCTTTGCGCCCGTCAGGCGTCGCCATTGTCGCCGCGCCAAATGGCACGTTGGCGGAAATGGATGACGTGCCGGCATAATAGGTGCCCCCGGTCGGTCCGCGGCCATAACGGGTATTATGGTATTGTTTCAGCTCATCGATATAGGTCTGATAAGCGCGGGAGAGCAACAGATCGACATCGTCTTCATCATTGCCATATTTCGGGGCGCTGTTAATCAGTCGTTGGCGCAACTGCTCGCCGGTAAGCCCGTCGAAATCGTTCGCCAGCGCGTCGGCAAGCTGCTGCTGGCCGATAACGCCCTGGTCGAATACCAGCTTACGAACTGCCGCCAGTCCATTGCCGAGGTTAGCGATGCCTACCTGCAGGCCGGATACCCAGTCATATTTAGCGCCGCCCTGCTTAATGCTCTTGCCGCGTTCAATGCAGTCGTCCACCAGGGCCGAGCAGAGGATATCGTGGGCGTTTTCTTCCAGCACGGTGTCGACAACGCATTCAATCTCAATAGACTTCTTCGTGTAGTAACGGATTTGGTTATCCCACGCCGTCATCACCTCATCAAACGTGCGGAAGTTGCCAGCGGAAAGCGCCTGCGCCTGCGGCAGGAAAACTTTGCCGCTGGTAGCGTCACGGCCACCCTCAAGCGCGGCGAGCATGACACGCGCAAAGTTAATAAAGCTCATGCCGGTACAACGATAGCCCCATTTTCCGCCAACGGCCGTTTCGATACAGCCAATTGCGGCATAGTCGTAAGCATCTTCGCGGCTCACGCCAAGTTTAATGAATTCGCTGATAACGATTTCATCGTTATTGAAAGCGGGCATGCCGAAACCGCAGCGAATAACCTGTACGCAAGCGTCCAGGAAATCATTGCTCATGCCGGCATGGTAGCGCACGCTGAGGTTTGGTTGAGTGGAACGCAGGCGTCCGCACGATTCGAGCACGGCATAAGAGAGCGGGTTTACCGCATCCGCCGCTTCGCCATTAACCAACTTCTGGCCGCCAATCGTGACGTTCTGGTAAAGCGGGCTACCCGCGGAGGCTTTGGAGTGAGAACCGGAGCGGATTTTGTTTACTTCCAGCAGCTTCAGCCAGCAGCTTTGCAGCAGTTCGATAGCCTGTTCGCGCGTTAGCGTCTGCTCCAGCTCAACATCGCGGCGATACCACGGATACAGATACTGATCGAGGCGGCCGAAGGAAACGGAGTGGCCGTTAGATTCAATTTGCAGAACAAGCTGGACAAAATAGCTGAGCTGTAAGGCCTGCCAGAAAGTGACCGGCGGTTGGTGAGCGATATGCTCGCAGTTTTTCGCCATAGCCAATAACTCGTCGCGGCGCGCCTGGCGCGTTTCAGCGTGCGCCATATCACGGGCAAGAGCCGCATAACGCAGAATATGTTCGCTAAGCGCAGCGAAAGTAATATCAATGGCTTTCAGGAATTGCTCTTTATGTAAATCGTCCCAGTCAGTCAGCGCCAGGCGGCTGCGGCGTTCCGCTACTTTTTCGCGCAGGCCATCGAGGCCTTTTTCAAGCAGCAGCGGGTAGTTGACCGCAAGGTGCGCGTCGCCGGAGGTCATGTTGCCTTCAGCTTTGATAATGCCGGTCGCCAGCAACGCTTTTTGCTCATCGGTGAACATGCCGTAGCAGCGATCCTGCACCGTCTGGCCGCGCCACCAGGGGCACACTTCATGCATTACCGCTTTATCTTCCTGGCTTACGGAAAAGCCTGCACCCGGACGATCGCCAAGTTCATCAATTTCGTTCTCTATCCAGTTTACGGTGTATTCAGGAAAGAAAGGAGCGGCGCGTACCTGACTTGCCTGATTGCCCACGATCAGCTCGTCGTGTTTGATCCAGATAGTGCGCTCTGCCAGGTGGTGAGCCAGCGCCAGCGCGCGACGCACCGGTAAGGGTTTATCCTGATGTTGCTGATAAACCTCAGTATAGTGACGGGCGCGCTCGGTGCAGACCGGCGGCTTGACGATGTGGATCAACGCCTCTTTATGGGCCTTGATACGATTACTTAAAAAGTTGAGGTTGAGTTCGGTCATGGTAGTTATCCTCGAAGCCAGGCCGTCATCCCTTTTTGTCGGGCGTACTGCTCGGCAAAAGCCAGCAGGTCCGGTGCGTCAAGCGGGGTTTGCGCGGCCAGATAAGGTTGATTGAGCAGTCTGTATTTGTTGATGCCCAGGGTGTGGTAGGGAAGAAAATGAATCTCACGCACGCCGATTTCATCGGCGGCGAAGTTGGTGATTGCCCGGATGGAAGCTTCATCAGCATTAAAACCGGGAATGAGCGGTACGCGGACCGTCATCTTTACATTTGCCGCCGCTAAGCGACGAAAATTATCCATCACTCGCTGCGCGTTGCCGTCGGTCCAGGCGTGGAAGCGCTCGCCGTCGACATGTTTCAGGTCAGCCAGCAGAAGGTCGAGCGAGGGCAGGCAGGGCTCGATGTATTTCCATGGCACATGCAGGCACGACTCGACTGCCGTATGAATGCCCGCTTCACGGCTGCGCTTGAGTAAGTCGCGCGCCAGCGCCGGTTGCATAAATGGCTCACCGCCAGAAAGCGTGATGCCGCCACCGCTGCGTTCATAGAACGGTTTGTCGCGCAGCACCCTTTCCATAATGGCTTCTACAGTTTGTTCTTCACCGCAAACCGTTAATGCTTGTGTAGGACAGCAATCAACCAGCCGCTGCATGTCTTCGTTACGCAGCTTACCGCGCGCGATAACCAGGCTATCGTTCTCCCGGCTAATGGCATGCGGACAGGTTGACTGGCAAAGTTCGCAGCCAGCAAGGCAAAGCCGTTCATCAAAAAGCAGATCACTTTCACGGCTGCGGCTTTCCGGATTCTGACACCAGCGGCAGCCCAGCGAGCAGCCTTTAAGGAAGACCACGGTACGAATGCCTGGACCGTCGTGAGTGGAATATCGTTGCAGATTGAAAAGCATAAATGCCTCGCCATAGGTTTCTTTCGTAAATTAAATTACTTTCGAATGAAAGTTTAATTGACGCAGATCAGGTAAACATACGGTGGCGGAATTACGATGACGGCTATGTGATCGACTACGTTTCAGGAGAAATCATGGAGCTTTATCTGGATACGGCTGATGTTGCCGCCGTTAAACGCCTGGCGCGCATACTGCCGCTTCAGGGCGTAACCACCAACCCTTCTATCGTGGCTAAAGGCGGCGTACCGCTGTGGGATGTGCTGCCCGCGTTGCAGGAAGCGCTGGGGGGAGAAGGCAAACTTTTCGCTCAGGTGATTGCACCCCAGGCTGAAGAGATGGTGAAAGAAGCGCAACAGTTGTTTGCAAGGGTGCCTGGTCTGGTGGTCAAAGTGCCTACCACAGCTGAAGGGCTGGCGGCGATGAAGCAACTAAAAATACTGGGCATTCCAACGCTCGGCACCGCAGTCTATGGCGCGGCGCAGGGGCTGCTGGCGGCGCTGGCAGGGGCGGAATATGTCGCACCTTACGTTAATCGTTTAGATGCTCAGGGAGGAGACGGCATCGCGATGGTGCAGGATCTCCAGCAGTTGCTGACCTTGCACGCGCCGCACTCAAAAGTGCTGGCGGCAAGCTTTCGCACGCCGCACCAGGCGCTCTCTTGCCTGCTCGCTGGCTGCGAAGCCATTACGCTGCCGCTGGATGTCGCTGAACAATTGCTCGGCACGCCAGCCGTCAACGCCGCCATCGCCACGTTTGATAAAGACTGGCAGGGCGCTTTCGGCTCTCTTACGCTGTAATCGAACTGCTCCTCTCGGGAGGAGCGGTTAAATTTCCCAGGGTGATTTTTCCCGTCCCTCGTCATTGCTATCAGCGTTTTCACTCTGCGCCAGCAATTCCGCTTTTAAAATTTCCAGATTATTTATTGCCGAGCTGTAATCGCCCGCGACCAGAATATCCAGAACGGTATCGATACGTTGCGCCAGAAGGCGGGGATCAAGGGAATTCATAGCACTTTCCTTTTCAATTTTGCTGTAGTCGTATGATGCTAAAAAGCATCGGAAAAGAGAAGATTTCATCTGGGTTTCTGGTGAGATAGTACTAATTCCTTTTTATTAAATCATAAAGGAGCCTTATAAAACCGCTTCGCTGAATACAGAGAATAGAGGCTGTGCAGTAGTCTGATTATGCGTCTAACGCATTCACTCACATGAGGAAAGACTATGACAGTATTAAACCAACCAACTTGCAAACTCTTTACCGATACTGCTCGTTTCACCCAGTTGTCTGGTTATTATGAAGAAGAGCGCCGCACCGTCTGGATGATGCTGCGCTCGCAACCGCGCCCCTGCTTTAATCATGCGCTGATAGAAGAGATCATGAATCTTGCTTATCTGGTGCAACAAGCCGGATTCCGGGTGGACTTCTGGGTGACCGGCTCGCTGGTCCCCGGCATGTACAACACGGGCGGCGATTTAGGTTTCTTCGTCGATTGCATCCAGAACGGTCGCCGCGAGGCGCTGCGGGCTTATGCCCGCGCCTGTGTGGACTGCGTGCATGCTGCATCGCGCGGTTTCGATACAGGGGCCATTTCGCTGGCGATGGTGGAGGGCAGCGCCCTGGGCGGCGGATTTGAAGCCGCGCTGGCGCACCATTTCGTTCTGGCTCAGCGGGATGCGCGGCTTGGATTTCCGGAAATTGCTTTTAACCTGTTTCCCGGTATGGGGGGATATTCGCTGGTGGCGCGTCGCGCAGGGATGAAGCTTGCCGAAGCGCTGATCTATAAAGGTGAATCCCATACGGCGGAGTGGTATGAACAGCATGGGCTGGTCGATGAATTATTTGAACCAGGCCAGGGTTATGTCGCCACGCGTACCTTCATCGATACGCTACAGCCTCGCTTAAACGGTGTCAGAGCCATGCTGCGCGCGCGTCAGCGGGTGCTGCAACTGCCGCGTTCCGAGTTGATGGATATTACTGAGGATTGGGTAGACGCGGCATTTTGCCTGGAGCCTAAAGATATCGCTTATATGGAGCGTCTGGTGCAACTGCAAAACCGCCACACCGCGTCGGTGTTGCGTAAAGTTGGCTAACCTCATAACCCGTCCCGGGTTGCTGTAGAGTGTTAACTGGCAAAGACGTCGTTGTTTGCGACGTCTTTTATGGCCGCCATTATCCCATTTTTCGCGTCTGATAGCGCTTATACCATCGTTCAAAAGCGCTCGCAGGCATGGGCTTCGCAAAGTAAAAGCCCTGACGTTCCGTAACGCCGTTTTTGGTAAGAAAGGCATCCTCTTTAATGCTTTCCACCCCTTCGGCAATAACTTGCAAATTCAGCGCCTGTGCTACCGCCACGATGGCTCGCACCAGCGATTGTGAAATGGATTGCTTATGAATATCGCGCACAAAGCTCTGGTCAAGCTTGATGGCGTCTATCGGAAAGCGCGCTAACTGAGAAAGAGAAGAGTAACCGGTGCCGAAATCATCAAGGTGGATCTGCGCACCTAACTGGCTGAACTGTTCAATCACCGACAGCGCCAGTTCTTCATTCTCAATTAAACAGCTCTCAGTTAACTCGACGTCTATCGGGCAGTATTCAAAGCCAAGATCGTGCAGGGCCTGTTTCAGGTCGCTGAATATGGTTTGATCCGCCAGCTGGCGAGCAGATACGTTCACGGCTACCCGTAAATTAATTCCTTTATCGCGCCATTTCGCCACCTGGCGCACCACGTCCAGCATTACCCAGCGTCCGAGCGGCACAATCAGCCCGGACTCTTCGGCATAAGAGATAAAATCGAGCGGCGGGATAAGTCCGCGCTCTGGTGATTGCCAGCGCACCAGCGCTTCAAGACTGCGTACTTCGCCGCGCCAGGTCACTTTGGGCTGGTAATGAATCACCAGTTGATCGTTATCCAGCGCTTTACGCAGGTTGGTATCAAGCCATAAATATTCAAACACACGCTGGTTCATCTCCGGAGAGAAGACGCAGAATTTGCCGCGCCCGCCTTCTTTTGCGGTATACATCGCGGTGTCGGCGTTACGAATAACGCTTTCCCGGTCAGTGCCGTGTTGCGGCGCCAGCGAAATCCCGAGGGAGCAGCCAGAATAAATCTCAATCAGACCGATGCGGAACGGTTTTTTCAGGCGGGTAAGAATACGTGACGCCATGGCTTCCAGCGCGCCTTGCGACGTATTGGTCGCAAGCACGATAAATTCGTCGCCGCCAAGGCGCGCCAGCAGTTGCCCATCTTCAAGACAGCTCAGAATGGCCAACGACACCGCCTGCAACAGCTGGTCGCCAAACATATGGCCATAGGCGTCGTTCACTTTCTTGAAGTTATCCAGGTCGAGATACACTACGCCCACCTGCGTTTCGCCCCGCTGGGCGATGGCTTCGGTTATCATGTCATGAATGGCGTTACGATTTGGCAGCCCGGTGATAGTGTCGGTGTTAGCCAATACCCGTAAGCGTTCTTGTGCGCGACGCTCTTCGGTAATATCTGTGCCGGAGCAAATCAGGAATATTTCATTTTTACCGCTGCCGCTGTGCACAAATTTATTTCGGAATAAAAAAAGCCGCTGGCCTTTGCGCGTTTTAATCCAGCGCTCTACCTCATAAGAGTTACCATTACGGAAAAAGCCGGAAATATTACGCCTTGACGCTGCTGCTTCCGTCGGGCTCATAAAGAGTTTAAATACGTTCTGGCCAATAACTTCCTGCTCTTTCATCCCGGTATATTCTTCCGAAAGCCGGTTGAAGCGCTGAATATTGCCAAGACGGTCGAGAATAACAATGACGGAATTGGCCTCAGAAACGACCTGCTCAGCAAATGAGAGGCCCTGTACCAGATCGCGGGCGACGGAGGAGGTGTCATGCCAGCTCGACGCGGTACCCGCCCATTCGCGTTTCGACACTTTGCGTCCCACCAGATGCAGCGGCACTTCGCAGCCGAAAATTGAAACTGACATCGTGACGCTGGAGGTAATAACTGTCATCGACCGGATGTGTTCCGCCTGTTCTGGCGTGAGGGTTACCACCTGACTAATATCGGAGTTTTCGCTTGCGGCCAATTGCAAAGCGTTGCTGTCGGCGGGTAAACGCCAGTACGGGCTGGTTGTCCCTAAATAACGATAAAGCAGGTTTTGCTCCTGTTCGTCTTTCATTCTTTCTCCCGACCCAACCAATAAGCGCACATGTTATTTCCCACAGGCAGGCTCTGGACAGCGAGCGCCTTCAGGAGACGCAAAACAACCTTGTTTTCATAAAAAGATAGTCAAAAAAACGTAATATTCGCAGCAGCTTATTTTACCACTCACAATCAACATGCCTTTACCTGACGTGAAGAATACCTCTTATTGTGGGCGTTTTTTGCTTTTTTTGCGTGGTCAGAAAGAGAAAAAGTGTTAATGCTCACGAAGCGGAACTAAGAAGAAGGGCTGAAGAAAGTTTCCCCGGCGCAGCCGGGGAAAAAGGGAGGGAATTATACGGCAGGACGAGCGATAACGCTGCGGGTTTCCATACGCACTTCGGCGATCGTTACGTCGATAACATCCGTCACTTTATAAACGGTTTCGCCTTTAATTTGCACGGTGCCGTTTTCCTGGCTGCAAACCAGCTCGTCACGCACGGCATGGAGGAACGGCGCCGGAATAAACGCTACGGCGCCATTATCAACAAGACGCACGCGCATGCCGCCGCGGCTGACATCGATAATCTCAGCAGCGTAACGGGTATCTGTACCCGCTTTATCATTAAGGAAGCGAGCATAAAGCCAGTCGCCGACATCGCGCTCCGCCATGCGGTTCAGGCGGCGACGTTCAGCCATCTGTACGGTCACTTCATCCTGCGGACGCTGCGCCGTTTCATTTTTAATGATGGCTTTCAGCAGGCGATGGTTCAGCATGTCACCATATTTGCGGATAGGCGAAGTCCAGGTGGCGTATGCTTCCAGCCCCAGCCCAAAGTGCGGTCCCGGTTCGGTGCTGATTTCAGCGAACGACTGGAAGCGGCGAATACGGCTGTCGAGAAAACCTGACGGTTGCGCGTCCAGTTCGCGACGCAGTTTGCAGAAGCCGTCCAGCGTCAGCACTTCCTGCGCATCCACATGCATGCCGTGGCTCTTCAGCAGCGCCGCAAGCTGTTCAGTATTCGCTGGATCAAAGCCTGAGTGCACGTTGTAAACGCCAAAGCCCAGCGAGTCGCGCAGTACGCGAGCGGCGCAGACGTTAGCGGCGATCATCGCCTCTTCTACCATGCGGTTGGCGATACGGCGGGGTTCGGCCACGATATCCAGCACTTCGCCTTTCTCACCGAGAATAAAGCGGTAGTCGGGACGATCTTTAAAGACCAGCGCATGGTTATGACGCCATTCGCCGCGGCGCGCGCAAACAGTCTGCAACAGGCGGATCTGCTGAGCGATGGCGTCGCTTTCCGGCTGCCAGTCGCCGCTGTTTTCCAGCCAGTTGGAGACATTGTCATACACCAGCTTGGCTTTCGATTCGATAGTCGCGGCGAAAAAACGAATGTCGTCGCCGATAGCGCCATCCGCATCGATGGCCATGCGGCAGGCGAGCACCGGGCGACGTTCATTCGCGCGCAGCGAACAGAGGTCGTCAGAAAGCTCACGCGGCAGCATTGGGATATTGAAACCCGGCAGATAGTTGGTAAAAGCGCGAATGCGCGCGGCATTATCAAGCTTGCTGCCTTCGGCAATCCAGGCGGTCGGATCGGCGATAGCCACGGTTAACTGGATGCTGCCGTCCGCCGCTTCTTCTGCAAACAAGGCATCATCCATATCTTCGGTGCTGGCGCTGTCGATTGTGACAAAGTCGAGCGCCGTCAGGTCTTCACGCACCAGGCCTTCGTCGAGCATTTCTGTCGCCACGCCATCCGGCGCTTCGCGCTCAAGGTTATGACGAGCGAGCGTCACCCACCATGGAGCGAAATGATCGTCGCTGAAGGTGATGAAATGCGTCAGCTCAGCGTAGAAGCTGCGGTCCCCTTTCAGGGGATGACGGCGCATCTGGGCGACAGCCCAGTCGCCCTGCTGGAAGTCGTGCTCCACGCCGCGGGCGGCGCGACAGGGGATAGCGTCTTTCAGTAGCGGATGATCCGGAATGATAGAAAGACGGTCGTCTTTTTTCTGCACCCGGCCAACAAAACGAGTGAGAAAGGGTTCGACAAGCTCTTCCGGCTCAGCGGATTCCTTTTCTTTTTCCGTGTGAATCACGGCGATGATACGGTCGCCATGCATCACTTTCTTCATCTGCGGCGGCGGAATGAAGTAGCTTTTCTGCGCGTCGACTTCAAGGAAGCCGAAGCCTTTATCCGTGGCTTTTACCACCCCTTCGGCGCGAGGCGTCTGGGAGTGAAGTTGCTGTTTAAGCTGCGCAAGCAGCGGGTTATCCTGAAACATAGTATGAATTTTCGTGGCCAAAAGAGCGGCTGACAGTTTTACGCGATTGCGCCCTTCGCGGCAAGCGCTCTTTGGCCTGAACGATGAATGTCTCAGCCCTCAGCGGTCGCTGCCAAGCCCCATCCTGAGGCGGTTGATCCAGCCGCACAGTCCGCCCCAGGCGAGCAGGCGCAGCGCGGCGTCGGCGCTGTAACCTTGATCGAGCAGGGGGGTTAACTGCGCGGCGCTAAAGCGATCGGGGGCTCGGGTGAGCTGCTGCACCGCCTGGATAATGGCGCGCTCGCGCGGATGATTGTGGCTCCATGCCAGCAACGCGCGCTCGCCGTTGCGTATCGCTTCCGGCAGATTGGGCTCGCCGCGCCAGCGTTGAAGCGTGTCGTTAAAACAGGCGGCGCTGCCGTTGATGCGCGCGGTCAACAACGTTACCAGCGAGCGATCCTCATCATCAAGACCGTCGCTCAGGCGTTCGCAAAGCTGGCGCAATAAATTCAGAACTTCCGCATCATAAACCAGCGTGTGCGAAAGCTCCCGCAAGGCCAGATGCGGCTGACAGGCGGCCAGCGCTTTAAGCTGGCTTTCGCTGGCATGGCTGATAGCGACAGGCGGTAAATCGGCGCGCCAGTGAGAATCTGACAGACCGAAATGCTCAGGCGCCGCATCCTGCAGCATATCCAGCCCCGGCACCCAGCGCACCGGTTGTCCCTGCAAGGCCTGGAAGATAGCGACCACTCGCGCCTGAAAACCGATAAAGCCGATTATCTGGGTAAACGTCACCCGGTCAAACCACGAAAGACCCACCTCATCAAGCTGCGCGCGCGCCGCGTCATCAATCACCGTAGGCGAAATGGCGAGCTGGCGGGCGAACTGGGTGATTTGGGTCAGGCGGCGGTTGCTTTCACGCGAGGAGTCGGGGCCCGGCTGCGGAGCAAGCAGGGCGGCGTAATGGTTACAGAGCCGCTGTACGCCCCATACCTGCGCGACGGTCAGCGCGGTGCTCAGACGGTCGTAACTGCTCAGGGTATGCAGCCTTGTCACCGCCACGCTTTCAGGGAAGAGCAGCGGAATCAGTTTTCTCGCTTCGTTAATCCATTCCAGCTGCGCAAGCGCAGGGGAGTGGGCAAGCGATAAATCAAGCAGCAGACGGTCATCCACCCAGGCGGCTTCGGGCACCAGCGGGAGCACGTCAGCCGGACAGCGGCTGGATTGGGTTTCATGATACCAGTGGCTTTTGCCGGAAAAACGGCGTGGTTCCATGGTCGTTCCTTGGTCAAAATTGGCGACCCGGAGCACCCTGAAATGCAGCACGCCGGGACAGATCACGCTGACTTATCCTGGCGTAACCGCTGGCGGCGATAAAAGAATGTTCGGTGATAATAAATATCAGAAAGGCATAAATGAAAAGGGCAGGTTAAAAACCTGCCCTTTGCGCGAATCAGCAGCGGATTATTTCAGTTCCAGCTCGTTCATCGCGGCGATGCTAAAGCCGCCGTCAACGTGAACCACTTCACCGGTGATGCCGCCGGAAAGATCGGAGCAGAGGAACGCCGCGCTGTTGCCCACGTCTTCAATGGTGACGGTACGACGAATCGGCGTAACCGCTTCGCAATGCGCCAGCATTTTACGGAAGTCTTTAATACCGGAAGCCGCCAGGGTGCGGATCGGGCCCGCGGAGATGGCGTTAACGCGCACGCCTTCCGGACCCATTGCATTCGCCATGTAGCGAACGTTCGCTTCCAGAGACGCTTTCGCAAGCCCCATCACGTTATAGTTCGGGATAGCGCGCTCTGCGCCCAGGTAGGAGAGGGTCAGCAGGGCAGAGCCCGGGTTCAGCATCTCGCGGCAGGCTTTCGCCATGGCAACAAAGCTGTAGGCGCTGATGTCGTGGGCAATTTTGAAGCCTTCACGGGTTACGGCGTTAACGTAGTCGCCATCCAGCTGATCCGCCGGAGCGAAGCCGATGGAGTGTACGAAACCGTCAAATTTCGGCCAGACTTTGGCAAGCTCGGTGAACAGCGCGGTAATGCTCTCATCTTCCGCAACGTCACACGGCAGCACAATGCTGGAGTCCAGTTGAGCGGCAAACTCTTCCACGCGGCCTTTCAGCTTATCGTTCTGGTAGGTGAACGCCAGTTCAGCCCCTTCGCGACGCATAGCCTGTGCGATACCGTACGCGATGGACAGTTTGCTGGCAACGCCAGTCACCAGAATGCGCTTACCGGTAAGAAAACCCATAGCTTTAATCCTTATAGTCATTGCTTTTTTGGCTTAACAATCAGCAGGTTAACTCAGTTAAGCCAAAAGTATTCGAAATGAAGGCAAAATTATATCCCACTGAAGCCCTCCTGTGTCACGCTCTTTTTCCGGCGATTTTCGTGACTTAGGCTGAAAACGCGTCATCTTCAGCGCATTTTGTAACCTGTTCGCGCTAAACCAGAGCGGAGCGGACATCCAGAGAGCGGCAGGACGTTCTGTACAGCGGGGGCAAAGAAGGGGGCCCCTTGAAAGCACTCTGCACCGGATAAGTATACCTCAGCCGCGACCGCAGACTGATCCAACCTCAGGGTGATAAAAAAAGCCCCTCGCTGCGAGGCGAAGGGCTTTCAGGGCTGGCGGATAATGCCTTATTTATCCAGGGTGTACGCGATAACGTAATCGCCACGGTCCGGCGACTGGCGCGCGCCGCCTGCTGAAATCAGGATGTACTGCTTACCGTCTTTCGGTGAAACATAGCTCATCGGGCCGCCCTGGCTGCCGACCGGCAGACGCGCTTTCCACAGTTCTTTGCCCGTAGCGCTGTCGAATGCGCGCAGGTAGTAATCCTGCGTACCGGCGATAAACACCAGGCCGCCCTGCGTGGCGAGCGTGCCGCCAAGCGTCGGCATGCCTACCGGCATCTGCGCGCGCATTTTGATGCCGAACGGGCCGGTATCCTGCACGGTGCCGACCGGAACCTGCCACACCACTTTTTGGGTTTTCAGGTCAATGGCGGAGAGGGTGCCAAACGGCGGCTTCTGGCAAGGAATGCCAAGCGGCGACATAAAGCGGTTCTTGTTTACGGCATACGGCGTGCCTTTGAGCGGCACCGCGCCCATACCGGTATTGATAGCTTCGCCGCCGTTGCTGCCGCGCGAGATAGCGCTGGTGTCAGCCGGGATCATCTGCACCCACAGACCCAGACGCATATCGTTAACGAAAATGTAGTGATTATTCGGGTCTGTCGAGAGGCTGCCCCAGTTCATGCCGCCGAGCGAGCCCGGGAAGCTCAGGGACTTGTCGGTACCCGGAACGGTGAAGAGGCCGTCATAACGCATCTCTTTAAATGCGATGCGGCAGGCGAGTTGGTCAAACGGCGTGGCGCCCCACATATCGGATTCTTTCAGCGTTTGCGCGCCGATCTGCGGCATGCCGACCGAGTGAGGCTGCGTTTTGGTGTACTGCTCGTTTGGAATGTTGCCTTGCTTCATCGGCAGCTCTTTGACTTCCGTCAGCGGCTTGCCTGTCAGGCGATCCAGCACGAAAATCTGGCCCGCTTTAGTGCCAAACACCACCGCAGGTTTGCTGCCGCCCTCTTTTTGCGGGAAATCCAGCAGGGTAGGCTGCATGGGAATGTCGAAGTCCCACAGGTCGTTATGAACGGTCTGGTATACCCACTTCTCTTTGCCGGTGGTGGCGTCAAGCGCGAGGATAGATGCGCCATATTTATGATCAAGCGGTGTGCGGTTGCCGCCCCACAGGTCAACAGACGAACTGCCCATCGGGATAAAGACGGTATTCATAGCCGGGTCGTAAGACATCGGCGCCCAAGAGTTCGGCGTACTGCGAGCGTAATTCTGGCCCGGCATCAGCACCGCGTTGGGGTTATCGTTGCCCGGGTCGAACGCCCAGCGCATTTCACCGGTGATGACGTCGAAACCGCGCAACACGCCGCCTGGCATGTCAGTCTGGACGTTATCCGCCACGCGGCCGCCGACAACCACCGTCGTGCCGGCAAGCGTAGGGGCTGAAGTAAGCTGGTATTTAGGATCCTGCGCGTCGCCAAGGCCCGCTTTCAAATCCACTACGCCGTGGTTGCCAAAGCCTTCACAGAACTCGCCGTTATCTGCGTTAATCGCAATCAGACGCGCATCAATGGTGTTCATCAGAATGCGGCGCTGGCAACTGGCGTCAGCGGCCATGCTCACGGTTTTAACCGGTGTCGAGCCCGGCACGGTCGGCTGGCTCAGCGGTTTGGTCGCGTCGAAGTAAGCCAGTCCGCGGCAGCGGTTCCACACTTCCGCTTGCGCATTGATTTCGCGCTTCCAGAGTTGCTTGCCGCTGTTTGCTTCAACGGCGATAACGTTATTGTGCGGCGTGCAAAGGTAAAGCGTGTTGCCGATTTGCAGCGGCGTTTGCTGATCTTCCGCGCCGTTGCCGGTTGGGCTATCCGGAATGTCGCCGGTATGCATAGTCCAGGCGACTTTAAGATCTTTAACGTTATCACGCGTGATTTGATCGAGCGCGACAAAACGGCTGCCGCCGGGCGTGTTGCCATAATTGGCCCAGTCAGTCTGCGCGTTGTCTTTCGCAACCGGCACCAGCGGCAGCGGTTCGCCTTTAAAAGCGACGGGGGGATGCGGCAGGAACATCTGCCAGAAAGCCACCAACATGCCGAGCAGAATCAGCCCGCTGAAGGACCACGCCGCGCCGCGATGGGCCGGTTTGCCTTCACGTTTGCGAAGCGCGGGCCAGGTGGCGGCGATAAGCAGCATCAGGCCTGCCGGCACCATCAGGCGCGATACCAGCGGCCAGAAATCCCAGCCTGCATCGAACAGCGCCCAGATCAGCGTGCCAAAAAAGACCAGCGCGAACAGCGGACCGGCGGAAGACTTACGGCGAAAAAGCTGAATAGCCGAGAGCAGGGTGATTACGCCTGCTACCAGGAAGTAGGCGCTGCCGCCAAGCGACAGCAATTTGCCACCGCCGATGACAAAGAAAAGGCCGATGGCAAGCAGCATCAGCCCCAGCAAAGCAGACCAGATACCCAGCGCGCGCGACGGCCGGGTGTAATTTTCAGACATAACAATTCTCCAGATAACGCGCCAGCGGTTAGCCGGGGCGAAGTACAGCGTTGGGATGTGATGGCGAGCAGACGGGCGTCTTCTGACCAGATAAAATAATTATACCACCTGGTTCATTGATGTGAATGGTATCGGCAAAATTTGTTACGAATGAAAGTTAAATTGTTAAATGTGAAGGGTGAAATGAACCGATTGGGTAAGGTGAGGGCGTTGAAAAAAGATAAAAAAGCCCGGCGCGGTGCCGGGCGGAGAGAGGAATTAACGGTCTTTACGCCAGGCGTCGGCGGTCAGCGCCTCGCCGAAATGGCTGGCGATAAGCCGTTTTGTCAGTTCATGCAGCGGCGACGCCAGCACATCCGCCGTCGCGCCGCGCTCCACGACTTCGCCCTGATGCATCACCATCACCTGGTCGCTGATATGCTTCATCATGCCGATATGCTGCGTGACGTAAATATAGGCGATGCCCTGCTTCTCCTGCAGCTCGAGCATCAGGTTAATCAATTGCGAGCGCATCGACATATCGAGCGAGGCGAGCGCCTCGTCCGCCACAATCACTTTCGGGCGCAGGATCAGCGCGCGCGCCAGCCCCAGGCGCTGTTTCTGGCCGGGCGCAAGCATGTGCGGATAGTAGCTTGCGTGATCTTCCAGCAGCCCAACCATGCGCAGGGTTTCAATGATGCGTTTTTTTCGCGCCTGCGGCTCCAGGTCGGTGTTCAGGCGCAGTGGGAAATCAAGGATCTGCGAAATTCGCTGGCGCGGGTTAAGCGAGGTGGAGGGATCCTGGAAAATCATCCTGATGCGCTGGCTGCGAAAGGCGTAATCGCCAAAATGCAGCGGATGATCGTCAATCATCATATCGCCCGTGGTGGGCGCTATCATTCCGGCGAGCATTTTCGCAAGCGTCGATTTGCCCGAGCCGTTTTCGCCGATAATCGCCAGCGTCTGCCTTTCGCGCAGGGTAAAACTGAGCGGCTTTACCGCCTCTATGGTCTGACGATGGAACCAGCCGGTACGGTAGCGGAAGGTTTTACTGAGATTACGGATCTGTAAGAGGGTCTCGACCATTTCACTCTTTCTCCATGTTCAGGGGGAAATGGCAGGCGAAATAGTGGCCGCGCGGGCCATCGAGCCGCGGCGTTTCGATGCATTTGCGCTGAGCGTACGGGCAGCGAGGACCCAGACGGCAGCCAATCGGTAAATGCTCAAGCAAGGGAATCGCGCCAGGCAGCGTATTGAGGCGGCTTTTATGCGGCATCGGGCTGCCGAAGTCGGGGATAGCCCGGATAAGCGCCTGCGTATAAGGGTGATGCGGCATGGAAATTAAGTCTTCGCTCGGCGCGGTTTCCACCGTCTGCCCGCAGTAAAGCACATTGATGCGGTCCGCCCACTGGCTCAGCATCTGCAGGTCATGGCTGATAAGCAAAATCGTGGTGTTGTTGTTCTGATTAAGCCGGGTGAGCAAACGGAAAATTTGCGCCTGCGTCGTGGGCTCCATGGCGTTGGTCGGCTCATCGGCAATCAGCAGACGCGGCTGGTTCGCCAGCGCGATAGCTATCATCACCTTCTGGCATTCGCCCTCGGTCAATTCGTAAGGAAAACTGCGCATAGCGTCTTTGTGATCTTTTATCCCGACGCGGTGCAAAAGCTCAATAGCGCGACGCTTGCGCCAGCCGAAACGTTGCCACCAGCGTCCTTTATAAGTCCAGGCGGGAATGTTTTGCATCAGTTGGCGACCTACGCGTTCTGAGGGATCAAGACACGACTGCGGCTCCTGAAAAATCATTGATACATTATGACCCACCAGGCGGCGGCGCTCGCGCGGCGACAGGCGCAGCAAGTCAATATCGGCAAAACGCATGCGGTCGGCTGTCACGCGCCAGGAGTCTTTCGTGACGCCGCAGATGGCTTTAGCGATAAGACTCTTCCCTGACCCCGATTCGCCCACCAGCCCGCGGATTTCGCCTTCGGCAAGGCTCAGGCTGACGCGGTCTACCGCCTTAACCCAGCCTTCGGCCGTTTTGAGTTCAATCGTCAGATTACGGATATCAAGTAACGGCATTATTCCACCCCCGCATTGATGGCGCGGCGGATGCCTTCGCCCAGCAGGTTAATCATCAGGACGCTTATCATAATCGCCGCCCCTGGCAGCATGACGGTCCAGGGCGCAACGTAAATCAACTCCAGCGCATCGCCAAGCATCGCGCCCCATTCAGGCGAAGGCAGTTGGGCGCCCAGGTCGAGGAAGCCGAGTGCGGCGATATCAAGGATGGCCATTGAGAACGCGCGGGTGATTTCGGCAACCAGCACCGAGGCGGTATTCGGCAGCACAGCAAACCACAGAATATTAAAGGTGGTGGCGCCATCGAGACGCGCCGCCACAACATACTCTTTCTCCAGTTCGTCGTGCACCATGCCGTAGACCGAGCGAACGATTCGCGGCAGCAGGGCAAGCCAGACGGCGAACATTGCGTGCGTCAGGTGCGGCCCGGCGAAAGCGACCACGATTATCGCCAGCAGCAGAGAGGGGATGGAAAGCAGCGTATCCAGAATATGGTTCATGACCGCCGAGCGCAGGCCGTGGGTCGCTCCGGCAAGCACACCGAGCGCCAGTCCGCATAAGGTGGCGGCGAGCGTCACGACAAACGCGCCGCCTACCGTGGGCGCCGCGCCGCTGAGCAGGCGACTCAGCACGTCGCGCCCCAGGTCGTCAGTGCCCAGGAAAAACGAAACCTCGCCATAGCGCGACCACGACGGCGGCAGCAGTTGATAGCCTAAAAATTGTTGATCAATCCCATAGGGAGCGAAAAGCGAACCAAACAGGCAGAGCAGCACCAGCCCGGCGCAGCCGTAAAGGCCGACCATCGCCGCCGTGTCGCCGTAAAACTTGCGCCACACGGTGCGCAGCGCGCCGGGGGGGCGCTTTTCGCTATAAACATTATCGTAAGGCATACCAGTCCTTATGTTTCAGCGGATTAGCGAGCGCGCCGAGAAGATCGGAGAGCATATTAATCAAAATGACCAGTGAGCCTATTACCATCACGCCCGCTGAAATAGCGGCATAGTCTTGCTGACGAATGGCGTTAACCAGCCACCGCCCGAGGCCTGGCCAGCTGAAGACCATTTCGGTAATCATCGCCAGCGTCAGCATGGTGGAAAACTGCAGACCAAGGCGAGGGATCACCGGCGGCAGCGCGTTATGCAGCACGTGGCGGCGTAAAATGGTGAAACGAGAAAGCCCGCGCGTGGCGGCCGCTTTAATATAGTTTTGCTCAAATACCTCCATGGTGCTGATGCGCATCAGGCGCACCACCTCGGTGGTCGGCGCTACCGCAAGCGTAATCACGGGCAGCACCATATGGCGCAGCGCGCTGACCATCATTTCGTGCCGCCACGGCGAGTCGGAAAGCCAGGCGTCGATAAGCGCAAAGCCAGTGACGTTTTTCACTTCATAAAGAAGATCAAACCGTCCTGAAACCGGCAGCCAGCCAAGCGTCAACGAGAAAAAGAGCGTAAAGAGCAGCGCCAGCCAGAAAACCGGAATTGAAAAACCCAGCAAGGCCAGCGCGCTAATAAATTTATCCTGCCATTTGCCGCGCATGACGCCTGCCGCCATCCCCACCGGGATCCCCACCAGCAGCGCCAGGCCGAACGCCAGCAGGCAAAGCTCCATTGTCGCCGGGAAAACTTCACGCAGCTGCGTAGTGATAAGCTGGCCGTTAATGCTTGAAACGCCAAAATCCCAGTGCACGACGCTTTGCAGCCAGAAAAGCCAGGCATTCCAGAATGAGGCTCCCTGCAACGGGGCGTGCGGCGTGAAATAGCTCAGGCAAAATCCCACCTGGGTAAGAAAAAACAGGGTCACCAGAAGCAGCACAAGACGCCGAATGGTGTAAATAATCATGGTTTTTTTACCTCCGCGTTATCGCGGGATACGCCAGCGAAAGAGGCATTGCCAAAGGGGCTCAGCACCAGGCCTTTCATATCGTAACGGTAAGCCTGCAAACGAAGAGACGAGGCCAGCGGCAGTACCGGCAACTGGTCGGCCAGCATATGCTGCGCGGCGGTATAGGCCTCTATCCTGGAAGCCAACTGCTGCGAAGCCAGCGCTTTTTGCAGTAAGTTGTCAAACGGGCGGTTGCACCAGTGGGCATAGTTAGTTTGCGAATGAATCGCCGCACAGCTAAGCAGCGGGCGGAAAATACTGTCCGGGTCGTTGCTGTCGGTGGTCCAGCCGGCAAGCGTTAAGTCATGCGTCATATCCATCAGCCGCGCCTCCTGGAAGCGGCCTTCCACCGGCACGATTTTCACTTCGACGCCAACCTGCGCCATATCCGCCTGGATCAGTTCAGCGGTTTTGAGCGGGCTTGGGTTCCATGCTTGGGAGCTGGTCGGCACCCACAGCTGCAGCGTCAGGTCATGAATGCCCAGTTCGCGCAGCTTTTCCCGCGCGCGACGCGGATTGTACTCGGTCACTTTTGACTCATTGTCATAAGCCCAGGAGGCGCGCGGCAGAATAGAGGAAGCGGTTTCCGCGGTACCGTAGTAAATAGACTGCATCAAACGTTGGTTGTTGATGGCGAGCGCCAGCGCATGCCGTACTTCCGGGTTGTCCAGCGGCGGTTTGCTGGTGTTGAACGCCAGATAAGCGATATTCATGCCGGGACGCAGGTTCAGGCGCAGGCGCGGGTCGTCACGCAGAATGGTGAGCTGGCTGGCGGCGGGCCAGGCAAGCACGTCGCATTCGCCAGTCAGCAGTTTGGAAAGACGCCCGGTGCCGCCGGAGCCTAAATCCACCACCACCTGCGGCATCAGCGGCTGGCCGCGCCAGTAGCCATCATGACGAACCAGCCGGATATACTGCCCGGCTCTGTATTCGCTCAGTTTAAAGGGGCCGGTGCCGACCGGCTCGCGGTCAAACTGCTCTTGTTTGTCGCTCGCGGTGAGTTTATCGGCGTATTCCGCGGACATGACCGAAGCGTAATGGGTCGCAAGATGCCACAGGAAAGAGGCATCCGGTTTCGCCAGGCGAAACTCTACCGTGCGGTTATCCAGTTTACGCACGCTTTGCACGCTTTCGGCAAACTGCAGGCTATCGAAATAGGGATAACTCGCGCCGTTAACCGCATGCCAGGGATGATTGCGGTTAAAGATGCGCTGGAAGCTGAATACCACATCATCCGCATTCAGCGGGCGGGTAGGGGTAAACCAGGCCGTAGACTGAAAGTGAACATTGTTACGCAGGCGGAACCGGTACGTCGCGCCGTTATCCAGCACTTCCCAGCTTTCCGCCAGTTCAGGCACCAGACGATAAGTATAAGGATCCACATCCAGTAAACGGTCATAAAGCTGGGCGGCGAGCGTATCGACAATAAGTCCGCTGCCCGCTTTCTGGGGAGTAAACGTATTGACCTGGCCGTTAACACAATAAACAAACCCGCTTTGACGAATATCGGCGGGCTGTTCAGCGGACGCAGCCAGCGTCTGGCCGCTCAGCAAGCCAAGCGTCAAAAGCAAGGGGGGTAAAATTGCACGCATATATTTTTAGGTTATGAAGGCTCTAGCCAAAGTGTATCGCACCTGACATAGCTTCGTAAAAAAAGTCTGACTGCGTAAGCGCGCCGCTCAGGCCGTCTGGTGTTTTTTCATCAGCGCCCGCAACTGATGGTAGGTCAAGCCGAGCAAGTCGGCGGCCCGTTTCTGGTTATATTTCGCCTGAGCAAGGCTCGCTTCCAGCAGCGTCTTCTCCTGGTCGTGCTGCCACTGGCGCAGATCCAGCGGCAGCGCGGGCGCACCAGGAGAGTGTGTGGGCTCCGGGGCCGGCGCCCGGGTGCGATTGAACGGGTCAAGAATAATATTATCCACCGGCTCTTCGCTGCTGCCGTGGCGGTATACCGACCGCTCCACCACATTTTTCAGCTCGCGAATATTGCCAGGCCAGGCATAGCCCAGCAGCGTATCTTGCGCATCGGGGCTAAAACCGGGGAAGAGCGGCAACCCAAGCTCGCGACACATCTGAATGGCGAATTGCTCCGCCAGCAGCATGATATCGCTGCGCCGCTCGCGCAGGGGAGGGAGTTGGACGACGTCGAAGGCGAGCCTGTCGAGCAGGTCGGCGCGGAATTTATCTTGCGCCACCAGGGCGGGCAGGTCTGCATTGGTGGCGCAAACCAGGCGCACATTCACCTGCAGCGGCTGGCTGCCGCCCACGCGCTCCAGTTCGCCATATTCAATCACGCGCAACAGCTTTTCCTGCACCAGCATCGGCGCGGTGGCCAGCTCGTCAAGAAATAGCGTGCCGCCATCGGCGCGCTCAAAACGCCCCGGGTGGCGTTTCTGCGCGCCCGTAAACGCGCCCGCCTCGTGGCCGAACAGCTCTGAATCAAGCAGATTTTCATTAAGCGCGGCGCAATTAAGCGAAATAAGCGGCCCCTGCCAGCGGCGGGAGAGGTAGTGCAGACGGTTAGCGATAAGTTCCTTGCCCGTGCCGCGTTCACCGATGATCAACACCGGTTTATCAAGCGGCGCCAGCTGTGAAACCTGCTCCAGCACCTCAAGAAAACTGTTCGCCTCGCCAATCAGATTATCTTTGTATTCAGCCATGATGAATTTCACCATTTGTTGGTGGATATCACCACTGTAGCCTGGTTTGCCGCAGCGGTAAAATTATCCATAACAAACAAAATCAAATGGTTGCGAAACTGGCATGCTAATTGAATTAAACAAGCAAGCAGGGCGACCGACGCCTCAATGCCTGAATAATGAAAGAGGATTATGTTATGGGTATTTTTTCTCGTTTTGCCGACATCGTGAACGCCAACATCAACTCGCTGCTGGAGAAAGCGGAAGATCCGCAAAAGCTGGTGCGCCTGATGATTCAGGAAATGGAAGATACGCTGGTTGAGGTGCGCTCCACTTCCGCTCGCGCGCTGGCGGAAAAGAAACAGCTGGCTCGTCGCATTGAGCAAGCTACCGCGCAGCAGAACGAATGGCAGGAAAAAGCCGAGCTGGCGCTGCGTAAGGATAAAGACGATCTGGCGCGCGCCGCCCTTATCGAAAAACAGAAGCTGACTGACCTTATCGCCGTACTGGAAGAGGAAGTCACTCTGGTTGACGAAACCCTGGAGCGCATGAAGAAAGAGATAGGCGAGCTTGAGAATAAACTGAGCGAAACCCGCGCGCGCCAGCAGGCGTTGACGCTGCGCCATCAGGCAGCCTCATCTTCCCGCGACGTCCGCCGTCAGCTGGATACCGGTAAAATTGATGAAGCCATGGCGCGTTTTGAATCTTTCGAGCGCCGTATCGACCAGATGGAAGCGGAAGCGGAAAGCCACCGCTTTGGTAAACAGAAATCGCTCGACCAGCAGTTCTCTGACCTGAAAGCGGACGATGAAATCAGCGCGCAGCTGGCGGCGCTTAAAGCCAGAGTCCAGCGCGACGAGCAGTAAAATAACAAAAAGGGCCGCGGCAGTGAGCTGCCGCGGCGACTCACCTGTAAGGAGTACACATGAGCGCACTTTTTCTCGCCATTCCGCTGACTATTTTCGTCTTGTTCGTGGCCCCTGTCTGGCTGTGGCTGCACTACAGCAACCGCTCTACAGGGAATCTGAACGCTAACGAACGTCAGCGGCTGGTACAGTTAACGGAAGAGTCCCGCCGGATGCGTGAGCGTATCCAGGCGCTGGAACAGATCCTGGACGCCGAAAACCCCAACTGGAGAAACAGCTAATGACGAGTGCATTTAACGGCCGCAAGCTCTGGCGCATTCCGCAGCAGGGCATGCTTAAGGGAGTCTGCGCCGGGCTTGCCCACTATCTTAATGTGCCGGTTAAGCTGGTGCGGTTGATTGTTGTGCTGTCGCTCTTTTTCGGGCTCGCGTTTTTTACGGTAGTGGCTTACATCATCATGACTTTCGCGCTGGATCCGATGCCAGCCGACGCGATGGATAACGAGGCTCAGGCCACCAGCAGCGAACTGCTTGACGCCGTGGACGCCGAATTGGCGGCGGGGGAGAAGCGGCTGCGGGAGATGGAACGCTACGTCACCTCCGACGCCTTTACCCTGCGCGGAAGGTTCCGTCAGCTATAGTATTAACACAAGGGTTATACGAGGAGGGCCGATGAACGAAACATCCCGTTGGCAAAGACTTTCGCGCTCGGCGAAGCCGGGGCTGAAGCTCGCCACTAAACTTGTAGCGCTTACGGCGCTGCGCTACGGCCCGGCAGGCATTGCAGGCTGGGCGGTAAAATCGGTTGCCCGCCGTCCCGCTAAAATGTTGCTTGCATTTGCTCTGGAGCCGCTGCTGCGGCGTGCGGCAAATAAAATTTCTTCGCGCTACGTTGATAAACCCCGCCGCAAATAGCGGCGGTTTTTTTGCGTCAATTATTTCTTGCCTGCGATACGCCAGTAATTTGGCGTATTTCACATTTATCACCTTTTTCTTTTTTTATTTAGGTCTTATTCCGAAAATGCGGCGGAAGGCGTGTTGACAGCTAATAAGGCCGGGAGTAGGCTCACTTTCCGTGGGACCGCTACCATGGAAAAGAAAAATGGATGCCATAAAAAACTCTCTCGCCGCGATATACGGTGAAAAATTTAAAGAAGAAAACTACCTACGCTTATCAGAAAATATGAATAACGCCCGCCGGGAAATCAACGTTTCTCGTAAAAGAGGGTGGGATGAAAGCGATGTGGTATTGATTACGTATGCCGACCAGTTTAGTTCTCCGGGCGAAAGTCGACTCGCTACTTTTAAACGTTTTTTTGATAATTATTTACGCTCGACTTTCTCGCATGTGCACCTTCTGCCTTTTTATCCCTGGTCTTCGGACGACGGTTTTTCGGTTATTGACTATCACCAGGTTGACCCGATTAATGGCGACTGGGATGACGTAGCACGCCTGGGAGAAAGCGCCCGCCTGATGTTTGATTTTGTCTGCAACCATATGTCGGCGAAAAGCGAATGGTTTCGCAATTATCTGCACCAAAAGCCAGGCTATGAAGATTTTTTTATTGCGGTGGACCCGTCGACCGATCTTTCCGCCGTCACGCGCCCGCGCGCGCTCCCTTTGTTGACGCCTTTTACGCTTGCCGACGGCCAGGTCAGACACCTCTGGACAACCTTCAGCGACGATCAGATAGACCTTAATTTCGCGAGTCCAGAAGTGCTGCTGGCGATGGTAGACGTGCTGCTGCACTACCTCAAAGAGGGCGCGCAGTATGTCCGGCTCGACGCGGTGGGTTTTATGTGGAAGACGCCAGGCACCTGTTGCATTCACCTTGAGAAAACGCATCTGCTGGTGAAACTCTTTCGCGCTATTGTGGACTATGTTGCGCCTGGTACGGTCATCATCACCGAAACAAACGTCCCGCATAAAGACAATATTTCCTACCTGGGCAACGGGCATGACGAAGCGCAGATGGTTTATCAATTCCCGCTGCCGCCGCTGGTGCTGCATGCTATTCACACGCGTAGCGCCCGCACGCTCTGCGACTGGGCCAACAGCCTTGATGCCAGCGGCGGCGACACGACCTGGTTTAATTTTCTTGCTTCCCACGACGGCATCGGGCTCAATCCGCTGCGCGGCATTCTGCCCGAGGCGGAAATCCTGGCGCTGGTGGAAGACCTGCAGGCCGAGGGCGCGCGGGTTAACTGGAAAAATAACCCGGACGGCAGCCGCAGCCCTTATGAAGTGAACGTCACGTATATGGATGCGCTTAACACCCGCGGCTGTAGCGACTCAACAAGGCTGTCCCGTTTTCTTCTGGCTCACGCTATTTTGCTGAGCTTCCCGGGCGTGCCGGCGGTTTATATTCAAAGCATTCTGGGCTCGCGCAATGACGAAGAGGGCGTGAAGCGACTGGGTTATAATCGCGCGATTAACCGTCAAAAATATACTGAGGCTGAAATAGCGCAAGCGCTAAACAGCAGTGGCAATTTACGTCATGAAACCTGGCGGCAATTAAGCCATTTAATTAATGTTCGTCGTAATCATGCCGCTTTTCATCCGGACAGTGAATTTCGCGCGGAATTACTCAGTGAGCAGCTTTTCGTTATTGTTCGCCGTGCCTTAAATGGTGAAGAGATTAAGGCGATATTTAATCTGGGAAATACGGCGCAGACGGTGTTATTAACGGAGGGCTGGCGTCGTGAATTAATAAGTGATGCCGTAATTAACGCGCCGGAAATTACCCTCAACCCCTGGCAGGCAATGTGGCTTAGCAAAGCATAAAAGGAACGCATTATGTGGAAAAATAAACGCGTGCTGTTATCAGCACTGGTGGCGTGCGCCCTGATTTCAGGTTGTAAGCAAGAGGATAACGCCACCACCATTGAATTTATGCACTCCTCCGTTGAACAGGAGCGCCAGGCGGTAATTAATCAACTCATCGCGGAGTTTGAAAAAGAAAATCCCGGCATCAGGGTTAAACCAGTGCCGGTGGAAGAGGACGCCTATAACACCAAAGTCACTACCCTCGCACGTTCAGGCTCCCTGCCTGAAGTTATCGAGATAAGCCATGACTACGCTAAGGTGATGGATAAGGAACAGCTTATCGATCGCGATGCGGTGCAGCAGGTTATTGCCGGAATTGGTGAAGGCATGTTCTATGACGGCGTATTGCGCATCATTCGTACCGAAGATGGCAAAGCCTGGACGGGGGTGCCGATGAGCTCCTGGCTGCAGGGCGTCTGGTATCGTAAATCAGCGCTCGCCGGGGCGGGTCTGAGCGAGCCGACAGGCTGGGACTCGCTGCTGACCGCCGCCGCCAGGCTTGCTAATCCGGCGCAAAAAAAATATGGCATTGCGCTGCCAACGGCGGAAAGCGTGATGACCGAACAGGCTTTTTCCCAGTTCGCGCTTTCTAACGGCGCCAACGTGTTTAATGCCCAGGGGGAGATAACGCTCGACACGCCGGAAATGCGCGAGGCGCTCAATTATTACGGCAAACTCGCTGCACTCTCAATGCCCGGCTCTAATGACGTTATGGAAATTAAAGACGCTTTCATGAACGGCACGGCGCCGATGGCCATTTACTCCACCTACATCCTGCCCGCCGTCTTTAAAGAGGGCGACCCGAAAGATCTCGGCTTTATCGTGCCGACGCAAAAATCCTCCGCCGTTTACGGCATGGTTACCTCTCTGACCATTACCGCCGGGCAAAGCGAGGAGGAGACTGACGCCGCGGAAAAATTTATCGCTTTTATGGAGCAAGCGCCTCACGCCGCGCAGTGGGTGCTGATGTCTCCCGGCGCGGCGCTGCCGGTGAACAAAGCGGTCGTCGATACGCCCGCCTATAAGGAGAACCCGGTCATCCAGGCCTTTAGCGTGCTCACTAATGAACTGATCGCCCAGTATCCCAACGTGCAAGTCTTCGGCTCGGTTGGCGATAAGAACTTTACCCGCATGGGCGACGTAACGGGCTCCGGGGTCATCAACGAAGTGGTAAATAGCGTAACGGTCGGCCAACAGGCGCCGCAATCCGCGCTCGCGAAGGGGCAGAAGCGCCTCGTTGAACTGGTGCAGCAGCACTAATTCTCTGCACAAGGAATGACGTTCATGAAGAAAGTGCTTTCCGGCCGTTCTGATATGCCGTTCGCCATGTTCCTCCTGATGCCCAGCCTGCTGTTGCTGGGAGGGTTGGTCGCCTGGCCAATGCTATCGAATATTGAAATCAGTTTCCTGCGCCTGCCGCTGAACCCAAGGTTAATCTCGCGGTTCGTTGGCCTGGATAATTACATCAAAATACTTACCGATGCCGCATTCTGGCATTCGCTGTGGGTGACGTTCTGGTACACCGCGCTGGTGGTGCTTGGCAGCACGACGCTTGGGCTGGCGATCGCGATTTTCTTTAACCGGGAATTCCGGCTGCGTAAAACGGCCCGTTCGCTCGTGATCCTCTCCTATGTTACGCCGTCGATTTCGCTGGTGTTCGCCTGGAAATATATGTTTAACAACGGCTATGGCGTAGTGAACTGGATCGCAGGCGACTTGCTGCACCTCTATGACGAGGCGCCGCTCTGGTTCGATAACCCTGGCAGCAGTTTTGTGCTGGTGGTGCTGTTCGCCATCTGGCGTTATTTCCCCTACGCCTTTATCTCGTTTCTCGCCATTCTTCAGACTATCGACAAATCGCTCTACGAGGCGGCGGAGATGGACGGAGCCAACGCCTGGCAACGTTTTCGCATCGTCACGCTGCCCGCCATTATGCCTGTGCTGGCGACAGTACTGACGCTTCGCACCATCTGGATGTTTTACATGTTCGCCGATGTGTATCTGTTAACGACGAAAGTCGACATTCTGGGCGTCTATCTCTACAAAACCGCCTTCGCGTTTAATGACCTCGGTAAAGCCTCGGCGATTTCAGTGGTGCTCTTCATCATCATTTTCGCTGTCATCCTCATTACCAGAAAACGGGTGAATCTCCATGGCAACAAGTAAACGTACGCTTCGCCGCATCAGCTTTTACGCCGGGCTGGCGCTCTTTCTGATCTTCACGTTGTTTCCTTTCTTCGTGATGTTGATGACCTCGTTCAAAAGCGCGAAAGAGGCGATATCGCTGCACCCGACGCTGTTCCCGCAGCACTGGACGTTGGAGCATTATGTTGACATTTTTAACCCGCTGATCTTTCCGTTTGTTACCTATTTCCGTAACAGTCTGGTGGTTTCTTTAACCGCCTCCGGCGTGGCGGTGTTTATCGGCATACTGGGCGCGTACGCGCTCTCGAAGTTGCGCTTTAAAGGACGTATGACCATCAACGCCAGCTTTTACACGGTCTATATGTTCTCGGGCATTCTGCTGGTCGTGCCCTTATTTAAAATCATCACTGCGCTTGGCATTTACGATACGCAACTTGCCATCATCCTCACCATGGTGACGCAAACTCTGCCTACCGCAGTATTCATGCTGAAAAGCTACTTCGACACCATTCCGGATGAGATTGAAGAAGCGGCGATGATGGACGGTCTTAACCGCCTGCAAATCATTTTCTACATCACGGTGCCGCTCGCGGTATCCGGTCTGATATCGGTCTTTGTCTACTGCTTTATGGTGGCCTGGAACGATTATCTGTTCGCTTCCATTTTCCTTTCCAGCGCCGGCAATTTCACGTTGCCGGTGGGACTGAATGCGCTCTTCAGCACGCCCGATTATATCTGGGGACGCATGATGGCGGCATCGCTGGTCACCGCTTTGCCGGTGGTTGTGATGTACGCGCTTTCTGAACGTTTTATTAAGAGCGGTTCGACTGACGGTGGCGTGAAGGGCTAACCGGGTCATTTTTAATACGGAGATTGAAATGAAAAAGTTGATTGCTAAAGCGCCCCGCGTTGCGGCGCTGGTGGAGTACGAAGACCGCCCGGTGGCGGCCAGTGAAGTGAAAATCCGCGTGCGCTACGGCGCGCCGAAACACGGCACCGAAGTGGTGGACTTTCGCGCCGCCAGCCCGTTTATCGATGAGCAGTTCTCTGCCGAGTGGCAGCTGTTCGTGCCGCGCCCGGAAGGGGCTGCGCGAGGCATTGAGTTCGGCAATTTCCAGCTTGGCAACATGGTGGTCGGCGAGATAGTCGAGCGCGGCGCTGAGGTGACGGATTACGCTCTCGGCGAGCAGGTCTGCACCTACGGCCCGCTGATGGAGACGGTTATCGTCAACGCGGTGAACAACTACAAACTGCGCAAAATGCCGCAAGGCGCATCGTGGAAAAACGCGGTTTGCTACGACCCGGCCCAGTTCGCCATGAGCGGCGTGCGCGACGCTAATGTCCGCGTGGGTGATTTCGTGGTTGTCGTGGGCCTGGGCGCGATAGGCCAGATAGCTATTCAACTGGCGAAAAAAGCGGGCGCATCCGTGGTCATCGGCGTCGACCCGATTGCGCATCGCTGTGAGATTGCCCGCCGTCACGGCGCTGATCATTGTTTAAACCCGGTGGGAACCGATGTCGGGCTTGAGATCAAAAAGCTGACCGGCAAACAGGGCGCTGACGTGATTATTGAAACCAGCGGTCACGCCGATGCGCTGCAGGCGGCGCTGCGCGGCATCGCCTATGGCGGCACTATCTCTTATGTCGCTTTCGCTAAGCCGTTCCCGGCGGGGTTCAACCTGGGGCGCGAAGCGCACTTTAACAATGCGAAAATTGTGTTTTCCCGCGCCGGCAGCGAGCCGAACCCGGACTATCCGCGCTGGAGCCGCAAACGCATCGAAGAAACCTGCTGGGAACTGCTGATGAACGGTTATCTCAATTGCGAGGATCTGATAGACCCGGTCGTTACCTTCCAGCAGAGCGCTGACAGCTATATGAAATACGTCGATCAGCACCCGGAGTTGAGCATCAAAATGGGCGTCACTTTTTAATTCATGGATGAACAAATAATGAAAATCGCTACGCAAAACCAGGCTTTTTTTCCGCAGAATATTTTAGAGAAGTTTCGCTATATCAAAGCAATGGGGTTCGATGGCTTTGAGATAGACGGCAAATTGCTGGTTGATAACCTCAAAGCGGTGAAATCCGCCATTGTTGAAACGGGGCTGCCAGTCACTACCGCCTGCGGCGGCTACGACGGCTGGATCGGTGACTTCATTGAAGAGCGCCGCCTCAATGGTCTTAAGCAGATAGCCAGCATTCTGGAAGCGCTGGCGGAAGTGGGGGGCAAAGGCATTGTCGTGCCCGCCGCCTGGGGAATGTTCACCTTTCGCCTGCCGCCAATGACGTCGCCGCGAAGCCTGGAAGGGGACCGCAAAGCGGTGAGCGACTCCCTGCGTTACCTGGACGGCGTCGCGGCGCGTACCGGCACTACCGTTTTCCTCGAGCCGCTTAACCGCTACCAGGATCACATGATTAATACCCTGGCGGACGCGCGCCGCTATATCGTGGAAGGCGACTTACAGCATGTGAAAATTATTGGCGATTTTTATCACATGAATATCGAAGAGGACGATATCAGCGCCGCCTTTCACGACAACCGCGACCTGCTAGGCCATGTGCATATCGCTGATAACCACCGCTATCAGCCGGGCAGCGGCGCTATCGATTTCAAAAAGCACTTTGACCAACTGCGGGCGGATGGTTACGACGGTTACGTCGTCTATGAATGCCGCATTCGCGCGGAGGATCCCGCGGCGGCGTACCAGCAGTCGCTGAACTTTCTGCGTCAGTGTTAAGAGGCGGCGCGCAAGATGAGTGCTAACAATCCCTTGCCGCTGCGGGTCGCCATTATCGGCGCCGGTCAGGTGGCGGATAAAGTCCATGCCTCGTTTTATAGCGCGCGTAAAGAGGTGGAACTGGTGGCTGTCTGTGACAGCAACCAGCAACAGGCGCAGGCGTTCGCTGAACGCTACGCCGTTGAACACGTCTTTACCGATGCGCAGACGCTGCTGCGAGAATGTCGCCCTGATGTTGTGAGCGTCTGTTCACCGAACCGCTTTCATCACGAGCATGTCATGCAGGCGCTGGCGGCAGGCTGTCACGTCATGTGCGAAAAACCGCCCGCCATGACGCCGCAGGAAGCAGACGAGATGCGTAAGGCGGCGCGCCAGTCAGGCAGAGTGCTGGCCTACGATTTTCATCATCGCTTCGCCCTGGATTGCCAGCTGTTGCGCCAGCGCGTGGCGGCGGGGGAGCTTGGCGAGGTCTACGTCACTAACGCCCGCGCGCTCCGCCGCTGCGGCGTGCCGGGATGGGGCGTTTTTACCAATAAAGCGTTGCAGGGCGGCGGGCCGCTTATCGATATCGGCATCCATATGCTTGACGCCGCGCTGTTTGTGCTGGGCTTTCCGCAGGTGCGTCGGGTCACGGCGCATGCCTATCAGAAACTCGGCACTCGTAAAAACAGCGGCCAGTTTGGCTACTGGGATCCAGCGGCTTATACGGTGGAAGACGCTGTGTTCGCCACTCTGGAGTTCGCTCATGGCGGCATTCTGCGCCTCGAAACCTCTTTTGCGCTGAATATCATCCCGCAGTCCGTCATGAACGTAGAGTTCTGCGGCGATAAAGCGGGCGCTACGCTTTTTCCAGCGCACATATATGAAGATGTGGATGGCGACCTCGTGACGCTGTTACAGCGTGAAAAGGCGGATGACAAGCGGCATCAGCGCAGCATGGAGGCCTTTCTTGAAGCCGTGCAGGGCAAGCCGGCGCCCATTGCCGATGCTGAGCAGGGATACCTTATTCAACAACTTGTCGCCGCCATTTATCAGGCGGCGGAAACAGGGAAGTGTGTGGAATTATGAGCGACATCAGTTCGCTGGTCGAAGCACGCTTCGACCCGCAGCGGCACAACAAGTACGCCACGTTGATGGCGGCAGGCAACGGCTACCTTGGCATTCGCGCCACGCATGAAGAGGGCTACACCACCCAAACGCGCGGTATGTTTCTCGCCGGGCTTTATCATCGCGCCGGGGAAGAGGAGTCGCGCGAGCTGGTGAATCTGCCGGATGTGGTGGGGATGCATATTGAGATTGACGGTGAGATAGTCAACCTGCTTGCCGGCAAGCTGCTGAGCTATCGTCGCGAGCTGCGCTTTGCCACAGGTGAACTGCGCCGCGAGGCGGTCTGGGAATCGGTAAGCGGTCAGCGTTATACGCTGCTCTGCGAACGATTTCTCTCTCGCCACAATAACGCCCTTTTTTGCCAGCGTATTTCCATTACGCCGCACAACAGCGAATGTTGCATCAACATAGCAACGGGCATTGACGCCACGCAAACCAACGCGGGCCGCCAGCATCTGGATGAAACGCAGGTTCGCGTATTTGATCAGCAGACCATGCAGGCTATTTACCGCACCCGCAGCAAGGACGCGCACGTCGCTATCACCTGCGCCTGCCTGGTTTCGCCCCGCGCTCAGGTGAGCTTCTCCGCTAAAAACCGTCGGCTACAACAGCATAGCTTTTGCGAACTCAAGCCCGGCGAGACGCTAACGCTAGATAAGTATTGCCTGATTGAGCGGTGGCTGGATGGCGAGGTGCCAAAAGAGGCGGGCCAGACCAGCCTTGCGCAACTGAGTACCTGCATGGAGCAGGGGTATGAAGCGTTGCTTGGCGCCTCTGCCGCCGTATGGCAGGCATGGTGGCGACAATGCCGGGTAACAGTGCAGAGCGAGACGCAGGGCGATCAACGCGCGCTGGATTTCGCGCTTTATCATCTGGCGGCCATGACGCCGGTTCATGATGAGCGCAGCAGCATCGGGGCGAAGGGGTTAACGGGAGAAGGTTACAAAGGGCATGTTTTCTGGGATACGGAGGTCTTCCTGTTGCCTGTCCATCTGTACACGCAGCCGGAAATCGCGCGTCAGCTTTTGCGCTACCGCTGGTTGAACCTCGCCGGCGCCCACAATAAAGCGCAGCAGAACGGTTTTGCCGGCGCATTGTTTCCCTGGGAAAGTGGACGCACTGGCGAAGAAGAAACCCCTGCCTGGGCTGCAATTAATATCCGTACCGGGCTGCGGCAAAAAGTCGCGTCTGCACTGGCGGAGCATCACCTTGTAGCGGATATCGCTTGGGCCGTCGTGGCGTATTATCAGGCAACGGGCGATGACGCCTTTATGGCGAAAGAGGGCGTGGAGCTACTGAGAGAAACTGCGCGCTTCTGGTTAAGCCGGGCGACTGAGGTCGACGGCGCGCTCGAACTGCATGATGTCATTGGCCCGGATGAATACACGGAGCACGTGAATAACAACGCCTATACCAACTATCTCGCCTGCTACAACGTGGCGATGGCCCGCCATTTCAGCAAGCGTTTTGCTAAACCCGATGAGGCTTTCAGCAGCCAGCTGGACGATTTTCTCGCCCGCCTGAGGCTGCCGCAGCCACGCCCTGACGGCGTTATCCCACAGGACGACACGTTTTTCAGTAAACCAACTATCGATCTCACGCGCTATAAAGCGAACGCTGGCAGTCAGTCGATATTGCTGGATTACTCGCGCGCCGAAGTGAACGAGATGCAGATCCTGAAGCAGGCGGACGTGGTGATGCTGCTGTACATGCTGCCCTGGCTGTACGGTGAGCCGGTGTTGCGGGCAAACCTGGCTTATTACGAACCGCGCACCATTCATGACTCCTCGCTCAGCAAGGCGATTCATGGAATTGTCGCCGCGCGCTGCCACGAGCCTGAACAGGCGTACCGCTTCTGGCGGGAAGGGTGCCAGATAGATCTCGGCGACGCGCCGCACAGCAGCGACGACGGTATTCATGCCGCCGCCAGCGGCGCTATCTGGCTTGGCGCGGTGCAGGGGTTTGCGGGCGTCGTGGCAATGCAGGATGAATTGCACATTAACCCGGCGCTGCCGAAGGCGTGGACCAGCGTAGCGTTTCCCTGCTGCTGGCGCGGCCGCAAGCTTTACCTCACCCTGACGCACCAGCAGTTAAGCGTAGAGAGCGATGGGCCGGTCATGCTGCATGTGTGCGGCAAAGCGGTTGAAGTGGACGGCAGAGCCGATTTTTTTATCCCGGCGTCCGGGAGCGGTACCAGCCAGGAGGGCATATGAAACCGCAAGCAGTGATTTTCGATCTCGATGGCGTTATTACCGACACGGCGCACCTGCATTTTGTCGCCTGGCGCAACGTGGCGGCGGAAGTGGGCATTATGATCGATGAAAAATTCAATGCTGAGCTCAAAGGCATCAGCCGTATGGCTTCACTTGAGCGCATTTTGCGCCATGGCGGCAAAGACGCGGCGTTCGACCTGTCGGCCCGCGAGGCGCTGGCAGGGCGAAAAAACGCACTGTACGTTGATTCGCTTTCACAGCTTACCCCGCAATCCGTGCTGCCGGGCATGACTTCGCTGTTGCATACGTTAAAAGCGCAGGGGATTAAAACGGGTCTGGCTTCGGTGTCGCTCAATGCGCCGGCAATCCTGACCGCGCTGGGTCTGCAATCGCATTTCGATTTTTGCGCCGATGCAAGCAGGCTTAAACGCTCCAAGCCGGACCCGGAAATTTTTCTCGCCGCCTGCGAGGGGCTAAAGGTCGACCCGGCACGCTGTATCGGAATTGAAGATGCGCAGGCGGGCATTGAGGCGATTAACGCCAGCGGCATGCTTTCCGTGGGTATCGGCGTTGGGCTAAAGCATGCGGATCTGCTGCTGGACAGTACTGAAGAGCTTACCTGGCCGCGGCTAGAGGCTTTCTGGAACCAACAACAACGCGCTTGCGCGTCCAGCCACTGAGGGATAACTATGGCTCAGCTCTCCTTACAACATATCCAAAAAATTTATGACAACCAGGTGCATGTGGTAAAAGATTTCAACCTGGAGATTGCCGATAAAGAGTTCATTGTCTTTGTCGGCCCTTCTGGCTGCGGCAAGTCCACGACGCTTCGCATGATAGCCGGGCTTGAGGAGATAAGCGGCGGCGACTTGCTAATTGACGGCGTGAGGATGAACGATGTGCCCGCCAAGGCGCGCAACATCGCCATGGTGTTTCAGAACTACGCGCTCTACCCGCATATGACGGTTTACGACAACATGGCGTTCGGCCTGAAAATGCAAAAGATCGACCCGCAAGAAATTGACGGGCGAGTCATGTGGGCGGCGCAAATTCTGGGGCTGAAAGAATATCTCAAGCGTAAACCCGGCGCGCTTTCTGGCGGGCAGCGCCAACGCGTGGCGCTCGGACGGGCGATTGTGCGTGAGGCGGGCGTTTTTTTAATGGATGAGCCGCTCTCAAACCTCGACGCCAAACTCCGCGTGCAGATGCGCGCAGAGATCAGCAAGCTGCACCAGAAGCTGAATACCACCATGATTTATGTGACCCATGATCAGACCGAAGCGATGACCATGGCGACACGCATCGTCATCATGAAAGAGGGTATCGTGCAGCAGGTGGGGGCGCCGAAAGAGGTTTATAACCATCCGGCAAATATGTTTGTGGCGGGTTTTATTGGCTCGCCAGCCATGAACTTTGTCCGCGGCGCGATTGACGGCGATTGCTTTGTCACCGAAACGCTTAAGCTGCAGGTACCGCAGCATTTACTGAAGTCGCTGAACGATCGCGGCTATCAGCGAAAAGCAGTGGTGCTCGGCATTCGTCCGGAAGATATTCTGACGCAGCCCGGCAATGGGCAGCCTGTCTCAGCGCATATCAGCGTGGCGGAATTAACCGGAGCGGAGTTTATGCTTTATTGCACCGTCGGCGGTCATGAACTGGTGGTGCGCGCCAGCGCAGAAAAAGATTATCAGGCGGGTGAAACTATTCCGCTGTGGTTTGATATGCAAAAAAGCCACTTCTTCGATGTCGAAACAGAGTGCGTGATTAGCTAAAACCGGGCCGGGATATGCCCGGCCTTTTTAACGAATTTCAGCAGGCAGATAAGTTAATTCTCATTTCGCAGTGAACCTTTAAGCACTATGCGGGTGGGAATAATCACTTCCGGCTGTGCTTTGCGCCCGGCAATAATATCAAAAAGCACCTCACTGCTTTTTTCCCCTAACGACTGCGTCGGCACGTTAATGCCGCCCGGCTCAGGTGTTAACGTAAGAGAGAGCATCTCATTGCCGTAACCAATAATGGAAAGTTGCTGTGCGATGACGATATTTTTCATCGCCGCCGCGCGGTAAACGCCGACCATTTTCAGGCTATCGGCAACGAAAATCGCGTCGGGCGGCGAGGGTAGCGAAAGCAGCGTTTCAGCCGCCGCCAGCGCGCTCTGCTGGGTATAACCGCCATCAACGATAAGACTGGGATCGCAATCCAGATGATGTTTTTCCAGCGCCGCCTTAAAGCCCTCCAGCCGATCAACGCTGACATGGTGGTCCAGCGGCGCGTGGAGACAGGCGAGCCGTCGATGACCACGTGCGATGAGCGCTTCGGTAAGCTTCAGGCTGTCGCCGAAATTATCGGTATCAACAGAATAAATATTGCGATAATTGCCCGCGACTTTACCAATCACCACAACAGGAACGGCGCATTTCTCCAGCTCGCTATAAAACGTGTCGTCCATGGGCGAGCTCAGCATAATAATGCCTTTAATCATCTTCTGGCGGATTTTGAGCAAACATTTATTCAGGGCGTCCTGGGGATCTTTCGACGTTTGTAAAATAACGTCGAAACCTTCCTTCTCCGCCCGGGCGGTTATGGCGTGCAGCACTTCTGAGAAAAAAGGATTGCCCGCTGTTGTTTTGGTCGAGCGCGTAGTGATGACCAGAATGGCATCAAAGCCTGCCGAAGAAAGGGCACGGGCCATAATATTTGGCTGATAGTTTAATTCTTCTATCGCTTTTAAAACGCGCTCTCGCGCCTGTGGGGAAATATTGGTTTGATTATTCAGCACGCGGGAGACGGTGGATTTAGAGACCTTCGCCACGCGGGCAATATCATAAATAGTGGGGGACATTGTCGACAGTGCTCCGTCACTTCGTCAAAACGGGAACATCTTACGTAAGCGTATAAAAGATGTCCATTCGCAAAGCGGACTGCCGGGAGGCACAGAGAAAAATGAGGCAATAGCCGCTACGCGGGAGCGGCTATTTTGAGGTTTATCGCTGTTCGCCGCCAATCACTTCGCGAATGCGGCTGGCTATCTGCTCAACGTGCGTTTCCAGCGCGAAATGGCCGGTATCCAGCAGCTCCACCACGGCGTTGGGGTTATCGCGTTGATACGCGTGCGCGCCTGGGGGAATGAAAAAAGGATCGTGCTCGCCCCAGATTATCAGGGAAGGAAGCTGGCGCTGGCGGAAAAAAGCCTGGAAATCAGGATAGCGTTTAAGGTTGTTCGCATAATCCAGAAACAGATCGAGTTGAATCTCTTTATTTCCAGGGCGTTCAAGCAGCAGGGCGTCCAGCTGCCAGGTCTCCGGCGCCACCCGTTCCGGGTTCTTCACGCCATGCAGATATTGCCAGCGGATCCCTTCCAGATTCAGCACGGCGTCATGCACAAGCTGGCGATTTTCCGCCGACGGCGTATCCCAGTAAGCACGAATCGGCGCCCAGGCGTCTCCCAGCCCTTCAAGGTAGGCGTTGCCGTTTTGTGAAACCAGACCGGTTACCCGCTCCGGGTAATTCAGCGCCAGGCGCAACCCGGCAGGCGCGCCGTAATCAAACACGTAAAGCGCATAACGTTCCAGCCCCAGCGCATCCACAAATGCGGTCAGCGTCTCGCCGAAGGCGTCGAAGGTGTAGCGATAATTCCGCTCAGTCGGCACATCCGTAAACCCGAAGCCGGGAAGATCGGGGGCGACCAGATGAAATTTGTCAGCCAGCAGCGGGATCAGCTCACGAAACTGATGCGATGAGCTGGCGAAACCGTGGAGCAGCAACAGCGTTGGGTTAGAAGGCGCGCCGGCTTCTCGATAAAACACGCGAATGCCGTCGGCTTCAGTGAATTGATAACGTACCGGGTAATGCTGGTTCATCGTCATGGCCTCTTATGTAACTATTAAAAATCCAGTTTAGTGGTTACCGCCTTTCAGTATGGCGAACCTTTGTAACCAGTCAAACTAATTTTTAAGGGTTTCAAAGAGGGTTCCAGTCTTATCCGGCAATCAACCGTCCTGCATCCTTACTTTTTCCTCGTGTTAATTGTTTGATACTGAACGATGTCTGGCGGGATAAGCGCCTGCGGAATATCTTGTAACTGCTAAACCAGGTTTTTGAGGTTACAATAGCCCTTTGTTGTTACGCAGGAGGTTGGCCGTGAATTCTCTCTTTCCCGCACCGTTCGCTAACGGACCGCTCTTTCTGGCGGATCACGGCGCGCTGGATTTTCTTAATACGGTGGCGCTGGCAGAGGGGCAACGGCATGACTTCTGGCAGCGTGACGACGATGTAAAAGCCTGGCTGGCGCAATCCGGCCTGGTCGCGCTGCCGGATGAAACCCCTTTCGAACCCGGTGCGCTTTTGCATGAAGCGCGTGAGCTGCGCGAAACAATCAGAACGCTGGTGGCACAGAAAAAGGCGGGCGAGGCGGTCAATCCGGCGCCGCTTAATCGCTATCTGGCTTCAGCCAATAGTCATCAGCAACTGCTGACGGGAGAGGATGGTGCGCTGCGCATTGAGCGGATCTATGCCAGCCAGACGCCTGCGCAATTACTCGCGCCTGTCGCGGAGCTGGCGGCGTCGCTGCTGGCTGAGACCCATTTCGAGCTGGTGCGGGAATGCGAGCATCCTGAGTGCTGCCTCTGGTTTTATGACAGAACGAAATCCCACCGCCGCCGCTGGTGCAGCATGGCGCTCTGCGGCAACCGGGCGAAAGTCGCCAGGTTCAGGCAGCAAAAGCGAGGCTAGGGCGGAACGCTGCGCGCAGCGGCGCCGACGCGGGTTTATAACGGCCTTAGCTGTTAATATTACAGCCATTCCTGAGTATTTGCGGACGCCATAACAATGATGCAGCGATTCAGAAACGAAATGCAGTCTCTGGTTAACCGCGGCGTGGATCGCCATTTGCGGCTGGCCGTCACCGGCCTTAGCCGTAGCGGTAAAACCGCTTTTATCACCTCGCTGGTGAATCAACTCTTGTCAGTCAACAGCGGAGCCAGGCTGCCGCTCTTCAGCGCCGTGCGCGAAGAGCGCCTGCTCGGCGTAAAGCGCGTGCCGCAACGGGATCTCGGCGTGCCACGTTTTGCCTATGACGAAGGTCTGGCGCAGCTTTACGGCGAGCCGCCCGCCTGGCCGACACCTACCCGCGGCGTCAGCGAAATGCGTCTGGCGCTGCGCTTTCGCTCGCGGGAATCTCTGCTGCGCCATTTCAAAGAAACCTCGACGCTTTATCTGGAAATTGTCGATTATCCCGGCGAGTGGCTGCTCGATTTGCCAATGCTGGCGCAGGATTACCTCAGCTGGTCGCGGCAAATGACCGGGCTGCTTAAAGGCGACCGTGAAGTCTGGTCCCGCCGCTGGCGCGCGCTGTGCGAAGGGCTGGACCCGCTGGCGCAGGCGGATGAAAACCGGCTGGCGGAAATTTCACAGGCGTGGACGGACTATTTGCTGGCCTGCAAGCGTGAAGGGCTGCACTTCATTCAGCCGGGGCGCTTCGTGCTGCCAGGCGACATGGCGGGCGCGCCGGCGCTGCAGTTTTTTCCCTGGCCCGACGTGGACGCCGTGGGAGAGTCAAAGCTGGCGCAGGCGGATAAATCGACCAACATCGGGATGCTGCGCGAGCGCTTCAACTATTACTGTGAGAAAGTGGTGAAAGGGTTCTATAAAAACCATTTTTTACGCTTCGATCGCCAGATTGTGCTGGTGGATTGTTTGCAGCCGCTCAACAGCGGACCGCAGGCCTTCAACGACATGCGCCTTGCGCTAACGCAACTGATGCAGAGTTTTCACTACGGTCAGCGCACCCTGTTTCGCCGCCTCTTTTCACCCGTGATTGATAAGCTGCTGTTCGCCGCGACCAAGGCGGATCACGTTACGGTAGACCAGCACGCTAATCTGGTGTCGCTGTTGCAACAGCTGGTGCAGGATGCCTGGCAAAACGCTGCGTTTGAGGGCATCAGCATGGACTGCATGGGGCTTGCTTCCGTGCAGGCGACGCAAAGCGGGCTGGTCGATCATCATGGTGAGAAGATCCCGGCGCTGCGCGGGCACCGTTTGAGCGACGGCGCGCCGCTTACCTTTTATCCCGGAGAGGTGCCGCCGCGCCTGCCTGGCAGCGCATTCTGGGAAAGCCAGGGTTTTCAGTTTGAGAATTTTCGCCCGCAGGTGATGGATGTCGATCAGCCGCTGCCGCACATCCGGCTCGACGCCGCGCTGGAGTTTTTAACAGGAGACAAACTGCGATGAGCGATCCGATTAAACCGCGCATTGATTTTGCGCAGCCGCTGGAAGCCGGGAAGCGCGAACAGCTGAAAGCCGCCCGGGCGTTTAACGAACCGGAAGCGGAGAAATTTATCCCGGCGGCGACTGGCGAAGTCCCGGAAGAGGGGCAGGCGGAGGCGGTGGTGGAAGCCGCATTGCGGCCCCGGCGCAGCATCTGGCGGCGGATGGTGACCGCCGGACTGGCGCTCTTCGGCGCAAGCGTCGTGGCGCAGGGCGTACAGTGGACGATAAACGCCTGGCAAACCCAGGACTGGATAGCGCTTGGCGGCTGTGCCGCAGGCGGACTTATCGTGGCGGCGGGCGTCGGTTCGCTAGCCACCGAGTGGCGCAGGTTATGGCGATTGCGCCAGCGCGCTGATGAGCGCGACGAAGCGCGGGAACTGCTGCATAGCCAGAGTATGGGCAAAGGGCGCGCCTTCTGCGAGAAGCTTGCCGCGCAGGCGGGGCTGGATCAAGGACACCCGGCGATGCAGCGCTGGTATGCGACGCTTCACGAAACCCATAGCGATCGCGAAGTGGTCACGCTCTATGCCCATCTGGTGCAGCCGGTGCTGGACAGCCAGGCGCGGCGCGAAATCAGCCGCTCGGCGGCAGAATCGACGCTGATGATTGCGGTCAGCCCGCTGGCGCTGGTGGACATGGCGTTTATCGCCTGGCGCAACCTGCGGCTTATCAACCGCCTCGCCGCCATTTACGGCATCGAACTGGGCTACTTTAGCCGTATCCGGCTGTTCCGCCTGGTGCTGTTAAATATCGCCTTCGCCGGCGCGAGCGAACTGGCGCGCGAGGTTGGGATGGACTGGCTTTCGCAGGATCTCGCCGCCCGGCTTTCCGCCAGAGCGGCGCAGGGCATTGGCGCAGGGCTCTTAACCGCCCGGCTCGGCATCAAAACGATGGAGCTTTGCCGTCCGTTGCCCTGGCTTGACGATGACAAACCCCGCCTGGGTGATTTCCGCCGTCAGCTTCTGACGCAGCTCAAAGAGACGATGCAAAAAGGCAAGGGCGGCGCGTGATGCCGCCCCGTTTACAGCCAGGCGCCCGTTTTTCCGTTACTCTGTAAATATTTGTTGACAGAATGTTCCGCACATCCTTCTTCTGAAGTATCATTCAGTTATTCGTTGGCTTTATACGTGTAGGTGCACTGATGCGTCTGGAAGTATTTTGTGAAGACCGCCTTGGTCTGACCCGCGAGCTGCTGGATCTTCTGGTGCTGCGCAATATTGATTTACGCGGAATTGAAATTGACCCTGTCGGGCGGATCTACCTGAATTTCGCCGAGCTGGAGTTCTCTGCCTTCAGCGACCTGATGACGGAAATCCGTCGTATTCCCGGCGTAACGGACGTCAGAAAAGTCCCCTGGATGCCTTCCGAGCGCGAGCACCGCTCGTTAAGCGCGCTGCTGGAAGCGTTGCCGGAACCGGTCTTTTCACTGGATATGAAAAGCAAGCTGGAGCTTGCCAACCCGGCGAGCTGCGCGCTCTTTAACCAGAATGAAGAGCGGCTTCGCAACCATAACGCCGCCGCGTTGATTAACGGCTTTAACTTCCAGCGCTGGCTGGAAAGCAACCCTGAAGGGTCGCACACCGAGCACGTAGTCATCAATGGCCAAAACTTTCTGATGGAAATCACCCCGGTGCACCTGGATGACGACGGCGGCGGGAGCGTGTTGACGGGCGCGGTGGTGATGCTGCGCTCGACGGTGCGCATGGGGCGCCAGTTGCAGAACATTTCAAGCCAGGATCTCAACGCGTTCAGCCATATCATCGCCGTCAGCCCGAAAATGCGTCAGGTGGTGGAGCAGGCGCGCAAAATGGCGATGCTCAACGCGCCGCTGCTGATAGTGGGCGACACAGGGACCGGCAAAGACCTGCTGGCGCACGCCTGCCATCAGGCGAGCCCGCGCGCGGGCAAACCTTACCTTGCGCTTAACTGCGCTTCAATCCCGGAAGATGTGGTGGAAAGTGAGCTGTTTGGCCATGCGCCGGGCGCTTACGCTAACGCCGTGGAAGGGAAAAAAGGCTTTTTTGAGCAGGCTAACGGCGGCTCGGTGCTGCTGGACGAGATAGGCGAGATGTCCCCGCGCATGCAGGCGAAGCTGCTGCGTTTTCTTAATGACGGCACATTCCGCCGGGTGGGCGAAGAGCACGAGGTGCATGTGGACGTGCGCGTCATTTGCGCCACGCAAAAAAACCTGGTGGAGCTGGTGCAAAAAGGGGCGTTCCGCGAAGATCTTTATTACCGGTTGAATGTCCTGACCCTTAACCTGCCGCCGCTGCGCGATCGTCCGCAGGACATCATGCCGCTGACGGAGATGTTTGTCGCCCGCTTTGCCGACGAGCAGGGAATCGCACGACCCAAGCTGGCACACGATCTGAGTACGGTGATGACGCGCTACGGCTGGCCGGGCAACGTTCGCCAGTTGAAAAACGCCGTCTATCGTGGGCTTGCCCAGCTTGAAGGGTATGAACTGCGCCCGCAGGATATTTTGCTGCCCGATTTTGACGCCGCCGCGCTGCCAGTGGGCGAAGAGGCGATGGAAGGCTCGCTTGACGATATTACCCGCCGCTTCGAACGTTCGGTGCTGGTCCAGCTTTATCGCACCTATCCCAGCACCCGGAAACTCGCTCGCCGCCTTGGCGTTTCGCATACGGCAATCGCTAACAAGCTGCGCGAATACGGCCTGAGCCAGCGCAAAGGCGAAGAATAAAAAAACCTCCCGCAGGAGGTTTTTCTGATTAAACCCCTCTGAGAGGGGTTTTTTTATGTGGCGATTACGCCTTCAGTGCATCCAGCGCCGCGTCGTAGTTCGGCTCGTGGGTGATTTCATTCACCAGCTCGCTGAAGACCACCTCGTCGTTTTCGTTGATAACCAGCACGGCACGCGCGGTCAGGCCTTTGAGCGCGCCTTCGCTGATGCCCACGCCGTAAGCCTGCTGGAACTCCGGGTTACGCAGGGTGGAGAGGGTGATAACGTTGCTCAGGCCTTCCGCGCCGCAGAAGCGAGACTGGGCGAACGGCAGGTCGGCGGAGATGCACAGCACCACGGTGTTCTCCATATCGGTCGCCAGCTGGTTGAACTTGCGTACAGAGGCCGCGCAGACGCCGGTATCAATGCTCGGGAAAATGTTCAGTACTTTGCGCTTACCGGCAAACTGGCTCAGCGCGACATCAGACAGATCTTTGGCGACCAGGCTAAACGGCTGCGCCTTGCTGCCTGCCTGCGGGATCTGGCCTGCTACGGAAACCGGGTTGCCCTGAAAATAGACGACTTGTGACATGATTATCTTCCTGTTTACATATAGTTAACGTCGCCGCTAGTTTAAGTCATGATTACCGCCTTGAATATAAAAAACTGAACGGCAGGGCAACTTTCTCCTCGCTATACTGAGGCAAAGCCCGATGCGAGGAAAATAATGAGAAGCGTAAAAGTCTATCAGGAAGCCTGGCCCCTGCACTCCCCCTTTGTCATTGCCCGGGGCAGCCGTAATGAGGCGACCGTCGTAGTGGTGGAATTGGTGGAAGAGGGCATTAAAGCCGCAGGCGAATGCACCCCTTACCCGCGTTACGGCGAGAGCGTGGATTCCGTCATGGCGCAGATTATGGCGGTAGGGCCGCAGCTGGAGGCGGGGCTCGACCGCGCGGGGCTGCAAACGCTTCTGCCCGCAGGGGCGGCCCGCAATGCGATAGACAGCGCGCTCTGGGATCTTGAGGCGCGGCGCAGCGGTCAGAACCTGTCTGCGCTGCTGCACATCGCGATGCCGCAGACTATCACCACCGCCCAGACCGTTTCTATCGGCACGCCGGATCAGATGGCGGCGAGCGCGGCGGCGCTGTGGGAGAAAGGGGCGCGGCTGCTGAAAGTGAAACTCGACGATCATCTGCTTACCGAACGTATCGTCGCCATTCGCGAAGCGGCGCCGCAGGCGCTATTAATCGTCGATGCCAACGAATCCTGGCGCAGCGAGGGGCTGGCGGCCCGCTGCCAGTTGCTGGCGGATCTCGGCGTAGCGATGCTTGAGCAACCTTTGCCAGCGAACGACGATAAGGGGCTGGAAACCTTTATTCATCCACTGCCCATTTGCGCCGATGAAAGCTGCCACACGCGCGAAAGCCTGCCGGGGCTCGCAGGGCGTTACGAGATGGTCAATATCAAGCTTGATAAAACCGGTGGCCTGACGGAAGCGCTGGCGCTGGCGCAGCAGGCGAAGGCGCAGGGATTCGGCCTTATGCTGGGCTGCATGCTTTGCACTTCCCGGGCCATCAGCGCCGCATTGCCACTGGCGCCGCTGGTGCGCTTCGCCGACCTCGACGGTCCCACCTGGCTTGCGGTGGATGTCGAGCCCTCCCTTAACTTCACGACCGGCACGCTTCATCTTTGAGGTTGCCAGTGCAGCAGCGCAGTCATGGGCGCCAGATAGCGCTCGGTGGCTTCGTCAGCGGAGATAGCCGGAAACTCCGCCGTAATGCAGGGCAGATCCATGTCGGCGCACCAGCTGCCAAACGAGCCTGGCGTTTCGTACCCGACGCTGCCTACCAGCGGCAGGGCGAAGGCGCTGGCAAGCCACTCGCCAAGCGGGCTACGCGCCGGGTCTTCAATGCAGCCCAGCGGATCGTGAAACGAGACTATCCAGGCGGGTTTACTCTGATGAATGAGCTGACAAAGCGCGGCGGTTTCCGGCTCGGAGGCGGGGTGTTCGCCGGTGGAGAGCGTGACGTCGCGCGCCTCGGCGGCGCTGTTCCAGCGATAAACCGTCTCGCCCGGCTTCCAGTTGGCGGCGGGGAAGTTACGGTTGAGATCCACCCCGCGCGCGTTAGCGCGCAGGCCAAGCTGGCACCCGTCCGGGTTCACCGCCAGCACCACCGAATGCAAACGGTGGCTTGATTCCAGCGTACGAAGCGCGCAGGAGAGCGTCACCATCGCCGCGTTTTCATCGCCATGCGTGCCGGCAATAATAAGCCCGCTCTGCGCGCTGGGCTGCGTGGCGGGAAACCAGAGCAGCGGAGCGCCGAGCGCGGAAGCGCCGTAGCGTTCCGCGCCGGGCGGCAGTGGCCCGCGCTGCGGGCGAGGACGTAAAGCGGTCATGGAGTACCTTAATCTGGTGACGGGGTTTCTGGCAGTGTTGTGCAAAACTACTGATAATTCAACCTGCTCCTCTATCTGGTTTCGCTTCCAGCGAGCGTGCAAAAAGCGCACGCGCGGTTTGCAATTGCTGCCGATAACCCAAATAATTCGCCAACACGAAACCCAATGACGGGTTGCGCTAACTAACGAGAGGGGATCGCATGAAGTTTCCTGTTTATCTTTCCGCAGGCGCACTTTGGGTGGCCGGTACGCTATCTGTCGCCTGGGCTGCACAAGTGCCGCCTGGCGTGAACCTGGCACAGCGCCAGGAACTGGTGCGCCATATCAAAGATGAACCCGCGACGCTGGACCCGGCAAAGGTTGTCGGTCTGCCGGAAATTCAGGTGCTTCGCGATCTTTTTGAAGGCCTGGTCAACCAGAATGAAAAAGGCGAACTCTCGCCCGGGGTGGCGACAAAGTGGCAGAGCATCGACAACCGTATCTGGACCTTCACCTTAAGGGATGACGCGCGCTGGTCCGATGGCACGCCGGTCACGGCGCAGGATTTCGTCTACAGCTGGCGGCGCCTGGTTGACCCTAAAACGACCTCTTCCTTCGCCTGGCTTGCGGCGCTTGGCGGCATCACCAACGCGCAGGCGATAATCGACGGCAAAATGCCTGCGGATAAGCTCGGTGTCAGCGCGGTGGATGCGCGTACGCTGAAGGTGCAGCTGGATAAGCCGGTGCCTTATTTCCCGAATCTTACCGCCAACGTCGCGCTTTATCCGGTGCCGGGCGCCGTAATCGAAAAGCAGGGCGCTGACTGGACTCGTCCCGGCAACCTGGTAGGTAATGGCGCCTTTGTCCTGGCCGAGCGGGTAGTCAATGAAAAACTGGTGGTCGTTCCTAATAAAAACTACTGGGATAACGGCAAAACGGTGTTGAAAAAGGTCACGTTCTTGCCAATAAACCAGGAGTCCGCCGCCACCAAACGTTACCTTGCGGGCGATATCGACATTACTGAGTCTTTCCCGAAAAACCTCTACCAGAAACTCTTAAAGCAGATCCCGGGCCAGGTTTATACGCCGCCGCAGCTGGGCACCTATTATTACGCCTTCAATACGCAAAAAGGCCCAACCGCGGACAGGCGCGTTCGTCTGGCGCTGAGCATGAGTATCGATCGCCGTCTGATTGCCGAAAAAGTGCTGGGCACCGGCGAAAAGCCCGCCTGGCGATTTACGCCGGACGTGACGGCTGGATTTAAGCCCGCGGTCGGCATGATGGAAGAGACCAGCCAGCAGGAGTTAAACCTGCAGGCGAAAACGCTGTTGCAGGCGGCGGGGTACGGCCCTGGTCGTCCGCTTAAGCTGACGCTGCTGTACAACACCTCTGAAAACCATCAGAAAATAGCCATCGCTGTGGCGTCGATGTGGAAGAAGAATCTGGGCGTTGATGTGAAGCTGCAAAACCAGGAGTGGAAAACGTATATCGACAGCCGCAACACCGGTAACTTTGACGTGATTCGCGCCTCCTGGGTAGGGGACTATAATGAACCTTCCACCTTTCTTTCGCTCCTGACCTCAACGCACAGCGGCAACATTGCCCGCTTTAAAGATCCCGCTTACGACAAGGTGCTTGAGCAGGCGAGCCTTGAGAGCGACGCAAAGGCGCGTAATGCGGACTATAACGAGGCGGAAAATATTATCGCCAGCCAGGCTCCGATTGCGCCCATTTATCAATATACCAACGGACGCCTGATTAAGCCCTGGGTTAAAGGTTATCCCATCACTAACCCGGAAGATGTCGCCTACAGCCGCACGATGTACCTTATTAAGCATTAAGGAGCAGCGCTGCGCAGGCTTGCGACGAGGCGCTTCTCTTCCTGGTGGAAGCGCCAGCCAAACGCAGGCGGTATTCCGTTTGGCAGGCAAAGGTTTGATTTAATCCAGGGCAAAGAAGATAGCGGGAAGCACGAGGGGCGATGGCGCCCCTCGCGTATTTATGACGTGGTTATTTTTGCAGTGATATGCGCTTTGTTACCCATTCGCGCCTCAATGATTTTATATGACGCGCCCTTTTCGTTTTGCGCCAACTGACGAATTTTGCTTTCCGCTTCCTCAAGCGTACCGCCGGTTGCAGTAACGGTTTGTGCATATAAGGAAAAGGGCAAGAGAAGATAAACCAATAACAGCGTGATAACGGTTTTCACGGCGTGGCTCCTGAACAGAAAAGTGAGTTAAATGAACGCCCTGAGCCAGGACTCAATATCCTGGGTTGGGAAATTATTCCGTACATTCCAGGTTTCATTTAATGGCCACCACACACCCTCTCCCCGGGCGAAAGCCGCCCGATAGCGGAGCATCGGGTCATCCGGGTTCAAACGCAGCGCATTCTGAAGCGCTGGCAGCGTAAAAACGGCTCTGGAAAAGGATTGCTGCGTTACCCGCTCGACCGTTCCCGCCAGTTTTCCGTAGGAGGTCGTTTCACCCGCCACAAATACCACTTCGTTTGCAATACGAGGTTGATGGAAATAAATGGCGCTGGTCAGTCGGCCTATATCCGCAGGTGACGTGACGGTGATTTGGGTTTCCCAGCCGCCCAGCGCATTGATCGTTTTTTTAGCTAAATTCACGACATCAAAGGCGGGTTCAAAGAGAAAACTGGTAAACATTCCGGTTGAAATAATGACCCATTCCGTTGCGTTCTGTGCGCGCAATAACGTCCTGACATCATACTGTTCGTCCCAGACGGGCTGGCCGCTTCCTTTACCGACGACATCGTAATTAACGCCAAACTGCCAGGGGAAATAGCGTTTAACGCCAGCTTCAAGCACCGCGCGCGTGATCCTGATTTGTGTGCCCGCTCCGGCGACAAAGCCCATGCAATTGATGACCGTATCAAATGCTTTCATCTGCGCTGATAGTGTTTGAGTGGTGCTGGCCGCAATATCCAGCGCAATAAACTCTGCGCCCGCGTCAGCATATTTCTGATGCACAGCCGATCGCAGTTTGCCCTGGTTATCCCATGAGCCGGGCGAGACAATGACAGCGACGCTGCTCATCATGGCCCTTGCCGCCGGCACAAGCGTATCCAGAACGGCAGCGCCCAATTGTCCTGCCCCCAGCACTAATATTTTTTCGCCTGCAGTAGAATTATGTTGTTGCATCAGGAACCCTCTCTCTTTCAGGCAGCAAGATTGCTGCGTGTAGAGTAAGTTTACGGCGAGGGTTTTCATTCGATAAGCTGGCAGGCATGGGTTAGATTGTTCGCTTAAATGGCACAATTGCCGCCTTCGGGGCAGGAGAGACGATGGATAAGCTTGAATCAATGAAGGTCTATGTTTCGGTGGTGGATACCCAAAGTTTCGCCAGAGCGGCGGAAGTGCTGGGACTTCCACGCTCGACCGTGTCGCGAGTGATTAAGGAGCTGGAATCCTGGCTTGGCATTCAGCTTTTACAGCGCACCACCCGCAAACTCAGCGTGACCGCCGATGGGCGCACTTACTACGAAGAATGCAGACGGATCCTCACTGATATCGCGACCATGGAGTCCTCCTTCCCGGGCCTGTCTTCCCAACCCAAAGGCCGCTTTAAGGTGGGAATGCCGCAATCCCTCGCCCGGCACTGTTTCATCCCCCGTCTCCAGTCATTTTTGCGCCAATACCCCGAACTGGAGCTGATGCTTTGTTCAAGTGACAACGTGGAGGACATCATACAGGAAGGGTATGACTGCGTTATCCGCACCGGAAGAATCGAGGATTCAACCACGCTGGTGGCCCGTCCGCTCGCGAATTTTAAATGGGCGGTGCTGGCTTCCCCAAACTACCTTGACGCGCATGGCAAACCAGAAACGTTAGACGAGCTGGAAAGGCATCGCGCAGTGGGGTACCTGAACCATCGCACCGGACGCACTACCGAATGGTTTTTTACGCTGGAGGAAGGCGATCGCGCTATCCGTATGAAAGAGACGCTGGTGGTCGACGATACGGATGCCTACATCCAGGCAGGAATAGCGGGTATCGGCTTAATTCGCGCCGCCAGCTACCTGGTCGCCCCGTATCTGAAGAGCGGGGAGCTCGTTGCCTGCCTGGATAATTACGCGTTTGATCTGCCTTTATCGCTGGTATATCCGCAAACCCGCTACCTTCCGCCGGCCGTGCGCGCATTTTATGACTGGAGCCGAACCGTATTGAATCAACCCGTGGCTCATGAAGTAAGAGAATGACTGGGTGCGGCATCAGGCACGCGGTTGACTGGCGAATAAGGCGCCCGTTTGGCGTTTAGCAAACAACCCGCCCGCGCGGGAAACAGTCAACAGAAGACGCAAAATCAGACGGTAGACCCTGGGTTGTTTACATCAGTGTGTTTCCCGCTGCGTTGCTGAGCATATCTTCCTGGCGGAAGGCCGACATAGCGGGTAAACGCCACGCTGAACGCGCTGGCGGAGTTATAACCAATGTGTTCCGCCACCGCAGAGATACTGACGTCAGACCGGCAAAGCAACTGCATGGCAAGCGTCATTCGCCACGACTGGAGATATCCCATCGGCGTGATGCCCGTCATTGCCGTGAAACGCTCGAACAAGGTTGAGCGCGATAAGGCGCAGCCGCTCGCCAGTTCCTTTACCGTCCAGCGGCGGGCCGGCTGCTGGTGTATGAGCCGTATCGCCTGCGCGATGCGGGGATCAGCCAGGCCGCGCATCAGGCCGGGCGTGGCAAGCGTTTCTGTTGAGCGGATAGCCTCAATAAAAAGCAATTCAATAATTCGGGCAAGAATGAAATCTTTTCCTGAACGCTGCGCCTGCGCTTCATCTCTGAGCAGGGCGACGAGCAGCGCCAGACGCTTTTCATCGCGCGCTAAAACAAACTCTGGCAGAAGCGAAACCAGCAGACCGGCATCCGATGAATCAGACACACAGTGTCCTACCAACGCCAGCATTTGCGCAGGCGCGTGCAGATCCCCAAGCCTGAAATGCCCGTCTGCCACTTTTACCGGGAGCGTATCTTCAGCATCGGCAGCAGGAGGGATAATGCTGGTCAATGCGAAATGGTAAGCCGCCGGTATCAAAACAAAATCACCGGCATTCAGTGTGAGCGGGTCATGATGTTCTAACTCAAGCCGACAGGCCCCCTCAAGAACGGCGCAGTAAAACGGCTGCCCCTGCTCTGAACGCCGCACTCGCCAGGCATCTGTACCAGTAATGGTTTTGGACAGCGCCGCCCTGAGCTTAAGCATGGCGATCACTTCCGCTAACGGGTCGGTCATTTCCGGACTCTCGCTAAAGAAACAGGGATTCCTGAATATATATCGTCCAGCGCCAGGCGTCTATTATTCGTACAGGCACATCACTGACTGGAGTACACATGAAAACGGTTATGATTACCGGCTGTTCATCAGGGTTTGGTCTCGAAACAGCACATTATTTTTTAGCGCAAGGCTGGAACGTTATCGCCACAATGCGCGAACCCAGAGAAAACCTTCTGCCCTCGGGCGATCGTTTACGTCTGCTGCGCCTGGACGTGACAAAACAGGAGAGCATCGATCGGGCTATCGCTGAGGCCGGGCATATTGACGTACTGGTAAACAATGCGGGCGTCGGCATGTTAAATGCGCTGGAGGGCGTTTCTGCGGATGCCGTGAGGGAAGTGTTTGAAACCAATACGCTTGGGACGATTGCGATGACCCGCGCCGTACTCCCGCAGTTCAGAGAGCGACGCGCAGGTGTGGTTATCAACGTGACTTCCGCTGTCACCCTCAAGCCGCTGCCTCTGCTTGCGGTTTACTCCGCCAGCAAGGCGGCGGTGAACGCATTCACCGAATCTCTGGCCATGGAAGTCAGGCCGTTCAATATCCGCGTGGGGCTTATCCTGCCGGGACGCTCGCCAGCGACCCGTTTTGGTGAAAATGCTCAACGCATCATGGGCACTATTCCTGCGGATTACAGGGAACTGAGCCAGCGTGTATTTAACGGTATGGCTGAAGGCGAAAGGGTTACGCATCCTGCGGATGTCGCAAAAGCAATCTGGCAGATGGCAAACGATCCTGCTGCGCCGATGCGCCTCCCGGCAGGCGAGGATGCGCTGGAAATGGCAGGCCTGCTTGCATAAGTTGAAAGCATTGAAACAGCGAGCCTGGTTTATAAACCGCTATGCAGCGCCAGCGCATCCTGTTGCGCGGCTCAGGGTTAACGACAGGCCGACTGGCGTCATTTTTTAACCGCCTTCGACGCGCCGGAAGGGGTATCGCTCCCGGATGGCGCGATCGAAATAGCGCCCTTTTGATGGCGCACGCATCAGTTGCGCCCAGGTCTGCTGCGGCACGTTAAGATAGTGATAAACGGTGCCGTTGCGAAAGGCGATTTCCAGCACCCGGTTATCCATGTCATAGCCCACCGAATCAAGACTCGAAGAGACCACATTCTCTCGTTGCAATGCATTATCTCCACAGGGGTAATGTAAATAGTATAAATGCAGAAAGAGGCGTCAGAACTTCATCTGGCAGGAGAGTGATATGGGGATGAAATAAGCCAAAAGAAGCGGTTAAAATAAAAAAAGTTCCAGCGTAACGAGAGAAGATTTGCAAAAAATAAATTGGACAACGTCCCGGTAAAATAACACGACCTGGCTATACTCAGTGCTCCTGATACAGGTTTTTATGGGGGTGTGTATGACAGACCGTCCTGATTATGATGAGCCTTTACCGGATGACGAATCCGTACCGCTGGATGATGATGAGCCATTAGACGATCCGCTGGATGAGGATGATGACTATATCGACTCGCCAGAGGATGGCGCGGATGATATCGACCCGCTTGATGATGACGAAGATATCGATGATACGCGCCCGTTATAAGGCTTAAATGCCGAATAATCAGCCGCCTGCGGGCGGCTTTTTCATGTCGCCAGGGAAATGGCTTCCTCCGTGAAGCCGCGATCCCCTGGTGTTGGGATAAGGTCACACTCAGCAAATTCTGATCACAATTGCGCTTCTGGCAAGCGTAGCCGAAGCTTTTAGGATTTGTACCATACGTATGGTCTGAAAAGTGACGAATGCAGGCGGGGCGTGGGAAAAGGGCGATAAAAAAGTTGATCTGCGTCATAAAAAGTCGCATAGTTCAGCGCCACAAATGCTTACCTTTTGCAACTCCATGACACTCTATCAACATATGCTTATCTTTTACGCCGTAGTGGCGCTGGTCGCTGCGGTCATCACGTTTTTCATCGCTAAAGACCGGATGCGCATCAAGCTGCTGAGCGCGGCGCTGGTAGGAGCGACCTGGCCGATGAGTTTTCCTGTCGCGCTGCTGGTAGCGTTATTCTGACCGGGCGACCCTTGCGGTTGCCTGGCCGCTGACTTTCTTTTTTGCCCATCAGTTCATCCTTAATCTGGTCGCGCCCTTAAGCCGCTGCGTAATTATGCTGCGGTGGGGTAGTGCTATTCGAAACGGTATTTTCTCTCTTTCTTTTACTCGCCTGAATAAGCGAAGCGTAAAACCAGAAGAGTAAGTTCACTTATTTTTGCCGGGACCTGATTTAATAATCATAAGCAAAAAGAAAGCGCCGAACAGCGTATTGACATGATGTTAAACAGTATCAGACGAAGCGGGTTGCTTCGCGACGCAACGTGGCTAGACTGAGTGAATTGTTATTGCGTAAGGAGGCAAGGTGGACGCAATTAAAGGATCGGATGTGAATGTGCCGGATGCGGTTTTCGCCTGGATGCTGGACGGCAAGGGCGGCGTAAGACCGCTCGACGATGATGAAATAATCGATAAAGACCATCCCTGCTGGTTGCACCTTAACTACACCAACCCGGAAAGCGCGCAGTGGCTCGCCACGACGCCCTTGCTGCCGAACGCCGTGCGCGATGCGCTGGCGGGAGAGAGCTTGCGGCCGCGAGTCACGCGCATGGGGGAGGGAACGCTTATTACGCTACGCTGCATCAACGGCAGCACCGATGAACGCCCCGACCAGCTTGTGGCGATGCGCCTGTACATGGACGAACGGCTGATTGTCTCAACGCGTCAGCGCAAAGTCCTGGCGCTGGATGACGTGGTAAATGACCTGAATGAGGGCTCCGGTCCGACGGACGGCGGCAGCTGGCTTGTGGATATTTGCGATGCGCTGACCGATCACGCCAGCGAATTTATCGAAGAGCTGCACGATAAAATTATCGATCTCGAAGATAACTTACTTGACCAGCAGGTGCCGCCGCGCGGTCATCTTGCCCTGTTGCGTAAGCAGCTCATCGTGATGAGGCGCTACATGACGCCGCAACGCGACGTCTATTCCCGCCTCGCCAGCGAGCGTTTTAACTGGATGAGCGACGACCATCGTCGCCGTATGCAGGATATTTCGGACCGGCTTGGCAGGGGGCTTGATGAAATCGACGCCTGTATCGCCCGTACGGCCGTGATGTCTGACGAAATTTCCCAGTTGATGCAGGAGTCGCTGGCGCGCCGCAGTTATACCATGTCGCTGATGGCAATGGTGTTTCTGCCCAGCACCTTTTTAACCGGGCTGTTTGGCGTTAACCTCGGCGGCATTCCCGGCGGCGAGTGGCACTTCGGCTTTAGCCTGTTCTGTATGCTGTTGGTGGTATTGATAGGCGGCGTTACGTGGTGGTTACATCGCAGTAAATGGCTGTAAATATTAACTATTTTAACAAAATATAAACATGAAAAGGCGGTTTAACTTGAGCCATATCAAAACATGTGCTCTCATTTCGGGGCATTATCTCTCTCGCAGGTGAATGCAACGTCAAGCGATGGGCGTTGCGCTCCATATTGTCTTACTTCCTTTTTTGAATTACTGCATAGCACAATTGATTCGTACGACGCCGACTGAATAAGTCGGCTTTTTTTTGCCTCTTTATCCTGAGCCACTACGCTTAAAGGGACAGCATCTCCCACTTTCAGGAGGCAAGCATGAACGATGATTTTGCGCGACGCATGAGCGACCCTGTACCCACCGACCCGGTGCCCGTACCCGATCCTATCCCTAAACCGCAGCCCATTCCTGACCCGCCGCTTGAGCCAGACCCGAAACCGATTGTCGATCCGCCGCCGCATATGCGCTAAGCGCGTTGAAAAATGTGCCCCGCAGAATGCGGGGCACAAATAAAGAAGAGATTATTTGATTTCGAGCACGTCAAGACGCAGGGCAAGCGGATCGCTGTCCTCTTCTTCCGGCTGCCAGCCGACTGGCTGCATCGGGATCGCTTCACGGTCGAAGGCGAGATCGCCGCCGGCCACCACTTCCGCGCCGTGCTGAAGGCCTTTGAAGTCGAAAAGCGATGTATCGCACAGGTGTGAAGGCACCACGTTCTGCATCGCGCTGAACATGGTTTCGATGCGGCCCGGATAGCGCTTGTCCCAGTCGCGCAGCATATCGGCAATCACCTGGCGCTGCAGATTCGGCTGCGACCCGCAGAGGTTGCACGGAATAATCGGGAAGCCTTTCGCTGTAGAAAAGCGTTCGATATCTTTCTCGCGGCAGTAGGCGAGGGGACGAATAACGATATGTTTGCCGTCATCGCTCATTAGCTTCGGCGGCATGCCTTTCATCTTGCCGCCGTAGAACATATTCAAAAACAGCGTCTGCAGAATATCGTCGCGGTGATGGCCCAGCGCGATTTTCGTCGCGCCAAGCTCGGTCGCGGTACGGTAGAGAATGCCGCGGCGCAGGCGGGAACAGAGTGAACACGTGGTTTTCCCTTCCGGGATTTTCTCTTTCACGATGCCGTAAGTGTTCTCTTCGACAATTTTGTATTCCACGCCAAGAGAATCAAGGTATTGCGGCAGAATATGCTCCGGGAAGCCTGGCTGTTTCTGGTCAAGGTTTACCGCGACCAGACTGAAATTCACCGGTGCGCTCTGTTGCAGATTGCGCAGGATCTCCAGCATGGTATAGCTGTCTTTGCCGCCAGAAAGGCAAACCATAATGCGGTCGCCTTCTTCAATCATGTTGAAATCGGCGATGGCTTCGCCTACGTTGCGGCGCAGGCGCTTCTGAAGCTTGTTGAGGTTATACTGCTCTTTTTTGCTAATTTCTTGATTCTCTGACATTTATTCGTTGTCCACGTTGACAGGTGACGCCAGGATAACAACAGGGCCCAGCGTGCGAGTATGGCGTTAAGCGCAGGTTCAGGCCAGTGAGCTTCACCTTTATAAGGTAAACGCCGGCGGGTTTTCGCGGCGTCCTGCTGCTGCACTCAGTGTGGCGTGTATGGTACGGATTACGGCGGCGAATGCCAGCGCGTTTTACTGCTTAAGCAACAACTTGTTGACAGGGAAATCAAAGACAGCGCTTCGTTTTTTGCCTGGCGGCGGTTGCGGCGAAGAAAAGCATAAAGCGAAGCGCCAGAAAACAATTTAAATATAATGCTTGCGTAAAAAAGAAGGGCGTGCGTTAATAGCGTCCTCGGTTTGATATACAGACCCGATCATAAGCAGTTAGTAAAGCAGTTCTCTCTCAGGCGTTATCCTTCGATACCTCTCCTCTTTGAGTCTCCACTTAAGCTCTGATTAAATTCTGTCTCAGACCTCATTCGCCGGAAGGCTACAATCAAAAAGGTAAAATTATGTCTACTAAAATGACTGGTATCGTTAAATGGTTCAACTCCGAGAAAGGCTTTGGCTTTATTTCTCCGGTTGACGGCAGCAAAGACGTTTTCGTGCATTTTTCTGCAATTCAGAGCGACGCATACCGCACGCTGGAAGAAGGTCAGAAAGTTGAGTTCTCTGTTGAGCAAGGCCAGAAAGGCCCGGCAGCAGCGAACGTGGTTGCTCTTTAAGGACGCCACTAAACTTATGCATTTTAAATGTCCATGCTGCCAGGGATCGCAGTACCGGACGTCGCATTTTGACGTATCGGAAAAGAATCCGTACGGCGCCAAATGTATTTTTTGCAAATCGAATATGCAGGTGAGCATGCAGCCCACGGAATATAAGCGTACTGCAATAATGCAAAACGGTTATCGCGCTGCGCTGTAAATTTATTTGTCCGGGAATAAACTTCACGTTATTTCCATAAAATAAGTAAACAGCCACTTGTAATAAAACCCGCCCTGTGCGGGTTTTTTGCATTTATACAAATACCTTACACGTAAAATCCAGATGCGATTCAACGCGCAAAGCGCGACGCTTTATGCGAGGATACGCGCTTTACGCTTTCTTATGAGCAGAGATTTATGACCCAGGCTTCGTTTTCATCCCTTAACGCACTTCCCCCCGAGCAGCTTAGCAACCTTGAGGCGCTGGGCTACCATACCATGACGCCGGTTCAGGCGGCCTCGCTGCCGGCGATTCTTGCGGGCAGCGACGTGCGGGCGCAGGCGAAAACGGGCAGCGGTAAAACCGCCGCTTTCGGCCTGGGCGTGCTGGCGCGTATGGATGCCTCGCGTTTTTCCACCCAGTCGCTGATCCTGTGCCCGACGCGTGAGCTGGCGGATCAGGTGGCGAATGCGCTGCGCCGTCTGGCGCGCCATCTGCCAAACGTAAAAGTGCTGACGCTTTGCGGCGGCCAGCCGTTCAATATTCAGCGCGATTCGCTCGCCCACGCGCCGCACATTATTGTCGCCACGCCTGGCCGACTGCTGGAGCATCTGGCAAAAGGCACCGTTAAGCTTGACGAGCTCCAGACGCTGGTGCTGGATGAGGCGGACCGCATGCTCGATATGGGCTTTAGCGATGACATTGACGAGGTTATCCGCTTCAGCCCGCAACATCGCCAGACGCTGCTCTTTTCCGCCACCTGGCCTGCGGCTATCGCCGCGGTGAGCGAAAGGGTACAGCGCAACCCGGTAACGATTGATATCGACAGCGTCGATGCCTTGCCCGCCGTTGAGCAACGTTTCTTTGAAGTGGCGGGGCGCGAGAAAATCTCCCTGCTGCAAACGCTGCTCAGCGAACGTCAGCCCGCTTCCTGCGTGGTTTTCTGCAATACCCGCAAAGCCTGCCAGGAGGTATGCGACGCGCTCAACGCCAGCGAGCAGAGCGCGCTGGCGCTGCATGGCGATATGGAGCAACGCGACCGCGACCAGACGCTGGTGCGCTTTGCCAACGGCAGCAGCCGCGTGCTGGTGGCCACTGACGTGGCGGCCCGCGGCCTGGATATTAAGGCGCTGGAGATGGTTATCAACTTTGAGCTCGCCTGGGAGCCGCAGGTGCACGTTCACCGCATCGGCCGCACCGCCCGTGCGGGGGAGCAGGGGCTGGCGGTCAGCTTCTGCGCCCCGGAAGAGATTTCGCGGGCCAATGCGCTGGTGGATATGCTCAAGCTTGATATCGACTGGCAAACGCCGCCCGCGCGCCGCATAGTGAAGCCGCTGGAAGCGGAAATGGCGACGTTGTGCATCGATGGCGGCAAAAAAGCCAAAATGCGTCCGGGCGACGTGCTCGGCGCGCTGACGGGTGATGTGGGCTTAAGCGCGGCGGATATCGGCAAGATAGACGTTTATCCGGTACATGTTTACGTGGCGGTGCGTCAGGCGCTGGCACGTAAAGCGTACAAGCAACTGCAGCAGGGCAAAATCAAGGGCAAAAGCTGCCGCGTGCGCTTCCTGAGCTGATATCTTTCCTGTAAAAAAGGCCGCTTTCGCGGCCTTTTTACTTACTCGGTGCTGGTTTTTTCCGCCTTGCCCGCCATTTGCGCCAGGAAGTCGTAGCGCTTTTGCAGGTCAGCGGCGGCGTCCTTCCACAGCTGCTCCGCCACGTCGGGCTGTTGCGCGTTCAGGCGACGGAAGCGTTGCTCGGCAAGCAGCGTTTCCGCCAGCGCATCGGAAGGCGGACGCGAATCGAGCGCCAGCGGCAGCTTGCCCTCCTCAGCGCGGCGCGGATCGAAGCGGTAGAGCGGCCAGAAGCCGGTCGCGGTGAGCTGTCGCATCTGGTCATGGCTCAGCGCCAGATCGTAGCCGTGCTCTTCGCAGGGGCTGTAAGCGATGATAAGTGAAGGACCAGGGTACGCCTCCGCTTCCTGTATCGCCTTCACCGTCTGGTTAAGCTGCGCGCCAAGCGAGATTTGCGCTACATAAACATGGCCGTACATCATCATGCTGACGCCCAGATCCTTACGGGCTTTACGCTTGCCATGCTCGCCAAATTTAGTGACGGCGCCGAGCGGCGTCGCTTTCGAAGCCTGGCCGCCGGTATTGGAGTAACACTGGGTATCGAGTACGAGGATATTAACGTTTTCAGTCAGGCTCAGAACATGGTCAAGACCGCCAAAACCGATATCGTACGCCCAGCCATCGCCGCCGATAAGCCAGATTGATTTTTCCACCAGCGCATCGGCATCGGTCAGAAGCTGTTGCGCATCGACGTCATCGACATTCGCCAGCTGCTGGCGCAGCGCGGCTACCTGTTCCCGGCGCACTGGCGGCGTCGCCTCAGCGCGCAGTTGCGCGTTCAGCTCGGGAGTAAGCCTGTCGGCAAACTTATCCAGCAGGCGCATCACTCGCGCTTTGTGCTGGTCTACCGTCAGGCGAAAGCCAAGCCCAAACTCCGCGTTATCTTCGAAGAGTGAATTCGCCCATGCCGGGCCGCGGCCGTCGGCATCGGTGGTGTAAGGCGTGGAGGGCAGGTTGCCGCCATAAATTGAGGAGCAGCCGGTGGCGTTGGCAATCAGCAAGCGGTCGCCGTAAAGCTGGGTCAGCAGCTTAATGTAGGGCGTTTCGCCGCAGCCGGAACAGGCGCCGGAGTATTCAAACAGCGGCGTAATCAGCTGCGAGGTACGAATATCGATGCGCTCAAGCGCGGTGCGGTCGATCTCCGGCAGGCTGAGGAAAAAGTCGTAATGCACTTTCTCTTCTTCCACATGCTCAAGGCGGGACATCATGTTGATGGCCTTAACCTCCGGGTTTTCACGATCTTTCGCCGGGCACACTTCCACGCAGAGGTTGCAGCCGGTGCAATCTTCAGGCGCAACCTGCAATACATATTTCTGGCCGCGCATATCGCGAGATTTCACATCCAGCGAATTCAGCGAGGCCGGGGCGTCACTCATCGCTTCAGGGGAAACCACTTTGGCGCGTATCGCCGAATGCGGACAGGCGGCGACACAGTGGTTGCACTGGGTGCAAAGTTCAGGTTTCCAGATGGGGATCGCTTCCGCGATATTGCGTTTTTCCCAGCGGGTGGTGCCGAGCGGCCAGGTGCCGTCCGGCGGCAGCGCGGAGACCGGCAACGCGTCGCCAAGGCCCGCCAGCATGGCGGCGGTAACGGTTTTGACAAAATCGGGCGCGGCGTCGGAAACGACCGGCGGACGCAGCGGGCTTTGCGGGTTCACCGCTTCACGGCTGACCTCAAACAGCGATTCGCGGGCCAGCGCCAGCGCCTGCCAGTTGCGCTCCACCAGCTCCTGGCCTTTGCTGCTGTAGCTTTTGGCAATCGCGGCCTGCAGCGCCTGTAGCGCGGCGTCGCCGGGCAGGATCTGCGTGAGGTGGAAAAACGCCATCTGCATAACGGTGTTAATGCGCGCGCCAAGGCCGCACTCGCGGGCGATTTTCGCCGCGTTAACCACGTACACTTTCGCGTGTTTATGGTTCAGTACCGCCTGCACCTCTTGCGGAAGCCGGCGCCACACTTCATCCGGCGCATAAGGCGTATTGATAAGGAAAATGCCGCCGGGTTTTAGCCGTTCGGCCATCTGGTATTTATCGATAAACTGCAGCTGGTGGCAGCCGACAAAATCTGCCTGGTTCACCAGATAGGCGGAGTTAATCGGCCGCTCGCTGACCCGCAGGTGGGAAACCGTCAGGCCGCCCGCTTTTTTCGAGTCGTAGACAAAATAGCCCTGCGCGTAAAATGGCGTGGCGTTACCGATGATCTTAATGTTGTTTTTGGTGGCGGAAACGCTGCCGTCGCTGCCAAGCCCGTAAAACAGCGCCTCCAGCCTTGCGTGAGAAGGCAGTGTGTTTTCCGGCAATGGTAAAGAAAGATGCGTGACGTCATCGTAAATCCCCACCGTAAAGCGCGCTTTCGGCTGCTGCGCCTTCAGCTCGGTAAACACCGCCAGCGCGCACTCCGGGCCGAACTCTTTTGAGGAAAGCCCGTAACGTCCGCCAATGACGCGCGGCAGGGTTTCGCGCTCGCCTGTGTTGAACGCTTCGGCAAGCGCAGTCATCACATCAAGATAAAGCGGCTCCGCCTGCGCGCCAGGCTCTTTGGTGCGATCGAGCACCGCAATGCGCTTCGCGCTTTCCGGCAATGCCGCCAGTAAATGCTTCGCGCTGAAAGGGCGGTAAAGGCGTACTTTCAGCACGCCCACTTTTTCGCCCTGCGTCAGCAGTTCGTCCACCACCTCTTCACAGGTGCCGATAGCGGATCCCATTACAACGATAACGCGTTCCGCCTGCGGGTGGCCGTAATAGTCAAACGGGCGATAGTGACGACCCGTGGCCTGCGCAAAGTCATTCATCGCCGTTTCGACATGATCGTAAACGGCGTTGTACCACGGGTTGGTCGCTTCGCGGGACTGGAAGTAAGTGTCGGGGTTGGCGGAGGTGCCGCGGATCACCGGATGCTCCGGGTTCAGCGCGCGGGCGCGGTGGGCGTCGATTTCCGCCTGCGGCATCAGGCTGCGGATGGTGTCGTCCGCCAGCGGCACGATTTTGTTAATTTCATGCGAAGTGCGAAAGCCATCAAAGAAATGGATAAACGGCACGCGGCTTTTCAGGGTGGCGATATGGGAAATCAGCGCAAAGTCCTGCGCTTCCTGCACGCTGCTCGCGCAGAGCATCGCGCAGCCGGTCTGGCGTACCGCCATCACGTCGGAATGGTCGCCGAAAATCGACAACGCATGCGTCGCGACCGTGCGCGCCGCCACGTGCAGCACGAAAGGGGTAAGCTGGCCCGCAAGCTTATAGAGCGTCGGGATCATCAACAACAACCCCTGGGAAGAGGTAAACGAGGTGGAGAGGGCGCCGGTTTGCAGCGCGCCGTGCACCGTAGCGATGGCCCCGGCCTCGGACTGCATCTCCACCACGCGCGGCGTATCGCCCCAGACGTTTTTGAGGCCGTTGCCCGCCCAGGCGTCCGCCTGTTCCGCCATGGTCGAACTGGGGGTGATGGGGTAAATGGCGATGACTTCACTGGTGCGAAACGCCACCGAAGCAACCGCGCCATTGCCGTCGATTGTGATCATAAGTGACCCTTAGAGTGCGCAAAATTGAGGGATGCGTAATACGGCGACGCACCCTGTCGTAATACCTCAATTTTAGCAAAGCGCCAGGCCAGACATTTTCACTTTTGTGTACTGTGTCAGTCAGATGGTAAAAAAACCGTGAAATTACCAGGGAAAACAGGCATGCCGCGCTAAACCTCATACCCCAACGCGCGGATCACCGCTTCCATCGCCTCTTGCGTTAGCTCAGAGCGCTTTACTTTCTGGTTCGCTAAGGCAGTACGCACGACGCCCGCAATAACAATATGCTTAGGCTCCTGGCCGAGGTCGCGCATCTCCAGCACCACTTTGCCCACCACCCGACACATTTCCTGATACAGCGCTTCATCTCTACGTATTTTATCCATATCCGCCTCGTTTTATGGGGGTTTACAGGCAGCATAACATCCGCGACGCGTAAAGCTAAACAGCGAAGAAATCAGCCCTTTGCCGCATATTGACCGCAGTGTAAAAGCAAACTTTTGCTTTTCGCGCCTTGTCTTGCGCGTGTGAACAAGCGAAACGGCTGAAGAAGTAGAATTGCTAAAAAAAGTGTTTAAGCGAGCAAAAGCCGCGATCAGAGGCTCGACGCTGGCGGTCAAGGTGGCCTATGATGCTGGAGTTTTTCAGGTCATCGAAAGGGGAGAATCATGCGTGCAGCGTTTTTAGTGGGGTGTGCCGCGTTAGTTTTATCGGCATGCAGTAGCGAACCCGAACAGCAGGCGACGGCGGCTCACGTTTCGCCCGGCCTGCGTGCGGCGATGTCCGACTCCGGGCAGGCCAACTGCGCAATGGTGGGTGGGTCGCTCTCTGTTGCGCGCCAGTTAGATGGTTCCGCTATCGGCATGTGCGCGCTGCCCAACGGTAAACGCTGTAGTGAAAGCGCCCTGGCGTCAGGCAGCTGCGGCAACTACTGATTAGTTGACCAGATCCGCCAGTTTATAAGTCAGCGTATGCTGGCTGGTTTCCAGCACCAGCGTCTTTTGCGACTGGCTTACTTTGGCACCCTGCGTCAACATTTCGCCAATCAGCGTATCCAGCTCGTTCAGGCGTGGCTCGGCACAGAGCATCCGCGTTGAGGCCATGCCTTTTACCTTCAACACATTACCGTGCAGTTCGCCCTGGCCCATAAAGCGGTTACACATGCTGCCTGCAACGTGAAGGTTCTCGCCAAAGCTGATTTCCGGCATGCGGGTAGAAGCGTCGAGCGGCGCGCCATCCACGGTAGAAAGCACATAGCGGTGGTGAACCAGCTGCTGTGCTGTAACGTTAGCTTTATGACCCGGCGTCGCGCATCCCGCCAGAACAACTGCGGCCAGTGCCGGAACAACATACTTTTTCATATCGCCTCCATGATATTCATATCATCAATGATTCACGCCAGTCTGCCTGCCAGCTGACGCGAATACATCGGATATATTCTTAAAAATCAGTACAACGCGTTTGGACAAGCTTCGCCTTTTTCCAGCTGGCGCAGGTTTTCAAGCGTAGTCTGGGAAATGCTGATGAGCGCCTCTTCGGTTAAAAACGCCTGATGACCGGTAAACAGGACGTTGTGACAGGCGGAGAGGCGACGGAATACGTCATCCTGAATCACGTCGTTAGACTTGTCTTCAAAGAAGAGATCGCGCTCATTCTCATACACGTCCATGCCCAGCGCGCCGATTTTTTGCATCTTCAGCGCTTCGATGGCGGCCTGCGAGTCGATAAGCCCGCCGCGGCTGGTGTTGATGATCATCACGCCATCTTTCATCTTCTCAAACGCAGTGCGATTCAGCAGATGGTAGTTATCTTTGGTGAGCGGACAGTGCAGGGAGATGACATCCGACTGAGAAAACAGCGTATCGACATCGACATACTCCACGCCAAGCTCAAGCGCCGCCGCGCTGGGGAAAGGGTCGGACGCCAGCAGGCGCATGCCGAAACCTTTCAGGATACGCAGCGCCGCCACGCCGATTTTCCCGGTGCCGATAACCCCCGCAGTTTTGCCGTACATCGTAAAACCGGTGAGTCCTTCCAGCGAGAAGTTAGCGTCGCGCGTGCGTTGATAGGCGCGGTGAATACGACGATTAAGGCACATCATCATGCCGACAGCATGTTCAGCAACCGCTTCAGGCGAGTAGGCCGGTACGCGTACCACCTGCATTCCCAGTTCTTTCGCCGCATCCAGATCGACATTATTAAAGCCTGCGCAGCGCAGCGCGATAAATTTCACGCCATGCTTTTTCAGCTCTTCCAGCACCGGACGGCTGCCGTCATCGTTAACGAAAATGCAGACCCCATCACAGCCATTGGCGGTTTTAGCGGTTTTTTCCGTTAACAGGAAGTCGAAAAATTCAAGTTCAAAGCCAAACTCTTCGTTAACATGCTGCAAGTACTTTTTATCGTACTGCTTTGTGCTGTAGACGGCCAGTTTCATAAGACTTTCTCCAGTGTTGTACTGCATTCACGGTAGCATAGTTAAAATAATCTTACAAAGTTTAAAAAATAATTAATATTTCAGGCGCTTATCGCTGTTTTAAGCATAATAGTTTAGTTCAATGACGGTCGGCTTCACCTGCAGCGGCTAAACTGACACAATACGGCGCTCTGGCGCGTAATTTTATCAAAGAATCAGGATATTAACGGCCCATGAAGGGTAAATACAGAGCGGCTATCGCCTTAGCGCTATTGCTTATCTTGTTACCATTAACGCTGGTGTTTACGGTGGGCTATTGGCTGCCCGGCTTTGCTGGCATCTGGCTGCCGCCGGGCACCCGCATTGCGCTGGAGCAGCCCCCGCGTCTGACCCGCCACGCCATTATCCTTCCCGACTTACGCTACCTTGCAGGGGAGTGCGAACTGGCGACCGTAGACAACGCCATTCTCACGCACCCGAGCCGCTGGCAGCTTAATGTCGATGCCTTAACGCTTAACCCGGAATGTTTCAGCGACATGCCCGCTGGCAATGAAAACCCCGCCGCGCCGCGCACGCTCGCCGAATGGCAGGCGATGCTGCCGATGAGCTGGGTTAGCATCAAAAAACTGACGCTCACGCCCTGGCCGCAGTACGCCGGCGCGCTGGACGCGAGCCTCACGCCTGAGCGTCAGCGCTTACGTTTCTCAGGCGATCGGATTGAGTTTGAGGCGCAGTTGCAGGGGCAGGCGCTGCGCGTAACAAAACTGAACCTTAACGTGGCGGACGCTATCCCGCCGATTACGCTACTGGGCGATTTCACCCTGCCGCTGGTGCCGGACGGCCTGCCGACCCAGGGGCGCACTGTGGCCCGTCTCCATCTGCCTTTTGCGCCTCAGGAGGCCCAGGCGGAGCTGGAGTGGCAGGATAATCGTGGTCAGTTGCTGATAAGCGCGACAGGCGATGCGGACCCGCTGCTCGACCTCCCCTGGACCCTCACGGCACAAACGTTCACCCTGAGCGACGGGCGCTGGCGCTGGCCTTACCAGGGGTTCCCGCTAAGCGGCAGGGTGGCGCTTAAGGCGGAAAACTGGCGCGCAGGGCTGGAGGGCGCGCAGTTTAGCGGGCGCATCAACGTGCTGACTGAAGGCGCGGCGGGCAAAGGCAACGCGGTCATGACCTTTGGGCCGGGGCGCTTAAGCATGACGCAGAGCGAGATGCCGCTGCGCATTACTGGCGAAGCCAAGCAGGACGCCATGGTGTTTTACGCGATGTTGCCTGCTGACCTGAACGGTCCGCTGCTTGCTCCACAGGTGCGTTTTCAACCCGGCGCGCTGCTGCGCTCACGCGGGCGGGTTATCGATTCGCTGAACATCGATGAAGTGCGCTGGCCTTTAGCGGGTGTAAAGCTGACTCCGCAGGGCGTAGATGGCCGTTTGCAGGCTATCCTGCGCGCGCACGAACAGGCCATGGGAGATATGGCGCTGCACCTGGATGGCCGCGCTGACAATTTCCTGCCGGATGCGGGCGTGTGGCGCTGGCGCTACTGGGGAGAGGGTAACTTCAAACCGATGCAGGCGCGCTGGGATGTGGCCGGGCGGGGCGAGTGGCGAGACAGCGTTATTGAGCTAAGCGAGCTTGCAACCGGCTTCGACAAACTGCAGTACGGCGCGATGCTGATGAGCAAACCGCGCCTGCGGCTCACCTCGCCGGTGCGCTGGGAGCGGCAGGACGCCGCCACGGACTTTAGCGGCGCGCTACAGCTTGACGCCGGACCAACAACCTTCAGCGGCGGCAGCGTCTTGCCGCCATCGACCTTAACGTTCAGCGTGAAAGGCAGCAGCCCGACCGCGTTTCAGTTCAAAGGCGACCTGCGCGCGCAGGCTATCGGCCCGGTGCGGGTGCATGGCCGCTGGGACGGCGTACGCTTGCGCGGACAGGCGTGGTGGCCGGCGCAGCCGCTGGCGGTGTTTCAGCCCCTCATTCCGCCCGACTGGAAAATGGCGCTGCGCGACGGGCAATTTTACGCCCAGGTCGCTTTCTCCGCCGCAGGCGATCAGGGCTTTGAAGCGGGCGGGCACGGCGTGGTGAAAAAGGGCAGCGCCTGGACCACCGATAACAAAATCAACGGCGTCGATTTTGTGCTGCCCTTTCGCTACAGCGACGCCGTCTGGCAACTTGGCGCGCGCGGCCCGGTGCGGCTGCGCATAGACGACATCGAAAGCCAGGTCACGGCGCGCAACGTCACTGCGGATTTGCAGGGCAGCTACCCCTGGAGCGAGGCGCGGCCGCTGCTGTTGAGCAACGTCAGCGTCGATATGCTGGGCGGGCAAATTTCCCTACAGCAGTTGCGCATGCCGCAGCACGACGCGGCGCTGCTGCGCCTGCACAATCTTTCCGCCAGCGAATTTATCACCGCCACCAAAGTGAAGCAGGTCGCGCTCTCTGGCGCGGTTAACGGCGCCTTGCCGCTGTGGCTGGAAAACCCCCGATGGATAATCAAGGATGGCTGGCTTACCAGTCCCGGTCCGCTCACGCTGCGCCTCGATAAAGAGATGGCGGACGCGATGGCGAAAGATAACGTGGCGGCGGGCGCGGCGATAAACTGGCTGCGTTACATGGAGATTTCACACTCATGGACGACGCTGACTCTGGATAATCTCGGGGTGCTGTCGATGAGCGCGGAGCTGGAGGGCACCAGCCGCGTGAACGGGAAAAGCAACGCCGTGAGGCTTAATTACCGCCATCAGGAAAACCTCTTTACCCTGTGGCGCAGCCTGCGCTTTGGCGACAATTTACAGACCTGGCTTGAGCAGCACGCGCAGCTTCCCGGCGCGCCGTGTCAGCCAGCGGGTGCGGTATGCGAGGAAGAAAAATGAAAATAATGATGCTGGCGCTGCTGCCCGCAGCGCTTTTAACCGGCTGCACGCCGCGTATCGAGGTGGCGGCGCCTGAAGAGCCCATCACCATTAATATGAACGTTAAAATTGAACATGAGATCCATATCAAGGTGGATAAGGATGTCGAAGCGCTACTGAAAAACCGCAGCGATCTCTTCTGAGGGGACGATATGGCCAAAAAAGCGCTACTTCTGCTGGCGATGCTGATGCTCACGCCGCCCGCGTTCGCCCTGACGCTGGAGGAGGCGCGCCAGCAAGGGCGTGTGGGTGAAACGCTGAGCGGTTACCTGGCCCCCATCGCACAGGACAGCGAAACGCTGACCCTTGTGAAAAACATCAACGCCGCGAGGGCCGAAAGCTACCAGCAGGTGGCAGACAGCAACCATCTGCCGGTGGATGATGTGGCGAAAATGGCAGGCGAGAAGCTGGTCGCCCGCGCGCGGCCTGGCGAGTACGTGCGCGGCCTCAACGGCCAGTGGCTGAAGAAATAGGCCCTTACCCCGCAGGGATAACAGACGTTATCCGCAATCTGTGTCAGGCTGAGGACAGACAAGAGGAGACAACCATGGCAACGCAAACCTATACCCTGCCGCTTGACGGCGCGGCGGCGAACGACACGGCCTCGCTGGCGCGCTTGCTGCGCGAAAACGCGGCGCTGTTTAACAAATTTGTCATGTCTGAATACCCGGAAGATATGCGCTATGCCTATCAGCCGGAAACGTTCGACGTCACGGCGATGGACGAGCGCCATTTTACCTTCCGCTGCATGATTCACTATTTCGAACCCTGCTGCGACCGGAACATGCATGACCCGCATACCTACACTGTGCCTTATGAAGTTCGTGATAACGCGCTGGTTTTTACGCTGGATGAAACGCCCTGGACGGTGGCGTAAGGCGGTTACCCGTCACTGCCGACGCTCAGGCCCGAAATCACGTCTTTACATCGCAAGCGCCGTAAAGCGCGCTCACCGGTTTAGACGGGGTTAGAAAAACCTCTTCATTGCGGAACGCGGATTCAGGCTCATCAGGGCGGGGATTGGACAGGCAAAATCTTTGCCCTGAAACCAACCACGCCGGGCGTACGGCGCTTTTCCGCCACGGCGTGCAAGGCAATATCATCTGGCCCCTGAATGCCGCTCCCGCGGCATTCAGAGGCGGGCTGCGCTGCCCGCCTGATCGTGCAGTACTAAGGAATGTCCGCTTTGTGCCAAAAGCGGACATTACTTAATGGATATTTCATTTTGTCTCTCCTCACAGCGGTGTATCTCTTAAAGCTTCAGCAATAAAATCTACAAAGCTGCGAACCTTGAAAGGAATGCGGATCGCGCTGGGATACACTGCCTGAATGGTAAGTTCCGTTGTCTTGTACGCTGGCAGCAGCTCAATCAGCCTGTCCTGTTTTATATGCTCGCGAAAAACAAAACTGGGACCATATGCTATGCCTGTTCCGGCCAGGGCGGCTTCCAGAAGCAGCTGAATATTATTGGCTGTGATTCGGCATGCACTTTCGATACGGTGCAACCTGCCCTCAGGGTCGTAAATTGTCCAGTCTCCCGCTGAAACCGCCTGGCTGAACGCCAGACGCGGCGCACTGGAGAGATCTTCCGGCGTCTCTGGCGTGCCGTGTTTTTTCAGATACTCTGGTGATGCACACAAAACCATCTTGCAGGGCGCCAGCCGCCGGGTAACCAGCGACGGATCGGCAAGACGCCCAACCCTGATGGCAACATCAATTCGATTTTCAAGCAGGTCTGCGTATTTATCTTCAAGCACAACATCCAGACTGACTTCCGGAAATTGTTCCAGATAGCGTGACACGATCGCTCCAAGATGCATTGCACCGAAGGCGACCGGCGCAGCAACGCGAAGTAACCCTCGCGGTGTTGCCTGAACATCACTCGCTTCTCTGTTCGCCTCTTCCAGAGCCTCAAGAATAACTTTGCAACGTTCATAATATCGCTGTCCCGCATCGGTCAGGCTCAGACGGCGTGTCGAACGCTGAATAAGCCGGACATTTAAATCGGATTCTATTGCGCTGACATGTTTTCCTGCCATTGCAGCCGAAAGCTTAAAACGTCTTGCGGCGGCCGCAAAACTGCCTTCTTCCACTGCCGCGATAAAAAGCTGCAAGCTGGTAAATTTATCCATTAAGACCCGCCATTCGATAATCTGAGTATCGGCTGTCGATATTTTTCAATAGATTATCATTAATTTAGATCGTAATTAACATTGTTTTAATTCCTCAGGAGGTATGAAACGATGAAAATTAAGGTCAACAATACGGGCATCAACGTTCAGCAACAGGGCAGCGGTGAACTTGCGCTGGTATTTCTGCATTATTATGGCGGCTCATCCCGTACATGGGAGAGCGTGATAGGTCAGCTACCTGACCACTACCGCACGGTTGCCATCGATCATCGTGGCTGGGGCTTGTCAGACGCGCCGAAATCCGGATACGGGATTGAGGACCTTGCACGGGATGCCGAAGGCGTTATTTCGGCGCTTGAGCTTAAACGCTACATTCTGGTTGGCCATTCGATGGGGGGAAAAGTCGCCCAATTGATGGCATCGCGCCGGCCCGAAGGGCTTGAAGGTCTGGTTCTCATTGCACCTTCCCCACCTTCGCCCATGCAGCTTTCCTCAGAGGAGCGCGACAGACTATCCAGCGCCTATAACAGCCGCGAATCAGTCGGGTTTGTCATCGACAATGTCCTGACGGCGCGGCCGCTCAGCCCTGCGCTTCGTGAGCAGGTCATCGAGGACAGTTTAGGCGCGTCAGCCGGAGCCAAAGCAGGCTGGCCCGGCGTGGCGATCAGCGAGGACATCACCCGGGAAGTCGCCTCCATTAATGTTCCGGTCAGAGTCATCTCAGGGGAACTGGACCGGGTCGATACCCCGGAAACTTTGCAAAGAGAGTTGCTACCCCGTATTCCTCACGCAGCGATGTATATTATTCCCGGCACGGGACACCTTTCACCGCTTGAATCACCCGGTGTGATCGCCAGTCACCTGTCTGCCTTCGCAGCATCGATTGAGAAGCGTGCCGCAGTCTATCGCTCCCCTGCTGAAACCATCGCCGCCTTTGATGAAGCATTCAACGCGGGAAAAATTGATAATTTAATGTCCGTTTTCAATAACCGCGCCACCATGAAAATGACTGATGGCGCTGTCATTGAAAGTAATCCTGAAGCACTACGGATGGCTTTAATCGCGCTGACAGCATCACGGCCGGTTATCAGGAACCAGATACGCGCTCTCATCTCTTCTGGTGATCTCGTTCTCGCCCTTATCGACTGGTCGCTGACTATGACTTCAGATGACGGCACTCAACGAGTTGAGCACGGTATCGCCACGCAGGTAATGGAGCAGGGCGCGGACAAGGGCTGGCGGATACGCATTTCAAACCCATCAGGGATTGTCTGAATGCTATTAAAGATGGATCGAACGTACAGATGCAGATATTCATATGCAGTAAAACATAACAAGTCAGGGCCGGTTGTAGATGCAGCCTTGCCATTGGCTCCAGCCACAAGCTCAGAACACCGCCCCTGACGGTTCGGCAGAGCCTACCAGCTCTGCCGTTTTGCTAAGCCGGGCTGAGAGCCCGACCTGTCGGGGCGCCTGTAAGGTATATGAGCAGATGCGTAATGCTGGAGGATATGTGATCGTATATCAGACCAGAGTATTCACAGTGAAACGCTAACGCACGATTGCAAAACACCATAAATGTTGGTCCGCTTAGTGCCAGAAGCGGACATTGTTAAGTCCGCCTTCCATTGGCTAAAGAGGAGTTGGCCAGTTAGCGCTGTCCAATAACTTCGGCTTAACCGTAGCTTTATCACTTATGTGCTGATGAAAATGTGGATTAAAGAATCTTGCATGATAAATTACCTAAGTGTAAAGTTCATTTAGTTATCGCTGATTATGTTACATAAATGAATAAAAAGCTCACAAGGGAAAGATAATGGAAAGAAGGAACATAAATAATAAGCTTAAAAAAATGATTTTTAGCAAATATAGCGGCAAATGTGCAATATGTGGCATATCAAACGAAGACGTACGACTGGAAATTAGTCATATTTATCCTAAATCTTTTGGTGGGGAAAGCACAGAAGAAAATTTAATTCTAGCTTGTCCAAACTGCCATTTTAAATTGGATCAGGCCATCCTCAACGAAAGAGAGTTCATAACTGCACTTGTTGATCTTTTAAAGAATTCCCATAAATATAAGAACATTGAAACAAACAAACAGTTAGGTAATCAGATTAAGATCGAGGTTGATGTTTACGCAGAATTAACGGAGACTCGTGAGGATAAAAAGGAAATAATTGTAGAATGCAAATCCTTAAGAGCCATTTCAGAATTTTATATAGATAAGGTTATTGATGAACTTGAAACAATAAACAGCATATACCCTAGTGCAAAAATAATATTTGCAACTCCTTCAAGAATTCCAGAAAAAATAAAAGAAATACTTGTAAGACATGATATTTTTGCTTGGGATATTGATTATATACTTAATGAATTTAGTGATGAAATAGGAAAATCGAATAACCCATATCTAAACTTACTGATTGGGAGTGTTGGCCAAAGCAAATCTAATCTTAAGATTCGAAATCTAAGTGACAGGCTTAAAAAATGCTCACCTGGAAGGAAAGAATGGTCTATATATCAAAAACTGATAGGTGAAATTCTGGCTGAGATCTTTTGTCCTCCACTGCAATCCCCTATGCCTGAAAACAGCGATTACTTAAAAACAAATAGAAGGGATTTTATATTATCAAACTATGCCAAAGATGGATTCTGGGAATTTCTTCGCAGTAATTACAAAGCTGATTACATTGTGGTCGACGCAAAAAATTATTCTAATAAAATCAAAAAGGATGAGGTGCTTCAAATAGCGAATTATTTGAAACCTCATGGTGCAGGAATGTTTGGGATGATATTTACTCGCAAAGGCGGAGATAGCCGTGGATGCGAAACCACATTAAGAGAACAATGGATATTACATGGGAAATTAATTTTAGTTTTCGATGATGAAGATGTTGAAAATATGCTGGTTGCTTCTTCAACTGGAACAACTACTGACATTATTGGCCAAAAAATAGAAAAGTTCAGGCTTTCAATGTGAATTTTAATTAAGTAGTGGCTAATTAGCGGAAGTGATTGTACGCAGATCGCTCAGAGCAGACCTTCTGCTCCGTGAATAAGGCAGTGTCGGGCCAGGAGCGGACATAAGATACATCTTTTCTGGTTATACCGAGCAGTAGTGTAGCGTCAATCCGCATAAATAAGATACCATCAGAAATACAAAGATCTGTTAATATACAAAAGACGTAATAATAAATGGTGGAGCCCCAACTTACAGAGAGGATCATCGCACCATGAAGCTGTACATAACTGGAAACGGGTTTGATTTACACCATGGTCTTGATACCAACTATTTTTCTTTTGCCTATTTTCTGCGTTCGCGCCAGAGGGATTCGTACAACAACTTAGTTGAGTTTGTTGGTTTCACGGACCTGCCTGAAAATATGGATAAACTGAATAAGGATGAACATCCTCTGTGGTGTGAATTTGAAAGTAATCTGGCAGGGTTAGATTCTCAGGCCGTACTGGATGCATTTACCGATTATCTCCCAAATCTGGGTGACCCAGATTTTCGTGATAGAGACTGGCATGCATTTGATATTGAAATGCAGCGAATCCTTGAAAATTTGACTGATGGTCTTTTCACCCAGTTTACGTCGTTTATTTCCCAGGTTAAATATCCAGAGCTTACCGCTGATAAAACACTGCAACTATGCAACAACGCCCTATTTATAAATTTTAATTATACCAGAACTATTGAGTGCTATTACGGCATAAAAAGTAGCCAGATTCTTTACATCCACGGCAATGCATCCTTACCTGGAGATAGGCTTATTCTGGGACATGGTATTGATCCAGAAAATTTCAAAGAACATCCTCAAGAACCGCCCACGGACGTAACGGATGAGGAGCTGGAACAGTGGTATCAGCACATGTCTGATAATTACGATTTTGCATATGAAAGCGGAAAACAGACTCTGAATCGGTACTTTACACATTCATTCAAAAATACAAAGGAAGTGATGTATGCAGGCCAAGCATTTTTCTCTCAACTCAACGCGGTAAACGAGGTGATCATTGTTGGACACTCTTTATCGGCGGTCGACATGCCTTACTTCGCTGCCATTAAACAACACGTGCAGCCCAATTCGACCTGGACAGCGACATGGTTCCTTGAAAAAGAACGTGAACAACACCTACATGCGTTGCAGAGCATAGGCATTGAACATCCCCTAATTGTGCCAGTCTGTAGCCTGCTGGTACGATCGTGACTACAAAGAAAATAGTGCTCGGCTAAACAGGCGTGTTAGTAAAAGGGGGTTATGTCCGCTTTTCGCTCTTAGCAGATCATGCTTCACGCAAATGTCCGCTTTGCGCCACAAGCGGACAAGGATGACGTTGAACGGCGCTCATCAATAACGAAACAGTCAGGCATAGCCATTATTTTTCAGCGTAGGAAATGCGGTATCCACTACCCTCCCTGAGAACGCTGGCAAACCCGGCCTGGCTTAAGTGCATGCCTGCAATGAGCAGTTTTTCGCTGACCGCTTTTTCCATAATCGACTTCCTTGTTTCCTCGGCCTGAGCGGGATCGGTGTCGAATAAAATAGACACCGCCGGTTGTGCTGACTGAATATGGGGGTAATGGACGATGTCTCCCCATATTAATAAGCATTGATCATCCGAATCGATGCGAAAACCTGTATGCCCGGGCGTATGGCCCGGTAACCATACCGGGAGAATGCCTTCTGCTATTTTGTCCCCGTTAAAAAAACGCACCTTCCGGGCATAGGCGTGCAACGTTTGGCGGACCAGCCGAAAATTACGTTGCCCGCGCTCATTCGCTATGTTGAGTTTTTTATCATCCTGCCAGTGTTGCGCTTCGAGAGGATGAAGAATAATGTCAGCGCGTTTAAAAACGGGCTGTTTTTCAGGATCCAACAGGCCGCCAATATGATCCGGATGACAGTGCGTCAATAAAACGCTATCGACATCGTCAGGGCTGACCCCCGCTGCGGCAAGGTTTGCTGTGAGTTGGCCTCCCACGTTATTCAGCGGCCCTGCGCCGGCGTCGACCAAAATGACTCGACCCCGACCGCGGATAAGGTAACAGTTTATATGGATATCGCCGGGCCGATCGATTCCGGCACGGTATTGAATGTTGTCGGCATCAGCTTTTTCAATGCCTGACAGTAAATCCAGACTGGCTGCCATATTGCCGTCACTCAGCGCAGTTATCTGAAAATCGCCAATCTGACGGAATGGAAGGGGATGGCTCATCAATACCTCAGAATTAGTTGCGGGCGAACAGGTGTTCTGCTGGGAATCCAAAGCAGCGGATACGGGTCGTCAGACCAGAGGCCTCGTGAGTGGCGCAATCCAGTTCACGCATAAAGTTCTCCATTACTTCATGCGTTCGCCATGTTGTCAGACGATAAAAGAGTTCGGCATACACCGGTTGCCCGCATCCCGGCTTTACATCGATAAAAATGATATGAACATTTTTGGGGTCTGCGCCGAGCGTGGCGCAACAGAGGGCGCTGCATTGACGGGTAAAATCGGAAAGGTTTTTAAACTTGTCCGCGTGATTTTCAGAAATATAAAAAGTGAGATTAGGCATGCGTTATCACTTCCCTTTTTCAGCTGCCTGCAACTGCGGTGTAAGAGGCTCGTAGAGGTACACCCCGGGTATATCGATAAATAGCGAGGCAATCTTAACCGGCAGAACATACGCAACCCGATATTCAGGAGATTTATCCAGCCCCACCGCAGCCATTTCCAGCCCCTGATATCCCAATTCTCTTTCTAAATAATCTACTGGCTTTGAACTCAGTAGCAGAATTTCATCGGAAGACAGGGCTGGAGCAAGGCCTTCACCTGCATACAGGTTACGATGCCAGTCAGTAATGCAAGCCTGCCAGCGAGAGAAATTACCTCCTCCTTTTAAACGGTAATCATCACTGCTGAGAATATCCGCATCATTAATGGTATGGATGGCAAGGTAAACAGGGCAGCCAGATTTGACGGCACGAAAGCGCTGAGAGGTGGTGAACCCGGCAACAGATATTAATGCGGGTAATTTTTGCTGGCTGTAAAACGCATTCCATTCTGCCTCGCTTTCAGGATCGTTATACGAGCATTCCACGATATAGAACATCAGCTCATCTCCAGATAAGTCATAAACGCAAGCAAACAGATTTGCTCAATGATTTTTCATCATGCTACACGCTGTATTTACCCTCTGAAATCGATAATATGTCACAGTTCAGTGACTTTAAGTCAATGAGCGCAGGTTACAGGCACAGGGAAAGGAACACGTGTTATGCGTAGAAAAATACCCAGTAGCGCTTCTCTGCAGGCTTTTGATGCCGCCGCAAGGCACGGTAATTTTGCCCGGGCCGCAGAGGAGTTATCGTTAACGGAAGGGGCCATTAGCCGTCAGATTGCCCGTCTTGAAGCTTTGCTGAACTGTAAATTGTTTGACCGCGTGGGAAGCCGCGTAAAGCTTAATCCTGTCGGCGCGCGCTATGCACATCACGTGCGTGAAACGCTCGATCGGCTCGAAAGAGATACGCAGTACATCATGGGAATGCCTGAAGGCAGTAAGAGTCTGGATATCGCTGTCCTGCCGACCTTTTCCAGCCGTTGGCTTATTCCCCGCCTGAACGGCTTTAACGCGTTGTTCCCGGACATAACGTTAAATATTGCGGCCAGAACGGATCCTTTCATTTTGCCCGGCAGTGGCTTTGACGCTGTCATTCATTTTGAACATCCCGCATGGGCAGGGATGCGTATGCAGTTTCTGTTTCAGGAAACGCTGGTGCCTGTTTGCCATCCGGCACTGTTAACAAAGAGTGACGTCAATCAACAGTTAAACGAACTCCCGCGGATTCACCGCCGACAGAATCCTGATGCCTGGCATCGCTATGCCCGGGAAAGTGGAATAGCCCTCGATAACCCGGCTCAGGGGGTGAGGTACGATCTTCATGAAATGGCAATCGCTGCCGTCATGGCCGGACAAGGCGTAGCATTGGTTCCACGTATGTATATTGAGAATGAACTGAGTAGCGGCATGCTTGTTTCACCCTGGCCTGCATCAGAGGGCCTGAGTAAAAAATTCTGTTTAGTAAAATCGAAGGAAACGGGAATAAATGAGGCTGCGCTGGAGAGTTTTGAGCACTGGTTGCTTGTCGAACTGAATACGCTCACCAGTACCGCTTAATGCCGAGCGATGACGTTGCGTCCGTTCTTCGCTGTGAGTTCAACGGGTCGATGCAACGCTATCCTTAATCAAGGGGGACGTTGCCATGAAACGAAGAACGCGCATTGACTACGCGCCAGAACAGAAAGCGATTATCCGGGACAGATATAAGCAAGGTGATTCCCTGCATGATATCGCCAGAATGTTCGACAGATATCATTCTTCTATCATGCCCACTATCCACCAGACTGGTGGATACCGTCCCCCCTGTCCGAAAGCGGCACAAAATCTGGGACAACAAGACCATAACGGTTATATCAGCGCTCATCAAACAAGCACGGGAATTGCCTGTTGAGCTTTATAAAACATTAACATGGGATCGTGGCGCTGAAATGACCAGCCACACTCGATTTACGGTAGCGACAGACATTCAGATTTATTTCTGCGATCCTCAATCCCCCTGGCAACGTGGCTCTAATGAAAATACGAACAGATTGCTCGGGCAGTATTTTCCAAAAGGAACTGACTTATCGGTTCACAGCCAGCAAAGACTGAACAGTGTTGCCAGACAGCTCAACGAGAGGCCAGGAAAAACGCCAGACTAAGAATCACCCACAGAGCGGTTCAATAAGTGTGTTGCATCCATCGGTTGAACTCACAGCCATAAGCGGACATTAGAGAAAATGCGATACGTTAATTTATGAAGATTAGTTTATGCTCAGCACTCACTGTTGTATGCAGCATCCCGCTCAGAATCCTGTCAATAACATGCATAGTTTCAGTAACTTAATTCTGGCCCGCTTTGAGCCGGTTGCTTCGCATAGCACCCGGCGGATATCCATTGATACGTTTGAAAGCTCTGCTAAATGCTGCCTGTGAGGAATAGCCGAGACGTAAAGCTACCGTGTCGATTGAGATCTTATCGTGAATGATCCAGTGACCAGCGAGGCGCATTCGCACTTCCCTTGCATAGCGCTGGGGAGGTATCCCAATGATTGATGTAAAACGTTCAGCGAAAACAGAACGTGACATATGAGACTGGGCAGCAAGCTCAGCAACAGACCACTCCCGACTTGTATCGCGATGGAGAGTCAGAATCGCACGGGCAAGCCGCGGATCACGTAGTGCAGCGATAAGGCCAGCGGCATTCTCGCTGCCGTTTTCGATCCATCCACGCACAATCATGGCAGCAGCCACTTCTGCAAGGCGTGCCAGAATGCCCGCGAAGCCAGCGCGTCCGGAACAGATCTCAAATTTCATGGCACCCAGAATGGGAACCAGCCCTGGATATATCTGTTCGTTTGCCTCAACCACTATGGCTTGCGGCATCAGTTTACCCAGGCCCTGCATTCCACCGAGATCGAACTCCATACAGCCATAAAAGAGAACTGTGCTGGGGGTTGGGTGTGTACTGGGGCAGGTATTGATTCCGCTGACGGCCTCGCCTAAAGGCGCAGAGCCTAGCGTATCGATATGCTGAATTGCACAGCCGATATCCGATATAAGCTGATGCTCGTCCCCCTGGGGCATAAATACCATGCTTCCGGCTTTCAGCTCATGAATCGCACCTTCGTTTGTACGAAGCAGAGCCGTTCCCACAGCAACGTAGTGAAAATAGGCATGGCCCGGTCTATTGCTAAAACTGACACCAAACTCAGAGCCAGTCTGTAACGGCGGTACTGTACGCCACGCAGGCGCATTTCAAGCAGCAGTTCACTGATGAGTTCGGATGACAGAGCAAAATGTTTATTCACATCTATTTCCGGCGTTTCGGGTAAATAATCAGGATGTGGCATCATAGATCGTCCGGCTTCTCAGCTCTAGACTTGGAACCTGAATTTTCCCTGAAAAGAGCGTGTTATGAGAAATGAAGCAACCGAAGCGATATCCGCTAGTCTGAATAGTTCAGAACCCAAAGAATCCGCATGGATGGCTGTTATTTCACTGACCATGGGGGTGTTTGGGTTGCTGACTGCAGAATATCTTCCTACCAGCCTGCTGACACCTATGGCCGCCGATCTTGGTGTGACCGAAGCCCTTGCAGGTCAGGCTGTGACGGTAACAGCAGTGGTGGCACTATTTGCAGGTCTGATGGTTCCCCGCCTGACGCGTAATTATGATCGCCGAAATGTGTTGCTTGGTTTTACCGTGCTAATGATTGCTTCCAACCTGCTTGTGGCACTTTCATCAAGCCTGTCAATCCTGCTGGTAATGCGTATTTTGCTGGGCATCGCGCTGGGAGGTTTCTGGAGTATGGCGGCCGCCGTAGCTATGCGGCTGGTCCCTGCAAAGAGCGTCCCGCGTGCTCTCTCCATTATTTTTAGCGGTATTGCCGTAGGCACCGTTGTTTCGATTCCTCTGGGAAGTTACTTAGGGGGGCTTTACGGCTGGCGCAGTGCTTTTATCGCTGCAACCGCAGTAGGCGTGCTGACACTGATTTTCCAGCTGTTTACGCTTCCTGGTATGGCTCCGCGCAGAATAATGGTAACAGCGTCAGTCATGGATGTTCTTCGCCGCCCAGGTATTGCAATCGGAATGACAGGATGTGTTATTGCCCATACTGGTCAGTATGCGTTGTTTACCTATATTCGTCCGGCTCTTGAAAATATTACGCATCTTGATATAGACCATTTGTCTTTAATATTGCTTGGATTCGGCGTGGCTAATTTTATCGGGACGCTGCTGGCCGGTTGGCTGATGGAAAGAAGCCTGCGTTTAACGCTTATAATGATGCCGGCACTTGTCGGTCTGGCAGCACTGGGCATGATTTTATTGCCACTTGAAGAAAACGGATTGATATTGTTCGTTGCGTTATGGGGGATGGCCTTTGGTGGCGTACCCGTGGCGTGGTCAAACTGGGTAGCACGTTCCGTTCCGGATCAGGCCGAAACCGCAGGGGGTATGGTAGTGGCAGCTGTACAGTCTTCAATTGCTGCTGGAGCTGCGTTGGGAGGCTTACTCTTTAGTATCAGCGGCGTAACGGGAGTTTTCATCACGGCTGGTTGCATAATGTTTCTTGCCACACTTGTTATTGGACTGAAAGTGAAGGTCGCGAGATCCTGATTATTTCGAAAATGGCCCCGCTTTAAATAATGGCCAGCAGAATCCAATGGCTGGCCTGAATAGAAATATTCAAATTTCCTACGGCTTTGCGTTCAATTTAATGTCTGCAATTCGCTCATAGCAGACCTTCACATTTGCCCGCTTCGTGCCAGGAGCGGCTATTGCCAGGTGCGTACTGCATTGATTTTCCGGAAGCAGATCGTAATGGGAAGCAGGTCACAATAATTCAATGCCGCCGCTAAGGGCTAAGGGCTAAGGGCGGCATTTTGTCCCCGCTGAGCACTATACTTAAAAGTCGCTTTCATTACGTTCCGCTTAGCCGAACACCTTATAGACTGTGCTCTCCGGGCTGGACATTAACAAAAAACTTTTATTCCGATTTTAACTGCGCCATCAGCTGTTTCAGTTCGGCGATTCGCGCCTGATTCATATTAATTTTGCACTGGGTTATTAAGGTTGGGTAGTCAGGAGCGTTGGAACTAATCTGCGAACTGGCTACCTGACAAAATAATACCTTATGTTTTTCCCATGCTGCCTGATCGTTTCTAAGTGCATTTGCTGTATCTTTAACGATTTGTGAATCTCCGTCTTCATAATCAATATTAGGCAAAAGCCAGTCCTCCGATTGCACCCGCTTCAGCGCTGACTCAAGAGTATGTTGTACAGTCTGCTCTGTTTGCTGAAGCTGTTTTTCAAGGCATCGTATTCCTGTGGCATTATCGCTCGCGCTCTTCGAACATACGGTTACCGCTTCCCCATAAATGACAGGCGTGGCAAAAGTGTAGCTGGTAGTTAGCAACAAACATGGCAGGAAAAAAGATAATTTATAAGCCATCAATATACTTTAACCTTTTTAAATTTCTTCCGTATGAGCTCATCTGTGCGCCATCTGTTTTCAGGTATGTACGCACTGCCTCCACATCATTAAGTAAAATCACCCGGCAAAACTCATCCGCTGACGTACAGCCTTGATATATGCTATCGATGTAGATATCTCTTAACTTGGGTCGCACAGTCTCCCAGCTTATGGTGGACTCCGACTTCGCTTTGCGTTTATTAAAAATCCTCTTTGCCCGTGCGATATAAATTTGGATGGCGATTTCAAACAACCTTATCTGCTGCTGATGTGTAATTTCGCCGAAAAGCGGACCATAAACCTTGATGAAATAAGCAGCGTTCCGTCCTTTAAGAAAAGCAGATTTGGAGGCCAGAATAGTTTTGTATTCCTCAACACCCGCGTGTCTCAGCGTTGCAAAAATTTCACCTGAGCTTCGACCTCCCATATCGTAGCCACGCCCCAATGTAACGCCTGATTCGGCAGAATTAGGCCAGTGTAAGATACGGGAGAACCAGGGATAGCGTTGCTGACGGAAAGGCTCTGTGGCTGTAATATAATCTACCCCTTCATTGTCAAAAGTGAACTGTGCTTCTCGCACTTGTAACGGTCCGGAAGTAGCTCAAGGGCGCCACATGGGTTGACTGGCATTTTTTAAAGCCTGAATAAACCATTGATCCGTAGGCTGTACTAAACCTGACGAAGACATTGTCAATAAACGCTGATACCAGATGATGGCTTCATTGGTTTCGTTGTTACATTGTCCATCAGCTTTCAGAGCTCGCCCTGTAGCGGCCTGGTAACCGGCCTCCATCATCATTACCTGCAGCGCTTTAACATCATCAGCATAATTCACGCCGCAAATGCCCACTGACGATTGCAAACGCAGCACCTGCGGTTCATGAAAATTCCTTCTCATACATCCCTTTACCTTTAATCAGTACTTAATGATTTCCGCTTTCAACATACTCCTGAAACCGCCCAAAACAAACTATCCTCCTTATTGTTCCCCTGTAACGCATTGGATAGATTGGCGGTCACTAATCGAAAACGTTTGACCAGCAACCAGTTCGGTAAACAGGAACACGAAACACTGATTGAATCACGGTTGCGAACGGAAACGCTACTTAATTGCCTAAGCTATAGTAACTGTCTGTTTCCACAGAATAACCACTAGTACATGCTTTTCCCGGAGTGCTTTTGCCACAGGCTGCCAGCTTATGGCCCGTTCTTCATTCAGGCGTCTTTCACCCCGATTTTCAGAGCGATGGTATACCGCGTGCTACCCGGCAGCCACAGCGCATGGTTATCAATTTCGGTGTCAGGAATACTGTCAGGGGCGCGAGTCTTCTAAGACTGGGCCTGCGGAAGGGGGACTGGCTCACGCTGTTTCATGGGGTGGTAGCGAATCACCACGCAATGTTAGATACAGGAAAGGGCGAAAACAAAAACCGCCCCGGGCGGGGCGGTTTTAAGCAGGGTTGCGGCTTATGCAGCAACCAGGCTGTCGATAGCGGTTTTCGCGTCGCTCTGCGCTTTCGCCGCCACTTCCGGACCGTACGCCACGCCTTCGGCGAAGACGAAGTTAACATCGGTAATGCCAATGAAGCCCAGGAAGAGTTTCAGGTACGGGACCACCAGGTCGGTCGGGGTGTCTTTATGGATGCCGCCGCGGCTGGTGAGGATCACTGCGCGTTTGCCGGTTACCAGGCCTTCCGGACCGTTTTCGGTGTAGCGGAAGGTCACGCCCGCGCGGGCGACCAGGTCAAAGTAGTTCTTCAGCTGCGTCGGGATGTTGAAATTGTACATCGGCGCCGCAATAACAATCACATCGTGCGCTTTGAGTTCAGCAATCAGCTCGTCAGAGAGGGCCAGCGCTTCCTGCTGACGCGGAGAGAGCGCCGCATCGCTCGGACGCATCGCGCCTACCAGCTCGCCATCCAGCACCGGGATCGGGTTAGCCGCCAGGTCGCGAACGGTAATTTCATCCGCGCCGTGCTTCTCGCGCCACTGCTCAACAAAATAGTCGGAAAGCTGGTTGGACTGGGAGTAACCTGCCAGAATGCTGGACTTCAGAACGAGTACTTTGCTCATGGGTAGTTCCTTTATTTGATTTGGTTGTCAGGGCCGTTGCCCCCGTTGCTTATTCACAACTCTATTCACAAACCGATTGCAGTGATAGCGCAATATATCGAAGTCTATGTTCGAAATTATTGAACAAGGCGCACCTGAAAGCAGTGTGGTACTCTACGCTTAATGAATTCCTTTGATTTGACAGGCCGTGTACAGGCCGCATAACCCGATGATGGAAAAACAAAATCTGACCCTTTCCGCGCTAACGTCTCGTCTGGAGTCGCTGATGCTGCGGGACAAATCACGCTTCTCGCGCCGTCTGCATGGGGCGAAGAAGGTTAAAAATCCTGAATCTCAGCAGGCGCTTTTCGCCGCGCTCGCCCAGGAGATAGACCAGGCGGCAGGGAAAGTCCTGCTGCGCGAAGCGGCGCGACCGGCCATTACTTACCCGGAAAACCTGCCGGTCAGCCAGAAGAAACAGGCGATCCTTGAGGCGGTACGCGACCACCAGGTGGTTATCGTCGCCGGTGAAACCGGCTCCGGTAAAACCACGCAGCTACCGAAAATCTGCATGGAGCTTGGCCGCGGCCTGAAAGGGTTGATTGGCCACACCCAGCCGCGTCGTCTCGCCGCGCGCACGGTGGCGAACCGCATCGCCGAAGAGCTGCAAACCGAGCCGGGCGGCTGCGTTGGCTACAAGGTGCGTTTTAGCGACCATGTCAGCGACAACACCATGGTCAAGCTGATGACCGACGGCATCCTGCTGGCGGAAATTCAGCAGGACCGCCTGCTGATGCAGTACGACACCATCATCATCGACGAAGCGCACGAGCGCAGCCTGAACATTGACTTCCTGCTCGGTTACCTGCGCGAGCTGCTGCCGCGTCGCCCGGATCTGAAAGTCATTATTACCTCGGCGACCATCGACCCGGAGCGTTTCTCGCGCCACTTCAACAACGCGCCGATTATCGAAGTCTCCGGCCGCACGTATCCGGTTGAGGTGCGCTATCGGCCGATTGTCGAAGAGGCGGATGATACCGAACGCGACCAGTTGCAGGCCATTTTCGACGCCGTGGAAGAGCTGGGGCAGGAAGGGCCGGGGGATATTCTCATCTTTATGAGCGGCGAGCGCGAAATTCGCGACACCGCCGACGGCCTGACGAAGCTCAACCTGCCGCATACCGAGGTGCTGCCGCTCTATGCCCGCCTGTCTAACAGCGAGCAGAACCGCGTGTTCCAGCCGCATACCGGGCGGCGCATCGTGCTGGCGACCAACGTGGCGGAAACGTCGCTGACCGTGCCTGGGATCAAATATGTCATTGACCCGGGTACGGCGCGCATCAGCCGCTACAGCTACCGCACCAAAGTGCAGCGCCTGCCGATTGAGCCGGTTTCTCAGGCTTCCGCCAACCAGCGTAAAGGGCGCTGCGGACGCGTTTCGGAAGGCATTTGCATCCGGCTTTATTCGGAAGATGATTTCCTCTCGCGCCCGGAATTTACCGATCCGGAAATTCTGCGCACCAACCTGGCTTCCGTCATTCTGCAAATGACCGCGCTGGGCCTTGGCGATATCGCCGCGTTTCCGTTCGTCGAAGCGCCGGATAAGCGCAACATCCAGGACGGCGTGCGCCTGCTGGAAGAGCTGGGCGCGATCACGACCGATGAACAGGCTTCGGTTTATAAGCTCACCCCGCTTGGCCGTCAGCTTTCCCAGTTGCCGGTAGACCCGCGCCTGGCGCGCATGGTGCTGGAGGCGCAAAAACATGGCTGCGTGCGCGAGGCGATGATTATCACCTCGGCGCTCTCCATTCAGGACCCGCGCGAACGCCCGATGGACAAGCAGCAGGCCTCTGATGAGAAGCACCGCCGCTTCCACGACAAAGAGTCCGACTTCCTGGCGTTTGTGAACCTGTGGAACTACCTTGGCGAGCAGCAAAAAGCGCTCTCCTCGAACCAGTTCCGCCGCCTGTGCCGCACCGATTATTTGAACTACCTGCGCGTGCGCGAATGGCAGGACATCTATACCCAACTGCGCCAGGTGGTAAAAGAGCTTGGCATTCCGGTTAACAGCGAGCCGGCAGATTACCGCGCCGTACACACCGCGCTGCTCACCGGTTTGCTTTCGCATATCGGCATGAAAGACGCCGACAAGCAGGAATACACCGGCGCGCGCAATGCCCGCTTTGCCATCTTCCCAGGGTCCGGCCTGTTTAAAAAGCCGCCCAAATGGACGATGGTCGCGGAGCTGGTGGAAACCAGCCGCCTGTGGGGGCGCATCGCCGCGCGCATCGAGCCGGAATGGATAGAGCCGGTGGCGGGGCATTTGATTAAGCGCTCGTATAGCGAGCCGCACTGGGAGCGGGCGCAGGGCGCGGTGATGGCGAGCGAGAAAGTGACGCTCTACGGCCTGCCGATCGTGGCGGCGCGTAAAGTTAACTACAGCCAGATAGATCCGGCGCTCAGCCGCGAGCTGTTTATTCGCCATGCGCTGGTGGAAGGCGACTGGCAGACCCGTCACGCTTTCTTTCGCGAGAACCAGAAGCTGCGCGCGGAAGTGGAAGAGCTGGAGCATAAATCCCGCCGCCGTGACATTCTTGTCGATGACGACACGCTGTTTGAGTTTTACGACCAGCGCATCAGCCATGAGGCGATTTCCGCCCGCCACTTCGACAGCTGGTGGAAAAAGGCGAGCCGTGAAACGCCGGATCTGCTCAACTTTGAAAAGAGCATGCTCATCAAGGAAGGGGCAGAGCAAGTCAGCAAGCTCGACTACCCTAACTTCTGGCATCAGGGCAACCTGAAGCTGCGCCTGACCTATCAGTTTGAGCCGGGCGCCGACGCCGACGGCGTAACGGTACATATTCCACTGCCGTTGTTAAACCAGGTGGAAGAGGCGGGCTTTGAGTGGCAGGTGCCGGGCATGCGCCGCGAGCTGGTGGTTGCGCTGATTAAGTCGCTGCCGAAGCCGGTGCGGCGTAATTTCGTTCCCGCGCCGAACTACGCCGAGGCGTTTTTAGGCCGCGCCACGCCGCTTGAGCTGCCGCTGCTGGAGAGCCTTGAGCGGGAGTTCCGCCGCATGACCGGCGTGACCATCGACCGTGAAGACTGGCAGTGGGATCAGGTGCCCGATCACCTGAAAATGACCTTCCGGGTGGTGGATGAAAATAACAAGAAGCTGCGGGAAGGGCGCTCGCTTGAAGCGCTAAAAACCGGGCTGAAAGAGAAAGTGCAGGAGACGCTCTCCGCCGTGGCGGATGACGGCATCGAGCAGAGCAACCTGCATATCTGGAGCTTCGGCCAGTTGCCGGAAAGCTACGAGCAAAAACGCGGCAACTACCGCGTCAAGGCGTGGCCGGCGCTGGTGGATGAGCGCGACAGCGTGGCGATTAAGCTTTTTGATAACCCGCTCGAGCAGCAAACCAACATGTGGCGCGGCCTGCGCCGCCTGCTGCTGCTGAACATTCCATCGCCTATCAAATACCTGCACGAGAAGCTGCCGAACAAGGCGAAGCTTGGGCTTTACTTCAACCCTTACGGCAAAGTGCTTGATCTTATCGACGACTGCATCTCCTGCGGCGTGGATAAGCTGATTGCCGAAAACGGCGGGCCGGTGTGGACGGAAGAAGGCTTCGCGGCGCTGCACAATAAAGTGCGCGCAGAGCTTAACGACACGGTAGTTGACATCGCAAAGCAGGTAGAGCAGATCCTCACCACCGTGTTTAACATCAACAAGCGGTTGAAAGGGCGCGTGGATATGACGATGGCGCTGGGGCTGTCCGACATCAAAGCGCAAATGAGCGGGCTGGTTTATCGCGGTTTTGTCACCGGCAACGGTTATAACCGTCTGGGCGACACCCTGCGTTATTTGCAGGCGATTGAACGGCGTCTTGAGAAGATGGCTGTCGACCCGCACCGCGATCGCGCGCAGATGCTGAAAGTGGACGCCGTACAGCAGGCCTGGCAACAGTGGCTTAACAAGCTGCCGCCAGCGCGGCGCGAGGATGAGGATGTCAAGGCGATCCGCTGGATGATAGAAGAGCTTCGCGTGAGCTACTTCGCCCAGCAGCTCGGCACTCCGTATCCGGTTTCCGACAAGCGCGTATTGCAGGCGATGGAGCAGATAAGCGGCTAGCATAGTCCGCGGTTCTGGCTTTACGGGTGGGTGGCGCTGCGCTTACCCATCCTCTGCAAAACGCCCCTGGATTGGATAAAGATTTTCCCCGCCGCGCCGATGTCACCCTGACAGGCCCTGGGAAGCGGGTTCCCGAACGGGCCTGAAAGGAATGACTATGAACAATCGTCGCGTCCTGCTGTGGACGCTGGTGGGATGGGCTGGCATTGCATTACAGGCCAGAGCGGAACCAGCCTGCGATAAAACCCAGTATGCCATTAACAGCGCTAACGCTTTCATCCTCACCAATAACGCCTCCTCGCCGGACGAAGTGGAAATCGCATCGTGGGTGGTAAAAGGCAAAGGCAAGGATATTAACGCGCAAATCGAGGCGGAAACGACCTTCGAGCGCTGCAATGTGCTGACGCATTCCACGGCTGACGTGCGCCGCGACGACGGCACGACGCAAATGGCCGTGCATACCGAAACCGCGTACAACGCAGGCGACTGGCAGCAAACGCAAATAATAAAGCTGGAATTTAAAGGAAAAATATTGACCCAGGGGAGCAGCACGAAGCGGTTTATCCGGGACGAGTGGGGGCGTATTACCGATGCCGTAGAGCAGTTCACGCTTGACGAACGTCCGGGCGAAACGCGAACGCACTTTGACTATGACGATGCCAACCGGGTTGTGCGTTCCGTTGCTCACAGCACGCTGCAATTCTTTGAAGAAACCATTGAATATCAGTACGACGAGAAGGGGCGGCTGGTTCGCGCCGCCAGCGGTAAAGAAATCAGAAAAACCATCTGGGATGAAAAAGGGCGCTGGCTGCGGTCAGAGAAAGAAACCAATCACGCTTACAGCGTGCTGTTCACGGTAGATACGTGCGAAAAATGGGATGAGCATCAAAACTGTCTCTCCGGCATCAGTCAGGAGACAGAAAAGTACCCTAAAAAGACCACGCAATACCATACGGCCTTGCAGAACGAATACCGCTACTACTGAGCGCGTCGGTACAACCGTTTTCAGAGCAGGGAAGCGTCAGGGCTAAAGAAAGATAGCGCGGCGCCACCTGCCGTTTTCAAGCGCGGCATTCGTTACAACGTCACTTAACTCTCGCCAGCGTAAACCCGTCCCACCCCTTGCTGCCCACGGTTTGCAGGGCTGTGACGGTGAGGCGCGGGTCCTGGCCAAGCATCTCAATAAACTTCCGCACGCCCTGAACCCGCTCGTCCGGGCTTTCAGGGTTAGTTACTTCGCCATCGCGCACCACGTTATCGCCAATTATCAGCGTACCGGAACGGCTGTATTTCAGCGCCCATTCAAGATAGAGCGGGTTATTGGGTTTATCCGCGTCGATAAAAATCAGGTCAAAGGGGGCAAGCGCGGCAAGGCCGGGCAGCGTATCCGCAGCCGGCCCCACGCGAATCTCGACGTTGTTAAGCCCGGCGCTGCGAATATTTTCCTGCGCCACGCGGGCATGATGCGCATCCGCCTCAAGCGTCACGACGCAGCCGTCCTCTGGCAGCGCTCGCGCCATCCAGACGGTGCTATAGCCGCCCAGCGTGCCTATCTCCAGCACCTTGCGGGCGCCTGAAATTTGCACCAGCAACGCCAGCAGTTGCCCCTGGTTAGGCGCGACGTCGATGGGAGGAAGACTGGATTGCTGATTGTGCAACAGAAGGTTATCTAAAACCGGATCGGCAGGAAGGAGGGTATTAACCAGGTACTCATCAACAGCAGACCATTTCGCGTGCATCGTCAGGCTCCTCGGTTGTGAATTAACATAATCATAACATCGAGGCGGCGGAATAAGGCGCTGAAAAAAGGGCCAGAGTGTCAGACGCGGCGAAGAATGCGCGCTTTGCCGCGCCTGACGGAAAATTACGACGTCGCCAGCCCACCCCAGCCGCCGCCGAGGGAACGATACAGATCGATCTGCGCCTGCAGCAGGTTGTTTTTCACCTGCGCCAGGTTTAGCTCAGCCGAAAAGAGCGTGCGCTGGGCATCCAGCACGTCAAGAAAAGAGGAGTAACCATTGCTGTAGCGGTTCTGCGCGATGCGCAGCGTCTCCTGCGCCACGTCCACCTGGCCCTGCAGTTCCGTCATCTGTTCCCGGTAGCGACGAATGGCGTCGAGACTGTCGTTTACTTCCCGGAAAGCGTTGCGCACCGTCGATTCATAGCTGTAAAGCGCCTGATTACGTTGCGACATCGCCACATCCACGCCCGCGTTAAGCGTTTCACGGTTCAGCAGCGGCGCCAGAATGCTGCCGCCGATGCTCCACAACCGCAGCGGGTTATCAAGCAGGCCCGCCAGGGTATCGTCCTGCAGGCTGCCGCTGGCGGTCAGGTTAATGGAGGGCAGCAGTCTGGCGCGCTGCGCGGCGAGCGAGGCGTCCGCCGCCACCAGCGTTCGCTCCGCCTGGACGATATCGGGGCGGCGATTCAGGAGCGTGGAGGGCAGTTGACCAGGCAGCGCAAGCGGCGTCAGCATGTTGATATCGCCGCCGCGCGCCACCGCGCCCGGGTTAACGCCCAACAGCACGCTGAGCGCATTTTCCTGGCTTGCTATCTGGTGCTGTAACGGCGGGATTTGCGCCCGGGTGGCGCGCCGCTCGGAATCGGTCTGCATCAGCTCAAGGCGCGAGGTATAGCCGGTTTCATATTGCCGCTTCGCGAGCCGGAACGCCTCGTCCCACGCTTTTAGCGTCTCCTCTGTGACGCGCAACTGCTCGTCCAGCGCCAGCAGGGTGAGGTAGCCGGAAGCGACCGAGGAGGCGACGGTTAAATCCGCCGCCGCCGCCGCGGCTCTTTGCGCCTCAAGGCTTGCCTGGGCGGCGTCGCTCGTCCGACGGTTCGCTCCCCAGAGATCCACATCGTAGCTCGCCGTCAGGCTGCCCCGCCAGAGCGTGCTGTGCGTCGGCAGGCCGGTGGCGGCAGACTGCGAGCGGCTGCGCGTGCCGCCCAGCTCTGCGCTGAGCGTCGGCCAGAGCGCGCTGTCGGCGGCGTTCAGCCGCGCCTGATATTCATTCACCCGCTCGCGGGCGGTCAGCACGTCGCTGTTATAGCGCAGCGCCTGGTCCACGTAGCGGTTAAGGGCGACATCGTGAAAATTTCGCCACCAGAACCCTTCGGCGGAGGATGATGGCCCAACGGCTTCGCGCCACTGGGCCGGGATTTGCAGCGACGGCTTAGCCTGCTGCACTTCAGTGCTCTGACACCCCGCCAGCAGAAGCGCGAGCGCAACCAGTGAGAGACGACGCATTACTCCGCCTCCTCGCCGGTGTTGATATGCACCTGTACCGACATGCCAGGGCGCAGCCGCTGGCGCTGTTCATTGTCGCCAAGCACTTCAATGCGCACCGGAATGCGCTGGGCGATTTTTACGAAGTTGCCGGTGGCGTTATCCGGCGTGATGGCGCTGAACTCCACGCCTGTCGCCGGCGAGATACTCTGTACGCGCCCCTGGAATTTCTCGCCGTGCAGCGCGTCCACGCTGAAGGTGACAGGCTGGCCGATGCGCAGGTTCGCCAACTGCGTCTCTTTGATATTGGCGATAACCCAGTTCTGCGGCGGTACCAGCGACGTCAGATGCGTGCCGGCGGTAACATAGGCGCCAAGGCGCACGGCTATCTGCCCAAGCTGGCCGTCGCGCGGCGCGATAATCCGCGTGTTTTGCAAATCGATTTGCGCCAGCTCCAGCGCTGCTTTGGCGTTTTCCACATCCGCCTCCAGCGCGGCGCGGTTGACAATCACGCTCTGCAAATTCTGCCGCGACACGTCGAGCTGCGCCCGGGCTTGTTCAACCCCCGCGCTGCCCTGAGCGGCGCTCGCAAGCGCCGCGTCGCGTTCACGCACCGAAAGCGAGCCATCGGACGCCAGCTCCTGAACGCGGCGCAAATCCGCCTGGTTGCGTTTGTACTGCGCCTGGGCGTTAAGCAGCGTCGCTTTATTCTGGGCGATAGTCGCCTCAGCGCTGCGGCGCTGCTGAATGTTATTCGCCAGCGCCGCTTCGCGCATGGCGAGGGTCGCCTGCGCCTGATGCACGCGCTGACTGTATATGCGATCGTCAATGGTCATCAACACATCTCCCTTTTTGACGACCGCGAAATCCTGCACGTTCACGGCGGTGATATAGCCATTTACCTGCGGGCTGATAAAGGTCGTCATGCCTCGCACGTAGGCGTTATCGGTAAACTCCACGTTGCGGGTGAAAGGGGGCAATTTCCAGGCGTAGAGGATAATCAACACGCCAAGAATGCCGATGGCGGCGGCGGCGAAAAATGAAACCACGCGTAAATTGTTGCGTTCCGGGGTTTGAGCGGGCGTAGCGTCTTGCTGGCTCATAACTGCTCCATACAAATGAACATTATGGGTTCTTCTCTTCAGGTTTAGCGGACATCGCCTGCTTCAGGGCCTTGCGCGCGGCGATGCGCAGGCGGATAAGCCGCCAGAAAATCCATAGCAGCGTTGACGCGGCGATAGTGGCGGTCAGCAGATAGGTGTCGTTATAGGCAAGGATAGTCGCCTCCGTGGTGCTAACGGTCTGCAACTGCTGTGAAGCCTGTACGCTTAACAACGCAGGGTCATTAATGCGGCTTTGAAATAGCTGGCTGTAAAGCTGTAACCGTTCGGTCACCAGAGGATTGAGCGTAGTGAGCTGATCGGCCAGCAGGTTTGAATGGTACTTCTCACGCCAGGTCTGGAAGGTGCCGAGCAGCGCTGAGCCAATCAGCCCCCCCAGGTTCTGGCTCATGCCGAACAGCACCGAAAAGCTTACCAGGTTGCGCGGGTCCGCGATGACGCCGCCAATCGCCGCCAGCGTCGCGGGCCCTAAGAAAAAGGCGCTGCTGAAGCCGAACAGGAACTGGCTAAGCAGCAGCTGGTTCGGACGGGTAAGGCTCGTGGAGTGGCTGTCCATCAGCGAGGCGATGACCATCAACACCAGCGACGTGACGATAGGCCAGGCGGTTTTTTGCGGATTGATAGTCAGCGCGCTTATCACGATGCCGCAAACTGTGCCGGCGAGAATAGAGAGCGCGAGCGTTGTCATCTGCTCATTTTGCAAGCCGACATACTGCAGCCAGCCGATAGCGCCGGTGTTCTGCTCCGCCAGCGCAATGCGAATCAGCACCATCACCAGCCCGAGCCGCACAATACTGCCGCTGGAGAGCCAGCGCGTGTTCAGCAGCGGGTTCGTGCGGTTATGTTCAAAGGTGATGGCAGCGATAATCAGCACCACGGCGCCCGCCAGCGTCCAGCCAAGCCACGGCGTTTCAAACCACCACTCAATACGGCCTAGTGAAAGCACCGCGCAGAGCATCGCCATGCCCGGCGCCAGCAGAAAGAAGGTGAGAAAATCTTTTTTCTCAAAGACTTTACGCCGGTCGCCCGGCGGCAGCTTCAGCGCGATAACGCAGGCGAGCGAAATCAGCGCCAGCCCCAGCTCGAAGAGATAAAGCCCGCGCCACTCGTCAAGCTCCAGCAGTTCCGAGGAGAAGAGCCGGGCGATGGGAATCGCCAGTTGCGAACCGGTGATGCCGATGGTCAACGCCTTCAGGCGGTGCTTCGCGGGCCAGGCCTGGATTTGGTAATAAATGCCAAGCGAACTCAGGGCCGCCCCCACCATGCCGTGGGCGGCGCGCACCATGAGCGCTGATGAGAGATCGTTAACGAACAGGTGGAAGAAGGTGACCAGCACGTAGAGCACCAGAAAGCCTTCGGTAAACGCCCGCAGCCCGTACTGCTGGCGAAACTTCACCAGCAACAGGTTGATGGAGATATTGGTCATCACATAGACGGCGGGAAGCCAGGCTATCTCCGTCGACCAGGCGGCGAAGGTCCCCTGTAAATTTTGCAGGTTCGCCGTCACCATGGCGTTGCCAAGGCCGCCGGTCAGGCAGACCAGCAGACCGACAATGCCATAAGCAATGCGTCTGGGCGTCGGATGAACAGGCGTTGAGGGAGAGCCGAGCAGCATCGGCTTTTCGTGCGGCTGCCACTCGCGCGGCGCGTACGGGTCTGATTTCGGCAAACGCATTACTGTTTTTCCACTTCCTGCAGCAGGCGGCTCAGCACGCGGCGCGTGACGGCCTGGTCTTCGGGGCTAATCAGCGTGAGGATCTCTTCGCGCAGGCGGTCCGCCTCGACTTTCACTTTTTCATAAAGCGCCTCACCTTCGGGTGTCGCCACCAGCAGGCGTTTACGTTTGTCGCCGGGCGTAATGCGCGTTATCAACCCTTGCGCCACCAGTCGGTTCAGGAGCGGCACCAGTGTGGCGCTCTCAACGCCCAACTCCTGTGCAAGCTCGCTTTGCGAAAGCGGCGTTTCATGGCGGGCAATCGCCGAGACGGCGACCCAACTTGCCTGGCTCATTCCGAGCCCTTTAAGGCGTTTGTCAACCGCGCGGCGCCAGTGATGAGCGGTCAGATAAAGCAGGTGAGAAAAAGAAAGCCGATCGTGATCCACAAGACATACTCAATCGTTAGATATCTAACGAGTTTAGAGCCTGACTAATTCATAATTCAAGTGAATGATAAGAGGTATTGAATGGTTTGGCGTGAATAGCAGATAAATCTGCCTCCCCTGGTGGTGTATAAGTGACGTTGTCACATATCCCGGTATTGTGCATGCCCCAACGTGTCCTGCATGAAGGTAAGGGCTGAAAAAAGCGCAACTCGCGTCAGGCCTGCGTCTGCGGATACTGGCGGGCAGTTACACAACCCTGGCACGCTGGTCATCGCGACGAAGCAGAAAGAAGCATAAGCCCGCTTTGGCGAGACGTTATTTTGCGCTATGTTCCTTGCAAACCCTGGATGAGGAGATGTGATGACGGAGTTCACCATTGAAAAGGCCGACCCTGAACACCCGGACGCGATTGTCCTGCAGGCGGCGCTGTCAAAAACTCTGGAGGCGATGACGGGCAGCTCCGGCGCCCAGTCGTTTAACCATCGCGACGTCAAGGTGGAAGGCGCCCGGTTTTTACTGGCGCGTGACGCTGGCGGCAGGGCGGTTGGCTGCGTCGCCTGTCGGCCGCTTGAACCTGGGATCGTTGAGATTAAACGCCTTTTCGCCTTACCCGGCAGCCGGGGCGCAGGCCGCGCGCTGCTGCGGCATATCGAAGCGTTCGCCCGGGACTACGGCTATCGCGAGGCCTGGCTCGAAACCCGCCGCAGCAACCCGGCGGCAGTCGACTTCTACCTGCGTAACGGGTATCGCATTATCGAAAACTATGGCCGCTACGTGGGCCAACAGGACGCGGTCTGCTTCGCCAGAACGCTCGGGGAGACAGACTATGCTGAGCGGGCTTAATCACCTGACGCTTGCCGTGCGCACGCTGGATAACAGCCTCGCTTTTTATGTCGACCTGCTGGGGTTGAAACTGCATGCCCGCTGGGATAAAGGCGCCTACCTGAGCTGCGGTTCGCTGTGGCTGTGCCTTTCGCTTGACGACGCGGCGGGCGCCGCGCCCACCGATTACACGCATTACGCTTTCACGGTGAGCGAGACGGATTTCCCTGCGCTTGTCGAAACCTTAACCCAGGCAGGCGTGCGGATATGGAAAACTAACCGCAGCGAGGGCGAGTCATTCTATTTTCTCGACCCGGATAACCATCAGCTGGAACTGCATGTCGGGTCGCTCGCTTCGCGTCTCGCCGCCTGCCGCGAGAAGCCCTACGCCGGCATGCGCTTCTATCCCTGAAGCCCTCTTACAGCGGGCTGGTTTCGCCATTCAGGGGCGTTTTGCGCCCGATGCGGCTGGCGAAGAATATCGCTGCCAGCGAAATCGCCACGGTTACGCCCAGATACCAGGCAACCGGCGTCCAGTCGCCCCCTGAATGGGCAAGCAGGCCGGTGGCGATAAGCGGCGCGGTGCCGCCCGCCAGCGCTGCGCCAAGCTGATAGCCGAGGGTAATGCCGGTGTAGCGAACGCGCGCTTCAAAAATCTCTGAACAGAGCGTGCCGAGCACGGCGGTGACCGGCGCCCACAATATGCCAAAGGCGACAACCGTTGCCAGCACGATGCCCCAGGTGGTGCCGGTATCCAGCAGCCAGAACCACGGCACAATAAACAGCCCCAGCAGCACTACGCTACAGGCGTACATCCGCCGACGTCCCGTTTTATCGGAGAGCAAACCCATCAGCGGGATCATCACCGTTGCTACCAGCGCGCCCAGCGTGACGGCTTCCAACGCCTGGGATTTTTGAAAGGCGAGCGTCGTGGTGGCATAACTCACTACGAACGTGGAGAAGATATAAAACGGCGCGGTTTCCACGACCTTCAGCCCGGCGGCGATCAACACTTCACGCCAGTGGTGCTTTACCGTGATGCTGAGCGGCGCTTTGCTAACCTGTCCGGCGCGTTTGACCTGCTTAAAATCAGGCGTTTCGTCGATATCTTTTCGGATCCACAGCCCCAGCAGCACCAGCACGGCGCTCAGCAGAAACGGGATGCGCCAGCCCCAGGAAAGAAACGCATCTTCGCTGAGCAGCGTCATCAGCGAGACGATAAACGTCGCCATCAGCATGCCGATGGTCACGCCTGCCTGCGGAATGCTACCGAAAAAGCCTTTGCGGTTCGCCGGCGCATACTCATAGGCCAACAGCAAAGCACCGCCCCATTCGCCGCCAATGCCCATGCCCTGGATAATACGCATCAGGATTAGCAGCACTGGCGCCCAGATGCCGATAGTTTCATCGGTTGGCAACAGGCCAATCATCACCGTCGCGCCGCCCATCAGCGAAAGCGTCAGCACCAGCGTTTTTTTGCGCCCGATCCGATCGCCGATATGCGCGAAAATCACGCCACCGATGGGACGGATAAAAAAGGTCAGCGAGAAAGAGAGATAAGAGAGGATAAGCCCGATAACCGGGTCCACCATCGGGAAGAACACCTTGTTGAACACCAGCGCAGCGGCGGTGCCGTAAAGAAAATAATCAAACCACTCTATGGCGCTGCCGGTGAGGCTGGCAATCAGCACTTTTTTGTTTTCCCGCAGAATCGCGGCGCTGCTTTTTTGCGTAGTCATAACAGGTAAATCCTCGCAGGTGAAAGTAGGCGAGGTGTCACCTGGCGCGCGACAGGTGCAACCTCAAGCGGCAATAAAGTTGTAAATTTGTTAATTAAATAAGGGAGAGGTGTAACTTTTGGCAAGCGCAAGAGACGCGTTTCAGGCATTAAAGTGATTATTTATGCAGAGATTTGTGCCAAGTCGTCGCTTGTAAAGCAAACAGTATGCGCATCTGGCTGGCGTTATCAGAATGGGCTACAGGTGCAACCTGTCGTTTTTTAGACAATTAACGTTATTTTCCAGTAACGCGACATTCTGCGCTTTTTCATACCCGGCTTGCAGGCTGCCCGGACAAGAAAAAGGAAAAACCGCTGGGCGTAGGATGCAAGGGGGGCCTGCTAACGCGCTGCGCATTGAAAAGAGATACAGCCTGTATGCGGCAAAGGAGGGCTGATAAACTTACGTCAATTGTTTAATTATCATGTAATAAGCGAAAAGATCGGATGCAAACAATAAAAGATCTGGCGACAGGGAGAATAAGCCTGGCGCAAACCTTCTGGGGGTATGGCGTCTGCGGGAATATTATTTTAGGCCTCGTCGGAACCTCGGCAATAAATAATGAATTTTTAGGATTTTTTATTCTCACGCTTATCTTAAAGTTTCTGCTATTCGCCACGGTGCTCTCGGGCATCACGTTTATCATGCGTAACGGTAAGATAACCGTCTGGCGCATACTGGCTTTCGCCGTGGTGCTTATTGAGGTTATCGTCGGGCTGATCATGGCCGCGGCGCTCGCCTCTGTCGCGTTCTGAAACCAATTTTTTCTGTGGGTTACAGCGATTTGTTTTATTTTCCCGCCATGCGGTGACAGTGGGTTTGCGCCCCTGCGCCTTTAAGGTTGATCCGATAGGGGAAAAGCACAAACCTCGTTACTCTGGCGGCAGAATAGCAATTAAGGAGGCACTATGGAGCTGATGCCCATGCCAAAACTTTCTGAAAGCACGCTCAATGCGATCAATACGCTGGGCCAGTGGCTGGCGCAAACCGACATGGCTTCGCCTGCCGACGCCAGCGCAGCGCAACTGGTCGTGCTGGCGGGCAACGCGGCGCTGCCGACCCTGGAAACCGCCGCGCAGATTTCAAACGCCCACGCGCTGCCATTGTTGATTACCGGCGGGATCGGCCACTCCACCACCTTTCTTTACGCCGCCGTGGCGCGCCATCCCCGTTACAATAGCTTGCGCACTACCGGGCTGAGCGAGGCGGATTTGCTGGCGTCTATCGCCAGAAAGTACCTTAAAGTGCCTGAGGAGAGGCTGATAATCGAGCGACGCTCCACCAACAGCGGAGAAAACGCCAGCTTTACCCGCCAGCTGATGGAGGATAAAGGGCTGAAGCCGCAGCGCGCGGTGTTGATTCAGGACCCCACCATGCAGCGGCGCACGGCCGCTACCTTCGCGCACGTCTGGCGTGACGCGCCAGCTAAGCCGCAGTGGTTAAGCTTTCCCGGTTTTGTGCCGCAGGTGATGAACGGCGAGCGGAACCTGACGTTCGCCAACCCTCAGGATGGGTTGTGGGAAGTGGCGCGTTATCTTTCCCTGGTGCTGGGCGAAATGCCGCGCCTTAACGATGATGAGCAGGGGTACGGCCCGCGCGGAAGAGGGTTTATCGAACATGTCGATATGCCTGCCGACGTGCATGAAGCGTGGGAACAGGTGCAAAACGACGCGGCGCTGACGGCCCCCTTGCGCAGCCGCTCGCTCATTTAATTTCCCTGCCCGCCGTTTACAGCGCGCCGCTGTAAACGGTTTTCGCGACTCCTCTCCAAATTTTCTGCAACAGCGTTTCTTTTTTTAGATTTCCTTCACACATTCCTCTTTTTCACCGCGCCGGGTGAGGCAATGCCGTTTAGTTTTTAACAAACTGTTTACTTCTAACACACATCAATAACCTGACAAGGGAGTAAGACATGACACGACCTGTGCAACACCCGATGTATATCGATGGCCAGTTCGTCAACTGGCAGGGCGATAACTGGCTTGATGTCATTAACCCGGCCACCGAAGAGGTGATTTCACGTATCCCGGACGGCACGGCGGAGGATGCGCGTAAGGCTATCGAGGCGGCTGAACAGGCACAGGCGCCGTGGGAAGCGCTGCCCGCCATTGAGCGCGCCGGGTGGCTGCGCAAAATCGCCGCCGGCATCCGCGAGCTGGCCGGGGAAATCAGCGCCATGATTGTTGCTGAAGGCGGAAAAACGCAGCAGCTGGCCGAAGTGGAGGTGGCTTTCACGGCGGATTATCTGGAATACATGGCGGAATGGGCGCGCCGTTACGAGGGCGAAATTATCCAAAGCGATCGCCCTGGCGAAAATATTCTGGTATTCAAACGCGCGCTCGGCGTCACCACCGGCATCCTGCCGTGGAACTTCCCGTTCTTCCTGATAGCGCGCAAGCTCGCGCCGGCGCTGGTGACCGGCAATACCATTGTGATTAAACCGAGCGAATTTACGCCAAACAACGCCATCGCCTTTGCGGAGATCGTTCATCAGGTGGGGTTGCCGAAAGGGGTGTTCAACCTGGTGCTCGGGCGCGGCGAAACGGTAGGACAAGAGCTGGCGGGCAACCCGAAAGTGGCGATGGTCAGCATGACCGGAAGCGTCGCGGCGGGCGAAAAAATCATGGCGGCGGCGGCCAGGAACATCACCAAAGTCTGCCTTGAGCTGGGCGGTAAAGCGCCGGCGATTGTGATGGACGACGCGGATCTGGAGCTTGCAGTGAAAGCGATTGTCGACTCCCGCGTTATCAACACCGGGCAGGTGTGCAACTGCGCCGAGCGCGTCTATGTGCAAAAAGGCATTTATGACCGCTTTGTCAGCAAGCTTGGCGAAGCCATGAAAGCGGTGACCTTTGGCGACCCGGCGCAGCGTAATGATGTCGCGATGGGGCCGCTTATCAACGCCGCGGCGCTGGAGCGCGTGGAGCAAAAAGTGGCGAAGGCGGTGAGCGAAGGGGCGAAAGTGGTCTTTGGCGGCAAAGCGGCGGAAGGCAAAGGGTACTTTTACCCGCCTACGCTGCTGGTGGACGTCAACCAGCAGATGTCCATCATGCATGAAGAGACCTTCGGCCCGGTGCTGCCGGTGGTGGCGTTCGATACGCTCGACGAGGCGCTAAAGATGGCCAACGACAGCGACTACGGGCTGACCTCATCGATTTACACCACCAATCTCAACACCGCGATGAAAGCCATCAACGGGCTGAAGTTTGGCGAAACCTACGTGAACCGCGAAAACTTCGAGGCGATGCAGGGTTTCCATGCCGGGTGGCGCAAGTCCGGCATCGGCGGCGCCGACGGCAAACATGGCCTGCATGAATACCTGCAAACGCAGGTGGTGTATCTGCAAGCGTAATAAAAGGGGGCCTGGCCCCCTTAGTGGTTCTCAAGCTTTCGCGCCAGCCAGCGCATCAGCAGCTGCGGCCATGCCTGGGCGGGCAACCCTTCGGCATCGCGAATGCCAAAACCGTGGCCGCCCTCCTCAAAAAGATGCAGCTCGGCGGCCACCCCTTTTTCACGCAGCGCGCTAAACATCGCCAGGCTGTTTTCCACTTTCACTGAAGGATCGTCCACGGCGTGAAACAGAAACGTGGGCGGCATCGCCTCCGGCAGCGATTGTTCTGGCGAATAACGTTTTATGTGGACGCTATCGGGATCCTCGCCCAGCAGTTGCTGGCGAGACCCGGCATGCGCAATGGCCGGAGTCATGGAGATGACCGGATAGCCGAGGGCCAGAAACGCCGGGCGGGCGCTCAGGTGGTCAATGTCATCAAGCGGCGCGCTGATCGCCTCGTCATAGCGGGTGGCGAGGCTTGCCGCCGCATGGCCGCCTGCTGAGAACCCCAGAACGCCGATTTTTTCAGGCGTGACGCCAAACTCCGCCGCCCGGTGGCGCACCAGCCTTAGCGCGCGCTGCGCATCGGCAAGCGGCGCATCCGCCCCTTCGGCATGGCCGTCGCCGGGCAGACGATAGGTCATGACAAAAAGTGTATATCCCGCGTCGGTAAAGGCGGGGGCGAGCGCGCTGCCTTCTTTATCCAGCACAACGCGACGATACGAGCCGCCCGGCATGACCAGCAGTCCAATGCCATTCGGTTCATCAGGCTGGTAAACCGTGATTTGCGGGGCGCGCACGCCGGTCACGGCCCGGTCGAGCAGCGTTTCGCCGGTGTGTTGTTCTTCAAGGGTAAAATGGGCGTGCGATTGCCGCGCCCCAGGCGCTTCGCCGTCAGGCCAGACGGGAAACGTGTCGGCGTGGGCGACGGCCTGCGCCATACGGTCGGAGAGTTCTGTCATAGGCTTTTGCCGTTACGATAAGGTCTTTTAAAGATAACGCATGCGCGCGATGACGCAGAAAAAAACCCGCGCGAGGCGGGTTTTATGTCACTAATCGGTCACCGTTTTAAGGCAGCCGCTCATAAAGGTTCGGCGGGCATCGCCGGAGAGCGACTGGTTGGTCGCCTGAGCGTTGCAGTCTTTCATTTTCTGCTGCTGCGTCATCGGTTTTTCATCGGGGGTTGTGGGGCTGTTTTTCAGGCAGTTGCCCATAAAGGTTTTACGGGCATCGCCGGAGAGCGACTGGCTGGCGGCCTGGGCGTTGCAGTCTTTCATTTTTTGCTGCTGAGGGTTGACGCTTTTTTCCACCTTAGCCGCGGCGCTGTTTTTCAGGCAATTGCTCATAAAGATTTTACGATCGTCGCCGGAAAGCGACTGGGTTACGGCCTGAGTATTACAGTCTTGCATTCTTTTTTGCTGCGGCGTAACGGACTTTTCCGCCGCATGCAGCGCCGTTGCGCACAGCAGCGTGGCCAGAAACGTCGTTGTCATGGTGAGTTTCATTATGTCGTCCTTTTTATGTTGAGGGGCACAGGATCGGGGCGCGAAGGCAAAAAAGCGATTTGCTGATTTCTGATTTCTTTTTTACCGGCGCCTGATAGTAGTTTACTCACTGGCGGGAAAAGCGCGTTTTCAGGTGCAAAACTTATTCATTTACAGGGGATTATCCAAATAAAGTTAATGAATTCTTAATCTACTCCCGCTATGGTGAGGCAATCCTCGCCTTGGTTCAGGATTTTCTTATGCGCAGCAAATACACCTCATCGCAAATTACACTTCACTGGCTGGTCTTTTTACTGGTGGTGGTCGCGTACAGCGCTATTGAGTTACGCGGGCTGGTGCCGCGAAGCGTAGGCCGTATTTTTATCTATACCCACTTTAGCTGCGGTATCGCCATTCTGGTGTTGATGGTGAGCCGGTTGCTGCTGCGGGCGAAATACCCTGAGCCGCCAATTGAGCCGAAGCCAAAAGCGCTCTATACCGGCCTTTCTCATCTCGTTCACGTGATTCTCTACCTGATGTTTATCGCGCTGCCGCTGCTCGGCGTGGCGGCGAAATATTATGGCGGACGCGAATGGTTCGCTTTTGGCGTCAGCATGCCGGTGGCGGCGGAAGGGGATGAAGATGTCGAAATGCAGCTGCGGGCGATTCACGCATTTATCGCCAACAGCAGCTATTTTGTGGTCGCGCTTCATGCCGGGGCGGCGCTGGTGCACCACTATTTCTGGCGCGACAATACGCTGCTGCGCATGATGCCCGGTAAACGCAGCCGGTAAAATGGACGCTCTGTCTCTTTTTTGAACATATTTTCCATTGCAGTTCACACTTTGCGCACTGCGCATTCGTGAAGTCCGCTCCGTTCGGCCTACAACTATATCTATTATAGAAACACTCAGGTGAGCGGGGGAACTATGGCGCAGTCGATTCAACGTCCGGTAACAGAGGTAGCGATGCAGGAAGAAGCGCATGAGGCGCGCAGGCTGCGTAAGGTCTTGCTGGCGACCGGCGTTGGCCATTTTGTCGAGTGGTTTGACTTCGGCCTTTACGGGACGCTGGCCGCCATCATCGGCATGCAATTTTTCCAGTCGAGCAGCCCGGCGGCTGCGCTGCTCTCCTCATTTGCAGTATTTGGCGCGGGCTTTGTGATGCGTCCTCTCGGCGGGCTGTGGTTCGGATCGCTCGGCGACAGGATCGGGCGCCAAAAAGTGCTGGCGAACGTCATCCTGCTCACCTCGGGGGCTACCTTTGTCATGGGGTTGCTTCCCACCTGGCAGCAGGTGGGCTTGCTGGCGCCAGCGCTGCTGGTGATCACCCGTCTGGTGCAGGGGTTCGCCGCAGGCGGCGAGACCTCCGGCGCCACCACCTATCTTGCCGAATTTGCGCCCGCGCGGCGGCGCGGCTATTTCACCTGCTGGATAGACAACTTTGGCTTTATGGCGTTTGTTGCCGGCTCCGGCCTGGTTTTTCTGCTCACGGCTTCGCTTGGCGAAACGGCGATGAACGAATGGGGCTGGCGCATTCCGTTCCTGATTGCCGGGCCGCTCGGCATCGTGGGGCTTTATCTGCGCACCCGTCTTGAGGATTCCCCGGAGTTCACCGCCGCCGTTCGGGCGGGCAAAACGGCGCAGACGCCGCTGCGTACGGCGGTGACGTCCGCCTGGCGGGCGCTGCTGTTCTGCGTCGGGTTTGTGGTTATTAAAGCGGTAGGCCACTGGACGCTGCAAACGTTTATGCCAGGTTATCTCTCGACGGAGCTCCATTTCAGCAAGCTTGATTCCTACGCCATTACCACCCTCGGCCTGTTCGCTATCGCCGTGATGGTGCCGTTTATGGGCTATCTCTCGGACCGCTTCGGGCGCAAGCCGTTAATGCTGGCGGGCTGCGGCGGGTTTATTCTCTTCACCTGGCCCGCGATGATGGTGATGGCGCAGGGCGATATGCTCTCCGCCATGCTGGCGATGCTGGTGCTCGGCGCGTTTATCGCCGCCTTCGACGGCGCCTGCAGCGCGGCGATGGCGGAGCTTTTTCCCACCGGCGTGCGCTACGGCGGCATGTCGATAGCCTACAACTTCGCGGTCGCCTTTTTCGGCGGCATCACCCCCTGGTTTTCGGCTTACCTCATTACCACCACCGGCAATCCCTTCTCACCGGCCTTTTACGTCATGGGCGCGGCGCTGGTAACCTTCCTGACGGTGATGCGGGCGAAAGAGACGGCGGGTCAACCGCTGCGGCGATAAACAAAAAAAAGCGCCTGCGGGCGCTTTTTTGTCGCCGGGGTTCAGGCCGCCGTTAAAGCTCTGGCTACAGCTTCGGCTTCCTAAAGCGCCGTCAAGGCGTGATCTTTTTACTTATGCAGCCACCGGATTAAACAGCCTGTACGTCACTTCAGGTTTACACAGCATAATAGCGTGATATACCATACCCCCCTATAGTATATGGAGGCGTCTGATGCCGCATTCCCCTGAAGATAAAAAACGTATTCTCACCCGCGTGCGCCGCATTCGCGGCCAGGCTGAGGCGCTGGAGCGGGCGCTGGAGGCGGGCGAACCTTGCCTTGCCATTCTGCAACAGATTGCCGCCGTGCGCGGCGCCGCGAACGGCCTGATGGGCGAGATGGTGGAAATCCACCTGAAAGACGAGCTGGTCAGCGGCGACACGACCAGCGCCGAGCGCGCGGAGCGCATGGCGGAAATCGGCCAGCTTCTGCGCGCCTATCTAAAATAACAATGACCATCCACTCGAACGGAAAAGGACAAGTATGAAATCACGTGCAGCAGTTGCATTTGGTCCCGGCAAACCGCTGGAGATTGTTGAGATTGACGTCGCGCCGCCGAAAAAGGGCGAAGTGCTGGTGAAAATCACCCACACCGGCGTCTGTCATACCGATGCCTTTACGCTTTCCGGCGACGATCCGGAAGGGGTCTTCCCGGTGGTGCTCGGCCACGAAGGGGGCGGCATTGTGGTGGAAGTGGGCGAAGGCGTCACCAGCCTGAAGCCTGGCGATCACGTTATTCCGCTCTATACCGCTGAATGCGGCGAATGTAAGTTCTGTAAGTCTGGCAAAACCAACCTTTGCCAGGCGGTGCGCGCCACCCAGGGCAAAGGGCTGATGCCGGACGGCACCACCCGTTTCTCCTACAACGGTGAGCCGGTGTATCACTATATGGGCACCAGCACCTTCAGCGAATACACCGTCTGCGCGGAAATTTCGCTGGCGAAGGTCAACCCGCAAGCGCCGCTGGATAAAGTCTGCCTGCTGGGCTGCGGCGTCACCACCGGTATCGGCGCGGTGCATAACACGGCGAAAGTCAAAGAGGGGGATACGGTTGCGGTCTTCGGTCTTGGCGGCATCGGCCTTGCGGTTATTCAGGGGGCGGTGCAGGCGAAAGCGGGGCGTATTATCGCCATCGATACCAACCCGTCTAAATTCGCGCTGGCGCGCGAAATGGGCGCGACCGACTGCGTTAACCCGAACGACTACGACAAGCCGATTCAGGAGGTCATTGTCGAGATGACCGACGGCGGCGTGGAGTTCAGCTTTGAATGCATCGGCAACGTTAACGTTATGCGCGCGGCGCTGGAATGTTGCCACAAGGGCTGGGGCGAGAGCGTGATTATCGGCGTGGCGGGCGCAGGTCAGGAGATCCGCACCCGTCCGTTCCAGCTGGTGACCGGGCGCGTCTGGCGCGGCTCCGCATTCGGCGGCGTAAAAGGCCGCAGCCAGCTGCCGGGCATGGTAGAAGACGCCATGGCGGGCAAAATCCGCCTTGATCCGTTCATCACCCACCGCCTGCCGCTTTCGCAAATCAACGAGGCGTTTGATTTAATGCATGAAGGCAAATCGATTCGCACCGTGATTCACTTCGGCGACGAATAAATTCTCTTTACTGATAAAGCGGCCATTGCGCCGCTTTTTTTTGCGCCGTTTCCGGACGCAAATAGTGAATCTGTGAGCCAGGTAGCGATCTTCGCACTAACCCTTCGCCGCGCTCTGCCGATGGTTCTCTTAAAGGCTTATTCCTGACCTACACACAAGAGAAAACTGGCCATGACTAAAACGACAACAAAGCAACAAACGGACGTCCTGAGTTTCTGGCACCATATCCGGCTGGTTCCGCTGTTCTCAGCCATTCTTGGCGGCATCTTGCTGCTTTTCGCGCTCTGCGTGGGGCTGGCGGGGTATTTCCTCGTCCAGAGCGACAGCGCGCTTAATGATGTAAAAGAAGAGATTCAGGTGCGAAGCGGGCTTGCCGACAGCGCCAGCCTGCTGCGCACCGCGCGCATCAATATGATCCACGCGGGCGCCGCCAGCCGCGTGGCGGAAATGGACGATATGCGTCGCAACATCAGCGATGCGGAAAAGAATATCAAGCTCGCCCGTCAGGGGTTTTCCAGCTATCAGGCGCGGCAGGAGCAGACCGGCGACGCGCTGGATAACGACCTGAAAGCGCGTTTCGACGCCTATCTGCAAGGTTTGCAGCCGATGCTGAAGTTCGCTAAAAACGGCATGTTCGAGGCTATCATTAACCATGAAAACGAACATGCCCGCCAGCTTGATACGGACTACAGTGCCGTGCTGCAAAAAGCGGTGGCCTTGCGTTCCGAGCGGGTACAGGCGCTGAGCGATCAGGCGGCGAAACGCACCCACTTTAGCGTCATGATGATGGCCGGCGCGTTCGCCGTGGCGCTGGTGATGACGCTGCTGACGTTCGTGGTATTACGCCGCATTGTGATTAAGCCGCTCCAGCACGCCGCCAGCCGCATTGAAACCATCGCCAGCGGCGACCTGACGCTGCCGGAAGAGCCGACCGGGCGCAGCGAAATTGGCCGTCTGAGCGAGCATCTGCAACTGATGCAGCGCTCGCTGGTAAAAACAGTCGGCACCGTGCGTGAAGGCGCTAACGCTATCTATCAGGGCACCAGCGAAATTTCCGCCGGCAATACCGATCTCTCCTCGCGCACCGAGCAGCAGGCGGCCGCGCTTGAGCAAACCGCCGCCAGCATGGAGCAACTCACCGCCACCGTGAAGCAGAACGCCGATAACGCGCATCACGCTACAAAGCTCGCCGAAGACGCCTCCGGCAAGGCAAGCGACGGCGGACGTATCGTCTCCGGCGTGGTGACCACAATGGGCAATATCTCCGCCAGTTCGAAGAAAATCTCTGAAATTACCGCCGTAATTAACAGCATCGCCTTCCAGACCAACATCCTGGCGTTAAACGCCGCCGTGGAAGCCGCCCGCGCCGGCGAACAGGGACGCGGGTTCGCTGTGGTGGCAAGCGAAGTTCGCACGCTGGCGAGCCGCAGCGCCCAGGCGGCGAAAGAGATTGAAGGGCTTATCAGCGAGTCTGTGGCGCTGATTGATAAAGGCTCCACGGAAGTGGTGCACGCAGGCGATACCATGAAAGGCATTGTCGAAGCAGTGAAGCGCGTCACCGATATCATGCTGGAAATCGCCGCCGCGTCGGACGAACAGAGCCGTGGCATCGAGCAAGTGGCGCAGGCTATCGCTGAAATGGATAACGTGACGCAGCAAAACGCCTCGCTGGTGGAAGAAGCCTCCGCCGCCGCCGTGTCGCTGGAAGAGCAGGCCGCTCGCCTGAATGAGGCGGTCGGCGCCTTCCGCCTGCGTCAAAGCGCCCCGGTTGTCGGGCAGCGCACTGCGCCGGTTGAGCCGCGTCCGGTGGCGGCGGCGCCCCGCCCGGCGTTAGCGAGCGGGGATAACTGGGAGACCTTCTGAACAGAGCGTAAACCTGCCGATCACCCTTAGCCATCGGCAGGCTGACTTTTGTCGCCCTTCGGGGCGACTTTTTTTACTTTAGGAATATACTGCAACGTTTTCTGCCTTTGCCGCCTGGCTTATTTCCGGGTTCATCGTCCAGGCTTATCAGGGTCTGGATATGACATTCTGAAATAACTAACGGAGACAACGACATGCAGATTAAAACCGCTCAAGACCTTTTCGTTCATTTACTTTCAGACACCTACAGCGCCGAAAAACAGATTACCCGTGCGCTGCCGAAACTGGCGCGCGCCGCGTCAGATGAAAAATTAGCCGAAGCCTTCAAAATGCACCTTGAAGAAACCCATGGCCAGATTGAACGTATCGATAAAGTGGTTGAAAGCGTGCCGGAGCTGAAACTGCGTCGTATCAAATGTGTGGCGATGGAAGGGCTGATTGAAGAAGGCCAGGAAGTTATCGATGAAATCGAAAAAGGGCCAGTGCGCGATGCGGGCCTGATCGCCGCCGCGCAGAAAGTGGAGCACTATGAAATCGCCGCGTACGGTACGCTCTGCACCCTGGCGGAACAGCTGGGTTACACCGAAGCGAAAAACCTGCTTGGCGAAACCCTGGCGGAAGAAAAATCAACCGACGGCAAGCTGACGACCATTGCGGAGGCTGGCGTAAACACTAAAGCCTCGACTAAATAAGGCTAAAAAGGGTTAAGCCGCTATCCTGTAGCGTAAAAAAACCACTCCTGCGGGAGTGGTTTTTGCTTTTTCAACGCTCATTAAGCCAGCGCGGGGTAATCGGTGTAACCCGTTGCGCCTGGCGAATAGATCGTGTCGGCATTAAGCGGGTTATAAGGCCCGTTTTGCGAGAAGCGCTCCACCAGATCGGGGTTGGCAATATAGAGCTTGCCGAAGGCGGCGGCATCCGCTTCGCCTTTTTCAATCAGCGCTTCGGCGCTCTCTTTGGTCAGGCCGTCGTTGGCAATCCATGCGCCCTGGAATTTAGCTTTGATCTGCGGGCCGATGCGGTTCGGGAAATCAAGCGCTTCACGCGCGAAGATAAAGGCGAGACGGCGTTGATTGAGCTGCTCCAGCACGTAGCCGAAGAGCGCCGCTGGCTGCGAGTCTTCCATCGAATAGGAGTTCGACATCAGGTTCAGGTGCACGCCGAGGCGGTCGGCAGGCCATTCGCCAAGCAGCGCGTCGACCGTTTCCAGCAGAAAGCGGGCGCGGTTTTCAATGCTGCCGCCATAGCGGTCGGTGCGCTTGTTAGAGCCATCATGCAAAAACTGGTCGAAAAGATAGCCGTTGGCGGCATGCACTTCAATGGCGTCGAAACCAGCGCGCTTCGCGTTGATAGCCGCTTTGCGGAAATCTTCCACAATGCCCGGGATCTCTTCGGTTTCCAGCGCGCGCGGCTCGCCGTAGGGGCGTTTAGGGCGCACGGCGGTAACATGGCCTTCCGGCGCGATGGCGCTCGGCGCGACCGGCTTTTCGCCGTCAAGAAAGACCGGGTCGGAAACGCGGCCAACGTGCCAGAGCTGAAGCACGATTTTGCCGCCTTTGGCGTGCACCGCCTCGACAATCTCTTTCCACGCTTCAACCTGCTTTTCAGACCAGATGCCCGGCGTATTGGGATAACCCACGCCCTGCGGCGTAACGGAGGTCGCTTCGGTGAAAATCAGCCCGGCGCTGGCGCGCTGCACGTAATATTCTTTGGTCACTTCGCCCGGCGAGCGCTCATCCACCGCGCGCATGCGGGTGAGCGGGGCCATCACGATGCGGTTGTTCAGCTCAAGCGCGCCTATCTTTACGGGATCAAACAGCGAAGGCATAACAAATTCTCCTGTCAGGAATGATGCGGTTCGGTCATTAATGCGTTATTGCGCAGCAATTCGCAAGGGCAGGGAATTAGCACTTTATGCGCTTAATTATGCCCTTACGTCATACACGCGCTCAGACAGGCATGGATTTGCGAATCGAAGCCAGCAGGGTTTGCGCGCCGCTGGAGAGCGGGCTGTCCACCCGCGTCAGGATGCCGATAGGCTCGCCCGCCCCCTGGGTGGGAACCGGCAACGCGGTCAGCGTCCCCTGGCGCAAATCCTCTTTTACCGCGCCGGAAGGAACAAACCAGACGTAGTTGTAATCCACGGTGAGCTGGCGTGAGAGCGAGGCGGAAAGCGTTTCAATGCAGGTGGCGGGTAAGCGGCAGCCCTGGCTTGCCAGCAGCGTTTCGGCGTTCTGGCGCGGCACGGTGCCTTTGGGTGACACCACGGCGGGCCACTCCATCACCCGGCTTAAGGTAATGTTATCGTTCAACAGCGGGTGGCCTGGGCGCACCACCAGCTTCAGCGACTCGAGAAACAGCAGCTCATAATTAAGCCCGTTCATCAGTTCCGGGTCCGACATGCGCCCGATACCCAGATCCAGCTCGCCCGATTTCAGTCCCGCCAGCAGCATGGTGTTGTTCATGGTGGCGACCTGCAGGGTAATATCGCTCTGCTGCTGGTGAAACTGGCCGATCACGGCGGGAAGAATGCCAAGGGCGGCGGTGGGAAGCGCGCCGATGCGCACCACGTCGACGCTGTCGTTCTCTTTGCGGGTCAGCGCCTGGCCTGCATGGTTCAGGGCGTCGAGCACCTTCACCGCGTGGGTGAGAAACTGCTCGCCGACCAGCGTTAACTGCGCGCCGAGCCTGCCGCGTTCAAACAGGCGGGTGCCGGTAAGCTGCTCGAGTTCATTAAGCGTTTTGGAAAGCGCAGGTTGGCTCAGGTTGAGGGTTTCTGCCGCGCGCCCCAGAGTTCCCTGCTGTGCGACGGCCACGAAGGTATGAAGATGGCGCAAGCGAATGCGCTGATTAAACAGACCATTTTTTTCCATAGCTGATGTTAAAAACAGAGCGGGAAGCGTGACAAGATAAGTTGTTTAATTTTGATAACTTGCTAGCAAAATAATATTAACAATAGGCCATTATTTTCAACATCAAGGCGCCTGAAACAGGGCAGATGTCCATATGCCGTAATAAGAAAACAGAAAGGGCGCGCGAAGGGCGCGCCCGGGTGAAGGGTCAGACGTCGAAAAAGACCGTCTCTTTTTCGCCCTGCAGATGAATATCAAAGCGGTAAACCACCTCGCCGCCGCGCTGCTCGCGGACGCCGATAAGCGTGTTGCGGCGCACTTCCCATTCAATCAGGTTAAGTACCGGATCTTTTTCGTTCGCCGCCTGCTCATCAGAAAAGTACATGCGCGTGTTCAGCCCGATGTTTATCCCTCGCGCCACGATCCACAGGTTGACATGCGGCGCCATGATGCGCCCGTCGCGCCCCGTTACCGTGCCTGGTTTGACCGTTTCAAAGCGCCAGACGCCGCTGTCGAAATCGGAGCAGGTACGGCCCCAGCCGCGAAAATCCGGGTCGACCGCCTTTTCGTGCTGTAAATCCGCCGGGTGGTTATAGCGCCCGGCGGCATTAGCCTGCCAGAGTTCCAGCAGCACGTCGCGCACCGGCGTGCCCGAGCCGTCAATCACCCGGCCTTCGATAACGATGCGTTCGCCTTCGGTATGGCTGTTGGTCAGCACGTGGCTGAAATTTTTCTCAAAAATGTGAAACCCCGCCGCGTGCGGCGCGAGGCCGATATGCACATAGGGCCCGGCGGTCTGCGAAGCGGTTTCCGGCAGATAATCTTTCATCGGGCGGCTCCTTGCGTACGGTTTTCAAACAGCGTGGCGCGTTGGCCGCGCAGCACCAGGTCGAAGCGGTAAGCCAGGCAATCCAGCGGCACCGCCGCGTGCGTATCCAGCTCGGCAATCAGCGTGCGCACCGCATCGTCATTATTAATGGTGCGGACAATAGGGCACTGGCGGATAAGCGGGTCGCCTTCAAAGTACATCTGGGTGATCAGCCGCTGGGCGAAGGCGTCGCCGGAAAGCGAAAAGTGAATATGCGACGGGCGCCAGTCGCTTGCCTGGTTACGCCACGGATAGGGGCCGGGCTTGATGGTACGGAAAAAATAGTAGCCGTTTTCGTCGGTCAGCACGCGGCCGCAGCCGCCGAAATTCGGGTCGATGGGCGCCAGGTATTGATCTTTCTTGTGACGATAGCGCCCGCCCGCATTCGCCTGCCACACTTCCACCAGCGTGTTTTTCATCGGGCGGCCGAAGCCGTCGCGCACATAGCCGTGCACAATGATGCGCTCGCCAATCGGCAGGCCCTCTTTGGCGTAATTCATGATGAGGTCGTTATCCAGCGGGCCGAGATCCTGCTCGCCGAACACCGGGCCGGTTATTTCGGAAAGCGAGCTTTGCAGCGAGATAAGCGCATTGCGCGGCGAGCGCAGCACGCTGGTTTTATAGCCCGGCGCAAACGCGGGCGGATGTTGATTGTAATCGCGGTGCACGACCTCGCGCGCGGGCCATTTTTCACTCATAGGGGACTCCATCAGGCAGGGTACAGGGTAAAGTTGTTTTAATCGCCTGCAGGCAGTCTGTGTAAACGCAATGTTAAATTAAAGTGAATTTATAGCGATATTTGCATAACCGATAGTTATGAATAATGGAAAAGGCATCACTAATCGTCACTGCCGCTGTAGATCACAATTTACACATTGTTCCCACCAGGCGCGTAAGTCGTTCTCTACACTCACATCAATACTCACTGGAGGCACGAGAATATGGCGAACAGCATCACGGCTGATGATATTCGGGAGCAATTTTCACAGGCGATGTCGGCGATGTACCAGAAAGAGGTGCCGCAGTACGGCACGCTGCTTGAACTGGTGGCGGACGTTAACCTTGGGGTTCTGGAGAATAACCCGCAGCTGCATGAACAGCTGGCGAACGCCGACGAACTGGCGCGCCTTAACGTGGAGCGCCACGGGGCGATCCGCGTCGGCACGGCGAAGGAGCTTGCCACGCTGCGGCGCGTCTTTGCGATTATGGGCATGTATCCGGTTGGCTATTACGATCTTTCCCAGGCGGGGGTGCCGGTGCACTCGACGGCCTTTCGCCCGGTCGACGACGTTGCGCTGGCGCGCAATCCGTTTCGCATCTTCACCTCGTTGCTGCGCCTTGAGCTGATTGAAAACGAAAAGCTCAGGAAACGCGCCGCCGCCATTCTCGCGAAGCGCGATATCTTCACGCCGCGCTGTTACGCCTTGCTCGATATTTATGACGAGCAGGGCGGCTTTACGGAAGATCAGGCGAAGGAGTTTGTGCGCGAGGCGCTGGAAACCTTCCGCTGGCACAGCCACGCCACCGTAGACGCGCAGACTTACCAGGCGCTGCATGATGAACACCGCCTGATTGCCGACGTGGTCTGTTTTCGCGGTTGCCATATCAACCACCTGACGCCGCGCACGCTGGACATTGACCGGGTGCAGGCGTTGATGCCGGAGTATGGCATCACGCCGAAAGCGCTGATTGAAGGCCCGCCGCGCCGGGAGTTTCCGGTGCTGCTGCGCCAGACCAGCTTCAAGGCGCTGGAGGAGCCGATAATGTTTGCCGGCGAAAGCGCGGGCACCCACACGGCGCGGTTTGGCGAAATCGAGCAGCGCGGCATGGCGCTCACGCCGAAAGGCCGGGCGCTGTACGATGCGCTTTTGCAGGAAGCGGGCAGCGGCAAAGATAACTTTACCCACCAGTACCATCTGCAGGAGGTGTTCAGCCGCTTTCCGGACAGCGACGCGCTGCTGCGCCGCCAGGGGCTGGCCTATTTCCGTTACCGCTTAACGCCGGTGGGCGAAACGCACCGTCACGCTATTCACCCCGGCGATGACCCGCAGTTGTTGATTGAGCGCGGCTGGGTTACCGCGCAGCCTATCATCTATGAGGATTTTCTGCCGGTCAGCGCCGCCGGGATTTTTCAGTCCAACCTGGGGGCGGATAACCGCGCCCGCAGCCACGGCAACGCCAGCCGCGAGAGCTTCGAGGCGGCGCTCGGCTGCCCGGTGTTTAACGAGTTCACGCTATATCAGGAGGCGGAAGATCGCAGCAAGCGACGTTGCGGTCTGCTCTGAGCGCGCTACGCTCTCAGCAGTGATGCTGAAAAGGAAAAGTAAATGGAGAGTTCGCCGGAAGTCGCAGTAGCTCAGGGGCTGCTGTCGGGCGTGGTAGAAGAGAATATAGCAGTCTGGCGCGGCATTCCCTACGCCGCGCCGCCGGTAGGCGAATTGCGCTGGCGCGCGCCGCAACCCCCGGCCAGCTGGGAGGGGGTATTGCAGGCCGACCGTTTCGGCGCGGCGAGCTGGCAGAATCGCGACTTTTGTAAAAACCTCGCAGGCGGCGACCCGGGCGCCTTTTCCGAAGATTGCCTTTATCTGAATGTCTGGTCGCCCGTTGAACGGCAGGGCGCGCTGCCAGTGATGGTCTGGCTCCACGGCGGCGGCTTCACGCTTGGCGCCGGCGGGCTGCCGCCTTATGACGGCAGGCGGCTTGCCGCACGCGGCGTGGTGCTGGTGACGGTGAATTACCGGCTGGGGCATCTTGGCTTTTTCGCCCACCCGTCGCTCGAAGAAGAGACGCCGGTCAATAACTTCGCACTGCTTGATCAGATAGCCGCGCTGCGTTGGGTGCAGGAGAACATCGCGGCGTTTGGCGGCGATCGTGACAATGTCACATTATTCGGGGAGTCCGCCGGCGCGCGCAGCGTCCTCTCGCTGCTCGCTTCGCCGCTGGCGAAAGGGTTATTTCACAAGGCTTGCGTGCAAAGCGGCTATACCCTTGCGGATACGCCGCGCGAGCAGGCGCTGCGAAAAGGCGTGGCGCTGGCGACCCATTTCGGCCTTGAGAACGCCAGCGCGGCGCAGCTTCGCGCCTTGCCCGCCGACGCCTTCTGGTCGCTTGCGGCGCCCCATAATATCGCCCCGGTTCCCATCTGTGGCGACAGCGTGCTGCCGCAGCCGATGCTGGAGACCTTCTTCGCCGCGCAGCAGCATCCCATGCCTGTGCTGGTCGGCAGCAACAGCGACGAGGCGAGCGTACTGGCGTATTTCGGCGTTTCGCTGGAGGCGCAGATAGCGAAGCTGCGTCGGGAACGGCGGCTGGGGTTAGGGTTGATTCGCCTGCTTTACCCCGGCGTGCGGGAAGATAGAGAACTGGGCCGCCAGGTCTGCCGCGACATGGCTTTCACCACGCTCGGATTTGTGGTGATGCAGGCGCAGCAGCGCATTAATCAACCCTGCTGGCGCTACTGGTTCGACTATGTGGCTGAGGCGGAGCGGGAAACCTACGCCAACGGCGCGTGGCACGGCAACGAGGTGCCTTATGTGTTCGACACGCTGCGCCTCACCGAGCCTGCCTGCCAGTATGTCACGCCCGACGACCTCGCTTTCGCGTCGCAGGTGGCGGACTACTGGGCGCGTTTCGCCCACTATCAGCCCGGCACGCCGCCGGTGCTGGAAGGGCCGGTGCGCTGGTGGGCGAGCCTGCGTGGGCGCGAGCGGCTGTTGCGCATTGGGCTTGATAAGCGGGCGGGGTTTAAGCTTGAGAACCGTTTTATGCGCGCCCGCATGCAGCTTTTTAAACGGGTGATGAAACACCACGTCAGCTTAGAGTAAGCAACTGTTCGCGAAAGGCGAGCAGCGGCGCCGCGTCCTCTGGCTGCTCGCGGATCACCAGTCGGTAAGCGGCACCGGTTTTTACGCTGCCAGGAAACGGGCGTAATAACCGGCCCGCGCGTAAATCCTCCTCCACCAGATTAAGATCGGCAATCGCGATGCCGAAGCCCTGGATTGCGGCGCTGATGGCGAGATCCATGGTGTCGAAGTGTTGATTTTTTCGCATAGCGGGCAGCGGCGCTGTTTGCTGAGAAAGCCACAGCGTCCAGTCGGTTTTATCGCGAGTGGGGTGCAGAAAAGTTAATCCTGAGAGGGAATCAAGCGCGATCGGGTTTTCGCCCGCCAGCGCAGGGCTGACGACGGGGGTGAGCGCCTCTTCAAACAGCAGATCGCCGCCCCGGTTGTGCGAGCCGAAAATAATCGCGGCGTCGAAAGGCTCGGTTTTGAAGCTCACGCCGTGGCCGATAGTGGTGGTGAGCGCCACCTGCATATCGGGCAGGCTTTTTTCGAGCCGCATCAGCTTTGGCAACAGCCAGCGCATGGCGCAGGTGGGCGCTTTAAGGCGCACCACGCTCTGCTTGTGCCGCGCCTGCTCCGCCGTGCGGATGAGCTCGCCATACGCCTGTTGCAGTTCGGGCAACAGCGCCTCGCCTTGCGGCGTCAGGTGCAGCCCGCGGGCGTGACGCTCGAACAGGGCGAAACCGAACCAGGCTTCCAGCGCGGCGATTTTTCGGCTTACTGCGCTCTGCGTCAGACACAGCTCGCGAGCGGCATGGGTAAGATTAAGAAAACGGGCGGTGACAAGAATGGCATCCACCGCTGTGAGAGGAAAAGTGCGCCGCGACATGCTTGCTCCAGCTATGCGTTTTATGCATGGCTATTATGACAACAATTCGGTTGTGGCGGCAAACCATTCTGTTGAATAGTTATGCATATTTTGTGATTAAGTGAAGGTGTGATGATGCAAACTCCGGTACAGAGCCGCTCGAAACTGCCCGACGTGGGCACCACGATTTTTACGGTGATAGGCCAGCTTTCGGCGCAGCATAACGCCATCAACCTCTCTCAGGGTGCGCCCAATTTCCCCTGTGACCCGCAGCTCACGGCGGGCGTCACCCGGGCGATGCAAGCTAATCATAACCAGTATGCGCCGATGACCGGCCTGCTGCGCTTAAAGGAGTTGATTGCTGAAAAAGTGGCGCGCCTCTACCAGGCGCGCTATGACGCCGCAAGCGAAATTCTTATCACCGCCAGCGCCAGCGAAGGCCTCTACTCTGCAATAAGCGGTCTGGTGCATCCGGGCGATGAGGTCATCTATTTTGAACCCTCCTTCGACAGCTACGCGCCCATCGTGCGGTTGCAGGGCGCGACGCCCGTCGCCATCAAGCTGACGGTGCCCGAATTCAGCGTCGACTGGGATGAGGTGCGCGCCGCCATTACGCCGCGCACCCGCATGATAATCGTCAACACGCCGCACAACCCGAGCGGGCAGGTTTTCAGCCGTGCGGACCTGGAGCAACTGGCGGCGGTAACGAAGAACACCGATATCATTATTCTCTCTGACGAAGTGTATGAGCACATCGTGTTTGACGGTGAGCGTCACCATGGCATGGCGACGCACCCGCAGCTTGCCGAGCGCAGCGTGATTGTCTCCTCGTTTGGCAAGACCTTTCACGTTACCGGCTGGCGCGTGGGCTACTGTCTGGCCCCGGCGGCGCTGATGGAGGAGGTCTGCAAGGTGCATCAGTTTTTAATGTTTTCCGCCGACACGCCAATGCAGTACGCTTTTGCCGATTACATGGCTAACCCGGAAACCTATCTGGCGCTGGGTGACTTTTATCAACGCAAGCGCGACCTGATGCAGCAGTTGCTGGCGGCCTCGCCGTTTACACTGCTGCCGAGCGGCGGCGCGTTCTTTTTGCTGGCGAGCTACGCGCATTTCAGCGACGAGGCGGACAGCGAACTGGTCAAACGGCTAATCACCGATTACGGCGTGGCGACCATTCCGCTTTCCGCGTTCTACGCCGACGGAACCGATAACAAACTCATTCGCCTCTCTTTTGCCAAAGATGAAGCGACGTTAAGGGCAGGCGCGCAGGCGCTCTGCCAGGTAAAGCCACGTTAAGAAGGGGTGAAGATGAACAAAGTGAAAGTGTTGTGCCTGACGCTTGGGATGTTTTCCTGTGCGGCCTTTGCCGCAGACGAACTGCGCTATGGCATCGAAGCCGAATACCCGCCGTTTGAAAGCCGCAACGCAGCGGGCGAGCTGGAAGGGTTTGACGTGGATCTCGGCAACGCCATCTGCAAGGCGGCCAGGCTTAAGTGCTCATGGGTGGAAACCTCATTCGACGCGCTGATCCCGGGGCTGATGTCGAAAAAGTTCGACGCCATTAACTCGGCGATGAACATTACTGACCAGCGCCGCCAGAGCATCGACTTCACCCAGCCGATTTATCGTATTCCTTCACAGCTGGTGGGGAAAGCGGGCAGCGCGCTGGACGCCACGCCGCAAGCGCTGAAAGGCAAAACCATCGGCGTGCTGCAAGGCTCCATTCAGGAAACTTACGCCAAAGAGCATTGGGAAAAGCAGGGCGTGACGGTCATCTCCTATAAAGATCAGAATATGGCGTGGGGCGATCTGGTGAACGGGCGTATCGACGCTTCGCTGGTGATGTCCGCCGCAGGCCAGGGCGGTTTCCTCAGCAAGCCGCAGGGCAAGGGCTTTGGTTTTATCGGCAAGCCGGTAGAGGATGACAAGATCCTGGGCAGCGGCATCGGCTTCGGCCTGCGCAAAGGCGACGAGGCGACGAAAAAACAGCTCGACGCCGCTATCGATAAAGTGCGCGCCGACGGCACCATCGACCAGCTTGCGAAAAAGTATTTTCCCGGCATCGACGTCAGCGTGAAGTAACCTTCATAAAATTAAAAACCCCGGTTCGCTGAGCGCCGGGGTTTTTTATCGGTGTTTCTCAAAGAGAACCCGGCCAGGCCGGGCCACCGCGAGCTATCATCATTAAATTCAGGTGTTATCCGGCGAGATTTTTATTGTGGCGCCGGACCCTCCCAGCGGGAGGAATAAAAGGCATATACAGCCGGTGCGATGACGGCGCATCACGCCGGACTGCGTCGCTGAAACTACGCTGCGGCGCTTCGTCTGGCAAGAGGAGCAGACATATTTTTTTTGAATACGTGCATGCTGCCATCGATGACGCGCAACCAGGAGGAATCGTCTGATAACGAAGCTGGTTTTCGCGTTTTATCCGGCGCTTTCCCGGCCGTCGCGCTGTCCTGAAATTCCTTTCACAATTAAGACGTTAGACTTAGCCCGTGCGGACGTTAGCTTGCCGTTTGCTGACAAATAACTTTCTGAAAAGTAAAAGAAAAATAAGTTTTCGGCTGGCTATTGGCTTCATTCTGAATTTTGTCTACAGTGTGCGGTCTGATCGCTTAACACTTGCCGTGTTCTGCCCGTGGGCAGGACAACCTGTATCGACAACTAAGGACGATTTCTCAGGCATGAACCGCAGACGTTTTATCAAAGCCTCATTCGCACTCGCCGCGGCGTGTGGCGCGCCCGGCATGGCCGGTCTCTTTTCCCGTACGGCCTGGGCGGACGAGGCCGGTATCGCCGACGGGCAGACCCGCGCGTTTGATTTCTCTGAGTTGCAGAACATGGCGAGCAGCCTTGCAAAGAACCCCTGGGGCGGCGCGCCACGACCGCTGCCGAACACGCTCGCTACGCTTACGCCGCAGGCCTATAACAGCATTCAGTACGACGCGGGTCACGCCTTGTGGAACAACATTGAAGGCCGTCAGCTCGACGTGCAGTTCTTCCACGTCGGCATGGGTTTTCGCCGCCGCGTGCGCATGTTCTCGGTCGACCCCTCCAGCCGCCAGGCGCGCGAAATTCACTTCCGGCCGGAGCTGTTTAACTATCATGACGCGGGCGTGGATACCCGCCAGCTGGAAGGGCAGACCGACCTCGGGTTCGCCGGTTTTCGCGCGTTCAAAGCGCCTGAGCTGGCGCGACGCGACGTTGTCTCTTTCCTCGGCGCAAGCTACTTCCGCGCGGTGGACAGCACTTACCAGTATGGCCTTTCCGCACGCGGCCTGGCGGTAGACACCTTCACCGACCAGCCGGAAGAGTTCCCGGATTTCACCGCTTTCTGGTTTGAAACGCCGAAAGCAGATGACACCACGTTCGTGGTTTATGCGCTGCTCGACAGCCCCAGCATCACTGGCGCTTACAAATTTACTATCCATTGTGAGTCGACCCAGGTGATGATGGAGGTGGAAAATCACCTCTTCGCCCGTAAAGACATTAAACAGCTCGGCATCGCGCCGATGACCAGCATGTTTAGCTGCGGCACCAATGAACGCCGCATGTGCGACACCATCCATCCGCAAATTCACGACTCCGATCGTCTCGCCATGTGGCGCGGCAACGGCGAGTGGGTCTGCCGTCCGCTGAACAACCCGCAGCGTCTGCAGTTCAACGCGTTTATGGATGAAAACCCGAAAGGGTTCGGTCTGTTGCAGACCGACCATAAGTTTGAGAGTTATCAGGACATTATGGGCTGGTATAACAAGCGCCCGAGCCTGTGGGTGGAGCCGCGCAACCGCTGGGGCAAGGGCACCGTTGGGCTGATGGAGATCCCGACCACCGGCGAAACGCTGGATAATATTGTCTGCTTCTGGCAGCCGGAGAAACCGGTCAAGGCGGGAGATAAGCTTAACTTCGAATACCGTCTTTACTGGAGCGGCGACGCGCCGGTCCATACGCCGCTTGCCCGCGTCTACGCCACCCGCACGGGCATGGGCAGCTTCCCGGAAGGCTGGGCGCCGGGCGAGCATTACCCGAGCCAGTGGTCGCGCCGCATCGCCATCGACTTTATCGGCGGCAAGCTGAAAGAGTCGGCGCCGAAGGGCATCGAACCGGTGATAACGCTCTCCAGCGGCGAAGCGAAGCAGGTGGAGATCCTCTACGTCGAGCCTTTCGACGGCTATCGCATCCTGTTCGACTGGTATCCGAATTCCGACTCGGTTGATCCGGTGGAAATGCGCATGTTCCTGCGCTGCCAGGGCGAGGCCATCAGCGAAACCTGGCTTTATCAGTATTTCCCGCCCGCGCCGGATAAGCGCAACTACGTCGACGATCGCCAGATGCGATAAGCTAACGACCGCCAGATGCGATGAGCTGACGCTCGCGAGAAGCGTTAAAAAAGCCCCGGCAGCGGGGCTTTTTTTCGTCTCAGCGCAGCTTCATGCGCCTCGCCAGCGTATCGACAATAAAACTGTTCACCGACATGTTTTGCTCAGCGGCGGCCACCGCCAGACGTTCGCTAAACGAGGCAGGGTAGCGCAGCGTGAATGTTTTTAGCTTATCTTCGCGCTCAAAAGGGGCGACTGAACGCGCCTCGCAATCCGCCAGATATTCAGCGAGCGAAATTTCCCCTTGCTCCTGCAATCCCTTCAGGCTGTCGGCCATAAAATCGCAGTAGCCTGTCAGCCCCAGAAAACGGCCGCGAAACAGCCGCAGCTCGGGCTCATAGGTGATGAGCGCTGGCTGGCCCTGAATCAGCAGCGTGTTGGGCGGTAACGTAGTGGTCATGGCATAACTCCTTGTTCCTGTAGCCAGTAGCGTAAACCGAGCACCGCGCCTTTGTCCGTTGTCGGGTCGGGGTGCGGGCGATGAAAATGGGCTACCGAGTCGTTGAGCAGAAACCGCACGCGCGAGCCTCGGCCCATGCTCACTTCGCCACCGAGCGCAATGATGAGCATTTCAATATCCTGCCATTTTATCGCCGTCGAAACCGGCGAGGCGAAAACCTGACATAACGTATGGTGGTGCTTTTTCCTTAAATATTCTTTGCCATAGCCCATAGTGCCTTCCGTGGCGTCAGTTTATGAAGTCATAGTAGCGTACAAAAAAATGACGTCAATTGCTGACGTCATTTTGCGAAGAGGATTCAGATTCTAACTACAACATGGGTGCAACGATGTCAGGCCAGCGGTCCGCCGAGAATGGTTTCCCGCATGCCCGCCAGAATGCGGTCGCCGGTTTCGCTCTTTAGCTCCTCATACCAGCCAGCAGTGACGCTCATCTCTTTGCCATGCGTGACGTCGCTGCGCTTGCGCGCTTTCAGCACCAGGTCTTTTACCCGCCAGGCGCGTTTGTCCTGATAGCGCAGCAGCGCGTCCTCTATGCCAAGGGAGTTTGTCTGCAAGGCTATCGCCAGCACCACCGCGTCCTCCATCGCCGCGCAGCCGCCCTGGCCGATATCCGGCGTGGTGCTGTGCCCGGCGTCGCCGAGCAACGCCACGCGCCCGCGCACCAGTTGCATAAAGGGTTCAATATCATGGATCTCAATGCGGTTAGTGGTTTGCGGATCGATTGCGTTAATCAGCTTTTGCACCGGCGCGGCCCAGCCGGAGAAGTACCGCTTAAGATCCTCGCGCACGGTAGTGCGATCTTCCGCCAGCCCTTTGGGCAGCGGCACGTCGAAAAAGAAATAGAAACGGTTGCCCGCCACCGGCATCAGCGAAACGCGTTTGCCCTCGCCGACAAACGTGGTCCACTGGTTCGCCGGCGCAATGGATTCATCAATCTCCACCAGCCCGTTCCAGTTAACGTAACCGGCATAGCGACGCTCCGTTTGATGGCCCAGCACCCAGGGGCGAATCACGGAATGGGTGCCGTCAGCGGCGATCAGCAGGTCGCCTTCGGCGATATGTCCGTCGCTAAAAAAGGCGCGAACGCCGCCGGGCGTCTCTTCAATATGCGTTACGCGTTTGCCAAACTGCACCGCGTCGCGACCATAGGCGGCGAGCAGCATAGCCTGCAATTCCGCCCGCGCCACGGGGTAGGGGCGCTCGCCCACGCTTTTCACTAAAGGATCAAGACTAAAGCGCGTCAGCGTCTGGCCCTGGCGGAACTCCTGATAAGCCATAAACTCCATCGGTCCGCCGAGGGCGGCTAAAGGTTCTTTCATGCCTAGCCAGTTAAGACACTTTACGCCATTCGGCCAGATGGATATGGCGGCGCCAACGGGTTTTATCTCCTTTACCGCCTCGTAAACCTCGGTGCTGATGCCGCAACGCTTGAGCGCTATCGCCGCGCTAAGGCCGCCTATGCCGCCGCCAATAATGATCGCTTTCATTTTTCGTCTCCTTCGTGGTTACGAAAACGTTAAGCAATTTCTATACCAGCCAGCCGCAGCCATAAGCGGGCGCGATAGCGGCGCAAAGGCGTCGGCGCTGCGCCAGTTTGGTGAGCGCGGCTGGTGCAGATGCCGCTTTTTACAGCAAACCATAAATTCTGGTGGTGTTGCTGCCCGCCAGGCTATGTTAACTATCAGGTTTATTCGCACGTATTCAGGAGCGCTCCCTTGCAGGACATCCCAAACTGGCAGGATGAGGTAATCGTCGTAAACGACCATCTTAAGCTTCATTCCGTGAACGAGGCCTTTTCCGAAGCGCTGTATGACCTGGTAGTGCGCAATAAAGCCGCGCTGCAAAAAGCGATGGACTGGCCAAAGCAGGTGAAATCGGTGGAAGACACCCGCAAAACGCTCCAGGGCAACTATCTTTTGCACCACCGCGGCTATGCGAAAATGTTCATGATTCTGCAGCAGGATCGCTTGATAGGCGTGCTGTCGTTTAACCAGATAGAGCCATCCAACAAAACGGCTTACATTGGCTACTGGCTGGATGAGGCCTGGCAGGGAAAAGGGCTGCTGTCGCAGGCGCTACAGGCGTTTATCGCCCGCTATGCGGATTCGGGCGAGGTGCGGCGCTTCGTTATAAAATGCCGCGTCGCCAATGAGGCGAGCAACCGCGTGGCCCTGCGCAACGGCTTCCGGCTGGAGGGCACGCTAAAAGAGGCGGAATACCTCAACGGCCAGTTTTACGATCAGAACATCTATGCTCTGATCGTCGACAAGCGGCGCTAGAGCGCGCCCAGCATGGGGGTGCGGGTAATATGCTGGTCGCCGTTGAGGGTTCTTCGCCCCCGCAGATGCAGCGGGTCGCCGTTGTAAGCTTCGACGACGGCGTTATCAAAAACCTGCACGCCGTCCTCAATCAGCACGTTGCCTTTGATTTGCGCGTTGCCGAAAATGCGCGCGCCGTCGTCCAGCATCAGCGGGCCGCCAGAGAGGCGGGCGTGGTCAAAAACTTCCACATGGTGCTTGAGCACGCAGTTGCCTTCCACGACGGCATGCCCGTAAACCTGCGCGCTGTAGCGAAGCGTCGGCACATCCTCTTCGCCTTTTCCCGCCACAACGCGGGCGTTGCCGTAAACCTGCGCGCAGTCGCATACCCAGACATCATTCTCTTCGTTGCCTTCCAGCATGGCGTTTTCATACACCTCCGCCCGATGCTCAACAAAGGCGTAGCTGAGCAGCGCATGGCCATAGATTTGCGCCTGATGCACCACCCGGGAAGCGTTGACCGTGGCGTGCCCGTAGATATGCAATTGTTGCTCGCGATCGGGCGTCAACCCTTTCGCCGCCAGCACCAGGCTGCCGTTCATCACCCGCGCTTCGCCGAAGATGTGGCATTCGCCCCGCACCTGGGAGCGTTGCACCATGGCGTTGCCGCTGACGTGGGCATGGTCGCTTATCTGCGCGTGGTCAATCCAGGCGTTATCGCTGATTTTAGCGCCGTCGCGAATATCGCAGGGCTGGGTGAGGCGCGCGTTGCCGCTGACTCTGGCGCCGCCAAACACCACGCTGTTTTCATCGTAGATCCAGCAGTCGCCCTGCTGGCTGAGGCTGGCGTCATCCTCCACCCAGCCGCCAGACGCGCCGGCTTTAACATCGGCAAAGTCGCGCAGGGCGCGGATCTGGCGCAGATCAACGCTCTTTTTCTCGCCCCCTTCAGACCAGGTAAACTTACGTATTTCGTGGCCCAGCTCATATTTGCTCATGGTTCCGCTTTCCTCATCACGCTCTGCAATAAACGTAGCAGAGTTTTTAGCGCTGGCGGCGCGCTGCCCGCTTCCTTAAAATGCAGATGAAATGCATCTTAGAAACGACGCAGGAACCCTCGTAATGACTATTCGCGACGAAAATTATTTCACTGAAAAATATGGCCTGACCGCCACCCATTCAGAAGTGCTGAACGCCGTGCGCTATGTGCAGCCGGGCAAAACGCTCGATCTCGGCTGCGGCAACGGGCGCAACAGTCTCTATCTGGCGGCGCGCGGCTTTGACGTGACCGCATGGGACAAAAACCCGATGAGCATTGCGAATCTGCAACGCATTATTGAAGCGGAATCTCTGGCTAACCTGAAGGCGGATATCGCCGACCTGAACGCCATGACCTTTGACGGCGACTATGACTTTATCCTTTCTACCGTGGTGCTGATGTTTCTGGCGCCCGCCACCATTCCACGTCTGATAGAAAATATGCAGCGTTGCACGAAACCGGGCGGATATAACCTGATTGTGGCGGCGATGAATACTGAAGATTACCCCTGTAATGTCGGGTTTCCTTTCGCGTTTAGTGAAGGGGAATTAAAAAACTATTACGCCGATTGGGAACTGATTAAATATAACGAGAACCCGGGCGAGCTTCATAAAACGGATGAAAATGGCAACCGCATTAAACTGCGTTTCGCCACGCTTCTTGCCAGAAAAGCATAATGACAGGGCGGGCAAGTCCTTGCGTGCCCGCCATATTTATTCTTTTTGTGAATGCTTTATTTTAATTTATTAATTAAATAAATCTGGCTGCATTGAAAGTATTCAGTTAGCCTGCATTTATCAGTAAACCGCATTATTACGCCGTAATCCCGCCGCGCTTTTGCTATAACGTCCCGGTTAATTCGTCATAACAGGGAACAAAAAATGCGTAATAAATGTTTTATTAAGGCGACATTGCTTTCTTCGCTGCTGGTTCTGGCTGGCTGCGCGTCAAAAGTGGCTGAGCCTGAAAACTATTCCGGTTTTTTAAAAGATTACTCCAGCCTGCAGGAAACGAAATCGGCGACCGGCAAACCGGTGCTTCGCTGGGTGGACCCTGCCTTTAACAGCGCCAGTTACGACAGCATTGTTTATAACCCCGTGACCTTCTACCCCGAAGCGCGCCCGACAACGCAAGTAGGGCAGCAGGTGCTGGATGGGTTGCTCAATTACACCAACAATAAGCTGAAAACCGCCGCGCAGCAGCGCAAACCGCTGGTGACAACGCCGGGGCCGCGCAGCCTTATCTTCCGCGGCGCCATCACCGGTGTGGACAGCAGCAAAGAAGGGCTTCAGTTCTATGAAGTGGTGCCGGTGGCGCTGTTGGTGGCGGGCACGCAGATGGCGACCGGGCACCGCACCATGGATACACATCTCTATTTTGAAGGCGAACTGATTGACGCGGCCACCAACAAGCCGGTGGTGAAAGTCGTGCGCAAGGGCGAAGGCGAAACGCTCAACAATGAAAAAACGCCGATGACCCTGGCAACGCTTAAGCAGGTGGTGGACGACATGGCCGCCGACGCCGCCCTGTTTGATACAAAAAGCGGCGACAGCAAATAAAATAAAAGGGAGCCGCGGCTCCCTTTTTCATACCTGTTTCTCTTGTTTTAACGCCGGGCCACGGCGTGTCGTTGCCAGCACCGCGTAGCTTATTCCGCCTGCCATCAGCCCCCAGAATGCCGAGCCGACGCCCAGCAGCGTCACGCCGCTCGCGGTCACCAGAAAGGTAATAATCGCCGCGTCGCGCTCGTTTTCTCTCACCAGCGCCTGGTGCAGGCTGCCGCTGATGGTGCCAAGCAGCGCCAGCCCGGCAAGCGTCTGTATCCAGGGCAGCGGCAATGCGGCAAGCAGTGAGGTAATTGAAGCGCCGCACAGGCCCGCCAGCAGGTAAAAAACGCCCGCCGCCGCCGCCGCGAGCCAGCGCCTGTGGACATCCGGATGGGCATCGGGGCTCTGGCAGATAGCGGCGGTAATGGCGGCGATGCAGATGGAAAAGACGCCGAAGGGCGACAGCAGCAACGCCAGCCCGCCGGTTATCACCATAAGCGGCGAAACAGGTAAGCGGTAGCCCGCCGCCTGCATGGTCGCAAGCCCCGGCGCGTTTTGTGACGCCATGGTCACCAGGAAAAAGGGCAGACCAATGCCGGTCAGTGAAGCGAATGTAAATTCAGGCGCGGTAAAGGCCGGCGCCGCCACGCTGAAGTGCAACGCGGCGCTATCTACTTCGCCGCCAAGCCAGGAAACCGCGAGCCCCGCCAGCAGCGCAGCCACAATGGCATAGCGCGGCATCAGCGCTTTCGCCGCGAGCCACACGGCCAGCATGCTGCCGCACAGCCAGAAATGATCTTCCATCGCGCTGAAGGCCTGCAGCCCAAAGCGCAGCAGAATGCCGGCCAGCATCGCGGCGGCAAGCGAGGGCGGGATAATTTTCATAAGCCGCGCAAATAACCCCGTCACGCCGCAAAGCACAATCAGCAGATTGGCGAAGAGAAAGACGCCCACTGCCTCATTCAGCGTGCTGCCCTGCAGGCTGGTGGCAAGCAGCGCCGCGCCGGGCGTAGACCAGGCCGTCAGCACCGGCGCGCGATACCAAAGGCTCAGGGCAAGCGTGCTAACGCCCATGCCGATACCGAGCGCCGTCATCCAGCCCGCAATCTGCGCGATGTTCGCGCCCGCCGCCGCCGCGGCCTGCCAGATAATAGCGGCGGAACTGGCGTAACCGACCAGCACCGCCACGAATCCCGCCAGTACGGTGGGAAGAGGAAGAGAAAACTGACGCATGAGGGCTCCGCTGTGCGTTATAACGTCCATGCAGAATAGCATTGTGCGTTATAACGCACAAGCCGGGCTGACTTTCAGCAGCTACGCGTCGCCAGGCGTTTATTTGCAAAAAACAGGCGGAGCGGGAAATAAATCGCAGGGCAAACGGCAATATTACTCGGATAACGTTTTTTGGTTACGGCGGAATTATCGTCAGGCTTATTCAGTTGAATACTAATAATAAGACGGGCAATCCCTTGCCGGGGTTTATTTACGCTCCTGGGGCGGATCGTTTGGCGGAGGCGTTGTTTTACCCGCTTTTTGCCCCGCATCGACCGATCTTTCATGGGTATTTTTGTAGCCAACGCCATCTTTATTGCCGCGCCGCCCGCCAGCGTGCAGCGGCACAGGTGCGTACCCGGCAGAGTTTTCTGAACGGATTCTGTTCTCAGTCATACCAACCTCCTGAGAGTCATCGCTTCATTGCATAAACGCGCCGCGAAGTAAAAGTAATTGCGCGCGCATGAGTAACTAACTATAGCAGTCGAATTATCATACGTTAGAATAATAGCCCGCCGCCTTAAGCGGCAGAGGGAATAATTTCCCTGAAGCGTCTGTAAGGTAAAAATATATTTTTTTCGCCATTGTTTTTGCGCCAAAAGATTTACGTTTATTGACTGGCCAGTAAAAGACGTGGCGGGGTAAACGACACGTGAAAAAGGGCGGCACGGCGGCGAGGGTTACCAGCGGGCTGGAAGCAGACTGCGGCGCAGTGGTATCGTTAACGCCTCATCAACCCGCCCTGGAAGCCAGCCACCTTATGGATATCGCCACTTATCTTGCCGCCACGCTGAAAACCCTGCGCCTGAGCCGTAGCCTGAGCCTGACGCAGGCGGCGGAACTCACCGGCGTTTCAAAAGCGATGCTCGGGCAGATAGAGCGCAACGAGTCGAGCCCGACGGTGGCGACGCTTTGGAAAATCGCCACTGGCTTCAACGTGCCGTTTTCGCTCTTTATCGCGCCGCCCGCCGCGCACGCGCCCACCGCCTACGATCCGCAGCAGCAGGCGATGATCGTCACGCCGCTCTTCCCCTGGGATGAAGCGCTGCGCTTTGAGCTCTTCGCCATCACGCTTGCGCCGGGCGCCGTCAGCGAATCCACGCCGCACGAAAGCGGGGTGATTGAGCACGTGGTGGTGATAGAAGGCGAACTGGAGATGCAAACCCAGGGGCGCTGGCAACGCCTTGCCGCTGGCGAAGGGCTGCGGTTTCGGGGCGATGAGCCGCACGCTTACCGCAACGCCAGCGCGCTGCCGGTGCGCTTTCACTCGCTCATCCATTACGTGAAAACGGCATAAAAAAAACCGCAAGCAAGCTTGCGGCAAGTGACAACGACAAACTACAACGACTAGCGATACTGAGGTGAACAATCAGGAATACCGCCTCAGCATACCCACTGCACTTTCCCGCAGGAAATAACAAATCCGCCCATGCTTTGCCGCCCTGTGCAATAGCCCGTAAAGCCAGGCGGCGAAACTATTTCTGATCTGCCGGGGTTCTGACTACAATAGCCGCCTTTCCATGACCAATAATGAACAAAATTTATGCGCCTGCAATCTCATCATCTCGAACTGCTCAGCCCCGCCCGTGACGCCAGCATCGCCCGTGAGGCCATTCTGCACGGCGCAGACGCGGTCTATATCGGCGGCCCCGGCTTTGGCGCGCGCCATAACGCCAGCAACAGCCTGAAGGATATCGCCGAGCTGGTGCCGTTCGCCCATCGCTTCGGCGCGAAAGTGTTTGTCACGCTGAACACGATTCTGCATGACAACGAGCTGGAGCCCGCGCAAAAGCTGATTACCGATCTCTACCAGACCGGCGTGGATGCGCTGATTGTGCAGGATATGGGCATTCTGGAGCTGGATATTCCGCCGATTGAGCTGCACGCCAGCACCCAGTGCGATATCCGCACGCCGGAAAAGGCGAAGTTCCTTGCCGATGCCGGTTTTACGCAGATTGTTCTGGCGCGCGAGCTTAACCTGAACCAGATTCAGGCTATCCACGACGCGGCTGACGCGACTATCGAATTCTTTATCCACGGCGCGCTGTGCGTCGCTTATTCCGGCCAGTGCTATATTTCTCACGCGCAAACCGGGCGCAGCGCCAACCGCGGCGACTGCTCCCAGGCTTGCCGTCTGCCTTATACGCTGAAAGACGATCAGGGCCGCGTGGTGGCATATGAAAAACACCTGCTATCGATGAAAGACAACGACCAGACCGCGAACCTGGCGGCCCTTATCGACGCGGGCGTGCGTTCCTTCAAAATTGAAGGGCGCTACAAAGACATGAGCTATGTGAAGAACATCACCGCCCACTACCGCCAGATGCTGGATGCGATTATTGAAGACCGCGGCGACCTGGCGCGCGCTTCTGCGGGCAACACCGCGCACTATTTTGTGCCTTCTACCGAAAAAACGTTCCATCGCGGCAGCACCGATTACTTCGTCAACGCCCGTAAAATCGATATCGGCGCGTTCGATACGCCGACCTTTGTCGGCCTGCCGGTGGGCGACGTGCTGAAGGTGGGTAAAGATCATCTGGACGTGGAAACGACGGAGCCGCTGGCGAACGGCGATGGCCTGAACGTGATGATCAAACGCGAAGTGGTGGGTTTTCGCGTGAACGTGGCGGAGAAAACCGGGGAAAACCGCTACCGCGTCTTCCCGAACGAGATGCCGGAGGCGCTGAAAACCCTGCGTCCGCCTCATCGTCTGAACCGCAACCTGGACCACAACTGGCAGCAGGCGCTGCTAAAAACCTCCAGCGAGCGTCGCGTGGGGGTGGATATCGAGCTGGGCGGCTGGCAGGAGCAGCTTATCCTGACCGTCACCAGTGAAGATGGCGTGAGCGTAACCCGCACGCTGGAAGGGCAGTTCGACGTGGCGAACAACGCCGAGAAAGCGATGGCGAGCCTCAAAGAGGGGCTGGCGAAACTCGGACAGACTATCTATTACGCCCGAAATATCACTGTTTCGCTGCCGGGCGCGCTGTTTGTGCCAAACAGCCTGCTGAACCCGCTGCGCCGCGAAGCGATGGACGCGCTGGACGACGCGCGTCTGGCGAATTACCAGCGCGGGCGCCGTAAGCCGGTTTCCGTACCGCCGCCAGTCTACCCGGAAACGCACCTGACGTTCCTTTCTAACGTGTACAACCAGAAAGCGCGTGATTTCTACCAGCGTTACGGCGTGCAGCTTATCGACGCCGCCTACGAGGCGCATGAAGAGAAGGGCGACGTGCCGGTGATGATCACCAAACACTGTCTGCGTTTTGCCTTCAACCTCTGCCCGAAACAGGCGAAGGGCAATATCAAGAGCTGGAAGGCGACGCCGATGCAGTTGGTGCATGGCGACGAAGTGCTGACGCTGAAGTTCGACTGCAAACCGTGTGAAATGCACGTGGTCGGCAAAATTAAAAATCATATCCTGAAAATGCCGCAGCCCGGCAGCGTGGTGGCATCCATCAGCCCTGACGAGCTGCTGAAAACCCTGCCCAAGCGTAAAAACGCCTGACGAAAAAGCCCGCGAAAGCGGGCTTTTTTATTGCGCGTGGCGGCCAGGCTTGCGTGAGCTGAACCAGCCGTGATGCTCGCGCAGGGTATCGGCAGATTCCTGCGCGGCGGCGCGAATTTCATCGCTGTCTGCTTCATGGCGCAACTGCGAGTCGGGGTTCTTCACATTTAAGAATTCATGCGCGCCCGCGTGGGCGGCATATTGTCCGGAAAAGAGCGCGCCGCAAAGCAGCAGAGCGCTTAACGCCTTCTTTAGCATTTCTTTGTGTCCATTTCTAATCAGCGGTGCGCGCACTATCGCAATAATAACGCATGGTTATTATTGCGAATTTAAAAGCGATGAAAAGGCGTGTCAGGAATGCAAAGTTTCCACGGCAATCGTCTTTGTTGCATGCGGGTTTAACCGCGCTGTGCTTAGTGCGCCACGGAGCGGGAGAAGAGGTTTATCACCAGCACGCCCGCAATAATCAGCGCCATGCCGATAATTGCCGGCCAGTCCAGCTTTTGCCCAAGCAGCAGCCAGCTCACCACGCCAATCAGCACAATGCCGACGCCTGACCAGATGGCATAAATGACGCCGGTCGGCAGCGTGCGCATGGGAAAAGTCAGGCAGTAGAACGACAGCGCGTAAAAGACCACGGTGGCGATGCTCGGCAGCAGTTTCGTAAAGCTGTCGGAGAGCTTAAGGCAGGTGGTGGCGATAACTTCGCAAATAATAGCGACGCCGAGCAGTAAATAATGCATTTCACAGGCTCCGTTGTAAAAAAGAGTGGAAAGGATAGCGGAGGGGGTGGGAGAGGGGCAAGGCGAGAGCCCATGGCTGCACCAGGTGAAAACGTTGTTCTTACGCTTCTTTTCCCACCTGAATCGGTAAGTTGTTGTAACGGGGCATCTGCAGTAGGCTTTGGCAAAACAAAAACTGGGGTCGCTACCGTGGCAAAGCTGAACATTTTCTTTTCTGAAAAAACAACGCTGGCGCAAGAGGATGGTTTATACCTTGTGCCAGATAACGCTATCTCCGGCTACGCCAGACCCTGGAACGATTTTGGTCATGAAGTGCTGTTTGGGCTCTATTACAAAAAGCAGGCGTACCAGGAGCGGGTGGGCATGACGAAAATTCTGCACAGGGATAATCCCGTTACCGCAGAGTATTTTCGCAGCGGTCGCGTGCAGGCGGATTCAGTCTGGAATATCACGTCGCTTATGTCGTCAGACAACGTAGTCTCGCTTGGCACAAAAATCGATTTTTATAAAAACATTAATTACCTGAGAACGCATTACGCTATTTCTGCGACGCAGGTTCTGCAATCGCTCTGCGACGCCAGCTTTTTAAAAGAGAGAGGAATTCAGGGCTGGCAACAGTGGAATGGTTACGAATTAGCGCTCATGCGCAATACCACCACCGCTGAGGCGCTGCTGGAAAAAGGGATGGATATCGCGCAGGGTATCGATAGCGGCCCCGCGGACATAACATTAAGCGGGATGCATTTACCTGCGTCGTTTGACTGTATTGAGTTCGTTTTTGCCAGAAACTTCAGCATTAACCGCAGCAATATTAATGTGCTGATTGGCAAAAACGGCCTGGGTAAAACCCGTATCTTGCAGGAAGTCATTGATAGCGCGACGGGACTAAAGCCCACGCCTGAAGTAAAAGGAAAATTTCTGAAGGTGGTGGTGGCGGCATACAGCCCTTTCGAGGAGTTTTATACGCAACAGCAGTATATTGACTTAAAAGATAATGCTGCCGGCGATGTGCAGGATTCCAATGAGGATAAACTCAAACGCCAGAAAGAGATGCTGGACTCGTATACGTACATCGGCTTTAAAAATCCGCAGGGGCAGTTTGATAAAACCTGGCCGATGCAGCAAGCGGCGGCAGCGCTAAAAACGATTCTTGACTACGACGCCGTTAATAAACGCTGGAACCGACCCTCGCGCTTCAAACTCCTTACCGACACACTTGGCCTTGCGCTGAAATTTGACGATATCGCGTTTATCTCTGCCGAAGAGAGTCTGGTTTCTGTTCATCAAGAGAATATCGATTTTTCAAAAATAGATCTGACGGCCGGGTTGGTTTTTTTACGCAACGGCGAAGCGATTAAACTCAGCGCAGGGCAACGTATTTACACTTACCTCATCCCGCCGCTGATTGCGGAAATCGTTGACGAAACGCTGGTGGTGCTGGATGAGCCAGAGCTTTATCTGCATCCTGAGCTTGAGATCGGGCTCATCAATATGCTCAAGTCGTTGCTGAGCGAAACGCGCTCTTACGCGCTGATTGCCACGCATTCCGCGCTGATGGTACGGGAAACGCACAGCAACAGGGTAACGATATTGCAGCAGGGGCAAAAAGAAGAGGATGGTAAGTCCGCGACCCGCGCCGTGAAACCGCAAAGCGAAACCTTTGCCGCGTCGCTGGAAAAGATTATTGGCGAGGCGTTCAACGACTATTACCAGAAAAAGCCGTTTGAAGACGAGATTGATAAAAAGGTAGCCGCCTACGGTTCGCTGGACGAAGCGATTGCGGAACTTTATCAAGAGGTGGGATCTTCAGGCCAACTCTATTTATTATCTAAACGCAGCGACACACCGTGGAATCTGAAAAATAACGATGAAGAATCTCACTGAACTGCGCACAAGTAGCGGCAGCGACTGGTTAACGCTGGCGATTGAATCAGATAAAGAGGAACGCGCAAAGCTCAAGGCTATTGAGCAGCAGTTACTCACGCGTTATGGCGACTACAAGGGCATAATAGATAACTTCGATAAGCAACCGGCGAAAAGTATCTATCTCCAGGCTAACGGCGAGTTCACCGCCGAGAAAAAACTATTAATGGATTTTTATAAGTGGCCGCCCGCTAAGCTTAAAGCCATATTTTATGATTTACGCAATAAAAACAAAATGAGGGAGTGCCCATACTGTGGCAACCCTGTCAGACCAAATACCCTGGACCATTTTGTTCCTGAGTCACACTGGCCGGAATTTGCGCTTTATCCGGATAATCTGGTGCCGCAGTGTCAACAGTGCGCCAGCAAGAAAAGCAATCGCTATTATATGCTGCCCGATAAGGGCTGCTTCTTTATTCACCCCAAGTTTGTCGACGAGTTATCCCGGTTAGGTTTTAAAATTGAGATGAGGGCCAATAGCGATGCTATCGCCTACACACCCTCGATTAACATTAGTGGCGCGGTGACAGATAAATTAAAAGAGAGGATAAAGCGCCATATTACCGCCCTGGATATCCCGGCTTATATGGTGGCCTACTGCCAAAAGCAAGAGCGTGAGTTACTCGATATGATAGAGCAGGCGAACAGTAAAAAAATGCACTTCAGCGTGCAAGAGCATTGCCAGCGTCAGTACAATACGCAACGGCTAATAGCAGGCCTGTCGCTTGAGGAAGACCCTGAATTTTACCCTAACTGGGCCTGTGCCTATTATTATGCATTGCTGGCTTCGCCTGTGATAATCAACGACTACCAGAAGCTGCTGAAGGCGACGCGCAATCCCCCCGTTACGAGCGCGCCTGTCGCTTCAAGCGTGCTCTTTCCCTGAGATAACCGCGCGTCATTGGGCCTCTTACAAGATGAAGGGGGCCTGGCCCCCTTCGCATTAATGTGTTTTCAACCCCGCCGCCGTCATCAGCATGCGGAACACCATCGAAACCGCCGTGAGCGCCAGCACGCTGGCGGCCCAGATTGCCGCCATCCACAGCAGGCGTTTCCATAAAGGCGTTGACGAAGCCATCAATGGTAACCCTCCCCGTGCTGCACTTTGCCGCGAAACACGTAGTAGCTCCAGAAGGTATACATCAGGATAACCGGCAGGATCAGCAGCGCGCCCACCAGCATAAAGCCCTGGCTTGCCGGCGGCGCGGCGGCTTCCCAAAGGGTAATATCAGGCGGAATAATATTCGGCCAGATGCTGATGCCAAGCCCGCTAAACCCTAAGAAAATCAGCCCCAGCGTCAGCACGAACGGCAGCGTATGGCTGGTGGGGTTGCTCAGGCGGCGCCAGAGCCCAAGGCTGAACAGCACCACCAGCACCGGCACCGGCAGCAGGAAGTAGAGGTTCGGCAAGGAGAACCAGCGCTGCGCCACGGCGGCATGCGTGAACGGCGTCCAGGCGCTGATGATGGCCAGCACTACCAGCAGCGCCAGCAGCAGCGTTTTCGCCACGCTGCGCATGCGGCTTAACAGCGGATCTTCGCTTTTCATTACCAGCCAGCTTGCGCCCAGCAGCGCATAGGCCACTACCAGACCGACCCCGCAAAAGAGGTTAAACGGCGTCAGCCAGTCAAGCGCGCCGCCGCTAAAGCGTCGGCCCGTCACGGAAAAACCGTTCAGCACCGCGCCCACCACGATGCCCTGGCAGAAGGTGGCGAGAATCGAACCGCAAACGAACGATTTGTCCCAGAAGGCGCGGTGCGCGGCGACCGCTTTAAAGCGAAATTCAAACGCCACGCCGCGGAAGATCAGGCCAATCAGCATCAGCGTCAGCGGGATGGTCAGGGCGTCGATAATCACCGCGTAGGCCAGCGGGAAAGCACCAAACAGCCCCGCGCCGCCCAGCACCAGCCAGGTTTCGTTGCCATCCCAGACCGGCGCCACGGTGTTTACCATTACGTCGCGGTCGTGCGGGTCGCGCACAAAAGGAAACAGAATGCCGATGCCCAGATCAAACCCGTCCATCACGATATACATCAGCGTGGAGAAAACGATTATCACAAACCAGATTAAAGAGAGATCGATACCCATTACGGTTTCTCCTGTTCCAGAGATTCGCCAGCCGCAGAGAGCGGGCGTGCCGGTGTACCGGTTGTGGAAGAGGGCAGGTGATCCACAGGCTCCGGGCCTTTCTTAATCAGCCGCACCATGTAGTAGTAGCCCACCCCGAAGACCGCCGAATAGACCACGATAAAGGTCAACAGGCTCAGGCTCATCTGCAAATCGCTGTGGCCGGAGACGGCGTCCCGCGTGCGCAGCAGGCCGTAGACCACCCAGGGCTGACGGCCCACCTCGGTGGTCACCCAGCCCGCCAGTATCGCCACCAGCCCGGCGGGTCCCATCCACAGGGCGAAGTGATGAAAAGGCCTTGAGCGGTAAAGCGTGCCTTTATGACGCAGCCACAGGCTCAGCACGCCCATCAGAATCATCAGCAGCCCCATGCCGACCATAATGCGGAACGACCAGAAAATGATGGTGGAGTTAGGCCGCTCCTCTTTCGGGAAATCTTTCAGCGCCGGCACCTGCTGGTCCAGGCTGTGGGTCAGGATGAGGCTGCCGAGTTTGGGGATCTCCAGACCGTATTTCGTGCGCTCCTCTTCCATATCAGGCAGGCCGAAGAGCAGCAGCGGCGTCGCTTCGCCCGGAGGGTTTTCCCAGTGTCCCTCGATGGCGGCGATTTTTACTGGCTGATACTTAAGCGTATTCAGGCCGTGCATATCGCCGACAAACGCCTGTATAGGGGCGACGATAAGCGCCATCCACAGCGCCATGGAAAACATTCTGCGGATCGCCGGCGTGTTGTTGCCGTGCAGCAGATGCCAGGCGGCGGACGCGCCAACAAACAGCGCGCTGCTAAGGAAAGCCGCTATCGACATATGCAGCAGGCGGAAGGGGAAGGAGGGGTTAAAGACCACCTCGAACCAGTTCACCGGCACCACCTGGCCGTTATGGATCTCATAGCCCTGCGGCGTATGCATCCAGCTGTTGGATGAGAGGATCCAGAAGGTCGACATCAGCGTGCCGAGCGCCACCATGCAGGTGGCGAGAAAATGCAGCCCCGGCCCCACTTTGTTCCAGCCAAACAGCATGACACCCAGAAAGCCCGCCTCGAGGAAGAAGGCGGTCAGCACCTCGTAAGTCAGCAGCGGGCCGGTAATACTGCCGGCGAATTGCGAGAAGCCGCTCCAGTTAGTGCCGAACTGATAAGCCATCACCAGCCCGGAGACCACGCCCATCCCGAAGTTTACGGCGAAGATCTTGACCCAAAAATGGTAAAGCGAACGCCATACCGGGTTATTCGTTTTGAGCCATAAGCCCTCCAGCACCGCCAGATAGCTGGCGAGCCCGATGGTAATGGCGGGGAAAATAATATGGAAAGAGACAGTAAAGGCGAACTGAATCCTTGCCAGGATAAACGCGTCTAAACCAAACATGCACACCTCATGACATAACGTTGTCTGCGACAAAGGGTACTCAGGGGCAGCAGAAACTTGCAGAAACAGAATGGCGCTATTTGACTATAACAGTTAATTAAAAAGTTGCGATTTTACGCAGCTGATCTAACCAAGCGGCAGGCAGTTGCTTTATACTCGTTAACTCTTTGTTACCACTGGCTCCCGTCGCAGGGAGGTGAGCATGAAAAAGTATCAACGGCTGGTGCAGCAGATAATCGACCAGATAGCCCTCGGCGTTTGGCACCCGGGAGACAGGCTGCCCTCCCTGCGCGAACAGGTCGCCAGCAGTGGCATGAGCCTGATGACGGTAAGCCACGCTTACCAGATGCTGGAAAGCCAGGGCGTCATCGTCGCCCGGCCGCAGTCGGGCTACTATGTCGCGCCGCAGCCCCAGGCCCGCGTGCCGCAGCCGCCCGAGCAGATACGCCGTGACGAGCAGGTGGATATCAACACCTATATCTTCGACGTCTTGCAGGCGAGCACCGATGCCTCGGTGGTGCCTTTTGGCTCCGCTTTTCCGGACCCGCGTCTCTTTCCGCTCGCCCAGCTCAACCGGTCGCTGGCGAATGTCAGTAAATACGCCAACGCCATGAGCGTTATCGAAAACCTGCCGCCGGGCAACGAGGCGCTGCGTCACGCTATCGCCCGCCGCTACGCCCAGCAGGGGGTGAATGTTTCGCCGGAAGAGATAGTGATTACCGCAGGCGCGCTTGAAGCGCTCAACCTGAGCCTTCAGGCCGTGACGGAGCCGGGCGACTGGGTCATTGTCGAGAACCCCTGTTTTTACGGCGCATTGCAGGCGCTGGAGCGGCTGCGTCTGAAGGCGCTGTCGGTGGCGACCGATGCAGAAGAGGGCATCGACCTTGACGCGCTGGCCCAGGCGCTGAACGACTACCCGGTAAAAGCGTGCTGGTTGATGACCAACGCGCAAAACCCGCTCGGTTTCACCTTAAGCCCGGAAAAAAAGCAAAAGCTGGTGGCGCTGCTTTCGCAGCACAACGTGGCGCTGATTGAAGACGACGTTTACAGCGAACTTTACTACGGACGCGACAAGCCGCTGCCCGCCCGCGCCTGGGATGAGCAGGGGATAACGCTGCACTGCTCGTCGTTCTCGAAATGTCTGGTGGCGGGGTTTCGCATCGGCTGGGTGGCGGCGGGCAGGCACGCCAGACGCATTCAGCAGCTTCAACTGATGAGCACGCTTTCCACCAGCTCGCCGATGCAGATGGCGCTGGTGGATTACCTCGCCACCCGGCGCTACGACGCGCATCTTCGCCGCCTGCGCCGCCAGCTCGCCGAGCGCAAACAGCAGGCCTGGCAGGCGCTGCGCCGCCATCTGCCCGCTGAGGTGCGCATTCACCGCAGTGAAAGCGGCTATTTTCTCTGGATTGAGCTTCCCCCCGGGCTGGACGCCGGTGAACTGGGTGAGCAGGCGCTGCGCCACCAGATAAGCATCGCGCCGGGACGCATGTTCTCTACCAGCGATACCTGGCACAATTTCTTTCGCTTCAATACGTCATGGGCCTGGGGCGAGCGGGAAGAGCAGGCGGCTATCCGGCTCGCCGAGCTTATTCGCCAGGCGATATCAGCGCGCACGCCGCTTAGCGCCTGACGCCCTTTATTAAATAAACCCGGTCATTATTAATCCTTCATGGCCGGGTTTTCTCATTTCATGAAGAGGTTATTCCTGCTGAGGAAATAATTAAAAAATAAGGGTTGAGAGCCGTTTTATTATTTTTTTTACGCGGCTTGTTAACCCGGTCATAGGGAATTCTGATAGTTTTCTAAAAAGGCTTCACAAAGCTAACCCACTGTCTACACTCTGAAAAAGCGCCCACTTATTTCTGCAACTTTCTTCGTAGAGAACAAAGAGTGCGCGGCTTGTCACATCCTTAACAAAATCTTTACACCCGGCGAGAGAAACCTCTTCGCTACGTATATGTTTATTTCGGGAGATATTTTTACGGCAAGGCGGCCGGCTAATTAATTCAGACAGGAGTAAGAGAACCATGAGCAAATCTTTCGCGCTTAGCACGCTCTCTGCGCTGTGCCTGACCGTGCTCACCGCCCAGGCCGCAGAACCTCCCAAAGAAATCGGCCAGGGCGAGGGCCGCCTCGATATCATCGCCTGGCCGGGCTACATCGAAAGCGGGCAGACGGATAAAAATTACGACTGGGTCACCGGCTTTGAGAAAGAGACCGGCTGCAAGGTAAACGTAAAAACCGCCGCCACCTCGGATGAGATGGTCAGCCTGATGGCGAAAGGAGGCTATGACCTGGTGACCGCCTCCGGCGACGCCTCGCTGCGCCTCATTATGGGCAAACGCGTGCAGCCCATTAACACCGCGCTTATCCCGAACTGGAAAAACGTCGATCCGCGTCTGGTGAAAGGCGACTGGTTTAACGTGGGCGGCAAGGTTTACGGCACCCCTTACCAGTGGGGGCCGAACCTGCTGATGTATAACACCAAAACCTTCCCGCAGCCGCCGGACAGCTGGGCGGTGATTTTCGAAAAACAGAATTTACCGGACGGCAAAACCAATCAGGGCCGCGTGCAGGCTTACGACGGGCCGATTTATATCGCCGACGCCGCGCTTTATCTCAAGGCGAAACAGCCTGATCTGGGCATTACCGACCCCTACCAGCTCACCGAAGCGCAATACAACGCGGTGCTGAAGGTGCTGCGGGATCAGCATCAGCTCATCCACCGTTACTGGCACGACACCACGGTACAGATGAGCGATTTTAAAAACGAAGGGGTGGTGGCCTCCAGCGCCTGGCCCTATCAGGCGAACGCGCTGAAAAACGAAGGCCAGCCCATTGCCACCGTGTTCCCGAAAGAAGGGGTGACCGGCTGGGCGGACACCACCATGCTGCACGCCGAGGCTAAACACCCCAACTGCGCCTATAAATGGATGAACTGGTCGTTAACGCCGAAAGTGCAGGGGGATGTCGCCGCCTGGTTTGGCTCGCTGCCCGCCGTGGTGGAGGGGTGCAAAGCCAGCACGCTGCTTGGGGATAAAGGGTGCGAGACTAACGGCATGGGCTTCTTCGACAAAATCGTCTTCTGGAAAACGCCGGTCGCTCAGGGCGGAAAATTCGTCCCCTACAGCCGCTGGACGCAGGACTACATCGCCATTATGGGCGGCCGTTAACCCGGGAGTTTTTTATGTCGTACGCAGTTGAGTTTGATAACGTCTCCCGGCTGTATGGCGAGGTGCGCGCCGTGGACGGCGTCACCATCCAGATAAAAGACGGCGAGTTTTTCTCCATGCTGGGGCCTTCCGGCTCCGGCAAAACCACCTGCCTGCGGCTTATCGCAGGCTTTGAACAACTCTCTTGCGGCGCTATCCGCATTTTTGGTCGCGAAGCGAGCGAGCTGCCTCCCTGGGAGCGCGACGTCAACACGGTGTTTCAGGATTATGCGCTCTTTCCGCACATGTCGGTGCTGGAAAACGTCGCCTACGGGCTGATGGTGAAAGGGGTGGCGAAAAAAACGCGGCTTGCCCAGGCGCAGGAGGCGCTGGAGCGGGTGGCGCTCGGCTTCACCCATTCGCGCAAACCGTCGCAGCTCTCCGGCGGCCAGCGCCAGCGCGTGGCCATCGCCCGGGCGCTGGTGAACCAGCCGCGCGTGCTGCTGCTGGACGAGCCCCTCGGCGCGCTGGATTTAAAACTTCGCGAGCAGATGCAGGTCGAGCTGAAAAAACTGCAGCGCGAGCTTGGCATCACCTTTATTTTCGTCACCCACGATCAGGGCGAAGCGCTGTCGATGTCGGACCGCGTGGCGGTCTTTAATAACGGCCGCATTGAGCAGGTCGATTCCCCTCGCGCGCTTTACATGCGCCCGCGCACGCCGTTCGTGGCGGGGTTTGTCGGCACCGCCAACGTGCTTGAGGACGGGCTGGTGCAGCGCCTGTGCGGTACAGAGGGCGCGTTTTCGCTGCGCCCGGAGCATATCCGGCTTAACGAAGCCGGGGAGATTCAGGTAAACGGCACCGTGCAGGAGATCCAGTATCAGGGCGCGGCTACCCGGCTTGAGCTGCGTCTTGCGAGTGGCGAGAAACTGCTGGTAAGCCAGGCGAACCTGCACAGCGCCTTGAGCGAAGGGGACTTTCGCATCGGCCAGCAAGTGACCGCCTCCTGGGCGCGCGAGGCGATGATCCCGCTGCGCGGGGAGGGGTAAGATGGAGATGACCGTCATGCCCGCGACGTCTCGCGAAGGGGTGCTGCGCCGCGTCACGACGCTGCTCTGGCAGCGCCCGACGCTGTGGTTGTTTTTACTGCTGCTGCCGCCGCTGCTCTGGTTCGGCATTATCTATCTCGGGTCGCTGCTGACGCTGCTCTGGCAGGGGTTTTACACCTTTGACGACTTCACCATGTCGGTGACGCCGGACTTAACGCTCGCCAACCTGCAGGCGCTGTTTATTCCCTCCAACTACGACATCATCCTGCGTACCCTGACGATGGCGATTGCGGTGACGATAGCCAGCGCCATTCTTGCCTATCCCATGGCCTGGTACATGGCGCGCTATACCAGCGGCAAGATGAAAGCGTTTTTTTATATCGCCGTCATGCTGCCGATGTGGGCGAGTTATATCGTTAAGGCCTACGCGTGGACGCTGCTGCTGGCGCGAGATGGCGTGGCGCAGTGGTTTTTACAGCATCTGGGGCTGGAAGGGGCGCTTAACGCCGTGCTCGGCATACCCGGCATCGGCGGTAACACCCTCTCCACGTCGGGCCTTGGGCGCTTTCTGGTCTTCGTCTACATCTGGCTGCCGTTTATGATCCTGCCAATTCAGGCGGCGCTTGAACGACTGCCGCCTTCGCTGCTGCAAGCCTCGGCGGATCTCGGCGCGCGTCCGGCGCAGACCTTCCGTCATGTCATTTTGCCGCTCTCCATCCCCGGCGTGGCGGCGGGTTCAATCTTCACCTTCTCGCTGACGCTGGGCGACTTTATCGTGCCGCAGCTGGTGGGACCGCCGGGGTTCTTCATCGGCAATATGGTCTATTCCCAGCAGGGGGCGATTGGCAACATGCCGATGGCGGCGGCCTTTACCCTCGTGCCGATTGTGTTAATCGCCGTTTATCTGGCGTTTGTGAAGCGCCTGGGAGCCTTCGATGCACTCTGAACGCCCGCCGCTGTTTTTGAAAATCGCCGCCTGGGGCGGAGTAATTTTTCTGCACTTTCCGCTGGTGATTATCGCGCTTTATGCCTTTAACACCGAAGACGCCGCGTTTAGCTTCCCGCCGAAAGGCTTCACCCTGCACTGGTTCAGCGTGGCGGCAGGGCGGTCCGATATTCTCGACGCGGTGATGCTTTCCGTGAAGGTGGCGGCGCTTGCCACCGCGCTTGCGCTGGTGCTGGGCACGCTTGCGGCGGCGGCGCTCTGGCGGCGGGAATTTTTTGGTAAAAACGCCATCTCGTTGCTGCTTCTGTTGCCTATCGCCCTGCCGGGGATAATTACCGGCATCGCCCTGCTGACGGCGTTTAAGACGCTAAACTTTGAACCAGGGTTCCTGACGATTGTGGTCGGTCACGCCACCTTCTGCGTGGTGGTCGTGTTTAACAACGTGATTGCGCGTTTTCGCCGCACTGCCTACAGCCTGGTCGAAGCCTCGATGGATCTCGGGGCCGATGGCTGGCAAACCTTCCGGCATGTGATCCTGCCGAACCTCAGTACGGCGTTGCTGGCGGGCGGCATGCTGGCTTTCGCGCTGTCGTTCGATGAGATTATCGTCACCACTTTCACCGCCGGGCATGAACGCACGTTGCCGCTCTGGTTGCTCAACCAGCTTGGCCGACCGCGCGACGTGCCGGTGACTAACGTGGTGGCGCTGTTGGTTATGCTGGTGACAATGATCCCCATTCTGGGAGCCTGGTGGCTGACCCGCGACGGCGAAATGGTCGCCGGCGGCGGTAAATAACTTTTCGTTCAAAGGAAAACGCTATGCAGAATCAACTACTGATTAACGGGAAACTCCTGAGCGGCGAAGGGGAGAAGCTGCCCGTTTACAACCCGGCAACCGGCGAAGTGCTGCTGGAGATTGCCGAAGCGACGCCTGCGCAGGTGGATGAGGCGGTTAACGCCGCCGACGCCGCCTTTGAGCAGTGGGGGCAAACCACGCCGAAAGAACGCGCCGAAGCGCTGCTCAAACTGGCGGACGCCATTGAGCAAAACGCGGAAACGTTCGCGAAGCTTGAATCGCAAAACTGCGGCAAGCCGCTGCACTGCGTCATTAACGACGAAATCCCGGCGGTGGTGGATGTGTTTCGCTTCTTTGCGGGCGCGGCGCGCTGCCTGAGCGGCCTTGCCGCGGGCGAATACCTGAGCGGCCACACGTCGATGATCCGCCGCGACCCGGTAGGCGTGGTGGCGTCCATCGCGCCCTGGAATTACCCGCTAATGATGGCGGCCTGGAAGCTGGCGCCGGCGCTGGCGGCGGGCAACTGCGTGGTTATCAAACCTTCTGAAATCACGCCGCTTACCGCGCTCAAGCTCGGGGAGTTTGCAAAAGAGATTCTGCCGCCAGGGGTGCTCAACGTGCTGTTTGGCCGCGGCCAGACGGTAGGCGACCCGCTCACCGGGCATGAGAAAGTGCGCATGGTTTCGCTGACCGGCTCGATAGCCACCGGCGAGCACATCATCCGCCACACCGCCTCGGGCGTTAAGCGCACCCATATGGAGCTTGGCGGCAAAGCGCCGGTGCTGGTGTTTGACGACGCGGATCTCGACGCCGTGGTGGAGGGCATTCGTACCTTTGGTTTCTATAACGCCGGGCAGGACTGTACGGCGGCCTGTCGCATTTACGCGCAAAAGGGCATTTACGAGCAGCTGGTGGAAAAACTGGGCGCGGCGGTGGCGAGCCTGAAGCAGGGCGCGCCGGAAGAGGAAACCACCGAACTCGGCCCGCTCAGTTCGCTGGCGCATCTGGAGCGCGTAAGCAAGGCGGTCAACGAAGCCAAAGCCTTGCCCCACGTTAAGGTGGTGACCGGCGGCGAGAAGCTCGACGGGCCGGGTTATTTCTTCAAACCAACGGTTATCGCCGGCGCGAAACAGGAAGACGCCATTGTGCAGCGCGAAGTCTTCGGCCCGGTAGTCAGCGTGACGCCGTTTGACGACGAAGCGCAGGCGCTCGCCTGGGCGAACGATTCGCAATACGGGCTGGCTTCCTCTGTCTGGACGCAAGACGTAGGCCGCGCTCACCGCTTAAGCGCGCGATTGCAGTACGGCTGCACCTGGGTCAACACGCACTTTATGCTGGTCAGCGAAATGCCGCACGGCGGACAGAAGCACTCCGGCTACGGCAAGGATATGTCGATGTACGGGCTTGAGGACTACACGGTCGTAAGGCATGTGATGATAAAGCATTAATTTGCCCATGAGTCCTTTTTAAAAAGGGGTTACGCCGCGTGTGAGAATAACGTCGCGCGGCGTAAGCCAGCGCCTTGTCATTAAGACAACATCGTTAATGTTGTTTGTGAACTGTCACGCTGTTTCTTAAAAATATTTCCATTGTCGGCCTCTGGTTTTTTATGCATCTTTTATAATTTCAACGTGAAATAAACGCGGCAATAATATCACTCGGAGGCACCATGGTCGTCACCACGAAGTTATCGCTAAGGCTGGGCGCAATATTACTGACCTGCGCGCTCGCAGGCTGCTCATCAAAGGTTGCGGAAACTAATCAATACTCCGGATTCCTGCAAAATTATTCTGACTTAAAACCGGCGAAAACGCCTTCAGGACACGAGGTCTTGCGCTGGATTTCACCCGATTTTCGCGTCAGCAATTATCAAAGCGTTTATTTCGCGCCCGTTGTCTATTATCCCGCCGCAACGCCTGACAGCCGGGTTAGCGCCCAGACGCTTGAGCAGATTCGTTCCTATACCGAGCAGCGCTTGAAAACCGCCGTCGGCTCTCGCCTGCAGCTCGTCCCGCAGCCGCAGCCGGGAGGGCTGATATTTAAAACAGCCATCACTGCCGTTTCGGCAGAAAATAAAGACGTAAGATTTTATGAAGTATTGCCTGTCACGGCCGTGGTCGCCGGCACCATGGCGTTAACGGGTAAGCGTTCGCAAAACGCATTGCTGTTTATTGAGGCGGAAGCAATTGACGTTTCAACAAACAAGCCGGTATTAAAAGTGGTAAGAAAAGGCTATGGCCGATCGGTTTCCAATAGCACTACGCAAATCACTGAAGCCGATGTAAAAAGCGCGATTGATGAAATGGTCGCCGACGTGGGCGCATTTCCCGCCAACTAACGGTTGAATATTAAATTAAGCTTAAGGCGAGTCCCGTTATGGGACTCGCCTTTATTAGCAGGCTAGTTATTTATCCGATCATGAACCGACATTGTTTCACCCGCGCCAGAATAACCTTAATGTAAATACTACCTGTGAATGGCAGGAAAAAATCATTTGTATTAATGATCAAGATACAAATAGTGCATCCAGCTGGTCATTCGCAGCAGGACTTTACGCATGACGGACACATGCGTGAAATGCTGAGAATAGATAGCCACCTGGGCGAAAATGCCATCCGGCAGGGCATCCACCTCCGCATCAGGTGCAAGCTCAATCACCGCCAGCACGCCATCGCTGCCGGGTTGCAGGGTGAGCGATTGCAACGTGCCCTGCGCCTGGTAAGCGCCGCCGGGCACCACGGGAAGGATTTCAATCAGTTTTCCTGCAAAGACCTGACCTGGCAGGGCGGTAAAAACCACTTCCGCTTCATCGCCCGCCTGCAAACGCAACAGCGAGTTTTGCCGGAACTGCGCGATAATTTGCCGCTTTTGCTCGGGTATGAAAACCATCACCGGACGCAGCGGCAGGGCGGCGGCATAGGTGCCCGGGCGAATTAACACCTGTGTGACATAGCCGTCGTCAGGCGCGCGAACCACCGTTTGGTTGAGGTTATAGGTGGCCTCCGCCAGTTGCGCCCGCAGGCTTACAATCTGCGACTGTTCGCCGTTGAGCGTGCTCTCAAGCTGGCTCTGAATTTGCGCCTGTTCGGCAACGGAAGCTTTTACCAGCGCCTCTTGCGCCAGATAATTTTGCCGCGCGTTATCAATATCGCTTTCTGAGAAAGGATTCACTCTCGCCTGACTGCCCCTGACATAACGCTGGTAATCTTTATATAAACGATCGCGCTCCGCCGTAATGCGCGACGTGTTGGCGATAGCTTCATCTAATTGTCCTTTCAGGGCGCGAATATTGTGTATTGCTGTGACCAGGTCGGCCTGTAATCTTTCCACGCGGGCCTGATACCGGCCTTTATCAAGCTCAAAAAGCATTTCGCCTTTTTTTATCAGCTTATTCTGTTTATCCGTCACCTTCGTGACGACGCCCGTAACCTGCGGCGTTATCGGCACCGAGATCACGGCTTTCTGAGCAAGGTAAGTATAAGGGTGGTTATAGTTCATCAATAAAATAAGCGCGCCAATTAAAAACACGCCGCCGAGCGCCGCTGTGGGCACGGTCCATTTATTTACCGGTATTTTGAAAACCTTAAAAATCGACCAGGCGATGGCGACATAAGTGAGAATGATGAGCAAGTCCATCTCTTACTCCTGCGGTGGTGTAATATGGCCAAGCTTACGCTCCAGCTCCTGTACCCGTTGCTGCAACTGCGCAAGCTCAGCTTCATCTTTCTGCTGCATGCCCCAGCCACGCTCCGGGCGGTATAAGGTCGCCCAAATCCACAAAAAGGGCCAGATTACGTGAAGCGTAAATAAACTTACCCAGCCTGCCACATGAATAGCATCGGCGTGAGGATGGTTGCGCGATTTTGCAATCAGATAGGGGATATCATGCAGGATAATAATCCCGTAAAAAATAATCAGAAAAACAAAAATAAGTACACCCAGCGCAAAATAGTTAAGAAACATAGCCGCCTCGAATAAACGATGTACTGTTCGATACTAATATAGACGCTAACGCCATCGCCCTGTTAAAAAAGTAAATGATTTTTGCGCGTTATCGCAGAGATTAAAATGGGCTATCAGAAACAAGCGGCAAAGGAAATAATGCATTCATGGCATTTTGCGGCGCGCTCTGTTTTATTGTGTTGATTTTTTAAACCCATTTTTTTGCCGCTGCGAAGAGTAGGTTCTTAATGGTTTAAAAAATAAGCGGTGAGTCTGTCAATACGCCGAAAGTAGAGAACAGCGCGCGTGTCGCTCAGACACAGCTTTTTACCGAACCGGTGGCGCGGTGAAAAATTAACCTGTTTCATTGTTGGCGGCAGGCGCTGGAAAAAGAAACCTCTGAAGGTAGAAATCCAGGCACCTTCAGAGGCGATGCAAGGCATCATTCGTTACCTGTGACCAACGTCACGGAGCAAAAATGTAGATAAAGGTGTGAAGGTTCTCAAGGCGACAGGTTTAACATTTTGTGTGGTAATACATGTGGTTAAAATACGCCTCAGCCGCGGCACGCTGCGTTCTCTGCGCATCGTCGTTTTTTTAAGCGAAATGTTCATGGCGAGACAGCAACAGGGGAAAATAAACGTCAGAGCGGGTTATTCATCAACCATGAAAAGTGACCAGGGGCGATAAACGAAACCGGGTAGCTTACGCTACCCGGCTGAGCTTTATTCCCTTAATGCTGACTTGCTAAATAGCTGAGGTAGAACTGATAACGTTTAACGAACCATACTCTACTGTCGCTATCCATATTTCCTGTGATGGTATCTATATCGAACTGCCTACCGTGAACGCACATTTGAGCAAAACTGCGTGCCAGAAAATCAAAATTACCAGATAACATAATGCTTTGTTGTTCAATAGACTGCATCAATTCCTCCTTCATCAGTGGGTGGGGATAAAGAGAAAAGGGATCATTATAAAAAGTATTATTCAAAAGCGTTGAAACAGCCAATTCTATAATGGCTCACTTTTCAATATGTAATAACGAAACGAAAAAGAAAAAGAGGCGGAATATTATTTTCTCGCGCAGCTCATCGCTTCGATTATTCTTTACGCGGCGGCTGGAATGATATGCTTAGCGCCGCAGACTGTCAGAAGGCGCAACGCGCATCATCTACACATCTGCTTACCTTTTAACGCCATAACAGGTTAAAAGCCATGCAGTTAATCGGTTAGGATGCTAACTATCTCAGTCACTACGCGTCTGTCAGCCTCGCTGGCTATGGCGCATTATCTTCTTTGAGTTGCGATGAAACCTCTGTTATTCCTTATCCTGCTTGCGCTTACCTTCTCCTGGGGCGTTGCCCGTGCTGGTGATAAGCGGATTTCGATATCCGATCTCCATTTTGTAAAAACAGTCAAAGGGCATATGCGCATTGAGGGACTGGTCAAAAACCTGACCAACCATCCGCTGCGGCAGGTTTATGTCGCGTTCAACCTGCTGAAAAACGGCATGGTGGTGGGGTACAGCACCGATATAGTATTTAACCTGCAACCGAAGCAGGAGTGGCTTATCAACGCGCGCTGCCATACGCGTATTGTCAAACCAGACCATTTCCGCCTGGCGGAGCTTTCCGCTATTCCTTAACGCCTTCAGGACGTTGAAGGCGAGCGCACCGACGCGTTGTTTTATCCTTGCGCGCCGTCATGCCGGCATCGTAATGCAAAAAAATACTCTACCCTTTGAGTAAACACGACTTAAAGGAGGATGTATGTCACTGTCGATCGATAAAAAGCAACAGCCGGAAGGGGAATATGTCTATACCGCCACCTGCCGCGAGCAAACTTACCACTTCACCGTCACCGGCAAAGGGGCAACCGCCACCGAGGCGGACCAGAATCTGCTGCGCGCGCTGGAGGAAATGAAACAGCGGCTGGATGAAGTCGCCCAGACCGGCAAACTCTCCGCCTGAATCTCTTCTGCCGCCTGCCGGGTCTGCGGCAGGCCACCTTTAATTAGTTACAACATACTTTTAAATACGCATTCATCCTTAACCTCACCCTTAGCGTATGCCAGGCCATGCAGGGCCGCACAGGCGGCATCGGCAGGCCCGTTGTCATTAATCTGTCACAGCGGCTCTTTATAACAGGGGCATCTTTAAAATGGACGCTATGCTGATGAAAAATAAACCTCTTGCTCTCCTGCTTGCTTCACTGTTTTCGATAACCGCCAGGGCTGCCGAGCCGGACGTGCATCGTTACGTTGTCACTTTCCCGCAGGGCGATCGCGTGGCTTACCAGGGCGACTACGCCAGCGCTTTCCCGGATGGGCTGCCTGTTGGCGTCGGCTCAGGCCTGCAGTTTCTGCGTAAAGAGGGCGACACGCTGGTTTTCGCGACCGTCACCGACCGCGGCCCGAACGCCGATTCGCCGAAAGCCGGTAAGCGTGAATCAAAAATTTTCGCAAGCCCCGGTTACGCGCCGCAGTTGATGACTCTGCGCGTGAGCGGCGATAAAGCTGAGGCGGTAGCGGCAAAACCGCTGCACGACGCGCAAGGGAATATCACGGGTCTGCCGCTGCCGGAAGGGCTGATTGGCGCCACTAACGAGCTTGCGCTTAACGACGCGCTGCAACCGCTGCCAGGCGACCGCCGGGGTCTTGATACCGAGGGCATTACCCCGGATGGCAAGGGCGGCTACTGGCTGTGCGACGAATATGGGCCGTTTATCATTCATGTCGACGCTAACGGCAAGATCCTTGAAAAGCATGGGCCGCAGGCGGAACAGGGTGAACAGGCTGTCGCGGGCGGCCTGCCGAACATCGTCAAATGGCGCCAGCCCAACCGCGGTTTCGAGGGGCTGACGCGTATGCCCGATGGCCGCATCATCGCGGCGGTGCAGAGCACGCTGGATATCGACGGTAAAACCAAAAACAGCGCGCGTTTTACCCGGCTGGTGAGCTTCGACCCGGCGAGCGGTAAAACGGCGATGTACGGTTATCCGATTGATATCGACCGCTACAAAAAAGCGAAAGACGCCAAAATCGGCGATATCGTGGCGCTGGATAACCACCGTTTGCTGTTGATTGAGCAGGGCGGCGATAAAAACAACGCCATGCGCAATCTGGTTTACGTCGTGGATTTACGTAACGCGACTGACCTCAGCCGCTTCGATAAAGAACAGCCGCCGGAGTTTAACGACGCCAGCAGCCTCAACGCGCGCGGCATTACGCTTGCGAGTAAATCGCTGCTGGTGGATTTGCGCAAGCTCGGCTGGCAGCAGGAAAAGGCGGAAGGGTTGACGATTGTCGATAAGCACACCATCGCGGTGATTAATGACAACGACTTCGGCCTGCAGGCTACGCTTGAAAAACCGCAAGGCGATAAGCAGGAGGCCGATGATTACCAGGTTGACGGTAAAGGCCACCTGACGCTCGACGGCAAAAGCGTGGCCACCCGCATCGGCATCACACCGCTGGAAAAACCGCAATCAGAAAACGATCTGTGGGTGATTAAGCTCGATAAGCCGTTATGATCGTATTTTCTCAGCCGGCTTAAGCCCGGCGCTAGAGTGCGGGTAGCGCAGCGCCACCCGCGAGTTCCAGCCGATGACAACGCAGGCTACAAGGTCTGGCGCAGCTGATACTGCTGGATATTTTGCTCGCGCCAGCCGTTGCGCTCAAACAGGGCGCTGAGCTCGTCCGGCACCGCGCAAGGGGCGATAATGCCAGGAAAAGCGGCGGCAAGCTGCGCCAGCAGGCGCGAAGCATAGCCCTGACCGCGCGCCTCAGGCGTAACATACAATGCCCGCAGCTGCGGCTCTTTGAAAAGCGTATTCACAATAGCGAACGCGTTATCCTCCAGCGCCACGCCTACGCCGGGTAGCGCCAGCGCGGTCAGCGGATGAATAAGCCAGGGCAGGGCGTGCGGCTCCCCCATTATCATTCCGGCGACCCTTTCCGGGTCGAACGGCTGTAGCGTAAGGCTTGCCGTTTGTTCAGCCGCGCCAACGCTTGTGAAAGACCGCAGACGATATTCCCTGATAAAGCCCACGCTTTCATAAAGCCGCTGCGCCGGGTCGTTGCCCTTGATAACCTCGACAATCATCTCGTTATCGCCGCGCACGCGCGCCTCAGCAAGCAGGCTCTGCATCATCGCCTTGCCGTAGCCGTTGCCGCGCCATTGCGGACGAATAGCGAACACTGCCAGGCGGGAGCGCCAGCCGCGACGCGTAATCAGCGCCAGCGCAATGGGCGTTTCGCCCTCAAACCAGATGCGGCTATCGGCAAGCGAAAGCGATTCAGCGGCGAAGCGCGAGGCGAACATCTCGCCCTCCAGCGTAAACGGGACAAGATAGCCTTCAAAGCAGCGGTTGAGGATCGTCGCAAGCTCATGGCTGTTGAAATGGGTGGCGTCAGAAACGCGCAATTTCTGAAGGGTCATGGTGGCTCCTTTCGCGGCGGGAAAGGGCATCATAGCATGGCAACAACGTGAGGAAAGGCGAGGTAAGCCCCTGAAATAAGGTGGGGAGGTGCGGACAGGCCAAGCCTGTCCGCCTGGGTTGTTAAAGCTTAAACACCGCGACCGACGTGTTCAGCAGTTGCGACTGCTCCTTAAGGGAATGCGCGGCGGCGGAAGCTTCTTCCACCAGCGCGGCGTTTTGCTGCGTGACCGAATCCATCTGCGCTACCGCCAGGTTAATCTGCTCAATACCGCGGCTCTGCTCGCTGGTAGAAAGGGCAATTTCCGACATCAGCTCTGAAACATGCTTAATGGAATTAATGATGCCTTTCATGCTCTCGCCAGCGCGGCTTACCAGCGTGCTGCCCTGGTTTACCTGTTCGCCCGACAGCTCGATAAGCTCTTTAATCTCCTTCGCCGCGACCGACGAGCGCTGGGCAAGGTTGCGCACTTCGCTTGCCACAACGGCGAAACCGCGACCCTGCTCGCCCGCGCGCGCCGCTTCCACCGCGGCGTTAAGCGCCAGAATGTTGGTCTGGAAGGCGATGTCTTCGATAATGCCGATGATGTTTTCAATCTTACCGGCGCTGGATTCGATTTTGCCCATTGAGGAGATAACCTCTTCGACAATGGCGTTACCTTCCTGCGCTGCGTTGCGCATGGTGCCGGCGAGGCTGTTCGCTTCGTGGGCGTTGCTTGAGGTCTGCTTCACGGTTGCGGTTAACTGCTCCATGCTGGCCGCCGTTTCGCCAAGGGAAGCGGCCTGCTCCTCGGTGCGTGCGGAAAGATCGGTGTTGCCCGCCGCAATCTCTTCGGAGGCGAACGCCACGGTCTGGCTCGATTCGCGCACCTGGCCGATTATCTGCGTCAGCGACAGGCGCATGTTTTCCAGCGCGCGCAGCATTTCGCCGATTTCATCTTTGGTCTTCGAGAGCACCGGGGTATGCAGATCGCCTGCCGCCATTTCAAGGCAGTGGGCGCGGGCGGCATCCAGCGGCTTCAGCACGCGGCGCTTCAGCAAGGCAAAAATCACGGCGATCAGCCCGAGGAACAACAGCGAGAAGAAGCCTATCAGCATCAGGCCGGTAACGAAGCTCGCCTGCACGTCTTCATTCTGCTTATGGGCATAATCTTCACGGAACGCCAGAAGCTGGTCGAGGGAGACCTCAAACTGGCGGTCCAGCTGCGGCAACGTGTTGGTCACCAGCTGAACGTAGCTCGTGTTGTCGTTGCGCGCCACCGCGTCCAGCAGCGGACGCAGCCCCTGATCGCGGTAAGTCTGCCAGTTGCGGCGATAACTCTCTACGAGCGTCGCTTCGCCAGCTTGCTTAGGCGCAGAGAGATATTTGTTAAAAGCGCCGTCGGCTTTACCCAAAACCTCCCGTGCACTTTCTAAAGATTGCCGGGCCTGTTGCGACTCGCCCACCGCCTGGCTACGCATTGCTTCCATGGCGCGCACGCGCAGCGTGCGGCTGTGGTTGATTGGGTCGATGACGGAAAGCACTACCCGAATCTCTTTGTTCACGCTGTCGAGCGACTGGTTGCTGCGAATAAGTGAATGAAGGTTGGATAGGGTACTGGCAAGAAAAATAATGATTAACGCGCTAAACACAATAAACGAAAAACGTCTGACTGACATGTAAGGTCCTTACCGGGGAGAGTACACGGAAACGCCGCCAGCGCCGTGCTGGCGTTAAGAGCGTTATCGGCATAAACGGCAATGAATTTAATTTAAAACAACAAATGCGTTGTAAAATGCCACAGCGTCAGCAAAACAACAGGTTAACGAAATTTATAGGTTGCCCTTCAGCCTGCCGCGCGACGCCAGGCTATTCTTAAGCCTCACGCATAGCGCAACAGGAGGCAGGAAGATGAAAACGCTGCAGGGACCCTCAATTTTTCTCTCCCAGTTCATTAGCGAACGGCCGCCCTTTAACGCGCTGGAGAGCATGGCCGCCTGGGCGGCGGGGTTGGGCTATAAAGCGGTGCAGTTGCCCACCCATCTGCCGCATATCTTCGATTTGAACAAGGCGGCGGAAAGCGTGGACTATTGCGCGCAGGTTCGCGAAACGTTACGCAATCTGGGCGTGCAGATAAGCGAGCTTTCCACGCATTTGCAGGGACAACTGGTGGCGGTCCACCCGGCCTATGAGCGCGCGTTTACCGGCTTTGCCCCTTCTTCGCTGCGGCTGGACAGCCATGCGCGCCAGCAATGGGCGGTCAGCGTGCTGAAAAAAGCGGCCAAAGCCTCGCAAAACCTTGGGTTAAAAGCGCACGCTACCTTTTCCGGATCGCTCGCCTGGCCCTTCTTTTATCCCTGGCCGCCGCACAATGAAGTGATGTTTGAAGAGGCGTTCGCCGAGCTGGCGGCGCGCTGGCGGCCCATCCTAGATAGCTTTGACGAGGCGGGCGTCGATCTCTGCTTTGAACTGCATCCGGGTGAAGACCTGCACGATGGCGTGACCTTTGGCCGCTTTCTTGAGCTGGTGAACCATCACCCACGCTGCAACATTCTTTACGACCCAAGCCACATGCTGTTGCAGCATATGGATTATCTTGGCTTTATCGATAGCTGGCACTCGCGTATTCGCGCTTTTCACGTTAAAGATGCGGAGTTTAACCCCTCAGCCCAGAGCGGCGTCTATGGCGGTTACCAGAACTGGCCGCAACGGCCGGGACGTTTTCGCTCATTGGGGGACGGACACGTCAATTTCAAAGGGATCTTCAGCAAGCTTGCGCAGTACGACTACCCGGGTTGGGCGACGCTTGAGTGGGAATGCTGCCTGAAAGAGGGCGAAACGGGCGCCCGCGAAGGCGCGAAATTTATCAGCGAACATATTATTCGCGTTTCAAAGCACAATTTTGACGACTTTGCCGTGCAGAAGCATGAGCGCGAAGCGGCACGGGCGTTACTGGGGCTGGACAATAAAAGTGACAAATAAAAAGGGCGGGCGCGGCAGGCGCTTCCCGCCCGGTCCATAAGCAAGAAATTAATCGAATACGCCGTTAATAATGGCGGTCACCACGGCGGTGCTGAGCGCAATCAGCACCAGGTCGTCGCCCACCATTCGCCACTCGTAACCCGGGTAATAAGGCAGATCGCGCAGCATGTCGGCTGGCACCACTTTTTTCGCAATCCCTGGCGGTAACGGCTTGCCGCGCGCCAGGTTTTTAGCGATGCCCGGCGGTAATGACTCATAGCCCGTCAGCCCATAATTCACCGCCAGCTGGCGCGCGCGGGAAGGGCTGATATCTGCGTCAACGTGATCCGGCTTGCCATAGTTTTTGCCATGGGAAGCGGCTTCTTTTCCGCTTTTGCCGTTGTCGTTGTCATTACCGTGGTTACCGCTATTGCCGTGGTTTCCGCTGTTACCGTGGTTGCCGCTGTTGCCGTGCCCGCCGCCGTTGCCGTTGCCATTTCCATTACCCGGGTTTGCCAGCGCCGGAGCGGAAGCCATCGCCATGCAGCCTGCCAGCAGTGCTGCTGCTGAAACCAGTTTTCTTGCTTTCATAAGGTGATCCTTACTTTTCTGGGGTATTCGAGCCTATTTCAGCACAACGGCAGCATGATGCCATTTCCTTTAATCTGGATTTCTTTACGCCGCTGCGTTTTCTGGAGATACCGCGCAAAAACAAGGCCCGCGCTGGCCTTATGCCAGTAAAAGCTGTATATATAATCAGTATTTAGAGCGAGGAGCGCACAGATGAAAACCTTTTATTCACGTCATGCTGGCTGTTTTGTTCGTTATCACGATTTCCCGGGCGATGGCGAGCCGTTGCTGATGGTGCACGGCCTGGGCTGCGCTTCATCTTATGACTATCCGCGCGTGGTCATTGACCCGGCTTTCGGCGGACGGCGCGCTGTGCTGATTGATTTGCCTGGCAGCGGCTACAGCGAAAAGCCGCGCCATTACGCGTACGGCACCAGCGACCAGGCACAGGTGGTGATGGAGCTGGCGCAGACGCTGAACCTGAGCGCCTTTTGGCTGTATGGTCACAGCATGGGCGGCAGCATCGCCATTGAGGCTGCGCAACAGGCGGGAGAGCGCCTGCTGGGGCTGGCGGTTTCCGAGCCGAATTTCCACACGGGCGGCGGGCAGTTCAGCCGCATTATCGCGGCTTACAGTGAAGAGCAGTTCATGCATGAAGAATACCCGCGCATGATTGAGCAATATCCGCGTCTGCCTGAAGAGGAAGAGGCCGCCTGGGCCGGAAGCCTGCTCAGCAACGCGCCGTGGGCGATGTGGCGAGGCGCAACCGCGTTAGTGAAGGGCAGCAGCGTTGACTGGTATCAGGCCTTTCTGTCGCTCAATAAGCCGAAACAGCTCATCTTTGGCGAACGGTCGCTGCCTGATGATGATTTTTCCTCGCTTGCCGCCGCGGGCGTGTCGACTGCGGTCATTCCTGCAGCCGGGCACTCGATGTCATGGGAAAACCCGTCGGCGCTGGCAAAAGCGCTACAGGGGTTTTGTCAGCCGTAGCGCAGGACAGCTATCGCTTGCGAGCGGCACACTATGCGGGCAAGCGAAGTTATCAACTACATTATTAAAATGCCGCTCCCGCAGAGAAAGAGAGCATAACAGGAACGTTGTTTATGGCAGATTCAGGCTAAGCGAGACCTGACAGTAAACCTTTTTGACAGGGTCCCGGTAATGCGCCGACGCTGTTTTTCAGGCAACCGTAATCAGGTTGATAAATCGGCCCAGGAAATGTTAAAGAGCAGCCACTTATCCCGAGGTGATGCACATGAAAAAGCCGCAACTCATTCTGACCTTATTACTGGCCATGCCAGCCGCCGTAATGGCTCAGCATCCGAACTCACCCATGACGCATGACATGAATATGTCAGCCGCCGCAAAAGAAAATATGGCGGCAATGCAAAAGATGCATAGCGACATGATGAACGCGATGAAGGAATCCGATGCGGATAAAATGTTTGCCAGGTCGATGTTAGAGCACCATAAAGGCGCGATAGCCATGGCCGAGACGGAACTCAAATACGGTAAAGACCCGGAAATGAAAAAAATGGCGCAGGATATTATCAAAGCGCAGAAAGCGGAGATAGAACATCTCGAAACCTGGCTGAAAAAATAACAGTCCCGGCTTTTTTACTTACAGACGGCTACCTGTGCTGGCGCGGCTTTTGTGAACCGCTTCGCTTCCCGGTGCGCCGCCGCGCGTCCTTTCAGGAGACGTGTGGCGGCGCACCGGGAACATGATGAGGTGGGATATAACCGCCAGCTTTGGGAATGCGTCAGAAGGGCAAAGGGCGCGGCGCGGTTTGCATCGTTATCCAGCGCAATTCGGTGAACTCACGCACCCCCGCGAGGCCGCCAAAATGTCCATAGCCGGAATCTTTTACGCCGCCAAAAGGCATCTGCGCTTCGTCATGCACCGTTGGCCCGTTAATATGACAAATGCCGCTTTGCAGCCGCTGCGCCACCCGCCAGGCGCGCGCGGTATCCTGGCTAAAGACGGCGCTGGAAAGGCCAAACTCGCTGTCGTTAGCCACGCCTATCGCTTCTTCTTCATCGCGAACGCGAACGATGGCTTTTACCGGTCCGAACGACTCTTCATGGTAAATGCGCATAGCCGACGTGACGTTATCCAGCACCGTCGCGGGCATCAGCGTCGTTTCCGCTTTGCCGCCAGCCAGCAGCACCGCGCCTTTCGCCAGCGCATCGTCTATCAGCGCGTTGCAGCGCGATACCGTCTGCCTGTCCACCACTGAGCCAAGGACGGCAGGCCCGTTGCGCGGGTCGCCGCAAGGCAGTGAGGCCGCTTTTGCCGCAAACTGTGCTGCAAACGCGTCGGCTATGCGGGCATCCACCACAATACGCTCGGTGGACATGCAGATCTGCCCGGAGTTCGCGAATGCGCCAAAAGCGGCGCAGTTAACAGCGAGCGTGATATCGGCGTCGTCCAGCACCAGCAACGGCGCTTTGCCGCCGAGTTCCAGCACCACCGGCTTGAGGTGGCGGGCGCAGGTTTCAGCGATGATCCGGCCGACCCGCGTCGAGCCGGTGAAGTTGACGCGCCGCACGGCCGGGTGAGCGATAACGGCCTCCGTTACCGCCGCCGCCTCTTCCGGCGCGCTGGTAATGAAATTGACCACGCCGGGCGGAAAGCCCGCTTCATGCAGCGCCTCGATAATGAGTCCGTGCGTCGCCGGGGAGAGTTCGCTGCCTTTAAGGATAACGGTGTTGCCACAGGCGAGCGGCGTGGCGATGGCGCGCACGCCGAGAATAATCGGCGCGTTCCAGGGCGCCATGCCAAAAACCACGCCCGCCGGCTGGCGCACCGCCATGGCGAGGCTGCCCGGCACGTCGGAAGGGATCACTTCGCCTGTAATTTGCGTAGTGAGCGCCGCCGCTTCGCGCAGCAGGCCTGCGGCAAGATGTACGTTGAACCCCGCCCACTGCGCCGACGCCCCGGTTTCCGCCGCCATAGCGGCGATGAACTGCGACTCCTGCGCTTCAAGCCGCTCAGCCGCCTTCAGCAGCAGCGCCCGGCGAATGCCCGGGCCGGTTTCACGCCAGCGCACAAACGCCTGCGCGGCCGCGTCCGCTGCCGCCAGCGCATCCTCCGGCGCGGCGGCTGGCGCCAGGGTCGCCGTTTGTTCATCCAGCGGGTTCAACCGGGTAAACGTGCGTCCGCCCGCGGCGGCGCGGCGTTCGCCGTTAATAAGCAGGGCGGGAGTTAAAGGAGCAGCAGCCATCAGACACCTCAGTTGTTATGGAAATGTAAAACAGTGCTGAGAGTGTAAAGGGAGGAAGCGGAAAAACCAGCGGCGGGGCGGATATCGCACGCTATTTTAACGAGGTTGCGGCCGGCTCACGTTTCGCGAACCGGCCTGCGTTTTTTACTTCGCGAAAAGGTCGGCGAGCGCCTGACGATCGCGGTCGTTGACGTCCAGCGGATGGCGATAGCCGACGTTGTCGCAGGCAAGCGTATAGAGCGCCACCAGCCAGTCGTAAACGTAGCGCGTGGCGGCGTGCACCGGCTGGTCCGCGAGGCGTGTCAGGCGCTGTCGGCTGCTGGCGACCGGGGCGAAAATCGGCGCGCCTTTATTGATGCGGCTTGCGGGGCGCTGCGCCAGCGGCGTTTCAGCGTAGCCAAGCCAGCTTATGAAATTCGCCAGCGCGGCGTGGCGCTGCGCTTCATCATTTGCCAGCGCATCGAGCTGCTCGTCAAGCTTCAGCCGGTAGCTGGCGACAGCCAGCGTTTCGCCAAGCCAGCGCAAGGTTGTCGGCTCCAGACCCAGCGCCGCCGCGTTATCCGGCTGCTGCGCCCAGTGGCGCACATGATTAACCCAGCGGCGGTGCGGGTTTTGCTCGCTTTTACTTATCTGGCGCTCAGGCGCCGGGGCGCTCGCGGTTTCATCACCAAAAAGATCGATGCTCTCGCTAAAAATCGCCTGCGTGGTTTCGATAATACCGGGCGGCGTATCGTCATCAGCGCTTTGCACACGCCCGGCAGGCAGCAGCGCTTCCAGCACATCGCCGTGGCGCGAAGCCTGGCGCTGCAGCGCGCGCACTTCCTGCTCCGCGCGGCTGCGGGCTTCCTCGCCGCTTTCTGTCCCGAGATAACGCTGAAATAGCGCCTGCGCAGAGGCCGTTAGCGCCGTTTCCAGCGCCGCATGGCGCGCCTGGCGGTTCTCATCGTCAAGCGCTGCGCCAAGCCACTCGACGAGGCGCTGCACGTTGCGGGCATCCAGCGCCTGTAACGCGCCCCAGCGAGCACCGGGTTTGCCGAGCAGCCGCTGCACGCCTTCATCCAGATGCTGACCGCCCTGGAAACGGGCGTCGAAAGGCGTTATCGCCCAGACCAGATTCGGCTGCGTCTGCGTTTGCGGCTGCGTGTCGTCCACCCAGCGACGAAGCGCGCGGGCGGCGGGAATAATCGCGGCGCGCTCAGGGGCGGCGTTGCACACCAGCAGCACGTCCGGCTGCTGGCGCTGACGGTAGCAGGTAAGCAGCCACTGCGTTTTGCAGGACGCAAGGCTGTGGTCCGGCTGGGCGCCAGGAATATCAAGCAGGTCGGTATCGTGCGGCTGCGTGGCGTCCACCAGCGGCAAGACCAGTTCGCGGGTCAGCAGGGCGAGCGTGGCGACCGGTACGCTTAGCGCAGGCTGTTGGCCGTTTGTCTCAAGCGGGCAGACCTGTACGCGCTCATCCGCGGCGCCGCCAGGCAGTAAAAATCCTTCCGCAGGCAGGGAGAACGCATCCACCAGCAGACTCAGCGGCGCGGCGACCTCTGGTGCGTTGCCAAGCAGCTCCAGCGCTTGCGCCAGGGCCAGCCACTGCTGGGTCAGCTCCTGATTTTCCCCCCACAGCAGGGCGTAAACGCGCACGCGTTCGTTAAGCGTGAGCGCCGGGAGCAGCGTCGCCAGCTGATGCCAGCTCGCTTCTGTCAGGCTCTGCTGGCGCTTCGGCGTTGTCTCGCGCCAGAAGTCAGCCAGGGCGGCGACATCATCAGCATGCACGACCGGGTGCGCCTGCGGCTGGCAAAGTGCCCGCAGCGGGGCCAGACGCTGTTGAATCTGGGCGTCCGTCAGCGTGCGCACCGCGCCGTTGGCGTAGTAGTGAGCAATAAAAATCTGCACCAGTTCGCTTTCGCTTAACAGGCGCAACCGCAGCGCAAAACGATCCGGCAAGTCGCCCTCATCACGGGTAAAGCGGACCGCCATCGCCGTGGCGCTGTTGCCCGGGTTGATATGCGTAAGGTAATCAAGATGTTTGCCGCCGGGCGCGACGTTCAGCCGCTCCGGCTGGCTGCTGGCAAGCGTTGAGAGTAAAAACGCTTTGCCCGCGCCGCAATAGCCGTAAAGCCCCAGCGTGCGCGGCGCATCGCTGAGGTTCGAAATGGCGCTGGCCTTGCTCTCAAGCTGCTGCAGCCGTGCCAGCAGAGCATCGGCTTCGTCATCCAGCAGCGGCGCGCGCTCGCGGGTGCGCTCAACCCAGTTGGTCAGGGCGCTCAGGGTGCGTGAAGTGAGGTTCTGGCGACTCATTTTAAATAAACGCTCCCGCTGTCTATCCAGTAGTGGCTGCCGCTGCTGCGGCGGTCAGCCAGCGTATTGAGTTTGAAAGTTAGCTGTTCGGTGGGCACTCGCGTGCCGTCGGAAAGCCAGGCTTCCGCCAGGCTGAAGGCTTCCGGCGCGCGGTTTTTACCGCCGCCCGCAAGCTGCAGGCGAACGTTAAGCACGCCGTCGCCAGCTATCGCTTTCGCCAGTTCCGGCGCGTTCACCGACAGGGTATAGAGCGGCGTAGCGGGCCAGCGCACATTGTCGAGCTGGCGGAAGCCGAGCGTGACGTTGCCGCGCAGCGGGAAGTGCAGGCGGGCGTCGAGCTTCTCGCCGGGGTTATCCAGGTCTATCTCGCGGTACCAGACATTTTCGTCGCTAAGCAGGTTCGCCACGCTGTCGAGCACGCCCAGGTAGCGCACGGTGGAATAGGCGCCGATATCCGCCGCCTTGAAGTTAAAGCGCGGCAGGCGTAAATCGAGCGCCAGCGCGCAGAGCATCGCGCCGACGGCGGCGGTGGCTTTCGGGTTGCCCACGCGGCCATGCTGGCTGAACGGATACCATTCATGCACTTCGTAATTATCCAGCCAGACAATACGGTTGACCGGCACCGGCTGAAGGTGGCGGACAAGCGCCTGCACGCCCGGCAGGCAGCCCGGGCGGCCAGTGACCAGTAAGACGTCGCAGGCATAGTGGGTGATAGCTTCGCAAAGCGCATGCAGCGGCGCGCAGAGGCTGAATTTGCCGCCCAGCATCGCCTCCTGCAGTTCGCTGAAGCGGATCTGCAGGGGCACGTCCAGCACCGTGAACGCCGCGGCATCGCCCGGCAACGCGTGGCCGATGGCCTGGTGCAGATAGTTCAGCACGTTGGCGGTCGGCTTGCGGGTTAGCAACTCGCCGAGCGTGGCGTGCAGCCCCGCGAGCGGATCGTTAATATCGCTCTCCTGCCAGGCCTGCAAAATGGCGTGGCCCACCGGCATCAGTAGTTGCAGCGCGGTTTGCTGGCGCAGAATCGCCTGCGTATCCATACGGCCGGAATCGCCGAACAGGGTGGACATCAGCGTCACCGCATCCGGCGCGCCCGCCTTTTGCAGGCTCTCCTGCAGGGCGGGCAGCACGCAGCGCTGAATGATATCCAGCAGCAGGTCGTCGCCCGCCACTTTAAACCCTTCACGAAACAGCAGCTCGGGCGCGATTTTGACGTTGCTGCCTACGCCGTCGTCAAGCCGGTAGTCGGTAATCGCCATGTCGGTAGTGCCGCCGCCGATGTCTATCGAGGCGACGCGAAGCTGGCGGCCCGGCTGTTCGCCGGGCGGGGTTTCGCGGTCCGGGCGGGCGAAGCTTGCGAAAAAGCGCTCGGTCTGGCCGTTGAAGCGCACCATCGCCTCGTTGTAGAGCCAGACCAGCTGGCCGCAGCTCGCCTCGTCCCAGTCCATCTGCACCAGCGGCGCGGGCACAAGGCTCTTCTGCTGGCCTTTCGAGGAGGTGAAATCGTCATCCTGCGGATGCCAGCCGAGCGCTTTCCAGACCAGCGCAATCGCCTCCTGCATGCGGCGGCGGAATATCTCGCGCTCCTGTTTCGGCATCGCCGAGGGGAGGGTGAGGATAAGCGTGCGCAGCTGGCGCGGCGAATGGGCGTTACCCATGCGCAGACGGCTCGCCACGCTGTTGATCTGGCACAACGCCTGAGAGAGCAGCTCGCAGAGCATATGGGTCATCAGCGAACTGCGGCTGTACTGCGGCGAGAAGACCGGCAAGCGCTCGTCCGCCGGCAGCTCCCACAGCGGCTGGCCTTCGTCGTTCATCAGGTTCATCAGCGGGAACGCCGTGGCGAGGGGCTCGCGCTGGGTTTTTGGCGTCAGCAGGTTAAAGCGCCAGGCCTGCGAGGCGGGGGTTTCATCCCACAGATAGCGGCGCGGGCTGGAGATGCCGCTGCTGCCGTCGGTGCCGAGGCGCTGCATCGCCAGTTTCCGCGCTTCGTCGCCCACGCGCACGATAGAGGGCCAGGTAAAGGCGTCGTCGCGGCCGCTTTCCACGGAGAAGTGCTGTTTGCCAAAACGCGCTTCGGCAAACGACAGGCGGCTGGTGAACATCGGCTCGTTAAGGAATTGCGGTTCGCTGAGCGAGCGTACCTGTAACTCCATCGTCTGGCGCAGACCGTCGTTCGCTTCGCCATGATCTTCGATAATGACGCCGCAGGTGTGCGTGTTGCCAACGTCCAGAATTAAATCCACCGGCACGGCGGGGGCATTCAGGGTGGCGGTAACGATTTTCAGCTCCGGCACGCTTATCTGCTCGCCAAGCATGGTCAGCAGGTTCAGCCAGTGGCCCTGATACTCAAAGCCTTTCATGGCGCGGGTCAGCGCCTCTTCGCTGCGCGCTTCGTGCAAGGTGGCGTACTGGGTAAAGGTTTCGCGCAGCCAGCCGTCAACCCACGTCTGGTCAAGAAAGTCGGCCACTTCGTCATCGCGCCAGGCGAGGGCGAAGCGGGTGCCGTTGCGCACGTCGTTTGCCACCGGCGCAAGCTGTCCCTGTTGGCTTTCGTCACTCTGGATTTGCGTATCGAATGCCAGCGTCACGCGGTGCGTATGGCCTGCGCTGTCGGGCGTTTCGAGGCGGCGGACCTGCATTCGCGCCCAGTTATCCGGCCCCTGCACGAAGGTGCGCGGCGGGTTGAAGCGCAGCACCGGCAGCGGCAGCCAGACGCCGTCCAGCGCCGCCAGCGACTGGCTAAGCGCCAGGGTGCTTTCCGGGCGCACCACTTCAGGCTGACCGCCGTTCGGCGAGGGCAGCGTAAATTTGCCCCCCGCGCTGTCGTAATCCAGGCGCAGCAGTGGGCCGTTGGCGGTTTTACGTACGAAGCGTCCGCCGTGCGGCGCATCCACAGGCGTTACGCCAAAATCTAAAAACTGCACACCGCTGTTTTCAATCAGGGTGACGCTCTGTTTGTAATCACACAGGTTTGCCAGCATAGGATCAGGCGCTCACTTTCTTAAACGTCAGGGGCAGCACGGTCTTCTCATCGTAACGGCCCGTGCACTGGGCTACATCCCGCTCGCCTGCTTTACAGGCCACTTCCGGCACCGGATAGCGGGTGCCGTCGCTGCAGCGGGCGTTGCCCCGGCTTTTGATCATCAGCGTGCCGGACTGGTGCAGCCCGGCGTAAAGCTCGGCGCGACAGCTTACGCCGCCGCGGGTAATGCGCACCGTGCCTTTATTATCGTTAAGTTCATAGCGCAGGGCGGGCGGTTTGCCAGTCACCGGATCGTTCACGTCGACGGTAACGCGCCATACGCCATTCAGAAAACGGGTTGAACCGGCTTTCACCTGGCCTGGGTCCATTACCATCAGCGCTTTCGGCGGTTCGGCGGGTGCGGCCTCAGGCTTTGCCGCTTCCTCAGGGGGCGTGATTTGCGCTTGCGCAAGCGGCAGCGCTGCGGTGGGCTGCGGCTGAACCGGCGCCGGCGCTTGCGCCGCTTTTACGGGCGCTGGCGCATCTGCGGTTTGCACCGGCGCAGGCGCGATCTCCACGGCTTTGATATCGGCGACGGACACCGCAGGTTTCACGGCGCTATCGGTATGCAGCAGTTTCCAGCCAGCAGGCGCGCCGATGGCCAGCGCCACGGCGGCGGCAAGCGGCAGCAGCCACAACGTGCGGCGTTGACGGGCAGGCGCAGGGGCGGCAGCGGCCACTGGCGCGGGCTCAACGGCGACAGGTTCCGAGATAAAGGGCGCAGCGGGAGCGGGTTGCGGCGCTACGGGCGCAGGGGCGACAGCCAGCAGCGGCGCGTCCGGCTCGCTTAATACAATGCGGGCCGGTTCCGGCTCCTCTTCCGGTTCCTCTGGCAGCATCACGATTTCCGGCTCGCGTTCTTCTTCCGCCAGGCAGTCGAGCACATCGTCGCGCACGCTCTGGTTAAGGTTCACAAAGCCCCAGAAGGTGATGACCGGCTTGCCGTCGACCAGGTAAATGTGGTTCGCGGCTGGAAACTGCAAGGCTTTGGCGAGCAGCGCGCCGAATAACTGCTGCGCGGTCTTTTCCGATTGCAGGCAGCGTTGGCTCAGCGCGCGGGCGCTGGCGACAGCGCTCTCCAGCAAGCGCCGGGCGCGACGGCGCTCCTCTTCGTTTGCCGCCGCCCAGCTCATCACCTCGCCTGTCACCGGCGCATACCAGTCTACCCGGTCGCCGTCATCGTTAAGCTGCGGGATGGCGAGACACGCCTCCAGCGGCTGTTTGCGAAGGCGCAGGGTTTCACGGATTTGCAGCGCGGAGTCAAACACCGCCTGGCCGTTTTCGCCAACGCCCTGGAAGTCATCCAGAAAACCGCTGCGCAATAGAATTTTTGCCACGTCACACTCTCTGCAGAAAAACTTTTTTCACCGCTCCACTTTACCAGGGGCAAGCGCAAGCAAACGGAAAAAGAAAAGCGAAAAGGGGCGAATTCTCGGGCTATTGAACCTTAGGAATTTTCTTGACTTGTGGCGCAACCGCCTGGCGGCAAAGAGGATAATGGCGAGTTGCGAAGTTTCAGGCTGGGTCTGGCGGCGTATTGAGCGAAAACGGCTGAAAATGCATAACCAGCCAGTTTTTTGTTATTTGCCAGTGGCATAAGCGTGTGTTGTGATTACCATTCATAATATTTACCTTAATAATAATTGGTGTTTTTATGGCAAAGATGACGACCACTAAGACGCTGCTCGGGCTGCTGCTCGGGGCGGCGCTGCTGCCGACCGCCGCGCAGGCGGCCTCCAGCGACACGATTATCTACTGCTCCGAAGCCTCGCCGGAATCCTTCAACCCGCAGATAGCCAGTTCCGGCCCGACTTTCGTGGCGAGTTCGCAGGTGCTCTATAACCGCCTGGTGACATTTGACCCGAAGACCAACACTCCGGTGCCTTCGCTCGCGACCGAATGGAAAGTGAGCGATGACGGCAAAGTCTGGACCTTCACCCTGCGCCAGGGAGTGAAGTTCAACAGCAATAAATACTTTAAGCCAACGCGCGACTTTAATGCGGACGACGTGATTTTCTCCGTGATGCGCCAGAAAGATCCGAAGCATCCGTATCACAACGTGTCGCAGGGCAACTACGAGTATTTCAACGACGTCGGGCTCGATAAACTCATCACCGACGTGAAAAAGCTCGACGATTACCACGTGCAGTTCACCCTGAGCGAGCCGAACGCGGCATTCCTTGCTGACTGGGGCATGGATTTCGCCTCGATTCTGTCAGCCGAATATGCCGACGCGATGATGAAAAAGGGCACGCCGGAGAACGTGGATAACTGGCCCATCGGCACCGGTCCTTACGCGCTTCAGCAGTACAAGGTCGACTCCCTGATCCGCTACATCGCGAACCCTGACTACTGGGATGGCGACGTGCCGACCAAACATCTGATTTTCTCTATTACCCCGAGTGTGGAGACCCGCCTGGCCAAACTCAAAACCAACGAGTGCCAGATAATCCCGGCGCCGAGCCCGGTGCAGTTTGCGCAGATCAACGCGGATAAAAACCTGACGCTGCACAGCGTGGAAGCGCTGAACGTCGGCTATCTCGCATTCAACACGCAGAAAAAGCCGTTCGATAACGTGCTGGTGCGCCAGGCGCTGAACTATGCGGTGGACAAGAAAGCGATAATCAACGCCGTGTTTATGGGCAGCGGCAGCGTGGCGAAATCGCCCATTCCGCCGAACATGATGGGTTTTAATAAAGATTTGCCAGAGTACGGCTATGACCCGGAAAAAGCGAAGGCGCTGCTCAAGCAGGCGGGGCTGGAGAAGGGATTTGAAACCGATCTCTGGTCGATGCCGGTGCAGCGTCCTTATAACCCTAACTCGCGCCGTATTGCCGAGATGATCCAGAACGACTGGGCGAAGGTCGGCGTGAAGGCGAAAATCGTCAGCTATGAGTGGGGTGAATACCTCTCCGGTTTGCGCAAGGGCGAACACGCCTCCGCGCTGTATGGCTGGATGTCCGACAACGGCGACCCGGATAACTTCGCCGACGTCCTGCTGAGCTGCGACAGCATTCAGAGCGGCTCCAACGCGGCGCGCTGGTGCGACAAAAAATACACCTCGCTGATCGACCAGGCTAAACGCGAGAGCGACCCCGCTGCGCGCGCTAAGCTTTATCAACAATCGCAGGAGATTTTCTGGCAGCAGGCGCCATGGATACCGTTGGCGAACGGGAAAACCTTCTTCGCTACCCGCAACAATGTCAGCGGCTACAGCGTCAGCCTGATGGGTAGCGATTTCTCGAAAGCGAAGCTTAACTGAGGTTCACGCCGCGGCGCAAAGCCGTGGCGTGGGTAAGGAGTTCTCATGTCCCATCTGGATGAAGTAAAAAGCCGCGTCGACGCGGCGATTGGCGAGAGCGTTATCGCCCATATGAATGAATTGCTGGTTGCCCTGAGCGAAGATACGGCGCTCGGGCGCGAAGAACGCTACGAACAGCAGCAGCGGCTGCGTAACGCCATTGCTCACCACGGCCGTCAACATAAAGAGGATCGCGAGCGCGAAGCGGTGGAGCGGGTGGCGGCGTTGACCAAAGGCGGCAGCATAATTTAACGGAGGGAGCATGCATATTGCTTTTTTGGGCCTCGGCGGCATGGGCCAGCCGATGGCGAGCAATCTTTTGAACGCCGGTTATGAGGTGACGGTGTGGAACCGATCGCCTGAACCTGCGCTGAAGCTGGCGGAGCAGGGCGCGACGCTTGCGGCAAGCCCGGCGGATATTGCGTCCGCGACCGTGCTTATTACTATCCTTGCCGATGATGTCGCCACCGAACAGGTGGTTTTAGGGCAGGGCGCGCTGGCGGCCCTTGCGCGCGGCGCTATCTGGATCAACATGGCGACCGTGTCGGTCGCGTTCACCGAAGAGATGGAAAGACGCGCCCATGAAAAAGGTGTCTCTTATATCGCCGCGCCTGTGCTGGGCCGTGTTGATGTGGCGGCTGCGGGCAACCTGAATATTTTGACCGCAGGCGATGCAGCCCTGCTCGATAACGTGCAGGAGATCTTCGACGTACTGGGGCAAAAAACCTGGCGCTTCGGCGACAGGCCTGCCCAGGCGGCGACGGTTAAACTGGCGGCGAACTTTATGATAGCGAGCGCCATCGAGGCGATGGGCGAAGCGTCCGCGCTGGTGGAAGCGTATGACGTGGGCAAGGGCGATTTTCTCGGCATGCTTACCAGCACGCTGTTCGCCGCGCCGGCGTATAAAAATTATGGCGCGATGATCGCCGAAGACCGCTACTCGCCGGCGGGCTTTACCATGAAGCTTGGGTTGAAAGATGTGCGTCTCGCCCAGCAGGCGGCGGAAAGCAAAAACGTGCCGATGGGCATCGCCGGCGTGCTGCGCGACAACTACCTTGATGCGCTGGCGCACGGCGACGAAAAGCTCGACTGGGCGGCGCTGGCGACCGTCAGCGCACGGCGCAGCGGACAGCAGTAATCTTGCGCGCCCGGTTTGCGGCCGGGCGCGGTTACTTATCCTTTCGATTTTAAGCCTCCACGTTGTTTCTCTTTTATTATTCTGAATAGTTGCCTCCACTACCGATAAGCGCTTGCTCCATCTATGCCCACCTGTATCCTCGGCCAGAGAATATGAAAAGGCACTGCGGCAGGGAGGCTGTTACGTGGTTAACGCAATAAGCTGGCGGCATCCATTTAATGAAGCATTTGGCGACGGCATTGTTTTTCGACTCTTTGAAACCGCCGGAATAGCCTATGCGGTTGGATTCGAGCACATTAAGACGATGCACGAGCTTTTAACGAAGGGGGTAGATATTTATCATGCCTGCCCGGATTTCCTCTTCCCTGTGAATGGGGTATGGACCGTAATTTTTGACAGGATAGATCCGCTTACACAACAACTATACGGATATCAGCACGTTGAGCATACCGGCGTAATGGGTGGGCGAGTTTTGTTTAACGTTGCAAGCATAATTTTTGACCATTACACTGTATCCTGCGCTGCAGCCTATGTTTTTTCGGCAGCGAATGATTGTGAAAATCAACGTAAAACAGATTTAACAGAACTCTATTCCGCCTTGCTCGGTCTGGATGGACATCCTCGTAGCAGGTTATTTCAAAGGTTTGACGGCTGGTGCGCCTGGAGCGATACGGCGATAGGAGGAAGAAGTTATGTCGTCACAACAAAAAGTTATAAGTCCTTATAGCGCTTCGGCTGACTGTCTGAAACTCGAAATGGGAAGACGCCTTCAGGCAGTAGCCGGGCAAGCGTTAAAAAACAAACTCGAATCGGGTGAAGTGAAAGTCGCAAATGGGCGCGTTGACTTAGGCTCTGAACTGAAAGTTAAGCGTTCTGCTAATCTTCGGGCCAATAACGGCAAGTTATAAAGTTAGTGTAAAGCCCATGCTGGATGGGCTTTATTTTTTAGTCACACCGCATCAAAACTGCCGTCTCGCCACCAGCCAGGCACCGATAACCAACAAGACCGCGCCGGCCACCGGGCCTGCGAGCGTGCGAAAAGAGAGGCCGTGGCTGCGTACGATATCTAATACCAGGCCGCCTACCAGCTGGCTTGCGACCAGCACCGCGATAGTGGTGGCCGCCCCCACGTACTGATAGCCGCTGATGCTGGCGAACACAAAAAATGACCCCAGCAGCCCCGGGATCAGCGTCCACCAGCGCACCGTCGCAACCAGCTCGCTAAAGCCGGCCAGCCCGTTTCTGAACAACAAAATGGTGGTGAACAACACGATGCCGACCAGCGAGTTCAGCAACATGGCGATAAGAATGGTCGATGTGGACTGGGTGATGCGCACCATAATCGTGTTTTGCACCACCAGCCCGATACCTGCGGCAGTAAGGAACAGCAGGGTTAAGGAGGCGTTCATGGCAACAGGTCCGGCTCGCTTCGGTTATCGAGCTGCAGTTGCATAAACGTGAGATCCAGCCAGCGGCCAAATTTAGTGCCGACCTGCGGCATCTGCGCGGTAATGGTAAAACCGAGCTTATGGTGCAGGGCGATGGAGGCGGCATTCTGCGATTCAATGCCCGCCACCATCACATGTTTGCCAATCTGTCGCGCCTCGACGATAAGATGTTCCATCAGCGCTCGGCCAATTCCTTTCCCGTGGTGGTCAGGGTGAACATAGACGGAATGCTCTACGGTATGGCGAAAACCATCAAACGCGCGCCAGTCGCCAAACGAGGCGTAGCCCACCACGAGATTGTTTTCCTGCGCGACCAGCACCGGGTAACCGGCATTGCCGCGCTGATAAAACCAGGCGAGACGGTTTTCCGTGTCGACCGTGGTGTCGTTCCAGATAGCGGCGGTATGCACCACCGCATAGTTAAAAATATCGGCAATAGCGGCGCAGTCTTCTGCAGTGGCGCGGCGGATTATCATCGTTGAACCTCGGCGTTCGTACACTATAATGTTCAGCTATGAATAATATCATCGACACATTAAGTCAACGGATTGGTGAGCGCATTCGCACGGAACGCGAGACGCGCGGCTGGTCGCAAAGCGAGCTTGCCGAACGGGCAGGGGTTTCCCGCGCCATGATCCATAAAATCGAACGCGGCGACAGCAGCCCTACCGCCACGCTGCTAGGGCGCCTGTCCGGCGCGTTCGGGCTGAGCATGTCAACGCTGATTGCCCGGGCGGAAATGCAGGAAGGCAAGCTGTTGCGCTTTAACGATCAACCCGTCTGGCGGGACCCGCAAAGCCACTACCTGCGCCGGCATGTCTCGCCGCGCTCCGACCTGCCGCTCGATCTGGTGCAGGTGGAATTGCCCGCAGGCAGCGACATTCCGATGCCCGCGTCTGCCTACGCCTTCGCCCGCCAGCTTATCTGGGTGCAGTCAGGCGAACTGGTGTTCGTGGAGGGCGAGGCGCGCCATCAGATGCAGACGGGGGATTGCCTTGAGCTAGGGCCGCCTAACGAATGCCACTTCATCAATGAGAGCGACAGCCCCTGTGTTTACCTTGTTGTGCGGCTTAACAACGCCGCACCCTGAGGATGTTCTACTATTGGGACAGGTCTTGTCATCAGGAGAGCATTATGAGTCAACAACAAAACCGTCGCTGGGTGCTGGCTTCCCGTCCTCACGGCGCGCCGGTCGCGGAAAACTTTCGTCTTGAAGAGGATGCGATTGCCGAGCCAGGCGAAGGACAGGTGCTGCTGCGCAACGTCTATCTTTCACTCGACCCGTATATGCGCGGGCGCATGAGCGACGAACCTTCTTATTCCCCGCCGGTGCAGATTGGCGAAGTCATGGTCGGCGGCACTATCGGGCGGGTAGAAAAATCGCTGCATCCCGACTTTTCCGAAGGCGATTGGGTAGTGGGCTACGGCGGCTGGCAGGATTACTGTATCGCCAGCGGCAAAGAGCTCACGCCCCTTGGCAAGCAGCCGGAAAATCCCTCGTGGTATCTCGGCGTGCTGGGTATGCCGGGCTTTACCGCTTACATGGGGCTGCTGGATATCGGCAACCCGAAGCCGGGTGAAACGCTGGTGGTCGCCGCCGCAACAGGTCCGGTGGGCGCCACGGTAGGACAGATAGGCAAGCTGAAAGGCTGCCGGGTGGTGGGCGTTGCGGGCGGCGAAGAGAAGTGTCACCATGCGGTGGAAAGCCTGGGCTTTGACGAGTGTATCGACCACCGCGCCGAAGATTTTGCCGGGAAGCTGAAACAGGCGTGTCCAAACGGCATCGACGTTTATTTTGAAAACGTGGGCGGCAAAGTCTTCGACGCCGTTCTGCCGCTGCTTAACACCGCAGCCCGCGTCCCGGTTTGTGGTCTGGTGTCGGGCTATAACGCCACGGATTTACCGCCAGGCCCTGACCGGCTGCCGCTGTTGATGGGGACCATCCTGAAAAAACGCATCCGCATGCAGGGCTTTATTATTAATCAGGATTATGGCCATCGCATCGAAGAGTTTCGCCACGCCATGGAGCCATGGGTGAAAGAGGGCAAAGTTCACTACCGCGAGCAGGTGGTGGAGGGGCTTGAAAACGCGCCGCAAGCTTTTATCGGCCTGCTGCAGGGGAAAAACTTCGGCAAGCTGGTTATCCGTATTGACGGTGAAGAGGCGTAACCGGGAGGCGGCGGCTCCCGCCGCCTTTATTTCTCGCCCGGGTGCCGTTAAAAACAGAGCAGCCAGTCGCGCAGCGAACGCTGAAAACGCGCCAGCCCTTTTAGCGTAATAAATTCATTTACGCCGCAGGCGTTGCCGCCGCTGCCGAGACCGCCCATCACAAACGCCGGAGCGACAGGCGCGAAGGCGCTGGCTGGCGCGCATTCCGGCGACCAGGGCCAGATCTGCGCCCGCGCCTGCTGCTGTTGATAGCTCATCAGCAGCTCCATCACTCCCGGTTCCTCCGCGCTAAAGCGCATACCCGGATAGCTCTCGCCGCAATGAAGCTCTGCGCCGACGAGGTCCGGCAGCATCAGCCGTTCGCGCAAACGCGCCAGTAAGGCTTGCGGGTCGCTGCCCGGCGGCGTACGCAGCGTAAACGCCGCGCAGGCTTCAGGCGCGATAACGTCCTGCCCGCCAGAGGCGGTTTTCAGTTCGCTTATCGTGAGCACCGCGCTGCCAAGCAGGTGCGCCAGCGCTTCATAAGCGCTGGCGTTCAGCGCGAGGCGAGCGTTCTGGCCCAGTTGCGCTTCCGGGTTACACTGCTGCGCCAGTTCATCGAGCCATTCAGCCGCTTCCACATCCAGCGGACGCGTTTCCAGCACGCCGTTGGCCTGCGCTGGCGCGATGGCGTTCAGCGCCTCGACCAGCCGCCAGGCGGGGCTGGCGACCCAGGCGGCGTGGCTTGCGTCAATCGCCGAGCGCGGGCCGCCCCAGTCGCCACCCTTAACCCGTACGGCACCCTGCGTCATACCGGTAAAGCCGAGATAAACCCGTGGAACGCCGCCTTCCTGCTCGCAAAAAGCAGGGAAAAGCACCGCTTCGGCGGGCGGGATTGGGCAGGAAGCTTGCGCAAGATAACGGCGCAGCGTAGCGCTGCCGCAGGCCTGCTCGCCTTCCAGCACAATCTCCAGGTTCACATGCAACAACCCGTTTTGCCAGAGTTCGCGCACGGTCATTAACATGCCTGCCAGCGGCCCTTTATGCTTTTGCGCGCCGCGGGCGATAAACACGTCGCCCCATTGCGGCCAGTGACGCACGCCCCCCAGGAAAGGATCCACCTCCCAGCCTTCGGGCGCGGCGGGCGCCACGTCGTAACGGTTATAGAGCACCACGGTTACCGCTGCGCCCACGTCAATACGGGCGTGCACCAGCGGCGGCGAGGTGAGCGGCTGCTCTGCAACCGGCAACACGACGCGCGCCTCCACCTCATCCACCAGCCATTGCTCAAGCCAGGCGGCCAGATCGCGTTGGCGGGCGGGATCGCTCGCGTCGCTGCGCCACGGCGTCAGGCTCTCCAGCAGTTCAAGCGTCAGGTCAAGGGCAGGATGGGGCAGGCCGGTCATAAACGGATCCTCGATTTCAGTACAAAATGGTTCACTTTTAAACGGGCTGATCGCCGCGATCAGCAACGCCTGCGGGCTAACCTACGCCCGCGTAAAACGGCAGTTATGCTGTGCCGGTCAACTCCTGTGGTCTGTTTAATCGCCTCCGTACGCGCGCCGCATAAGGGTGTAAAGGTATTGCCACCGGGACGGAGGGTCAAATTTCATTTCCTCTGAGGCCGCCTGTTCGCATCAGACAGCCACCGTTCGCCGTCGCTAACGCGGCGAAAGTTTCCCGTTTTTCGCTGCGCCTTAAATAAGGTCTTTTCTGATAAACGCCGGAGATTAATGGTTTTCGTGCAAATTCTGTAACAACGACTTTACTTACATAAACTGGCGTAACGACATAAGCCGGACAGCAATTCGTGCGAAATGGCAATAAGGCGACTGAATGAGACGCGCCAGACGGTATATCGCGCGCGAAGCGTAGTACGCGTTAAGACGGACCGACAGCATACATTAGCAGCGGATAAGTAAACCCGGCGGCAACGGTAAAGTCAAAAAAGCGAATATACCGCCCGGCACTTGCGGCTTACTCCTGTGGCAAGTCGTTATTTTTAAAGGTTATGCTATGCAATCTGGCGTCGCTACAGCAGTATGTCTCACCAGGATAGATCGTGCTTGTTATATGGCAAATAAGACGGTTAAGCCTGCTAATACTAAGAAAAATTGAAGATAGGAAATAAACATGCTTGATCTGGAAAAAGCGCAACGCATGAGTCTCACCATGCAGGTTGAAGTTAAACTTAAAAACGCGCTGATCGTCGGCAGCTTGCGTCCCGGAGCGCGTCTGGTGACCAAAGAGATTGCCGACCAGCTCGGCACCAGTATTACGCCTGTGCGCGAAGCGCTGTTGCGTCTGGTCTCTTGCGGCGCGCTTAACGCTACGCCGGCGCAGGCGTTTCTGGTGCCGGAAATGAGCCTTGAGCGTTACGAAGAGATAAGCCAGATCCGCAAGAACCTGGAAAGTATGGCGGTGGAAGCGGCCATTCCGCGTCTTTCGCGCGGCCAGCTCGCATCGCTGCGGGAAATATACCAGCGCTTTCACGCCGCGAAACTGGCGGGCAACGTGGAAGAGGCGCTGCATACTAACCACCTGTTTCGTTTTCAGCTTTACGCCTGCGCGGAGATGCCTACGCTGCTGGACCTGATAGAACAACTCTGGGTGCGCATCGGCCCCTGCTTTAATTTTCTCTACCCCCAGTCGCCTGACTATGTGAAAAAGCATCACGACTACGATGACCTGCTGGCGGCGCTGGAGGAGGGCGATACCGAGCGCAGCGTCCAGGCCATCCATTACGCTATCGACGACGCCACCTATATTCTCAAAAAGCAGTATTTCGCCTGACGCTCCGCGGTTAGCCAATTTTTCGCTAACGACTGTTGAAATGATTGTTTCCCTTTGCGCCTCCCCGACGCTTTACTGATTGTCAATGCATCAGAAACAGGAGGAGGCGATGGCTTTCTTAACCGCACAGACCTCGCGCAGGCTGACCCGGCGCATACGCCGCGCCGCACGGGCGTTGCTGCTGCCACGCAGCAGTAACGACAGCACCCGTATGCTCGAATCTTTTATTCCCACAGGGCATCTCTATGGCATTGATTTCGGCAATATCGATCCGGTCTGGTATCGCAATCGATAGCGCGTTGCGACGCGGGATCCGGCTGCGCTACTGGAACGAACTGTGCGCGGCGGCAAAAGGGCCTTTCTCCGGCGGCGTCTGACGACGCTTTCGGGCGAAAGGCCTTTTTTTCACCGCTTTGCACGAAAGATACTCAATATTCTGGCCACGCAACCGATAACCTTTCCAGGCGCTAAAAAGCGTCCGCACAATAACAAGGAGAGGCAGGATGGCTGGTCTGGTATCCCGATTACGAAATATCCGCATCGCGCGCAAGCTGTCGCTGGGTTTCGGCCTGGTGCTGTTGTTGGTGGCGTTAGCCACGGCGCTGAGCGTGGTTCGCTTCATGGCGATCCGCGACGTCTATCAAAAAACCAACCTGGTTTATGAAATCAACATTGAAATCTTTCAGGCCAAAATTAATCGTCTGAAATACTTCTACAGCGGCGACGACAAAGCCCGCCAGACCATGGCGAACTATGTTCAGCATGCCCGCGAGCTGACCGCAGGCGCGCAGGCGCTCTCCTGGGATGCGGATGAAAAAACAATTATCAGCGATATCGACCGCGCGCTGGCGGCCTTCGACAGCAGCATTGTGGCGATGGCGAAAGCCACGGATGCGCTCAACGGAGTGCGGGCGTCGCTTGATGAGATGACGGCGAAAGAAGAGGCTGAGCGCTTTGGTCAGCTTATCCGCACGCCCGTCGCCGACCCGGCGCAGTCCTATAAAATTTATGATCTGCTGTTTGCTATCAGCAGCGTGCGCGACCACGCTCTGGCGCTGCGACTCGGCGGCAATGAAGCGGCGCTCCAGGGGCTCAGGCAAAGCTACAATGCGGCGCAAACGCAGCTTAATACGCTGATGAGCGAGCTGGACCCGTCGCTGCAGGCGCCGTTCCAGTCCTTATGGAGCGACACCACGCGCTATCGCGATCTCAGCACGCGTTACTATGAAGGCTGGAGCCAACTGAAAGCGGCGGAAGACACGGTGAAAACCGCAGGCGACCAGAGCAGCGCGGCCATTAAGCAGATCATCGCCCAGGTGAAAGTTCAAAACGACGAACTGGCGTATAACTCATCCACAACCGCTATTATTATCGGCGCGCTGGCTATCCTGTTCGGCCTGCTGGTGGCGGTTTACATTATCCGTCAGATAACCCGTCCGCTGACGCATAACCTGGCGCTGGCGGAACGCATCGCCAGCGGCGATCTGAGCGCAGAGATTCAAACCGATCGCAAAGACGAACTGGGTCAGCTTACCCACGCGATGGGCGGTATGAACGCCCGTCTGCGGGCTATCATCGGCGATGTACGCCAGAGCGTCTCCCGCGTCGCCAGCGCCGCCAGCGATATCGCCACCGGCAACAGCGATCTCTCTTCGCGCACCGAGCAGCAGGCGGCAGCGGTGGTGCAAACCGCCGCCAGCATGGAGCAGCTGACCGCGACGGTGAAAAACAACGCCGACAACGCCCGCCACGCCAGTAAAATCGCCGCAGAGGCGTCGCAAACCGCGAGCCAGGGCGGCGACGTGGTGCGTGATGTGGTGAAAACCATGGGCGACATCTCCGCCAGCTCGCAGAAAATTGCGGATATCACCGCAGTGATTAACAGCATCGCCTTCCAGACCAACATCCTGGCGCTCAACGCCGCGGTGGAAGCGGCGCGTGCGGGCGAGCAGGGGCGCGGCTTTGCGGTGGTGGCGAGCGAAGTCAGAAGCCTTGCGAGCCGCAGCTCGCAGGCGGCGAAAGACATCGCCCTGCTGATTGATGAATCGGTCAATCGCATCAAGACCGGCAGCGAACGCGCCGCCCGCGCTGGCGAAACCATCGAGCAGGTGGTGAGCTCCGTTACCCGGGTGAACGACATTATGGGCGAAATCTCTTCCGCCTCCGAAGAGCAGAGTCGCGGCATTGAGCAGATCTCCCGCGCCGTGAGCGAACTGGACGCCACCACCCAGCAGAACGCACAACTGGTCATGGCCTCGTCCACTTCCGCCCAGGCCCTGGAAGAGCAGGCGAGCCTGCTGGCGCAACTGGTGGCGACATTCCGTCTGGCGGAAAACGACGCAGCGGCCAGGGCGGCGCGCGCGAAAGCGCCGCTAAGCCCCCCAGCGCCGCAAAGCCGCCCGGCGGCCCCGCAGCCTGCAGCGAAACGCGCCGCTACGCTGGATGAGGGCTGGACGACCTTTTGATCTGAACGCCTCTGAAAACGCCCGGTTCGCCGGGCGTTTTTTTCTGTTTTTTCCGCTCGCGGCGTCGCGGTTGTCCGGGGCGCGACGTCCCCTCCTGTACTAAGCTTTTGTTACCTTCAATAAATCAGGATAACGACATGACAAAAAACGCCTTTGTCGCTGTCGTGACCGGCGGAAGTTCAGGTGTCGGACGCGCGACGGCAGACTATTTTGCGGCTTCAGGCTATGACGTCGCGGTCATTGCCCGGGGAGAACAGGGTATTGCGGATACGGTAAAGGAGCTTGAGCGCCACGGCGGCAGGGCGCTTGGCGTCAGCGCCGACGTGGCCGACCCGCAGCAGATAAGCAACGCGGCCCAGCGCGTGGAAGAGGAGCTTGGCCCCATCGCGGTCTGGATAAACTGCGCGATGACCACGGTGCTGGCGCCGGTGGAAGAGATGAGCGCCGATGAGTATCGCCGCGTAACCGAAGTGACCTATCTTGGCACCGTCAACGGCACGCGCGCGGCGCTGCGCTACATGCAGGAGCGCAACAGCGGCACCATTGTGCAGGTCGGCTCCGCGCTGGCGCTGCGCTCCATCCCATTGCAGTCCGCCTACTGCGGCGCGAAGGCGGCGGTGCGCGCCTTCACCGATTCGCTGCGCTGCGAGCTGCTGCATCAAAAGAGCGGCGTGCGGCTAACCATGGTGCAGTTACCGGCGGTGAACACCACCCAGTTCAACTGGGCGCGTAATAAATTTCATCACCGGATGCAGCCCGTGGCGCCGGTCTATCAGCCGGAAGTGGCGGCAAAAGCGATTTATAACGCCGCCGTGGCGCGACTAACGCCCCGCGAGGTCTGGCTTGGCAAAAGCACCATCATGTCCATTGTCGGCAATATGTTTTTCCCCGGCCTGCTGGACCGTATGCTGGCGAAAAAGGCCTGGCAGGGGCAGCTTACGGATGAGATAGAACCGGCAATGCGTGACGATTATCTGTTCCGCCCGCTGGAGAATGGGCACCAGGCCCACGGTCGGTTCGACCGCCAGGCCCGCGCAAAAGCGATATCGGTAGATTCAAGGGTCATGGGCGTGGCGGCGGTGGCGGTAGTCGGGCTGGTGCTGCGCGGGCTTTGCCGCCGCCGTTAACTTAGCGCAGGCGCAGCCAGCGGTAACCGTGGCCGTTTAGCGCCAGTTCACGGGAAACTGGCGGATATTCCCCGTCCGCCAGAATTTCCACCGCCTCTTGCAGATTCAACTCCCCCAGCTCGACGACAACCGGCTCAGCGCTCAGGTTGGCGAACATCAGCGTGGCGTAGCCTTCGCCCTGATAGCGGGCGGCGAAAACGCTCTGCTGCGGCACGGTGAAAGGGTGGAAATGGTGGTAACAGACTTCCGGCAGCGTGCGCCAGGTTTCAGCAATGCGGCGGATGCGGTGCAGCAGAGAGTCTTCCCGCGCCAGTTGCTCCTCAACATTAATTTTTTGATAACCGAACGGCCCGTCCGTAATCAGGGGCGAGACAAAACACTCCGGGCGGGCGGTGGAAAAGCCGGCGCCGGGTGAATCGTTCCACTGCATTGGCGAGCGTACCGATTCGCGCTCCGGCTGGCTCAGGTTATCCCCCATGCCTGTCTCCGCGCCGTAGCGAACAGCAGGCGTGCCGGGCAGCGAAAAGAGCAGGGCGTGGGCCAGCGCCTGGTGGCGCTCGTCGCCATCAAGCATCGGCGCCAGACGGCGGCGGATGCCGCGCCCGTAGATGCGCATATTCTCGTCGGGGGCGTATTTATCCATGACGAAGTTAAAATCTTCTTCGCTCAGGTCTTCCATATCCAGTTCATCATGGTTGCGAAGCCAGAAGCAGTAGCCGCCATGCTCCGGCGGCAGCGGCAGCTCGTTGAGCGCGGCGACCAGCGGCTGCGCGTTTTCCCGCGCCAGCGCCAGAAAGATATTTTTGTTGATCCAGAAATTAAGCAGGGTGGTAAGACGGTCGCCGTCGCCGAAATAGTGGGTGAACTCGTCAACGTTAACGTCCACCTCACCCAGCAGCATCAGCTCCGGACGGTGACGTTCCAGCAGGGCGTGAACGTGGTTGAAAAATCGGTAGCCCTTTTCTTTATCGCCGTTACCCGCCTGTTCCACCATGTGCGACGCGGCATCGATGCGAAAACCCGCCACCCCTTTTTCCACCCAGTGTTCGAGAATGCGGTCAACCTCGTGCAGCACGTGCGGATTGGCGAGGTTAAGGTCCGGCTCGTGGTGATAAAAGAGGTGACGGTAATGGCTTTGCGCTTCGTCGTCCCAGCGCCAGATATGCGGCTCAACGGTGGGAAACATCGGCCTGGGCTCATCCGGCCCGCCGTTTTTCGACCACAGGTAGTAGTCCCGGTAGGGGCCGCTTTCGTTTTTACGCGCCTCCTGAAACCAGTAGTGGGTGTCAGAGGTGTGCTGCGCCACCAGTTCGATAATCACCCGCATATCCCGCTTGCGCGCTTCGGCCAGCAGCCAGTCGATATCCTCCGGCTCGCCAAGACGCGGGTCGATGGAGAGATGGTCTTCTACGTCGTAGCCATTGTCCCGCCGGGGCGAGACATAAAAAGGCGTGAGCCACAGCGCCGTGACGCCGAGCGAGGCAATGTAATCCAGCTTCTGGATAATGCCGCGAATATCGCCCCAGCCATCGCCGTTGCTGTCGTAAAAGCGGCTGGGATCTATCTGATATATCACTGCGTTCTGGTGCCAGACGCGCCCCATAAGCGGCTCCTTCACAATAAAAGAGGGAAGGTTTCAGTATAGGCGGTGCTGTGAACCAGGCAGGGAAGACGGGCGTCGGCTGAACATTGTTTACCTCCGTTTTCACCGCCATTTCGTGAGCTGTACACCAGATGGACACAGATCTGTACAGAAAAACGGCATATCAAATCACATTTATTTAACTTTTTATTTGCATAATGAACCAGTTGATACAATTCTGAATCTCACCCTTACGCTGTGAGAGATCAACATGCAACGTTCAATTGCGACCGTTTCTGTCTCCGGAACGCTGCCGGAGAAACTTAACGCCATTGCCGCCGCCGGGTTCGACGGCGTGGAGATTTTTGAAAACGACCTCCTTTATTACCCCGGCTCGCCCGCCGACGTGCGCCAGATGTGCGCTGACCTGGGGCTTACCATCACGCTGTTCCAGCCGTTTCGCGATTTCGAAGGCATGTCGCGCCAGCAGTTTGCCGCCAACCTCGAGCGCGCGCGCCGCAAGTTCGACCTGATGCAGCAGCTGGGCTGCGACAAAATGCTGCTGTGCAGCAACGTGTCGCCGCACACCTCATCGAGCTTTGATTTGCAGGTTAGCGATCTCGCGGAGATCGCCGCGCTGGCGCAGCAGTTTGCAATAGAAGTGGGCTACGAAGCGCTGGCCTGGGGCACGCACGTAAACCGTTTTCGCGACGCCTGGGCGCGGGTGAAGGCGGTCGACAGCCCGGCGCTCGGCATCGTGCTCGACAGCTTCCATATCCTCGCGCGCGGCGACCGGCTTGGCGCAATGGAAGATATTCCGGTGGAGAAAATCACCTTTTTGCAACTTGCCGACGCGCCGCTGATGAAAATGGATGTGCTGGAGTGGAGCCGCCATTTCCGCTGCTTCCCGGGTCAGGGCGAGCTGCCGCTGGCGGAGTTCGCCCGCGACCTCACCGCCAAAGGCTACCGCGGCCCCTGGTCGCTGGAGATCTTCAACGACGGTTTTCGCGCGTTTCCCACCGCGCCCACGGCGAAAGATGGCTACCGCTCGCTGCTCTGGCTTGAGGAGCAGACCCGCAAGCGTCTGCCGGAGAGCGACGCGCCGCTCTTTTCCTCGGCGCCGCTCGCCCGCTACGACGGCGTGGAGTTTATCGAATTCGCCGCAAGCGAAGATGACGCTTGCGCCCTTGGCGCGGCGCTGCGCCCGCTCGGTTTTGCCCAGGCGGGCGAACATCGCTCGAAAAAGGTTGAGCTGTGGCGCAACGGCGGAGCCAACGTCATTATCAACCACCAGCCCCACAGCTGGGCGGATAACTTCCACCAGCGCCACGGCGTATCGCTATGCGCGCAGGCCTGGCGGGTGAAGGGCGCGGCGCAACTGCTTAAGCGGGCGCAGGATTATGGCTATCCGCTCTGGCAGGAGGCGCACGGGCCGGACGAGCGCGAGCTGCCCGCCATCTGCGCCCCTGACGGCAGCCTTATCTACCTGATTGAATCGGCAGGCGAAGAGGGCTGGCACGCCGATTTTCATCTGCAACCGACGCCGAATAAAGATTTCACCGGTATCGACCATCTGGCGCTTGGCCTGCCGGAAGGCAGCCGCGACAACTGGGTAATGTTCTTTCGCTCGGTGTTCGGTTTTGAGCTCGACAGCGAGTACAGCCTGCCGGACCCGTATGGGCTGGTGCGCAGCCAGGTGCTGCACAGCCCGTGCCGCACCATCCGGCTGCCGCTCAATATGTCCCAGAGCCGCGACACGCAGATTGCCCGCTCGGTGGCGAGCTATCAGGGCAGCGGGCTTCAGCACGTCGCGTTCGCCGCGAACGATTTGCTGACCACCGTGACACGGCTGGAAGCGCAGGGTATGCAGCCGCTTGCGGTGCCAGCCAACTATTACGACGACCTGCTGGCGCGCTACGGCGAGAGCGGCGGGCTGCTGGCGACGCTGCCTGCGCTGCAGGCGCTTTATGAGCGCGACGATCGCGGCAACGCGTTTTTGCATATCTACACGCCGCCATTTCGCGAGGGGCGCTTTTTCTTTGAAATAGTGGAGCGTAAGGGAGATTACCAGCAATACGGCGCAAGCAATGCCGCCGTTCGGCTTGCCGCCATGCAAACACATCAGTAGCATAACCCGCCGTGGACCAGAAGGTTCAGGGCGGGCGAGAAACAGAACATCGCATAACAATAACTCTGTAACCTGCATAAAAAGGATAACAACATGACAACCTTGCAACCGGGCGATATCGCCGCCCCGCAGGCGGGGAGCGTGAAGCGCACCCGCACCCGGCTTGGGATCCTCGCCCTGCTGGCGGTGGGGACGATGATTAACTATCTCGACCGCACCGTGCTTGGCATCGCTGCGCCGGAAGTGAGCCGCGACCTCGGCATCAACGCCGCCACCATGGGCATCGTCTTTTCCGCCTTCGCCTGGACCTATGCGGTGATGCAAATTCCGGGCGGCATGTTTCTCGACCGCTTCGGCAACAAAATTACCTATGCGCTTTCGCTGGTCTTCTGGTCTGTGTTCACGCTGCTGCACGGCATGACCCTGGGCCTGAAAACGCTGCTGCTTTGCCGCCTGGGGCTGGGCATCAGCGAAGCGCCCTGTTTTCCGGTCAACAGCCGGGTGGTGGGGAAATGGTTCCCGCAGCATGAACGCGCCCGCGCCACGGCGGTTTACACCGTGGGGGAGTACGTTGGCCTGGCGGCTTTCGCGCCGCTGCTGTTCTGGATAATGGAGAGCTTCGGCTGGCGGGCGCTGTTTATCGTCACCGGCGTGGTGGGCATTCTCTTCGCCGGGGTGTGGTGGGTCAGATACCACGAGCCGGAAAACTCCCGCAGCGCCAACCAGGCGGAGCTTGAGTATATCGGCGGGCGCGGCGAAGCCGGGCCTGAACCGAAAATGCATTTCAACTGGAGCAACGTCGGCAAGCTGTTGAAGTGCCGCCAGATGATAGGCGCGGGCATCGGCCAGTTCGCTGGCAACACCACGCTGGTCTTCTTCCTTACCTGGTTTCCTACCTACCTCGCGACCGAGCGGCAACTGCCATGGCTGAAAGTGGGGTTCTTCGCCATCATGCCGTTTCTTTCCGCCGCGGTGGGCGTACTGGCGGGCGGCTTTATCTCCGACAAGCTGCTGAAGGCAACCGGCTCCGCCAACGTGGCGCGCAAGCTGCCCATCGTTACCGGGCTGCTGCTTGCCAGCACCATCATTCTGGCAAACTGGATGCCGACGGATGCGGGCGTTATCGCCATCATGTCGCTGGCCTTTTTCGGCCAGGGAATGGTAGGGCTGGGCTGGACGCTGGTTTCCGATATGGCGCCGAAAAACCTCGCCGGGCTGACGGGCGGCCTGTTCAACTTCTGCACTAACATGGCGTCGGTCGTCACGCCGCTGGTGATTGGTTTTATTGTCGCCGGCACCGGCAATTTCTTCTATGCGCTGATTTATGTCGGCGGCGCGGCGTTGCTGGGCGTCGTCTCCTACCTCTTTATTCTTGGCGATGTGAAACGCATCGAGCTGGATTAACGCAGTGCGGCGGCGCGCTGCGCTGCCGCGTAAGGATGCTTATGATTAGTGGACACACTCGCCTGATAGCGCACCTCGGTTTTCCCACCGAGAGCTTCAAAGCGCCGATGATTTACAACCCGTGGTTTGCGGCGAACGGTCTGGACATCAACGTGATGCCGATGGGCGTTAAGCCGGAAGCCTATCCGGAACTGCTGCGTTCGCTGTTTCGCACCACCAATGTGATCGGCGCGCTTATCACCATGCCGCACAAAGTCGCCACCACCGCACTGGTGGACAGCCTTAGCCCGACGGCGCAGATAGCGGGCGCCTGCAACGCCGTGCGCCTGAATAAAGCGGGCGAGCTGGAAGGCGACATGTTTGACGGCGAAGGCTTTGTGCGCGGCATGCTGCAAAAAGGCCAACCGGCGCAAGGCAAGCGCGCGCTGGTGGTGGGCAGCGGCGGCGTGGGGAGCGCGATTAGCGCGTCGCTGGCGGCGGCGGGCGTGACGGCGTTGACGCTGTTCGATACCCGCCGGGAGAGCGGCGAGGCGCTGGCGCAGCGCTTGCGACAGCACTATCCGGCGCTTCAGGTGACGGTTGGCGAGCGCGACCCGCAGGGGCATGACATCGTGGTTAACGCCACACCGCTCGGCATGCAGCCAGGCGACCCGCTGCCGCTGGATGTCTCGCGCCTTACCCCCGGCTGTTTTGTCGGCGAAGTGGTGATGAAAAGCGCCGTGACGCCATTTTTACAGGCCGCCCGGGAGCGCGGCTGCGTCACCCAGCAGGGCGTGGACATGCTGTTTGAGATGATCCCCGCTTATCTGGCGTTTTTCGGTTTGCCTGCGGCAACTGCCGAGGAGCTGCGCCAGACGGCGGAGATTCGCTATTAGCGGTTGCGTAAAAACGGGGGCGCTTCGCTTATCGACTCTGCAAACCCCCGCCGCGCTTTTTTATTCCCGGTAAGCCTTGCGCAAGCGCCGTCTTCGCAAGGCCGTCCAGCCACGCCTGATGGGCATTCAGCATCGGGTTTGGCGTGGTGGCCGCAAGCTGCTGCGCCGGTTTGCCTGTCTGGCTCTCCTGGGTAAGGATGCGCACGCGTGCCCCAGGTAACTCTTCAATCAGCCAGGCGTGCAGCGCATCGAGCGCCTTATCTTCATCGCCTTCCACCCAACCGCGCCAGGCGAGGCGGGCAGGCTGGCCCTCTGCGGGCGGTATAAATTCAACAACCTGCGCCTCTACCGGAAAGCGGAACGTGGTGAAGCGAAAGCGGCTATTGGCTGCAAGCTGCGGGCCGGTCGCATCGTAAAAATGGATATCTGACACGTTCTCGTAATAACCCGGCCACCAGCGGGTATCGACCAGATATGTCCAGACCTCGCGGGCGCTAAGATTCGCCACAATCACTTCGTTGGAAACAAAATTGTCGGTGGTTCCGGGGGTATATTTTTCCGGCCAGATAATGCTGTTCATGGTCGCTTCCTCATCTTCGTTGGAGGAGGGCATCTTAAAAATGGCTGTGATATAAAACCAATCGTCAATTTTAATATCAGGTATAACCTGAATTTATTTCTGAAAAGGGGCGAGCGATGCGCGACCTTCATCATCTCGATCTTAACCTGCTCATGACGCTGGATGCGCTGCTGGATGAGCGGAACGTTACCCGCGCGGCGGACCGGCTGGCGCTGACGCAGCCTGCGGTGAGCGCTATGCTCACCCGCCTTCGCGAAAGCTTTAACGACCCGCTTTTTGTCCGCGCCCAGCGCGGCGTTATCCCCACAGCCCGGGCGCTGGAGCTGGCGCAGCCGGTGAAGCGCATCCTGCATGACATCCAGGCGCTGCTTCAGCCAGAGGATTTCGACCCGCGCACCTCTACGCTCACCGTCACCCTCGCCGCCACCGACTACGCGCTGCGCGCCATCGTCGAGCCTTTTACCCGCGAACTGCGCAAGCGGGCGCCCGCCATGCGCCTGGCGGTGCGGCAGATAGACGAAACGAACGTGCGTCAACTGCTGGAAAAAGGGGAAATCGACCTCGCCATTGTTACCACCCAGACCGCGCCGCAAGCGCTGCACGCCCGCAGGCTTTACGATGAAGAGTATGTCTGCGCGATGCGCGACCAACACCCGGCGGCGGGCGAGCAGCTGAGCCTTGAGCGCTTCTGCGAACTCGACCAGGCGCTGGTCTCTTATTTTGGCGATCCGTTCAACGGCGCGGCCGACCGGGCGCTGGCGGAGAAAGGGTTAACGCGGCGGGTGAGCCTGTCGGTAGACAGCTTCTTGTTTCTGGTTTCGTTACTCAAAGAGACCGACCTGCTGGCGGTGGTGCCGCGTCGGCTGCTGCGCGAAGAGGACAAGCTGCTGACCTTTGCGCCGCCGCTCGCCATTCCCGGCTTCACGAAAGCCGCCGCCTGGCATGAACGCACGCACCATCACCCCGCGCACCGCTGGCTGCGGGAAGTGCTGTTTGAGGTGTGTGGGGAAGGAGAATAAAGCGAGGCGGCAGGCGCAAGCGCCATACCGCCTCTGAGGGTTTTCGGTGGGTTATTCGAAGCTGTAGGTCACTGCCGCGCCTACGCCATAGTTACGCCCCGGAGCGGGTTCGTAGTAACGGCCGTTGCCTTCGTTCACGATAACGGAGCCGACGTAATCGCGGTCAAACAGGTTGTCCACGCGGCCAAACACGTCCAGCATCCAGTTGCCTTTTTTCACTTTGTAGCCGGTGTTCAGGCCAACCGTGGTGTAGGAAGGCGCTTTAGCGGTGTTTTCGTCATCGGCCATGATGCTGCTCATGTAGCGCACGTCGCCGCCCGCGTACCAGCCGGTTTCCGGCTCGTAGCCCATGGAGGCGTAAACCATATTGCGCGCAATGCCCGGCATGCGGTTGCCGTTACAGTTAACGTCGCCGTTGCACACGTCGGTGCGGTAGGTGGCGTTGAGATAGGTCCACGCCGCTTTCAGCTTCCACGCGTCGCCAAACTGCTGATCCAGCCCCAGCTCCACGCCCTGACGACGGGTTTTCCCGGCGTTCTTGTAGGTGGTGCGCCCACCGCTGCTGGTGTCGGTCACAATCTCATTGTCGGTATCGGTCTGGAACAGCGCGGCGGTCAGCAGGCCGTTGCCGAGGCGGGTTTTGCTGCCGATCTCCACGGTGTCGCTGGTGGAGGGCTTCAGATCCAGGTTCAGGCCGTTGATGCCGCCTGCCCGGTAGGAGAGCTCGTTGATGGTCGGCGTTTCGAAACCGCGACCGGCGGAAACATAGACGTTCCACGCGTCGGTGAGGGCATATTTCAGCGAGCCCGCTGGCAGCCACTTATGGTAGTTCGCTTCGCCGCTGTCGTCGCCGTTGCGGGCGGTAACGTAATGATCGTTAGAGTCGAACCAGATGTTGCTGTAACGCACGCCCGCGTCCAGGCTCAGCTTGTCGGTGAGCTGCCAGCTGGTTTGCAGGTACGGGTCAACGTTCCACATCAGGTTGCGCTCGTCGCGGCGCAGGCTGCCCTTTTCGCCATAAGCCGGCGCGCCGTTCACCATTGAGAAGTTCTCATAGCCTTTACGCTTCTCGATGAGGTTTTCGTAGTTAAGGCCGGTGGTGAAGCTGAAAGGCACGTCGCCCAGGTCGCCGCGGTGCGTCCAGCGGCTGTCGATCCCCTGGTAATGACGGGTGAGGTCGATAACGCCGCCAGGGTGCGTCGGGTTCAGCTGCGGCGCCCGCGGAATAGACTGATACTGCACGGTTTCACGTTCGCCGGCGTAAGCCATCACGCTGATGTCATCATTTTCGCCCAGCGCGCGATCGTAGCGCAGGCCGGCCTGGGTCTGTTTGGTGCTCTTACGCGTGTTGTACTGATCGCCGCGCGGCGACTGGCGCGGGTTCTCTTTCCATTCGTCACGGCTCAGACCGCCCGGATCGTTGGCTTTGATATCCACGCTGTTGAAAATCAGCGTCAGCTTGCTGGCGTCGTCCAGGCGCACGCCAAGCTTCGCGTTAGCGAGGTTTTTACGCGCGCCGCTGTGGTCGCGGTAGCCGTGCGTGGTGAAACGGGTCGTGGAAACCGAGTAATCCACATCCCCCGCCTGGGTGCCGTCGCCCGTCGCTCCCGTGGCTTTCAGGCCGTAGCGCACGCTGCCGTAGCTGCCGTACCAGGTGCCCGCTTCGATTTTCGGCGGTTGGGCGCCGGTTTCGGTTTTCACGTCAATCACGCCGCCGGAGGCGTTGCCATAGAGCGCGGAGAAGGGGCCGCGCAGCACTTCCACGCTGTCGATGCTGTTTAAATCGAAGTTAGAGGTATAACCCTGGCCGTCCGGCATGGTGGCCGGAATACCGTCAACATACATGCGGATGCCGCGCACGCCATACGTGGAGCGGGAGCCAAACCCGCGCATCGACAGCTGTAAATCCTGCGCGTAGTTTTGACGGTTCTGGATTTGCAGGCCCGGCACGCTGCCGAGATTTTCCGACAGGTTGACGCGCGGCGCGGCGTGACGCAGGTCTTCGCCGGAAACCACGCTCACCGCCGCTGGCGTATCCAGCTCGGAAACGGTGCCGGGGGTGGCGGTAACAACCATCGTCTGTTCATCAGCCGCGGAGGCGCTGGCGATAAAGCAGGGTGAGAAAACGGCGGGCAGCAACCACAGAGGCGCTTTCGCGGCACGGGAGATTTTCATTCAACAAACCGGGTTAGGGGTTCAGGGACGAACCAGATGGAACATACGTTGCTATGTTAAACTTTATGTAAATTTTTGAAAAGCCAAACGGCACATATCGTTAACAGCTATGTGCAGTCAGCAAAGTGTAGCCGAAACTTCCGCAACGGCCATTCTCGTCCGGGTTTTGTCCTGTACAAGGCGGTACGGCAGAAAAAGATCCCCTTTTAATAAAATAATGATTATTATTCTCAACAAAATAGCCCGGCGGCAGGCACCCCGGCGACCCGTACGGAAGCAATGTGACATCACTACTACCGCCTATTTTAAAAGGGAGTCTTTATGCAATTATCTCATCTGTCCGCGCCGCGCGCGCTGCTGGGCGCGCTGCTGTTCGCCACCGCCTTTACCACCTTCACCAGCCACGCCGCGGATGCGCTGCTGCGCAAGCCGGTAGGCAAAGGCGCCTATGAGATGGTCTACAGCCCGACAGAGCAGGCGCTTTATCTGGCGACGTCGCAGAGCCGCTCGCTTGATAAAGGTGGCGTGGTCTACCGTCTGGACCCCGCCACGCTTGAAATCACGCAAATTATTCATAACGACATCAAACCGTTCGGCGCGGCTATCAACACCAAAACCAATACGCTTTACTTCGGCAATACGGTGAATGGCGCGGTGACGGCGATTGACGCAAAAACGGCGGAGGTGAAAGGGCGCCTGGTGCTCGACCCCACTCAACGTTCAGAGACGGCGCGCCCTTTGCAGCCGCGAGAGCTGGCCGTGGATGAAGCGACGAATACCGTTTACATCGGCGGTCTCGGCAAAGCGAGCGTGGTGTGGGTGGTGGACGGCGAAACGCTGACGCTTCGCACCACCATTACTGACCTTGGCAAAATGAATACCGGCCTGGCGCTGGATGCGGCGGCGAAACGCCTTTACACCACCAACGCCGACGGCGAGTTCATCACCATCGACACCAGCAACAACCGCGTCGTTTCCCGCAAAAAATTGCAGGAAGAGGGCGAGCACATGTACCTGAACCTGGCGCTTGATACCGCTAACCACCGCGCTTTCGTCACCGATGCGAAGCAGGCGCAACTGCTGGTGGTGGATACGAAAAACGGCAACGTGATACAGAAAATCGACGTGCCGAAATCGCTCGCCGTGCTGTTCAACCCGGCGCGCAATGAAGTTTACGTAACGCACCGCGAAGCGGGCAGCGTCAGCATCATCGACGCGAAGCATTATAAAGTGATAAAAACCGTCGAAACGCCGACCCATCCAAACAGCCTGGCGCTTTCCGCTGACGGCAAAACGCTGTATGTCAGCGTGAAGCAGGCTTCCAGCCGCCAGAAAGAGGCGACCAGCCCGGATGATGTGGTGCGCATTGCGCTGTAAGACGGCCTGAACGGCTGCCCGGGTTCATTGTTGGGCGCTCGCGGGTGTTCTCTCGCCCCGTTGGGGAAAGCGTGGCGGGGTGAGGAGCGACAGGCTACGCCGCTCGCCTTGTCATCCACCACGCATAAAGCGTAAAGGCGCCGCACAGCGCCGCCGCGAGCCAGGGCAAGCCGTGAGCGCCGGCATTCATGGCGAGCCCGGCAAGCGAAGGGCCGACCAGCGCGCCGGCGCCCCACATTATCGACATGGCCGCATAAACGCCCGTCAGCGCCGTGCCGCAGAAGCGTTCGCCCACCTGCGTGATAACCAGCGTGTAAATGGCGACAAACGCGCCGCCCCAGAGAAACATCAATACCCAGGCGAGCGGCGCCACGCGCAGCGCCCACGGCCAGGCCAGCGCGCCGAGCGTCGAAACGGCGGCGAACAGCACCACCAGTCGAGCGCGATCGAACCGATCCGCCAGCCAGCCTACCGGCAGTTGCAGCACAATCGCACCGAGCATCAGCACGCTGAGCAGCGCAGTGGCCAGCTTTTCGCTCCAGCCAAGGTTCATGGCGTAAATCACCAGCAGGTTCATGCCTGCCGCTTCCAGCGCCGCATTCAGCAGCGTGGCGGCCATCGCCAGCGGCGCGAGAGCCAGGTAGCGCCAGAATGCGCCCGCTTTTTCCTGCGCCAGCGGCGCCTCGGTTCTGCGCCGCAGCAGGATAAGTGCCGCCGCCAGCGCCAGCAGCGCGCCATAGAAAAAGGGCAGCGTGCCGCTGCCCGCCAGCAGCAAAAACGGCCCGAGCGCAAAACCCAGCGACAGGCTCGCCATATACCAGGCCAGGGTAGTCGCCCGCGTGCGCTCCACGCTCACGTGATTAAGCCACGTCTCGGTGACCACCAGAATAATTTCGCTGAAAGCGCCCAGCAGCAGGCGCAGCGCGAACCAGCTCGCGAGCGGCGCAAAGGGAAACAGGCAGAGCGTGAGAAAAATAGCGAACAGGGAAAAGCGCATCAGCGCCTGCGGCGAGAAGCGGCGGCAAAGCGCGGGCAGCAGGGGGGCGATGGCGAACACCCCCACCGCATGCATCGCCGCGTTCAGGCCAATCCAGCCTTCGCTGTAGCCCGCCGCGCTAAGTCGCAGGGAGACCAGCGGCGCGGTTAAGCCATAGGTCAGCCCAAACACCATCACTGCTGTAATAACGCCAGCTTTTCCCCGCAACGCCTGCATGGTTTTCTCCCGCCGCTTTCCTTTGAGCATAGATGACAACGGCAGAGCAGAGGTGCAGCGAGCAGATTATCCGGGCCGCACGGTAAGCACTACGGGTGCACCCGTTGCCCTTTCTCATCAATCACCACTTCGCCATCCTCTTTGGTAAAAGGGCCGCGCTGTGGGTCGGGGAGAATATCCAGCACCGCTTCAGACGGGCGGCAAAGCCGGGTGCCGAGCGGGGTTACCACAATCGGACGGTTGATAAGCACCGGGTGCGCCAGCATGGCGTCCAGCAGCGCCTCGTCGTCCAGTTGCGCGCTGGCAAGTCCCAGCGTTTCATAAGGCTCGGTATTTTTACGCAGCAGGTCGCGCACGCTTATCCCCATCTCGGTGATGAGCTTACGCAGTTCATCACGCGTTGGCGGTGTTTCAAGATACAGAATGATAGTGGGCTCCACGCCGCTGTTGCGGATCAGCGCGAGGGTATTTCGTGATGTGCCGCAGCCGGGGTTGTGATAAATCGTGATGTCAGTCATGAGAACCTCTGAAGGGGGACGTCCCCGTATTGTTACTAAAGCAGACGCAACGCCAGCGCGCTCAGCGTGACGAAAAGAATGGGCAGCGTCATCGTCACGCCCACCTGGAAATAATATCCCCAGCGGATAGTGATATTTTTTTGCGCCAGAACATGGAGCCATAGCAGCGTCGCGAGGCTGCCAACCGGCGTGATTTTCGGCCCTAAGTCGCAGCCGATGATGTTGGCGTAAATCATCGCCTCTTTTATCACGCCCTGCGCGCTGCTGCCGTCGATGGAAAGCGCGCCTACCAGCACGGTGGGCATGTTATTCATTACCGATGAGAGAAAGGCGGTGAGAAAGCCGGTGCCAAGCGTCGCGCCCCAGAGGCCATGCTCCGCCATGCGATTAAGGGCGAGGGAGAGCCACTCCGTAAGCCCCGCGTTGCGCAGCCCATAGACCACCAGGTACATGCCGAGCGAGAAAATGACAATTTGCCAGGGCGCGCCCTTCAGCACTTTACGGGTGTCGATGACCTCACCCCGGCGAGCCACCAGCCAGAGGATCAGCGCCGCCGTCGCCGCCACCAGGCTTACGGGCACCCCGAGCGGCTCCAGCGCGAAAAAGCCAACCAGCAGCAGAACCAGCACTATCCACCCCGTTCTGAAGGTGCGGCGGTCGCGAATCGCTTCGCGGGGCGCTTTGAGTTTCGCCATATCATAGACGGCGGGGATTTCTCGTCGAAAGAAGAGATGCAGCATCACCAGCGTCGCCAGCACGGAGGCGGCGTTAACCGGCAGCATCACCGACGCGTAATCGCTGAAGCCAAGCTTGAAGAAATCTGCGGTGACGATATTCACGAGGTTCGACACAATCAGCGGCAGACTGGCGGTGTCGGCAATAAAACCCGCCGCCATGACAAACGCCAGCGTCGCGCCCTGGCTGAAGCCCAGCGCCAGCAGCATCGCAATAACGATAGGCGTCAGGATAAGCGCCGCGCCGTCATTGGCGAAGAGGGCGGCCACAGCGGCGCCGAGCAGGATAATAAACGTGAAAAGCCTTTTGCCACGGCCATTGCCCCAGCGGGCGACATGCAGCGCCGCCCATTCGAAGAAGCCCGACTCATCCAGCAGCAGGCTAATGATAATAACCGCGATAAAAGTCGCCGTGGCGTTCCAGACAATCTGCCAGACGGTGGGTATATCGCCAATGCTGACCACCCCGGTCAGCAGCGCCAGCGCGGCGCCGATAAGCGCGCTCCAGCCGATGCTAAGCCCTTTGGGCTGCCAGATAACCAGCGTCAGCGTGAAAACGAAAATGGCGCCTGCCAGTAGCATAGTTTCTCCTTTGCCCGTCAAATGAACAACGCGCGCGCTATTCCATCAAATATGAATAAGTGAATGTGTTTTTACAGACAAACAGCTTTGCCGTTAGTGGTGGCGTTCTCTTTTTCTGCCTGTCGGCTTAAGCGGCGAATATCCTCACGCTGACACTGGTATGCCTGTTCTATTACGGCGGCGGCCCAGGCGGGCATGTGAGGCGAGAGCCGATAGTAGATCCATTTTCCGTCGCGCCGGTCGCAAAGCAGCCCGCATTCCTTCAGCAAAGCCAGATGTCGCGACGTTTTAGGTTGCGGCTCTCTCATCACGCCAGAGAGTTCGCACACGCACAGTTCGCCTTTTTCTCGTAACAGTAAGACCAGCGTCAGGCGCGTGTCGTCCGACAGGGATTTAAACAGTTTAAGGGGGGTAAGTGAATTCATCGCGCCTCCGCATTCAGAGCGCCAAGTCTCGTCTTCAGGCATGATGATGTCAACATCATATTTGGATAGGCGTATATGTTAATGCTGCCGCCTGCGCCAGGGCAGCGAAGGCGCGCAGGCTGAGCTACGCTTGAAAAACTGAAATCGCAGGCGTTGAACGGTCCACAAAAGAGGGCGTAATGGTACGGTTGATTCTGATCCTGCTCGGCGTCGATTTTCTCCGTTCCCACTGGCGCGGCCTGCGCCGGTTCGGCGCGTTTACGCTGCTTGCCGGCACCGTGATATTTATCGATGCGCTGGATGGCGTGCTCTATTTTCCCATTGAGCCTTTTGCGCTTTTGCTGCTGATTGAGGGCGGTGCCACGCTTCTGGTGGCGGGCAGCGGCATCGGCGGTCAGAAGCGGCTGCGCTATGTGAAAGGCGCCGCCTTCGTTATCTCTGCATTGCTTATCCTTGCGGGCAACCATGAAGGCGACCTGGTGCTGTCGTTGCTATTCGGCACGCTGTTTCTCGCCGACGGCGCGCTGCAAATCGCTTCAGCCATCGTGGTGCGCTACCCCAACTGGCGGCTGGCGCTGGTTGGCGGCGTCGTGGAAGTGTTGATTGCCGTGTTCTTTTATCAACCCTGGCCGACGCATTATCAGGGCGTGGTGCCCTATTGCCTGGGGCTGGGGCTCGCTTTTACCGGCTGGAACCTGATACTGCTGGCGCGGCGGGCGAAACGGGCGAAGCGCAACCCGGCGATGGACGACCCGGCAGCGCAGGCGGGCATTCCGGGCGCGCCGCTTATCACCCAGTGGGAGGGGCCGCCCGCGGCGGATGAGCCGGCGCTGACGGTGCATGTCTGGACGCCTGCCGGCACGGCCGCAGGCGGCGCGCGCCAGCGGCCGGTTATCAGCCGCTATATCGCCGCGGTGGATGAACAGGGCGTCATCTCCACGGGCCATGCCGCGCTGGCCTCGCCGGAGGGCGTTTACATTAGTCTTTATCCGGCGCAGGAGATTGACCGCTCGCCGGATGAGTTTGGCCGTCTGCTGCGCGCCACCAAAGAGAACAACGTGGCCGGGCGGTTTCTCAGCGACTACGCCAGCGAAGCGGCGCAGTGGTGCCCCTCAACGCGGCAGGTGCGCATTCGCAATTACAGCCCGGCGCGGCTTGAGCGCTTCTGGCGGCGCTACCGGCAGGACAACACCTACAATCTTACGCATCGCAACTGCTCAAGCAGCGTGGCGAAGGGGCTGGAGGCGGCGCTGGAAGGGTGCGTGGGGCGGCTGTGGCAGCGTAAAGGCTTCTGGATAGCCTTTGGCAAACTGATGACCACGCCGGAACTGTGGGTGGCTTTGCAAATTCGCAAGCGCGGCCAGACGATGGCCTGGACGCCGGGGCTGGTGCTCGATTACGCCCGGGCGTTAAGCATGCTGGCGGACCCGCGCCCGACCGGGTGGATTAATACCGCCCGCCGGGCGCTCACCAGGATATGGCGACGACGAAAAGGCATGCGCGTCGTGAGCTAGCGCTGCATTCCCCAGCGTTTTACGGTGGCTTTTTCAAGGGTGGCGAAGACCAGCCCTTCCACTAACAGGCCAATCACGATCACCGTGGCAAGACCGGCGAACACGCGGTCGGTGAAAAGCTCGTTGCGGTTCTGGAAAATGTACCAGCCCAGACCGCCGTCGCCGCTGGAAGCGCCAAACACCAGCTCGGCGGCGATAAGCGTACGCCAGGCGAAGGCCCAGCCAATCTTCAGCCTGGAAATAATCGACGGCAGCGACGCCGGGATAAGAATATTAAGCACCAGCCGCGGGCCGCTTAAGCCGTAGTTGCGCCCGGCCATGCGCAGCGTTTCCGGCACGCTGGTAAAGCCAGACCAGGTGTTGAGCGCAATCGGCCACATCACCGAGTGCACCAGCACGAAAATCAGGCTGGCCTTGCCAAGACCGAACCACAGCAGCGCCAGCGGCAGCAGGGCAATGGCGGGCAGCGGGTTAAGCATCGCGGTCAGCGTGCTCAGCAAGTCGCGCCCGAACCGGGTCGAGATAGCCAGCGCGCTGAAGAGCAGCGCCAGTACGCTGCCAATTACATAGCCCTTTAACAACGTGCCGAGGGAGTTGGCTATCTTGCCAGGCAGTTCGCCGCTTTGCATATCCTCAACCCAGGCGCGCAGCGTCTGCACCACGCCCGGCAGCATCAGGTCGTTGTTTTGCAGCCGGGCGACCACTTCCCACACCACCAGCAGCAGGGCGACGATAACCGTTTTGCGCAGCCACGTCTGGTTCCACAACCGGGTGGCGAGGGGCAGCGGCACGTCCAGCCTCAAGGCGGCCGGGGCGCTCAATTCACGCTGATACTCGGGACGGACGGGCGGCTGCTGCGACATAACCAGGCTCCTTGTGTGACGTGGGCGCGTGCGGGGTGACCGCAGGCGGGAAAAGCAGATCGTGAATATGTTGCGCTGCATGCTGAAACGCCTGGCTGCCGAAATCGTCCATGCCGAACTGGTGGCAGTTCAGCTCAGCGCGCACCTGGCCTGGGTGCGGCGAGAGCACCAGAATACGGCTGCCGACCACCAGCGCTTCTTCAATGGAGTGGGTGACGAACAGCAGCGTAAAGCGCGCTTCGTCCCAGAGCGTGAGCAGCTCTTCCTGCATTTTTCGCCGGGTCAGGGCGTCCAGCGCGGCGAAAGGCTCATCCATTAACAGCACTTTCGGCTTCATCGCCAGCGCGCGGGCTATCGCCACCCGCTGCTTCATGCCGCCGGAGAGCATATGCGGCAGCGCGTCGGCGAATGTCGCCAGCCCGACTTTATCAAGAAAGTGCAGCGCCACCTCCCGCGCTTCGGCCTTGCTGGCCTTGCGGCTGGCGACCAGCGGAAACATGACGTTCTCCACCACCGTTTTCCAGGGCGGCAACTGGTCGAATTCCTGAAAAACCATCATCCGCTCCGGCCCCGGTTGCGTGACAGTGTCACCCTCAAGCTGGATAACGCCGCCTACCGGCGACATAAAGCCGCCGATGGCCTTCAGCAGGCTCGACTTCCCGCACCCGGAGGGGCCAAGCAGAATAAACCTGTCGTTGGGCCAGACGTCGAACGTGACCTCATGGGTGGCGCGCACGCGTCTTTGCCGGGTGCGGTACTCCAGATCGACATTGTTAACGGACAGCAGCGGCCCGCTCGGGTGGGTTACGGTCATGCTTGCCTCCTTCAGAACGGCGCGTCGCCTTCGATAGTGGTGCGGTAGAGCTTACGGCGCAGGTGATCCGGGCAGCCGGTGGCGAGGTGGATAAGCGAGCGGTTATCCCAGAAAACCATGTCGCCGTATTGCCAGCGGTGGCGATACAGATGCTCCGGGCGAATGCTGTGGTCGTAAAGCGCCTGCAGAATGTCGCGGCTTTCGTCTTCGGGCAGCCCTTCAATGTGCGTGGTGAAACCTTCGCTGACGAACAGCGCCTTACGCCCGTTTTCCGGGTGCGTGCGGACCACCGGATGCGACACGGCTTGCACTTCGGCGAGCTGCTGCGGGGTTAACTGCGGGCGCCACTGCGCGCCAAATTTCGGCTTGCTGTAAGTCGCGGTATAGGAGTGTACCGCCCGTTTGCCGTCCACCGCTTTTTTCAGCGCCGCGGGCAGCGTCTCCCAGGCTTTATGCATATCCGCAAACAGCGTATCGCCGCCTTCTTCCGGCAGTTCCTGGGCGTACAGCATGGAGCCCAGGCTCGGCAATGCCTTGTAAGAGAGATCGGAGTGCCAGTATTTCCCGGCGTCGCCAAGGCCAATCGGCTGGCCGTTCTCAACGATGTTGGAGACAATCAGGATCTCGGGATGATTCGCCAGTAAGAACTGCTTCAGCACATGGATTTGCAGCGGCCCGAAGCGACGGCTGAAATCAATCTGCTGCTGTGGGGTAATGCGCTGGTTACGGAACACCACCAGATGATGGTCGAGATGCGCCTGCTTTACGCGGGCGAAATCCGCCTCGTTCAGCGGCAGGCTCAAATCAAGCCCGGTAATTTCCGCGCCCAGGTTTTCAAAAGGGCTAATCACAAAATCCTGCGAGCGAAGCGGGGCGTCGAGCGTCGTGGTCATGAGGTTATCCTTACAGGTGAATTAGCTGCCCGGGTTCTGCCAGGCTTCGTTAAAGAAATAGTCTTTCCAGGAGTCCGCTTTATTTTTTAATACGCCAAGCTCGTTAAGCTTTTGCGCATAAATAAAGGTGCGCTCGGGCGAGACGGTAAAGCTAATCTCCGGGTCGTTAACAATCTTTTGCACCAGCGGCAAAGGCAGGCGCGATTTTTCTGCCCGAATATAGGTTTCCGCGGCTTTATTTTTATCGGCGTTAATAATCTGCGCCGCTTCGGCTAAAGCGTCATAAAAGGCGCGATAGGTTTTCGGGTTTTCGTCATGAAATTTCTGCGTGGTATAGAGCACATTGAAGGTGGCCTGGCCGCCCAGCACGTCGTAAGAGCTTAAAATTTTGTGGACGTTTTTATGCTCCAGCGCCTGGTATTGAAACGGCGGGCTGGAGAAATGGGTGGAGATCTCCGAGCCGCCGGCAATCAGCGCCGCGCTGGCGTCCGGGTGCGGCAGGCTGACGCTGATTTTGTCAAACCGCTTGTAATCGGCGTTGCCGAAGAGCTTTGCGGTTTCAATTTGTAGCGTGCGCGACTGGAAGCCGACGCCTGCGGCAGGCACCGCGATGCGGTCTTTGTTGCTTAAGTCTTTTACGCTTTTCACCGCCGGGTTGTTGCTGAGCAGGTAGTTAGGCATGGAGCCGAGCGAGGCGATGGCCTTGACGTTCTGGCGGCCTTTGGTGCGGTCCCAGAGGGTCAGCAGCGGCGGCACGCCCGCCGAGGCGACATCCAGCGCGCCGGAGAGCAGCGCTTCGTTCATGGCCGTGGCGCCAGAGAGGGTGCGCCAGTCTACTTTAATATCCAGCCCCTGTTTCTTGCCCTGTTTTTCAATTAACTGCTGGTCGCGAACCACATCCAGAATTAAATAACCAATGCCAAACTGCTGCGCGATGCTAATTTGCCCTTCCGCCTGCGCTGCGCTCGTGGCGAATAAGAGCGCCAGCGCCATGGCGCTTTTTGTCTTCGTTATTGTCATGGTTATTCCCGCAAGTGATAAGTGAATGGTTTTATATATATCGATGGCTTTATCGTGCAGGCGGAAGAAGAAAAAACAAAAGTGTTTATTGGAATAAGTTAGTCACAATGGATAAATGCTTTTTTTTGCTTTGCTAATGCGCAGAGAGGGAATAAAAGGCGAAAAGGTGTGGCTAAGGGGGGTTATGGAGAATGTATATTCCTTGCCAGGGCCTTCTGCTTTGCCCCTTTTAAGAAAGGGTAAAAAGCGGCGCAGGCGTTCAGGCTGTTTTGTCGTATTTTAGAGCGGCTACGCGAGGCGTCACCCGCCTTTGTACGCGGCGGCGCGCATAAAAAAACCGCCCAAAGGGCGGTTTTGCGTGGCGCTGAAGCAGCAAGAAAACTTAGCGAGAATGCTCTTCTTTCAGCGTCACCGTCTCCACGTCATCCGGGTTTTGCGGCGCGGCGCTGTGAATTTCGTTCACGCGCTTGCGCACGCCGAACCAGCCCAGCGTCAGCAGGATGGCGATAAGCGGAATGGAGCCGATAGTCCATGTGCCGTTCGGGTAGTCGAACGCCATCAGCACCAGCACCGCCAGCAGGAACAGCAGCGTCAGCCAGGAGGTGAACGGCGCGCCCGGCAGCTTGAAGTGCACGTCCGCCGCTTTGCCTTCTTTAATCGCTTTGCGCAGGCGCAGCTGGCACACCACGATAAACGCCCAGGAGGCGATAATGCCTAACGAGGCAAAGTTCAGCACAATCTCAAACACCTGAGACGGCACCAGATAGTTCAGGAAGACGCCCACGACGTAAACGGCCATGGTCACCAGGATGCCGGCAAACGGCACCTGCTGTTTGCTCATCTTCGACATAAACTTCGGCGCGGAGCCGCCCATCGACATAGAGCGCAGAATACGGCCAGTCGAGTAAAGGCCCGAGTTGAGGCTGGAGAGCGCCGCCGTCAGCACCACGATATTCATCACGCTGCCAATGTACGGCACGCCGAGTTTCGAGAAGAAGGTCACGAACGGGCTCTGACCCGCCTGATAAGCGTTCCATGGCAGCAGCAGCACCAGCAGGATAACCGAGCCGACATAGAACAGGCCGATACGCCAGATAACACTGTTGATGGCTTTCGGCACCATGGTTTCCGGGTCTTTACATTCGCCCGCCGCCGTACCCACCAGCTCGATAGAGGCGAAGGCGAAAACTACCCCCTGCACCAGCACCAGCGCAGGCAGCAAGCCGTGCGGGAAGAAGCCGCCGTTATCGGGTATTAAGTGGAAGCCGGTTGCGCCGCCGTCCAGCGGTTTGCCGGTGCCGAGGAAAATTGTCCCCACCACAAGAAACAGCACAATAGCCAACACTTTGATCAGCGCGAACCAGAACTCCATCTCCGCGAACCACTTCACGCCGATCATGTTCATGGTGCCGACGATCGCCAGCGCGCCGAGGGCAAAGACCCACTGCGGCACATCGCCAAACGCGCCCCAATAGTGCATATAGAGCGCCACGGCGGTGATATCCACGATGCCGGTCATCGCCCAGTTGACGAAATACATCCAGCCTGCGACATACGCCGCTTTTTCACCGAGGAATTCGCGAGCGTAAGAGACGAAGCTGCCGCTCGACGGACGATGCAGCACCAGTTCGCCCAGCGCGCGCAGAATAAAGAAAGAGAAAATCCCGCACACCAGATAAACAATGGCGAGGGAGGGGCCGGCCGCCTGCAGACGCGCGCCAGCGCCTAAAAACAGACCTGTGCCGATAGCGCCGCCGATGGCTATCATCTGCACCTGACGGTTGCCCATCGCTTTGTGGTATCCCTCTTCGTGGGAGTTCAACCAGCGTCGTTTCGCGGCCTGATGGTCCGCCGCGCTTTGCTTCGTTGTCTTCATTGTGTTCCTGTTATCCTGTCTTCTAACTGGGAAACCCCGTTGCTGACCAATCGTTTGCTTTTGCTGGTCTTCTGTACGGGAAATGTTCGCTTTTCCAGTGAATAGCTATGCGTTAAAAGCGAAACATGGCGCAGCATCCTACCCGCAAATTCGGGTCTAAGCAAAACATACCAGTAAGGGTGTGACGCCGCCCCGGGCACGTTTCAGCGTGCCAGTACAGGAAGGAAAGAGCAGAAGGGAAAAGGCCGCCGCAGGGCGGCCTGAAAACTTACAGCAGGGTGATAACCTGGTCGGTGTCGAGTCGGGATTTCGGCAAGGCGGCGTTGAAGTCGGCGTCGCTGTGGTAACCCACCGTCGCGATCACCACGCTTTTCAATCCTTTTGCTTTCAGACCCAGCGCGTCGTCCATTTTCTCCGGCGAGAAGCCTTCAATAGGGGTGGCGTCCAGCCCAAGGCTCGCGGCGCCAAGCAGGAAGAAACCGAGTGAGATGTAAGCCTGACGCGCCATCCATGCCTGCTGGCTTTCCACGGAGTGGCTGTTCAGGTCAACGAAATAGCGGCGGCCTTTGTCCTGGCCCTGGCGCATCTCATCGCTGATAAAACGCCCGTCCTGCTGTTCTTTATCCAGCAGCGCCTGCAGATGCTCTTCGGTTATCTGCTCGCGAATGGTGAAGACCACGACCATCGCCGCTTTCTGGATTTTACCGGCGTTCGCCTCCGCAACGGCGGGCAGCAGTCGCGCTTTGCCTTCGTCAGAGGTCACGGCGAAGAAATGCCACGGCTGAGAGTTCACCGACGATGGGCTGTAGCGCAGCACGTCGAGCAGTTGCTGCTGTTGAACCGCGGTGAGCTTGCGGGTTTCGTCATAGGCTTTGCTGGTAAAGCGCGTGCGGATAATTTCATCAAGCGTCATTGTTATGTTCCTTAGTAAACGGGCGGCAGGAGAAACAGGCTTTTACCGCACCGGGAAAATTGACCGTGTGCAAGCCTACCCGATCTTAATGTCAGGACTCCACAGGGTTTGGCGATGGCGAGGGTAAGCCGCAATAAATGTGAAAGAGGGGCTCACGGCTCAGACGCGGGATAGCATCGTCCGCCGTTATTTCCTGTCTTCTGGCTAATGAACAGATAAATAACGCTCGCTGTTATTCATCCTTATTGAGCTTACGGTCGGGGTTGTATTTCTGTTTTTTAACTTACTTAAGGAAAATTATTTGTTTCCCGGCGTGACGCGACGACTTTAATAATGAAGCCACGTTACTCGTCAAGGGAATAAATAATGACTTACCGACTGAGCCTGCTGGATAAAAGCCCGGTGGCGGAGGGAGAAACCGCTGGACAGGCGCTTGCGCGCACCCTGGAACTGGCGCAGCGCGCGGAGGCGTGGGGTTATCATCGCTTCTGGGTGGCGGAGCACCATAATACCTCGCGCCTGGCCAGCCCCTCGCCGGAAATTATCATCGCCTGGCTTGCCGCGCAGACTCAGCGCATTCGCCTCGGCTCCGGCGGCGTCATGCTGCAACACTACAGCCCTTATAAAGTGGCAGAAAATTTCCATTTACTGGCGTCGCTGGCGCCGGGCCGTATCGACCTTGGCGTCGGCAAAGCGCCGGGCGGGCTGCCGCTTTCCACCCGGGCGCTGCAAAAAGGGATACGCCCGGAAGAAAAGGGCGATTTCGCCGCCCAGCTTGCCGAGCTGACCGGCTGGCTCACCGAACGCGGCGGCGATGAAGATGATTTCCACGCCCTGCGCGCCACGCCGTTGCCGTCCCACAAGCCGCAGCGTTTTCTGCTGGGCGCAAGCCCTGAAAGCGCGGCGCTCGCCGCAAAGCTCGGCTGGCATTTTGTCTTCGCCGGGCACCTGAACGGCGATAAGGCACTGCTGGGTGACGTCGTGCGCCTCTGGCGCCAGCGCGCCCGCGGCGACTTTTTGCTGGCGGTGCAGGCGGTGGTGGCAGAGAGCCGGGAAGAGGCGGAAACGCTCTCGCAGGCGGTTCAGCTATGGCTGGTGGAGCTGCAAAACGGCCAGAAGGTGACGGTCGCGAGCGAAGCGCAGGCGGAGGCCTTTATTCGCCAGGCGGGCAGCCCGGCGGCGCGCATTACGCCGCGTACGCCGTCGCTGCTTAAAGGCACGGCTGCGGACGTGCGCGCAGCGCTGGAAGCGTTGCATCAGCAGTTCGGTATTGAGGAGTTTGTTATTGATACCCCCTTTGCCGACGGCGCGGCGCGTCTGCGCTCGCTGGCGCTGCTGGCGGCACCTGAGAAGGAGCTGGCATGAGCGCATTCGCAGAACAATTAATCGCCTGGCGGCGCGAGCTGCACCAGCATCCGGAGCTTTCCGGCAACGAGGTCGCCACCACTGCGCGGCTGCGCCGCTGGCTTGAGCAGAACGGCCTGCGCCTGCCCGACCTGCCGCTTCACACCGGCGTGGTTGCGGAAGTGGGTCAGGGCGAGCCGCTTATCGCCCTGCGCGCGGATATCGACGCGCTGCCGATTGATGAGCAGAGCGGTGTGGCCTTTAGCTCAGACACCCCTGGCGTGATGCACGCCTGCGGCCATGACATTCACACAAGCGTGATGCTCGGCGCGGCGCAGCTTCTAAAAGCGCGTGAAAGGGAATTGTCGGGGCGCGTGCGGATTATCTTCCAGCCGGCAGAAGAGAACTTCACCGGCGCGAAGGCGGTTATCCGCGCCGGCGCGCTGCAGGGCGTCAGCGCGATTTTCGGCATGCATAACGAACCCAGCCTCCCGGTAGGCGTTTTCGCCACCCGTCCCGGCGCCTTCTACGCCAACGTCGACCGCTTCGTGATTCATATCAAAGGCAAGGGCGCGCACGCCGCCCGTCCGCAGGAGGGCAAAGACGCCATCGTACTGGCGACGCAGCTTGTCGGCGCGTTGCAGACCATCGCCAGCCGCGACGTCAGCAGCCTGCATTCCGTGGTGGTGAGCGTTACCCGCATTCAGGGCGGCAATACCTGGAACGTGCTGCCGGAGACGGTGGAGCTTGAAGGCACCGTGCGCACCCACGACCGCGAGGTGCGCAGCAAAGTGGCCCAGCGCCTGCGCCAGCTCGCCGCCGGGTTCGCCGCCGCCTTTGATGCGCAAATCACTATTGACTGGCGCGACGGCCCGCCTGCGTTGATCAACGATCCGCACTGGGCGGCGTTTACGGAGCAGGTCGCCCGTGAAGCCGGGCTGAAAACGGAGCCTGCGGATCTGCACATGGGCGGCGAAGATTTCGCTATCTATCTGCAACAGATCCCCGGCGCGTTCATAAGCCTCGGCAGCGCCAGCGAGTACGGCCTGCATCATCCGGCCTACAACCCGGACGACGCGTTGCTGGAAGGCGCGGCGCGCTACTTCGCACGCCTTGCGGAAAAAGCGCTGCGCCAGCTAAGCCAGCATTAAACCTTTTATCACCTTCGCTCCGCCAACTGGCGGGGTAAGGGTAGCTATGGCCTGAAAACGGGAAGAGAGGGGATAAGCATGACTTCAGCACGACAGCTGCGCCTTGGCACCATACTGCACGGCGCCTCAGGAAACATGTCCGCCTGGCGGCATCCCGCCGCGGTGGCGGACGCCAGCATCAATTTTGATTTTGTGAAGGCGACGGCGGAAAAAGCCGAGCAGGGCAAGCTCGATTTCCTGTTCGTCGCCGACGGCCTGTATATCAACGAAAAGTCTATCCCGCATTTTCTTAACCGCTTTGAGCCGATAACCGTGCTGTCGGCGCTGGCGACCGTCACCCGCCATCTGGGGCTGGTGGGCACGCTCTCCACCTCCTACAGCGAGCCGTTTACCGTGGCGCGCCAGTTCGCAAGTCTCGATCACCTGAGCAACGGCCGGGCGGGCTGGAACGTGGTGACGTCACCGCTGGAGGGTTCGGCGAAAAATTTCTCGCGCGAGAAGCACCCGGATCACGCGCTGCGCTACCGCATCGCCGATGAATACCTCGAGGTGGTGAAGGGGCTGTGGGATTCATGGGAAGAGGATGCCTTTGTGCGCAACAAAGAGACCGGGCAGTTTTTCGACCGGACGAAGCTGCACACGCTCGACCACCACGGCGATTTCTTCCAGGTGCAGGGGCCGCTCAACATTGGCCGCACGCCGCAGGGCCGGCCGATTATCTTTCAGGCTGGCGCCTCTGAGGACGGTAAAAAGCTCGCCGCCCGCCACGCCGACGCCATCTTCACCCATCAGGAGAGCCTTGAAGAGGCACAGGCGTTTTACCGCGACGTGAAAGGGCAACTGGAAAAATATGGCAGAACGCCGGACGAGCTGCATATCTTCCAGGGCGTCAGCGTGATTGTGGGGCGTGATGCCGATGACGTGGAGCGCCAGTATCAGACTACCGCCGCGCTGGTCTCCATCGACGACGCGCTGAACTATCTGGGCCGCTATTTTGAGCACCACGACTTCAGCCAGTATGAGCTTGATGCACCGTTTCCGGACATCGGCGACCTTGGGCAGAACAGCTTTCGCAGCACCACCGATGAGATAAAGCGCCGCGCCCGCGAGCACCACCAGACGCTGCGCCAGGCGGCGCTCGAAGCCGCCACGCCGCGCCCGCGCTTTCACGGCACGCCAGAGCAGGTGGCGGACGGCCTGCAGCAGTGGTTTGAAGGCTTCGCCGCCGACGGTTTTATCATTCAGGGCGGCACGCCGGACACCTTCCCGCGCTTTGTCGACGAGGTGATTCCGCTGCTGCAACAGCGCGGACTGTTCCGCCGCGACTACCCGGGCGCGACGCTTCGCGAAAGCCTGGGGCTGAAAACGCCTGCTAATTCCTTCACACAACAATAAAAGAGCCGATGCTATGCAGAAAACCATGCTTATTCTGGCGCTGGCCGTCGCGTTTGGCGGCCTGAGCGCGGGCACGATGGCCCAGGACGTGACCATCAACGGCAAAGGCGTGAGCCTGGACGCCAACAAAACGCCCGTCAACACCGCGAAAAACGCCGAAGCCGCGGCGCAAATCCCGCAAGGCTACCGTTTCGCCCAGCCGGGCAAGCTCACCGTGGCGGTGGCGGCGCTTAACTCGCCGCCGCTGACGGTCTTCGCCGACGACAACAAAACCCTGCTTGGCAGCGAGGTGGATATCGCCCGCCTGGTGGCCGACAGCCTGGGGCTTGAGCTGAACGTGGTGCCCACTTCCTGGGAAGACTGGCCGCTCGGCGTCGCTTCCGGCAAGTATGACGCCGCCATCAGCAACATTACCGTCACCAAAGCGCGCAAAGAGAAGTTCGACTTCGCGACCTACCGCAAGGACTCGCTGGGCTTTTACGTGAAGGACACAAGCGCCATTAAATCGCTTGAGAAAGCGGAGGATATCGCCGGGCTGCGCATTATCGTCGGCTCGGGCACTAATCAGGAGGCGATTCTGCTGGCCTGGGATAAAGCGAACCAGGCGAAGGGCCTGAAGCCGTTTACGCCGGTTTACGCCAAAGATGACGCCGCGCAGACGCTGGCGTTGCAGTCGGGCCGCGCTGATGCGTACTTCGGGCCGAACGTTATCGGCGCATGGAAAGCGGCGCTGACCGGCAAAACGCGGCTGGTGGGCAGCGTGGATGGCGGCTGGCCGAAGGCGGCGCACATCGCCGTGACGCTGAAAAAAGGCAGCGGGCTGGCGCAACCGGTGCAAACCGCGCTGAACGGGGTCATTAAAAACGGCGACTACGACAAGGTGCTGAACCGCTGGGGCGAGGGCGTGGAGCGCATCCCGTCTTCTGAAATCAATCCGCCGGGCCTTGGCGACTAAGGAGGCGAGATGAGCACTGAATTCTTTCGCGACGTCTCACCGCAGGCGCCGGAGCTGGAGCCGATTATCACCGGGCTGTTTGGCGAGTACGCTGCCCGCTACGGTGATTACTTTTCTAAAGACGCCGAAGTGGAGCTGACGGAGTGGTATCTGCCGCCGCAGGGGCTGTTTATTGTGCTGGAGCGCGACGGCGAGATTATCGCAACCGGCGCCTATAAACCTTTTGACGACAACACCGCGGAGCTTAAGCGCATCTGGACGCGCAGCGACCTCAGGCGCCAGGGGCTGGCCTGGAAAGTGGTCAGCGAACTGGAGCGCCGCGCGCGGCTGGCGGGCTACAGCCAGGTCTATCTCACCACCGGCTTTCGCCAGCCGGAAGCGGTGCGCCTCTATTTAAGCCACGGGTATCAGCCGCACTTCGACCTGACCCGCGACCCGGAGGAGTACAGCCTGCCGCCTTATGACGGGCGGCTGCGCTTTACCAAATCCCTTGTCGAAAACCATGCAAAAACGGCCTGAGGAGGCAACATGACTCTTCCCGCAGAAACCCCCGCCGCTACGGTCAACGTCGTGCCGGCACGCTATCCCTGGCGCATCGTCGGGGCGGCGGTCGCGCTCTTCTTACTCGCCGTGGTGGCGCAGTCGGTCGCCTTCAACCCGCGCTGGGAGTGGAGCGTTTTCGCCCGCTGGTTCTTCGACCCGGTGATTCTCGAAGGCGTTTTCCAGACGCTCCAGCTTACCGTGCTGGCCACCTTATTGAGCATTCTGTTCGGCGGCGTGCTGGCGATGGCGCGGCTCTCCGACTCGTGGCTGTTGAGCAGCCTTGCCTGGGGCTACATCTGGCTGTTTCGCTCGCTGCCACTCATCGTGGTGCTGATTATTCTTTATAACTTCTCCTACCTCTACGACACGCTGTCGGTGGGCATCCCCTTTACCGACATGACCTTCGCCAGCTACCCGACCATTAACGTGCTGGGCCAGTTCGCCACGGCGGTGGTGGGGCTGACGCTGGTGCAGAGTGCTTACACGGCGGAGATTATTCGCGGCGGCTTTTTGGGCGTCGACCACGGCCAGTACGAAGCGGCGGCCGCGCTGGGGCTGCCCGCGTGGCGGCGTACGCTGCGCATTATCCTGCCGCAGGCGCTGCGCACCATCCTTCCGGCGGGCTTTAACGAAATCATCAGCCTCGCTAAAGGCACGGCGATGGTTTACGTGCTGGCGATGCCGGAGCTCTTCTACACCATTCAGATGATCTACAACCGCACCCAGGAGGTTATCCCGCTGCTGATGGTGGGCGCCGCCTGGTATCTGGTCCTGACCAGCCTGCTTTCCCTGCTGCAATACGGCGTGGAACGCTGGCTTGCGCGCAGCCAGCGCCGCTCGGCGGTGGACCGCCCGGCGCGTAAATGGGCTTTCGCCACGCCAAAAACCCAGGAGACTGTCAATGCTCAACTCCCCTAGCGCCGCAGGGCATATTGCCATCACCCGCGTCAGTAAATATTTCGGCAAACATAAAGCGCTGGATAATGTATCGCTGGAACTTAAGCCCGGCTCGGTGACGGTGATCATCGGGCCATCCGGCTCCGGCAAGTCGACGCTGCTGCGCACCATCAACCACCTCGAACGGGTAGACGAAGGTTTTATCCAGATAGACGGCGATTACATTGGCTACCGCCGGGAAGGCGACAAGCTCTATGAGCTGAAAGAGCGCGAGATCCTGCGCCAGCGCGTGAACGTGGGCTATGTCTTTCAAAACTTCAACCTGTTTCCCCACCTGACGGTGCTGGAAAACCTGATTGAAGCGCCCATCGCGCACGGCGTGCCGCGGGAGCAGGCTGTCGCCCGGGCGTATGCGCTGCTGGAGGTGGTAGGGCTTCGCCATAAGGCGGAGGCCTGGTCGCGCCATCTTTCCGGCGGCCAGCAGCAGCGTATCGCTATCGCCCGCGCGCTGGCGCTGGAGCCAAAAGTCATCCTGTTCGACGAGCCCACCTCGGCGCTGGATCCGGAGCTGGTGGGCGAGGTGCTGGACGTAATTAAAAAGCTGGCGCGCTCTGGCACCACGCTCGTGGTCGTGACGCATGAAATCGGCTTTGCCCGTGAAGTGGCGGACAACGTGGTGTTTATGGTGGATGGCAGGATTGTAGAGCAGGGCAGCAGCGAGGCGGTGTTAAACCGTCCACAGCACCCGCGCACGCGCAATTTTCTTTCCCGCGTACTCTAAGGAGCAAGGATGAAAGCACTGCTGACGCTGCTGCTGTTCAGCGCAGGCCCGTTCGCCATGGCGGCGGGCATCGACCTGAAAGCGAATGAAACGCCGATCCACACGCCCGCCAACCCGGCGGCCATCGCGAAGATCCCGTCGGGCTACCGCTTTGTTGATCCGGGTACGCTGACGGTGGCTATCTCCGCGCTCAACTCGCCGCCGCTGGCGCTGCTGGCGAGCGATAATCGCACGCGCATCGGCAGCGACCCGGATATCGCGCAGCTGCTAGCCGACAGCCTCGGTCTGAAGGTGAAACTGGTGCCGACCGCCTGGGAGGACTGGCCGCTCGGCATTAGCGCCGGCAAATATGACGTGGCGCTGGTGAACATCGCCGTGACCGAACAGCGGAAAATGAAGTTTGATTTCGCCACCTACCGGGTGGATACGCTCGGCTTTTCGGTGAAATCGACCAGTGAGATCCAGTCAATCAACACGCCGCCGGACGTGGCGGGCAAAAGGGTCATTGTGGGGTCGGGCACCAATCAGGAGAAAATTCTGCTGAAGTGGGATAAAGAAAACCAGGCGAACGGGCTTAAGCCGGTGCAGCCGATTTACCTGACCGACGATGCTTCCGGCAACCTCTACCTGCAATCGGGGCGCGCGGACGCAATATTCGGCCCGCATTCGGTGGGGGCGTACAAAGCCGCGCTCACCGGGAAAACGCGGCTGGTGGGCAAAGGGCCGCTGAAGGCGTATGTCGCCACCACGACCAAAAAGGGCAACGGGTTAGTTTATGCACTGCAGGAGGGAATAAACGGCGCCATTCACAGCGGCGCTTATCAACAGGTGCTGGCCCGTTGGGGCGAGCAAGAGGAAGGGGTAGCGGCGTCGGTAGTGAACCCGCCGGGAATTGCGTATTAGGGGCGCCTGGTGCGGCGTTTTTCAACGCAAGCGCGGCGCCCGTTGCGCTCTGACCTTACCGCGCTCGCGGGTTTTCTCCCTCGCTCCTTTGGGAGAGGACCGGGGTGCGAGTAACCAGCGGATGAAAAGGCAGGTCAAACCACGCGCGCCCCGGCGGGGTGTGCCGGGAAAGCTTACGCCGCTTCCCAGGCTTCCAGGACGGGCAGCAACGAGCGGATCTGTTGTTGTTCTTGCGCGGGCAGCATTTTTAGCGGCGCAGGCAGCGGCGGTTCGTCGAGCAGGCCAGAGAATACCGCCAGCGCCGCCATCACGCGCAGGCTGCCGTGACCTCTGAAGAGCGTCCACAGCGGCTCGAGGTCTGATAAAAAGTCGGCGTCCTGCTGCCCGTCTTCTCGCGCGCCGCGTAGAAGACGCAGCGCTAAACGGGGATAAAGCCCGCCCACCACCGAATACCAGACATCGCAACCGGCGCGTAAGCCCGCCTGCGCAAACATATCGCCGCTGACGCCAAGTTTTATACGTGAAGGCAGCAGGGCGCGAAGCTTCTCCACGCGCTCGCGGCCCGCCGGCGCGGCAAGCGGTGAACCGGGAAGCTTAATGGAGCAAACCGCAGGCAGCTGCGCCAGCCGCTGGTACAGCGCATCGGTGAAGGTGAAATGGGTGGTCGCGGCGTTGTCATAAATACATAGCGGCACGTCGCAATGTTGCGCCACCGTTTGATAAAGACTGAAAACTTCATCCTCCGTCAGCGGCTGATAAGACACGGGGGCGAGCAGCAGGGCGCGAACCCCGGCGCGCTGCGCGCCTTCGGCAAGCGTCAGCACGTCGCGGGTGCGAACAGCGCCCACGCTCACCATTACCGGTACGCCAGCGGCATGGTCAACCGCGATTCGAGTCATCCGCAGCCGCTCCTCCAGCGTCAGATAAGCGTAATTGCCCGTTGAGCCGAGCGCGCCAATACTCTGCACCCCGGCGTCAGCCAGCCGTTCAACCAGCCGGATAAACCTGTGTGAATCGGGGGCGTCGCCCCGCATCGGCGTTAAAGGAAAAGCGCTAAGACCTGAAAACATGCCGGCTCCCTGTCAAAAAAGGTAGTGGGTTCATCAAAAACTGTATTTTTCTGACAACCTCAATAACATAGCGGCTCGCGGAGCGTTTAAAAACAGCAAAAAGAGGGCGGAGGAGATGAAAATTAATGTGGTCGGCACCAGCGGCAGCGGCAAAAGCACCTTCGCCCGCCGTCTGGCGCAGCAGCTTAATTTGCCTTATATCCAGCTTGATGCGCTTTACTGGCGCGCCAACTGGCAAGGGACGCCGGATGAGGTGTTTATGGAAAAAATTCGGCAACAACTGGCTGCGCAGCCGCAGGGGTGGGTGCTGGACGGCAACTATAACCGAACCAGACCGGTGAAATGGCGCGAGGTGGAATGCGTAGTCTGGCTTGATTACGGTTTTACCCGCACCTTCTGGCAGGCAGTGCGCCGCGCCGCGACCCGCGCCTGGCGTAAAACCGAACTCTGGCCCGGCACCGGCAACCGGGAGAGCTTTCGCCAGAGCTTTTTCAGCCGCGACTCCATTCTGCTCTGGACGCTGAAAACCTGGCGCAGCAACCGGGTGCGCTACCTTGCGGATATGCAGAACCCGGCCTGGTCGCATATCCGCTTTGTGCATCTGCGCTCGCCCGCTGAAAGCGAGGCGTTTTTAAAAAGCCTGACGGAACAGCGCGCCGCCTCTTAATCCGGGTTAGCTGTTCGCCGGAAAGCGCGCCGTGGCGCGGCTTCCGCGCTCGGGCGCGCGGTTTTCAAGCAGGAATTCGCCCTTGTGTAGCTGAACGATGCGGCTGACGATATTCAGCCCCAGCCCGATGCCGCCGTAACGGCGGTCCATGCGCACAAAGGCTTTGCTCAGCTCGCCGACCTTGCTTTCATCCACCCCGGCGCCTTCATCTTCCACAATGAGCGAAGCCACGGGCGTCGCCGCCACGCTTACGGTAATCACGCTGCCTTGCGGACTGTAGCGATGCGCGTTTTCCACCAGGTTTCGCAGCAGCACCTGCAAGAGCGTCGTGTCGCCGCGCACGCGCGCCTGCGGCGAGAGCCGCAGACGAAGCGTCTGATCGCGCTGCGCGAGCATCGTGCGCAGCTCGCTTTCCGTCGCCAGCACCACATCTTCCGTCAGCGAGACATCCTGATAGTTGCCGGAGGTGAACGACTGCCCGGCGCGAGCCAGCTGCAGCAGCTGCACTACGCTTCGGGTCATCTGGTCGAGCCGCGCAATCAGCGGCTGCACCTGCACATGGTTGTTGCGCTCCAGCAGTTCGAGATGCAGGCGCAGCCCGGCCAGCGGCGTGCGCAGCTCATGGGCCACGTCGGCGGTGAACAGCCGCTCGCGCTCAAGGCTTGTGGTCAGACGGGAAAGCAGTTGGTTGATGGCGAGCGTGACGGCGTCTATCTCCTGCACCGAGCTGAGATACTGAATTGGCTCAAGGTTATCTTCGGTGCGGTTTTCAAGATGGTCCTGCAGTTTACGCAGCGGCCGGGTTATCCATTTAACGGCCTGCAGGCAGAGCACCAGCGCCAGCCCGATAATCACTAAACTCGGCACCGCGAGGCTCGCTATCGCTTCGCGGATCTCGCGCTCAATATGTCGGTGGTTGTTGTCGCCGCGTACGGCGGCGTCCACCAGCAGGTGGATCTGTTCTTTGCTTTCATGCCACAGCCACAGCACGCTGATGGCCTGACAGACAAAGAGGATAAGGCCGATAGCTAACAGCAGGCGGAAGCTCAGGCTGTTGCTGTTGCGGCGAAGGCGTTCACGCAGCGTCATTCCGGAGCGCCGTCCGCTTTAACCAGGGTATAGCCAAAACCGCGAACGGTGCGAATGGCGGACTTGCCGATTTTGTCGCGCAGGTTATGAATATGCACTTCCAGCGTGTTGGTGGAGGGTTCCGACTCCCAGTTATAAATATCCTGATAAAGGATTTCCCGGTGCACCGGGTGGCCCGCCTTGAGCATCAGGCGCGAGAGAATAGCGTACTCTTTTGGCGTCAGCTCCAGCGGCTCGCCCGCCAGACGGATCTGGCGATGCGTCATATCCAGCGCCAGCTCGCCCACCTCCAGCAGGCTGTCTCCCTGGTTAACATGACGGCGGATAATGGCGCGAATGCGCGCCAGCAGCTCATCCAGCGCGAAAGGTTTAACCAGATAGTCGTCCGCGCCCGCATCAAGCCCGGCGATACGCTCGCTTACCGTATCGCGGGCGGTAAGGATGAGCACTGGCTGCATGCTTTTCTCGCGGCGTAGCCGTGTGAGTAATTGCAGCCCGTCTTCATCCGGCAGGCCAAGGTCCAGCACAATCAGGCTATAAATGCCGCAGGCCAGATGCGCCTGGGCCGCTTTCACCGACGTGACACCGTCACACACGTAGCCTTCGCCCGCCAGCGCCAGCATCAGCCCTTCAAGCAGCAGGGCGTCATCTTCCACAACCAGTATCTTCATTACGCTTTGCTCCGACACGCTGCCAGAATATCATCGCCCGGCTTATATTCACGGGTCTGTGTGCCGGTCATGCCGAGCACGGTGGAAAAGAGATTATCCTGCGAAAAGGCGTTCGATGCTGCGAGATGGCTCAGACAGCTCGCCTCCACACCGAACCGCTGCTGATAATCTGGCGATAACCATAACAGCATCGGCACATGTTTTTGTTGCTCCGGGGCAATAGCGTAAGGCAGTCCGTGCAGATATTCGCCGTTTTCCCCCAGCGATTCGCCATGATCGGAGAGATAAACCAGGCTGGTGGTGAAGTTATCCTGATGCGCCTTCAGCACGCCAATCGCCTTATCGACAATATAGTCCACATATAACAACGTGTTGTCATAGGTGTTCACCAGTTGCGCCTGGCTACAGGTCTGGATCTCATTGGTATCGCAGGTCGGGGTGAAGACCTTAAAGCGCGGCGGATAACGATGGTAATAGGTCGGGCCGTGGCTGCCGATAGTGTGCAGCACGATGATCCCGTTGCCTTTGAGGTTGCGGATATAGTCATCAAGCCCGTGGAACAGCACCTCATCGTAGCATTCGCCTTCCTGGCACATGCCCGGCAGGTTCAGCGCCGTCATGTCCTGATGCGGCACCCGGTCGCAGGCGCCTTTGCAGCCGCCGTCATTTTCATTCCACAGCACCTGCAGGCCCGCCCGCTGCAGGATATCCAGCAGCCCCTCCTGATGGCTTGCCAGCCCCTCGTCGTAATGCGAGCGCGGCATATTAGAGAACATGCAGGGCACGGAGACCGCCGTCGCGGTGCCGCAGGAGGTGGTATGCGGGAACCAGAAAACATCGTCCTTCGCAAGCTTCGGGTTGGTCTGCCGCCCGTACCCCTCAAGCGAAAAATTGTCCGCGCGCGAGGTCTCGCCGACGATCAAAATCGTAAGGCTCGGCTTGCCGGTCTGCCGGTTAGCAAGCAGCTTCGCATCTTCGCCGATGCGCACCAGCGGCAGGTTCGCCTGGCGGTGATGCGAATAGTAAGACCAGCTCGCCGCAATGCTGCTGGAAGGGCTGAGGGTTTTCACCAGCTCGCGGTTATTACGAAACAACGAGGCGTAATCTTTATAGAAAAGCAGCGCCACGATGACTATCGCCGCGCAGCAGCCCAGCACGCTCACGAGGCGCCACAACACATCCTTCCAGCGCGAGGCGGCGGGACGGATGCGGATCCAGAACATCGCCGCAACCGCCGCCAGGCCGCTAAACAGCAGCGTAACGACCAGTTGCGGCGTGAGCAGAGCGAAGCTTTCCGATGCGGTGGTATCGAGGATATTCGCAATCATATTGCGATCCATGATGATCCCGTAGTTCAGCATGAAATACTGTACCGCCGCTGAAACGAGAATAAATACCGCGATAACCAGCCGGGTGAGCCAGAAGAACGAGGCGAGCGTCGCCACGATAAAAATGACGCTGAAGGCGACCACCGGCATGGAGAGGAAAACCAGCGCCTCGTGAAGCGAGGTCACGGGCATGGCTTTCAGCACCTGGCGGTAATAAGCGAGGTTCAGAAAGAGCGAAATGTAGAGCGAAAAAATCGCCAGAAACGCGAGCCGACCGAGCGTCGGTCTTTTTTCATTCAGCAGAGACATAAAGCGGGCCTGATAACCAATTAGGCGCACAGGGTGACAGAGCAAAATTAGGAAAACCTTAAGCGTATCGGGGACACGCGCATTACCCGTCCCGGCGCGCAGCTTCTACACTTATCTCAAACCCAGGAGGTGACGATGCTTACGCTCTACGGTGTGCCCGGCTGGGGGTCGGCTATCAGCGAAATCATGCTGGCAATGACCCGTGAACCTTATGATTTCATCAACGTCGAGGGCTTTGATAAGCCCGGCCCGCAACAGGAGCTGCTGATTGCGCTGAACCCGCTCTGCCAGGTGCCGACGCTGCTGCTGGACGAGGGCGGCGTGATGACTGAAAGCGCTGCCATCGCGCTGATGCTGCTCGACAAACACCCGCAGTTCGCCCCGCGCCCTGGTACGCCTGCGCGCGACAGGTTCTGGCGGCTGCTGGTCTGGCTGGTGGCGAATGTCTATCCCACCTTTACCCTGGCCGACTACCCGGAACGCTGGGTCGATTCGCAGCCCGAAGTGCTCAAGGCAAGCGCGCAACGCCAGCGCAAAATGCTCTACCAGTGGCTTGAGCAGGAGATGGGCGAGGGGCCTTATGCTTTCGGCGAAGAGATAACCCTGCTTGACGCGTACTGGCCGGTGCTGCGCTGCTGGGGCCCGGGCCGCGAGTGGTTTGCCGCAAACGCGCCGAAGCTTAACGCCATGGCGGATGCCGTGTGCGGACACGTGGAGCTGACGGCGGTGCTGAAAGCCAATAAGCTCTTGTAAAGCAAGGCGGGATAACGCAGGCTGTAAGCCCATTTTGTCAGTTATGGAGCAGACCATGCCGCATGTCGACGTCAAATTTTTCCCGCGCGGGTTATCGGAAGAGGCGCAGCAGGCGCTCGCCGCCGAACTGAGCGACGTTATCGTTAAGCATCTGCAAAGCAAAGAAAGCTCCGTTTCGGTGGCGCTGGAAGAGGTGCAGCCGGACGACTGGAAAGCGCAGGTTTGGGACAAAGAGATTGCGCCGAACCTCGATAAGCTCGCGAAAAAACCGGGCTACAGCATGTAATGCGAAAGAGGGTGTTTAAGTCATTCAGCAGGGTTATCGCTGTCCTTTTGACTATTCACCCGCCTGCCGCTGTGGCATCCTTTGTGGTCTGCCTGGCCACAAAGGAGCGCCTGAATGAGCCTGTCGGTCAACCTTCTCGCCACTATTGCCATTGCGCTGCAACGCGGCATCAGCCATCAGGATCGCTTTCAGCGGCTTATCACCACGCTTCGCCAGGTGCTGCGTTGCGACGCCTCGGCGCTGCTGCGCTACGAACAAGGCGCGTTTCGCCCGCTGGCGACGGACGGCCTTTCGCCGGATGTGCCCGGACGGCGCTTCGCCATTAACGAACATCCGCGTCTCGAAGCGATAGCCCGTGCAGGCGACATCGTGCGTTTTCCGGCGGACAGCCAGCTTCCGGACCCGTACGACGGCCTGATCCCGGGCCACGAGCAGCTCAAAGTACACGCCTGCGTCGGTCTGCCCCTGTTCGCCGGGCAGACGCTTATCGGCGCGCTGACGCTTGACGGCATGGACCCTGACCAGTTCGATAATTTCAGCGATGAAGAGCTGCGGCTGCTGGCGGTGCTGGCGGCGGGCGCGCTGAACAACGCGCTGCTGATTGAGCAGCTTGAACGCCAGAACCCGCTTGTTGCCCCGCTGCGGTCGGCCGCCGCCGACGGCCCGGCGGGCGAAATCATTGGCGAATCGCCGCCGATGCGGGAGCTTAAGCAGGCGATAGCCATTGTCGCGCCCTCCGATTTAAACGTGCTGATAAGCGGCGAAACCGGCACCGGTAAAGAGCTGGTGGCCCGTGCCATTCATGAAGGCTCGCCGCGCGCCGCGAATCCGCTGGTCTACCTCAACTGCGCTGCGCTGCCGGAGACGGTGGCCGAAAGCGAGCTGTTCGGCCATGTGAAAGGGGCGTTTACCGGCGCTATCAGCAACCGCAGCGGCAAGTTTGAAATGGCGGACAACGGCACGCTGTTTCTTGATGAGATTGGCGAGCTTTCGCTGCCGTTACAGGCAAAGCTGCTGCGCGTATTGCAGTATGGCGATATTCAGCGCGTGGGCGACGACCGCAGTCTGCGGGTCAATGTGCGGGTGCTCGCCGCCACTAACCGCGATCTCAAAGCCGAGGTGCTGGCGGGGCGTTTTCGCGCCGACTTATACCATCGTCTGAGCGTTTTTCCGCTGGTGGTGCCGCCGCTGCGCGAGCGGGGCGAAGACAGCGTGCTGCTGGCGGGCTTTTTCTGCGAACAATGCCGCGCGCGCCTGGGACTCTCCCGCGTGGTGTTAAGCCCCGGCGCACTGGCGCCGCTGCGCGCCTACGGCTGGCCGGGCAACGTGCGCGAGCTGGAGCATGCGATTCACCGCGCCGTGATCCTCGCCCGCGCGACCCAGGCGGAGCCGGATGTGGTACTGGAAGCGCGCCATTTCGCCCTTGCGTCCGCGCCTGACGCTGACGCGCCGCCGGTCGCCCGGCAGTCCGATGCGCCGGTAGACGCGGCAAACCTGCGCGCCGCCACCGAGGACTTCCAGCGCAAGCTGATTAGCGAAACGCTCCTGCGCTATCATCACAACTGGGCCGCCAGCGCCCGGGCGCTGGCGGTGGATGTGGCGAACCTGCACCGGCTGGCGAAGCGGCTCGGCCTCAAATAGCCCGGGCGCGGCCCTGCCTTAACCGCGCACCCCGGCGCGGCGTTGCAGCGTAAACACCGCCTCCTGCGCCTGGCGGCCCAGCGCCGCGAGGTCGAGACCCGGAATGCGGTCCTCTTCCACCGCCACGCGACCGCCCACCAGCAGCGCTTTTAAATACGCCCGGCCGCCGCAGGCCACCGGGCCGATGGCGATGTCGTGCAAGCCGAAGTAGCGCGGGTCGTCGAGCCGGTAGAGCGCGATATCCGCCGCCTGGCCGGGGGCGAGGGTGCCCGTGCCGGTTAAGCCGAGCACCTGCGCGCCGCCTGCGGTGCCCCAGCGCACCACATCCTCGATGGTCGCCGCATCGCCGCCGCCTTCAAATTCGCCGCCCTCGTAACGCGGCTTCGCCAGCATCCCTTTGCGCGCCCGCTGTAAAAGCCAGGCGGCGTGAGTTTCGCTCTGCATATCCGCCGCCTCGTTGGAGGCGGCGCCATCCACGCCAATCGACACCTTCACGCCCGCCGCCTCCAGCGCCACGAGATCGGCGATGCCGCTGCCAAGCCGCCCGTTGCTCTGCGGGCAGTGGGCGATGCCGCTGCCCGTCTCGCCAAGCAGGCGGATCTCTTCGGGCAACAGCTTCACCAGATGCGCGAACCAGACATCCTCGCCGGTCCACTCCTGCTCAGCGCAGAACTGCAGCGGAGTCATGCCGAATTTCGCCCGGGCGGCGTCCAGGTAATCCACCGTTTCGCTCAGGTGGCTGTGCAGCCGAATGCCGAGGCTTCGCGCAAGCCGGGCGCTTTCGCGCAGCTCCTGCGGCGTGGTGGAGTGCAGGGTGGTGGTCGGCGCCATCACCACCTGGCGAAAGGCCTGCGTGCCCGGCTGATGGTATTTCGCCGTCAGCCGCTCGACGTCCGCCATCCAGGCGTCGAATTTTTCCGGGCGCAGTGCGGTGGGCAAGTCGCTCTCCAGCCCGCGCGTCTGCGTGGCGCCGCCCCGGCACAGCACAAAGCGCATGCCGAGCGCGTCCGCCTCTTCAAAGAGCACGGCCGCGCCGTCGAACGGCATGTCCGGCCAGTAAAGGTAGTGGTGATCCGCCACCGTGCCGCAGCCGGAGCGCAGCAGCTCCACCAGCCCAATGCGCGCGGCGATGCGAAACGTCTGCTCGTCAAACGCGCCGCGAAAGCGGTAGGGCGTGGCGGCAAGCCACGCGGAAAGGCTCTGGTTAAGCCCCTGCGGCTCGCCTTTGAGCAGCGACTGGAACAGATGATGATGGGTATTCACCCATGCCGGGTAGGCCACGCAGTCGCGGGCGTCGATGACCCGCTCGTCAGCCTGCGGCGTCAGTTCGCCCATTTCCAGAATCACGCCGTCGCGGATGCGAATATCACGCGCCGGGCTGCGGGGGGCATGGCGCTCGCCGGTCAGCATCGCCGCGCAGTTTTTGATAAGAATAGCGCTCATGGGATCTCCTTATGCCAGCGCGCTGTCGTGCCAGCGGCGTAAAAAAAGGTGGCTTAGCAACGACATCAGGCAAAAGAGCGCCAGCCCGCTGCAGGTGATGAGGAACAGGGCGGCGAACATCAGCGGCAGGTTGAGCTGAAAGCCCGCCTGCAAAATTTGCCACGCGAGGCCCGCGCCGCTGCCGCCGGTCCCGGCGACAAACTCCGCCACCACCGCGCCAATCAGCGCCAGGCCGCTTGAAATACGCAGCCCGCTGAAAAAGTACGGCAGGGCGTTGGGCAGGCGCAGGCGCAGCAGGATCTGCCAGCCGGAAGCCTGGTTAATATGAAAGAGATTCAGCAGCCCCGGGTTTACGCTGCGCAGGCCGAGGGTGGTGTTAGTCAGCACCGGAAACACCGCCACCAGCATCGCGCACACCACCAGCGCAAGCGTGGTGTTGTGGATCCAGATGATCACCAGCGGGGCGATGGCCACCACCGGCGTAACCTGAAACAGAATGGCCCACGGCATCAGGCAGGACTCAATCAACCGGCTTTGCACAAAGAGAAACGCGATTAGCGTGCCAATGGCTATCGCCATTAAAAATGCGAGCACGGTGACTTTCAGCGTGGTGAGCAGGCTGCCAAACAGCGCGTCGCGCTGACTGATAAGCGTGGAGAGAATATCGCTCGGCTTCGGCGCCAGGTAAACCGGCACCGCGAACTGGCGGAACAGCAGCTCCCAGAGCAGCAGCAGGGCAAGCGCGGATACCAGCGGCCAGACCGCACGCTGCGCCTGCGGGTAGGTCATCAGCGGTTTACGCATGGTCGCCTCCTGCGCTCGCTTTTTCGAGCAGGGTTGAAAGGGTGCCGCACTGGCGGATAAAGGCATCCGAGGTGCGAAAGCCGTTATCCCGCGCCTGCGGGCCGTCGATGGCGACATCCGCCACCACACGCCCGGGACGCGCGCCCATTACAATCACCCGTGAGGAGAGATAGACCGCCTCATAGATGCTGTGGGTGACAAACACCACCGTCAGCCCACGCTTCGCCCACAGCCTGCGGATATCGCTGTCGAGCTTGTGGCGGGTGAACTCATCCAGCGCGCCGAAGGGTTCGTCCATCAGCAGCAGGTCGGGCTCGGTCACCAGCGCCCGGGCCAGCGACACGCGCATCTGCATGCCGCCGGAGAGCTCGCGCGGCATGGCGTGAAGAAAATTCTCCAGCCCTACCGCCAGCAGCGCCTGCATCACCTGCGGCGCGCTCGCTTTTTTACTCACGCCGCGCAGGGTGAGCGGCAGGCGGACGTTTTCCTCCACGGTGGCCCAGGGCATCAGCGTCGCCTCCTGAAAGACCATCGCCATGCGGCACTCCGCCGCCATTTCCGCTTTGCCGTTCCAGCGCACCTGGCCCGCCGTCGGGCGCTCCAGCGTGGCGAACATTTTCAGCAGGGTGCTTTTGCCGCAGCCGGAGGGGCCGAGCAGCGAAACTATCTCGCCGCGCGCGATATCCAGGTTCAGCCGCTGCAGGGCCAGCGTGCCGTTGGGGTAGACTTTCTCCACGCCGCGCGCCATTAAAAAGCGCGGCTGCTGGCTTTCCTGCGCCGGGGGAACGGCGTCAAACGACAGTACAGTACTCATAGTGCGCTCCAGGATAACGGCGGCTCTTACATGGCCGCTTTAGGGTAGAACTGCGTGGTGAAGGCGGCTTTATAATCCGTGGCGGGGTTAAGCAACCCGGCGCTGACCATAAAATCACGCGTCGCTTTCCAGCGCGGGTCGGTCATCACGCCGAGCCCTTTTTGCGCCGCGTCGCCGCCGTCAATCAGGTGCAGCGCCTTAAGCTGCGCCACGCCGAAGGCGAGCACCGCGTCGCTCATCTGCGGGTTCTCCTGTTTGATGAGTTTGTTGCCCGCCGTTGGGTCGGCCAGATAGCGCTGCCAGCCCTCCATAGAGGCGTCGACAAACCGTTTCAGCACGTCCGGTTTTTCCGCCAGCAGATCGTTGCGCGTTACCAGAATGCCGCCGTAGGCGGGGTAGCCGTGCTCGGCAAAGAGGAAGAAACGGCTGTCGGGCTGCGCCTGTTTCGCCTGCTGCACTTCAGAGGTAGCGTAGGCCTGCTGCGCCGTGTTGTTGTCGGCGAGGAAAGGCTGCATGTTGAAGGTATAAGGGCGAACCTGGCTGTCGCTGAGCTGGTATTTCGCCTTCAGCCAGGGCCACCATGACGCCTGGCCGCTGGCCGAGACCAGCACCGTTTTGCCTTTCAGCCCGGCGAGATCGGCGACGTTGCCGTGGGTCAATATCCCCTGCGGGTCGAACTGGAACGGCGCGGCGATGGCTTTCAGCGGAAAGTTCTGCTCAATGCCTTTCAGCACCTGCAGGTCGTAGCTCACTATTACATCCGCCCGCTTCGCCAGCAGCAGCGTCATGTTGTTAAGCTGCGGGCCGCCGGAGCGGACTTCCACATCGAGACCATATTTTTTATAGATGCCTTCTGCCACGGCCTGGTAGTAGCCGCCCTGTTCGGCCTGCGCCACCCAGGTGGTTTGCAGAATGAGTTTATCGGCGCCATGCGCGGCGCCGCAGAGCAGCAGGGTGGAGAAAAGCGCGGTAAAAGCGGTGCGAGATGCCATAAAACCCCCGGTTAAGCGTCAGTTTGGTCTGCCATCAGGGGGTGAGCGGTTCTCCCGACGCGGTGTACGGCGTCGTCCCCTGACGAGGAACAGCGTTGCGCTGTAGAGCAATGTCCCACGCGAGGCCGAAGCCAGCGCGCTAACCGCTTATACTCTGCCGTGGGTTTTGCAAAGGCTGTGCCAGCCCGCTGCTCTGTGCGTTGCTGGCCTGACGGCGTGGTCTGCCGCCCGGGCGCAGGCGTCACGACCAAATGAAACGGTGGCGCGTGATGCACAATTGTGAAGCAAATGTAAATTTTTTGCCCGAAAGCGGCACATCCCGGCGTGGCGCCGCCACACTCTCTTCGCCGCCTGCGCTTTATTCTGCGCCATTTCTGATTCTGGTACGGTGATTGCTTAAGAGAAAGCGAGTAGAAGCGTTCAGCCATTCTTTACCGATGGCGGGTCATTGCTCATGGGACAGGCGCTTTGCGCGCCTGCGCCAGTGACGTGGCCCGCCGCTGTTGTCGGGCCACCCGTTTATCAGCACACAAAAGGGTGAACCATGACCATCGCAAACGCAGCATTTTCCCTGCACGAACTCACGAAAGAATCCCGCATGGGCGCGACCGGCACCGAGACCAGCCGGGAGGTGCGCATCATTGATATTTCTGACTTCGCCAACCGTAAAGAGGAGATTGCCGGGGCGCTCTGGGATGCCGCGGTAGAGATTGGCTTCTTTCAGGTTTCCGGCCACGGCATCGCGCCGTCGGTGATTACGGATGCCTTCAGCCGTGCAGAACAGTTTTTCGCGCTGCCGGATGACGTTAAAGCGCAGTACCCGCTTAACCGCAACGCGGGATGGGAGAAACGCGCGCAAATCCGGCCCTCCACCGGCACGCCGGATGAAAAAGAGTCGTATCAGATAACCCGGCCGCGGATGGCGGGGCTATGGCCGCAGGAGGCGGAGCTGCCGGGCTTTCGCGATGCGATGCTGGGCTTTGAGCAGCAGTGCTGGCGGGTGGGCATGCAGATCCTCTCCTGCTTCGCCTGGAAGCTCGGCTTTGACGATGACTTTTTCACCAACGCGCACGACCCGGCGCAGCCGTCTTACCAGAGCACGCTTCGCATGCTGCACTACTTTGCGCTTAAAGGCGAAGCGCACGGGCCGTGGCGCGCAGGCGCGCATACCGATTTTGACTGTCTGACGCTGCTTTTCCAGCGCGAAGGTCAGGGCGGGTTGCAGGTTTGCCCGGGTAAAGAGATGGAGGAGCAGGAGTGGACGAGCATTGAGCCGCATGATGAACTCATCACCTGCAATATTGGCGATATGTTAATGCGCTGGAGCGACGACCAGCTTCCATCCAACTTTCACCGCGTGCGCAGCCCGCTGCCAGGAGAATGCGTGGGAGACCGTTACAGCCTCGCCTTTTTCTGTCAGGCTAATGAGGATGTGGTGATTGAGGGACCGGCCAGGAAGCACCCGCCCATCACTGCGAAGGACTACCTGCACCAGCGCATCAGCGCTAACTTTTCCGGTAAATATTAATGCAAAAAGCCCTGCCGGAAGGCAGGGCTTTTTTTCTCAGGCCGGGCTTATTTCTTGCCCGGTTTGCCCTTAGACGGACGTTCAACTGGCGGCACTGACGCGCCCATTTCGGCGCCGGTCACCGGGTCGATATCCGGGTTAGACTGCGTGCGCTGCGCCATCGCCAGCACGGTCGCCTGCTGGTCGGACGGCAACTGAATATCCGCCAGACCGTCGCCGCCGTCCACTGCCGGTTGCGGGTCAGCCACGTACTCGAAGTTTTCGTCGCTGTTCCAGCTGCCGCGCAGGTCGTCGCCTTTCGACATGTTGTAGTAAACGTTCGCGTACTGTTCCACCGGCGGCAGTTTGCCCGGCGGGAAGTTATTACGAATGGAGTAAAGCGCTTTTTCAAAGGAGATCTGGTGCGCCACTTCGCGGGTCATCAGGAAGCCCAGCGCATCTTTCACACCCGGATCGTCAGTGACGTTAATCAGACGTTCATAAATGATTTTCGCCCGCGCTTCGGCGGCGATATTAGAACGCAGGTCAGCGGTGATTTCGCCGATGGTGTCGATGTAGGCCGCGGTCCACGGCACGCCTGCGGAGTTAGTGAGCGCCGGGCCGCCGCCATAGAGCAGGGCGGTCGTGTGGCTGTCGTTGCCATGACCGGTGAGAGAACGATACAGTTCCGCTTCTTGTTCAACGCCTTCGGCGAGATCGCCTTTCGCGCCTTTATTCAGCATGCCGACCAGCGAACCGATTATTTCCAGGTGGCTTAATTCTTCGGTAGCAATATCCATCAGCATCTCTTTGCGCGCCGGATCTTCATCACCCAAACCCTGGGTGAAATAACGGCACGCGGCGGCTAATTCTCCCTGCGGACCGCCAAATTGCTCCAGCAGTAAATTCGCCAGACCCGGATTCGGTTCGGCTACGCGAACCGTATATTGCAGTTGCTTAACATGACGGAACATAAATTTCTCCTGCTCACAATTTATGAAAAGAACCTGCCATTGCTGGCAGGTTAATTGAGATTTACTTTATTTTTTAGCTTCTACGCCAGGCTCGGCGGAGCGCGTCAAATATTGCTGAGTTACGTCAGGCAGATGGTCGATACACCATTTCGCCATGGCGATCTCTTGCTCGCGGATCTGCTCGAAAATTTTCGCGCCGTGCTCATCGCCAGCCGCTTTGGCTGCCGCAATCAGCGAGGTGTAGCAGGCGATTTCGAACTGCTCAAAAACGTAGCCGCTGATAGCGCCTTTCACCACTTCGTCAGAAGCGAACATGCCGCCCATTGCCTGACCCATTGCGGTGACTTTGCTCACGGTGTCTTTCAACACGGAACGAGAGATGTTGAGGTTATCGAAAACCGAGTCCAGAAGCTGTTGCTGCTGGCGGGTCTCTTCAATGTGCTGTTCGATACGCGCTTTCAGATCCGGATAGTGCTCAAGACGAGAAGCCTGGGCCTGCAGCATCTTTTCCGCCTGTTCTTCCATGGCGTGAGCGTCGCGTAGCCAGTCGTGATAATTCTCTTCGTAGGATGTCGCCATAATTTACCTCTTCCGGAATAAATAGTTATATGAGTCGGTAGTCACGTTACGATAATGTAAAAGCCATATTTGCAAATTGCTTTAGCTTTAGAAGCTTAGCAGAGAATTTCGCACAGGCCGGGTAAATATAAGATTATTCGATTTTAAGATTTGTCCTGGTTAAGCGAATCGTGAAACGTTTGTCAGCGATATAAATAGGATTTCGCGGCGCAAAGATTAATTTTTCGCCATCATCATCGTGGGCGATTTTTAATTATTTGGTTGCCGTTTCGTTTGCTGGAAATAAACGCGAGTTAAACTCCGCTAGTTTATTTTTTAAGTTTTAACAAGCGAGACGGGAATAAAGGCTTGTTATTTGATCATTAAAGAAAACTTCATGGCGGCTAATTCTTTTCTATGGTGACTATTGCTTTTGTAACGATTAGGGGCGTGCGGCACAATCCGACATCCGCCCTGGTGCGAAAAAGGCTATATAAAGAGGGGGAAACCTCTGGAAGGAAAATGGCTATGGCTTTTACGCTTGAACACTACCTGGCTCGCATTGGTTTTAACCGCGAGGCGCGCGTTGATTTCTCGACGTTACAGTCGCTGCACCGCCGCCATATCGCGGCTATCGCTTTTGAAAATCTGGATGTGCTGCTGGGGCGTGAGATCCTGCTTGATGACGACAGCATTTTTGAAAAACTGGTGACCGCCGGGCGGGGCGGGTACTGTTTTGAGCACAATGCGCTTTTTACCCGCGCGCTGAATGAAATTGGCTTTGAAACGCAAAACCTCGCGGCGCGGGTGCTGGTGGCGAAACCTGATGAGATGCCGCCGCGCACCCACCGGCTGGTGATGGTGAAGCTTGAAGAGGCGACGTGGATAGCCGACGTCGGTTTCGGCGGCCTGACCTTAAGCGTGCCGCTTCCCCTTAAAGACGGCGCGGAGCAGGCCAGCGCGCAGGGGCTCTACCGGCTGGAAAAGAAGCAGGATGAATTCTTACTGCTGCTGCGCCAGCACGATCACTTCCAGCCGCTCTACCGGTTCGACCTGGAAAAGCAGTATCCGGCGGATTATCTGATGGCCAACCACTTCATCGCCCACTGGCCGGATTCCCATTTTCGCCATCACCTGCTGGCGGCGCTGCATCCCCTCGACACCTGTCGCCTGACGCTGGTGAACCAACGCGAAACGGCGCATGAGAAGCCACCGCGCCAGGCGGAGCTGAAAGATAACGACACGCTTTACGATAGTCTGCAACAGCGGTTCAACATCCGACTCGATCACCCGCGCCACGGCGTTACGCGGGATTCGCTGAGCAAGGTGATGGAAAGGGTTATGGCGGAAGAAGGGGCAGAGAGTAAGTAGCGGCGCGTGGGCTTTATTTCTATGGCTGGGGGAGAGGGTGCGTTCGCCAGGGCGTTGTTTTTATTTTTATGGCAGGGCGGTGAAAGGTTACGTTCGCCGGAGTGTTGTTTTTATTTTTATGGCAGGGCGGTGAAAGGTTACGTTCGCCGAAATGTTGTTTTCATATGTCATTTCCTCTCACGCGAACGTGCCAGGGGGCTCAAAGCCAGCCCCCTGGCAACCCCGGCTCCCGGCACGCAAAATCGCCCGCTGAAGCGGGATACCTCATCTTTTCCCCGCTGGCTTCGGGTCGGGCATGACGGCACGTCCCTGTGCCGACATGCCCTCGCACCGGGTCCCACCGGTGCGCCCCGGCCACCGTGAAAAAGCTGAGGCGATTTTGAGGCCGGATTCACCCCCTCCGCTTCAACATTTTACTCTGGTTGCAGGAACTGCTTCGCTTTAATGGCATTCATGTGCCGACATGCCCTCGCACCGGGCCCGACCGGTGCGCCCCGACCACAGTGAAAAAGCTGAGGCGATTTTGAGGCCGGATTTCACCCCTCGCTTCAGCGTCTGATTCTGGTTACAGGAGATGCTTCGCTTTGACGGCTATACAGGGCATGTTCAAAGCAGGTCAGTAAAGTGTCACTTGGCTGTTCACGTGATACGGCTGCGCCGTCATTTCCCTTCACTCCAACCCTTTCCACGAAGGGGCGAGGGAAAAATCCCCGCGAGTGGCGCTGCGCTTGCGCACTCTGCGAACCACGGAGACTGTTCCGTCTTTACAGCGACGCTACCAGGACTATTTTCATTAATCTGTCAGCGATGATTTTTATCCGGCCTCAAAATCGCCTTCCGGGCGGGCAGCTGGCCGGGGCACGCCGGAGGGAACCGGCGTGAGGTCCTGTCGGTGCAGGGATGCACCGTCAGGACCGACCCGAAGCCAGATGACAGACCGGAAGGTTTGCCCCGAAGGGGTCGATTTTGCGTGCCGGGAGCCGGGATTGTTAAGGGGGCGGCGGCGAGCCCCCTTAACACGTTCGCGTGAAGGAAGGGTACAGATAAGATTCCCGCTCTGGCGAACGTAACCTTTCACCGCCCGAACATATATCCCGGAACAGTAAAGCTCAGCGCCTGGAACTCTCTCCCCAGCGGGGCGAGGAAGAAAACCCGCCTGCCAACATTACTTATCCTGCGCCGCGCTCACTAACGCATTAAGCAGCACATTCGCGCCGTGCTCTGACCACGTCGGCGAAATCGCTTCCTCTTCGTTGTGGCTGATGCCCTTCACGCAGGGAATAAAGATCATGCTGGTTGGCGCTACGCGGTTAACGTAACAGGCGTCATGACCCGCGCCGGAAACCATCCTGGTGTGAGAGTAGCCAAGGGCGTTTACCGCCTGCTCTACGCGGGCGATGCATCCGGCGTCGAAATGCACCGGCGCGTAATCAAAGATGCGCCGCAGCTTCACCTCCAGTAGCCGCTCAGCCAGCTTTTCCACGGCGGCTTCGAGCGCCGCTTCCATCTTGACCAATGCCTCCTGCTGCGGATGGCGGAACTCCACGGTGCAAAAAACAGCGCCGGGAACGACATTGCGCGAGTTTGGCGTGACCTGCGCCATGCCGATTGTGGCGCGGCCGTCCGGCGCGAAATCGAAGCCGATTTGCTCCACCGCCAGCGCCAGCTCAGCAAAACCGCACAGCGCGTCGCGGCGGTGCGTCATCGGCGTGGTGCCGGCATGGGCGGCGAAACCCTGAATGTCGACCTCATACCAGCGTTGCCCGGCGGCGGCATGCACCACGCCGATGTCGATGGCTTCGGCTTCCAGCAGCGGGCCTTGCTCGATATGCGCTTCAAAGCAGGCGTGCACCGCAAAGGCTTCAGCAGATTTTTCGCCTCGGTAGCCAATGGACTGCAACGCCGAACCCAGCGTTACGCCGTCTTTATCTTCCCGGGAAAGGGCGAACGCCTCGCTAAAGACGCCTGTCCAGACCCCGGAGGCGAGCATCGCCGGGGCGAAACGCGCCCCTTCTTCGTTAGTCCAGTTCACCAGCAGCAGGTCGCGCTCGGTCTCGATATCAAGATCGTTCAGCGTGCGCAGCGCTTCCAGACCCGCCAGCACGCCGTAGATGCCATCATAGCGACCGCCGAGCGGTTGGGAGTCGCCATGAGAGCCGGTCATCACCGGCGCGAGCGCGCCGTTGCGCCCCGGGCGGCGAATAAACATATTGCCCAGACGGTCCACTTCGCAGTGAAAGCCCGCCTCCTGCGCCCAGCCACGCAGCCTGTCGCGGGCCAGTCGGTCCTCTTCGCTAAGCGTCAGGCGCGTGACGCCGCCGCGAGGCGTGGCGCCAAACTGCGCCATCTCTTCCAGCGTCCGCCACAGCCGTTCGCCGTTAACCTGCAACGGTTGGCTCATGGTTTATCCTGTTTTTTTACGTGGTAGCGAAAATCGCAACGCGGCGCGCCGGACATAATGGTGGTGGTGCGCTCCAGTTCCACCTCCGGCGCGTAGCCGACGATAAATTTGTCGTCGCGGGCGCAGGAGAGCAGGTGACCAATCTCGCCAAGGCCCATCTCGTGGTACATCTCGGCGTAGCGGCAACGGGTTACGTCGTAGTTATACTGCTGCTCGTCGCTGTCGATGACCTTTACATCCAGCGCGTTGTCTTTTTCCCACAGGTATTGCAGGGCGACGAAGCTTTGCAGGTTCGCCCCCTGCGGCTCCTGCGCGGCGAAGTCGCGTCCGGCCTGAATGGCGGCCTGTTCGATAGCTTCGCCGATGATAGCCTGGGCGCGCGCTTTGCCTATCTCGCGCACCATTACGTCGTAAATGGGTTTAATGATTTCCGCTTCGATGCGGCGGCGGGCCAGAATGCCCATATTGTTATTGTCACAGCTCATCACATTGCCTCACTCGGTTACTGCATAGCGCCGCCCAGCACGGTCTGCGGCTGCCACTTGCCGTCCACCACTTTGTAGACGGTAAAGCTTGGGTTCTTCAGGTTGCCTTCTTTGTCGAAAGCGATACTGCCGGTGACGCCGGAGTAGCTAATGGCGCGCAGTGCGGGCAGGTAGTCGCTGGCGTCGACGGAATCGGCTTTTTGCATCGCGGCGACCAGCACGCGGGTCGCGTCATAGGCGAACGGCGCATGCAGTTCAATGCCATGTCCCCAGCGCGCCTGGTAGGCCTGCTCGAAAGCCTTACCGCCCGGCATCTGCTCGACCGGCAGGCCTGGCTCCAGCGCCACCACGCCTTCGCCTTCTTTCTGCGCAAGCTTGAGGAAGGTCTGGCTGACAAAGCCGCCTGCGCCCATCAGCGTGGCGTTAATGCCAAGCTGCTTAATACGGCGGGCGAGTGGCGCCGCCTGGCTGTCCACGCCGCCAAAGAAGATAAGATCCGGATTTTTACTGCGAATGGCGGTCAGTACCGCGCTGAAATCCACCGTTTTCTCATCGACGTACTGGCGATCGATGACTTTTACGCCCTGGCTTTCCAGCGACGCGATAAATTCGTCCGCCAGCCCCTGGCCGAAGGCGGTGCGGTCATCGATAACCGCGATGCGTTTGGCTTTAAGCTGCTGCACCGCATACTGGCCCGCGTAGTTGCCGCCATCGTCATCGTGGCCCATCACACGGAAGCTGGTGTCGAAGCCCTGCTTCGTATAGGCGTGGCCGGTGGCGACGGGGGCGACCTGCGCAATGCCTGCATCGTGATAAATGCGCGCCGCCGGAATGCTGGTGCCGGTGTTCCAGTGGCCCACCACGCCCGCCACGCCGTTATCCACCAGGCGCTGCGCCACGGCGACCGCGGTGCGCGGGTCGGACTGATCGTCTTCCGATTCCAGTTTGAAGGTCACCGCTTTGCCGCCTATAGTCAGATGCTGCTTGTTCACATCATCAATAGCCAGCTGCGCGCCGTTTTCCAGATCCTTACCGATACGGGCGGACGGGCCGGTCAGCGGGCCGGCCAGGCCTATTACCACGGTTTCGCTTTCCGCCGCGAGGCTCTGCGCGCCAGCCATCAGGCCAGTGAGCAGAAGGGCGGCATGCAATGCGTTCTTTTTCATTATTTTCATCGTGTTTCCCTGGTGTTGGTTATACGGGCGCTTCGCCCAAATAGATGTGTTGTATGGCGTCGTCGGTCAGGAGTTCTGCCGACGGGCCGCTGTGAACCAGATTGCCGCTGTCCATGACCCACGCGCGGTCGGTCACTTCCAGCGCCAGTCTGGCGTTTTGTTCTATCAGCAGCAGTGTTACCTGCGCTTCGCGAAGCTCCGCGATAACGCTGAAAACCTGCTCGACCATTACCGGCGCAAGGCCCATGGAAGGCTCGTCAAGAATGAGCAGGCGCGGCTTGCTGAGCAGCGCGCGGTTAAGCGCTAAAAGCTGCTGCTCGCCGCCGGAAAGCAGGCCCGCCAGCTGATGCTGGCGCTCGGCAAGACGTGGGAAACGCTGAAAAATGGCGTCGATTTCAGCGCGCACGGTGACACTGTCACGACGAAGCCAGGCGCCCATTTGCAGGTTTTCCAGCACCGTCAGGCGATGAAAAATGCCGCGACCTTCCGGCACCATAACGATGCCGTCGCGCAGCAGCGCTTCGGGGCTGCGCTTTTTGATTGAACGGCCCTGGTAGCGGATATCGCCGCCAAAAGGTTGCAGGCCGGTGATGGCCCGCACGGTGGAGCTTTTGCCCGCGCCGTTGGCGCCAATCAGCGTCGCCTGTTCGCCAGGCGCCAGCGAGAAATCAATCTGGCGTACCGCCTGGATGCCGCCGTAGTGCACATCCAGTTTTTCAACGCAGAGTAAGGGTTCAGACATGGGCAGCGCCTCCCAGATAAGCCCGGATAACTTCGGGGTGGCGGCGCACCGTTTGCGGGTCGCCCTCAGCGAGCACGCGGCCATAGTCGAGCACCGTCAGGCGATCGCAGGCGCTCATGATGAGCTTGACGTCATGTTCGATAATCAGAATGGTTTTGCCGTCGTCGCGAATGCGCTCCAGCAGCCCCTGCAGCGCCACTTTTTCCGCCGCGTTCATGCCGGCCGCGGGCTCATCCAGCGCCAGCAGTTTCGGGTCGGTAGCCAGCGCGCGGGCGATTTCCAGCCGCCGCTGGTGGCCATAGGCCAGGTCGACGGCGCGGTAGTGGGCGAATTTAGCGATGCCGACATACTCAAGCCAGCGCCAGGCCTGGTCGCGGGTTTCCGCCTCTTCACGGCGGGCGCGGGCGTGGCGGGTAATGGCGGCCCAGACGCCGTTGCGGGTGCGCACGTGGCGGCCCACCATCACGTTTTCCAGCACGCTCATCTCGTTAAACAGACGCAGGTTCTGAAAGGTACGGGCGATGCCCGCCCGGGTGACGTTCTCTATCGCCTGCGGCGAATAGGGCAGCCCGTCGAGGCGGAACTCTCCGCTGTCGGCACGGTAAAGCCCGGTAATCAAGTTAAAACAGGTGGTTTTACCTGCGCCATTCGGGCCAATCAGGCCGTAGATCTCCCCGGCGTTAACGGTAAGCGACACATCGTTTACCGCCAGCAGGCCGCCGAAGCGCTTGCTGAGGTGTTGCACGCTAAGCAGAGACATCACTATTTCTCCTTACGGGCAGGCCACAGGCCGCCGGGGCGATAGAGCATTACCAGCACCAGCGCGAGGCCGTAGAAAAGCTGGCGCAGCACTTCCGGGTCCACTATCACTGAACCAAACAGCGCCTGTTGAATCGGCGCGGCTTGGCTGCGTAAAAATTCGGGCAGGGCGCAGAGCAGCACCGCGCCCAGTATTACCCCCGGGATATGCCCCATGCCGCCCAGCACTACCATCGCCAGCACGACGACAGACTCCTGAAGAGTGAAGGATTCCGGCGAAACGAATCCCTGGAAAGAGGCGAACAGCGCGCCCGCCACCCCGCCAAAAGAGGCGCCGAGGGCGAAGGCCAGCAGCTTAAAGTTACGTACGTTAATGCCCATGGCCCGCGCCACGTCTTCATCTTCGCGAATGGCGTGCCAGGCGCGGCCGACGCGGGAGTCCTGCAGCCGCACGCAGAGAAAAATAATGGCGATAATGATGGCGGCGAACAGGTAGTACCAGAGATAAAGGGAGGAGAACTTCACGCCAAACCAGGTGTGCATGCCGCTGAACTTCAGGCCGAACAGCGAGAGTGTATCAACGCCGGAAATGCCTTTCGCGCCGTTGGTGATGTTCACCGGGCGGTCGAGGTTGCGCATCAGCACGCGAATGATTTCGCCAAAGCCGAGGGTGACGATAGCCAGATAGTCGCCGCGCAGCCGAAGCGTCGGCGCGCCGAGCAGAATGCCGCAAAGGGCCGCCGTCAGCGCGGCGAGGGGCAGCAGCAGGGGGATGGAAGCATGCAGCCCATCCGGGAAATAGCTAAGCAGCGCCGGAAACGCCTCCGTCAGGTGCGGCGAGGCGAGCAGCGCCGTCAGGTAGGCGCCCACCGCGTAAAAAGCGATAAAGCCCATATCCAGCAGGCCGGTAAAGCCCACCACAATGTTCAGCCCCAGCGCCAGCATGATATAGAGCAGCGCGAAGTCGAACACGCGCACCCAGTAGTTGCCGCCTACGGCGCCCGCAAGCCAGGGCGCTATCAGTAGACCGGCGATAAACAACGCCATGCCGGGCCAGACGCGCTTCACCGGCAAAGACGTTTGCAACGTTGTGTCAGTCATGATTGCTCCTTATGCCCGCTGCGCCACGCGTTCGCCCAGCAGACCCGCCGGACGGAACACCAGCACCAGAATCAGCACCATAAACGCGAAGACATCCTGATAGTTGCTGCCGAAAACGCCGCCAGTCAGCTCGCTCAGGTAACCTGCGCCGAGAGATTCGATAAGGCCGAGCAAAATGCCGCCGACCATCGCGCCGCGCAGGTTGCCGATGCCGCCCAGCACCGCGGCGGTAAACGCTTTGATGCCCGGCAAAAAGCCCATGGCGAACCCGGCGCTGCCGTAGTTGCTCGCCATCATCACCCCGGCAAGCGCGGCGAAAGCGCCGCCGATGGCGAAGGTGAGGGTGATTATCTGGTTCGGGTTAACGCCCATAAGGCGTGCTACCTGCGGGTTTTCCGCCACCGCGCGCATGCCGCGCCCGAGCCGGCTGTATTCCACCAGCAACCACAGGCCGCCCATCACCGCCAGCGCCAGCGCGACGGTGACAATGCCCGTGACGGTAATAATGGCTGGTGGGTGTTCCGCGCTGCCCGCCGTGACCGCGATAGGATCCATCGGCAGGATTTGAGGGAACATCAACGGGTTGCGCGACCAGATGAGCATGGCGACGGTTTGCAGCAGCACCGAGACGCCAATGCCGCTAATCAGCGGCGCAAGCCTTGGCGCATTACGCAACCGGCGATAGGCGAAACGCTCCACCGCCATCGCCAGCAAGGCGCAAACCGACATCGCCGCCAGCAGGGCCGCCAGCAGCTGTGCGAGAAGGGGAAGCCCGGGGAAATGGGCGCCGAGCGCGTTCAGCGCAGATAGGGTGGTCAGCGCGCCGACCATCAAAATATCGCCGTGCGCGAAGTTAATGATGCGCAGAATGCCATACACCATGGTGTAGCCGAGCGCGATCAGCGCGTAGATGCTGCCAAGCATTACGCCATTTATCAGTTGTTGCAGGAGTGTATCCACGGTGCTTTTCCAGCAGGTTACATTTCGGCACTACCATCCAACAGGCTGATATCTTTGTAAAATACTCAATATTTATTTCTTATTATCAATCCGCTGTTGACTAACTTATTGAATTGGTGTGATTTTAAAAATCATAACGTTCTAATTTTACGGCAAACAGATCAACATATGAGAAAAACAGAACAATCAGAGGCGCTGGCGGCGGGTGAAAGCAGCCTGCCGAACGATCCGCCGCTGCGGGCCGTCCGCGCTTTTGAAGCCATCGCCCGACACGGCAGCGTGACGGCGGCGGCGCAGGAGCTGGCGATTTCGCCCTCCGCCGTCAGCCATCAGTTGCGGGTGCTGGAAAGCTACCTGCAGGTGCCCCTGACCAGCCGACAGGGGCGCAGGCTGGTATTGAGTCCCGAAGGGCGCGACTACTACCGTTCTATTCGCTCGGCATTCTCCGTTTTACGGCGCGCAACCGAGCATTTGCTGGATCAGTCTCACTCCCGGCAGGTGACCATCAGCCTGATCCCGCTCTTTGGCATGGGCTGGTTTATTCCGCGGCTGCCGCGCTTTATGCGCGCCAATTCGCAAACGGAAATCAACGTGCTTTACGCGAACCACCGTAATTACCTGAGCGACGCTTCGGACATGTCGATTCGCTTCGGCAAGGGGCAGTGGACGGGTTATCAGACGGAGAAACTCATTTCCGGGCGTATGGCGCCGGTTTGCAGCCGCGCGTTTCTGCGTCTGCACGGGCACATCGACACCCCGCAGCAGCTGGCGCAGATGCCGTTGCTGCATGACGAGGAGCGCAGCACCTGGACGCAGTGGTTTGAACAGCAGGGCGTGCGCAAGCCGCTGCGTCACGGCGGGCCGATGTTTGAGGATGGGCTGCTGACGCTTGCCGCCGTGCAGGCGGGCATGGGCTGCGCGCTGATGCGCGAGCCGCTGATAGCGCCTTATCTGCAAAGCGGCGAACTGGTAAAAATCTTCAATGAAACGGTGGATGACGGCCGCGATTATTATCTCTGCGTGCGCTCGGACAGCGAAATGTCAGAAGCAGGCCGCCTGCTGCAACGCTGGCTGCGGGAAGAGGCGGCGCAAGAGGGGTAAATGCGTTACGCCGCCTCTTCCCGCAGGCGGAACTGGCCGGGCGTAACGGCGTAGCAGCTTTTAAACGCCCGCGTAAAGGCCGCCTGGGTCTGGTAGCCGCAGGCTTCCGCCACGCGGCCTACCGCCATGTCGCCGTTTGCGAGCAGACGGGCCGCCAGCGCCATGCGCACCTGCGTCAGCCAGACTTGCGGCGTGACAGCGTAACGGCTGGCGAAGTGGCGGGCAAAGGTGGCGCGGGAGAGAAAACAGCGCTCCGCCAGCCCTTCCAGCGTCCATGGCGCGGCGGGCTCGCTGAACACGGCCGCTACCGCCGGGGCGAGGCGTTTGTCCGCCAGCAGCGCCAGCATGCCGGGCGCGTTCTCGTGAAGCAGGGCGCGCAGCAGCAGCGTCAAAAAGGTGGAGGTAAGCTCTCGCACAATGGCGGCAGCGCCCGGCTTGTCGCTGAGACTCTCTTCACCCAGCATCGCCAGCAGGGCGCGCAGCGAATGGCAGTCGTCGCGCGCTGCGGTTTCCACCCGCACTACGCCGCCTGCGCCATCAAAAAGCAGCGCGCCGTTTACCCCAAAATGAAATTCGCCGCAGAGCAGTTCTAGCTCGCCGCCTTCGCCTTCTGTCATCACTTCGGTAAGCGTGCCGTTGTGCCGCCGGGTTTTTGTCACAAGCGCGCCTTTCCGCTCCAGGCTGCTGAGTAAATGCGGCGAACCGTGGGGCAGCAGTAAGACATCACCGGCTTTTACCCTCATGGTTTGACCGTTCGTCTCCAGTAGCGCTTCGCCCGCAAGGATAGCGTGCCAGGGCATAACCCCCGCGGACGTTTGCGGGTGGTCGGCTTCCCAGTGCCCGGCGAAGCGGCAGTGCTGGTCCACGGCGCCGTGCGGCGCGAGCAAGGCAATTAGCTGACTGAGCGTATCCATAATCCTTCCTGAGACGATAAGACAAAAAGCTAAGACGATGGACGGCAGAAGCGCGCGGGCGGCAGGGGTACTCTACAGCCATCGCCAACAGGGCGGAAACCAACAACTTAACAGGAGCATATCATGAGCCGTTTACAATCCATCAACCCGGAACAGGCCACTGGCAAAACCGCGCAGCTTTTCGGCGCCATTAAATCCGCCATGGGCAAAGTGCCGAATGCCTATGTGACTATCGGCGCTAACTCACCGGAAGTGCTTTCTCAGGCGCTGCAACACAACGCCGCGCTGCGCAAAGGGACGCTGAGCGCGAAAGAGCTGGAGGCGATTAACCTTTCGGTAAGCGAAGCCACCGGTTGTGATTATTGCCTGGCGGCGCATACCCTGATGGCGAAAAAAGCGGGCTTTACCCCTGAACAGATTAAAGCGCTGCGGGCGGCCGACTACGCTGAAGATAGCCATTTCGACGCGCTGACCCGCTTCGCCCGCACCGTGGTCACGACCCGCGGCACGCTGCCCGCCGCAGACGTGGACGCCCTGCGCGCCGAAGGGTTTACCGATCAGCAGGTAGTGGAAATTATCAGCGCCATCAGCGCGATTTTGTTCACCAATATGATTAACCGCGTGAACGACACGGTGGTGGATTTCCCGAAAGCGGATTGAGTTGCCTGCAGGGTGCAGATGAGGTGAGTGAAAGGGTTCGCGGCTCAGGCCCTGATCCTTACTCTTTCAGGATATATGCACGGGCGGTGAGCTGTTCCGTTCGCCAGAATGTTGTTTTCATATGTACCCTTCCTTCACGCGAACGTGCCAGGGGGCTCAAAGCCAGCCCCCTGGCGACCCCGGCTCCCGGCACGCAAAATCGGCCCCCTTCGGGGCAGACCTTCCGTTCTGTCATCTGGCTTCGGGTCGGTCCTGACGGTGCATCCCTGCACCGACATGACCTCACGCCGGTTCCCTCCGGCGTGCCCCGGCCATCTGCCCGTCCGGAAGGCGATTTTGAGGCCGGATAAACGTCACCGCTGACAGGCTGACGAAAATAATCATGGTGGTGTTGCTGTAGGGCAGGACACGTTTTGGTGGTTCGGAGGGTGAGCAAGCGCAGCGCCACTTGCTGGTTTTTATCCCTCGCCCTTTAGGGTGAGGGAAAAATGACGGCGCGGCTGTATCCCGGCCGTTAAAGCGAAACAATTCCTGCAACAGAATAAAACGCTGAAGGGGAGGATAAGTCCGGCCTCAAAATCGCCTCAGCTTTTTCACGGTGACCGGGGCGCACCGGTTGGACCCGGTGCGAGGGCATGTCGGCACAGGGACGTGCCGTCATGCCTGACCCGAAGCCAGCGGGGAAAAGATGAGGTTTCCCGCTTCAGCGGGCGATTTTGCGTGCCGGGAGCCGGGATTGTTAAGGGGGCGGCGGCGAGCCCCCTTAACACGTTCGCGTGAGAGGTGGCGACATATAAAGACAACATTCCGGCGAACGTAACCTTAACCGCCCATGCATATATCCCAAGAGAGTAAAGTTCAGCACCTGAGCCGCCTGCGCCCCTCAAGCCCCTCCCATTTATAAAACTGGTTCATAAGACCATGCGAAGTTATCGGTCTAATTCCGCAGGCCCGGCTTTGTTAGGGTAGAAGAGGGTTTAAGCGCTTTTAAGCAGCAGAAAATGAAAATTACCCACAGCGGTTCACAACCTTCCATACGCGGACCTGAAGAATGGTTTACCGGCCAGGTGCGCATCGACTCGCCATTCCGGGTGCCCGGGCAGGCGACGCGACGCCTGAAACCGCCATGACGCATATCGCTATCGCAAAAAAGTAAACGGCAGCCCCGTAGAATGAATGGAAAAGGTCAGTGCTGAGCAGTATAAGAAATGAGCAGTACAAAAATTAATCATCGTCTCGTTTCCTGGAGGAGAAGGCCATGACTAAGAAAGTGCTCAGCTATGCTGTCCGGACTGCCAAAAGTCCGCTCGGACCGCTTGAAATCACCCGTCGCGATCCGCGCCCTGATGATGTGGTGCTGGAGATACTCTACTGCGGCGTTTGCCATTCGGATTTACACCAGGCGCGCAACGACTGGGGATTCAGCCACTATCCCCTCGTGCCCGGACATGAAATTATCGGCCGCGTCAGAGCAGTGGGCAGCGAAGTATCTAAGTTCAAAGTGGGTGAGTATGCCGCTATCGGCTGCATGGTCGACGCCTGCCGCGACTGCGACCCCTGCAAGAAGGGGCTTGAGCAATACTGCGTAAAGGGTTGCACTCAGACCTATAACGGTTTCGACAGGCATGATCATCAGCCGACCTATGGCGGCTACTCTCAGTGTATCGTCGCCTCTGAAGCGTTTGTGCTGAAGATCCCTCCCGGGATGAATCTGAAGTCGGCCGCGCCGCTATTATGTGCGGGCATTACCACCTGGTCGCCGCTGCGGCACTGGAACGTGGGCGAGGGCAGTAAAGTCGCGGTGATAGGGCTTGGCGGCCTGGGTCATATGGCGATAAAGCTTGCCCGCGCGCTGGGCGCGGAGGTGACGCTGTTTACCCGTTCGCCCGGGAAAGCAGATGACGCCCGCCGCCTCGGCGCGCACAACGTGGTGATTTCCACTGACCCGGGGCAGATGGAGTCGGTATGGGGAGCGTTTGAACTCATCATCGACACCGTGCCTTATGAGCATGACATCAACCCCTATATCATGACGCTGCAAGTAGACGGCACGCTGGTCTTTGTCGGTCAGTTAGGCAACATCAACCCCACCGCCAATACGGTGGCGATGATCATGGGGCGACGGGCGCTGGCGGGCTCCGCCATCGGCGGCATTGCGGAAACCCAGGAGCTGCTCGACTTCTGCGGCGAACACGGCATTACGGCGGAGGTAGAGATGATCCGCATCCAGGATATTAACGAAGCGTGGGTTCGTTTGGAGAACAGCGATGTGAAATATCGCTTCGTCATCGATATGGATACACTGAAAATCCCCTGATGAACGCCGCTTCCTTCAGGCCCTGCGTCGCGCGGGGCTTCTTGTTATTGCCTCGTCTGCGTTATATCCCTTCGCTATAAACGTCGGCTGCGCTGGCATATCTTCCTCCTGGCGTCCAGGCTTAAGGGCGTGTTCAATCACAACAGGAGAAATGTATGTCCTTACAATATGCGGAATGTATCGAAGCCTGTTACGACTGCGCCGCGGCCTGCGACTATTGCGCCGCATCCTGCCTGAAAGAAGAAGACCCGGGCATGATGCGCGACTGCATCCGTCTGGATATGCAGTGCGCCAACCTCTGCCGCCTGGCGGCGCAGTTTATGGCGATGGGAAGCACCTGGGCGAAATCAGTTTGCCAACTGTGTGCCGAGATTTGTGAAGAATGCGGCAAAACCTGCCGTCAGCACCCGATGGATCACTGCCAGAAGTGCGCCGACGCCTGCCTGCGTTGCGCCAAACTCTGTCGCGACATGGCCTGATGAGCATGCGCCCCCTGCGGGCGCGTTTTCATGCTTTCGTCGCTTCTCACGCCTTGCGCAAATCAGCCTGGGTTTAGCTTTTCTCTGTCAAATCAGCCAAATGTCTTAAAGCGCGCGCTTTACGTTCAGTGCTTTACTTTCTCTTGCCCCTGAAAAACACAGTCGACGTGATTAACCCTCACCGAATGCGGCCGGCTGCGATTACAATGAATAAAAAAGGAAGCGAAGATGAGCCGAAGCCGAGCTGATGTCATTATTGATCGCATACATAACGCGCTGAGCGGCGACCCGCTCTACGCCACCAATTTGCTTTACCAGAGCCTGGAGTCCGCCTCTTTTGGCATGGTGAAGGTGGTGGTGTTTTTCTTTCAGGTGGCGGATAACGATCTGAGCGCGGATATGTCTGCCCGTGAAGTGCTGGCGCGGCTGCATGATGAAGGTATTTTTGTGGCGTTTCACAAGACCCGTCGCCGCGAAGGCGAGCGGCTGCTCACCGTCAGCCAGGCGCTGAATACGGAAAACTTCAACTATACCTATGGCAATTTGCAAGGGTTCACTCGCCTGTGGCTTATTAAAACCACCGAAGCGGAGAGAGCGCTGCGCGACATGAAAGCGCAGCAGAAAAACGTGGTATTCAGGCACTAATTGTTATCGAACCGCGATCGGTTCACTAATCTTTTACTACGCTATTTCAGGCACCTTTGCGGTTGCGTGGCCCGGGAGGAAGCAGGCAGCGCAACGGCTCTCCTTCATTCCACTGGAGCCTGATATGGAAAGAGACGCACCGCCACGTCGTTCAGCGCTTGCGCTGACGCTCTATGAGCTGCTCAACCCGCTGCCGCTCGGTTTTTTCGCCGCCGCCTGGCTATTCGACATCCTCTATATGAAAACCTTTCAGGTGTTCTGGAACCAGGGCGCCAGCTGGTTAATTCTGTTTGGGCTGCTTATCGCCATTCTTCCCCGGCTCATTAACCTGGTGCAAACCTGGTGGGGCCGCAACGGCGCTTATGTGCGCGCTTACCGCCTCGACTTCTGGCTGAATCTGCTGGCCATCCTGCTCGCTATTCTCAACGCCTTTATTCATAGCCGCGACGCGTATGCCGTGGTGCCGTTGGGCGTTATTCTCTCCACGCTGGTGGTGCTGCTAATCAGCATCGCTAATGTTCAACTGGCGCTGCGCACCCGCGCATAAGGAGCAACGATGAGAGCGTTAGCGATTGCTGTGTTGTCCGCGCTGCTTGTGGCGGGCTGTAATGATGATTCCGCCATCGACCCGGCAAAGCAAATCGGCCCGAACCCGGCGCTGCCCGAGGCGAAGAACTTTCTGATGCCGCCGATGCAGGTGCCTGAAGGGGTGCCGTGGAAGGCGGGCGAAATGCCGAAAGTCGCCGAAGGGTTGAAAATTGAAAAAATCGCCGAGGGGCTGAAGCATCCGCGTCAGGTTTATGTGCTGCCAAATAATGATGTGCTGGTGGTGGAGGCCAACGCGCCGAAAGGCAAACCGGTGGGATTCCCGAAATCGCTTATCATGGGCATCGTGCAGAAGTCCTCCGGCAAAGGGGGCGAGGGCGGCGACAGCATTACGCTGCTGCGCCCGACGGCGGGCGGCTGGGAAAAACATCGCTTTCTTGAAAACCTGCATTCGCCTTTTGGCGTGCAGCTTATCGGCAACACGCTCTATGTAGCGAATGCCGACGGGTTAATGACGTTCCCTTATCAGACTGGCCAGACGCGCATTACCGCGCCCGGCGCGCTGCTGACGGAACTGCCCGGCGGGCCGATAAACCATCACTGGACGAAGTCGCTGCTGGCGAGCACGGACGGCAGCAAGCTTTACGTGGGCGTCGGGTCGAACAGCAATATTACCGAAAACGGCATCGGCGCGGAGTACCGGCGCGCCGCGGTGCTGGAAGTGGACGCCGCCACCGGCGCAAGCCGGATTTACGCCAGCGGCCTGCGTAACCCAACCGGCCTGCAGTGGGAGCCGCAAAGCGGCAAGCTGTGGGCGATTGTCAACGAGCGTGATGAAATTGGCTCGGACCTGGTGCCCGATTACCTCACCTCCGTGCAGGAGCATGGCTTCTACGGCTGGCCGTGGAGCTATTTCGGCCAGCATGTCGACGAGCGCGTACAGCCGCCGCGTCCCGATATGGTTGAAAAAGCGATCAAGCCCGATTACGCAATCGGCTCTCACGTGGCGCCGCTGGGGCTCGCTTTTTCCGGCGCGAACGGCCTGCCGGGCTATGAAAACGGCGCTTTCATCAGCGAGCATGGCAGCTGGAACCGCAAGCCGCTTAACGGGTATCGGGTCATCTGGGTGGCGTTTCGCGACGGCATGCCGGTAGGAACGCCAAAGACGGTGGTCTCAGGTTTTCTCACCGATGACGAAAAAGAGGTGCGCGGTCTGCCGGTGGGGCTGGCGATGGACAGCCGCGGCGGATTGCTGATTGCGGATGACGCCGGAAATATCGTCTGGCGCGTGAGCGCGGCGGGCGGCTAAACCCGGTTTCGCCGCTAACGTCTGCCATAGAATAGACTGACCGGGGGAGGGGAGGGGCGTACGGCAGTCCCGCAGGGAAAAACACCCTGAGCGCCCGTGGCGGGCAAGCATAGCGCTGCCCGCCGATGCGCTGCTTGTTCGGCTTAACCAACCTCGGGCAGCAGGCCCGCCGCCATCAGCGCCTGGATAGCGATGATGCCCACGCCGCACGCCACGACCAGCGCCAGCAACGGCTTACCTCCCGCGACTCGCCATGGCTGGCGCGGCGTTTGCTCGCGGCTTTTCCAGACCAGCAGCGCCGGGATAATCAGCGCCAGTATGGCGAGCGCGACCCCGGCGTAGCCGAGCGCCATCACAAACCCCTGCGGATAAAAGAGCGCGAACGCGAGCGGCGGGAGAAACGTAATCAGCCCGCTTTGCAGGCGGCCGCCCACTTTACGGCTGCGCTGGAACATGTCGCTCAGGTAATCAAACAGCCCGAGCGATACGCCAAGGAAAGAGGTCGCCAGCGCGAGATCGGCAAACAGATGCACCGCCAGCTCCACGTGCGGGGAGGCCACTACCTGACGCACTGCCTGTAACAGGCCGTTAAGCCCGGCGTGGTTCGCCAGCAGGTGGTTGAAGGTCGCGGAGTCGATGGCGCCAAGCGTCGCCAGTTGCCAGAAGAGATAGGCGACGAGCGGAATGGCGCTGCCGGTAATAAAGACCAGGCGCAGCTTGCGAATATCGCCGTTCAGATAGCTGACGATGCTCGGCACGCTGCCGTGAAAGCCAAAAGAGGTAAAAATCACGGGAATAGCGGAAAAGGCGAGGCCTTGCTCAAGCGGCATCGACAGCAGATTCGCCCGGTGTACATGCGGCATCAACAGCGCCAGCATGACCAGCAGTAAAACGATCTTGGCGCTAAAAAGCAGACGGTTAAACAGGTCTACCATGGTGGTGCCGATACAGACTATTGCGCCAGCCACTACCGTGAAAAGCAGTACGCCTGTGGAAGGCGAGAGCGGAATAGCCAGCCAGTCGCTGAAGCTTGCCGCCAGCAGCTCGCCCGCGCCGCTGATATAGGCGGCGGTCAGGGCGTACATTAAAAACAGCATACTGAAGCCCGTCAGCCACTGTCCGGGCCGACCGAGATAGCGCCGCGCCAGCGAGCCAAGTCCCGTATCCGCCGGTACATGCTGATACACTTCCACCAGCAGCAGGGCGGTGTAACACATCAGCGCCCACATGCCTATCAACAACAGCAAAGTGATACCCATTCCTACCCCGGCGCTGGCAAGCGGCATTGCCAGCATACCGGCGCCAATAGTGGTGCCCGCCACGATAAAAACACTGCCAAGAGTGCGATTCTTCACGCTTCCCTCTGAAACTACGCTCACAAAAAATAATGGCGCGAAGGGTAAGGGATTCGCGTCCGGGCGTCAAACCGTAGTGACAAGTATTGTCACTCCAGCTTTACAGCTATAGACGGCGAACCAGCTGGAACAGGGAAGGGGAATGCGGTAATCTTTGCGGCGTTTACGCTTCGTTAAAATCACTACTTTCCCGATAAACCTACCGCTTCGTTAAATTAACCAACTTTCACATTGGCGGGATGTCACTTTTTTGCCCTCCGCATAATCCAGCGCGATCCAGCCTGTGCTTAAAGCCCGCCGTCTGCGCAGGGCGGGGATCGAAAAGGATCTCATTTGCCGCTTAAGTGGTTAAAAAGTAGCCCACCGGATCTGTTAGATAACAGCCCTGACTGTGGATAAAGTGTTGGTAAAAGCACCTGTGGATAAACTGTGTTGAAAATTTGCGCTGAGCACGCGAGAACGAGAAAGGTGCAACCCCGACGTCGCCGCCAGGGTTGTTCAGAAAACGGTACAAACCCGGGGTCGTCAGTAACGGCCCGGTGGCGTGAAAAGACGCAACGGCGAGCGTAACAATCGCCCGGGGGTTTGTGCCCGGTCATCGTTTAGCGCGCTGAGAAAGGCGTTAGCCCACCAGTGATGGTTGTAGTGGCAAACCTGCTGACGCAGCTGTTGATGGCGTCTTTTGCGTTCCGCCAGCGGCATGGAGAGCGCGGAATGCAACGCGTCGCAAAGTTCGCTGGGGTCATAGGGATTAACGAGCAACGCTCCGCTAAGCTGTTCGGCGGCCCCGGTAAAGTGCGAAAGGATAAGCACGCCGGGGTCCGCCGGGTTTTGCGCCAGAATGTACTTTTTCGCCTCCAGCGACATCCCTTCGCAAAAGGGCGTAAACAACGCGACGCAGGATTGCGCGTAGAGCGTTTCCCGCCACGCCGGCGCCAGCGGCTCGTTATGCAAATAGTTGACCGGCGACCAGTTGAAATCGCCGTAGCCGCCGTTGAGTTCGCCGCAGAGCCGTTCAAGCTGCTGGCGCAAGCCTGGCGTGAAGCAGGGCGATTCCCTCGCCAGGTCGCAGACCTGAACCAGCGTAACGTCATGCAAATATTGCGGGTGCTGCTCCAGCAGCTGACGCAGCGCGGCAAGCCGCCAGGCGATGCCGCTGGCGTCGCTTATCACATCGGTGCTGACTATCCAGCGGGGTTTATGCTGGGGCGTCGGGACGGGCGGCGCTGACGAAGGCGCTACGCCGCAGGGGAAAACGCCTACCCGCAGCAGGTGGCCGTTTACGCGAAACAGCGTCTCCGTCACCTTTTCCGTGCGGTAACGGCGTGAAAGCCAGGTAATGAAATGGCTGGCGTCGTTACGGGACTGAAAACCCAACAGGTCGTAATAAAAGAGCGACTGCATCAGCCAGTCATGCTCCGGCAGGGCGCGAAAAATTTCGCCTGGGGGGAACGCATGGTGCAAAAAGAAGCCGCAGCGGTTTAAGTACCCTGCTTCCTTCAGATTCCTCGCTACCGCCATCAGATGATAGTCGTGCGCCCATACCCTATCGTCCGGGCAGAGGTGCTCCGCTATTCGTTCCGCCACCTTTTCGTTGTAGCTGCGGTAAGCCTGAAAGGCGCCGGGCTGATAAACCGCGAGATCGGGACGGTTGTGAAATACTGGCCACAGCTGCTTATGCACATAGCCGTGATAGTAATCGCCATATTCCTGGTCTGAAAGGCGCCAGTTAACCAACTCACAGTCAGCCAGCTCGCGCTGGCTGACGGCGTTTTGCTCATCTTTGCCTGTCTCGCCATTCCAGCCCAGCCACAGCGCTTTGTGCTGTTTCGCCACGCTATAGAGCGTTTCGGTTAACGGGCGGACGGGCGCCTTGTGCAACACGTCGCAATGGTTGCTCGCCATAATAAGTCGGGACATCATTTCTCCTGATGAGGATCTCGCGCCGCGCAGGCGACGGTTCAGAGCCGCCAGGCTTTTTCCGCCTCGGTGACTTCATGTTCAAAACGCGCCAGCGCTTCCCGCTTGCTGGTCAGCCACAGGCGGGCGAAATCGTCGCCCAGCTGTTCACGCAGCCAGGGCGAGAGCGCAAAAAGCATTAACGCGTGCGGCTGGTTGGTTGGCAGCGGCGGCGGGGCGGCGTCTGCAGGCGGCAGCCCGGGCGCCTTATCAAGCCCGTAGAGCATGGCCGCAAGCAGCGTGGCGACAACCAGATACGGGTTAGCGTCCGCGCCCGCGAGGCGGTATTCAAAACGCCGGGCTTTAGGAGATGAGCAGGGGACGCGTATCGCCGTGGCGCGATTGTTATGCCCCCAGCCGGAAAAACGCGGCGTGGCGAGCATCGGGCGCAGGCGCCGCCAGGCGTTAACGTTGGGCGCGATAAGCGCCAGCGAAGCGGGCATCAGCGCCAGCACCCCGGCCATGGCGTGCAGCATGATTTCAGGTAACGCCTCCGGCGGCCCGGCGAAGAGGTTCTCACCCCGGGCGTTATTCAGGCTGATATGAAAATGCATGCCGCTGCCTGCTTTGTCGCTGTGGGGTTTGGCCATAAAAGTGGCGCTATGGTGGTGCGCTTGCGCAAGCTGGCGAATCAACCGTTTCATCGCCAGCACGTTATCGCAGGCGGCGAGGGGGTCATCGGTATGGCGAAAGTTAAGCTCATATTGCCCGCTTCCCGCCTCGGCCACGATGCCGGTCAACCCGCGGGCCTGTAACCAGGCATGACGTTCAATGTCGGCAAGCAGGGCGGCCACCGACGGCGCGCCGTCAATCTGGAAGAAAGGCCAGGCGTCTGCCGCCGTCTCTTCCGGCGTTTCGCTGAGATAAAACTCCATTTCAGGGGCGATGACCGGATAAAGCCCGCGCTGGTGAAACGTATTCAGCACCCGCTGGAGGATAACCCGCGGCTCCAGCGGGCAGGGCGCGCCATCCTGCTCGCGCATGCTCAGCTGTAACTGCGCGTAGCGTTTCGGGTCTTTCGCGCAGGGTTTTAAGGTGCCCGGCACCGGCAGACACAGGCGATCCGGCTCGATGGCGGAAAGGGCGTCATCGCCGGCATGAACAATCTGGCCGTCAATCTCCGTGGCGTAGAGCGAAAGCGGGAAGTAGCACCCCTCCTCAAGAGATAACAGCGCCTCGACGCCGATTTTTTTGCCGCGCGGCCGGCCATGACAGTCGTACAGATAAATATCGATAAACTCCGTCTCAGGATGTTCGCGCAAATAGGTCTTTGCCTCCTGTGCGAAAGTGACAGTGGGCGGCGCGTAGTTTTCCGCCAGCAGCCTTGAGTGAAACATCATGGAGAACATGGCGGGCTCCGGTGAAGAGAGGGTTTCGGCCGCGGCGGCAGCCGGTTTTCGAAAGCGGCCTCGCACGATTTTTGTCGTCATAGCAGGGTCTTTGAGTGATGCCTTTCGGCGGTAAAACTAGTCTGGCGTTTTCTCAGGCAGGTTGTTGTAAAAAAAGCATAAAAAGCGCGTCCTGGAATATAAACGCGATATAAACGCGGCGGGGAACGGGCGAAAAAAAAGCGGGCTCGTGTCGCATGCCCGCGTTAATAAAGGGAGGTCTAACGTTGCGGCGCCTTGTCTCTTTCATCACGCATGGCGAAAGAGAGCGTCTGGGACGGCTCAAAAAGCGACAGGCTTTCAATCTGGTCGAGCAGGATAACCTTACGGAAATCCAGCGCGGTGCGCGGTTTCGAGGTCAGCGTAATATTATGACGCTCATACCAGGCGCTGTAATTATGCTCCACTCTCAAATCCAGCGTCTGGTGGTCGCGGTAGCCGCTTAACATCGGGATTAACACGATGTTGTTGGCGTCTTCGCGGTCAAACGTCGCGGTGTGGATCATGCCAATGTAAATGCGCTGCGATTTCATCGTCACCCACGCCAGTTCGCCTTGCTCCATACACTGATAGAGCAACCCTTCCACGCCGTTCGCCCGGGACAGGTGCTTGTAAAGCTCCCGACGCCCGGCGCTGTCGAGCCTTGCGCTGCGCGCCCAGTTTGAGCGGTAAAGGCAAAACAGTATGGCGAAAGCGAGCATGATAACCACGGGCGCCTGGATGCCAAGAAAGCTCCAGTTCATAAACGTCATGTGGTAACGATGATCTTCTGGGCCGAACCATTGCGGAAACTCGTTCATCGTCATTGACGTCAGCAGCAGCACCAGCCAGAGAATGGCGGTGGCCAGAATACCCTGAAGCACGAAAATACAGCCGTTCAGCGCCACCAGAAAGTAAACGTCCCAGCCGGACGTGCGTTTAAACTGAAACCGGGTAGAAAGATCCCGGCTGGTGTACCAGTAGCCGCACACCATCAGTACCATAAAAATTGCTGTTCCCATCTCAGGCTCGCTTTAGCGCTTCAACATGGCGGGCAAAATCATCCTGCACCGCCTGACAATGAATATTCACCGACGCGTTGCCGTCTTCATCGATAAGAATACGATCGCCGTCATCGATAGAGTCTTGTATCTCCTCATGGCTGATGACCTGCAGCAGTTTTTCCGGGCTATTAAAAAGCGATAAAAAAAGTCGTTTCATCTTTTCCTCCGACCAAAAAGTATAGAGAGCCTGCATTAAGCAAGGGAATGGCCAGCCTGCTTTTTAAGAGATATCTCCGTCCGCCGGGCTTTTTCCCGCCTGTTTTTACGCTTTAAATAGTTAATGATTATGAGTATGATTCGCATTTGATGTGAAAAGCGGTTTCACTTCCGTTTTGTAGGGCGCTAACAACAACGAACGCCGCGCTGGCGGCGAATAAGGCACGCTGTGCCGCTATTTAAAAAGGAAAAAGCTGTTATGACCATGAAACCCTGCGCGCTCGCGCTGCTGGCGGCGTTCGCCCTTGGCGGCTGCGCGGCGCAAAAAACGGCTCAACCGCAGGCTGCCGCCGTTCCCGCCGCGAAGACTGCCCAAAAAACAGATTTACTCCAGCGTGAGCTGGCCTATGGCGTTTATGAGCTGGTGGAAAACCCGCAAAACCACGCGATTTACGTGGCGACGGCGCAATCTTTCAAAGAGGTGCAGGGCGGGGTTATCTACAAGCTGGACCCGAAAACGCTTAACACCCTTGGCGAATCGCATACCGATCTGAAAAACTTTGGCGCGGCGCAGGATGCTGAAGGCAAAACCCTGTTTGTCACCAACTCGCTCGATGGCGGCATCAGCGCTATCGATACCGCTAACGGCAAGGTCAAAGGCCGGCTGCTGTTCAGCGAGCGCAACGAGAAAGGCTTCCCCTACGGCGCGCGGGAAATCCTCTGGCGCGATGGGCTGCTTTATGTGGGCGGCGTGGGCGACCCGGCCGTTATCTGGGTAGTGGATGCCGAAACGCTGAAGCTGAAAACGCGCATTAAAAACGCCGGCAAGTGGGTGACTGGCCTGCACTTCTCGCCCACCACAAACCGCCTTTATGCGGCAAACGGCGGCGGTGAAATACTCGTGATTAACCCGCGCACCAACCGCATCGAAAAACGCTGGAAGCCGCTTGGCGAAAAAGAAGCGCTGCTGCTGAATATGGCGGAAGACCCGGCAACCGGTCGCCTCTTCGTCACCGATAATTCCAAAGCGAAAACCACGCTGGTGCTGGATATCCGCACGGGCCATCTCATTAAACAACTCGATACCGGCGACTCGCTGGCGGTGAAATTCAACGCTAAGCGTAACGAGCTTTACCTTACCCAGCGCGAATCGGGCAAGCTATTGAGCCTCGACGCCACCACTTATGCGCTGAAGCAGAGCTGGGATTTGAAGCCGAACCCCAACAGCCTGCTGGTTTCCGCCGACGGCCAGACGCTTTACGTCACCGTAAAACAGCCGTTTAACAAAGACCACTCCACCAAAGGGCTGGACCGCATCGTTCGCATTTCGCTTTAAACCGTCATTTTTTCGGCCCGGCGACGGGCCTTTTTGCGCATTTTTACAGCAAGGTAAACACCAGAAATGAAACGCACACCGTTACGTAAAACGCTGCTGGCGCTGGCTATCGGCGCGGCAACCCAGGCGGCTTACGCCGCTGCCGTTACAAATGAAGCAAATAACCAGGAAGATACGGTCGTGGTGCAGGCCGCCCCAAAAAGCGATTTTAAACCGGGCGGCGATACCCCGGTGCCGGCTTATCTGGATGGGCAAGTCGCCCATGGCGGGCGTGTCGGGATGCTCGGCGAGCAGAACGCAATGGATGTGCCTTTCAACGTCATCAGCTATACCTCGAAACTGATTGAAGATCAGCAGGCGAAAACGATAGCCGACGTGGTGCGCAACGACGCCAGCGTGCAGAACGTGCAGGGCTTTGGCAACTTCCAGGAAACCTACCGCATTCGCGGTTTCCAGCTCAACGGCGATGACATCACAATTGGCGGCCTGGCGGGTGTGATTCCGCGCCAGGTGGTGGGGCTGTCGATGATCGACCGGGTGGAGGTCTTTAAAGGGGCGAACGCGCTGGTCAACGGCGCCGCGACATCCGGCGTGGGCGGCATGATCAACCTTGAGCCGAAGCATGCCGATGAGTTACCGCTGACCCGCGTTGGCGTGGATTACACCTCGTCATCGCAGGTGGGCGGCTCGCTCGACGCGGGGCGCCGCTTTGGCGATAACAACCAGTTCGGCGCGCGGGTTAATCTGGTTCACCGCGAAGGCGACACGGCCGTTCATGGCGAACATCGTCGCACCACCCAGGCGTCGCTGGGCCTGGATTACCGCGGCGATCGGTTGCGCACCTCGTTTGACGCAGGCTATCAGAAGCAGACGTTTCATGGCGGCCGGCTGGGCGTCAATGTGAGCGGCGTGAATTTTATCCCTGAGGTGCCGGACGCCACCCATAATTACAGCCAGCAGTGGGCCTATAGCGATATCGAAAGCGAATTCGGCCTGGCGCGCGCGGAATATGATCTCGTCGACGGCTGGACGGCTTATGCAGGCGTCGGCGGTCAACACTCCCATGAAATCGGCCTCTACGGCGTGCCGAAAATCACTAACGCTGATGGCGACGCCACCATCAGTCGTCTGGATACTAACCGGATCATTGATAACTTCAGCGGTATGGCGGGCGTGCGCGGCAACTTTGATACGGGGTTTGTCAGCCATAAGACGAATGTCGGTTACTCGGCGATGACGCACCGGGATAAAATCGCCTGGCACTCTTCGAAAGTGAACCCGGCCACCAACATTTATGATACCAACCCGGTAAACGTGCCTGTTAACGCCTCTTTCGCCGGTGACTATGACGACCCGCTGACTACCGGCCGCACCCGCAGCCAGGGCTGGTTGTTGAGCGATACGCTCGGCGTGCTGGACGATACCGTTCAGCTCACCTTAGGCGCTCGTTATCAAAAAGTGGTGGTGCGCAGTTACGACAACAACACGGGCGCTGAAAAGCAAGATTCGCGCTTTAACGAAGATCGCTGGATGCCGACCTACGGCATTGTGTATAAGCCCTGGCAGGAGGTTTCGCTCTACGCTAACCACACCGAGGCGCTGCAGCCTGGCAGCAGCGCTCCGCAGGGCGCCGCAAACTATGGGCAGAGCACGGGCATCATCCATTCGAAACAAAACGAAGTCGGCGTGAAGGTCGATTTCGGCCGCGTTGGCGGGTCGCTGGCGTTGTTTGAAATCAAGCAGCCTTCCGCTTTTCAGGACAGCGTCACCAAAATCTATGCGCTGGATGGCGAACAGCGTAACCGGGGCGTTGAGTTCAACCTGTTCGGCGAGCCAGTGGCGGGCCTGCGCCTTAACGGCAGTGCCACCTGGCTTGATCCAACGCTGACCAAAACCAAAGACGGCCTGAACGACGGCAACGACGCAGTGGGCGTGCCGAACTTTATCGCAGCGCTGGGTGCGGAATATGACATCCAGCCAGTAGAAGGGTTAACGGCCACCGCCAACCTCAACCATAGCGGTTCGCAATATGTGAATGTCGCCAATACCAAAAAACTCGACAGCTTCACCACGCTCGACCTCGGCATGCGCTACACCATGCGCCTGAACCAGGATCAGAACAACATGGTCTGGCGCGTGGGGCTGGATAACGTGACTAACGAGAAGTACTGGTCGAATGTCGAGACCAACGGTTTTTACATCTATCAGGGCGAGCCGCGAACGCTGAAGGTGTCGATGAGCTACGACTTCTGATAAAAAAGCTCCCGTCTGCGGACGGGAGCAAAACGGCCTTACTGGTGGAGTCAAACGTCATGACGGCGGGCCGCGCTTGCGCGTTACCTGAAAAGCGTAGCCGGCTGGTGATAGTAGGTTGTGATGCCAAGATAGCGGGTAAAGGCTTCATGCAGCACTTGCGCCGTGGAGGAGTGGTTCATGGCCACGTGATGTTCAAAACCGTTATTACAGATCCACGCCAGTAAATTCTCCAGCTGCGGCACCTGAACCACCGCGCGGCAGCCCACTGTATCAAGCTCGTCGTCCACCGATTTCCCTTCGCCCACGTAGGCGCGTATCTCACCCGTTAAGTCGTCCGTGCTCAGGCGGAAGTAGGTCATCGGTCCGCTCTTCAGGCGACCATGCACCGCGCCGCAGGTGTTTTCTTTACCCACTGTGGTGCCAATGATATCCGCTGTGCCCATCGCCGGGCTTTCCAGGCTGGCGCTCGGGAAGTTTCCGCAGTGGAACAGCACGCATTTGTCGCGCTCCTCGCCGAAGTTATTGTTCCAGTCAGCAATAGAGGCGGGGTTGAGCGAGCAGCTCGCCAGCGCGTACATGGAGAGCGCCCCCATAACATCCACTTCGCAGGCGCTCGGCATCAGTTGGCCCGACATTACGCTCATAATGGAACAGACGTTAATGCCGAGGTTCTCCTGCAGTGAGGTCCAGCACTGGATTGCGGTGGTGTCGATATCATTGGCGATAACCCATTCGCTTATCACCACGAAAAGCTTCGCCATTGTGACCACTTTTTCCGCCGGGATGGCGCTGGCGTCGGCGTTATCCAGCAGCACGCGGCGCTTTTCTTCCACGCGGATATCGTCATCGCGCAATAGCTTCACGCGGGTGAACACTTCTGACAGATCCAGAGTTTCCACCGCCACGCCCATTCTCTCCAGCAGTTTTTCGCTGTAGCGCACGGTATTAAAACCGGCAGGGCGCGCGCCGATAGCGCCGACGCGAACGCCACGCATGGCTGTCACCACCCGGCAAAGCTGCTCAAAACGCCGTAAATCGTTTTCAAACACGTCGCTGGTCAGGGCGCAGACGTGCTGGGTGGTGAGGGTAAAAGGAATGCCGTACTGACGAAGGTTATTGCACAGCGATATTTTGCCGCAGAAGCTATCGCGGCGGGTGGCAAGGCCCATTTTATCGAGGTTGTCTTCTTGCGCTTGCACCAGCACCGGGACATTTAACCCGGAAAGGCGAATGGCTTCCGCCACCGCTTTTTCATCGCCAAAGTTAGGCAGCAGCACCACAATGCCGTGAATACTGTCGCGATGCTGGCGAAAAAGCGCGGCGCACGTTTTCGCTTCCTGCCGGGTTTCCACGCCGCCAAGCTCGGTCTGGTTTTCATCCACCATCACCGTATTAATGCCCAGACGGTCGAAAAGCGTGATGGCCTGCTGGCGGGCTTCGGCCACCAGATAGCTCGGGAAAAAGCCCCGGTTGCCGATAATAATGCCCATGGTCAGTTGTTGTGGGATACGGGTCATAACAATGCTCCAGTAAGAGGGTTAGCTTTCTACTGCCTGTTATTCTTGTTCTGCTTTGGCGCACAGCTGTTCGGCATGACGCGCAACGCTTGCGGCGTCGATTTCATGGCGCTTGCGCGTCGCCGCGCGGTCAGCGGCGATAGCATATTCGCCGTCGGGGATGCCGAGCCGGCGCAGCGGAATCGCGCAGCCAGCTTCAGCTAACACTTCCGCCACCAGGCTGCCTACACCGCCGTTGACGTTGTGCTCTTCCACGCTTATCACCGCTTTGCTGCGCTTTAGCGCAGCCAGCAGCGTTTGCGTATCGCAGGGGCGTATTGACGGTACACTGATTACCGCAGCGCTAATACCTCTGTCCGCCAGGTGTGCGGCGGCATCGACAATTTCATGCACCGTAGAGCCCATCGCCACCAGCGCAATATCTTCGCCCTCACGCAGCACATCGATATTGCCCGGGACGAAGCGATAACTTTCGTCATGCAAAAACGGCAGCGCTTTACCATCAAGCCGGATGTAGACCGGTCCCTGGTGTTCCAGGGCGTAATCAATTATCTGGCGGCATTCCACCGGGCAGGAGGGGGCGTAAATTTCAATATTGCCGAAGCCGCGCAGGATGGCGATGTCATCAATACTGTGATGGGTGCTGGCGAGCGGGCCGTAGCTGGCGCCCGCGTTCAGGCCGAACAGCTTCACGTTAGTGTTGTTGTAACAAACGTCAACTTTGATCTGCTCATTGGCGCGCGAAATTAAAAAGGGCGCGGCGTTGCAGGTGACGGCGATTTTGCCGCCGATGGCGAGCCCGGCCGCAGCGCCCACCAGGGTTTGCTCAGCGATGCCGACGTTGACCAGCCTGTCGGGGAACCGCTGAATAAAGGGCGAGATTTTGGCGGTGGAGGTGGAGTCCGCCACCACCGGCACCAGATCGACGCCGCGTTCGACAGCGTCGATAAAGGCGTTAACCATGACCGTTGCGAGATGTTCGCTGTTACTCATCTTTCAGTTCCTCCAGCGCCAGTTCCACTTCATCCTCTTTCGGCACGCGGTGATGCCACTCCGCGCGTCCCTGTATAAAGGAGACGCCCGCACCCTTGGTGGTGTGCGCAATAACCACGTTAGGCTTGCCGTTCGGCTTCAGGTTTTCCAGGGTATCGACAACGTCCTGCATGCTGTTGCCGTTGCATTCGGTGACCGCCAGGCCGAAGGCGCGCCATTTGGCGTCCAGCGGGTCGGTGTTCATAATCTCTTTCGTCGGGCCGGCCAGCTGCAGGCTGTTTTTGTCGTTGATGATAATCAGGTTGTCGAGCTGATAATGGGCCGCGACCAGCGCCGCTTCCCAGTTGCTGCCTTCCGCCAGTTCGCCATCACCAGTCACCACAAAGACGCGACGCGTGCTGTTGCTGCGTTTGGCGGCAAGCGCGATGCCGACCGCGACCGGCAGGCCATGGCCGAGTGCGCCGGTGTTAAGCTCAATGCCCGGGGTTTTGTGACGCACCGGGTGGCCCGGGAGGTGAGAATCCGCGTGCTGATACGTTGAAAGCCACTCGACAGGAATAAACCCGGCCTCTGCCAGCACGCAGTAGTAGCCGCCAACCGCGTGGCCTTTGGACTGGATATAAATATCCCGCTCGTCGCTCGCCATGTTCTGCGGCGCGCAGTTCAGGATGCGAAAGTAAAGGGCGGTGAGCAGCTCGACCTGCGAGAGGTCCGCGCCGGTATGTCCGCCAGCCGGGCTTTGCGCGTTCAGCACGATGATACGGCGACGAACCGCGCGGGCTTTCTTTTCAAGCTCAGCGACCGTGAGCATAAAAGGATTCATAACGGTACCTCGGGTGAATTCCTCGTGAATCTAAAATCCACCTTGAATATATATTCAGGTGGGGTGTAAAAGCGCGACGTCGTTCAGAGCTACCTTTAGACGCTTTTATTGGCTTCTCTAAAAAGGCGGGAGCTCTGTTTGCTTGCCAATGAATATATATTCATACATGATTTTATATTCATGAGGTAAAAATATGCCCCTCCGCCGTGTTTGTCCACCATCGTTAAGGCAATTTTGGGAAAAAGCGACCAGGCTCACATTCGGCTGGCGCAGCGGTAAAACCGTGCCTTGTTATCTATTCAGTCATGAATAAAAATAACCAAAGACAAATCAAGGGGCACATTATGTCAAAGCAGGATGAGCAGCGTTTACTGGTCAAGATAGCCACGCTTTATTATATGGAGGGCAAGAAGCAGTCCGATATCGCGTCGCTGCTTCATCTCTCGCAATCTTTCGTCTCGCGCGCGCTCACTCGCTGTCAGAAAGAGGGGCTGGTCAAGATAACGGTCGTGCAGCCAGGCAATATTTTCGTTTCGCTGGAAAAAGCGCTTGAGCAGCAGTATGGCATTCGTCAGGCGATTGTGGTTGACGTGGGCGATAGCCCCAACAGCGCGCAAATCAAGCATGCTATCGGCAGTGCGGCCGCGCATTATGTTGAAACGCGCCTGCGGCCTGAAGATATTGTCGGCATCTCCTCCTGGAGCAGCACCATTCGCTGCATGGTGGATGAGATGCATCCGCAGAACATCCGCGCCCGCGGGGTCATTCAGCTGCTGGGCGGCGTAGGGCCGAACGGTAACGTTCAGGCAACTATTCTTACGCAACAGCTGGCGGCGCATCTTGATTGCCCGGCCTGGCTGCTGCCTTCCCAGAGTATCGAGCGCTCCGTGGAAGAGAAAAAACGCCTCCTTGAAAGCCCGGAAGTGGCTGACGCGGTGTCGCGTTTCTCGCAGGTGGACGTGGCGATTGTGGGGATAGGGGACCTGGAGCCTTCGCAACTGCTGAAAAATTCCGGTAACTATTACGATGAAGAGATGCTGAAACTGCTGGCGAAGCGCGGCGCGGTAGGGGATATCTGCCTGCATTATTACGATGCGCAGGGCAAACCGGTGCTGAGCCGGGAAGAAGATCCGGTTATCGGCATGGAGTTGCAGCAGATCCGCGATTGTAAACATGTTATCGCGCTGGCTGGCGGCGAAGAGAAGCGCAACGCCATACACGGCGCGCTGGTGGGCAACTATATCGACGTGCTGATAACGGATTACCCGATGGCAAGAAGCCTGGTAAAAAGCGAAGCGTAAAACAGGGCGGATCGCGGTCCGCCTTTTTTTATATCTACTTTAGTTACAACATACTTATTGTTTTTAATTTAAGGCATAGTTAAACCTCAGCGCTAAACATCGCCTGACAGAGAAAAAAAGGCGCGGTGAAACCATTAGTGGCGCTTCGCCTGGTATGTCGTCTGGCTTGTTAAGCGCGGCAGCAATCCGTTGCGCATAGGGCGTCAATAAAAGCGCAGTGAAAGCCGCCGTCTAACGAGCATGACCTTTTTTCCCCTGGAAGGCCGTTCGCCATTCAGGCCTGGGCGGCGTCAGGTTTGACCGTTACGCACCTTCGCGACGGCCGCCTGCCATTCTTGCCAGCGTTTCTGCAATCTACCGTGGCGCTCCATATTCGGTATAAAAGCCGTATGGTGAGCGCTAAAGCGCGACAGGTCGTCATCGCCAGCAGAGTTAAGCGCTTTGCGGGCAAAAATCGCCGCGCCCATGGCGGAAAGCTCCGCTATATCGCTGCGCATAACGGTACAGCCGAGCAAATCCGCCTGATACTGCATGAGCCAGTCGTTGCGCGTAGGGCCGCCGTCCACCATCAGGGCGGAAAGTTCAAAATCAGCGTGCTGGCGCATAGCGAGCACCACATCGGCAATCTGATAAGCAATCGCTTCCAGCGCGGCGCGCACCAGGTGCGCCCGCTTGACCCCACGGCTCAGACCGCTGATGCTGCCTCTGGCCCGGTCATCCCACCAGGGGGCGCCAAGCCCGGTTAGCGCAGGCACAAAATAAACGCCAAGCGTAGAATCAACGCTTGCGGGCAGGGTCGAAAGCGCCGCTGCAAGCGCCTCTGGCGCAAGTTCGCCAAGCCCGGTGCATTCCGTAAGCCACGCCACGGCATCGCCCGTATGCGGAATATTTCCCTCAAGGCCGTAAACCAGCTTCTCGCCGTCATGCCACGCGATGGTGGTGGCAAGCGTGGTGATCTCCGCCTGCGCCGTAGAAACCGGCGCCATTACCGAAGAGCCGGTGCCATATGTCGCCTTCACGCAGCCGGGTTTGCCGAGCGCGTGTCCAAACAACGCGGCGTGAGAATCGCCCGCCATCGCCAGAATCGGAATGCCGTCAGGGACTTGCGCAAGCCCTCGCGTATAGCCGAACAGATGGCTGGTCGGGCGCACCTGGGGAAGCGCGGCGAGGGGAATGCCGAAGAGACTGAGCAGCGCGTCATCCCAGCGCCCTTCATGAATATTAAAAAGTTGGGTGCGCGAAGCGTTTGAGTAATCACAGCAAAACGCTTCGCCCGCCGTCAGGTTCCACAGCAGCCAGCTGTCGATTGTCCCAAGACAGATTTCGCCGCGCTCCGCCAGCGACCGTCCCTCCGGCACGCTGTCGAGCAGCCAGCGCATTTTGCTGCCGGAAAAGAGCGGGGCGACAGGCAAGCCGGTCAGTTTCTGAATATGCTCACGCTCGCCACGCTGGCGAAGCGCTTCGCAAAAGGGGGCGGTGCGGGAGCATTGCCAACTGATTGCCGGGCCTAACGTTTTCCCGCTTTGTCGGTACCAGCCAATAGCGGTTTCACGCTGGTTGCTGATGGCGAGGCCCGCGACCCGGTGCGCGCCCACCGCGCTCACGGCCTGTCCGAGCGCCTGCAGCGAGGCGTGCAGCAGCATTTCCCCCGGCTGCTCTACCCATCCCTCGCGCGGCGTTTGCACCGTAAGCGGCTGTGAGAAGCGGGCGATGATGCCCCCCTGGCTATCAAGAGCGATAGCCTTGGCGTTCGTGGTGCCTTCGTCGAGGGCAATGATGACGTCTCTGTCTGCGGCCATGATTTCTCCGGCTGAAAAGTGATTCGTTATTCCCGGCAGTCGCGGTAAGGCCGCTTATTTATGGCCTTCTATCGCCGCTTTCTGGGCCATCACGGCGGCTTTTTGCTGCATCCGGTTCTGCAATTGGTCAATGATGACAGCGACAATAATGACGATGCCTTTGATAACCATCTGCCAGAACTCGCTTACGCCCATCATCACCAGCCCGTCGGCCAGAAAACCGATGACGAAAGCGCCGATAAGCGTGCCGAGGATCGTGCCGCGTCCGCCGGCAAGCGACGTGCCGCCCAGCACCACGGCGGCGATGGCGTTCATCTCAAACGCGGTGCCGTTCGCCGGGTGGCTCGCCACCAGTTGCGCCGAAACCACAATGCCCGCAATCGCCGCGCAGAATCCGGAAAGGGTATAAACCCATACCTTCACCTGCTTTACCTTCACGCCGGAGAGCTCCGCCGCGCGTTCGTTATCGCCGATGGCGTAAACGTGACGGCCGAACGGCAGCCGGCGGGCCACATAAGCGATAGCCAGCGCCAGCACGATCATCATCCAGATAGCCCAGGGAATGCCGAACAGGGTGCCGGAGCCAATTTCATCGAAACCGGTGTTGCCAAGCTGCGGATTGCCGGAAAGGCCCGGAAAGGTTTCCCCGCCGGAGGTGAGCATGGCCGCGCCGCGCAGCACATACATGGTGCCGAGGGTGCAGATAAACGGCGCGACGTTATACCGCGTGATGATCCAGCCATTCACCGCGCCAATAAGGCCGCCAGTCAGCAGCACCAGCGGCACAATGACCCAGACGCTCGGGAAAATGGCGATGCCGAACATCGGCAAGACAATGCCTTTGGTAATCAGCCAGCCGGCTATCATGCCGCACAGGCCGAGCGTGGCGCCAATAGAGAGATCGATGCCCGCCGTGATTATCACAAAAGTGATGCCCAGCGCCAGAAAGGCGTTGATGGCGATGTGCTTAATCATGATGACCATGCTGCCCGCCGACAAAAAGCCCGGCACCATCACCGTGAAAAAGCCGACAATCAGAAACAGCGCGATAAAGGTGCGAAGCTTCAGCAGCAGCAACAGAACGCTTTCTTTCGACCCCAGCCAGGCGGAGGGACGCGGCATGAAAGCCATGGAATCGGTCGTTTTCATATCAGAACCCCTGTGCGCTTGCCGTTACCAGCGCCGACTCTTCGGCCTGTTCACGCGCAATATCAGCCGTCAGTTTGCCGCCGGACATCACGAGGATCCGGTCTGAAACCGCCATAATTTCTTTTAAATCCGAGGTGGAGAAGACCACCGCGATACCCTGTTCGGAGAGCGTAACCATCATGCGGAAGACGTCCGCTTTCGCGCCCACATCAATGCCGCGGGTCGGCTCGTCCAGAAACAGCACTTTAGGATTGGTCAGCAACGAGCGGCCAATCACCACTTTTTGCTGATTGCCGCCGCTCAGCGCCTGAATCTCGACGTCCGGCGACGAGACTTTTATCGACAGGTTGCCGATAGTCGTCGCTACCACCGCGTCCTCTTCTTTACGGGCTATGGCGAAACCGCGTTGCAGGCGTCGCCAGAGGCTGGCGATAGTCAGATTGCTGGCGACGGACGAGACGGGGAAAATGCCGGTGCGTTTGCGATCTTCCGGCACCAGGCTCATTCCCATGCGGATGCGCTCAGCAGGGAGCAGACGTTGCGGCACCGGTTTGCTGTCGAGCCAGATTTTGCCGAGATAGTTACGTTCAGTGCCGAGCAGGCATTCAAACAGTTCGGTGCGCCCGGCGCCCATGAGCCCATAGATGCCGACAATTTCTCCGGCGTGGATGTTAAAGCTGACATCATTCACCACATTCACGCCTGCGGCGTTAACGCAGGTGATGTGTTCCGCCTCCAGCACCGGCGCGCCGAAGGTGCGGCCAGGGGCAAGGAAAGTCGAGACCGGGTCGCTGCCGAGCATCTCCCGGACGATCCAGGGCACGTCGATATCGGCAACCTTCGCCTCGGCCTGAAATTTGCCGTCGCGCAGAATGGTTATCACATCGCCAATCGCCATCAGCTCTTCGAGCCGGTGCGAGATATAGATAATGGACACGCCCTGGCGCGTGAGTTCGCGGATCACGCGAAAGAGAATATCGACCTCCGTTTTGCTGAGCGCGGAGGTCGGCTCGTCAAGGATGAGAATGTCGGCGTTCTCCGCCAGCGCTTTGGCAATCTCCACCAGCTGTTGCTGGCCCACTTTAAGGTTGCCGACCGGCTCGCGAGGCGAGATGGGCTGATCGAGCCGTTTCAGAAGCGCTGCGGTGCGTTTCTCCTGTTCCGCTTCGTTGATGGGCGCCACGCCATGCTGGAGCTCGCGGCCAAGAAAAATATTCTCAGCTACGCTCAGGTTCTCAAACAGATTCAGTTCCTGGTGCACCATGCCGATGCCGTGCCGGGCGGCGTCACGCGTACTGCTGAAATGCACCGGTTCGCCGTTGAGGTGAATTTCGCCAAGGCTCGGCTGCTGGACGCCCGCCAGGATTTTCATCAGCGTGGACTTGCCTGCGCCATTCTCGCCGATAATGACATTGACCTTGCCGCGCCAGACATTGTAGTCGACGTTGTCGAGCGCAACGGTGCCCGGGAACAGCATCGAGATCCCGCGGGCGCGCAAGATAATCTCACTCTGCTGTGGGTCGCTCATTACTGCGCCTCCTGTTTGAGATCGAGCGCCGCCGCGTCCACCATCTGGCCACCTTTCAGCGTGAGGGCGGCGAGCAACGTCACCGGTTTGCCCGCCCAGCTTGCGTCGACCGGCGGCAAGTGTTTCACCGCTTCGCGGTTACAGGCGCGGGAAAGCTGGGCGAACTGCACCTGGTTGGTAAAATCTTCAAACTTAAAGCCGGCGGCATCGCGAATGGCGTTGCCGCGCATCACCGGCCCGGTCTGCACGGTGAGCGGCTGGCCGTTGACGTTAAGCACCAGTTTTTTCTCGCGGGCGCTGCTGTCATCCACCTGTTCCACCTTGCCGCTCAGGCGCACAAACACGCTTTCGCTTTTGCCTGGCGGCTGGCTTTTCAGCTGCGAGGCGAGGGTCGCTGCATCCAGCGCGTGGCTCTGCGCCGCTTTTTGAACTTTCTCGTTCCAGGTTTGTTGCGCGATCTGCTGTGGCGTCTGATTCTCATAGCTCACTTTGGCGTTTGGATCGGCGGGAATGATCGGTTTGCCATTCTCATCCAGATCCACCACCCGGCAGGCCGTAAGCAACAGGGTGGCGCAACACGCTATGGCGACACCCCATTGTTTTAAGCGCATAACGCCTCCGCTTATTTGCTCAGGTTGAAGACTTTCAGCTTGCTTGCATTGGAATCGTCAATCAGTACGCAGTCCATAAGCTGTTTTTCTTCTTTTTGCGCTTTGCCGTTTTTCAGGTAGTAATCCGCCTGCTCAACCGCCATCTGCGCCTGCTGCCACCCTGGCTGAAGCACGGTGGCCTTGATGTTGCCTTTATTGATGATGGAGTCGCGTACGTAATCGCTGCCGTCGAACCCCACCACGATGACGTTAGTTTTACCCGCCGCCTTGAGCGCCGCTTCGGCGCCAAGCGCCATGGTGTCGTTTCCGGAAATCACGCCCGCGATATCGGGATTAGTTTGCAAAATCGCCTCCATCCGGTTGAACGCTTCGGTCTGGCTCCAGTTGGCGGTTTGTTGCGCCACCATCTGCATATCCGAATAGTCGTCCAGCACGTCGTGGTAGCCCTGCGAGCGCACGTGGGCGTTGGTGTCAGACTGGCGACCAAGCAGTTCCACATATTTGCCTTTGCCGTTAAGCAATTTTGCGAACTTCTCCGCGCCGAGTTGCGCGCCCTGATAGTTGTTGGAGACGATCTGCGTCACGGCCACGCCAGTTTTGTTAATTTCGCGGTCAATAAGGAAGGCCGGAACGCCAGCCGCTTTCGCTTTCTCCAGTGGGCCAACGGTCGCGTCAGCCCCGGCGTTGTCGAGGATTATCGCCTTCGCTTTGCGGGCAATAGCCGTCTCTATCAGCTGGTTTTGTTTGTTTACGTCATCATCATGAGAGGCCACCAGCGTGGTATAACCCAGCTCTTTGGCTTTCGCGGCGGCGCCATCCGCCTCCGCTTTAAAGAAAGGGTTATCGTGAGACGGGGTAATTATGGCTATCAGCCCGTTATCCGCCGCAGAAAGGGGCGCAGAGAGGGCGATAAATGAAGCAAGCAGGGCGGTTTTGCAGAGGGTCGGTCTCATTTTTAGTTCCTCATTGAATATATATTCAACATCGATTTATTATTCAATATAACCATAAGTCGCCCTTTTTTGCCTGTCTACGCCCTGGTCGGGGAAATTCTGAAAAAGAGAAAATGATCACGATCTGCGCGATAACGCCCTTTTGCGCAGCAAAATGCGCATCAACGCAGAACGTAGCTCGCCATTACTCGCCTGGATGGAATAGTCAAAACCCCCAAATCCTGGCAGTAGAGGGGATAAAAAGGCGACATAAGGGAAACGGGATGGCATTGTGCTTATTTATTCGCTCTGTAACGAAAAAGCGTTACATTTAGATGCTTAACATTAAGCAGTGAGAAAAAATGAACAGCGCGGTATGATCAAATTAACGCTGCGTGACAGATAAAATAGTGATGCTTAAAATGATTGCAGCCTGAGTTAAATTATTATGCGGAAGAATCCCACTCAGGGTTCAATAACCGGACGCTCTGACGTTCCGGCGCAGCGGATGTTTCGTTCGGCTCGCTGACTCATCTGGCACAGCCTGTTCCCGAACATCGCCGCACACCGTAGGCTAAAATATTAAAACAAGAACAAAATGCTTCCTTTTTTAGATTTATTTTCATTAACTTACCTTAATTATCAGCGCCATGTGAAAGCGGGTGATCTATAGATGACGCATTATGATGATTTGCAGCGTTTTAAGGATAAAACGCAAACGCAGTCTGTCGCTTTTAAAGATATGTCTGCCCAGCGCCATGCGCATGAGCAGGGAAGCTGGGCAATTTTAAACCAGCTTGCGCCCGAGGAAGAGAACGCGGCGCTTTCCGGGGCGGGCCACGTTTCCCGTAGCGTCGAGGCGGTTTCGCCGGGCGCGTTTAATGCCGCTCAGCCAGCCGCTTCGTTTTCACAAGCGTCGCCCGCTGCAGCGACCGCGCCCGCTTTGCTGCGCGACGTCGCGCAGCAATTGCCTGCAACGGCCCCGACCGTTTCTGCGCAACCTGAACCCGAACCGGTCGCGGCTATCGCCAGCGAACCCGCCTTTGCGCCAGACGCGAATGCCCTCAGCACGCCTGCGCCCGTCGCGGTGGAGAAACCCGCCGCGCTCGCCGTCGCGCAGGCCGCGCCAAAAAATGCCGACCCCGTCAATTACGCTCAGCTGTTCGCGCCAAAAGCACCGGAAGCGCCGCGCAGTGAGGATAAAAACCAGCCCCTGCAGGGTTTGTTTGAAAGGATTGCTTCATGCCGTTAATTTGTGTCTGTTCACCGAAAGGCGGGGTGGGCAAAACCACGCTGACCGCCAATCTTGCCTATGCGCTTTCCCGCGCCGGAAGCAAAGTGCTGGCCATCGATTTCGACGTACAGAATGCGCTGCGTCTGCATTTCGGCGTACCGCTGTCCGATACGCGCGGCTTTGTCGCGAAAGCCACAGAAAATGCCGACTGGAGCCCGTTTGTGCTAACAACAGGCGGCAATCTTTTCGTCTTGCCCTATGGCGAGGCGACGGAGTCGCAGCGAGTGGCTTTTGATGAACGTCTGACACAGGACGAACATTTTCTTACCCGTGGATTAAGCACGCTGCTTAATTACCCCGGCCTGGTCGTTATCGCCGATTTTCCGCCAGGCCCGTCGCCTGCGCTGAAAGCCATCTCCCGACTGGCCGACCTGCACCTGATTCCGCTGATGGCGGATACCGCTTCGCTGTCGCTGCTGCCTTATATTGAAAATCACCGACTGACGGGCGAGGAGCTTAATCAGAAAGCGGGGCACTACTTCGTGGTTAACCAGAGCGATAACCGTCGCCAGATTAGCCGCGACGTCACCGGCTTTATGGAGCAACGCCTCGGCGACCGCCTGCTTGGCGTTATTCATCGCGACGAAAGCGTGGTGGAAGCCAACGCTTCCCAGCAATCGATCTTCGACTTTAGTCCGGTTTCCGCCGCCGCCTTCGACATCGAGCTTATCAGTAAAAAAATCGCAGGCATTCTGGGTGTGAACGTGGGCGACGGGGTGGTGCATAACGACCTCCGTCCAGGTTTCTGATTCCGTCGGGGGCAATTATGAAAAAGTTTTTATTAAGCGTGCTGGCGCTGGCGCTGCTGCCGGTTGCGGCTTTAGTCATCATCACGCCGATGGACAGTCAGAAGCAGTATATTTTCGGCCTGTTGAGCATCGGCATCCTGTTCCTGATGGGGCTGAGTAAAAATCGCACCGTTTCTGTGATTATGGTCGTGATGTCGGTGCTGATGTCTACGCGTTACATGTATTTTCGCACCACGCAAACGCTGCATTTTAACTCTGAAATCGAGGCTATTCTCGGCATCGGGTTATTCATGGCGGAAGTGTACGTCTGGATAATGCTGTTGCTGAGCTATCTGCAAACCACGTTCCCGCTCAAGCGCACCATCGTTCCGCTGCCGGATGACACCTCGCTCTGGCCCACGGTGGATGTTTATATTCCCACCTATAACGAATCGCTGGATGTGGTGAGGGATACGGTGCTCGCGGCGCAGTGCATTGATTATCCGCGTGACAAGGTAAAAATTTATATTCTGGATGACGGCAAGCGCCGCGAGTTCGCTGCTTTTGCCGCCGATGTCGGCGTAGGGTATATCACCCGTAATGATAATTCGCACGCCAAGGCGGGGAACCTCAACCACGCCATGAAGATAACCCAGGGCGAGCTCATTTGCGTGTTTGACTGCGACCACGTCGCCACCCGCATTTTCCTGCAGGCCACCGTCGGCGCGTTTTTGCAGGATCCGAAGCTCGCGCTTATCCAGACGCCGCACTATTTCTATTCTCCGGACCCGTTTGAGCGCAACCTGTCGGTAGGCCGCGATATTCCCAACGAGGGGATGCTGTTTTACGGTCCGATTCAGCAGGGCAACGATAACTGGAACGCCACCTTTTTCTGCGGCTCCTGCGCCGTGATTCGCCGAAGCGCGCTGGAAGAAATTGGCGGTTTCGCAGTGGAAACTGTGACGGAAGATGCCCATACGGCGCTGAAAATGCAGCGCCGCGGCTGGAACTCGGCGTTTCTGGATATTCCTTTGGCCGCTGGGCTTGCCACCGAGCGTCTGGTTCTGCATGTCATCCAGCGTACCCGCTGGGCGCGCGGCATGACGCAGATTTTTCGTATGGATAACCCCCTGTTCGGGCGCGGCCTGACGCTGCAGCAACGCCTCTGTTACCTGAGCGCCATGCTCTATTACCAGTTTGCGTTGCCGCGCATCGCTTTTGTCACGGCGCCACTGGCGTATCTGCTGTTTAACCTCAACATCATTCACTCGTCGGCGAGCCTGATTTTCGCCTACGCGCTGCCGCATCTGTTCCTGGCGATTTACGTGAATTCCCGCCTCAACGGTCGCTACCGTTACAGCTTCTGGGGCGAAATTTACGACCTGGTGCTGGCGTTCCATATCGCGCTGCCGACTGCCGTGACGATGCTCTTTCCGAAGCGCGGCAAGTTCAACGTCACCGATAAAGGCGCGTTGCTCGATGTCGGCTATTTCGATTTTCGCGTGGTGCGCCCGCACCTGATTATCGCCATTCTGCTGGCCGCAGGGGTGGTGGCGGGGATTGTGCGTGCCTGCGCGCATGACTATTTCGGCGTCGACCCGTGGGTTATTGCCCTGAACGTGGGCTGGGGCATTTACTGCCTCATCTTCCTGCTGGGGGCGATTGCCGTTGCCAGAGAGACGCGTCAGGTGCGTAAAACCATCCGTATCGACGTGGAAATTCCGGTGTTGCTCCATTACGCCAGCGGCATCGTTTCGCGCACTACGACGCAGGATCTCTCCATGGGCGGTTGCCGCATCGCCGCGCCGGACGACCGTCACCTGAAGGATGAAATAGAAGAAGTGGAACTCTTGTTGCAATCCGAAGCCATCACTATTCCGGTGCAAACCGTAACGGCGGATGAAAACACCATCCGCCTGATGTTTGAAGAGATGCCGCTGGCGCGTCGTCGCGAACTGGTTCGCGTGGTGCTGGCGCGCGCCGACGCGTGGATTAACCCGCCGAAACCGCAGGATAACCCGTTCCGTTCACTGCTGACCATTCTGCGCAGCGTGTTCGAACTCTTCTGGCTGAGCTGGACACAGCGCCGTAAAAACCGTCGCCTGGCGGAGCAGGAGAATCGCGCAGCATGAAACGATTAACGCTTGCGATCCTCATCGGCTCCCTGTTTGTCGCGCCGCTGCGCGGCGAGGAGCCTGCAACCTCAGGAGCAGCACTGCCTTTTGACCTACCGGCGCCGACGCCCGAAGCGGCGGCGGCAGAAGCGACACCGCCTGCGCCGGATGGCGGGCAGACGACCGAACCGATGCCCGCCGCGCCGGAAGCGGTAACCGACACAGCGCCGCAAACGATGCCGGAGGCGAGCAGCTCGCCAGACGCCGCCGCCGTGTCCGCTACTTCCGCGGCGGGGGCGTTTGTGCCGTCTACCGTTTCCAGCATTACCGTAGCGCAGATGGGCCAGCCGCAGGGCGTGTCGCTGAGCGGCGGGCAATTACAGGGTGGCGTAACCTTCACGCTGCCCACCGATCAGGTCATCACTAACGCGCAGCTGGCGCTAAACCTTCGCGTGTCGCCCGCCATGGCGGCCCGTAACGCCACAATGCAGCTGATGCTGAACGGCCAGCCGCTTGGCACCGTGCCGCTGGGCGCAGCGCAGACGGATGTCTCGCACTTCCAGCTCGACGTGCCGGCGGCGCTGATGGTGTCGAACAACAACATCAGCTTTAAAATCATCGATGGCGACGCGCAGCTCTGCCAGCGGGATCTCACCGACAAATACCGCGTGACCATCCTGCCAGATTCGCGTTTCGACCTGGAAGGCCAGCAGCTTAATATCGGCGCCGATTTAAGCCATCTGCCGCGGCCTTTCTTCGACGATATGCAAATGACGCCCGCCTCGATTGAGTTCGCCTTTCCAGCGAAGCTTTCCACCGACAGCCTCAGCGCCGGCGCGCTGGCCGCCTCCTGGTTTGGCATTCAGGCGGACTACCGCGGCATTAACTTTAATGCGCTGCATGACCGTCTGCCTGAGAAAAACGGCATTCTGATAGGCCATCCCGGCGAGCAGATTGGCGGACTGAGCTTGCCGCAGGCGGACAAGCCGACGTTGCAGATTATCGATAACCCGGCGAACCCGGTTTATAAGCTGCTGTTGATTGTCGGCAAAGATGAAACCGCGCTGCGCAGCGCCGCGTGGCGGGTGACGCGCGGCGGTTTCAACCCGCAAAGCGCAAGTGACGTTGTCACACCAGGCGCCATTCCGGCGAGCCAGCCTTATGATGCGCCGCGCTGGATAACCACCGACCGCCCGGTAAAGCTTTCCGAGCTTATCCGTAAAGATCAGAGCCTGACCACCACTGGCATCTGGCATGAGCCGCTGCGCGTGGCATTTCGCGCCGCGCCCGATCTCTTCCTGTGGGATGGCGAAACCATTCCGCTGCGCATCAACTACCGTTTCCCTTCAGAGTCCTGGATTGATGAAGAGAACTCGTTTTTGAGCATGACGCTCAACAACACCTTTTTGCATAACCTGCCGGTTAACAAACAGGGGATTCTCGAACAGCTGTGGCACCGCCTGGGCGGCGACGCGCGCCAGGAGCATTACAATATGCCGCTTGAGCCGTACATGATTTACGGCGACAACCAGCTCCAGCTCTATTTCAACATCAAGCCGAAAGAGAGCGCGCCGTGCAGCGTACTGCTTAACAACAACATCAAGAGCATGATTGACGACAGCTCGACGATAGATTTAAGCCATACGCGCCACTTTGCGCTGTTGCCGAATCTTTCCTATTTCGTCGGCGCCTCGTTCCCGTTCTCCCGTCTGGCGGACTATTCCCAGACCGTACTGCTGTTGCCGGAAAACCCGTCGGAAACGCAGATAGCAACCCTGCTTGATCTCGCAGCGCGTTCCGGCAACGCCACCGGCACGTCGCTGAACCACAACCGCGTCGTGCTGGGCGTGCCGGCAGGCGGGGCGGACCTGGAGGCGCTGCGCCATCGCGATGTGTTAGTGGTCAGCGGCCTGGAGCAGACGGCCTTCAACCGCACCGTGCTGAACGGTTCGCCGTTTGAGACGCAGGCGCAAAGCTTCGGCGTGCGTACGCCGACGACCTGGCAGAAGGCGCAGCGCTGGCTGCTGGGCGACTGGAACGCCGACGGCCTTGAGGCCGACCGCTATTTCTCTTCCAACGAAGCCTGGCGCGGCTTCGTCAGCTTCCGTTCCCCATGGAATGAAGATCGCCTGGTGGTGATGGCCATCGGCAGCAATGACGACCAGCTCTCACGGCTGCATGGCGACCTGGCATCGGCGCGCATTAACGCCGCCATTCGCGGCGACGCCGCGATTATCACCAATGAAAACGGGGTACGAAGTTTTCGCGTCGGCCCGCAGTTCCCGAGCGGCCAAATGCCGCCTCATATGATGATAGTCTGGTACGCCAACCAGCACTCCGGGCTGCTGGCCGCGCTGGGACTGGGCTTTGCGATTGTGGCAGGGCTTCTGTTGACCGCCATGATGAAACGGCGCGCAAGAAAACGCCTGTATCTGGATAATAAAAAATGAAAGCGCAGACAAAATTGACACTCAAGCAAGGCCGCCGCATATCGACCCTGTGCCTGACCGGGGCTATCGCACTTGGTGCGTCTTTCGCCGCGCAGGCCGCGCCCGCCAACGACGCCGCGCTGAAGGCGCTCTTTGACCAGGCGAATTACTGGCATGACAAATCCAACGATCAGCTGGCGATGAGCTCGCTGCAAAAAGTGCTGATGGTGGATCCGGACAACACGCAAGCGCTCTACCTGATGGCGCTCTGGTCGCAGCAGAGCGGCGATTTGAAAGCCTCCGCCAGCTGGCGCGCCCGCCTGGCGCAGGTTTCACCGGGCGATGCGAAACTTCAGTCGCTGGACAACGCCAAACAGCTAACGCAGGTGCCGCAGGGGCAACTTAACCTTGCCCGTCAGCAGGCGCGCAGCGGCAATGTGCCCGGCGCGCTCGCTACCTGGCGCAGCCTGTTTAACGGCGCTACGCCGCCTGCAAGTCTCGCCCCGGAATATTATCTGACGATGGCGGGCGACAAAACGCTCTACCCGCAGGCGATAAGCGAGCTTCGCAGCTTCGTGGCGCAAAATCCGCAGGATAACGGCGCCCGTGTGGCGCTGGGCAAGGCGCTGACCTGGCGTGAGGAGACGCGTCGCGAAGGCATTGAAATGCTGGAGCCGATGGCCGCCAGCAATAAAGAGGCGGACAGCGGCCTGCGTCAGGCGCTGCTCTGGCTCGGCCCGGCGGCCGGAGATGAGCATTACTATGAAACCTGGCTGCAGCGTCATCCGCAGGATAGCGAGGTTCAGGCTTATTACCGCAAAAATATCGGCGGCGCAGCGAAAGGCGAAGGCTACACCTCACTTAACAGCGGCAATCTGGAAAATGCGCGCCGTCAGTTTGAGCAGGTGTTACAGACCAACCCGGAAGATGCCGACGCGCTCGCGGGCATGGGGTATATCGCCCAGCGCAGCGGCGATTATCAGGCGGCGGCGCAGTACCTTAACCGCGCCGCCGCGCTGGGCGGCGACGCCTCTGCCGAACGCAAAGCGCAGGCGGAAGACGCCACTTTTTACAGCCAGCTGGCCCAGGCGCAGCAGGCGCTGAAAGCGGGCAACGTCAGCCAGGCGCTGGCGCTCTCCGCGCCGCTTGCGCAGGCGAGCGGCGAACGCGGTACGGCGGCGAAGCTCTTTCGCGCCGACGTGCTGCGCCATAACAAAGATTACGCGCAGGCCGAGCAGACGCTGCGTTCGGTACTGAACGACCAGCCGGATAACGCCGCGGCGCGGGAAAATCTCTATTACGTACTGCGCGAGCAGAATAAAACCGCTGACGCGCAGGCTGTGCTGAGCACATTGCCGGCGAGCCTGCAGGCGCGTTTGCAGCCGCGAACCGTCACCGGCCTGCCGGGCGACCCGATCCGCCGTCAGGCGCAGCAGGCGGCGGCAAACGGCAATACGGCGCAGGCGATCTCTCTTCTGCGTGACGGTGTCACGCGCTTGCCGAACGACCCATGGCTGCGTCTCGATCTGGCTCGTCTGTTGCAGAAAAACGGCAATGAGAGCGAAGCGTCCGCGGTGATGGCTCCGGCGTTTCGGACCGGGGCGAGCAACAGCGAGCTTTATTCCGCCGCGCTCTTCTCTAGCGAGAACGGCGGCTGGCAGCAGGCGCAGCAGTTGCTTTCCCGTATTCCGGCCGGCAGCCAGAACCGTGAGATGCGCGAACTGGCGCAGCGGGTGAATTACAACCTGCAAATGACCACCGCCGAGCGCTATCTGGCGCAGGGCAACAGCATCGCCGCCGCCAATACCTTAAAAGCGCTGGCCGCCACGCCGCCGCAAAGCCCGGCGGACGCCGGCAAGCTTGCGCGTTTGCTGGCGCAGAGCGGCGATTTAACAGGCGCGGTCGCGGTAGTGCGTAACAACCAGCGGCTGGGAATTAAAGGCAATGCAGGCGATTACGCCGACCAGGTGGCGGTGCTCAACCAGGCGGGACTGACCAGCGAGGCGCAGACGCTGCTGGCGAACCCGGAAGTACAGGCGAGCAGCACGCCGACGCAGCTCGCGGGCTTGCGCAACGGCTATGTGATCAACGAAGCTGACCGTTTACGTGAGCAGGGCAACTACGCCGCCGCCTATGACAAACTTATTCATGCGCTGCAAAACGATCCGCAAAACACCGACCTGATGTTCGCCATGGGCCGCCTCTATCAGAGCGGTAAAATGAACAAAGAAGCAGGCGTCGTTTATGACTACCTGATGACCCGCGACACGCCGGACCAGGCGGCGCGGGCAGGCGCTATCGACGTGGCGCTGGCGCAGGACGACGTAAACAAAGCGCGCTCGCTCGCCGCAGGCCTGCGAAACGACAATTCGCCGGAGAGATTGCTGTTGCTGGCGCGTCTTGAAGAGGCGCAGGGCAACCATCAGCAGGCGATGACCTATCTGCGCAGCGCGCGCGGCAGACTGCTTGGCTTACAGGAAGGCAGCGGCGGCACCCCGGTTGTGGGCGGCCTGCTGGCCTCCGACAACCCGTTTTTGAAAAACAGCCGCGGCGCGGAACGCACGGCCTCGCCGTCGCTCTATGGCCGCGCCATGCCGTGGCAGGTCGCGCCGACCACCGTCGATCCGGCCGGCTCGCTGCCGGGCACCTACCGCACCGATATGCCGGTGGATACGGCGCAAAACCGCACGCTGCGCCAGATTGACGAGATGATGCAGACGCTTGACGACCAGACCGGCGCCTGGCTGCAGGGCGGCGTGCAGGTGCGCGGGCGCGACGGCGAGTCGGGCCTCAGCAAACTTACCGAGGCGAAAGCGCCGCTCACCTGGTCCAGCTCGCCCTTTGGCGAGTCGCGCTTTGAGTTTACCGCCACGCCCATTACCCTTAGCGCAGGCAGCGCGGGGGGCGACGCCTGGCGTCGTTATGGCTCAAACCCGCTCTCGAATGGGGTAACAAGCCTTGCGACGACAATTGCTGGCCAGCAGAACGCCATCAAAACCGCAACGGCTACCATGACCGACGAACAGCGCGCTGCGTATTTCGCGGCGAACCCGGGAGCCTCGGAAATCGCCGCGCTTGATCTGACGAATGTCAATCTGAACGACTATAACCCCACCGGCGCCGCGGGTCTGGAAAACCTGGCCGCTTTTGCTGAAGGGTTGAGCCAGGACGCCAGAAATTACCTGATTGCCTCCGGCGTGAAGCCGAACGTCAACGATCCGGGCGATGTTTCCACCGATTCGCAGCGCGCCGACGGCGTGGAGCTCAACATGGCGCTGAGCGGCAAGGATTATAAGCTCGATATCGGCACCACGCCGCTGGGGCAGGATCTCAGCACGCTGGTCGGCGGGGTGAAATGGTCGCCGAAACTCACCGACTATCTGACGCTTATCCTTACCGGCGAACGCCGCGCGCTCACCGACAGCCTGCTTTCTTATGTCGGGCTGAAAGACAGCTATTCCGGCAAAACCTGGGGGCGCGTGACCAAAAACGGCGGTAGCGTCATGCTGAGCTATGACGACGGCGACGCGGGCTTCTATGTGAGCGGCGGCGGCTACAGTTATCTGGGCGAAAACGTCGCCAGCAACACCAGCATGAACGCCAGCGCGGGCGTCTATCTGCGTCCTTATCATGACGATTACCGCGAGCTGAAAACCGGCCTGAACACCTCGTGGATGGACTACTCAAAGAACCTGAGCCATTTCACTTTCGGTCAGGGCGGCTATTTCAGCCCGCAGAATTACGTCAGCGTCTCCTTGCCGGTGGATTACACGCAGAAATTTGACAACTGGAAGCTGAGCCTTGGCGGTTCGGTGGGCTATCAGTCCTATACCCAGGACGGCAGCGACTACTTCCCGACGAAGTCTGACTGGCAGTCGACGCTGGAAGATTTCGCGCAGGCAGGCTTTACCAAAGAGGCGCACTATAAGAGCAGCTCGGAAAACGGCATTGGCTATACCTTCCGTGCGGCGGCGGATTATAACGTCAATAAACAGATGACCATTGGCGGCCAGGTAGGCTATGACACCTTTGGCGATTACAACGAAAGCACGGCAGGGCTTTACTTCCGTTATATGTTAGGGAACCACTGATTATGGCACTCGATACGAGCAATTCCGTCCTGATGGCGTATTTTCAGCAGCAGCAAACGCCGCCAGGCTGGTTTGATTTGCTGACCATCATGGTAGACGGCATGGTCACCAACGTGGGGGAAACGGAAAGCCAGCCTTTTCTGAAGCAGATGGGCGAAACCATGGCGGATCGTTTTCCGCTGCCCGTTTCGCAAACGGTGGGCGAACTGGAGGCGGCGATGAACGCGAAGCTCGCCGCTTTCGGCTGGGGCTTGGTGGATATCGCCGCGAACGACGACGGCATGCTGCTGCGCCACCAGGCGCTGCCGGTTTACCGCGACGCCGCCGGGCAAACCCGCTGGTGCAACGCCCTGTGCGCCATACTGGAAGGGCTTTACGGCCGCTGGCTCTATGCCCAGGGCGGCGAGGCGAAACTGGTGGTTAAACGCCATCGTCTCTTTTCCGTTTCGGATGTGCAGTTCCGTTATTTCAATCCACAGTGAGAACGCTCATGGTTAAACAGCTTTTCGCAGGGGCGGTGGTTATCGCCAGCCTGCTTTCCGCTCCGTTCGTCCACGCCTCCGTCGCCTGGGAGAGCTATAAAAGCCGCTTTCTGATGGCGGATGGCCGGGTGGTGGATACCGGCAATAAAAACGTCTCCCATACCGAGGGGCAGGGATACGCCATGCTGATGGCGGTGGCGAATGACGATCGCGCAAGTTTTGACAGCATGTGGCGGTGGACAGAAAAAACGTTAAAAGACAAAAAAACCGGTCTGTTTTACTGGCGCTACAACCCGGTCGCGCCCGACCCGGTGGCGGATAAGAACAACGCCTCCGACGGCGATGTGCTGATCGCCTGGGCCTTACTGAAGGCGGACCAGCGCTGGCATGACCCGCGCTACAGCGCCGCTTCCGACGCCATCGCTAACGCCATCATTGAACATAACGTTGATAACTTCGCCGGTTATGTCGTAATGATGCCAGGCGCCAGCGGCTTTAATCACAACAGCTCCATGGTGCTTAACCCCTCCTATTTTATCTTTCCGGCATGGCAGGCCTTTTCCGACCGCAGCCATCTGGTTGTCTGGCGCAACCTGATGCGGGACGGGGAGAAACTGCTGGCGAAAATGGGCTGGGGCGAGTCCCGGCTGCCGACCGACTGGGTCGCGCTTGCCGCCGATGGCTCGGTGACGCCAGCGAAAGAGTGGGCGCCGCGCTCAAGCTACGATGCGATTCGCATTCCGCTGTATGTCAGCTGGTATAATCCGCAAAGCCCGCTGCTCACGCCGTGGCGCGCCTGGTGGCAGAAGTTTGACCGCAATCAAACGCCCGCCTGGGTGAACGTGACGACCAACGAACGCGCGCCTTACAACATGCAGGGCGGCCTGCTGGCGGTGCGGGATTTAGCCACCGGCCAGCCGCAGGGCGAGCCGCAAATCACCGACCAGGATGATTACTACTCCGCCAGCCTGAAAATGCTGGTCTGGCTGGCGCAGCAGCGCTGATTCGCCTGACTAAAAGGGGCCATCCGGCCCCTTTGTTATTTCAGCGCGCGTAATCCTTCAAGCAACGCGTTATGGAACCGCACCGGGTCCTGAATTTGCGGCGCGTGGCCCATATCGTCAAACTCCACCAGCGTGGCGTGCGGAATGCGCTTCGCCGTCTCTTTGCCTAACACCGCGTAATTGCCCAGCGTTTTCTGCACGTCGGGCGGCGCAGCGTCTTTGCCGATGGCGGTATTGTCTTTTGTGCCGATGAGCAACAGCGTCGGCATCTTCAGGTTGCCAAACTCATACACCACCGGCTGGGTGTAGATCATGTCGTAGAGCAGTGCGGAGTTCCACGCCACCTGCTTTTTCCCGTCGCCGTTGTTCAGCCCGGCGAGCATGGTGACCCAGCGCTCATATTCCGGTTTCCACTGCCCGGCGTAATAGGTTTTTTGCTCATAGCTGCGGATGCTCTGGGCGCTGGTTTTCAGCTCTCGCAGATACCACTGGTCAACGCTCAGATAAGGCACGCCTTTGCTTTTCCAGTCCTCAAGACCAATTGGGTTGACCATCACCAGCTGTTCAACCTGGTCCGGATAAAGCAAGGCGTAGCGGGTGGCGAGCATGCCGCCGGTGGAGTGGCCAATCAGCGTGATCTTATCAACGCCGAGCTTTTCGATTAGCGCATGCGTATTGGCGGCAAGCTGCTGAAAGCTGTACTGATAATGTTGCGGCTTGGTGGATTTGCAAAAACCTATCTGATCCGGCGCAATCACGCGGTAACCCGCGCTGCTCAGCGCCCGGATGGTCTCTTCCCAGGTGCCGGCGCAGAAGTTTTTGCCATGCAGCAGCACCACCGTGCGGCCGTTGGCTTTTGCTGGCCGGACATCAATATAGGCCATCTCCAGCGGCTGGTTCTGCGAGGTAAAGGTAAAACGCGCCGCGGGCCATGCATAATCAAAACCTTCAAGCTGCGGGCCATAGTTGGGTTCGGCGGCGAGCGAAGAAAACGAGAGCGCCAGCAGCGAGGCGGCGCAGGTCAGACGGCGTACAGACATAACGGTCTCCTGAGGTGAAAGCAGTCAACGTCAAACTGTAGAGCAGCGCGCCGGGCATGGAGGTAAAAGCGTGTAAAGCGGGCAGGTTTGCCCGCAGAAAGGTTCAGGAATCGATATTCAGATTCAGCGACTCGCCGGTGGCGTAAAACTGTCCGCCTGCAACGTAATGCAGGCTGCGCAACGACGCGGGCGCCTGCTCAAACCGCCAGTGGCCGTCCTGAAAGACACGGCTGTCAGCCCAGGCGGCGGTCACTTCGCCGATAAACAGATCGTACTGCTGCTGGTTGTGCGGTTCAGGGATAAGCCGACACGCCAGCCACGCGGCGCAGCCCGTCACCAGCGGCGCGTCGACGTCGGGCAGAGAGAAAAGCTCAACGCCCGCACGCTGAAGCTTATCCGGCTCTTGCGCCAGCGTATGCGTGCCAAGATAGTGGGTGAGCGCAATCTGGGCCGCTGTCGGCACCTGAATCACAAACACGCCGCTCTGTTCGATGAGCGACCGCGTTTTCGCGATTTTATCGATTACGACCGTCAGCTTCGGCGGCTGAAAATCGAGCCCGCAGACCCAGGCGGCGGACATCACGTTCTCAACGCCGTTCGCGCGGGCGGAAACCAGCGCCGTCGGCCCGTGGTTAATTAAGCGGTACGCCTTTTCTAAAGGCACGCGGGTGACATACTCGTTCATCCTTATCCTCATCGTCTGACCTGAACCCGCTTATCATGGCGTGAAAGGCGCCGCCGGGGAATGGCAAGAAGAGCTTTCGCGCTCCTGAGCCACGCGCCAGCGGCGTCTCCGACAGGGTAGAAATGCATCCTCAAGCGCTTCGTTACGTTGTCACTAAACAGGGGCGCTGTTGCGCACGCTTATGCATCGAAAACGGCGAGCTGCTCATGGCTCGCTGGAAAAAGGCGCGGGCAGAGAGACAGTAAAGACGTTCCAGCCCTGCCGGTGATGAAACGCGATTTCCCCGCCGTGGAGTGTGACAATAGCCTGCGAGATGGCGAGACCCAGCCCGGCGCCTGGCGTCTGGCGCGCGTTATCGGCCCGCCAGAAGCGGCGGAACAGCTGTTCCGGTTCGGTTATCGGCTCGCCGGGGTTCGCCACGCTGAGTGTCGCCGTTGCATCCGTACTGCGGGCCGTAATGCTGATTTGCCCATCTTCCGCCGTGTGGCGCAGCGCATTGGTCAGCAAATTGGTTAAGGTTCGCTGGAGCAGCAGCCGGTCGGCGCAGAGTTCACCCTGCGCATCAATCTCAACGCGGATGTTCTTCTCCTCGGCCAGCGGCTCCAGGAAATCAACCGTCGACTGTATAAAGGTCTGCGCGTCGAGCCGCTGTTTATCCAGCACCACGTTGCGGTGGTCGGCTCGGGAGAGAAACAGGATGTTTTCAATAAGCCGGGTCAGGCGCTCCAGCTCTTCGATATTGCCCGCCAGCAGCGCCTCATACTCCTGAGCGCTGCGCGGACGCTGAAGCATCACCTGGTTTTGTCCCAGCAGAATATTGACCGGCGTGCGCAGTTCGTGGGCGAGGTCGTCGGCAAACTGCGTAAGCCGGGTGAAATCCTCCGCCAGCCGCTGGCGCATAATGTTCAGCGAGCGCCCGAGGGGCAGTAATTCCACGGGCAGGGTATCCAGCGGCAGCGGTTCCAGCGCCTGGCTATGGGTTTGCGCGGTCTGCCGGCTGAGTTTTTTTATCGCCCCGAGGCTTTTACGAATCAGCAGCGGGCTGATTATCACCGCCAGTACGATCGCCGTCAGGCTGATAAAGAGGCTTTTACGCCGGTACGCTTCCAGAACCTGCTCGCGTTCGGCGGCGACGCGCGCCACCATAATGATGACCGGACCCTGCGCGTCGCGCCCGGTCAGCGCCATGCCTGTTGCCGTCACGCCTTGCGGCGTTTGCCATGCGTGAAGCAGCGCATCCGACAGCGCGGCGCTGGTTGCCGAGGGGGCTATTGGCGGCACGCGAACATTCGCCTGGTTGACATCCACGATGACGCTGCCGTCCGGGCGGCTGATGCGCAGAATATCCTGACGCGTGTCCATCATCCGGTTGAAATAGAGCGGCAACGAGCGCGGCTGCGCGCCATCAAGCAGCAGCTGGCGCAGCTGGGCGCCGCGGTTGAGCAGCGTCTGGTTATCGCGCCAGATCAGTTCCCCGGAAAGGGCGCGGTAGAGCGAAACGCTGACCAGCGCGCTGCAAAGCGCAACCAGCAGCGTGAAGGCGAGGGTGAGACGCAGCGTGAGCGAAGGGCGGCGCATATCAGGCGTCTCCCGTGTTCAGGCGATAGCCCATGCCGCGCACCGTTTCCACAAGCTTAAGGGGAAACGGATCGTCAATTTTTCTGCGCAGGCGGCGGATAGCGACATCCACCACGTTGGTCTCGCTGTCGAAGTTGATGCCCCAGACTTCGCTGGCAATCAGCGTGCGCGGGAGGATCTCCCCGGCGCGGCTGGCCAGAAACCAGAGCAGCGAAAACTCCTGCGGGGTCAGGGCTATCTCCTCGCCGCCGCGCTTGACCTGATGGCGCACCGCGTCCAGCTGGAGATCCGCGACCTGCAGCAGGTTCGATGCGCTGTTATGGCGGCGCAGCTGCGCGCGAACGCGCGCCAGCAGCTCGGCAAAAGAGAAGGGTTTTATCAGGTAGTCATCCGCGCCAAGCTCCAGGCCTTTGACCCTGTCGCTCACCGCGTCGCGGGCGGTAAGGCAGAGCACCGGCGTCGCTTTGGCGGTGCGCAGCGTTCTCAACACCTGCCAGCCGTCCAGGCCCGGCAACATAATATCAAGCACGATCAGCGCATACTCTTGCTCCAGCGCCAGGTGCAGGCCATCCCGGCCATCCGCGACGGCGTCCACTACCAGACCCGCCTCCCGCAGGCCTTTCACCAGCCAGGCCTGCGTCTTTTCATTATCTTCAATCAGTAAAATTTTCATTCGACGATTTTGACAGAATTACAGGCCAGGGTGACAGCGCAAACTGGCAACATGACAACATTGTAATCTGCCGGTCAGCTTTTTTACGCCTGCGTTGGGCGAGGATAGCGTTCATTAACCCAGAAGGAGAACACGATGAACATGAAAACTCTGACGGCGCTGAGCGCCGCCCTGATCCTGACCGGCGCTTCGCAGGTTTATGCCGCCGAACCCGCCAACCTGCTGAGCGTCCACGTGCTGAATGAACAGACGGGGAAACCTGCCGCAGGCGTGGGCGTTACCCTTGAGCAAAAAACCGAGGGGAAATGGGTGCAGCTCAACCACGCCACGACGGATAACCAGGGACGAATCAAGGCGCTGTGGCCCAACAAGCCGGCGGCGAGCGGCGATTTCCGCGTCGTGTTTGAAACCGGCGCCTGGTTTGCTTCTCATCAGCAGCAAAGCTTCTTCCCGGAGATCCCGGTGATGTTCCACATCGATAACCCGCAGGAGCACTACCATATTCCGCTGCTGCTGAGCCAGTACGGCTATTCTACCTATCGCGGCAGTTAAGCTATTCCCGGCAACCGGCCCTGAAGGGCGGGGCCGGTTGCCGGAGTTCGCCTCGCTTAACCTTCCCGCGTCTCGCTGCTTTCTTTGCGCGCCCCGCCAATCCTGCATCCATGGTCTATGATTGATGTTCGTATGCTGCCTGGATCCGGACAGTCGGGCACCGCTTCAACACCACTTCTCCAGGGAACCGCTTCCTTACAGGCAACCCAGGGGGCGACGCCCCGTTACGGCATCCGGATCGCACTACACGTTTACGCTACTGGAGCTCGGCATCCCGCACCCGCAGATGTCGTGCATTGCTCACTTTTGGGTTAAACGAGGCACTGAATGGAGTCCAGATCATTCCTTAAGAGTTGGGGGGCCGACTACGAGGCCGACGGTGTTGTGCGCTTTCGTCTGTGGGCGCCAGGCCAGGAGCGCGTGACGCTCAGGCTCGCCGGTACCGACCACATCATGCGCAAAAGCGAAGAGGGCTGGTTCGAGGCGCGGGTGACCGACGTTGAACCGGGCACGGAATACCATTATGTGCTGGCCGACGGCATGGCGGTGCCAGACCCCGCTTCCCGGGCGCAGAAGGCGGACGTCAACGGGCCTTCGCTGGTCATCGACCCGGCCCGTTACGAATGGCAACACCGCCAGTGGAAAGGACGCCCGTGGGAAGAGACGGTCGTCTATGAAATGCATATCGGCACCTTTACCCCAGAGGGAACGTTTAAGGCCGCGATGGCGAAATTGCCTTATCTGGCGGAGCTTGGGATAACCATGATTGAAGTGCTGCCGGTTTCCCAGTTCGGCGGCGAACGCGGATGGGGATATGACGGCGTCTTGCTCTACGCGCCGCATTCCGCCTACGGCACGCCCGATGATTTTAAAGCGTTTGTCGATGCCGCCCACGGCTACGGGCTTTCCGTGGTGCTGGATATTGTGCTTAACCACTTCGGCCCGGAAGGAAACTATCTGCCGCTGCTGGCGCCGCAGTTTTTCCATGAGGAGCGGATGACCCCCTGGGGCCCCGGCATCGCCTATGACGTGGACGCCGCGCGTCGCTATATCGCCGAGGCGCCGCTCTACTGGCTGAAAGAGTACTACCTGGACGGCCTGCGCTTCGACGCCATCGACCAGATTGAAGACACGTCGGAAAAGCATGTGCTGATTGAGATTGCCGAACGCATCCGCGCGGCCGCCCCCAATCGTTACATTCACCTGACCACCGAAGACAGCCGCAACGTCACCTTTCTGCATCCGCGTGAAGAAAATGGCGCGGTGCCGCTCTTTACCGGCGAGTGGAACGACGATTTCCACAATGCTATTCACGTGCTCGCCACCGGCGAGACGCAGGCGTACTACCAGGACTTCGCCGAAGCACCGGAAAAGCTGGTGGCCCGCATTCTTACTGAAGGGTTTGCCTATCAGGGCGAAGTCTCTCCACAGACAGGTAAAAAGCGCGGCGTGAAGAGCGCCGGACAGCCGCCGGTCGCCTTTGTCGACTTTATTCAGAACCACGACCAGACGGGCAACCGCGCGCAGGGGGAGCGTCTGATTTCGCTCGCCGGTCCTGACCGCACCCGCGTACTGCTGGCCACGCTGCTGTTCACGCCGCATATCCCGCTGCTCTTTATGGGGGAGGAGTATGGCGAGACGAACCCGTTCCTCTTCTTTACCGATTTTCACGGCGAGCTCGCCAAAGCGGTGCGGGAAGGCCGCGCGAAAGAGTTTGAAGGCCATGGCGATTTTGAAGACGAAAGCGTGCCGGACCCGAACGCGCAGAGCACCTTTATGGCGTCGAAGCTCGACTGGAAAAAGCCGAACGGGGAAGGGAAATCCTGGCTCGATTTCACCCGCCAGCTGCTGGTGTTGCGTCATCAGCATATTGTACCGCTGCTGGTCAGGGCGGGCGGTCATTCCGGCACGGTGCTGAAAACGGCGAAAGGCTTTGTGGCGGTTAGCTGGACCTTCCCGTCAGGCACGCTCTCGCTGGCCATGAATATCGGCGAACAGTCGCAGCCGCTGCCCGAGATGCCTGGAGAGACGATTTTCGCCTGGCAGGCCGCGGGCAGCGAACTGCCGCCAAACGCGATTATTGTCCGCCTTGCTTCGGGAGACGCCGCATGATCCCAACTTCTACCTATCGTATTCAGTTTCGCAACGGCATGACGTTCGACCGCGCCGCAGCGCTTGTTCCGTATATTAAACGGCTCGGCATCAGCCATCTTTATGCTTCGCCGATTTTTACCGCCACCGCCGGCTCCACGCACGGCTATGACGTAACCGACGCCAATGAAATCGACCCCGCCATCGGCGGCCGCGAAGGGTTTGATCGGATGGTCAACGCGCTGAAGGCGGCGGGGCTGGGGCTGATTCTCGACATCGTGCCGAACCATATGGCCGCCTCGCTTGAAAACCCGTGGTGGCGCGACGTTATTGAAAACGGGCAGCAAAGCCGCTACGCCCGTTATTTTGACATTGACTGGACGCGGCGTCTGACGCTGCCGTTCCTTGGCGACACGTTTGAGGCGGTGCTGGAAAACGGCGAGATCAGCATTAAGCCCGACCCGCAAACCGGCAAACCCGCCTTCGCCTACTATGAAAGCTACTATCCGCTCACGCCCACCAGCTGGCAGGGGCGCGAAGAGACCGTGCTGGAGATGACGGATAAAGCGCAGCTTGCGGCGCTGCATGACCAACAGCCTTACCGGCTGATGTCCTGGCGCGACGCGCCGCGCGAGCTTTCCTACCGTCGCTTTTTTGAAATCACCGGGCTTGCCGGGGTGCGCGTTGAAGATAAAGCGGTGTTTGACGATTCTCATCGGCTGATTCTTGAGCTGGTGCGCTCCGGCGCGGTGGACGGGCTGCGGGTGGATCATGTGGATGGTCTGGCCGATCCGAAAGGTTATCTGGAGCTGCTGCGCCAGGAGGCGGGACCCGACTGCTACATCACGGTTGAGAAGATCTTAGGGGAGGGTGAACAGATCCCATCCGACTGGCCTGTCTCCGGCACCACCGGCTATGAGTTTATCGCCGCGCTCTCCGACGTGCTGGTGGATGGCGATAAGCTTGGCGACCTGCGCAAGGCTTATGAAGAGGTGGTGGGCAAGCCGGTGAATATGAAAGCGGAGCTGCGCGATGCGAAGCTGCTGATGGCGGACCGCAATTTCGAAGGGGAATTCACCACGCTGCTGAAGCTTGCGCTCGCTATCGGACAAACCGAGAGCGTCCCGCTGGAGGAGCAAGCGGTACGCGCGGCGCTGCGCGAATTGCTGGTGGCCTTCCCGGTCTACCGCACTTACGGCACGGTGAATGGCCTGCCGGCAGAAGGGCATGCGCTGTTGCAAAAAGTGGTCAACAAGGTGAAGGCGAGCGAGAACGCGCCGCAGCCCGCCGCACTCGATTTCATTACCCGTATTTTCAAAGGCGAGGTGGCTGAAGCGGCGGTGAACAGCGCCGCCACGTTCCGCACCCGCTTCCAGCAGTTGACCGGCCCGCTGATGGCCAAATCGGTGGAAGATACGCTCTTCTTTCGCCAGAACATGGAGCTGGCGCTGAATGAAGTGGGCGCCGAGCCGCTGCCGCGCACCTTCTCCGTTGAGCGTTTCCATCGGGAGATGACAGCGCGGCTGACGCATCAGCCCGATGCGCTTTCCGGCACCTCGACCCACGACACTAAACGCGGCGAGGACGCGCGAGCGCGGCTCTATACGTTAACCGAAGCGCCGGAGCGCTGGGCAGACTGCGTCGCCCGCTGGCGACAGATGAATCAAACCAAAGTGGTCTTCCTGAATGACGGCACGGCGCCGAAAGGGGTGGATACCTGGATGCTCTACCAGGCGCTGGCGGGCGTCTGGCCCGCGACGCTTGCGCCTGGCGACGAGGCGGGGCTGAAAGCGCTTGAAGAGCGGTTCCTGCAGTTTGTCGAAAAGGCGCTGCGGGAGGCAAAGCTGCGCACCGACTGGGTGGACAGCAATGACGCCTATGAAAACGTGGTGCTGGATTACGCCCGCCATCTGTTGTCGCCAGCGAATCAGGACTTTTTGCAGGATTTCGCCCGCTCGCTGCAACCATTCATTAATGCCGGGCTGGTTAACAGCCTGACCCAGACGATGATCAAGCTGACCGCGCCCGGCGTGCCGGATATCTACCAGGGAAGCGAAGGGCTCAATTTCAGCCTGGTCGACCCCGATAACCGGCGCGAGCCCGATTTCGCCGCGCTGACGCACTGGCTCGATGAAGAAGCCAGCGCCTCCTGGCTTAGCGAAGAGGCCTGGCTTAGCGGCGAGCTGAAACAACATGTCATCGCCAGAGCGCTGCGCTTACGGCAACAGAAACCCGCGCTGTTTCGTCGCGGAGACTATCTGCCGCTTTCAGCGACGGGCAATCGCGCGGAAAACGTTATCGCTTTTGCGCGCGCCAGGGAGAGTGACGCGCTGATTGTCATCGCGCCGCGCCTGGTGCTGGGCGTGCTGGAAGGCCGCCTTGCCGCGCCGCATGCGGAGCTGTGGGCGGATACCGAAATCGCCTTGCCCGCTACGCTCGCGAACCGCCGTTATCACGACATCCTCAGTGGAAAAGAGGTGGTTGTAACTGACCGGATAGATGTGCAAACCCTCAACGGTTACGCTTCTGCCATACTTATAACTGTCTAACTTTGTTGCTTTTAAAGATGTCATGTATCGCTGCTGTATATGAAAGCTCTGCACATCCATGGAGAAGAATGCATGTCACACGGTAAGCCTTTTGAAATAACGTCAGGGTATAGCCATCGTCTCGGCGCCAATTACGACGGCGAAGGGGTTAACTTCGCGCTTTTTTCAGCGCACGCGGAGCGCGTTGAGCTCTGCCTGTACGCGCCGGACGGTAAAACTGAAATTGCCCGTCTTGAGCTTCCGGAATATACCCACGAGGTGTGGCACGGCTATGTGCCGGGGCTGAAGCCCGGCGCGCTTTACGGCTATCGCGTTCACGGTCCTTTCGATCCGGAGAATGGTCATCGCTTTAACCCTAATAAACTGCTTATCGACCCATACGCACGCGAGCTGGTTGGCGATATCGAATGGAATGAAGCCCATTTCGCCTATGATTTGCTGCATGAAGATAAGGACTTAACCTTTGACACCCGCGACAGCGCGCCCTATACGCCGAAGTGCCGGGTTATCGACCCGGAGGCATTTGACTGGCAGGACGACAACCGCCCCTCCATTCACTGGCCGAACTCAGTCGTGTACGAGACACATGTGAAAGGCTTCACGCAACTTAACCCGGCAATTCCACCAGAGCTGCGCGGCACGTTTGAAGGAATGGGGCACAAGGCGTCCGTTGATTACATTAAAAGCCTTGGCATTACCTCCGTAGAACTGCTGCCGGTACACTGGTTCCCGGACGATCAGCATCTGCTTGATAAGGGACTGAAAAACTTCTGGGGTTATAACTCGCTCGGCTTTTTCGCGCCGGCCTCACGCTATTACGGCCCGCGAGGCATTCAGGGGTTTCGCGACATGGTACGCGCTTTCCATGATGCCGGTATCGAGGTGATCCTGGATGTGGTTTATAACCACACGGCGGAAGGCAACGAGCTTGGCCCGACGCTGTCGTTCAAGGGGATCGATAACTTCTCTTATTATCGCACCATGCCCGACATGCACCGTTATTACATTAATGACACCGGCACCGGCAACACCGTCAACACCTCGCATCCGCGAGTGCTGCAAATGGTGATGGATTCGCTGCGCTACTGGACCGAGTCGATGCATATCGACGGCTTCCGCTTTGACCTTGGCACCATCCTGGGCCGCGAGCCGGAAGGCTTTGACCAGCGCGGCGGCTTTTTCGACGCCATCACCCAGGACCCGGTACTTTCACGCGTGAAGCTGATAGGCGAGCCCTGGGATATCGGTCCGGGCGGCTATCAGGTGGGCGGCTTCCCGCCAGGCTGGGCGGAGTGGAACGATAAATACCGCGACACGGTGCGCGAATACTGGAAGGGGGACAATGTCTCTTCCGAATTTGCCGCACGTCTGCTGGGTTCCGGCGACCTCTACGACCAGCGCGGTCGCCGCCCGTGGGCAAGCGTCAACTTTATTACCGCGCATGACGGCTTCACGCTTAACGATCTGGTCTCTTATAACGAGAAACACAACGACGATAACGGCGAGGACAATAACGACGGTCATAACAATAACCGCTCCTACAATTATGGCGCCGAAGGTCCAACGGAGGATGAAGGCATCAATGCGGTGCGCGAACGGCAAAAACGTAATTTCCTCGCCACGCTGTTCTTCTCACATGGCACGCCGATGCTGCTGGCGGGCGATGAATTCGGCCGCAGCCAGATGGGTAACAATAACGGTTATTGCCAGGACAGCGAGATTTCCTGGGTTCACTGGGAAAACCTGCCGGAGAGCGCCGAAACGCTGCGCGAATTTACCCGCCAGGTTATCAAGCTGCGTGCCGAGCAGCCGCTGTTGCGGCGTGAAAACTGGCGCGATGGCATGGTCATCGAATGGTTCAACGCAGGCGGCGGCTATCAGCAGGCGGAGCAGTGGGATGAAGGCTCGACGCTCGGCGTTTATATCGGTCGGCCCGATCTGCAAAAAGAGGAGGGCATCTGGCACGATGTGCTGATGCTGATAAACCCGTATGAAGGCACCGTGCCGTTTCGCATTCCTCAGTTGGGCGAGGGCGGCTGGGTGCTGGAGCTCAGCACCTCAGATAATGCGAAACGCGGCATCGTCATTAATAAAGAGAAAGATTTTGAACTTGAAGGCCGCAGCCTGGCGCTATTCAGAAGGCCATAAGTAAACGATAAAAACAGGGTGCCAGATAATGCTGAGACAGGTTATCTGGCTTTTTTTCGCCTGCTTTATCCGTAGCAAGGAAATAATAAAGCGCGTCAGGATAATATTTGCAGGCCACAACCACAAATTTATCATTATTTTTAAACGCAGAAACAGAAACGCATTCATGAAACTGGATTTCAGTCTTTTTATCTTAAAAAAATAGCTTTAAATACAATAAGTAAAATTGCAGAAAAACATCCCTTTAAAAAAACAAAGCCAGCAGGTCATTTTCCCCGAATAATACGAAGCGCGGGCCATGTCTCGCTTATCATTTTATTCCTACTACTATTGAATAGGGTTGCTCTTCTTTAATAAACGAATCGCGAACGTTTTTTAACCGTACGTGAAGAAGTGGAGAGTCATTATGTTCGATAAACACACACATTCAGCCAGAGAACCAGACGGCGAATATCGGGTGGATAATTACGGCGTTCCGTTAAAGCGAATTTCCTGGAGCGCAGTTTTTGCCGGCGTGATCGTTTCCATCGTTATTTACCTGTTACTTGCTATCCTGGGTACGGCAGTGGGCACTACCACCATCGATCCGATGGAGGAACAGAATCCCGTAGAGGGCATTGGCATGGGTGCGGCGATATGGGGCGGGGTAAGCATGCTTATTTCTATCGCCGTCGGCGGCTATGTGAGCGGCAGACTGGCGCAGCGTGAAGGCGCGTTGCATGGGCTTTTGATGTTTGGCGTAAATACGCTGATTTTTACCTGGCTGTTAGTGACCATCGCCAGCAGCGCCGTGACCGGCACAATGAACGTGCTTGGCACCGGGTTACAGGCAGTCAGCAGCGGGGCGAAAGCGCTTGCGCCGCAGGCGGTTGAAATGGCGAGAGATAAGCTCGCTGAAAACAATATCAACCTGGACAACCTGCAAAACGAACTTGAAACCACGCTAAGGCAAACCGGTAAGCCGGAGCTGCAACCCGAAGCCTTACAAAACCAGGCGCAGGGGGAAGTAAACAACGCGCAGAACCAGGCGGCAGGCGCGGCTCAACCGCAACAACAAGCGCCAGGCGCTGGCAACACCGATCTGGCGAATTTCTTTAAAGGCCTCGTGGAAAGGAATCAGGCGACATTCCAGGCTGCCGATCGCGAAGCGCTGAAAAATATCATTCAGGCGCGCACGGGTAAAACGGATGCCGAAGCGGAACAAATCGTGAATCAGACCGAGCAAAATTATCAGGCTGCTCGCGCGAAATATGAAGAGCTGAAACAGCAAGCCGAACAGAAAAGCCGTGAAATGGGCGAGAAAGCCGCCGCCGCCACAGCCAAAGCGGCGTGGTTTGCTTTCTTTATGATGATTGTCGAAGCGGTGCTGGCAGGCGTGATGGGCATGGTTGGCCGTCGCACGCAACCGCGGCCGGTCACCAGTGAGCAACGTCCGGGCAGATAAGGCGCAGTGAATGGCTACGCCGGGCTGCACGCCCGGCGTAGCGATCAGCAGCGGGTGGTGTCAATCCACAGAGAGGTATAGTCAGGCATACACTGCGGGCCGCATTTGACTCCCTGAACGGAATCAGGGTAGCGCAGGGTAAAATTTTTCAGATACAGCGGCGTGATTATCTCATGACGAATAGCATGACTTAATAACCTGATAAGCAGGGCGCGATGATGGGAGACATCGCCCATCGCCGAACGTTGCAGCATCGCCCCGATGAGGCGCTGCGTTTTTACAGGCCAGAACGCTTTCACCATTCTGCTGTGCCGCCAGCGCTCTTCAACCGTGAAGACGGCCGCACGGCGGCTGCTAAGATAGCCCAGCGCTATATCCATATGTTCCCAGTTCTTTCCGGGAGCGTGCCAGTGCCCATTGTAGATGGGCGTCAGCACCAGGCGGCAACCCCTACGGCTCAGGTTTCTGGCGAGCGCATCGGCAAACTTGTCCGTATCCGGCGTGCTTAAATAAGCCATCGAAAGAGAAGGCGGCAGAGGGGCCGGGCTAAAGCTGCTGGCAGAGGGCAGGGTAAGCCAATCTGGAACAGGCAGGATATCCGCTTCTGCTTCGATAGTGGATTGCGCGATGCTTCTGGCGATATGCAACACCAGCGCCCGCTGCGGCGGCGTCAGCGCAGCGCGTTTAAGCTGGTTGAATGTCATAAAGGAAAAGATATCGGCGGATGAGAGTGTATTAACTGGCTCAGCCCGCAGCTTAGAACGCGGCGTTTCCATATTAATGAGCCCCCAGTCGTCGGCTCTGCGCAGCTGTGTTTCTACCGTAACGGTGGCGGCCAGCGGTTTCTCACCGTACCAGAAAGCGAAACGCGCCAGCTTTACGCACTCGTCAGTATGCTCAATGACTCTGAATGGCCCCAGACCTACGGTTGGCTCTTCAGGATGCGCCAGCGAACAGGCCGGGTGAGCAAGGCGATGCAATAGCATTTCATCCGGTTGGGTTAAGTGAAAGACAATGAGTTGATCGTTGGCCGTTATGCGTTCGACATAGGGGAGCAGCGGCGTTCCCGCCAGACGTTGTAACTGGCTTAGCAGCTGTGCAGCGCTTACGCTTTGCTCGTTATGCCAGACCAGCCCCTGACGAATATAGAATCGCCAGCTCAGGCCATCGTCGGATTTTATATTGTGGTGAGCTAAAGCAGGGACAGGATCGGTACAGCCATGCGGAAAACGCATTACGCCGACATGCACCATACGCATCAGATGACGCCTGTAGTGCACGGCAAAAAACGCCGGAACAATTGCCGGGATCGGGCGAGGGGAGGAAAGCGTAAAATGATAACCTTCGGGCGCAGCGGAAAAAACCACGCCTTCACTGGCGCTGGTATGAGGAGAAGAAAAACGCGGATGGAGTTTTTCTTTGAGCCCATTGTCATCCAGCATGCACTGGATCTGGCTCATTTTGCCCCTGCCTGGCAATGAGGACCAGTTGATCCAGCCTCGTTGCTTCATCTCTTTTAACAGTGTGCGCGTGTACCGTGGCGTACAGGCAAGCACCTCTGCGACGTCCTGGAGTAAAACATCGCATCGCCTGTTTTGATACTGCTTCAGTAATCTTTCATATTGCCTGGCTAAACGCGACATTTTTGCGTTAAGCGAAACGGAAGGGTATTGCCCGGTCACATAAACACCCCGTTAGGTTTTCGTTAAGATTTTACTTAGCGCGGTTAATTAATTGACTTAAAAAGAGTATAGCCTCCAGACAAATTAACACAATCACAGATTAATAAGGCGGGCTTTCCTGGGTATATATTTTCGAAATATTTACACCTTCGATAATCAAATAGCAGCACTGTTAACACGCATTAAACACAATTATAAAAACCAAACATCATAACAACATTTAAGGCTAACTTTATCAATAAAAATAGAGTTTAACTCCATGTAAATTAAATAAAACAGATGATAAAACCGGATATCTCTGTTCAGTTAGCACTAATGCAAGATACCTGCTTTAATAAATTCATGTTTCCTTAAAAAATTCAATGAGTTACCCATCAAAAATATATTGTGGGTTTTATTGGCAAAACAGGATCCAGCCTTTACAATTGGCCTTCTTCAAAAATGGTTCAAAAATACACAGGCGAAACAGTTAAAAGGAGGCAATAAGTCGCACGACTAAAAAGCCGTTTAAATGTTTCATTCATCGATTCGCTCCTGTGACAGTGTCAGGGCAGCTTTTGTCTGCTTATAATTGTGCATGACTGATGTAAATTATATGAGACCACAAAAAGAGATTTTTATTCCTTATATTTTGCTAATTATTTCATCGCTTTCTTTATTGTGCGTTTTTTATTTGAACGCCACCGAGTATGCAAGAATCAAAGATCTCCTGAGAACCTCTATCTTGCAACATCGGGAGCTCGAAAGAGAAATATCCAGCAGCATGCTTCTGCTCTGTGCGGAAGAGGCGAGTAAGCGCACTGAAGATAGGCAAATGGGTCCAACGCAGCCGCACGTTCGTCGCCAGATCTCCTGCCGTCATATGCAGGATGAATATGCACGAATATTTAAAGCCAAACACGTCAATGAAGTTAAAGTGCATGAGATAGAGGAAAGCCTGCAAGCGTTGCATGGCATCAACCTGGTGTTTTTGCTGCTTTTACCGGTGACCTTTGCAGTCTGGCGCACCGTGGTCTATATCCGGCTGGTGCGCGAACGCAAAAAGCTCTATATCGATTCGCTTACCGGAGTTTATAACCGTCGGTACCTGGAACGGACGGTCATGGAATATGAGCCTGACTATCTGGTCATGTTGGATTTGGACGATTTTAAGCAGATAAATGATACCCATGGTCATCTGGTAGGCGACGCGATTCTTATCTCGTTTACTGAGCAGTTGCGCAAGTCTTTACGGGAGACGGATATCATTATTCGATTTGGTGGCGATGAGTTTATCGTCCTGCTTTATTGCATTGAGTTTAACGATGCCAGAACGCTGGTGGAGCGGCTCCGTTATATTTCACGGCACTCGATTGTCGCTAAAAATGATCAGCGGATCGCGTTGCCGACTTTCTCCGTGGGGCTGGCGAAGTATGAAGTTTCTGTTGAGAATACCATCCAACGCGCCGATGCAAGTTTATATAAGGTAAAACAAGCGGGCAAAAATGGTTTTAGCGCCGCAAACTGACCTCATTGAAAATACGTACCAGACCTGTGCTGCCAGCAACGGCAGCACAGGCGCGTCAGAGGGAAAGTCATCAATTTGCATGAAAGTAGAAATCAATCGTTGAAGATTACCGATTAGCGTACCCATCCTTTATGAGTGGTTTAAGAATGAACTTACATAATAAGTTTAAACTAAATACGCCTACGCTATTTAGAATGTTAGTTGCTACAACCGTTCTGGTTTTGATTGCTAACTATACCATAATAAAATTCCAGGCCAGAGAGCAGATTGCTTACACAAAACAAATCCTCAGACATTCAGAATCTGTATCTACTCAGATTCATGAATCGCTTAACAGGGTGGTAGAAGCTAACATTAATAACTGTAACGATAGCAACATCAACAGGTTAAGAGAGATCCTCCTCGATTATCAGGACGTCATTGATGTTGGCATTACGCATAAAGGTAAGGTTATTTGCACGGCGGGATGGGGGCTTTTTGACAAAAGCAGAGGCTATGTTAAAGAGGAGTATTCGACTTCTGACGGCTATATCTTTGACGGTTCAGACAACAATTTTCATAATAAAAAAATCCATGTAGATGCCACAATCTATAAAACCGCCATTGCTTTTACCTCTCCGTTTGCCTTTAAGAAAATAAAAGAGATGTATCCACAATTTGATGTAGTTATCTCAACCCATAAAGGACGGCATGATTTTTTAATCTTGCCCGGAACGCATCATGGCGGCGCAGGTTTCGCTATTAATAATGCGGTGCATGCAAAAATTTGCAGCAAAACCTTCGATCTCTGCGTATTAACCCGTAATGGGATGGTAGGGTTCTTATCACTGGATCCGTTGCATCAGGCGCTTGTCGTTTTGATTTGTCTCTTACTTGGCGTATTTTTATCGTGGTTTGCTTATTTCTACCTCAACTCCAGAAAAAGCTTCGAATATCGTTTAAAGAAAGCTGTCCAGGACGAACAACTCTATCTGGAGTATCAACCTGTCGTCAGGATGAACGATGAGAAAATCGTCGGCGTTGAAACGCTCATCCGCTGGCAGGATAAGCTGTACGGCAAAGTCTCACCGGAGCTTTTTATCGATGTGGCGGAAAAAATAGGGGTATACGGACAAATTTCTGAGTTTGTTATTAAGCGGCTCACTGAAGAATTGTCGCATTATCTCACACGTAACAGTAGCTTTACCGTCTCTATCAATATCGGTGGCTACGAGATAGAGCATTGTAATTACATAAATTATCTGTATGAGCAGTGTATTCAATACCGGATCAAGCCGTCGCAGATCAAAATTGAAATTACGGAACGAAGCACATTACCGCATGACGTTATTGCGGATTTTTCGCGGCGCGCCAGAGCGAAAGGGTTTTGCGTATCGATAGATGATTTCGGAACAGGGACAGCCAACCTTATCTGGTTAACCGAGATTGATTTTGACGAGATTAAAATTGATAAGTTTTATGTGAAAGGCTTGCAGGAGGAGTACAAGCGCAACATCCTGACATGCATTTCGGGCCTGGTCATCGGCATTGGCGCGCAAATTGTCTTTGAAGGCGTGGAAGATATTGTTGAACTCAATTATCTGAAAGGCCATAACGAGAACGCTTATGCTCAGGGATGGTTTTTTTACAAGTCCATGAACATTGATGAGCTTTGTCAGAAATTGAATGCGGCATCGCACGATTGACCGACGTCGGTGCTGGAGAGAGCCAGGGCGTTAACGGCGGCACTTACAGAAGCGGCACGATGGTTCTTTCGAACCGCGGGTAAAAGCTGCCGTTTACTCATCACTAATACAGCAGGGCAGGAGCACGCATGGCCGGGTCGGTTGATAAACTCAGAGTCCTGTCCTTAAACGCCAGGCCATGTCAGCCGGAAAAGTAAAGGCGGCATACAGGGATACACGGGGCGCAGCAGCATACGACGATAGAAGCATGAGACCCTGAATGCAATTTAACATAATATACATTATGCGCACTAAGGTTGCCTTCGCTTAAATTGGCGCCATTCCCGGATAACTGATACGACTTACTTCATTCGTGCTTCTGTCTCTAAAACCTGTCTGAGGATTTCTTCTTCGCTGCTGTAACCAGTTATGACCTTTTGCATGACCCCGGACTTCTCCACCAGGATGCTCGGGAACGCATTTACGCCGTACGCCCTGGCCTGCCTGAACTCGTTGTAGGTTTCCAGCAACGCAGCCCTGGATTCAAAGACCTTTTTGAAATCGGCAAAGTCGATGCCGCTCTCTTCACAAATGCTCTGATAAAAGCCTGGTAATTTCGGGTCTGCGGACTCGGTGTAAAACTTCTTTTGCGTTTCGTGGAAAAAATGAAGCTTTGATTCCGGGCGGATTAACGATGCGCTAACCACCGCCCGGCAAGCAGGCTCAGTGTCATAATTAAAAAACTCAAGCTCCAGCAGCGAATAGCTGAACGGTTGTCCGGTCACAAGATTAATCTGCTGCCATTCGTGGCGAAGGAAATTGCGGAAAGCCGCATTCCATTTATCTCCGCCCCCCGCCCGAAGCCCTCCGTTCGTTAATACAAACTGAAAGCCGCGTTGCTGACATAGCTGCGCCAGCGACCTTACCGAATTGGCTATTCCCCAGCACCATGAGCACATCGGGTCTCCTACATAATGCACGGTGACCAGGCTATTTTTCTCGCGCTCAGGCAGCGCACCTTTGGTATCAGCACCAGGCGTTATCAGGCATTGGCCGGTTTCGTTATCGCAGATCATTACAGCCCCTCATCCATACAATGGCTATGTTATTCATGACGTGATTTCATTCGCATCCGCTGCGTGCGAGGCTGCATTTAATCATGCTGAATTTACGATGGCCAACCCGCTAATGTCTGATTAATTATCGCTTCGAGCTTATCGCGTCCGAATCCCGCTTTTGCCTGAATGGCCATGCCGTGCAGCACGGCGCAGATAAAGGCGGCCAGGGCGGCGCAGTCGACCGTCTGCGGCAAATCGCCTTCCGCTTTCGCGCGTTCGAATCGCTCACGCAGCTGCGTTTCGCCATCCTCACGCGCGGCAATCAACGCTTTTTGTATCGGCTGCGCGTCATCCGAACAGGCCAGCGCCCCGTTGATCCCAAGACAGCCGGTATGCTCCGGATAGCGGGTATGCAAATCTGCCGCGGCGCGCAGAACCGAGGCCGCGACCGCTTTCGCGGTTGGCTGCGCCAGCGCGGCGGGAAAGAAATCCAGATAATGCGTGTAATAATGATCAAGCGCGCGCAGGAACAGCGCCTCTTTGTTGCCGAAAGCGGAATACAGCGCAGGCCGCTCCACACCGGTCGCTTTGGTTAAATCAGAGTATGACGTCCCTTCATAACCCTTACTCCAGAACACGCCCAGCGCGGCGTTCAGCGCCTTTTCTACATCAAACTCGCGATTACGTCCCATCACCTGACCTCATTATTTCATAACGATCGATATTAAATCGCTTGACGACGTAAGTCTAATTCCATAACGTTCATTACGATAATGGTCGTTATGAAATTCTCACTCTCCCCGGATGGGGTAACTTATTAACAGAGAGACTGTGGTTATGCAGAAATCGTTAGCAGGTAAAGTGGCGCTTGTTACAGGCGGTTCTCGCGGGCTTGGCGCTGTTATTGCTGAGCAGTTCGCAGACCAGGGCGCGGATGTGGCGATTACGTATGTGGCTTCTGGCGCAAAAGCCCAGGCCGTGGTGGAAAAACTGCAGGCTAAAGGCGTACGGGCCATCGCGATTCAAAGCGACCAGGCGGATATGACCGCCGCTAAGCCGCTCATTAATGACGTTATTTCTCACTTCGGCAAGCTCGATATTCTGGTGAATAACGCCGCCATTGCGGTTCAGGGCAAAACGGTGGACGACCCTGAACTTGATACGGTCAACCTTGACCGTCAGTGGCAGACCAACGTCATGGGGCCCGTCGCCGTGACCCGCGCCGCGGCGCAAGTTTTATCCCGGGAAGGCCGGATTATTTTCATCGGCTCGCTGCTGGGCGGCCATGTGCCGTTTGCGGGCGCCGCTGATTATGCTGGCACTAAAGCGGCGATCGTCGGCTATGCAAAAGGCGTGGCGCGCGATCTTGGCGGGAAAAATATTACGGTAAACGTTATCCAGCCAGGCGTGATGCCGACGGATATGTCTCGTGAAGCATTAGGCGAATCAGTTCCAGATGCGCTGATGGACCTTCACACTATCCGCCGCATCGCCACGCTTGAGGAAGTCGCGGCGATGGCGTCGTTCCTGGCAGGCCCACAGGGCGGCTATATTACCGGCGGCGTGATTGATATCGCCGGCGGCCTGAGCATTTAACTCCCCTCCTCGGCCGGACAGCGTTCCGGCTGAGGTTATAAGTCCGTGAAATGCTCGATTGTCGCCCTCACCGTTTTCAGCCCCGTTTCCAGGTTCGCCATGCTGACGGAGCCAAGCGCCAGACGAATGGCATGAGGAACAAAAGGCGAAGTACAAAACGGTTCAGCAGTGGAAACGGAAATACGCTTTTTCAGCAGCTCGCTCACTACACGCTCCGCGCGAATCTCTTCTTGTAAGGCTATCCAGCCAAAATACGCATTCGGATGCGCCTGCCAGGCCATTTTGCCGAACACCTCCCTTGCCAGCCGCTGGCGCTTATGCGCATCCTCTCTTTTTAACGCTTCGAGGCGCAAAACCGTACCGTCGCGCAACCAGCCGCAAACCAGCGAGGTCAGCACGGCAGGCGTGTTCCATGTCGTCGCCCGAATGGCTCTTTCTATCCTTGCGCGTTGCTTTTCCGGCGCCACGACCATGCCGACGCGTAACCCCGTAGCCACGTTTTTCGAAAAGCCGGAAACATAAACCGTATGCTCGGGGGCATAGTATCTGAGCGGTTTCGGCGGCGCAGCCTCAAGCCAGGCATAGGCCGCGTCTTCAATCAGCGCTAACCCGTAGCGTTCCGCTAAAGCGGCAAGCCGGACACGCCGCGTCTTGTCCATTACCCAGCCCATCGGATTATGCAGCGTCGGCATGGTATAGACCGCTTTAACCCGGCGGGACTGACAATATTTTTCCAGCGCATCCAGATCCATCGCGCCAGAAGCCGCAGGGATAGCCAACAGCTCAAGGTGAAGCTGCTGCGCGAGGATCTTAAAGCCGGGATAAGTCAGCGCATCCACCGCCACGACATCGCCAGGCTGCAACAGGGCCATCAACGTCACGGCAAGGCCATGCTGCGCGCCGCTGACAATAATCACCTCCTCGCCGCCGCACTCGACGCCTTTGCCGGCAAGATAATGGGCGAAGGCCTCGCGCTCATGCGCTCTGCCCGCGTGTGGCTGATAGCGCAGCAGCGCGTCGATCTCCCCTGACGTCGCGAGCTGTTTCAGCCCCTCTCTCAGCAGATCGGCCTGTTCGGGCAGCGCAGGATAGTTAAAGTTGAGATCCAGCACATCGGAGGCGACGGCGAGTTGATCAACGCCCAGCCCCGGCGGCAGCGTCTGCTCCCGCACAAAGGTGCCCCGCCCTGTTTCGCCGCTGACCAGCCCCATCGCCTCCAGTTCAGCATAAACCCGCGTTGCCGTGGCAAGAGAAATACCGCGCTGCGCAGATAACTGTCGGTGCGTGGGCAAACGGCTGCCCGCAGCCTGCTTGCCGGTCCGGATCGCCTGGGCGAACTCATCCACCAGGGTTTTATAACGCGCTTTCATACTATGTATCTATGACAATAATTTGATTGTCATAAATGTGCGCCGTAAGGTTTTGCCCGTCAACGCTCATTTATAAGAGGTACGGTTCATGCAGGGATCAAACAATGCGGTCAACGGCTGGGTAAATGGTTTTCTTGGCGTTCTGATTTTTAGCGGCTCGCTGCCAGCCACCCGTGTGGCAGTGATGGATTTCGATCCGCTTTTTCTTACCGTCGCGCGCGCTTCAATAGCGGGCATGCTGGCGCTGATGCTCATTGGCTTGATGAAGAGCGCCAGACCGCATAAATCCCACCTGCTCGCGCTGGGGTTGGTCTCGTCTGGCGTGGTGATTGGCTTTCCGCTGCTGACCGCCCTCGCCCTTCGTCATATGACCTCGGCGCAGTCGATTATTTTCCTCGGCCTCTTGCCCTTAGCCACCGCGCTGTTCGGCGTGCTTCGCGCGAACGAAAAACCGCGTCCGCTGTTCTGGATCTTCTCTCTCGCTGGCAGCCTGCTGGTTGCAGGATACGCGCTTTCACAGGGAATCGATGTTTCATCCGTCGGGGGGCTTTATATGCTGGCGGCGGTGCTTGTCTGCGGACTGGGGTATGCCGAAGGCGCCCGTCTTACGCGCACGCTTGGCGGCTGGCAAACCATCAGCTGGGCGCTGATCCTCGCGTTACCGCTCATGCTAACGCTCACTTTTGTTACGCGCCCGGTGAGTTTTAGCCATATCAGTACGTCCGCATGGTGCGCCCTGGGCTACGTTGCGTTGTTCAGCATGCTGATTGGCTTTATCTTCTGGTACAGAGGTCTGGCGCAGGGCGGCATTGCAAGCGTAGGCCAGTTGCAGCTGTTACAACCCTTTTTGGGCCTGGCCATTTCCGCCACGCTGCTCGGAGAACCCGTAAGCTTTACTATGCTCGCCGTTACGCTCGCTATCCTCCTTTGCGTGGCGGGTTCCCGGCGGTTCGCCCGTTGATTAAAATCGTCCTTTGTTGTCGCGTAAGAAAGCCAGTTCCGCTTCGGTACTCTCCCGGCCAAGCGCCTCGTTGCGATGCGGGTAACGGCCAAACCGGTCGATGATGGCTTTGTGCTTGCGTTCCGAATCGCTAAAAGCGGGCTCATTGAGCGTTTCAAACAGTTTTAGCGCCTGCTCATGAATACGCGGCGATTCTGAATGCGTCCACGGCATCAGGCTAAAGGCTTTTTCCGTGACGTTCAGGGCGCGCCAGTCTGGCTGGCGGAGGATCTCCTGTGACAGAACCAGCGCCATGCTGTCCTGCGCATAAGCCGCGGCGCTTTCACGGTGCAGGTTGCGGGAAAACTGATCGAGCACGATTATCTCAGCAAGCCGTCCTCTGCTGCTCTCCCGCCAGGGGTAAAGCTCGCCGCGACAGGCCGCCTGCCAGGTGTCGTAAAAGGTTTCGCGGATCTGCTTATCAAGCGCGGCGTCTTGTTTAAACCACTGCGATGAGGGTGTCTTTTCAAACCAGAACGCAAGCACCGTGTCGTATTCCATTCTTTCCTCAGCTGTTTTCAATGGATTAAAGAGAACTCATTACTTATATGTATCGATTTTATGTCGATTGCCGTGGCGTTGTGCAATACCATAGGCAGACGTGGTGTTTCGCGTGCGGTCACAGCCCGGACAGTTGCGTGCAGGCGGTGTCAGCGCAGTAAAAAAATATAACTGAGTAAGCCAAATGGACATGAAGCAGAAAAAAAATCGCTCCCTTTATATTCCCTATGCCGGTCCGGTACTGCTGGAGTTTCCCCGCCTGAACAAGGGCAGCGCCTTTAGTATGGAAGAGCGCGCTAACTTTAACCTGATCGGTTTGCTGCCTGAGGTGGTGGAAACCATCGATGAACAGGCTGAGCGCGCCTGGCGACAATATCAGGAATTTAAAACCGATATTGATAAGCACATTTACCTGCGCAATATTCAGGACACCAACGAAACCCTCTTCTACCGGCTGGTGGAAAACCATCTCGACGAGATGATGCCGGTTATTTATACCCCCACCGTCGGCCTCGCCTGCGAACGCTTCTCTGAAATCTACCGCCGCGCGCGCGGCGTCTTTATCTCCTGGCCTAATCGCCAGTATATGGACGACATCCTGCAAAACGTGCCGAACCACAATATCAAAGTGATTGTGGTTACTGACGGCGAGCGCATTCTGGGCCTTGGCGATCAGGGCATCGGCGGCATGGGCATTCCTATCGGCAAGCTTTCGCTTTACACCGCCTGCGGCGGCATCAGCCCGGCTTACACGCTGCCGGTGGTGCTGGATGTCGGCACCAATAACCAGCAACTGCTGAACGACCCGCTCTATATGGGCTGGCGTCATCCGCGCATTACCGATGAAGAGTATTACGCTTTTGTGGATGAGTTTATTCAGGCGGTGAAACATCGCTGGCCGAACGTGCTGCTGCAATTTGAGGACTTCGCGCAGAAGAACGCGACCCCGCTGCTCCAGCGCTACCGCAATGAAATTTGCTCCTTTAATGACGATATCCAGGGCACGGCGGCGGTAACCGTAGGCACGCTGATTGCCGCGAGCCGTGCGGCGGGCAGCCAGCTCAGCGAACAGAAAATCGTCTTTTTGGGCGCTGGCTCCGCCGGCTGCGGCATTGCCGAGCAGATAGTCGCGCAGACTCAGCGTGAAGGGCTCACCGAGGAGCAGGCGCGCCAGAAAGTCTTTATGGTCGACCGTTTCGGCCTGTTGACCGACAACATGCCTAACCTGCTGCCGTTCCAGACTAAGCTTGTGCAAAAGCGCGAAAACCTGCAGGGCTGGCAAACGGACAGCGACGCGATCTCCCTGCTGGATGTGGTGCGTAACGTCAAGCCTGACATTCTTATCGGCGTATCCGGCCAGACGGGACTCTTTACTGAAGAGATCATCCGCGAGATGCATAAACACTGCCCTCGCCCAATCGTAATGCCGCTCTCCAACCCGACATCCCGCGTGGAAGCGACGCCGCACGATATTATTCACTGGACCGATGGCAATGCGCTGGTGGCAACCGGCAGCCCGTTCCCGCCAGTGGTCTGGAAAGACAAAACCTTCCCTATAGCGCAGTGCAACAACGCTTACATCTTCCCGGGCATTGGTCTTGGGGTGATTGCGTCCGGCGCGTCGCGCATTACGGACGAAATGCTGATGGCGGCGAGCGAGACCCTGGCGCAGCATTCACCGCTGGTGAATACCGGTTACGGGCTGGTGCTGCCGCCGCTGTCGGAAATTCAGAATGTCTCTCGTGCTATCGCTTTTGCCGTCGGCAAAATGGCGCAGGCGCAGGGCGTGGCGGTAGAGGTTTCCGCCGAGGCGCTCGAGCAGGCTATTGAAGATAACTTCTGGCTGCCGGAGTACCGCAACTACCGCCGCACCTCAATCTGACAGCGGCAGACAAAAAGCCTCGCGGTTAACCGCGAGGCTTAAATAAACTTTACGAGTCGTTACTCTGAAAAAAACTACTGATAGTTGATGTCAAACTGTACACTCGCAATAATCTTTCCTGCGCTAATTTCAGCACTATTTTTTGTCGCCTGTACTTGTGCGGAAAAATTGAGAACGTTAGTACTGTTGCCGACAAGTGTGTGCTGAACCGTCTCAGTATTAATATTTACCTTTTGACCATTCTCATCGTTAATCCTGATTGCCACCCCTTTAGCAACGCCTTCTACATCATCAAGCGCCAGTAAAGTTTGATCTACACCGTCAGCTTGCCCCGTAAAAAGCACTTTTATTGAGCCTGGGTTAGATGTATTGCATTCAAGAGAAATAGAAAAAGGCACTGCTGGAGTGGCATCACCTGGGCCAGAAAAATGATTACTAAATACAGTTCCTAAATCAACCGATTGTGGAGATGAATTCAATACTTTGCAGGTAGCAATCTTAATGGTCCCAGTAAAATTTAACCACACAACATCGGCGTAAGTATTGCTTGTTACAAGCGCCAAAATACAAAAGAGAATCTTATTCATAAGTCAACTCGACCGAAGCTGTTGCATTCGCTATGCCACCTGTTATCGTTGTGCCGGTTTGAAAATACCTTGCACCCCATGTCACTGTTGTGTCACCAACATTAGCAGAATCAAATAAATCCATTGAAGTACCAACTGTAATGGGTGTGCCTTTAGAATCAAGTACCTGAACCCCTACTCCTGATGCTGTGGACTCATTCTCCGTCATGTGCGCTGTGCTAAGCGCTATTACGTCTGTATATCCGGTAACTTTTGTGCCATTGAGTATTGCTTTTACTTTGGTGCCTTTATTGCAGGTAAACGAGAAATTAAAAGGCACGGTTCGTGTACTAGATCCTGGCCCAGTAAAGTCAAAGTTTGTAAATGTCCCAAGAGGGACCTGCACCGATGGTTGTTTGGCGTAGCATGTAGCGGATACAACGGCGTTTATGTTAATGTAACCCGTTGCCAGTATTGCGGAATCAACATCCGATCTCATCTGTGCAGCGGTGACTGGATAGGGTATTAAAGAAATCGGCCCTATTTTTATAAATTCGAAATAGGTATCTCTGTTGTTAACAGGGAAAGTAGCGGGCGTAGAGTATGTATACGTTTTTTGTGCTCCGTAATAAACTATATCGTTAGCTAACCCTTCCGTTACGCCCCGAACGCCTATTCCAGATATACCCGTATTGTAAACATTTTCGCCATATGTGCTTTTTTTTGCAGAGGTTCCAGTGAAATAGGGGGTAAAAACAACAGAGGTAACATTTTTACATTCTACTGGCGCATTACCCGGTGTTAATGGACGAGATACCGCCAGTACAGTGCCCAATGGCATTTCCGGTGACACCGTCACCTTTGGAATTGCTGCATTAAAATTTGCGTTTACTGATGCGTTAGTACAATTTGCATATAAAGAAGGACAAATAAAAATAGTTGTAAGACCAGTAAATAAACTGCTTAGCAGAATCTGAAAGTTTTTCATAATTAGCCTCTTTATCGGCACGTCGTAGTTATTTCTATGACTGAAGATTGATCATCATTTGGTAAGATGAAATTTGCCGAGCAATGCTGATTAACACCTTTACCCCAACGTGCATCTAGTTGCCCTTTATCTGGTACGCCACTGAGATAAACCGCACCATTCTCGCTGGTAATACCCGTCGTCGGCGCTTTATCGATTACATTCGTGATGGCACCAAAAGGAACATAGCTATTTTTATATTTCAGCGTAAAAAGTACACGCTTACCTACATTTGTATTAAAATCAGCTAATACTACTGCCCCTGAGGTAGGTATAACATTTTTAACATTCTCAGCCAGTTCAACAGAGTTACTTAATGTTTCTGGTTTAATAGCGACACGGTTCATCCTATAAGCAGAAGCATAGGGGATTAATGTATAGCCTCGCCAGTCCGTATGTACACCTGGGTAGTTATCAAAAGCAGCGCCGTTTGCCCCTGGCGCTTTTACCAATACCATTGGCGCAGAGTCGCCAGAATTTGCCTGTCCAAACGTAAGCCCATAAGGATGTGCGATTACAGAACCTCTGGCTCCAAAATTAATCTGACTTGAATCTGAGTTTTTGCTGTATCCTGATGTAATCTCCCCATAAGTGGCTTTGTAAGATAAGCCCATTGAGGCTGAGTTTGTTCCATCTTTAGCAGCATAACTTTCAGCAATATTATAGTTAAGCGTATTGTCAGATGTTACACCGCTCAAACCAGTCACATAGCTGTCACCCGATGTTTTCGAATGCGTTGCAGTAAAGGTTGCCGAAACACTGTTATCAAAAACGGTGAAAGGAACACTCACGTTCGCTGATACTTGTTTATCATCACCGCCAGTGAAGCCTGAATATTTCGTTTGCGAAAAGGCCAGACCGTACGTTATTGATTGATAAACGCCGTTATAACCCACGCCAATATTCTTCTCGGTGCCTCCGTTACCCCAATAGTTTTTTTGATAACCAGATAAAAACATAGAGCCGTAGCCTCCCAAACTTTGAAGGAAGCTGAGTTGAAACAATGTTTTTTCGCGATAATCACTATCTTGTTTCTCAGTGCTTTCCTCCAGGGTATAGAAGCCTTTCGTCGAGTAACGATAACCTGCAAGTGTTACTGTAGAATTTGTTGCCTCAATATTTTTAGAATACTGAAATCGTATTGAGTGGCCTTTCTTAGTTTCTTTATCATCGCCTTGATTAGCAGCTTTAGCCCCCGTCACGTCTATTGAAAATGAACCAATGTTGAATAAATTGAGGCCCAGCCCTAACGCGACGGCCTGGTATTCTTCTGCGAGTTCGCTTCCTCCATAGACTGTTAAATCATGGGGCAACCCGTAAAAGGCGGTGGTATGTAGAAAACGAGGCGCAAATTCTGTATCTTCGTTCGCGCGATACTTACCGACTGCAACAGCATATTTAATCCGTCCTTCACGTTGCATCATAGGAACGCTGGCAAAAGGTTGAATGAATTTGCGTTCTGACCCGTCGGCCTCTTTTATTATAACCTCAAGGTCCCCCCCCGCAGAGGTCGGATAAAGATCGTTAATAACGAATGCTCCTGGGGACACATAGGTTTGATAGATAAGCGAACCATTTTGACGAATACTCACTTGGGCATTGGAGTTGGCTATGCCACGAATTGTCGGTGCGAAACCCTTAAGGCTGTCAGGAAGCATCTCGTCATCGGAATAAACTTTAACGCCTTTGAATTGCACACTGTCGAAAACATCGGAAGGCGTATAAAGCTCACCGACAGCAAGTTTGCTGCCTATGCTCCTTAAATCCCTTTGGGCATAAGTGCTAATGGATTCCCATTTTTGGTAGCTATCGCTATCATCAAAACAGTATTCGCAACTATCATCTCCAGAATGTTTATTCCAGGTGCTGTAATTTCTAAATCGCCACGCACCCAGGTTAATTCCACTCCGTAGGTTAAGGAAAATATTTTTATTATCACCTTCAGGCTTATAGTCAGTTTTGCTACCTGAAAGGCTATAATTAATAATTGCCGCTGTTAAGCCATCGTCCCATAGGCTTGAGTCGACGCTTCCTTGCGCGATATTTTTCAAATTAGACTGAGGGATAGATAAGGTAAGTTCTTGTTTATCAAAATCAAAGTTTGCTACTGCATCTGAGATTGATTTTGCAATATCAATGACAGTGTCATCCTCTTCAGCGGGAAGATTTGTAACCCCGAAGCTCTTCAGTTGCCCTATCGTAAATAAAGGCGACAACTCACCTGCGGCATTAAGTTTAAACTCAACATCTTGGGTGGAAAATTTAGTTTGGTTAATATAGAGATCGACATGATAAATTCCTGGAAGTTGTTTGCCTTTATCAGCGAACTGTGAGAGATCTACTTCCTCATTAGTAGGATTATCAATCTCCAGTGCTGCTGGATTAAAAACATCCGCAGCATATCCCAAAGAAGATTCCAAAAGAATAGAGGTTAAAAGCAAACCAAAAGCCTGTTGTCGTTTCATATTATTTTACAGTATTGTTAACAGCCTGACTTATTCCGCCGTAATCCGTTATGGCTTGCCATTTGACCTGATCTTGATTACCTGCTGTTTTAGGAAGCCGGAAATGCTCACTCCCTTTCGGCGGAACCATTTTATCAGTGGTATCAATTACAGTGTTGCCTACTTCAAGTTTGTAGAAAGTTATATAAAAAGGTCCAGGATTGGACACAACTAATTCATCTCCATTCCTTTTGAATTGGAGAGAACGATATGTGTCTTCTGGCTTCCCTTCCAGACCCTCTGGTCGATAAAAAAACTTTATTCTCGATTTTATTGATATTTGCAGTGTGTTGGCTTCAGTCGGATTAATAGAAGGGATCGCTTTGACATTTAGCCAGTATACGCTTTCTCTGTCAGATGGAAGTTCACCACTAGTTTTAATTATCCGTAATAAATTTTCATTTTTGGCTTCGAGGCGAAACAGCGGAGGCGTAATTATAAAAGGAAGTTTACTTTTCTTTTTAGCCTCCCCCGCCGCGCCATTTTCATCAAGCCAGCTTTGAATAAGATACGGCCGCGCATCGGGATTCCTTATCGACAGGCTAGTTTCTTTTGCTTTTCCATCATAAATAACCCGTGTGCCCCCCAGAATGACCCCAGCATTAACTGAAGCAGAAACAGTTATGAAAGTAATTGCCAGAAGACTAGCCATTAATGATTTCATTTTGACACCCTTAATGAAAGCCGCCTTGATTGAGTATAGTTATCGAAGCGGCTTTGTCTATTTTGCGACGAATCTTATTGATAAATAACAGTAAATTGAGAAGTGCCGTTTGCCGTGCCTGCACCAACGGTGCCAGTGGAAACGTAACGTGCACCGAATTTCAATTCGGCAGTAGTATCAACAGTATATGTTTTTGAATTGGTGGCCAGATCGATTGCTGTGCCAGCATCATCAGAAATTTCAATGCCAAGACCCGTTGCCGTCTGATCGGCATCAAGCGCTAACAGTTTAGCGTTGGTGGAATTAGGCGTACCGTCGAAACGAATGGCAACTTTGGTTACGGCTTCAGGACACTCGCTCAGTTTAAGGGTAAAAGGAATGAGAGGCGATTTATCGCCTGCAGCAGCAAACTGCGTAGCGGCTACAGTACCTAATGCGACAGATTTATTCTGGTCTGCGGTATCGACATCGCAACCTTCAGCGATTACCTTTCCAGTAAAGGTAATTTTACCATCAGATGCGTTACATACTGCGCTATTAGCCATAAAAGCTAAAAGAGCCAGGGAAACAATACTAATTTTTTTCATATCAACCTCAGTTATACATACTTAAAGTAAAAAAGCTCATAGCACGCTATAGCTTTTGATATTACCAGGTAAAAGTTACGCCTATGAAAAGCCGTGCGAATCTATTGGCTTACTCGGCGGTTGTTAAATGACAGAACATTAATCATTACTCAATAAATTGTTCGTTTCGAAAATGCATATATATGAATTATTAAAAATCGAGATGAATTCCATCAATCCATTCACATGCTAAATTTATCTGTAAGTATATTCCTTCGGCGTAAAGATAAACCAATCACTCATTTCATTCCATAAATAGACAATTAAGTATCTTTTTAGAAAAAATAAAACAGAGTCTGTTAGCTTCAATCGTTAATGCGTGTAGGTACCACTTGAAAATTTTAACTGAATGTTATAAATGACTTCAGGATTTTCACTTCCATATACTTTTTAAAAGCCTCTACTCCCAAACGAAGTAGGTAACATTCTGGATGCAACTTCACATTCTGGATGCAACTTCATTACAAAAAAAACCTCGCGGTTAACCGCGAGGTTTTTTTCGTTATTGGTCGCCCTTCTTGCTTCGCCAGTTGCTCCAGGGGCTTTCAGCGGGCGGCGCGTCGTCCTGCTCGTTTAACGAATCGAGGTAGAGTGCTTCCACCTCTTTTCGCGCCCAGGGCGTACGTCGCAAAAACTTCAGGCTCGATTTCACGCTCGGGTCGGTTTTAAAACAGTTGATGTTGATGCGCCGGGCCAGCTCCTCCCAGCCATAGCGGTTAACTAACGCGGTAACCAGCGCTTCCAGCGTTACGCCATGTAGCGGGTCTTTAGATGCATGCATGTGAAGTCATCCCTCAGCCTGAAAATTTTGCCCACACCATAAGCGTTTTTTGGCTTTACGTCGCCTGTTTGCGCAGGAAAAAGAAAAGGCCCGTCTTGCGACGAGCCTTTTGCGCTGCGGAAATACTCAGTTGAGCTGGTAATCGAGCGTGATTTCCGCTTTCAACACCTGGGAAACCGGGCAGCCCGCTTTCGCTTTCTGGATAATTTTGTCGAAAGCCGCCTCTTCGATGCCCGGCAGTTTTACCGTGCTGTTCAGGGCGATTTTCGTAATGGCGAACCCGCCTTCGACTTTATCCAGCGAAACATCGGCAGTGGTATCGATGCTTTCAGGGGTATAACCCTCTTCACCCAGCATCAGCGACAGCGCCATGGAGAAGCAGGCGGCGTGCGCCGCGCCGATAAGCTCTTCCGGGTTGGTGCCCGGCGCGCCTTCAAAGCGGGTATTAAAGCCATAAGGCTGCTGCTTAAGCGCGCCGCTCTCGGTAGAAACGGTGCCTTTGCCGCGTTTGATATCGCCTTCCCAGTGCGCCTGGCCTTTCTTATGAATGGTCATCGTTTTCTCCTCTCTGTTAACTGCAAAGTGTTCAGTATAGAAAAGAATTCAGCCCCTTACTGACGAACGGCTCAGACTGAGAATAGTCCGCGAAGGTGATGCGGCTCGCTGCGCTGGTATTGCGGCGCCACTGCAATCTTGCTGCCAAGCTTCGCCGCTGCGTGCCACGGCCAGCGAGGGTTAAAGAGAATGCCGCGCGCCAGCGCGATAAACTCCGCCTGGCCGGTAGCGATAATCGCCTCCGCCTGTTCCGGCTCGGTAATAAGCCCCACGGCGATTGTCGGAATAGACACCTGATGCTGGATCTGCTGCGCGAAAGGCACCTGGTAGTTCGGGCTGACCGGGATCTTCTGCGCAGGCGTCAGGCCGCCAGTGGAGACGTGGATATAGGCGCAGCCGCGCGATTCCAGCGCTTTTGCCAGCTGAATTGAGCCTTCAATATCCCAGCCCCCTTCCGCCCAGTCGGTAGCGGAGATGCGCACGCCCACCGGCAGCGAGACCGCATTTTTGACATCATCGAAAATCTCAAGCACCAGACGCAGGCGGTTTTCGAGGCTGCCGCCATATTCATCGGTGCGCTGGTTGGCGAGCGGCGAAAGGAACTGGTGCAGCAAATAGCCGTGCGCGGCGTGCAGTTCGATAAGATCAAACCCCGCTTTTTGCGCGCGCCGCGCGCCGTCGACAAACGCCTGCCTGATGTGGACGATATCTTGCGCGGTCATCGCTTTCGGCGTTCTGTCCTGACCGAAGGCCAGCGCAGAGGGTGCGATAGTTTCCCAGCCGCCTTCGCTGTCGGAAAGCGATTTGCCGCCCTGCCAGGGGGCGCTGACTGACGCCTTGCGGCCAGCATGGCCTAACTGAATGCCGAGCTTGATGGGCGACCAGTGGCGAATTTTTTCCACTTCTTTTTGCAGGGCATCGCCGAGCTCGTCGTTCCAGATCCCCAAATCCCCGGGGGAGATACGCCCTTCTGGCGTGACGGAGGTCGCTTCAACAATCAGCAGCCCCGCGCCAGACTGCGCCAGGGTGCCCAGGTGAACGCTATGCCAGTCTGATGGCGCGCCGTTTGTTGCGGAATACTGGCACATCGGCGCGATAATAATGCGGTTAGTTAATGTCAGCTCACCGAGGCGGCCTTCGGAAAACAAGTGACTCATTTTTACCTCCTAAGCGTGATATCCCCAATGCGGTGAAATCTGTTGCCAAGTATAGAAAGGAACTGCCTGTTTCTGTTGGCGATTTCTGCTGCTAACGCCCCTGACGCTTGTTTTCCCGTAACTTTATGTTTCCGGTCATCGAACTACTTTTACGAATTTATAAGTGTTTGTAGAAAAAGTTGCTTGATTTTCCACCAGGCAACGGCGTTACAATTATCACCTTACTTGAAACGCCCGAGCGAGCGGCCGGGTGAGCCAGGGTCGATTATCAGATTATTTCCCCACGCAGAGCAAAAGTGGCGGAATGCACTGAATTACGGCCCTTTTTTGTTTATGACGCACCAGTACTTTCGGCTTTAGCGCCCTGAATTCTTGCCGTTTCCCGGCCCGACGAACCCATTTTGCTAGACTTAAGAGTAACGCTTTAACCAAAAGCTACTCTGGAGGTTTTTATTAGTATGCTTAATCAGACATCTCGACTCACAGTACCGGAATCAGAAGCTTACGACGAAGAAGTTCGGTATGAGCTCGATCCATGTGAGCTCAAGCTGGATGAGATGGTCGAAGCGGAACCGCTGCCCGAAACAATCGAGGGCATGCCTGCTTCCGATGCGCTGACCCCGGCCGATCGCTACCTGGAGCTTTTCGAACATGTCCAGTCGGCGCGAATTTTTCCGGACAGCAAAACCTTTCCTGACTGCGCGCCGAAAATGACGCCGCTGGCGATCCTGCTTAACTATCGCCGGGCTAAACGCTACCCGGGATTCGATTTAAAAGCCTTCGTGCACGATCACTTCTATTTGCCGAAGGATTACAGCAAAGAATATGTCGCTGACCCGAACCGTAGCCTCAAAGAGCATATCGACAGCCTCTGGCCCGTGCTGACCCGCGAGCCGCAGGAACATATTGAGTTCTCTTCACTGCTGCCGTTGCCGCAGGCGTATATTGTTCCGGGGGGACGATTTCGCGAGACCTATTATTGGGACTCTTATTACACCATGCTGGGGCTGGCCGAAAGCGGCCGCAACGATCTGCTGCGCTGCATGGCGGATAACTTCGCGTGGATGATAGAAAACTACGGTCATATCCCTAACGGCAACCGCACCTATTATCTGAGCCGCTCGCAGCCACCTGTCTTTGCGTTGATGGTGGAGCTGTTTGAAGAAGACGGCGTTCGCGGCGCACGCCGTTACCTTGATCACCTGCTGATGGAATACGCCTTCTGGATGGACGGCGCCGAGAGTCTGGATATGAACCAGGCTTACCGTCATGCGGTGAGAATGCCCGATGGCGCGCTGCTTAACCGCTACTGGGATGACCGCGACACGCCGCGTGATGAATCCTGGTATGAGGATGTGGAAACCGCCAAGCTTTCGGGCCGACCGGCAAGCGAGGTGTATCGCGACCTGCGCGCCGGCGCGGCTTCCGGCTGGGACTACTCAACCCGCTGGTTGCGTGACGCGGACCGCCTGGCGAGCATCCGCACGACGCAGTTTATCCCGGTGGATCTTAACGCGTTTCTCTATAAGCTCGAGACGGCGATTTCAAACATCGCCGGGTTGAAAAAAGATGCGGCGCTCGCGGCGCAGTTCCGTGAAAAAGCCTTCGCCCGTCGCGCAGCGATGAACCGCTACCTGTGGGACGAAACCTCCGGCACGTTCCGCGATTACGACTGGCGTCGGGAATGCCTGGCCTCTTTCTCCGCCGCTTGCGTGGTGCCACTGTATGTCGGCATGGCGACGCATGAACAGGCGCAGAAAATCGCCGTGAACGTTCGTGAACGGCTGCTCACCCCGGGCGGCATTCTGGCGACCGATGTCGAGAGCGAACAGCAGTGGGATAAACCCAACGGCTGGGCGCCCTTGCAGTGGATGGCCATCCAGGGGCTGAAAACCTATGGCGAAGATGCACTGGCCGATATCATCGCCCATAACTGGATGCGCACTGTGAAGCGCGTTTACATGGAAGAGAACAAGCTTATCGAGAAATACCACATCGCAGACTATGCGCCCAAGCCGGGCGGCGGCGGCGAGTATCCGCTGCAGGACGGTTTCGGCTGGACCAACGGCGTCACGCGCCGGTTAATCAGTCTTTATGGCGAGCCCTAATTAAGCGATAACATATAAAGGGCTGGTGGCCGATGCCGCCAGCCCTTTTTTATTAAAACGAGGCGCTAATACCGAGGTTATAACGCGTCTGCTCGCCGCTGCTTAAGCCGCCCGTTTGCGAAACCGCAGCAAATGCGGAGACCTGCTCGCTCAGCGGCAGGCTGGCGCCAATTGTGGTATCCACCCAGTTGGTATCCTCTTTCGCGCCGTCGCGGCTGAAGGTTAGCGCCGTATTTTTCAGTCCGCCCTGACCCACCCAGACATTATCGCCAAACTGGTGGCGATAATTCACCTCGGCCCAGGGCTTCACTACGCCAAAGCGGCCATCGATGCGCCAGCCTGCGCTGCCTACCTGCGAATGATAATTTTGATCGCGATAGCGCATTGCCGTGCTGTCGTCGCCCTGCTCGCGATAGCCATCGACATGGCTGTAGTCCCAGGCGTATTGCAGCGTCGGCCCGGTGGTTATTTCGGGCGTCACGGGAATGTCGAATCCGGCCGTCAGCCGCGCCCCCCAGAGCGTCGCGCTGGTATCGCCTTTTTCAGTGCGCGTCAGCGGGCCAAGCTCAACCTGGCGCTGGATGTCATTATAATCTGCCGTTAAGTAATGCACGTCGGCGCTAAGCCAGGCGGGGCCGTACTCCAGCGCGCTGAACAGCCCCACCTGGAAGGCGTCGGCGTCGTACTGGAAATTATCGGTCGGATAGTGCTTATCCAGCGAACCGGCAATCAGGCCGCCGACCAGCCAGTTCTCTGTCAGCTGATAATCAACGCCAACGGTGAGATTATTGGTATTGGCGCGCCCATCTCCGCCCGCCGCGTTATCTGAATATTTTCGGTACTGGCCGCTGTAACCGCCAAACATCCCAACGCTGCCCGCTTCTTTTGGCCCGTTGCGCAGCTGATTGTAACGGCTGTCGAGCGTGGCCCGGCTGTCCTGAACGGCGGCAAGCGTCCCTTTGTTTAAGGTGGAAACCTGCGCGGGCGCGGCAATAATCGACTGAATATAGTCGGCGATTAACGCATGGACCGCTGGCGAGGGGTGAAGGTGATCGGCAAACAGCCACGCCTGGCTTGCATTGAAGCCGGGACTTTGCGACGTGCAGTCCGCAGCGGAAAGCCCGGGCGGACACGCCATTCCGGCCGTATTGGTGATGCCGAACGGCGCCGGGTTAGCGAGGATCTCATTAAAAATACCGTTAATATCCGCCCGGACGATATTGCCGCCCTGCTGCGCCAGCGACTGCTCCTCTGCCATGTTGTACAGCGTCGTTAGCTGCGAAACCTGGCCGGCCAGCGTGTCATAGGCGGTAACCAGCTGAGCACCAATCGCCTGCTGAACCGCCGGAATGGGGCTGGCGGCGGAAGCGGCGGCGTACAGCGCCTGGTGAATGGCCTGCTGGCGCGCCGCGAGACCAGGCGTCTGCACGCTGTTGAGCGACGCATACGCCGCCTGCAATGCGCTGGCAGCTACGGGCGCAAGCCCTAACACAATAACCGACTCCATCATGGTAGGCGTCGCGCTGACATCCGGCACCGTCGGGACAATAACCGTCCCGGCGCCAGCGTTAAGCAGCGTTCGCACCTGTGTAGCGGCAGCCTGGGCGCTGGTTCGCGCTACAGTGGCCGCCTGCAGCGGATTAAGCGCCGCAGCGGCTAAATCATTTCCCCCTACCCAGTGAATATAAAGCCCCTCGCCATCGGCAAGCCCATTTACCCGCGCCAGATAGCGTTGCACCTGCTCCTGCGTATTGTCCTGAGGGTTGATAGCGGGAATGGCCACAGCGCTGCCCGCCGCATAGTTATTGCCGCCTGCGTCTGAAGGTGCAAGCGTTAAACCATAACGGCCAGCGAGGATTTCATCGTAAAGCGGGTTCTGGCTGCTGTTAAACGTGTAGCGGCCATTGTTGCCGGTATCGCTCAGGCTGTCCCCGAAAACATAAAGATTGCTGAAATCTGCGGCCTGCGCGTTCCAGGCGCAGGCAATGCCCAGTGCAAAGCCAACCTGACGTGAAAGACGTGAAAGCGTAAAAGACATGCGAAGCTCCTGATGGCGAGTTTTTATTGTCGCGCTTTCAGTGTAGAGAATTTCGGCTGCCTGAAAGGGTTTTCGTTCTGTTTCTGCGACGTTGACCATGAGCCTTACACCACGGGCGCGTAGCGCTTCACTGCCTTCCAGGAGTGCGACCCACCTGCGCCAGCCTCCGCTATTTTTGTCCTGTATGGCAATGAAAACACTGACGCCGTGCTATCGTAATCATTATGCATAAAATGTATGTTGTAACTAAAGGAGTAAAGTAACAATAAAAAACCCGGCGCAAGGCCGGGCTTGGTGATACCACACACCGCCATCAGCAAAGCGGTTTGACCGCCTCGCGCATCCCTTTTTTGAGAATAGCGGTTAAATCAACGGTGACCTGCTCGACCAGACCATTCACCTGGGTTAGATCCTGCTCCCAGTGTTCAGCGTCAGCCAGTACAGTCTCAACCAATTCACGTACGGTAATTTGCTGGTCGCGCTGCTTGGCCCATAACTGCTGATAACGCTCAAGCCAGTGCGCATCATCCTGCAGCGGGTAGTTTTCACCGTTGCGCTCGCCACGATAGAAAGCAATCAGCGCTGCCAGCGCAAAGGTCAGGCGCGCTGGCAGCTTGCCGCTGGTCTCCTGCCCTGCCAGCAACTGCGGCAGAATGCGGGTGCGGAATTTGGTCATGCCATTAAGGGCGATAGAGAGCAGTTGATGTTTGATGTAAGGGTTGCGAAAGCGGCTTACCACTGCGCTGGCGAAGGACTCCAGCTCGTCGCGCGGCAAATCCAGCACCGGAATTATCTCTTCATGGATCGCTTTTTCCACGTAAGCGCAAACCTGCGGGTCATCCATCGCCTCGCCCACGGTATCCAGGCCCGCCTGGAAGGCGACCGGCACCAGAGCCGTATGCGCGCCGTTCAGAATGGCCACTTTGCGCGCTTTATAAGGCTTGATGTCATCGACGATAAGCACATTCAGCGCCAGTTTATCAAGACGCAACGCCTGCGCCAGCCACTGCGGCCCCTGAATCACAAACAGATAGAAATGCTCGGCGGTATCCAGGAAAGCGTCATGATAGCCAAGCTTTGCTTCCAGCTCCGCCACTTCATCACGCGGATAACCGGTGACGATACGGTCAACCAGCGTTGAGCAGAAGGTATTGGCGCTGTTGAGCCATGCAACGAATGCCTGCGGCAGCGCCCATTCCTGCGCATAACGCAGAACCAGCTCGCGCAGCGCGTCGCCGTTGTAGTCAATCAGCTCGCAGGGGATCAGCACCCAGCCTTTATCCTGCGCGCCGTTAAAATGGGTATAGCGTTCAAACAGCAGGCGAGTCAGCTTCGCCGGGTAGCTTACCGCCGGCGCGTCCTCAAATTTATCCCCGGCGTGGAAGCTGATGCCCGCTTCAGTGGTATTGGAAAAAACAAAGCGGATATCCGGGTTATGCGCCAGCTTCAGGAACTCATCGTATTGCGAGTAAACGCTGATTTCACGGTTGACTGAACGGATCAGCCGCGCGTCGCTCACCGCTTCCCCTTTTTCATTCAGGCCGCGAATAATAGTGGTGTACAACCCGTCCTGGGTGCTGAGCGATGGCGGGAACGTACTGTCGATGGGGCGAACCACAACCACGCCGGCGTTAAGGTCCGTATGTTCATTGAGAAGATCGATCTGCCAGTCGACAAAAGCACGCAGGAAGTTTCCTTCACCAAACTGGATGATGCGATCGGGAAAGCTTACCCCGGGAAAATCACGACGATTCAATGTGTTCACAATAAGTTCCTTGGTGGATTTTTATCAGACAACCTGTTTTCGCACTGCCTGCTCACCGTAGCAGAAACTTTTTTTATGAAACCCCGTTTTGATCAATTTGGGCCGACTTATTAAAAAATTTTATAGTTGCTTAAAAAAGTATGTAGTAGCGCAATAACTGCCGTCCGGATTCAGCGCGTAGCGGGGGATTTCCCCTGCTCTCTGCCATTCATGGCGTAGATAAAAACGCTCGGCGTCGCTGCCCGTAGCGGTATCCAGAACCAGCACGTTTTTGCCGCGTTTGCGCGCCTCGGTTTCCAGTAACGCCATCAGTTCGCGGGCTGCGCCGCCGCGCCGCGCTTGTCGGTGCACCAGTAACTTCGCCACGTCAGCCCGGTGCGGCTGGTTGTCCGGCTGCGCGGTGATAAGCTGAACGGTGCCAACAATGCGCCCCGCGTCGTTTTCAGCAACGAAAACGACACGCTCTTCCCGCGCCGCGCTTTGCGCCACGCCGTGCCAAAAATCCCGCGCCTTGTCATGCGAAAACGGCAGCATAAAGCTGACCGACGCGCCGCCCTGCACGCAATCCACCAGCACCTCCGCCAGTTCATCAATGCGGCTGGCGAGCGAGGCTGCGCTCAGAAGAGAAACTCGAAAGGGAAACGTCATCTGATCTTTCCTTAAGTCGTTATATTACAGAAGGAAATATCATGAATGTAACAAAGAAATAACACAACGCGGCGGGTCAGAGGAAAAACTGATGACCCGCCGCTGAATAATCAATGCCCTTTGGGAGGCTTGATGGCGTATGTTCGCTTATCCGCGTGCGCAATAAGCTGCGCGAGCGACCCGCGTTCCTCGTCATACTGGGCGACGCCCCAGGAGACAGAGAGTATCCAGCCCTTCTGGCGACGGCTGTTGAACTGCTCCACCAGCTCCGCCAGATACTGCATCGCTATCCATGCGCCCTTCTCATCGGTGTCGGCAAACAGGATAGCAAACTGGTTATTCTCAAGGCGCGCCAGCAGATCGCTGCCGCGAAATGCGCCCTTCAGCACGCTGGTGAGATCGCGCAGCGCACGCTCTGCCTCTTCAATGCCGAGGCTCTCGGTGATTTGCGGGTAATTATCCAGCGTAATAAAACCAAGCGTCATCGATTCGCCGCGGCGGCGATGGGCCGAAAGTGCGTAATCTGCCAGCGCATGGAAGCCGCGGGTATTCAGCAGTCCCGTCAGTTCATCGTGAGTCGCCGTATTAAGCAGCGCAAACTCATCTTCCACAATGGCGGCGAAATCGCCCAGCAGCGTCAGCTGTTCGTTGGTAAAGTCGCGCGGCTCGGTATCCATCAGGCAAAACGCCCCCGCCTGAGACCCATCGGGCAGCTTCACCGGGTAACCGACGTAAAAGCGGATGTGCGGCGCATTTACCACCAGCGGAAGCGTCTGAAACCGCATATCATCATGCGCATCGCGAATAATCAGCGGCGCGTCCTGCAATAAGGTATGAGTGCAAAAGGAGGCCGCGCGGGGCATCTCCCTTTGCGAGGCGTCCAGCCCGTCGCAGGATTTGAGCCAGAGCCGGTTTTCATCCACCAGGCTCAGTTGCGCGACCGGAACGTCAAAAAGATGTTTAGCAAGCCGCGTCAGACGATCAAAACGCTCGGCGGGGCCGGTATCCAGCAAGCCGGACGCTTTCAGCGAAGCGAGGCGCTCGGTTTCATTAGGCGGGGTTTCGACTATTTTCATCACACTACCTGTATGGCAAGTCACAATTAGAGCATAGCGTAACGGAGTCCAGTTGGTAGCCCCGCCGCGCCGTCAACACGCAAAGATCCGGTTTTTTCCCTCTCGTTTTGCGTTATAGAGCGCGTCATCAGCCGCTTTCAGCCAGTCCGTTACCGAGGCCATCTGGGCGGTGGCGCAGGCGATGCCGATGCTGAGCGTACAGTTCAGCGCATTATCCGGAAAAACGCGCACCTGGGCCGCGCGATCCATAATCGTCCGGGCGATAGCGCTGGCCTCCTCTGCGGAGGTATTGGGCAGCAACACCACAAACTCGTCGCCGCCAAGCCGCGCGGGCGTGCCGTTATCGCGCGTAACGTAACGCAGGATATCGGAAACCGCCACCAGCAGCGTATCGCCCGCCTTGTGCCCGAAGCGATCGTTTGCCTCTTTAAAATTATCAATATCAATAAACATCAGCGCGGAGCTATGACAGCTGTCGGTAAGCTTACTCAGCTCATTATGAATACGCAGCTCCAGCAGCCTGCGGTTAGCGATATCCAGAAAAGGATCGGTCATGGCGATGCGTTCGAGCTCGCGGGTTTTACGGCTAAGCTGACCAGATATGGCGTTGGTCAACAAGCTCAACGCCAGAATATAGATAGCGATAAGCGGCAGCGTGGCGTAAAGGGTCGTGACGCTCACTTGCGGGCGAAACGGCATCCCCTGGGCAAGCCATGTCACCAGAAACGCCGCCATCATGGCCAGCAGCGCTTTGCGCATCAGTTTTATGCCGCCAGCGGAAAGGCGGTCGCATACCAGGATGGTGGCGATAACCACGCTTGGCAATGAACAGAGCGCAATGGTGGCTATCCAGAATCCGCCTGCGGCGGCATCCAGCACCAGATGCTGATACTCTCGCGTCTTCGGGGTAACGGCGCGGCGTGCGCGAAGAAAAGCGACCGTCGGCCAGACAAAGGCGTTGGCGCTAAGCAACAACAGCCAGACCGGCGAGCGCTGCTGTTCAAGCAAGACAGAGAGGATAGGCGAAAAGCAAAGCAAGGTGCCCAACATGCGCATTAAATACATACGCCTGGCAAACCTGAGGCCAGTCAGAGGTTGGCTACTTTTCAGCTGCTCAGGTAAGCGTCTCATGCAGAGTTTCCGGTGATAAAACCCCGCCATCTTATAAACCACTAAAATGAGTAGCAAGGGATTTAATCAGCCTTTTTAATGAATAGCTTGCTTTATGAAAACAACGCGCTAAAACCCCCTGGAATTGGTAGTGAAACCACGTGTGACAACGTCACCTGTCGGTCTGAATAGCTTCTCCTGATTGCTCCGCTTCGCCATGCGCCCGACAGGAGGTACGGTTGCGTCCGGCGCGTTTGGACTGGTAGAGAAAGCCATCCGCTTCACGCATCAGCATATCGAAGGTCTCCCTCATCGCCGTTACCGGCGCCTCATCAAACCCCATTCCGATACTGACCGTGAGATGTAGCTGCTGCCCCTGCCAGTGAAACGGCTCGGCGGCGAGCGTGGTGCGCAGCATTTCGGCAAAGCGCAGCCCCTCGCTAAACGCGATGCCGGAGCGGATCACCACAAACTCTTCGCCCCCCATTCTCGCCACCATGCCATTCATTCCCACCAGCGCCAGCAACCTTTCGCCAAAATTGGCCAGCGCCGCGTCGCCGCACTCATGGCCGTAGTTGTCATTAATGCTTTTGAAATAGTCGATATCAATGAGCAGAACGCAGAGCGAGGTAGGCGCGCGAGGTCTCTGGCTTAGCGCTTCATAAAGCCCGGAGCGGGAATAGACGCCGGTGAGATGATCGTAATCCGCTCTACGCGAGACCTGTTGCATCACCGCGTTCAGCGCCGCGACGCTGGCACCCACGATGAGCGGACATATCGCAAGCGTAGCGATGCCAAGGCGCGTGGAAAACATCTGGTTTGTGCCGAGCGGCGAGACAGCATTCATATCGATAACGCCATAGGCCACCAGCACAATTTCCGTCGCCCCGGTGCAAAAGGTAATAAAAGCGCTGGTTGAGAAGGAATAGCGCAGCGCGCACCAGATAAGCCCGATCAGCGGAAAGACGAGGCTCCCCGCCCCGCCTACCAGTACCGATACGCCCAACGAGACAATCACCGCCAGCAGCGGCCAGAGATCGTCTTTAGCAGGCAAATGTCGAACGCGCGGCCAGCTGAGCGTTAAAACCCAGGGCACCAGCAGTACGCCGGTAGAGAATTGTTCGCTGAACCAGTCGGCGTAGAGCGGCATAAGCTGCCGTTTATCGATGCCGACCGAACCGACCGCGCCGCACAGCGCGCAAAGCAGCGCGGCTATCAGGCAGTAGCCAAAAAGCCGCAACGCGAACATCGCCTGGGGCAGCTGCGGCTGACGCGATTTATCGCGCAGCACCAGCATCGCCACGGTGACGATAAAAATCAGGTTCGACAGGTTAATGGCCAGCGACGCCACTCCCCAGTTCGTCGTCACCGCGTCCCAGGCCAGCATCGCCACATAGCAGATAGCGTAATAGAGCGGTTTGTTGAGAAAAGCATGACGGGCAAAGACGCCCGCCATTATCCCATTCAACGGCCAGAACAGCGACAGCTCGTCCACCAGCCGCAAGGAGGCGCCGAACGTATAAAAAATCGTGGTGAGAATAAAAACGCCCAGCGCATTGGAGAGCGTCTTATCTTCGCGGAAACAGAACAGCGTTACCGGGTTAGCCATAACGATTCGCTTAAAACTGACATTACCTGCGGCAATGTTCGGCGTGACAAAAAGTGTCCCCAGCTTAACACGAATTTACCCAGTGTTCATAAATGGACATTTCACTTAACGCGGCGGATTCATCTCCGCCACCAGCCAGCGATGGATGACCGCAACGACATAAGCCTGCTGCTGCGCATTAAGCGCAACGCCTGCGGGGATCGCGTGCCATTTAGCAAGGCATCCCCGACAACAGGTGGCCGTGGCGTGCTGGGCGATAAAGACCGGATGGCCGCGCATTGGCGTCTGTTTGCCGTCATTCTTCGGCTCGGCAGGCGCCAGCCTTTTGGCGATAAAATCCGCCGCATGGCTGTCAATCGTCTCCGGCCCCTTATCCAGGCAATACTGCCGCTCTTTAGGCCCCAGATGAAAGCGGCTGCGGAACGTGGAGCGTTTAAGCCGGGCGAAAAGGTCATCGGTAGGTTGCATAGGTCTTACCTGCGTTGATGGTTTTAGCGTTGCGGACTGTCTCTGGTTTCTGGCGGGCGGCGCGGGCCCGCCCTGTTCGACGCCGCCAGGCGTAAAACGACTAATACACCGAGCGGCCAATCTTCTGCGCCAGAATCTCCAGCGCCGCCACGCCCGCAAGTGAATTGCCGGCGTTATCCAGCGCCGGGCTCCAGACCGCTATGGACATCTCGTGCGGCACCACCGCCACAATGCCGCCGCCCACGCCCGACTTTCCGGGCATCCCTACCCGCCAGGCAAACTCGCCGGCGTTTTCATACATGCCGCTGGTCGCCATCAGGGCATTGACCTGCCGCGTTTGCAAGGGAGAAATTACCGGCTCCGCCAGATGCGGCGCGCGCCCTTGCCGCGCCAGAAACAGAAACGTCTTCGCCAGCTCCGCGCAGCTCATTTTCAGCGCGCAGTAATGAAAGTAGTTTTGCAGAACGGTGGTGACATCGTTATGGAAGTTGCCAAAAGATTTCATCAGCCAGGCAATAGCGGCATTGCGGGCGGCGTGTTCGAATTCCGAGCGCGCCACACGCGTATCGTAGCTGATATCCTCCACCCCGGAGAGCTGGCGTACCCACTCCAGCATGCGCTGCCTCGGCGCGCTTAGGCGGGTTTGCAGCATATCGCAAATCACCAGGGCGCCAGCGTTGATAAAGGGATTGCGCGGTTTCCCCTGCTCAAGCTCCAGCTGCACCAGCGAGTTAAAGGGTTGCCCGGAGGGATCTTTGCCCACGCGCTGCCAGATCTCCGCCTCGTCATAGCGGCCCATCGCCAGCACCAGGCTTAAGACTTTAGAGACAGACTGGATGGAGAAGCGTTCATGGGCGTCGCCAGCGGCGAAGCAATCGCCCTCTACCGTACAAACCGCAATGCCAAGCTTATCGCCTGCGACTTCAGCCAGCGCGGGAATATAGTCCGCCACCTTTCCCAGGCGCGCCAGCGGCCGCACCTCGTCGAGAATGGAACTCAGCAAAGCATCATCAAGCATTAACGCCACAACAGACTCCCGGAGCGTAAGGAAAACCGGTCCGGGAGTATACGCCGTCAGGCTGGCAGGCGAAAGCGCGCCACCGCGTCGGCGAGCCGCTGCGATTCACTGCTAAGCCGCAATGAAGCGCGGGCGGTTTGCTGGACCAGCGCGCCGGTCTTTTCCGCCGCCTGGTTGAGCGCGCCGATGCGGCGCGTCACCAGATGAATACTCTCCCCCTGGCTGACCGTAGCGTGAGAGATTTCGCTGAGCAGCCCCGTGAGATGGCTCACCAGCGCCATCACCTGCCGCAGGTTCTCTTCCAGCCGCGCCACCGCCTGCGACCCCTCCTCAATGCCGGAAAGCGAATGGTGAATCAGCTGTTGAATAGTATGCGTCGACTGACTGCTCTTGCGCGCCAGCAGCCCCACCTCTTTCGCCACCACCGCAAAGCCGCGCCCGTGGTTGCCCGCATGCGCCGCTTCGATGGCGGCGTTCAGCGCGAGAATGTTGGTCTGGAAGGCAACGTTATCAATAAGCGCCACGATGCCGCGCATTTCCGCTGATCGGGAGACAATATCCTGCATCGAGTGGTTTACGGTCTGCATCATCTGGTCGCCGCCAGCGGCTATCTCCCGCGCTTCGTCGGCTCGCTGGTTGGCCGCTTTGGCGTATTCGCTGTTTTCGCCTACGTGCGCTTCCAGAGTTTCAATATGCGAGGTAACTTTACGCAGCTCATCCGCCTGCAAATCAGACTGGCTTGAGAGCTGTTCGTTGCCCTGCGCCAGTCGGTTGATATTGGCGACCATCGCGCCGGTGGCGTCGCGCACCTCATTGACTAACTGCTGCAACCCACTCTGCATCGCCCCGATGCTGCGGGTCAGTTCATCCACCTCCCGGTTCACCTGCCTTTGCGCCTCCGGCATAACCGAAAGATCCCCGGCGGCGAGCACGTTGATATGGTTGATAAGCCGGCGCAGCGGCGTAATGACCCAGCGCGCTACGCCGCGCCAGACTGCGACGGCGATAATCAGCAGCACCGCCAGCGCGCTGATAAACAGCGTTTGCGCACGGGAAAGCCCCGCCATCAGCGCCCGGCTGTCGGCATCGGCGCGCTGCTGGTTGGCCTTCTGCCAGCTGGCGAAATTATCATTGAAGTCCGCCTGAAAGGCCTGCACCGGCACCGCGAAGAAGGCATCGATGCTGTTGGTTTTCACAAGCCCTTCCGCCTGCTCTTTCAGCGCGCCGTAAAAGTTCTGGTAGCTGCCTGTCAGCGGGTCGTTTTTATCCGTAGCAAGCGAGCTGTAGCGCTCAAACGCCTGGTGCGAGCGCTTCAGCGCCGCCTGGGCTTCATCCATTAAGCTGTTCCAGCTTCCCACCGAGCCGGTTTCCTTATCCTGCATAAAATAGATGCCTGCGCGGTTAAGCAGGTCGCTCGCCATCAGCAGCGTTACGCGCGCTTCGTCCATATTGAGCTGCCGCTGTTGCTGTTGCTCGCGGCTTTGCACGCTGTGCTGGGTTTCGCGCAGCAGAGAGGAGAGCATCACGGTGGAGAGAATTTGCAGTGCGGAGAAAAGCGCGATAACGCAAAGGATGCCCGCCAGCAGGCCAAACTGCTTTTGCGGCAGGCGCCGACGCAAAGCGGAGTAAATTTTACTTAGGTTCATGTTTTTCTTCAGTAAACAGCTTCAACCGGGGCGAGTCTACAAAGCACGGATGACAGAAATATGGCGGGAATATGACAAAGGGAAATGAACGGCGCGGCCGTAATGCGGGTCTGCGGCGACAGGACGCTATTTGCGTTTTCTGAGGTGGAGAGGTGATGGAGAGGCGCAGGCGGCCCAGGTGCTAAGTTTCCCGGGCCGGGATGGCGTTTTACAAAGTGAATATGCACGAGCGGTGAAGGGTTGGGCTCCGTTCGCCAAGACGTTGTATTCATGTGTACTCTTTCTTCACGTGAACGTGTTAAGGGGGCTCGCCGCCCGTAGTTTTCTACTTTCGCTCCTTTGGGGAGAGGGTTGGGGTGAGAGGCGCGGGCGCTGAGCCTTACTCTCTCGGGGTATATGTATGGGCAGTGAAAGGTTACGTTCGCCGGAGCGAGGGTTTTATCTGTGCCCTCCCTTCACGCGAACGTGCCAGGGGGCTTCGCCGCCAGCCCCCTGGCAACCCCGGCTCCCGGCGCGCAAAATCGCCCGCTGAAGCGGGAAACCTCATCTTTTCCCCGCTGGCTTCGGGTCGGGCATGACGGCACGTCCCTGTGCCGACATGCCCTCGCACCGGGTCCAGCCGGTGCGCCCCGGCCACCGTGAAAAAGCTGAGGCGATTTTGAGGCCGGACTTGCCTCCGCTTCAGCGTTTGATTCTGTTGCAGGAATTGTTTCGCCTTAACGGCTATGCGGGGAATTTGCAGGGCCAGTCAGCAAAGCGCCACTTGCTCTGCATGTGATACGGCCATGCCGTCATTTCCCCCTACCCCGGCCCTCTCCCCAGAGGGAGAAAACCCCGTGAGTGGCACCGCATTTGTTCACCAATGAACCACCAAAACGCATCCTGCCTTATAGCGACTCCTTCGTAACGCTTTTCATCAGCCTGTCAGCGGTGACGTTTATCCGGCCTCAAAATCGCCTTCCGGGCGGGCAGATGGCCGGGGCACGCCGGAGGGAACCGGCGTGAGGTCATGTCGGTGCAGGGATGCACCGTCAGGACCGACCCGAAGCCAGATGACAGAACGGAAGGTTTGCCCCGAAGGGGCCGATTTTGCGTGCCGGGAGCCGGGATTGTTAAGGGGGCGGCGGCGAGCCCCCTTAACACGTTCGCGTGAAGGAAGGGTGCATATGAAAACAACGCGCTGGCGAACGTAACCCTTAACCGCCCGCGCATATATCCGAAGAAAGTGAGGCTCAGCACCTGCCCCCCTCACCCCTATGGGGCAAGGGAGCAACCCGTTCAACGCCCGCGCATAACTCCCCCCGGGAACAAAGAAAACCGCCTCTCTAGCGACGATCCTTCCACACCGTCTGCACATTACAAAACTCGTGCAAACCGAAGTGCGAAAGCTCACGGCCAAAACCACTCTTCTTCACGCCGCCGAAGGCCACACGGGCGTCGCTGGCGCTGTAGCCATTAATAAACACCCCGCCGCACTCAAGCCTTGCCGCCAGCGCCTGTGCGTTGGCTTCATCCGCGGTGTAAATCGTGGCGGAAAGCCCGAAGTCGCTGTCGTTAGCCAGCGCCAGCGCATGCTCTGCATCACGTGCGACGGTGATAGCCGCCACCGGGCCAAACATTTCCTGACGGAAGGCCGTCATCTCCGGCGTAACGTTCGCGAGCACGGTCGGCGCGTAGTAGTTGCCTGCACCAGCCACCTTTTCGCCGCCCAGCAGGAGCGTGGCGCCCTCTTTCAGCGTCGCCTGCACCTGGCTATCCAGCTCGTCACGCAAATCGAAGCGCGCCATCGGGCCAAGATAGGTTTTCTCATCCGTTGGGTTACCCATCGCCAGCGCCTGCGTAGCCGCGACAAATTTTTCCGTGAAGGCGTCGGCAATGCCTGCTTCAACAATAAACCGCTTGGCCGCCGCGCACACCTGCCCGGTGTTCTGGTAACGCCCCGCCACAGCGGCTTTCACCGCCTCATCCAGATCGGCATCGTTGAGTACGATGAACGGGTCGGAGCCGCCCAGTTCCAGCACGCATTTTTTCAGCGCCGCGCCCGCCTGCGCGCCAATCGCCGCACCGGCGCGTACGCTGCCCGTTACCGTTACCGCCGCAATGCGGCTGTCTTTAATAACCGCGCTGACGCCTTCGTTAGTTGCGTTCACATAGTCGAACACGCCATCCGGCAAACCGGCGTCTTCGAAAATCTCGCCGATCAGCGCAGCGCAGCCCATCACGTTCGGCGCGTGCTTCAGCAGGTAGGTGTTGCCAGCGAGAATAATCGGCACCGCGCCGCGCATAACCTGCCACAGCGGGAAGTTCCAGGGCATCACCGCCAGCACCGGGCCGAGCGGGCGGTATTCAATTACCGCGTTGTTGTTCTCAACCAGGGTCGGCTCGGTGGTCAGCATCGCCGGGCCGTGGTCGGCGTACCAGTCGCAAAGGCCTGCGGATTTCGCCACTTCGCCGCGCGCCTGGGCGATGGGTTTGCCCATCTCGGCGGTGATCATCTGCGCCATCTCTTCAGCGCGGGCCCGCAGCGCGGCGCCAAGGTCCCGCAGCTTTTGCGCGCGGTGTTCCACGCTCACGGTGCGCCAGTAGCGCCCGGCGTCCGCGACGCGGGCGATAGCGTGCTCAACATGTTCGGCAGTGGCGAAAGGATAAGCCGCCAGGGTTTCGCCGGTCGCCGGGTTAACAGAAATCGCGTGGGTTGCAGGTGAAATGGTCATAGGAACCTCGTTTTTATCATCAGTGTGGTTATATCCTGACCGCTTCCGTTATTTCTGAAAAGTGAATAATATTGACGACTCCTTTCACCAAACGAGAACACCATGGACCTGACGCAACTTGAGATGTTCAATGCGGTCGCCGAAACGGGCAGCATTACCGCCGCCGCGCAGCGGGTGCATCGCGTACCCTCTAACCTCACCACCCGCATTCGCCAGCTGGAAGAAGATTTGGGTGTCGAGCTGTTTATCCGCGAGAACCAGCGCCTGCGCCTTGCGCCTGCCGGGCACAGTTTTCTCGCCTACAGCAAACGCATTCTCGAGCTGGTGGCGGAGGCGCGCGAAGTGGTGTCGGGCGATGAGCCGCAGGGCATTTTCTCGCTGGGTTCGCTTGAGAGCACCGCCGCAGTGCGTATTCCCGACGTGCTGGCGACGTTTAACCAGCGCTACCCGAAGATCCAGTTCGACCTTGCCACTGGCCCCTCCGGCACCATGATTGACGGCGTGCTGGAAGGCACCCTGAGCGCCGCGTTTGTCGATGGCCCGGTGGCGCACCCGAGCCTTGAAGGGATGCCGGTCTATCGTGAGGAGATGATGATTGTCGCCCACGCCGGGCATGAGGAGATCCGACGCGCGCAGCAGGTAAACGGCGCGAGCATTTACGCGTTTCGCGCTAACTGCTCCTATCGCCGCCATTTCGAAAGCTGGTTCCAGGCGGACCACGCCATGCCGGGCAAAATTCATGAGATGGAGTCTTACCACGGCATGCTCGCCTGCGTGATTGCCGGCGCAGGGCTGGCGATGATGCCTAAACGGATGCTTGAGAGCATGCCCGGCAGCCACCGGGTGCAAGCGTGGCCGCTTGGCGAAAAGTGGCGCTGGATCAACACCTGGCTTATCTGGCGGCGCGGCGCGAAAACCCGCCAGCTGGAGGCGTTTACCGAGCTGCTGCCGCGCTGCGAGTGAGCGCTTTGCGCATAAACAGGCTCAGCGGGTCGGGCTGATAAGGCGCGAACGCGTCGGTCAGCTCATAACCGCAGCGGCGATAGAGCGTAATAGCGGCGGGCTGTTTGATGCCCGTTTCCAGACGCAGCGTATGGCAGCCCTGAGCGGCGGCCGCCTGCTCAAGCGACGCCAGCAGCCTTTCGCCCAGCCGCTGCCCGCGATGGCGAGGATCGATATAAACCCGCTTAATCTCGCCGAACCCGTCGCCAGAGACTAACACCGCGCCGCAGCCCACCGCGTCGTCCTGCGGCCCGCGGATGAGCCTGAAGATCAGCCCCTGCGCGTCGTTAAGGTCGGTCAGATGGTTGCTTTCCGCCGGATAAAGCTCGGTCTGCCAGGCATCCAGGGCAGCGATAAGCGCCTGGCTTTCAGACTGGGTCACTTTTGCAGGAATAATGCGGTACATACGCTCACCTTTCTATTTTTTTCAGCAGATTACGAACCCTTCCCCCCTGCAGCAAGCCCCGGACCATAGCGTTTTCTTATCTTTGCCTTAAAGGCGCAATCAGCGTTTTTCCCGCGTCGACGTTAAGGGTAATCTTGCCGGTAGTCCCCATCAAAATCAGGAAGCATCATGAACACAAAACCCCGTAAGGTGATGATTATCGGCGCGGGCAATGTCGGCACCGCCGCCGCCTGGGCCTTGCTCAACCAGACGATTTGCGAGGAGCTTATCCTGGTGGACCTGGATAAAGCGCGTGTTGAAGGTCATTGCCAGGACCTAAGCGATGCCGCAGCCTACATGCCGGGCATGATAACCGTCTCCACCCGCGAAGCGAGCGACTGCGAGGATGTGGATATTGCGGTGATCACCGTCTCCGGCGGCCCGCTGAAGCCGGGCCAGACGCGCCTGGACGAGCTGACCAATACGGCGCGGATTATCAAAAACATCGTGCCGACGATGATGGCGAACGGCTTTAACGGCATCTTTCTCATCGCCACCAACCCCTGCGACATTATTACCTGGCAGGTCTGGAAGCTCTCCGGGCTGCCGCGCGGCCAGGTGCTGGGCACCGGCGTCTGGCTCGACACCACCCGCCTGCGCCGCACCCTTGCCGAGGCGCTGGATATCGGCCCGCAGTCCATCGACGCCTTTATCCTGGGCGAGCATGGCGACACGCAGTTCCCGGTATGGAGCCACTCTTCTGTATATGGTTCACCGATAGCGGATGTCTACCAGCGCAAAACCGGCAAGGCGCTGGATAAAGCGGCCCTGGCAGATTATGTGCGCCGCAAGGGCTTTGAGATTTACGCCCGCAAAGGCTGCACCGAATTCGGCATCGCCGGCACTATTGCGGAAATCTGCCGCAATATCTTTACCGGCAGCCACCGGGCGCTGGCGGTCTCCTGCGTGTTGCAGGGAGAGTATGGCGTGGATGAGGTGGCGACGGGCGTGCCCGCCGTGCTGGCGCAAAGCGGCGTGCAGCAGATCATTGAACTGAAGCTCGCGCCGGACGAAGAAGAGAAGTTTCGCCATTCGGTGGAGGTCATTAAGGCGAATATCGCCCGCCTGCCGTAAGAAACGCCCCGCCGGGTTGCGGGGCGGTTTTATTAGCGCAGCATCACCTTGCCGATAAGATAGGTCGCCGCCTGGCCGCCAATCAGCACGCGGTCGCCATTCCACTGGCAGCGCAGCTCGCCGCCACGCGCAGAGACCTGTTTTGCAAGCATCGTGGTTTTGCCAAGCTTGTCACCCCAGTAAGGTATAAGCATGCTGTGAGCGGAGCCGGTCACCGGGTCTTCCGCCACCGCCTCTCCCGGGCAGAAGAAACGGCTGACGAAATCGTACTGTTCGCCGGGCGCGGTGACGCAGACCATTTTTTCAAGCGGCAGCATGGCGTGAATATCCGGGCGCAGATTGCGCACCTGCATCTCATCTTTCAGCACCACCAGATAGTCGCGCCCCAGACGCACTTCTTCACAGCCGTTGATGCCGAGTGACTCAAGCAGCAACGGCGGCGCGTCGACGGGTTTTGTCTCCCAGGCGGGAAAATCGAGCGTCAGCCAATCGCCGTTGCGCGTCACTCTCAGCTCGCCGACAAAGCGCGTGGAGAAACGAATGTCGGTGTGCGGGTAGTCAAGGTGTTCAAAAATAACGTGCGCGGCGGCAAGCGTGGCGTGGCCGCACAGGTTGATTTCATACTGCGTGGTGAACCAGCGCAGCTCAAAGCCGCTGTCGGTTCGCACAAAAAACGCGGTTTCCGACTGGTTATGCTGTTTCGCCATCGCCAGCAACGTGGCGTCCGGCAGCCATTCCACGAGCGGGCAGACCGCCGCCGCGTTGCCGCCGAAGGTTTTCTGGCTGAACGCATCCACCATATAAAAGTCGATTGCCTGCATCGTCGTATCCTCTTGTTATTCTGTTTGCCCTCTGAACATGACACGCCGCAACAGACGAGGCAAAAGATTCTTTATTTGCCGGGCATCCTGCTGCGAAGCCCCGTCCCGCGCCGCTTCGTCTGCGGTAAAAAATTGCGATCTGCGTCACAAAAACATTGTATTGCCCGCCGTGAAGGTTTTAAGATCGTCCTCTCTTCTTTGTTAACTTCAACCAGCGCGATATTTCCTATGACGATGAACAACACCGTTTCACGCAAAACCGCGTGGCTGCGCGTGGTTACGCTCGCTGTCGCGGCTTTTATTTTCAATACCACCGAATTTGTGCCGGTCGGTCTGCTCTCGGACATCGCGCACAGCTTCGGCATGGAATCCGCCCAGGCAGGCATCATGCTGACCATCTATGCGTGGGTGGTGGCGCTGATGTCGCTGCCGTTTATGCTGCTGACAAGCCAGGTTGAGCGTCGCAAGCTGCTGATTGCGCTCTTTGCGGTCTTTGTGGCAAGCCACCTGCTGTCGTTTCTCGCCTGGAACTTCACGGTGCTGGTGATAAGCCGCGTCGGCATCGCCTTCGCGCACGCTATTTTCTGGTCGATTACCGCGTCGCTCGCTATTCGCCTGGCGCCGCCGGGCAAACGCGCCCAGGCGCTGAGCCTGATAGCCACCGGCACCGCGCTCGCCTCGGTGCTTGGTCTGCCTATCGGGCGCATCATCGGGCAGTACTTTGGCTGGCGCACCACCTTCTTCGCCATCGGCCTTGGCGCGCTCGTCACTATGGTCTGCCTGATGAAGCTGTTGCCGAAGATGCCGAGCGAACATTCCGGCTCGCTGAAAAGCCTGCCGGTGCTGTTCCGCCGCCCGGCGCTGCTGTGCATCTACGTGCTGACGGCCGTGGTGGTGACGGCGCATTTCACCGCCTACAGCTATATTGAGCCGTTCGTGCAGAACATTGCCGGCCTGAGCGAAAACTTCGCCACCTTCCTGCTGCTGGTGCTTGGCAGCGCGGGGATTATCGGCAGCCTGATCTTCGGCAAGCTCGGCAACCTGCACGCCTCCACGCTTATCAGCAGCGCCATCGGCGTGCTGGTTATCTGCCTGCTGTTGCTGCTGCCTGCGGCCACCAGCGCGGTGAACCTGACGGTGCTGAGCATCTTCTGGGGCATCGCCATCATGCTGATAGGCCTTGGCATGCAGGTGAAAGTGCTGGCGCTGGCGCCGGACGCCACCGATGTGGCGATGTCGCTCTTCTCCGGCATCTTTAACATCGGCATCGGCGCAGGCGCGCTGGTGGGCAACCAGGTGAGCCTGCATCTCTCGATGTCTTCGGTGGGCTATATTGGCGCCATCCCGGCGCTGGCCGCGCTGGCGTGGGCCGTGGTGATTTTCCGCCGCTGGCCGGTGGTGCTTGAAGAACAGCCTCAGCACAACCACAGCGCGAGCGAATCAGCCCGCGTTTAAGAGCGCGTTTATCACGCCCTCCTGCCAGCGGAACCACGGGTTCCCTGTCAGGCGGGCGTAAATTTTCCTTCCCTCTCGATATCCCCGCAGGCGTGAAACGCCCGCGCCGTATCCGATAACGAGGCTGGCGGGATGCGTAACGCGCTTATTCAGGTTATCGACAATCCTGGCGCGAGTTTGCGGCTGACACCCCGCCAGAAAAACCCGGGTCAGGCTTCGCCTCTTCGCGCCTTAATGATACGTGGAGATAAGCTCCAGCACGCCGTTGATAATGAACTGCACGCCCATGCAGACCAGCAGGAACCCCATCAGCCTTGAGATAGCCTCGATGCCGCCCTTGCCTACCAGCCGCATTACGCCGCCGGAGCTGCGCAGGCAGATCCACAAAATGAGGCTCACCACGAGGAAAATCAGCGGCGGCGCGACGCTAATCACCCAGGCGGGAAACCCTTCGCCGTGGCGCACGGTGGAGGCGGAGCTGATTATCATGGCGATGGTGCCAGGGCCTGCGGTGCTCGGCATCGCCAGCGGCACAAACGCGATGCTCGCTTCAGGCTCCCGGGCCAGCTCTTCCGATTTGCTCTGCACTTCCGGCGCATGGTGCCCTTTCTGCGGCGGAAAGAGCATACGAAAGCCGATAAAGGCTACAATCAACCCGCCGGCGATACGCAGCCCCGGAATGGAAATGCCGAACGTGTCCATGACCAGCTGGCCGGCGTACCATGCCACCATCATGATGATGAAGACATAAAACGAGGCCATTTTCGCTTCACGGTTACGCTCTTCACGGCTCATGTTGCCTGCCAGCCCAAGGAAAAGCGCGACCGTCGTCAGCGGGTTCGCCAGCGGCAGAAGCACCACCAGCCCAAGCCCGAGCGCCTTAAATAAATCCACCATGATTATTCTCCTCTTCTTCTTTTTGCAGTGTTGAGCTTGCGAAGCCACCGCAGGCCGCACCCCGTTTTCACCCGCCTGACTTCACAGCGATATTCACTGCTTAAACCTATCACAACGATACAGCAAACCCATTAAAGCCGTGAATTTCAGTGAATAAGCCTCACTTTTCTTACGGCAGCAGCAGCAAAACGGCGACAAAATGAGTCGTTTTAACAGATCGTGTGATCGGCAATTTCATTCATTTGACTTATGCTTGCCTGGGCAATAATATCTGCCGTGACTAATCTACTTGCCTGAGCAACTATCGTGAAAAACACCAGCGATCTGTTTAACGACATTATCCCTCTTGGGCGTCTGATTCACATGGTGAACCAGAAGAAGGATCGCTTGCTCAACGATTATCTCTCTCCGCTGGATGTGACCGCGACGCAATTTAAAGTGTTGTGCTCCATTCGCTGCGAAGTCTGCATCACGCCGGTAGAGCTGAAAAAAGTCTTATCCGTGGACTTAGGGGCGCTCACCCGCATGCTGGATCGTCTGGCGTGCAAGGGCTGGATAGAGCGCCTGCCCAACCCCAATGACAAGCGCGGCGTGCTGATTAAGCTTACGCCGGAAGGCGCATCGCTGTGCGAAACCTGTCATCAACTGGTTGGGCTTAACCTGCATCAAGAATTAACAAAAAACCTGACGGCAGAAGAAGTGGCAACCCTTGAATACCTGCTCAAAAAGGTACTGCCTTAACAAAAAAGAGGTATGACGATGTCCAGACGCAATAATGATGCCATTACTATTCATAGCATTTTGGACTGGATCGAAGAGAATCTGGAAACCCCGCTGTCGCTGGAGAAAGTCTCCCAGCGCTCCGGCTATTCCAAATGGCACCTGCAAAGAATGTTCAAGAAAGAGACCGGCCATTCACTCGGTCAGTACATTCGTAACCGCAAACTGACGGAAATCGCCCGTAAGCTTAAGCAGAGCAACGAGCCGATACTCTATCTGGCGGAACGCTATGGGTTTGAGTCGCAGCAGACGCTGACCCGGACGTTTAAAAACTATTTCTCCGTGCCGCCGCATAAGTATCGCGTGACTAATATGCCGGGCGAAGCGAAGTATCTGCATCCGCTAAATCATTAACAGCGACAGGCGTGAGCCTGCCGGTTTTAGTATCGCCGTCTGAGAAGACGTAACCGAGGAAATCATGAAACGTATTGCAAGCGCTACACTGTTTTTGCTGGCGCTGGCCTCTGCTGGCGCTATGGCGGATCAAAACACCGCGCTGAGCCATAAAACGGACCGCGATGCGATGGTCCTGCCTTCCGCCACCAACCAGTCGCCCTTTGATTTTAACCACCGGGGCGCCGGCAGTGATAAATCCGACGAGTTAGGCGTTCCCTATTACAACGCCTCTCGCTAAACCTCTTGCCCGGCTGTCGCCGGGCTTTTTTTATCCTTACGCCCGCGCCGCCCGCCGGACGCGAAAGCCGAACACATTGATGTACAGCCCCGCCATAATCAGCAACGCGCCCAGCAACTGCAAAACGCTTAGCGTTTCGCCAAGCAGCAGCGCCGCGCTGGCAAGCCCCACGACAGGCACCAACAGCGAGAGTGGCGCCACGCGCCAGGTTTCATAGCGTCCGAGCAGCGTGCCCCAGATGCCGTAGCCCACAATGGTGGCGATAAACGCCAGGTAGACCAGCGAAAGCACCGTGGTGACATCCAGCGACACCAGGCTTTGCAGCATCACCGCCGGACCGTCGAAAATCAGGCTGGCGACGAAAAACGGGACGATGGGCACCAGCGCGCTCCAGACCACCAGCGACATGATGGCTGGCGGTTGCGGCAACTGCATAATTTTCTTGTTGAAGATATTGCCGCAGGCCCAACTCAGCGCGGCGGCGAGCGTCAGCATAAAGCCGAGCAGCGCCACATGCTGGCCGCTCAGGCTGCCTTCAACCAGCACCAGCACGCCAAACACCGCAAGCGTTATCCCCGCCACCTGCTTCAGCTGCAGTCGCTCCCGGAAGACAAACGCACCAAGGATGATGGTGAAGAACGCCTGCGCCTGTAATACCAGCGAAGCGAGTCCGGCAGGCATGCCGAAGTTAATGGCGCAGAAGAGAAACGCGAATTGCCCGAAGCTGATGGTCAGGCCATAGCCCAGCAGCAAAGAGAGCGGCACTTTCGGGCGCGCCACAACGAGCAGCGCAGGAAACGCCACCAGCAGAAAACGCAGCCCCGCCAGCATCAGCGGCGGCATCGAGTGCAGACCCACTTTTATTACAACGAAATTCAACCCCCATGCCACCACCACCAGCAACGCCAGCAGCCCGTCTTTACGCGTCATACCCCTGCCCCTGTCTTTATTAAAATTTTGTTAATACTTCACCATACCGGAATCGGATGATGAGAGACAGATCACTAATTTATGGGAGGCAAAAAGGCGCGGCAGAACGCGTTTTGGGGTGTACAGCCTTTAAAGCGCATGTTATTGCTTAAAAAAACGAATCATGGCTTCTGCAGCCGCTCTCTCCTCCCGTTAAAAAGATAAGAAAATGCTCTCGAAAAAGAATAAATCGACCGCCACGCTGCTTTTCTCTTCTCTGTTGCTGACTATTGGACGCGGCGCCACGCTGCCCTTTATGGCGATTTATCTGTCGAAGGCTTATCAGATGTCTGTTGATGGCGTGGGTGCGGCATTGAGCCTCGCCATGACGCTTGGCGTGCTGTTCAGCTTAGGCTTCGGCGTGCTGGCGGACCGTTTTGATAAAAAGCGCTATATGCTGATAGCCATCGCGATATTTATCGCAGGCTTCGCCGCCATTCCGCTTGCGGGCAACGCCACGCTGGTGGTCCTGCTCTTTGCGACCATCAACTGCGCTTACTCGGTGTTCTCCACCGTGCTGAAAAGCTATTTTTCCGACACCCTGAGCGTGAGCGCACGGGCGCGGATTTTTTCCCTTAACTACACCTTCGTCAATATCGGCTGGACCATCGGCCCGCCGATAGCCACCTGGCTTGTGCTTTACGGGTTGAATATGCCTTTCTGGCTGGCTGCGTTCACCGCGACGATGGCGTTAGTGATGATCCTGCTGTTTGTCCTGCGCGTCTCCTCGATGGCGGGCGCCGGCTCGGCGCCTGCGGCTGCGCCGCCGCTTTCTCTGCTGTGGCGCGACCAGCGGCTGCTCTGGTTTACCGGCTCGGCGTTTCTGGGGTCGCTGGTGGCGGGGTCGTTCGCTATCTGTATTTCCCAGTACGTTTTAACCTTTTCCGACAGCGCGCTGGCCCAGCAGGTGGTCGCCGTGGTGCTGCCCGTTAACGCCGTTCTGGTGGTTTCGCTGCAGTACTTCGTGGGCAAGCATATTCGCGCCGACAACATTCGTCGGCTGATGTTTTACGGCACGCTCTGCTTCATGCTGGGGCTGGCCGGGTTTCTCTTTTCCGGCACGTCGCTCTGGATGTGGGGGGTGGCGGCAGCCATCTTCACCGTGGGCGAAGTGATTTATGTGCCGGGCGAATACATGCTTATCGACAATATCGCGCCGCCGGGCCTGAAAGCGGGCTATTTCTCGGTACAGTCGCTCGGCTGGCTGGGGGCGGCGTGTAATCCGCTCTTTACCGGCGTGATGCTGACCAACTTTCCCGCCTGGTCGCTGTTTGCGGCGCTGATGGTCTGCTCGTTAATCGCGTATCTGATGATGCTGAAAGGCATGCGCGTGAAGCCGGTGGGGGTAATGCAGGCGGGCTAGATCCGTTTATCAATTTGATTATAAACGGCATTACGTTCTCTTTTACCAACACTGAGTACCAGTACGGTAATGGTTTCATCCTTAACCTGATAAACCAGCCGATAGCCTGAAGCGCGTTGTTTGATTTTGTAGCAATCTTGGTAGCCATGCAGGCGGGCGGCAGGAACACGGGGATGTTCCAGCCGCTTCGCCAGCGCTTTTTTAAACTCTTCGCGGACGTTATGCCCAAGCTTCTTCCACTCCGCCAGGGCATGCACTTCAAAAAATAACTTATAAGTCATCCAGGTTGACCTCAACCGTATCGCCGTTTTTACGCGCCTCGACAATTTTCGCCAGTTCCGCGTCTTCAGCCAGCTCCATCAAATACGCGTAGAGCGCGGGCGGCACGCAATAAAAGGCAGGCTCATTACGGTTAAGGATAACCACAGCATCACCGTCCCCTTCCTGCACCGTACCCATTGGGTTTCGCTTGAGATCGGTAATGCTGGCGGCGGTATGGGCCAGAATTCGAAAAGGCATAGTCACTCTCCTCTTAAAGCACTCAATATAACACTTTAAGAGAGGCTTCAAAAAGCACCTTTTAAATCGCCACCAGCCCTCTCACCCCGTCGGTTTCCATATTTTCACCCTGCCCGCGCTGGACTATCGCGCCGCGGGACATCACCAGATAGTTATCGGCAAGGCCGGCGGCGAAATCATAAAACTGCTCTACCAGCAAAATAGCCATATCGCCCCGTGAGGCGAGCTGGCGGATAACCGCGCCAATCTCTTTAATAACCGAAGGCTGGATCCCTTCGGTTGGCTCATCAAGGATTAACAGTTGCGGACGACAGGCGAGCGCGCGACCGATGGCAAGCTGCTGTTGCTGACCGCCGGAGAGATCGCCGCCCCGGCGCTGCTTCATCTCTTTAAGCACAGGGAACAGCGCGTAAATCTCCTCCGGCACCGCTTTCGCCTGCGCGCCGTTAAAGCGCGACAGCCCCATCAGCAGGTTCTCTTCCACCGTCAGGCGCGGGAAAATCTCGCGCCCCTGCGGCACATAAGCAATGCCTGCCTGCACGCGCTGGTGCGGCTTGTATCGCGTAATGGCTTTGCCCTGCCAGTTCACCGCGCCAGTGCGCGTCGGCACGAGCCCCATCAAACATTTCAGCAGCGTGCTTTTACCCACGCCGTTGCGCCCGAGCAGGCAGGTTACTTCGCCGATACGAGCCTCAAACGAGACGCCGCGAAGGATATGGCTACCGCCGTAGTACTGGTTTATTTCACTCACTTCTAACATCGCGGCTCCTTAGCGTCCGAGATAGACCTCAATCACCTGCTCGTTCTGCTGCACCTCTTTGAGCGAGCCTTCCGCCAGCACCTGCCCCTGATGCAGCACCGTCACCCGGTCGGCAATGGTTTCCACAAAACCCATATCGTGCTCCACCACCATCAGCGAGTGTTTGCCGGCCAGCTCGCGAAACAGCTCCGCGGTGTATTCGGTTTCCGCATCCGTCATGCCTGCCGCGGGCTCGTCCAGCAACAGCAGGTGCGGATCCTGAATCAGCAGCATGCCGATTTCCAGAAACTGCTTCTGACCGTGGGAAAGCGCCCCCGCCTGTCGGCCCCGCTCCGCGCCAAGGCGAAGCGTGGCGAGCATGGCGTCGATACGGTCACGCTGTTCACAGCCAAGCTTTGCCCGCAGGCTCGCCCAGACCGACTTGTCGCCCTTTTGCGCAATCTCCAGGTTTTCAAACACCGTGAGCGCTTCAAACACCGTCGGCTTCTGAAATTTTCGGCCGATGCCTTTCTGCGCGATGGTGATAGGGTCGAGCGAGGTTAAATCGCTGGACTGATCGTAAATCGCCCTGCCGCTTTGCGGCCGCGTTTTCCCGGTGATGACATCCATCAGCGTGGTTTTCCCCGCGCCGTTCGGGCCTATCACACAGCGCAGTTCCCCCACGCCGATGTTCAGCGTTAAGTTCGTCAGCGCCTGAAAACCGTCGAAGTTGACGTTGATGTTCTCAAGCTGCAACACCGGGTCGGTCTGTTCCCGGAAGCGATCCGTCAGGTGCTGACGGGTAAAAAGCCCTTCATCCGGCTGCATTATTTTTCTCCTCTACGAAGCAAGCCAATCACCCCGCACGGCAAAAAGAGCGTGACGAGAATAAAAATCAGCCCGAGAAAGAGCTGCCAGTACTCCGGCATCAGCACGGTGAAAAAACTCTTCGCGCCGTTAACCGCCAGCGCGCCGATTACCGGCCCCACCAGCGAGCCGCGCCCGCCGAGCGCCACCCAGATGGCGGCTTCGATAGAGTTGGTTGGCGACATCTCGCCGGGGTTGATTATCCCCACCTGTGGCACATAGAGCGCGCCCGCAAGCCCGCAGAGCACGGCGGAGAGCGTCCAGACCAGCAGCTTAAAGCCGCGCGGATCGTAGCCGCAGAACATTAGCCTGTTTTCCGCGTCGCGCACCGCCGTCAACACGCGGCCAAACTTGCTGCGCGCAAGCGTAAACCCCAACGCCAGGCTCAGCAGCAACAGCAGCACGGTGGCGATAAACAGCGCGATGCGCGTGCCGGTCGCGGTAATGGAAAAGCCAAGCAGCGTGGTGAAGCCGGTAAAGCCGTTATTGCCGCCAAAGCCGGTCTCATTGCGAAAGAACAGCAGCATGCCGGCAAAGGTCAGCGCCTGGGTCATGATGGAGAAATAGACCCCTTTGATTTTGGAGCGAAAGGCGAACCAGCCGAAAAGCAGCGCCAGCCCGCCCGGGATGAGCACCACCAGCGCCATCGCCCAGGCAAAGTGCTGCGTACCCCACCAGAACCAGGGCAGCTCGCTCCAGGAGAGAAACGACATAAACGCAGGCAACCCTTCGCCCGCCGCCTGGCGCATCAGGTACATGCCCATCGCATAGCCGCCGAGCGCGAAGAAAAGCCCGTGGCCGAGCGACAGCATGCCGGCGTAGCCCCAGACCAGATCCAGCGCCACCGCGACGGTGGCGTAGCAGAGCATTTTGCCAAGCAGCGTCAGCGTATAGGTGGAGAGGCTCAGCGGATGGCTTGCAGGCAGCAGCGCCAGAAATGGCAGCAACAACAGCGCCGCCAGCAGCAGGCCGCCAAGCCACAGGCTCAGGCGCGGCGCCTTACGCGCAAGTGTTAACGTAAGTGGCTGGCTCATTAGTCGATGACCCTCCCTTTCAGGGCGAACAGCCCCTGTGGACGCTTCTGAATAAACAGCACGATCAGCACCAGAATCAGGATCTTGCCAAGCACGGCGCCGGTCTGCGGTTCGAGAATTTTATTGAAGATGCCAAGGCCGAAGGCGGCGGCCACGCTGCCGGCAAGCTGGCCGACGCCGCCCAGTACCACCACCAGGAACGAGTCGATGATATACCCCTGACCGAGCTCCGGCCCGACGTTGCCAAGCTGCGAGAGCGCCACGCCGCCGAGGCCCGCAATGCCGGAGCCAAGGCCAAAGGCCAGCATATCGACGCGCCCGGTAGGTACGCCGCAGCAGGCAGCCATGGACCGGTTTTGCGTCACCGCGCGCACGTTCATGCCAAGGCGGGTTTTGTTGAGGATGAGCCAGGTAAAGAACAGCACCAGCAGCACAAAACCAATCACCACCACGCGGTTCCAGGGCAGGATAAGGTTAGGCAACAGCTGCACGCCGCCCGAAAGCCACGCCGGGTTCGCCACCTCGACGTTCTGCGCGCCAAAGGCCATCCGCACCAGCTGAATCAGCATCAGGCTGATGCCCCAGGTGGCGAGCAGCGTCTCCAGCGGGCGGCCATAGAGATGGCGAATAACGGTGCGCTCAAGCATCATGCCTACCCCGGCAGTGACCAGAAAAGCGACCGGCAGAGCGAAAACCGGATAAAGAAAAAGCCACTGCGGGGCAAGCTGCGCAACGGCGTTCTGAACAAGCCAGGTGGCGTAAGCGCCGAGCATGAGCATCTCGCCGTGCGCCATGTTAATGACCCCAAGCAGGCCATACGTGATGGCAAGCCCCAGCGCCGCCAGCAGCAAAATGGAGCCGAGCGAAAGCCCCATAAACGCCTGGCCGAGCAGTTCCCCCAGCCACAGCCGGTGCTGGATGATGCGCAGGCTTTCCGTCGCCGCGTCGCGCACGCGGGCGTCCGGCTCGTGGCTGGCGTCGGTAAAGGGTTGCAGCCGCGCCTGGGTTTCCGGGTCGGCCGACTCTCCCAGCAGCGTGACGGCATTAAGGCGCACCGCGGCGTCGGGGCTTGCCAGCTGGAGCGCGGCAAGCGCGCTTGCCAGCGCCGATTTCACACGCGCATCGGGTTCTGTTTTGTAGCGCGCCGCCAGCAACGGCAGCATATCAGGCGTCGCATCGCGACCCAGCGCCTGTGCGGCCCGCAATCTTTGCGTGACGTTGTCACTTACCAGTCGGTGGCTTGCCAGCGCGCCCGCTACCAGATTGCGCAGACGATTTGTCAGACGCAGCTTTTTAACCTCGCCCTGCGGCGCTTGCGCCGAACCGAGCGGCGTTAACGCATCGCCGGTTTGCGCGAAAGGGTGTTTTTCGCCATCCAGCACCACGCTCTCCTGCGCCAGCGCGGCGAGCAGCGGGATACGGGCGGCATCCGGCGCGGCGGCCCAGCGCTCCAGCAGCGCCGTTTGCTGCGAACGGCTGGCGGCGGCGAAGGCGTCGGCGTCCGCGGCGCTGGCCAGACAGGGCAGCAGCCAGACGGCCATTATCAGCCAGCGTATCAGTTTCATAATGGTCTCCTTGTGAGCCCGTATAACGTGCAGTGCCTGTGGTGGGCGACGCGTTGCTTACCCGTTCCATGGCGCGGCGGCGTGAAAATGGCCGTTCACCCCGGTCCTCTCCCCAAAGGGGCGAGGGAGAAAAACGAGCAGGCCTGGGCCGTCCCGCCCCTCCTGCGCCGACCGCTTCCCTCTCCCCGCTGGGGAGAGGGTCAGGGTGCGAAGAAGCCGACCTGTAAACGGCAAATTAGTTGCTGGCGGTCTTGATCGGCTGGTCCGATTTTTTATCGTTGCCCGGAATGTACGGGCTCCAGGGCTGGGCGCGAACCGGCTCGTCGGTCTGCCACACCACGTTAAACTGACCGTTGCTTTCAATTTCGCCAATCATGACCGGCTTGTGCAGATGATGGTTGGTGGCGTCCATGGTCAGGGTAAAGCCCGAAGGCGCTTTGAAGGATTGCCCCGCCATCGCCGCGCGCACCTTGTCCACATCCGTCGTGCCCGCTTTTTCCACCGCCTGCGCCCACATATGGATGCCGACATACGTCGCCTCCATCGGGTCGTTGGTCACCACGGTATCGGCGTTCGGCAGCTTGTGCGCTTTCGCGTAAGCCTTGTAATCCGCCACAAACTTCTGGTTCGCCGGGTTATCCACTGACTCGAAGTAGTTCCAGGCCGCGAGGTTGCCGACCAGCGGTTTGGCGTCGATGCCGCGCAGTTCCTCTTCGCCGACCGAGAAGGCCACTACCGGCACGTCGGTCGCCTTCAGCCCCTGGTTGGCCAGCTCTTTGTAGAACGGCACGTTAGAGTCGCCGTTAATGGTGGAAACCACGGCGGTTTTGCCGCCTGCGGAGAACTTCTTGATATTGGCGACGATGGTCTGGTAGTCGCTGTAGCCAAACGGCGTATAGACCTCTTCAATGTCTTTATCCTGAACCCCTTTGGAATGCAGGAAGGCGCGCAGGATTTTATTGGTGGTGCGCGGGTAGACATAGTCGGTGCCGAGCAGGAAGAAGCGCTTCGCGCTGCCGCCATCTTCGCTCATCAGGTATTCCACCGCCGGGATAGCCTGCTGGTTCGGCGCGGCGCCGGTATAAAAGACGTTGGGCGACATCTCCTCGCCTTCATACTGCACCGGGTAGAACAGTAAGCCATTGAGCTCTTCAAATACCGGCAACACCGATTTGCGCGAAACGGAGGTCCAGCAGCCGAAGACGGCGGCGACTTTATCCTGCGTCAGCAGCTGGCGGGCTTTTTCGGCGAACAGCGGCCAGTTGGAGGCCGGGTCGACCACCACCGGCTCGAGCTTTTTGCCCAGCACCCCGCCTTTGGCGTTGATCTCATCGATGGACATCAGCGCCACGTCTTTGAGCGGCGTTTCGGAGATGGCCATGGTGCCGGACAGCGAATGCATAATGCCGACTTTAATGGTTTCGGCGGCCTGCGCGCTGAAGGCGAACCCCATGCTGACCACCGACGCGGAAAGGGCAAAAGCTTTTAACAAGGTACGACGATGCATAACGATGACTCCCATAGTGTGTGCTGTGTGTACGGTTAATCTCGCGTCTCCCGCCGCGCCTGGTGCAGCGCGTGGAGCGTAATTTTGCGAACCTCTTTCTGGCTTTGGGCGATATGGTCGTGCAGCCGGGCGCGGGCCTCCTTCAGATTGCGTTCGAGAATGGCGAGCAGGATCTGGCCGTGCTCGGCGTAAGTGGCGCTGATGCGCGACGCCTGGGTGAAATCCATGCGGCGCACGATGCGGATTTTCTCGGTCACGTCGCGATGAACCCGCGCCATCTCCGGGTTGCCCGCCGCATCCAGCAGCGTCATATGAAACTGCTCGTCAAAACTCGCGACGGTCGCCCAGTCGGCGAGCGGCGGGCTCTCTATCCAGATGTGCCTGAGCATCTGCAGCGGCAGCGGACGTACGTCGGCGGGCAGCGCGCAAAGCCGCCCGACCGCCTCCATTTCCAGCACCACGCGCAGGTCGTAGAGCGCCTCAAGATGGTCGAAATCAATGGGCCGCACCTGCCAGCCGCTGCGCGGCTGCACGTCGAGATAGCCTTCCTGTTCGAGCCGGTGCAGCGCCTGACGCACCGGCGTGCGGCTCGCGCCCATCCGCGCCGCGAGGTCGTTTTCGCTGAAGCGATCGCCCGGCAGCAGCAGGAACTCGAAAATCTCCTGTTTCAGCAGTCGGTAGATACGCTCGCCCTGTCCCTCCGCGCGGCGTTGACCGGGTTGTTCTGACGTTTGCCAGGTTGGCTGCATGTGCGTTCTCTCTGTTTGCGCTGGCGGGCGGCGCGTTGCCCGCCCGCGGCCTGTTCGGGCTCAGGGTTCACTATCAGCTTGCGATATCGAGCCACAGCAGCGCGTCGCCGGGACCCACGGGCCGCCCCTGCTGGCAACTGATGCGCGAGACGGTGCCGTCGCAAGGCGCATGGACCATCAGCTCCATTTTCATCGCCTCCACGACCACCAGCGGCTCGCCCTGACGCACGCTCTGGCCCGGCTCGACGAGGATCTTCCAGATGTTGCCGTTGAGATCGGCGCTCACCAGATGACCGGTCTGATCCTCTTCGATCACTTCCTCGGCCTGCAGCGCCCGCTCTACCGCCGCGCTCTCCTGCGCCTGCCAGTGCGCCACTTCGGCGCTGAAGGCCGCCTGCTGGCGTTCGCGGAACGCGGCGATGTCGTCAGCGTTTTCATCAAGGAAACGGCGGTAAGCGGCGAAATCGAACTCGCTCTCTTCAATGCGGATCTGCGCGCGGCCTTCGCGGAAAGCGTCGCGCAGCGCCGTCAGCTCCGCCTCGCTCACCGGGTAGAAGCGCACCTGGTCGAAAAACGTCAGCAGCCACGGCGCCTCGCCAAACTGGGCGTTTTTCAGGAACTTGTTCCAGATAGGCAGCGTGCGCCCCACCAGCTGATAGCCGCCGGGGGAGTCCATGCCGTAAATGCACATATACATGCCGCCAATGCCCACGGTGCCTTCGGCAGTCCAGGTGCGCGCCGGGTTATATTTCGAACTGAGCAGGCGGTGGCGCGGGTCAACCGGCACCGCGCAGGGCGCGCCGAGATAAACGTCGCCAAGCCCCAGAACAAGATAGCTCGCGTCGAAAATGATCCGCTGCACCTCATCACGGCTGGAAAGCCCGTTGGCGCGGCAGATGAAATCGGCGTTGTTCGGCAGCCACGGCGCTTCGCTTCTCACCGTTTGCTGATAACGCTCCACGGCGGCAAGGGTCGCGCTGTCTTCAAAGGCCATCGGCAGATGGACGATGCGCGACGGAATTTTCAGCTCGCTGACGTCGCCGAGCTGTTTCTCAAGGCCAAGCAGCAGCGTCATCAACTGCGTTTGCGAAATGCGCTGGCTGTCGTAGCGCACCTGTAAAGAACGCACGCCCGGTGAAAGCTCCTCGACGCCCGCCACGCCGCTTGCACGGATCGCCTGCATCAGCAGATGCACCCGCAGGCGCAGCGCCAGATCCATCACGTTGTCGCCATACTCGATCAGGATGTAGTTATCGCCCGCCTGTCGCCACACCGCGGCAGGGAGCCCGTTCTGCGCGGGCACTTCGGCTAAAATCGCCGCGCTCGAGGTGGCGCTGGGGGCAGTGGAAACACGGCCATCCGGCAGCGCGCCCACGGCGCACAGGTTGGTTACCGCCACCTGCTGCGCTATCTCCAGCGACTGGGCGTGCTCAAAGCTGACGGGATGAAAGCGAATGCGGTCGCCAGGCTTTACCTGCCCGACCTTCCACAGCTCCGCTTTCGCAATAGTCACCGGGCAGACGAAGCCGCCGAGGCTTGGGCCGTCACGGGTGAGGATCACCGGAAAATCGCCGGTGAAGTTAATCGCCCCGATGGCGTATTCGCAGTCATGCACGTTTGACGGGTGCAGCCCCGCTTCGCCGCCATCCGCCCGGGTCCACTCCGGTTTCGGCCCCACCAGCCGCACGCCAAGGCGGTTAGAGTTGTAGTGCACCTGCCATTCGGCGTCGAAAAAGGCGTTCATCGATGCCGGGGTGAAGAAATCCGGCGCGCCGTGCGGCCCGTAAAGCACGCCGATATCCCACACCTCGCCATAGTGTGGCAGCAGCGCCGGCTCCGGCTTTTGCGGCAGCGCGATGGGCGGCGGCGTGGTGCAGGCGGCGAGTTCCGGGCGCGAGATAGCCAGAATGTCCGCCACCTTCAGCGTGCGTCCGGCGTGGCCGCCAAACTGCCCAAGGGCGAAGGTGGAACGGCTGCCGAGGTAAACCGGCACGTCAATGCCGTTGCGCACCGCAAGATAGGTGCGACAGCCCGCGCGGGCGCGACCGAGCGTCAGCGTCTGCCCCGCTTTCACCACCACCGGCTGCCAGTACTCCACCGGTTCGTCATCCAGCGTCGCCGGGCAATCGGCGCCCGTCAGCGCGATGGTGGCGTCGCTGTGAAAACGCAGCGTCGGCCCCTGCAGGGTAAATTCCAGCCCGGCGGCGTCCGGATGGTTGCCGACAATGCGGTTGGCCAGTCGAAAGGCGAAATCGTCCATCGGCCCTGAAGGCGGCACGCCGATGTCCCAGTAACCGGTACGGCCCGGATAATCCTGCACGCTGCTCCAGGTGCCCGGCTCCAGCACTTCGATGGCGTGAGCCTCATAGCTCACCTCATCAAGCAGCCGCGTCCACATAACGCCCGCGTTGAACTCCGGCAGCGTCACAATCTGGCGCAGGTAATCGAGGTTGGTGGCGATGCCGTACAGGCGGGTGGCGTTAAGCGCGGCGTTGAGTTTTTCAAGCGCCTGCTGACGGTCTTCGCCGTGCACGATGATTTTGGCGATCATCGGATCGTAAAAGGCGCTCACCTCCGAACCGGTTGATACCCAGCCGTCTACACGCACATCGGACGGGAAAGAGACATCAGTCAGAACGCCTGGGCTTGGCTGAAAGTTTTTCAGCGGATCTTCTGCATACAGGCGCACTTCAATGGCTGCCCCCTGCGGCGCGCGGTCGAGCGCCGACCACGCCAGCGGTTCGCCCGCCGCGACGTTAACCATGCATTCGATAAGATCCAGTCCGGTAACGCATTCGGTCACCGGGTGCTCTACCTGTAAACGGGTATTGACCTCAAGGAACCAGAACTCGTCGCTGCGGGCGTCGTAAATAAACTCCACGGTGCCTGCGCTGCGGTAGTTGACCGATTCGCCAAGGGCGACCGCCGCCGCGTGCAGCGCGTCGCGCGTCGCCTGCGGCAGGTTGGGCGCCGGGGTCTCCTCCACCACTTTCTGGTTGCGGCGCTGCAGCGAACAGTCGCGCTCGCCGAGCGCCGCCACGCGTCCTTTGCCGTCGCCTAAAATCTGCACCTCAAGATGACGGGCGCGATCGACGAAGCGCTCAAGGAAGACGCCGTCATCGCTGAAAAACTGCCGCCCCTGGCGCTTCACACTTTCCCACGCTTCCCGCAGCGCAACGTCGTCGGCGCAGCGGGTCAGGCCGATGCCGCCGCCACCAGCGGTGGTCTTCAGCATCACCGGATAACCTATCTCCGCCGCCGCAAGGCAGGCTTCTTCCAGCGTCTGTAAAAGCCCCGTGCCGGGCGTCATCGGCACCCCGGCTTTGCTGGCAAGCGCGCGGGCGCTGTGCTTCAAGCCAAAGTCGGCAATCTGTTGCGGGGTGGGGCCGATAAAGACCAGCCCGGCCGCCTCGCAGGCGGCGGCGAACTCCGCCCGTTCAGAGAGAAAACCGTAGCCGGGGAAAATCGCCTGCGCCCCGCTCGCTTTCGCGGCGCTGAGGATTTTATCGACGTCTAGATAGCTTTCGCTCGCCTTCTCGCCGCCCAGCGCGATGGCGATATCGGCATCGGTAACGTGCTGCGCGTTGCGGTCCGCATCGGAATAGACCGCGACGCTTTTAATACCCATTTTCTTCAGGGTGCGAATGGCGCGACAGGCGATTTCGCCCCGGTTGGCGATTAAGACGGTGGTAAACATAGGCTCTCCTCAGGCGCTCTGGTGACGGGCGAGCCAGGCTTTCCAGCCGCCCCAGGGGGTGATATCCGCGGCGTCAGTCAGCGCCTGCGGCTCGCAAATAAACCCTTTCACCAGGCGCCCGTCGGCAAGCGTGAGCGTGCCGATGCCGAGCGGCGCGGGGATCTCCGCCACAAATTCCCCAAAACGGGCGAGCGGGATGTCCCACAGCTCCACCGCAATCGGCGCTCCCCCGGACATGCGCGCAAGGCCAGGCTTCGGCGGCGTGGTATTGGCAAGCGCATAGAGCCGGTAGCTGGCGTCGGTGGTGGTCTCTTCAATAAAGACCGCGTCGCGGGTGGTGAGCTGGAAATTAAGCGGCATGCCGCGCAGGTGCGCGCCGACCACCGCCAGGCGGACATGCGCGTCGCTGCGCAAGGCGGGCTGCGGCGCAAGCAGCGCTTTGTTCGTCGCGCCGAGCGGCAGCATCACGGCCTGCTGCCAGAGCACGCCAAAATGGGCCAGCGCTGCATCACGCCAGGCAGGGGCAATCAGCGTGATGCCCGCAGGCAGGCCGTCGTCGCGGAAATCGCCCGGCAGCGCCAGCGCGCAGAGGTCGGCAAGGTTGGTGAAGTTGGTGTAATAGCCAAAGTGCGAGTTGTAGCGCACAGGCTCCTCTTTCATCTCTTCGAGCGTATGAATGGTTGGCGATGTCGGCACCACCAGCGCATCGAAATCAGCAAGTTGCGACTGGATAAGGCGTGAAAGCGCCGCACGGGCGTACTCGGCCCGCCAGGCGTCGCAGGCGCTAAAGCGTAACCCGCTTTCCACAATGCCGCGCACCGTCGGATCCATCGCCTCCGGCTGACTTTGCAGAATAGCGCCTACCGCCACGGTGCGCTCCGCGACCCATGCGCCGGCGTAAAGCTGCTCCGCCAGTTCGCGAAACGGCGTGAAATCAATTGGCACCAGCTGTGCGCCAAGCGCCTGCAGACGCGCCACGCTTTTCTCAAACGCCGCCTGACTCTGGCTGTCGCCGTAGAACTCCAGCGTATCCGGGATGGCGAGACGGGGCGTCGCGGCGAAACGGGCGGGCGCAGTGTGCGGGTTGGCACGGGAATAGGCATCCTGCTCGTCGTAACCGCCCGCAATGCGCGCCACGGTATAAGCATCTTCAACGGTCAGCGCAAAGACCGAAACGCAGTCGTTCAGGCGGCAGGCGGGCACTACGCCGTGGGTGGAGAGCCAGCCTTTGGTGGGCTTCAGCCCGACAATATTGTTAAAGCCCGCCGGAACGCGCCCGGAACCGGCGGTATCGGTGCCCAGCGCGAACGCCGCAAGGCCGCGGGCGACGACCGAGGCGGAGCCGGAACTGGAGCCGCCGCTGACGTAGTCCGCATTAAACGTATTCGGCACCGCACCATAAGGCGAACGGGTGCCCACCAGCCCGGTTGCGAACTGATCGAGGTTGGTTTTGCCAATGGCGATGGCGCCTGCGGCCTTGAGCTTCGCCACGACGGTCGCGTCCTGCTCCGCCAACCGGGTAAAGGCGGGACAAGCCGCGCTGGTGGGCATCTGCGCCACATCGATATTATCTTTCACCGCGAAGGGCACGCCGAAGAGCGGGAAATCCTCCAGCGTTTTTTCACCCGACGCCAGCGCCGTTAACAGGCGCTCAATCTGGCTTACGATAAGCGGCTGGGTGGCTTTGAAGATCCACGCCGGATCGTTATTTTCTTCGGTTGTATTAAACGCGGCGTAGATTTCCGTAATACGTTTCGGGTCGTTAAGAAATTCCCTGCGCCATTCAGTAAGGGTTAATGGCGAAAAAAGCGGTTGCGCGATTGTCATCTGCTGGCATCCCATCTGGTATACAAGATGAGATAGCTTTAGCAATTACAATGCCATAATTAATAAAATTATATTTTTCAAACAGGTATTTAAAAATGATGGAAACGTAGATTTATTTATTTTTATTACAAAGCATGAATGAAAAGGAATCAGGTGCGGCAATAGTGCAAAGGTGCTTCATAAATGTGCAAGGCTTTGCCGCATAATTAAATAAGATGGAGGAGCAGGCTGGGAATAATCATTTCTTATAGGTTCAGGGCTGGCGGAAATAGTAAAGAGAGCGTCCCATGAACGGGCCAGGTAACGGCAATCCCACCGACCTGTAGCCAGATGACAGAACGAAAGATTTGCCCGGCAAGGGGCGCTTTTGCGAGCCGGGATGGCTAAAAGGGCTGCGGCGAGCCCTCTTAGCAGGTTTACGGGAAAGAAGGAGGCGCAGGTCGCCAATGCCCGGATGAACGAAACCCTTTACCGCCCTGCCACTCTCCCCAGCCTGGCGAAGATGCTGGCGGAGGGTTTATCCGCCCTACGTCAACCTGACATGCGGGCCGCCTGGTCTCCTCATGCCCGCCCTTCTTTCAACAATTGCTGAATCACCCTTTCCTGTTCCGCATAATTCCCTTCGCCAAACGCGGTATAGCGTAGCTGCCCGTGCGCATCAAAAAGATAATGCGCAGGCCAGTACTGGTTGCCGAAGCGGTTCCAGATGTTGTAGTGGTTGTCCGCCACCACCGCGTAGGGCAATTGCCACTGTGCGATGGCGCGCTTCACGGCGTTGACGTCACGCTCCCACGGATATTCTGGCGTATGCACGCCGACCACCACCAACCCCTCAGCCTTATACTTATTGGCCCACTCTCTCACGTGCGGCAAGGTGTGCTGGCAATTAATGCAGTCGTAAGTCCAGAAATCCACCAGCACCACTTTGCCTTTGAGCGCATCGCGGTTCAACGGCGCGCCATTCAGCCAGGCGGTGCCGCCATCAAGCGAGGGTAAGGCGCTGGAGGTTTGCGGCATCACCACCGGTTCGAGGCGAACCTTTGTCGTCGGCTCGGGCGCCCACTGGCTCAGGCGCTGTTCCAGGCGCTGCACAAACACCGGTCCATTTTGCAGCAGGTCTTGCGAACCGCTGGCTATCAACGCCACCGAGGCCAGCATCAGCACGCCCGCGACCTGCCGCAAACGGGCGGTGAAGGCCAGACCAGGGCGCAGACGGGCGGTCAGCCCACGGCCAGCGAAAGAGAGCAAAGCCAGCATCAGCGCCGCGCCGCTGCCGTACGCCGCCAGCAACACGCCCACTGCAAGCGGTTTTTCTCCTGTCGCCGCCAGGCTCAGAATCGCCCCCAGCACCGGTCCGGCGCAGGGCGACCACAGCATGCCCGTGGCCATCCCCGCGAGCAGCGCAGCCGGTAAGCCGCCACGGCGCTGGCTGGCGTCATTTATCTGGTTGCCAAGCGCAACGAACGGCCGGGCGGCGAGTTGCGCTATGCGCGGCGACAACAGCGTCAACGCAGTAACGGCAAGAAACGCCAGCGCGACCCAGCGCCCCACCGCAGTGATGCGGACTACCCAGTGGCTGGCTACGGACACCAGCAGCGCGACGACGGTAAACATCAGCACCATGCCGCCCAGCAACGCCAGCAGTTGCGCCTTGCTCCCACGTGCGCTGGCGAAAACAAACGGAATCACTGGTAACGTGCAGGGGCTGAGCAGCGTCAACATCCCCGCCAGGAATGCAATTGTCAGTGTCATAAAGGCCTCCTTATTTTGCCTGGCCGACAGCAGCGAGAATGATATTCGCCACGCTATCGGGCTGGCTCAGCATCGACACATGGCTGGCCGCTACCTCACGAGTTTGCGCATGGATTTTTTTCGCCATTGCCCGTTCGAGGTCCGGGTTAATCATTCGATCCTGCGTACTCACCAGATACCAGCTCGGCTTTTGCGCCCAGGCGGCGTGCGTCACCTTATCGCTAAAGGCGGCGGCGCGAATCGGCCCCTGCGTTACTGGCAGCAGGCGCTGCTGCGCTGAAGGGAGATCGGGAGCGAAATCCCGCGCCAGCGCCGGTGCAGGAAGGTAAAGAAAACCGTCGGACGTCGTAGCCAGCGCCGCGCTGCCCGGCGGCGCCGGATAGCTGTTGGCCAGTTCGCCAGTAGACTGACCTTTGTCAGGGGCGAACGCGGCGACGTAGACCAGGGCTTTCACTTTCGCGTTATCGCTGGCCTCGGTGATGACCGTCCCGCCCCAGGAGTGACCGACCAGCACCACAGAGTGGGGAGACTGCGCGTGAACGGCCTGTGCGGCGCAGAGCGCCAACAGGCTGGCGGAGAAGAGTCTGGCAAATGCTTTCATAGTGAACCTCATAACGGTGGATTAACGACTGCGCTTGCTGGCAGTCCGCCCATTTAACCCACCGCATGTGTTCAGGCTGTTTCCGGTTGCGCCCGTTTTGTCAGGTTGTATATGTCACGGCGTCGGGGATACAAAAGGCTACAAATCGTTTTGCCGCAAAATGATGAGCGCCTCGAGCCCGCCTTCGGGGCGATTGGTTAGCCGCAGCGAGCCGGCCATCTGGCTTACCAGCTGTGCGGCTATCGCAAGCCCTAACCCTGTGCCGCCGGTGTGGCGATTACGGGAGCTTTCCACGCGATAGAACGGCTCCAGCACCGCCTGCAGTTCATTTTCCGCAATGCCCGGCCCGTTATCCCGCACGCTAATCGCCACGCAGTCGGCCTGCGGAAAATCAAGCTGAATTTCCGCCTTATCACCAAACTTAAGCGCGTTATCGAGCAAGTTCGTCATGATGCGGCGCAGCGCCTGTGGTCGTACGGCGAAAATATCGCGGCCGTTGCAGGGAACAAACGTCACCGCTTTTCCAACGTCCTGATAATCGCAAGCCACGCTGTCAAGGAAGGCGTTAAGGCTTACGCTCTGGCGCTCCTCCTGCGGCACCTGCGCCGAACGCGCATAGGCGATCCCCTCGCGAACCAACCGGCTCATGTTATCAAGATCCCCCAGCAGCTTATCGCGCAACTCCGGTTGATCCGTCATTTCAACGCGCAGCTTCATGCGGGTGATCGGGGTTTGCAGGTCGTGGGAGATTGCCGCCAGGATCTGCGCGCGCTCCCGGAGATGATCCTGAATGCGCGTCTGCATCGCATTAAACGCGCGCGCCGCCTGCTGCACCTCCGCCGGTCCCGTTTCAGGCATGATCTGCGCGCTGGCGGCAGCGGGCTTAAGCGCATCGACCGCCCGGGTAAAGCGCATAAACGGCCGCACCACCTGACGCACCGCCAGCCATGCGCAGCCCAGCAGCAGCAAAAGCTGCGCCGCCAGCACCAGCGGCAGCCAGCGCGCAATGGCCGGCATGCGCGGCCAGAGATCGAGTGTCAGCGGTGCGCCATCGTGCAGCGTTAAATGCACCTGGATATGTTCGCGCGGACCGGGGATCGCATGAATGCTCATCTGATACTTTCCGCCGAGCGTCTCCTGCAGTGAACGCACCGCGTCGCGCGCACGCCAGCTGGTGGGATAAGGCCCCGGCTCCCCCTGCGACAGTTCGTAGCGATAGTTGCCGCGCTCAAGTTTCGCAAGCCACGCCGGCCGTTCTGCGGCGGGAAGACGATCGAGGATCGCCACGCTGGTCGCTACGTCATATTCAAGATTACCGAGCATCACGGTTCTGGCGCTGCTCATGCGCTCGATCATCAGGCTGGCGAGTGTGGCGGCATTCGCGAGCAACATGCCGCCAAGAACGATGATCAGCAGGCGCGACAGTAGCGATCGCGGCCAGAGGGTCATGCGTTCGCCTCTTTGATGATGACGGGCGCGGCCAGCACGTAGCCTTCGCTGCGCACCGTTTTGATATAAACAGGTTCACGCGCATCTTCGCGCAACCGCTGACGCAGGCGACTCACCAGCAGGTCGATGGAACGCTCAAACAGTTCGGCGTCACGGCCCTGGGTCAGGTTCAGCAGTTGATCGCGATTAAGCACGCGCTGCGGATGGTCGAGAAATACGCGCAACAGACGGTATTCCGCGCCGCTCAGCGCAACAATCACCCCTTCTTTGTCAATCAGGTGACGCGCCGAAGTATCGAGCTGCCAGTCGCCAAACGCGATTAGACGTCCGGCTTCGGTGATTTGCAGGTTTGGCGGCAATGCGCGGGTACGACGCAAAATCGCCTTAATTCGCGCCAGCAGCTCGCGCGCGACGAAGGGCTTAATGAGGTAGTCGTCGGCACCCATTTCCAGCCCGAGGATGCGGTCAGTCTCTTCGCTGCGAGCGGTGAGCATGAGCACCGGCAGGTTGCGCTGGGTGTCGTTGCGCAGCTGGCGACACAGCGTCAGGCCATCATCGCCCGGCATCATGATATCCAGCACCACCAAATCGACGTGGGCTGAGGAGAGGATCGCACGCATTTCGCGACCGTTGGCGGCGCCGGTAGCGCGGTAGCCAGATTTAATCAGATAATCCGTCACCAGTTCCCGAATATCCCGGTCATCATCCACCACAAGGATGTGATCAATATGTTCCAAAACAACCTCCCCTCTGCGACCTGCACAAAAAAGACCGGCGCGCCATGGCCGGTCCGGAACGGGTGGCGCTTCGCCTGCTACAGCGAGGCGGCGTCCACCACGGCTTTGACGAAATCCTGCGGCGCTTCTGCCGGCGGGTTGTGTCCGATATTGCCGGTGAAGGTGCGATGCTCATATTTGCCGCTGAATTTCGCGCGATACGCTTGCGGCGCCGGATGCGGCGCGCCGTTGTTATCCCCCTCAATGGTGATAGTCGGCACGCTAATAACCGGCAATGCGGCTAACTTTTTCTCATAAGCATCATACTTTTGCTCGCCTTTTTCCAGGCCAAGCCGCCAGCGGTAGTTGCTAATGGTGATGGCAGTCTGGTCCGGGTTATCCAGCGCTTTAGCGCTCTGGTTAAACATCGCGTCGCTGAATTTCCAGCCGGGCGAGGCCTGCTGCCAGATAAGCCGGGCGAAATCATGGGTATTGTTGGCATACCCCTGACGGCCTCGCTCGGTAGCAAAATAAAATTGATACCACCATTGCAGTTCGGCCTGCGGCGGCAGCGGCTTGCGGCCTGCTTCCTGGCTGCTTATCAGATAGCCACTGACCGACACCAGCGCTTTTACCCGTTCCGGCCATAACGCCGCCACGATATCGGCGGTGCGCGCGCCCCAGTCAAAGCCGCCAAACACCGCCTGCTTAATATTAAGCGCATCCATCAGCGCCACCACATCTGACGCCATCGCCGAGGGTTGACCGTTACGCGGCGTTTGATCAGACAAAAAGCGCGTGCTGCCGTAGCCGCGCAGATAGGGCACGATGACACGATAGCCTTTGGCCGCAAGCTCCGGCGCAACGCTTACGTAGCTTTGAATGTCATAAGGCCAGCCGTGCAGCAGGATCACCGCCTGCCCATCGCGTGGCCCGATATCAACATACCCGACGTTGAGCACTCCGGCTTTTATCTGATGAATATGGCTGAATTCGGCGGCGTAGCTGGCGGCGGATTCTGTGGCGGCGACGGCGGAATTCACCGCGGTTAAGGCCAGTGCGGCCAGTAATGATGAGCGGAAGAGGGTTTTCATGGCGTTCTCCTTAGCGCGTTAGTGATGTGCGCCCTGGGCTGGTACGGTGAAGGCAATAGTCTTGCTGTCGAGCGGTTTGTGAGTGGGATCGGCGAGGATAATGGTCACCTTGTGCTTCCCTGCGGGTAGCCCGACCAGAATTACCGGTTCGCCGCTGGCGTCCGCCCAGTGCCATGGATTGTCATCGACGATCACATGAATATGGCCGATACGCGGCGTGACCTTTAGCGCATCCGGTCCAAACACCGGTTCGATGCGCAAGTTCTCGGCGCGGTACTGGATGAACACCGCGCCTTTGCGCAGCGGCCCCGCCAGCGGCGCATCGACGATCAATCTGGCTGGCGGCTGGGGATGCTCCAGCGGCGCCACGGCGGCAGGCCCCAGCACATCCGCAGCGCTGAGTCCGTCCAGCCGTTCTGCCCATGCGCAGGTCGCCGAAGCGCCCATCAGGACAGATGAAATCAACACTCGGGTTAACATTTACGCGATCTCCTCATCGTTAAGTGATGCCTACAGGAGACCATGGCGATGTACAGGGGATATTTGCAAAACAGCGCGTTATGCAACGGGGTGTAAGAGATTGGCAGGTTGATACAGTGCGATACAAAAAGAGGCGGGCCTCTGACAAATAACGGTGGGCGTACGCGCCAGCGTATTCTGCGCCCCGGGCCGCCTGATTCCCTTATTCTCCTTTTCCCAACGGGAAAAAGAAGAAAACCCCGGCAGGCGACGCTGCGCGATTTTCTCCTGCGATACTCGCTCTGTACAACAGTCCAGGCCAGTCAGCGCCAACCGCCATAAACAAAAAAGGCGAATAGCTCACGCTATCCGCCCTGCAAAACGCCTTATCTCATCCTCCCGCGGGAGAACAAACCGCTTACCAGACTTCGCTCGCGATGCCGGTCACCAGGCGTACTTTATCCCACTGCTGCTCAACGCTCAGGCTGTTGCCCTCTTCGGTGGAGGCAAAGCCGCACTGCGGGCTCAGGCACAGCTGGTTGATGTCCACATACTGCGCCGCTTCTTTCAGACGCGCCTTCACCAGTTCCGGGTTCTCCAGCTCGCCGTTTTTGGTGGTAATAAGGCCCAGCACCACCTGCTGCTTGCCCGGACGGATAAAGCGCAGCGGCGCGAAATCGCCGGAACGGTCGTTATCGTACTCAAGGAAGAAAGCATCAATGTTCACTGTGCCGAACAGCACTTCCGCCACCGGCTCGTAGCCGCCTTCGGAGATCCAGCTTGAACGGAAGTTGCCGCGACAAACGTGCAGGCCGATGGTTAAATCTTCCGGTTTGCCCTCCAGCGCCTTATTGAGCACGCGGGCGTAAATCTTCATCAGCTCGTCCGGGTCTTCGCCGCGTTCGCGAACTTTGGCGCGCTGCTCATCAGAGCAAAGGTACGCCCAGACGGTGTCGTCCAGTTGCAGGTAGCGGCAGCCCGCGTCATAGAACGCGCGGATGGCGTCGCGCCAGGTGGTGGCGAGGTCGTCGAAATAGTCGTTGAGATCCGGGTAAACGGTGCGGTCGATGGCTTTCGCGCCGCCGCGGAAATGCAGCACGCTCGGGCTCGGGATGGTCATTTTCGGCTCGGCGTTGCCGCTTACGCTCTTCAGATAACGGAAATCTTCCAGCATCGGGTGGTTGCCAAAACCGACCTTGCCCACCACGCGCACACTCTGCGCTTTGGTCTGAATGCCATTGAACTGAATGCCCTGCTCCACCTCATAAAGCTCCACGCCCTGAAGTGCTGCGAAGAAATCCATGTGCCACCAGGCGCGGCGGAACTCGCCGTCGGTCACTACGTGCAGGCCGCAGGCGCACTGCTGGGCCACGCTTTCACGGATAGCCTCATCTTCGACTTTACGCAGCGCAGCGGCGTCGATCTGGCCGGCGGCGAACTGCTGGCGCGCCTGTTTGATGGCGTCCGGGCGCAGAAAACTGCCGACTACATCGGCGCGAAACGGGGCGTGTTGACGTTGCATTTTTTTCTCCCAACCCTGCTTGATTAGTAACGCAGAGTGATAGTTGACTGTTTGAACTTTTGGCCGTCTGGATGGCTATATGTCCAGAGAATGGCATGAGCGGCGCTCATGAGCAAACGAGGAAATTTCATGGGTGTTGAAAAAAATTCATCTAAAAAAATCCCCACCGAAGTGGGGAAAAAGAAGGCACATAACGAGAGAAATTAAGGGTTAGTTTTGGCATCGCTGTCGGTTACGCCGGGTATGGGCTGCGTCGGGCGCTTGTACTGGCCATTCAGGACGTCGACGCCGCTCTGCGGTTTCGCTAGTTCCCGTAAGTCTTCACGAGATTTGCGGATCTCCTGAGTATTAACGTTGAGCTTTTTGTCGCGCTCGCTGACCAGTTCCGGCTTCGCTTCACCGTCGCGGCTAAAAGACCAGGCAAGCATCGGCGGACCGAGCGGCAGCGCTGTACCCTGTTCGCCAGGCGCGCCGGTATGCCAGACGTGCCAGGTTTTGCCGTAGCTGTTCATTTTATCTTTCATCAGGCGGTGCTCGGCCATTTTTGGGATGCCTGGCGCGATAAGCTGCCCGCTGAGAATTTCGCCATTATGCGGGTGCCAGTACTGACGCTCTTCCTGCGGCAAGGTCGCGAAAAGTTTTTCCGAGATAATATATTCCACGCCGGTCATATTGGCGTTTTTAGTATTGCCGTCAAATAAAACGCACTGCGCGAAATCCTGATTCACCTGATGGCAATAATGATGCGCTTCCATTTGATTTTCAGGGTTATCTTTCATCGGATGAAAACCCACCAGATAAATATCAAAATCGCTTAGCGGCGATTTACTTTGCAACAGCGCTGCCCCGCTTTCCAGCACATGGGTCGTGGTGCTTTTATTTTCACCCGGCGGTGACGCTTTTTCTGCAAACCCGGAAAAGGAAACGGCAAATAAGCTTAACGCGCCGTACAGAGGCAAATAAGTTTTCATCGTCATCACTGTCTGTATAAGTTAGGGGCTGCTGAACGTAAACGGCCTCCGGTATGGGCAGACCCATACCGGAGGAACGTTAAGCCAGTCCAGACCGGCTCAGGCTTCAGGATGAAGAACGGCTGCTGTTCTTACCACCTTTGCGGCCTGCTTCCGCGGCGCGCTCGCGGTCGTTTTTAAAGTTACCGCCGCTATTCTGCCCGCCTTTACGGCCTGCTGCAGAGGCACGTTCACGATCTTGCGCAAAATTACCTGAACCACCACGATGCTGAGTCATAATATCTCCTCCTGGATCATCAGAATTAAATTCGCGTAAGCACTATTGCGTAACGCAGAAATAACTATAGGTAGGCCTCCCCGTTTCGCAAGTTACATAAGCAAGCGAAATCTTTTTCCAGGATTTTTCCCTAATACCGGCACCATAATCTGTTTCATGGCTCATGATAAATAACGAAATTTCTCATACTCTTTACTTAAATTAAGATTGTTCCTAAAAGCAAATCTTAATTATCTGCCGCTTCTCTTACTGGCTATTATTAATGCCGACGTCATCTCGTTGCGTTAATTCCCGTGAAAGGAGCGATTAATGAAACAGAAATGGTATTGTTGCCCCGCATTGCGTCGCAAAGACTGTTTTATGGTGATGGCTATGGGTCAGGATGTTTTTCTGCTGTTTAAGAGGGGTGGTTCGCTACGCCGGTCCCGCGAATGGCTATCGCGGGTTAAGGAGAAGTTTATCCGGGTGGGTTAAACGACACGGATAACCCTGCTTTCTGCGGGGTTGCAGGCAAAAGCGCTATCTCGTTTAATGCATAGCGCTTTTGTTAACTCAGTGACTATTATGATCGTTCGTCCCCACCAGCACTGGTTTACCCGCCTTTTTGTCTGGCATGGTTCCGTACTGGCTAAAATTTCCACCCGCCTGCTGCTTAATGTTGCGCTTTCCGTCACCGTTATCTTTTTTCTGCCCTGGTATGAAGCCCTTGACATTAAGCTCACCATTGCGCCTTTCAGCATTCTTGGCGTAGCTATCGCCATTTTTCTCGGCTTTCGCAACAGCGCCTGCTATGCGCGCTATACCGAAGCGCGCCTGATCTGGGGGCAATTAGTGATCCAGAGCCGTTCGCTGTTGCGCGTATCCCGCACGCTCCTGGCGGCCCACCCGCAGGAAATTCGCCATCTGGTTAACCTGCAGATCGCTTTTTGCCACTGTCTGCGTCTGACGCTGCGGCGCAAAAAGCTCGATAACGTGCTGGATCGCTACTTAAGCCAGGCGGAACTGAATGCCGTGTTGCACAGCCACTCCCCCTGCAACCGCATCATTCTGCTGATGGGTGAATGGCTGGCCGCCCAACGCGCCCGCGGCGCGCTGTCGGATATTCTGTTCCAGAGCCTGGATAACCACCTGAACGAGCTTTCCGGCATTCTGGCTGGCTGCGAGCGCATCGCCAATACGCCGCTGCCCTTCGCCTATTCGCTTATCGTGCACCGTACGGTCTATCTGTTCTGCATTCTGCTGCCTTTCGCGCTGGTGACCGACCTGCACTTCATGACGCCGTTTGTCTCGGTCTTTATCTCGTATACCTTCCTTTCGCTCGATACCCTGGCGGAGGAGCTGGAAGATCCCTTTGGTATGGAAGATAACGATCTGCCGCTCGATGCGCTGTGCAATGGCATAGAGATAGATTTGCGCGAAATGATCAACGACGAGCACAAGCCGGAAAAAATTCGCCCCGACCGGCGCTACCTGCTCACCTGATTCATAACGGTAAACAATTAGTTGCCAGCATTTATAGTTAGTAAGTTATAAATTCTGTGCTACTTTCCCTGTTCGCTTCCTGAGAAGTTGTCTGTGAACCCCGCCCTCCTGGCGCCGCAAAGGCCGGCGCCAGGAGATATTGCTTCTTCATGATTTTTCGGCCGTTAAAGGAATAGCCATGTCACATTTCACTATTGAAATGTTGTCCGATCAGTGCGGTGTCACTACGCCCAACCTGCGAGCCTGGCAGCGTCACGGCCTGCTTAAGCCCACCCGGGCCAGCAACGGGAAACGTTATTACGACTACAGTCATCTGCTGCGTATCCAGCTTATTCTCAAGTGGCTTAATGAAGGCGTGCCGATAACAGAGCTGGCGCGCCTGCTGAAAGGCGAACACGCTACGCTGAGTAGCCAGTGGGAGCTCTATCAGGAACAGCTGCTTTCCGCGCTGGAGAATCCCAGAACGGATAAGTTGCGCGCCCTGTTGCGCCGCTATGGCCGGGAATTGCCCGCAGGCGCGCTGCTGGATAAGGTGATTTGCCCGTTGCGCCTCTGGCTGCGCGAAGGCGCCAACGCCACGCAGATGACCCGCCGCGCGCGGTTTGATACACAACTGGTGGAATACGCCGCCTTTGTATTGCAGGGATTGCGCAAGCGCCCGGCGGATACGCTGGTGATGATCCCGCTGAATATGGAAGACCCGCTCGCTATCTGGCTGGAGGCGATTCGCTTCTCCGGCGAAGGCTTTCGCATTGACCTGCTCGCTCACCCGGTCGCCCAACCGGATCTTGATGAGTTTCAGGCCGAACACTATCTTCTGTGGAGCGATGCGCCGCTCACGCCGCTACAGCAGGTGCTTTACCAGCAGTGGCAGAATGAAGGGCGCCCGCTCTTTACCGCGGGCGTCGGGTTTAGCGCCCCGACGCCTGCCGAAGCGCCCGTCAGCGAAGCGCAAGCGGATATGTCAGACGCAGGCTGACAACGTCTCCTCGCCGGCGAAGGCATACCCTTCGTCGGCCCAGCCCGTAAGCCCGCCAATCATTATTTTTACCGGCAGCCCAAGCCGCGCCAGCCGCAGCGCCGCACGGTCAGCCCCGTTGCAGTGCGGGCCTGCGCAGTAAACCACAAACAGCGTCCCTTCCGGCCATTCAGCCATACGTTCCGCCGTCATCTCTCCCCACGGCAGGTGTTCTGCGCCAGGAATATGTTTACGGGCAAAGCCCGCCTCGCTGCCTACGACATGCAACAGGACAAAATCTTTTTCGCCCATGCGCATCGCCGCATGCACATCGGCACAGTCGGTCTCTACGCTAAGCCTTGCCAAAAAATGGGCTTCGGCACTGGCGGAAGGGGCGGCGGGAAACTCGGTTACATAGCTCATTGTCTGCTCCTGCTGGTTTGTGTTAACAATACCTTAACTCGCAGGCGCGACGATGACCGCCCTGCCCGCTGCCAGAAATCGCAAGGATTTTGACAATCATGCATCAACCTTTAACCAACCCGCTGGTTGTGGCGCTCGCCTATGACGGACTCTGTACGTTTGAATTCGGCGTAGCCGTGGAGATTTTCGGTCTGCCGCGTCCGGAGATGGGGCCGCAGTGGTATCGGTTTGCGGTGGCGAGCGTCGATGACGGCCCGCTTCGCGCCACGGGCGGCGTGAAAATCATGACCGACGGCGGGCTGGAGCTGCTGGCGCAAGCGGGAACCATCGTCATTCCCGGCTGGCGCGGCAGCGAAGCGCCGGTGCCGCAGGACTTGTGCGACGCGCTTCAGCAGGCGCACGGTCGCGGCTGCCGGATTATCTCTATCTGCTCCGGCGTGTTTGTGCTGGCGGCAAGCGGGTTGCTTAACGGCCGTAAAGCGACCACCCACTGGCGTTATCTCGACGCGCTCGCCCGCCGTTACCCGCAAACCGACGTGGTGCCGGATGTGCTCTATCTCGACCAGGGGGATGTGCTCACCTCCGCAGGCAGCGCGGCGGGCATCGATCTCTGTCTGCATCTGGTGCGGCGCGACTTCGGACGCGAGGCGGCGAACAGCGTGGCGCGACGCTTAGTGGTGCAGCCGCATCGCGACGGCGGCCAAACGCAACATCTGGAACGCCCGGTGCCGCGCGCCCGCGAAAGCCAGCGGCTCGGCCTGCTGTTTGATTTTCTCCACCAGCAATTAGCGCACAACCACACGGTGGCGGCGCTGGCGGAAAAAGCAGGAATGAGCCCGCGCACCTTTTTACGCCGTTTCCAGGAGGCGACCGGCACCACGCCAGGCCGCTGGCTGCTTAACGAACGCCTGCTGCGCGCCCGGGAGCTGCTGGAAACCACCCGCTTCTCGCTTGAGCAGATTGCAGGCGAAGTGGGGTTTGGCAGCGCAACCACCCTGCGCTACCACTTCCAGCGCCAGTTCGCGCTTTCCCCGATGGGCTACCGTAAGCGATTTGCCGCCCGTTAAAGCAAAAAAAAACCGCCAGCGAAACTGGCGGCAATGCTTGCATGGATAAATTTATTATTACCGTGTGCATGAATCGGCTACGGTTTGAGGTAACGATCTCACCTCTGGATCTTCACTCTGACACAACTTTCCTTAACCGCAGTTAAACGAACCCGACGGAGGCACCATGCAGGACTGGAACCCCGAGCTTTATATGCAGTTTTCAGCCGAGCGCACCCGTCCGGCCCAGGAGCTGGTGGCGCGCATCGCCGCGCGGCTCAACGTAAAGCAGGCATACGATCTGGGCTGCGGGCCTGGCAACAGTACAGAACTGCTGCGCAAAGCCTGGCCGCAGGCGAACATTACCGGCGTCGACACCTCGCCCGCGATGCTTGCGAAAGCCCGTCGGGCGTTGCCGGATTGCCACTTCGTCGAACAGGATGTGCTGCGCTGGCGGCCCGACGAGCCGGCTGACCTTATCTATGCGAATGCTTCGCTGCAATGGCTGCCCGATCACGCCTCGCTGTTTCCCCGGCTCGCCAGCCTGCTGGCGCCGCAGGGCGTACTGGCAGCGCAGATGCCCGACAACTGGCAGGAGCCTACCCATGCCGCTATGCGGACCGTCGCAAAGGCGATGGGGATGACGGTAAAAGAGCGCGAGCCCCTGCTTGCCGTGGAAGCCTATTATGATTTGCTGAGCCAGGCGGGTTGCGAACTTGATATCTGGCGCACCACCTATTTTCATCTGATGCCCTCGGTCGACGCGATAGTAGAGTGGCTGCGCGCCACCGGCCTGCGCCCTTTCCTGGACGCGCTGGATGAAACAGGACAGCAACACTTCCTTGACCGCTATCGCCTGCTGCTCTCTCAGCACTATTTGCCGCGCGGCGATGGCCGGTTATTGCTCGCTTTCCCGCGGCTGTTTATCGTCGCCCATAAGAAATAGCCTGTTGTTCAGGCAATAAAAAAGACCCCGCAGGGTCTGCTTTTTCCTTTTCGGTTTCGGTGCGCGTCGGCGCACCGTTACGTAAAGCCGCTGTGGGTTAACCGTGTTTATACGGGTCCACTTCATCATCTTTACTGTCGTCCCGTTTACGCGGAATTTCCCCTTCCTGGCCGGGGTTATCCCGCGTTTTCTTCATCGATTCGGGAGCGGACGGCGCCTTCTCTTTATCTCCTTGCGCGGAGTTCGCACGTTCAACCATAAACACCTCCTGACTCTTTATGTTGTCCTGTAAGTGTAGGACATACTTACCGCTTATGCGGCCGGGCGTCAGGCGCTGTAGAAAAGAAGGCGGCGCTCAGGCTTATGAGCCCGTTACGGAATCATTGCCAGAGCTGGTGGTGGATGACATCGACGTGCCTATCTGTTCAGCCTGCGCGCCGGACCCCGGACGGGCTTTGCCGAGCATCGGCTCTTCGCCCAGCAGGTCTGGCTGCTCTTTGGCGGTGAACTGGCCTTTGCCGTCAAAAGATGGGCCATCGCACCAGCGGCCCTGCGGCAGCGGTTTGTCCAGCGAGGTGTTAAGGCAGTAATAGGAATGCTCATTTGCTTCCTGTTCCTGCGGGAAGCTGTTCGGGATGGGCAGCGAGGCAGAAAGCCCGCCCATATCCTCAATGACCGCCAGCCACTGCTGCTGGTGCATGGTGTCGCGGGCTATCAGGAAGGAGAGAAAATCTTTCATCCCTTTATCTTCCGTCAGGTTGTACAGCCGCGTCGCCAGCACGCGCCCTGTTGCTTCCGCGGTCACGTTGGCCAACATATCCGCCGCCACGTTGCCGGATGCGTAAACATGGCTCATATCAAACGGCACGCCGTTGGCGTTTACCGGCAACGCGGCAAGTCCTGACGAAAGTACATGGCGCGGGTTCATGCCGCCCAGAATGGCGTTGACCACCGGATCTTTGGCTGACGCTTCCTGATAAGAGAGCGGCGCGCCTTCCAGGTTCAGCGCGACCGCGTGGCCGAGCATTTCAATGTGCGCCAGCTCTTCGGTCGCGGTCGAGATCAGCAAGTCTTTGATGCGAGCGTCACCGCGGGCGCCCATCGCCTGAAAGAAATACTGCATGGCGACGCGAATCTCCCCTTCAACGCCACCGATAGCCTGCTGCAACAGCATGGCGAATTCCGGATCGGGTTTTTCCACGCGAACGGGATACTGAAGTTTCGAAGAGTGATGAAACATACTACCTCCTGTCTGTGGTTATTGATTTTGAGAAACAACTCCACAAGCCTGGAAGCGCCCTTATGAATTAGCAAACAAAGATGAGAATTATTTTCATTAACGAGGCGGTGGGGCGTCACGCTTTAACCGGACGTCGCTATGCGTTTTTTAGCTGATAGTTAACAGATTTTTTTGAAACGAAACGCTTAAAAATTTAGTAACAAAAAAGAGGCAAACTCATTGCGAAACAACAGCCGAAACAGCAGTTTTCGTTATGTTTTTGTGCCTGTAGCGCAGAAATTGCGCGCTGTACAGCTGAATCACAGTTGCGCCTGAATGTCACCGGCTCGCGCCATTTTTGAGCAAAATTCCTAAAGCAGAGCGGCATTCTGTGACCAAGACTTATTACTACAAAACGAAGAGCAGGCAGCAAACGACATGAACTGATGCAATGTGACCCGTGGATTCCGGCAGGATCCCGCCAATGGTGGAGGTGAAGAATGGTGAACCAACATCTGATGAAAAAAGCCCGTCGCGCCGCGCGCGAAGCGATAACGAAACGTAACTCCCGCAAGTGGGATGAGGCGAATCGTATGATGCGCCAGGCCGCCGCCGGCGCTTTCTGAAGCCTCAAAAATGAAACGCTGAAGGGCGGCGCTCTGCAAAATACGATTGAGGCGATACGCGCTTGTCGCTTGCAGAGAATGAAAGCATAAAAACCGGGCTGCACGCCCGGTTTTGCTTTATCTGCTTCTTTTTTAATACTTTTGGCGGATATCCGAGATTTGCCGGTGCGGTAAAGTGGCCTTCGTAGCGATTTTGCATTTGCATACCCCGGAGCCGGCGGATTTCACTGCTCCGGGGCCTTTTCTCTCACTTATTTTGCGATATCGCGGCCCTGCTTCGCAGGCATAAAAAAACCCGCCTGTCAGCGGGTTTGAGGTTTTACCCCTCCCGGCGCTTATCTCCGGCACTCACTTAAGTGGCTTAGCTCTGTAAGGGGTAAAGCAAGAGTGCCACATCAGATTTATCCGAACAACGCTCATGTTTTCGTATTACTACCTGGATCACGCTTCATACTGCAAATGGCATGCGTCACTTCAGTAAAAAGCGTTTTATGCGATGAAATTGGATTAGGTAAGCAGACTCGTGCGATTACAGAAAGCATGCAGAGTAACACAGGCATGAAAAAGCCACCCGAAGGTGGCCGTTTTGCTCTCGGGTAAGGGTTAAATCAATTTTATTTTGACGTCATAACCTGCAAGGCCAGTCATCGTCTCACGCGGGATCAGCTCTATTTCGGCGACCTCTTTTTCAGAATGCTCACGCAGCTCGGCTATTTTCTCGGTAATCAGCGCCGAGATCTCCTCTTCAGCCTGCCGTTTAAGTTCGTCAATATTCATTTTGACCTCGTCTGGTTATTCATCAGAATCAATGCGCCAGTACGGTGTAGATTCCTTTATCTCTTAAAATGCAACCGCTTATAAAGTATAGACGATTGCCAGGGGTGCTGTTTGCCAAAGGCTCGCCTGGCGCAGGATAAATCTTTTTTGCGCGATAAAACCGCTACCGCCTGCGGGATTTCCTTAACAGTTTCAGGCGTTGAGGGTACGGGTGAGCGAGAGCGCCATGCTTGCTGACGGTAACTTAAGCATATTCTGTAAGCCGTATTGCTGCTTGTGAACCATACTTAATGCAAACGGCATATTTCCTTTTCACCCATTTTAACGAAGGAGGAAGGTATGCAGTCTGTGAAACAACAAGATGTGATGTCATTGCAAAATTTCGATTTTCTGGCGTTAAGCTTCGCCCAAATGCAGTCTCAAGGGAGACGTGTTGATACGGAGGCCATAACAGGCAACATGGACAGGGATGGAAAAACGTGGTTTCTGAAGCGTTACAATTACTATCTCAACCACTTACGTAACGAAGCGCTGACGGAATAACACCTGGCGGGTAGCGAAAGCTGCCCGTTTTTATGTCCGACGCCCGCTCACTCATCCCCTTCAATAAGAAAACCCGCCTGCCGTATCGCCGTTTTACAATCACTGACGCCGGCGGCGTACCCCGCCTCGATTTCACATACCGGGCTTGCGCTGATGAAAGGCAGCTTAACGGGCGTCATCAGTTGTTTCTCAAGCGCGGCTATTTGCCGTCTCGCCTTTAGCAACTCTGCTGCCATCACCGCATAGTCAGCGAGGCCTGGCGCGACGGCGTCTGGCTTCGCATCAGCTACCGCTTGCAAACGTTCATTACTTAAAGCAATCATCGTCACGGCCTTTGCGTGTGGGTAGGTTTTACTGCGTAACGGCCTACGTATTTGTCAGCTTCCCCGTAAGCGCGTCTTTTTGTCCTGTATGGGCGGAGGCGGCATAGGCATCCAGTGCGTCACTTCAAGCCCGTAATAGTTCAAACCGCCTATTAGTATAGGATCGCAGAAGCCGCTTCTGGGGTTATATTTCGCCACGCCGACCCCTTCAGTAGTGTTTACTATATAGCTGAGAATGTGTTCCGAAACGTCAGGCAATCTGTGCTTTACCGGTGTCCACTGCATGGCCTCACCCCCGTCATTTCTGGCTCAGAGGGAAGTATAAAATTGCATTCCGGCCCGCCCGATTCATCCGTTTGTATTAGTTCTGCTAACCTGTGAGTCGTATCGCTTAACCGGGGTAATTATTGCATTCCTGCATAATAAGCCTGAAAGCAATTTTTATAGCGACACCGTGACCCGCATCGTTTTCGTTACCAGAGCATGGGGTTTAATCGCTCCCGGGAACGGACAAATCGGTCTCAGCCGCCCTGGAATGAATGCATGTAGAGGTGGTTATTATGCGTTATTTTTAACAACGGTAGCGCTATATCAATGCGAATAACGCTGACGTAAATACCAGGGTATTGCTGCCGATTTCACTTAGCAACGCTATTATGGCGCTGAGTGTAAAATATCACCCACTTTTCGTTATAAAGATCCGCAACGGATATTTTAAAAATGTCAGAAAGGCGAACCCATGCCGTATCTCGGCGTTCTTATATTACTCGCCAGAACTTTAATATCCTTTTGCAGCAGGATATAAGCGTTGGTGTTGAGTTTTTTTACCAGTGAATTTACGCACCCTGCGTCTCCGACAAGGAAGTGTTCTATTTTATCTGCCCCATGTTGTGAACACACATATCGGGAAGGAATTTGCCGCCTGTCAACCTCAAGCTGGATTGGCTCTGCCGGGCATTTGCCTGATGATAGATAAGAGATGGTAAGGTTTGCAGTCTTAAATCCGGGCTGTGAGATACTTACCATAACCGGGCTACCGTCAGCCTTTTGGGTAACATTATATAAAACGGCATCTTTTTCATACCATACGTTATATTCATGTTGTTGTGCTGTAGCGTTAAAAGTGTGGCTTAACAACAAGACAAAGCCAAACAGTTTAAATAAATTTATCATTCTTTTATAATTGCAGTTTTAGACCTGCTAATCATTAAAAAAGCACTGCTAACATTCAAGCGAGATAAGACTACCCCTACCATTTTTTGTAGCTTTGTATGCCTGATAATTGATCCAGTACAAATATTAAGCCGTCCTGCTTGAGATTATGCTGGAATGCAGGCTGGAAAGTAGGGTTAACGGTTTTATAAGGTGAGTGTTACAAGGCGCCCGGTAAAGACAAAATCTACCTTTATTCTTTTTTCCTCTGATTTAACATTAATAGACTTTCTTACTTGCTGATTATTGCGCTAACAGATAAAAAAACCGGGCCTGCTGCCCGGTTTTAATTTTACAGGGGAACGCGGCTTACTCACTTAACCCACGGTTTTTCAGCATCGGCTCGATAAGCGGATCGTGGCCGCGCCAGTCGCGATAAAGCGCCTCTAAATCCGTGCTGTTGCCGCGGGATAAAATTGCATCGCGGAACCGCTGGCCGTTCTCAGGCGTTAAGCCGCCCTGCTCCACAAACCACTGGTAGCCATCGTCCGCTAGCATTTGCGTCCAGAGATAGGCGTAATAGCCCGCCGCATAGCCGCCGCCGAAGATATGCGCGAAATAGCTGCTGCGATAGCGCGGCGGGACGGCGGGCAGCGCCACCTGCTCTTTTTCAAGCGCGACAGCTTCAAAACGCGCTACATCGCCCACCTTTGTTTGCGACGCAATGCTGTGCCAGTTCATATCGAGCAGCGCGGCGGCCAGCAGCTCGGTCATATCGTAGCCCTTGTTGAACTGCGCGGCGCGCAAGAGTTTTTCCCGCAGCGCCTCGGGCATCGGCTCGCCGGTCTGGTGATGACGAGCATAGCGGGCAAAGACCTGCGGATGACTCGCCCAGTGCTCGTTGATTTGCGACGGAAATTCGACAAAATCCCGCGGCGTGTTGGTGCCCGAGAGCGTGGCATAGCGCTGGCGGGCAAACAGCCCGTGCAGCGTGTGGCCAAACTCATGGAACAGCGTAATAACATCATCCCAGGAGATAAGCGCAGGCTGCCCTGCGGCTGGTTTCTGGTAATTACAGACGTTGTAGATCACCGGTCGGGTAGCGAACAGGGTGGATTGTTCGACAAAGTTGCCCATCCACGCCCCGCCGCTTTTGCTGTCGCGGGCAAAGAAATCGCCGTAAAAGAGTGCCAGCCCCTCGCCGCTTTTATCGAAAATCTCCCAGACCCGCACGTCCGGATGATAGGGCGGAATGTCGAAACGCTCGGTGAAAGTGATGCCGAACAGATCGCTTGCCGTGCGAAACACCCCTTCGGTGAGCACGCGGTTCAGCTCGAAGTAAGGCTTAATCTTCGCTTCATCGAGATCGTATTTCGCAAGACGCACCTGCTCAGCATAAAAGGCCCAGTCCCAGGCCTGCGCCTGAAAACCGCCCTGCTGCTCATCAATCACCTGTTGAATATCCGCCAGCTCCTGGCGGGCGCGGGCCGTGGCGGCAGGCACGATGCCGCGCATAAAGCGCAGCGCCGCTTCCGGCGTTTTGGCCATCTGGTCGGCGATTTTCCAGCTGGCGAAATCGTCGAAGCCCAGCAGTTGAGCCTGCGCGGCGCGCAGTTCGGCAAGGCGGGAAACGATCGCCTGGGTGTCGTTAGCGTCATTTTTTTCGCTGCGCGACCAGCCCGCCTTAAACAGCGCTTCGCGCGTCGCGCGGTTTGCCAGCGACTGCAGCGCGGGCTGCTGGGTCGTATTTAGCAAGGGAATGAGCCATTTATCTTCCAGCCCTTTCTCTTTCGCCGCCTCCCGGGCCGCGAGTATTTCCGCCTCGCTTAAGCCCGTCAGCGCCTGCGCATCGTCCACTATCAGTCCGCCCGCTTTGGTGGCGGCAAGCAGGCGATTATTGAACTGGCTGGTGAGCTGCGCCGCTTCTTTATTAAGCGCCTTCAACTGTGTTTTTTGCTCCTCGCCAAGCGTGGCGCCCGCGAGCATAAACTGCTGCCAGACGACCTCCAGCAGACGACGCGATTCCGCATCCAGACCCAGCTCATGCCGCTGCTGGTAAACCGCATCAAGGCGGGAAAAAAGGTGGGCGTTAAGGTGAATGTCATCGGCCAGCTCCGCCAGCTCGGCGGAAAACTCCTCATCCAGCTTTTGCAGGTAGTCGTTGGTGTGCGCCGAGGTCATGGCGAAAAAGGTGCTGCTGACGCGCCCGAGCATGCCGCCACTCTTCTCAAGCGCCAGGCAGGTGTTTTCAAATGTCGGAGCATGCGGGTTCGCGGCGATAGCGGCGACCTCCTGGCGCTTGCGCCGCACCGCCTCATCAAACGCCGGGCGGTAGTGCTGATCGGTTATCACATCGAAACGCGGCGCTTCATAAGGCAGCGTGCTTGTTTCAAAAAAAGGGTTTTGCTCCAGCATGGTCACTCCCGTTTATGCAGTGAGGATTACGCTAGCTTATGCATCCCCCTGATAAACAGCAATGATTTCTCCGGCGATAGCGACGGCTATCTCCGCCGGCAGCTTGCCCTTAATATCCGGGAGCCCCACCGGGCAGCGCAGCTGTGCAAGCTGCGCCTCGCTGAGTCCTTTGCCGGCGAGGCGATAATCGAAACGCTGGCGCTTCGTCTGCGAGCCGATAAGCCCGACATATTTCGCGTCGCCGCGTTTCAGTATGGCTTCGGTGAGTTCCAGATCGCGCGGGTGAGAATGGGTCATCACCACGTAATAACTGCCCGCCGCGCTTTGCGTTACCGCATCAACAGGCTCTTCCATCTGGCGCGTCGCCACGCCGGCGGGAATATGGCTGAACTGTCCTTCACGCTCGTCCACCCAGGTGATGCAAAGCGGCAAGGTGGCGAGCAGGCTCACCAGCGCCTGGCCGACGTGGCCTGCGCCAAAAACGATAACCTCGGGTTGCGGGCGCAGCAGCGGTTCGAACAGCACTGTAGTCATGCCGCCGCAACACTGCCCCGCCCGGGCGCCAAGCTGGAACGGCTCGCAGCGCGGACGCGTTTCGCGGTTCGTCAACATTTCGCGGGCAATCTGCACACACTGGTGCTCCAGATTGCCGCCGCCGATGGTTAAAAAGCAGCCGTCGCGGGTGACGACCATTTTGGTGCCGCCGCTGCGCGGTACCGAGCCTTTCTCGTCCAGCAGCGTGAGTAAAACACACGGCTCGCGTTTTTTTCGCAGGTCGGCCAGCACCTCCAGCCAGTCGTCAAAATACATCTGTCCCCTCCCGCTGCGCCTGCACAGCCCAGAAGATGCGCTCCGGGGTCGCCGGGGTATCCAGATGAGGATGTATGTTGTAACTACTCACGCTTGCTATCGCATCCTGTATCGCGCACCAGACAGAAATCCCCAGCATAAACGGCGGCTCGCCTACCGCTTTTGAGCGGTAGACCGTCTGCTGGGCGTTAGCATGGCGCGCCAGCAGTTGCACATTCAACACAGGCGGCACGTCGCTGATGGCGGGAATTTTGTAGCTCATCGGGCTGTCCGTCACCAGTCTGCCCGTATCGTCCCATACCAGCTCCTCAGTAGTGAGCCAGCCCGCGCCCTGCACAAATCCGCCCTCAATCTGGCCGATGTCGATAGCCGGGTTCAACGAGTTGCCCACATCGTGCAGGATGTCGGTGCGCAGCAACCGGTACTCGCCGGTCAGGGTGTCGATAAGCACCTCCGAACAGGCCGCGCCCCAAGAGAAGTAATAGAACGGCTCGCCCCGCCCCGCCTGGCGGTCGTAATGAATGCCCGGCACCTTGTAAAACCCGGTGGCCGAGAGCGGCACCTGGTTGAGCCAGGCAAGGTTCGCCACTTCCGCAAAGCTGAAGTAACGCCCCGCCGCGCTCACAACACCGTTACTAAAATGCACCTCCTGCGGCTCGCAGCTATGCAGGCGGCAGAGCATCTCCACCAGCCGGGTTTTCAGCGTCAACGCGGCTATCTCCGCCGCCTTGCCGTTGAGATCGGCGCCTGAAGAGGCCGCCGTAGGCGACGTATTGGGCACTTTGCCGGTGCTGGCGGCGGTCACCTGAATGTTTTCCAGCGGCAGTTGCAGCACATCCGCCACGACCTGCGCCACCTTGGTGTTCAGCCCCTGCCCCATTTCGGTGCCGCCGTGGTTAAGCTGTACGGTGCCGTCGGTATAGATAAGGATCAGCGCCCCGGCCTGGTTGAGAAAACTGGAGGTAAACGAGATGCCGAATTTCACTGGCGTGAGCGCCAGCCCGCGCTTCAACACCGGGCTGTGGGCGTTAAACGCGGCGATGCGCTCGCGGCGCGTAACGTAATCGGCAGATTGCATAAGCTGCCCGGTGATCGTCTGCAGTAAATTTTGCCGCACCGTCTGGCCGTAGTGGGTCACGTCACGGCCCTCGCCCCCGTAATAGTTGCGCTGGCGCACCGTTAACGGGTCAAGACGCAGCTTACGGGAGATGCTGTCCATAATCTGTTCAATCGCCACCATGCCCTGCGGCCCGCCGAAGCCGCGATAGGCGGTATTGGAGGCGAGGTTGGTTTTACAACGGTAGCCCGTCACTTTCGCATCGCCCAGATAGTAAGCGTTATCGGCATGAAACATGGCCCGGTCGCAAATAGAGCCGGAGAGATCGAGCGAGTAACCGCAGTTGGCGGCAAGCTCGATTTTCACGCCGTGCAGCACCCCTTCGTCAGTAAAACCGACATCGTAGCGAACAAAAAACGGGTGGCGCTTGCCGGTGATGCGCATGTCATCACGCCGGGCGAGCCGCAGCTTTGCCGGCCTGCCGGTAAGCGCCGCCGCCAGCGCCGCGTGACAGGCGATGCCCGCCGCCTGGGTCTCCTTGCCGCCGAAGCCGCCGCCCATACGGCGCATATCGACCGTGACCTTATTCATGGTAAGGCCCAGCACCGAGGCCACCAGCTTTTGTACCTCCGTCGGGTGTTGCGTGGAGGAGAAAACCTGCACGGCGCCGTCTTCGCCGGGCAGTGCCATGGCAATTTGCCCTTCCAGATAAAAATGCTCCTGGCCGCCGATATGAAACGCGCCCTGAAGGCGGTGCGGCGCACGGGCCAGCGCGCTGTCAGCGTCGCCGCGCTGCTGAACATGCGGCGCCTCTACATAGCTTTCCCGCGCCAGCGCGGTTTCAACATCCAGCACCGCCTCAAGCGGCTCGTAATCAATCACCGCGGCCTGCGCCGCCGCTCTGGCCGCCTGGGGGGTTTGCGCGGCCACCATTAACACCACCTGCCCGTGGTACTCCACTTTCTCTCTGGCGAACAGCGGGTCGCCGGGCGCCAGCGGGCCGATATCCAGCTCGCCCGGCACATCCTGCCAGCTAAACACCCGCACCACGCCCGAAACGGCGTAACAGGGCGCCGTGTCCACATGCAAAATTTTGGCGTGCGCATGCGGGCTCAGCACCGGGCACAGGTGCAGCAAGCCCGGCGGCGCAAGCTTATCGTCGATATACTCCGCCTGGCCGCACACTTGTTTATCCGCGCTTTCATGCTTGCGGCTGCGCCCGACGCCGCCCGCCAGCTCGCGCCGGAACTGTTCGATAAGCGCCTGTTCCGAAAGCCGCACAGGGTTAGTAGACATAAGAGACCTCCAGCGCAGCGGGTTGCGTTTGTTGCAGGTAAAAGCGTCTGAGCAGGTTTTGGGCGACGGCCAGGCGGTAAGCCCCGCTGCCGCGAAAATCGGTCAGCGGCTGGAAATCAAGACTCAGCGCACGCCCGGCGGCGTCAAGAGATTCACGCGTGAAGGGCTGGCCGATAAGCGCCGCTTCGGCGTTCAGCGCCCGGGCGGGCACGGCGGCCATCCCGCCAAAGGCAAGCCGCGCGGCAGTAATCACGCCCTCTTCAATATGAATGTTGAACGCCGCAGAGACGGTGGAAATATCATCCTCATGCCGCTTAGAGACCTTCCAGGCGGCAAATAAAGGTGACACTGTCACTAAAGGAATGATGATCGCTTCAATAAACTCGCCAGCCTGCAAGGCGGTTTTGCGGTAACCCAGGAAGAAATCATCCAGCGGCAAACGACGCTGCGTCTCGCCGCAACGCAATATCAGAGTGGCGTCGAGCGCCAGCAGCAGCGGCGCGATGTCGCCGATGGGTGAGGCGTTCGCCAGGTTGCCGCCTGCGGTGCCCTGATTGCGCACTGGCTGAGAAGCAAATCGTTCCAGCAACTGACTAAAAGCCGGAATGATATCGCCAAGCCGTTCGCGGCAGGCGTTGAGGCTTGCCGCAGCGCCGATAACAACCCGCTCATCGTCAACATCGATGCGCCTGAGTTCCGCCACCTCGCCCAGGGAAATCATGAGCGGCAGCGTCTGGTGCTGCTGCGTAATGGCGAGCGCCAGGTCGGTGCCGCCTGCCAGCAGACGGGCCTGCGGATGGCGTTGACAGAGCGATGCCAGCTCGTCCACCGTTTTGGGCGCAAGTACGCGGTTGCGCCAGGCCAGTTCATCGGTGGCGTGAGACGCTAAGGCTTGTAGCCGCGCCACGGTCTGCGCCTCCTGCTGCGTAAAGATATCGGGCTCGCTGAGCGCGCAGGCGCGCTGCGCGGCTTCGATAATCGGCCGGTAGCCGGTACAGCGGCAGAGGTTGCCGCCGAGGTGCTGCTCTACGGTGCGACGGTCGCTCCCCGCCCCTGACTTTTGCAGCGCAAAGGCGGACATCACAAAGCCCGGCGTGCAGAAGCCGCACTGCGAGGCGTGATTATCGGCAAAATGCTGCTGAACCGGATGCAGCGCGCCGTTGTGCGCCAGGTCTTCTACCGTCAGCAGCTGTTTGCCGTTGAGCTGGCTTACCAGCAGCAGGCAGCTATTGGCGGTTTCATAGCGCATCCGTCCCGCTTCCACGCGCCCGAGCGCCACGGTGCACGCGCCGCAGTCGCCTGAGGCGCAGCCCTCTTTGGTGCCGCTGCGCCGGGCGGTTTCCCGCAGCCAGTTGAGCACGGTGGTATTCGGGTCAGTCTCTTCCAGCGTAACGAGCGTCTGGTTTTGCAGAAAACGGATCATGCCGCCACCTCCAGCGCGTCACGTTGCCAGACGCATTTGCCGTTCACCCAGGTGCGCCAGATGTTGCGGTCGTCGCCAAGGGTCATCAGGACGAAGAGCTTTTCGTAAATGTCGCGGCTGTTGTTAAAGCGCAGCGTTTGCAGCGGCGTGACGGCCGGGTCGAGCACCACGAAATCCGCTTCTTTGCCAGGCTGGAAATTGCCGATTTTGTCATCCAGATCCAGCGCATGCGCCCCGCCGAGAGTGGCATGATAAAACGCTTCGCTGGCGCAGAGCCGGTAGCTTTGCAGCTGCGCTACTTTGTAGGCTTCGCCAAGCGTTTGCAGCATGCTGAACGTCGTGCCTGCGCCCACATCGGTGCCGATGCCCATACGCACCCGCTTTTGCTGACAGGTCTGCAGGCGAAACAGCCCGCTGCCTAAAAAGAGATTGGAGGTGGGACAGAACGCCACCGAAGAGTCCGTGTTGCGCAGACACTCCCACTCCTGCTCCGCTAAATGAATGGCGTGGGCGAAGACGCTGCGTTTGCCGGTGAGCTGGTAATGATGGTAGACGCCAAGGTAGCTTTCATGCTCCGGCCACAGCGCCTGGACCCAGGCGACTTCGTCCAGGTTTTCGCTTAAATGGGTATGCAGCCAGGTGTCGGGATACGCTTCGCGCAACGCCTGGACCGCCGCCAGCAGCTGCGGCGACGACGTGGGCGCAAAGCGCGGCGTCAGCGCATAGCCAAGCCGTCCGTTATTGTGCCAGCGCTCGATAAGTTCACGCGTTTGCTGGTAACTCTGCTCCACGCTTTCCGTGAGATAGTCCGGCGCGTTGCGGTCCATCATCACTTTGCCGGCGATAAGGCGCATCTCAAGCCTCTGCGCGGCGCTGAACAGCGCATCCACCGATTGCGGATGCACGGTGCCAAAGACCAGCGCGGTCGTCGTGCCGTTCGCCAGCAGTTGATTCAGGAAAAAAGCGGACATCCGCGCCGCGTGATCCGGGCTGTGATACTGCCCTTCGACCGGAAACGTGTAATTCTCAAGCCATGTCAGCAGTTGCTCGCCGTAGGCGCCAATCATTTCGGTCTGCGGGTAGTGGATATGGCTGTCGACAAACCCCGGGACAATCAGCTTGCCGCGATAGTCGAGATAATCCTGCTCATGGCGCAGTTGCGCGCGCCCCTCTTCCCAGGGCAACAGGCTGACGATGCGCCCTTCGTCGAGCAGCAGCAGGCCATCCTCTATATTGCGGGCGCGTTGCGCAATCGCCTCCGCCCCCTCCGCTACGGCGGTAATATCGAAAAAGTGGCCGCGAATGGCCGTGGTCCAGGGCATCGCCATAGCAATTCCTCATCGTATGCGTTTTATGTGTACGTCGCAGGTGACTTGATAAGAAAGCTTTTGCAAAGTCGATGCCAGTTTTGTTTTTTATTAATCTCCTTATATAACAGCAAGATGCGTGATTTTAAGTCTCGTTGCGCAACAAACCCCAGCAATTACAGGGTGGCAAACGGTTGCTAAAATAAGCAATCGATTTCGATTTAACATGGCGCGCTGACGCTGCACCATTGCTCTGCGCGTTAAGCGCGCATTTGCACCATCGCAAGGCAAGACGTGGGGGAACATAAACTTCCTTGACCGACAGCGGAATGGGCGTGCTAAGGTAATACGACACAAAAAGCGTTGAGGAACAGAGAGATGATTATTCTGGTTACCGGTGCGACGGCAGGTTTTGGTGAGTGCATTACCCGTCGTTTTATTCAAAATGGTCATAAAGTCATCGCCACGGGGCGCCGCCAGGAGCGGTTAAAGGAGCTCAAAGATGAGCTTGGCGATAACCTCTTTACCGCGCAGCTCGACGTGCGCAACCGCGCCGCCATCGAAGAGATGCTAAGCAGCCTGCCGCTGGAGTGGCGCGAAATCGACGTGCTGGTTAACAACGCGGGCCTGGCGCTGGGTCTCGAACCCGCTCATAAAGCGAGCGTGGAAGACTGGGAAACCATGATCGATACCAACAACAAGGGGCTGGTCTATATGACCCGAGCGGTGCTGCCGGGCATGGTAGAGCGCAACCGCGGTCACATCATCAACCTGGGCTCAACGGCGGGCAGCTGGCCTTATGCAGGCGGGAATGTCTATGGCGCGACCAAAGCGTTTGTTCGCCAGTTCAGCCTTAACCTGCGCACCGACCTGCATGGCACGGCGGTTCGCGTGACCGATATTGAGCCGGGTCTCGTGGGCGGCACCGAGTTCTCTAACGTACGCTTTAAAGGCGACGACGATAAAGCAGGCAAAACCTATGAAAATACCAACGCCCTGACGCCGGAAGATGTAACCGAGGCGGTCTGGTGGGTCGCCACCCTGCCTGCGCACGTTAACATCAACACGCTGGAGATGATGCCGGTCAGCCAGACTTACGCCGGGCTTAGCGTTCACCGTAAGGCATAAATCGCTTTCCCTTCCCGGCCGCCCGGGCCGGGTATGGGCGGGGTAATAAAAAAATGGTAAATTGAATCGGTTACTCGCTGAAAAAGTAGAAATCGATGGCCGCTGAAACCCCGCTTAACCCCACCCAACCGGTGAACCAACAGATCTATCGCATTCTGCGTCGCGATATCGTCCACTGCCTTATTCCCCCTGGTACGCCGCTTTCGGAAAAAGAGGTTTCGGTGCGCTTTGATGTTTCGCGCCAGCCGGTGCGTGAAGCGTTCATTAAGCTTGCGGAAAACGGCCTGATTCAAATTCGCCCGCAACGCGGCAGTTTTGTGAATAAAATCTCGCTCTCCCAGGTGCGCAACGGCTGTTTTGTCCGCCAGGCGATTGAGCGCGCGGTCGTGCAGCGCGCCGCCACCATGATTACCGATGCTGACCTCTACCAGCTGGAGCAAAATCTCAACCAGCAACGCACCGCCATTGACCGCAAACAGCTTAACGATTTCTTCCTGCTCGACGACGAGTTTCACCATAAGCTCGCCCAGATGGCGGACTGTCAGCTCGCCTGGGATACGGTGGAAAACATCAAAGCGGCGATCGACCGGGTGCGCTACATGAGTCTTGACCATGTTTCCCCGCCGGAAATGCTGTTGCGTCAGCACGCCGATATTTTTCACGCTCTGGAAAAACGCGACCCGCAGGCCGCGGATGACGCCATGCGCGTACATTTGCAGGAGATAAGCGAGTCGGTGCAGCTAATCCGTCAGGAAAACCGCGACTGGTTCAGCGAAGAGTAACGCCTGTGATATTCATCACACAAATGCGTCGGTTTTGATCGAGATTAACGTTTTTCACCGCTCGCTTTTTAAAATGGGGCTCGTCTGAATTGCCGACAATCGTTCAGAGGAGAAACCACAATGATGACATACGATCGTAACCGCAATGCAATCACTACCGGCAGCCGCGTCATGGTAAGCGGCACCGGGCAGACCGGCGTGATTACCGCCATTCACAGCGAAGGCCTGAGCGCCGAGCAGGTTCGCCGCGCCAAAACGGTGGAAGTGGAAGGTTGCGAAGGTAAATTTGAACCGGTTGAGCTGATTCGTCTCGGTTTGCATTAATCGTGGTGAATGCCGCTGCGGCGGCATTTTTTCTCACGCTCCCCGCTCTTTTTTATCCGCCATTTTCGGGTGTTGGCCTTACGCTGTTTTAGACGCTGAAAGAGATGAAGCGGCGCGGCGCAGCATACAATGCCGCCCAAAGACGGCATTGCCAACGGCCTCAGGAAAGCGCTTTCGCGTACTGCGCCACCGTGGCTTTCGCCCCTTTCTCCAGCAGTAACTTATATGCTTCGCTGACCTGCGCGACAAACTCCGGCTGCGTCGCCAGATCGTCGCCGAAAATAGCCTTCAACCCCAGCAGCGCCTTAACGCGCGCGTCGCCCTCCTCGCTGTTGCGTACCGCCTGCTGAATGGCGTCAAGCAGCGGATCGCAGACGTCGATCGCTTCTCCCTGCTCATCCACGCCGCCGACGTAGCGCATCCAGCCCGCCACGCCGAGCGTCAGCAGATCGTGGCGGCTGCCGTTCGCCCGGTGCCAACGAATGGAATCGAGCCAGCGCTGCGGCAGCTTCTGGCTGCCGTCCATGGCGATTTGCCAGGTGCGGTGGCGCAGCGCCGGGTTGCTGTAACGTTCAATCAGCAGACGGGCGTAGTGTGCCAGATCCACGTCCTGCACGTTTAATGTCGGCGCCTGCTCTTTTAGCATTAGCGCGTGTGCGGCGCGGCGGAAATTCTCATCTTCCATGCACGTATTAATGTGCTGATAACCCGCCAGGTAGCCGAGGTAGGCCAGGAATGAGTGGCTGCCGTTGAGCATGCGCAGCTTCATCTCTTCAAACGGCACGACATCGCTAACCAGCTCCGCGCCGGCTTTTTCCCACGCCGGACGGCCCGCCACAAAGTTATCTTCAATCACCCACTGGCGGAACGGCTCGCAGGCAACGCCCGCCGGGTCGCGCACGCCGGTGAGCTGTTCGATTTTATCCAGCGTTTCGGTTGTGACGGCGGGAACAATGCGGTCCACCATCGTGGAGGGGAACGTGACGTTCTGCGCAATCCATTCTGCTAGATCCGCATCCAGCGCGCGGGCGTAAGCCAGCACCACGTTGCGGGTGACATGACCGTTTTCCGGCATGTTGTCACATGACATAACGCTAAAAGGCGCAAGGCCCATCTTCCTGCGCGCCGCCAGCGCGGCGACGATGACGCCCGGCGCAGATTTCGGCTGCTGCGGATTTTTAAGATCGGCGGCAATCAGCGGATTATCAAGCATCAGTTGCCCCGTTGCCGGCGCGTGGCAATAACCCTTTTCGGTAATGGTCAGTGAGACGATAGCGACCTGCGGTTCGCACAGCGCCTCCATGACGCGCGCAAACCCGTCGACCTGCGCATGCAGCGCTGTTTTCACCACGCCGACGACGCGGGCGCGCCAGGCGTCGGCCGACATCTCCGCCACGGTATACAGACACTGTTGATGATTGAGATCCGCAATCTGCTGTTCGCCGCCGATTAAATTAACCTCGCAATAGCCCCAGTCGCTGTTGTGCTCCGCCGCGAGAATATCGGTGTAAACACCCTGATGGGCGCGATGAAATGCGCCAAAGCCGAGGTGCACAATGCGGGTTGTCAAACGGTTGCGGTTATAGGCAGGCAGAATAGCCTTTGCCGTTAAGAGACTCTTTTCCATTTTATAATCCAGGGTGAATGAAAAGACCAGGTCAGATTACATCTTGTATGGTTGTAGACTTTGATTTGTATTAACCTTTGCTCGATTGGTACAACATCATAAAAAGTTGTGTGACAGCTTTTACGGGAGGGGCTGATCCAATGAACGCGGGTTCTGGCTGGCTGCCGGGATGCGGGCGCATCCCGGTGATTTATGAAACGCCGTCTCCTGGTAACTAGTGTTCCCAGCGCTGGTATTCACCCTTACGCCGTTTCGGGGCGGTTTCCGGCATGGTAAGCAAACCAATGATGGAGACAATGCCCAGCACAATGACATATGCCACCATGCCGTAGTAATGCCCACCGGTCATTTGCAGAATTTTAACCGCCACCAGGCCAAGCACCCCACTCCCCACCAGCGAGCCGATTTGCCAGATAAGCGCAATACCGCTACAGCGAATATGCGTAGGAAAGAGTTCCGGAAAGTAAGACGCTTGCGGCGCATAACACATGCTATGGCCAAGCGTAATAACGACAATCATCGCCATTTGCGTCAGCCAGTAAACATCCTGATTGATAGCCATAAAGAAAGGAATAATGGCTATGACCTGGAGTAACGCGCCAGCAATATAGACAGGTTTACGCCCTATTTTATCGCTTAACGCGCCCATTGCCGGAATAGCAAAAATTTCCAGCAGGACTGCAACAATCATGCTGTCCATGAGAATAGTGGCGTTCAGATTATTTGCTTTACCGTAAGCCAGTACGATTACGGTAAACATAGCGAACGTGCAGGCTTCAATTAATTTTGCGCAGACGCCTTTAGTGACAATACCGGGATAATTACGGATAACCTCAATAACCGGTCGTGATTCCGCGGCTTTGGTTTCTCTTATTTGGGCAAATACGGGGGATTCATCAATGCGCAACCGAATAAACAACCCGACAATGACCAGCAAAGCGCTGAGTAAAAACGGAATACGCCAGCCGTAATCCATCATAGCGTCCGGCGAGAGAAAACTGTTCAACAAGGCGAACAATGCCATAGGTAAAAGGAAGCCTGCCGGCGCGCCAATCTGTACCCAGCTTGAAAAAAAGCCGCGCCGCGCCGGCATGGAATATTCGGCAGTCATCAGTACCGCGCCCGCCTGCTCGCCGCCCACGCCAAAACCTTGTAATACCCTTATTAAAATCAATAACACAGGCGCCCATATACCGATCTTTTCATAGGTCGGCAGCAGGCCAATACAAAATGTGCCCAGCCCGACGATAAGGATAGTAATAACCAGCGCTTTTTTACGCCCGACTTTATCGCCAATATGGCCGAAGACGATACCGCCTAAAGGACGGGCTAAAAAACCGACGGCATAAGTGGCAAAGGCGGCAAGCGTACTAATAAGCGGATCGCTGCTCGGGAAAAAAAGGTGGCCAAAAAAGAGCACCGCTGCGGTGCCATAAGCAAAAAAATCGTAATATTCCGCAGCGGTGCCTATGGCAGAGGCAGAAGCAACCCGTTTTATTATTGGGGTATTATCAACATTATTCTTAATATCTGTTGTGCTAACCATAATGTTCTACCTGTGTCAGATTAAAAATTAATTCCGGCGTAGGGTTGATTGATTTACCAGTTCCACAGCGTGCCGTCTTCAAGGCGGGCGACTGGCAGATAAGCTGGATCGTAGGGGTATTTTGCCGCCCGCTTTTCGTCGAATTCGATCCCCAGGCCCGGCTTCTCGCCCGGATGCATATAGCCGTTGTCGAAGCGCCAGCTGTGCGGGAAGACTTCCAGCATTTGCTCGGAGTACCCCATGTACTCCTGTACGCCAAAATTCGGCACCCAGAGATCGAAATGGAGCGCGGCGGCATGGCAAATCGGCGACAGATCGGATGGGCCGTGCGAGCCGGTGCGCACCTGGTAAAGCGAGGCAAAATCGGCGATGCGTCGCATGCCGGTAATCCCCCCTGCGTGGGTAATGGTGGTGCGAATGTAGTCGATAAGTTGCTCTTCAATCAGTTGCTTGCAGTCCCAGATGCTATTGAAAACTTCACCTACCGCAATCGGCGTGACCGTATGCTGGCGAATCAGGCGGAAGCAGGCCTGGTTTTCCGCAGGCGTCGGGTCTTCCATCCAGAACAGGCGGTAATCTTCAATGCTTTTGCCAAAACGCGCGGCTTCAATCGGCGTCAGGCGGTGGTGCATATCGTGAAGCAGGTGCTCATGGAAGCCGAATTTGTCGCGCACCGCGGCAAAGAGCTTCGGCGTGAAGTCGAGGTATTTTTCGCTGGACCAGAGCTGCTCTTCCGGCCACTCGCCTTTCGTGGCGGGCTCGTACGCCAGCCCCTTGCCTTTCGCCATGCCGTAGGTGGTTTTCATCCCCGGTACGCCGCACTGCACGCGAATCGCTTTGAATCCCATCTCTTTATGGCGCGCGTAGTCATCCAGCACTTCATCAATGCTGTGGCCGGTGGTGTGGCAGTAAACCATTACGCCCTCACGCGAAGCGCCGCCGAGCAATTGATAAAGCGGCATATTGGCGGCTTTGGCTTTGATATCCCATAGCGCCATATCAATGGCGGAAATAGCCGACATCGTCACGGGCCCGCGACGCCAGTAAGCGCCCTTATAAAAAAACTGCCAGATATCTTCAATGCGCTGCGCATCGCGCCCCACCAGCTGCGGACAGAGATGATCGCGCAGGTAGCTTGCGACAGACAGCTCGCGCCCGTTAAGCGTCGCGTCGCCAAGCCCAGTCAGGCCATCTTCGGTCGTGATTTTCAATGTGACGAAGTTGCGGCCCGGGCAAGTGACAAAGACTTCAGCCTTGCTGATTTTCATGAATACCTCCTTCTGAATGGCGCATTCAGGCCTTTTTCTGAATACGCAATGTTCAACTGACCTAACTACCATACAAGTTATATTATAAAAAGAATGCGTCCCGGCTCACAAAGCAACAAGGCGGACGACGCGCAGAGGCACTCCCCGCTGCGCCTTATTTTCAGGCTCGCCCCCAGCCTGCGACGATAATCAGCATGCCGCAAAGCGCCACGCCTGCGCCCAGCCAGTCGTAAACGCTGAGCCTGACGCCGTCCACGACGCGCAGCCATAACAGCGCGGTCATGACATAAACGCCGCCGTAGGCCGCATAGACTCGTCCACTCGCCGCCGGATGGAGCGTAAGCAGCCAGACAAACAGCGCAAGAGAGAGCGCGGCAGGCAGCAAAAGCCACGACGACGCGCCCTTTTTCAGCCACAGCCACGGCAAAAAGCAGCCGACGATTTCCGCCAGCGCGGTGACGAAAAAAAGCAGCGTTGTTTTGATCATATTGAGGTCTATCGTGGATAATTATCACTGTCGCCGGGCGCTGTGCGCGCTAAAAAGGCGGTGATATAGTAAAGCCTGCCGGTTAACCGGCAAGTGTTGCTTCATATAAAAGGAAACCGCAATGAAAACTCTCCTTCGCCACTCCCTGCTGATGGCGCTGGTGGCCGGCGCGTTCAGCCTGGCGTTACCGGCGCAGGCGGAAACCAGCAAGCTGATTATCGAATCTGGTGACAGCGCGCAGAGCCGTCAGAACGCCGCGATGGACAAAGAGCAATGGAATGACACCCGTTCTTTACGCCACAAAGTGAATACCCGCGCCGAAAAAGAGTGGGATAAAGCCGATGTCGCGTTTGATAGTCGCGACAAGTGCGAGCAGAGCGCCAACCTCAACGCCTACTGGGAGCCTAACACCCTGCGTTGTCTCGACCGCCGAACCGGTCGCCCGCTCGCGCCCTGACGCCAACGCCAAAGGCTTCCGCCCGGAAGCCTTTCTCTTCGCTAAAAAGGATTTGTCATGTCTGAACTGACTGTGAAACTGCGCCCGCTTGAGCGCGAAGATCTTCGCTTCGTCCATCAGCTTGATAACAATGCGAGCGTGATGCGCTACTGGTTTGAAGAGCCGTACGAGGCCTTTGTCGAACTCTCCGATCTCTACGATAAACATATCCACGACCAGAGCGAACGGCGGTTTGTGGTGGAGTGCAACGGCGAGAAAGCGGGTCTGGTGGAGCTGGTTGAAATCAACCACGTTCACCGCCGTGCGGAGTTTCAGATAATTATCTCTCCCGACCACCAGGGCCGCGGGCTTGCTTCGCGCGCCGCGAAGCTTGCCATGGATTACGGCTTTACGGTGCTCAATCTCTATAAGCTGTACCTGATTGTCGATAAAGAGAACGAGAAAGCGATTCATATCTATCGCAAGCTGGGTTTTCAGGTGGAGGGCGAACTTATCGATGAATTTTTTATCAACGGCGAATACCGCACCACTATTCGCATGTGCATTTTCCAGCACCACTATCTGGCGAAGCATAAAACGCCCGGCAGCAGCCTGCTGAAGCCCACCGCGCAATAAAGCCTGCCGCGTTGCGGTGGGTGGCGTTTCGCTTTACCGCCCTACGCGGGTTTCGAGGCGCGGGCAAGTAGAGCGTCACCCGCCCGCGAGACGCCGTTCTCAATAATAATCAATGGTGTTTTCGATGGTGTACTTATGGTGCACCGGCGGGGTGGCGCTCTCGTCAGTAATCTCCAGCTCGCAGCTCACCGGATTGAAATGGTTGTCATAATCGCAAGTCTGCTTTACGCGCCCCATGGTCTTATCGTTAAGCGTGCTGACAGCGGTGTAATCGAGCTTTTTACGGTTATCGGCAACGGTAGAAGCCACCGTCAGCCTGAGTTTATCCGCCACGGTCGTTTTGCCGAGTGGGTAGCCTTCCGCATCGTAACGGTAATCGATGGTTGTGCCTTTACCGCGCGCCTTCACCACAAAGCCGCTGTCGTTAGTGTCGTAAACGACGCCCGCCGCGGGCAATTCCGCCAGCTGGCATTTACCCTGCAGTTTTACCCGCTTCTCCTGCGAGGCGGCGTCGAGGTAGTAGTTCGCGTTCAGCACCAGCGCCGCGCCGGAGTTATCTTCAAGGTTATGAAACTCGAGCGTGTCGAAGCACCCCTCCTGCGAGAGCGTGCCGGTTACCCGCTTCGCCACCTCGCCTTTTTCATTCATGAGCGTCTGGCTGAAATCTTTAACCGGGCCGCGCAGGGGATCAAAGTCAAATTCATTCGAAAAGCTCGCCATTTCCGGCGTAAAGGCCTGCGGGGTGGAAGCACCGTCGCAGCCTGCCAGCAGCCAGAGGGCTGAAAGCGTCATCAGGGCTCGTTTCACGCTAATATCCATTCGTCCTGTCAGGGGGTTACATACACGTTAATACAAGGATTTACGTTCTGTCTGCTATGCTTAGTTTAACCGCTTTGCACAGAAGGAGCGCAATATGAAACGTCACGTTCTGGCCAGCACTATTCTGCTTATCGCCGCCGCGCCTGCGCTGGCGCAGCAAAATTCTTGCGAACGGGTCAGGGATGAAATCCAACAGCGAATCATCAATAACGGCGTGCCGGAGTCGGGTTTCACCCTTTCCATTGTGCCTAACGATCAGGCCGATAAACCCGATGCGCAGGTCGTGGGCCACTGCGCTAATGATACACAAAAGATCCTCTATACGCGCACCAGCAGCGGCAACGCAACAAACGCCGCGCCAGCCCAGGAAGGCGCCCCCAGCGAACCGCAATAACTTTCCGGGCGCATAAGCGCCCTTTTTGTTTTTTATTCCCCTTCTTTGACCATCGTTAATACCCCCTACCTCATAATGGTTAATACTCCCGCCGCGCGTCACAGATGATGACGTCGTTAATAACGCTAAAAACGCCTTCACACCTTCCTTTTGCAGGAAGCACTAAGGAGTGAGCATGTCGAACGTTCAACACCCCGGCGGGATAAGCCGCCGTACCCTTGTAAAAACCACTGCCCTCGGCGGCCTTGCCCTCGCCGCTGGCGGATTTCCACTTCCTTTTATCCCCAAAAGCCTTGCGGCGCAGACCAGCCTGCCGCCTTCGTCGCCCGAGCGTATTATCTGGAGCGCTTGCACAGTCAACTGCGGCAGCCGCTGCCCGCTGCGCATGCATGTTGTTGATGGCGAAATACGCTACGTTGAAACGGACAACACCGGCGACGACAACTATGACGGCTTACATCAGGTGCGCGCCTGTCTGCGCGGTCGTTCGATGCGCCGCCGGGTTTATAACCCCGATCGTCTGAAATACCCGATGAAACGGGTGGGTAAACGCGGTGAAGGCAAGTTTGTCCGCATCAGCTGGGAGGAAGCTTTCGATACGCTCGCCAGAGAAATGCAGCGTATTATAAAGACCTATGGCAACGAGGCCATTTACCTGAACTACGGTACCGGGACGCTCGGCGGAACGATGACCCGCTCCTGGCCGCCCGGTAAGACGCTGATAGCGCGCCTGATGAACTGCTGCGGCGGCTATCTGAATCATTATGGCGACTACTCTACCGCGCAGATTGCCGCCGGGTTGAATTACACCTACGGCGGCTGGGCGGAAGGCAACAGCCCCTCTGATATTGAAAACAGCCAGTTAGTGGTTCTGTTCGGCAACAACCCCGGCGAAACGCGCATGAGCGGCGGCGGCGTGACTTATTACCTTGAACAGGCGCGTGAGAAATCCAACGCCCGCATGATAATTATCGACCCACGGTACACCGACACCGGCGCCGGGCGTGAAGATGAGTGGATCCCCATTCGCCCGGGCACCGACGCCGCGCTGGTTTCAGGGCTCGCCTGGGTGATGATTACCGAGAATCTCGTCGACCAGGCATTTCTTGATACGTACTGCGTTGGCTACGACGAAAAAACGCTGCCTGCGGGCGCGCCCGCCAATGGCCATTACAAAGCCTATATTCTCGGCCAGGGCGACGACGGCATCGCGAAAACGCCGCAGTGGGCCGCCGCGATTACCGGCATACCAGCCGCGCGCATCGTGAAGCTTGCGCGGGAAATAGCCTCCGCGAAACCCGCTTTTATCTCTCAGGGCTGGGGCCCTCAGCGCCACTCAAATGGCGAACTGGTCTCGCGCGCTATCGCCATGTTGCCTCTTCTCACCGGCAACGTCGGCATTCACGGCGGCAACAGCGGCGCGCGGGAAGGCGCTTACGCCATGCCGTTTGAACGGATGCCGACGCTGGAAAACCCGGTGCAAGCCAGCATTTCGATGTTCATGTGGACAGACGCCATTGTACGGGGACCGGAAATGACCGCCCTGCGCGATGGCGTTCGCGGTAAAGCGAAGCTGGATGTGCCGATTAAAATGATTTGGAACTACGCCAGCAATTGCCTGATTAACCAGCATTCGCAAATCAATCGCACCCATGAGATTTTGCAGGACGACAAACTGTGCGAACTGATTGTGGTTATCGACAATCACATGACCTCGTCGGCGAAATATGCCGACTTGCTGCTTCCCGACTGCACCGCCTCTGAGCAGATGGATTTTGCCCTCGATGCCTCCTGCGGCAACATGGATTACGTCATTTTTGCCGATCAAGCCATCAGCCCGCGCTTCGAGTGCAAAACGATTTATGAGATGACCTCTGAGATTGCTAAACGCATGGGCGTTGAGCAGCAGTTCACCGAAGGACGCACGCAGGAAGAATGGCTTCGTCACCTTTACGAACAATCCCGTAAGGCGCTGCCGGAACTGCCGGACTTCGATACGTTCCGTCAGCAGGGCATTTTCAAAAAACGCGATCCAGACGGCCATTTTGTCGCCTACAAAGCGTTTCGCGACGATCCGCAGGCCAACCCGCTGTCCACGCCCTCCGGCAAAATTGAAATTTACTCCAGCCAGCTTGCGCAGATTGCCGACAGTTGGACGCTCGAAAAAGGCGACGTTATTCATCCTCTGCCTGTTTATAGCCCCGGCTTCGAGCACTACGACGACCCGCTGCGCGAGAAGTACCCGCTGCAGTTGACCGGCTTTCATTACAAAGCGCGAACCCACTCTACCTATGGCAACGTCGACGTGCTGAAGGCGGCCTGTCGCCAGGAGATGTGGATGAACCCAATCGATGCAACACCTCGCGGCATTGTCAGCGGCGATACGGTGCGTATTTTCAACGATCGCGGCGAAGTGCGTATTGAGGTGAAGGTCACGCCGCGCATTATCCCGGGGGTCGTGGCGTTGGGCGAAGGCGCATGGTACGACCCGGACGCGCAAGGCATTGACCATGCGGGATGCATTAACGTTCTCACCACCCAGCGTCCCTCACCGCTCGCCAAGGGCAACCCTTCGCACAGCAATCTGGTCGAAATCGAGAAGGTTTAAGGAGTAACCGATGACCACCCAGTATGGCTTTTTTATCGATTCCGCCCGCTGCACAGGCTGCAAAACCTGCGAGCTGGCGTGCAAGGATTACAAGGACCTCACCCCGGAAGTGAGCTTTCGCCGCATCTATGAGTACGCGGGCGGCAGCTGGCAGGAGGATAACGGCGTCTGGCGCCAGGATGTGTTCGCCTACTACCTCTCAATTGCCTGCAACCACTGCACCGACCCGGCCTGCACGAAAGTCTGCCCGAGCGGCGCAATGCACAAGCGCGACGACGGCTTCGTGGTAGTGGACGAGGATATCTGCATCGGCTGCCGTTACTGCCACATGGCCTGCCCTTATGGCGCGCCGCAGTACAACGCGCAGAAGGGCCACATGACCAAGTGCGACGGCTGTCATGAGCGGGTGGCGCAGGGGCAAAAGCCCGTCTGCGTGGAATCCTGCCCGCTGCGCGCGCTCGATTTCGGCCCCATCGACGCGCTGCGCCAGAAGCACGGCGCGCTCGCAGCCGTCGCGCCGCTGCCCGCCGCGCGATTCACGCAGCCGAACATTGTGATTAAACCCAACGCCGGCAGCCGACCCTGTGGCGACGCCACCGGCTACCTGGCCAACCCGAAGGAGGTGTGAGATGGGCAACGGATGGCATGAATGGCCGCTGGTGCTGTTTACGGTGCTCGGCCAGTGCGTGGCGGGCGGGCTTATCGTGAGCGGCCTCGGCTGGCTGACGGTGGCGCGCGAGCGCCCGGCGAGAACCCGGCTGGCGCGGGCGATGTTTCTGCTGTGGCTGTTGATGGGCGTGGGCTTTCTCGCCTCGGTGATGCATCTGGGCTCGCCGCTGCGGATGTTCAACTCCCTTAACCGCGTCGGAGCGTCTGCGCTGAGCAACGAAATCGCCGGCGGCGCGCTCTTTTTCGCCGTGGGTGGGTTGTGGTGGCTGGCGGCGTTTCTGGACAAACTGCCTGCGGCGTTCGGCAAGGCGTGGCTGGTTATCAGCATGGCGCTGGGGCTGGCGTTTGTCTGGATGATGAGCCGCGTCTACCAGATTGAAACGGTGCCGACCTGGCGCAACGGCTACACCACGGCCGGTTTCTTCCTCACCGTCCTGCTGGGTGGGCCGCTGCTCGGCTCGCTGGTGTTGCGCCTGGCGCGGGTGCGCGTCAGCCCGGTGGGTTTCGCAAAGATAAGCGCGGCGGCATTGCTGCTCAGCGTGGCGGTCATCGTGATGCAGGGCCAGGCGCTTGCCGCCATACACAGCTCGGTGCAGCAGGCGGCGACGCTGGTGCCGAATTACGCCTTATGGCAAACCGCACGCCTTGCCATGCTTGCGCTGGGTCTGGGCTGCTGGCTCTGCCCGCTTATCCGGCGTACTGAGCCGCGCACCCTTTCCCTTATCGCAGGCTTCGTGCTGGTGTTAACCGCAGAGATAGTAGGCCGCATTTTGTTTTACGGGCTGCATATGACCACAGGCGTGGCGATCGCAGGATAATTCTGGCGCGGGGTAGCCCGCGCCGCTTAACAAGGTAAAAAGCAGTGAAGACAACGCTGAACGACATCGCCCTTTGCGCCCGCGTGCTCGGCGCGCTCTTTTATTATTCCCCCGCTTCGGCTGAAGCCGCGCCGCTGGTGCAGTCATTGCGCCAGGAGGACTGGCGCGCGCAATGGCCTCAGGAAGTGCCGCAAGCAATAACCTGCGGGTTTCGCGCGCCGGAAAGTGAAGAGACGCTTGAGCAGGCCTGGCAACGGCTGTTTATTGGGCCGTGGGCGCTGCCCGCGCCGCCCTGGGGCTCAGTCTGGCTTGACCGTGAAAGCGTGCTGTTTGGCGACTCCACCCTCGCGCTGCGCCAGTGGATGCGGGAGAACGAAATAGACGCCGGGGCGGCAAGCAGCGAGCCCGAAGATCATATCGGGCTGCTGTTGCTGATGGCGGCGTGGCTTGCGGAAAACGGCAGAGCGCAGGCGCTTGAGCAGCTGCTGGCATGGCACCTGTTGCCCTGGGCGGGCCGCTTTCTGGAGGTGTTTTGCGAAAACGCCGGTCACCCTTTTTACACGGCGCTTGGCGAATTAACGCGCCAGACGCTGGCGGGCTGGGGCGAAGGGCTGGTCACGCCCGTAGCGGTAAAACCGCTCTACCGCTGAGCGTATGGCGTCTGGGCAACCTTATCTCAGTGAAAGCGCGTCCAGAGCGCAATCAACAGCCATGCGCTCAGGCACCAGAGCGTCACGGCGCCAGCCAGTGCCAGCGGCGCCCGCATCATGGCGCTAAAAACCCACAGCGAAGCCAGATAGACAAAATAGGGAATAATCGACCATATGCCGAAAATCACAGTGGCGCGCAGCGCTTCGACGCCGCGCTCTGTGACGACGACATAATGAGCAATAAGCGCGAAGGTCGGAAAAAGCGGGATCAGCCCGGCGATATAATAATTTTTCGTCTTCGCAAGGATCCCAATCAGCACCACCACCAGCGCGCCAATCAGCGCTTTTATCAGTAATCCCATCGCCCGCGTCCCGGCTTGAAAATGTAAGAGACGTGAAACTATCACACCTTACTGTCCACAGAAAAATGAAACCTTTTCTGCTGTTTATGCGACGCGCTTTCTCAAGCTGTTCGTTTATTTATTCAGCAACTTTATTGTTGCTAATATAAATTACTTTTCCCGATTTGTTACGGTGTCACTTTGGCTTGTCGCTTTTTAAGATAATTCTACTCATAAGGAAATAAGCGAGACGGCATAAAGTATAACGCTTATTACTACGGAGAATATGCGCCTGGAGCGCTCCCGCTCCGACTGGAATCCTTCCCATTGCATTGCTATAGCACTTTACACCGTAGTGAAACACGGGATAACAACAGGCAATACTTTTGTTGCCCGAAAACGTGCATACAGGGAGCGCGCCATGCAAACGGCTTCACTTGCTAAACGTACTTTTCTCGCGGTCGCGGGATTGCTTATCGCTGTCGGATTGCTGGTCTGGGGCATTGGCATGGACGTTATCAAAACCCGTCAGGAAGATTTGCTTTATCTGGGTAAACAGCATCTGTGGCTTGTTTTTAGCTCCATGGCGCTGGCATTGCTGGTCGGCATTCCAAGCGGGATAGCGCTAAGCCGGCCCGCCGCGCGTCGTTGGGCGGAATATGTCATGCAGATTTTTAACGTCGGCAATACCCTGCCGCCGCTGGCCGTGCTGGCGCTGGCGATGGTGATTATCGGTATTGGCGACAAACCGGCCGTTGTGGCGCTGTTCCTCGCCTCGCTGCTGCCTGTCGTGCGCAACACGTACGCGGGGCTTTGCGCCGTGCCGGGCTCGCTGATTGAAGCGGCCAACGGCATTGGCATGACCAAACGCCAGCGCTTGTTGCAGGTCGAGTTGCCGAACGCCTGGCCGGTTATCCTTTCAGGCGTGCGCATCGCGACCGCCATTAACGTCGGCACCGCCCCGCTCGCCTTTCTTATCGGCGCCAGCAGCTACGGCGAGCTTATCTTCCCGGGAATTTACCTGAACGATTTCCCGACCCTTATCCTTGGCGCGTCGGCTACCGCCCTCTTCGCCTTGATCCTGGATATGGCGCTGGCCGCGCTGGGCCGCCTGCTCAGTCCGCACACCGCCTGAAATAAGGAGCGTTGAGATGAAACTACCCCGACTGTGCGCCCTGCTGGCCGCCGCCATGCTCTTTACCGGCGCGGCGGCGGCCCGTCCGCTGGTGCTGGCGTCGAAAGGCTTTACCGAACAGCATATTCTTTCCGCCATGACGGTGGAGTACCTGCAAAAGAAAGGCTTCCAGGTGGAGCCGCGCACGAACATCGCTGCGGTGATTTCCCGTAACGCGATGGTCAATAAACAGGTGGACATGACCTGGGAGTATACCGGCACCTCGCTGATTATCTTTAACCGCATTAAGGAGCCGATGACGGCGCAGCAATCTTACGACACCGTAAAAAAGCTCGATGCGAAACTCGGGCTGGTCTGGCTGAAGCCCGCAAAGATGAACAACACCTATGCCTTCGCCATGCAGCGTAAGCGCGCCGAAGCCGAGCAGATCACCACGATGTCGCAAATGGTGGAAAAGATTGAGCAGCTGCGCAAAACCGACCCGGATAATAACTGGCTGCTGGGGCTGGACCTGGAATACGCCGGGCGCAGCGACGGCATGAAGCCGCTGCAGCAGGCCTACAACATGCCGCTTGACCGTTCGCAGATCCGCCAGATGGACCCGGGCCTCGTCTATAACGCCATTCGCGACGGGTTTGTCGACGTCGGTCTGGTCTACTCAACCGACGGGCGCGTGAAAGGGTTTGATCTGAAAGTGCTGGAGGATGACAAGGGGTTCTTCCCAAGCTATGCCGTCACGCCGGTCGTGCGCAAAGAGGCGCTGGAGGCTAACCCCGGCCTTGATGAGGCGCTCAATACCCTTTCCGGCCTGCTTGATAACGACACCATCACTACGCTCAATGCGAAAGTGGATATCGATCACCAGTCGCCGCAGCAGGTCGCCCACGACTTCCTGCGCAGCAAAGGTCTGCTTTAAGGAGAGCCGATGGATACCCTTCATTACATGATTGATAACGCAGGCTACCTTGGCATGCTGACGCTGCAACATCTGTGGCTGGTGCTGCTCGCGGTAGGCCTGGCGATTATCACCGGCGTGCCGCTCGGCATCCTCATTGTGCGCCATAAATGGCTGGCGACGCCGGTGCTGGGTCTCGCCACGCTGCTGCTGACCGTACCCTCCATCGCCCTGTTCGGGTTGATGATCCCGCTTTTCTCGATGATAGGCCAGGGGATCGGCGCGCTGCCCGCCATCACCGCCGTCTTTCTTTATTCGCTGCTGCCGATCGTACGCAATACCCATACCGCCCTCGACAGCCTGCCGCCCGGGCTGCGTGAAGCGGGCCGCGGCATCGGCATGACTTTCTGGCAGCGCCTGCGCTGGGTGGAAATTCCCATGGCCCTGCCGGTGATTTTCGGCGGTATTCGCACCGCCGTGGTGATGAATATCGGGGTAATGGCTATCGCCGCCGTGATTGGCGCGGGCGGTCTTGGCCTGCTGCTGCTCAACGGCATTGGCGGCAGCGATATCCGCATGCTGATTGCTGGCGCCTTAATGATTTGTCTGTTGGCGATTGTGCTCGACTGGCTGCTTCACCGTCTGCAAGTAATGCTTACGCCTAAGGGGATTCGATAATGATAAAGCTGGAAAACCTCACCAAACAGTTCACGCAGAAGAACGGCCAGACCGTGAACGCGGTCGACAACGTTAACCTGAACGTGCCCGAGGGCGAAATGTGCGTGCTGCTCGGCCCTTCCGGTTGCGGCAAAACCACAACGCTTAAGATGATTAACCGTCTCATCGCCCCCACCAGCGGCAAGATCCTCATCAACGGCGAAGACACCACCGGTCTTGATACCGTGACGCTGCGCCGCAACATCGGCTATGTCATTCAGCAGATAGGCCTGTTTCCGAACATGACCATTGAAGAGAACATCACCGTGGTGCCGCGCATGCTGGGCTGGGATAAGGCGAAGTGTAAAGCGCGCGCCACCGAACTGATGTCGATGGTGGCGATGGACCCGAAACGCTTTCTCAACCGCTATCCGAAAGAGATGTCCGGCGGGCAACAGCAGCGTATTGGGGTGATTCGCGCGCTGGCGGCGGATCCGCCGGTGTTGCTGATGGATGAGCCTTTCGGCGCGGTCGACCCTATCAACCGCGAAGTTATCCAGAACCAGTTTCTGGAAATGCAGCGCCAGTTAAAGAAAACCGTGATGCTGGTGAGCCATGATATTGACGAAGCGCTGAAGCTTGGCGACCGCATCGCCGTGTTCCGCCAGGGAAGAATCGTTCAGTGCGCCAGCCCTGACGAGCTGCTGGCGAAGCCGGCGGACGAATTTGTCGGCTCTTTCGTCGGCCAGGACCGTATCCTGAAGCGTCTGCTGCTGGTGCAGGCGGGCGATGTGACAGAGGCGCAGCCGACCATCACCGTGCGCCGCTCCACCTCGCTTGCTGAAGCCTTCGCCCTGATGGATGACAACGATATGCGCTCCATTACTGTCGTGGATGAAAACGAAAAGCCGCTGGGCTATGTAAAACGCCGGGAGGCGCGCGGCGCGACCGGCGCATGCGCCGATCTGCTGCATCCGTTTCGCGTCACGGGCAAAGCGGAAGATAACCTGCGCGTCGTGCTCTCCAGACTTTATGAGCACAACACTGTCTGGATGCCGATTGTGGATGAAGAAGGCCGCTACAGCGGAGAGATTTCGCAGGATTATATCGCCGATTACCTGAGCTCGGGCCGCACCCGCCGGGTGCTGAACACCCCTGCCGGCTAAGCGACGTAGCCCCTAAAAAAAACGCCTCCCGCGGGAGGCGTTTTCGTTATGGCGGAAACAGGTCAGACGGCTTTCGCGCACGCCGTCAGCCCCAGCGCGGAAATATCCACATAGTGGCTCAGCTCCCGCTGCTCGGCGCGCGGCAGATAAGGCAGCTCGCCCACCAGCGGACCGGGCAGCTTTTTGCTCAACACGTCGATGATTTCCGCATAGTGCGCCAGGCCGGGATTAATACGGTTCGCCACCCAGCCGATGAGCGGCAGCCCGTCGTTGGTAATGGCCTGCGCCGTTAACAGCGCATGGTTGATGCACCCTTCCTGAATACCCACCACCATCAGCACCGGCAACTGTTCCTGCACCACCCATTCCGAAAGCGGCCGCAGATCGTTCATCAGGCTGCGCCAGCCGCCGGTTCCCTCTATCACGACATGGTCGGCCTGCATGCTCAGGCGCGCCAGTCCGTCGGAAAGCAGGGTGTAATTAATCGGGCAACTGTGCGCCACGCTGCTCTCATCTTCGCTCAGGGCGATGGGGTTGATGGCGTGGTAAGGGAGTTCGAGGGTTGAGACGCTTTGCAGCACCAGGGCATCCCGGTTGCGTAATCCTTCCGGCGTCTCTTTGCTGCTTTTGGCGACAGGCTTAAACCCCACCACGCTTTTGCCGCTGGCGGCCAGGGCCTGCAGTAGCGCGCGCGACACCACTGTCTTCCCGACAGAAGTATCCGTACCGGTTATAAAGAAACGCTTAAGCATCACTGACTCCACGGTTATGCTCAGATAAATACAAACGAGAATAATTCAGTGGCGAAAGTGTAAAATAAGACGGTTGGCCTCAGATTGAGGTAGCGCAATTTTTGGTGGATGAGGTAAAAATTGTTACCCCTGCAACAGACGAATCAATAACGAACCGTTATACATCGCATCTTTCACCAGCGCGGCGCCCGCCATGGTGCCCCGGTTAGAGAACTGCGTGCTCTCGACGCTGATATGGTTGCTGTAGGCTGGCAATGCCTGCTGGCGAATGCAGTTTTCAATGGCGGGAAAGAGAATATCGGCCGCGCGGTTTAGCGGCGAGCCGATTAAAATTTTCTGCGGATTAAACAGGTTGACCATAATGGCCAGAATGCGCCCGACGTTGGTGCCAACGCCGAGAATAATGTCGCGGGCCAGCAGATCGCCGCTTAGCGCCGCGTCGCAAAGCGATTCAACGCTAAGCGGCTGACCATGCAGCATAGAGCCCATCGACTGGTTCATCCGCTGCTGCGCCAGCTCCAGCACGCTGTCGATGCTGGCGATGGTTTCCAGGCAGCCGTGGTTGCCGCAATAGCAGCGTTTGCCGTAAGGGTCTACCTGAGTGTGGCCAATTTCGACCAGCGAACTGCTGCCCGCGTGCAACAAGCGCCCGTCGGTTATCACCCCGGCGCCCACGTTGTGGTCAATCACTACCTGAATAACATCCCGCGCGCCGCGCGACGCGCCGAACAGCGCCTCGGCCATGGTCCAGGCGCTGATATCGTGCTGAATGAACACCGGCACGCCGGTATGCGTTTCCAGCGCCTCGCCGAGCGGCATATCGGTGATGTCATAGAAAGGCATCTGTCGGACCAGGCCGCTTTCGGTATCAATGACGCCTGGCAGCGTAATGGCGATGGCGGTCAGCCGCTCCAGCTTCTGCTGGTGACGGATGAAAAAGGTATCGACATGCTGGATGATGCGCGCAAGCAGCGGCGCTTCGGCCGTCAGCGGCAAGTCGAGCTGCTCCTCCACCACCAGCTTGCTGCTTAAGTCACGCAGCGCGAGGTTGATTTCGCCACGGTTGATGCGCACTGAAAGGTAATGCCAGGCCTCGGTTTCCACCGCCAGCCCAACGGCAGGCCGTCCGCGGCTGCCCGGCTCCTGAATTTCCGTCTCCTGCACCAGATGCGCTTCGAGCATCTCACGAACAATTTTGGTTATGCTGGCGGGCGCGAGTTGCGCGAGGCGAGAGAGGTCGATACGTGACACCGGGCCGAGCTGATCGATCAGACGATAAACTGCGCCTGCATTGGTTTGTTTTATTTGATCAATATGGCCCGGCTGGCTATCAGCAACCACGTCTTGCTTCCTTATTTTCACGCTGCGAAATAAACCTTCGGCTATGGTGAAGCACTTCTACACATATCGTCAAATATTTCACCATGCTTGTGATTTACCGCACATTTTTTAGCGCCATCGCTGTGGGAGAGAGCGTTAACGCCGCTTCGCTGACCAGCGTCATAAAGCGCTCGCTGGCGGCGCTTATCTCATGGTGCTTAGACCAGACCAGCCACATCTCCGATACCGCGTCCGGCTCTTCAATTGCCACCCAGCGCATCTCCTCCAGCCGCACCCGCTGAAACGAGGCGGGCAGAATGGAGACGCCAAGTCCCGCCGCCACCAGCCCGATGATGGTCATCGCCTCTCCCACCTCCTGGGTTATCTGCGCCTTTACGCCGTAGCGGCGCAGCAGACCAATAATGTCGTCATAAAGCCCGGTACCGACGTGCGGGTCGAAAAAGACGAACGGCTCATCCGCCAGCTCGCGCAGCGAGATTTTCTCCCGGGCGGCCAGCGGGTGTTCGCGGTGCAGCATCGCCATCAGCGGCTCACGCAGGATGAGCCGCCAGGCCAGCGTATCCGGCAACGGCGTGTTGCGCATCAGCCCGACATCCAGCGCGCCTTCGTTAAGCGGCGCTATCTGCGCGCGGGTGTTTATCTCCAGCGTCTGCAAATGCACGTCCGGATAACGCTGACGAAAAAGCGAAAGGCTGTCTGAAATGGCGCGGATAAAAGGCGCCGAGGAGGTAAAGCCGATGCGCAACTCGCCCGTCTCCCCCGCATGCAGCCGCCCGGCGCGCACGGCGGCGGCCTCCACCTGGCTTAAGATTTGTCGACTGTCGGCCAGAAACTGCAGCCCCGCCGCCGTTAAGCTGACGCTGCGGTTGGTGCGCGCCAGCAACCGGGCGCCAATCTGCGCTTCCAGCAGCTGGATCTGCTGGCTCAGAGGCGGCTGGGAGATATTCAGCCGGGCGGCGGCGCGGCCAAAATGAAGCTCTTCGGCGACTGCAACGAAGTAGCGTAAATGACGCAGTTCGATATTCATATTTTTAAAATATCATTTGAGATTATTAATATATTAGACAGAAGATTACGCGCTTTCTACCCTGAAAAGAAGGCGATACCCGTGGCCTGCAACAGCGGGGATGATGATTCAGGACATAACTTTGAGCCGTACCACTACAGCCAGCGAACTGACCCCCGCGCGCGCTGACGTTCAGGGCGTTAAAACGCCGGTCACCCACATCAAGCGCGGCACGCCGCTGTTTATGCGCGTCACGCTGGCCCTCTTTTCGGCGGGCCTCGCCACTTTCGCCCTGCTCTACTGCGTCCAGCCTATTCTGCCGGTACTCTCGCATGAGTTCGGCGTAACGCCTGCCGAGAGCAGTATGTCGCTTTCCATCTCCACCGCCATGCTCGCCGTCGGCCTGCTCTTTACCGGCCCGCTGTCCGACGCCATTGGCCGTAAAAATGTGATGGTGACGGCGCTGCTGCTCGCCTCGTGCTGTACGCTGCTTTCCACCCTGATGACCAGCTGGCATGGCATTTTGTTAATGCGCGCGCTGATTGGCCTCTCCCTGAGCGGCGTGGCGGCGGTGGGCATGACCTATCTTTCTGAAGAGATCCACCCGAGCGTGGTCGCCTTCTCAATGGGGCTTTACATCAGCGGCAACTCCATCGGCGGCATGAGCGGACGACTGCTGAGCGGCGTGGTGACCGATTTCTTTGGCTGGCGCGTGGCGCTCGCCGCTATCGGCTGCTTTGCCCTCGCGGCGGCGCTCATGTTCTGGAAGATCCTTCCCGCCTCGCGTCATTTCCGCCCCTCTTCCCTGCGCCCGAAAACGCTGTTTATTCACTTTCGCCTGCACTGGCGGGACGAAGGGCTGCCGCTGCTTTTCGCCGAAGGTTTTTTACTGATGGGCGCGTTCGTTACCCTCTTTAACTACATCGGCTACCGGCTGATGCTTTCGCCCTGGCACCTGAGCCAGGCGATGGTGGGGCTGCTTTCTGTGGCCTATCTCACCGGCACCTGGAGTTCGCCTAAGGCGGGCGCGATGACCGCGCGCTTTGGCCGCGGCCCGGTGATGTTAGCCTTTACCGGCGTAATGCTCTGCGGCTTGCTGATGACGCTCTTCTCCTCGCTGTGGCTGATTTTCGCAGGCATGCTGCTCTTTTCGGCAGGCTTTTTCGCCGCCCACTCGGTCGCCAGCAGCTGGATTGGCCCACGGGCGAAGCGCGCCAAAGGCCAGGCTTCTTCGCTCTACCTGTTCAGCTATTATCTGGGTTCAAGCCTTGCCGGCACGCTGGGCGGCGTGTTCTGGCACGCCTGGGGCTGGAGCGGCGTGGGCGGTTTTATCGCCCTGCTGCTGGTGATGGCGCTCGGCGTCGGCGTACGTTTACACCATCGCGCCCATTAACGGGCGGTGGGCCTCGTGTTTCAACGTGGTTAATGGTAGTTTCTTGCTTTGCCCATTCTGTCACGAGGCCTTATGAAAATGACAAATTATCAGCAGCTTACCCGCACTTTCCTGCGGCTTTCCCGCTTCTCTCATCTCTCTTCCATCGCCAGCTGGGACATGTTCACCATGATGCCGCCCGGCGGCAGCCAGGCGCGCGGCGAAGCGCTGGCGGAGATGAGTGTGCTCACGCACCAGATCCTCACCGATAAACAGGTCGGCCAGTGGATTGCGGGCGCGGAGCAGGAAAACCTCAACGACGTTGAGCGCGCTAATCTGCGGGAAATCAAACGTCATTACGAGCAGGCCTCGCTGCTGCCGGAAGCGCTGGTGGAAGCGAAATCGCTGGCGGGCAGCCGCTGCGAACACGCCTGGCGCACGCAGCGCCCCAATAACGACTGGGAAGGCTTTTCACAAAACCTGAAAGAGGTGGTGAAGCTGAGCCGCGAAGAGGCGAAGTTGCGGGCTGAAGCGAAAGGCTGCTCGCGTTACGACGCCCTGCTCGACATCTTTGAGCCGCAGATGACCAGCGCGCGCCTCGACGCGCTTTTCGCCGATCTCAAAAGCTGGCTGCCGGACTTGCTCGCCCGGGCCACGGAGAAGCAGGCGCAGCGCACGCTTATCGCCCCTGAAGGGCCTTTCCCCACCGCCACACAGCGCGAACTGGGGCTGGAAGCGATGAAGATGCTCGGCTTCGATTTCAACGGCGGGCGGCTGGACGTGAGCGCACACCCTTTCTGCGGCGGCGTGCCGGAAGATGTGCGTATCACCACCCGTTATAATGAAAACGAGCTTTTCAGCGCGCTGTTCGGCGTTATCCACGAGACCGGACATGCCCGCTATGAGCAGAACCTGCCGCGCGAATGGCCGGGCCAGCCGGTACAGCTGGCGCGCTCCACTGCGATTCACGAATCGCAAAGTCTTTTCTTTGAGATGCAACTGGGCCGCAGCGAGGCTTTCCTTACGCGTCTTTTACCGCACATTGTTCAGCGCTTTGGCGACCAGCCCGCTTTTGCGCCGGAAAATTACGTGGCGTGGAACCAGCGCGTGAAGCCGGGCTACATTCGCGTAGACGCCGACGAGGTAAGCTACCCGGCGCACGTCGTGCTGCGCTATGAGATAGAGCGAGCGCTGATCGACGGTGATATCGAAGTAGAAGATATTCCGGCGCTGTGGGATGAGAAAATGCAGGCGTGGCTGGGGCTCTCAACCAAAGGCAACTACCGCGACGGCTGCATGCAGGATATTCACTGGACCGACGGCGGCTTTGGCTATTTCCCGTCGTACACGCTTGGCGCCATGTATGCCGCCCAGCTGTTCCACGCCGCCCGCGCCGCGCTGCCGCAGCTTAACGCCGATATCGCCCAGGGCGATTTCAGCGCGCTGTTCGACTGGCTGCGCCAGAATATCTGGCAGCACGGCAGCCGCTTCTCCACCTCGCAGTTGATTACCAATGCGACGGGTGAAGACCTCAGCGCGCGTTATTTCCGGGCGCATTTAGAAGCGCGCTATTTGTAAGCGTTCCAACTGGCGGGTGGGCGCTGCGCCTACCCGCCATCAGACCGTTGCAAGCCCTTCTGTGGGTCATCAAGCATTGACGTGACATGCCCACACTTTAACGTAAACACTCCCACGCTAACGGCCATCCTGCAAAAACACGCTCAGCCGTTTGACCTTCGTTACGTTACTTGAGGGAAAGGCTGGCCTGCGCTGAAGACAGCCCAGAGGAGCGCCGGATAAGCCGGATACTTAGCCCGGCGCCACCGGCGAGGCATACCGCCATCGCCAGAAGCGCGACGATAAAGGCATGGGTGATATTTGCTCCGCTTTTGTCGTTATCCAGTATGCTGTAAAAAATGCCGCCGATTACGGCGACGCTCAGCGCGGTGCTGATTTGTAACGCCGCGCTGGTGACGCCGGCAATCATGCCTGAGAACGGTGGCGCAACGCGGCCGGTCACCATCCGCACAAGCGTAGGCATCGCCAGCCCCTGGCCAAGACCGGTAACAAAAAGCAGTACGGCGAGCGGCAGCATAGCTGGCGGGTTGCCCGTCATGGTATTGGCAATCAACCATGCCAGGCCTGCTAACCCCAGGGTCTCGCATCCCATTCCGATTGCGCTCAGATAGTTTCCGACAAAACGCCTCAGGTAAGGCGTCAGCAACGGTCCGATCAGAAAGCCGACGCCAAAGGGCAGAAATACCAGGCCCGCGGACAGGGCGTTTAACCGCAACGCGCCTTGCAGATAAACAGAAAATAAAAGAAAGAAGGCGCCGATGGAATAAAGCAGTAAAACGATCGCCAGTCCCTGGCCCAGCCCCGGCGCGCGCAACACAGCCGGATCAAGCAGCGGCGAGCCGCCCTTCTGGCTAAGACGACCTTCATAACGCCATAACAACGAGGCCAGCAGCGGGAATGCAAGAAATGACAGCCACGTCCACCAGGGCCACCCCGCCTCACGGCCTTCAATTAACGGCACAATCAGCGCGCTCAGCGTGACGGTTGCCAGCAGCGTGCCGACGGGGTCCAGTTTCTGTGCAGATTGCGCCCTCGTCTCTTTCAGCAGCGGCAGGCCAAACAGAATGGCCAGCAGCGCCACCGGCAGGTTAACAAGAAAAATAGCCCGCCACCCCAGGTGAAACAGGTCCGCTGAAATCAGAATGCCGCCCAAAACCTGTCCGATAACCGAGGCCAGGCCAAACACGGCGCCATAGATACTCAGCGCTAACGGTTTTTCCGCTTCCGGGAAAATGGCCTGCACGGAGGCCAGCGCCTGGGGCGCCATAATGGCGGCCGTGGCGCCCTGTAAGATGCGTCCGGTAATCAGTACCCACGGTGACCAGGCTAAACCGCACAGCAGCGATGCAGCGGCAAAACCGATAAGCCCAAGGAAAAACATCTTCCCACGACCATAAATATCGCCCAGCCGGCCGCCGGTAATTAATGTCACCGCATACACGGCAGCATAGGAGGAAATAACCAGCTGTTCAGCGGAGGAAGAGGCGCCCAGCTCGCCCTGAATGGCAGGCAGCGCAACATTAACGATAAAAAAATCGAGCGGCGGCAAAAATGCGCCGACCAGTAAAATGACAAACATTGCCCAGCGACGCGGCTCGGCTGGTGTGATGGCATGTGTCGACATAGAACACTCCCTATGTAACGGTTGCGTCCCCCGCAAGAGACGCTTTTGTTATGGCAAAATGTGCGGTTAACCTGTTTTGCATGCTGGCGCGGGGCGAGCCGTACCGACGCCGAATCGCCCCTACCGCGTACGGTCTGTCAGCGCATGCCGCCTGAGGCCAGAATCACCTCACCGGTGACCCACCCCGCGTCGTCTGATGCAAGAAATGAAACGATCGGGGCAACATCCTGCACCTGGCCGATGCGGCCAAGCGGCGTCTGCTTTTCATTCCAGGTCTGGAAATCGGAGTTCATCGCGCCTGCACGATGGCTGCCTTCTGTTTCGATAAGACCCGGGTTGACCGCATTGACGCGTATTCCCCGGGGGCCGAGTTCTCGTGAGAGTACGCCAGTGATAGCGTCAATCGCCCCTTTGGCGCCGCTGTAGATGGCGCTCTCGGCGATAAAGACACGGGTGACGAACGAACTGATGTTAATGATGCTGCTGCCTTCTTTGAGGTGCGGCGCGGCGGCGCCAGTTAACAACAGCGGGCCCAGGACATTGATGTCAAACTGCCTGCGGTAGAGCGCTTCGGTGCTCTCTTCAATCCTGGCGAACTGATAAATACCGGCGTTGTTCACCACAATGTCCAGGCGCCCGAAATGGTCGATAGCCGAGTTGACCAGCGCCTCTACCTCCGCCTGGTTGGTGACATCCGCCGCTACCGCCACGGCCTGCCCGCCAGCGGCTTCAATCTCGGCAACGACCTTATCGGCGCCGCTTCTGTTTGAGGCGTAATTGACAATGACCTTCGCGCCGTCAGCCGCCAGCTGACGGGCAATGCCTGCGCCAATACCGCTGGAGCCGCCGGTCACAATGGCAACTTTGTTGTTTAATTTGTTCATCTCTTTCGCTTCCTGTATTGCCGCCCGGGGCGCCTTAGTTGAGGAAGCTATAGTGATATCGACAAAGTTGTTTTGGAACTGACACTTTTGTATATTCGATGTTCATTTTTGAACGGCGAGACGATGACATGGAATGGGGCGACGTCCGGATATTTCTTGCAGTCCTTCGCAAGGGCTCTTTCGGTGAGGCGGCCCGAAGCCTTGGCGTGAGCCATCCGACCGTTGGGCGCCGGATAAAGGCGCTTGAGGCTGAGGCGCAGCAAGCGCTATTTCGTCGGACAAGGGATGGTCTGGTGCTGACGGACGCCGGCGACAGGGTTCTGGCGCTGGCAGAAGCGGTGGAAAATTCCGCGCTGGCGATGGAACGGCGCCTGGCAGGTAATCACGAACGTCTTGAAGGGATATTGCGGATATCGTCAGCGGAGTGGTTTGCTAACTATGTTCTGGCACCGGTCCTGTGCGAGCTGACGCGCCGCCATCCGGCGATTGTGCCGGAAGTCATCGCAAGCTACCGTTTGCTCAATCTGTCGCGCCGTGATGCCGACATCGCGTTTCGCATTGTTCCCTTTACCGAACCGGATATTGTCCAGCGCCGCCTGATGAGCATTCCCTATGCGCTGTATGGCTCGCCGGAAACCGCGCATATTGCGCAACACAACCCGGCCGCGGTGGGGCTTATTCTCATGAACACGGCGCAATCCCACTTTTCTGACGTCGCCTGGCTGCTCGACAGGTTCCCCCTGTCACGACGTGTGTTCACCAGCACCAGCCGGGCCGTTCAGGCGCAGATGTGCCAGCGGGGTATGGGGATAGCCGTGCTGCCGCGGCCGATTGGCGACGCCATAGCCGGGTTGCAGAGCATTCCCATGCCAGAGCCGCCGCCATCCAAAGATATCTGGGTGGGGTATCACTCTGACCTCCGGCATATGGATCGCCTGCGTGTCATGCTGGATATCGCCGATGCGATGCTTGCGGACCCCGCGACGTCAGCGCCACGAACTTAGGGTTTACGGATGCCCGTCATACTGCTGAACACGCCGTCACGCAGCACTAAAGCATGCAGCAGCGCAGCGGCAAGATGAAGCATGACGGTTGCAAATAACGCCAGGGCAACCCAGGTGTGAAGCGGCCTTAATATCGCATACCAGTCGTTATTTACCGCCATAATGGGTGGCAAAACCAGCCCATTACCTAAAGTGATGGGATACCCTGCTGCGGAGAGCATTGCCCACCCTATCAGCGGCTGCGCCAGCATCATCAGATAGAGCGCCCAGTGCGAAAGATGGGCCAATGCGCGCTGCCAGGCAGGCAGGGATGCGGGCAAAGCGGGTGTGGCCGTGGTGAAACGCAACCACAAGCGCACGATAACCAGAAGCAATATCATCACGCCCAGAGGCTTGTGGATAGAGACCAGCACGCTGTGCAGGGAAGATACTGTCGAGACCATCGCCACACCGATAAACAACATCGCGAGAATCGCTGCGGCCATCAGCCAGTGCACAATGCGCAGAGCCGGATGAAAATAAGCTGTCTTGTTCATAAATGCGCTCCTGCCTGTTGCGCCTGTTCATGGGTGCGCAGATTATAGGATTTAGCATAAGCCGATGAGCGCGCGTTAAGTATCGGGTCATCAGACGCCGCCATCCCGTCGGGTAAAATCAACGGATCGTAGTTGATGTCGTTACAGGGTCCCTGCTGTTGAGGTAAGGCCTTATTTAATACTAACGTCCCGGCATTGATCGTTTTCCGGTCGGCTGGCCATGCTTTTGTAGCGTCGTTACCCTTATCCCCCGCCTGAGCCAGCGTGAACACGAGATCCCATTCCAGCGCGCCCTGTTCCAGACGATGCGCAAGATCCTGTTGCAGAAAATCTTTGTTCTGTTTATCGGCGTCGCTTAGTGGTGAAAAACGGGTATGCGGCACCATGCTCCAGCGCACCAGATGTTCATTGCCCGCCCGATCGATCAGGCGAAAAGCATTGAGGCTGTTAAAACGATCGCTGGCCCAGCTTGAAGAAGGCGTGTATTGCTTTGCCCACGCAAAAAACGGTTTTACTTCCGGATGCTTCATGACAAAGGCGTGCAATTTTTCCGGATTCGGTTTTCCGGTTGCAGGATCCGGCAGGGTCGCAGCTTGAAGTTCATAAAAACTTTCAACGGAACTGACGGGGAAAAACGGCATGGCGTTCATGCCGGTGCGCCACTGCTCACCATTAGCCTGTTGAAAGGATAGCGCCATACTCCGCACGGGCACGGCATAATCCGGCGCGCCCGGATTACCGCCCGCAATGGCAAAACGCCCTGTTACCGCGGTTTCACCTTTGCTGAATATTGAAGCACGTGACAGCGTGCTGGCATTGCCGTTTGAGATAAAATTGCCAAGCACGCATATGCCTTTAGCATGATTACGGCGATAGCCTTTATGTATTCCACCCGATTGTTGTAAGACGTTGATAAGCTTATCCGAAGTCAGGCGTTCAGGCGTAAGCCAACCGCCAGCCCATAGAAATAACAAACAGAGAATCAGCGGAATAATGCCGACCAGCGCCAGACGCACCAGTGTCTGTTTGTTTATGTGTGCTTTGATATTCATATTATTAACTCATTCTGCGCACGATATCTTTAAAAAGAAAAGTGCAGTGATTTAATCAGCGTCGCGCCTGTATTCAGCCTGGCTGTTTCGCTTCTCTTTTTTGTCGAACAGTAAGCGACACGGCGGATATGCAGAAATAGACGGCGCCAAACGCGGCATAGCCCGCAATATTGACTATCGACGGCGGCTCTGGCGTTCGGGCCTGAAAGATAAAAAATGCGCCTGCAAACGCTGACTGAGCGCCACTTAATATCATGCTCCATTGCGCGCCATACTGTTTCCAGCGTTGAGCAGCCGCACCCAGTTGCAGCAGGCCGGATAATATTGCCCAGACACCGAACAGGCGAATCACATTATCTATGCCGCTTTTAATGGTTAATATCACGGCAAGCGTAGTGACGGCGCTGACGATAATATTTATTGTCTGCATCCGGCTACGACCGAATCCACCGCTTTTAACTGCATCAGTATAATTCGCCAACGCATCCCATGCTGGATAGAGAATTAACAAAATCATCGCCCAAAAATAGGAGGACTGCCCAGCGGTAAAAACGGCAATAACCCATAAAACCGAGAAAACCGTACGGGTAAAATAATAGTGCTTGAGCCAATTCTGCTGACTCTCGTAATGAATACTATCTGACATATAACCCTCTCAACCTGGCAAGTTGAATAAACGAAGCCGTATTTTACGCTTCCCCTCGCCAACAAACCTACTAGTTGGTAGGTAAAAGATCAACAGGTTTTGTTGCGAATCAGGTTATCTCATAACAGGGGAACAGGGAGTAATGAGGAGGTTTAGCAAAAAGCGCTGCCCGGTTACGTCAAACCGGGCAACCGTCAGGCTACTTTTACCATCTTGTTTATCAGCGGCCAGGCAATCTGATCAAACACCTGCGGATTATTAAATGCCCGTGCTGCCAGCATAGCGCCATGCATGCCAGCCATCAGCGTTTTGGCTTCGACTTCCGCCGTTTCATTTAGCTGGAACACGCCCTGCTCTTCACCAGCGCTGAGTAATGATGCCAGCCAGTCAGAAAGATCGCTGAAATGACCCGTGACTTCAGCGGCAATATCCTCGGGCAGAGTCGGAAGTTCAACGGCAAGCATCACGCAGATGCAAAATGGCGATACGCCATCTTTGATACACGCCGACCAGAAATCGGCATACCCTTTCAGTTTGGCAAGCGGATCGTTTATTTGCTGATCCATGGCCGCCATACCCGCCTGCGCTTCTGCGCGGTAGTCCTGCACAACAGCCTTAACTAAATCTTCTTTACCTGGAAAATGGTGATGGATACTGGCCTTGCGGATGCCCACCCGCTCAGCAAGATCGGCATAGCTAAAACTCTTATATCCTCCAGCGGTGAGCAGTTGCCTCGTATTTGCCATAATTTCACGCGCTTTTGGCGAACGTTCGATCATTTCATTCTCCAGTAATCAATCCAGACGAAAAAAAAGAGGGGCTATCAGCGTCATGGGCAACCTACTGACAGGCAGCGATATTGTCAAACAGCCTGCGCTGATGCGGGCTGAACGCGATCAGGGTCGTCGTATCATCCCTCCCCTTTTCTTTTAAAACCGTTGCAGCCGCGTTTTCAGGCGCATCTGAACAGCATTGACACCCACCCATCCTACTACTAGGATGGGTGCGATTCAACTATACCACCCGGATGGCACCGGCCTGCATAGTGATAGACCAGCTATGCCTGAACACTGAGCAAAAAAACGTCATCGCATTAAAAATAAACCGAGAAGTGGAGAAGATTCATGACGGTTATCCGTTTTCCCGACAGGCCAAAGTTAGCGACAGCAGAAGCCCAGAACCGATCATTTTCCGGCTTAAGTGAAACGAAGAAAGAACAAGCGCAGGTGGCTGAACCTTTACAGCGAAGCCGCCGAACGGAGTATGCAGGTGATAACGAAGCCGTTCGCCACTTCGCATTGATGATAGCCGACAAACTTTTACGCGATCCGGAGCTTAATCATGCTGCGCCCTTTATGGTGGACAAAATAATCAGGATGTTGGTTATTGCATCTCATGATCTTTAGCAACAGCCCTTTCACACTGAAGATGTGCAATACCGGACAAGCTTTAATGCGAGGAAACAAAGAGCGACGCTTGCTGCGCGGGTGGAACGGCGAAGTTACGCTGCATGCGTTTGATCTCCTCTGCCGGTGGCAGACCAAACAGGCGTTTGAACTCGCGATTAAATTGCGACGGGCTTTCATAGCCGACGGCATAGCTCGCGGCGGCAGCGGTCATATGCTCACGCACCATTAACATCCGCGCCTGGTGCAGGCGTACCGATTTCACATACTGCATCGGCGGCACTTGGGTTATCGCTTTGAAATGGCTATGAAACGTCGGCACGCTCATTCCGGCCTCCATCGCCAGTTGCGTCAGCGTTAACGGCTCAGCATAGGCGGCATGGATGCGTTGTAACGCTTTGCCGATTTTGCCGAACTGCCCCTGCAAGGTCAGTGCGGCGCGCATTGCGTTGCCCTGTGCGCCTGTCAGTACGCGGAAATAGAGCTCACGTACCCGCGCTGGGCCGAGGATCGCCGCCTCAAGGGGATTGTTCAGGACTTCAAGCAAGCGCAGCACGGCTGTTTTTATCGTGTCGTCCATCGGGCTCGACATCATGCTTTGCGGCGCGGCGGGAGGATGCGGGATGTCATGCTGTTCAATCTGCAATATCAGTTCAGCGGCAAGCTGAAAATCCAGATGCATATAAATCGCCAGCAACGGGTGTTCTGCCGAAGCGTCGGTCTCCATCACAAACGGCACCGGCACCGAAACCGCCAAGTAGTGCTGCTCATCATATAAATAGGTCTGCTGGCCGAAGAAACCGCGTTTGCTGCCCTGGCAGACAATCACAATCCCCGGGTCGTAAAGCACAGGCGTTCTGGCCAGCGGACGATCGGCACGCAAAATTCGCACATCAGGCAACGCAGTGAGGTTATACCCCTCCTGCACCGCAAGGGCTTTCACCAGAGCAATCATCCCGGACATCACTACACCTCATAAAATCAGGCAATAAAACGAGAAAATACGGCCTAAAAATGCGCCAGTACAGAGAATAACATGCAGTCTCGACTGTTCATGGGAGTTCTTTTATGTCATCAGCAAAAACCATTTTAATTACCGGCGTCAGCAGCGGCTTTGGTCGTGCGCTGGCGCAGGAAGCCCTCGCCGCAGGCCATAAAGTCATCGGTACGGTGCGCAATCGCGAAGCACAGCAGGCTTTCGAGGCGCTTGATGCGCAGCGGGCTTTCGGCCGCCTGCTTGATGTCACGGACGTTGAGCGGATTGATAAGGCAGTGGCAGAGATTTCATCCGACTTCGGCCCGGTTGACGTACTGGTGAACAATGCCGGTTACGGCTATGAAGGCATTCTGGAAGAATCCCCGCTCGCCGAGATGCGCCGCCAGTTTGATGTCAATGTGTTTGGCGCAGTGGCGATGATCAAAGCCGTGCTGCCGGGCATGCGCGAGCGTCGCAGCGGGCACATTATCAATATCACCTCAATGGGCGGGTTTATCACCATGCCGGGGATCGCTTACTACTGCGGCAGCAAATTTGCGCTGGAAGGGATATCAGAAACATTAAGCAAAGAGCTTGCCCCGTTCAACATACAGGTGACCGCCGTGGCGCCTGGCTCGTTTCGTACGGACTGGGCCGGGCGTTCAATGGTACGCAGCACCCGCAGCATCCCGGACTATGACGCTTTATTCGACCCCATCCGGCAGGCGCGCAAGGAAAATAGCGGTAAGCAACCCGGCGACCCGGTTAAGGCCGCACGCGCCATGCTGGCGTTGATTGAAAGCCAGTCACCGCCCACGCACTTGTTGTTAGGCAGCGATGCGTTAGAGTTGGTGCGGCAAAAGCTCGCGGCATTAGGTAAGGAAATAGACCAGTGGGAAAAGCTGACACGTTCTACGGATGGTTAATATACAGAGCGTAACGGGATAACCGAGGGTGGCCGTCGCACGCGCGGCCATCCCGGGATGGCCGCCGTGTTATCCCTTAAACCTGTGTCATTCCGCCATCAATACAAATCTCGGCGCCTGCAATATAGCTGCTCTCATCACTGGCGAGGAAAAATGCCGCGTTTGCCACCTCTTCAGGCCGGGCCATTCTGCCCAGCGGTATTGCGCTGGTTAATCCTTTACGCACCTCATCAGAGACAGCGGCCATCATGTCAGTGTCTACAGGGCCGGGCGCGACAACGTTAACCCGGATGCCCTGCCCGGCAAGTTCACGTGTCCAGGTGCGGGCGAAAGAGCGCAATGCAGCTTTGCTGGCGGAGTAGACGCCATATCCCGGCGTGCCGATAACATCAGCAATTGAACCGATGAGCACGACACTGCTGCCGGGCTTCAACAGGGGCAATGCTGCCTGCAGGGCAAAAACGGGCGAGCGAACGTTCAGGCCAAACGTCTTATCAAAATGCGGCTCATCGATTTCTTCAAGCGTGGCGTATTCCGAGATGCCAGCGTTGATGACCAATATATCTATCTGGCCCGATTTCTCTGCAATCGTCTGCATGATACGGCTCAGTTCACTCTTCTGGCTGACATCTGCCCGCAGTGGCAGCGCGGTACCGGCTATTTTACTTTTGGCCGTCTCAAGCTCTTCATCCCGTCTTGAGGTGAACCAGGTGATCGCCCCCTCGGTTGCTAAACGTTGACTGATAGCAAGCCCAATTCCTTTCGCGCCGCCAAGCACCACAGCGACTTTTTTTTCAATGTTGCCCATCTGTTTTTCTCCGTTTAAGGTCGAAAACCGATGGTATAAAATCTATACTTAATATCAATTACGCACTTTGCTTATACCAACGATAAGTGACTATATCGCCATGCAAGATAGAGATAACAACTGCCTGAAAGACATCGGAAAAACCCGACCAGTGTTAGAAAACATCACCAATAAATGGTCGATATTAATTCTTACGGTGCTGTGTACTGAACCTTGCCGGTTCAATGAAATTCGCAGACGCCTGAACGGGATTACTCATAAGGCGCTGGCCGATGCGCTGAAACGACTGGAGCGCAACGGTTTAGTCAATCGTCAGGTTCTGCCAACCTCTCCTGTGAGGGTGGAATATTCTATTACGCCGCTGGCGCAGTCATTGCAGCAGCCTTTTGCGGCGCTGACGAATTGGGCGCTGGAATTCGGTCCGGCCATGGAATTAGCTCAGATTGAGTACGATCGTGCTCATGCAGATGAAAAATTAATGCGCGACTCCGCCTGACCCCCTGAATCATCACAGAGGGCAGCGGTGGCCTGCCACGGGGGTAGTGAGAAATTATGAAGGCGCAGATTTATGATGAGTCTGGCCTTTATCGGTTACTACTGCATTGGTTACTGCTGCATTGAGACAACGCGGGCCGCCAGGGTCAGGACGTACTGCGCAGTAACCCTGCCGTGGTCATTCCGGCAATGCAAAAAATCGGTGGCGGCATGACGTCAAAAATGCGGGCTCTCCGTTTTGTGCCAGAAGCGGTCCTTCGCACTATTTACGCCATGCAGCCTGTCGAGCGGCTGCTTGCGTTAATTCCAGTCGTCGGCACGTAGAGTGAGCGTCAGCGCGTGACGGCGCCCAGGCGAGCATCGAACGGCACACATACCCTGGTCATCGCCGTTCTTTAACACAGTCACAGTGACACTCCCCCGTGATTTTCTGCAACCCGTTGAACAAAGGGGTGCCCGGATGCAGAACCTGTTCCCATCGTGCAACCGGGTTACTTACCGGAATGCATCGACATCTGCTGGGCGGACTGCAGGTGCTGCTCAACGACCGGCGTATGCGCGTCGGCCAGCGCCTTCACGTCCGAATCCTTGATACTTCCGGCGTCACGCTTAAGCGTTGACAACACCATCTGGTGGTCTTTCGTGCCGGCGTTTTCCATATACATCTTGTCAAAGGCGTCGCCGCTCTGCTTTTCCAGCTGGGCAGCCATGGCCTTATGACTGGCGTCCGGCTCAGTCGGCAGCGTTACGCCTTTTTGCTGTGCGACCGTCTGTACTTTGGTCAGGGCGGCGCCATGGTCGTCGACCATCTTCTGCGCGAAGGCTTTGACATCGCTGCTTTGGGCCTTGCTCAGGGCTATCTTAGCGGCAGCGATTTCATTGATATTGGCCTGCGCCATGTCCTTTAACGCTTTTTCGTCGCCGGCGCTGAGCTTAGCGCTCGATTCGCTCTGGCCGGCGGCGCTATTTTGCGCGGCGCTCGTCGCCTGCGCTTGCACGCCGGCAGTGCTGAACATTGCTACAACTGCCGATACGGCCAGCAGCCCTTTTAACGTTTTATTCTTTTGCATTTTGTTCTCCTGAGGGTCATAGGTAAGGTTGGCGGCAGGTTAGTCACTGCGCGCAGCCTCGTCGATAAATAACAACTGCAATGGTCAGTATAGTGCATCAACAATTCGAGACAGCAGGTTACGCCAAATCTTCCACGGAGGACGACAGGAAATAACGACAAAAGCGAAGCGGAAATTACACAATTCGGCGTTAACGGCGAAGGCCGGATTTGGGACATGAGCACGCCGACGCACACCTGCTCCTCGCCTGCCGGGACGCAGGAGCCTCACTATCTGCGGCGCCAGGAGAAGCATTACGGGCTATGTGCGCAGGAATCGTGTATGGTGGCTGCCCCTCCATCAGGAATTATTCAATGTCACAACGCAAAGACGCAAAAAATAGCCGTAATTATCTCGTGAAATGTACCTGCCCTCATTGCAATCAACAGTCCGAACACAGCTTCTCCCGGGTTCAGAAAGGCGCAATGCTCATGTGCCCTCGCTGCAGTAAGCTTTTCAGTCAAGGTAAAACTGCTTTCGCTTAATCCCCTGTCGGGTCATTAACGCCCGGCTACAGCACAACGCGCCCCCCTTAACGCAGAGTGAGTCACGGTGACCTGATGCTCAAAGCAGGCGCCGGTGCGGAACGCCTACCGAAGCCCGGCTTGTGGTTTTCGTTCGGGGAGTTCGCCAAGCGTTGCGCAAGAATTGTCAGAAAAAACCGGGCTGTCGCCCGGCTTTTTACTTTCGCGCTACCCTGCTTACGTCCTCAGCCCAGGGTTTTCCGCCCAGGCTTGATAAGCGAAGGGGGACGACGCCCGCTCAGTGAAGCGAACTCGCGCGTTAAGCAACCAGTCAGTCAATGCGCTTAGTTACCTGTCAGAACGGCCGTTTTTTGTGGGTACCACCAGGCGGAGAATGAGGGACGAATCTCATCCATGCCTGGCTGACCATTAATAAAATCGTCGGGATAGTAGCCAAGGCTGTTGGCGCCGCTTATCTTCAGTTGGTCCATCCATTGCGCCAGCTGTTTGCCACTTATCCTTCCCTGGTTTTCCGTCTGCTGCCAGTTTCTTGCCTGGAGTTCAAAAATGGTTTTGCGCAGCGCATCAGGGTGCTGATTCACGGCCGTCACCATGCTATCGAGCCAGGCGCCGCTTTCGTTAAGCGGCACGCCTTCTCTCAGCGGCATCGCCATCGGGGCCGTCCAGTCGTAGGTGGTGAGGAAGTCGTTGAGGTTTTGCGCATACCGGGATTCGCTCTTCGGATCGAGCACCGGCATGGCGTAGATATTGCGCGCCGTTCTGACTTGCGGACCGCGAATCGAATGAACGGTTTCTGTTAACGATTGAGTGAAATCGATAAGCTCCCGGCTCTTGAATCGCGTCCAGCGCGCAAATTCCTGCGGGTTGTTGCGAATGTCCGTAATCGTCCCTTTAAAGCCCGCCTGATGATAGGCGGTCATGGCGTCCGGGCTGGCGTCTTCAAACTCCGTCAGCAGCGCGTCGTCATGGAAGAGGATGCCGGCAAAGTTGGAATAACGGGACAGGTCTTCATAGATTTCGGTGATGCGCTGGCGCGCCACGGCGTTGAAGGGCGACAAGCGTTGGTACTGTTTCGGGTCCACTTTCACCGTACCGGTTTTTGGGTCCCAGACCTGCACGCGCGGCAACGACTTATCCAGACTGAAGGCCAGCACCGGCATTGAGGCATAGACTTTCGCCCCGGCCCGGGTTTGCAACTGCCACGCCACAAAGTTAAAGAGATCGGAGCGGACCGGCAGCCAGCGGTTCTTGAAGTATACCTCTCTCACCGTTCCGTCGCCCGCCGGGTCGGCGTACGCCTGGAGAAAAACATGTGACGCTCTCATGTCATAAACGCGCTGGATAAGCTTGTCGATGTTCTTTTTCTGCTGCGCCGGGTTCGGGTCGTAAACATCATCCAGATCGATATGCATCGCACGCATGGCGTTAGGCTCGCGAACGTCTATTATGCCCTCCGCGAAGTTTTCGAGCGAAGGGTTGCCGTTAATAAGCTGGCGAGGAATGCTTTCCAGATTGTTCACATTGCCAAGCCCATCCTCCAGGGTAAAGGCCATCTGGTAGCCATGCTTTTTGATTATCGACAGCGACACGCCGTTGGCCGCGCCATAAGGCCAGACCCAAGCGCGCGGCGCCTTGCCGGTCACTTCCTCAATTTTGGCGGTGATCGTGGCTACGTCCTTATCGATACGCGCCTGATACTCTTCATCTGTCTCATACTGGCCGGTCTTTTTATTGAATATGCGGTTTGCGGCCGCAGGCTGCGAGCTGCCCTGCGGGTTAGCCACGCCGCCATAGTGCGAAGCCCAGGTATGCGAACCGATCTCCACCAGCGGCGAGCGGCTCACTTCGCGCACCATATCCCAGGTGGCGAACTTCTCACGGGCGGTCGGCAGGCCGCCGAAATCGACCTTTTTGTTCTCCGGCGTGCTGACCCAGATGCCGACCGGCGCCCACAGGGCGGGCCAGTTATAGGCTTTCAGCAGCGGCCA
>KK211223.1:0-144756 GCA_000621185.1 Franconibacter pulveris DSM 19144
AAACTTGCCCCGAGATGAGTTCTCCCTGAGACTTTAAGTCTCCTGAAGGAACGTTGAAGACGACGACGTTGATAGGCCGGGTGTGTAAGCGCAGCGATGCGTTGAGCTAACCGGTACTAATGAACCGTGAGGCTTAACCTTACAACGCCGAAGATGTTTTGGCGTGATTTGAGAGAAATTCAGCTTGTGACGGATAAGCACTCATGGCGGAAGCGGTGGGTGAACAGAATCTGCCTGGCGGCCGTAGCGCGGTGGTCCCACCTGACCCCATGCCGAACTCAGAAGTGAAACGCCGTAGCGCCGATGGTAGTGTGGGGCCTCCCCATGCGAGAGTAGGGAACTGCCAGGCATCAAACAAAGCAAAAAACCCGGTCTGACGACCGGGTTTTTTGCTATTCAGCGGTACAGCAACGCCTTTTCCTGCCTTTGTATTCACGTTTGATAAAACAACAAAACTTCGCGCATTGCCCTGTTGCCCGATACAATTAACGTCTTCAATTAAAAACAATAAAGCAGGGCAGCTGTATGAATATCCTGTACGTCACCATTCGTAAAAATCGCATGAGTCTGCGCGATTTGGATACCGGCCGGGAAGCGGTGGGTCATGGCTCATTCAGTAATCAGCGTATCCTTATTGGCGCCTTCTTCGCCGCAGAAAAAGTTTTACGAGACCTGATTGAGCAGGTTAAACCGCAAGGTTTGCTGGATCGGTTCGTCAGGCGCCAGCGCTACGACATCGTTATCGACGCGCTGGAGCTTAACGACGGCGGGTTGTCACAGGTTGAGGAGCGCGCCATCATGGAAATGGCAGCCGGCGCATCGGCTATGCGATACCGCCACATGGTGGTAGCCTGCGCTGTGCAGCCGCGAACTGACGATGCCGTGAGAGCGCTGCTTGCGCAAAGCAGAAATCAGCGCTGATAGCGAAGGTGCAGCAGAGGATATGGCCTGCCTTCACTGTCTCTTTCGCTGCGCCCCGTAACGCTGAATCCCATCTTCTGATAAAAAACCACTGCCTGCACGTTCTGTTCATTAACGTCGGTTGTCAGTTCAGGAGCATAAGAAAGCGCATGGGCAATCAGCATACGGCCCACGCCCTTGCCGCGAAAATCCGGATCGACGAATAGCGCGTGCATATGTGCTCCTGATAACAGCATAAAGGCCACGGGAGCGTCATCGGACGTAACGGCGACCCAAAGCGGAGCGTCCGGCAAAAATGCCCGCACCTGTTTTTCGATTTCGATACGATCTGCAGGCTGCAAAAAAGTATGGGTAGCATCGACCGAGCGACACCAGATATCACCCAGGGCTTCTCCTTCATCACGCCGGGCACGGCGTATCGTTATGCTCATCGTGAGCTCCTTCTTATTGCGTTTTTGTTCTAACCTTTCCCGGTTCTTGAAACTTTCTCACCTTCAGCATGCAGGCTCGACATTCACGCCGAACCTGGTTATTGTCAGCTATCTGGATGTCTAAACGTTTAAACGTATGCAGTGAGGAAATAAGGTTATGCCTATTCGGGTGCCTGATGAGTTACCAGCCGTCAATTTTCTGCGTCAGGAAAATGTCTTTGTGATGACCACATCACGCGCCATTAATCAGGAGATCCGTCCGCTTAAGGTCCTGATACTTAACCTCATGCCGAAAAAAATTGAGACGGAAAACCAGTTCCTGCGTTTACTCTCAAACTCCCCGTTGCAGCTGGATATTCAACTTTTGCGCATCGACAGCCGCGAGTCCCGCAACACGCCCGCTGAGCATCTGAATAACTTTTACTGTAACTTTGAAGATATTTGCGATCAGAACTTCGACGGGCTTATCGTCACCGGCGCGCCGTTGGGCCTGGTCGAGTTTAATGACGTCGCCTATTGGCCGCAAATCCAGCAGGTCCTGGAGTGGGCGAAAGATCACGTTACGTCGACGCTGTTTGTCTGCTGGGCGGTTCAGGCGGCGTTAAATATCCTTTATGGTATTCCAAAGCAGACCCGTAAAGAGAAGCTTTCTGGCGTTTATGAGCACCACATCACCCAGCCTCATGCGCTGCTGACAAAAGGGTTTGATGATACGTTTCTGGCGCCGCATTCGCGCTACGCGGATTTCCCGGCCTCGCTTATTCGCGATTATACCGATCTCGATATTCTTGCCGAATCGGAAGAGGGGGACGCTTACCTGTTCGCCAGCAAAGATAAACGCATCGCCTTTGTTACCGGCCATCCGGAATATGACGCTAATACGCTTGCGAGCGAGTATTTCCGCGACGTCGAGGCGGGTCTGGACCCGCAGGTGCCTTATAACTATTTCCCGAACAACGATCCGCAAAACAAACCTCGCGCGACATGGCGTAGCCATGGAAATTTACTCTTTACGAACTGGCTTAATTACTTCGTCTACCAGATCACGCCATATGATCTTCGTCACATGAATCCCACGCTGGATTAAGCGATTCAGCCTCCCATGACAGGCGCCTGCGGGCGCCTTTTTTTTTTTAAAAAACCATCCAATTGCATAGAAAATTTTAAATTCATTAAAATCAGTAACTTATATGCATTTTAAATCAAAAATGGAAATTGTTTTTGATTTTGAAAATGGTTTGATTACTCTTATTCCTGCTGAACGAAAAACGCACGCCTTTGGTTTCGTTCGCGATCGCATCTTTCTTTCACGGATCAACAGAGAGGATCGCAGTCATGAATCAGCAAGCCACCACCACCGAACTGGCATTCAACCAGCCCTTTAGCGAGCGGGAACGGCAAATACTGACGCCTGAAGCCGTTGAGTTTTTAAGCGAACTGGTTGCCCGCTTTACGCCGCAGCGTAACAAGTTATTAGCTGCCAGAACGCAGGTACAGCAGGAAATCGATGCCGGCAAGCTGCCCGATTTTATTTCGGAAACGGCTTCCATAAGAGAAAGCGAATGGACTATTCGCGGTATTCCAGAGGACTTACAGGATCGCCGCGTTGAAATCACCGGCCCTGTAGAGCGCAAAATGGTGATCAATGCGCTAAACGCCAATGTGAAAGTCTTCATGGCCGATTTTGAAGACTCGCTGGCGCCAAACTGGGAGAAAGTGATCGACGGGCAGATCAACCTGCGGGATGCGGTGAAAGGCACCATCACCTGGACCAGTGAAGCTGGCAAAATCTACCAACTGAAGCCCAATCCTGCGGTGTTGATCTGCCGGGTGCGCGGCCTGCATCTCCCGGAAAAACATGTTACCTGGCGCGGTGAAGCGATCCCTGGCAGCCTGTTCGACTTCGCGCTCTATTTTTTCCACAACCACGAAACCCTGCTCGCCAAAGGCAGCGGCCCCTATTTCTACCTGCCGAAAACCCAGTCATGGCAGGAGGCCGCCTGGTGGAGCGAGGTTTTCAGCTATACCGAAGACCGCTTCAGCCTGCCGCGCGGCACCATCAAAGCAACCTTGTTAATCGAAACGCTGCCGGCGGTTTTCCAGATGGACGAGATCCTTCATGCGATGCGCGACCATATCGTGGGTCTTAACTGCGGCCGCTGGGATTACATTTTCAGCTACATCAAAACGCTCAAAAACCACCCGGATCGCGTGCTGCCCGACCGCCAGAGCGTAACAATGGATAAACCCTTTCTGAATGCGTATTCGCGGCTGCTGATTAAAACCTGCCACCGCCGCGGGGCCTTCGCAATGGGCGGTATGGCGGCGTTTATCCCGAGTAAAGATAGCCAGCGTAACGACTGGGTGCTGAATAAGGTTAAAGCGGATAAAGAGCTCGAAGCGAACAATGGTCACGACGGCACCTGGATTGCGCATCCCGGGCTTGGCGATACGGTGATGGCGGTCTTTGACAAGGCGCTGGGGGAAAACAAAAACCAGCTGCGCGTCACCCGGGAAGAAGATGCGCCCATTACTGCGCAAGCGCTGCTGGCGCCTTGCGAAGGCGAGCGTACGGAAGAGGGGATGCGCGCCAATATCCGCGTGGCGGTACAGTACATTGAAGCCTGGATTTCAGGCAACGGCTGCGTGCCGATTTACGGCCTGATGGAAGATGCCGCGACGGCGGAGATCTCCCGTACCTCTATCTGGCAGTGGATCCACCATCAGAAAACCTTAAGCAACGGCAAGCTGGTGACCAAAGATCTCTTCCGCCAGATGCTCGCCGAAGAGATGCAGGTCATCCAGGAAGAGCTGGGCGAACAGCGCTTCAGCCATGGCCGCTTTGTAGAGGCCGCGCGCCTGATGGAGCAAATCACCACCTCGGACGAGCTTATCGACTTCCTCACGCTGCCAGGCTACCGCCTGCTGGCCTGACCCTACGCCACCCTACTAATAAGGAGCATCTGCCTATGAAAACGACACGTACCCAACAGATTGAGCAATTAGAGCAGGAATGGCAACAACCGCGCTGGGAAGGGATCCGTCGTCCTTACAGCGCGCAGGAGGTGGTAAAGCTGCGCGGTTCGGTGAACCCGGAATGCACGCTGGCGCAGTTGGGCGCGGCGAAAATGTGGCGTTTGCTGCATGGCGACGCGAAAAAAGGCTATATCAACAGCCTCGGCGCGCTGACCGGCGGCCAGGCGTTGCAACAGGCGAAAGCGGGGATTGAGGCGGTTTACCTTTCCGGTTGGCAGGTCGCAGCCGATGCTAACCTGGCGTCCAGCATGTACCCGGATCAATCGCTCTACCCGGCTAACTCCGTGCCTTCGGTAGTGGAGCGGATCAACAATACGTTTCGCCGTGCGGATCAGATCCAGTGGGCTGCCGGCATTGAGCCGGGCGATCCGCGCTATGTCGATTATTTCCTGCCGATTGTGGCGGATGCCGAAGCGGGATTTGGCGGCGTGCTGAACGCCTTTGAACTGATGAAATCGATGATTGAAGCGGGCGCGGCGGCGGTACATTTTGAAGATCAGCTCGCCTCGGTGAAAAAGTGCGGTCATATGGGCGGGAAAGTGCTGGTGCCGACTCAGGAAGCTATCCAGAAGCTGGTGGCGGCGCGCCTGGCGGCAGATGTGATGGGCGTGCCGACGCTGTTAATCGCCCGCACCGACGCCGACGCGGCGGATCTGATTACCTCCGATTGCGACCCCTACGACAGCGAGTTCATTACCGGCGAGCGCACCAGTGAAGGCTTTTACCGCACTCGTGCGGGCGTAGAGCAGGCTATCAGCCGGGGGCTGGCGTATGCCCCTTATGCCGACCTGGTATGGTGTGAAACGTCCACGCCCGATCTCGCTCAGGCCAGGCGCTTCGCCGAAGCGATTCATGCCCGTTTCCCCGGCAAGCTGCTCGCCTACAACTGCTCGCCTTCGTTTAACTGGCAGAAGAATCTGGATGATAAAACCATCGCCAGCTTCCAGCAGCAGCTGTCGGACATGGGCTACAAGTACCAGTTCATCACGCTCGCAGGGATTCACAGCATGTGGTTCAACATGTTCGACCTGGCGCACGCCTATGCACAGGGCGAAGGGATGAAGCACTACGTTGAGAAGGTGCAGCAGCCGGAATTCGCGGCCGGGAAAGAAGGGTACACCTTCGTTTCGCATCAGCAAGAGGTGGGCACCGGCTATTTCGACAACGTGACCACCATTATCCAGGGCGGCGCGTCGTCCGTCACGGCGCTGACCGGCTCAACAGAGGAAGCGCAGTTCTAGCGGCAAATCCTCACCTGGCCCTCTCCCTTAACGGGAGAGGGAAAAGGCGGGCTGGCCTGTTCCCTCTTTCCGGTGGAAGAAACGCGCAGAGCGGGTAAGCGCCAGCCGCCATGCGCTGTGGGCTCAGGTCAGTCGCTCCGCCTTTCCCTTCCTGGCAGAGGGGCAGGACAAGGCGCAAACAGGGCCGCAACGTTGTTTCTCTCATCTTCACACCAGGAGCCTGTCTATGTCGCGTGGACTGGAACTGCTTGTCGCTCAAACCATTCTGCAGGGCTTCGACGCCCAGTACGGGCGCTTTCTGGAAGTGACCTCCGGCGCGCAGCAGCGCTTCGAGCAGGCTGACTGGCACGCCGTCCAGCAGGCGATGAAAAGCCGTATCCACCTTTACGATCATCACGTGGGCCTGGTGGTGGAGCAGCTAAAGTGCATTACCGAGGGGAAAGGCGCTGACGCTGATTTTCTGCTGCGCGTTAAACAGCATTACACCGCGCTGTTGCCCGACTACCCACGTTTCGAGATTGCCGAAAGCTTTTTCAACTCTGTTTATTGCCGGCTTTTCGACCACCGCGCGCTCAGCCCTGAACGGCTGTTTATCTTCAGCTCGCAGCCCGAACGGCGCTTTCGCACCATTCCCCGTCCGCTGGCGAAAGACTTCTATCCGCAGCAGGGATGGCGGGAATTGCTTACCACGCTGCTTAGCGATCTCCCGCTGCGCTTGCGCTGGCAAAATCTCGCGCGGGATGTGGGCTATATTATTGCGCACCTCACCGAAACCCTCGGGGCGCAGATGCTGCAGAACGCGCATTTGCAGGTGGCGAATGAGCTCTTCTACCGCAACAAAGCGGCCTGGCTGGTGGGCAAGCTGGTGCTGCCGGGCGGCACGCTGCCGTTTCTGCTGCCCATTCACCGCACGGAAGAGGGCGAATTGTTTGTTGACGCCTGCCTGACCACCAGCGCCGAGGCGAGCATCGTTTTCGGTTTCGCCCGCTCTTATTTTATGGTCTACGCGCCGCTGCCCGCCGCGCTGGTGGAGTGGCTGCGGGAGATCCTGCCGGGCAAAACCACCGCCGAGCTTTATATGGCGATAGGCTGCCAGAAGCACGGCAAAACGGAGAGCTACCGCGAATACCTCAACTACATCACCCGCACCGACGAGCAGTTTATCGAAGCGCCCGGCATTCGCGGTATGGTCATGCTGGTCTTCACGCTGCCGGGCTTTGACCGGGTATTTAAAGTGATTAAAGACCGCTTCGCGCCGCAGAAAGAGGTGACCGAAGCGCACGTTCGCGCCTGCTACCAACTGGTAAAAGAGCATGACCGCGTCGGGCGGATGGCGGATACCCAGGAGTTTGAAAACTTCGTGCTGACAAAAAGCCAGATAAGCCCGCCGCTGCTGGCGCTGCTGCAACAGGAAGCGCCGCGCAAGCTCACCGATCTGGGCGACAGGATAGTCATCAGCCATCTCTATATTGAGCGGCGTATGGTGCCGCTGAACCTGTGGCTGGAGCAGGCAAGCGGCCAACAGCTGCGCGATGCGGTAGAGGAGTATGGCAACGCCATCCGGCAACTCGCCGCCGCGAATATCTTCCCGGGCGACATGCTGTTTAAGAATTTCGGCGTCACCCGCCATGGACGGGTAGTGTTCTATGACTACGACGAAATTTGCTATATGACCGAGGTGAATTTTCGGGATATTCCGCCGCCGCGCTACCCGGAAGATGAACTGAGCGCTGAGCCGTGGTACAGCGTAGCGCCGGGCGACGTTTTCCCCGAGGAGTTCCGCCACTGGCTTTGCGCCGACCCGCAAATCGGTCCGCTGTTTGAGGAGATGCACAGCGAGCTTTTCAGCGCAGCTTACTGGCGGTCGCTTCAGGCGCGCATTCGCGAAGGGCATGTGGAGGATGTTTACGCCTACCGCAGGCATCAGCGTTTTTGTCTGCGCGGGTAAAAGCAAAACGGCAAACCTGAGGCTGCCGTTTTGCTATTTGCGCCGCTCGTCGGTGAGAAGCAGGGCGTAAGGCAGTTTCTTCTCTTAACGTACCCCGCCGTAAGCCAGCGTCACCTCTTTCGCCGCTTTGATAACCAGCGCCCCCAGCTCCGTTACGCGGTCGTCGGTAATGCGCGAAACCGGGCCGGAGAGGGAAATCGCGGCGAAGGCTTCATGATGCTCATCGTAAATACAGGCCGCCACGCAGCGCAGCCCCAGCGCATGTTCTTCGTCATCGAAGGAGTAGCCGCGCTTGCGGGTCTGGGCCAAATCTTCTTTCAGATGCAGCGGCGAAACCAGCGTCGCATGGGTGTAGGTGTGAAGCCCCTGGCGGTGCAGCAGGCTGGTCACCTCTTCGTCGCTTAGCTGCGATAAAAACGCCTTGCCCGCGCCGGAGGCGTGCATCGGTAGTTTACCGCCGATGGGGGCGGACATGCGCATCAGTTGGGTGCACTGCACCTGATCGATAATAATCGCCTGATGATCGCTTTTATCCAGCACCGCGAGGTTGACCGTTTCGCCGGAGCTCTCCATCAGCTTACGCAGAATGGGATGCACAATCGCCAGCAAATTGCGGCTTTGCAAAAAGCTGCTGCCGACCATAAAAGCGTGGGCGCCAATCGCCCAGTGCCCGAGGTCGCCAACCTGGCGCACGAAACCCAGTTGCTGCATCGTGGTGAGCAGACGGTGGGTGGTGGAGTTGGGCAAGCCCGCCTGCTGGGCGAGTTCCGTCAGCGCCACGCTACCCTGCGACTCGGCGATCCATTCCAGTAACTTCAGCCCGCGCGTCAGCGACTGCACCTGACCGGTGGCCTGCGGCGCAGCGGCGGCGGCGGCGCGGGGTTTCTTGCCGCGTTTAGCGGGAACAGCAGCGACCATGGCGGCCTCCTTTTCTGTATCGTGGAAATAATTTTCGTTTTATTTGGCGATAATGCAACCGTCGTACTACTCATCGGAGGAGTTGATAGTGAACATGTCTCAAGTTGCCGTCGCTCGCCTTTTCCGCCAGGGGGGATTATGCCAGTATGGTCTGCTGGCCTGTTGGGCCTTTATGTGTAGCCGGGAGTGAATGTGAGTAGCAAAGTTGAGAAGCTGCGTCAGCAGCTAGCCGAACGTATTCTGGTGCTCGATGGCGGCATGGGCACCATGATCCAGAGTTACCGTCTGGAAGAGCAGGATTACCGCGGCGAGCGTTTCGCCGACTGGCCGTGTGACTTAAAGGGCAATAACGACCTTCTGGTGCTGACCAAACCGGAAACCATCGCCGCCATTCACTATGCCTATTTTGAAGCGGGCGCGGATATCGTTGAGACTAACACCTTTAACTCAACCACCATCGCGATGGCCGATTACCAGATGGAAGCGCTGTCGGCGGAAATCAACTTTGCAGCGGCGAAGCTCGCCCGCGCCTGCGCTGATGAGTGGACGGCCCGCACGCCGGAAAAACCGCGCTACGTCGCAGGCGTGCTCGGCCCCACCAACCGCACCGCCTCTATTTCACCGGACGTTAACGACCCGGCTTACCGCAACGTCACCTTCGACCAGCTGGTGGAAGCCTACCGTGAATCCACCCGGGCGCTGGTGGAGGGCGGTTCAGATCTAATCCTGATTGAAACGGTTTTCGACACCCTTAACGCCAAAGCCGCTATTTTCGCCGTAAAAGCCGAGTTCGACGCGCTGGGCGTCGAGCTGCCAGTCATGATCTCCGGCACCATAACCGACGCCTCCGGGCGCACCCTCTCGGGCCAGACGACGGAGGCGTTTTACAACTCGCTGCGCCATGCGGACGCGCTCTCCTTCGGCCTTAACTGCGCGCTGGGGCCGGATGAGCTGCGTCAGTATGTGGCGGAACTCTCCCGCATCGCGGAATGCTACGTGACGGCGCACCCCAACGCCGGCCTGCCGAACGCCTTCGGCGAATACGATCTGGATGCCGACGTGATGGCCGGGCAAATCCGCGAATGGGCGGAGTCGGGCTTTCTGAATATCGTCGGCGGCTGCTGCGGCACCACCCCGGCGCACATCGCCGCCATGAGCCGCGCGGTGGAAGGGTTGCCGCCGCGCAAGCTGCCAGAGATTCCGGTCGCTTGCCGCCTGGCGGGTCTGGAGCCGCTCAACATCGGCGACGACTCGCTGTTTGTGAACGTCGGCGAGCGCACCAACGTAACCGGCTCCGCCAAATTCAAGCGCCTTATCAAAGAAGAGAAGTACAGCGAAGCGCTGGATGTGGCGCGCCAGCAGGTCGAAAACGGCGCGCAGATAATCGACATCAACATGGATGAAGGGATGCTCGACGCCGAAGCGGCGATGGTGCGTTTCCTCAACCTGATCGCCGGCGAACCGGATATCGCTCGCGTGCCGATTATGATCGACTCCTCGAAATGGGAAGTCATTGAAAAGGGCCTCAAGTGCATTCAGGGCAAAGGCATCGTTAACTCTATCTCCATGAAAGAGGGCGTTGAAACCTTTATCCATCATGCGAAGCTGGTGCGTCGTTACGGCGCGGCGGTGGTGGTGATGGCCTTTGATGAAGTGGGCCAGGCGGATACCCGCGCGCGTAAAATCGAAATCTGTCGCCGGGCGTACCAGATTCTCACCGAAGAAGTGGGCTTCCCGCCGGAAGATATTATTTTCGACCCGAACATCTTTGCGGTGGCGACGGGCATCGAAGAGCACAACAACTACGCTCAGGACTTTATCGGCGCCTGCGAGGACATTAAGCGTGAGCTGCCCCATGCGCTGATTTCCGGCGGCGTATCGAACGTGTCGTTTTCGTTTCGCGGCAACGACCCGGTACGTGAAGCCATTCACGCGGTATTCCTCTATTACGCCATCCGCAACGGCATGGATATGGGGATCGTTAACGCCGGACAGCTGGCAATTTACGACGATCTGCCCGCCGAGCTGCGCGATGCGGTAGAGGACGTTATTCTCAACCGCCGCGCCGACGGCACCGAGCGGCTGCTGGATCTGGCGGAGAAATACCGCGGCAGCAAAAGCGACGCGGCGGCAGACCCGCAGCAGGCCGAATGGCGCTCGTGGGACGTAAAAAAACGCCTTGAATACTCGCTGGTAAAAGGCATTACCGAGTTTATTGAGCAGGATACCGAGGAGGCGCGCCAGCAGGCGGCTCGTCCCATTGAAGTTATCGAAGGGCCGCTGATGGACGGGATGAACGTGGTCGGCGACCTCTTCGGCGAGGGCAAGATGTTCCTGCCGCAGGTGGTGAAATCCGCCCGCGTCATGAAACAGGCGGTGGCTTATCTTGAGCCGTACATTCAGGCCAGCAAAGAGGTTGGCAAAAGCAACGGCAAAATCGTTCTCGCCACGGTAAAAGGCGATGTGCACGACATCGGCAAAAATATCGTCGGCGTGGTGTTGCAGTGTAATAATTACGAAATCATCGATCTTGGCGTGATGGTGCCGATGGATAAAATCCTTAAAACCGCGCGCGAAGAAAAAGCCGATATCATTGGTCTTTCCGGGCTTATCACCCCGTCGCTCGATGAGATGGTGAACGTGGCGAAAGAGATGGAGCGCCAGGGCTTTACCCTGCCGCTGCTGATTGGCGGCGCGACCACCTCGAAAGCCCATACGGCGGTGAAAATCGAGCAGAACTACAGCGGGCCGACGGTCTATGTGCAGAACGCCTCGCGCACCGTAGGCGTCGTTTCGTCGCTGCTTTCCGACACGCTGCGCGACAGCTTTGTCGAACGTACCCGTAAGGAGTATGAAACCGTGCGTATCCAACATGGTCGTAAAAAACCCCGTACGCCGCCGGTTACGCTTGCCGCGGCGCGGGAAAACGATCTCGCCTTCGACTGGGAGAGCTACACCCCGCCGGTGGCGCACCGACTGGGTGTGCAGGAAGTGACCGCCAGCATCGAAACGCTGCGCAACTACATCGACTGGACGCCGTTCTTTATGACCTGGTCGCTTGCCGGCAAATACCCGCGCATTCTCGAAGATGACGTCGTAGGGGTTGAGGCGCAGCGCCTGTTTAAAGACGCCAACGATATGCTCGACATGCTGAGCGCGAAGAAATCGTTGAACCCGCGCGGCGTGGTGGGGCTCTTTCCGGCTAACCGCGTGCTGGACGACGTTGAAATCTACCGCGACGAAACGCGCACCCATGTGCTGGCGGTCAGCCATCATCTGCGCCAGCAGACAGAAAAAGTGGGCTTCGCCAACTACTGCCTCGCTGATTTCGTCGCGCCTAAACGCAGCGGCAAAGCGGACTACATCGGCGCTTTCGCCGTGACCGGCGGGCTTGAGGAAGACGCGCTGGCCGAAGCCTATGACGTGCAGCATGACGATTACAACAAAATCATGGTGAAAGCGGTGGCGGACCGCCTGGCGGAAGCGTTCGCCGAATACCTGCACGAGCGCGTGCGTAAAGTCTACTGGGGCTATGCGCCGAATGAGAACCTCAGCAACGAGGAGCTTATCCGCGAAAACTACCAGGGCATCCGTCCGGCGCCCGGCTATCCGGCCTGCCCGGATCACACCGAAAAAGCGACTATCTGGGCGCTACTGGATGTGGAAACCCACATCGGCATGAAGCTGACCGAGTCCTACGCCATGTGGCCGGGGGCGTCGGTTTCCGGCTGGTACTTCAGCCACCCGGACAGCAAGTACTTCGCCGTCGCGCAAATCCAGCGCGATCAGGTGGAAGATTACGCCCAGCGTAAAGGAATGAGCGCCACGGAAGTGGAACGTTGGCTTGCGCCTAACCTCGGGTACGATGCGGATTAACTTTAGTAAGCGCCAGAGCTACATGACTGGCGCTTCTTATCGATAATCGAACGCGTACTGCATGGTGCAAGAAACCTGGCTGCATTTTTCTACTCGTAAAATGTAGACCGTCATAAATTTGTCATTTTTCCGCCCGCCGACGCGCCTTTACGGCTATCCCGTCCGCCTTCCTGTGAATTAAGCTCTTATACTCATTAAACGGTTTAAGCTAACGCCCTCGCGGTTGCGTACCTGCTTCGCAGGATAGGTAAGCGTTGCGCCCCAACCCTGAGCGCGAAGGGTCGTTGCGCTTATCCGTCTTACCTGTTTGCCTTTGCCGCAAGGGAAAGGTTTCATTGCAAAATCGGTATCAAAGGAAAACAACAACCATAAGGAGAAGCCGTGTTAACGCTGTTACACCTGCTGTCTGCGGTGGCGCTGCTGGTATGGGGCACCCACATTGTGCGTACCGGCGTAATGCGCGTCTTTGGCGCGCGGTTAAGAACCGTGCTCAGCCGCAGCGTGGAGAAAAAACCGCTCGCCTTTTGCGCGGGCATTGGCGTGACTGCGCTGGTGCAGAGCAGCAACGCCACCACGATGTTAGTCACCTCGTTTGTCGCGCAGGATCTGGTGGCGCTCACGCCTGCGCTGGTCATTGTGCTGGGGGCCGATGTCGGTACGGCGCTGATGGCGCGCGTGCTGACCTTCGACCTTTCCTGGCTCTCGCCGCTGCTGATTTTCGTCGGCGTCATTTTCTTCTTAAGCCGCAAGCAAACCCGGGCGGGTCAGCTTGGTCGCGTCGCCATCGGCCTTGGGCTTATTCTGCAGGCGCTGGAGCTTATCGTGCAGGCGGTCACGCCGATTACCGAAGCTTCGGGCGTGAAGGTGATTTTCGCCTCGCTGACGGGCGATATCATGCTCGATGCGCTGATAGGCGCCGTGTTCGCTATCATCAGCTATTCAAGCCTTGCCGCCGTGTTGTTGACCGCCACGCTGACGGCGACCGGCGTTATCTCTTTTGACGTGGCGCTCTGTCTGGTGATTGGCGCCAACCTCGGCTCCGGCCTGCTTGCTATGCTCAACAACAGCGCCGCGAACGCCGCCGCCCGGCGTGTGGCGCTTGGCAGCCTGATGTTCAAGCTTGTGGGCAGCCTCATTGTGCTGCCGTTCGTTCACCTTCTGGCGAATGGGCTGCATAAATTGCCGCTGCCGGAGTCCGAACTGGTTATCTATTTTCACGTTTTTTATAACCTCATCCGCTGCCTGGCGATGGTGCCTTTCGCCAGAATGATGGCGCGCTTTTGCCGCCGGATGATCAAAGACGACCCGCAGACCGACGCGCGGCTGAAGCCGCGCCACCTGGACACCAGCGCGCTCGACACCCCGGCGCTGGGCCTTGCCAATGCGGCGCGGGAGACGCTGCGCATGGGCGACGCGCTGGAGCATATGCTGGAGCTGTACGGCAAAGTCATGCACGGCGAACCGCGCCAGGAGAAAGAGCTGCGCAAGGTGGCCGACGATGTGGATGTGCTCTACACCGCCATCAAGCTCTATCTGGCGCGCATGCCGAAAGAGGATTTGCCGGAAGCGGAGGCGAAACGCTGGGCGGAGATTATTGAGATGTCGCTGAACCTCGATCAGGCGGCGGACATTCTTGAGCGCATGGGCAGCGAAGTGGCGGATAAATCGCTGGCCGCGCGGCGCGCGTTTTCGCCGGAAGGCATTAAGGAGCTGGATACGCTGCTTAACCAGCTTACCGCCAACCTGAAGCTCAGCATGTCGGTCTTTTTCTCCGGCGACGTGCCGAGCGCGCGCCGTCTGCGCCGCTATAAACACCGCTTTCGCATTCTCAACCGGCGCTACTCTCATGCGCACGTTGACAGGCTGCATCAGCAGAATGTGCAGAGCATTGAAACCAGCTCGTTACACCTGAGCCTGCTTGGCGACATGAAGCGGCTGAACTCGTTGTTCTGCGCGGTGGCCTACAGCGTGCTGGAGCAGCCGGACGACGATGAGGAGCGAGCGGAGTAACGCATTAACGTTTGATGGTTAACCCGAGACCCAACGCTTTCATCACCGCCAGGGTGGTTTTAAGCGTTGGGTTTCCTTTATCGCGAAAAGAGCGGCATCGCTGCTTTCAGCATTGCAGCGAAAGCACGATTTACCGGGAAGCAACTCGCAAAGCGCGCACCGGCTTCGTGACAATACGGCCTTCAAACTCTATTTTCTGATACAGCGCGAAACCTGAAGCACCGGGAAAGGGAAAAACCGTGCAGTATCGCAGATCAAAGGAGGCATCATGCGCACCAGAGTTCCGTTTATCACTGCTGCCAGCAGTCCGCTGGAAATAAAAATGATAAGCCACGCCAGAAGGCAAGAAAGTGAATTCTCCGTCATGTCCGACGGTATAAGCCAGCAAGAAAACTGTCAGCATCATATCGAAGCAGAGCTTCGGGAGTATCAGCAGACCTTCGAAGCCATTAACCACTTTATTGAGGAGCATGGCGCGTTTAGTGATTTTCATCGGTCGTTCTGATGGAACAGTTTCGGGTATATCAGAACAAAGGGGCAGGCAAGCATGCTTACCCCTATTTTATTAATATCCAGCACCCTGTCGCGAATACGCTTCGGCATGTTCTGGTTGTGCCAGTAGTCGACAGCAGGCTTTTGCCCGCTAAGCCCTTGTCGGCAAAAATTTGTCCGGTGGTTGAGATTGCAGGGCCCGCTTATGTGGCGATGACGCCCATGATGGCGGGAGTGCCAACGAAAGAAGTCGGCGGCGAAGTTGCTGACTTTACGCACTATCGACAGCCATTACGCGATGCAGTCGATTTTTTGCTTAATGGCTACTAATCCGTAGCCATTTTTTAGCGACCCCGCAGCATGCGAATGCAAAGGTCATCACCTTCGTCCGCGCGCAGGCGTGCTGGCGGACCAGGAGAAGGTGGATTCGCTGTCGGGCTTGTAAGCCTGCTGCTTCTTCAGCTTACGCGCCTGTTTCGCCGCCAGCTCCCGCTGCGCCATCAGTTTATCGATGTACTCTTTCTTAACGTGATTCGCTTCGGAATTGGTCAGCGGGCGGCCATGGGCGATACGGGCGCGGTCGAGCAGCGTTTTTAATTCGCGCTGTTCGCTTTCGGTCATCTCTTTCTGGGTCAGTCTGGCGGTGGACATAATGGCTACCTCTCAGGGAAAGTCAGTCCAGTGTACGTGATAGCGGCGAAGAACACAGGGTAAGCCTGCTGAAATAAAAATGCCGGGCAGCCCCGGCATTTCACATTAACTCTCCCGCACGGTTTCCCGCTTGCGTTTATCGACGGGCTTCCCGGACCAGTAACCCGCCAGCAGCGAGCCGGAAAGGTTATGCCACACCGAGAAGAGCGCGCCGGGCAGGGCGGCCAGCGGCGAGAAGTAGATTTTGCCAAGCGCGGCGGCAAGCCCTGAGTTCTGCATGCCCACCTCGATGGCCAGCGTGCGACAGGTCGACTCGTCAAAGCCGAACAGCCTTCCGCCCCAGTAGCCGCCAAGCAAACCAATGCTGTTATGCAGGATCACCGCCACAATCACCATCAGGCCTACCGAGGCGATATGCGAAGCGGAGCCCGCCACCACGGCGCTGATGATAGCCAGAATACAGACCATCGAAAACGCGGGCAGATAAGGCTCTACCGCTTTCACCAGACGCGGGAAGAGATGGTGCACAATCAGCCCCAGCGCAATCGGGATAACGACGATTTGCAGAATGCTCAGCAGCATGCCCATCACGTCCACCTGAATATGCGCGTCGACGTAAAGGCGCGTCAGCAGCGGCGTGGCGAAAACGCCCACCAGCGTAGAGACGGAGGAGATGGTCACCGACAGCGCCACGTCGCCCTTCGCCAGATAGATCATCACGTTGGACGCGGTGCCGCTCGCCACGCTTCCCACCAGCACCATCCCGGCGGAAAGATCCGGCGGCATATGAAACAGCATCGCCAGCAGCCAGGCGGCCAGCGGCATTACCAGATAATGCAGAAAAATGCCTGCCGCCACCGGCGCGGGGCGGGAGAGCACGCGTTTGAAATCATCAAGCTTCAGGTGCACGCCCATGCCGAACATGATGAGCATTAATAGCGTGCTGACCCAGGGCCCAACGGGCGTGAAGGTGGAAGGGGTGTAATAAGCCAAAACCGAGAGCAGCAGCGCCCAGAGCGGGAACAGCCGCGTGAATGTTGCGAGCATGATGATTCTTTTCCTTGCAGGTTGCGTCGTTGTGTTTCCCCTGCCGCTGTGAGCGCGGCGTTGCGTTATCGCTATGCGGGGATAAAAAAGCCGGGAGCGGGCCCGGCCATAACTATTGTGTATCGTGCGAAGAAAAGTTATTCAAACAAATTATGATGAAATGCGCTCATCCTGCGCCGCGCACACTCTCCCAACTAAGCCCGAACCTCGCCAAGTATTTACGCAGGCGGTCGGCGTCGTTGGGGTTGCTTTTCTTCTGTCGTGAGACGGCGAAAAGCGCCCGTCCGGCTTCAGAGAGCGTACTGCAACGGCGACAGACGGCGATGACCGCCGCCAGCTGGTCTTGGTCGAAGAGGTCGAGGGTCGCCGGGTCGACGGGCAGCGCAACGGCGCCGTGCGCAGGCCGCCAGCTTTGTTGCAGCCGCAGAATCTCTTCTTCCACCAACGCCTCTGTAATGCGCCCCTGGTCCGCCAGCGTCGCCATGCGCGCAACCGATGCGCCAAGCTCGCGAAAATTGCCCGGCCAGCGCGCCTGCGGCGAGCAGGCGAAGAGGAGATACCGCTCGCGCGCTGTCTTATCGAAGCGGATTTGCGTTTGCTGCTCCGCGCAGAAGCGCTGCAACTCATATTCCACGTTAGGCGCAATATCCTCGCGCCGTTCGGCAAGGCCCGGCAGCGCAAAGGCCCACATGTTGATGCGGGCATAAAGATCTTCACGAAAGCGGCCTTCGGCGACCCACTGCGTCATGTCGCGATGCGTGCCGGCGATAAGCTGGAAATCGCTGTGCACTTCTTTATCCGAACCAAACGGGAAGAACGTTTTCTCTTCAATCGCCTTCAGCAACATCGCCTGCTCGTCCAGCCCCAGCTCGGCTATCTCATCGAGAAACAGCACGCCGCCGTCCGCTTCCCGAAGCAGGCCCGCCCGCGCCTGCTGCGCGCCGGTAAACGCCCCTTTGACATGGCCGAACAGGGTCGACATGGCGTTATCGCCGCGCAGCGTCGCGCAGTTTACCGACACCAGCCGTCCCTGCACGAGATGACGCGCCTGGCGCAGCTGGAAAATACGTTTCGCGAGAAAGGATTTGCCCGCGCCGGTAGGGCCGGTAAGCAGAATGGGCGCGGTGGAGCGCAGCGCCACGCGCTCTATCTGGTCAATCAGGCGGTTAAAGGTGGCGTTGCGGGTGTCGATGCCCGCCTTCAGAAACGAGACCGACTGTTGCTGCTCGCGCTGAAAACGGCTGGTGAGCGTCGCGTAGCGGCTTAAATCGAGGTCGATAACCGAGCAGGTGCCGGCGGCTTTCTCCATGTCCGTAGCCTCGCCCCTGGCCGGGCTGGTTTGCAGCAGGCTGGCGGGAAGGTAACGCGCTTCCGTCAGCAGGAACCAGCAGATCTGCGCCACATGCGTGCCGGTGGTGATATGCACCAGGTACTCTTCGTTTTCGGTGTCGAAAGGGTAGTGCGTGGCGAAGTCGAGAAAGGCGGCGTAAACCTCTTCAAAATCCCACGGGTCAAGAATCGTTACAGGGTGGCGGCGTACCTGCGTCTGCGGCGAAACGACAGCGATGTCTTCGCTAAGCTGCTCCGCCATGCCTTTATCCCGCGGCTGGTGCAGCAACTCCAGCCGGTCGACGGGAAAACCGGGCTGCTGGCAAAGACCGACGGTGGGCCGCCATTTCTTCCAGCGGTTCTCCCGCTTGCCGCGCTTGTCCAGCACCGTACCCAACACGCCAATCACTACCCGCCGCTTTTGCATGTTTATACCTATATATAAAACAATATAAATAATTATAAATTATTGATCGTCATGATAATACCTGAATGGCGGTCTCTGCTTTTTTATTTTTACTTTTCAATTAATTATTTTTTTATTCGCCCCTTAACTGAAACTGGCACACTTCTGGCAATACCTGTTATGTCAGCACACTGGGAGTCGCAGGGGATATGAGCCCCGCCGGCGCACCGGGAGCGGTAATACGTTTTCCAGGGGGCGTTCCGCCAGTGGAAAGACATGGGCGAAAAGTCGGTTTTATCAGGTTCGATTCCTGATTCGTCACCTCTTCTCCAGAGAGCTATGCAAGCAGTACCCGGTGGTCGGCTGTGATGACCACCCCGAGCGGGCGCCGGTAACGACGCCGGGCCGCAGGCAAAACGCGCAGGCAGTCATGGCCCGTTTCCCTGCGGCTCCGTGTCCGCACTCGCGCCGGCAAGTGAAAAACAGGGAGATAAAAATGAATAACAAAATCACGATTCGAAAAGGCCAGTTGGGTTTACTGGCAAAACAGGGCGACTTTTATCAGGTGCTGGAGGCGGGCGAACATCGCCTGCCGTGGTTTAACAAACCGGACGTGACCGTGGTGGATGTAAACGGCGACGACGTGGCGCCGGAACTTGCCGATTATCTGCGCCGCTTTCAGCCGGAATGGGTAGAAAAATATTGCCTGTCTGTCGATACCGCCGAACAGGAAACGGCGGCGCTTTACCGCAACGGCGTACTGCTGGAAATCATCCCGCCGGGCGCGCGTCGGCTGTTCTGGCGCGATGGCGACAGCCTGCAGGTAAAACGCATGAGCACGCAGGATGTGCACGTGCCCATTGATGTCATGAATGCGGTATTGCAGCCGCGCGGTCGCAACGAGGCGGTGAAAGGCCGCGAGGCGATCCTGACGGTGCAGGTGCCCGCCTGGCATGTCGGCGTGTTGAAAATTGACGGCGAGACGCAGGCGCTGCTGCCGCCAGGCTTAAGCGCATACTGGAAAATCAACCACCTCGTGGAGGCGGAAGTGGTGGATACGCGCCTGCAGGCGCTGGAGGTATCGGGCCAGGAGATCCTGACCAAAGATAAAGTGAATCTGCGCATCAACCTCGGCGCGAACTGGCGTTATCTCGATGTTCTGCAGGCGTACAGCCAGCTGGCGAAGCCGCTGGATTACCTTTATCGCGAGTTGCAGTTTGCGCTTCGCGAAGCGGTAGGGACGCGCACGCTGGATGAGCTGCTGGAGAACAAGCAGGTCATCGACGACGTGGTGAGCGCGCAGGTGATTGCCCGTATGGCGCCGTTTGGCATTGAGGTCGCGTCAACAGGCGTGAAAGACATCGTGTTGCCCGGCGATATGAAAACCATTCTGTCGCGGCTGGTGGAGGCGGAAAAATCCGCGCAGGCGAATGTTATCCGCCGGCGCGAAGAGACCGCGGCGACGCGTTCGTTACTGAACACCGCCAAAGTGATGGAAAACAACCCGGTGGCGCTGCGCTTAAAAGAGCTGGAGACACTGGAAAGGGTGGCGGAGCGCATCGATAAAATCTCGGTGTTTGGCGGTCTGGACCAGGTATTGCACGGTCTTGTAAACATTAAAGGAAAGATAAATGCAGCATAACGATTATCAACTGCTGGCGCGTGAAAACAGCGCGCCGGTAAAAATGTGGACCAACGGCGTGCCGGTAGAATCAGAGGCGCGCGAACAACTGCTCAAAACGGCGAAAATGCCGTTTATCTTTAAACACCTGGCGGTGATGCCCGATGTGCATCTGGGTAAAGGCTCGACCATCGGCAGCGTTATTCCGACCAAAGGGGCGATTATCCCGGCGGCGGTGGGCGTGGATATCGGTTGCGGGATGATTGCGGTGCGCACGTCGCTGACTGCAAGCGACCTGCCGGATAACCTCAGCGGGCTGCGCAGCGCCATTGAGCATGCCGTGCCGCACGGGCGCACCAGCGCACGCGGCCAGCGGGATAAAGGGGCGTGGAACCGCGCGCCGCAGGAAGTGGACGCGCACTGGGCGCACCTGGCGCCGCGCTTTAAGCGGATCACCGATAAATATCCGAATCTGCTGAAAACCAACAACTATCAGCATCTGGGCACGCTGGGTACCGGCAACCACTTTATCGAGGTTTGTCTGGACGAGCAGCAGCGAGTGTGGGTCATGCTGCACAGCGGCTCGCGCGGCGTGGGTAACGCCATCGGCACCCACTTCATCGCGCTTGCTCAGAAAGATATGCAGCGCCATATCGCTAACCTGCCGGATCGCGATCTCGCTTATTTTGAAGAGGGAAGCAAGCATTATGCGGATTACATCGAAGCCGTCGAATGGGCGCAGGATTTCGCGCGCCATAACCGCGAAGTGATGATGTCCCGCGTGCTGGCGGCGCTGTCTCAGGTCATCAAGAAACCCTTTATGACCCAGCAGGAGGCGGTGAACTGCCACCACAACTATGTGCAGAAAGAGCGTCATTTCGGCGAGGATGTGCTGGTGACGCGCAAAGGCGCTGTCTCCGCGCAGAAAGGGCAGATGGGGATTATTCCCGGTTCGATGGGCGCGAAAAGCTTTATCGTGCGCGGTCTGGGCAACGAAGAGAGCTTCTGCTCCTGCAGCCACGGTGCGGGGCGCACCATGAGCCGAACGGCGGCGAAAAAGCGCTTTACGGTGGAAGATCAGATCCGCGCCACCGCGCACGTGGAGTGTCGCAAAGACAGCGACGTTATCGATGAAATTCCGATGGCGTATAAAGATATCGATGCGGTGATGGCCGCTCAGGCCTCATTGGTGGAAGTGGTGCATACCCTGCGCCAGGTGGTTTGCGTAAAAGGATAAAAAAATGGAACTGAACGGCGTTGATGCCGCCATGCGGGAGCGCGTGCGACACGTGCTGAAAGAAGTGGAAGCGCGCTACGGCGTGAAGGTGCTGTACGCCTGTGAATCAGGCAGCCGCGGCTGGGGTTTCGCCTCGCCGGACAGTGATTACGATGTGCGCTTTCTTTATGTGCATCCGCCCGAGTGGTATTTACGCGTTGATACGCCGCGCGACGTCATCGAGTTGCCAATAGACGACACGCTGGACGTCTGCGGCTGGGAGTGGCGCAAAGCGCTCGGGCTGCTCAAGCGCGCTAACCCGACGCTTATCGAATGGCTCGATTCGCCAGTGGTCTATCAGCAGGATGAAAAGGTCATCGCCGCGCTGCGTGAACAGGTGCCTGCATGGTTCTCCGCAGAGCGGGCGCGCTGGCACTACTACTCAATGGCGCGGAAAAACTTTCGCAGCTATTTGCAGGGCGATACGGTGCGGCTGAAGAAATATTTCTACGTGTTGCGCCCGCTGCTGGCGGTTCGCTGGATAGAAGCGGGCAAGGGCGCGCCGCCGATGCGTTTTGTCGAATTGCTGGACGGCGTCGTGACCGATCCGCTGCTGCGTCAGGAAATAGACGCGCTGCTGGCGAGAAAACAGCGTGCGGGCGAGGCGGAGTATGGCGCGGCGATGCCGCGGATACAGGCTTTTATCACGCAGGAGCTGGCGCGCGGCGAAACGCCGCCCGACCTGCCGCATAGTGAAAAGGCCTGCGCGACCAGGTTAGATACGCTGCTTTATGAAACGGTAATGGCCTGACATTGTCAGGCCATTTTTTTATCACTCGAACAGGTTGTGATGCAGCTTCTGCACTACCTGCTCCGCTTCCGCGCCGGGCACCAGGAAACAGAGGTTATGGCTGGAGGCGCCGTAGCAGATCATGCGGATGTTGAACGGCTCCATCACGCCGAAGACTTCTTTGCCCACGCCGCACGCTTTCGACAGATCGTTGCCAATCAGCGCCACCAGCGCCAGGTTCTCTTCTACCTCCACGCGACAGAGCGAGGAGAGCTCCGTTAGCAGCGCCTGCGTCAGCAGCGTATCGCCGGTTGAGGTGGAGCCGGTAGTGTCGAGCGTCAGCGCCACGCTCACTTCCGAGGTGGTTATCAAATCAACGGAGATATTGTGGCGCGCCAGGATGCTGAAGACTTCGGCAAGAAAACCGCGCGAGTGCAGCATATTCAGGCTGTGCAGCGTCAGCAGCGTTTGCTTGCGGCGCAGCGCCAGCGCGCGGAATAGCGGCGGGTTGGCGGTTTCGTTGCACACCAGCGTGCCGCCGGCTTTCGGGTCTTTGCTGGAGCCGACAAACACCGGGATATCGCTGCGCACGGCGGGCAGCAGCGTGGCCGGGTGCAGCACTTTCGCGCCAAACGTCGCCATCTCCGCCGCTTCTTCAAAAGCGATTTCATCAATGCGTTTCGCCGCGGGCACGACGCGCGGGTCGGTGGTGTAAATGCCGGGCACGTCGGTCCAGATATCGACGCGGCTTGCCTGCAACGCTTCGCCAAGGAGCGCGGCGGTATAATCGCTGCCGCCGCGGCCAAGCGTCGTGGTGCGGCCTTTCGCTTCGCTGCCGATAAAGCCCTGGGTGATGATGAGCCCCTCGGCGAGGCGCGGCTTCAGCTGTAACGTCGAGAGCTCAGAAAGCGCCGTTACATCCGGCTCGGCGCGGCCAAAGCGGTCGCTGGTACGCATCACTTTGCGCACGTCGAACCACTGCGCTTCCACGTGGCGTTCGCGCAGGATCTCGACAAAAAGCAGGGTGGACATCAGCTCGCCGTGGCTGACCAGCTCATCAGTCAGCGCATGAGAGGTGGCAAGCGACGCGGCCTCAGAAAGGGTGGCGATGTTTTCCAGCAGGCGATCAATCTCTTCGCGGATAACCGTCGGGTTTTGCAGCCGCTCAACAATGTCGTACTGGATTTTGCGAATGGCGTCGAGCTTGACGAAGCGCTCGGTCGCTTCCAGCCCTTCGGCCAGCGCCACCAGCAGATTGGTCACGCCCGCGGAAGCGGAAAGCACCACCAGACGCACGGCCTCATCGGAAAGCACCACGTCGGCGCTGCGGTTCATGGCGTCGAAATCCGCCACGCTGGTGCCGCCAAATTTCGCGACCACTAAAGAATCTGTCATAACAACCTCGTGTCAGGGGGCCATAGCGCATGGCGTATAAAGTATTCAGCCCTGGAACAAGGAGAGAGCGGTAAGGGGGCGGACGCAGGCGGGAAAACCACAACCACATACACCCAGAAGCGCTCCACCTTGCGAAACGTTCGACTGCTGACGTTTCGGGTGACAACCCAGGGGATTCAGCCCCTGTAGCCGATAGCGAACGTTGCCAGACGCCACGCTACCTCGGCGTCGCTCCCCCTCCCGTGCCGTCTTTGGAGTGGCTCCTCGGACACGATACCTGGGCGACGCGCCTCTTCTGGTTTTCCTTCATATTTCAGGCTGTGGCTGCGTTGCTTGCGCGGCCTTACCCCAGTCACATACTTATGTATGTGACTGGGGATGCGCCCGCTTACCGCCTTGCCACACCCCGAACTATTTGGAAAACGGCGACTCATTGATTTTGTTTTACCGTGGCAAAACGAAATGCTGGAGTATCAGGTTTGTTCAGTGGGCATAGCGCGACACCGAAACAACCTAAAATTTACCGGCTGACAACGCGCAGCGCGCTTCGGGCCGGTATTTATTCATAAATAAAGGGTTAGCAGGGTTATTGTCAACGATACGGTCATGGGGATTTTTCATGTTGCGCTGCCTGCCAGGAAAATAACTTATAACAGCTATACTTTCGTCTTAACCGGCACGGTGGCGCGCAACCAACGCCATGATAAAAATCATCACAATTCCAGCCACAAGCGCTACAATCGACCGCAGTTTCAATTCTCAAATCACAAGAGTATTGCTATGAAAAACATCAATCCGAAGCAGACCTCCGCCTGGCAGGCGCTAGAGCAACACTATGCAGAGATGAAGGATGTAAAAATCGCCGATCTGTTCGCCAAAGACGCCGACCGCTTCAGCAAATTCTCCGCCACGTTCAATGACCTGATGCTGGTCGACTATTCCAAGAACCGCATTACCGAAGAGACTCTCAGCAAGCTGCAGGCGCTGGCGAAAGAGACCGACCTGGCGGGCGCCATCAAATCGATGTTCTCCGGTGAAAAGATCAACCGCACCGAAGACCGCGCCGTGCTGCACGTGGCGCTGCGCAACCGTAGCAATACGCCGATCCTGGTGGACGGCAAAGATGTGATGCCGGAAGTGAATGCCGTGCTGGAGAAGATGAAAAAATTCTCCGAGGCCATTATCTCCGGGCAGTGGAAAGGCTATACCGGCAAGCCGATTACCGACGTGGTGAACATCGGCATCGGCGGCTCCGACTTAGGCCCGTTCATGGTGACCGAAGCGCTGCGCCCCTATAAAAACCACCTTAACATGCACTTTGTCTCTAACGTTGATGGCACCCACATCGCCGAAGTGCTGAAAAAAGTGAACCCGGAAACCACCCTGTTCCTCGTGGCTTCCAAAACCTTTACTACCCAGGAAACCATGACCAACGCCCACAGCGCGCGCGACTGGTTCCTGAAAACCGCGGGCGATCAGCAGCACGTGGCGAAACACTTCGCGGCGCTCTCTACTAATGCCAAAGCGGTGGGCGATTTCGGCATCGATACCGCCAACATGTTCGAATTCTGGGACTGGGTCGGCGGCCGTTACTCCCTGTGGTCGGCGATTGGCCTTTCCATCATCCTCTCCGTGGGCTTTGACAACTTTGTTGAACTGCTCAGTGGCGCACACGAGATGGACAAACACTTCTCCACCGCCGCGCCTGAACAAAACTTGCCGGTGCTGCTGGCGCTGATTGGCATCTGGTACAACAACTTCTTTGGCGCTGAAACCGAAGCCATTCTGCCGTACGACCAGTACATGCACCGCTTTGCCGCCTACTTCCAGCAGGGCAACATGGAATCCAACGGCAAGTTTGTCGACCGCAACGGCAACCCGGTGGATTACCAGACCGGCCCCATCATCTGGGGCGAGCCGGGCACCAACGGCCAGCATGCGTTCTATCAGCTTATCCACCAGGGCACTAAGCTGGTGCCGTGCGATTTCATCGCGCCGGCCATCACCCATAACCCGCTTTCCGATCACCACCAGAAGCTGCTGTCCAACTTCTTCGCCCAGACCGAAGCGCTGGCGTTTGGCAAATCTCGCGACGTGGTGGAGCAGGAATTCCGCGACCAGGGGAAAGACCCGGCGCAGCTGGAGCACGTGGTGCCGTTTAAAGTGTTTGAAGGCAACCGCCCGACCAACTCCATCCTGCTGCGTGAAATCACGCCGTTCAGCCTGGGCGCGCTGATTGCGCTTTATGAACACAAGATCTTCACCCAGGGCGCTATCCTGAACATCTTCACCTTCGACCAGTGGGGCGTGGAATTAGGTAAACAGCTGGCCAACCGCATCCTGCCGGAGCTTGGCGACGATAACGCGATCGACAGCCACGACAGCTCCACCAACGGACTGATTAACCGCTACAAAGCGTGGCGCGCGTAATTAACGTGTTGTGCTGAATAATGCCGGCCTGAGCGCCGGCATTTTTTATCGGAGAAATCCCGTTGTGGCGGCAAATCAGGGTTACCCGGCTTTGAGGTTAATCTGAAAAAGCGTTTTTACCCTTTCATTTTATCAGGGGAATTTAGGATTAAACGGATTGGATGCTTTTAAGGATATATTTTAACTATTTGAATAATAGTATCTTTTAATTAAATTACCGCACTCAAGATTTTCATTTTATCTATTTGTCCTAAAACCCACCGCTTATTTCCCGATGCCATAAACCCGCAGGCGTTGTTGTGTATACTCGATTGCGCCTGAAACCCTTTTCGGGCACATCTCCATTCATTCAATGAAGGGAAATTGTTATGAAAAAAATCGTTTATGGCATTTTTGCCATAGCAGCGCTGGGCGCGACTGCGGCTAATGCGGAGCCGGTAGCCACCGGTGACGCGGCAGGCGCAGCGGCGACGTCGGTGTCAGTAGGCTCCTCTACTGCAACGACCGCCAGCACTGTCGGGTCGGTTGTCGGCGTGGCGCTCGCTGCGACCGGTGGCGGCGACGGTTCTAACACCGGGACCACCACCACAACCACCACCAGCACCACGCAGTAACCTTCGGTGCTTTAACCATAACCACACTACGGTGTGGTTATTTTGACTCCCTGAGGAAATGTCGTGAAGCGACTCGCGATTGTGATGCTCTGCCTGCTACTCCAGGCCTGTTCCTCCAATATCAAAGGAATGGCAACTTCTTTCTGGCGCGGCGTAACGGGCGCGGATGGCGTCCATCTGACAGACGACGATATTCAAAATATGCCCTATGCCAGCCAGTACATGACGTTAAACAACGGCCCGCAGCTGTTTGTGGTGCTGGCATTCTCGGAAAACGGCCAGCAAAAATGGGTCACCCAGGACCAGACCACGCTGATAACCCAGCATGGACGCCTGGTGAAAACCCTCAATCTTCGCGACAACCTGATTAGCGTAACGAACATCAACGACGATCCACTGCTGAAAGCGAACCAGATTGTTGACGGCGCAGGCTGGACCCGCGTGATGGGCTGGACGGAGCGCGGTCAGACGCGTTACGCCACGGCGCGCTCAACCTTTACCTGGGACGGAACGGACAGCATACAGGTGGGCAGCGAGTCCACGCCGGTTCGCGTGCTGGATGAAGAGGTGACCACCGAGGCGGCAAGCTGGCATAACCGCTACTGGGTAGACAGCGAAGGCGCGATCCGTCAGTCGAAGCAGTACCTTGGCGCAGGTTATTTCCCGGTTACCACTATCCTGTTGAAGGCGGCAAAAGAATGAGAACAGCAGCCCTCGCATCACTTATTTTAAGCCTGGGCAGCCTGTCGGCTTTTGCCGCAGGCACCATTACGGTTTATCCCGAACACGCACAGCCCCTGAAAGTCACCGGCGCACAGACGCTCGCCGATCTCGTTACCCAACCCCAGCTTACGCAAAGCTGGTGGCCGGGCGCGGTTATCAGCGAACGTCAGGCGAGCGCCGTGGCGCAACAGCAGCATCAGGCGTTGCTGGGTCGGCTGGCGGCGCTTTCGGCCGATGAAGACGCCGACGATGCCGCCGCCATTAACAGTGTGCGCCAGCAACTTGCCGCAATAAAAGTAACTGGCCGCCAGTTTATTACGCTGGACCCGGACAGCGTGCGCGTAAGCCCAGGCAACAACGTGCCGCTGGAGGGTGAATACTCGCTGTGGGTGGGACCGCAGCCGACGACCGTTACGCTGATGGGGCTGGTGAACGCGCCAGGCCCGAAGCCCTTCACGCCTGGAAAATCGGTCGCGGATTATCTGGATGAGGTGAGCCGTCTTAGCGGCGGCGAGCGCAGCTATGCCTGGGTCGTCTACCCTGATGGGCGCACGCAAAAGACGCCTGTCGCTTACTGGAACAAACGTCACGTGGAGCCGATGCCCGGCAGCATTATTTTTCTGGGCTTCGCCGAGCACACTTTTACCTCTTCTTATGACGATCTGAACGAGCAGATACTTCGCTCGCTGACGCAGCGGATACCGGATTGATGAAGAAACGCTATTTTTACAGTTTGCTGGCGCTGTCGGTCTCCTGCGCCTGCCATGCAGAAACCTATCCCGCGCCCGTCGGTCCTTCACAGTCCGATTTTGGCGGCGTGGGCTTAATGCAAACCCCTACGGCGCGCATGGCGCGGGAAGGGGAACTGAGTCTCAACTACCGCGATAACGATCAGTACCGCTACTATTCCGCTTCCGTGCAGCTCTTCCCGTGGCTGGAAACCACGCTGCGCTACACCGACGTGCGGACTAAAAACTACAGTAACGTCGAGTCGTTCTCCGGCAATCAGACCTATAAAGACAAAGCCTTCGACGTGAAGCTGCGGCTGTGGGAAGAGGGCTACTTCCTGCCGCAGGTCGCGGTGGGGGCGCGCGATTTGGGCGGTACGGGGTTGTTTGACGGTGAATATGTGGTGGCGAACAAAGCCTGGGGGCCGTTTGATTTCTCGCTCGGCTTAGGCTGGGGCTATCTGGGCACCAGCGGCAACGTGAAAAACCCGTTCTGCGAATATGACGACAAATTTTGCTACCGCGATCCGAGTTATCAGAAAGCGGGCTCCATCGACGGCAGCGCCATGTTCCACGGCCCGGCGGCGATTTTCGGCGGCGTTGAATACCAGACGCCATGGCAGCCGCTGCGCCTGAAGCTTGAGTATGAAGGCAATAACTACAGCGAAGATTTCGCCGGTAAAATCGACCAGAAGAGCAAGTTTAACGTGGGCGCGATTTACCGCGTCGCCGACTGGGCGGATGTTAACCTGAGCTACGAGCGCGGCAACACGCTGATGTTCGGCTTTACGCTGCGCACCAACTTCAACGATCTGCGTCCTTCTTATAACGATAATCGCCGTCCGGCGTATCAGCCGCAGCCGCAGGAGGCGATTCTTCAGCACAGCGTCGTGGCGAACCAGCTTACCTCGCTGAAGTACAACGCTGGGCTGAACAACCCGCAGATTCAGGTAAAAGGCGACACGCTGTACGTGACCGGCGAGCAGTTTAAATACCGCGATTCGCAGGAAGGCATTGAGCGCGCGAACCGCATCATCATGAACGACCTGCCGGAAGGGGTGCGCACTATTCGCGTCACCGAAACGCGCCTCAACATGCCGCAGGTTACCACGGAAACCGACGTGGCGAGCCTGAAGCGTCATCTGGAAGGCGAGCCGCTCGGCCATGAAACGGAGCTGGTGCAAAAACGCATGGAGCCGGTGGTGCCGGAAAGCACCGAGCAGGGCTGGTACATTGAGAAGCCGCGCTTTAATTTCTCGCTCAATCCGGTATTGAACCAGTCTGTCGGCGGGCCGGAAAATTTCTACATGTATCAGGTGGGCGTGATGGCCACGGCGGATTTGTGGCTAACCGATCACCTGCTGACGACCGGCAGCCTGTTCGCCAACATTGCCAACAACTATGGCAAGTTTAACTACACCAACCCGCCGAACGACTCGGCGCTGCCGCGCGTGCGCACCCACGTACGTGAGTATGTAGAGAATGACTATTACGTTAACAACGCCCAGGCCAACTACTTCCAGTACCTGGGGAATGGCTGGTACGGGCAGGTTTACGGCGGTTATCTGGAAACGATGTACGGCGGCGCGGGGGCGGAAGTGCTTTATCGTCCGGTGGACAGCAACTGGGCCTTTGGTCTGGATGCGAACTATGTGAAGCAGCGCGACTGGACCAGCCCGCAGAACATGATGAAGTTCACTGACTACAGCGTGAAAACCGGTCATCTGACCGCCTACTGGACGCCGCCGTTTGCCCAGGATGTGCTGATTAAAGCAAGCGTAGGACAATACCTGGCGGGCGACAAAGGCGGCACGCTGGAGATAGCCAAACACTTCGACAGCGGCATCGTGGTGGGCGGTTACGCCACTATCACCAACGTTTCGCCGGATGAGTACGGCGAAGGGGACTTCACCAAAGGGGTTTACGTTTCCGTGCCGTTCGATCTCTTCTCCGGTGGCGCAACGCGCAGCCGCGCGGCGATTGGCTGGACGCCGCTCACCCGCGACGGCGGCCAGATGCTGGGCCGTAAGTTTGACCTCTACAGCATGACCAGCGATAAGAGCGTGAATTTCCGCTAAGCGGGCATCACCCCTCACCCTAACCCTCTCCCCACAGGGGAGAGGGGCGTGGCTGGCGACCCGGTCAGGAGGGGCTTTTTCTGCAAGGGCAAGAGCGCGCCACAGACCCGCGCGTTTTTCTCCCCCTTCCTCCCTGGAAGCGGGCTGGGTGAGGGTAGCAACGCTACAGCCGGCGCAAAAGCCGCGCCGGGTTACCGGCGTAGACCCCTTTCTCGGTAAGCGATTTGGTCACCACGCTGCCTGCGCCGATGACCGCGCCGTCGCATATGGAAACGGCGAGAATGGTGGCGCCGCTGCCAATCGACACGTTATCGCCAATCACGATTTTCCCCCAGCTTTCACGGTCCGGGTTGGGTTTGCCTTCGCGAAACATATCGTTGGCGAACATCACCCCATGGCCGATAAAGCAATTTTCGCCAATCGTGACTGACTCGCAAATAAAGGCGTGCGACTGAACGCGGGTGTTGCGGCCAATGCGCGTGCGGCTTTGGATCTCGACAAACGGGCCGATGAAGACCCCGTCGCACAGTTCGCAGTCGTAAAGGTTGGCGGGCTCGTAAATCACCACGTTGCGGCCCACGGTGACGTTTTTTACGCCAACGCTGCGGCGCGTCGGCTCCTCAGGCATGTTCATCAAGCGCTTTCCCCATAACAAACAGCACGCTCTGCTGCGTGGCGCTGCTGAATATCGTCTGCGTGAGCATCTTCATTCCCCGGGCGTCATAGAAACGGCGCGCTCCCGCATTCGCCTCCAGCACTTCCAGCCACAGCCAGCGCTCATTCTCTGCCCGTGCTTCGCGCAGGATAGCCTGCCAGAACTGCTCGCCGTAGCCTTTGCCCGTCTCGCCCGGCATCAGGTAAAGCTTGTGCAGCAGAGCGCCGGTATACGTTTGCTCCGGCACAGGTTTTCGCCAGGATATTTTTGCGAAGCCTGCCGGGCGCTCCGCTTCGGCAATCAGCCAGCGGGTGCCGACAGCGCTCAGGCTTTGCTGCAGCGCCGCTACGCTATATTCCGCGGCGATAAAATCATTGAGCTCTTCTTCGCGGCGCCATAAATGCGCGAAGTGATGACGATAGGTACAAGGCCCCATTTCGCTCAGCAGCGGGGCGTCATCAACCGTAGCGTGGCGAAATGTCAGGTGCATTTACGCCTCCGTGCCAAAAATAGCCTGCAGGCGCGTCCACTCCCGGCGCAGCGCGCTGTGTGGGCTGGTCAGCACCTTCGGGTGTGGAAGCTGGTTTTTCGCGCCCGCCATCGAAGCCTGCGCCAGCGCCACGCAACCTGCCCCTTCATCAAGCGCCTGCTGCGCCCGTTCGGCTATCAACTTGAAGTACTCCGCCATCTGGCCGGCCTTAAACGTCTCCCACGCGTGCGGAATAAGCTCTATCGCCAGCGGCGCCTTCGGCGCTACCGCGCGAAACAGCGCGGCGGTGGGTTTAATGGTGGTGGGCGCGGCGCACAGCACCACGATGGGCTCTCCCGCTTTGGCGGCTTCCTGCGCCAGCGCGAGGTCGACACGCACAATGCCCGGGTCCTGCGCCAGGTAGTTGGCCGCAGAGCCCAGCGTGGAGCAGGTGAGCAGCACCACATCGGCATCGGTGCGCAGCTCCGCCAGGGCGGCGATGGTCTCTTTCTCGATTTCCGGCGTCATGCCGCCTGCCGCTTCCGCCTGTGCGAGCAGATGCGCCATCACCTGATGTTTTAACGTGCCTTCGGGAATATGCAGGTCCCGCGCCGCTTGCTCAAAAACGTCGACGTTGCTTTGCGCCGTATGCAGACAGGCAATTTTCATTGTTTTCCCTTTTGAAAGAATGAATAACAAAACCTCTAACTGTGGTAGAGCGAGACGACCTGCGCAAAAGATAAACAAAAAATATGGATCTATGTCACATTTTTCACGTATAACAGCCTCGGGAACGCAGATTATGAGGTGCAGTTATGATGTTCATCTCTTCGCGCGCACGGGTAGAGCTTATCTCTACCATCCTCCAGACGGTGCTTAACCTGGGGCTGATGAGCCTGGGTCTTATCCTGGTGATTTTTCTTGGCAAGGAGACGCTGCACCTTGCCGATGTGCTCTTTTCGCCCAATGAGCAGGCCAGCAAATATGAGCTGGTGGAAGGGCTGGTGGTCTATTTCCTCTACTTTGAGTTTATTGCCCTGATTGTGAAATATTTCCAGTCCGGCTTTCACTTTCCGCTGCGCTATTTCGTCTACATCGGCATTACCGCTATCGTGCGACTGATTATTGTCGACCATAAATCGCCCATGGACGTGCTGATTTACTCCGGCGCGATTTTGCTGCTGGTGCTGGCCCTGTGGCTGTGTAATTCAAAGCGACTGAAGCGCGAATAAAAATGGCGGCCCAGGGGCCGCCGAAAATAGAAAACAAGTCAGGGATAAGACTGAGGGTTACAGTGGCACTACGTTGATGAAAGCAAATTAACCTTTTACGCCTCCCGCCGTCAGGCCGCTGACCAGCCAGCGCTGCGCCAGCAGGAAGACCACGGTGATGGGAATGGCGGAAAGCACCGCCGCCGCCGCGAAGTCGCCCCACAGGTAGTTTTGCGGGTTGAGGTACTGCTGCATCCCTACCGCCAGCGTGTAGCTATTCACATCACGCAGCAGCAGCGAGGCGACCGGCACTTCGGTGATGGCGGCGATAAACGACAGAATAAACACCACCGCAAGGATAGGCACCGAGAGCGGCAACAGCACCAGGCGGAAGGCCTGCCAGGGCGTTGCGCCATCCAGCGCCGCCGCTTCTTCCAGCGACCCGTCGATGGTTTCGAAATAGCCTTTTATCGTCCAGACGTGCAGCGCGATGCCGCCAAGGTAGGCGAAGATCACCCCGCCATGGGTGTTCAGGCCGATAAACGGAACGTACTGACCGAGCCTGTCGAACAACGCATAGAGCGCCACCAGCGACAGCACCGCTGGAAACATCTGGAAAATCAACATTCCTTTGAGCAACGCTGATTTCCCGGCGAAGCGCATGCGGGCGAACGCGTAAGCGCAGGTGGTAGAGAGCGCCACGATGCCGACTGCGGTAATGCCCGCGATTTTCACCGAGTTCCACAGCCACAGCAGCACCGGGAAGGGCGGCGGCAGCACGCGGCCGTCGGCGTGCGTTACGCTAAAGCCGAGCGCCAGTTTCCAGTGTTCCCAGGAAACCTGTTCCGGGATCAAACTGCCGGTGGCGAAGTTGCCGGGGCGCAGCGAAATAGCGATAACCATCAGCAGCGGAAACATAATGGCGGCGATAAACGCCAGCAGCAGCAGATGCGTGATGAGCAGGCGCAGCTTCTGGGATTTCGGTTGAACCATAGCCATGTGTCGTCCTCCTTAATCGAACTTAATGCGCGTGGCTTTGAGGTTAACAATCGCGAGCGCGCCCACCAGCAGGAAAATCAGCGTGGCGATGGCGGCTGCGAGGCCGAAGTCCTGACCGCCGCCGCCTTCAAAGGCGATGCGGTAGGTGTAGCTCACCAACAGATCCGTATAGCCTGCGGGCGTGGTCGTGCCAAGACGGTCCGGTCCGCCGTTGGTTAACAGCAAAATGAGCACGAAGTTATTAAAGTTAAAGGCGAAGCTTGCGATCATCAGCGGCGTGAGCGGCTTAATCAGCAGCGGCAGCGTGATTTTAAAGAAGTTCTGGAACGGACCGGCGCCGTCCATCGCCGAGGCTTCATAGAGATCGTCCGGGATAGCCTTCAGCAGCCCCATGCAGAGGATCATCATGTACGGATAGCCAAGCCAGGTGTTGACGATGATTATCATGGTGCGCGCGGTGGTCGGGTCGGTAAACCAGGCGGGCTTAATGCCAAACAGCGCGTTCAGCATCATGTTTATCTCGCCAAAGCTTTGGTTAAACAGGCCCTTGAAGATAAGAATGGAGATAAACGACGGCACGGCGTAAGGCAAAATCAGCAGCAGGCGGTAAACCGCTTTGCCTTTCAGCGCCTCCCATTGCACCAGGCAGGCCAGCACCATACCGACGGCGACGGTCAGCAGCACTGTCAGCGTTGAGAACACCACCGTCCAGACGAAGATGGCGAAGAAGGGCTGCTGGATGCCTTCATCAGTAAAGACGCGCAGGAAGTTATCCCAGCCGATAGTCACGGTATAGCCGGGGCTGAGCTTTTCGCCATCCCAGTTGCCGTCGGCGTTAATGGCCTGATAGAAGCCGATATCGTTATTTGGACGGTACTTCACGCCGCTCTGGTTGTTGGTGAGCGTGCCGTCTTCAGCCTGCGTATAGAGCGGCCGGGTGCCGGAGAACTGGCGCAGCGAGCTCATCACCAGCTGGCTGTCGTCCGGCAGCACGGCGGTTATCTGGTTCAGCGCCTGGCGGTTCTGGGTGATAACGCGAAGCGTGGCGCGCTCGCCTGTCGGCAGCACCTGCGCTTCTTTCATTGTAAGCTTCTGCTCGCCGCCAAAACTGAAGGCGTCGGAGAGATAATGTTTGCCGCTTTCGCCGTCGGTTAACGCCAGCTGCCATTTGTCCCCCTGCGGATAAAGACCGAAGTTAAGGCTTTTCCCCGCCTGGTATTTGCGATCCATCAACACTTCCCGGGCGCGCTCCTGAGTGAGCTGGTTGGTGCTGCTGTAGTTGGTGAAAGCGATGGCGATAGTGCAGACCAGCGGAAAGAGGACAAACAGCCCCATTCCGGCAAAGCCCGGGTAAACATAACGCCACGCATAGGCGCGGCGGTTGGCGAAGATATAGAGGCCGGCCGAACTTAACACCAGCGTCATGATGGCGAACAGGTACTCCCCCTGGGCGTACATCAATACCACAAGATAGGCCACCAGCAGGCCGAGCAGCGCGACAACCGCCCATTTCAGCGCATCGCTTTGCCACCAGTGGGTCTTTTTAACAACATCCATGGGGTTCTTCCTCAACTGCAATGAATACTTGTGTTGCCTGGCGACGGCACGCCGCCGTCATTAAATGGCGGGCGGACAACGCGCCGCCCGCCGGGGTTAATTACTTAGCGATACGGCTCTGTGCGTCTTTCAGCGCCGCGTCGACGGTCTGGCGACCGCTTACTGCGTTAATAACCGCTGTGCGCACGGCATACCAGAAGGCGGACATCTGCGGCACGTTAGGCATGATTTCGCCGTTTTCGGCGTTTTTCATGGTGGCGGCGATGCGCGGATCTTTCTCAAGCTTCGTCTGGAAAGATTTCAGCGCCACGGCGCCAAGCGGTTTGTCCTTGTTCACCTGGTCGAGGCCTTCATCGGTCAGCAGGTAGTTTTCCAGGAACTCTTTCGCCAGCTCTTTGTTGGGGCTGGCGGCGTTGATGCCAGCGCTCAGCACGCCGACGAACGGTTTGGACGGCTTGCCTTTAAAGGTCGGCAGCACGGCTACGCCGTAGTTCACCTTGCTCTTGTCGATATTGGTCCATGCCCACGGGCCGTTGATGGTCATCGCGGTTTCGCCTTTGTTGAAGGCCGCTTCAGCGATGGAGTAATCCGTATCCGCGTTCATGTTTTTGTTTTTGATCATGTCGACCAGGAAGTTCAGGCCCGCTTTGGCGCCCGCGCTGTCCACGCCCACATCTTTCACGTCATATTTGCCGTCGGCGAATTTAAAGGCGTAACCGCCATCGGCAGCGATGAGCGGCCAGGTGAAGTAGGGTTCCTGCAGGTTGAACATCAGCGCGCTCTTGCCTTTCGCTTTCAGTTCTTTATCCAGCGCCGGGATCTCTTCCCAGGTTTTTGGCGGGTTCGGCACCAGGTCTTTGTTGTAGATCAGCGACAGCGATTCCACCGCCACCGGGTAAGCGATGATTTTGCCGTTGTAGCGGACGGCGTCCCAGGCGAACGGCACGATTTTGTCCTGGAAAGCTTTATCCGGGCTGACTTCCGCCAGCAGGCCGGACTGCGCGTAGCCGCCAAAGCGGTCATGGGCCCAGAAGATAATGTCCGGGCCGTCGCCCGTGGCGGCGACCTGCGGGTATTTCTCTTCCAGCTTATCCGGGTGCTCCACCGTCACCTTGATACCGGTGTCCTTTTCAAACTTCTTACCGACTTCGGCCAGGCCGTTATAGCCTTTATCGCCGTTGATCCAGATGACCAGTTTGCCTTCTTCAATTTTGGCGAGTGCAGAGGCGGAGAACAGCATCGTCGTTAATGCGGAAAGTGCGAGGATGCGTGCGCCGGTTTTAATTTTCATAACTCCCATCCTTTTTGAGGGTTTGCGCGTGGATACACGTAATGGCTTTACCTGTACCAGTCTGGGCATCTGACAAGCGCTTCTCATCCTCCTTTGCTCTACGCCCCACCCCCTCAGAGTGTGATCGCGATTCCATAAACGCAGGTTATGTGGCGCAGCGCACGTAAATGCGCCTCGTTTTTTGAAGGCTCCATCACGAAAATCCCCGCCAGCCGCGGCCTGGCGTGGCAGAGGCGAGTCGCTCATCCTCCCGCCTCCTCCCCCATAAAAAAGCCAGGGGGTGGAGGATTTCCGTGCTTTATGAATCCCGCATAGTCACGGCATCCTGGCTGTTTTCAGTGAAAAGTTTGAGGTTAAAGGGAGAGAGGGATGGCAAGCGTTCAGCTGCGCAATGTAACTAAATCCTGGGGCGAGGTTGTGGTGTCGCGAGACATCAACCTGGATATCGCCGAAGGGGAGTTCGTGGTATTTGTCGGGCCTTCCGGCTGCGGCAAATCAACGCTGCTGCGCATGATTGCCGGGCTGGAGACCATCACCAGCGGCGACCTGCATATCGGACAAAAACGCATGAATGACGTGCCGCCTTCCGAGCGCGGCGTGGGCATGGTGTTTCAGTCTTATGCGCTCTATCCCCATCTCTCCGTTGCTGAAAACATGTCCTTTGGCCTGAAACTCGCAGGGGTGAAGAAAGACGCCATTAATCAGCAGGTGACGCAGGTCGCGGAAGTGCTGCAGCTCGCGCATCTGCTGGACAGACGTCCGAAAGCGCTTTCCGGCGGCCAGCGCCAGCGCGTAGCGATTGGCCGTACGCTGGTGGCGGAGCCGAGCGTTTTCCTGCTCGACGAACCGCTTTCTAACCTCGATGCCGCGCTGCGCGTGCAGATGCGCATTGAGATTTCCCGCCTGCACAAGCGACTTGGCCGCACGATGATTTACGTCACCCACGACCAGGTGGAAGCGATGACGCTTGCCGACAAAATCGTGGTGCTCGACGCCGGGCGCGTCGCCCAGGTGGGTAAGCCGCTTGAGCTTTATCACTACCCGGCGGACCGCTTCGTCGCGGGCTTTATCGGATCGCCAAAAATGAACTTCCTGCCGGTAAAAGTGACCGCCACCGCCATCGATCAGGTGCAGGTCGAGCTGCCGAACCGCCAGCATGTCTGGCTGCCGGTGGACAGCGAAGGCGTGAACGTGGGCGCCAATATGTCTCTTGGCATCCGCCCGGAACACTTGCTGCCGAGCGATATCGCCGACGTCACTCTCGAAGGCGAAGTGCAGGTGGTCGAACAGCTCGGCCATGAGACTCAGATACATATCCAGATCCCGGCTTTGCGTCAGAACCTGGTTTACCGCCAGAACGACGTGGTGCTGGTACAAGAGGGTGCCACATTCGCCATCGGCTTACCGCCGGAGCGCTGCCATCTGTTCCGAGAAGATGGCACCGCCTGCCGTCGGCTGCACAAAGAGCCGGGCGTTTAAGCATTCCCGATTACAAAGAAAAGCAATGATCTCAGGAGATAGAATGATGATTACTCTGCGCAAACTCCCCGTGGCGGTGGCCGTCATGGCAGGCATCTTGTCTGCTCAGGCAGGCGCTGTCGATTTCAAAGGTTATGCTCGTTCCGGCATCGGCTGGACGGGTAGTGGCGGCGAACAACAGTGTTTTCAGGCGACTGGTGCTGATGCTAAATACCGTTTGGGTAACGAATGTGAGACCTATGCGGAAATTAAGTTAGGTCAGGAAGTCTGGAAAGAAGGCGACAAGAGCTTCTACTTTGACTCAAATATTGGTTACAGAACTAATCAGCTAAACGACTTTGAAAATACCGATACGCCTGCTGTCCGCGAATTTAACGTTGTAGGTAAGAACCTGATCGACGCTCTGCCTGGCGCCAATATCTGGGCAGGTAAGCGCTTCTACCAGCGTCATGACGTACACATGATCGACTTCTACTACTGGGATATTTCTGGCCCGGGCGCGGGTCTGGAAAACATTGATGTCGGTATCGGTAAACTCTCTCTGGCTGCGACCCGCTCAAGCGAACAGGGCGGTTCTTCAGCCTTTGGCGACCGCGATGCTAATGGGGTGCGGACCTATAACAACGAAGTACCAAACGACGTTTTTGACGTACGTTTAGCAGGGCTGGAAACCAACCCGAACGGTGTACTGGAGTTAGGCGTTGATTACGGTCACACCAATATTCCGGATGATTATTACCTGGCTCCAGGCGCAACCAAAGATGGCTGGATGTTTACAGGTGAGCATACTCAGACTATCGGCACCGGCTTTAACAAGTTTGTGCTCCAGTACGCGACCGACTCTATGATTTCCCAGGGCAAAGGCCAGGCTCGCGGCGGCTCTGTGGATAATGACGGCAGCCTGATCCGTGTCCTTGACCACGGTTCAATCTCACTGGGCGATCGTTGGGACATGATGTATGTCGCTATGTACCAGGATATCGATCGTGACAACAATCGCGGTAACACCTGGTGGACCGTGGGTATCCGTCCAATGTTCAAATGGACGCCGATCATGAGCACCCTGCTGGAAGTGGGCTACGACAATGTGAAATCTCAGCAGGTTGATGAGCATAACGACCAGTACAAAATCACCCTGGCCCAGCAATGGCAGGCAGGCGACAGCATCTGGTCCCGTCCGGCTATCCGCGTATTCGCAACTTACGCCAAGTGGGACGAGAACTGGGGTTATGTTAAAGCGTCTAACGGATCCACGACTTCTGAGGCCGTTACCTCTGGTACTTTCACCCAGTTTGGTAACAGCAGCCGTGGCGACAGCGATGAGTGGAGCTTCGGCGCTCAGATGGAAATCTGGTGGTAATCCGCATCATCTTAGCTGTACCAGAGAGGGGCGAAAGCCCCTCTTTACCCTCACAAGTTAAGTTATTCAGGATGCGGCGCGCTATTGCCTGGCTACCGTCGCATTCGTTCAAATAAGGTTATAACAATGAAAATGAAAAAAAGTCTTGTCGCGCTCTGCCTGAGCGCAGGGTTGCTCGCCTGCGCGCCGATTGTCAGCTTCGCTGATGTAAATATAGTGCCGCAAAATACTTCCGCCGCGCCTGCAATCCCGGCTTCGGCATTACAGCAAATTGTCTGGACGCCGGTCGCCCAATCACAAACGCAGACTACGCAAGTTGCCACCGCCGGCCAAACGCTGAACGTGCCGGGGATTAGCGGCAAAGTCGTGGCTTACAGCGTGCCGGCAAACATCGGCGAACTGAATATTACGTTGACCAGCCTTGGCGAAAAGCAACGATCCATTTTTGCGCCAAACCTGCTGGTATTAGATCAGAATCTCACGCCTGCCGCCTATTTCCCAAGCAGCTATTTCGCTTATAAAGAGCCGGGCGCCGTTTCTGAAGACCGTCTTGAAGGCACCGTTAAGCTGACGCCGGCGCTGGGTCAGCAAAAACTTTATCTGCTGGTTTTCACCACGCCGCAAGATTTACAGAAGACCACGACGATGACCAACGCAGCTAAAGCCTATGCCAAAGGCGTGGGCAACGCGGTGCCCGATATCGCGGACCCGGTTGCGCGTCATACTACTGACGGTACGTTGAAGCTGAAAGTGAGCACTAACTCCGCATCCAGCATCCTGGTTGGTCCGCTGTTTGGCTCTTCCAGCCAGGCTTCTGTCACCGTGGGCAATACTGCCGCGCCTGCTACGGCGTATGCTGCGCCAGCACCTGCTACCGCTTACGCCGCGCCCGCTCCGGCGCCTGCCGCAGCCCCTGCGCCTGGCGCGAAGAGCGAGCCGGTGCTGAACGATACCGAAACCTATTTTAATCAGGCCATTAAGCAAGCGGTCGCCAAAGGGGATGTCGACAAGGCCCTGAAACTGCTGAATGAAGCCGAGCGTCTGGGTTCTACCTCCGCCCGTCAAACTTTTATCAGCAGTGTAAAAGGCAAGGGGTGACCGTCTCCCCGCATTGCTGATGCTTGCAAGACCTGGTGCGCTTCGGCGCACCTTTTTTATTTTCTCCGCCGCGTTGTTGCACCCCTGTTGCGTTTTTGATCGCCAGAAGCGGTTTGCCCGCCACCTCTGCGCCTTTCTGCGCTACAATGCCTCGTCAAACAGCCCCGGAGAATGATGCATGTCCCACCCCGCGCTGATGCAGCTTCGCGCGTTGTCTTTTACAACCGATACCGCCTCCCTGGATGAGAACCTGCTCGACTGGCTGATGCTGGAAGATTCCATGACTAAACGCTTTGAACAACACTGCAAGCGCGTAAGCGTGGATTTGTTATTTGAAGGTTTTGTCAGCCCGCAGGAGATTGCGGCGGAGCGCGAGTGGCTGCCGCAGGAAGAGACCTACTGGCTGCGTGAAATCGTGCTCTGCGGCGATGGCGAACCCTGGCTTGTTGGGCGCACCGTGGTGCCGCAGTCTACACTCAATGGACCCGAATTAGCCTTACAGAACATGGGGACTACGCCGCTGGGTCGCTACCTGTTTACCTCATCGACTCTGACCCGGGATTTTATCCATCCGGGCCGCAGCGGCGAGCTGTGGGGGCGTCGTTCCCGGCTGCGCCTTTCCGGCAAACCGCTGTTACTGACTGAACTGTTTTTGCCTGCATCGCCATTGTATTAAGAGGAAGAGAAATGGAGTGGAGTCTGACGCAGAATAAGCTGCTCGCTTATCATCGCCTGATGCGTACCGACAAACCGATTGGCGCCTTGCTGCTGCTGTGGCCGACCCTGTGGGCGTTATGGGTGGCGACGCCCGGCGTACCGCCGCTGTGGATCCTGGCGGTGTTTGTGGTGGGCGTCTGGCTGATGCGCGCCGCGGGATGCGTGGTCAACGATTATGCCGATCGTAAATTTGACGGTCACGTAAAGCGCACGGCAAACCGTCCGCTGCCGAGCGGCGCGGTAACAGAGAGAGAAGCGAAAAACCTGTTTGTGGTGCTGGTGCTTATCTCTTTCGCGCTGGTGCTGACGCTCAACCTGATGACCATCCTGCTCTCTGTCGCCGCGCTGGCGCTGGCGTGGATGTATCCTTTTATGAAGCGCTACACGCATCTGCCGCAGGTGGTGCTGGGCGCGGCGTTCGGCTGGTCTATTCCGATGGCTTTTGCCGCCGTGAGCGAAACCGTGCCGCTTAGCTGCTGGCTGATGTTTCTCGCGAATATCTGCTGGGCTGTGGCCTATGACACCGAGTACGCCATGGTCGATCGTGATGACGATGTGAAGATAGGGGTGAAATCCACCGCTATTCTGTTTGGTCAGTACGATAAATTGATTATTGGTTTGCTGCAGATAGCCGTACTGGCGCTAATGATCGCGATTGGTTGGTTGAATGGCCTGGGCGGGGCATTTTACGCTTCCGTGGTGGTGGCGGGCGCGCTGTTTGTTTATCAGCAGAAGATCATTGCCGGGCGCGATCGCGACGCCTGTTTTAAAGCGTTTCTCAATAATAACTACGTAGGCCTGGCGCTGTTTGTGGGGCTGGCGGTGAGTTATTTACGGTTCTGACAGGCGAGGCGTGAAATAAAAAAGGCGGGTTTCCCCGCCTTTTTTTATTCGCCAGCCTGTGCGGCGGCGCTCTCAATCGTCAACCGTACGTCGGAAGTCATCAACTCCGCCAGCAGCTGGTAAACCTTCATGGTTTCCGCCGGCTCGGCATCGCCGGTATCGCTGATGTAGCCTTCGTCACGCAGCGTCAGCACCAGCGTGGAGAACACGGCTTTGTCGAAAAACTCCGGCGCGTTGATGCCGTGCAGCACCGACAGACGCTGGGCCACGGTGCGGCTCTCTTTTTCAAGCGTGCCGCGGTTGATAGAAGGGTTAGCGCTCAGCAGCCAGAAGGTGATCGCGTAGCGCTGCAGCGTCTCGCGCACGCCCGCCGCCAGCAATTGCATGGTGCGTGAACGCGCCGGGTTGAGCTGCACTTCCGCCGCTTCTTCGACAATCAGTCCCTGGCGCGCCATTTCCGCGACCAGCGCATCGGTCACCGTCTGCACTTCCGTTGTCTCCCAACGCAGGAACAGCTCTGCCTTGAGAAGCGGGTAGAGCACTTCAACCTGACGCTGCAGCGCTTCACGGCTGATACGGCGATGCTGGGTGATAATCGCCGCCAGCAGCGAAGGCAGCACCAGCATGTGCATGATGTTATTACGGTAATAGGTCATCAGCACCGCCTGCTCGCGCGGCAGAATGATGATATCGCCGATGGTGTCTTTCTCTACCTCGAACTTATTCATCTGCAACGCGTGGTCGATAAGCGCGCTGGCGCTGGCGTCCGGGACGGTGGAGTCGCCGGAATAAGGCACGTTGCGCAGCAGATCAAGGTAGCATTCCAGCTGTTCAGTAAGCTGCTCGCGGGTCAGCGAGCGCTGGCGGGATGCGAGCAGGGCGGTGCAGCAAAGGTTCATGGCGTTGGCCGCCCCGGCGTTGTTGATTCGCACCATCAGCTTCGCGGCGATATCGTTAACCGTGGGGGTAAGCCAGGCCGGGCGCACCGCCTCGATCGGGTCGATAGCGTCGCGCCATTCCGGCACGCGCTGGTTAAGGTAGGTCATCAACGGCATTGGCTCGCCGAAGTTAACGTACCCCTGGCCCAGATTACGAAGCTTGCTTAAGCCACGCAGCATTTGCAGCAGGTTCTCTTTCTCTTTCGTGGCGCCGCGCAGTTCTTTAGCGTAAGTGCCCACTTCCATAACATGCTCGTAGCCGATGTAAATCGGCACCAGCGTAATGGGACGAGAGCCGCCGCGCAGCATCGCCTGGATAGTCATCGACAGGGTGCCGGTTTTCGGATCCAGCAGACGGCCGGTGCGCGAGCGCCCGCCTTCCACAAAGTACTCTACCGAATAGCCGCGGCTGAACAGCTCGCCCAGGTATTCACGAAAGACAGTGGAGTAGAGCTTATTGCCTTTGAAGGTGCGGCGGATAAAGAACGCCCCAAGGCGGCGGAAAATCGGCCCCGCTGGCCAGAAGTTAAGGTTAATGCCGGCGGCGATATGCGGCGGCACCAGACCCTGGTGATAAAGCACGTAGGAGAGCAGCAGGTAGTCCATATGGCTGCGGTGGCAGGGCACATAAACGATTTCGTGACCGTCATGGGCCAGCTGGCGCACGCGCTCGGCGTTATGGACATTGATGCCCTGATAGAGCCGGTTCCAGGTAAAGCCCAGAATACGATCGGAGACGCGAATCATCTCATAAGAGAAATTAGCGGCGATCTCTTCCATCAGCGCCACCGCGTTCTGCTGCGCTTTTTCGTGGGAGATTTTCTTGGTGCGCGCTTCGTCTTCGACCGCGCGAGCGATGGCTTTTGAGGCCAGCAGCTTGTTGAAAAGATCCTGGCGCGCCGGCAGACGCGGGCCAACCGCCGCCAGACGCTGGCGGGCGAAATGCATGCGCGCCACGCGGGCAAGCTTCTGCGCGATGGTTTTATCGGTACCGTGCTCTGTCGCCATGCGGCGCAGGGATACCGGCTGCGAGAAGCGAACAAAGCTATCGCGGCCAAGCCAGGAGATAGCGAAAAACTTTTGTACGCCGTTAAGCAGGCGCAGCGGCGGGTTTTCTTCGCCTTTCTCACGCCCCGGCGCGCGGCCGAACATCACCGATACCGGCACCATCTGCACGTCGAGACCGGCATTGCTGCGATGCAAATCCAGGTACTCGTGAAACAGCTTGATGGACTCTTCTTTCGGCGTGTACCAGGTGAAAACGCGCGGGCCGCCGTGAATAAAAATGTAGCGGGGCAATTGCGTGCCATCGATTTCCAGCGGTTCTAACGGGTCCGGTAAATCATGGGCCAGACACTGGGCGCGCAGCGTTAACAAATCCGCTTTTGAGTTGTACGGCAAGACGTACATGATGGGACGAGAGGTATCAAGCCCCAGCTCGGCGCAAGGATCCGCCGGAATAGACTTGCTTTTTACCAGCATACTTAATGGTAAATTCAGTAATTTGTAGTACATTCGTGGCCAACCGGACATAAACGATGTAAAGCCTCTGGTTAATAATGCAATGGCGCCGTCAGAATAGCAGAAACGATGCGGAATTTCTGTGGTGCTTCGTTGTTGAGCGCAATAGCATTGACGCTGATAAATCAAAAAGGTTTCTTTTTCATGGCCAATAACACCACCGGACTCACCCGAATCATTAAAGCGGCAGGCTACTCCTGGAAAGGAATTAGCGCGGCATGGAGAAATGAGGCGGCGTTCCGCCAGGAAGGCGTGGCGACAATACTCGCCATAGTTATCGCCTGCTGGCTTGATGTCGACCCGATTACCCGCGTGCTGCTGATTGGCTCCGTTTTGCTGGTGATGATTGTGGAAATTCTTAACAGCGCTATCGAAGCGGTGGTTGACCGCATCGGGCCTGAATTCCATGAGCTTTCCGGCCGCGCCAAGGATATGGGATCGGCGGCGGTGTTGCTGGCGATTATCCTTGCCCTTATCACCTGGGTCACGCTGCTGTGGCATCATTTGCGATAAGTTTTCCAGAATTGGCCGCGCTGGCGCGCTTTTTTGCGGGTAAGGTGGTTTCAAAATCGCCTTTAGCTGTATATACTCACAGCATTCACTGTATATTCACCCAGGGGGCGGAATGAAAGCATTAACTACCAGGCAACAAGAGGTGTTTGATCTCATTCGGGATCATATCAGCCAGACCGGCATGCCGCCTACTCGTGCCGAAATCGCGCAGCGTCTGGGGTTCCGTTCGCCCAACGCGGCGGAAGAGCATTTAAAAGCGCTGGCGCGTAAAGGCGTCATTGAAATCGTTTCCGGCGCTTCCCGCGGCATTCGTCTGTTGCAGGAAGATGAAGAGGGCCTGCCGCTGGTGGGGCGCGTCGCCGCTGGCGAACCGCTGCTGGCGCAGCAGCATATCGAAGGCCACTACCAGGTCGACCCTTCTCTCTTTAAGCCGAGCGCGGATTTTCTGCTGCGCGTTAGCGGCATGTCGATGAAAGACATCGGCATTATGGATGGCGATCTGCTGGCGGTGCATAAAACGCAGGATGTGCGTAATGGCCAGGTCGTGGTGGCGCGTATCGACGATGAAGTTACCGTTAAGCGCCTGAAAAAACAGGGCAACACCGTCGAGCTGCTGCCGGAAAACAACGAATTCAAACCTATTGTGGTTGACCTGCGCGAGCACAACTTCTCTATTGAAGGGCTGGCCGTAGGGGTCATCCGCAACGGCGAATGGCTTTAACGCCCGCCTGATTGATAAACACACCGCAACGCAGCGCCCCTCGTTGCGGTTTTTTTTATCTTCTTTTCTCAGACTGCATCTCCATGCCTTTTTTCTCACAGACTGACCGCGCGCTCTGGCGGCTTGCGCTGCCGATGATTTTCTCCAACATCACCGTTCCCCTGCTGGGCCTCGTCGATACGGCGGTCATAGGCCATCTTGACAGCGCCGACTATCTGGGCGGCGTGGCCGTAGGCGCAACCGCGACCAGCTTCGTCTTTATGCTGCTGCTTTTTCTGCGTATGAGCACCACCGGGCTGACCGCGCAAGCCTTCGGCGCTCAGGATCCCATTCGGCTTGCCCGTGCGCTGGTGCAGCCGATGCTGCTGGCCGTGGGGGCCGGGCTGATTATTATGCTGTTGCGTACGCCGCTGATTGATCTGGCGCTGCATATTGTCGGCGGCAGCGAAGCGGTGTTGATACAGGCAAGGCGTTTTTTAGAGATTCGCTGGCTTAGCGCTCCCGCGTCGCTCGCCAACCTGGTGCTACTCGGCTGGCTGCTTGGCGTGCAGTATGCGCGCGCTCCAGTCATCCTGTTGGTTGTGGGAAACCTGCTTAACATCGTACTCGATCTCTGGTTGGTCATGGGCTTGCATCTGAATGTCCGGGGAGCGGCGCTTGCCACGGCGCTTGCCGAGTACGCCACTTTCTTAATTGGCCTGTGGATGGTGAGACGCGTACTGAACAGGCGCGGCATCGGCTTTGCAATGCTCGCCACCGCATGGCGCGGCGAGTTTCGTCGTCTGCTGGCGCTTAATCGCGACATCATGCTGCGTTCGCTGCTTTTACAGCTCTGCTTTGCCGCCGTGACGATTTTTGGCGCACGCCTTGGCAGCGAGGTGGTCGCAGTCAACGCTATCTTAATGACCTTCTTAACGTTTACCGCTTACGCGCTGGATGGGTTTGCTTATGCCGTTGAAGCGCATTCCGGGCAGGCCTATGGCGCGCGAGACGGAAGCCAGCTGCTGGATGTCTGGCAGGCGGCGTGCCGGCAGGCGGGCGTCGTGGCGCTGGCGTTTAGCCTCTGCTGGGCCTTTTTCGGCGACACGGTGGTTTCACTGTTGACCTCGCTGCCCGCCTTGCAGCAGCAGGCCGACCACTATTTGCCCTGGCAGGTCGTGCTGCCGATTATTGGCGTGTGGTGTTATCTGCTGGATGGCATGTTTATCGGCGCGACGCGCGCATCTGAGATGCGCAACAGCATGGCGGTGGCGGCGCTGGGGTTTGCCGTCACGTTGCTTACGCTGCCGTGGCTTGGCAATCATGGCCTATGGCTGGCGATGACCGTTTTTCTTGCACTGCGCGGCCTGTCGCTTGGTTATATCTGGCGAAAGCGCTGGCGGGAGCAACGCTGGTTCTTACCGGCGAACCATCGCTAATCAGGTCAGGTAATCGGGGAACACTACGCGGAGTTCCCCTTTTTTATACCGCCGGTTTGTACGACTAAAGTCGTCTCGATGGTTAAAAATTCTGAATCGGTCCGTCACTGCCGCATCGCGAACTATAATAATAATCACGTCCAGCAGATATGAAGCATTCATCAGGACGTTGAATGGAGTTTCACTTACACGACCGAACAAGAGGACTTTACAATGAACAGAGACGAAGCCGGCGGTAACTGGAAACAGTTTAAAGGTAAAGTGAAAGAGCAATGGGGTAAATTAACCGACGATGATATGACCGTCATCGAAGGGAAACGTGACCAACTGGTAGGTAAAATCCAGGAACGTTACGGCTATGAGAAAGATCAGGCAGATAAAGAAGTTACGGACTGGGAAAGCCGTAATGACTACCGCTGGTAATCCGGCGAGCACCTCAAATGTGATACCCCTCTGAGGTTATCCTGCCCAGGTACAAGGATGTACCATCCTGCCTCTCTCATTTATCGCGCTTTTTTCTTTATCACCACGCTGTGGTCATGCTCGCACTGTTCCGGGTGACGACACGCTTCTACTTCTACGCAGGCTGAGCACAGACCATGCGCTTCAATGACATTATGCCGCAGGGCAAAACCTCGCTTTGCCGCCAGCGCATGCATAATATCTTCAACGCCTTCCGCCCGCTCTTCTTTTACCACGCCGCAGCGATCGCAGATAAACATCGCGGAGGTGTGCGTCGGCTGGTCGAAAAGGTGACACAGCACGTAGCTGTTGGTGGATTCCACCTTATGTACGAAGCCCTGCTCCAGCAGAAAATCGAGCGCACGGTACACGGTGGGCGGCTTAGCCTGCGGCTCCGTTTCTCGCAGCAGATCGAGCAGATCGTAGGCGCTGATAGCCCCTTCCTGCAGCGTCATCAGGCGCAGCACTTCGAGGCGCTGCGGAGTCAGGCGCACGTTGCGTTGCAGACAGAGCTTTTCAGCCTGCGCTAACACCTCTTGCGAGAGTATCTTTTCCATCGGCATCCTCATAGGTCAGGGGAAACGCGCATTTTATCATGAACCGCGTAAAACGCCGACTTTCACCCATCTGTGTTATACCTGAATCACTCACAGAAGGAGGAAAACCATGCAGCGTCCTGATTTTATTCGTCACTGGCGGGAAGTGGAGAGTGAGGATGACTCACGTTATCCCGATAGCGAGGAGCTTTTTTCCATTGGCGCGCCGCTTGCGCGCAAGATGGGGCTGACCCGACTGGGCATTCATCATGAGCGACTGCCGCCGGGCAGACGTACCTCTTACCCACACGCCGAGAGCGACGAAGAGGAGTTTGTTTATGTGCTGGAAGGCCACCCGGATGTCTGGATAAACGGTGAGCTCTGGGCGCTTGAACCTGGCGACAGCGTAGGGTTTCCTGCCGGGACGGGCATCTGTCACACTTTTATAAATAACACATCAAGCGAAGTCCGTTTATTGGTGTTAGGTGAGGCGAATAAACCTAAAAACCTTATTTATTACCCACTTAATGCTAATTATGCCGCTACACGGCAGGACAGATGGATAGATCATCCGCCGCAGTTCTTTGGCCCGCATAACGGGTTGCCTACAAGAAAGTGAAAGACTCATCTATAAATATTGTGTAGTAATTGAATGAGATAAAACCATGGATGGGAATGATTGTTTATGAGCAAATATATGCTCTTTATTACCTCTTATTCACAGCAATAAACCATCCCCCGATATGTGATAACGGGCGGGGAAATTATCATCAAAGAAAAGACGGGTTAACTGTGAAAAAAATAATCAGACTTTCAGTGGCAGCCATGGCAGTAACGGTGGCGACTCAGGCGAGCGCGGCCAACACCTGGGCGGAAGCGCGCAATGATGCGATGGGCGGAACGGGCGTCGCGACAGCTAATTATGGCAGCGCGGCGTTCATCAACCCGGCGTTACTCGCCAAAGCGCAACCGGAAGATGATGTAACGGTGATTCTGCCTTCCGTAAGCGCGCAAATTACCGATAAAGATAATCTTCAGGATGAAATCGATAGAATTAACGATCGTGTTGATTATTATGACGATGTGGTTGATAACCTGACCTTACAGCAGGTACTGCTTAACCCTGTTGGCACCCTTAATCAGTTCCAGGGGGCGGCGAGCGAGCTTGCCGATGAGCTGGACTATCTGCGTGGTAAAACCGCCAGCGCCAACGCGGCGGCGGGCATTTCTGTCGCCATTCCTAATGACGTGCTTTCTGTCGCTTTTATCGCTAAAGGCTATGCTCACGCGCGTGTCAGCACCTCTATTGATCAGCAAGATCTTACCTACCTGCGCAGCATTCAGAACAGCGATTCGGTGGCCTTGTTTGAAGCAGGAAAAGCGGCTTTGCTCGGCTCTGACGAAATTACCCGCAACCTGAACTCTGTCGCGTTCGGTCGTGCGGCGATTGTTTCTGATTACGGCATTGCACTGGCGCGTCAGTTTGATTTTGGCGGCGTGCCCGTGTCGTTTGGCGTAACGCCGAAGATCCAGAAAACCTGGCTCTATAACTACACCGCCTCTATTTATGACTATGACAGCGATGACCTGAGGAGCAGCCGCTACCGTACAGATAATACAGGCTTTAACGTTGATGCCGGTGTCGCAGCGGATCTGGGGCAGAACTGGACGGTGGGTCTGACAGGGCAAAACCTTGTTTCTCGCGATCTCGATACAAAAAGCATAGAAGTACGTAACGGCCGCACGGGCGAGGTTGTGAACTATAAGGACACCTATCAAATCCGGCCGTTAGTGACCGCAGGCGTGGCGTGGCACAACGACCTGGTAACCGTAACGGCGGATGGCGATCTGACCGAAACCAAAGGCTTCAAGAGTGAAGGTAACTCGCAGTTTGTGGGCGTAGGCACGGAAGTGCGTCCGCTTGACTGGCTGGCGGTGCGCGCAGGTTTCCGCGCGGATGTGAAAGATAATGAGAGCAACGTCTTTACTGCGGGCGTCGGCTTTGCGCCGTTTAATCGTGTTCACCTTGACCTTACCGGCCTGGTGGGCGAGGACGACACCTGGGGCGCAGGCGCGCAGTTGAGCCTGACGTTCTGATAACCAACAGGGGCGCAGCAGTGCGCCCCTGCGCAAGCTTTATGCTATAGTAGCGCCCCTTTTTGCCCGAACCACACTACGCTTAGCTACTATGTCGCCAGAAACCAAACATTCTCTTCTTCCCCCGCACCGTTTTTCCATCGCGCCGATGCTCGACTGGACGGACCGCCATTGCCGCTATTTTCTGCGTTTGCTGTCGCGCAATACGCTGCTCTATACCGAAATGGTCACTACCGGAGCCATCATTCACGGTAAAGGGGATTACCTGGCTTACAGCGAAGAAGAGCATCCGCTGGCATTGCAGCTTGGCGGCAGCGATCCGCAGGCGCTGGCCCACTGCGCAAAGCTTGCACAAGCGCGGGGCTATGACGAAATCAACCTGAACGTCGGTTGCCCTTCCGACCGCGTGCAGAATGGCCGCTTCGGCGCCTGTCTGATGGGCGAGGCGCAACTCGTGGCGGATTGCGTTAAAGCGATGCGCGATGTGGTTTCCATTCCGGTGACGGTAAAAACCCGCATCGGCATTGACGACCAGGACAGCTATGAATTCCTGTGCAATTTTATCGGCACCGTGGCGGAAAAGGGCGGTTGTGAGATGTTTATCATCCATGCCCGTAAAGCGTGGCTGTCCGGCTTAAGCCCGAAAGAGAACCGTGAGATCCCGCCGCTGGATTACCCGCGCGTCTATCAGTTGAAGCGTGACTTTCCGCAACTGACGATGGCCATTAACGGCGGCATTAAATCGCTTGAGGAAGCCAAAGCGCACCTCGAACACGTGGATGGCGTGATGGTGGGACGCGAGGCGTATCAAAATCCAGGCATCCTCGCCTGCGTCGATCGTGAAATTTTCGGTGCGCAAGCTGCGGATGCCGACCCGGTTGCGGTAGTGCGCGCCATGTATCCTTATATTGAGCGCGAACTCAGCAACGGCACTTATCTCGGCCACATTACCCGTCATATGCTTGGCCTGTTCCAGGGGATTCCCGGCGCGCGTCAATGGCGCCGTTATCTGAGCGAGAACGCCCACAAAGCGGGCGCAGACATTGCCGTGCTGGAACACGCGCTGCAGCTGGTAGCCAATAAGCGCTAAAAGTTAACTAAAACCTGGCGAATTTGACCACGCCCTGCTGATAAAAAGCGGGGCGTTTTCTTTAAAAACAGCTGCTTATTTATTGGCATGATTCTTGTAATAACTCTTCCAGAATTACCTGATTGGGAGAGAGCCATGTTTGAACTGCTTTTTGTGGTCGCCTTTTTTCTTATGCTGCTGGCGACAGGCGTATCGTTGTTGGGCATCATTGCGGCTATTTTCGTCGCCACGCTGGTGATGTTTGTCGGCGGGTTATTTGCGCTGATGATTAAACTGCTGCCCTGGCTGTTGCTTGCCGTTGCGGCGGTGTGGGCTATCCGCGCGATTAAAGCGCCGAAGCTGCCGCGTTATTCGCGCGCTAATCGTTGGCGTTGTTAAGAGTTGCGGAGGCGATCACAACCTTGCAACTTTTCCGGCGTCAGAAGATAAGCCGCCATATTATTTGCTTATTAAATCTGTCACTATGAAAACGTTGTGACACGAATTCATCGCAGCTGTACCCTACATACAGCGCAAATAAAAAAGAAAGGGCTTCCTGCGGGAAGCCCTAATTATTTCTACGGAATCAACAGGCTGGAGCCCTGCGTGGTGCGGCTTTCCAGCGTCTGGTGGGCGCGCGCCGCCTCGGCGAGCGGGAACCGTTGCTGCTCCGTCACGTCTACCTTGATAACGCCGCTGGCGATAAGTGAAAAAAGCTCATTGCTCGCCTCGTCCATCTCTTCACGGTTTGTCAGGTAGCCGTTAAGGGAAGGGCGGGTGACATAAAGCGAGCCTTTCTGGTTAAGGATGCCGAGATTCACGCCGGTTACCGGGCCGGAGGCGTTGCCAAAACTCACCATCAACCCGCGGCGCTGCAGGCAGTCCAGGGACGATTCCCAGGTATCTTTGCCTACGGAATCATAAACCACGCGTACCTTTTTCCCGCCGGTCAGCTCCCGAATGCGCTCCGGGACGTTCTCTTCACGGTAGTTAATCATCTGCCAGGCGCCCGCCTGTTTAGCGCGCTGCATTTTCTCCGCCGACCCGGCGGTGCCAATGAGCTTCGCGCCCAGCGCTTTGGCCCACTGGCAGGCAATCAGCCCTACGCCGCCCGCTGCCGCGTGGAACAAAAACATTTCGTCTGGTTTGATTTCGTAAGTTTTACGCAGCAGATAAAAAACGGTCAGCCCTTTCAAAAACGATGCCGCGGCCTGCTCGTAGGAGATGGCGTTCGGCAATACCGCAACTTTGTCCGCCGGGACATTATGCACCTCGCTGTAGGCGCCGAGCGCCGACTGGGCATAAACCACCCGGTCGCCTTCTTTGATATGCTTAACCGCGCTTCCTGTTTTGCTCACCACGCCCGCCGCTTCGGTGCCGAGGCCGCTTGGCATTGACGGCGGCGGATAGAGGCCGCTGCGGATATACGTATCGATATAGTTAATGCCGATGGCTTTGTTTTCCACCTGCACTTCATTTTCCGCCGGGTCGCCAGGGGTAAACTCCACCGCTTTTAGCACGTCAGGCCCGCCGTGCTGGCTAAACTCAATACGCGTCGCCATAGTAACTCCTTGTTTTATTCAGGGGGGAGGAGGAGTATCGTTCGCGAATGCAATTGAGCACTGCGCGACGCAAATCAGCTTGGTATACTCCCCTTCTCTCAGATGATGACTTTTGGTAACTCCATTCACTATGGCAGGAAATAAACCCTTCAACAAACCCACTGAAGCCCGCGACCCGCAGGTTGACGGCCTGAAAATGCCGCCGCATTCCATCGAAGCGGAACAGTCGGTGTTGGGCGGTTTAATGCTGGACAACGAACGTTGGGACGATGTGGCCGAGCGCGTTGTGGCAGAGGATTTTTATACCCGCCAGCACCGCATCATTTTCACCGAAATGCACCGTCTGCAGGAGACGGGGAAACCCATCGACCTGATTACCCTTTCGGAATCGCTGGAACTGCAGGGGCAGCTTGAGAATGTGGGCGGCTTCGCCTACCTGGCGGAGCTTTCGAAAAATACGCCAAGCGCCGCGAACATTAGCGCTTATGCGGATATCGTGCGTGAACGCGCCGTCGTGCGCGATATGATAACGGTCGCGAATGAAATTGCCGACGCGGGTTACGACCCCCAAGGGCGCAGCAGTGAAGACCTGCTCGACCTGGCGGAATCCCGCGTTTTCCAGATTGCCGAAAACCGCGCCAATAAAGACGAAGGGCCCAAGAGCATCGATCAGATCCTCGAAGCCACCGTCGCGCGCATTGAAACGCTCTATCAACAGCCGCATGACGGCGTCACGGGCGTGGATACCGGCTATCAGGATCTCAACAAGAAAACTGCCGGCCTGCAGCGTTCAGACCTTATTATCGTGGCGGCGCGTCCCTCCATGGGGAAAACCACATTCGCCATGAACTTGTGCGAAAACGCCGCCATGTTGCAGGATAAGCCGGTGCTGATTTTCTCGCTGGAGATGCCCTCTGAGCAGATCATGATGCGTATGCTGGCGTCGCTGTCGCGCGTGGACCAAACCCGTATTCGTACCGGCCAACTGGACGATGAAGACTGGGCGCGCATTTCCGGCACCATGGGCATTCTGCTTGAGAAGCGCAATATGTATATTGACGACTCCTCGGGCCTGACGCCTACCGAAGTCCGCTCGCGCGCGCGACGCATTTATCGCGAACACGGCGGCATCGGCCTGATTATGGTGGACTACCTGCAGCTGATGCGCGTGCCTTCGCTCTCCGATAACCGTACGCTGGAAATCGCCGAAATCTCCCGCTCGCTCAAAGCGCTGGCGAAAGAGTTGCAGGTGCCGGTGGTGGCGCTTTCGCAGCTTAACCGCTCGCTGGAGCAGCGCGCGGACAAGCGTCCGGTAAACTCGGACCTGCGTGAGTCAGGCTCTATCGAGCAGGACGCCGACCTGATTATGTTCATTTACCGTGATGAGGTTTATCACGAGAACAGCGACCTGAAAGGCATTGCGGAAATCATTATCGGTAAACAGCGTAACGGCCCTATCGGTACGGTACGCCTGACCTTTAATGGCCAGTGGTCGCGCTTTGATAACTATGCGGGTCCGCAATACGACGACGAATGAATAATTTGGCTATCTTGCTTGCGATTTTGGGCTTGGGCAGTGCTCGCCATCCTCACGTACTGCAGTACGCTCCGGTGGCTGCGCGCTGGCCGCACCCAAACTCGCTGCGCCGATAACGCCAAATTGCCGGGTTGACTGAAAATAAAGGAATAAACATGCAAGCGGCAACTGTGGTAGTAAACCGCCGCGCTCTGCGTCACAACCTGCAACGCCTGCGTGAACTGGCTCCGTCCAGCCGTCTGGTGGCGGTGGTGAAAGCAAACGCCTATGGGCACGGTCTGCTGGAGACCGCGCAATCGCTCCCCGACGCCGACGCTTTTGGCGTCGCCCGCCTCGAAGAGGCGCTTCGCCTGCGCGAAGGCGGCGTCACTCAACCCATTCTGCTGCTGGAAGGCTTCTTTAACGCGGCCGATTTGCCCATCCTTGCCGCGCAGCATTTCCATACCGCTATTCATATCCCCGAACAGCTCGCCGCGCTGGAGCAGGCCGATCTGCCTGAACCTGTTAATGTGTGGATGAAGCTAGATACCGGCATGCATCGCCTTGGGGTGCGTCCGGAAGAGGCTGACGCGTTTTATGCGCGCCTGGCGGCTTGCCGAAACGTGCGCCAGCCGGTCAATGTCGTCAGCCATTTTGCCCGTGCGGATGAGCCGGAGTGCGGCTTCACTGAACGCCAGCTCGATATTTTTACCCGCTTCACCGAAGGTAAGCCCGGGCTGCGATCCATCGCTGCTTCCGGCGGCGTTTTGCTGTGGCCGCAGTCCCATTTTGACTGGGTGAGGCCGGGAATTATTCTCTATGGCGTATCGCCGCTTGAAGGCGGTTCACGTGCGAGCGATTTTGGCTTCCAGCCGGTTATGTCGCTCACCTCCAGTCTCATTGCGGTGCGCGACCATAAAGCAGGCGAGCCGGTGGGCTACGGCGGCACCTGGGTAAGCCATCGCGATACGCGTCTTGGCGTGATTGCGCTGGGTTATGGCGACGGCTACCCACGCAGCGCGCCTTCAGGCACGCCGGTGCGGGTGAACGGGCGTGAGGTGCCGATAGTCGGTCGCGTGGCGATGGATATGATCTGCGTCGATTTAGGCCCGGATGCGCAGGAAAAGGCAGGCGACAACGTAATCATGTGGGGCGACGATTTGCCCGTTGAGCGCATTGCGGCGATTACAAAAGTGAGTGCTTACGAACTTGTAACGCGCCTGACGTCGCGGGTAGCGATGCGTTATATCGACTAGCTACAGGGTGGTGGCGCTACGCTTCCATGCTATACAGTCGGGGGCTGAGCCGGCGTGTGATACGGCCAGACGGGGTTGCTTCCATAGGGCGGGTAAGCTACAGACTACCCGCCACGGGAGAAACGTCAGAACATCGTCAGGCCTGCCCAGGCCCCGGCTGGCCTGCGCCGTCGCGTCAATATCCTTCTCGATCTCCTGACTTATCCGGTTTATTGTGGATGAACATCACACCGTAAATCAGGAGAACCCCAGCGTGTTTCAGAACGTTGACGCTTATGCCGGCGACCCCATCCTTTCGCTGATGGAGCGTTTCAAAGAAGATCCCCGTCAGGACAAAGTGAACCTCAGCATTGGCCTCTATTACAACGAAGAAGGGGTTATCCCGCAGCTACAGGCTGTAGCAGAAGCAGAAGCGCGGCTGAATGCGCAGCCACACGGCGCGTCGCTTTATCTGCCGATGGAAGGGTTGAATAGCTACCGCAACAGCATTGCGCCGCTGCTGTTTGGCGCAGACCATCCAGCACTGCGTGAAGGCCGTATCGCCACGATCCAGACCTTAGGCGGCTCCGGCGCGCTGAAAGTGGGCGCTGACTTCCTCAAGCGCTACTTCCCCGCTTCGCAAGTTTGGGTCAGCGACCCCACCTGGGAAAACCACGTCGCCATCTTTAACGGCGCTGGCTTCGAAGTGAATACTTACCCATGGTTTGATGAAGAGACCAAAGGCGTACGTTTTGAGGCGCTGCTGGAAACGCTGAATACGCTGCCTGCGCAAAGCATCGTGCTGCTGCATCCGTGCTGCCATAACCCCACCGGCTCCGACCTCACCAATGAACAGTGGGATGCGGTGACAGACATTCTGAAAGCCCGCGAGCTAATCCCGTTCCTCGACATCGCCTATCAGGGCTTCGGCGCGGGTATGGAAGACGATGCTTACGCCATTCGCGCTATCGCCAGCGCCGGGCTGCCGACGCTGGTCAGCAACTCATTCTCGAAAATTTTCTCTCTCTATGGCGAGCGCGTGGGGGGGCTTTCCGTCGTCTGCGAAGACCCCGATGCGGCAGGACGCGTCCTGGGCCAGCTAAAAGCGACAGTACGTCGCAACTACTCCAGCCCGCCGAATTTCGGCGCGCAGGTGGTGGCGACCGTGCTGGGCGATGCCGACCTTAAAGCCAGCTGGCTTGCTGAAGTGGAAACCATGCGCAGCCGTATTCTCACCATGCGTCAGACGCTGGTGGATGCGCTGAAACAAGCGATGCCGGGGCGAGATTTTGACTACCTGCTTAAGCAGCGCGGCATGTTTAGCTATACCGGCTTAAGCGCCGCTCAGGTAGACAGGTTGCGTGAGGAGTTTGGCGTGTATCTGATTGCCAGCGGTCGTATGTGCGTGGCAGGCCTGAACAGCCGCAACGTGCACCGAGTGGCGCAGGCGTTCGCTACCGTAATGTAAGGCGAAAGGCACAATAATGAAAAACACTACGTTATCGTAGTGTTTTTTTATACAAGCACCTTGAAAATTAATGAATTAGCGACCTGCTTTTGTAAGCAAATAATAATTAATCGGGTTGAAGAATTATATTTAAAATATAAATATATTTTACTTTATTGCTGTTCATATTTACACAAAGTATTTTGCTGGCGATACACTTTTCCATAATTGTAATAATACGCTTTTATAATAACTTTTGTTTTTAAGGGATAAATAAATCAAATTTCCAGGGTGTCAGGCTAAAAATGGCTTTGCACGGTAAATCTTTATTACAAGTTCATGCTATGGCGCAGCAAACTTTAATCAGAAAATAACGGTTGCTTTTGTTTTATAGAGCAGGGATGGATGAGGTTCTCTCATCCGGGCTTACAGATAAAATGTCAAAATGATTATTTGCTTAAATTTTATAAATAATCAAAGGAAACGTTATGAAAAATAAAGGAATGCGTAGCGTGAATAAAAATAAACATGTTCTTCATGCAAATTTAGCGCCGGTTTGTTTTGCAACAATGCTGGCTCTGGGGATGGTATTGCCTGTACAGGCTGCCGTAGTCGCGGATAACTCTGCCGCTAATCAACCTTCTGTGCATACTGGCGCGAATGGCGCGACCATCGTTGACATTAATAAAGCCAGCGCGGAAGGCGTATCACACAACGTTTATTCGCAGTTCAACGTCGACCAGAACGGCGTCATTCTCAATAACAGCGGTGGTGCAACAAACACCCAACTGGCCGGACAGATTAACGGCAACGCCAACATGGCGGGCGGCAGCGCGAAGGTGATTCTGAACGAAGTCCGCTCTGCCGATCCCAGCCAGTTGAACGGTATGGTGGAAGTGGCGGGGCAGTCCGCTCAGGTTATTATCGCGAACCCGTCAGGGATAACCTGCAACGGGTGCGGTTTCATCAATACCAACCACGCTACGCTGACTACTGGCACCGCCAGCATTGATGCCCAGGGTAAAGTGAATGGTCTGGATGTGAAAAAAGGCCAGATTGTCATTACCGGCAAAGGCATGGATACCTCTTCCACGCAGTACACCGATATCATTGCTCGTTCAGTTAAAGTGAATGCGCAGCTCAAAGCAAATGAACTGAACATCACTACAGGCAGCAACCATATCGATAAGAATGGTCGCGTGAAAGCCATCGCTGCAACCGGCGATGCGCCGGAGCTGGCGCTGGATGTCTCTTCACTGGGCTCCATGTACGCCAACAAAATTTATATGAAAGGTACGGAAGCGGGTGTAGGCGTACGCCTCGATCATGCTGACCTGACGGCGACGGATAGCCTGTCTATTGAGGCCAACGGCACTATCAATAACAACGGCGGCCATTTATCGGCCAAAAACAGCGTCATGCTGAACAGCCAACAGGATGTACTGAACAGTAATAGCCAGATTACTGCGGACGGCGATGTCATGGTTTCGGCACAAGGTCGTGTTGATAACCACGGCGGCAAAATCAAAGGCGGCAACGTTAACGTTTATGGCGGCAAAACCGTAAACAACGCGGGCGGCTCTATTCATGGCACCCAGGCTGTAGACATAATATCGAATGCCCTGAACAATACCGATGGCGATATCACGAGCGACGGTAATATTACTATCAACCGTGGCAGTTACAACTACTATAACTCCTCTAAAACAGATGGCGTGGTTAACAAGAATGGTCATATTAACGCTAAAGGCAATATGACCATCGATTCCGCTAATGTTTATAACGAGGATGGTTCTATCAGTGCCAATAGCTCACTGAATATCAACACCGGTACGCTGAACAACAATAAAGGTGTAATTGCCTCTGGTAACGCTAATGATGCGACCTGGACTCAAATTACCGCCAGCGAACTGAAAAATGATAACGGCAGCATCACGGCTACTGGCGAAAATAGCGAGCTGATGGTGATGGGCAACAATGCGCTGACTAACCATGACGGCAGCATTGTTGGCGAAGGAAATGTCACCTTTAACGGCGTGGTCGACAACTCCGCAGGTAAGATTGCGGCAGGCAAAGACATGCATATGTATGTGAATGGCTATGCCTCCGACGCAGACAGTTCATTAACGTCTGGCCAGAATATGGATTTGATGGTGAACGGTACATTCCAGAACGCAGGCGCTATCAAGTCGGGTCAGGACCTGTTGATGTCTCTGGGTGGCGGCGGCTGGTACGGTAATTCAGGCTCTGCTTCAAACACTGGTATCATCGATGCAGCTGGTCGTTTGTCTGTTCAGTCGAATAGCAATGTATTCGATAATAGCGGCAGCATCTCTGCTGGCCAGATGGACTGGCAGATCCTTGATCTGTACAACCGTGGTTCTATCGCCAGCCGTGGCGACATGAATTTCAACGCCAATAATATCAACAACTTTGCTCAGGGTAAGATTAGCGCAGGTAACGATATCAATGTTTACACTGCCGCGCTGATGAATGAAAAAGATGGCCAGATCGAGGCTGGACATTCTGCGTCGTTTAACCTGACCAATAACTTCGATAATTCTGGCGAAATCAAAGCCACTAATGATGTTAATGTCACCTCGTTAAGTTATCGTCCGGCTAGCTATGCTAATAAAGGTAATATCCTGGGCGGTGATAACGTTAACATTAACTTCGCTGGCAGCCATTTTGCTAACACCGGCACCATTAAAGGTGACAAAGCCGTTAATATTGACGCTAATTCTTTATATAACTCCGGCGAAATCAACAGCGCTGGCAACGTTACCCTTGCAAGCGCTAACGATATTACCAACGACGTTAACGGTAAAATTACCGGCGACAAAGTGATTACTCGTGGCCGCGTTAATAATATGGGTGAGATTACCCAGACCGGTGAGGAATCTGACAGCGCTGATAATGGCAACACCACGCCGGATAATGGTAATGTTACGCCAGATAACGGTAATAACACCCCGGATAACGGAAATAACACCCCAGATAACGGCGATTCAATCGCAGACAATACTCAGCATGCTGATGGTTTCGATGGTAACGGCGGCGTCTGGATCAATGGCGTTAACTATGCCAGCGGTAAAGAAGTAAACGGCGTGTATATCCGTAGCGTACAAACCTACCCGGATGGTTCATTCATCATCTCTGCGGGTGCAGGTAGTTTCTACGGTAAGTTTTAATAATTAGTGAGTAGTACGATAAACATAACGCTCTATTTTATATAGAGCGTTATTTTCTATTAATGGGTTTTATAGTTGTAATGGCCATTTCTGTCGGCATAGATGAAAGTAGAGTGAAAAGGATTTTACATGGTAGTTAATAAAATTAGCGCTTACGGAGCTATTCTTTCTGCGCTGTTCGGTATTCACTCTCCTGCTTATGCTGAAGTCATGGCGAATCAACAGGCGCTAAGCCAGCAGCAGCAAGATGAAGCCAGACGAAATCAACTGATTCCCGAAGCTAAATCGCTCCTCTCATCTGATGCTGAACGTATCAGTGATGAAATGGCCATGCCGCAGGAAAAGCCCTGCTACAATATTGCGCATATCGTTTTAGAAAACAGAGAAGCGTTTCCTCACTGGATGGTCTTTCGTGATCTAACCCGTCAGGCTGAAGGCAAGTGCATCGGCGTGAATGGCATTAAGTCGCTCTATAAAGCAATACAAAACCGTTTCATTTCTCATGGTTATATTACAACGCGCGTGCTGGTGCCGGACCAGGATTTAAGTAAAGGGACACTTACGCTGCGTGTGCTGCCCGGAAAAATCAGCGACATTATTTTTAAAGGCGATTCGGGGAAATACATCCATTCAATCAATAATTTTCCGGAACGAAAGGGAGACCTGCTCGATCTTCGCGGTCTGGAACAAGGCATTGAAAATTTACAACGCGTCCCGGGTTCTACGGCTGAAATAAATCTTGTTCCGGGGGCTAAGCCTGGTGAAACCCAGGTAGAAGTCAGCCGCAAACAACTTAAATCCTGGCGGCTTGGCGCCTGGGCTGATGATTCAGGGAGTAAATATACCGGGCGTTATCAGAGCGGCCTGGCGTTCTACCTGGACAACCCAACCTCCCTGAATGACACCTTTTATGCGGCCTATGGCGGCGGGGTAAAAAACGAAGACGGACGCCGCAGCGATAACGTTTCTGCTTTCTATTCTGTCCCATGGGGATACTGGCTGATGGAGTTTTACGGCAGTAAATACCGTTATACTCAAACTATTCATAGCGGTGATTTTAGTTATCTTTACAGCGGCATTGAAAAATTAGCTACCGCCCAGTTAAGTCGGGTTATTTATCGCAGCGCCAGTCAAAAAACGACCTTCAAATTAAAAGCAATTAAACGTGACTCCACCTATAACCTCAATGATGTGGAAGTCGAAGTGCAGCGCCGCGATACCAGTAGCTGGAAACTCAACCTTGAGCATCTTGCTTATTTTGCTTTTGGACAACTTAAAGCCAGCCTCGGCTATCAGCGAGCGGCGCACTGGTTCGGCGAAAAACCGGATGCCGAAGAAGTGGTAGGCAGCGCGGATTCGCAGGCGCGTATTATTACTCTGGGCGTGGACGGCTCCTTCCCGTTCCGCCTGGGCAAACTGTCGATGAGTTATGAGCCGCATTTTATGTCGCAAACCTCTCCGGACAAATTAACGCAGCCTGATAAATTCACTATCGGCAACCGTTGGACAGTACGTGGATTTGATGGTGAAACGACGATCTATGCCGATAAAGGCTGGTATCTGCGTAACGATCTTAACCTGAACCTGCCGCAATGGGGCATGCAACCCTACATTGGGGTGGATTATGGCGAAGTTCGCGGTTCCAAAAATGATTACTGGAGCGGCAAACATATTGCCGGGGCGGCGGCAGGCATCCGGGGCGTAAAAGGCAAATTCGGCTACGACCTTTTTGTTGGCGCGCCCTTACTCAAACCCGCAGAGATGCACACCAGCCCCGTGACGGTTGGTTTTGCCGTACAGTGGCAGTATTAGCCGCTATCTGCAAAGGCATGAAAACGGGCTTCGGCCCGTTCCGGTAATGGAATGGCCGCTTTTTTTCCCTAAAACAACTTCCTGATTTTACCTTTCGCCCATCAGGCTACACACTTAACAGGATTGATTTCTGTTTAGGGAGTAGCTTATGTGGTGCCAACAGACTGTGACGCTGAACGCGAAGCCGAGAGGGTTTCATCTGGTAACGGAGGAGATCCTCCGTCAGATAGAAGGGCTTTCCCGCATCAACGTTGGGTTACTGCATCTGCTGCTTCAGCACACTTCCGCCTCCCTGACGCTGAATGAAAACTGCGATCCTTCTGTCCGCCGGGATATGGAACGTTACTTTTTGCAGGCTGTGCCGGATAACGCCCCGTACGAGCATGATTATGAAGGCCCGGATGATATGCCTTCGCATATCAAATCGTCGACGCTCGGCGTTTCTTTGCTGTTGCCAGTTCATCGCGGACGGGTGCAGTTGGGTACCTGGCAAGGGATTTGGCTGGGAGAACATCGCATTGACGGCGGTTCGCGCCGGATTGTCGCCACACTACAAGGGGAATAATGATGACCAACTCGGAGCTGTTGCAATATTGTATGAGTAAACCCGGTGCTGAACAAAGCGTGCATAGCGACTGGAAGGCCACGCAAATAAAAGTTGCTGATGTGCTCTACGCTATGGTGCATGAGGTACAAGAACGTCCGGCCGTCTCGCTGAAAACCAGCCCGGAACTGGCCGAACTGCTGCGCCAGAAGCATGAAGATGTCTTTCCCAGCGCGCATCTTAATAAAGCGCACTGGAGCACGGTTTACCTGGACGGTAATTTACCTGATTCGCAAATTTATTATCTGGTAGATGCTTCTTATCAGCAGGCGCTGGGGCTGCTGCCAGAGCAAACCAGACAGCAGCTTTCGGTATAACGTCATCTGCGCGGGGGACTGCCCCGCGCATTGCTTTCGAACGATTTCCTCTGTGCCGCAAAAACAGCTATGCCATTATTAGACCTGAATCAGATAAAAATAATGCACCGTCTGAAAGTAACGCTGCGTTGAACTTAATTTGGAAGCTTACATACATACTTTAATGTATGCAGTATTGGGATAAGTTAGAAGATAAATCCTTTTTTATTATTAATAAAGACAGGTCGTCCTTTAATATACTTTTTTTCCCTGGGTTGCGTTTGTTTTACAAGAGATTGCCTTTATATGGCCCTATTATGATAGATAAAGATTATTATATTCGGTTCATATATTTTTATAATGTATTAATGGCCTGGTTTTTAAAAGTGGTTTGTTTTTACTTTTCTCCTTAAAAGATATAATTAATTCGGCAATTATGATGTGTGGGTTTTTATTATGTTTTATTTGGAATTAATAAATAGCATGAATTATTGCGTCATATTGCCGTGTGATTGACCAGAAAAAGGAAAAGGAAATGAAAAACAGGAAAGATGTAAAAAGCGCATCTAAGCATACGCTACATGCGAAACTGGGTCCGGTTTGTTTCGCTACGCTGTTAGCATTGGGAATGGTCGAAACGGCTAACGCGGCAATCACTGCTGATACCAGCGTGGCGAATCAGCCGGGCATTCATACTGGTGCAAATGGCGCAACGATTGTCGATATCAACAAAGCCAGCGAACAAGGCGTTTCGCACAATATTTATTCTGAATTTAACGTAGACAAAAACGGTGTAGTACTGAACAACAGCACCGCCAATACCTCTACCCAATTGGCTGGCGCTATCAACGCTAACAGCAATCTGGCTGGCAACAGCGCTACCATTATTCTTAACGAAGTGCGTTCTGCCGATCCAAGCCAATTAAACGGCATGGTTGAAGTTGCTGGTAAATCTGCGCAAGTCATTATTGCTAACCCATCTGGCATCACCTGCGACGGCTGCGGTTTTATTAATACTAACCATGCCACGCTGACTACGGGTACGCCTACGTTTGATGATAATGGCAAGCTGACCGGCGTAAAAGTTACCAAAGGTCAAATCGTTATTGATGGCGCGGGCATGGACGTGGGTAATGACGGTAAGGCAAAATATACTGACATTGTAGCCCGCTCCGTGAAACTGAACGCTGAACTGCAGGCCAAAAACCTCACTATCGTGACCGGCAGCAATAAGGTAAATGCTAAAGGCGAGGTAACGAAGCTCGACTCAGATAGCAATAAGCCGGAGCTGGCGCTGGATGTGTCCGCGCTGGGCTCAATGTACGCCGGTAAAATCAACATGATTGGCACGGAAGACGGCGTTGGCGTTCGTCTCGATCATGCCAATATGGTTGCCGATGACGACCTGAACATTACTCTGAACGGTCAGTTAGTCAATGATGGTGGCTTGATCGCAGCAGACAGAAAATTAACTATTAACGCAAATTCTGTGGTTAATAATAATGCTGAAATTCGATCTGGCGACCTCCTGGATATTCAGGCTTCTGGCACCGGTGATATTCAGAACCGTGGCGGTAAAATAAGTGGCGGCAGCGTAAATATCAGAAGTGGAAAGTTTGATAACGAAAATGGACATATAGAGTCTAAATATATGACCTCCATGAACGGATCGACGCTGAATAACAAAGGCGGCGAAATCCACAGCGGTGGCGATGCCTGGTTAACTTATAACTACCATAACCGGCTTGATCCGAAAACAATCAGCCTTAACAATGAGCAAGGCGTTATTGCTTCTGACGGCAGCCTGAATATCACGGCTACCACGCTGAACAATAATGCCGGGTTGCTTGACTCGCATAATGCGATCAATTTAAGCGGTATGACACTGATTAACACGCATAGCGCAGACTTTGTCGCAAGCGAAAACTGGCAACATGATTACCGTGATGAAGGCGGAATTTACGCTGGCGAAGGTAATATCAGAGATACTCATAACCGCTTTGGCAGCCCGGTTTCCACTATTGCTTATAGCACTATCAATAACGAAAACGGACGTATTGTCTCTACAGGTAAGTCGACTCAACTCTATCTGAATGGTAACGATACGCTGAATAATAAAAACGGTGAGATAAGCACCAAAAACACGCTGAACATTGTGTATGGTACTACTGTAGACAACAGCAATGGCACAATGGAGGCGGCGAAAGATGTGGCAATTGCTGCCAGTAACTTTGTCGCCGCTCCAGAAAGCGTGATTAAGGCTGGCCGTAACGCTACTTTCAGCGTCTATAACCGCTTTGCAAACGAAGGTCTTATTCAGGCAGGCAATAACTTCAGCCTGAATATGCAAGGTGGTCATGGCCCTGTCTCTACCGATAATTACAACAGCGGTAAGATCGTGGCGGCTAACCAGGTGCAATTCCAGACCCAGCAGCATGACTTTGTGAACAAAGGCGAAATTAACGGCGCTAATGGCGTCAGCTGGACGGGTGACAAGGTGACTAATAAAGGCACTATTGCCAGCAATGGCGATATCTATTTCTCGCTTAAAAAGCTGACTAACGCCAAAGATGCTTCTATCAGCGGTAAATCAGTGGCGGTTACGCCTCGCACTGTTGTAGATAACCAGGGTTCAATTACGCCTGATTATGTTCCGCAGCCGCAGCCGCAGCCGCAGCCGCAACCTCAGCCACGTCCGCAGCCGCATCCGGATGATTATCATGTCCCGGTTTATCCGCAGCCACAACCGCAGCCGCAGCCTCAGCCACGTCCGCAACCGGATAACTATCACGTCCCGGTTTATCCGCAGTCCAGTAATAACAATACTGCAACAGCGGCTTACTACCGTCGTTAATAGCGTTTCTGGATAGACTTAAATGCCTCGCGTTGCGGGGCATTTTTTTATGCGACAAGGCTATTAACAAAACGCGACTTCTGAAAATGAGCAAGGGAAGGGAGATATATTCAGGATAAAAAAATCCGGGCCTGTTGACCCGGATGTAAAGCTATTGGTTCAGAAGCGGTTTAAGGAAGCGCGCAGTGTGCGACTCCTGACACTCCGCCACGGTTTCCGGCGTGCCGGACACCAGAATCTCCCCACCTCCGCTGCCGCCTTCCGGCCCGAGGTCGACGATCCAGTCAGCCGTTTTAATCACGTCCAGGTTATGCTCGATAACCACAATCGTATTGCCCTGATCCCGCAACTGATGCAATACCGCCAGCAGTTGTTGAATATCCGCGAAGTGCAGCCCGGTGGTCGGCTCATCAAGAATATAGAGCGTCTGGCCTGTGCCGCGTTTCGAAAGCTCTCGCGCCAGCTTCACGCGCTGCGCCTCGCCGCCGGAAAGCGTGGTGGCGGACTGGCCGAGACGAATATAGGTCAGGCCCACATCCATCAGCGTTTGCAGCTTACGCGCCAGCGCTGGCACCGCGTCGAAGAACTCACGCGCTTCTTCGATGGTCATATCCAGCACTTCGTGAATGGTCTTGCCTTTGTATTTAATCTCCAGCGTTTCGCGATTGTAACGCTTGCCTTTGCACTGGTCGCACGGCACGTAAATATCCGGCAGGAAGTGCATTTCTACTTTGATGACGCCATCGCCCTGGCAGGCTTCGCAGCGCCCGCCGCGTACGTTAAAGCTGAAACGACCCGGCGTATAGCCGCGTGAGCGCGATTCCGGCACACCCGCAAACAGCTCACGTACCGGCGTAAAGACGCCAGTGTAGGTCGCCGGGTTTGAACGCGGCGTACGGCCAATCGGACTCTGGTCGATATCAATGACCTTATCGAAGTGCTCCATGCCCTGCACGTCGCGATATGGCGCAGGTTCGGCGATAGTGGCGCCGTTGAGTTGGCGCTGGGCAATCGGGAAAAGCGTGTCGTTAATCAGCGTCGACTTACCTGAGCCGGAAACGCCCGTCACGCAAGTAAAGAGCCCCACCGGCAGCGTCAGCGTAACGTCTTTCAGGTTGTTGCCGCGGGCGCCAGTCAGCTTCAGGACTTTTTCCGGGTCCGCCTTCACACGCTCCTTCGGCACCTCGATTTTACGCTTGCCGCTCATGAACTGGCCGGTCAGCGACTCCGGCACCGCCATAATGGCCTCAAGCGGGCCTTCCGCCACCACCTGGCCGCCGTGCACGCCTGCGCCGGGGCCGATGTCGATAACATGGTCGGCGGCGCGAATGGCGTCTTCATCATGCTCTACCACAATTACCGTATTGCCGAGGTTACGCAGGTGAATAAGCGTGCCGAGCAAACGTTCGTTATCACGCTGGTGCAAACCGATAGAAGGTTCATCCAGTACGTACATTACCCCCACCAGGCCTGCGCCAATCTGGCTTGCCAGACGAATACGCTGCGCTTCGCCGCCAGAGAGGGTTTCTGCGGAACGAGACAGCGTCAGGTAGTTCAGGCCGACGTTGACCAGAAACTTCAGGCGGTCGCCAATCTCTTTCAGGACTTTTTCGGCGATTTTCGCACGCTGGCCGGAGAGTTTCAGATTGGTGAAGAAATCCATCGCATGGCCGATGCTCATATCTGAAATTGTCGGCAGCGCGGTGTTTTCGACAAACACGTGACGCGCTTCACGACGCAGACGAGTGCCTTCACAAGTCGCGCAGGGGCGGTTGCTGATGAACTTCGCGAGGTCTTCGCGCACGGCGTTGGATTCCGTTTCTTTATAGCGGCGCTCCATATTGTGCAGCACACCTTCAAACGGGTGACGACGTACGGACGTATCGCCGCGGTCGTTGATGTACTTAAACTCAATGGTTTCTTTGCCAGAGCCGAACAGCACCGCTTTTTGCACTGTCGCGCTCAGCGTATTCCATGGCGCTTCCACGTCGAACTTATAGTGATCGGCAAGCGAACGCAGCATCTGGAAGTAGTAGAAGTTACGGCGATCCCAGCCACGGATGGCGCCGCCAGCCAGGGAAAGTTCGCCATTCTGTACGACGCGGTCCGGGTCGAAATATTGCTGCACGCCAAGGCCGTCGCAGGTCGGGCAAGCGCCAGCCGGGTTGTTAAACGAGAAAAGACGAGGCTCAAGCTCGCGCATGCTGTAGCCGCAAATCGGGCAAGCGAAGTTAGCGGAGAAGAGCAGCTCTTCAACGCTTGCGTCATCCATATCCGCCACCACCGCCGTACCGCCGGAAAGCTCCAGCGCGGTTTCAAAAGATTCCGCCAGACGCTGGGAGAGATCTTCACGCACCTTAAAGCGATCCACCACCACTTCAATGGTGTGTTTTTTCTGTAGCTCAAGCTTCGGCGGATCGGAGAGATCGCAGACTTCGCCATCAATACGCGCGCGGATATACCCCTGGCTTGCCAGGTTCTCCAGCGTTTTGGTGTGTTCGCCCTTACGTTCTTTGATTACCGGCGCAAGCAGCATCAGACGCTTGCCTTCCGGCAGCGCCAGCACATTATCAACCATCTGGCTTACCGTCTGCGCCGCCAGCGGGACGTCGTGATCCGGACAGCGCGGCTCGCCCACGCGGGCATAAAGCAGGCGCAGGTAGTCGTGAATCTCTGTAATCGTGCCGACGGTGGAACGCGGGTTGTGCGACGTCGATTTTTGCTCAATGGAAATCGCGGGCGACAGACCTTCGATATGGTCGACGTCCGGCTTTTCCATTAGCGACAGGAACTGCCGCGCATAAGCGGAGAGCGACTCCACATAGCGACGCTGCCCTTCGGCATACAGGGTGTCGAAAGCCAGTGAGGACTTACCGGAACCGGAGAGGCCGGTGACGACGATGAGCTTGTCGCGTGGGATAACAAGATTGATATTTTTGAGATTGTGCGTGCGGGCGCCCCGTACTTCGATCTTATCCATTCACCTATCCTGGATTGAACGCTAATGCCTGGGTGTTTAAAGGACAACCGGTGGCCAGAAACGGTTAATTATGACACAATTTAACCTGAATGGATATCCAGTATTTGTTTGCAACAGTGTATACTGCGTGAACATTTCTGGAAGCTGGCTCGCGGGTATCACTCTCAGGGGCTGGCGTGATAGAATTGACTGTTTACACTATTTAGAAACGATTTTCAGGAGACACGATCATGGCCAGCAGAGGCGTAAACAAGGTGATTCTCGTCGGTAATCTGGGGCAAGACCCGGAAGTACGCTATATGCCGAACGGCGGGGCCGTGGCGAACCTGCGCCTGGCGACGTCAGAATCCTGGCGCGATAAGCAAACCGGCGAGATGAAAGAAGTAACCGAATGGCACAGCGTAGTGCTGTACGGCAAACTGGCGGAAGTCGCGGGCGAATACCTGCGTAAAGGCTCTCAGATTTATATCGAAGGCCAACTGCGTACCCGCAAATGGCAGGATCAGAGCGGTCAGGATCGCTACTCCACTGAAGTGGTGGTAAACGTGGGCGGCACCATGCAGATGCTGGGCGGCCGTCAGGGCGGCGGCGCGCCAGCAGGCGGCGGCATGGGTGGCGGCCAGCAGCAGCAAGGCGGCTGGGGTCAGCCGCAGCAGCCGCAGGGCGGCAATGCGCAGTTCAGCGGCGGCGCGCAGTCTCGCCCTCAGCAATCTTCGGCGCCGTCTAACGAGCCGCCGATGGACTTCGACGACGACATCCCGTTCTGATAAAGACGTTCAACGCAATGTGATAAACGCATGCGCTGTCATAATAAAAACCCTGCCCCGGCAGGGTTTTTTTACAGGCGCGATTTATTGAGATGACGCCAGAGGTAGACACGCTACCCCTTAATCAGCATTTCCACACAAGACGCAGGGTGTCATGCTTTTTGCTCCAGCCTGCCAGACGGTTTTTCCTGACTTACGCCAGCTGCCGCCAGCAGGCATCACCATCAAAGGAAAAGCGTTATGACTGATGAGGAAAATCCTTTCACCGCTGCCTGGAGCCGCAACGGTAATTTACTTTGCCACGGTCACTGGATAATTACCTTCGCCGGAAAGCCCGTAACCCTGCCGCAACGCTGGCAGGACAAAGCGATGGGAACCTGGGGCATCTATTCTATTATCGATCCGGAAGATGAAACCTTTGCAGATGGCCTGGAAGAGGATGAGTGGATTGTCGAAAACGTCGAATGGCTGACGGACTGCTTTTTTGAAAACCACATTCCGCCTGAAGAGGACAATTATCGCTTTTTCTGGCGGGCCGTTAACCGGGCCGACTGGCGTTGCACCAGTTGCGCCGGCTGCATGTAAAAGAAAAGCCTCCGCAGGGGAGGCTTTCAGTTTTTATCAGGTAATGACCATCGGCCATTCTGGCGGCGTATGGCTCATAATTTCCAGCATGACGTCTTTGATATGCGTCCACGTGGCGGCAAAGTCCAGCGACATCCCCAGCAGGCCGGTAGCGAACCAGCAGGAAGCTGCGATACCCAGGCCGCTGCTGATAAAGGCAAGCGCCTGATAATCCGATTTACGAAACTGCACATTAAGGGTGCTCGCCATAAACATAAGCACCGCACTTAAAATTTGCCAGCGCATCAGCACAACACTGGTAGCCAGGGTAGCCATCAACCGTTCCTCAAAGACACGTTTGCTACGTCCACGCAGCGCGTTAACGCGGGCTGCGTCGGTCGTAGGCCAGAAAAGGGAAAAAATTGCAGATTTACATCAAGAGTGTGAACTATATCACATTTGCTTTTTTGTTGACCAGTTCAAATTCTTTTTTTGATGTATCAACAAAAATTTTGAATAAATAGGGGATCGTCCGGCTAAATAAATCCATGCTACAGCGCAAAAGCATGAGAAAACCGGTGAAATAACTGGCGCTATCGCCGTTTCAAACAATTTAACGGAGCGAAGGAATATTTACAGACTACCTCTTCTGGATTATGCTCAACCCGAATTTAATTTTAACTGGCTTTATGCCACGCCGTAGTAATTCAGTGGTTTTGTTAGAGCAAAAATATATTATATATTTTTAAGTGGTCTTTATGCTTAAAAATACTATTTTTGACTGCCTTTTTAACGTAACTATTTTGTATATCGTTAATTTTAGGCAGGCTGATACCAAGTAAAGACACACACAGCACCTAAGACATTGGTGCGCGTCTGTATGCGCACTGACAAAAAATTCACTAAGTTTATTTTTCTTACCGGTGAGCTGTGCACACCGTCGCCGGAACGCTTTTTCATATGCTATCGCTTGTACAGAAAAGGCGGCGCAGTAATCCAGAAAGGCTTTTACGCGGGTGGGGCGTGAAAGCCTTTCTTCTTATGGCGAGTGCAATCCGCCTGCCGCAGGCTTCATCCTCGCGCTAAGTCTTAAATTGGGAAAACGCGTTGAGCACTACCCGCGCAAGGCTGGTTTTGAACGTGTCGCGCCACCTCAGTGTTCAGGAAAGGTACTGCGCCCGCTCTGTTCCAGTTCAGTTTGTGTTCCTGCTCAAAAGCGCAGAAAAAGAGGCGAATGCAGGTCTGGGCGTTAACCAGGCATTTACCGCGGTCAGCGCGCTTATTTTTCCAGCAAATAAAAGAAATTTGCGTTAAAAAGATATTCCTGGGCAAAGTGGCGGAAATTTCTCCTGCGAAATGCATGAAATATTTCACTTAAGAAAAATTAAATGACCGTCACCATTTTCCTTACGGCAAATTTAGTTATCCAGGCTTAAATATTAGCTTTATAAATTGAAATGCCTATTGCCAATGTTCGTTGATTCATGCAACGTAATCACCTGTTTGCGAAAGTGTCCTTTCCGCCTAAATGTGACACAGAGAGCAGGGATATGAGGCCATAATGAATCACAGGGCACAACGTCAGGCGTTGCGAATTTTCGGCATCATCATGGTGATCTTGCTCCCCGTGATGCTGACGCTATGGTTTGCCCATTTGCGAGCGGTAAATGAGACTCGCGATCATCTGCGTTCATTTGCGCAACTTGTGCTCGATAAAACTGAAATCGTCGTGCAGGATGCCGATCTCGCGCGCGACGAGGCTGAACAATATCAGGGACAGGTTTGTACCCCCGCGCATCGCAATAATATGTTGGACATCGTTCGCGGCCAATTATATGTAAACGATCTTATTTACGCCGAAGGGGATAACTTTCTCTGTTCGACGGTGATTGATGAGCCTTATACGATGTCGCGGGCCGATTATACGCGCGATGAAGATGTCGCTATTTATTATTATCGCGATACACCATTTTATGCGGGTCATAAAATGGTGTATATGCGCAAAGGAAATTATGTTGCGGTTATTAATCCTCTGGCCTACGGCGAGGTAATGACCAGTGATGCGGATTTAACTTACGGCGTTTATGATACCGCCACACGGCAATTCTTTTCATTAGGTGAACATGCCGAGCGCGATAAGCTCCTGCCATTATTGAATAATAAAGAAGATATTTTTCAGCAAGACGCTCATTTTTATTCCATTGCACATTCCGCTAAACGCCCTATCGCGATTATTGTTTCCACTTCCGATGTGCGTTTCTATCAGGAATGGCATCGACAGATTTCTTTTATGTTGCCGCTGGGTTTCATCTGTAGCGCTGTTATTTTGTTGATATGGTCAAGAACGCAGCAGCAGTTTAATTCGCCACGGCGCTTATTACAGCGCGCGATCCAGAAGAGACAATTACGTCTGCATTACCAGCCCATCATTGATATTCAGCGTGGGCTTTGCGTTGGCGCCGAGGCGCTGCTGCGCTGGCCCGGTTACAACGGGCAGGTCATGAGCCCCGCAGAGTTTATCCCGCTGGCCGAGCAAGAAGGATTAATCGCCAAAGTAACCGATTACGTAGTAGAAGAATTGTTCAGTGACTTAGGCGGTTACCTTGCTTCACACCCCGAAATTTATATCTCGATTAACCTGTCCGCTTCCGATTTCCACTCCTCACGCTTAATCGCTTTGATTGAAGACAAAAATAAACAATATGGCGTGCGCGCACAGCAAATTAAAATCGAAGTGACGGAGCGAGGGTTTATTGACGTGCCGAAAACCACGCCAGTCATTCAGGCGTTTCGCCAGTCTGGTTTCGAGGTAGCGATTGATGATTTCGGCACCGGTTACTCCAATTTGCACAATCTTTATTCGCTGAACGTGGATATCCTTAAGATCGATAAATCATTTATCGATACGTTAGCGACTAACAGCACCAGCCATCTTATCGTTGAGCATATTATTGAAATGGCGCAAAGCCTGCGGCTGAAAATCGTCGCCGAAGGGGTGGAGACCGCCGACCAGGTCAGTTGGCTGTTAAAGCGGGGCGTGCAGTATTGCCAGGGGTGGTATTTCTCCAAAGCGCTGGCTTCGCCAGAGTTTATCGCCTGGCTGAATCAGAGCCCCGCTGACACTCAGCCAGTCTGTTCCTCGCCCACCATTATGCATCAGGCGCTGTGACGGTAGTCGGAAGGCGTGCGGTCAAACTCCCGGCGGAAAATACGTGAAAACGTCTGCTGCGAAACGTAGCCGTAATCCATCGCGATATCAAAGATAGGCCGCCGGGTAGAGCGTAATTCCTGCGCCGCCAGCAGCAGGCGTCGTTGGCGAATATAGTCGCCCAGCGTCTGGCGCATCACCGTACGAAACATCCTCTGCAGGTACCACTTCGAATAGCCCGACTTCTTCGCCACCACGTCAATATTCAGTGGCTGGTCAATATGTTCATCAATCCATTCCGTCAGCGCGTGGATGATTTCCTGGTGTGACATAAGACATCCTCTTCGTTGATTACCGATTAGCCGTTCGTTGTGAGGCGGAGTATAATTCCTCAAGTTAACTTGAGGTAAAGTCCTATGGATAAGAAAATGCCCCGGCTAAAACATCTGCTTACGCCGGGGGAGGTCGCAAAGCGTAGCGGCGTTGCGGTCTCCGCGCTCCATTTCTACGAAAGCAAAGGCTTGATAAAAAGCACCCGCAATGCGGGCAACCAGCGCCGCTATTCCAGGGAGGTATTGCGTTATGTGGCCATCATCAAGATTGCGCAGCGTATCGGCATACCGCTCGCAACCGTTGGCGAGGCGCTTGGCGTTTTGCCGGATGGACACACGCTGAGCGCAAAAGCGTGGAAAGAACTTTCATCACAGTGGCGGGAGGAGCTGGATCGGCGCATTAAAACAATGACGGCGCTGCGAGATGAGCTGGATGGCTGTATTGGCTGCGGTTGTCTTTCGCGCCGCGACTGCCCGCTACGCAACCCGAACGATAAGCTGGGCGAGCAGGGCACCGGCGCACGGCTGCTGGAAGACGAGTAAAAGACGAAAGCGCCCATTACGGGCGCTTTCGGGTTTTCCGGTCTTGGTCTTTCGCTCTATCCCGCTGTCTCACGGGAGGGTTTCCCCCGACATCGCGCCCCTCGGTTGTATCATGCAGGAGGGTCCGGGCTGCGCCGACACTGCAAGTATAGTTTATGCTCGCGGTTTTTTCAGAGAGGCATGGCGATTTTTTAATCGCTCCGGCGCCCGGACTGGCGGCCCGTTACCTATAGTTAATTTAACTGAGATAACACGAGGTTACGCCATGCTTACCGTTCATCACCTTAATAATTCCCGCTCACAGCGCATTCTCTGGGCGCTGGAAGAGTTGAACCAGCCTTACGAAATTGTGCGCTATCAGCGGGAGCCGACCATGCTGGCGCCCGAGGCGTTGAAAAAAGTGCATCCGCTCGGCAAATCGCCGGTACTGGAAGATAACGAACATAAGCTGGTTGAGTCCGGCGCCATTCTTGAATATTTGCAGGAAACTTACGACGGCGAGCAGCGGTTTAAGCCGCAGAACCCGGCAGAGAAGCTGGATTACCGCTTCTGGCTGCATTATGCCGAAGGCTCGCTCATGCCGCTTTTGATGATGAAGCTGGTTTTCTTAAGTCTCGGCAAACCGCCGGTGCCCTTTGGTTTTCGCACGCTGGGCAAAGCGCTGGGGCAGGGGGTGCAAAAGGCGTATCTCAATAAGCAACTCGCCACGCACACGCAGTTCATTGAAAACCATCTTAAACAGCATCCCTGGTTCGCCGGGCAGAGCTTCAGCATGGCGGATATTCAGATGAGCTTTCCCATCATCGCGCTGCTGGCGCGCGGTGGGGTGGGCAACGTGCCGCAGATTGAAGCATGGAAAAAAAATATCGAGGCGCGGCCTGCTTACCAGCGCGCCATGGAAAAAGGCGGCCCGTTTGACATTCCCGGCGGCTGAGGCATGCAAAAACCCTATGAGCCAGGCAAAATTGAAAACGCTATTCTGCATAATTGTTGCGAAATTGCGCATCAACGGTATCGTTTGCGCATAACGCGGCGATTAATTAACCAGCCAGCGGAGATTTTCATGGAAAGCCGTAAAGTTCTGTTGAAAATCCCCGCAGGAAGGCTGGATAATCGTTTGCCTTAAATTGACGAGCCGTTTTTACGCGCGGAGTTAAACGTTTGCTTTGCGTGGCCCCCACCTTTGCCACGCACTCAGCCAGGGAATAGACGTTTGATCGGCAGTGGGTTGTCCACCACGCGTAGAAGCGAAATCATAAAAATCTCAGGGGATGTTTCACTATGTCTACGCCTTCAGCGCGTACCGGCGGTTCGCTTGACGCCTTCTTTAAAATTTCAGCGCGCGGCAGCACCGTCCGTCAGGAAGTTGTCGCGGGTCTTACCACGTTTCTCGCCATGGTCTACTCCGTCATCGTCGTGCCGGGCATGCTGGGAAAAGCGGGTTTTCCGCCCGCCGCTGTCTTTGTCGCCACCTGCCTGGTCGCCGGGTTCGGTTCGATTGTGATGGGGCTGTGGGCTAATCTGCCGCTGGCCATCGGCTGCGCCATTTCACTGACCGCCTTCACCGCCTTTAGCCTGGTGCTGGGCCAGCATATCAGCGTGCCGGTAGCGCTTGGCGCGGTATTCCTGATGGGGGTGCTGTTTACGATTATCTCCGCAACCGGCATTCGCAGCTGGATCCTGCGCAACCTGCCGCACGGCGTTGCGCACGGCACCGGCATTGGCATCGGCCTGTTCCTGCTGTTGATCGCGGCAAACGGCGTTGGCCTGGTTATCAAAAACCCGCTGGATGGCCTGCCGGTGACGCTCGGCCACTTCGCCAGCTTCCCGGTTATCATGTCGCTGATTGGTCTGGCGGTGATTATCGGTCTGGAAAAACTAAAAGTGCCGGGCGGCATTTTGCTGACCATCATCGGCATCTCTGTCGTCGGGTTGATTTTCGACCCGGCGGTACATTTCTCCGGTATTTTCGCCATGCCTTCGCTGAAAGATGAGCAGGGCCATTCGCTGATTGGCAGCCTCGACATCATGGGCGCGCTGAATCCGGTCGTTATCCCAAGCGTACTGGCGCTGGTTATGACGGCGGTCTTCGACGCGACCGGCACCATCCGCGCGGTCGCCGGCCAGGCGAACCTGCTGGATAAAGACGGGCAGATTATCGACGGCGGCAAAGCGCTGACTACCGACTCGCTCTCCAGCGTGTTCTCAGGCGTCGTCGGCGCAGCGCCTGCGGCGGTTTATATCGAATCGGCGGCCGGTACGGCGGCGGGCGGCAAAACGGGCCTGACGGCGCTGACCGTCGGCGTGCTGTTCCTGCTTATCCTGTTCCTTTCTCCGCTCTCTTATCTGGTGCCTGCTTATGCTACCGCACCGGCGCTGATGTATGTCGGCCTGCTGATGCTGAGTAACGTCGCGAAAATCGATTTCGCTGACTTCGTGGACGCCATGGCGGGCCTTATCACCGCCGTGTTTATCGTGCTGACCTGCAACATCGTTACCGGCATCATGATAGGCTTCGCTTCTCTGGTGATTGGCCGCATCGTCTCCGGCGAGTTCCGTAAGCTGAACATCGGCACCGTGGTTATCGCCATCGCGCTGGTCGCTTTTTATGCAGGCGGCTGGGCAATCTAAGCGTTTTCTCCCTGCGGGCGGCGCTAGCCGCCCGTTTTTCCCGCTTTAAGGCACATCCTGTTTCCTTTTGATTGATGACGATGTTTTATTATCAGGGCACAACAGCGCATTTCTGATACAAAACACATCGCAATCGAAGGAACGCATGGAAATCTTTTTTACCATTCTGATCATGACCCTTGTGGTCTCCCTCTCCGGGGTAGTGACGCGAGTGCTCCCCTTTCAAATCCCGCTTCCGCTGATGCAGATAGCCATCGGGGCCTTACTGGCCTGGCCGCGCTTTGGTCTGCACGTGGATTTCAACCCGGAACTTTTTCTGGTGCTCTTTATTCCGCCGCTGCTGTTTGCTGACGGCTGGAAAACCCCGACCCGCGAGTTTCTCGATCATGGGCGAGAGATAATCGGCCTGGCGCTGGCGCTGGTGGTGGTCACCGTGGTCGGCATCGGCTTTCTCATCTACTGGATGGTGCCGGGTATCCCGCTCATTCCGGCGTTCGCCCTGGCGGCCGTGCTTTCGCCGACCGATGCTGTGGCGCTTTCCGGCATCGTGGGCGAAGGACGCATCCCGAAAAAAATCATGGGCATCCTGCAGGGCGAAGCGCTGATGAATGACGCTTCGGGCCTGGTGGCGCTGAAATTCGCCGTGGCGGTAGCGATGGGGACGATGGTCTTCACCGTAGGCGGCGCGACGGTCGAATTCCTGAAAGTGGCGATTGGCGGTCTGCTCGCCGGCATCGCAGTAAGCTGGCTCTATGGCCGCTCGCTGCGCTTGCTAAGCCGCTGGGGCGGCGATGAGCCCGCCACGCAAACGCTGATGCTGCTGCTGTTGCCGTTCGCCTCTTACCTGATTGCCGAACACATCGGCGTTTCCGGCATTCTGGCCGCGGTGGCCGCCGGGATGACCATCACCCGTTCCGGCGTGCTGCGCCGCGCGCCGCTCGCCATGCGCCTGCGCGCCAACAGCGTCTGGTCGATGCTGGAATTCGTCTTCAACGGCATGGTCTTCCTGATGCTGGGCCTGCAACTGCCCGGCATTTTTGAAGGTTCGCTGGCGCAGGCGGAGCTGGATCCGAACGTCGAAGTATGGATGTTGTTCCTCGACATCGTGCTTATCTACGTGGCGCTTATCGCGGTGCGTTTCGCGTGGCTGTGGGTGATGAAGCGCTTTAGCCGCCGCTTCCTGACCAAAAAGCCGATGGAGTTCGGCTCCTATACCACGCGCGAGCTGTTGATTGCCTCTTTCGCAGGGGTACGCGGCGCCATTACGCTCGCCGGCGTGCTTTCCATTCCGCTGCTGCTGCCGGACGGCTCGCTGTTCCCGGCGCGTTATGAGCTGATTTTCCTGGCGATGGGCGTGATCCTTTTCTCGCTGCTCGTCGGCGTAATTATGCTGCCCATCCTGCTGCAAAACGTGGAAGTCGCGGATCACGCCTTAGCGCGTAAAGAGGAGCGCAAAGTCAGGTCCCTGCTTGCTGAAGTGGCTATCACCGCCGTTCAGAAGAAAGAGGAGCGGCTGGCGGCGGACGTGAATGAAAACATCGACGACGATCTGCTCAGAGAGGTAAGTTCAAGGGTTATCGGCAATCTGCGCCGTCGCGCTGACGGGCGCAACGATGTGGAAAACAGCGAGCTTGAAGAAAGCCTTGAACGGCGTTTTCGCTTGGCTGCGCTGAACGCCGAGCGCGGAGAGCTTTACCATCTGCGCGCCACGCAGCAGATCAGCAACGAAACGCTGATGAAAATGCTGCGCGATCTCGACCTGCTCGAAGCGCTGTTGAGCGAGAAAAGCTAAGCTCTACTGGCCCGCTTCGGCGGGCCAGAATGTTTTACAGCAGGCTATCCACGCCTGCGCGCTTTGCGAAAGATACACCCCCTCGCGCCAAATCATCCCCAGTTGCCAGCGAAGCTCGCTTTGCAGCGGCAGCCACATCAGCGTGGTCTTATCGAGTTTCTCACACACCGGCTCAGGCAGGATGGCGACGCCAACGCCCGCCTGCACCATTGCCGCCAGAAAATCCCACTGTCCGCTACGCACCGCGATGCGCGGTTTTATCTCATGCGCGCTGAACAACTGCATAAGCTGGCGGCTGAGTGAAAAATCCTCGTTATAGATAAGCAGCGGCTCGTTTGCCAGTTGCTCTGGCTCAACGTGCCGGCGACTCAGCCACGCGCCGGAGCGGGGCGTGAGCACGCAGAGCGGGTGGCTAAACAGAGGCAGAGTGACAAGGCTGCTTTCTTCGTCAACGGGCAGTGCGGTGATAGCGAGATCGAGTTCGCCGTTCAGCACCGCCTGCTGCACCGTCAGCCCGCCAAACTCAGAAATTTTTAGCTCAACGCCCGGATACCGCTGGCGGTAGAGGCTAATGGGGCCAGCCATGGTCATGCCGACCATCGGCGGGATGCCGAGGCGAAGAATGCCTTTGTTGAGATGGTTAATGTCGCTGAGTTCCGATTCAAGCTGGCGGAACTCCGTCAGAATAGCGAGGCCGCGCTCATAGACTACGCGGCCGGTATCGGTCAGCAGCAGCCTGCGCCCGTCGCGGATAAGCAGCGTGCAGTTCAGCTCGTCTTCAAGATTGCGCAGCATCTTGCTGATGGTTGGTTGGGTGACGAAAAGCGTCTGCGCCGCGCGGGTGAAACTTTGCTGGCGCACAACCTCGACAAAGTACCGCAGCGTTCTGATATCCATAACTATTCCTTCGAACTATAGCTGCAATGAGTTTAATTCATTTCGTACCGGTAAGGGCGCTCCCTATACTGACGCTCTGCCGTTTTTTCTGGAATATTGACCATGATCCTGGCGTTACGTCGCTTTACGCCTGCTGTGACCCGCCCGTTGCAAATCGCGCTTCAGGTACTTCTTTATGTCGGGCTGTTCTTGCTTGCGCAAAATCTCGTGGACTGGCTCCATCTGCCGCTGCCCGCCAACCTCGTCGGCATGCTGTTGATGCTGGGGCTGATTGTGCTTCGCGTGCTGCCGCTGAACTGGGTGCGGGCCGGGGCGCGCTGGCTGCTGGCGGAGATGCTGCTTTTCTTCGTCCCCGCCGTGGTGGCGGTAGTGAACTATGCGCAACTGCTGATGGTGGACGGCTGGCGCATTTTTCTGGTTATCGCGCTCAGTACCGTATTCGTGCTGGGCGCCACGGCCTGGGTGGTGGATAAAGTTTACCGTTACGAACTCGCGCGCGAGGCGCGCAGGCAGGGCAACCGTGAATAATTTCCTCTTAAGCGTGCTCTGTCTGGTGGTGACGGTCGCGCTCTACTTTGCGAATAAAAAGCTGTATCGCCGCTTTCGCGCGTTGCCGCTGATGCCGCTGGTATTCACGCCGCTGCTGCTGGTGCTGATGCTGGTGTTCGGCCACATCTCTTACCAGAACTATATTGGTGAAACTCACTGGCTGCTGTGGCTGCTCGGTCCGGCGACCATCGCCTTCGCCGTGCCGGTTTATGACAATCTGGCGGTGATTAAGCGTCACTGGCTGTCGCTTTCGGCGGGCGTCATTACCGCAACAGTGGTGGCGGTGACCAGCTCAGTGTGGCTGGCGCGGCTTTTTACTCTGCCGGACGAAATCCAGCGCAGCCTCGCGGTGCGCTCCGTGACCACGCCTTTTGCGCTGGCGGCCGCCGGGCCGCTTGGCGGGCAGGCCGATCTGGTGGCGTTGTTTGTAGTGATAACCGGCGTGTTTGGCATGGCGGTGGGAGATGTGCTGTTCCTGCGGCTTGCCATTAACGCAGGCCTTGCGAAAGGCGCGGGTTTCGGCGCCGCCTCACACGGCGCAGGGACAGCGCGGGCTTACGAACTCGGTCCGCAGGAGGGCACCATCGCCAGTCTGGTGATGATGCTCTCCGGTGTGGTGATGGTGCTTATCGCGCCGCTGGTGGCGCGGCTGATGTTCTGAGCGCGTTAGCCATAATGAATGCATCTGTTTACTGTTATTGCTAAGGATGGGGGCGAAGGGAAGGGAATATGCTCCCCGGCCAGAATGACCGGGGAGAGGGGTTAGTGGGCGCGGCCCTGCTCAATACCGAGACCGGTTTGCGAGCGGATGAACTGGGCGCGGAACTGCCCACGCTCAAGGTTGCCTTCCGCGCTGTTGTCGGTAACAGAGAAAATCCAGATGCCGACAAAGGCTATCAGAATAGAGAAGAGCGCCGGATATTCATACGGGAACACGGGCGCCGCATGGCCGAGCACCTGAACCCAGACGGTCGGCCCCAGGATCATCAGCACGACCGCAGTCAGCAGCCCCAGCCAGCCGCCTATCATGGCGCCGCGGGTGGTCAGCTTCGACCAGTACATCGAAAGCAGAATGATAGGGAAGTTACAGCTGGCGGCAATCGAGAAGGCCAGCCCCACCATAAAGGCGATGTTCTGGTTCTCAAACAGGATGCCTAACAGAATGGCTATCACGCCCAGCACCAGCACGGTGATTTTCGACGCGCGCAGCTCTTCGCGCTCGGTGGCGCCTTTGCGGAACACGTTAGCGTACAGGTCATGCGAAACCGCCGAAGCGCCCGCCAGCGTCAGCCCGGCCACCACCGCAAGGATAGTGGCGAAGGCCACGGCGGAGATAAAGCCAAGGAACAGGTTGCCGCCCACCGCGTTCGCCAGATGCACCGCCGCCATATTGTTGCCGCCAATCAGCGCGCCGGTGGCGTCTTTAAACGCCGGGTTCGCGCCCACCAGCATGATGGCGCCGAAGCCGATGATAAAGGTCAGGATGTAGAAGTAACCCATAAAACCAGTGGCGTAGAAGACGCTTTTCCGCGCTTCGCGAGCGTCGCTGACGGTGAAAAAACGCATCAGAATATGCGGCAAACCCGCGGTGCCGAACATCAGGCCGAGACCCAGCGAAAGGGCGGAGATGGGGTCTTTCACCAGCCCGCCGGGGCTCATGATGGCGCTGCCTTTCGGGTGTACCGCCATCGCCTCAGCGAAGAGATTATTAAAGCTAAAGCCGACATGCTTCATAACCATAAAGGCCATAAAGCTTGCGCCAAAGAGCAGCAGCACCGCCTTGATAATCTGCACCCAGGTGGTGGCGAGCATGCCACCAAACAGCACGTACATCACCATCAGTACGCCCACCAGCACCACCGCGATGTGGTAGTTCAGGCCAAACAGCAATTGAATCAGCTTGCCCGCGCCCACCATCTGCGCAATGAGGTAAAGCGCCACCACCACCAGCGACCCGCAGGCGGAAAGCACGCGGATCGGGCCTTGCTTAAGGCGATACGAGGCGACGTCGGCAAAGGTATATTTGCCCAGGTTGCGCAAACGCTCGGCAATCAAAAACAGGATTATCGGCCAGCCCACGAGGAAGCCCAGCGAATAGATAAGCCCGTCATAGCCGGAGGTGAACACCAGCGCCGAAATACCGAGGAACGAGGCCGCCGACATATAGTCGCCCGCAATCGCGAGGCCGTTTTGCAGGCCGGTAATGTTGCCGCCGGCGGTGTAGTAATCGCTGCGCGTGCGGGTGCGTTTCGAAGCCCAGTACGTAATGCCAAGCGTAAACGCCACAAAGACGATAAACATGATTATCGCCTGCCAGTTAGTCGGCTGACGCTGCACCGCGCCGCTTAACGCATCGGCGGCGCGGCTTGCAAAGGGCAACATCAGGAGCGGCGCGCTAAGCGCGGTCAGGATACGCTTCATGCTTTCACCTCGCGCAGCACTTCCCGGTTCAGCCGGTCAAATTCGCCATTGGCGCGCCAGACATACACGCCGGTGAGAATAAAAGAGATAACAATCACGCCGACGCCAATCGGAATGCCGCGCGTAATGCTGCTGCCGGGCGAGAGCGGGGTGCCGAGCCAGCCGGGGGCGAAGGCGATAAGCAAAATAAAGCTGACGTAAATCACCAGTACGATTAACGACAGAATGCCGGCGAACCGCTGTCGTTTCTCCACCAGCTCCCTGAAGTGCGTATTGTCTTCTATCCTTTGATAAAGTTGTTCATTCATCACAGCATCTCCAGAAGTAATCCCCTTGGTCCTTCCTGCCGCATGTTCCGGCATGTCGGTCCTCCGCGCGTGGCGAGGAGGCGCTCGCTCGCCGCCTTCCTGCGACAGCAACTTCTTCAGGGAGGGCAAGGTACAGGTTGATAGTTATCTCCTCTCCCCGGTCGGGGAGAGGCGTTAAGGTAAGAGGTTATGACGGCATGGCGATGGACTGCTTCTCTTCGAGCAGTTTTTCCACCACGCCCGGGTCGGCAAGCGTAGAGGTATCGCCAAAGTTGCTGGTATCGCCTGCGGCAATCTTGCGCAAAATGCGGCGCATGATTTTGCCTGAGCGGGTTTTCGGCAGCGAGTCGGTCCAGTGCAGTACGTCCGGCGTGGCAAGCGGGCCTATCTCTTTACGCACCCAGTTACGCACCTCGGCATAAAGCTCGGGCGTCGGCTCTTCGCCATGGTTCAGCGTGACGTAGGCGTAAATCGCCTGGCCTTTGATGCTGTGCGGAATGCCCACCACCGCCGCTTCGGCGATTTTCGGATGCGAGACCAGCGCCGACTCAATCTCAGCGGTGCCGAGACGGTGGCCGGAGACGTTCAGCACGTCATCCACGCGGCCGGTTATCCAGTAATAGCCATCTTCATCGCGACGCGCGCCGTCGCCGCTGAAGTACATGTTCTTGAAGGTGGAAAAGTAGGTTTGCTCGAAACGCTCGTGGTCGCCGAACAGGGTGCGCGCCTGGCCTGGCCAGGAGTCGGTGATAACCAGGTTGCCTTCGGTCGCGCCCGAAAGCGGGTTGCCTTCGTTATCCACCAGCGCGGGTTTGACGCCGAAGAAAGGACGCGTGGCGGAACCTGCTTTCAGCTCAATGGCGCCGGGCAGCGGGGTTATCATAAAGCCGCCGGTTTCGGTCTGCCACCAGGTATCCATCACCGGGCATTTCTCGTTGCCTATCTTCTTCCAGTACCACTCCCAGGCTTCCGGGTTAATCGGCTCGCCTACCGACCCCAGAATGCGAAGCGATGAACGGTCGGTGCCGTCGATGGCTTTATCCCCTTCGGCCATGAGCGCGCGAATGGCGGTCGGCGCGGTGTAGAGGATGTTCACTTTATGCTTATCCACCACCTGCGCCATGCGGTTTGGCGCAGGCCAGTTCGGCACCCCTTCAAACATCAGCGTGGTGGCGCCGCAGGCGAGCGGGCCGTAGAGCAGGTAGCTGTGGCCGGTAACCCAGCCGATATCTGCGGTGCACCAGTAAATGTCGCCCGGATGGTAGTCGAAGACATATTTAAACGTGGTGGCCGCGTACACCAGGTAGCCGCCGGTGGTATGCAGCACCCCTTTCGGTTTGCCGGTCGAGCCGGAGGTGTAAAGAATAAAAAGCGGATCTTCAGCGTTCATTTCCACCGGCTGATGGTGGGCGCTGGCCTTTTCCACCCGCTCGTTCCACCAGAGGTCGCGCCCTTCCTGCCAGTCAATCTTGCCACCGGTGCGCTTGAGCACGATGACATGCTCAACGCTTGTCACGCCCGGGTTTTTCAGCGCGTCGTCGACGTTTTTCTTCAGCGGAATGGTGCGTCCTGCGCGAATGCCTTCATCGGCGGTGATAACCAGCCGTGAGCTTGAATCGATAATGCGTCCCGCCACCGCTTCCGGCGAAAAGCCGCCGAAAATCACTGAATGCACGGCGCCGATGCGCGCGCAGGCGAGCATCGCCACGGCGGCTTCCGGCACCATCGGCATATAAATGGCGACCACGTCGCCTTTTTTGATGCCGAGATCGGTGAGCGTATTGGCGAAGCGGCAGACGTCGCGATGCAGTTCCCGGTAGGTAATGGTTTTGCTCTGGCTGGCGTCATCGCCTTCCCAGATGATGGCGGTTCGATCGCCGTGGTCATGCAAATGTCTGTCGAGGCAGTTGGCCGCCAGATTCAGCGTGCCGTCTTCATACCATTTGATAGCGATATTGCCGGGCGCGAAAGAGGTGTTTTTTACCCGTTCGTAGGGCTTGATCCAGTCGAGGATTTTGCCCTGTTCGCCCCAGAAAGCGTCAGGATCGTGAACAGATTGCTGATAATAAGCTTCATACTGCTCCGGATTAATCAGGCAACGTTCCGCAATATTTGCGGGAATAGGGTGTTTATGAATTTGGCTCATGGCTTTTTTTCTCCTTGAAGATGTTAATGATATGTCACGCAAAAGTTAATTGTAGGGCCGCGGCCTGCTTTGTTTATTATTTGGGCGACAGATCACGCAAAGTTTTCTCTGTATGAAAATTCAGCAAACGAATCTTTGGAGGAAAATAATTCATAAGAATGATTATTTAATTGAGGTGATATTTTATGCTTTTAATAACAGTAGGTTATGCAAACAAACTGCCACAAACTCGGTGTTAATCGCGAATTTTCAGTGAATAAGACTGTTCTGGAAGGGTTGCGCAGCATGCCGTGCAAGTGGTACTGATTAAACGCGTTAAAAAACCCCACATCATCACCCAACGTTTGTCATACCCCTTTCAGTTTGTGACGTTCTCATACGGGCACGCATGGGAATGGCGCTTTTGATTCAGGAAGTGTAGTCGTTATGAAAAACAGTAAAGTCAGCCTGGCCTGGCAAATTCTGCTGGCCCTGGTGCTGGGTATTCTTCTGGGCAGTTTCCTTCACTATCAAACCGATAGCCGTGAATGGCTGGTGGCGAATCTGCTTTCTCCCGCCGGGGATATCTTTATCCACCTCATTAAAATGATCGTGGTGCCGATTGTTATCTCCACCCTGGTTGTCGGCATCGCCGGCGTAGGCGATGCGAAGCAGTTAGGACGCATCGGCGCCAAGACCATCATCTATTTTGAAATCATCACTACGGTTGCGATCGTGCTGGGCATTACGCTTGCGAACGTCTTCCAGCCAGGTAGCGGCATCGATATGTCGCAGCTCGCGGCAGTGGATATTTCAAAATATCAGCACACCACCGAAGAGGTGCAGAGCCATGCGCACGGGCTGATGGGCACCATCCTGTCGCTGGTGCCGACCAATATCTTCGCCTCTATGGCGAAGGGCGATATGCTGCCGATCATCTTCTTCTCGGTACTGTTTGGCCTGGGCCTCTCTTCGCTGCCCGCGACGCACCGCGAACCGCTGGTGACCGTCTTCCGCTCGGTTTCCGAAACCATGTTTAAAGTCACCCACATGGTGATGCGCTATGCGCCGGTGGGGGTGTTTGCGCTTATCTCTGTTACGGTGGCGAACTTCGGTTTCGCTTCGCTGTGGCCGCTCGCGAAGCTGGTTATCCTGGTCTACGTCGCCATTCTGTTCTTCGCGCTGGTGGTGCTGGGCGCGGTGGCGAGAATGTGCGGGCTGCGCGTGTGGACGCTTATCCGCATTCTCAAAGATGAGCTGATTCTGGCTTACTCCACCGCCAGCTCCGAGAGCGTGCTGCCGCGCATCATCGAGAAGATGGAAGCCTACGGTGCGCCTGCTTCTATCACCAGCTTCGTGGTGCCGACCGGCTACTCGTTCAACCTCGACGGCTCTACGCTCTATCAGAGCATCGCGGCTATTTTTATCGCTCAGCTCTACGGCATCGATCTGTCGCTGGGGCAGGAGATAATCCTGGTGCTGACGCTGATGGTGACCTCCAAGGGCATCGCGGGCGTGCCGGGCGTCTCCTTCGTCGTGCTGCTGGCGACGCTTGGCAGCGTGGGCATTCCGCTGGAAGGCCTGGCATTTATTGCAGGCGTCGACCGCATCCTCGACATGGCGCGCACCGCGCTGAACGTGGTGGGCAACGCGCTGGCGGTACTGGTTATCGCCAAGTGGGAACATAAGTTCGACCGTAAAAAGTCGCTCGCCTACGAGCGTGAAGTGCTCGGCAAGTTTGATAAAACCGCCAGCCACTAACCGTAAACCCCGCTTCGGCGGGGTTTTTTATGCGAGTCCTTTCACACCCTGGCTCTCCTGCCTGTGACGCGGCTTACACTTCCCGCATCCGGCTGGAAGAATTCATCCTCACCGCCGCTGTCATCGCTCACACTCTTTGCAGGATAATGTTTCCCGGCGGAGAGAACGATGAAACCTGCCATCATGGTGGTGGACGACGACCCGGCGATTTGCGAACTGTTAAACGATGTTTTCAGCGAGCATGTTTTTGAGGTCTGTTTGTGTCACAACGGCGGCGATGCCCTGCGCCTTGCGCAGACAAGAACGGATATCGCGCTTATTTTGCTGGATATGATGCTGCCCGATATCAACGGCCTGCTGGTGCTGCAACAGCTTCAACGCCAGCGTCCTGCGCTGCCGGTGATTATGTTGACTGGCCTTGGCAGCGAATCGGACGTTGTCGTAGGGCTTGAAATGGGCGCCGATGATTACATCGCTAAACCTTTTAATCCTCGGGTCGTTGTGGCGCGCGTAAAAGCCGTGTTGCGCCGCACCGGCGTACTGCAAACCGAGTCGACGACGGCGCGAACCAGCGGCATGCATTTCAACGGCTGGTGTCTTGATACCGACCGCTGCCTGCTCATCAACCCGCAGCAACAGGCCGTGACGCTGACGCAGGGCGAGTATGGCCTGCTGCTGGCGCTGATGCAGAACGCAAGGCGCGTGCTTAGCCGTGAGCGGTTGCTGGAGTTGACCCACAGCGAAAGCCTTGAGGTGTTCGATCGCACCATTGATGTGTTGGTGATGCGCCTGCGCCGCAAAATCGAGAGCAACCCGCATCAGCCTTCGCTCATTCGCACCATTCGCGGGCTGGGATATGTCTTTGCCGCCGACGTGACGCAAACCGAGCATGCGGCCTGAACCTGGGGTCGCTACGTTCGCATCACCGTAGCGCGCCGGGTAGGGGCGCTATTGCTGGCGTACAGAGCGGGCAACGCCAGGAAAGCAACGGCGCGCTGATTTAACCCGCCTCGCGCATAAACGTCGTTAATTCTTCCAGCGTTTTGGCGCCGTCAATGGCATTGGCGCAAAGTAAACTGGCGCGCGCGCAGGCATGGGCGAGTTTAATGCTTTCGGTAAGCGGCCAGCGCTCGTGACAGCCGTAAAGCAGGCCCGCGCAAAAGGCGTCGCCCGCGCCGACGCTGCCGACAATTTCCGCTTTCGCCAGCTGCCAGGAGGGCACCCACACCCCTTCGCCGCCAGCCTCTATGCCCCAGGCGCCTTCCGGGCAGTGGATAACCACCCGCTGGCGCACCCCTTCGGCCAGCAGGCGGCTGGCGGCCGTGGCGATATTTTCCGTATGCGGCGCGCCGTCGGGATGCCGCACCGGCAAGCCGCTGAACTCACCCGCTTCAAGCTCGTTGATGATGAGATAATCAAGCCAGCGCAGCGCAGGCATCACCAGCGGCTGATAGCGCGGGTCGCCCTGGCGCGAGACCAGGTCGAGCGACGTTTCATACCCTTGCTGCTGCATTTGCGCCAGCAGCCTGGCGCTGCGCGTGCCGTACCTGTCGTCCGGCAGGTCGAGGCTGTCGAGCAGCAGCAGATAGCCGAGATGGAAAATCCGCATGGTGGGGTTGAGCCGGTCGAAGGCGGGCAGATCGAGCAGCCGGTTGGCGCCGGGTAAATGGAAAAAGGTACGTTGTCCATCCGGCGTGGTCATAACCTGCGACATTGACGTGGGCGCGAAGGCGGTACGACGCACATGCTGACGATTGATGTGATACTGCTCCAGCATCGCCATAATATAGTCGCCATCGACATCTTCCCCGGTCAGCCCCACCGCCTGAAGCGGCAGGCCCACGTGCAGTTTAGCGAGCGTCAGCAGCACGTTGAGCGGTGCGCCGCCGGTGGCGCGTTCGCTGTGGGTTATCTCCGCAAGCCAGCCCGGTTGCGGCCAGGCGTTAATCTGATGGACATGGTCGACCAGCATATTGCCCGCTGCGATAATGCCTCTGCGCTCGCTCATACCGCCTCCTCACGCTTTGCCGCTGCTGCCAAAGATGCGCATCTGTTGCGCCACGACGTCGGTAATCGCCTCCTCGATGCCAACCAGCAGTTCTGCGAATTCGTCATAAATCGCCCGGCGGTTCGTCATCCGCTGTTCTGTGGCGCCCAGCGCCGCCTGCGACATGCCGGTATAAAAGTTGATTTTGTGAATGCCAAGGCGGATGGCGTTGCGAAAATCGTCGTCGCTGATGCCGGAGCCGCCGTGCAACACCAGCGGCAGGCCGGTTTGCTGGCGAATGGCGGAAAGCCTGTCGAAATCAAGCTTCGGTTCGCCTTTATATTTGCCGTGTGCGTTGCCAATGGCGACGGCCAGCGCATCGATGCCGGTACGGTCGACAAAATCCCGCGCTATCGCCGGGTCAGTGAACTTCGCCTCATCCGCTTCGCCATAGAGCGCGCCGCCTTCATCGCCGCCCACCGCCCCCAGCTCCGCTTCTACCGAAACGCCCACCGCATGGCACATTTTCACCACCTCGCGGGTCTGGCGGACGTTTTCTTCATACTCAAGCGCAGAGCCGTCAAACATCACCGAGCTAAAGCCAAGCCTTAGCGCCTGCACAACCGCCTCGAAGTGCAGCCCATGGTCGAGATTCAGCACCACAGGAAGAGTATGGCGCGCCGCCTCAAATTTCACCGCCTCCACCAGCGAGGGGAGGGAGAGATATTTAAAGTGCACCTCGGCGATGTTGATAATAAAAGGCGAATTTTCCTGGCGGGCGGCGGCGAACAGCGCGCGCAAGAAATGGCTGTCGAGCACGTTGAACGCGCCGAGCGCATAGCCGTGCTTACGGGCGTGCGCCAGCCCGTCGGCGAGAGAAATCAGCGCCATTATCTTCTCCTGTTAGCGGTACGCGTCATATTCATTGCACAGCACGAGCTGCGCCGTTTCGTCTTCTTTTATGGTGTTAAAGCGCTCAAGCGGCTTTAAGAAGCGATTGTCGTGGTCGTCATCGTTGACCGAAGAGACTTCGCCCACCAGCACGTCGCCAAACCCCGCCTCGCCCCAGAAGCTGTGATAAAGGCCTGGCGTCAGACAGATGCTTTCCCCTGGTGAAAGGCGCAACTGGCTGCCAGCGGCGTGCGTTTGTCTGCAACCGTCGATAACGACCGTTACGTCGCTGCCCGTGGTCTGCTCAAACTCGTCGCTGTTCCATAATTCGATGATTAAATTGCCGCCGCCGCGGTTGATAATGTCCTCGCGCTTGCGCCAGTGAAAATGCATCGGCGTTAACTGGCCGTCGCGGACATGCATGATCTTCTCGGCGTAACATTTGGCGTAAGGCGCGCCATCCGGCGAACCGTTGCGAAGCGTGAACAGGGTCAGCCCCTGGGCGGCGAAATCGTTGCCGCCGAAGGCAGTCACGTCCCAGCCCAGCTTCAAATCGAACACTTCTCTCCAGGCGCTGGCGTCGAGCTGCTGCCATTTCGCCGGGCTGAAGCTGGCGAAGGGCGGCAGATGCACGTCATGCCGGGAGAAGAACTGTCGCGTATGGCCGAGAATTTCATTAATTTCGGAGCGTTTCATGCTTTCTCCCCTCAGTTAAGAGATGAAGAGCTGCGATGCTTTTCCCACTGGGCTAACCCTCTCCCTGCGGCGGCGGGAGAGGGAATAAGAGGGCAGCCGTCGGGCTTTATTTCACCGTCCAGCCCTTGTAGTTGCCGACATTGTTTTTATCGATCATCGTCACCGGGATCAGCACCGGCTCTTTCGGCGCGGGCTTGCCCTGCAGGATGTCGTAACCAATCTCCACCGCTTTGGCGGCCATCACCTGCGGGTCCTGCGCGGGGGTGGCGACAAACAGCGAGTTGCCGCGCTTAAGCGCCTCTTCCGCATCCGGCGATCCATCCACGCCCACGATAAAGAACTCGTTGCGCTGCGCCTGCTTCGCCGCCAGATCCGCGCCGATCGCCGTCGGGTCGTTGATAGCGAACACGCCGTCGATTTTCGGGTTCGCCGCCAGCAGGGAGGTCATGACTTCAAGGCCGCCCTCACGGCTGCCTTTGGCGTTCTGGTTCCAGGAAAGCACTTTGATATCCGGGTGCTTTTTGAATTCAGTCTGGCAGCCTTCGACGCGGTTCTGCACGGCGGAAACCGGCGGGCCGTTGATTATCACCACATCACCTTTGCCTTTCAGACGGTCGGTAATGTACTTACAGGCCATCTCGCCCGCCTGGGTGTTGTTGGAGGTGATGGTGGCGTCCGCCCCTTCGGCGGCGACGTCCACCGCCACCACCACAATGCCCGCGTCTTTCGCGCGCTTCACCGCCGGGCCGATGCCTTTGGAATCGGCAGCGTTGAGGATAATCATGTCCACTTTCGCGGCGATGAAGTTATCGATTTGCGAGACCTGCTGGCCGAGATCGTAGCCGCTGGAGACCAGCGTCACTTTGACGTTATCTCCCGCCAGCTTGCGCGCTTCCATCTCCGCCCCTTTGGTGATCTGTACGAAGAAGGGGTTGGCGAGGTCGCCCACGGTGACGCCAATCGACTTCAGCTCTTTTGCTGCCTGGGCGAACGGGCTGCTGGCAAGCAGCGCTCCGACGCACAGCGCGGTGACAAGAGGTTTCAAACGCATGCTGTTCTCCTCAGTTCGTAGGGTGTTGTTGTTATGCATTTTGATGGTGACGGGTACGGTATTTGTCTATCAGCACCGCAATGATGATCACCGCCCCTTTGATCACCAGTTGCCAGAAGTAAGAGACGCCCATCAGCGTCATGCCGTTGTTCAGGGTGGCGATAATCAGCGCGCCGACCAGCGTACCGGTGATGGTGCCGATGCCGCCGACAAAGCTGGTGCCGCCGAGTATGACCGCCGCGATGGCGTCCAGCTCATACCCCACGCCCAGGTTGCCGTTGGCGCTGTAAAGGCGCGAGGCGCTCATAAGCCCGCCAAGCCCGGAGAGCAGCCCGCTCATGCCATAGACGAAAAGCAGCACCAGCCAGACTTTAATACCGGTGAGGCGCGCGGCCTGCATGTTGCCGCCTACGGCATAGATATGCACGCCAAGCGTGGTGCGCCGCAGAATGAACCAGCAGACCGCGATGACCGCCAGCGCAATCACCACCAGCCAGGGAATAGGCCCAAGGTAGGCGTTGCCTATCCACTCGAAGCTGATGCTGGAGTTGATTACCGTGGTGCCGTCCGCCAGCAGGTAGGCGGCGCCGCGCAGCGCGGTATAGGTGCCAAGAGTGACGATGAAAGGCGGTAGCCCGGCGAAGGCCACCAGCGCGCCGTTGAACAGGCCCAGCGCAAGGCCAAGCAGCAGCGCTGCCGGAACGGAAAGCATGGAAAGCTCCGGCATCAGCGACACCACCATCGCCGCCACTGCCGTGGTGCCAAGAATAGAGCCGACGGAGAGATCGATGCCGCCCGTCAGGATGATGAAGGTCATGCCCGCCGCCAGCACGATGTTAATCGACGCCTGGCGGGTAATATTCAGCAGGTTGCTTTCGGTAAAGAAATTAGGCGCAATAAAACCAAATACCGCCACAATCAGCACCAGTATCGGCAGAATGCCGACCGTTTGCGTGAGATCGCTGAACAGCATTTTTTTCGCCGAGGCGGATTTAACCGCCTCTCTGGTGGTGGAATTCACGGAGGCGTCCTTTTGCGTGGGGGAGAGTTTAGTCATGTTGCACCGCCTGTTGATGGGCTTCGGTAACGCCGGTCGCCAGCGTCATTATCTTTTCCTGCGTGATGTCGTCGCCCGTCAGCTCGCCGGCGATGTGGCCTTCGCGCATGACATAAACGCGATCGCTCATGCCGACCACTTCCGGCAGTTCGCTTGAGATCATCAGGATCGCCACCCCGCGGCGCGCCATCTGGTTCATGATCCGGTAGATCTCGCTTTTGGCGCCGACATCCACGCCGCGCGTGGGTTCGTCCAGGATCAGAATGCGCGGGCCGATAGCCACCCAGCGGGAGATAAGCAGCTTTTGCTGATTGCCGCCTGAAAGCCCGCCTGCGCGCACCTGGGCGTGCGGCACGCGAATATTCAGCGAGGCGATGGCCTCATCGGAAATGGTCTGCGCTTTTTTTCGGTCCAGCAGGCCGTAGCTGGCGTCGCGCTCAAGCGTCGCCATGGTAATGTTCTCCGCCGCCGCCATCTCCAGAAACAGCCCCTGTTCCTTGCGGTTTTCCGTCAGAAAACCGATGCCGTGGCCGATGGCTTCGCGCGGCGTATGAATCGTCACCGGCTGGCCGTCGATTTCGATACTTCCGCCTGTCGCCTTACGCACGCCGAAAATCAATTGCGCCAGCTCTGAGCGGCCCGCGCCCACCAGCCCGGCGAGGCCGACGATTTCGCCTGAGCGCACCACCAGGCTTGAGGGTTGCACCTTTTTGTCATCGGTCAGGTGATGCACGGCCAGGCGAGGATCGCCCTGGGGGATATCCCGCTCTTTGTTAAAGAGATCGCTTAGCGGGCGGCCCACCATCATGCGCACCAGCTCTTGAGCGTTGAGCTTGTCGCGCGTCAGGCTGCCGACATACTGCCCGTCGCGCAGCACGCTCACCCGGTCGGAAAGCTCATAAACTTCCGCCATACGGTGGCTGATATAGATAATCGCCATTCCTTCATCCCGCAGCCGCATAATCAGCTCGAACAGACGCTGGGTTTCCCGCGAGGAGAGGGCGGCGGTGGGTTCGTCCATCACCAGCACCCGGCTGTTGCGGTGCAGCGCGCGGGCGATTTCCACCTGCTGCTGTTCGGCAATAGTGAGCTTCATGACCAGGTCGCTGGCTTTAAAGTGGGCGCCGAGGCGGTTAATCACGTTCTGCGCCTGCTGCACCATCTCTTTTCGCTGCACCAGCCCGCCGCGAGAAAGCTCGCTGCCAAGGAAAATGTTTTCCGCAACCGTAAGGTTAGGGGCGAGCTGCATCTCCTGGTAAATCAGCGTGATGCCCGCCGCCAGCGCATCTTTTGGCCCGCGGATCGGGTGCGGTTTGCCGTCGATAAAAATTTCGCCGCTGGTGGCGGTATACGCCCCGGCGAGAATTTTCATCAGCGTGCTTTTGCCGGCGCCGTTTTCGCCCATCAGGGCGTGGATCTCGCCGGGATAAACCGTCAGGCTGACGCCCTTCAGCGCGTAAAATTTGCCGAACGCTTTGGCAATGTCGCGCATTTCAAGGATAGGGGTTTGGCTCATGGCGCACTCCTGCGGAAAATCGTTACGCCACTCCACCACTCGCCGGTAAACAGAACATGTCAGCCGCCATTCATAATTGTCATAATGTTGAATAGTTAACCGCGATCACATTACCGCGACGACAGCGTTTCACTTTTACGCGGCACGCCGATAGTGAGGGGAATTCACTGAGCGGAGCAGACCATGAGCACGAGCAGCCGTTTTTTCTCCAGCGCCCGCGGGCGGCTGCTTTTCTTCAACCTGCTGGTGGTGGCGGTAACGCTGATGGTGAGCGGCGTGGCGGTGTTCGGCTTTCGTCACGCCAGCCAGCTTCAGGAACAGGTGCAGCAGCAGACCTTAAGCGACATGGGCGGCAGCCTGGCGCTTGCGCGCGATACGGCGAACGTGGCGACGGCGGCAGTGCGTCTCTCAACGGTGGTGGGGGCGCTGGAGTACCAGAGCGAGGCGGCGCGCCTGAAGGCGACCCAGCAGGCGATGGAACAGTCGCTGCGACAGCTGGCCGACGCGCCGCTGGCGCAGCTCGAGCCGCGGCTGGTCGCCAGCATTATTCGCCGCAGCCTTGAACTGCAAAGCAGCGTCACCGGCATGCTGCAACGCGGCCAGCGCCGCCATCTGGAACGCAACGCGCTGCTAAGCTCGCTCTACCAGAACCAGAGCTATCTGCGCCATCTTCAGTCTCTGAACGCGCCCGGCGCCGCGCAGCTAAACGAAATGGACCGGCTGATTGAGGCGGCGATACGCACCCCTTCGCCAAAAGCCACCATTACGCAGTTAAATGACGTCATGGCGGCGCTGCCCGCTCGCGCTAACGACCCGCTACAAAACGCTATCCTGCTGGACTTTAACCGCGAACTGCGCCGTCTGGCGCCGCTTTCGCAGGCGCTGGAAGAGAGCGATCTGGCGATAAGCTGGCACATGTACCACATCAAGGCGCTGGTCGCCTTCCTTAACGCCGACATCAACCAGTACGTACAGCGAGTGGCGCAGGAGTCGCAGGCGCGCACGGCGCAAAGCCACCGCGAGCTGCGCTCCATCATTCTCTTTATTACCGCCTTCGCCTTGCTGGCGCTGGTGATAACCGGCTTTGCGGGCTGGTATATCTATCGCAATCTGGGCACCAGCCTGGCGGCGATTTCTGGCGCGATGGCGCGGCTGGCGCGCGGCGAGCATGATGTCACGGTGCCCGCCCAGCAGCGGCGCGACGAGCTGGGCGAACTGGCGCGGGCGTTTAACGTCTTCGCCCGCAATACCGCTTCGCTGGAACACGCGTCACGGTTGCTTAAGGAGAAGAGCACCCAGCTTGAGACGACCTTCCACGCCATGCGCGACGGCTTTGCGCTCTTTGATAACCAGGGCGTGCTGGTGGTCTGGAACCCGCAATACCCGGTGCTGCTGGGGCTGGCGGCGGAGAATTTGCAGCGCGGCATGCATTACCAGGCGCTGCTGCGCCAGGTTGCGCCGCAGCAGCCTTTACAGCCGGACGATCTCTTACGTCCGCGCCCAAAGCCGCAGGAGTTCCGGCTGGCGGACGGGCGCATTATCGAACTGCGTTTCAGCCCGGTGCCGGGGCGCGGCATGGTTAACGTGGTGCTGGATCGCACCGAGCGTAAAGGGCTTGAAGAGGCGCTGGCGCACAGCCAGAAAATGAAAGCGGTAGGACAGCTGACCGGCGGGCTGGCGCACGATTTCAACAACCTGCTGGCGGTGATTATCGGCAGCCTTGAGCTCATTGCGCCAGGCACGCCGGATGCCCCACGCATCAACCGCGCCTTAAAAGCGGCGGAGCGCGGGGCGCAGCTCACGGCGCGGCTGCTGGCCTTTTCGCGCAAACAGTCGTTAAACCCCCGCTCGGTGGCGATGAAAACGCTGCTGGAAAACATTCAGGAGCTGATTCGTCACTCGCTGCCCGCTTCGATAACGCTTGAGATAGAAGCGCAGCAGCCGGCGTGGCCCGCCTGGATAGATGTTAACCAGCTGGAAAACGCGCTCATCAATCTGGTGATGAACGCCCGCGACGCGATGGAAGGGCGGGAAGGCGTCATTAAGCTGCGTACCTGGAACCAGCGCGTCACGCGCGGCGACGGGCGGCGGCAGGATATGGTGGCGCTGGAGGTTATCGACAGCGGCTGCGGCATGTCGGCGGAGGTAAAAGCGCAGGTCTTCGAGCCCTTTTTCACGACCAAGCCCACCGGCAGCGGCAGTGGGCTGGGACTTTCTATGGTTTACGGTTTTGTGCGCCAGTCCGGCGGGCGGGTAGAAATTGAGAGCGCGCCGGGTCAGGGCACCACCGTGCGTTTGCAACTGCCGCGCGCGCCTGCGCAGGCGGTGGAGGATAACCGCATCGAAAGCGCCCAGCGCGCCTGGGGCGACGATCGACTGGCGCTGGTGCTGGAGGATGAGCCAGACGTTCGCCAGACGCTGTGCGAGCAACTTCACCAGCTCGGCTGGCTGACGCTGGAGGCGGGAAACGGCGAGGAGGCGAAGCAGATGCTCGACAACGTGCCCGACATCCATCTGTTTATCAGCGACCTGATGCTGCCGGGACGCTTCAGCGGGGCGGACGTGATGCATTACGCCCGCGAGCGTTATCCTCACCTGCAACTCCTGCTGATAAGCGGCCAGGATTTGCGCCCGGCTAACCCGCCCCGACTGCCCGACGTCGCGCTGCTGCGTAAGCCTTTCACCCGTGAGGCGCTGGCGCGGGCGCTGCGTGAGGGCGAGGTGAGATAACGATTTGAGAATCCTCCGCTTCAGAACGCGGCGGGGTTTTAGCAAAGTCACAGGCAGTCAACCGCTGAGACCGACGCTATGAACCGTTCTCTTCTCGCCCTGTTTTTTTGCGCGCTTTTGCCAGGCCAGATGGGCCTCGCTCGCGCTGATAACCTCGACAATATCCTTAATGACACGGTGAACTCGATATCACAGGCGATTAACGACGCTTATACGCCTGCCGACGAGCGCTACGACGACGACCGCCGCCGCAATGATGAAGACCGCCGGGACGACGAAGATTACCGCCGCAGCGATGAAGCGCGCCGCCAGTATGAGGATCGCCGCCGCCAGCTTGAAGACCGCCGTCGGCAGCTGGATGACCGCCAGCGCCAGCTGGATGACGATCGCCGTCAGCTTGAGCGCGAGGCGCGTCGTCTTGAAGAGGAGTATGACCGTTAATTTACGCTGAGCGAGAAGGGGATAACCCAAGCGCCGCAGGCACCGTTGCGTTCAGAATGTCGATAAGCTCGGCGGACATGAACAGATAATCGTCAGGAATATCGAGCACATGCAGCGGCTTATGCTCAATGAGCCGACGCCAGTCGGCGACAAGCCGCTGTTTGTGCTTTTGCTCCATCACGCAAATGACGTCGGCCCATTTGAGAAGCTCTGCCGTGACGACATTCCTGGCATGGCGGCTGGTGCCGGCGGAGCGGGCGCAAAGGCCCGGATAACGGCGGAACAGCTGTTCCGCCGTGGGGCTTCGCCATTGATTACGGCTGCAAATAAACAGGACATTCATTAACGAGGCTGTACTCTTCCAGGCCTTCGCGCGCAAGTTGCTTGTTGGTGATGCGCGGGTAGGACATTCCCAGTTGCGCCGCGCGGGCAAGCTTGCAGGAACGAAGATAAAGCATCTTCCACTGCTTTTCGCCGCGAAAACGCTGCAGGGCGGTGTGAACATCTCGGGACTGGTTGCGCTGCTTTTGGCTAAGCCGCCAGGCCCGCGTACGGGATTTTTCCATCATTTTCTCTCTGGTCAGATTTATCGGGTTCAGCAGCCGCGATAATACAGAGAGGCTAAGCGGGGGCCATTTTAACGCAGCGTGATGAGAAATCACCCCCCTTTTTTGTTAGTCCAGCGCTATCACCATGCCGTCGTAACCCGCCTCGAAGCCCGCAGGCAGCGGGTTGCGCATCATCCAGACGTCGAACTGGTGGCTGATGTGAGTCAACACCACGCGCGGGCAGCGGATCTGCTCGTTAAGCGCAATCACCGTATTAAGATCGCAATGGTTAGCCGGCGTCTGCGGGCGCGGTTCATGGCTGCAGTCGATGACCATCACGTCGGGGCGACTGGCCTGTAAAAACTTCAGTGATTTTTCCGGCAGCCCGGCGGTGTCGGAAAGCCAGGCCACGCGGCTGTGGGCGCTCTCCAGCAGGTAGCCGAACGTCAGTTTAGAGTGAATCAGCGGCACAGGCGTCACCTGTAGCCCCTGTAAATCAAAAACCACAAACGGCTCGACGGTATGGCTGAAATCCAGCACGCCGGGGTGTTTGAATATATCGTCGCAGCCTGCCTCATCGGGCGGGCCGTAGACCGGGATTTTCTCTCCCACGCCCCAGCGCAGCGTGAATAACCCCTGCACGTGATCCATGTGGTAATGGGTTAGCAGAAACTGGCGAAAGCCGCCCGGTTGCCAGCGCGCCATGATATCCGTCATGCCCGCATCGAGCAGCGTAACCGCCTCATTAAACTTCACTACCGCGCTACAGGGCTGACGGCGATGCTGGGGCTCGGCGTGCGCCCGCTCGCAGGCGGCGCAGCGGCAGCCCCAGACGGGCACCAGCTGCGCGCCGCCCGTCCCGGTCAGCGTTATCGTCAGGCTCATAGCGCCTCCTTACAGCGGTTTGGTGAAGCGAAAATGGCTCTGCGTGTAACCTTCGCGCTGATAAAAACGGTGCGCGTCCACACGCGTTACGTTGGTGGAAAGCTCCGTCATCTCTGCGCCCGCTTCCCTGGCCTGCGCTTCCGCCCAGGCGAGCAACTGGCTGCCCACGCCGAGGCCGCGCGCCTGCGGCATGACCACCAGCTCCTGAATTTCGCCAATCCAGTTCACATGGTGCAGATGAAACTGCAAATGCAAGCCAATCATGCCCACCACCTCGCCGTCGCGCTGCGCCAGCTGATAGCGCAGGTTCGGGTCGCTCAGATTGGCCGTAAAGCCGACGATAAACGCATGGCGATCAAAAGCATGCTGCTTTAATTCGCAAATCAGGGCGTAAACGGCGTCGCTGTCTTCCGTTGTCGCGCGGCGAAGTTCACAGACTGGCATAGCGGGCTCCTGGGAACGGGTTCTCGGACGGGTTAGCAAAGTGTCGACTGACTGTAGCAGAGCGCCGTCCGTTGCACCTGCGCCAGAATGCTTATTAAAGGCTACCAGTATTAGCAGGCTTCCACATGCGCAGCGCGAGGAATGGCCAGCAGGCGGTCGCCGCAGGTGAGGATAAGATCCAGACCGAGCGAAAGGGCATGGGGAAATTCATCAAGCATATGGATAACGCTTTGCGGCAGTTGTGGGGCCACCATGCGCTCTTCGGCGATGCCCGCGCCGGTCAGGCGCAGCATGCGCCCGCCGCTCAGGCTCGCCACCTGCATAATGAGCGTAATGCCGTTCCCGCAGGCGCTGGCGTTGTGCTGTGAAAGCGTCATCAGCACCTCGGCGTTCAGGGTCTCATCCGCTACGGCGAACTGGGCTTGCTCAGGCGCGTTGCACAGCGGGGCGCCAGTATGAAGACGCAGATGCTGACGCACCTTGTCGTTAGCGAAAGGCGCGGCGAGCCAGACCGGCGTGGCGTCATCGGTAAGCGTCAGTAAAAGGCTGCTGGTGGCGATGCCAAGCGGCTGCCAGCCGTGGCTTACCTGTGAAAGCGAAACAATGACGCCCGGCTCGCTCATCGCTTTTAGCAGGCGACGAAAGCTGTGTTGTGCATCATGAAGGGCAGAAGAGGGATCAGTGGTTAGCGTCATGCAATTTCTCCGCGCATCGGCGCAACGAAAAAAGCCCAGCGGCGTTGGCCGGGCGACAAAAGGCACACAGAAAGAAAACAGCGGGGCGCTTTGCGCGCGGCGCGCAGGGTAAGGGAGCTGGCTCATTCATGTTCCATCGTAAATTCAATCATGTCGGCGCGGTTAAGGCTGACGGAATACTCCGCCGCCTGTGCGTCGCCCGCACGGTGGTTGAGCGTGCGCACGCAGAGGATCGGCGACAGAGTGGGGATTTCGAGCCAGCGGCTCTCTTTCGCCTGGGCCGGACGGGCGCTGATGCGTGTTTGGGTGCGACGCAGCGCCACGCCCAGGCGCTCCTGAAGAAAATCATGCAGCGAACCGCTGGCGAACTGCTGTAGCGCAGGCCACCAGTGCAGCTCGGCGAAATAGTGGTCGATGACGCATATCGCCACGCCGTTTACCCGGCGCAGGGTGCGCAGATGAATAACGTTTTCACCTTCTGCAACGCCAAGCGCCTCGGCGACGATGGCGGAAGCGGGACGTAGCACCGCCAGCAGCCGCTCGCTGGTGGGATGACTGCCTTGCTCGAGCAAATTCTGGCTAAAGCGCGTACGGGCGTTGAGCGGGTAATCGAACGGACGCATCAGCACCAGCACGCCGACGCCCTGGCGGCGCTGCACCCAGCCGCGCTCGACCAGCTCATCAATAGCGCGGCGCAAGGTATGGCGGTTTACCTGATAATGAGCGGCAAGCTGGCTTTCCGCAGGCAGATAGTCGCCGCAACGGTAATGGCGCAGCTCCTGCTCAAGCCGGGCGGCAATCTCCTGGTAGCGCGTGGGAAAGCTGGTCGGATGTCTGGATAAGTACATGGTCAACAGTGCCTCATGGTCGTACCGAAAAAGACCGGGGCCGCCAGCGAACATGTCTGGCTCGGCCATGAAAGTAGGCTGACCGCAGAAGATGACGATTAAATGAAACTCAGGTTGCAGCGCAGTGAAGCATCGCGTTCGCCAGTAAAAAGGGTCGCAGAGCGACCCGTTGAAGAGGTTAGCGGAACACCGCCACCGCGTCGGCAAGCCGCGTCGCCTGGCGCTTCACGGTCGCCGAGGCGTGCGCCCCTTGCTCAACCAGCGTGGCGTTCTGCTGGGTGATGTCATCCAGCTCATCCACGGCGCGGGTAAGCTCATTCAGCCCCTGCGCCTGATGGGCGGTGGCGTCGCTTATCTGCGCAATCAGGCCGCTGACGTTTTTCACCTGCTCGACGATTTCGCGCATGGTCTGGCCTGCCTCCTGCACATGCACCGCGCCGGACTGCACTTTATCGGCGCTGGCCTCTATTAACTGGCGAATATTGCTGGCGGCGGTGGCGCTGCGGCTGGCGAGGCTTCGCACTTCGCCCGCCACCACCGCGAACCCTTTACCCTGTTCGCCTGCGCGGGCGGCTTCAACGGCGGCGTTAAGCGCGAGAATATTGGTCTGGAAGGCGATGCTGTCGATAAGCGTGGTAATACTGTTGATTTCCGCCGTGCTGGCGGCTATCTGGTCCATGGTGGCGATAAGCGTGTGCATCGCCTCGCCGCCATTTTGCGCCGCCATACGGGCGCGGCGAGAGAGGGCGTTTGCCTCCTGCGCGGTTTCGGTATTGCTCTGCACGGTGCCCGACATCTGGTTCATGGTCGCGAGCGTCTGCTGAACGTTAACCGCGGTCTGCCGGGTGCGTTCATTGAGCTCCTCATTGCCCTGCGCCAGCCGGTCGCTGCCGTTACGCACGCAGTGAACCTGGCTTGAGACGTCGTTAATCAGCCAGCGGAACATCAACCCCAGTTGGCTGATAGCGCGCAGCATCACGCCAGTTTCATCGGCGCGTTGCATATGCTCCACGCTATGGCTGGCGCCCGTGGCGACACGCAACGCCTGCTGGCACACTTTTTCCATTGGACGGATGATTTGCGCTTCCAGCCACACCCCCAGCAGCAGCGTCGCCAGCAGCTGGCCGCCAAGCAGCAGGCCCGTCAGGTGAAGCGGCAAGTTCGCCCACCAGAGCGCCAGCGCGCTTGCCGCCAGCAGCATCAGCAGCGGCGCGCGTAGCCGCCAGCGCAGCGACAGCGTTCTCAACGGCGCAAGCAGCGCGGCAGGACCGCGGCGCGCCAGCAGGCCGCGATGAAAGCGCCAGCCCTTTAGCTGACCGGCATTCATCGCCCGGTAAATTCCCTGCGCTTTCTCAATCTCCTCACGGCTGGCTTTGGTGCGAATCGACATAAAGCCCTGCGTCTGGTTATCGCGTACGATCGGAATAGCGTTCGCCCGCACCCAGTAGAAATCGCCATTTTTGCGGCGGTTCTTCACAAGCCCCGTCCAGGGCTCGCCTCTTTTCAGCGTTTCCCACATATCGACAAAAACCTGTGCGGGCATATCAGGATGGCGTACCACATTGTGCGGCTGTCCGATAAGTTCGTCGCGGTCGAACCCACTCGCTTCAACAAAGCTGTCATTGGTATAGGTGATATAGCTTTGGGTATCGGTGGTCGACATTAATGTTGCGTGGTCTTCAAGGATATATTCTATATCGGTAACGAAAGGGTGCTTGCGCATAATTTCATCCGTTGGAGCTTAATCCATCAATTCTGATCGTTACTTTTATTTTCGGCGGGAAATTACAGCGCTTTAGCCTGGCGGAAAAATTTGTTTTGCACGGGGCGGTGTCAGTAAATAAAATGGTATTTCAATTTAAGTGCTGGTAATTAAAATTTAAGCGGTAATTTAATCTGTTGATTGCAAACGAATTTATGTGAAACTGCCGTAGCGGCATTTTTTGGGCGTGAATAAGAAGCTAGCATAGCTTTAATAATGTTTTTATACAGCATAAAAAAGAAATAAATTACCTGAAAGAGGCGTGATTCTGATCGCACAATTAACCCGATACCGTCAGAGTTCTCTTTTTTTATGTGAATGAGTTTCTGCGGAAATAGACTCGCTATTGGCGGCAAATAAACAGAAAATGCTGAGGCAGACGAGGATTTATAGTCAGTTCAGCCCCTTACGTCAGGTTGTTGTACCAGCGGGCTATAGCGAGCGGGGAAGAGGGCGTGCAGGCGCAGCGAAAGGGCGAAAAAGCGCCCTGCGCAAGGCAGGGCGGGGCGTCAGCTTTTTTTCACAAACTCAGACTTGAGCTTCATGGGGCCAAAGCCCTCGATTTTGCAATCAATATTATGGTCGCCTTCCACCAGGCGAATGTTTTTCACCTTTGTGCCGATTTTCAGCATCGAAGAGCTGCCTTTTACCTTGAGATCTTTGATTACGGTAACGCTGTCGCCGTCGGCAAGCAGATTGCCGTTCGCGTCCTTCACGATAAGCGCGTCGCTTTCAGCTGCGGCTTCGTCGGGTTGCCACTCATGGCCGCATTCCGGGCAAACGTACAGACCGTTGTCTTCGTAGGTGTACTCAGACTGGCACTCAGGGCAGTGGGGTAGTGACATAAGGTGTCCTCTAAAAAAAGAATAAAACTGGCGGTAAAAGTGGCGTCGCCAGAGAAAAGTAACAGGCGCCAGGGCGCAAAGGGCTGCAATTATACCGCAATTCCCTGCCTTTTTTGGGTTTATTCTGCGTTAAAAACGCGAATAACGGACAGGGCGTGACACACCCTGTCAAATGCCTGGTTCATGATAGGAATGTCTCGCAGATAAAGACGGTCGGCGTATCGTTTTCTTCTCTGCTCAAGAACATATATCGTGATTTATTAGCGCGCAGTGTTATTCTGAGGAGGCTTATCTGAACGGAATTTATTAGCCTTTTACGGCAGACTGACTTTAGCGCTTTAAAACCGTCTGGTAAAGCGTGGGCGATATATCCTTTTAATCACTTAAAACACGCTATTCTGTATTGCGCCGCAATGCGGAGGGCGTTGTAACGACGGGAAAAACATTCCCGCATTGCTTATATAGCTTAAAGTTTATTTTACCATAGCGATGGTATGGCATTTTATTAACTGGGTTGCACCTGGTGTCGTTGTGATTCGCAAGATATTTTCCTCACGTAATTATAAAAAGCGGTCTCAGATTATTAAAAAGAGAAGACACAAAAGATTAGCCAATTTGTGTTAAGGAAAGATTTTTCATGCACACACAGACATTTTTTGAATTAAGCCAGGAGGCGGAGCGGCTGCTTCAATTCGCGTTGCATAATCTCAACGCCTTAAAGCAGATGCCTTCCGGCATGCAGGAAAACCACCCGACGGCGGATGCCGGACGAAGCGCCACCGTTCATCCGCTGCACTTCAGCGCGCGGGGCGTAGAGGCGCAGCAGGAAACGTTGCAAAACGAGCTGCGTAAAATTACCCAACAGGAAATGGTGCTGGCGATTGTCGGCACCATGAAAGCGGGGAAATCCACCACCATTAACGCCATTGTCGGCACAGAAGTGTTGCCTAATCGCAATCGACCGATGACTGCGTTGCCAACGCTTATTCGCCACACGCCAGGACAGAAAGAGCCGGTGTTGCATTTCTCCCACGTGCGGCCGATAGAGACCTTAATGCAGGCGCTGCAAGAGCGGCTCGCTCATTACCCCCGCGACTTGCTGGCCGGGCAGCTGGAAGTGGATAACGATATGGAAAGCCTGCTGCAGCGTATTATCAGCGGCACCACGTTTGAAAAGCACTACCTCGGCGCGCAGCCTATTTTCCACTGTCTGAAAAGCCTCAACGACCTGGTGCGGCTTTCAGGCGTGCTGGAGGTGCCTTTCCCTTTCAGCGCTTATGCGGCCATTGAGCATATTCCGGTTATCGAAGTGGAGTTCATGCATCTCGCCGGGCTTGAGAAAGGCCACGGGCAGCTGACGCTGCTGGACACGCCCGGCCCCAACGAGGCCGGGCAGCCTCATCTGCAACACATGTTGCAAGAGCAGATTTCCCGCGCCTCCGCGGTGCTGGCGGTAATGGATTACACCCAGCTAAAGTCAATTTCCGATGAAGAGGTGCGTCAGGCGCTTGCCTCCGTCAGCAAATCGGTGCCGCTGTTTGCGCTGGTTAATAAATTCGACCAGAAAGATCGCAACAGCGACGATGAAGCGCAAGTGCGCGCGCTGATTGCCGGCACGCTGATGAAAGGCGCTATCGATCCCAGCCACGTTTTCCCGGTGTCGTCGATGTGGGGCTATCTGGCGAACCGCGCCCGGCATGAGCTGGCGTTACGCGGATCGTTACCCGACCATACCGAGCAGCGCTGGGTGCAGGATTTCGCCGAAGCGGCCCTGGGACGCCGCTGGCGTACGGCGGATCTGAGCGATGTGGATCATGTTCATCACGCGGCGAACCTGCTGTGGGAAGATTCGTTGTTCGAACAGCCCATCAAAGCGCTGTTGCACGCCGCCCACGCCAACGCCTCACTTTATGCCCTGCGTTCCGCCTCGCATAAGCTATTGAACTATGCGCAAAGCGCTGAAGAGTATCTGGCCTTTCGCTGCCAGGGGCTGGAGATTAAAAGCGAGCGGTTGCTGGAGAATATTAATCAACTGGAAGAAGATATCGACCGGCTTGAGCGTTGCCAGGAGAGCGTAAAAGAGGCGGTGCAGCACGAGGTAAAACTTGCGCTGCAAACCGGGGCGGAGTGCATCGCAGGCCATGAAAAGCAGATCCAGCAAGCCATTCATACCTATTTTCAGACCGGCAAGGTGCCGCCTATCGAGCTGAGCAGCACCATGAGCAAGGCGGTGCTTCGCCGCAGCGATTTTGAGCCAGGCTGCCAGCAGATTGTGCTGGAAGAGGAGAGCGATGCGCGCCTGATGATGCACAAGCTTCGCGCCTCGTGCGAAGTGATCCTGCTCTCTGTTCAGGAGAACCTGACGCGTGAGCTGGCGCTGCATTTTCGCCACCTTGAGAATGCGCTCGGGCGTATTTTGCGCGACGCGATAGCGCCGATTGAAGCGCGCGTGGCGAATGGCCTTAGCCAGGCGGGATTTAGCACGCATATCTCGCTGCCGGCCTTTGAGTCGAGCCAGCTTAACTTCAACGCGCACCAGCTTTTCACCGACGTAATAGAAGAAGCGCGCGCGCCGGTCTCTCAGGCGCGTCGTCAGGGAGGCATGCGCAGCACAATGGCGCGATGGCTTAGCAGCAATGAGTGGCGATGGGAAGAGTACACCATGACCAGCGCCCGCTATGTCATTGATTTGCCCAAGCTGCAGGAACGGCTGAGCCAGTACGTCAGTCACTTCTGCACGCAAATTCGCAAAGCGATGAATGCGCAGATTGATATCTCGGTAACGGCGGGGCTGGCGACCTTTTTCGCGGAGTTTCAGCAGGGATTAACCTCCATTGACGCCAGCCTGCGCCAGAGTCTGATGGCTCGTCAGCAAAGCGAGGCGTCGCTGGCCCAGTTGCGCCGGCAGCTTACGCACTGCGCGACGGCCGCTCAGTTTATTCATGAGGATGCAAGACTGTTGCGCGACGACATTCAAACGCTTTTCCTGGCGGAGCAGTAACTATGAGCAGCCTGTTAATGGAAGGCCCGGGGCGGCACGTTAGCTGCCTCGGCATCAAACTGATGGTGGATTTAGCGAAGGGCATTCATCAGACGCGTCCGAGCCGGCTTGCGCCGCACCAGCAGACGATTCGTGAACGTTTGACCCAGGAGCTAATGCATAAAGCGCCGTTGCGTCAGTGGGCGGCGTCAGGCTCGTTGATGCACAACGACGTCCGGCTGCTGCAATGGCTCGATCAACTGGCCGGGCTTTTATCGCCCGGCCATCTGGCGATAAGTCTGGTCGCAGACCGGCTTAGCAAACTTCAGGCGCAGGCCGGTAATGACGCCGGGCTGCACGCCCAACTGGAAATGCTGAGTACGCAGTTTCAGCAGCGCATGACGCGTCTGGAAACGCAGCGGCAGAAACGCGATTTACCAGCGGAGGCGCATCAGCACTGCGAACAGGTGCTTGAGCGCTGGCGCGGCGGGCGCTACAACGCCTGGTCGCCCGCTGGCCGCTGCTATGTCGCGCTGGAAGAGCTGCGTTGGGGCGCCTTTGGCGAGGCCGTGCGCCTGGGAACGGCGGATGAAAGCGAAACGCTGCTGGCGCGGTTGCGCCAGCTTGCCAGCGAGCAACTGGCGGACTCGGTGAACGCCTCCGCGGGCACCCGCCATTTTTATCACCACTGGCTCACCACGCCGCCTGCGCCAGGGCTGATGGATTACAAAGATACGCTGAGCTGGCTTGGCGACTGGAGCGACAGCGAACGCCAGCCCGTCGCCTGGTCCGTCACCCAGACCTGGCAGAGCGTGGCGCTCGGCATGCCGCGTCTCTGCTCCGCCACGCGGCTCGCCAGAGCGATGGTGGATGAGGTCTTTATGGCGTAGGCGCGGCTCAGGCGTCGTTAAGCCACTGAATGAAAAAGTCGCTGAAGGCGCTTACCTGGGCGGGTTGAAAACGGCGCTGAGGATAGACAATCTGCAATCCCACCTGCTTTTCGTCACGGGCGTTAAACCCGATAAACGCCCCGGCGAAAAGCACGTTCAGCCTGCCTTCTTCTACGTCGCGCTTTACGTCCCACCAGGATTTGCCGGCGATGCCGGCGCCCGCCAGCGCCCACTGGCGCAAAAGCGCGCCGTCGCTGCAAACCATATGCGGCGCGACGCGAACGGTCTGCATTTTTCCCTGCTGCTCAAAACGCCATTCGTTAAGGATTTCGCCATGCCGCTCCATCGCAAGACAGCGGTGTTCCGCCAGCGCTTCCGGCGTCGCGGGCGATCCGTATTTCGCCAGATAACCGGGAGAGGCGACCAGCACGCGGTGATTCGGGCCGACAGAGCGCATAGCGAGGCGGCTGTCCGGCAGGTTGCCGAAGCGGATGCTCATGTCGAGGCGGTGCGCTATCAGGTCCACGACCTCTTCGGCGAGCAGCAGCACGCTTTTTACCTGCGGGTGCAACTGTGAAAACGCCAGCAGCGCCGGAGAAAGAAACTGGCGACCAAAGTCGGAAGGTGAGGCGATGCGCAACGTGCCGCTAAGCTCTCCCTCTTTTTGCGACAGCTTCGCCTCCGCCAGGCTGACCTCTTCCAGCACGCGCAAAGCAGCGTGATAAAACTCCTCGCCCGCGCGGGTAAGGGCGATAGCGCGCGTGGACCGGTTGAAAAAGCGCGTCTGGTAACGCTCCTCCAGCGCTTTCAGCCGTGCGGTCATGGTCGCAGGGGAGAGAGTAAGCCGCCTGCCCGCCGCCGCCAGTCCGCCCGCTTCCACCACCGCCACCAGCAGCGCCATATCCTCAAGCTTGCCCATTATTCCGTTTTCCTGAATAGAGCCTGTTTTTTTGCTGCAATTATCAAAGATGAGCCGGAGAAGTAAAGTCGCTTTATCGCAGACAGAGACGATGAGGAGATTACGATGAGCAGCACAAGAACCCTGATTATTGGCGGCGCGACAGGCATTGGCTTCGCAGTAGCCCAGGCGTTAAGCGAGCGGGAGGGCAGCATTGTGCTGGCCGGACGAGACGAGGAGAAACTGGCGGCGGCGAAAGCGCGGCTGCATGGCGTGGCGAAAACGCAGACCGTCACGCTGGATGTTGCAAGCGAAGCGCAGGTCGCGCAGCTCGCGCAAACGCTCGGGGCGGTGGATCATATTATCGTGACGGCTGGCTCGCAGGCGCCCGGCGGCGCGCTTTCGCAGGTTGACATCAGCGCGGCGAAGCAGGCCTTCGACACCAAATTTTGGGGCAGCATCGCCGTGGCGCATCATCTCGCCGGGCTTATCCGCCCTGGCGGTTCCCTGACGCTGACCACCGGTTTTCTGGCGCGCCGGGCCGTACCCGGAACGTTTGTAAAAACCGCCATTAACGCCGCGCTGGAGGCGACGGTAAAAGTGCTGGCGCGGGAGTTGGCTCCGCTGCGCGTAAATGCGGTAAGCCCGGGGCTGACCGACACCGAAGCTTACGCCGCCATGACGCCTGAAGCGCGGGAGCAGATGCTGGCGCGTGCCGCCGCAACGTTGCCGGCGGGGCGGTTCGGCCGACCGGAAGATATGGCGCAGGGGTATCTGTTTGTTATCGACAACCCGTTTGTTACCGGCACGGTGGTGGATATTGAGGGCGGGGCGTTAATTAACTAAGGCGTGGCGGCGGACCCCGTCGCCTGTTCACGCTAAGCGAGGGCGGCTTCTGGCGCACCTGGCCCGCTGCTGTCTTTTATTTCCCTCTCTTTTGCCCGCTCATCCTTAACCAAAAAGAAACCCCGCTTTCGCGGGGCTTCGCATTACCTTTGCAGCGACTGCTCGCTGACCGGTTTTGCCTGCGGCACGCTCTTCGCGACGTGCCTTGCGTACAGTGCCGTAATGATAGGCACAAGGATGGCGGTGACGATGACGCTTGCCGCGACCAGCGCGGTGGCGGAAGCGGCCACGGGCTCAAACGCCGGGTTAATCTGCGCGATGATAACCGGGTTAGCCACCGCCGCGCCCGCGGCCGACGAGGCCGCGATGCCCGCCGTGCCGTTGCCGCCGCCAATCACTTTATCGGCGATAATCAACGGAATGCCGGTGATGATAATGACCGCTACGCCAAGCAGCACGCCGAGCAGGCCGGTATCCATAATGACGCCCAGGTTGATGGTGTTGCCGAGCGCGAAGCCGAAGAAGGGGATCAACACTGGCGTGGCCTTGCTGAAGAAGGCGCGCAGATCGTGGTCAAGGTTGCCAAGCGTAAAGCCAATCAGGAACGGCAGCACCGCGCCGACAAAGTGATGCGGTTCAAACGAGGCCAGACCGGCGGAACCCAGAATAACCATGGTCATCAGCGGACCGGACTCCAGCGACATCAGCACGAAGGCGCCAGATTCCTCTTTGGTGCCGTACTGGTTCATCAGGCTGGCGTAGAGACCGCCGTTGGTCATATCCATCGCGGAAACGATAGCCAGTACAGAGAGCCCCGCCAGGAAACCGGTCTGAATGCCGGTATCGGGAATAAACATAGAGGCAATCATCGCCACCACCCACGCCACGGCGATTTTGGTTATCACCAGCGTGCCCGATTTACGTAATACCGTACCGGTGGCGCGTAAATCAATTGACGCGCCGATACAGAAAAACCAGACGGCGAGAATGGGCACCGTGCCGGTAATCATCCCTTTTGTAAACGAACCGAAATAAGCCCCTGTTTCTGGAGCGAAAGTATTTAAAACCGCGCCAAGCAGCAGCGGGATAAGCATCATCCCGCCCGGGATGCGTTCCATTGTGGCTTTAATTTTCATAAAAATACCTCAGCAGTCTGTTCTGCACCGGAGCTAAAAAAGGGTAAAGCGATCCCGTCGACGAAAATTTTTATTTTTCATCGCCTTATGCGTATTTCCTGGTAAGCCTCTCACTGCGTTGACGCAGCGGCAGGCGTAACGTGTGGCAATCAGAAAAAGCGTTTTTGTCGCTGATTTATCCTGTTCGTTAACTAACTGGTGCTACTATCCTCTGTATGGAATATTGATTCAATAGTAATGAAACACTGTTTTAGTTATCCTTGTCACATTATTGATTGCGCGGTTTGTTACCATGAATGACAGTGAAAATTAATGTAAAAACCTTGTTATTTATTGTTTTGAATATTCAGTGTTAATAATCACCTGGGTTATTTCTTAAGCCCGGAAAAAACAGATTGAGGAGCCAGAATGGACGTTCGCCAGAGCATTCATAGCGATCACGCAAAAACCCTGGATACGGCCGGGTTACGCAAAGAATTTTTGATTGAAAAAATTTTTATCGCTGACGACTACACCATGACCTACAGCCACATCGACCGCATCATCGTGGGCGGCGTTATGCCGGTAAGCCGCACCGTAAGCGTGGGCGGCGAAGTGGGCAAACAGTTGGGCGTCAGCTATTTCCTGGAGCGCCGCGAGCTGGGCGTTATTAACATCGGCGGCGCGGGCATCATCACCGTTGACGGCACGCGTTACGAAATGAACCCGCGCGACGGGCTTTATGTGGGCAAAGGGGCGAAAGAGGTGGTGTTTGAGAGCGTGGACACCGCGACGCCTGCGCGCTTCTATTATAACTGCGCCCCTGCGCATACCACTTTCCCGACCAAACGCGTGACGCCAGCCGACGTTTCGCCGGTGACGCTTGGCGACGATGTCACCAGCAACCGCCGCACCATCAATAAATATTTCATTCCGGACGTGCTGGAAACCTGCCAGCTCAGCATGGGCCTGACTGAACTGGCGCCGGGCAACCTGTGGAATACCATGCCGTGCCATACCCACGAGCGCCGCATGGAGGTCTATTTCTACTTTGGGCTTGAAGAGAACAGCTGCGTGTTCCATATGATGGGGCAGCCGCAGGAGACGCGGCACCTTGTGGTGCAAAATGAGCAGGCGGTGATTTCGCCGAGCTGGTCGATTCACTCCGGCGTCGGCACCCGCGCTTATACCTTTATCTGGGGCATGGTGGGAGAAAACCAGGTCTTTGACGATATGGACCACGTCGCGATCAAAGATCTGCGTTAACTCTCTGTCTGTTTTAAAAAAGCAGTAAGCCAGCGCAATAAAAAAGCCCCTGTCTTCCGGGGGCTTTTTTTATCGCTTAAAGACCGAGTTCGTCAAAATCGGAAGCGCTATGGCGCTCGTGGAGCTGCTTATCGCCCCAGGTGCGGTTAACGATGCTGCCGCGCTGCACCGCCGGGCGCTCTGCTATCGCTTTCGCCCAGCGCATCACGTTGTGATAAGACTCCGCTTGCAGGAACTCGCTTGAGTCATACAGGCCGGAAAGGATCAGGTTGCCATACCACGGCCAGATGGCGATATCGGCAATGCTGTACTCATCGCCCGCGATGAACTTGTGCTCCGCCAGCTGGCGGTCCAGCACGTCGAGCTGACGCTTGGCTTCCATGGTGAAACGGTTGATGGCGTACTCAATTTTCACCGGGGCGTAATGGTAGAAGTGACCAAAGCCGCCGCCGAGGTAAGGCGCGGAGCCTTGCAGCCAGAAGAGCCAGTTCAGCGCTTCGGTACGTCCGGCCAGCGTTTTCGGCAACAGCTGACCGAACTTCTCCGCCAGATAAAGCAAAATGTGGCCCGACTCAAAAACGCGGATCGGCGTGCCGGTGGAGTAGTCCAGCAGCGCCGGGATTTTCGAGTTGGGGTTGACCGCCACAAAACCGCTGGAGAACTGGTCGCCTTCGCTGATGCGAATCAGGTGCGCGTCATACTCCGCGCCGCTTTCGCCGAGCGCCAGCAGCTCTTCCAGCATAATCGTCACCTTCTGGCCGTTGGGCGTGCCGAGAGAGTAGAGCTGGAGCGGGTGTTTGCCCACCGGCAGATCTTTTTCATGGGTGGGGCCAGCGATAGGACGGTTAATTTTCGACCAGGAGCCGCCATCCTGCGAGTTCCAGGTCCAGACTTTCGGGGGCTGATAATCATTTTCTGACATAGTAGATCCGCCTTAAGTGATGGGTGGGTGTTTTGCGTTTCTGGAGTGTAGCAGCAGCGCGTCAAGAAAAGTGTTAGCAACTCGTGGCGTTAAACAATGACAAAGCCCCGGGCGGGGCTTTGTTCAACATCATCAGGCGATGACCTGCCGCAGGGCGGAGGTTGGCGCTGCTGCGCTGTTTTCACTCACATTTCGCGGCGCGAGCGTAAAGACGCGGGTGCTGCCCGTGAGTTCGGTGACCTGTTCTGTCATGGCGTCGGCGGAAGTGGCGAGCTCCTCCACCATTGACGCGTTGCTCTGGGTCACCCGATCCAGTTCGGCGATGGCCTGGTTTATCTGCTCAATGCCGCGCTGCTGCTCCTGTGTGGCGTTGGTCACCTCGTCCATCAGATCGCGAACATGCGTAATGGTGGTGATGATTTCCGACATCGACTGCCCGGCCTGCGTCACCAGCCGCGATCCTTCGCCCATTTTATCGGTGGTGCGGTCGATAAGCTGTTTGATGTTTCTTGCCGCCTCTGAACTGCGGTGCGCCAGGCTTCGCACTTCGCCCGCTACGACCGCAAAGCCCTTGCCGTGTTCGCCTGCCCGGGCCGCCTCTACCGCCGCGTTCAGCGCCAGAATATTGGTCTGGAAGGCGATGCCTTCAATAAGCGTAATGATTTCAGTCATTTGATCGGCGCTGCCGGCGATATCGCGCATGGTGCCGGAGACCTGATTCATTACGTCGCCGCCCTGGCGCGCGCGGGTGGCGGCGTCGCCCGCCATCGCTTTCGCCTGACGGGTGTTTTCGGCGTTATTGCGCACCGTGGAGGTTATCTCTTCCATACTGGCAGCCGTTTCGATCAGCGCGGCGGATTGCTGCTCGGTGCGGGCGGAAAGCTCGCGGTTGCCTGAGGCGATTTCCGCCGAGTGGTTAAGCACCGTTTCGGCGGAGTGGCGAATCGCGGAGATAAGTTTGCGCAGCTCTTCCTGCATCATCGCCAGCGAGCTCATAATGTTGGCGCGGCCATTGTTCTCGATAGGGTGGCTTAAATCGCCCGCCGCGATGATAGCGGCGACGGCCTGCGCGCGGGCGGGTTCGCCGCCCAACTGCCGCACCAGGTTGGTGGTGAGCTTCCAGGCTATCAGCATGGAAACCAGCAGCGCGAGCGCTATCAGCGAGAGCTGTACGGTGCGTGCGGTGGTGAAGGTATTTTCGGTCTGGCGGGTATCGGCGTCGGCTACGGCGATTTCGCGGTTCTCAAGCGTTAATAAATCCGCCATCAACTGCGTGCGATACTGTCGGGAATTGTCACCGCTAATCTGGCTCGCGCGAGCAATATCTTCCTGCTGCAACGCGTCCAGCACCGCATTATTTGAAGCGGCGAACGCCTGGAAATTATCAACGACGCGTTTAACCAGCGGCTCCGCTTTTTTATTTTCCGCCAGCGCCAGGTAACTGTTTTGCGCGTGCAGAAAGTTCGCTATCGCCTGGTTGAGTTCCACCCGGTGTTTATCCCGCTCCTGACGGGTTGCAGAGGCTATCATCTGCACCTGTTGCAGGCGCAGTTCCGAGAGAACGCCGCGCATCTCCAGCGTGTATTTTACTGCCGGCACGCTCTGCATCAGCAACGACTGCGCCTGCCTGTTGCTCTGGTTTAAATAAAACAGCGAGACGATCCCCATCACCAGGACAAAAAGGACAAGGGTGGCGAAACTCATTATTATTTTTTGGGTAAAGGTTATTTTTTTCATTTTTTAGCGCCATAGCATGTGTGTAGTCGATGCAGTCATTAACGGCATAAGCGCTATGGCGCTTTATCAGGCTTTAACGCGCTTTATTAATCCTGATCATTTTTTTCATCATTATTTCTTTTTTTGGGAACATTGTTTCGTTTTTGGCGTTCTTTTTTCTAAGCGGCGTTCCCGACCGGCGCGTTGCGGCGGGAACATGACCGTTATTTCATGCTGGCGGCCATCGTTTCTACGTTATGCCGAAAAGCCGACAGGTAGTCCGGCGCGGGGCCGGATGGCTTGCTGAGCGCCTCCGGGTAAAGCTCGCCGCCCGATTTCGCGCCGCTGGCGCTGGCGATTTGCTGTACCAGCCGCGGGTCGGTCTGGTTTTCAATAAAGTAAGTATGAATATTTTCTTTTTTCAGCTGATCGATAAGCGTCGCCACGTCGCTGGCGCTGGTTTGCGCCTCGGTTGAAAAGCCGACCGGCGCGAGAAACGTCACGCCATATTCCGCGCCGAAATAACCGAAGGCGTCGTGGCTGGTCAACACCTTGCGTTTTTCTGGCGCAATCGCGGCAAATGTCGCTTTCGCCCAGCTATCCAGTTTTTCCAGCTGCTGAATATAGGCTTCACCGCGCTGCTGAAAATACGCTTTATCTGCCGGGTCCGCTTTGATTAACGCGTTCATCACGTTGCGGGCATAAATAGCGCCGTTTTTCGCGCTGTTCCAGGCGTGCGGGTCGGTGATGGTTTGGCCGTCTTCGTTCATCTTGCGCGTGACGACGCCTTGCGAGGCGACCACCGGGGCGTTTTTCGTACCGGAGGCGTTTACCAGCCGCGTCATCCAGCCCTCCAGCCCCAGGCCGCTGGTAAAGACAATGTCCGCCTGGCTCAGCGCCTGGCTGTCTTTGGGCGTGGGTTCGTAGGTATGCGGGTCGCCATCCGGCCCTACCAGCGTAGTAACGCGCACATGGTCGCCGCCAACCCTGGACACGATATCGCCCAGCACCGAGAAGCTGGCGACGGCGTTAACCTGGTTTGCCAGCACGCCTGGACTTGCGGCGAGCAGCAGCGCGAGCGCAGTGATTTTTAGTTTCATCTTGTCCCTTACCTTGTTGGTTTAACCCGTTTTACGAGCGGAAAAATCCCCTTTTCCGTGCCGAACAGCACCGAAACGAAGAAAAAGAGGGTGGCGGTGAGCACGATGGCGGGCCCGGCGGGCAGCGACTGATACCAGGACCAGATAAGCCCCAGCAGCGCGCTTACCATGCCGATAACCACCGCCAGCGCCAGCATCCAGGGCAGACGGTTCGCCCAGCAGCGGGCGGCGATAGCGGGCAGCATCATCAACCCCACCGTCATTAAGGTGCCGAGGATCTGAAAGCCCGCCACCAGGTTCATCACCAGCAGCCCAAGGAACAGCGCATGGATAAGGCGCGGAAGATGGCGTGAGCGAACCTGCAAAAACGGGGCGTCGAAAGCTTCTGTCACCAGCGCCCGGTAGCCCCAGCCCAAAATGAGCAGCGTGGCGCTGGCGATAACGCCGATAAACATAAGCGAACTGTTATCCACGGCCAGCAGCGAACCAAACAGCAGATGGAGCAAATCCACGCCGCTGCCGCGTAGCGAAACCAGCGTGACGCCGAGCGCCAGCGAACCGAGGTAGAAACCAGCAAAGCTGGCGTCTTCCGGCAACGAGGTGGTTGTACTCACCCAACCCGAAAGCAGCGCCACCAGCAGGCCGACGATAAACCCGCCCGCGCCCATCGCCAGCAGCGACATGCCGCAGAGCAGATAGCCCACCGCCACGCCGGGCAGCACCGCATGGGAAAGGGCGTCGCCAGCCAGGCTCATTCTGCGCAGCAGCAGAAACACGCCGAGCGGTGTAATGCTGAGCGAAAGCGCGAGGCAGGCGACCAGCGAGCGGCGCATAAAGCCGAAGGCGATGAAGGCGTCGAAAAAAGCGTGCGTCATGTTAGTCCTGCGGCAACGGGCAAGCGGAGGGCGGCGGCAACACCGACGCGGTCCGGCCCCAGCGGTAATGCCCCTGATGCAGCCAGAGCGTTTCGGGAAAATGGCGATGAACCATCTGCTGGTTATGCAGCACGACCAGCAGCGTTTTGCCGCGAGCATTGAGCGTGGCCATCACCTCCAGCAGGGCGTCGCTCGTCTGGCTGTCGATACCGGTGAAGGGTTCATCCATCAGCATGATCGGCGCATCCTGCACCAGCAGGCGGGCAAAGAGCATGCGCTGAAACTGGCCGCCCGAGAGGCGGTTGAGCGTATGGCGGCGCAGCGCGGTTAGCCCAACCTGCTCCAGCGCGGCGTCGATGCGGGAAAGCGTCTCGCCGCGCAGGCCTTGCGTTAAAGCGGCGGCGGGCCAGGCGCCCATCGCCACCACGTCGCTGACCGTCAGCGGGAAGTCATGATCCAGTTCGTTCTGCTGCGGCAGCCAGCCGATGATTTTCTTGTCGCCAGGCCAGCTTACGGAGCCGCTAAGGGGCGGCAGGAAACCGGCCAGGGTTTTGAGCAACGTCGATTTGCCGCAGCCGTTTACGCCGACAATGGCCGTAGGGCTGCCGGGGCGGAAAGCGCCGTTGAGCGGGCAGGTCAGCCTTTTTCCTGCGTAGCCGGTAACAAGGTTATTAAGCGTTATCATGGCAGCAATGTGGCCCAGCGGATGGCGCCCCACAGCAGGACAAGCAGCAACGTTATGCTGCAGGCACGTGATAAGCCTGAGCGCGTCAGCAGCGTTTGACGGGAAAATGAAATGGCAAAACGAGACATAAATGCGCACCGTTGGTATATGTTATGATATAACATAACACTCAGCGCGGCGGATGTGAACACGCGGCTGCGTTATCTTGATTCGACAGGAAAAAGAGAAGAGGCGGGGTTGCGACCCCGCTCAGGGCGCGGTTTGCGCACAGCGCAATTCCCGGGCGAGGTCGATAAACGCTTTTAGTCCGGCCGGCACATGCCGTCGGCCGGAATAGTAAAGCCGCAGGCCGCCAAAGGAAGGGCACCAGGGCTCCAGCACGCTGATTAAACGCCCGCTCGCCAGGTCTTCGCGAATAAACCATTCAGAGACAAACGCCAGACCGAAGCCGCAGCGAGCCGCCTGGCGTATGCTCCGCATTTCGCTGAACACTACGCGGTTAGTCATGCTGACGGTAAATTTTTGCTGGTGGTGTTCCAGTTCCCACTGGTAAACCCCGCCGTGGGAAAGACGCATGCCGATTCCCTGATGCCGTGCGAGATCGTCCGGCGTTTGCGGCTTGCCGTGCTTTGCAAAATAGTCGGGGCTGCCGACAATCAACATCCTCGCGTCGTCGGTCAGCGGAACGGCAATCATATCCTGCGGCACCGCCTCCGCCAGCCTGATACCCGCGTCAAAACCTTCCGCGATAATATCCACCATTTTCGACTGGGAACTGATATCGAGCCGCATATGGGGGAAACGCGCCAGATAGTGTCGCAATAGCGGGTCGAATAGCAGCGAGACCGCTTCCGGCGGCGCGTTAATGCGCAGGGTGCCGGCAGGCTGCTCGGGGGCCGCCTTTATCTCTTCTGCGGCGCGCCGAAGCTCGGCCAGCGCTGGCGCAATGCGGTCAACATAGCGTTGCCCCGCTTCGGTCAGGGCAACGCTGCGGGTGGAGCGGTGAAAAAGCCGCGTTTGCAGGCGCGCTTCCAGCCCGGCGACAGCATTGCTCACGGCTGTTGCTGACATTCCCAGCTCCCGTGCCGCAGCGCGGAAGCTTTTGCGATGGGCGACAGCAAGCACCACTTCGAGTTCGGTCAGACCGGTTCGATGCATGAATTATTCCGATTTTCGGTACAGTCTGTGCGTTATAACCCCGCTTATCAGCGCAGTACAGGCTTTTTATACTCCCCGCATCATCCATGCAGGAGAGAATCGCATGCAACATATCGACAAAATTTATATTAACGGTGAATTCGTAACGCCGCACGGCAGTGAGCGGTTTGAGCTGTTCAACCCGGCCACGGAAGAGATCATCGGCACCGTACGTCTGGCTGACGAAGAAGATACGCGGTGCGCTATTGCGGCGGCGAAAGCGGCGTTTCCGGCGTGGTCGCAAACCAGCAAGACGCAGCGCATTGACGTTTTAAAACGCATGCATGCGGCAATCGTTGAGCGCGAAGCCGCTCTGCGCGAGGCGATAGTCACCGAATACGGCGCGCCGGTTTCCCGCGCCGACTGGATGGCGACCTACCCTGGCGACGCGATTCTGGAAGCGATAACCACACTTGAGGCGTTTGATTTTGAGGTGCAGGCGGGAAGCGCGCAGGTGGTGATGACGCCTGTGGGCGTGGCGGGGCTTATCACGCCCTGGAACAGCAACGCCGGCTTTATCTGCAACAAGCTGGCGACGGCGATGGCGGCGGGCTGCACGGCGGTGATCAAACCCAGCGAAATGAGCGCTATTCAGACGCAGATTGTGACCGAAGCGCTGCACGCCGCTGAGATTCCTGCTGGCGTGCTGAATATCGTTACCGGGCGAGGAGAGGTTGTCGGCGCGGAAATAACCCGCCATCCGGATATCGCGAAAATCTCTTTTACCGGCTCAACTACCGTAGGAAAAGGGATAGTGGCGGGCGGTGCGGCAACCCTTAAGCGCGTAACGCTGGAGCTTGGCGGAAAATCGCCCACCGTGATCCTGGACGATGCCGCTGTCGGGCAGGCGGTGGCGCTGGCGCTGGCGGCAGGCTTTATGAACAGCGGCCAGGCCTGTATTGCCGGTACGCGTATTCTGGTGCCGCAGAGCAGATTAAGTGAGTTTGAACAGGCGATTGCGCGGGCGGTGGGTGAAATTCAATCTGGCGACCCGCGCGATCCCGCAACGGTTATCGGTCCAATGGTAAGCCGTAAGCAGTGGGAGCGTGTACAGAGTTATATTCGCCTGGGGCGGGAAGAGGGCGCGACGTTGTTGACTGGCGGTGAAGGACGGCCAGCAGGTATGACGAAAGGCTGGTGTGTAAAACCAACCATCTTTACCAGGGCAAATAACCAGATGCGCATTGCGCGGGAAGAGATTTTCGGCCCGGTGCTGGTCCTCATTCCTTATGAGGATGAGGCGCAGGCGGTCGCTATCGCCAACGACACCACTTACGGTTTAAGCGCGCTGGTGCTAAGCGGCGACCGGGCGCGCGGTCAGCGAGTGGCGCGTCAGATTGACGCGGGGCGCGTGCTGGTCAACACGCTTATCCATGAACCGAAAGCGCCGTTTGGCGGCCTTAAGCAGTCCGGCCTGGGAAGAGAGATGGGACGATGGGGGATGGAGGCTTATCTTGAGCCGAAAACATTGCTGGTGGGCTAACCCGCAAGGCGACGGGTTATGCTCCTGTTATTCGGTTCTCTGCCGGTAAACCATGGCGATGATTATCTTAAGCAGTTCGTCTCTGGCCTGCTGTTCCGTAATCATCGCTTTTGCGGCGGCCCAGCAGAGCGATTCGGCGGCGCCGAACATCGCCCAGAGCGGGGCGTCGGTAAGCGGGGCGCTGGTGCAGAAGGGAGCGAAAATCTCACGGCACTGGCGCGTAAAGGCGACGGCGTAATCCTGCCTGAGTTTTTCCAGTTCCGGCGTACCGCTGAGCGCCGCCATTACGCTTGGCATTTCGCGCCCCTGGTGCAACACGCAGGCGACATACGCGTCTGCAATAACCGCAGCCAGCGTTTCCAGCTTCGGCTCTGCATTGCGCAGGGCTTCGTTCATTTTCGCCGTCTGACGCTCGTCATACTCACGATAAAGCGCCGCCAGCAGGCCCGATCGGCTGGTGAAATGATCGTACACCACCGGCTTTGTCACGCCAGCCCGCTCGGCCAGATGCCCAAGCGTCAGGGCCTCAGTGCCCTCTTCGCGAATAATCCGCCAGGCCATGTCGAGCAGTTGCGCGTAACGCGCTTCCCGCGATAAACGCAGGCGAGTATGAGGTTCCGGCATGATTTCCTCCGTTGACATGCTAATATACCAAAGGTAAGTTACTATTAGTAGGTTACTGACCGTATAGAAAGGTTACGTCTGACCCCGCTTAATGACAACAGGAGTATCGCTATGCATGCACTGATCGTTGTTTCCCATCCCGTTAAAAATTCCCTGACCCACCGCGTTGCGACTGCTGTTGCGCAGGGCATCACCGTCGCCAGCCGCGAAAACAGCGTTGAAATTGCCGACCTTACCCAGGAAGGGTTTAACCCGGTTTTTTCTGCCGAGGATTATGAGGCTTTTCAGCAAGCCCGCGCTTTTCCGGCTGATGTGATAGCCGAGCAACGGCGCATTGATAACGCCGATGCGCTGGTCCTGGTTTTTCCGGTTTACTGGTGGACGATGCCGGGCATGCTGAAAGGCTGGATTGACCGCGTCTTTGGCAACGGCTGGGCTTATGAGGATAACGGCGATGACAAGGTCGTGAAAAAACTGACGCGCCTGCCCATACACCTGGTAGGTCTCGGCGGGGCGGGAAGACGCACCTATGAAAAGCACGGCTACAACGCGGCGATGAAGGCGCAAATCGATCATGGCATTTTCGATTACTGCGGCGCGCCGGTGATGACATCGGAAATTCTGCTGCTGCCGGATTTGGAAACGCCTGAAGCGTGCCTTGAAGTGGCGCAGGGAATTGGGCGGCGGATTTTTACGGCGGGACGCTAAAAAAGCCCCGCAGGGGTGAGCCACAGGGAGGTGGCGAACAATCGAACATCGTTCGATGAAGAGACCGGAACCCCCAAAAGCAAAAACCCAGCCATAGGCTGGGTTCTCTGAATAAGTGGTGCCCGGACTCGGACAAAAACGCCGGGAGCGTTTTTGCACAGCGCGAACCGCGCTGGCCCCGCAGGGGTGAGCCACAGGGAGGTGGCGAACAATCGAACATCGTTCGATGAAGAGTCCGGAACCCCCAAAAAGCAAAAACCCAGCCATAGGCTGGGTTTTCAGAATAAGTGGTGCCCGGACTCGGAATCGAACCAAGGACACGGGGATTTTCAATCCCCTGCTCTACCGACTGAGCTATCCGGGCAACGGGGCGCATTAAACCGTAAAGGCCGCGGGGCGTCAACGGCTTTGTCATAAAAAATCGGTAAAACTGTGTCGATTGCCTGCTTTTCATGCAAAAACGGCGAAAGCTAAGCTCAGGTTAGCGCGCCGCCCTGGCGACACAGCGCCAGACGCAGGATGTCTTCCGCCAGCCGACGCGCGGTATCCACATCCGCCCGGTTATGTTTAACCAGCAGGCGGCTGAGGCACCCTTCCAGCACCAGTTCCATCTGCTCCGCGACCATCGCCGGATCGTCTACTTCCAGACGCGTCAGCAACGCGTGGGTAAATTCCCAGGCCGCGCGCTTTTGCTGATCCGCAAGCTGGTGGATCGGGTGCGTCGGGTCCGGAAAAAACGAACAGGCGGCGATAAACAGACAGCCGGGATAGCGCTCGTTATCCACGCAGCCGGAAAGGGCGTCATAGCGCGCCAGCAGTTTATCTTCATCGCGCATCTCTTCATCATGGATAAGCTGCCTGCGCCAGGCGTCGATTTGTTGGCTGTGATAGCGCAACGCGTCATACAGCAGCGCCTCACGATCCGGCCAGAAACGCTGCATCTCCTCAACCGGATAATCCGCCCTGGCGGCCACCATCTCGAACGTGGTGTTAGCAAGTCCTTGTTGTTCAAGGATATGCAGGGCGTGCTCTAAAACTTCTTCACGTTGCACGGTTCGCTCCTCCGTTCATCCCAACGGTTTTTCCCACTCAAAGTGTCGTTTACAGCGCTTGATTGTGCAAATGCGCATTAAACGCGGCGGCATCCATAAAACCTGTCACGCGGGCCGCAGGGCGCTCATTGCCTTCGGCGTCAAAGAACAAAATCGTCGGCAACCCCAGCACGCTCAAATGCTTAAGCAAAGCCGTATCCTGCGCGCTGTTGGCGGTAACGTCCGCCTGCAACAGAACCGTATTTTTCAGCGCGTTTTGCACTGCCGGTTCGCTGAAAGTGTATTTTTCAAACTCTTTGCAGGCGACGCACCAGTCCGCATAGAGGTCCAGCATCACCGGCTTGCCCTTCGCCTGCGCCAGCGCCTGGTTGAGATCATCGACGCTGGAAATGCGTGTGAAACTTAAATGCGCCTGAGTGGTTGCGGCGGGCGCGCCAAACGCCCAGTCCTGCAGCGGGCGGGCGCAGACCAGCGCGGCGGCGAGCAGCGCAATCTGCACGACGCGAAGCCAGGCTTTTTCCGCCTTAAGGCTTGCGATAAACGCCCAGCCGAAGAACGTGATGCCCAGCAGACTCCACAGCCGCAGCCCCCAGGTTTCTCCCAGCACGCGCTCAAGCAGGAACACTGGCAAGGCGAGAATGATAAAGCCGAAAGCGACCTTGACCTGTTCCATCCACGGGCCGCTTTTCGGCAGCAGCCGGTTGCCGAAAACGGTGATGAGAATAAGCGGCAGCCCCATCCCCAGCGCATAGAGATAGAGGGTGCCGCCGCCAAGCCAGACGTTTCCGCTCTGCGCGATGTAAAGCAGGATGGCGCTGAGCGGGGCGGTAGTGCAGGGCGAACAGATAAGCCCGGCGATAGCGCCCATCGCGAATACGCCGCCTGCCGAGCCGCCCTGCTGGCGGTTACTCATCAGCGCCAGACGCGTCTGCAGCGAAGAAGGCAGTTGCAGCGTGAAAAGACCGAACATGGAAAGCGCCAGCAAAACAAAAACCACAGAGAGCGTAATCAGCACCCAGGGGCTTTGCAGCGCCGCCTGGAATTGCAGCCCGGCGGCCGCGACCACCAGTCCCAGGGCGGTATAGGTGAGCGCCATGCCCTGTACATAGATAAACGCGAGCAACAGCGCCCGTGCGGTGGAAAGGCGCTGCCTGCCGCCCAGCACAATGCCGGAGATAAGCGGGTACATCGGCAGCACGCAAGGAGTAAAGGCAACGCCAATGCCTATCAGCAACGCCCACAGGGCGGAGAAGGGAAGCGCGGCCCCTGCCTCAGGGCGCTCTCCGGCAGGCGGAAAAGCGGTATCTGCGCCATCACCGATGTTAGTTTCTCCATTACCGGCCGGGTGCACCGTGCCGCCCGTTTTCAGCGGGCCATTGGCGCCCGTCGCCTTCTCTGAAGGGAGAGGCGGCATGATGGCGTGCGGCGTGCGGGCGGAATCCGCTCCGGCATTTGTCCTGGCTTCCGGCGCGCCCGATGCTACAGCGCTGAGCGGCACTATGCGGGTCTCCGGCGGGTAACAAAAGCCCGCTTCGGCGCAACCCTGGTAGGTCACGCTAAGCGCGGCGCCTTGTTCGGTATGGGTGAGCGTAACGGGCAGAGTGAGCTGTTGCGTATAAATCTCGCTTTTGCCGTAAAACTCATCTTCATGCCAGGCGCCCTGCGGCAGGGTGGGCGGCGTTATGGTCGCTTTCTGTGGCGTAATGTTGATTTGCTGGCGGTAGAGATAGTAGCCGGGCTTAATTTGCCAGTTCAGCACAACCTGTTGATCGCGCTGCTGAAAATCAAAGGCGAAAGCCTGGTCTGCGGGAACAAACTGGCTTTTTCCCGGTGAATCAAAGAGTCCGGCGAAAGCTGAGGTGCTGCAAAGCAGCAGAATCAGCGTAAAGATGCGTTGAGCCATGAGAGGTAGTCGTTATCTCCGTGGATCACTGGCAGAACCAGCAGTTCCGGGGTCTGGTACGGATGGTGAGTTTTCAGGCAGGTCAGCAGCGCCTGCTGGCGAGCGACATCGCTTTTCAGCAGCATCTGGACTTCATACTCCTGCTCAAGTTTGCCTTCCCAGTAATAGAGCGAAGACGCGCCTGGCAACAGGGTCACGCAGGCGGCAAGCTTTTCCGCCAGCACTTTTGCCGCCAGATCCTGCGCGGTGGCTTCATCGGGCGCGGTACAGAGAACAACAACGGCGTCGGGTAGGGTCATAGCGTTTTCCCCTGTCAGCGAAAAAAGAGACTATACCACGCAAGAGGACGGGGAATAAGGCAACGGGCCGCGAACGGCCCGTCTTTACGCGGCGTTACAGCAGCAGGCCGCCGATAACAAAACCCAGAATCACGCAGAGCGCGATGGCGATAACGCCCGGGATCAGGAAGGCATGGTTAAAGACATATTTGCCGATGCGGGTCGAACCCGTATCGTCCATCTCTACTGCTGCCAGCAGCGTCGGATAGGTCGGCAGCACGAACAGCGCCGAGACCGCAGCAAAAGAGGCGACGGCGGTGAGCGGGCTTACCCCGAGCATCAGCGCGGCGGGCATTAATGCTTTCGTGGTCGCCGCCTGCGAGTAAAGCAGGGTGGCTGCGAAGAACAGCACTACCGCCAGCAGCCAGGGATAGCTCTGCAGCAGGTTGCCCGCCACCGCCTGAATATCGTCGATATGGTGTTTAACAAACGTATCGCCAAGCCACGCGACGCCCAGCACGCAGATACAGGCGCTCATGCCCGACTTAAAGGTGCTGGCGTTGAGCACTTCGCCCGTATCGACTTTACAGGTAATGCAAATCAGCGTGGCGATGGTCAGCATAAAGACCACAATCGCTTCGTTGCGCGGCAGCACCGGGTTTGCGATAAGCCCCACGGTCGGGCTGATGGCGGTGGCGTAGAACATGACGGCGACAATGCCCACCAGGAAGAGGCCTACCGCGCGTTTGGCGTGCGGCTTAATCTGGAAAACCTGGGAACCGCGCAGCTTTACCTCGCCTTTTGCCAGACGTTCCTGATAAACCGGGTCGTCTTTTAACTCGGCGCCCAGAAAGTTGCAGACGATAGCCGTCAGCATCACCGCGATGAGCGTCACCGGGATACAGATGGCGAGCAGCGTCAAATAGCTGACGCCCAGCGGCTCAAGAATACCGGCGAAAAAGACCACGGCGGCGGAAATCGGGGAGGCGGTGATGGCGATTTGCGACGCCACCACGGCGATGGATAACGGACGGGACGGGCGAATGCCTTGCTCTTTGGCCACTTCCGTAATGACCGGCAGCGTGGAAAACGCGGTATGGCCGGTGCCGGCGAGAATGGTCATAAACCAGGTGACCAGCGGCGCGATAAACGTGATGTATTTTGGATGACGACGCAGCAGTTTCTCCGCCAGGCTCACCAGGTAATCCATTCCGCCCGCCACCTGCATTGCGGCGATAGCGGCGATAACCGCCATAATAATTTCAATAACGTCAAAGGGAATCGCCCCAGGTTTAATCTGGAACAGCAGGGTCAGCACCAGCACGCCCAGCCCGCCGGCAAAGCCGATACCGATGCCGCCGAGCCTGGCTCCGAGATATATCGCCAGCAAGACGATGACGAGTTCAGCACCAAACATAGTGGTCTTCCTTGTTTTAACGAGTTGATAAAAATTTGTTGTGTTTTCGTAGCCCCTGAAAACGAAAAAGGCACGTCCTTAATGGACGTGCCTTTGTAAGTTTACCCTGAATAGGGATTACTGTTCGCTTTCATCGGTATACCGTTTGGCTTTGTAAACCGGGTGCATGAGGTTATGCACCGAGAAGATATCGTCGAGCTCCGCTTCGGTCAGCAGGCCGCGCTCCAGCACCACTTCCCGTACGCTCTTGCCGGTCATGGCGCAAATCTTGCCGACGATATCGCCGTTGTGGTGGCCGATGAACGGGTTGAGATAAGTCACGATACCGATGGAGTTATAAACGTAACCTTCGCACACTTCTTTATTGGCGGTGATGCCGTTGACGCATTTCTCCAGCAGGTTGTAGCAGGCATTGGTCAGGATGTGGATAGATTCGAACATCGCCTGGCCGATAACCGGCTCCATGACGTTGAGCTGCAGCTGACCCGCTTCAGACGCCATGGTTACCGTGGTGTCGTTGCCGATAACTTTAAAACAAACCTGATTTACCACTTCCGGCACGACCGGGTTCACTTTCGCCGGCATGATGGAGGAACCTGCCTGGAGTTCCGGCAGATTGATTTCATTCAGGCCCGCGCGCGGACCGGAAGAGAGCAGGCGCAGGTCGTTACAAATTTTCGACAGCTTAACCGCCAGGCGTTTCAGCGAGCTATGCACCATCACGTAAGCGCCGCAGTCGGAGGTGGCTTCAATCAGGTCTTCCGCCGGCACCACCGGCAGGTTGCTCACTTCCGCCAGCTTCTGCACCGCCAGGTGTTGATAGCCGTCCGGTGTGTTAAGACGCGTGCCGATAGCGGTGGCGCCAAGGTTCACTTCCAGCAGCAGCTCCGCGGTGCGCAGCAGGTTTTTGGTCTCTTCGTTCAGCAGCACGGTAAACGCATGGAATTCCTGGCCCAGCGTCATCGGCACTGCGTCCTGCAACTGGGTGCGGCCCATTTTCAGGATTTTTTCAAACTCTACCGCTTTGCGCTGAAAACCTTCGCCCAGCTGGTTGATGGCGTCTACCAGCTTCACGATGGAGGCGTATACCGCAATACGGAAGCCGGTCGGGTAAGCGTCGTTGGTGGACTGGCACTTGTTCACATGGTCGTTCGGGTTCAGATACTGGTATTCGCCTTTCTGGTGACCCATCAGCTCCAGCCCGATATTGGCCAGCACTTCGTTGGTGTTCATGTTGACGGAAGTGCCTGCGCCGCCCTGGTAAACGTCTACCGGGAATTGATCCATGCATTTGCCATTGTTTAGCACTTCATCACAGGCAGCAATAATGGCGTTGGCGATGCTTTTCGGAATGGTTTGCAACTCTTTGTTCGCCATGGCGGCGGCTTTTTTGACCATTACCATGCCGCGCACAAATTCCGGAATGTCGCTGATTTTGTTGTTGCTGATGTAAAAGTTTTCAATCGCACGCAGAGTATGAACGCCGTAATAAGCGTCCGCTGGAACTTCCCTGGTACCCAACAAATCTTCTTCGATACGAATGTTGTTTAACATGTGAACCTTCTTTGCTTAATCTGACTAAGTTTGCACCAAACACGCAGGAGATATGTGGTTATGGAGCCGCGATGACCAACATTTTTAGCCTCATTTGGCCTGGTGCCCGTGATGATATGCTGATGATAGCGAAAAGCCGTAATCTGGATCACTTATTGTCGCCGACGGGACATAACAATTATTAATCTGTGAAATGCATCACCGCTTATTAATTTCGAGAAAAATATCGCGGCAAAGCGATTGAATGTTGGCTACCGCGCCTCCATCTCTGACTAATCTGCTGAAAAAACGTTTATTTGCGGCCGCTGAACGGCGTTCGCCAGAACAGGAGGTGCCGGTGCGCTGGATACCCTTTATTGCTATCTTTCTCTATGTTTACATTGAGATATCTCTCTTTATTCAGGTCGCGCATGCGTTGGGCGTTTTCCTGACGCTGGTGCTGGTTATCTTCACTTCAGTTATCGGCATGTCGCTGGTGCGCAACCAGGGGCTGAAAAACTTTCTGCTGATGCAGGAGAAAATGGCGGCGGGCGAAAGCCCGGCGGCGGAAATGGTAAAAAGCGTTTCGCTTATCATCGCCGGTTTCCTGCTATTGTTACCCGGCTTCTTCACAGACTTCCTCGGCCTGTTGCTGCTGCTGCCGCCGGTGCAAAAACACCTGACGCTGAAACTGCTTCCCCACTTGCGCTTTAGCCGCATGCCGGGCGGCGGTTTTAGCGCGGGCGCGGGCGGCGGCAATACTTTCGATGGCGAATACCAGCGTAAGGACGAAGGGCCGAAGCGTCTGGAAGAGCGCGATCGCGATGATCGATAAAAAAGCGAAAAAATTTTTATTTTCCCCCTTGAAGGGGGAAAACCCCATCCCCATCTCTCAGGGCACCAGCCGCGAGCATACGTGCTTCGGCCTAACCCATAACTGATACGGACTTTCTCAAAGGAGAGCTATCAATGAATATTCGTCCATTGCATGATCGTGTGATCGTCAAGCGTAAAGAAGTTGAATCCAAATCTGCTGGCGGCATCGTTCTGACCGGCTCCGCGGCGGGCAAATCCACCCGCGGCGAAGTGCTGGCTGTTGGCAATGGCCGCATCCTTGAAAATGGCGAAGTGAAGCCGCTGGATGTGAAAGTGGGCGACATCGTGATTTTCAATGATGGCTATGGTGTGAAAACCGAGAAGCTGGACGATCAGGAAGTGCTGATCATGTCCGAAAGCGACATTCTGGCAATTGTTGAAGCGTAATTTCACGCGCGACTAACTGAACGTACGAATTTAAGGGAAAAAAGATATGGCAGCTAAAGACGTAAAATTCGGTAGCGACGCTCGTGTAAAAATGCTGCGCGGCGTAAACGTGCTGGCAGATGCAGTGAAAGTTACCTTGGGCCCGAAAGGCCGTAACGTGGTGCTGGATAAATCCTTCGGCGCACCGACTATCACCAAAGACGGCGTATCCGTTGCTCGTGAAATCGAACTCGAAGACAAATTCGAGAACATGGGCGCCCAGATGGTGAAAGAAGTGGCCTCCAAAGCGAATGACGCGGCAGGCGACGGCACCACCACGGCAACCGTTCTGGCGCAGGCTATTGTGAACGAAGGCCTGAAAGCAGTAGCGGCGGGTATGAACCCGATGGATCTCAAGCGCGGCATCGACAAAGCAGTGCTGGCGGCGGTTGAAGAGCTGAAAGCGCTCTCTGTGCCGTGCTCCGACTCTAAAGCTATCGCTCAGGTAGGCACCATCTCCGCTAACTCCGACGAAACCGTAGGCACCCTGATCGCGGAAGCCATGGAGAAAGTGGGCAAAGAAGGCGTTATCACCGTTGAAGAAGGCACCGGTCTGCAGGACGAGCTGGACGTGGTTGAAGGTATGCAGTTCGATCGCGGCTACCTCTCTCCGTACTTCATCAACAAGCCGGAAACTGGCGCAGTAGAACTGGAAAGCCCGTTCATCCTGCTGGCTGATAAGAAAATCTCTAACATCCGCGAAATGCTGCCGGTGTTGGAAGCCGTTGCGAAAGCCGGCAAACCGCTGGTTATCGTGGCTGAAGACGTTGAAGGCGAAGCGCTGGCGACCCTGGTGGTTAACACCATGCGCGGCATCGTGAAAGTCGCTGCGGTGAAAGCGCCGGGCTTCGGCGACCGTCGTAAAGCGATGCTGCAGGATATCGCTATCCTGACTGGCGGTACCGTTATCTCTGAAGAGATCGGTATGGAGCTGGAAAAAGCGACGCTGGAAGACCTGGGCCAGGCGAAACGCGTGGTTATCAACAAAGACACCACCACCATCATCGATGGCGTGGGCGACGAAGCAGCAATCCAGGGCCGCGTTGGTCAGATTCGTCAGCAGATCGAAGAAGCAACCTCTGATTACGACCGTGAAAAACTGCAGGAGCGCGTAGCGAAACTGGCAGGCGGCGTTGCGGTAATCAAAGTAGGCGCTGCGACTGAAGTCGAAATGAAAGAGAAGAAAGCGCGCGTTGAAGACGCCCTGCACGCTACCCGTGCTGCGGTGGAAGAAGGCGTGGTTGCCGGTGGCGGCGTGGCGCTGGTGCGCGTAGCGGCTAAACTGGCTGCGCTGACTGGCCAGAACGAAGACCAGAACGTAGGTATCAAAGTTGCGCTGCGCGCAATGGAAGCGCCGCTGCGTCAGATCGTTTCCAACGCCGGTGAAGAGCCGTCTGTTGTGGCGAACAACGTGAAAGCGGGCGACGGTAACTACGGTTACAACGCGGCGACCGAAGAATACGGCAACATGATCGACATGGGTATTCTGGATCCGACCAAAGTCACCCGTTCTGCGCTGCAGTACGCTTCTTCCGTAGCGGGCCTGATGATCACCACCGAATGCATGGTGACCGACCTGCCGAAAGAAGATAAAGCCGACTTAGGCGCTGCCGGTATGGGCGGCATGGGCGGCATGGGCGGCATGATGTAATCGCCTTCGCCCGTCGTGTATGACGGGCGACCCCCAGAAATAAGAGAACCCCCGTACCAGAAATGGTCGGGGGTTTTTCTTTTGGTCATCTTTTTAGTATAAGGTCTTACCGGGCAGACTGTGTCCAGCACACTGATAACGAGGAATAACATGCGCGTGAAAGTCTCAGCAGGAATGGTTGTGGCAGCACTGCTGCTGGCAGGGTGTAGCTCCAGCAATCAGCTGACAGCGGCGGGTCAGAGCGTTCGCTTTGTGGAAGATAAGCCTGGTAATGAATGCCAGCTGGTCGGCAGCGCTACCGGCGAACAGAGCAACTGGCTCTCCGGCCAACAGGGAGAAGAAGGCGGCTCAATGCGCGGCGCGGCAAACGATCTGCGCAATAAAGCTGCGCAGATGGGCGGCAATGTGGTTTACGGCGTAAGCAGCCCAACGCAGAACCTGCTTTCAAGCTTTGTGCCGACCGCCAGCAAAATGACCGGCCAGGTCTATAAGTGCCCGAACTGATCGGGCGTTGCGGCGAATAAGCGTTGTTGAAAAGGGCGGGTGCGCTTACCCGCTTTGTAAAAACAGCCTATCTGCACGACGCAGGGCGGCTAAGCGTCAGTGCCGCCATCCTCTCTTCATCTGGCTAGATCAGTTCTGGCGCAGCTGCAAATCCAGCGGCGTTTTGCTCGGCTCGCCGCCAATCTCGCGGGCAAGCTTCGGCACCATATAACCAGAAACCAGCGTCAGCAGTTCGCGCATAATGCGTCGGGCTTCTTCATCGCTGACCATGAAATGCGCTGCGCCCTGCACTTTATCCAGCACATGCAGGTAATAGGGCATCACGCCCGCATCGAACAGCGCGTTGCTGAGCTCGGCAAGTGTCGGGGCGCTATCGTTTACTCCCCGCAGCAGCACGCTCTGGTTTAGCAGCGTCACGCCCGCTTTGCGCAACCGCGCCATCGCGCCGCGAAATTCCTCATCAATCTCGCGGGCGTGGTTAATATGGTTGACCAGCAATACCTGAAGCGAGGAACGTTCAAGCCGCGCTGTCAGCTCATCGGTAATACGCGCCGGAATGACTATCGGCAGACGGCTGTGAATGCGCAGCCTTTTGATATGCGGGATAGCCTCCAGGCCAGCTATCAGCCAGTCCAGCTCCCTGTCTTTCGCCATCAGCGGATCGCCGCCGGAAAAGATTATCTCATCAAGTTCCGGGTGTGCGGCGATGTAATCCAGCGCCGCCTGCCAGTTACGCTTGTTGCCCTGGTTATCCGCATAGGGGAAATGGCGGCGGAAGCAGTAACGGCAATTTACCGCGCAACCGCCTTTTACCAGCAGCAGGGCGCGATTGCGGTATTTATGCAGCAGTCCCGGCACCACGCTGTGCTGCTCTTCCAACGGATCGGTGGAGAAGCCGGGCGCGGCGATGAACTCTTCGCGTGAAGTAAGTACCTGACGCAAAAGCGGATCGTTGGGGTTTCCCTTCTCCATGCGGGCGATAAACGCGCGCGGCACGCGCAGCGCAAACAGACGACGGGCGTCTCGTCCGGCCTGCAGTTCGGCGTTTGTATCAATATTCAGAAGCTGAAGCAGCTCATCGGGATCGGTAACAACATCGGCAAGTTGCGATAACCAATCTTCTCTGGATGGGGGATTTAGGGTTACAATATGCGCCATTTTGTGGCTTAGCTACCAGTTAACAATTTCAGAGGGCCTTATGGCGACTTATTCTAGCAACGATTTTCGTGCCGGTCTTAAAATCATGTTGGATGGCGAACCTTACGCCGTTGAATCCAGCGAATTCGTGAAACCGGGTAAAGGTCAGGCGTTCGCGCGCGTTAAGCTGCGCCGTCTGCTGACAGGTTCCCGCCTCGAAAAAACCTTCAAATCCACCGACTCCGCCGAAGGCGCAGACGTTGTGGATATGAACCTGACTTACCTCTACAACGACGGTGAGTTCTGGCACTTCATGAACAACGAAACCTTCGAGCAGCTGGCTGCTGACGCCAAAGCCGTAGGCGACAACGCAAAATGGCTGCTGGATCAGGCTGAGTGCATCGTGACCCTGTGGAACGGCCAGCCTATCTCCGTTACGCCGCCGAACTTCGTTGAACTGGAAATCGTTGATACCGATCCGGGTCTGAAAGGCGATACCGCAGGCACCGGCGGCAAACCTGCTACCCTGTCTACTGGCGCTGTGGTGAAAGTGCCGCTGTTCGTACAGATTGGCGAAGTGATTAAAGTAGATACCCGCTCTGGCGAATACGTATCTCGCGTGAAATAAGTTCACGTTCGCTATGCGGTGTGGCGTCCGCCACACCGTTGCTTCAGGGATGGCAAACCGATGAAATCCTTTATTAGCTATCTTCTTCTGGTGCTCTTCTCCGGCGCGCTTCTGAGCGGCTGCAACACCGCGCGCGGTATCGGTGAAGATGTGCAGCAACTTGGCAATGCGATAGAACGCGCTGCCCGCTAGCCTCTAATTCTCCTAAAAATTTCTCCTTTCCCGTCGCTTTCCGGGAATTTGTCTATGCTTAAGTGGCTATACACAAACAACATTGGTAACAAAAGGAAGAAATTATGGCTAAGAAAACAATGGCGGCGCTCTTTTCTGCACTGGTGCTTTCTTCTCTGCTGACTGCCTGCAACACCACTCGCGGCGTGGGCGAAGATATTCAGAGCGGCGGCAGCGCAATTTCCGGCGCGGCCACTAAAGCCCAGCAGTAATCTCAGTAGGCGGTACGGCTGACTGTGCCGTACCGTTTATTCCACCCGCAGTTCCTGCTGCGGAACAAACAGCGAGAAGCGGTTATCCACGCCGAGCTTCATGCGAATATTCCGCTTGTAGGTGTAAACCGTCTTAACCGCGATCCCCATATTGCGGGCAATCACTTCATTTGCGATTCCGTCCGTCCACCATTTTAAAATTCGCTCTTCACGCAAGGTGAGCAGAGACGTTACGGTGCGAGCTTCACGCGTTAGCGGCTGCGTTTGCATCGCCTCTTCAATAACGGTTTGCAAATTGCCAAGCGGGATAGACTTTTCGACCGTCTTCCATGGCTTATGCGTTTCGCAATAATGTTCCAGCGCTTCTGACGTGCCGCTTTGCAGCAATAACAGGCGGGTGTATTTACCGCAGGCGGCGAAAATAGAAGAAAGCTGACTGATGTGATGAATATCCGACATAAAACTATGCAGGTCGGCCACAACCAGATCGGGCTGCCATTGCAGGATGTACTCCCTTGCGCGCAGAAGGTGGTCTGTTGCTGTGATCGCAAAAGGCGCTTCAAAGTACTCAGAGTGATTGAGCCAGCCCACCATGCCAAGACGGCTAAAATAACAGTGGTCAATGAGTAAAATTTTATACATGGTTAGCTTCGTAATCAGGGGGTCGGACAAGAGGTCACTGAATAACCATCATAAGAGGATTTAACGGCGATAAATCGTGGATCTACGGGCACTATGACGCCTATTTCTGCGCTTAACGCGTTTCTTATCTAAAATCTTGTTCTTAACCGAAATTCAGTCGGGTGGGTTGCTTTTCTGCGCTGGCAGAGGGATCATCTATACGTTTTTCAACTGGCCTTACGGGACGACCCGTAAGCGCGTCTTATGGATCGGGGACGACCCCAGCACGAACGGGAGTCATCTTTATGTCCTGGCTTATTCTTCTTATCGCTGGTCTGCTTGAAGTGGTTTGGGCTGTCGGCCTGAAATACACGCACGGTTTTACCCGGCTGCTGCCGAGCCTGATTACCATCGCCTCAATGATTATCAGCATTGTTTTGCTGTCATTTGCTATGAAAACGCTGCCTACTGGCACCGCTTATGCGGTCTGGACAGGGATTGGCGCGGTTGGCGCCGCCATCGCTGGCATCGTGCTGTTAGGGGAATCGGCGAGTCTCGCCCGTATCGCGAGCCTCGCCCTAATAGTCGTGGGAATTGTAGGGCTAAAATTTAGTACGCATTAAACCGGTTTCTGCTTTATCCACAGCAATTTTTCCACGGCAAAACCCTGCCGGGTCGCGGCATCCAGCATTTGCTGTTTTACCTGCGGGTTGATGGTCGGCGTTCGGGACAGTATCCACAAATAGTCGCGATTCGGCCCGCACACCAGCGCATGCTGGTAATCTTTATCCAGCGCGATCACGTTATAGCCGCCATAGAAGGGGCCAAAAAACGAAACTTTCAGCGCGGCGCGATTGGGGCTGCCGGTAAAGTAGGCTCGTCCGTCGGTTTCCTGCCACATACCGCGATCAACGTTATAGCCGCGGTTGACGACGTTCAGGCCGCCATCTTCGCGCAGGCTGTAGGTTGCGGTCACTTGTTCAAGTCCCCGTTCAAAGCGGTGATCAAAACGGGCGATTTCATACCATTTTCCAAGATAGCGGGTGGAGTTAAAGTTTTCGACAACGGTAACGCCGCGGGGAGGCGTTGGGGTACTACAGGCGACGACCAGAAACGCAACGGCGGCGGTGGTAACGATGGGCAGAAGTCTCATAACGCATTCCTTTTGACCTTTTTTGCTAAGTGTAGAAGGGGCGGGAAGTTTTTGCTTATGGCTGCGGCGACGAACAGAGGCGAAAAGGATGACGCCGCGCATAAAAAAAGCCCGCCGACCGGCAGGCTTTTTTGCTAAGGGCTTTTCAAAGCGTAATGACCCCAATTAACGTCACCACCGTCAGGATGGCGGCGAGACCATAGAATACCCATTTGCCGCTCGGCACATGGATTTTCAGGTCGTGCATGCCGTGATGGATGCGGTGTAATCCGCACCACAGCGGCAGAACAATCATCAGGAAGATAAACAGGCGGCCGATAAAACTCTGGGCGAACGCCAGCACGCGATCATAACTTAACGCCTCGCCCGGATAGAGACCGAGCGGCAGCAGGATGCCGACCAGCAGCACGATAACCGGCGCAAAAAGGGCGCCCCACATGCCACCTGCGCCAAACAGTCCCCAGAAGACCGGCTCGTCGGAACGTTTCGGGTTGGAATTTATCACGGCTTTCTCCTTACCAGAACAGGGCGACAAACAGAACCACAACGGTCACGACGGCGGCTGCCGCCCATAACCCTTTTATTACCGGCTCCGGGCCCAACTTTTCGTCTTTAACAATGATATTGGCCGCTTTAGGCGCCAGTTCGAACCAGGTTTTGGTATGCAGCAGCGCTGCTGCAAGCGTTATCAGGTTTAAAATCACCACAATCGGGTTTTGCAGGAAACCGACAAACGACGCCCAGGATTCCGGGCCGTTTTTTACGGCAAACAGGCCGTAAATCAGCACAATGCTGAACCAGACGGTGGGAATGGACGTGCCTTCCCTCAGCATATAAAAGCGATAGAACCCCAGCTTTTGCCACCAGGTGGGCGTCATGGTCCGCACATAAGGTTTACGTTTAGTCGTCATTGAGCGCTCCTTAGCGAGGTTTCAGGGTGGCAATCAGAAAGTCTTTCGAACTTTCCACTTTGCCCTGCTGAATGGCGGCGGCCGGGTCGACATGTTTCGGGCACACTTCTGAGCAGAAGCCGACGAAGGTGCAGGTCCAGACGCCGTTCTGGCCGTTCAGTTGCGCCATGCGCGCCTTTTTGCCGCGATCGCGGCTGTCGAGGTTATAGCGATGGGCAAGCGTAATAGCCGCCGGGCCGATAAACTCCGGGTTCAGGCCGAACTGCGGGCAAGCGGCGTAGCACAGGCCGCAGTTGATGCAGCCTGAGAACTGGTGATACTTCGCCATCTGCGCCGGCGTCTGGGTGTTCGGACCTTGCTCCGGCGTACGCGGGTTGCCGATGATATAAGGCTTAATCGCTTCGAGGCTTTCGATAAAGTGGGTCATATCGACTACCAAATCGCGCTCTACAGGGAAGTTCGCCAGCGCCTCGACCTTCATGCCGCCGGGGTAGTCGCGCAGGAACGTTTTGCAGGCAAGCTTCGGCACGTTGTTGACCATCATGCCGCAGGAGCCGCAAATCGCCATGCGGCACGACCAGCGATAGCTTAAGTCCGCCGCCAGGTTATCTTTGATGTAGCCTAATGCGTCCAGTAATGACGTTTGCTCATCCCAGGGCACCTCGTAAAACGCGCTGTGCGGGGCGCTGTCGGTTTCCGGGTTATAGCGCACCACTTCTATTTTCAGGTTTTTCATCTCAGCCATTCGCCTGCTCCTTCTTCTCGGCCGCTTCCGCTTCCGCCCCGTAAACGCGTTTCGCTGGCGGCAGCGTCGTGATTTTCACGTCGCTGTAGTCGAGACGGGTAGTACCGTCCGCATTGCGGAAGGCGAGGGTATGTTTCAGGAAGTTGACGTCATCGCGCTCAGTACAACCTTCATCAAGGCGCTGGTGCGCGCCGCGCGACTCTTTACGCGCCATGGCGGAATGGGCCATGCATTCGGCGACGTTAAGGCCATGACCCAGCTCAATGGTGTAGAGCAGATCGGTATTGAAAACGCTGGAGGTGTCGGTAATGCGAACGCGCTTAAAGCGCTCTTGCAGCTCGGCAAGCTTGTCGATGGTTTTCTGCATCAGCTCTGGCGTGCGATAAATACCGCAGCCTTCTTCCATGGAAAGGCCCATCTCATCGCGAATTTTCGCCCAGCTTTCATTGCCCTGCTGATTAACCAACGCTTTCAGGCGCCCTTCAACGTCGGTGGCCTGCGCGCTAAGCGCTGCCTCATTCGCTGGTTGCGCTTCGTTCGCCCGGGCCATCGCCTGCTCGCCCGCGAGGCGGCCAAATACTACCAGCTCCGCCAGCGAATTAGAGCCAAGGCGGTTGGCGCCGTGCAGCCCGACGCTTGAACATTCCCCTACGGCAAAGAGCCCCTTGATGCGGGTCTCGCATTGCTGATTGGTTTCGATGCCGCCCATGGTGTAATGAGCCGTCGGACGCACCGGAATCGGTTCTTTTACCGGGTCGACGCCGACATAGGCTTTCGCCAGCTCGCAGATAAACGGCAGCCGCTCCAGCAGTTTTTTCTCGCCGAGGTGGCGCAAATCGAGATAAACCACATCGCCGCGCGGCGTGGCGATGGTATTGCCCTTGCGCCATTCGTGCCAGAAAGCCTGCGAGACTTTATCGCGTGGGCCGAGCTCCATATATTTGTTCTTCGGCTCGCCAAGCGGCGTTTCCGGGCCCATGCCGTAATCCTGCAGGTAGCGGTAGCCGTCTTTATTCACCAGGATGCCGCCTTCGCCGCGACACCCTTCGGTCATCAGGATGCCGGAGCCGGGCAGCCCGGTGGGGTGGTACTGCACAAATTCCATGTCGCGCAGCGGTACGCCATGCGCCAGCGCCATGCCCATTCCGTCGCCGGTAACGATGCCGCCGTTGGTGTTGTAGCGATAGACGCGGCCTGCGCCGCCCGTGGCCAGCACCACCGCATTGGCGCGGATTTGCACAAGCTGGCCTTCCATCATGTTCATCGCTACCAGTCCGCGCGCCTGGGCGTCATCAACCAGCAGGTCGAGTACGAAATGTTCGTCGAAGCGCTGAATTTGCGGAAATTGTAGGGAGGTCTGGAAGAGAGTGTGGAGCATATGGAAGCCGGTTTTATCCGCAGCGAACCAGGTACGCTCAATCTTCATGCCGCCGAAGCGGCGCACATTCACCGATCCGTCCGGGCGGCGGCTCCAGGGGCAGCCCCACTGCTCCAGTTGGGTCATCTCCGTCGGGCAGTGATGCACGAAGTAGTCAACGACATCCTGCTCGCAGAGCCAGTCGCCGCCAGCAACAGTGTCGTGGAAATGGTAATCGAAACTGTCATGATCCTGGGCGACAGCCGCCGATCCGCCTTCAGCGGCGACGGTGTGGCTGCGCATAGGATAAACTTTAGAAATCAAAGCGATTTTCGCATTGGGATTGGCTTGCGCTGCGGCTATGGCAGTACGAAGTCCCGCTCCACCGGCGCCTATCACGGCAAGATCGGCTTGAAAGATTTGCACGACATTCCTCCAGATTTTGGTTTTTTCGCAACGCGTTACTGCCCAGGGGGAGTAAAAACGACAAGCTGACGCCGCTGCGAAACGATTCCCCTGCTCCTTTGTGGGTAATCGAGTATAACCGCGCCAATGATAAGGAAATTTGACCCGATCGATTTTTTTGCCGTTCTGGCAGGCTTTTATCATCCAGCTCAGGGTGGGGGCGAAGGATAAACCGCTATTGCGCAAAATTTGTCTCGTGGCGCGGTAACGAGTAGACTTCGTGCCCTTGTTTGTCTTAGGAGAAAAGCACCATGAGCGAGACGGCCAGCTGGCAGCCGAGCGCATCCATCCCCAACCTGTTGAAGCGCGCCGCGATCATGGCGGAGATCCGCCGTTTTTTTGCGGACCGCTGCGTTCTGGAGGTGGAAACCCCCTGCATGAGCCAGGCGACGGTGACTGATATTCACCTTTTCCCGTTCAAAACTCGCTTCGTGGGCCCTGGCCATTCGCAGGGGCTCGATCTCTACCTGATGACCAGCCCGGAATACCACATGAAGCGCTTGCTGGCGGCGGGCTGCGGCCCGGTGTTCCAGCTTTGCCGCAGCTTCCGTAATGAAGAGATGGGGCGTCACCACAACCCGGAATTCACCATGCTGGAGTGGTATCGTCCGCACTATGATATGTACCGCCTGATGAATGAGGTAGATGACCTGCTGCAGCAGGTGCTGGAGTGCCAGCCAGCGGAAAGCCTCTCTTATCAGCAGGCATTTTTACGCCACCTTGAAATCGACCCGCTGTCGGCGGATAAAACCCAGCTGCGGGAAGCGGCGGCGAGGCTCGATTTAAGCAACATCGCCGATACGGAAGAGGATCGCGATACGCTGCTGCAGTTGCTGTTCACCATGGGCGTAGAGCCGCACATCGGTAAAGAGCGTCCGGCCTTTGTCTACCATTTCCCGGCAAGCCAGGCGGCGCTGGCGCAGATCAGCACGGAAGACCACCGCGTGGCGGAGCGTTTCGAGGTTTATTTTAAAGGCATTGAGCTGGCGAACGGTTTCCACGAGCTGACCGACGCGCGCGAACAGCGCCAGCGTTTTGAGCAGGATAACCGCAAGCGCGCAGCGCGCGGGCTGGAACAGCAGCCGGTGGATTATAACCTGCTGGGCGCGCTGGAAGCGGGCCTGCCGGACTGTTCCGGCGTGGCGCTGGGCGTTGACCGCCTGATTATGCTGGCGCTGGGCGCGGAAAGCCTGTCTGAGGTAATTGCTTTTACGGTGGACCGGGCCTGATAAGCGCTTAACGCTGACGGGAATATGCATCGCAAATGGCGCGTTCCAGCGCTAATAACGACGCCCACCCTGGCCCGGCAACACACTCTTTTCGTCTGTCGATTCGCCCGAAAAAAAGGGAGCCATCTGGCTCCCTTTTTTATTACAAGCTTCCCGGCGCGCGGGTGGTTTTCCCGGCGGAGGTGAAGGTTCGCGCGGTGCGCCTGCCGTCCAGGCTTTCGAGACGCATCTGGAAAGGCGGGAAGGGCAGGTCGATGCCGTGCTCGCGGAAACCTTGCAAAATCAGCTGATGGATTTCATGGCGCAGCGGCATGCGGTGGCCCATCTCCGCCGCGTGGATGCGCAGCTCAAACAGCTGAATGCCCTGTTGCAGATCCACCAGGAAGACTTCCGGCGGCGGGTTGTCTATCACATAGCTGCACTTCTCCGCGGCCCGATATAGTAACTGCGTGACCTCTTCGCTGTTGGCGTCCACCGGCGCGGGCACTGTCAGCACCACGCGGGTAACCGAGTCGGAGAGCGACCAGTTGATGAACTGTTCGGTGATAAACGCCTTGTTCGGCACGATGATCTCTTTGCGGTCCCAGTCGCTGATGGTGGTGGCGCGGGTGTTAATGCGCGTCACGCTGCCGGTTAAATCGCGAATGGTTACCGTATCGCCAATGCGGATCGGTTTTTCAAAGAGAATAATCAGGCCGGAGATAAAGTTGGCAAAGATCTCCTGTAAACCAAAGCCAAGCCCTACACCCAGCGCGGCTACCAGCCACTGCAGCTTTGACCACTCGATGCCAATCATCGAGAAGCCCACCAGCCCGCCGAACAGCATCAGCAGGTATTTGGTGATAGTGGTAATGGCGTAACCGGTGCCGGGTGTCAGTTCAAGGTGCTGCAGCAGCGCCAGCTCCAGCAGCGCAGGCAGGTTACGCACCAGTTGCGTCGTGACGATGAACACCAGAATGGCGATAAGCACCGCGCCGAGCGTTATCGGCTCCAGACTTTCCACCCCTTTCACCGTGGAGGTCACGTCCCACAGCGTGATGTTCTCAAGGAAGCCAAACGCTGAATGAATTTCCGACCACAACACGATGACCGAGAGCAGGGCGATAAGCGTCAGGATCGAGCGCACCAGCCGCAGCGACTGGGCGCTGATGGTATCGAGATCGATCTCCGCCACTTCCACTTCCGCCGTTCCTTCCGTGCTGTGCGACTGGACCGGCTCTTCTTCGCCGCGGGCGCGCTGGGCGAGGATCTCCGCACGGCGTTGCTTGGCGCGATCAAACGCCAGACGGCGGCGCTGAATAAACATCCAGCGGCGGATAATGTGATAGACCACCAGCAGCAGGAACCAGATGGCGACCGACGTTTCCAGACGCGCCAGCAACGCCTGCGCCGTAGCCAGGTAGCCCACTGCCGCCGCGAGAATAGCGGTAAGCGGCGCGCACAGCATCAGGTTCCATAGCAGGCGGTTTACCCAATTATCGCCGTTGCCCTCTTTATCAAGGTAAAGCGGAATGCCCGCGCGCTTGAGGCTTAGCGTGACTATCGCCAGCGCGCCGCAAATCAGCACAAAGCACAGTCGCCCAAGCGAGCCGGAAAACTCCCGGTCGTTGAGGTTATCAAACATGATGAGCGCCATGATAAGCGGCACAATGAAGCCGATGCTCATCAGGTAATAGCGCATTGCCCGCGCCACGCGGTTGCGCGGCCAGCCGAAGTGGACGATGAACAGGCCGTTGGAGCGGGCAAAGGTGGCGCAAATCATGACCACCCACAGCAGCGGAACCGTCGCCGTTACGCCATCCCCGACCGCCACGGCGATAGGGTAAGGCCAGGCCTCCCGCAGGCCGTAACCGAGCGTCGCCCATAGCACCGGCAGCGGCGACGCCACCAGTACTGACCAGAAAACGGTGCGCAGCGTCAGGCGGAAGTGGTCCTGCGTCACTTTACCCACCTTCGCGCTGGAGCGCTCAAGGAAGGCGGTAAAATGGCGGCGTGAGCTAATGCTAAAGCCTACCAGCAGCAGCGCACCGAAAAGCGGCAACAGCGTCTCTTTGCTGGTCACCATCATGATGGCGGCTTTGCCAAGCTGGCCGAAGGTATCGAGCGAAATCAGGCGGCGCAGATCCTGCACGATTTCCAGCGGCCAGGCGAAAGTGAGCGGGCTGACGTCCGAGGTCCAGAAGAGATAGCGGTGCGTCGCTTCGTTCACCTCTTTAAGCGCATCCTCAAGCTGGCTGTTGGAGACTTTCAGCTTGGTCAATTCCAGCAGCAGCGTATCGCCGCCCTGAAGCAGCGAGTTGAGCAATTCGCGCTGGGTGCGCAGCTGCGCCTCAAGGATACGGTTCTGCTCGGCGGTCAGCCGCTGGCCGTCCGCCTGACGGATCTGGCGCAACTGGGGCTGTTTATTCAGCAAATCCTCATAGCGCATGCGGTGAACGCGAAGCTGGGCCATTTCGGTATCAAGCTGCTGCGGTTTAGGCATTTCGGGTAAACGCGCTACCTGCGCGCGCAGCGCTTCGCCAAGCACGTTGGAAACGCCTAACCATTGCGACTGCTCGCGAAGCGTGGTTAATGCCTGGCGTACCTGCAGGGTCTGTCCGGTGGCCTGGCGCTGCTGCGAGGCGACGAGATCCATGCGCTGCGCCTGCTGGTTCAACGCCTGCGAGAGTTCACGGTTGACTTTAAACTGCTGGAGGATCTCTGGCGGCAGGTTGGCGCTGTTTTCAGCGAGCATCTCGGTGCTCTCCAGCGCCTGTTCCGCCTCTTTCTGCCGCTGGTTGTTGAGGTGATTGCGCAGCGCCTGAAGATACGCATCCAGCTGTTCCGCCTGTTTTTGCGCCAGTTCCGCGCGCAGGCGCGAAAGCTCCTGACGGTTGCTGGCGGAGAGCTGCGCCAGTTCCAGTTCATCCACCAGCGCCTTCAGCCGCGCCGATTCCGCCTGGGCGGCGAGGCTTTGCGCCTGAGCGAGCGGACCGCTGGCCCCGTTCTGGCCGCCGGCGCGGCGTTCCACTTCATTCAACTGGCGACGGGCGTCGGTTTGCTGTTGGGGCAACTGGCTTAACGAATCGGCGATTTCCCGGGCGCGGTCCTGCTCCTGTTGCGCCAGGCGGCTTTTATCCAGCAACTGGCTGCTGACTTGCACAATCTCCTGATTGAGCGCGTCGGTAGTCAGGCCCGCAGGCACGCTTTTGGGCTCATCGCGCAGGCTGCCGAGCTGCTGGCGCAGCGTTTGCGATAGTTTAGGGAAATTATCGATAACGTCCTGATACTGCTGGGCGCGCTCGAGGGAGGCTTTACGCTCCTCAAGCGCGTTGAGGGCGGACTGGAGCGTCTCTACCGTTTCCGGCTGATTCGGCTGATCTTTAGCAGCCTTCGCCTGCTCCAGTTCCTGGGCTATCTGTTTTGCATCGGGGGCCGTCGCGGCGTACGCCCCCAGGCTGAGGCACCAGGCCATCAGTATAGTGATAATCAGGCGCACGTCAGTCTACCTTTGGTTGTGCTGTTAACCTTCTTCTTTGTCGTCGACCAGCGGGTTGGCTTCGCGCTCGGCCTGAACTTCCTGCGCCGGGATAATGGCAGGCGCAGTGTCTGCAGCCACGGCTTCGGTGGAGACCGCCAGCGGTTCGCCAAGACGGGTCACTGACAGGCTTTGCAGATGCCCTACCAACTCGACTTTGCCCGGCGCGAACAGGTTGATAACCGTAGAGCCAAGCTTGAAGCGGCCCATCTCCTGGCCCTTCAGCAGCGCCACGGCGCCTTCGCTCTCGCCTTCCGGCCAGGTCCAGCGCTTAATAACGCCTTCGCGCGGCGGGTTGATGGTACCCGCCCAGACGGTTTCAATGCTGCCGACGATCGTCGCGCCGACCAGAATTTGCGCCATCGGGCCGAATTCGGTATCGAACAGGCAGATAACGCGCTCGTTGCGGGCAAACAGGTTAGGCACGTTCTGCGCCGTCAGATGGTTAACGGAGAAGAGATCGCCCGGCACGTAGATCATCTCGCGCAGGATACCGTTGCACGGCATGTGGACGCGGTGGTAGTCACGCGGCGAGAGATACGTGGTAGCGAAAGCGCCGTTGCGGAACAGGTCCGCCATAATGTAATTGCCCGCCAGCAGCGCTTCCAGGCTGTAATTATGGCCTTTCGCCTGCAGGATCTTGTCGTTTTCGATGCGCCCTAACTGACTGATAACGCCATCGGCTGGCATCACCAGCACGTTCGGATCGGTATTCACCGGACGCACGTCGTCGCGCAGCGGACGAACAAAGAATTCATTAAAGGTGCGGTAGCTGGCGGTATCCGGCTTCTGCGCCTCTTTCATGTTGACCTTGTAATATTTCACAAACAGGTCGATAACCAGTTTGGTCAGCCAGCCGGCACGCTTACTTGCGCCCCAGCCCGCCAGGCGAGTGAGCCACAGTTTCGGCAGAAGGTATTGAAGCGAAAGTTTGATGTCGTTTAGCAAGGTAGCCTCCAGGCTAAGTATTTTGCCAGTCCTGGCCCGTTCCGCGCGCGGCGGAGCGGGCATCGCAGAAAAAAAGGGGCGATTTTAGCGACGCCCAGCTTAATTGTCAGTCGTCGGTTTCAGAAAAGCTTTTACGCGTTTTTACCTGCGCCATACTTTCCAGAATACGGTGATAGTTGTCGAAACGGCTTTCGGCGATTTCGCCGCGCTCCACCGCCGCGCGAATGGCGCAACCTGGGTCATTATCGTGACGGCAATCGCGGTATTTACAAGTGCCTAAATAGTCGTGAAATTCGACAAAACCGTGGGTGATTTGTTCCGGCTCAAGGTGCCAGAGACCGAATTCGCGCACGCCTGGGGAGTCAATCACATCGCCGCCATGCGGGAAGTGATAAAGACGGGCTGCCGTCGTGGTGTGTTGGCCGAGGCCGGAGACATCCGAGACGTCGTTCGTGAGGATTTCATCCTCTTTGAGCCCCAACAGGGCGTTTAGCAGACTTGATTTGCCGACGCCGGACTGGCCGGCGAAAATGCTGATGCGGCCGATAAGCGCCTGCTCCAGCGCTTCCAGCCCGTGCTCAGCATGGCTTGAGACCAGCAGCACGCGATAACCAATGCCGCGGTAGATATCTATCTGTTCATTAACAAAATTCATGCCTTCTTCATCCAGCAGGTCGATTTTGTTAAGCACGATAAGGGGTTCAATCTCCAGGGTTTCGCAAGCCACCAGGTAGCGGTCGATAATGTTCAGCGACAGCTCCGGTAAAATGGCGGAGACGATAACAATCTGGTCGATATTGGCGGCGACGGGCTTCACGCCATCGTAATAATCCGGGCGCGTCAGTACCGAGGTGCGCTCATGCACCGCTTCCACGATGCCATTGATTGTCACCCCTTCGGTGGCCTCTTTCGCCGGGCGCCACACCACGCGATCGCCGGTTACCAGCGAACGGATAGTGCGGCGGATGTTGCAGCGGTGCACGGCGCCGTCTGCCGACTCCACGTCCGCATGCATGCCAAACCGGCTGATGACCGTGCCTTCGCGCGGCTCGCCAAACAGGTTGTCATCGTAATCGGCCTTTTCCGTCGACTGCTTAAGCCGACGCTGATGATTGGCCTTTACGCGGCGCTGCTGACCTTTGGAGAGTTTATTTTTACTCAATCGCCCTGGCTCCTGGTCGCCCGTGATGGGCAAAACCTCTATGATACACGCTATTTTATACGAATTAACTGAGAGTCACCGTGGGGTGACGCGAGAAGGGTGGAAAATAGCATGAGTGGAAATGAAAACAATCTGATTTGGATCGATCTGGAGATGACCGGGCTCGATCCGGAGCGCGACCGCATTATCGAAATCGCCACCCTGGTGACCGACGCAGATTTAAATATTCTGGCGCAGGGCCCGGTGATTGCGGTGCATCAGTCAGACGAACAGCTGGCGCTGATGGACGACTGGAACGTGCGCACCCATACCGCCAGCGGCCTGGTTGATCGTGTAAAGGCGAGCGCGATGGGCGATCGCGAAGCGGAGCTGGCGACTATCGCCTTTCTGAAAGAGTGGGTGCCAGCAGGCAAATCCCCTATCTGCGGCAACAGTATCGGCCAGGACCGCCGTTTCCTGTTTAAATACATGCCGGAACTGGAAGCCTACTTCCATTACCGTTATCTGGATGTCAGCACGGTGAAAGAACTGGCGCGTCGCTGGAAGCCGGCTATTCTCGACGGCTTTAAGAAGCAGAACACGCACCAGGCGCTGGATGACATCCGTGAATCGGTCGCGGAACTTGCTTACTACCGCGAACATTTTATTAAGCTGTGACCGGGAGAGGGGTTTTACCCCTCTGTTGCCGATAAAATCACCGCTCTGGCGAATTAATCGGCATTCAAACAAAAAACGCGAAAAAATTCGTTTAAGGGGTTGCGGCGAAAATCATTTCTCGTATAATGCGCCTCCCGTGACGACACAGAAATGTGAAACACGCAGGGCGGGAATAGCTCAGTTGGTAGAGCACGACCTTGCCAAGGTCGGGGTCGCGAGTTCGAGTCTCGTTTCCCGCTCCAAAATTTGAAA
>KK211223.1:145076-598075 GCA_000621185.1 Franconibacter pulveris DSM 19144
TGAAAGACGAAGATTAAGCGGGAATAGCTCAGTTGGTAGAGCACGACCTTGCCAAGGTCGGGGTCGCGAGTTCGAGTCTCGTTTCCCGCTCCAAATTTCTCCAGAACGAATAAATTATCCACAGCGACAAAGCGCGCTGGGGCTGATGTTTTTTGCTTCCATCAAAACTTTCTGAACAGACTTATCCACAGTCGGGATCCGCTTCACAGCGTGAAAAGCGCGTTAATTTTATTTACAATTTTTATATAAGTTCCTGTTAATACTAAACTTAATAAGATTTCAAAATATTAATATGCGCCGCTGATTACTTTTTGTGCGTTGAATGACAAAGCATTTTTTATTTTATGCACAGCCTGTGGAAAGCTCAGGCGTCCCTCGGCAGGCCCTTTTCAACCACCCTAACCAGCCGTTGTTTTTGTGGCAATTGCACCTCGATAACATTGGCATTCCGTCTGGCTATTTGTTGCGCAATCGCCCATTCAATGTGTTCATCGAGAAGTGGGTGCTCACCTTTTCTTTTTTCCAGCGCCTGCAGATTCGCTTCATCCCAGGGCGCATTGCCTAGCGCGACGGCGATATTTCGCAGCCAGCGCAGGTGCCCAATACGGCGAATCGCCGATCCTTCCGTTACCTTCAGAAAATGCGCCTCGCTCCAGCCAAAGAGTTCTACCAGCTTCGGTGCATGCAGCGCCTGACGGGGAGTGAAATCCTCTTCATCCGTGAGCTGCGAGAAACGGTTCCAGGGACAGATAAGCTGGCAATCGTCGCAGCCGTAAATACGATTGCCGATAAGCGGACGAAACGCTTCAGGGATAGCGCCTTCCAGCTCAATGGTGAGATAAGAGATACAGCGGCGCGCGTCCACCGTATAAGGCTCGACAATGGCGCCGGTGGGGCAGATGGTCATGCAGGCTACGCATTTGCCGCAACCCTCTTCGACTGGCTTATCCACAGGCAGCGGCAGATCGATGAGTAATTCGCCCAAAAAGAAAAACGAGCCCGCATCGCGACTGAGGATAAGTGAATGCTTACCCGTCCAGCCCAGTCCCGCTTTTTCCGCCAGCGGCCGTTCCAGCAGCGGCGCAGAATCGACAAAAGGTCTAAAATTCAGCGACGCGCACTGCTGCTGAATGCGCTCGCCGAGCTTTTTGAGCCGGTTACGCAGCAGCTTATGGTAATCGCGACCCAGCGCATAGCGGCTTACATAGCCGAGCGAGGGATCTTTCAGCGTGCGGGCGAAAGCGGCGTTGGCGGGCAGATAATTCATCCGTACGCTGATCACCCGCAGCGTGCCGGGTAAGAGTTCATGCGGGCGGGCGCGCATCATGCCATGACGCGCCATCCATTCCATCTCGCCGTGATACTGTTTATCGAGCCACGCCTGCAGCGCGCCCTCGCTGGCGCTCAGGTCGGTATCGGTAATACCAACCTGCTGAAAACCCAGCTCCGCGCCCCATTGTTTAATATCGCGCGCTAACTGGTTGAGATCGAGGGGAGCAGACATGACGGACCATCAGATGAAGAAAAACGGCCGTAGTATACCACACTCTGTCTGGCCCGCAGACTGGCTGCGGGCAGCAGAAAAAGAGGCGGCGGACACTCTTGGCCTCACGCTCTTCGAGCTGATGCAGCGTGCGGGCGAGGCCGCTTTTCATATCGCCCATGATTATTATCCTGAAAGCGAGCACTGGCTGGTGCTGTGTGGTCACGGCAACAACGGCGGCGATGGCTACGTCGTGGCGCGACTGGCGCAGGCGGCGGGCATTCGCGTCACGTTGCTGGCGCAGGAGAGCGAAGCGCCTTTGCCTGAAGAGGCGAGCGCCGCGCGTGAGGCCTGGCTTAATGCCGGGGGAATGATTCATTCGCCGCAAACGGCCTGGCCGGACGGCGTGACGCTTATCATCGACGCTCTGCTCGGGACTGGCCTGAAAAGCGCCCCCCGGGAGCCTGTCGCCGGTCTGATTGATAAAGCGAATCGCCATCCGGCCCCGGTGGTGGCGCTCGATATTCCTTCCGGCCTGCTGGCGGAAACCGGCGCCACGCCGGGCGTGGTGATTAACGCGGCGCATACGGTCACCTTTATCGCGCTCAAGCCGGGGTTGCTTACCGGCAAAGCGCGGGATGTGGTGGGCGTTCTGCATCATCACGCGCTGGGGCTGGAACCCTGGCTTGCGGGGCAGCAGGCGCCCATTGCCCGCTATGACGCCTCGCAGCTTGGCGAGTGGCTCAGGCCGCGGCGCCCTACCAGCCATAAAGGCGATAACGGCAAGCTGGTGATAGTAGGCGGCGATCACGGCACGGCCGGAGCGATTCGCATGGCGGGCGAAGCGGCGTTAAGAGCGGGCGCAGGGCTGGTGCGAGTACTTACTCGCATAGAGAATATCGCGCCGCTGTTGACCGCTCGTCCGGAGCTGATGGTGCATGAACTCACGCCGCAATCGCTTAGCGAAAGCCTTGAATGGGCTGATGTGGTGGTGGTTGGGCCGGGGCTTGGTCAGCAGGCATGGGGTAAGCAGGCGCTGCAAAAGGTAGAGAACTTTACCGGCCCGATGCTGTGGGACGCCGACGCGCTCAACCTGCTGGCAATCCATCCCGATAAACGTCACAATCGCATCCTTACGCCGCACCCCGGCGAAGCCGCAAGATTGCTGAATGTTTCCGTATCAGAAGTTGAAAGTGATCGCTTACTTTCTGCCGATCGTCTGGTAAAACGGTATGGCGGTTGCGTCGTGCTGAAAGGTGCGGGCACCCTTGTTGCCAGCAACGACGCGGGGCCGGGCATTATTGATGCTGGCAACGCTGGTATGGGCAGCGGCGGTATGGGAGATGTGCTGAGCGGAATTATCGGCGGCTTGCTGGCGCAAAAGCTCTCCCCGTATGATGCAGCCTGCGCCGGTTGCGTGGCGCACGGCGCGGCGGCGGACCTCCTCGCCAGCCGTTACGGCGCTCGCGGCATGCTGGCGACCGATCTGCTTTCAGTGCTTCACCGTTTTGTTAACCCGGATGTGAATTGACGTAAACCATGATTAATCGTGTTATTCCTCTACCCGATGAGCAGGCGACGCTCGCTCTCGGCGCGCGTGTGGCGCAGGCCTGCGAAGGCGCGACCGTCATTTATCTTTATGGCGACCTGGGCGCGGGTAAAACCACCTTTAGCCGTGGTTTTTTGCAGACGTTAGGCCATAACGGCAACGTGAAAAGCCCCACCTACACGCTGGTGGAGCCCTACGCGCTGGAGACGCTGACGGTTTACCATTTCGACCTCTATCGTCTGGCGGATCCGGAGGAGCTGGAGTTTATGGGGATTCGCGACTATTTCGCCAATGACGCTATTTGCCTGGTGGAGTGGCCGCAGCAGGGGGCGGGCGTCTTGCCCGACCCGGATGTCGAAATTCACTTATCGTATCAGGCGCAGGGGCGCGAAGCGCTCGTCAAAGCCGTTTCCCCATCAGGCAATTCGTTACTGGCGCGCTTAGCCAAATAACCAGGATGACGGGATGATGACTCGCGTAAAAGGTTGGTTGATAGCGGCACTGCTGGCGCTGAGCGCTCAGGCCGGGGCGGCGGTGTTGTCCGATATTCAGGTTTCCAATGGCGATGACCAGGCCCGGATCACCCTGAGCTTTATGGGCGACCCGGAATACGCCTTTTCGCAGCAGGATAAACGCAGCGTGGTGCTGGATATTCAGCAAACCGGCGTTATACAGGGGTTGCCGCTGATTTTTAGCGGCAGCAATCTGGTGAAAAGCATTCGTTCCGGTCAGCCGAAGGACAATCAGTCGCTGCGGTTGGTGGTCGACCTGACGAAGAACGGCAAAACCCGCGCGGTGAAGCAGCAAAACGGCGCCAGCTATACGGTTGTTTTTACCATTAACGCCGATGCGCCGCCGCCTCCGCCCGTTGTGGCGAAGCGTGCAGCACCGCCTGCGCCGCGTTCGTCAACTCCCGCCAGTAACCCGTTTCGTAATGAAAACGACCGTGTGACCAGCGTTGTTGGCAGCAATAGCGCAACGCGTCCGGCGCGCAGCCATACTACTGTCTCGTCTGATCAGGTCATTGTCGCGATTGACGCCGGCCACGGCGGCCAGGATCCTGGCGCTATTGGTCCTGGCGGCGTGCGCGAGAAAAACGTCACCATCGCCGTCGCCCGAAAGCTGCGCGCGCTGCTTAATGACGACCCGATGTTTAAGGGCGTGCTGACCCGCGACGGCGACTATTTTATCTCGGTGATGGGCCGCTCCGATGTGGCTCGCCAGCAGAACGCTAACTTACTGGTTTCTATTCATGCCGACGCCGCGCCAAACCGCGAAGCGACGGGCGCTTCGGTCTGGGTGCTGTCAAACCGTCGCGCCAACAGCGAAATGGCGGGCTGGCTTGAGCAGCACGAGAAACAGTCGGAACTGCTCGGCGGCGCAGGGGATGTGCTTGCAAACAGCCAGGCGGACCCCTATTTAAGTCAGGCGGTGCTGGATTTGCAGTTCGGTCATTCCCAGCGCGTCGGGTATGATGTCGCCACCAGCGTATTGAGCCAGTTGCAAAGAGTGGGTGACTTGCATAAACGCCGTCCGGAACATGCGAGCCTTGGCGTATTGCGCTCGCCGGATATTCCTTCCCTGTTAGTGGAAACCGGGTTTATCAGCAACAGCGGCGAAGAAAAACTGTTGGCAAGCAGCGACTATCAGGAACAGCTTGCCGAGGCCATTTATAAAGGTCTGCGCAATTACTTCCTCGCACACCCGTTACAATCCGCGCCGAAAAATAACGGCGGCGCGGGCCAGACCGCCCGCGCTACCCATGACGCTGTTAATCAGATCGCGGTAACCAATTAAGGAGATTTCATGCCGATTCAGGTTCTGCCGCCGCAGCTCGCGAACCAAATCGCCGCCGGCGAAGTGGTGGAACGTCCTGCATCGGTAGTGAAAGAGCTGGTTGAAAACAGCCTCGATGCGGGCGCGACCCGCATCGATATCGATATTGAACGCGGCGGCGCGAAGCTTATCCGCATTCGCGATAACGGCTGCGGCATTGGTAAAGCGGAGCTGGCGCTGGCGCTGGCGCGTCACGCTACCAGCAAAATCGCCACGCTTGACGACCTGGAGGCGATTATCAGCCTCGGTTTTCGCGGCGAAGCGCTGGCCAGTATCAGTTCCGTCTCGCGTCTGACGCTCACCTCCCGTACCGCCGATCAGCAAGAAGCCTGGCAGGCGTATGCGGAAGGGCGCGATATGGAAGTGACCGTTAAACCAGCGGCGCATCCGGTCGGCACCACCCTTGAAGTGTTGGATCTTTTCTACAACACGCCAGCGCGGCGTAAGTTCATGCGCACCGAGAAAACCGAATTCGGCCATATTGACGAGGTGGTGCGACGCATCGCGCTGGCGCGCTTTGACGTCACCATTAACCTCAACCATAACGGCAAGATGGTGCGTCAGTATCGCGCCGTGCAGCCAAATACGCCGCGCGAGCGTCGCCTGGGCGCTATCTGCGGCACCGCATTTCTCGAACAAGCGCTGGCGATTGACTGGCAGCATGGCGACCTGGCCCTTCGCGGCTGGGTGGCGGAGCCAAAAGGCACCACGGCGGCGCTGGCGGAAATTCAATACTGTTACGTCAATGGCCGAATGATGCGCGACCGGCTGATTAACCACGCCATCCGGCAAGCCTGTGAAGACAAGCTCGGCGCTAATCAACAGCCCGCCTACGTACTTTATCTGGAAATCGATCCGCACCAGGTGGATGTGAACGTACACCCGGCCAAGCACGAGGTGCGTTTTCATCAGTCGCGGCTGGTGCACGACTTCATCTACCAGGGCGTACTGAGCGCGCTACAGGCGCAGCAGTCCAGCTCGCTGCCGCTGGAAACGCCGCAGACGCCGCGCTGGCAGCCGGAAAACCGCATAGCTGCGGGGAAGAATCACTTTGCCGAACCGGCTGCGGCGAAAGAGCGCCCCGTGTCTGACTACTCTTCGCCTTCGGCAACCTCAGGCTCCACGCCTGCGCGGAGCTCGGGCGGAAGCGGCGGCGGGGCGGCGGCCAAAGGCGGCGGCGCCAGCTGGCCACACGCGACGGCGGGTTATCAGAAACAGCAGGGCGAGGTTTATCGCCAACTGCTGGAAACGCCTCAGGCGCCCCGGACGCCTTCAGTAGCGAAAACGCCTGCGCCCGCGATGACGCAGCCTGCGCTGGAAGGCCACGCTCAAAGCTTCGGCCGCGTGTTGACCATTGTGCATAACAACCTCGCGCTGCTGGAACGCGAAGGACGGCTTATGTTGCTGGCGCTGGAGGTGGCGGAACGTTGGCTTAAACAGGCGCAGCTGTTGCCGGGCGAAGAAAAGCCCTGCGCTCAGCCGCTGCTTATCCCGGTGCGCTTTAAAGTTTCTCCCGAAGAGCGTGAAACCCTTGTCAGCGCTAAGCCTTTTCTTGCCGGAATGGGCATGGAGTTGGTCAGCGATGCACAATATGTGACGATTCGGGCGGTGCCTTTACCCTTGCGCCAACAAAATTTACAAATCTTGATTCCTGAACTGATAGGCTACCTGGCGCAGCAGAGTCAGATTGACGCGGCGGCTATCGCGCTGTGGCTGGCCCGCCATCTGGCGAGCGAGCATGAACAGTGGAGCGTGGCGCAGGCTATTGCGCTGCTCGCCGATGTCGAACGGCTCTGCCCGCAACTGGTGAAGTCACCGCCTGGTGGTTTATTACAACCTGTTGATTTACAACCGGCGATGAATGCCCTGAAACATGACTGAAGTAAGCAAGGCTGGCCTGCCGAAGGCTATTTTTTTAATGGGGCCGACGGCCTCTGGCAAAACCGCGCTGGCGATTAATTTACGCAAAACATTGCCGGTAGAGTTGATTAGCGTCGACTCCGCCCTGATTTATAAAGGGATGGATATCGGCACCGCCAAGCCCAGCGCGCAGGAGCTGGCCGAAGCGCCGCATCGCCTGCTCGATATCCTGGATCCAGCGCAGGCGTATTCAGCGGCGGATTTTCGCCGCGACGCGCTAAAGGAGATGGCGGATATCACCGCAGCAGGGCGGATACCGCTGCTGGTAGGCGGCACCATGCTTTACTTCAAAGCGTTACTTGAAGGGCTTTCTCCCTTGCCGTCGGCGGATCCGGCGATAAGGGCGCGGATTGAAGAACAGGCAGCAGAGCAGGGGTGGGAAACGCTGCATCGCCAGCTCCAGGAGATCGATCCTGTGGCGGCGTCACGTATTCATCCCAACGACCCGCAAAGGCTTTCCCGGGCACTGGAAGTTTTTTTCATTTCGGGTAAAACTTTAACGGAACTGACGCAAACGTCAGGAGAAGCTCTGCCGTATCAGGTGCACCAGTTCGCCATCGCCCCGGCGAGCCGTGAACTGCTCCATCAGCGAATTGAGCAGCGTTTTCACCAGATGTTGGCTTCAGGTTTTGAAGCAGAAGTAAGGGCGCTTTTCGCCCGTGGAGATTTGCATACGGACTTGCCTTCCATTCGTTGCGTAGGCTATCGCCAGATGTGGTCGTATCTGTCAGGCGAGATCCCATTCGACGACATGGTTTATCGAGGTATTTGCGCCACGAGACAATTGGCAAAGCGCCAGATTACCTGGCTGCGCGGCTGGGAAGACGTTCACTGGCTTGACAGTGAAGCGCCTGAACAAGCGCGTAAAGAAGTATTACAGGTTGTTGGTGCGAAGCACTGATGAATGTGTACAATTGAATTGGTATCGTGCGCAAAATTTTATGTATTTTCAGAGCCCATGGGCTCATGAGTATAAACAACAAGCATATAAGGAAAAGATAGAATGGCTAAGGGGCAATCTTTACAAGATCCGTTCCTCAACGCACTGCGTCGGGAACGTGTTCCAGTTTCTATTTATTTGGTGAATGGTATTAAGCTGCAAGGTCAAATCGAATCTTTCGACCAGTTCGTGATTCTGTTGAAAAACACAGTCAGCCAGATGGTCTACAAGCACGCGATTTCTACTGTGGTGCCTTCTCGTCCGGTGTCTCATCACAGTAACAGCGCGGGTGGCGGTTCCAGCAACTATCACCACAGCAATAACGCGCAAACTTCTGCGCCGCAGCAAGACAGCGAAGACGCCGAATAAAGTCGATGGCTGTTGTTCCATGTCGGGGGACCAGGTCATCTGTGTTCCCCGCTGGTCTTTTAAGAGGGTTTACGCTTGTTTGACCGTTATGATGCCGGTGAGCAGGCGGTGCTGGTACACATCTACTTTACGCAAGACAAAGATATGGAAGACCTCCAGGAGTTTGAATCTCTGGTCTCTTCCGCCGGTGTCGAAGCATTACAGGTGATTACCGGTAGCCGTAAAGCTCCGCACCCAAAATATTATGTCGGTGAAGGTAAAGCAGTCGAAATCGCCGAGGCAGTGAAAGCCACTGGGGCGTCTGTCGTGCTGTTCGATCATGCGTTGACCCCCGCTCAGGAGCGCAACCTTGAGCGCCTGTGCGAGTGTCGTGTTATCGACCGCACCGGACTGATTTTAGATATTTTCGCCCAGCGTGCACGCACCCATGAAGGTAAGCTGCAGGTTGAGCTGGCGCAGTTGCGCCATCTGGCGACGCGTCTGGTACGCGGCTGGACTCACCTTGAGCGCCAGAAAGGCGGCATCGGCCTGCGGGGCCCGGGTGAAACCCAGTTGGAAACCGACCGCCGTTTGCTGCGAAACCGAATCAGCCAAATCCTGTCGCGCCTCGAACGCGTTGAAAAACAGCGCGAACAGGGACGTCGGTCGCGCGCAAAAGCTGATATTCCAACCGTTTCGCTGGTGGGTTACACCAACGCCGGTAAATCCACTCTCTTTAACCAGATAACCGAAGCCGATGTCTATGCGGCTAACCAGCTGTTCGCGACGCTGGACCCAACGCTGCGCCGCATTGACGTGCCGGACGTTGGCGAAACGGTGCTGGCGGACACGGTAGGCTTTATCCGCCATCTGCCGCACGATCTGGTGGCGGCGTTTAAAGCTACGTTGCAGGAGACGCGCCAGGCGACGCTGCTGTTGCATGTGGTGGATGCCGCTGACCTGCGCATGCGGGAAAACATAGATGCGGTAAATACCGTGCTGGAAGAGATCGAGGCCAATGAAATCCCGACTCTGCTGGTAATGAACAAAATCGATATGCTTGAGGAATTCGAACCGCGTATCGATCGTAATGATGAGAATCTGCCCATACGCGTCTGGCTTTCCGCCCAGACGGGTGAAGGCGTACCACTGCTTTTCCAGGCCCTGACGGAGCGCCTGTCTGGTGAGATAGCGCAGCATTCGCTGCATTTACCTCCCGATGAGGCGGGCCGTTTGCGGAGCCGTTTTTATCAGCTTCAGGCGATAGAAAAAGAGTGGGTAGAGGAGGACGGTAGTGTCGGGATGCAGGTGCGCATGCCGGTGGTGGACTGGCGTCGCCTCTGTAAGCAGGAACCGGCATTGGTTGACTATGTTGTCTAACCGGCCGCTGTAAGCCTGAAGACTTTTCCCCTCTGGGGGATCTCACCGCATAACAAATATGGAGCACAAACATGGCGTGGAATCAGCCCGGTAATAACGGACAAGACCGCGACCCGTGGGGAAGCAGCAAGCCTGGCGGCAACTCTGGGGGTAACAAAGGCGGTCGCGATCAGGGACCGCCCGATCTGGACGATATCTTCCGTAAGTTAAGCAAGAAGCTTGGCGGTTTCGGCGGCGGTAAAGGAACCGGCGGCGCCACTCAGGGCCCTCGCGGCCACATGGGCGGTCGCGTAGTAGGCATTGTGGCGGCGGCAGTTGTGATTATCTGGGCCGCAAGCGGGTTCTACACCATTAAAGAAGCCGAACGCGGCGTGGTAACCCGCTTTGGCAAATTCAGTCATCTGGTCGAGCCGGGCCTGAACTGGAAACCCACCTTTATTGATGATGTTGTCGCCGTGAACGTGGAAGCCGTTCGTGAACTGGCGGCTTCCGGCATCATGCTGACATCTGACGAAAACGTCGTGCGCGTTGAAATGAACGTGCAGTATCGCGTCACCGATCCGCAGCGTTATCTGTTTAGCGTGACCAGCGCCGACGACAGCCTGCGTCAGGCGACCGACAGCGCCCTGCGCGGCGTTATCGGCAAGTACACCATGGACCGCATCCTCACCGAAGGCCGTACCGTTATTCGTAGCGATACCCAGCGTGAACTGGAAGAGACCATCCGTCCTTACAACATGGGCATTACCCTGCTGGACGTAAACTTCCAGGCGGCGCGTCCGCCGGAAGAGGTGAAGGCGGCATTTGACGACGCTATCGCGGCCCGTGAAAACGAGCAGCAATATATTCGCGAGGCGGAAGCGTATACCAACGAAGTGCAGCCGCGCGCCAACGGTCAGGCGCAGCGCACGCTGGAAGAGGCGCGCGCTTACCGTACGCAAACTATCCTGGAAGCGCAGGGTGAGGTGGCTCGCTTTGCGAAAATCCTGCCGGAATATAAAGCCGCGCCGGAAATTACCCGTGAGCGACTTTATATCGAAACGATGGAACGCGTGCTTAGCCATACCCGTAAAGTGTTGGTCAACGATAAAGGCGGCAACCTGATGGTGCTCCCGCTCGATCAGATGCTTAAAGGCGGCGGTTCGGCGCCAGCTTCCACCAGCGACAGCCCGAACTCTCTGCTGCGTTTACCGCCTGCTGCAGGCAGCAACAGCAACGCCACCACGACGCCTTCCGGCAACGCTGGCGATATCATGGACCAGCGCCGCGCCAACGCGCAGCGTAATGACTTCCAGCGCCAGGGGGGTGAATAACGATGCGTAAGTCAGTTATTGCAATCATCATTATCGTGCTGGTGGTGCTCTACACCTCGATTTTCGTGGTGAAAGAGGGCGAGCGCGGCATCACTTTGCGTTTTGGCAAAGTGCTGCGTGACAACGAAAACAAACCGCTGGTTTTCGAGCCGGGTCTGCATTTCAAGATCCCGTTTATCGAATCGGTGAAGACGCTGGACGCCCGTATCCAGACCATGGATAACCAGGCTGACCGCTTCGTAACCAAAGAGAAAAAAGACCTGATCGTTGACTCTTATATCAAGTGGCGCATCAGCGACTTCAGCCGCTACTACCTGGCGACAGGCGGCGGCGATGTCTCTCAGGCCGAAGTGCTGCTGAAGCGTAAGTTCTCAGACCGTTTACGTTCTGAAATTGGTCGTCTTGATGTAAAAGACATCGTGACTGACTCCCGCGGTCGCCTGACCCTGGAAGTGCGCGATGCGCTGAACTCTGGTTCGGCAGGCACCGAGGATGAAGTGGCTACGCCAGCTGCGGATGATGCGATTGCCAAAGCCGCAGAGCGCGTTCAGGCGGAAACCAACGGTAAAGTGCCGGTTATCAACCCAAACAGCATGGCGGCGTTGGGTATTGAAGTGGTGGACGTGCGCATCAAGCAGATCAACCTGCCTGCGGAAGTCTCCGAAGCTATCTTCAACCGTATGCGCGCCGAGCGTGAGGCGGTAGCCCGTCGTCACCGTTCCCAGGGCCAGGAAGAAGCGGAAAAACTGCGCGCAGCGGCGGATTATGAAGTGACCCGCACGCTGGCGGAAGCCGAACGCCAGGCGCGTATTTTGCGCGGTGAAGGTGATGCCGAAGCGGCGAAACTGTTCGCGGACGCGTTCAGCCAGGACCCGGATTTCTATGCCTTTATCCGTAGCCTGCGCGCGTACGAAAACAGCTTCCGTAGCAATCAGGATGTCATGGTGCTGAGCCCGGACAGCGATTTCTTCCGCTACATGAAGACGCCAGCCAACAGTACGCGTTAATATCGCCATTGTCAGACAAGAGCCGGTTTCGACCGGCTCTTTTTTTATCATAAGACAGGAGCAGAAAAGGGAATCATGAATACCACTATTATCCTGGCGCTCGCGCTGGTGCTGGTGCTCGAGGGGCTGGGCCCGATGCTTTTTCCGCGTATCTGGCGGCGCATGATCCTCGGAATGGCCCAATTGCCAGATACATTATTGCGGCGCTTCGGCGGCGGTCTTGTGGTTGCGGGCGTAGTCATCTACTACATGTTGACGAAAACGATTAACTGAGTAAATTTCAGGCGCTTTCGCCTGAATTTGTATACAAAAAGTGCTGATCATCCGGGAAGCTGGTGTTAGAATCCATTTTTAAGCAAACGGTGATTTTGAAAAATGGGTAACAACGTCGTCGTACTGGGCACCCAATGGGGTGACGAAGGCAAAGGAAAGATCGTCGATCTTCTGACTGAACGCGCTAAATATGTGGTTCGCTACCAGGGTGGCCACAACGCTGGCCATACTCTTGTAATCAACGGTGAAAAAACCGTTCTCCATCTTATTCCTTCAGGCATTCTTCGCGATAACGTCACCAGCATCATCGGCAACGGTGTAGTGCTCTCTCCGGCCGCGCTGATGAAAGAGATGAAAGAACTCGAAGACCGCGGTATCCCGGTTCGCGAGCGTCTGCTTATCTCCGAAGCTTGCCCGCTTATCCTCGACTACCACGTGGCGCTCGACGTAGCGCGTGAAAAAGCGCGTGGCGCCAAAGCTATCGGCACTACCGGTCGCGGCATCGGCCCGGCTTACGAGGATAAAGTTGCGCGTCGCGGCCTGCGCGTCGGCGACCTGTTTGACAAAGCCACCTTCGCTGACAAGCTGAAAGAAGTGATGGAATACCATAACTTCCAGCTGGTTAACTTCTACAAAGTGGAAGCGGTGGACTACCAGAAAGTGCTGGATGACGTGATGGCTATCGCCGACATCCTGACCTCCATGGTGGTGGACGTTTCCGATCTGCTGGATCAGGCGCGCAAGCGCGGCGACTTCATCATGTTCGAAGGCGCTCAGGGCACGCTGCTGGATATCGACCACGGCACCTACCCGTACGTAACCTCTTCTAACACCACCGCAGGCGGCGTAGCGACAGGTTCCGGCATCGGCCCGCGCTACGTTGACTACGTGCTCGGCATCATCAAAGCATACTCCACCCGCGTGGGCGCCGGTCCGTTCCCGACCGAGCTGTTTGACGACATCGGCGAGTTCCTGTGCAAGAAGGGCAACGAGTTCGGCGCCACCACCGGCCGTCGTCGTCGCACCGGCTGGCTGGACGCGGTGGCGGTACGCCGCGCGGTGCAGATCAACTCCCTTTCCGGCTTCTGCCTGACCAAGCTGGACGTGCTGGACGGTCTGGAAGAGGTGAAAATCTGCGTCGCTTACCGTATGCCGGATGGCCGTGAAGTCACCACTACCCCGATGGCGGCGGATGACTGGGAAGGTATCGAACCGATTTATGAAACGATGCCGGGCTGGTCTGAGTCTACTTTCGGCGTTAAAGAGCGTAGCGGCCTGCCGCAGGCGGCGCTGAACTACATCAAACGTATTGAAGAAGTGACTGGCGTGCCGATCGACATCATTTCTACCGGTCCGGATCGCACCGAGACCATGATTCTGCGCGATCCGTTCGACGCATAATTGTCTAAGGGCGCGCCAGACGCGCCCTTTTTACACCCTTTTTACCCGCCTTTTTCAAATAAATTAGCGGCCTTATCGCTGGCTGGTTTATCATCAATATATCTCGCCACATGGCGATCCGCGTTTTTTCCTGCCCTGTTCTGAGGTTGATGTGCAGTTAACGAGTTTTACCGATTTCGGATTGCGTGCTTTGATTTATATGGCATCGCTGCCTGAAGGACGCATGACCAGTATTTCGGAAGTGACGGCTGTCTACGGCGTATCCCGTAATCACATGGTCAAAATCATTAATCAGCTGAGCCGCGCAGGCTATGTCGCTGCCATACGTGGGAAAAACGGCGGCATTCGCCTTGGCAAACCGGCTTCGCAAGTTCGCATTGGCGACGTGGTGCGCGAGCTGGAGCCGCTGTCCGTTGTGAACTGCAGCAGCGCGTTTTGCCACATCACTCCCGCCTGCCGCCTGAAACAGGCGCTGAACAAGGCGGTGGAGAGTTTCCTTCAGGAACTGGATAACTACACGCTGGCCGATTTAGTGGAAGAAAACCAGCCGCTCTACAAATTACTGCTGGTGGAATAATCATTGCGCCGCAGCTGACAACGGAGGAACCGCAATGTCACAAGATCCTTTTCAGGAACGAGAAGCCGAAAAATACGAAAACCCGATCCCAAGCCGGGAATTTATTCTCGAACATTTAACCAAACGGGAAAAGCCGGCAAATCGTGAAGAGATTGCTCAGGAGCTGAACATTGAAGGCGAAGAGCAGCAGGAAGCGCTGCGTCGTCGCCTGCGCGCCATGGAGCGCGACGGTCAGTTAGTCTTTACCCGCCGCCAGTGCTACGCGCTGCCGGAGCGCCTTGACCTGTTGAAAGGCACCGTTATCGGTCACCGCGACGGCTACGGCTTTCTGCGTGTGGAAGGGCGTAAAGACGATCTCTATCTCTCATCAGAACAGATGAAAACCTGCATCCACGGCGATGTGGTGCTGGCGCAGCCGCTTGGCGCCGATCGCAAAGGCCGCCGCGAAGCGCGCATCGTTCGCGTATTGGTGCCGAAAACCAGCCAGATCGTCGGACGCTACTTTACCGACGCGGGCGTAGGGTTCGTGGTGCCGGACGACAGCCGCCTGAGCTTCGATATCCTTATTCCGCCTGAAGAGATCATGGGCGCGCGCATGGGCTTTGTCGTCGTGGTCGAACTGACCCAGCGTCCAACGCGCCGCACCAAGGCGGTGGGTAAAATCGTTGAGGTGTTGGGCGACAACATGGGCACCGGCATGGCGGTCGATATGGCGCTGCGCACCCATGAAATTCCTTATGTCTGGCCAAAAGAAGTAGAGCAACAGATAGCCGGGCTGAAAGAAGAGGTGCCGGAAGAGGCAAAGGCGGGGCGCGTGGATCTGCGTCAGCTGCCGTTGGTGACCATTGATGGCGAAGACGCCCGCGACTTTGATGACGCCGTTTACTGTGAGAAAAAACGCGGCGGCGGCTGGCGCCTGTGGGTGGCGATTGCCGATGTCAGCTATTACGTGCGTCCCTATACGCCGCTCGATAAAGAAGCGCGTAACCGCGGCACCTCGGTTTACTTCCCTTCGCAGGTGGTGCCGATGCTGCCGGAAGTGCTTTCTAACGGCCTTTGCTCCCTTAACCCGCAGGTCGACCGCCTGTGTATGGTGTGCGAAATGACGGTCTCCGCTAAAGGGCGTCTGACCGGCTACAAATTCTATGAAGCGGTCATGAACTCGCACGCGCGCCTCACTTATACCAAGGTATGGCACATACTGCAGGGCGATCAGGATTTACGCAGCCAGTACCAGCCGCTGGTAAGGCATATCGAAGAGCTGCACAACCTCTACAAAGCGCTGGATGAAGCGCGCGACGAACGCGGCGGCATCTCCTTTGAGAGCGAAGAGGCGAAGTTCATCTTTAATGCCGAACGCCGTATTGAGCGCATTGAGCAGACCGAGCGCAACGACGCCCACAAGCTCATCGAAGAGTGCATGATCCTGGCGAACATTTCTGCGGCGCGTTTTGTTGAAAAGAACAAAGAGCCGGCGCTGTTCCGTATCCACGATCGCCCGACCAACGACGCCATTACCGCGTTTCGCACGGTGCTGGCGGAGCTTGGCCTTGAACTGCCGGGCGGCAATAAGCCGGAGCCGCGCGATTACGCAGAGCTGCTGGAATCGATCGCCGATCGTCCCGATCATGAAATGCTGCAAACGATGCTGCTGCGTTCCATGAAGCAGGCGATTTACGATCCGGAGAACCGCGGCCACTTCGGCCTGGCGCTGCAATCTTACGCGCACTTTACTTCGCCGATTCGCCGTTATCCCGATTTACTGCTGCACCGCGCGCTGAAATATCTGGTGGCGAAGCAGGAAGGGCACAAAGGCGAGAGCACTGAAACGGGCGGCTGGCACTACAACATGGATGAGATGCTGCAGCTTGGTCAGCACTGCTCCATGGCGGAACGCCGCGCCGACGAAGCGACACGCGAAGTGGCGGACTGGCTGAAGTGCGACTTTATGCAGGATCACGTTGGCAGCACCTTCTCCGGCGTTATCGCAAGCGTCACCGGCTTTGGCTTCTTTGTGCGCCTGAACGATCTTTTTATCGATGGCCTCGTGCATGTCTCCTCGCTGGATAACGACTATTACCGCTTCGACCAGGTTGGCCAGCGGCTGATCGGCGAGTCCAGCGGCCAGACCTACCGCCTGGGTGACCGGGTTGAAGTGCGCGTGGAAGCGGTCAATATGGATGAGCGCAAGATAGACTTCTCGCTTATTTCCAGCGAACGTGCGCCGCGTGGTGCGGGGAAAACGGCTCGCGAACGTGAAAAACGGGGCGCGAAAGAGAACAGTAAAGGCGGCAGACGTCGTCAGACTGGAAAGCGGGTCAACTTCGAGCCGGACAGCGCCTTCCGCAAAGGCAAGCCTAAGGCTAAGCGTGACGATCGCGACGAGCCGAAAGGCAAAGCGAAAGGGAAAAAACCTTCGCCAAAAACCGCTAAAATCGCCGCCGCTACAAAATCGAAGCGTGCAGCGAAGAAAAAGCAGGCTGAGTGATCTTAATCCCTTCCCCCAATGGAGGAGGGAAGCAAGTAAAAAAGGCGGTTCGCCGCCCATAATGAGTACTATTCATGAGTGAAATGATTTACGGCATTCATGCCGTTCAGGCCCTTCTGGAACGCGCGCCAGAGCGTTTTCAGGAGGTGTTTATTCTTAAAGGACGTGAAGACAAGCGTCTGCTGCCGTTGATTCATGCGCTTGAAGCGCAGGGCGTGCCGATTCAGGTGGCGAGCCGCCAGTTCCTGGATGAGAAAGCGGATGGCGCGGTGCATCAGGGCATTATCGCCCGCGTAAAGCCGGGCCGTCAGTATCAGGAAAACGATCTGCCGGATCTGATCGCCCAGTTCGAACAGCCGTTTTTGTTGATCCTGGATGGCGTGACCGATCCGCATAACCTTGGCGCTTGCCTGCGCAGCGCGGATGCAGCGGGCGTACACGCGGTTATCGTGCCCAAAGATCGCTCGGCGCAGCTCAACGCGACGGCGAAAAAAGTGGCCTGCGGCGCGGCGGAAAGCGTACCGCTGATTCGCGTTACCAACCTGGCGCGCACCATGCGTCAGTTGCAGGAGGCGAATATCTGGATAGTCGGCACGGCAGGCGAGGCGGATCATACGCTCTACCAGAGCAAAATGACCGGCCCGCTGGCGCTGGTGATGGGCGCGGAAGGGGAAGGCATGCGCCGTCTCACGCGCGAGCACTGCGATGAGCTTATCAGCATCCCGATGGCGGGCAGCGTCTCCTCGCTGAACGTGTCGGTCGCCACAGGTATCTGTCTGTTTGAAGCGGTGCGCCAGCGCGGCTAATCGCTCTCACCGAACCCTAAGCCACTCTTCGCAGTGGCTTTTTTATTGCCTGAAATACCAAAAAGAGATCGGTTTCAGCCCATGCGTAGTGTAAAGTTTTGGCAGCAAAATCAGTTACTCTGCGCAGACTGCTACCATAAACATCACAGGCGCAAGGCCTGATGAATTCATTACTTTTAACCGGATCGGGAGAAGCGACCGTGCAGACATTCCATGGATTGATGGCGTTTTGCGCTTACTTTTTTATCGGGCTGGTGATGATTAACTGCTTTATGTTTATCTACACCCGCATCACCCCGTACAACGAATGGCAGTTAATTAAAGAGAATAATAGCTCGGCCGCCGCCGCATTTAGCGGAGCGATACTCGGCTATGTCATCCCCCTTGCCAGCGCGGCCATCAACTCTGTGAGCCTGCTGGACTATTTAATTTGGGGGGCGATTGCGCTGGTCGTTCAGCTTATAATCTACGGCGGCGTGCGGGTTTATATGCCGAAGCTAAGTAATAAAATCGCAGATGGCAACATTGCCGCCGGCGTATTTATGGGCGCTGCGTCGCTGGCGGGCGGCATTCTCAACGCGGCATGCATGACCTGGTAAACATCAACGGTAATAAAGAGTAAACATGGCGGCATCAAGGAAGAGGCGCAAGAAACGCCGTCTCCCCAGTCCGGTAATGAATTCTGCCGATCTGGATATTTATAAAGGCAATAAGAAAAGAAAAGGGCCGAAAGTGTTAACGCTTGCCATTATGGGCGGCGCGGCCTTTTTCGCGATTAAAAGCGGCGACAAAGCCAGCGATAACGATGGCGACGGTTATTTTTATCAGTCTGTCGACGCCTGCGTAGCCGATGATAACCCGCGTGAAGCCTGTACTGCCGCCTGGGATAACGCGAAGGTCGCCTTTGAGCAAGAGGCTTCGCTGCCGCTGACCTGGGCTGCCTGTTATGAACGTTACGAGAGCTGCACTTATGATGCGCCGCGGCGCACATGGGTGCCGGTCATGGCTGGTTTCCTGCTGGCGAAACGGCAAAAACCAGATGAAGACCAGCAGAGCCACAGCACTTATTACCATGGCGGCTCGGTCTATTCTTCCCGCCCGGTCTGGCGCAACACATCAGGCGATTACGCCTGGCGCTCCCGTTCAAAATCCAGCGTGAATGGCTACGCGACCCGAAGCGTTAAAACGCTCTCGCGCGGCGGCTTCGGACGCGCTTCCGGCTCCCACGGCAGTTGGGGAGGCTAGATGCTGCGTCATCATGTGCCGGTGCGTCCAGGGCTTGAGCGCATCGCCCGCAGCCACGGCTTCAATTTTCATATTATTGATGACGAGGTCTACTGGGATGAGAGCCGCGCTTACCGCTTTACGCTCAGGCAGATTGAAGATCAGATTGAGCAACCGACCAACGAACTGCATGCGATGTGTCTTGAGGTGGTCGACCGGGCAGTACGCGATGACGCTATTCTGACGCAGCTGGCTATTCCGGAACTGTACTGGGACGCGGTTGCGCGCAGCTGGCGGGAAAAAGACCCTTCGCTCTATGGCCGCATGGATTTTGTCTGGTGCGGACAGGGGCCGGTAAAGCTGCTGGAATATAATGCCGATACGCCCACCTCGCTGTATGAATCCGCTTACTTCCAGTGGCTCTGGCTGGAGGATGCGCGCGCCCAGAGGCTAATTCCCCGCCATGCCGATCAGTACAACGCGATTCAGGAAAAACTGATCGCCCGCTTTGCCGAAATAAAAGGCGCAGAGCCGCTCTATTTCTGCTGCTGCAAAGAGACGGATGAAGACCGCGGCACCGTGCTTTATCTGCAAGATTGCGCCATTCAGGCGGGCCTTGATACGCGCTTTATCTATATGGAAGACCTGGGGCTCGGCGTGGGCGGCTTGCTGACGGATTTGCAGGATAACGTTGTGCGGCACGCTTTTAAGCTCTACCCGCTGGAATGGATGATGCGTGACGATAACGGCCCGCTGCTGCGTAAACGCCATGAGCGCTGGATAGAGCCGCTGTGGAAAAGCATTTTAAGCAATAAAGGGCTGCTGCCGCTGCTGTGGCGGTTTTTCCCGCGCCATCCCAACCTGCTTCCCGCCTGGTTTGATGGCGACGCGGCGCTCGTTGCGCCGGGAGAAAGTTATGTGCGAAAGCCGCTCTTTTCTCGTGAAGGCGAAAACATCGCTATCTTTGACGGCCAGCATCATGTTGTGGACCAGCAGGGCGGCGGCTATAGCGCAGAGCCGGTTATCTGGCAGGCTTTTCAGCCGCTGCCGCGTTTTGGCGACAGCTATACGCTGATAGGCAGCTGGGTTGTGGATGACGAGGCGGCAGGAATGGGCATTCGCGAAGACAGTACGCTGATTACCAAAGATACTTCGCGTTTTGTGCCGCACTATATCGCAGGCTAACCGCACTTTTGTGACCTCATCCCGCGCGCTCCCTTTCCCCGCTGCCATAATAAGTGGCGGGATTCGCAACGGAGGGAGTAAGCATGCCGTGGCAAACGCATACCGTATTTAACCAACCCATTCCCTTAAATAACAGCAACTTCTTTTTATCCGACGCCGCGTTGCGCGAGGCGGTAAACCGCGAAGGCGCAGGGTGGGATGCCGAGCTGCTCGCCAGCATCGGCCAGCAGCTCGGCACGGCGGAATCGCTGGAGCTGGGGCGGCTGGCGAATGCCAACCCGCCGGAGCTGCTGCGCTATGACGCCAGCGGCGCGCGGTTGGATGATGTACGTTTTCATCCCGCCTGGCACTTGCTTATGCAGGGGCTATGCGCCAACCGGGTGCATAACCTTCCCTGGCAGGAGGAGGCGCGTCACGGCTCGTTTGTCGCCCGCGCCGCGCGCTTTGTGCTGCATGCGCAGGTAGAGGCGGGTACGCTTTGCCCCATCACCATGACGTTCGCCGCCACGCCTTTGCTGCAAAGCGCGCTGCCTGCGCCGTTTCAGGACTGGCTAAAGCCGTTGCTGAGCGACCGTTACGATGCCCACCTGCAGCCTGGCGCGCAGAAGCGCGGCCTGCTGATTGGCATGGGCATGACGGAAAAACAGGGCGGTTCGGACGTGCTCAGCAACACCACCAGGGCGGAGCCGCTGGCGCAGCCGGGGCCGGGAGAAGCTTACCGGCTGGTGGGGCATAAATGGTTTTTCTCGGTGCCGCAGAGCGACGCGCATCTGGTGCTGGCGCAGGCGAAAGGCGGGCTCTCCTGCTTTTTCGTCCCCCGCTTTTTACCGGACGGCCAGCGCAACGCGGTGCGACTTGAGCGGCTGAAAGAGAAGCTTGGCAACCGCTCCAACGCCAGCAGCGAAGCGGAGTTTTTTGACGCCGCCGGTTGGCTGGTGGGCGAGGAGGGAGAAGGGGTCAGGCAGATCCTGAAGATGGGCGGCATGACCCGCTTTGACTGTGCGCTGGGCAGCCACGGCCTGATGCGTCGGGCGTTGTCGGTGGCGCTTTATCACGCCCACCAGCGGCAGGCGTTCGGCAAAAACCTGATTGAACAGCCGCTGATGCGCCAGGTGCTGGGACGAATGGCGCTGCAGCTTGAAGGGCAAACGGCGCTGCTGTTTCGCCTGGCGGGCGCATGGGAGAAGCGCGGCGACGAGCGGGACACGGCGTTTTGCCGTCTCTTTACGCCAGCGGCGAAATACGCGGTCTGTAAAGGCGGCATTCCTTTCGTCGCCGAAGCGATGGAGGTGCTGGGCGGTATCGGCTATTGCGAAGAAAACGAGCTGCCGCGTCTTTACCGTGAGATGCCGGTCAACAGCATCTGGGAAGGCTCCGGCAATATTATGTGTCTTGACGTGCTGCGCGTGCTTTCGCGCCACGCAGGGACGATGGAGATGCTGCACGCGGAGTTTGATGAAGTGAAAGGACGCAATCGCCATTTCGATCGCGCCTGGCGGCAGCTTCAGCAGCAGTTGCGTAAGCCGCAGGAGGCTGCCGCAAGGTTATTGACGGAGCAACTGTACGCGCTTGCCGTCGGCGCACAGTTACTCCGACACGTCACACCGCCGATGGCCGAAGCCTGGTGCCAGATGGCGCTCGATGCCCGCGGCGGCAGCCAGCTTTCAGAATCGGTTCTGAACGATGTGCTGCTGCGCGCCACCGGCGGGGCGGGGTAATTACCCTTTCAGATGGAAAAGGCTTACCAGCTCGTTGAGATGATGCCCTTTCTCCCGTAGCGACTGCGCCGTCTGTTCGCTGCGGGAGACCCGTCCGGCATTGATGTGCGTCGCTTCGCCAATCTGCGCCATGGCGATATTGACCTGGCCGATACCCGCGGATTGCTCGTGAGAGGCGTGACTTATCTCTGTCACCAGTTGGTTTATCTGATCGATGCGGCCAATAATGACCTCCATCGCCTGGCGCGTCTGCTCAGACAGCTGGTGCCCTTCGCTCACTTTGCCAAGCGTGTCGCTGATAAGCTCATCAATCTCTTTTACCGCGTTGGCGCTGCGCGCCGCCAGCGCGCGGACTTCCTGCGCGACGACCGCAAAGCCTTTGCCATGTTCACCCGCGCGGGCGGCTTCAACGGCGGCATTCAACGCCAGGATGTTAGTCTGGAACGCGATGGATTCGATAACCTGCGTGATATCGGCGATGCGCTGCGACGCAACGCGGATTGCGTCCATCGTCACCACGGCATTGCCAACGGTTTCACCCCCCTCATGCACCGCGTGGGAGGCCTCTTTCACCAGGCTCTGCGTCTGCGCCATAGTGGCCGCATTCTGCTGCACGGTGGCCGCCAGCTGCTCCATGCTGGCGGAGGTCTCTTCCACGCTGCTCGCCTGCTTGTTGATTTGCTCGCTGATCTCTCCGCTGTCGGCGGCAAGGGCGGTTGTGCCCTGACGGATATCGCCAGCGGCGTCGCGCACTTTACTCACAATCTCCTGCAAACCGTTGCCGATGCCGTTCAGCGCATGAATAAGCTGGCCGACTTCATCATGCCTGTCGGTCTGAATAGCCGAGCGTAAATCGCCCGCTGCGTACTGCTGCGCCAGCGCTATCGCTTCACGCAGCGGCGCCGTCAACAGGCGGCGCGTCATCCAGACAAAGACGGCGGCAAAGAGAAGAGAAATGATGATGCCGGCCGCCAGGAACTGGTTGCGCAGCGTGGTGACGTTCGCCAGCAGCACCGCTTTATCCGCTTCGCCGACGATAATCCAGTTCCAGCCGGGCAGGCGGGTAAAGCTCATCAACACCTTACGGCCCTGGGCGTTTTCCCGCTCCAGCGTGCCTGAGTCCGTTTTCAGCAGCGTTTGCTGGATGGCGTCCGGCCACTGTGGAAGCTGGCCTTCCTGTTTGCTGTGGAACAGAAACTGGCCGTAGTTTTTGCCGGCTGCGCCATTCAGCACATAGAAATGACCGCTGTCGCCCAGGCGGCGGCTAAGGATTTTTTCGCGCATCACTTGCCAGGAGACGGTGATATCCACGCCGACAAACAAAATGGCGATAACCTCGCCGCTGGCGTCTTTAACGGGCTGATATTGAGTGATGTAACGCTTGCCAAACAGGTAGGCCAGACCGCGATACGTCTCGCCGTGGGCGATGGCGGCGAAGGCGGGGCTTTCGCGGTCGAGCTGCGTGCCGATAGCGCGATCACCGTTTTCTTTACGTAGCGAAGTCGCTACGCGCACGAAATCATCGCCGCTGCGGACGAACAGCGTGGCGATAGCGCCGGTGCGGGCGAGAAAATCATCGGGCAGCGCGTTGTTTTCATGCAGCGAAACGTCGCCGCCTTTCAGCATCGGCACGCGAATGCCGTTAATGGTCTGCGGCTGGCTGGCGTCACGGGTAAGAGGCTGCGGCAGAAAGCTGTTGAACAGCGTGGTGTAGCTCGCCACTTCGGCGTTCAGGCTGCTGTCGAACATCTGCACCATATCCACCACGCTGGTGGCCTGATTATGTAAGTCCTCGACGGCCAGCGCTTCAAGCTGCTGGCTGGCTTTATGGCTTAGGGCGAGCGTAAAAAGCAAAAAAAGCAGGGCGACGGCAAGACCGGTCAGCAAGGAGAGCTTCGCGCCAAGCCCCCAGCGGCGAAAAAAAAGTGTCATAAACGAGCCTGTAGAAAGTTAGGGGTTGGCTCGTTCAACGGCAGCAGATGACGAATATTTATTACTCAAATGTAACCATTTATTTCTATGAATAATGATTTAGATCATGGCGAGCGGTATAAATCGCCAGTTCATGGCGAAAATAACACCGTCAGGCATAGATAATCGCCTGCACCTGCCAGCTGTCGGCGCGGGTGGTTTCATGCATCTGCACGATGCGGTAGTAGGAGGCGCCCTGTTCGTCCGCTTTCCAGGCGATAATGCGCTCGACCTCTTGCGGGCTGCCAACGACCTCGCTCACCGAAATGGTGCCGATTTCGTTAAGCCCGGTTACGCGGTCAGCGCTGGCGTTTTCCGCCGACTGGGCAGAGGTGGTGATAAGCCCTACGGAAAGCAGCAGGGAGGTCAAAGCAAGCGATTGTTTCATTATCATCGTCTCCTCACATTACCCTGTCTGAGCAGGGCGTTCCTTCGCGTTCTGGTCCCGGTCCGTCAGGCTTTACAGGAGATAATTGTGCACAAGTAACGATCAACGTACGCAAGGCAGTGTAAATTTGCTTAATTACCGTTGTTATGGCGCTTTACGAAACAGTATCGCCTGGCCATACCAACGGCCTGGTACGACGGTTTCGTCGTTCACCAACACCTGATAGTAATCGGCTTTTGCCGCCGCGGCTTTTGCACGCAACTCTCGCAGGCTGTCATCAGGCGAACCGCGTTCAAGCGAGGTGACGGTGCCGATTTTCACCAGTCCCTGCGTTTGATTACGCTGAATCTCCTGCGGCTGGTCAGCCACCGGCGGAGGAGGTTGGGGCGTGCCCTGTAAGGTACTGCATGCGCTCAGCGTAAAAACCAGCAAAAGGGGAGCGATTCGTTGCATTATCATTTCTCTTTACCTCATAGCCTCAGTGTAGTTGGGGATAAACAGAAAGTATGAGGGAGGTTCCCGTTCTGTTATCTCAGGCGCGCTTTTCGGGTGAGCGGATGCCAAAAGCGTAATGTACATCTCAACCTGCCGCCTGATTGACAAGGCGGTTTTACAGAACAAAAAACGTCCATATATGCATATATAGTACGCAAGGGGCTTACTCGCGATGATTGAAATCACAACAGACAGGCTGTGCGAAGGCGAAGTCCTTCATGCCTTTCCGGCAGGGCAGCGATACACGCCTTTACCTACGGTGCTGTTTTATCACGGCTTTGCCTCATCCAAAACGGTCTACAGCTATTTCGCCGTCGCGCTGGCGCAGGTCGGTTTTCGCGTGGTCATGCCGGACGCGCCAGAACATGGCGCGCGGTTCAACGGCGATGCGGCAGGCCGTTCGCAGCGTTTCTGGCCTATCCTGCATGGCAACCTCGCGGAATATCCGGCGCTGCGGGACGCTTTGTTCGCTGCCAATCTGGTAGAGGAAGGGCGGCTGGCGGTGGGCGGCGCTTCCATGGGCGGCATGACGGCGTTGGGCATCATGGGACGTCATGCCGAGGTGCGCTGCGTAGCTTCGCTGATGGGGTCGGGCTATTACAGTTCGCTTGCAAAAACGCTGTTCCCGCCGCCGGAAGCGTTCGACAGCGTGCTGGCGCCGCTTGCTCCTTATGAGGCGGGGCGGCAACTGGCGAACCTTGCCGATCGGCCGCTTTTTTTATGGCATGGTGAAGCCGATGACGTGGTGCCTGCGGTTGAGAGTTTCCGCCTGCAGCATGCGCTGGCGCGCGAGGAACTGAATAAAAATTTAACTTGCGTATGGGAGGCGGGCGTTAAGCATCGCATCACGCCGCTGGCGCTGGAGTCCGCCACGCGCTTTTTCACTGCGCATTTATAAACAGAAAAAAGCCCCCGGAACGGGGGCGGAAAAGGTCTGGCAATTTTCTCGTTGTGGTTATCCTGGTGTAAGTCGATGAATGCCTGTACCCACATTCATCCTGAATTTATTACCGGATTTGCGGTTCAGCAGGCGGAAGATGCGCCGTCGCGCTGACCACCCCGGTCTCGTTAATTATCATCCGATCCGCCTCGCTGCCGCCGGCGCGATTATGGTTGATATAAATAACGCCAAGGCTGTGCACATCGTCCATATTTCTGGCCATAGGGCCTTGCATTTCTATGGCTGCGGTTGCGTTTACGGCAGGTAAAAGCGCAGCCAGAAGAATCAATGTGAAGGTTTTCATAGGCACGCTCCACTACAGCTAATCAGTTACGTTCGGCTGTTCCTCCTTTCTTAATGAACCTTATAAAAAGTGTAACGCCACTTTCTTGTTTAAAAAGCGACCGTTTTTGAACAAGTCGTGCAAAAAACAGCGGCGAAGAGCGGTTAAAGACAGCAAAACAACACATTAGAAAGCGCCTGAGCGTGGGAGGTAATTATTTGCTCAATTACCTTGAGTTTACGAAGGGGCGCAAGTAGAATGACGCGTCAATTTTTCAGCCGCCCTTTAACACGTTCCTTGCCTCCCCGGGCCGCGGCTGACCCAGACAGGAGGCTGAATAATCCGTAAGGAGCAATTCGATGCGTCATTACGAAATCGTTTTTATGGTCCATCCTGACCAGAGCGAACAGGTTCCGGGCATGATCGAGCGTTACACTGGTGCTATCACTGGTGCAGAAGGCAAGATCCACCGTCTGGAAGACTGGGGCCGCCGTCAGCTGGCTTACCCGATCAACAAACTGCACAAAGCGCACTATGTTCTGATGAACGTTGAAGCGCCGCAGGAAGTTATCGATGAGCTGGAAACTAACTTCCGCTTCAACGATGCCGTTATCCGCAGCATGGTTATGCGTACCAAACACGCCGTGACTGAAGCATCTCCGATGGTTAAAGCGAAAGACGAGCGCCGTGAGCGTCGCGAAGATTTCGCAAACGAAACCGCAGATGATGCTGATGCTGGGGATTCTGAAGAGTAATTACTGATGGCCAACCGTCTGGTGTTGTCCGGCACCGTGTGCAGGGCACCCCTTCGAAAGGTCAGCCCATCAGGAATTCCTCACTGCCAGTTCGTGCTTGAGCACCGTTCTGTGCAGGAGGAAGCCGGTTTTCACCGGCAGGCGTGGTGTCAGATGCCGGTTATTATCAGCGGGCACGAGAACCAGGCCGTTACTCACAGTATAACGGTCGGCACGCACATTACCGTTCATGGCTTTATCTGCTGCCACAAGGCGCGAAATGGCCTGACGAAAATGGTGTTGCATGCCGAGCAGATTGAATTGATAGATTCTGGAGACTAGCCAAATGGCACGTTATTTCCGTCGTCGCAAGTTCTGCCGTTTCACCGCGGAAGGCGTTCAAGAGATCGACTATAAAGATATCGCTACGCTGAAAAACTACATCACCGAAAGCGGTAAGATTGTCCCGAGCCGTATCACCGGTACCCGTGCAAAATACCAGCGTCAGCTGGCTCGCGCTATCAAACGCGCTCGCTACCTGTCCCTGCTGCCGTACACTGATCGTCATCAGTAATCGGTCACGGTCCATTAATACGACTTTGAGAGGATAAGGTAATGCAAGTTATTCTGCTTGATAAAGTAGCAAACCTGGGCAGCCTGGGCGACCAGGTAAACGTTAAAGCGGGCTACGCTCGTAACTTCCTGGTTCCGCAGGGCAAAGCTGTGCCGGCTACCAAGAAAAACGTTGAGTTCTTCGAAGCACGTCGTGCTGAACTGGAAGCTAAACTGGCTGACGTTCTGGCGGCTGCTGAAGCTCGCGCTGAGAAAATCAACGCGCTGGGCTCTGTTACCATCGCGTCCAAATCTGGCGACGAAGGTAAACTGTTCGGTTCCATCGGTACCCGCGACATCGCTGACGCTGTAACTGCAGCAGGCGTTGAAGTGGCTAAGAGCGAAGTTCGTCTGCCGAACGGCGTTCTGCGTACCACTGGCGAGCACGAAGTGGACTTCCAGGTTCACAGCGAAGTATTCGCTAAACTGACTGTAAACGTAGTCGCTGAATAAGTTATTATTCATCATTACGTAGAAACGCCGGCCTTGCGCCGGCGTTTTGCTTTTAAAGCTAGCTGGCTCCCGCTTTTGTTCTGGTATGATGGCTATTCTCCCTCCGTTCCTTGATAATAAAATGAAACGCTATTTTATATTTGGAACGTGCCATGGAAACCACGCTTCAGGCCCCTCTTTTTGCCCGTAAAAATGTCGCTTATGCTGGCGCAACGCTCTGCTGTTTACTGTGGGGAAGCGCTTATCCCGCCATCAAGATCGGTTATGAACTCTTTCAGATAGCCACTGACGATATCCCGTCGAAGGTTGTCTTCGCAGGCTACCGCTTCCTGTTTGCCGGGCTGTTGCTGTTGCTTTTCGCCCTTGCGCAGCGAAAACCTATCGCCAGGCTCAGTTCGCAGCAGTACGGACAGCTGGCCCTGCTGGGCCTCACGCAGACCTCGATTCAGTATGTGTTTTTCTATGTAGGGCTTGCCTTTACCACCGGCGTGAAGGGCTCGATCATGAACGCCACCGGCACGTTCTTCAGCGTGTTGCTGGCGCATTTTATCTACCAGAACGACAGGCTGAGCTATAACAAAACGCTGGGCTGCGTTCTTGGGTTTGCAGGCGTGATGCTGGTGAACTTTACCGATTCGCTGGTGGATTTTCACTTTGTCTGGACGGGCGACGGCTTCGTGGCGCTGGCGGCGTTTATTCTCTCGGCGGCCACGCTTTACGGGAAACGCATTTCCCAGACTGTCGACCCCACGGTGATGACCGGCTGGCAGCTCGCCTTTGGCGGCGGCGTGCTGGTGGCGGGCGGCTATCTGACGGGCGGCACGCTGGAGCTGCATAGCGCAAAGGCGGCGGCAGTGCTGGCTTACCTGACGCTGCTCTCCTCTGTCGCTTTCGCGTTATGGAGCGTGCTGCTCAAGCACAACCGGGTGAGCATGATAGCGCCGTTTAACTTTGTGGTGCCGATTGCAGGCACGGTGCTCTCCGCCATTTTCCTCGGGGAAAACATTTTCGAAATAAAATATGCCCTCGCGCTGGTGCTGGTTTGCTCGGGGATCTGGTGGGTAAATAAAAGAAGCGCTTGAGGAGAGCGCCGGGCAGGGCGGGCTTGCCCGGCTTTCAGAGATTTAACGGACGCGAATAAAGCTGCCGTCCGGCTGACGGGTAAACAGCACCTGCTGGTTCTCGGAAACATCAATAGTCAGGGCCGTCACCACGCCGCTGGCGTTCTGGCGAACCTGCACCATCTGGCCGGTCTGGAGGTTGCTCAGCGGCTTGCCTTCACCCTCCACTTTCGCCATCGCGTAAATATCTGTCGCGGGAAGATTATGGTCGCGGAACAGCTGCGCCAGCGTTTTGCCCGACTCTACGCGATAGGTGCGCCACTGCTGATCGATATCATTATTCTTCGGCTGGAAAGGCTGCGACGCCTGATTTTCAGCAGGTGCAGGCTCCTGTACCGGCTGCGGCTCCACGGGCTGCGTTGTTTGCGGGGCGCTGGCGGGCGGATTGACCAGTTCCGCCTGCATCGGCTCCTGTGAGGAGGAGCGGATATCGAGCTGGGCGTCGCGCGTGACCGGCCTTGTGGGCTCTTCCGGCGAAGGCCAGAGAAAGCAGATGATAATAACCACGGCGGCAAGAATAATGCCGCGGCGATGTAAGGGCGGCAGCGGATCCATAATCCGCAGCCGGTCCGGGGCGTGCCAAATCCGCGCCAGGGTGGGTTTAAAGGCGAATTGTCCAGGCATGCGTTCCTCCCGTGTGTGTCATCGCGCTGTCGCCTGCGCAAGTGTATCCAGTATAGTTGTCTAACTGCTTGATGCCTGTGGCAATGTCATCTTTCGTGACGTCAGCGCCTTATTGTATACGTCTGCATGTATTGTTTCCGTTTCTCCGTAATTTGTCATCTTTCCCACGGAAAGTTTTACCCTGAGTGGCAGGGCTGCTATGCTGCGCGGAATTTTTTCACTTCATGAAAGGAAAACCCATGACGACCCCTTCTTTTGACACCATCGAGTCGCAAGCAAGTTACGGTATTGGTCTGCAGGTTGGTCAGCAGCTGCGTGAGTCCGGCCTGGAAGGGCTGATGCCGGAAGCGCTGCTGGCGGGTCTGCGTGACGCGCTGGAAGGGAATCAGCCTGTCGTGCCGGTAGACGTGGTGCATCGCGCGCTGCGTGAAATTCATGAACGCGCCGATGCGGTGCGTCGCGAGCGCCAGAAAGCGCTGGCGGTGGAAGGCGAAAAGTATCTGGAAGAGAACCGCCAGCGTGAAGGCGTGAACAGCACCGAAACCGGCCTGCAGTTCCGCGTCATTACCCAGGGCGAAGGTCCGATCCCTTCCCGTAAAGATCACGTACGCGTGCACTATACCGGCAAACTTATCGACGGCACCGTATTCGACAGCTCCGTTGCGCGCGGCGAACCGGCAGAGTTCCCGGTAAGCGGCGTTATCGCTGGCTGGATTGAAGCGCTGACCCTGATGCCGGTCGGTTCAAAGTGGGAACTGGCTATCCCGTACAACCTCGCTTACGGCGAGCGCGGCGCGGGCGCTTCTATCCCACCGTTCAGCACGCTGATATTCGAAGTGGAATTGCTGGAAATCCTGTAAAGGAACCCACAACCCCCGCTTCGGCGGGGGTTTTGTTTATAAGACGGTAGAGAAACGCGCAATTATGCTGGCTACGTTCGCGCCCGTAGTGTTTTTGTGATGCGTTTCGCGGCCTGAAAGTGATTTGACACTCATTTTAAACATATATTTAACATTGCATTTAAAACTCAGTATTCAACCTTCCGGTTCTTACCTAATATCGAGGATGTTTTGCGAAAGACATCGTCTCTTCAACGCGTATATAGAGGCCAGCAGAGCCTGAACAACACAACAGGAAACAAACATGGTAGATCAGGTTAAAGTCGCCGATACCACGGCCGCTCCGGAGGAGCAGTCGCTACGGCGCAATCTCACTAACCGCCATATTCAACTTATTGCCATCGGTGGCGCTATCGGCACCGGGTTGTTTATGGGTTCCGGCAAAACCATCAGCCTCGCGGGGCCGTCGATTATTTTCGTCTATATGATAATCGGCTTTATGCTCTTTTTTGTGATGCGCGCGATGGGCGAACTGCTGCTTTCCAATCTCGAATACAAGTCCTTCAGCGATTTTGCCGCCGACCTGCTGGGCCCGTGGGCGGGCTATTTTACCGGCTGGACTTACTGGTTCTGCTGGGTCGTGACCGGCATGGCGGACGTGGTGGCGATAACCGCCTACGCCCAGTTCTGGTTCCCCGATCTTTCAGACTGGGTCGCTTCGCTTGCCGTCGTGGTGCTGCTGCTGAGCCTGAACCTCGCCACCGTTAAGATGTTTGGCGAGATGGAGTTCTGGTTCGCGATGATCAAAATCGTCGCCATCGTCTCGCTGATTGTGGTGGGGCTGGTGATGGTGCTGATGCACTTCAAATCGCCGACCGGCGTTGAAGCGTCGTTCGCGCATCTGTGGAACGAAGGCGGCTGGTTTCCGAAAGGACTGAGCGGCTTCTTTGCCGGCTTCCAGATTGCGGTCTTCGCGTTTGTGGGGATTGAGCTGGTTGGCACCACGGCTGCGGAAACCAAAGATCCGGAGAAATCGCTGCCGCGCGCCATCAACTCCATTCCGATTCGCATCATCATGTTCTATGTGTTTGCGCTGATTATCATCATGTCCGTCACGCCGTGGAGCTCGGTAGTGCCGACGAAGAGCCCGTTCGTTGAGCTGTTCGTGCTGGTGGGTCTGCCTGCGGCGGCGAGCCTGATTAACTTCGTGGTGCTGACCTCTGCGGCCTCTTCCGCCAACAGCGGCGTCTTCTCCACCAGCCGTATGCTTTATGGGCTGGCGCAGGATGGCGTGGCGCCGAAGGCGTTCGCCAAACTTTCTAAGCGCGCCGTGCCGGCGAAAGGGCTGACGTTCTCCTGTATCTGCCTGCTGGGCGGCGTCGTCATGCTCTATGTGAACCCGAACGTGATAACCGCGTTTACCATGATTACGACGGTATCGGCTATCCTGTTTATGTTCGTCTGGACCATCATCCTTTGCTCGTACCTGGTTTATCGCAAACAGCGTCCGCAACTGCATGAGAAGTCTATCTACAAGATGCCGCTCGGTAAGCTGATGTGCTGGGTCTGTATGGCGTTCTTTGTCTTTGTTATCGCGCTGCTGACGCTGGAAGACGATACCCGCCAGGCGCTGCTGGTCACGCCGTTGTGGTTTGTCGTGCTGGGCGTGTGCTGGCTGTTTATCGGCAAGAAACGGCTGGCGAGCTTCCGCAAATAAAAAAGGGCCCACGTATCGGGCCCGAAAGGTCAAACGAAGAGGCGCTCAATGGGCGCCTTTTTTATTTTTCACCTGCGAGGGCACGCGGGAAAAGAATCGTGTTCTCAAGGCTGATGTGGTTCATCAGATCGTCAATCAGCGCATTAATACCGTTATACATCGCGCGCCAGGTGGTGCAGGCTTCCGGCGGCGGCGTCACGTTATTGGTGGCGTGCTTAATCACTTCCAGCAGTTCGCCCGCTTCATCATGCTCGCTCTCCATGACGCTTATCGGCCCTGCCGCCTGGCGGCCCATGCCCTGTTTGATCAGCGGAAACAGAATGCGCTCTTCTTTCATCATGTGGCTGGTCAGCTCTTCATGCAGCATGGTCAGGTACTTGGCGAGGCCTTTCGGTACGCCAGGCTTATCCGCATGAACGCGCTCCACTTTGGCGGCCTGCAAAATGAGTTCCGGCAGTTGCTCACGGTGCCTGTCGTGGTAACGCACAAGGATGTGGTCGATGATCTCCGCCAGCGGCGCGCTATGCCACGCTTTCTCCAGCGGCTCTTCTGAAAGCGTCGCCAGTTCAGCTTCGATAGCTTCCAGATCCAGATTTTGCCGGGTCGCAGCGCGCAGCAGGGTTTGCTTGCCGCCGCAGCAAAAGTCGAGTTCGTATTTACGGAATAAAGCAGAGGCGCGGGGAATGGTAAGCGCCAGCTCGCCAAGGGGGCGATCGCGAAAGGCCATAGGGATTACCTCATCATCAGGAATATAAGATGCATATTAAATACATGTTTTAAGTGAAGCTATAACCCCTTAGAGGCAGGGGATTAAAATGAGAGGTGCGTCACAATTTTTTTCCACATTTAACTTGCTGATTGCTATCAGGAAAGGCGCGTTTGCGGGCGCGATGCGCTGGAGAGTTATTAAACAAGCTGCTTTGCCTGCCGATAGATACACGTCTGATAACACCTGCAATAAGGCAATTCATGTTTAAACGTATAAAAGTTATAACTCTCTTAATCACCGTTCTGGGCGTTCTGGGCGCGCTGCAGCTCATTTCAGCGGGCGTGTTTATCAGCGCGCTGAATAACGACAAAAACAACTTTTCCGTCTCTCAGATTTCCAGCCAGAACGTGGCGGAGTTTACCGACGCCTGGATAAGCCTCAACCAGGCGCGCGTTACCCTTAACCGCGGCATGCTGCGCCTGCAAAGCAGCATGGCGAACCAGATTAACGGTGCGCAGCTCAATGAGCTGGTGAAAAATGCGAACAACCTGCTGGCGGAAGCGCAAAGCCATTATGATAAATACTATGCGCTGCCGGAAACGCCGGGGATGGATGAGCATATTGTTGATAGTCTGGAAGAGCACTATGGCATTTATCACGCCACGCTTGCCCGCATGAACACTTTCCTGGCGCAGGGCAACCTGGAGGAGATGTTCAAGCAAAACGCCGAGCAGAAGCAGGTCGCCATGCAGAAGGTTTACCGCGAATGGCGCGCAGCGCAGGCGAAGCTTACCAGCGCGGGCGTTACGGACAACGAAAATGACTACAAGCGTATCCTTTGGGTGCTTAGCGCCATCATGGCGGTTGTCGTCGCCGTTATCATCGCAAGCTGGATGGCGATGCGTCGGGTGCTGTTAATGCCGCTGCATGACGTGATAAGCCACATCCGCACTATTGCCGCAGGCGACCTGACGCAGGCTATCGACGCGGAAGGCAAAAACGAGATGGCGTTGCTGGCCCGCAACCTGCATGAAATGCAGCAGGCGCTGGTCAACACCGTCAGCGCCGTACGCGACAGCACCGATACTATCTTCACCGGCGCCGGCGAAATCTCTGCGGGCAGCAACGATCTCTCTTCCCGCACCGAGCAGCAGGCCGCGTCGCTGGAAGAGACGGCCGCCAGCATGGAACAGCTGACGGCAACGGTTAAGCAGAATGCGGATAACGCCCGCCAGGCGACCCAGCTGGCGCGCAGCGCCTCGGAAACCGCGCAGAAAGGCGGCAACGTGGTTAGCAGCGTGGTGAAAACGATGGATGAGATTGCGGCAAGCTCCAGTCAGATTGCGCAGATAACCAACGTTATCGACGGCATCGCTTTCCAGACCAATATCCTCGCGCTGAATGCGGCGGTGGAAGCGGCGCGCGCGGGCGAGCAGGGCCGCGGCTTCGCCGTCGTGGCGGGCGAAGTACGCACGCTGGCGCAACGCAGCGCTCAGGCGGCGAAAGAGATCAAAGCGCTGATCGAAAACTCCGGCAACCGCGTTGATGCGGGCAGCACGCTGGTGCGCGAAGCGGGCGACACCATGAAAGAGATAGTGGGCGCGGTGACGCGCGTAACGGACATCATGGGTGAAATCGCTTCTGCCTCGGACGAGCAGAGCCGTGGTATCGACCAGGTCGGCCAGGCGGTCGCGGAAATGGACAAAGTGACCCAGCAGAACGCCTCGCTGGTGGAAGAGTCCGCCGCCGCAGCGGCCGCGCTTGAAGAACAGGCGGCGCGCCTTAACGACGCGGTCGCCGTGTTCAAGCTGCGCCGTCAGGCCGCGGCGGGCGCGACGAAAACCGCGCTGAAAACGCCGGTTGCGGCGCCCGTGCTGAAAGCCCAGCCTGCCGGTCCGGCGGACAATAACTGGGAAACCTTCTGATAAGAACGCGCCGCTTTATGCGGCGCGTTTATTTTCATCCACCGACGCAGGTTCCACCGTCGGCTTTTCCGGCCTCGCGCGCACCGCTATCACCACGCCTGCCACCAGCAGCGCGATACCCGCAAGCGTTATTAGCGGCGGCATAGCCTGGCGCAGCAGGAAGGTATATAAAAGCCCGGCCAGCGTTTCAAAGACAATCAGCGGCCCGAGGACAACCGTCGGCAAGCGTTGGCTCGCCTGGTTCCAGCAAAGAGCGCCAATCCACGAGCAGCACACCGCAATCGCCACCATGAGCGCGATAAAAACGCCAGGCCGCGGCCCGAAAGGCAGCGCGAAGTCGCCCTGGCTCCCATCCAGCCAGAAGCAGACACCCACATAGCCGGCCAGCGAGACGGGCAGCGTCACCAGCGCCTGGGCTGTCGCCCACATCATCGGGTGCTTGTTCGGATTCTCGCGCAGCCAGCGCGCATTACGCAGCGCATACCATGCCCAGCAGGCCACCGAAACCAGCGCCAGCGCAATGCCGCTACTGTAACGCCAGAGGCTGAAGTCGGGCAGGCCGCGATCGAGCTCCGCAATATTAACGAAAACCAGCCCAAAAGCGGTGCAAAGCAGCGCAGGCGCCATGCGCCGCCACGGCAGCTTGCCGTCGCGTTGGCTATAAAGCAGATTAGCGAAGACCGGGATAACCACCGGCAAAGTGCCGATTATCATGGTGGAGACAGGCGCGCCGGTGCGCTGGATAGCGCTCGCAAGGCAGACGTAATAGATAAGGTTGCCCATCATGGTAAGCGCCAGCGCGGTGAGCCAGTCCCGGCGGGAAAGCTGTTTTAGCCGCGCGCGGCCAAGCCAGGCGATGGGCAGCGCAATCAGGCCCAGCGCCAGATAACGCCCCATCGACTGCAACGCCGCCGGGTATTCCGGCACGATCAGCGGCCCAACAAAAATCAATCCCCAGAACAGCCCCGCCACGAGGGCATACACCACGCCTGTTAACATCTACTGCCTCTCTTTTCTCATCCGCCCTGTAGCTTAGAAGGGGAGGCGTGCCGGCGTATTGTATGAAATTGCGCAGTTCAGCTCAGGTCGTGCAGCGCTCTGGAGAGCGGTTCGGTGAGCTGGAGCTCGCTGAAAGCGACTTTTAACCCGGCCCGGCCAGGGGAGCAGCACATCGCGCCGATAAAATAGCGCTCCGCTTCGGGAAAGGGACACAGGCGCAGCAGCGGCCAGACGTCGCCGTCGGTGGAATACTGCAAGCGCAGCGCGCCTTTCAGGCGCGTCAGACGCAACCAGAAGTGGTTTTGCCGCGCCGGGAAAATACCGGTCGCCCAGTCGGAGTTCAGGTTCGTCAGCACGCTGCCTATCATTGGCGCGTCGTCGTTATACTCAATGCCCGCTTTGAGCCAGCGATGCTCATCAATGAGCAGCATCAGCCCCGCCTGATCGTAAAGGGTGGTGAAGTCGCCTTCGACACGCAGTTGAAAAGTGAAATCGCCGCTCGCTTCCACCCCATAAACATGGCCGGAGTGGCGCTGAAAACCATACCAGGTGTTTTGCCAAAAATCGGTTTCATTATCCGTGGTCGCATGCAGGACGTCATCGCGCAACGTCCACTGCTGCGGCGCGTTAAGCCAGCGCCAGCTTTCTGTCTGTTTCATAACGCCTCCTGCCTGAAGATGTGCCTGAAGTATAGCGGCGCAGAGGATGTCAGCGCGCCACCTGTTTCTGGTAGCGTACCGGGGTGATGCCGTAGCGGCGAGTGAAGGCGCGGGTAAGGTGCGACTGGTCGACTAATCCCGCCGCCGCCGCGACCTCCGCCGCAGGCATGCCGAGCGCGAGGAATTGCTTGGCGCGCCACAGGCGAATGGCCATCAGCATCTGATGGGGGGTAACGTGAAAGCGCCGCTTAAACTGGCGCTGGAAATGATACGGGCTAAGGGCCGCCACGTCCGCCAGCGCATCGAGCGTTAGCGGCTGCATATAGTTGTCGTGCAGATAGTCGCGCACCCGGTCAAAGCGCTGTTGTCCGGGTGTTGCGGCGGGCGGCGAATGACGGGCGTAAGGGCGAAAGGCGTCGATAAGCTCAAGCAGCATGCCCTGCCAGGCGAGCGGGTCGGGCTGCGTCCAGAGCTGATGTATAAGTCGCCCTACGTGGCGCGAGCGCTGCGGGTCGTGACGCTCCGCCTCGCTAAACCACCAGTTTTTCTCGCCGGTAAGCTGCTCAAGCAACGGCGGCTCAAGGTAGATCATCCGATAGCGCCAGCCTTCCTGAGTCGCCGCTTCGCCGGTGTGCAGCTCATCCGGGTTCATGGTGATAAGCGAATTTACCGCCGCCACGTGTTGCGCGCCGCGATAGCGAAAGCGCTCCGCGCCGAGTTCAATCGTGCCGATGCCGAAAGCCTCGTGAGTGTGCGGTTCAAAGGCGTAGCGGGCGATATGGGCGTGATAAAGCTCAACGCCTGGCAACTGCGGCAATTGCCGGAAGCGGGCGCTGTCTTTTTCGTCAGGAAATTGCTCGGGTACGCCTTGCACGGTGGCTCTCCGCTAAGGATGAGGCTTCATTATAGGAACAAGCCTGTGTGACGCCACCGTTATTAACGTTTATTTAACGTATCGCTTATTCGACGCGAGAGAGGTTGGCGTCGTCGCAGCCCGCGTTGCGGCATTCGCGCTCAATGCTTTTCAGCAGTTCGATGCGGGAGGCCATTTTTTCGTTTACGCAGCCCAGCAGCAGGGTTGAGCCTTCCGCGCACGCCTGGTCGCGCGCCTTAAGCCAGGCGATTTGCGCTTTTTTCACCAGCGGCTTTTGCTCAGGGCTGAGTACCGACATCGTGTTTTTATACTGTTGGTTCAGGTCGCGGTCGCTCTGCACCATCTCCAGCGCGGCGCAGTAGGTCAGGTCATAGGCGCTGCGCGGATTGTCGCAACTCATAGACCAGGCTGAAGCGCTGCCAAGCAGCAGAGAAAAGGCGATAAGGCGTGCTTTCACGGGACGTTCCTTTTTAAGCCCACAGGCTTGAATCGTAAATGAGGGCACGCATTGTACAGGGCAGGCTGACAAAGCGCAGCCTGCCAGAATTAGCAATCAATCAGTTAGTCTGAAGCAGGGCGCGCAGGCTCTCTGCAAGCGGCGTGGTCGGGTGGCCGATAAGCGTGCTGAGCTGGCGGCTGTCGTCAAAAAGCCCGCCTTTTGATGCTCCCACGTCTGAGTTGGCAAGCAGGGCGGCGAACGGCTCCGGCAGGCCAGCGCTCTGCAACGCCGCTTTAAAATCCGCTTCGCTGAGGTTCTGGTAAACCACCGGTTTGCCGCTCAGTTCGCTTAGCTGCGCGGTCAGGTCGGAAAGCGTCCAGGCTTCGTCGCCCGCCAGTTCATAAACGTTGCCCGCCTGATTATCCAGGGTCATTACGCGGGCGGCGGCTTCGGCGTAGTCCGCACGCGTTGCACTGGCTATCTTGCCTTCCCCGGCGCTGCCGATAAACGCGCCATGTTCCAGCGCAGGCGGCACGCTCGCCAGATAATTTTCGGTATACCAGCCGTTACGCAGCAGCGCGAAGGGGATGCCCGATTCCGCCAGCATCTTTTCCGTGGCGACATGTTCTTCCGCCAGCCCCAGCGGCGAGCGGTCGGCGTGCAGCAGGCTGGTATAGGCGATGAATGTTACCCCGGCCGCTTTCGCCGCCTCAATCACGTTGTGGTGCTGCGGCGCGCGCTGTCCCACCTCGCTTGAGGAGATAAGCAGCAGCTTTTCCACGCCAGTTAGCGCAGCCTGAAGGGCGGCGGCATCGCCATATTCGGCGCGCCTCACCTGCACCCCTTTTTGAGCCAGGTCGGCGACTTTCGTCGGATCGCGTACGATGGCGACGAGCTGCTCTGCCGCCACGGTTTTCAGTAAGTCGGCAATAACAAGACGGCCAAGGTGGCCGGAAGCGCCGGTGATAGCAATCATAGGTTTACTCCTTCATGTTGGGTGACTGTTGTGGCACACTATCACCCAAGCTAACTTTTAGTAAGTACGAACAAAAAGGTAAGTATGGAAAAAATCAACGCTCCTGTCAGCCTGAGCGACCAGATGCGTAACGGGAATCTCTTCGCCGAGCAGTGCCCTTCGCGCGATGTGCTCAAACATGTCACCAGCCGCTGGGGCGTGCTGATCTTAGTGGCGCTGCGCGAAGGCACCCATCGCTTTAGCGACCTGCGGCGCAAAGTGGGCGGCGTAAGCGAAAAGATGCTGGCGCAGACGCTGCAGTGGCTGGAACATGACGGCTTCATCAATCGCAAATCGTTTCCGGTCGTTCCGCCGCATGTGGAGTACAGCCTGACGCCGCTTGGGCTGGAGGTGAGTGAGAAGGTGGCGGCGCTGGCCGACTGGATAGAGCTCAACCTGCCGCAGGTGCTGGCGTCCCGCCCGCCGGAGCAGGACGCCAGCGCGGATTAGCGCACGTTTAAGTCTAGCTGATAGATGGCAAAGCCCGTCTCATCGCTGCCAGCCTGCTGCATCGGATACTGCGCGTTGGCTTTGATAAAGGCGGCCGCTTTTTCCGAAGGCGAGGTTTCGAAGCGGATATCCAGCTTGTTGTCGCTGTGAATGGGCGCGAGGCGCCAGTTGTTATCCGCCGCCGGATGAATCTCTCCGGCGCGTTTGGTTTCCGCGCTTATCCACGCCGCCAGCACCGCACGGTTTTCATCCGGTGAAGCGAAGGCAATATGATTGTCGCCGGTTCCCGCAAACTTGCCGCCATAAGCGCGGTAGTTGTTGGTGGCGACAAGAAAAGTCATTTTCGGATCGATGGGTTTGCCGTTAAAGGTAAGGTTTTTAATGCGCTCGGCGTCTTTGTTCACCGGCTGGCACTCGCCGTCATATTTCGCCGGCTGCGTCACGTCAATCTGGTACTTCACGCCGTCAATGACGTCGAAGTTGTAGGTGCGAAAGCCGTCCCAGTTAATCAGCGATTGCGGCTTCGTGCTGTGTACATCAATCTGATTAAACTGCCCGGCGGAGCACTCCAGCCACTCTTTCACTTCGGCGCCCGTCGCTTTCACGACCACCAGCGTGTTGGGGTAGAGATAGAGATCGGCGGCGTTGCGAAAGGTGAGCTGACCCTTTTCCACCTCAACAAAACTTGCCGGGTCGTTCTTGCGGCCGCCCGCTTTAAACGGCGCGGCGGCGGAGAGCACCGGCAGGTCTGCTAAATTCGGGTCGCCCTGAATGAAATGCTTCACGTAGGCGAGCTGGGCGTTATTAACGACCTGAACCGTCGGGTCGTCCTGCACCAGCGAGAGGTAGCTGTACATGTTGTCAGCGGATTTCCCGACAGGCTGGCTGACAAACTCGCGGGTGGCGTCGTGGTCCGCTTTCAGCACCTTCACCATATTCGCCTCTTCCGCCGCCAGCGATTTCTTCGCCGCCGCGTCGTAAATCGGCCGCGCCTCGGCTTTGCCCTGCGTAACCCGCCATTTTCCGCCGTCGTTGTTGAGCGTTAAGTCCACCACGCCGAGATGGTCGCCCCACATGCCTGGCATGACCGCCGGCACGCCGTTGAGCGTGCCTTTCGCAATATCCGCCCCCTTAATCGCGGCGAAATCTTTGCCGGGAAAAACGGCGTGGGCGTGGCCGAACAGAATGGCGTCTACGCCCGGCACCTGGCTTAAGTAGTAAACCGAGTTTTCCGCCATCGCTTTATACGGCTCGGCGGCGAGGCCGGAGTGAGCGACCACCACGATCAGATCCGCGCCTTTAGCCCGCATTTCCGGTACATACTTGCGCGCGGTTTCGGTAATGTCGTTGACGGTGACTTTGCCGCTCAGATTGGTTTTATCCCAGGTCATGATTTGCGGCGGCACAAAGCCGATGTAGCCAATCTTCAGCGTCCGGGTTTTACCTTCTTTATCTTTTACGTCGGTGTTCTGGATGAGGTAGGGCGTGAAGAGCGGCTTATTGGTTTTCGCGTCGATAATATTGGCGTTAACGTAGGGGAATTTCGCGCCAGCCAGCGCTTTATTCAGGTAATCAAGCCCGTAGTTGAATTCGTGGTTGCCAAGGTTGCCCACGGCGTAGTTCAGCGTATTCAGCGCTTTGTAGACCGGGTGCACTTCGCCTTTATTCAGCCCCTTCGCCGCCATGTAATCGCCAAGCGGGCTGCCCTGAATAAGGTCGCCGTTATCCACCAGCACGCTGTTCGTCGCTTCGCTGCGCGCGGCGCTGATAAGGCTTGCGGTGCGCACCAGCCCGAACTTTTCAGTCGGCGCGTCTTTGTAGTAATCAAAGTCCATCATGTTGCTGTGCAGGTCGGTGGTTTCCAGGATGCGTAACTCCACCGTAGCGGCGTGGGCGCTGGCGGCAACCAGCGTGGCGAGCAGCGTTGCACTAAACTTAATCATCATGCAGGTCCTTTTTTAAGAGCAGAGCCACAAAAGTGTATGTATCTATCTTCTGTTGCTTACAAAAGTGTGAATCCTGCCAGAAAAAAATGTCCGGAACCTGGGATCGCTTCACAGATAGCGCAAGCTGCGCGGGGTGATATAAAAATCATATCGATAAAACAATGTGTTAATCTGCGATGAAGTACTGTCGCGACACAAAAGAGGTGGACGATGTTAGAGAAGATTTGCCAACTGGCGCGGGAAGCGGGCAGCGCCATCATGGACGTCTACGAAGGGAAAAAGCCGCTTGAGGCCACCAGTAAACTCGATGATTCTCCGGTAACGGCGGCGGATATTGCCGCGCATAAAATTATCGCCGACGGGTTAAAGACACTGACGCCTGATATCCCGCTGCTTTCCGAAGAGGACCCACCGGGCTGGGAAGTGCGTCAGCACTGGCAGCGCTACTGGCTGGTAGACCCGCTCGATGGCACCAAAGAGTTCCTTAAGCGCAACGGCGAGTTCACGGTTAATATCGCCCTGATTGAAAACGGCAAGCCGGTGCTGGGCGTGGTCTACGCGCCGGTGCTGAACGTGATGTACAGCGCAGCGGATGGCAAGGCGTGGAAAGAAGAGTGCGGCGTGCGTAACCCCATTCACATTCGCGACGCCCGTCCACCGCTGGTGGTTATCAGCCGCTCCCATGGCAACAACGAAGAGCTCAAAGAGTATCTGCAGCAGTTGGGCGAGCACCAGACCACATCGATCGGCTCGTCGCTGAAATTCTGCCTTGTGGCGGAAGGACAGGCGCAACTTTATCCGCGGTTTGGGCCCACCAATATCTGGGATACGGCCGCCGGCCACGCGGTGGCGGTGGCGGCCGGGGCGCACGTGCACGACTGGCAGGGCAAAACGCTGGACTACACGCCACGCGAATCCTTCCTTAACCCTGCTTTCCGCGTCACTATTTACTGAGTAACTTATGCAGCAGGTCCATCACCTGCTGCACTTCCTGCTGCGTCAGCGCGCCATCTTTCGCGAACTGAATACGCCCGTCTTTATCCAGCACCGCGACCGCTGAGCTTTCCGGTTCAAGCTGCCAGGCTTTAGCCACGATGCCGTTGCTGTCGACAATAAATTGCGACCACGGGTAGAGTTTTTTGTTGTCCTCCAGACTGCTGCGCACAAACATGGCGGAGCCGGGGATAGCGTCGTCGGTATTGACGATGGTGGTGGTCTGGTAAGCATCGTGCGGTAGATTCGCCGCCTTGATGGCTTCAATCAGCGCCGCGTTTTTTTCCTTGGCGGAAACGCGCCCCGCAATATGTTGCACCACTCGCACTTTTCCAGGGAGCTGCGCGCTATTCCAGGTTTTGTAGCTAAACTTGTCGTTACTGTACATCAGCTCGCCCCGGTCGCTGATGCCGACAGGCGCCACGCGCTGATTCTTCTCAAAGTTATGTGCCGAAGCCATTAAGGGCAGCAGCAGGCAGGTAAGCGCCAGTATTCCGCGCAGGGTCATACTTGACTCCTTATCATTTGTGTTGGCAGGTGATCGGACCACTTGGTCCCGGCCCGTTAAGCATAAACGCTCTCAGTTCGCTTTACCCGCAACAGGGATGCCAGTTTGCGGGCTGAGGCACAGTTCCTGATAAAAAAGTATGGTTGTTCTGCAGTTTTTGTCGTTTTGAAAAGATAATTCTGAAAGATTGTAATAAAAGCGTAAATAAGACCGGGTAAAGTGCGCACCAATCGGTTTCTGGTCTATAGTTTTCTGGCAACAAAATTTGCGCCTTATCTTTGTCGGGCCGAATGTGGACCGCAGGGGCGTACGATTTCGCAGGAGAGAACAATGAAAATTTTCCAACGTTACAACCCGCTTCAGGTGGCGAAGTACGTGAAGATCCTGTTTCGTGGACGGTTGTATATCAAGGATGTTGGCGCTTTCGAGTTCGATAAGGGCAAAATCCTGGTCCCGAAAGTGAAGGACAAGCAGCATTTATCGGTAATGTCCGAAGTAAACCGTCAGGTTATGCGTCTCCAGACTGAGATGGCCTAACTAAAAGGTTGTGCATGCAGTAAGACAAACGGCCCCGATGGGGCCGTTGGTGTTTCTGGCATCCGGTAATTTAGCCGCCCGGGAGCGGACAAAAGAAAAGGGCGGCCATGCCGCCCTTAACAGTTAAGCCGCGGATTGTTCATCCGGCAGTTTCGGCGCAAGCGTGGTGGGCTTGCTGTCGATACGCGTGACCAGCAACTGGTCGATGCGGTAGTTATCAATATCCACCACTTCGAACTTATAGCCGGAGAATTTCACCGAGTCGGTACGTTTCGGGATTTTTCGCAGCATGAACATCATAAACCCGCCGATGGTTTCGTAGTTGCCGGACTGCGGGAACTCGTCGATATCCAACACGCGCATTACATCATCAATCGGCGTGCCGCCGTCGATAAGCCATGAGTTTTCATCACGCGCGACGATCTGCTCTTCCAGTCCCTGGCCCACCAGGTCACCCATCAATGTGGTCATGACATCGTTAAGCGTAATCAGGCCCACCACCAGCGCATATTCGTTCATGATAACGGCGAAGTCTTCGCCGGCGGTTTTGAAACTTTCCAGCGCTTCGGAGAGGGTTAGCGTATCGGGCACGATCAGCGTGTTGCGGATCTGCACACCGCTGGTAAGCGCCAGGCTCTGGTTCGCCAGCACACGGTTGAGCAGGTCTTTCGAGTCAACATAACCGATGATGTGGTCGATATCCTGATTACAAACCAGGAACTTAGAGTGCGGGTGCTCCGCAACCTTGTTCTTCAGGCTTTGCTCATCTTCATGCAGATCGAACCAGACGATATTCTCGCGCGACGTCATTGAAGAGGGCACGGTACGCGACTCCAGCTCAAAGACATTCTCAATCAGCTCATGCTCCTGCTTACGCAGCACGCCCGCCAGCGCGCCCGCTTCCACCACGGCATAGATGTCGTCAGAGGTGATGTCGTCTTTACGCACCATCGGCAGCTTGAAGATGCGGAAAATCACGTTCGCCATGCCGTTAAAGAACCAGACCAGCGGGCGGAAGATAAACAGGCAGAAGCGCATCGGGTTGATGATGCGCAAAGCCACGGCTTCGGGCGCAATCATACCGATGCGTTTCGGCGTCAGGTCAGCAAACAGAATGAACAGGCTGGTGACGAGCGTAAAGGAGAGAATAAAGCTGACCTGCTCGGCCGCTTCGGGCGACATGAAGTTGATAAGCATGCTGTAAAACGCCGGAGAAAACGCTGCATCGCCCACGATACCGCCAAGGATGGCGACGGCGTTAAGGCCTATCTGCACGACGGTAAAGAAGGTGCCGGGGTTTTCCTGCATTTTCAGGATGCGTTGCGCGTTGATGTTGCCTTCGTCGGCCATCAGCTTAAGTTTGATTTTGCGGGAAGCGGCCAGCGAAATCTCAGAGAGCGAGAAGAACGAACTGACGCCGATCAGACAAAGTATTATCAAAATACTGTTTAACATATCTTATCCAGTCATCGACCGGATCCTCGGAAGGGAAGTGGATTTTTGTTGAGTAAAACACAGGTGAATGCTGTCTCGTAGCACGTGAGTCCAGCAAATTCAACGGCTAGTATAGCGTAAGCCCTGATAAGGCTGCCAGTAGGCGAAAAGCGGGCAGCGGCTTTGATGGGAAGTATTCTCATTTAAAGGTGAGTCGCCGCGCTAACTATAATCGATTCCGAGCGAACGTTATAGAAGAAAATGCGCATTTTTTATTCAATCTGTCGGTCTTGTCTCGGATGAGGCAGAGAACCGCAAGCCCGCTAAAAGGCAGCATTACGCTGCCTTTTTCTACGCGCGTTACGCCTGGGTTGGCAGGCAAACGCCAATGCCGCCGATACCGCAGTAGCCGTAAGGGTTTTTATGCAGATATTGCTGGTGATCGTCCTCTGCGTAATAGAACGGCGTCGCGTTGGCGATTTCAGTCGTAATGTGGCGCCGGTCGCCCGCCGCTTCCATCGCCGCCTGGAAGCGTTTGAAGCTTTCACGCGCTGCGGCGTTCTGCTCCGGCGTTAACGGATAAATCGCCGAGCGGTACTGGCTGCCGACGTCGTTGCCCTGGCGCATGCCCTGGGCCGGATCGTGGTTTTCCCAGAATACCTGCAGCAGTTTTTCATAGCTGACCACTTTCGGGTCATAGACGACGCGGACCGCTTCCGCATGCCCGGTACGACCGCTGCACACTTCCCGATAAGTCGGATTAGGTGTATAGCCACCGGTATACCCTGCCGCAGTACTATATACGCCGGGTAACTGCCAGAAGAGACGTTCCACGCCCCAGAAGCAACCCATGGCGAACAGCGCAATTTCCATACCGTCCGGTACGTTGGTCATTGAATGGCCATTAACGGCGTGCAGCGTCGCTACAGGCATGGGGGTATTACGGCCCGGCAACGCCTCGGACTGAGTAACCAGCTGTTTTTTATCGAAAATACTCATAATGAGGGGCCTCCAGGAATAAGGGGGACGAGCAAAAGCGGCGCGGCGGTTGTCACGGAGCGACTCTTTGCTCACAATAAATCTGGTGAATGCGACTAGATTAAACATAAGAAATATTTGGGGTGTCGTCGCTTTTTCAACTCCACAATCGGAGATTTGTTAAGCCGCGGAGCGGCACTAAAGTTTCCTGACCGGGGTGGAAACAAGGCTATTCAGGAGAAATTGTGCCACGAATCCGTATGTTATGCTGCGCCAGCCTGCTGCTGGCGAGCGGAGCCGTTGACGCCGCCAGCGTCCGCCTCCAGGTTGAAGGGTTGAGCGGAGAGCTGCAAAAAAATGTCCGCGCCCAACTGTCTACCATTGAAAGCGATGAAGTGACACCAGACCGGCGTTTTCGCGCACGCGTGGATGACGCCATCCGCGAAGGGTTGAAAGCGCTTGGCTATTACGAACCGAAAATAGACTTTACGCTGCGTCCGCCGCCGGCGAAGGGCGGCAGGCAGGTGCTGATTGCCCGCGTCTCGCCGGGCGAACCGGTGCGCATAGGCGGCACGGATGTGATTTTGCGCGGCGGCGCGCGAAACGACGAAGAGTACCTTTCCTTATTAAAAAAGCGCCCGGCCATCGGCACGGTGCTTAACCACAATGATTACGACAGCTTCAAAAAGGGGCTGACCAGCGTGGCGCTGCGTCGGGGCTACTTCGACAGCGAATACAAAAAAAGCCAGCTCGGCGTGTCGCTTGAGCGCCACCAGGCGTTCTGGGATATCGACTATGACAGCGGTCAACGTTATCGTTTCGGCGAAGTTACCTTCGCTAACTCGCAAATTCGCGACGAATACCTGCAAAATCTCGTGCCTTTTAAAGAGGGCGAGTACTACCACTCCAGCGACGTAGGCGAACTGAGCCGTCGGCTTTCCGCTACTGGCTGGTTCAATTCCGTCGTGGTGGCGCCGGAGTTTGAAAAATCCCGACAGACGAAGGTGCTGCCGCTGCGCGCCGTGGTATCGCCGCGCACCGAGAACACCATTGAAACCGGCGTGGGCTACTCCACCGACGTCGGCCCGCGGGTAAAAGCCACCTGGCGCAAGCCGTGGATAAACTCTTACGGCCACAGCTTTTCGACCACCGCCAGCATCTCCGCGCCGGAACAACAGCTTGATTTCAGCTACAAGGTGCCGCTGCTGAAGAACCCGCTGGAGCAATATTATCTGGTGCAGGGCGGTTTTAAGCGCACCGATCTCAATGACACCGAGGCGGATTCCACGACCCTTGCGCTCTCTCGCTACTGGGATCTTTCCAGCGGCTGGCAGCGCGCCATTAACCTGCGCTGGAGTCTCGATCACTTTACGCAGGCGGACGTTACGAATACCACGATGCTGCTCTACCCCGGGGTGATGATAAGCCGTACCCGCTCGCGCGGCGGCCTGATGCCCACCTGGGGCGATTCGCAGCGCTATTCCATCGACTACTCCGATACGGCCTGGGGATCGGATGTCGATTTCGTGGTGCTGCAGGCGCAAAACGTCTGGATCCGCACCCTCTACGATCGCCATCGCTTTGTCGTGCGCGGCAATCTCGGCTGGATTGAGACCAACGATTTCGACCGCGTGCCGCCAGATTTGCGCTTCTTCGCAGGCGGTGACCGCAGTATTCGCGGGTACAAATATAAATCTATCTCGCCGGAAGATGATGACGGCAAGCTGACCGGCGCTTCAAAGCTCGCTACCGGGTCGCTGGAATACCAGTACAACGTGACCGGCAAGTGGTGGGGCGCAGCCTTTGTCGATTCCGGCGAGGCGGTGAACGATATCAAGCAAAGCAACTTCAAGACCGGCGCGGGCGTCGGGGTGCGCTGGCAGTCGCCTGTCGGCCCCATCAAGCTCGATTTCGCCGTGCCGGTAGGCGACAAAGAGGAGCATGGTTTGCAGTTTTACATCGGTCTGGGGCCTGAATTATGAGTCGTTGGAAAAAAATCAGCCTCGCCGTGCTGGTGTTTATCTTGCTGTTGCTGGGTACCGCGGCGTTTCTGGTAGGGACGACCAGCGGCCTGCATCTTTTATTTAACGCCGCAAATCGTTGGGTGCCGGGGCTGGATATTGGTAGCGTAACTGGTGGCTGGCGCAACCTGACGCTTAAAAACGTGCGCTATGAGCAGCCCGGCGTGGATGTCACCGCAGGCGAACTGCACCTGGCGGTGAAGCTCGGCTGCCTGCGCGACAGCAGCCTGTGCGTGAACGATCTTTCGCTCAAAGATATTAACGTGGTGGTCGATACCAAAAAAATGCCGCCTGCCGCGCAAGCGGAGGAAGAAGATAGCGGACCGCTTAACCTCTCAACGCCTTATCCCATAACGCTTTCCCGCGTGGCGCTGAACAACGTCAACGTCAAAATCGATGACACCACCGTTTCCGTAATGGATTTCACTTCCGGGTTGAGCTGGGAAGATCGCAACCTGACGCTGCTGCCCACTTCCCTTCAGGGGCTGCTGGTCGCCTTGCCGAAGGTAGCGAAAGTGGCGCAGGAAGAGGTGGTGGAGCCGAAGATAGATAAGCCGCGTCCGGAAGAGGCGCCGCTTGGCGAAACGCTGCGCGATCTCTTCTCGAAACCGGTGCTGCCGGAGATGACCGACGTGCATCTGCCGCTGAACCTCACCATTCAGGAATTTCGCGGCGAGCAGCTGCGCCTGACGGGCGATACCGATATCACCGTGCGCTCTATGCTGCTGAAGGTGAGCAGCGTCGACGGCATGACGAAGCTCGACGCGCTGGATATCGATTCAAACCAGGGTATCGTGAACGCCACCGGCACGGCGGAGCTTCGCAACAGCTGGCCGGTAGACATCACCCTGAACAGCACGCTGAATGTGGACCCGCTTAAGGGCGAAAAGGTGAAGCTGAAGCTTGGCGGCGCGCTGCGCGAACAGCTGGAGCTTGGCGTTAACCTCTCCGGCCCGCTCGATGCGGTGCTGCGCGCTCAGACGCGCCTTGCTGAACCCGGCTTGCCGCTGAACCTCGAGCTGACCAGCGAGCAGCTTTACTGGCCGCTCACCGGCCCGAAGCAGTACCAGGCGGATGACATTAAGCTGAAATTCACCGGCAAGATGACCGACTATGCGCTCTCGTTCCGCACCGGGGTACGCGGCGAGCAACTGCCGCCCGCCACCATTACGCTGGACGGCAAAGGCAACGAGCAGCAAATCAATATCGATAAGCTGGACGTGGCGGCGCTGCAGGGGCATACCACCCTGAAAGCGCTGCTCGACTGGCGTCAGGCCATCAGCTGGCGCGGCGAACTGGCGCTGAACGGTATCAATACCGCGAAACAGTATCCGGACTGGCCTTCAAAGCTGGACGGGCTGATGAAACTGCGCGGCAGTTACTACGGCAGCAGCTGGCAGCTCGATGTGCCGGAGCTGAAGCTCGCCGGCAACGTTAAGCAAAATAAAGTGAACGTCAACGGCCAGCTTAAAGGCAACAGCTACATGCAGTGGACCATCCCGGGCCTGCATCTGGAACTGGGACGCAATAAGGCGGACGTAAAAGGTGAACTGGGCGTGAAGGACCTGGCGCTCGACGCCGTTATCGACGCGCCGGGGCTGGATAATGCATTGCCAGGTCTGGGCGGCACGGCAAAAGGGCTGGTGAAGATCCGCGGCAGCGTGGACGCCCCGCAGCTCCAGGCCGACGTTACCGCACGCGGCCTGCGCTGGCAGGAGCTTTCTGTCGCCCTGGCGCGTTTGCAGGGCGATATAAAATCGACCGACCAGATAGCGGGCAACCTTGACCTACGCGTGGAGCGGCTGGTGCAGGGCGATATTACTATGCGCCTGATTACGCTTGCGGCGAAAGGCAGCGAAAAAGAGCACCAGCTCCAGCTGCGCGCGCAGGGCGAGCCGGTTTCCGGCCAGTTAGATCTGCGCGGCAGCTTCGATCGTAAGACCACGCGCTGGCGCGGCACGCTTGATAACACCCGCTTCGAAACGCCGGTAGGGCCGTGGTCCCTGAACCGCGCCATTGCGCTGGATTACCGTGGCGAAGAGCAGAAAGTCAGCATCGGACCGCATTGCTGGGCGAATCCGAACGCTGAACTTTGCGTTCCGCAGACGGTGGATGCGGGCGCAGCCGGGCACGCGGTAGTGAATCTCAATCGCTTCGATCTGGCGATGCTGAAGCCCTTCATGCCGCAAGCTACCCAGGCGAGCGGCATCTTCAGCGGCAACGCGGACGTGAGTTGGGACACCACCAAAGAAGGGTTGCCGCAGGGCAAAGTGCAGCTGGCTGGCCGGGGCGTACGCGTAACGCAGATAGTCAACGACAACGCGCTGCCGGTCGCTTTCGATACGCTCAACCTGAGCGCGGAGCTGCGCAATAACCGTGCGGAGCTCAACTGGCTGATTCGCCTGGTCAACAACGGCCAGTTTGACGGCCAGGTGCAAATCAGCGACCCGCAGGATCGCCGTAATCTGGCGGGCAACGTGAATATCCGCAACTTCTCGCTGGCAATTGCCAACCCGGTTTTCTCGCGTGGAGAAAAAGCGGCGGGGACGCTTAATGCGAACTTACGACTTGGCGGCAACGCCGAACGCCCGCAGCTCTTCGGCCAGATGCAGCTTAACGGCGTGGATATCGAAGGCAACTTTATGCCATTCGACATGCAGCCAAGCCAACTGGCGATGAACTTCAATGGCATGAGCTCAACCCTGCAGGGCGTGGTGCGCACGCAGCAGGGGGAGATTGCCCTTAACGGCAACGCCGACTGGAGCCAGCTCGATAACTGGCGGGCGCGCATCGCCGCGAAGGGCAGCCGGGTGCGCATTACGGTGCCGCCGATGGTGAGGCTGGACGTGTCGCCGGACGTGGTGCTGGAAGCCACGCCGAACCTTATCACGCTCGACGGCAACGCCGACGTGCCGTGGGCGCGTATCGTCGTGAAGGACTTGCCGGAAAGCGCCGTCGGCGTCTCCAAAGACGAAGTTATGCTCGATGAAAATCTGAAACCAGAAAAAGACCCGAGCGCATCCATCCCGATTAATAGTAATCTGACCGTTCACGTGGGCAACAACGTGCGGATAGACGCTTTTGGGCTAAAAGCGCGGCTTACCGGCGACCTGAAAGTCGGCCAGGATAAGCAAGGGCTGGGGCTTAACGGCCAGATTAACATTCCGGATGGCGAAGGGCGCTTCCATGCTTACGGTCAGGATCTGATCGTGCGTAAAGGGGAAATCCTCTTCGCCGGCCCGCCGGATCAACCTGTGTTCAACATCGAAGCGATTCGTAACCCGGACGCCACCGAGAACGATGTTACCGCAGGCGTTAAAGTTACCGGTACACCGGACGCGCCTAAGGTAGAGGTCTTCTCCGACCCGGCCATGTCCCAGCAGGAAGCGCTCTCTTATCTGCTTCGCGGACAAGGGCTTGAGAGCAATCAGAGCGACAGCGAAGCGATGACGTCGATGCTGATTGGTCTGGGGGTTGCACAAAGTGGGCAGGTTGTGGGTAAAATCGGCGAGACGTTTGGCGTGAAGAATCTGGCGCTGGATACCGAAGGGGTGGGCGACTCGTCCCAGGTGGTGGTCAGCGGCTATGTACTGCCGGGTCTACAGGTGAAGTATGGCGTGGGTATTTTTGACTCGCTGGCGACGCTCACGCTGCGCTACCGCCTTATGCCTAAGCTATATCTGGAAGCGGTGTCTGGCGTAGATCAGGCACTTGATCTGCTCTATCAGTTTGAGTTTTAGCAATGCGAATATTTGTCTACGGCAGTTTACGACGCAAACAAGGCAACAGCCACTGGATGACCAACGCTCAGTGGCTGGGCGACTATGACATTGACCATTACCAGCTTTACAGCCTCGGCCACTACCCAGGTGCGGTGCCAGGCGAGGGAACGGTAACGGGCGAGGTCTATCGCATAGACGCCTCCACGCTCGCCGAACTGGACGCTCTGCGTACCAGCGGCGGCGAATACAAACGGCAGCTCATCCAGACGCCTTACGGCAGTGCCTGGATGTATGTCTACCAGCGCCCTGTCGAAGGCTTAACGCGTATCGACAGCGGCAACTGGCTCGACAGAGACGCTAATTAACCCCTCCCCAAACCACGCTTCGGCGTGGTTTTTCTTTTCTGTTTCGCAATATTCTTCACCCATTTTTATTTTTTCAATTAATCAAAGTGTTAATTCATAACTGTTACGGATATGGAATTTAAAGTCCAGGTTTAGAATGGTTACTATTGTTATGGCCTTTTTATAACGTTTTATATATTCAGTGAATTAACCCGAAAAGCTGATCCTTAAAAGGATGAATTTAAAAAGCAGGTTTCATAAAAACAGCATCGTTTAACCAAATCAGACCTTTATCACAGGTTGATATTTAATGTGTTTATTAGTTATTTAATTATGTTCAGGCGGGTTATAGTGGCATTTCCTGTATTGCTACTGGCCTCATGGGTTAATATGTGAGTGTCAAAACCTGCTTTACTATTTAAAACCAGCCCGGTAAGGGTTGGCTTTTTTTTGTCCGAACTTCTGATATTCAATATTTATTTTTATTGGTTTAACATTAGCCGGGATTTTAAAGCCGGAAATAAGTAGTTATTTCTGTTGGGCCATTATATCGGTTTCTCGCGCCTGTATTATAAGTGCTATGTTTCCTGCTTTTATTACCCCCGCCGGACTTATCTTCGCTTAGGCGGCGCCAGCGTGGTCGCTGCGGCATAACGACGCCAATGTCTGGCGCAGCATGATGATGATTGAGCAGTTCCGGGGGAATCAGGCCAGGGCGGCGGAAATGGCGCAGACGTATAAGAAGCTGTTTCCTTTGCAAAACAATAAATAACGACAATGCCGCCCACAGGGCGGCATTTTTATATCAGGCGAGCTGTTCGTCGCGCTTTCCAAGGCGGAACACGCTGACGGTTTCCAGCAGCCGGTGCGCCTGCTCCTGCATCGATTGCGCGGCGGCGGCAGATTGCTGCGAAAGCGCGGCGTTCTGCTGCGTCGCGGCATCCATCTGCGTTACGGCGACGTTCACCTGGTCGATGCCTGCGCTCTGCTCATGGCTTGCCAGCGAAATGTTCTCCACCAACTCGCTCACGCGCTGCACGCTGCGGACAATTTCTTCCATTACATCACCTGCGCCTTTCACCAGCGTATTGCCTTCTTCGATGCGGTGCACCGAGCGGTCGATTAAGTCGCGAATATCTTTCGCACTGGCGGCAGAACGCTGCGCCAGCGCCCGCACTTCGGCCGCGACGACAGCAAAACCGCGTCCTTCGCTACCCGCACGGGCCGCTTCTACCGCGGCGTTAAGCGCCAGGATATTAGTCTGGAAAGCGATGCTGTCGATAACGCTGACAATGGTGCTTATCTCACTGGAGAAGCGATGAATCACGCTCATGGTCTGCACCACGCGCTCTACCGCTTCGCCGCCTTCACCTGCGCGCAGGCGCGCATCGCGGGCGATGTTGCTGGCAAAGCGGGAGTTTTCAGCGTTATTTTTCACCACCGAGGTGAGCTCTTCCATGGAGGCCGCCGTCTCCACCAGCGCGCTGGCCTGCGCTTCATTACGCGAAGAGAGCTCCCGGCTGCCGGTCGCGATTTGCGATGAGGCGGTGGCGATAGTCTCCGTGCCCGCCCGTACGCCTGCCACAATGCGCGTCAGGTTGCTGTTCATCTCCTTGAGCGCGCGCATCAGCTCGGCGGTTTCATCGCGCCCATGAACGGTAATCGTCGCCTGCAAATCTCCGGCGGCCACCGTACGGGCAATGGATACGGCTTCAGCCAGCGGGCGCGTGATGCTGCGCACCAGCCACCAGGTAATTAACGCGCCGGTAAGAAGAGTCAGCGCCATAGTGAGCAGCAACATTAACCGCGTGCGTTGAAACTGCGCTTCGTTGCGAGCGTCGGACTGCTGATGGAGATGTTCCGCCTGCTTCAGCGTGCTGGCGACCATCTCATCGATCATGTGCGTCGGCTCACGATCAATACCCGCTACCAGGTGATCGACCCGCTGCGCGCTGGTCGGGTCATTCACCACGTATTGCGTCAGCGCGTTCAGGTAGTGCTGTTCCAGTTCGGCGTGCAGGACGCGGGTTTTCATCACCGCGTCGGCGTCCATACCCATCTGCGGCAGCAGCGCGGCGAGTTCATTAAGCAACGCCTGCGTCTTCTGGCTCTGGCTGATAAACGCGTTTCGGTATTTATCAAACTGCGCCTGGTCCTGAGCGCCGCGCAGCAGGGTGTTTTTCCACTCCTGCACCTGAATTTTGAACTGCACCTGGGCATTGCGGGCCGTATCGATACTTTCCGCTATCACCTTCTCCGTGGTCATGATCTCCTGGTTTTGCTTAAGGCCGTTGGCGTTAACCGCAAGGCTGCGTATGCCAATAAACAGCGTAGCGAGCAGCAGCAGGCCCGCCAGCAGGCCAAGCCGCTGTCCGATAGTAAGATGATTAAGTTTCATTGCTGTTGGTCATTCCCCGGTCAAGAAGGCGTGCGGCGCACGCGAACAGGAGATATCGACCGCAAAAAGAGGAGCTTTAAGCTCACTGAAGAAGGAAACGCAGATGCAGATAAGGTAATGCGATGAACAAAAAAGAAATAATCGCTTTATGACACTTTTATGAAACCTCTCAGAGCACGTAAAACGCGGCGCTGAAGGCTAAAAACAAACACACCGCCCGCAGGCGGTGTGCTGTGTGAAGCGGGAAGAATTACTTCTTCGCAGCGCGTTCGAAAGAGGTACGAATTTCTTCTTTCGCGGCTTCTGCGTTGTCCCAGCCGTCAACTTTAACCCATTTGCCTTTTTCGAGGTCTTTGTAGTGCTCGAAGAAGTGGGTGATCTGCGCTTTCAGCAGTTCCGGCAGATCGTTCACATCTTTAATGTGATCGTATTCTTTGGAGAGCTTGGTGTGCGGTACGGCAACCAGTTTCGCATCTTCGCCAGATTCGTCGGTCATTTTCAGCACGCCAACCGGACGGCAGCGGATCACAGAGCCCGGCTGCAGCGGGTACGGCGTCGGGACCAGCACGTCAACCGGGTCGCCATCCAGGGAGAGGGTGTGGTTGATGTAACCGTAGTTGCACGGATAGAACATAGCGGTGGACATAAAGCGGTCAACGAACAGCGCGCCGCTGTCTTTGTCCACTTCGTATTTGATCGGGTCCGCGTTGGCCGGGATTTCGATAATAACGTAGATGTCTTCCGGCAGATCTTTGCCCGCAGGTACGTTCAGTAAGCTCATGTCTGTTTCCTTAAAAATGTATGGCAAACAAGTGCCCGGTATTATAGCCAGGTGGAGGTAAATGTCTTTGCCTGTTTTCGCCGGTCCGGCGTAGCGGGACAATTTTAAGACCTTTTCCGCGCCCGGAAAATCCATAAAGCCAGCCGCATTCTCAATAAATCTGTGTAACCGTTTACAAAGCAGATACAGGTCAGGATTTTTGTGTAAGAAAAGCCTGCTATCTCACCTTAGGCGGCAGGCGCGCCAGCGCTTGTCTTGCGTCACCTTTTGTCACTCACGGGATTTAACGTTTTCGTTACTTTTTTGAATTGTGATGTAACGCATTCAGTTACATCCCGGATTGTCTATAGTTTCGGCGCAGGTGGAGATTTAACCAACAATAACCCTACGAGGATGCACTTATGTGGAAGCGCTTACTTCTGGTCACAGCAGTTTCGGCAGCCATGTCGTCTATGGCGATGGCCGCCCCGTTAACCGTGGGATTTTCTCAGGTAGGTTCCGAGTCTGGCTGGCGAGCGGCGGAAACTAACGTCGCCAAAAGCGAAGCGCAGAAGCGAGGCATCAATCTGAAGATTGCCGACGGCCAGCAGAAACAGGAAAACCAAATCAAGGCGGTGCGCTCTTTCATCGCTCAGGGCGTGGATGCCATCTTTATCGCCCCGGTCGTCGCAACGGGTTGGGAGCCGGTGTTGCAGGAAGCAAAAGAAGCGGAGATCCCGGTTATCCTGCTTGACCGCTCCATCGACGTAAAAGACAAGTCGCTCTATATGACCACCGTTACCGCCGACAACGTGCTGGAAGGCAAGCTGATTGGCGACTGGCTGGTGAAAACCGTCGCCGGCAAACCGTGTAACGTTGTGGAACTTCAGGGCACCGTGGGTGCAAGCGTGGCGATTGACCGTAAGAAAGGTTTCGCCGAAGCCATCTCTAAAGCGCCGAATATCAAAATCATCCGTTCTCAATCCGGCGACTTTACCCGTTCGAAAGGGAAAGAGGTGATGGAGAGCTTTATCAAAGCGGAAAACAACGGCAAGAACATCTGCATGGTTTACGCGCATAACGACGACATGGCGATTGGCGCGATTCAGGCCATTAAAGAAGCGGGCCTGAAGCCGGGCAAAGATATTCTCACCGGTTCCATCGACGGGGTGCCGGACATCTTCAAAGCGATGATCGACGGCGAAGCTAACGCAAGCGTTGAGTTAACGCCAAACATGGCGGGCCCGGCGTTCGACGCGCTGGAAAAATTCAAAAAAGATGGCACTCAGCCTGAAAAACTGACCATCACCAAATCGACGCTCTATTTGCCGGATACGGCTAAAGAGACGTTAGAGCAGAAGAAAAATATGGGTTACTGATAAGCCAATAGCAGTGGCGGCGGCTCTTTGACGCCTGTGAGCATCTTTCTGGCGAGGGGGCGGCGAGGGAGAAAATCCTCGCCGCGGCCCTCTCCCTGGAAAGAAGAGAAAAAACCGGCTCCTTTGGCCGAAGTAAAACGTAAAGAAGCGAACCGATTCGCTCTTCTCTACGGAGGAGAGGAAGGAGAACCGACGCCTCGATGAATCGGTCATTTAATAAAAAGCAAACCGAGCCCCTCTTCCCCCCGGGAAGAGGGGCAATTTTCGGAGTGAGTAAACACAGCGCATCCACCGTTTTAGCGCGTGGGCAACGGGGAGTCTGGCAATGCATAACGAACAGCAGGAGATCCTGCGCACGGAAGGCTTAAGCAAATACTTTCCAGGGGTGAAAGCGCTTGAAGAGGTCAACTTCAGCCTGCGGCGCGGCGAGATCATGGCGTTGCTTGGCGAGAACGGCGCCGGGAAATCCACATTGATTAAAGCCCTGACTGGCGTTTATCAGCCGGACGGCGGCACCGTTTTTCTCGAAGGCAAACCGGTGCGGCCGAAAAACACCGCTCACGCCCAGGAGCTGGGCATCGGCACCGTCTACCAGGAGGTCAACCTGCTGCCCAATATGTCGGTGGCGGATAACCTGTTTATCGGTCGCGAGCCCCGGCGCTTTGGGCTGCTGCGCCGTAAAGAGATGGAGCAGCGTGCCGCGCGGTTGATGGAATCTTACGGCTTTAAGCTCGACGTGCGCGAGCCGTTGAACCGTTTTTCCGTGGCGATGCAGCAGATTGTCGCTATCTGTCGCGCCATCGATCTCTCCGCCAAAGTGCTTATCCTGGACGAGCCCACCGCGAGCCTCGACACCAAAGAGGTAGAGATGCTCTTTACCCTGATGCGCCAGCTGCGCGATCAGGGCGTCAGCCTGATTTTCGTCACCCACTTTCTCGACCAGGTCTATGAAGTCACCGACCGCATCACGGTGCTGCGCAACGGCAAGTTTGTAGGGACGCGTGAAACCGCCGAACTGCCGCAAATTGAGCTGGTGAAGATGATGCTGGGACGCGAACTGGACACCAACGCGTTGCAGCGCGCTGGACGCACCCTGTTGAGTGAGAAACCGGTCGCTGCCTTCAGCAACTTCGGTAAGAAAGGGGTTATCACGCCGTTCGATCTGGAAATTCGTCCCGGCGAAATCGTCGGTCTCGCCGGCCTGCTCGGTTCGGGACGTACTGAAACCGCCGAGGTTATCTTCGGCATTCACCCCGCCGACAGCGGCACCGCCGTTATCAAAGGCAAGCCGCAGACGTTGCGATCGCCGCATCAGGCCTCCTGTCTCGGCATCGGTTTTTGCCCGGAGGACCGCAAAACCGATGGCATTATCGGCGCCGCGTCGGTGCGCGAGAACATTGTGCTGGCCTTACAGGCCCAGCGCGGATGGCTGCGGCCGATTCCGAAGCGTGAGCAAATTCAGATAGCCGAGCGTTTTATTCGCCAGCTTGGCATCCGCACGCCGGGCACGGAACAGCCGATAGAGTTTCTCTCTGGCGGCAACCAGCAAAAAGTGCTGCTTTCGCGCTGGCTGCTGACGCGTCCGCAATTTTTGATTCTGGATGAGCCTACGCGCGGCATTGACGTCGGCGCGCATGCGGAAATTATTCGCCTGATAGAAACGCTCTGCGCCGACGGGCTGGCGCTGCTGGTGATTTCGTCAGAGCTGGAAGAGCTGGTGGGCTATGCCGACCGGGTGGTGATCATGCGAGACCGGCAGCAGGTGGCGGAAATTCCGCTCGAGCAGCTTTCGGTGAGCGCGATTATGAATGCCATTGCGGCATAAGGAGTTCTGAGTGATGGGATCATTACCTGAAGTGGGCGCGCCAAAACGCCGCTTCCGCTGGCCGCCGGGCATGCCGCAGTTAGCGGCGCTGCTGCTGGTGCTGCTGGTAGACAGCCTGGTGGCGAGCCACTTCTTCCAGATAGTGTTGCAGGATGGCCGCCTGTTCGGCAGTCCGATAGACATTCTTAACCGCGCCGCTCCCGTGGCGTTGCTGGCGATCGGCATGACGCTGGTGATAGCGACTGGCGGCATCGACCTTTCCGTGGGGGCGACCATGGCTATCGCCGGGGCGACCGCCGCCGCGATGACCGTCGCCGGGCACAGCCTGGCGGTTGTCCTGCTCGCCTCGCTCGGCGTGGGCGTGCTGGCGGGGTTATGGAACGGCATTCTGGTCGCGGTGCTGAAAATCCAGCCCTTCGTCGCCACGCTTATCCTGATGGTGGCCGGGCGCGGCGTGGCGCAGTTGATTACCTCCGGGCAAATCGTCACCTTTAACTCGCCTTCGCTCTCCTGGCTTGGCAGCGGCTCGCTGTTGCTTTTCCCAACGCCGGTTATCATCGCGCTCGTCACGCTGATTATTTTCTGGCTGTTCACCCGTAAAACGGCGCTCGGCATGTTTATCGAAGCGGTGGGCATCAACATTCGGGCGGCGAAAAACGCCGGCGTTAACACCCGGGGCGTGGTGATGCTGACCTACGTGCTGAGCGGCGTCTGCGCCGCTATCGCCGGCGTTATCGTCGCGGCGGATATTCGCGGCGCGGACGCCAACAACGCCGGGCTGTGGCTTGAGCTGGACGCCATCCTCGCTGTGGTGATTGGCGGCGGCTCGCTGATGGGCGGGCGCTTCAACCTGGTGCTTTCGGTGGTGGGCGCGCTGATTATCCAGGGGATGAATACCGGTATTCTGCTCTCCGGCTTTCCGCCGGAGCTTAACCAGGTGGTAAAAGCGGTGGTGGTGCTTTGCGTGCTGATAGTCCAGTCGCCGCGCTTTATTGGCTTGCTGAAGGGAGTGCGCCGCCATGATAAAACGTAACCTGCCGCTGATGATAACGCTTGCGGTATTTGTGCTGGGCTACCTCTACTGCCTGACGCAGTTTCCCGGCTTCGCCTCCACGCGCGTAATTTGCAACATTCTTACGGATAACGCATTTCTTGGGATCATCGCGGTCGGCATGACCTTTGTGATCCTCTCCGGCGGGATCGATCTCTCAGTCGGCTCGGTGATCGCCTTTACCGGCGTTTTCCTTGCCAAAGCGATAGGTTTCTGGGGGCTTTCGCCGCTGGTGGCTTTCCCGCTGGTGCTGGCGATGGGCTGCGCCTTCGGCGCTTTCATGGGGCTTTTGATAGACGCGCTGAAAATCCCGGCGTTTATCATTACGCTCGCCGGGATGTTCTTTCTGCGCGGCGTCAGCTATCTGGTTTCCGAAGAGTCTATTCCGATTAACCATCCCATTTACGACACGCTCTCAAGCCTCGCCTGGAAAATCCCGGGCGGCGGACGCTTAAGCGCGATGGGGCTGCTGATGTTGGGCGTGGTGGTTATCGGTATTTTCCTCGCTCATCGCACCCGTTTTGGCAACCAGGTTTACGCCATCGGCGGCAGCGCGGTTTCGGCGAACCTGATGGGTATCTCCACCCGCAGCACGACCATCCGCATTTACATGCTCTCCACCGGGCTTGCCACGCTTGCGGGCATTGTCTTCTCGATTTATACCTCGGCGGGTTACGCGCTGGCGGGGGTAGGGGTAGAACTGGACGCTATCGCCTCGGTGGTCATCGGCGGCACGCTGCTCTCCGGCGGCGTGGGAACGGTGCTCGGCACGCTGTTTGGCGTCGCTATCCAGGGCTTGATCCAGACCTATATCAACTTTGACGGCACGCTCAGTTCATGGTGGACCAAAATCGCCATCGGCATTTTGTTGTTTATCTTTATTGCGCTGCAGCGCGGCCTTACCGTGCTGTGGGAAAACCGCCAGAGCGCGGATGTTAAGCGCGTTAGCACGGCGCCAACAAGCCAGTAACATACTGAAATCGCTAAAAATGATTAAACTTTCTCCGGTGATTGCCGATAACTCACTATTCGTCCGTTTTGAGCTATCGCGATTACCGGGAAAAGTACCATGCTAAAAAATCTCTCCATTCGTACCGGCCTGCTGACCCTGTTGGCGGCCATGACGCTTTTGCTGTTGGTCGTTAGCGGGATTGGCATTTACGCGCTGACGCAAAGTTCCACCTCTCTGCAACGCATCAACCAGCTACAGGGTGAAAAAATGGTGCGCCTGAACGAAGGCTATACGCTGCTTTTGCGGGCGCGTAACGAAGCCGGGCAGGCGGTACGCCAGATGGAGGTCGGCCTGTTAGACGATGCCGGTAATTCTGTGAAAAGCGTAACCGCGGAAATCGCCCAGGCGCAACAGACGCTGAAAGCGCTGATTGCCAGCGGCGTGGACGACGAGCAGGGCGCCGCGCTACTGAAGAAGCTGGCGGCAAGCTATAACGCCTATAACAGCAAAGGCATCACGCCGATGCTGGCCGCGCTCAACAAGCAAAGCCCTGATGAGTATTACGACCTGCTGGAAAACGGGCTTATTCCGCTCTCCCGCAGCTTTGATAACGACATGCAGGCGTTCCAGCGCTGGAGCGAACAGCGCGGCAATGAAGAGGTGGCGACGGTCCTGGCGCACAAGCGGACCGTAATGGGGTTAATGGTGTTCGCCGTGCTGCTCACCGCGGCGCTGATTGCGCTGGTGTGGCTGGCGCTGCGTCATTTGCTGCTCCAGCCGCTGAGCCGCGCGATTGAACAACTGGAAGTGATTGCCGCAGGCGATCTCACCCATACCACTGCTGACGCAGGCAACAACGAGCTGGGACGCCTGGCGACGGCGATTGAGAGTATGCGCCAGGCGCTGATGGCGTCGGTGTTGCGCGTGCGCGACGCCAGCGCGCAGATAGATACCGGCAGCCGCGAGCTTTCGGCTGGCAACGTCGATCTCTCTCAGCGCACCGAATCTACCGCCACCTCCCTTGAGCAGACCGCCGCGAGCATGGAAGAGATCACCGCCACGGTGAAACAGAATGCGGCGAATGCCGAAGCGGCGCACAAGATGGCGCAAACCGTTTCCGATACCGCCGATCGCGGCAGCGAAATGGTCTGCTACGTCATTGAGAAAATGCGTGATATTTCCGGCAGTGCCGGCCGCATCGCCGACATTCTGAGCGTTATTGACGGCATCGCCTTCCAGACCAACATCCTGGCACTGAACGCGGCGGTGGAAGCGGCGCGGGCAGGAGAGCAGGGAAGGGGATTTGCGGTGGTGGCAGGCGAAGTGCGCAGCCTTGCCAGCCGCAGCGCCGAGGCGGCGAAAGAGATCCGCACGCTTATCAGCGACTCGCAAACCCACGTTGGCGAAGGCAGCGAACTGGCGCAGCAGGCGGGCGAAACCATGGATGAAATTGCCGAAGAGGTTTTACGCATGACGAAGCTGATGCGAGAAATCGCCAACGCGTCGCATGAGCAGAGCCGCGGCATTGAGCAGGTGAATATTGCGGTCAGCCAGATGGACGAAGTGGCCCAGCAGAACGCCGCGCTGGTGCAGCAATCTTCCGCCGCCACGCGCTCGCTTGAAGAGCAGTCGCAGCAGCTGGTGGAAGCGATGGCGACATTCAGGTTGCAGATGCAGGCCTGAAAATAATAAAGGGCAGCGTGAGCTGCCCTTGTTGTCTCATACCGGCGCTACGCGTCAGGATACTCGCGAATAAAGCGCTCGACATCTTCCACCATGTGGTCGGTGCCGACGAAGAACGGACGGCGCTGGTGCAGGCTGTCCGGAACGATATCCAGAATGCGCTGCTTGCCGTCGCTCGCCTTGCCGCCCGCCTGTTCGGCGAGAAACGCCATCGGGTTGCACTCATACAGCAGGCGCAGCTTGCCTTCCGGGTGGCTTGCGGTGCTCGGATAAAGATAAATGCCGCCTTTAAGCAGGTTGCGATGGAAATCCGCCACCAGCGAGCCGATGTAGCGCGAGGTGTAAGGGCGCTGGGTTGCTTTATCTTCTTCCTGGCAGAATTTGATGTATTTCTTCACGCCATTCGGGAATTTGATGTAGTTGCCTTCGTTGATGGAGTAGGTGTTGCCTTTCTCCGGGAAGCGCATGCGCTCCTGGCACAGGCAGAACACGCCAAGCGAAGGGTCGTAAGTGAAGGCGTGAACGCCGCAGCCGGTGGTGTAAACCAGCATGGTGGAGGAGCCGTAAACCACGTAACCCGCCGCCACTTGCTTGCTGCCAGGCTGCAGGAAGTCTTCCATGGTGACCGGCGTGCCGACCGGCGTAACGCGGCGGTAAATAGAGAAAATGGTGCCAACAGAGACGTTAACATCGATGTTGGACGAGCCGTCCAGCGGGTCCATCAGCACGACATACTTTGCATGTTCGCAGCCTTCAAAAACCACAATCTCATCTTCTTCTTCAGAAGCGATGCCCGCCACGATATCGCGAGCGCGCAGTGCGGCTTTCAGCTTTTCGTTGGCGAACAGATCGAGCTTTTGCTGCACCTCGCCCTGAACGTTTTCCGCGCCGCTGGCGCCGAGAATATCAACCAGACCTGCTTTGTTGATATCGCGGTGGATAATCTTCGCGCCCAGCTTTATTGCCGACAGCAGCGCCGTCAGTTCACCGGTCGCATGTGAAAATTCGTGCTGCTTTTCGACAATAAACTCACCTAACGTTTTCATAACACTTTCCCTGCATCTGAAGTTGAGTAAAGCGATCACAACAATATTAACAAAGTTTCAAATTGTCGCGCAGAAGTGAATCGTGTAAGCCAAATACAGATAATCCTGAAAGGCATTTCTCCGGCCCCCTTCCTGCGGGTAGAATGTGCGCCGGACTAAAAAAGGATAGTGACGTATGCGCATTCATATTCTGGGTATTTGTGGCACTTTTATGGGCGGACTCGCGATGCTGGCGCGTTCGCTTGGCCACGAGGTGACGGGCTCGGATGCTAATGTCTACCCGCCAATGAGCACCCTTCTTGAAAAGCAAGGTATCGAATTAATCCAGGGCTACGACGCCGCGCAGCTGGAGCCGCGCCCGGACCTGGTCATCATCGGCAACGCCATGACTCGCGGCAATCCCTGCGTGGAAGCGGTGCTGGAGCAGGGCATTCCTTATATGTCCGGCCCGCAGTGGCTGCACGATTTTGTGCTGCGCGACCGCTGGGTCGTCGCCATCGCCGGCACCCACGGTAAAACCACCACCGCCGGCATGGCCGCCTGGATCCTTGAAGCCTGCGGCTACAAGCCGGGCTTTGTGATAGGCGGCGTGCCAGGTAATTTTGACGTTTCCGCGCGCCTTGGCGATAGTCCGTTCTTCGTAATCGAAGCTGACGAATACGACTGCGCCTTTTTCGATAAGCGCTCCAAGTTCGTCCACTACGCGCCGCGCACGCTGGTGCTAAACAATCTGGAATTCGACCACGCCGATATCTTCGACGACCTGAAGGCTATCCAGAAGCAGTTCCACCATCTGGTGCGCATCGTGCCGGGGCAGGGGAAAATCATCTGGCCCGAAAGCGATATCAACCTGAAGCAAACGCTGGGGATGGGTTGCTGGAGCGAGCAGGAGACGGTTGGCGAGCAGGGCCACTGGCAGGCGAAAAAGCTGACGACCGACGCCTCAAACTGGGAAGTGTGGCTTGACGGCGAAAAAGTAGGGGAAGTGAACTGGGGCCTCGTAGGCGAGCACAACATGCATAACGGGCTGATGGCGATTGCCGCAGCACGCCATGTAGGCGTAACGCCCGCCGACGCTGCGCAGGCGCTGGGTTCATTCGTTAATGCACGCCGCCGTCTGGAATTGCGCGGCGAAGCGAACGGCGTAACCGTGTATGACGATTTCGCCCATCACCCGACCGCTATCCTCGCCACGCTTGCCGCCCTGCGCGGCAAAGTAGGCGGCACGGCGCGCATCCTCGCCGTGCTGGAGCCGCGCTCCAACACCATGAAGATGGGCGTCAGCAAAGACGATCTCGCCCCTTCGCTCGGTCGCGCCGACGAAGTGTTCCTCTTCCAGCCGCACCATATTCCGTGGCAGGTGGCGGAAGTGGCGGAGGCCTGCGTACAGCCTGCCCACTGGAGCGCCGATCTCGACACGCTGGTGGAGATGATTGTGAAAACCGCGCAGCCTGGCGACCATATCCTGGTGATGAGCAACGGCGGCTTTGGCGGCATTCATCAGAAGCTGCTGGATGGCCTTGCGCAGAAAGCGCAGGCCTGAAAAAAGGGCGTCTCCCGCGCCCCTGGCTTCATCCTTGCTGGTAAGAAAAGCCGCTTCCTGCGAAGCGGCTTTTTTATGCTTTACTCTTTCGCGATAGGCGTATCGCTGGCTTGCGTTTGCTTATCGCCCTGAATGGCGGCGACCTGTTTCTCCACGTCCGCCACCTGTTCGCTGCTGTGCAGCAGCGTGTAGGTTAAATCGAACTGTGTGCTGGCGCCGGGGGCGAGTTGCTTCACGCGCTTCTGCTCGCGCTCAATGATCACCGGATAAGCGTAGCTGGTGCCCGGCTCGATGCCGGTCACATAACCCTGTTTTTCCGTATCGGTGTTTTTCCACATCGTCAGCACCGGCAGTTGCGACACGTTAAAACCGATAGCCGCCCCTTTGTCGCCCGCTTTGTTGATCACGGCGGCGAGGGTCTGCTGGTTCGCATCGGCAAGCGGGGTAAGGTTAAAGACCATTTCGTCAAAGCCTTTCGTCGGCGCGCTGTAGGTATTCCACGCTTTCATTCCGCCTTTGGCGTAGTCGTTAAAGGGACTCACGTTCGCTAGCGGAGCGATAAAGCGCGCGCCTTCTTCCAGAATCGGCTTGCCGAAGTTGCTGTGGTAGATAATCTGATAGTCATGCGGATAATCGGCGTGGTTCGTCAGCACATCGTGCAGGCTGAAGCTGTTGCTGCCCGGCACATAGCGCAGTTCAGTCATCGTTTGCAGATCCGCTTTTTTAAAGGTGCTCTCTTTAATCAGACCGCGTATGCGGATTTCATACGGCGCGCTTTCGCTTACTTCTACTTCCACGCGGGAGGCTGGCGTATTGCCCGCTTTGCCATGCAGCGTATAAAGCTGGCCGTCAGCCGTGGTCGGATGGCCGGTCCACTCATAGCCGCAGCGCACCATCATTTCATTGAACCCTTCCAGCCAGCCGAGACCGTTGCGGCTTTCCAGATTAATAAATGCCGGGTTCACGACCTCTTTGACCGGCGAATCCCAGCCCAGGCGCACGCCAAACCCTTGCGCATGCAGCAGGTTCATGCCGCGCGTAGGGCTTAAGACGATGGTGAGGCCGTTTTCACTGGCGAGCGTGATGATTTTGCTGCCCTCCTGCTTGCCGCCGTGCAGCACTTTTTGCTCAATGCTGAACGGGGCGCCTTTGAGGTTCAGCTGCTGGCTGGTTATGCGCCAGTCTCCTTTATCCGTGCCCTTTTCAGCGTTGGTCAGCACCCAGGTCTGGGCGGAAGCCTGAGCCGAAACCAGCAGCGCGAGCGAGGTCAGAAGCAGCGTCTTTTTCATCCTTTTATCCTTTTTGCTGAATCGATTTAAGTTAATGGCCTGTGAAGACTAGTTTCTGTGGTGGATAAGAAACGTGATCGCATTCACTGCTCGGGAAAAAGCAGCAGATGAAGGAAATTTTTGAGGCCAGGGTCCGTTTTTTTATGCAATCAGGAGAGGTGTTGCGATGAAAAGTGTGAAGAAAAACCTTGTTAGCTTTAACGTTTCAGCTTAAGGGGCATGTAAAGAATTAAAAAAGCGAGGAGAGAGAAAGTAAAAAAGAAGCCCGGCAGAACCGGGCTTTTAGCGCTTATTCCTGGCCTTCAGCCAGTTCGCGTAGATACTGGAAAATCAGGCGGGCGGATTTAGGCGGCTTATTGCCTTCCTTTTCCTTTTTCGCGTTGCGGATAAGCGAACGCAGCTGCTGACGGTCCGCCTGCGGCCAGAGGTTCAGCACGTCCGGCACCGCGTCGTCGCCTTCTTCAATCAACCGGTCGCGCAGATGCTCCAGCTTATGGAACAGCGCCACCTGCTGGTTGTGGCGGTTTTTCAGTTTATCCAGGGCCTGACGGATAGGCTCGTCATCGCGCTGGCGAAGCATTTTGCCGATAAGCTGCATCTGGCGGCGGCGGCCTTCTTTCTTGATGCGCTGCGCCAGTTCAATCGCGGCGCGCAGATCTTCATCCAGCGGGATTTTATCCAGGGCGTTCTTGCCCAGGTCCACCAGCTCGGCGCCGAGACGTTTTAACTCTTCGGCATCGCGCTTAATTTCGCTTTTGCTGACCCAGATAATCTCGTCATCGTCGTCTTCGTTTTCATTATCAGGGACATCATCGAGCCAGTCTTCGGGCTGCTTTGTCATCTCAGGCTCCTTAAAAAAAGAGGCTAATACTACCAGTTAAGGCGCGCACTGCGAAATGGTTCTCTGTTAGACTCAAAAAATACGTCTTCTGTTTTCACCTTACATTATGGCATTCGCGATGAAACTAATCACACAAGTTGCGCAACAGCGCAAAACACTGGAAGAGGCCGTCGCCACTGCGCTGGAACTGGCATCGGGCAAGGCGGACGGCGCGGAAGTGGCGGTGAGCAAAACCACCGGTCTGAGCGTCAGCACCCGCTACGGTGAGGTGGAAAATGTGGAATTCAACAGCGATGGGGCGCTCGGCATTACCGTTTACCATCAGAACCGTAAAGGCAGCGCTTCGTCCACCGACTTAAGCCCACAGGCGATTGCCCGCACGGTGCAGGCGGCGCTGGATATCGCGCGTTACACCTCGCCGGATCCGTGTGCGGGCGTGGCGGATAAAGATCTGCTGGCGTTTGACGCGCCGGATCTCTCTCTGTTCCATCCGGCGGAAGTGGACCCGGATCGCGCCATTGAGCTTGCCGCGCGCGCCGAGCAGGCCTCGCTGAAAGCCGATAAGCGCATTACCAATACCGAGGGCGGCAGCTTCAACAGCCATTACGGCATTAAAGTATTTGGCAACAGCCACGGCATGCTGCAGAGCTACTGCTCCACCCGCCACTCGCTTTCAAGCTGCGTCATTGCCGAAGAGAACGGCGACATGGAGCGCGACTATGCCTACACCATCGGCCGGGCAATCGAAGATTTGCGCTCGCCGGAGTGGGTGGGCGAAGAGTGTGCTAAGCGCACCCTGTCCCGCCTGTCGCCGCGTAAGCTCCCCACCATGAAAGCGCCGGTAATTTTCGCCCATGAAGTGGCGACCGGTTTGTTCGGTCATCTGGTGGGCGCCATTAGCGGCGGCGCGGTTTACCGCAAATCGACCTTCCTGCTGGATTCGCTGGGTAAACAGATCCTGCCTGACTGGCTGACGATTGAAGAGCATCCGCACCTGCTGAAAGGGCTCGCCTCTACGCCGTTTGACAGCGAAGGGGTGCGCACCGAGCGTCGCGATATCGTGAAGGATGGCGTGCTGCAACAGTGGCTGCTGACTAACTATTCAGCGCGCAAGCTGGGGCTGAAAAGCACTGGCCACGCGGGCGGCATCCATAACTGGCGCATCCAGGGGCGCGGACTGAGCTTTGATGAGTTGCTCAAAGAGATGGGCACCGGACTGGTGGTCACCGAGCTGATGGGCCAGGGCGTGAGCGGCATTACCGGCGACTATTCCCGCGGCGCGGCCGGGTTCTGGGTGGAAAATGGCGAGATCCAGTATCCGGTAAGCGAAATCACCATCGCCGGCAACCTGAAGGATATGTGGCGCAACATGGTCACTATCGCCGACGATATCGAAACGCGCAGCAACATTCAGTGCGGCTCCGTACTGCTGCCGGAGATGAAGATAGCCGGGCAATAATTCCCAGGGGCGCCCGCAGCGGCGCCCTTTTTTCGTCATCATAATAAGAAGGTAAGCCGATGCGTAAGTCATTGTTAGCAATGTTAGCCGTCTCCTCCGTGCTGTTTGCCAGCACCGCAGCTCTGGCGGCGGATCTGGAAGATGATATGGACATCCTCAACGACAATTTAAAAACGGTGCAGAAAACCACCGACGCGGCAGAGATGAAGGATGCCTTAACGAAGATGCGCACCGCCGCGCTGGATGCGAAAAAATCGACGCCGCCGAAGCTTGAGGACAAACCGGCGGACAGCCCGGAGCTGAAAGATTTCCGTCACGGTCTGGATACGCTGGTAAGCCAGATTGACGGCGCGCTGAAGCTGGCTAATGAAGGCAAGGTGAAGGAAGCGCAGGCGGCGGCTGAAGATTTCAAAACCACCCGCAACACTTACCACAATAAATACCGTTAATTGCCAGGCCAGCCCGTTCGCTGCGGGCTGGCTGGTTCCTGCACAGGCGGCTCAGCGTAAATAATGAATCACCTGATTGCTGCTGCCGCGCCAGATAAGCGCCGGGTCTTTGAGATCCTGCATGAACTTCCCGTCTACCAGCACGTTGATAAGGTCAACGACCTCACGCTGCGCTGGCGTTAATTCCTCAAGCTTATAGCCGGTCCATACCCAGATATCTTTACCGGGACATTCAGCCCGCACGCGACGCACCAGCGTTAGAATCGCCGGCACGTTTTGTGGATGCAGCGGGTCGCCGCCAGAGAGCGACAGCCCCTGACGTTTTATGCGGGTATCGTTGAGGTCCTGGATTATCTGCGCTTCCATTTCTGGCGTGAAATGAGCGCCGGAGTTAAGCCGCCAGGTGCTTTTGTTATAGCAGCCGGGGCATTCATGAACGCACCCCGCGACAAACAGCGTGCAGCGGGTGCCGGGGCCGTTGACTATATCAACCGGATAGTACTGATGAAAATTCATTCCGCTTCTCAATTGACGCCATAGCGGCGTTGGCTGCGCTCATTCGCCCCGGTCACTTACAGAAGTAAGCTCCCGGGGACTCGTTCGTTTGCCGCCTTGCTCTGACGTCAGTTGCTTTGCGGAACCGCTCCTCAAGTGACGCCATAACGGCGTTGGCTGCGCTCATTCGCCCCGGTCACTTACCGGAGTAAGCTCCCGGGGACTCGTTCGTTTGCCGCCTTGCTCTGACGTCAGTTGCTTTGCGGAACCGCTTTTCAAGTGACGCCATAGCGGCGTTGGCTGCGCTCATTCGCCCCGGTCACCATCAGCGCGGCGTGAGCCATGCAGGGCGGGTTAGCGAGCCGATACCCATCATCAGGCCTTACCCAATCTGTCCGTTGCCTAAATGCTTCACGCGGCGTTTTACCTCTTCTTGCTTGCCAGCGTTAAACGGACGCGCATCCGGGCTGCCGAGATAGCCGCACACGCGGCGGGTAACGGAGACGCGGGCGGCGTCGTGGTTGCCGCATTTCGGGCAGGTGAACCCTTTGCTGGTGCACTCAAACTCGCCGGTAAAGCCGCACTCGTAACACTCATCGATTGGCGTATTCGTGCCGTAATAAGGCACATGCTGATAGCTGTAATCCCATACGTCTTCCAGCGCCCGCAGGTTGTGCTGAATGTTCGGATATTCGCCGTAGCAGATGAAACCGCCGTTCGCGAGCGGCGGGTAGGGCGCTTCAAAGTCGATTTTGTCGTAAGGGTTCACCTTTTTCTCCACGTCCAGGTGGAAGCTGTTGGTGTAATAACCCTTGTCGGTTACGCCCGGCACCACGCCGAACTCGGCGGTATCAAGACGGCAGAAGCGGTCGCAGAGGTTTTCGCTCGGCGTGCTGTAGAGGCTAAAGCCGTAGCCGGTCTCCTCTTTCCACTGGTCCACCGCGTCACGCAACCGCGCCACAATGGCGATGGCTTTGGCGCGCAGCGTTTCGCTGTCATAAACATGCTGATTGCCGCTGAGCGCGTTGATGGTTTCATGAATGCCAATGTAGCCAAGGGAAATTGAAGCGCGGCCGTTTTTAAAGATCTCCGCCACCTCGTCATCCGCTTTCAGGCGTACGCCGCAGGCCCCTTCCATATAGAGAATGGGCGCCACGCGCGCTTTTACCCCTTCGAGACGGGCGATGCGGGTCATCAGCGCCTTGCGCGCCAGCGCCAGACGCTCATCCAGCAGCGTCCAGAAGGCGGCTTCGTCGCCTTTCGCTTCCAGCGCGATGCGCGGCAGGTTAAGGCTGATAACGCCGAGGTTGTTGCGTCCGTCGTGGATCTGCTCGCCGTTCTCTTCGTACACCCCAAGGAAGCTGCGACAGCCCATCGGCGTTTTGAAGGAGCCGGTGACTTTCACCACCTGGTCGTAGTTCAGAATATCGGGATACATGCGCTTGCTCGCGCACTCCAGCGCCAGCTGCTTGATGTCATAGTTAGGGTCGCCGAATTTGTGGTTCAGGCCGTCGCGAATGGCGAACACCAGCTTCGGAAAGACTGCCGTTTTACGGTTTTTACCCAGCCCTGCGATACGGTTGCGCAGAATCGAGGTCTGGATGAGGCGCGACTCCCACGATGTACCGAGGCCGAAGCCGAACGTGACGAAGGGCGTCTGGCCGTTGGCGGTGTGCAGCGTATTGACTTCATATTCCAGCGACTGGAAAGCGTCGTAACACTCTTTTTCCGTGCGGTTGCGGGCATAGCCCTCCGCGTCCGCTATCTGCCACTCTTGCGCCACCCGACGGTGTTTTTCAAAGCTTGCGGCGACGAAAGGCGCCAGCACCTCATCGATGCGGTTAATCGTGGTGCCGCCGTAAATATGGCTCGCCACCTGAGCGATAATCTGCGCCGTCACGGCGGTGGCGGTGGAGATAGATTTCGGCGGCTCGATTTCGGCGTTGCCCATCTTAAAGCCGCGCGTCAGCATGCCTTTTAGATCAATCAGCATGCAGTTGAACATCGGGAAAAAGGGCGAGTAGTCGAGGTCGTGATAGTGAATTTCGCCGCGCTCGTGCGCCAGCACCACGTCGCGCGGCAGCAGGTGCTGACGGGCGTAGTGTTTTGCGACGATGCCCGCCAGCAGGTCGCGCTGGGTCGGGATGACTTTGCTGTCTTTGTTCGCGTTTTCATTGAGCAGCGAAGCGTTTGTCTGCTCCACCAGCCCCTGAATTTCGCGGTTCAGGCGGCCGCGCTTTTCACGTTCCACATCGCGGTCGTGGCGGTACTCAATGTAGGCGCGCGCCAGCTGCTTGTGGTTGCCCGCCATCAGCTGGTTTTCCACGGCGGTCTGAATTTCATGGATATCGACCTGGCTGCGCCCCTGCATCTGCTGGCTTACCAGGGCGGCGACGGTGGCGCAATAATCGGCGTCATCGACTCCCGCTGCTTTTGCGGCACGAAGAATGGCTTCCTGAATGCGCGCTGAATCGAAAGGTACTTTGCACCCGTCTCTTTTCACTACATGCGGTGTCATGATCTCTCCATTTTAAACAGGTTATCCACAGAGGCGTACAGGAGGCATGGACGGGATTTTTGTTTTTTTCACCCGCCGCTTCCGGCATTCCGGCCCCTTTTATCCACAGTCTGAATCCCGCTCAGGACGGCGCGGATTGTTGAAATAGTAGACGAAAAATACAAGATATTGGGCCGGGTGGGATTTTAAAGTCTATATATAGTGCTTTGCATCAAAGATGTTTGCGTTTTTATTGATGCAGGACAAAGCAAACCGGGCAGGGCGCAAAGGATGGGCGGTAGCGTGCGGTAATTCACTTTGTAAATGTATTGAGTAAAAAATCAACAAGCACGCGCGCGCGGGGCGCCAGCTGGTGGCTCGGGTACTTCACCCATAGCGGCTGTGGCGCGGCCCAGTCGTCTTCAAGTAAAGGAAGAAGGCGGCCTTGAGCAATGTGCGGCTCCAGGTACCAGTCTGCGAGCGAAACGATGCCCATGCCCGCCAGCGCGGCGTCCACCAGCACGTCCGGATAGGTACTGATAAGCCAGGCGTTTTGCTCTTCAAGCGTTACCTCTTGCGCAAGCCAGCTTTGCAGGCGGCCGTTGCCGGGGTTGCGATGCACCAGGCAGCGATGGTGGGCTAAATCCTGCGGCGAACGGGGCGCGCCGAACTGCGCCAGGTAGGCGGGCGAGGCGGCCATCATCATGCGCATCGGGGCGATTTCACGGGCTACTACGCGGTTGTCCTGTACGCTGCGCTGGCCGATGGCGACGTCAATGCGCTCGCCGATGAGGTTAACGCGGCGCGGATCCATCGCCAGATCGAGCCGGACTTTTGGGTAACGCTGCTGAAAACGCGCCAGTTCGGGCATTAAACGGTAGCGGCCGAAGCCGGGAATAACGCTTATGCGCACCAATCCTTCCGGCTCGTCTGCCGGGTTCTCCAGCGCCTGATTCAGGGCGTGCCACAGCGGGGAAACCTGCTCGCGCAGCGCCACGCCTTCTTCCGTCAGCATCACAAAGTGGGTGTTGCGCTGAAACAGCACGCGCCCCAGCCGCTGCTCCAGCAGCCGCACGCTTTTGCTTACCGCGGCGGGCGTCACGCCCAGCATACGCGCCGCCGCAGAAAAGCTCTGGCTCTCCGCCGCCGCCAGAAAAGCGGGCAGCAGACGATGCACATCGGAAGTCAGCGCCATGGTTGATACCTTTGGTTGAAACAGAAATGCTTAAGGCCAGCCTACAGGTTAGCCTGCCGGCGTGACAACATAAAACCAACACCCCATAACGAGGAACGAAGAATGAAAAAAGTGTTGGTTCTGGCAGGCCACCGCACCCCGGATGAATCCCGCGTTAACCGCGCCGCCGTCGAGGCGTTTAAAGCCTTGCCGCAGGTCACGGTGCATGAGCTGATGCGCGAGTACCCCGATTTTCAGATAGACGTGAAGCGCGAGCAGGCGCTGCTGCTGGCGCATGACGCGGTTGTGATGCTGTTTCCCTTCTGGTGGTACAGCTCGCCCGCCATTTTAAAAGAGTGGCAGGACCAGGTGCTGGAGCACGGCTTCGCCTACGGCACGGGCGGCGACAGGCTGCGCGGCAAACCGTTTCTGCTGATGGTCTCCACCGGCGGCAGCGAACAGGCCTATTCGCCGGAGGGGTATAATCGCTATCCCATTGACGCCTTCTGGCTGCCGTTCAACGCCACCGCGAACATGACCGGGATGATCTGGCAGCCGCCCGCGCTGATTCAGGGCACCCACGTGCTGACGGATGACGATCTCGACGCGGGCGTCAGCCGCTGGTTAAGCCGCATCAACGCGCTTTGCGCCTGAAGCGCCCGGCGCCTGCAGCCAGTAGACCGCCTCGAACGGGCGCAGCGTGCCTTCGCAAGGCCGGGATGCCGGGTCCGGGTAGTTGCTCATCAGCACCTGCCAGCCGTCGCCGCATTCACCCGGCATGCACCAGTGGCTTTCACGGCTCAGGTTGGCGACCACCATCAGCTGCTGGCCCTGCCATTCGCGGCGATAGCACCAGATAAACGGATGCTCCGGCAGCAGATCCTGATAGCTGCCCCAGGTAAAGACAGGGTGCGCTTTGCGCAGGCGAATCAGTTTCTGATAGGCGTAAAAGACCGAGTCGGGGTCGTTCAGCGCGGCCCTGGCGTTGATGGCGCGGTAATTATCGCAAAGCCCTATCCACGGCGTGCCGGTAGTGAACCCGGCGTTGTCGCTGTCGTCCCACTGCATCGGCGTGCGGCTGTTGTCGCGCGACTTGCTGGCAAGAATAGCGAGCAAATGCTCCGGCTTATGCCCCTGCGCCCGCAGCTCGGCGAACATGTTATGGCTCTCCACATCACGGTAGTCAATGATGCGGGTGAAGTGCGGGTTGGTCATGCCCAGCTCCTCGCCCTGATAGATATAGGGCGTGCCCTGCATGCCGTGCAGCACCATGGCTAACATTTTCGCCGCCGGGACGCGCAGCTCTCCTTCGTCGCCAAAACGGGAAACGATGCGCGGCTGGTCGTGGTTACACCAGAACAGCGCATTCCACGCCACGTTGTGCATACCCTGCTGCCAGTGGTTGAAGATAGCCTTCAGCGCCACGTAATCGGGCGCCGCCAGCGTCCATTTCTGCCCGGCCGGGTAATCCACCTTCAGATGGTGGAAGTTAAACGTCATGGAAAGCTCTTTGCCGTCGAGCGCCGCGTAGCGCTGGCAGTTGGCGAGCGTGGTAGAGGACATTTCGCCTACCGTCATCAGCCCGCGCGGCGTGAACACATCGCGGCTGAACTCCTGCAAATAGTCGTGGATGCGCGGCCCGTCGGTGTAAAAACGCCGTCCGTCGCCGTTAACGTCATCCGGGAAATCCTGATCCTTGGAGATAAGATTAATGACGTCGAGGCGCAGCCCGTCCACGCCGCGGTCGGCCCAGAATTCGCATACCTTTTTAAGCTCGGCGCGCACCGCGGGATTCTCCCAGTTGAGGTCCGCCTGCTCCGGTGCGAAAAGGTGCAGATAGTATTGTCCGCTTTCGGCGTGCCAGCGCCAGGCGCTGCCGCCAAACTTGGAACGCCAGTTGTTCGGCGCCACCTCCGGCGAGCCGTCGCGCCAGATGTAAAAATCGCGGCGCGGGCTCTCTTTGTGCACCGCCTCGTGAAACCAGGCGTGCTGCGTTGAGGTGTGGTTAAACACCATGTCGAGAATGATGCGGATGCCGCGCTCGTGGGCGCCCGCCACCAGCCGGTCGAAATCGTCCAGCGTGCCGTAAGCGGTGTCGATGGCGGTGTAGTGGGCGACGTCGTAGCCGTTATCCACCTGCGGCGAGATGTAAAACGGCGTGAGCCAGATGGCGTCCACGCCAAGCGTCTGCAGATAGTCAAGGCGCTGGATAACGCCCGCCAGGTCGCCGGTGCCGTTGCCGGTCGTGTCCTGAAAGCTCTTTGGGTAGATCTGATAAATAACGCCTTGTTGCCACCACGGCGGAGTCATATTCATCGCACTGTCCTGCTTTGCAAAGGGCGCGGCTGCCCGCGCCCGTCATCACGGAAAATTACACCACCAGCAGCGTGCCCTGGCGGAACTTACGCTTGTAGAGGAAAGAGGTCAGGATCATCGGGATAACAATCGCTACCGCCATCGCCAGCGCGAAAACCTGCCAGTAGCCCGGCTGGATGGAGAGAATGCCCGGCAGGCCGCCAACGCCGATACCGTTCGCCATAACGCCGTTCAGGCCGCACAGCAGCCCGGCGAGGCCGGAGCCAATCATGGCGCAGAGCATCGGGAAGCGGTATTTCAGGTTAATGCCGTACATGGCGGGCTCGGTGACGCCAAGGAAGGCGGAGATAGCCGCCGGAACGGAGATCTCGCGCTCGTTGTGCTTGCGGCTGGTGATGATGATGCCTACCACCGCCGACGCCTGGGCGATGTTGGAAAGCGCAATCAGCGGCCACACCGGGGTGCCTCCCATGTTCTGAATCATCTGCATGTCGATGGCGAGCGTCGTCTGGTGCACGCCGGTTATCACCAGCGGCGCATAGAGGAAGCCAAACAGCGCGGCGCCGATGGGCGCGAAGCTGCCGGTCATCAGGTGACGCACCGCGAAAGCCACGCCGTCGCCAATCAGGCGGCCGAACGGACCGATAAAGGCGTGGGCCAGGAAGACCGCGAGGATCAGCGAACAAACCGGCACCACCACCAGATAAAGATAGTCCGGCACCAGCCGTTTGATCCGCGTTTCAATGAACCCAAGCGCGAGGCCCGCCAGCAACGCCGGGATCACCTGCGCCTGGTAGCCCACTTTGGCTATCTGGAACAGGCCGAAATCCCACACTTCCGGCGTTTGCTGCCCGAGCAGGTAAGCGTTCATGAGCTGCGGGGAGACCAGCGTGACGCCAAGCACAATGCCGAGTATCGGCGTTCCGCCCATCTTGCGCACCGCCGACCAGCAGATACCCACCGGCAGGTAGAAGAAGATGGCTTCGCCAATCAGCCACAGGAAGTCGTAAATTGATTTCAGCGCCGGGAACATCTGCGCCAGCGTCTTGCCGTCGCTCATCGGCAGGTCGCCGATGACGTTGCGAAAACCAAGGATCAAGCCGCCGCTAATCAGCGCGGGCAGCAGCGGAAAGAATATTTCCGCAAAGTGGGAAATAAGACGCTCATGCCATTTCATATTCTGGCGGGCCGCCAGCTTCGCCTGCTCTTTATTGGCGCTGCTGTGGCCGCTGGTGGCGATAAGCGCCTGGTAGTATTCGCCCACTTCCGGGCCAATCACCACCTGAAACTGACCGGCGTTGGTAAAGCAGCCCTTGACCATCGGCAGCGTTTCGATGGCTTTCGGGTCCGCTTTCGCCGGGTTATTGAGCACAAAACGCAGCCGGGTAATGCAGTGGCTGACCGTGGCAATGTTTTCACGGCCACCCACGAGTGCTATCAGTCTGTCGATATCCTGTTGGTTTATTTTTCGCATGATGACGCCCCGTGACGGAGTAAAAGTAGGCTGAGGGTAAGACGGGCCAAGCTTATCCGTTTCCCTTCAGCGGGAAAAAGGGAACGTTCCCGAAACAGGGCGGCGATCACAATATATCCGCAGGCAGGGGTTAACTCAGGGCGGCGGGAATGGTTATCTGACGCAGTTCAGCGTGCTGGGTTACCTGGGCGATAAGCTGCAAGGCGGCCTGTTTGCCTGCCTGCGCGTAACCCGGGTCGACGGTGAGAATTTCAGGGTGAAGAAACTTCAGCAGCGGGGTATTGCCAACGCTCGCCAGCTGTAGCGGGGTGCGCGGATGTTGCTGCAGGTATTTGCTTGCGCCGATGGCGAGCGTGTCAGTGGCGCAGAGCAGGGCGGTGGTCTCTTCATTGAGCACTTTCGCCACGTGGTCATAGCCTTGCTTCATGGCGAGCCCCGGCAGGACAGCGTTGGGCGTCAGTTCATGCTGCCGGCAAAAGCTAAGATAGGCTTCGTGGCGGCGCAGGCCGGTCGTAACGTCGCTCTCCGGCACGCCGAGGTAGCTGATATGCCGGTGACCCTGTTCAAAGAGTCGCTGCATCAGGATGCGGATAGCCCCTTCGTCGTCATAGCAGACCGAGGCGAAGCCTTCGGCATCGCGCGCCATCAGCACCAGCGTGTCGCGCCAGGGAGTGAGCATCGCTTCGTCGATGCCGGTAAAGCCAAAGAGGATCACGCCGTCGATGTTGCGGTGGCTCAGCACGTCCAGATGCTCCTGCACCAGCTTCGTTGAAAACTGGCTTTCCATCATGATCGGGTCGTAGCCCTGTTCGTAGAGACAGGGAAGCATGGTCTGCACCGCGAGGTTTTCTGAAAGGGAATCGAGACGGGTGACGATAATCGCCACCACTTTATCGCTCTGGCCGCGCATCGCCCGCGCCGAGCGGGAAGGGGAAAAACCGTGCTGACGCATGACCGCTTCCACCCGCTCGCGGGTGCGTTCGCTGACGCCGCTCTCGTTATTGAGCACGCGCGAAACGGTCGACTTTCCCACGCCGCTTAAGCGCGCGATGTCTTTGATGGTCAGGCGGTTTTGCATCGGTCCATTCCCCTGGCATATTAAGATTTTATATTCAACGGCTTAGGTTATCGCTTTTTCTGCCGGACGCAATGAGCATAGTCTGGTTTAGGTTTGGTTTGTCTGGCCGATGCTGGCGCAGGCGTACCCTGGCCTGGGTTTCAGGTGAAAGCGTCCCCGCTACCTTCGCCCGTCGCGCTTCGTTTTTCAATACCCTGGCTTGCCGCCATCAGGTAGACGAGGGGAGCGTGACGCGGCTGCGTCTTGCCAGCGCTAAAAAAGAAAAAGGCCACCGGAGTGACCTTTTTAAGGCGAGTACGCCGATTAACGGCGCACGGCGATCGCTTCGATTTCGATCTTCACATCTTTCGGCAGACGCGCCACTTCCACGCAGGAGCGCGCCGGGAAGGTCGCCTGGTGTTCGGTGAAGAACGCTTCGTAGGTGGCGTTAACGGTGGCGAAATCGTTCAGGTCTTTCACGAAAACGGTGGTCTTCACGATATCGCCCACTTTCAGGCCAGCCGCTTCAACAATGGCTTTCACGTTTTCCAGCGACTGACGCGCCTGAGCGGCGATGTCATCCGGCACGGCGCCGGTTTTCGGATCGACCGGGATCTGGCCGGAGGTGATGATCATATTGCCCAGATCGACGCCCTGAACGTAAGGGCCGATAGCTGCGGGTGCATTTTCCGTCGCGAGTGTGCGGGACATAGTCTCTCCTGAGTTAAGCGATTAGGCTCCCGCCATTATAGGGAGCCGCTGTGTCATTGCCAGTGTGAATTAATCCGCCAGCACCACGTGGTGCGTAAACTCTTTTTCGCAATATTTGCACTTCAGCAGGATCTCATCGTTGCGCTGCTTCACGGCGAAGCCGGAGTCCACCGGCTCGCTGCGGCTGATGCAGTTGCTGTTCGGACAGACCAGCACTTTCTCGATGCGCGAAGGCAGGCTCGGGCGGCTTTTGCCTACCACTTCATACTCGTCGATGCGGTTAACCGTCGCCTGCGGCGCGTAAAGCGCCAGCTGGTTAACCTGCTCATCGGTCAGGAACGTATTTTCAATTTTAATCAAGTCCTTGCGGCCCAGTTCGCCGGAGGGCAGGTTCAGGCCGATGGTGATGCGCTGGTCGGTTTCGGTGAGCTTGAACAGCGTCAGCAGCTTAAAGCCTACGTGCGCCGGGATATGGTCAATCACCGTGCCGCGCTTGATAGCTTCTACCTGTAATTTATTGTCGTGTGTCATTTAAGCATCCTCCTTACAGAGCCAAATCGCGATTCAGAACCAGCGCCAGCAGCGCCTGGCGAGCGAAAATACCGTTGCCGGCCTGCTGGAAGTACCAGGCGTGCGGCGTTTTATCGACATCGGTTGTTATCTCATCCACGCGCGGCAGCGGGTGCAGCACCTTCATGTTGGCGCGCGCCCCTTCGAGGTCCGCTGCGCGCAGGATGAACTGCGCTTTGACGTTGGCGTATTCAGACGGGTCGAGACGCTCTTTCTGCACGCGGGTCATGTAGAGAATGTCCACTTCCGCCACCACCTCGTCGATAGCCTCGTGGCGGCTCCAGACAATCCCTTTTTCATCCAGCATATCGAGGATGTATTGCGGCATCGCCAGCGCGTCGGGGGCGATAAAGTAGAAGCGGTTGCCGTTGAACTTCGCCAGCGCCTGAGCGAGCGAGTGCACAGTGCGGCCATATTTCAGGTCGCCCACCATCGCGATGTTCAGGTTCTCCAGACGTCCCTGGGTCTCCTGAATGGTGAAGAGATCGAGCAGCGTCTGCGTAGGGTGCTGGTTAGCGCCGTCGCCCGCATTCAACACCGGCACGCCGCCGGAGAATTCGGTGGCGAGACGCGCCGCGCCCTCCTGCGGGTGGCGCATTACAATGGCGTCCACATAGGTGCTGATAACCGAAATCGTGTCCGCCAGGGTCTCGCCTTTCTTGCCAAGCGAGGTGTTGCTGCTGTCGGAGAAGCCGACCACCGAAGCGCCGAGGCGATGCATCGACGTTTCAAAAGAGAGACGAGTGCGGGTAGAGGCTTCAAAGAAGCAGCTGGCGATAACTTTATGCCTGAGCAACTCCGGCTGCGGGTTCGCCTTGAGTTTCGCCGCCGTCTCCAGCACCAGCTCAAGCTCCTCTCGGCTGAGATCGTTAATGGAAATGATATGTTTCTTATAGAGCGAATTAGCCATTTCTGTCTCCTCTTCAGGCCGGCGGGTAAACGCTGGACGAAAAAAAAGCCCCTCAATGAGGGGCTTTCAGTAGAAATTGAATAGCGGAAAGAAAAACGGCGTGGCCGCCGCCAGCGTTGTGGCGACGCGGTAAGCGAGTTTGTCGAACAGACCTGACCATGCTTCCTCCCGGCAAATTGCCCGGCATTATACGCGCGCGCGTTAGCTTCGCAAGGGGCCGGATGCACATTTTGAGGACAGGAATCGATTACGTAGAATAATTAAGTGGTAAAAATGCATATTTATTTTAGATGTTCACAAGGAAAGGGAGCAGGGTGCGGCTACGCAAAGAAGAATGTTGTCCTGACGCAGGTTTCTCGCAGAAAGCGGTAGCTCCGCAGGCGAATTCCTCGTATAAAACATAAAAATGAAACAGTGTTTTATATAAAGGAGATTCAGATGATTATCGGCAACATCCACCATTTGCAGTGTTGGCTGCCTGCGGAGCTGCGCGACGCGATTGAGTATGTGAAGCGGCACGTCACGGCGCAAACCCCGCTCGGTAAGCATGACATCGACGGCGACCGTCTTTTTTATCTCGTTTCCAACGACACCACGCAGCCGATTGCCGGGCGCCGCGCGGAATATCACGCTCGCTATCTGGATATTCAGATTGTGATGCAGGGCGTGGAGGGAATGACCTTCAGTTGCCTGCCTGCGGGCGCGCCGGAGACCGACTGGCTGGCGGAGAAAGATATCGCTTTCCTGCCGGAAGGGGCGCAGGAAAAAACCGTGGTGCTGGAAGAGGGCGACTTCGTGGTCTTCTATCCGGGGGAAGTGCATAAGCCGCTGTGCGCCGTAGGGCAGGCCGCGGCAGTACGTAAAGTGGTAGTGAAGCTGCTGGTGGCGTAGTTTTCTTGCACAGGCGCTTCACTTTCCTGCATATGCGCAGCCAGTGAAATATTCCGTTCACTGTTACGTTACGCAGCTATGGAATCTCTCATTCTGTGAACGTGCAAGGGGGGCGCCGCCGCCCCCTTTGTAATCCTGGCTCCCGGCGGAGAATCGCCCGCTGAAGCGGGAACAGGCTCTCTACTTCAGCGCTGGCTTTTATAGGGAAAAAGCCTGCCTCCTTTCCCCTCTCTCCTTTGGAAAAAGAACCGGGATGAGCGGCAATCGCGAATCATTGCGCCAGCGTCGCCACCATCACCGCTTTAATCGTATGCATGCGGTTCTCGGCCTGGTCGAAGACAATGCTGTTGGGCGATTCAAACACTTCGTCCGTCACTTCCATGCCGCCGTGCAGGCCGTACTGCTCCGCCATCTGTTTGCCAAGGGTGGTCTGATCGTCATGGAACGCGGGCAGGCAGTGCAGGAACTTCACCTGCGGGTTGCCGGTCAGCGCCACCATGTCGCGGTTCACCTGATAAGGCCGCAGCAGCGCAATGCGCTCCGCCCACTTCTCTTTGGCTTCGCCCATCGAGACCCAGACGTCGGTATAGAGAAAATCAGCGCCTTTCACCCCTTCAGCCACATTTTCCGTGAGGGTGATTTTGCCGCCGGTCTGCGCCGCCAGCGCCTGGCACTCCGCCACCAGGCTCGCTTCCGGCCAGCAGGCTTTCGGCGCCACGAGGCGCAAATCCAGCCCCGTCAGCGCCGCCGCTTCCAGCATGGAGTTGCCCATGTTGTTGCGCGCGTCGCCCGCATAGACCAGCGTCATCTCATTAAAGGCTTTGCCCGGCAGATGCTCCTGCATGGTAAGCAGGTCCGCCAGCAACTGCGTGGGATGGAACTCATTGGTCAGGCCGTTCCACACCGGCACGCCGGCGTGCTGCGCCAGCGTTTCCACCACCTCCTGGCCGTAGCCGCGATACTGAATGCCGTCATACATGCGGCCCAGTACCCGGGCGGTATCTTTAATTGATTCTTTATGCCCAATCTGGCTGCCGCTCGGACCAAGATAAGTCACGCGGGCGCCCTGGTCGTAAGCGGCAACTTCGAAAGAGCATCGTGTACGGGTAGAGTCTTTTTCGAAGATGAGCGCAATGTTTTTACCGGTCAGCTTTTGTTGCTCATTGCCTTGTTTCTTATCGCTTTTGAGCTTTGCGGCGAGCGCGAGCAAGTCAGCTATCTGGGCGGGGGTAAAATCGAGCAGCTTCAGAAAATGTTTTTTATAAAAGGTCGACATCTTTTCCTCACATGGCTAACGCCACTTATTGAATTAAAATTCAATCTATATGTATGAATATTCATTTGCAACCCCGCGTAATAAAACTTTGCGGTGAAAGGTGGAGGCATTGGCGTCGGTATGTGAAAATAAAGGATATTCGCCGACACACTGAGGAACGAGCCATGGCAAACCCGGAATTACTGGAAGAGCAGCGTGAAGAGACGCGCCTGATCATTGAAGAGCTGCTGGAAGACGGCAGCGATCCAGACGCGCTTTATACTATCGAACATCACTTTTCCGCCGATGATTTCGAGACGCTGGAAAAGGTCGCCGTGGAGGCGTTTAAGCTGGGTTATGAAGTGACCGATCCGGAAGAGCTGGAAGTAGAAGAGGGCGAAACCGTGATCTGCTGCGACGTGCTGAGCGAATGCGCGCTCAATGCCGAGCTTATCGACGCTCAGGTTGAACAGTTGCTTAACCTCGCAGAAAAATATGAGGTCGACTACGACGGCTGGGGCACCTACTACGAAGATCCGAACGGCGAAGGCGAAGAGGACGACGAAGACTACGTGGACGAAGACGACGACGGCATTCGCCACTAAGTCGTTCAGGGCGGCAGCGTCGCGCTGCCGCATCGCAAGGACCCTGCATGAATTACGAAGAACTGCTCGCTCCCGTCCGGGAGTTTTTGCATTGCGCCACGCCTGCGGCTTGGATTGAAAAGGCGCGCGCGCCGGAAAACCTGCCCCTTCTGCTCACCGACCACATGATTTGCGAACTGAAAGCGGCGCAAACCGCCATGCTGCTCATTCGTAAATATGTGGCAGATAAAAGCGGTTCCGACGAGCTGCTGGGCTGGCTCCAGCCCTATGAGGCCTTTGCCTTTCGCGAAGGGCCGGAGCCCGACTTTATCGCCCTGCATAAGCGCATTGGCAAAAGCGTGATGCCGGAAACGGACGACCCGTGGAGCCAGGCGCTTATCGACAGCATGGTGCTGCTTATCAAAGAAGAATTGCACCATTTCTGGCAGGTGCGGGAGGCGATGGCGGCACGTAACATCCCTTATGTGAAGATCACCGCCAGCCGCTACGCTAAAGGTATGCTGCGCGAAGTGCGCACTCACGAACCCCTGACGCTGGTGGATAAGCTTATCTGCGGCGCGTACATTGAAGCGCGCTCCTGCGAGCGTTTCGCCGCTCTGGCGCCTTATCTGGACGATGAGTTGCAGAAGTTCTACCTGTCGCTGCTGCGCTCGGAAGCGCGTCACTATCAGGACTACCTGGCGCTGGCCCAACAGATAGCGCCGCAAGAGGTGGATGCCCGGGTGCGCTTTTTCGGCGAAGTGGAAGCCGCGCTTATCGCGTCGCCCGACAACGAGTTTCGTTTCCACAGCGGCCTGCCGGTATAACGGCACGCGCTATGCTTAACGCATCAAATATGATTCAGGAGCCATGATGGCCTTTATTCCCCTTATTTCCGTGCTGGGCGCGATAATTATCGTCGCCGCTTACCTGCTGACGCGTAAGCGCTCGAAAGCGCTGCGCATCGGCGCGCTGGTGGCGGCGTTCGCCATTGTGGTCGCGCTCAGCGCCTGGCTGCGTTACGCGCAGCAGCCCGCCGCGCCGCAAACCGTGAGCGACAGCGCTTTCGACGCTACCATGAGCCGCATTCCGCTCTACCGCGCCATTCTCGACCACGATCCCGCCACCGCCCAGCAACTGCGGGATCAGGTAGTGGCGATGGAGCGCCAGGGGCGCAGCGAGCAGGAGAAAATCGACGCCATTCAACAGCAAATTCTGCTTATCTCCATGCAGCGTCTGCAGCAAACGCCCGATGCCGAAGCGGTGGCTTATATGCGCTCGAATATGGAAATGACCGCCGCGCTGCAAAAAAAGGGCGATGATGTCTGTTTCCGCTATCTCTTCCCGGCAGTAAAAGGGGGCGTGAACCCGGTACGCTACCTGACGCAGGATCAAATCAACAGCCGCATGGCGGCGGACGCCGATATGTATAACGCCTCTTTTGGCGCGAACAAGCACAGCGTGACGGAAGCGGAGCGCGAGAAGGCGCACCACGATTTACAGCCCATCCTGCTGCGCATGAACGAGCGCTACGGCGCGGATCTCGACCTGATGGCGCACCCGGAAAAGGCGCAGGGGAAAGAAGGGCAGCTATGCAATATGGTGCAGGGGCTCTGGCAAGAGGTCTTTAGTCTGCCGATGGCGAGCGCGGCGGGCATCATTCGCTATTCGGTCAGCAGCCGATAAAAAACGCCGCACGCGGCGGTGCGGCGTGCGGCGCAGGGATTAACGCAGGTTGTTCGGGAAGTCGGCGGGCAGTTCGCTCGCCGCGCAGTTGATAACGCTGTCATCATCCGGTCCGCAGTCGCGTACAAAGGTGATGGTGGCGAATTCGTCAATCACTTCGGTCGGGTAAGCCGGGCCCGCTTCGCGGTAAGATTCCATCTCGGCGATATGCTCGTTCTGGAAGCACACCGTTTTTTCCGGGTTGTTCATTACCCAACGCGGGAAGAAAATCGTGCCGTGGAACAGGCGGTCGCCCAGGTTCACAATCAGGCTGACGTCGGTGCCGGTCGGCTCGGTCCAGGAAATTTTATAGATGCTTTCGCCCACGCGTACGATGTAAGCGCGCTGGTCTTTCACCCAACGGTTTCCCACCAGCCCGCTGTGAATGCGGTAGTCCAGCGTGGTTTCGTTTTTCACATAAATTTCATAGTTCCAGCCATTGTCGTAGGTGTACACGAGGTGTTTACCGACGAAACCGCTCAAATCATGTTTATCGAACTGGCTCATAACTAACCTCCTTTGTTTTGATGAGTTTATTTTATTGCTTCATTTTTTGAATGGATAACGCTAATTTTGGATTAAATACATTCAAAAAATAGAACGTTTATGCACAAGACCACCCTCGAACAGTGGAGTCTCCTTGAAAGCGTAGTGGAGCTTGGCAGCTTCGCTCGTACGGCGGAGGCGATGTACCGCAGCCAGTCCTCAGTCAGCTATAACCTGGCGCAGTTGCAGGCGCGCCTCGGCGTTACGCTGTTAACAATTGAGGGGCGAAAGGCGGCGCTGACGCCCGCAGGCCGGCTGCTGCTGGACCAGGCGAAACCGCTGCTGGCGGCCTTTCACGCGCTGGAGACGCGGGCCGCCGGGTTGCATAACGGCGTGCGCGGCAGCCTCGACCTGGTGGTGGATACGGTGTTTCCGCGCGAGCGGCTGTTCGCCATACTGCGCGAGTTTCAGCAGCGTTACCCGGCGACGCAGGTTCGCCTCACCGAAGTGCTGGAGAGCGACCCGCAGGCGGTCGCCGCAAGCCAGGAGGCGGACGTGCTGGTGCTGACGCGCCGTGAAGAGCGCGTGGGGCGCGGCGAATGGCTGATGAACGTTGATTTTGTCGCGGTAGCTCACCGCGACCATCCGCTGCATCAGCTCGCCTCTGCGAAGGTGGACGACGCGCTGTCGCGTTATCCGCAAATTCGTATCGCCGGGCGCGAAAGCGAGCAGGCGGCGCGCGAGTCGCGTACCCCGGAGCAGTGGACCTTTTCCACCGCCGATGCGGCGATAGAGGCGGTGATGTATCAGGTAGGTTACGGCTGGTTGCCCGAGGCGCGTATTGCAGCGCAACTGGCGGCAGGAACGTTAAAAAGGCTGCCGCTGGTCCATGGCGCCAGGCGCGCCACGCCGCTGCATCTTATCGTCAAAGAAGCGATGTCGCCGCCTGATGAGCAGGTGGCGACATTGCTGGCGCTGTTCAAAACGAACAGGGAAGGGTGAGGTCAGAGGTTTTTCAGCATCCGCACTTCGCAGTCCACGTGGCCGGTGCAGCCGAGCGGCCCGTCGATATGCTCAAAGCCAAGGCGCTCATACAGCGCGATGGCCTGGGTCAGCGAGGCGGTCGTTTCCAGATAACAGCGGCGAAAGCCCTGCTCGCGGGCGAAATCCAGCGCCTGCAAGGCCAGCTTTTTGGCCAGCCCCTGGCCGCGGGCCTGCGCCAAAAAATACATCTTCTGTAATTCGCAGATATCCGGTTCGCTGCACTGCAACGGCGCCACGCCGCCGCCGCCCACCACTTCACCTTCGTGTTCGATCACCCAGTAAGCGTGGCCAGGCTTGCTGTACACCTCATAGAGCGTATCCAGATTCGGGTCGGCGACCGTATAGCCTTTATCGGCGGTCAGGCCGAATTCGGCGGAAACATGGCGAATGACGCGGGCAATAGCGGGATTATCCCGGACGGTCAGCGGGCGGATGGTTAACTGAAGGGGCGTTGCAACACTCATAGACGTCTTATTTACTTTTGAACACATAGGCGCAGTAAATAGCACTACGTTTATCAGGGCGCAAGCGAGGATCTTTCAGGCAGGATGCTGAGGACGTAAAAAAGGCCGGTTATCAGCGCTACAGGCAAACCGCCAGACGCCCATAAAAGCGCCATACCCACCAGAAGAACAGCGCTATCGTAACGACGATGAGAAAAACATGGCGATGTTTTCGACTGAGGCAAGCAATGAGCAAGGGCATCAGCAGCAAAAAACCCAGCGATGCGGTAAAAGCGCGTGGATCGTCAACTTGCAACATTCGCACCGCGTCACAGACATTTTTTACTTCATCTCCATCAATATATTCTTCTTCTTTGAGATAAGATAAGAAGGCGATAAGCGTAAAAGCGAACAGGCTATAAAAAAGCGTGAGCGTTATTTTTTTGAAATTCATATCGCAAGCCTTAATATTTCTTCAATTGATTTTCTTTTCTCAAGAATTCGTCTGCCATAAGAACTATATTCTCTTTCTGGACGCCCTTTTTCGGCATGGATTGAATCAAGGAAGTCTTGTTTGTTGCGCTGAACGCCTCTGTTATAACGCGATCCCGCGACGATGATTTGCTCATCGGTAAGCTTTTTCCGGTAATAAAACGATGATTGTCTGGTAAGGCCCAAAAACGTAAAAAGTCGAGCAAAGTCCAGTGGGGAAAATTTGCTCCAGTTACTCTACAATATCTATTCACGACAGTCTTACATTCAAATTTAGCGATACGCTGAGCGTAAGCGTATCGTTTGATAAATAAACGCACAAAAAAAGCGATGTTGATATTTTGAGATAATATCTATGATTATTACCAGGGCGGGTAATGATATTAAGCGTTTACGTTAACGAGTGGATTGACTGATAACTGCGGTGACATTTAGCTAACAAGACAGACTTTATTTGAAAAAATAGAAGCGTATCTATGGCAATAAAAAAGGCCGGTCGCCCGGCCTTTATGGTTTTGTTTACAGCGCGCTAATAACGCCCTGCTGCTCTACCAGCTTCGCTTTCGCCTCGTGGTAGCCCTGCAGTTTTTCACGCTCTTTGGCGATAACCGCTTCCGGCGCGCGGGCGACAAAACCCTCGTTGCCGAGCTTGGTTTCGATGCGGTTGATTTCACCTTCGATCTTCGCCACTTCTTTCGCCAGACGATCCAGCTCCGCCGCTTTGTCGATAAGCCCCGCCATCGGGATCAGCAGCTCCGCGCCGTCGATGATTTTGGTCACGGAGACCGGGCCTTTCTCATCGGCAGGCAGTACAGTGATGCTCTCCAGACGCGCCAGCGTTTTCAGGAAGCTCAGGTTGTCGTTTACGCGACGCGCGGCGTCAGCGCTGCAACCGCGCAGCAGCAGCTCCAGCGGTTTACCCGGCGCGATGTTCATCTCGGCGCGGATATTACGCACGGCGACGATCGCCTGCTTCAGCCACTCGGTGTCGGCGGCGGCGGCGTCATCTTCAAGCGCCGGGTCATAAGCCGGGAACGGCTGCAGCATGATGGTGTCGGCGGTAATGCCTTTTATCGCTTTCACGCGCTGCCAGATGGTTTCCGTGATGAACGGAATGATCGGGTGCGCGAGACGCAGCAGGCCTTCCAGCACGTTCACCAGCGTATTGCGGGTGCCGCGCAGCTCGGCTTCGGAACCGCCGTTCATCACCGGCTTGGTCAGCTCCAGATACCAGTCGCAGAACTGGTTCCAGGTGAACTCGTACAGGATGTTGGCGGCGATGTCGAAGCGGAAGTTATCCAGCGCGTCGCGGTACGCTTTCACGGTGCGGTTGAATTCCGCAAGGATCCAACGGTCCGCCAGCGAGAAGGTCATCTCGCCGCCGTTAAAGCCGCAATCCTGCTCTTCGGTGTTCATCAGTACGAAGCGGCTGGCGTTCCACAGCTTGTTGCAGAAGTTGCGGTAGCCTTCAAGGCGCTTCATGTCCCAGTTGATGTCGCGGCCGGTAGAGGCGAGCGCGGCGAGGGTGAAGCGCAGGGCGTCGGTGCCGTGCGGCTCGATGCCGTTCGGGAACTGCTTCTCGGTGCGCTTGCGGATCTTCTCGGCCAGCTGCGGCTGCATCATGTTGCCGGTGCGTTTTTCCAGCAACGCTTCCAGGGAAATGCCGTCGACCATATCCAGCGGGTCGATAACGTTGCCCTTGGACTTGGACATCTTCTGCCCTTCGTCGTCGCGGATAAGCCCGGTCATGTAGACGGTGTGGAACGGCACCTGCGGCTTGCCGTTTTCATCTTTGATGAAATGCATGGTCATCATGATCATGCGGGCAATCCAGAAGAAGATGATGTCGAAGCCGGAGACCATCACGCTGGTCGGGTGGAACTGGCGCAGCGCGTCGGTGTTCTCCGGCCAGCCGAGGGTGGAGAAAGTCCAGAGCGCGGAGGAGAACCAGGTGTCGAGCACATCGTCGTCCTGGCGAAGCGCAATGTCGGCGCCCAGGTTGTTCTCCTGGCGCACTTCCTCTTCGCTGCGGCCAACGTAGACGTTGCCGGCATTGTCATACCAGGCCGGAATGCGGTGGCCCCACCACAGCTGACGGGAGATACACCAGTCCTGAATATCGCGCATCCAGGAGAAGTACATGTTCTCGTACTGCTTCGGCACAAACTGAATGTCGCCGTTTTCTACCGCTTCAACGGCCGGCTTCGCCAGCACGTCGGCGCGCACGTACCACTGGTCGGTCAGCATCGGTTCGATAACCACGCCGCCGCGGTCGCCGTAAGGGACGGTCAGGTCGTGCGGTTTGATCTCTTCCAGCAGGCCGAGTTCGTCAACGGCGGCGACGATAGCTTTACGCGCGGCAAAACGCTCCATCTTCTGGAACTGCGCCGGAATGTCGCTGGAATAAACGTCCGATTCGTTGCCTTTGGTGTCGTAGACTTCCGCGCTTTCGCGGATATCGCCGTCGAACGTCAGGATGTTGATCATCGGCAGGCTATGACGGCGGCCCACTTCGTAGTCGTTGAAGTCGTGCGCTGGCGTTATCTTGACGCAGCCGGTGCCTTTTTCCATGTCGGCGTGCTCATCGCCCACGATCGGAATACGGCGGTTTACCAGCGGCAGCACCACGAATTTGCCGATTAAGTCTTTATAACGAGGATCTTCCGGGTTAACGGCCACGCCGGTATCGCCCAACAGGGTTTCCGGACGGGTGGTGGCGACCACCAGGTAATCTTTACCGTCAGCGGTTTTCGCGCCGTCCGCCAGCGGGTAGCGGATGTGCCACATGGAGCCTTTGGACTCGCGGTTTTCCACTTCCAGGTCGGAGATAGCGGTGCGCAGTTTCGGGTCCCAGTTGACGAGACGCTTGCCGCGGTAAATCAGGTCTTCTTTATAAAGACGCACGAACACTTCTTTTACGGCGTTGGAAAGGCCTTCGTCCATGGTGAAGCGCTCGCGCTCCCAGTCCACGGAGTTGCCCAGACGACGCATCTGGCGGGTGATGGTGCCGCCGGATTCCGCTTTCCACTGCCAGATTTTTTCGATGAAAGCGTCGCGGCCGTAATCATGGCGGGTTTTCCCCTCTTCGGCGGCGATTTTACGCTCCACTACCATCTGGGTGGCGATGCCCGCGTGGTCGGTGCCGACCTGCCACAGGGTGTTTTTCCCCTGCATGCGCTGGTAGCGGATCATGGTGTCCATGATCGTCTGCTGGAAGGCGTGACCCATATGCAAACTGCCGGTGACGTTCGGCGGCGGGATCATAATGCAGAAGCTTTCCTGGCTTTCGTCGCCATTGGGTTTGAAGTAGCCCTGCTCTTCCCAATGCTCGTAAAGCGGCTGTTCGATATCTTGGGGATTATATGTCTTTTCCATTTCTGCTATATCGTTCCGGGCGCCGTAAAGGTGGCCGTGGTCAAGTGGAAACCAGCCACGCGATAGGCTTTATAGCGTTCGCGCGCCAGTTGTTTCTGGGATTCTTCGTAAGGCACGAAGTCTATCACTTCAGTGAAAGCGGTGGCAAAATCTGCGAACGCCGGACGCAGGCTGATTAAGATGTCGCGCGGCGCGCTGCTGCGTTTTTGCGGCCAGGCTATCTCTACCGGCGCGCCGCCGCGCGGCCCTTCGCCCGCCAGGTTATGCGGCACGAAGCTGTCCGGGTTGCGCTGCCACAGCGCTTCGTCAAGCCGGACGGCCTGCGCTTCGTCATCGCAGGCGATCAAAACGCGTTTGCCGGAGCGCCAGCGCTCGGCGGCCACGTCGCAGGCCAGCGCTTCCACCGCGCTCAGTCCGTCGACGTGCGTGTCGTTGTCCAGCAGGTAGAACGTTGCGTTTTTCATGATATGTGGGCTCTTGTGGTGGATTTAAATGCCCGTCGGATGCGCGGCGAGTCAGGGTTTGCCCTTCAACCAGGCTCTCTCCCTGCCGGGTAAGGGGGAAAGCGCGCAGGCCGATGTCTTACTTACCTCGCTCGCCAGCCGGTTCCCTCTCCCCGCCGGGGAGAGGGGCGCAGGTTTACTCTTCGCCGTTCATCCCGGCGCGGTTGAGCAGGAACTGCGACAGCAGCGCTACCGGACGGCCGGTTGCGCCTTTGGCTTTGCCGGAACGCCAGGCGGTGCCCGCGATATCCAGATGCGCCCAGTTGTACTTGCGGGCAAAGCGCGACAGGAAGCAGCCTGCGGTAATCGCCCCGCCAGGACGCCCGCCGATGTTCGCCATATCCGCGAAGTTCGACTCCAGCTGCTCCTGGAACTCGTCGGCCAGCGGCAGGCGCCACGCGCGGTCGCCCGCCTGTTCAGAGGCGCCGATAAGCTCGTGCGCCAGCGGGTTATGGTTAGACATCAGCCCGGTGATGTGGTGCCCCAGCGCAATCACGCAGGCGCCGGTCAGCGTCGCCACGTCGATAACCGCTTCCGGATCGAAACGCTCTACGTAGGTCAGCACGTCGCACAGCACCAGACGGCCTTCGGCGTCGGTGTTCAGCACCTCTACCGTCTGGCCGGACATGGTGGTCAGCACATCGCCTGGACGATAAGCGCGCCCGCCTGGCATGTTCTCACAGCCCGCCAGCACGCCGATGACGTTCAGCGGCAGCTGCAGCTCCGCCACCATGCGCATCACGCCGTAAACCGCCGCCGCGCCGCACATGTCGTACTTCATCTCATCCATCCCTTCGGCGGGCTTGATGGAGATGCCGCCGGAGTCGAAGGTCAGCCCTTTGCCCACCAGCACGATAGGGCGGGCGTCCGGCTCGCTGCTGCCTTTATATTCCATCACCGACATTAGCGATTCGTTCTGCGAGCCTGCGCCTACCGCCAGGTAGGAGTGCATGCCGAGCTCTTTCATCTGCTGCTCGCCAATCACGCGAGTGACGACGTTTTTGCTGTAAGCATCCGCTAACTGGCGTGCCTGAGAAGCGAGGTAGGCGGCGTTGCAGATGTTCGGCGGCATATTGCCGAGATCTTTCGCCGCCTTGATGCCGGCGGCGATAGCCAGACCGTGCTGAATGGCGCGCTCGCCGCTGGTGAGCTCGCGGCGGGTCGGCACGTTGAAGACCATTTTACGCAGCGGACGACGGGGCTCGCTTTTGTTGGTTTTCAGCTGGTCGAAGCTGTAAAGGGTCTCTTTCGCCGTTTCCACCGCCTGGCGCACTTTCCAGTAGGTGTTGCGGCCTTTAACGTGCAGTTCGGTCAGAAAACAGACCGCTTCCATTGAACCGGTATCATTCAGCGTATTAATGGTTTTCTGAATGACCTGCTTATACTGGCGCTCGTCGAGTTCGCGCTCTTTGCCGCAACCAATGAGCAAAATGCGCTCGGACAGCACGTTGGGCACGTGATGAAGCAACAAGGTTTGTCCCGCTTTCCCTTCCAGTTCGCCGCGGCGGAGCAGGGCGCTGATATAGCCGTCGCTGATCTTATCGAGTTGTTCGGCTATCGGAGAAAGGCGGCGCGGTTCAAACACGCCCACAACGATGCAGGCGCTCCGCTGCTTTTCCGGGCTTCCGCTTTTTACACTGAACTCCATGCACTACGCTCCTGAATCTTAAAGACAACGGCAGCGGCTGCGGATAGAATTGAACGCTTTCGTAACGCTTGCTCCGCTGTTGCGATGACTTCGTGTTAATCTTAACGAGTATTGTTATGGTTCGGCGCGTCGCCAACCCCTTGAGCACAGGTCCGCTGAGTATCATCTTAGCGACGCTTTCGAAGACTCAAGAGGATAAATGACGTTTAAGCCATGAAACAAGCGATTTTCCTGCAAAAAGACTCGTATTCACAGGCGTATTTAATGTGATAATCATAAGATATCTGGTCCGGGAGACGCTCAAAAGCCAGTTCGCGATCCTCTTCATCCTGCTCTTGATCTTCTTTTGCCAGAAGCTAGTGAGGATTCTGGGCGCGGCGGTAGATGGCGAAATCCCGACAAATCTGGTCCTCTCCTTGTTAGGCCTGGGCGTGCCTGAAATGGCGCAGCTCATCCTGCCGTTAAGCCTTTTTCTCGCCCTGCTGATGACGCTCGGCAGGCTCTATACCGAAAGTGAAATCACCGTCATGCACGCCTGCGGCCTGAGCAAAGCCGTGCTGGTGAAGGCGGCCATAATCCTGGCGCTCTTCACCAGTCTTATTGCTGCGGTGAATGTAATGTGGGCGGGCCCGTGGTCTTCCCGCCACCAGGATGAAGTGCTGGCGGAGGCGAAAGCGAACCCCGGCATGGCGGCGCTGGCGCAGGGACAGTTCCAGCAGGCGACCGACGGCAACGCCGTGCTCTTTATCGAGAGCGTGGACGGCAGCAACTTCAACAACGTTTTCATGGCGCAGTTGCGGCCAAAAGGCAACGCCCGCCCGTCGGTGGTGGTGGCGGATTCCGGCCACCTTTCCCAGCGTAAAGACGGCTCGCAGGTAGTGACGCTCAACCAGGGCACCCGTTTTGAAGGCACCGCGCTGCTGCGCGACTTCCGCATTACCGACTTCCAGGATTACCAGGCGATTGTCGGCCATCAGACGGTCGCGCTGGACCCAAGCGACGCCGAGCAGATGGACATGCGCGCGCTGCTGCAGTCTGATAAAAACTCGGCCCGCGCGGAGCTGCACTGGCGCCTGACGCTGGTCTTTGCGGTGATCGTGATGGCGCTGATGGTGGTGCCGCTTTCGGTCGTCAACCCGCGCCAGGGCCGCGTGCTCTCGATGCTGCCCGCGATGCTGCTCTACCTTGTCTTCTTCCTGTTGCAGACGTCGCTGCGCTCTAACGGCGCGAAGGGCAAGCTGGACCCGCTTATCTGGATGTGGGCGGTGAACCTGCTGTATCTGGCGCTGGCGGTGGGCCTGAACCTGTGGGATACCGTGCCGGTGCGCCGCATTCGCGCCCGTTTTGCGCGTCGGGGGTTAATCGATGCTGGGATTTAGCGTACTCGACCGGTATATCGGCCGGACTATCTTTAACACCATCATGATGACGCTCTTCATGCTGGTGTCGCTCTCGGGCATCATCAAGTTCGTCGACCAGCTGAAAAGGGCCGGTCAGGGCAACTACTCCGCCATGGGCGCAGGGTTCTATACCATTCTCAGCGTGCCGAAAGATATTCAGATCTTCTTCCCGATGGCGGCGCTGCTTGGCGCGCTGCTGGGGCTGGGGATGCTGGCGCAGCGCAGCGAGCTGGTGGTGATGCAGGCCTCGGGCTTCACCCGCATGCAGGTGGCGCTCTCAGTGATGAAAACCGCCATTCCGCTGGTGCTGTTGACCATGGCGATTGGCGAGTGGGTGGCGCCGCAGGGCGAGCAGATGGCTCGCAACTACCGCGCGCAGATGATGTACGGCAACTCGCTGCTCTCCACGCAGCAGGGGCTGTGGGCGAAAGATGGCAACAATTTCGTCTACATCCAGAACGTGAAGGGCGAGAACGAGCTGGGCGGCGTGAGCATTTACGCTTTTAACGACCAGCGCCGTTTGCAGTCTGTGCGCTACGCCGCCACGGCGACCTTCGACCCGCAGCAAAAGGCCTGGCGTCTTTCGCAGGTGGATGAGTCCAACCTCAGCGACCCGAAACAGATTACCGGTTCGCAGACGGTGACCGGCACCTGGAAAACCAACCTGACGCCGGACAAGCTCGGCGTGGTGGCGCTGGACCCGGACGCGCTCTCGATAACGGGGCTTCGCGATTACGTGAAGTACCTGAAATCGAGCGGTCAGGACGCCAGCCGTTATCAGCTCAACATGTGGAGCAAAATCTTCCAGCCGCTGTCGGTGGCGGTGATGATGCTGATGGCGCTCTCCTTCATCTTTGGCCCGCTACGCAGCGTGCCGATGGGGGTGCGCGTTATCACCGGCATCAGCTTCGGCTTCCTGTTCTACGTGCTGGACCAGATCTTCGGCCCGCTGAGCCTGGTGTATAACATTCCGCCTGTCCTGGGCGCCCTGTTGCCAAGCGCGAGCTTCTTCCTGATAAGCTTCTGGCTGCTGATGCGGCGCGCCTGACGCCTTGCGGCTTCCCCCTTTGCGCAGGGGGAAGCACTTACTAACATTTCTTCGCCCCTTCAGCATGGACGCCGGATGAAACGGATAGCTGCTTTTCTTTTCGCCTTCTTTAACCGCCTGATGTTCGCCTTCGACTCCCTCATTCTGGTGCTGATAGTGGGTGCGTGCTTCTGGCTTAAAAACCTTCAGCAGATCCTGTGGTTTGAGGCGGGTACGCTTGGGCTGTTTACGCTGCTTTTCTTGCTTACCGGACGCTGGGCAGCCCGGCGCAGCCTCGCGGTGGGGACGGTGCGGCGCGGTTCGCCGCAGGAGAAAGACGCCGATAAGGTGCTGCGTATTTTTAGCCTGGCGGAATGGCTGCTGGAGATGCTGCTCTACGCCATGCTGGGGTTCTTCATCATGAGCTTTTTTATGTTTGACGGGCGGTTTGGCTTCTGGCTGCATAACGGGCTGCTGGCGGCGCTGTGCATCGGCCTCTACTGCGCGGAGCGGTGGCTCGGCAGGGTTCGCAAACAGCGCGGCTACGGGGAGTACGGCCTGTAAGGCGCCATCTTATTTTGCGCCTGCATTCTCATACCTCTTTCTGATTCCGTGCGCTTCGTAATGCGAGGGCTGTCACACCGTCTATGCTTTCCCTACGGCTTACTTTTTAGCAGGAAACCATGTCCAGATTCTTCTTCAATGACCGCAAGCAGCTGGTCAACGACGCCATTGAGGGCGTTATCCTTAGTGCCCGCCACCATAACCTGACGCGTCTTGATATCGACCCCGCCATCCGCGTGGTGGTGCGCAGCGACTGGCACAAAAGCCGCGTGGCGGTGATTTCCGGCGGCGGCTCCGGCCATGAACCAGCACACGTGGGGTTTGTCGGCAAAGGAATGCTGACCGCCGCCGTATGCGGCGACCTCTTCGCCTCGCCGAGCGTGGACGCCATTCTCAACGCCATTGTGGCGGTAACGGGCGACCGGGGCTGCCTGCTGGTGGTGAAAAACTACACTGGCGACCGCCTGAACTTTGGCCTCGCGGCGGAGAAAGCGAAGCGCTATGGCCTGAAAGTGGAGATGGTCATTGTCGCCGATGACATTGCGCTGCCGGACAACAAGCAGCCGCGCGGCATCGCCGGCACGGCGCTGGTGCACAAAATTGCGGGCTACGCCGCCGAACAGGGGAAATCCTTAAGCGAGGTGCGTGAGATTGCCCAGCAGGCGTGCGACAGCGTCTGGAGCCTGGGCGTAGCGATGCAGACCTGCAACCTGCCGGGCGGCGGCGAAGAGGGGCGCATCAAGCCTGGCCACGTTGAGCTGGGGCTTGGCATTCACGGCGAACCGGGGGCGAGCACGGTAGAGAGCCACAACAGCCGCGAGATAATCGCCGGGCTGGCGGCGCGGTTGCAGGAGAAAGCGGGAACCGAAGCGCGCCTTGCGGTGCTTATCAACAACCTCGGCGGCGTTTCGGCGCTGGAGATGGCGCTGCTTACCAAAGAACTGGCGCATTCGGCGCTGAAAGACCAGATAGCCTACCTGATTGGCCCCGCACCGCTGGTGAGCGCGCTCGATATGAAAGGCTTCTCGCTTTCGGTTATCGCGCTGAACGAGACCTTCGAGCAGGCGCTGAAAGCCGACGTGGAGACCGTGGGCTGGCAGCCGCCGGTGGCCTTCGCGCCGATGCAGACCCAGCCGCACACGCCGCTTCGCGGCAGCGACGAGGCGACGCCTTCTGAGAACGCGCAGGTGCGCCAGAGCGTGAAGCAGGCCGTTGAAACGCTGATAAGCCTTGAAAACCGCCTGAACGCGCTGGACGCCAAAGTGGGGGACGGCGACACCGGCTCCACCTTCGCCGAAGGGGCGCGGGAGATAGCGCAACTGCTGGAGCAGAACCGCCTGCCGCTGAACGACACGGCCGCGCTGCTGCAACTTATCGGCGAACGGCTGGCGACGGTGATGGGCGGCTCCAGCGGCGTGCTGATGTCGATATTCTTCACCGCCGCGGGCCAGAGCGTGGCGGACGGCAAACCGCTGCCCGACGCGCTGCTCACCGGCCTTAAGCAGATGAAGCACTACGGCGGCGCGGATCTCGGCGACCGCACGCTTATCGACGCCCTGCAACCGGCGCTGGAAGCGCTGGCGAACGAAGGGCTGAGCGCGGCGATAGCGGCGGCGGAGAAAGGCGCGCAAGCGACGGCGGCGATGCACAAAGCCGGCGCGGGCCGCTCTTCTTACGTTAACCGTGAAAGCCTGGAAGGGGTGCAGGACCCGGGCGCAGTGGCCGTGGCGGAAGTGTTTAAAAAGTTGCAGTAGAAGACCTTTTTCCTTGCCGGAAGAGGGCTGGTTGTCCTCTGACTTCTTTGTGAAGAGCCTGGTTTTTTCCCCTCGCCCCTCCGGGAGGAGGGCCGGGGTGAAGGGCGCAGGCTGCTTCAGCGGCGGGTTTTGAAGGTGGGTGGCGCTGCGCTAATCCATCCTGCAATAACTTTTCCCTTGCATGGAGAGCCTGGTTTTCTCCCTCGCCCCTCCGGGGAGAGGGCCGGGGTGAGAGGCAGGCCGCTTCAGCGCCTGACCCGGGCCGATGGATAACCCCTTCCCATCAACGCTTAACTCCCTCATGCCGGGTAAGCCCCTCTCTTTTCGCCGCTCTGAACCGCCGCCCCGCTTCCCACCAGAATAGGGGGCGCAGGGTCAGCGCTTCGCTATGGTAACATCCTGTATTTACGCCACTAAACGTAAGCGGGCGGCCATGCCCGGCGGCATCCTGCATTGACGGAGCCACCCCGCAGAGGATTTACCATGAAAGACGCCTGGCTCTCCGCCTGCGATAACACCATTCAAACGTTTGTCAGGGATTCCACCCGCCTTGAACCCAACGCGCTGAAAGTCACACCCGTTGAGTACATCGACTTCCATTACCAGATTGGCCTGCGCCTTCTCTTTAAAGCGCAAACCTCAACGCTACACCAGGCCGGAAGCATCACCGCACACGCCGATACGCAGGTCTACCGCACGCGGCCCGATTACGAACGGGCGCTACAGGCCGAGACCAGCGCGGTGCTGGCGCGGGACAAAACCCTGGACGACGCGCGGGCGAGGCTGATTGCCAACCCCTACGGCGCCTGGCGCAAGGAAGAGGTGGTTTACTCGCATCCAACGCGAATTTGCCTGACGGACTACTGCGACAGCTGTCGCGGCAAAGGCTCGGTAAACTGCCGCCATTGCAGCGGCTCGGGCAAGACCACCTGTCACAGCTGCAGCGGCAGTGGTCAGGTGATGCGCCAGCGCAGCTATTACGATCACTTCACCAAACAGAACCGCATTGAGCACTACTATGAAAGCTGCTCGGGCTGCACTGGCAGCGGCAGAGTGCGGTGCAGCAGCTGCGGCGGCTCGGGGGATGAGCGTTGCTCGCCCTGCAACGGCACCGGCGTGGTTTCACAGATTACCTCTATTGCGACGGTCGGCACCCCCGACTACCACCTCATTTATCCGCAGGCCGACGTGCCCAATTTCATCCGCGAAGGCCTGTACAAAGCGGGCCTGCCGGAGCTTGCGAAGTATGGCAACGTCCAGCACGCGCAGGATGAGGTGGATTACGCCCGCCGCGACGTAACCGTGATGTATGACGCAAGCCTCCCCTTTGGCCGCCTGGAAAGCCCGCTGCCGGAGGCCGACGAGCCGATTCGCTGGATCCTCTACGGCGTAACGCCGCACATTCTGGATGCCGGGCACGTGCTGCAGACGCTCTTAAAAAGCGACCTCGACATGCTGGTGCGCCAGGCGACGCCGGGCAAACTGCTTAACCCGTGGGTCGCCCGCGCCAGCCGTAAAACGGTGAGAACGTTTATGGAGTCTGAGGCGCACCAGGCGATGCTGGTGGAGAACAGCCGGGGCAAGAAGGGCGATATGCTTCGCGAAGCGCTGAACCGCGCCTTCGCCACGCCTTATCTTGATGAGGCGCTTACAAGCCTTGGGAACATCGTCGGGGCGGTGCAGCGCTGGTCGGTTATCAAGTGGGGGCTTTTCACCGCGCTGTTTATCTATCTGCTGGCGCCTGCGCTGGTGGTGTATCAGCAACAGGGGGTGATGGATTTCGAGCGTGCGCGCATTTACCTCACCTTCCCGATACAGGCAGCAAGCACCGACCAGCTGCTTTATTCACTCAAGGCGGTGGCCATTCTGCACGGTTTGCCGATGGTGGCCGCCGCGCTATGCGGAACGGTGCTGGGCTACCTGTGGCGACGCGGCTGGCTGAAGCGCCGCTTCGGCAAGCATCTGGCGGCCTGGAGCCTTGAGCAGAAGCGGGTGCGCAACCGCTGGGCTACCGGCACGCTGTTCACCCTGGCGGCCACCCTGCTGCTGTTTTACTTTTTCCCGGTCTGGATAACGCAGGACGAGATGTTGTTCGGCATGGTGCCGATGCACGATCTGTTCCGGCAGCTGGTGCAGCTAAGGTAACCGTGATGGCAGGTTTTCCAGAGCGAGGGGCATCTCAACAAAAAGGCGCCTTGCGGCGCCGTTGTCATCTTAAAAATCCGCTTTCAGCACTACGCGGTAACGGGCTTTGCCGTCGCGAACGTGTTGCAGCGCCTCGTTGATGCGCGACATCGGGAACTCTTCCGTCTGCGGCGCGACCTTCGCACGGGCGGCGAACTTCATCAGCGAACGCAGCTCGTGCGGCGAGCCGGTGGCGGAGCCGGAGAGGCTGCGGTCGCCCTGGATAAGCGAGAACGCCGACACTTCGAACGGCTTCATCACCGCGCCGACGGTGTGGAAGTTGCCGCGCCAGGCCAGCGCCTGGAAGTAGGGCAGCCAGTCCAGCGACACGTTAACGGTATTGATGATGAGGTCGAACTGCCCGGCCAGCGCCTTCAGCGCTTCCGGGTCGCGGCTGTTGACCACGTTGTCGGCGCCCATCGCCCGTACTTCCTGCTCTTTAGACGGGTTGGAGCTGAACGCCGTCACCTCGCAGCCCATGGCGTGCAGCAGCTTGATGGCGATATGGCCAAGACCGCCGATGCCGATAACGCCCACGCGGCTGGTGGCGGTGATGTTGTGCATCAGCAGCGGTTTGAACACCGTGATGCCGCCGCAGAGCAGCGGGCCTGCGGAGGCGGCGTCGATGCCTTCCGGCATCGGGATAACCCACTGCCAGTTGGCGCGCAGCTTATCGGCGAAGCCGCCGCGGTTGATGATGGTCGGCACGCTGCCCTGCTGGCAGTTTATCTGGTTGCCGCTGATGCAGGCGTCGCAGTGCTCGCAGCTTGACGCCGTCCAGCCGATGCCGACGCGCTGGCCCACCTTCAGGCCTTTATTTTGCGCGCTTGCGCCCAGCGCGCTGACGCGGCCAATCACTTCGTGGCCGGCGATGAGCGGATAGGTCGACATGCCCCATTCGTTATCGATCATGGAAAGGTCGGAGTGGCAGATGCCGCAGTACTCAACCTCGACTTCCACATCCTCAGGCTTCAGTTCGCCTGCATCGTACTCATAGAGCTCAAGCGCGGCGCCCGCTTCATGAGCGGCGTAACTTTTGATGATGGTCATCCCGGTTTTCCTTTGTTGTGGTTAGCTCCGTGATTGTAGAACATTCACATGACAGAGGCTGTTCAGGCGCTGCGCATGGCTCGAAGTGTGAAAGTGGGGGAAGGGTTACCGCTTCTTGAGCAGCCCGTTCAGCCACAACTCGCGGCGTTCGGGCCGTTTATCCTGCGTCACCCAGAGCGTTTCGGCGCGGATACCCGGCACGGCACTCAGTAGCGCCAGCAGGCTAGCTTGCGTCATATCGGTAAAACGTCGCCCCTCTTTTTCACGCTCGCCTTCGCCATATTTAAATGAGACATACCAGATGCCGCCGGGCTTCAGCGCCGTCGCCAGCTTTTGCATCACCTCAGGCAGTTCATGAAGAGAGACGTGCAGCAGCGACGCGCAGCACCAGATGCCGTCGTATTTCTCTTTCTCGTTTAACTCTGTAAAGGTCATCTGCCTGACCGGCAAGCCGGTATGCTGGCGGGCCAGCGCAGCCAGCTCTGAAGAAGCGTCAAAAGCATCGACTTTATAGCCTTGCAGGCTGAACGCGTGCGCATCGCGCCCGGAACCGCAGCCTGCATCCAGCACCCAGGCGCCCGCAGGCAGGTGCCGGGTAAACGCCTCGTAGAGCGAAGACATATCGACATGCACGGTTTCTTCGAAAAAGCGCTGCGCGTTGTTCTGGTAATAGTGAAGCGTCATCAGAGTATGACTTCCTGCTGAACGGGCGGGTCCCATTTCTGTAGCCGACATTGCAGCGCCTCGTTCCATCGATCATTGAGAAAGGCTCTGCGTTTGGGTTCATTATTGCCCGTCTGGTTGATGATTGCCTCATGCAGCGGCAGGCGGCTGTTAATAAAATATTCGTTTCTGTCGTGCAGGCGGTAAAGCAGGCGCAGGTCCGGCACGCGGGCGAACTTGCCGTTCGCGCCGCGGTTGCACTCCTGACAGGCCAGCACCAGGTTCCATACGCCGTTAAGGTTCACGCCCGGCATCACGGTTTGCGCCGCCAGCGGCAGAAAGTGGTCGACATCCGCCAGCAGCGGATGGCCGCGCTCAAGGCTGACGGGTGCGTTGCAGTAAAAGCAGTGGCCTTTCTGGTAGCCGTTCAGGCTGTTGCGACAGCTGGTTAACGTAATGCGTGAGGAGCTGAGCCGGGTGAACAGCACTTCTTCCTGGGCGTCGTAATGCACATCCAGCAACTGCGGCGGCAGGTTCATCTCCCATGCTTTCTCGACCAGCCTCCAGCGGGCGTCCGTTTCGTGCGCCAGGTTAAGGAACTGCGACGTTTCCGTCAGCCGGTAGAAATCATCCGTCAAGCGAATGCCTTTGCTTTCTCGCGTTTCGTTGATGAAGAACTGCCTGTCGATGGGGCCGCCGCCGACGTTGTGAAACGCATCCAGCACCACCTTAAAGCCGTGCTTCACCGTGGCCTGTAAAAGCTGCTCAAGCGTTATCTCGCCGTTATTAAACTGGATGCAGGCTTTCAGGAATGGACCGGGCTTCGCCATGTTGAGGGTTTGCTTCGGCGCTTGCTTAAGATGCTCGCAGATATGGCGGCTGAACGGCAGCGCCAGCGCTTCCAGCGTGATGAGGGTAGTGCGGCGTTCCACCTCATACAGCGCATGGGCGAGCGCAAACTTGTAAGTTGCGAAGTTGTTCCCAAAAAGGATCACGCCGCGCCAGTAGTTTTCCAGCGCGGGGTCGACCTGGTAAAAACGCATAGGCTTTCTCTGTTACGGTTTAGCTTTGCAGAAGGGAGAGGGGTACAAGAACCCGTAACATGATCACATAGCAAATGAAACGTGATGTAAACCGAAGAATGATTGATTTGAGGAATTTGTGAGGCAGGGCAGGGGGATAGCGCAGAGGTGGCGGGGAAGCGCGAGGGCGGTGGTGAGGGAGAGGACAGGTTGTGGGCGAGAGGCGAGGGAGGCTATACGTAAAGTGGCGGCGATGCTGAAATTTTCAGCACTCAACGCCCGCTAAGGGCGACGCTGCTTGCATGGCTGCGTATGGCAGGTATAATCCACACGTTTCCGCATCCCCTTCAGTGCCGAAGTGGCGAAATCGGTAGACGCAGTTGATTCAAAATCAACCGTAGAAATACGTGCCGGTTCGAGTCCGGCCTTCGGCACCAAGCGATGTGAGAAAGAGAAGCTGCCTCAGGGCGGCTTTTTTTGTGCCTGAAATTCAGTATCCGCAAGGCCTTCCTCGCTTTTCACTCAACCTAAGTCAACCTGGTTCAATCTACATCAACTTACTGATGCGGGTACAACTGCGGGTATATCGCGGTTCGATAATGTTTGTATCCACACAGAACCCTTGAAAGGATACTCATCATAGCTCTGAGTGATGCGAAGGTTGTGCTGCTAAGCCCGAAGCAAAAGCTTATAAACTGACTGACGGTGAAGGCATGGTTTTGCTTGTTCATCCGAACGGCTCAAAATATTGGCGGCTTCGTTATCGCTTTGGCGGTAAAGAGAAGATGCTGGTGTTGGGAAAATACCCTGAAGTTTCGCTGGCGCATGCCAGGGTACGCCCGGATGAAGCCCGTAAGCTGTTAGCTAATGGCGTCGATCCCAGTGAGAACAAGAAAGCCGTTAAGGTAGAGCAGGAGCAAGAGGCGATAACGTTTGAAGTGGTAGCCAGAGAGTGGCACGCCAGCAATCAGAAATGGTCTGCATCGGATAGCGCTCGTGTATTAAAAAGTCTCGAAGATAATCTCTTTGCTGCCATTGGTAAGCGGAACATTGCGGAGCTTAAGACTCGGGATCTTCTTGTACCCATTAAAGCTGTCGAGACATCCGGGCGACTTGAAGTCGCCGCCCGTTTACAGCAGCGTACTACCGCGATTATGCGCTTTGCCGTTTAGAGCGGCTTAATCGACTACAACCCCGCGCAAGAGATTGCCGGTGCGGTTGCTACGGCGAAAAGAAAGCACCGTGCGGCTCTGGATCTTGAACGCATTCCCGAATTACTTCACCGCATTGATCAGTACTCTGGTAGGCCATTAGCCCGCTTAGCTGTGGAGCTTTCATTGCTAGTTTTTATCCGCTCAAGCGAGTTGCGTTTTGCTCGATGGTCAGAAGTTGATTTTGAAACGGCCATGTGGACGATTCCTGGTGAGCGTGAACCGTTGGAAGGTGTAAAGCATTCTCAACGTGGTTCGAAAATGCGGACTCCACATCTTGTTCCTTTGTCGCGACAGGCTCTAGCCATTTTGGAACAGATCAAAAGGATGAGTGGGAATCGAGAGCTGATTTTTGTAGGCGATCACAATCCCCGTAGGCCGATGAGTGAGAACACGGTAAACAAGGCGCCGAGAGTTATGGGCTATGACACGAAAACGGAAGTATGTGGACATGGTTTCAGGACAATGGCGTGTAGTTCACTTATTGAATCAGGATTGTGGTCGAGGGATGCAGTGGAACGGCAGATGAGCCATCAGGAGCGTAGCTCTGTTAGGGCTGCCTACATCCATAAAGCGGAACATCTGGATGAGCGCAAGCTGATGTTGCAGTGGTGGGCTGATTTTTTGGATGCGAATAGGGAAAGGGAAGTTAGTCCTTATGACTTTGGCAAGTAGCCTAATTTCTGATGCTTGCTATGTTCGAATTTGGAAAGCCGGCTTGAACTATAATTAATACTTTTTTATAACTGTATTATTCAGGCGACCCTGAGGTGCACATGAAAACTTTCGATGCCCAACTTGCGATGAGTATTGTATCGCACTCAACTGGAGGTTTTAGTTACGACACTCTTGCTAGAGCATTGATTTCTAAAGGCAAAAATGAAAGCCCTGACGTCCTTCTTCAGTCATGCCGAAGCTTTTGCTTATCTCTTGCGGAAAAAGGCATTTTGAGACGATACCACAAATGTTCTCAGTCTCAAGATGAGTATTTTGAGTATATTCCTCACTGACATCCGCCCTTGAAAAAATTTTCAGGGGCGGTTAACTCCGTTCTTGTCATCCCCCTTTTTCTACTGTAGCTTGTGTAACACGATTCGGGGGGACGATTGTGAGCAACATCAACTTAATAACTACTTGTACAAATGGAAAACACTTTGGTAGGGGAGATATATTGAGTCTGAGTCAATTTTCATCAGGCCTAATCTCTTCAAGTATGCTCGTGAATTCTTGGTGTAATGCTTTGAATGAAGCTATATCTACATCTGCAACTGTATGTGCAGATGATCTTTATAAGGGTGGACACTGGGCGACGGCTAAAGCGATCTTAAATGATTATCCTATTGATTTATGGATACTTTCTGCTGGCCTTGGCCTCCTCCACCACAAAGACAATGTAGTACCGTATAAAGCGACCTTTGCTGTTGGATATGATGAATCAATACCCTTGTATTCTCAAGAATATGTAGGGAAAAGTTTTCATAGAACATGGTGGAAAGAAATAACCAATAGATCTATTTTTAAATCTAAGCATCCTACATCTATTGTAGAATTAATGAAAAAAAACAAAAGAGACTATTATATTATTTGCGGTTCTCCAGATTATATTAATGCAATTGAACTGGATATCATTAATGGTCTTGAATATCTGGTTGATGCAAAAAAACAACTGCTTATTATAACTTCCAAAAAAATCAATGGTAGGTTGACAGGATATCTTTTCAAAACCAACCAAAATATGGCTCAGTGGTTAAGATGCAATATGCTCATGCTTAATATCAGTGTGGCAAAATACATTGTGAAGGAATTCACGTCAAAACAACTCAATAATTTAAATGAGTTATCTGAAAAGTTAATAGAAGAACTCAAGGAGTTACCTGAACGGGAAGTAAAAAAAGGAATTAGGTGTAGCCCTGAGGAAGTTAAGTCTTTCATTTTAAAGCTTATGCAGCAAAATCCTGGTATCAGTGCAACTCATGCGTTACGTGAATTTCGTGACTCGGGAAATTCATTTGAGGAAAAACGTTTCCGGGCTGAGTTTAAGGCCCTGATAGAGTCTAAACCCTAATGCTACTTGCCTGGGTTTCATGATAGAATCCCCCGTTTTTTGAGGCTTTGCAGTGGCGTCACAGGAGAGTAAGTTGTCGAAACTAAAGTATTTTTTCCCCGATAGTCAGGATTTTATCGATCCCAGTTTCGACTTCCTACGCGAAACGCGTAACGAACATCGCGTGCGTCAACGTGACGATCAGTATCCGCATGAGATTTTTCCTCATCCTTACGACGGTATGCTGGTTTCTAAAGCCGTGGTGGATGGCTTAGGTGGCGGTGAGAGCAAATATACCCGTGCTCAGCGTTTGCGTTACTTCCGTAATGGCATGAAGGACTTTTTCCGTTTGCCGGATAATATGGAAACTATGGGGGATTGCGGAGCTTTCACCTATGTTAACCAGAACGTGCCGCCATACCGTGTGGAAGAGGTCATTGAATTCTACGAAACCTCCCGCTTTAACCATGGGGTTTCTCTCGATCACATCGTTTTTGGTTATGAGAAACCCGGTGAAGTATTCAGTGGCGAAGTATTAGCTGAATGTCGCCGACGGCAGGATATCACGCTGACCTTGGCTCAAGAGTTTTTAAACAAATCTCAAAAGTCCTGTTTCAATGCCTTTGGCGTTGCACATGGATGGAGCAAAACCTCCTACCGCCAGTCTGTAGAGGCTCTGCTGGCCATGGGATACAAAAATATCACCATGGGGGGGATGGTGCCATTGAAAACGGCGCAGATCCTTGAGACTCTCGAAGAGATTAAACCGCTGCTGAAAGGTGATACACGTATTCACTTGCTTGGCATTGCCCGTCCAGAGAGTTTCGCCGACTTTATTAAGTTTGGTGTGACCAGTATTGACTCGACTACACCGCTTCAGCAGGCCTTCAAAGATCGAAAAAATAACTACCATACATCTGATGGCCCGGCCTATACCGCTGTGCGTATACCTCAGTTTGATGCGAATCCAAGTTTGAGTCGCAAAATAAAATCTGGCGTGATTGATCAGGATATTGCACGGCATCTGGAAAAGGATGCCATGAACGCCCTGTTCGAATACGATAAAGGGGCTTTGTCCCTTGAGAAAACTCTTGCGTCAGTCTTGGCTTATGAACGCCTACATTCGGGTGAAAAAGAGGCCGATAAAATCCGTGCGGATTATGAACGCACGCTGGGCGAACGTCCCTGGAAACAGTGCCAATGCAATATTTGCAAGGCTATCGGTATCAACGTCATTATTTTCCGTGGAGCAGAACGTAACCGTCGCCGCGGCTTCCATAATATTCAGGTGTTGTACAACCGGTTACAACACACATTGTCATTACGCTCAGAGGAACTGTCATGAGTGAATATCGTGTCCCCGCCCTGCGAATCCGACAGGGTGAGGAGAGGCAACTCTATAGCCTTGCGATAGAAGGTAAACAAATCAGCAAAATTGCAGCGATTTCACGTATTCGCCGCGGCGAAGAGAGTTTGGTTGGTTATCAACGTCCAGAAGTACGTAACCATATTCGCGAAATTCAGCGCTACATTGAGAGCGCAAATCCGATGATACCAAACCCGGTGATTATCGCTTTTGATAAGCGTGTGCGTTTTGAACCGCTTACAGATAATGGCGACATGGGACACTTGGTAATACCTTTCTCCGAAGATAAGGATTTTGAGAAGCCAGGTTTTATTGTTGATGGTCAACAACGTACCGCTGCTTTGCGGGATGCAGAAATCGACTCGTTTATGATGCCGGTCTCTGCATTTATCGCTAATGATGCGGAAGAACAACGCGAGCAGTTTATGCTGGTTAACTCCACAAAACCGTTGCCCAAAACGTTGTTATACGAACTGGCACCGCATACCCACGGTCGTCTGCCATCCGATCTTCAAATGCGTAAGTTTCCTTCACTGCTGACTCAACGACTGAACTTCGGTGAAGGTCCACTTGCGGGGCGCATCAAGACGGCGACCAATCCTGATGGGGTTATTGCTGACAACTCGATGATCAAAATGATCGATGCCAGTCTTCGTGAGGGAGCATTGTATCGATTCCGTGACCCGGCAACAGGATTAGGGGAAGAAGGGAAGATGGTGAAACTGCTGAATAACTTCTGGTCGGCAGTGGAAACAGTGTTTACTGATGATTGGGATAAAAAGCCTCGCTATTCTCGCTTGTTACATGGTATTGGTATTCTTGCGCTTGGCAGCTTGATGGATGAAATTGATCAGGTACATCAGGATTATAAAGGGGAACCCGGTTGGACGGAGGTCCCTTCCTACACCCGTTTTGTCGAAGAGTTAAACCGCATTAAACCGCTTTGCGCATGGAGTAGTGGGGTATGGAACTTCGGCACGGATGTTGATGGTCAGCCTATCGTCCGTAAATGGAATGAACTGCAGAACCTGTCGAAAGATATCTCATTAGTGACGGATTATCTGGTCACAAGTTATATCAAAGCAGTGAACGCCAATATATAAAAAAGGGCATTTGCCCCTTTTTATGCCACTAGTGCTGAACGTGTGCAATAAATGCGTTCAGCATTGACCCCGCACCTTTACCTGTCGGATAGATTAAATGTCTGCGCTGCGCTGAGACCGCGTAGAAGGCCTGATGAGTGGCGCTGCCTGCTGAAAATATGAAGTAATCAGCCTGTTTCGCTTGATTAACCAGTTTGTCGGTTGCCGTGTGTGCATGGCAGATCTCCACTCTGATCCCGGCGAATAGCGTTTCTAGCATCTGTTTCGCGCGTCTTGCCGCACCTTCTGTCAGGCTATAAATCGCTACTCTAGCTCCGGATAAGTCCGGCAACTCATCTTCCGCATCTGCCGTACCGCTATCCTTCTCTGCCGGAAATACGCGCTCTGCACCTTCCCCTAGCACGTCTGTCGCCAAGTTGCGCATAACGGTACGAGTAGTCGGATCTAGTCGTGCCCATATTCCACTCACAAAAGACTGAACGCTGAGCCAAAGCGACGTGAGCGTTGCCCGGTCCTGCACCGGAGCATCAAGGAATAGTTCGATTAACTCACCCAACGCCGACAGGTTGCGAAAAGAACTGGCTCGTTCTACGATCAATTCCAGCATGGCTCCGGACTGTTGATACGCTTCTTGGCTAACAGAGCCTTGCAGGAAGCGGTCCGTCGCCATCACGGCCAGCTTAATATCCGCCTGACTGACGCTTTGCTCCATCGCAAGAACATCCATCCATTTCAGCCATGTTGTACTCTGCAATTGCAATTGGTTTTTCCCCAGCCACTCGATAAAGGCGGGCATGGCGTTGCGTAGTGTTGAAAAGGCATGCAGCGGAAAATCCTGTGCCAGCAGGTGAACAAAGGCCAATTCCTGGAAGGAGGTGGCGGGCCAGTGCTCACTCTCCAGTGCGACAATTTGCATCAGAGCGTTTCTATCGGCATCGGGATCGCGCAGGCGTGAGAACCAGTTGTCCCAGCCGATGATGCTCGCGTCAGCGAACCGGCTGATGCTCTCAATCAGCGTTTCCAGAAGAGGGGTTTTCTGAGCTTGATCAAGCAATTGTGGATCTATCGTGCTGAGCATCTCAGCATAGCTCTGTAGCGTTTCGGCTGTGGCTGTCAACGACGTTTGTAAATAACTGGCCAGAGATTCAAGTGTTGTTGGCGGCAGCGACAACGAGACAGGAGAAGGGGCCGGAGTATCATACCCGGTGATCTTGAGTTCGGCCCAGTGCTGTAATTCCTGAAGCCATCCTGATTTCAGCGCGTCAGGCATCATGTTGAGCAGGGTTTGTTCACCCGCTAGCGCCACGCCAATCGCCCAACTTCTCCAGGCGTTAAGTTCCTCTTCTTCGCTTCCTAGCAGTGGAACCTGCATAAAGAGCGGTTGGAGGGCAAGGAAAGCCGGGCGCAAATTTGATGGCGTCTCCTGTGTGTAGCTCAGGGCATCATGGCCCAGATAGCGGTGCTGATAAGCGGCAAGCAGCAATCTGGTCAGCGACAAGGGAATGCGTCCTCGAATAAGGTCGGGCAGATCCTTGTGGTTTAGCAAGGCATCCCAATTTTGCCATTTTCCGGCCTGCTGAAGCTCAAGTAGCAGCAGATTGCGTTTGGAGAGCAGACCGTTATCGCGCAGTTCTTGCAGAAAATTATTGCTGGCCTCCACCTCTTTTTGATTTGTCGCCAGCATGAAATCACTGAGGATACGGCCAAACGGACGCTTGCGGGTGCGAACGAGCGATGGGCGCAGGCGGAACAGGTCAATCACCTCTTTCAGGGCGGCGAAAACTCGCGTTTTCGCCTGCTTATCCTCACGTTTGCCTTCCAGCAACTCAATACGAATAAATCCTGTGGGGTTATGTTCCAGCAGTGCGGTTTCCGCCGCGAGAGTGGGGCCAGAAGTCGGGCTCAGGTAAATTCGGCGGTCGGGGTTGACGTCGGCTGAACCAAGCCGGGCATTGATAACTTTGGTTAGTTCCTGCAGGGTACGCTCATCTTCCGCCATCGCGAAGAAAACCCAGTGTTGGCGGTCGCACCAGGGCAGAATAATGGGCCATTCACCGTTTAGTGCGCTCTCCACCAAAGGCAACAGCGCGCTTTTCTGCTCGGCCGCGTAAGCGCCGGGGGCGTCGCTTAGCAGTTTTTCGAGGCTAAGCAAATTGTTTTCGCCAAAGAAGGCTCGAAGCCAAGAGGGGATGTTATTCATCGCTGTCACCGAAGGTATATTGCCCACCGAATTCAATCAGTGCGTCAGAAATGAGGGTTTTGTTGCTGGAGAACAGCAAATGCTCATCGTTAAGGTTCGCACCGCTCCAGGTGTAATTCATCGAACCTTTCAGGAAGAAGTGTTTTGTTAACATGCCCTTGGCATGCAGGTTCTCATAATAGGAGTATTGCATATCATGATCCGGCGAAAGTCTTGCCTGCAGTCGCTCAACGAACACTTTGTTAAGCGTGTCCGGGCGAGTGACAATCCTGAGTGGACAGCCGTTATTTACCGCCGTCGCCAGTAACTCTTGGAAACTGATCATTCTGGCACCCCACGACGGATCCAGAAAACTCCATTGCCCCCCGCGATTATCAATGACGTCAAAATCGCTCATCCATGGTGAGATCAGCCAGATGAGTTCAGGGTACAGGATAAGCCCACTGAACTGCGCACTCAGTACTTCCCGCAATTGTCGCTGTCCGAGAGGTCCGTGAAGAAATATTTGTCGTTGCTCTTCCATTCATCGTTCTCCTTACTGCAGGGCTTCAGCCAGTTCGACTCGCAACACGATGTTGCCGCCTCGATAGTCGACTGCCCCCATTCTCGGGTAGAGGTGCAGGCCGAAATAATCGATAGGCGCCAGTTGTAACGCAGACACGGTCTGTACCACGTTTTGGCGGGCTTCCCGGGGGATCAGCAATTCAGCAAAACCTTCGCGAGAAATCGCCGTGTGGACCTGCGAAAGCCAGTCGCTGTCGGTCACATCAACCTGTGTCGCAGGTTGTCGGAACAAGGTGCTGAGCAACAGCCTTTCCGTGAGTTTTGGCCCGCTATCAAAGGGGTTGTAGTAGCTGAGTATCGACTGGCGGAGGGTATTGCCACGCTGCCACAGCGTGCCCTGAATCTGGCAAAAACGGTCGAAAATTTTTGTGACGCTCGCTCCAGGGAGTTCCTGAATTGCCTGGGTATGGGCGAAGATGTTTAGGCTAATCTCATAACCAGCTTTGGCCTCCAGCGCCCGCCATTCACGCAGATAGTCCAACAAGCGCCGATCATGAGAAGGCTGGCTGCCAGGGCGAAGGATACGGGTATGTAGCACAGACATAAAGCTGTGAGAAAGCGCGAATCCTTGTTTTTTTAGCTCAGCGCGTAGGTTTCCATTCGCCATCCGGCGATCGTGATGGCTCTCCGCCAAGCGCAGAACGTTCAGCGTCTGCTGCAATGTGGTGTTCGAAGGGAGTCGCGAGAGCAGTTCGAAGAGATCATCATCGATCTGCTCGTAGTCGCTGGCGGCGAAGCTACGAATAAAGAGATTCAGCAGGGCGACCGGATCGCTGTGGAACGCTTCTTCGAGGCGGGTGACAATCCCGCAGCCCCCAGGCTCTGATTCGGTGAGCCAGATATCGAGTTGCTCCCCATCAAGAACGGCGTCAACGAGAAGTCCTCTGTCGTCCACCTCAGGCAGCAGCAGATGGCTGGTCTGTTTTACGGCACCTGAGAAGGTGTTGATCAACAACGTCTGGAGCCACTGGCAAAAAGAGGCATTTTGGCTGAGATCTTCAGTCAACACGGCGCTATGCGAATCAAGCATTGCAAGCAGTTCCGGCTCGTTGAACAGACTCCTCAGTTGCTGCTGTAACTCTTGGCGCTCCGCTGTACTCTCTCCATCTTCATTGTTTTCAAAAATGTTTTCAGCTTGGAACAGCGAATCGGCAATTGTCGTCAGCGACTCTCTGCCCTCCGGCGTGCGCAAGGCGTGAATTGCATCAGCGAGGGTTGTGCTGCTGACAACTTCTTTGGTCAGCGCTGCCAGATAGCACTCGTAGATCCAGTCAGCGGTGAAACTGTCATATTCAAAACGAGCTTCACTGCTAATGCAGTGGTGGAAATAGAGCGTTTTGAGAGACCCGGCTAACTTTGCATCATTCATAACCTGCTGATGCAGTGCGGAAGGCAGCGTAAAACTCAGTTTCATGCCATCCACCCACTGGCGGGCACCCACTGCTACCGGGTGACCGTTTTCAACCCATCTGAAATTCACCCAGGCCTGCTGTTTGCTTTTACTGCGCAGCGAAGCGCTGGCGGCGGTGGCATAACGCGTCAGTTCAAGGGGCGTCATATGTTGATGTGTATAAAATGTGGCAGACCGCAACACTGTGCTCCATGGCCCTGCAGGGATCGCCATCGCTTCGGCATGGGCATCTGTGGAAAAGTGAGTATGCCACGTCAACTGAGAATTACTCTTCTCAGTCAGATTCTGTTTGAAATCAAGAGCTCGGGTAAGAATTTGCAGAGGACGAATGACTTTTAGCTGCGATGCATCCGCAAGGGTTACCAGACACTCCGGCTGCCAGGTATCACCAAATGCCTCGTTGATCTCGAAATCGACGTCTGAAACCTGGTTCAGTTGCGGCACAAAATTGTTTGGCACCAGCCAATCGGCTTCCAGATCGGAATAAATGGCGTAGCGCTTGGAGATGCGACCCGGTGCAAACTCCTTCAGGCCCTGAATAAATGGCAAATTTTCATATTTTGTAAAGCGGCGCTCAAGCTGGATGCTCAGTTCTGGCAAGTTCAGCTCACTGAAGAGGGCTGCTGGAATAAACGAAGGCAGCGGTGAACGCCCCGTCGATCGGTCTGCGCCGGGAATACCCATCAGTGACCACCGGGTGGTCAATTGACGCTTCATGGTCGGGAGCAGCTCCATCATGATAGAGCGCGGCGGCGACCACATGACGCGCTGAAGCTGAGGCTCGGTAATTTTGAGCGCGTAGAATAAGTATTGTTCCAGCTCCTGCTGAGAGACGTTTTTTTCCAGCACAGCGGAAATCAAAGTGAGCATGCGTTCCAGATGCCCTTGCTGCGCTTTGCTTTTGGGCGGATTGTTCAGCAATGACCAGATGTTACTGCCAGGGATCTTCATGCTTAGCCAGTCCAGAGTTGCCATCGCTGCCTGCATTTTCTGGATATGGATATTGCCCAGAGGAAGCGACTGGCCCTTGATTTCCGGCGTTACCAGCTCCTCATAACGTTGGTACACCACGCGATCGCGACCGAATTCTGACAGCACGACCACCATCCAGGGGCGCATGATTCTTGAGCGCCCGGCACGGCCTTTGCGCTGAAGATAAGAGGCGACATTGCGCGGTGCTTTGTGCTGAATCACTACCCCGACTGAAGGATCGTTAAAGCCGACTTCCAGCGAGGCAGTTGCAACGACAATGTCGGCTTTAGGATTGACTCCGGCGTCTTGGCTGGATGTCCGCGCCACGATAGCACGATCGAGGCTATCAAGAGGATGCCCAATATCGATAGCCATTCGCCAGTTTTGGCCGGCAAGGGTCAACGAATCGGGAACACCGTTGTTTTCGTTACGCTGGGCTGCCAGAGGAGTTTCGTTAGACAGGAGTTGTTGTCCGCGCGTACGCCACCCTTCGGCATCACAAAGCTGGTGGTAGAGGCGGTTATTGATATCAAGATCGTCGGTAAAGACGAAGGTTTTGCGTCCCCAGGTGCCGTGCGACGTGGCTTTGCGGGTATCCATAATCCGGCGTGCCAGCATACTGGTTTGGATGGTGGTAGAGAGCAGCGCCGTTTGCGAAACGGGATCGCCTCGCAGTGCCAACAGATATTCAGCCCCTTCGTCTACCATCTCCTGGAAAGCGGGCTCAATGAGCATAACATGCTTTTTGTTGGCCCCTACAAGGTCTGCGAAGAACCGCTCAGCATCGCTCAACGTTGCCGAGAGGCCCACAAAATGCGGGCGGCAGCGCGCCAGTTGCATCCAGCGACGAAGCAGATAGGCGGTTTGCGCGCCGCTGTTGCCTGAATAGGTATGGACCTCATCGAGCAAAACCACCGGCGGTGCAATTACGTTCATGCCGACGCCGAACAGGTGGTTGGCCTTGTTGTTGCCGAGATGCTGGTTGAGCATTTCAGTGGTGGTAAACAAAATATCCGGCGGATTATTCATCAATGAGACGCGGGTGAGCACCACTTCATCTTCACCCACGCTGTGCGCACAGTGCGTACAGCGCAAGATCTCTTTGCCCTGACGGATATCTTCCGCTTTCCAGCGCATTTCGCCTTGGCATTTTGGCGTACTGCAGCGCAGCAGATCAAAAGGAAGATCTTTGTCTTTTTCAACGTACTGGATGCTGTACGGCGTATCGCCAAAGAAGGAGCCAATGCGGATTTTTCGCCCGGAAAGTTTCCGTGCTTGGGTGTCCACTTCGCGGCATTTTCCCCAAGTCTCCATAAACTGATCTTTAAGCAACTCTTTACGCGGATACAGGGCTAGTGAGCGAACCCGCGCCGAGCGATCGCGCTGCAGATCGTCGATAAGTGACGTTAGCGCAGGCAGATAAAACGCCAAGGTTTTACCGCTGCCGGTGCCGGCACATACGATGGTGGCGGTTGCTTCTTTGGCATGTGGGTGGCTGCTGTGAAAATTCCATGCCCGCAGGATGCGCGCCGTAGCCTTGGACTGAAAACCGGCTATGGAGAAATCACCGATAAGCGTTAGCAGGGCCTGACGTTTAATGTCGTTCATCCAGTCAACGTCAGACCACTGATTCAGCACCTCTTCAGCCGAATGTATCCTTGCCGGGTAACTGCGCGGGCGGCGGATAAAGCGATAGTCCGCCACCAGCGTCCGCGTGCGATTCAACTGCTGGCCGCGAAACCACTGGCGCTGATGGCGAAACAGATGAACAGATTCCGCCATACGCGTGCGATAAAGCCTCATTCCCTGAGTATTGGGGATGCTAAATAACATCGCGGCGTCTTGTAGATCCTGCATCAGAACTTTACCATTCTCATCAGGGAAATGGTGGGCAAACAGGGACAGAATATCCGCATCCGTAAAGGCGCCTTCCGTGTCTCCCCAGACCAGCAGTTCAGCTTCGCGCCCTTCGAGTACATCCAGCGCCGCATGCAGACGGATTAAATTCTCTGCAGTCATGTCACTATTTCCTTGTGATAACAAAATCTTCCAACATGTCTTCATCCTGCAGCCAGTTAAGCACTTCCGGCGTCAGTGCGCTGAGAGTGGGTTTGCCGCGCAGCGGGCCGTTAATACGGTCAAAGAAAAGTCTCACCGCCTCCGGCCAGTCATCGGTATTCATTGCTTCGCGCAGAGAATGCAGTTGATCCGACATGGCAGTGATCTGCAGAATGCGTTCACCGTTTTCAGGTAAGGATTGAATCAGCTGGTCGTACTTGCCGCGTAAGGATAAATACTCATCGGCAATAGCTTTGTATTTGTCGACCTTTTGCTGAGCATCAAGGGTTTTGCTATCAACATGAATTTTTTGATGCATCACCTGCAACCATTCTTCCCATGCGCTTTTCAATTGGTCGCTCAGTGTGCGGTACAAACTGAGCGTCAGGTTTATGCAGTTAGTTAAGGAATCATTCTGAATGATGTCGTATGCCGTGGATTCCTGTGTTGCTTCCTTTTCGTCCAACGGATCATCAACATTTTGCGCATCAATGGCAACTGCGGCCTGGGTCTGATTATTCAGCCAGCGACTCCACTGGGATTGTAGGTTATTGACACTGTTTGCCGCGGTTTTAAGTTGATTACGCTGCTCTTCGCTCCAATTGACACTCAGTTCTGGTGGCAGACGTTGCAGGGCAGTGTACTGGGATTTCAGGCGACTATAATGTCCTGCGACCGTGTCTGTTTTCGACAGCACTACGCCGCATTTTTCAATAATCAGCGTAGCCTTATTCGCTTGGACGCTCAAATCCAGTTGCCGCTGCATTTCTGAAAGTTGTTGGCGTAACGTACTCATGCATTAACTCCAGAGGCGCTGATATCAGCCGCCAGATTTTTCAGTCGCTCTTCAACCTGAGTGCAGGCACTTTTCAGTTTCGGTGCGTCACCCTTACTGTTTATCTGCTGTAGCGTAAAGCTGATTTTCGATTGAATATTCTGCCATTGCGCAAGAAGGTTACCGATCCGGCTGACGTAATCACCATCCAGATGGGAAATGTCATGCCACAGCATGAAGGCATCTTTCTGTCTGACGAGGGAATTAAGTGTGAGCAGCGTGTTCAGGCTGGCCTCTGCGTCTACTCTTAACGCTTCAATTTCACCCAGCAACCATGATGAGTTTCTGATCTGCTCGGATTCCTGAGGGTAATATTGGGTGCGAACCGCTTCGATAAACGTCTGCCACTCATCGAGGAGAGCAATGAAATCATCCTGATTTTTTATATTTTCAAAGAGTTGAGCATATTCGATCGTTGAGGCGATCTCTTTGCGGACGGTCTCGGCCGCACGTTGCACATCCGCTCCCAGCGGTTCTTTCTGGATCTCTTTCAGCGCGGAGGTGAGCACTTCGGCTTCGAGTGCGCGGGTTGAGGTGAGTCCGGAACTTAATTCAGGGACGGCAACCTGAGAAAGCCATGCGTCGCGTGCGTCGTCCCAACCCTGAAGAGCTGCCTGCCGGGCTTCAGCCACTTTTATGCTGGAATGTGGTTTCTGGTTGGCTTCGAGTCCGTAGAAACAGAGGTCAGATGGGTTAGAGTCTGCGGTACGACCGCGAGTTTTCCCCTCGGTTCGACCGACGCCTTTCTGCGTCAGACAAAGCGCATCGATGAGTTCCGCCGGATTTTCTTTACCTGTCAACAGGCCCAACAGCAGTGCTTTCTGGTAATGATTACGCAGCGCAGGCTTCAGTTTCCGTGCCCGGGCATTATTGATTGCAATCTCCGTGGCCTGCGGCACCCACCAACTGACAAAGTTTTCATAGTGGGCGTAGTCTTCCATCGCTTCAGGGTAGCTAAGTCCTTCGCTGACATTGGCGTAATGCTGGATACGCAAAATCGCCAGCGACACGTTGTAGATCTCTATCCTGCGTAGCGGATCGTTGAGGTCTTTGAGGTCATAGAATTTCACAATGGCGTTCGAGGGATCTGAAGCCGCCAGTGGCAGACTAATCAAAGGATTACGCTCAATCAGTGAAGGTCGCTCCGCCATACTGGAAAATTCCACTTGGGCATAGAGTTCATAGCAATTGTTCAGTCCTGCGCGTAGATCGCGGGCAACGTCCTGAGGTAAAACCGCTTGGTCGTTGACCCAGGCTTTAAGGTGTTTAACAAAAGGCAGTCCCGGTTCTTTCACGGGAGGTTTTGGGGGGATAATAGGTGGTGGTGGTGGTGTTATTCCGATTCCTCCAGGCGCCTTACCGTTCAGACACTTGGCTAAATCGCTCAAACCAAAGGCTTCGGCGACACCTGATGGTAATTGCTGGCATACCTCCTCCCAAGAGTGGCTGCCGTATCCCCACACTGCAGCCAGAGAGGCTGCACTGGCCGCCCTACCAGTAGTAGATAGTTGGTTGATTTTATGCTGGATTTCAGGATCCGTGATTATTCCGGCAAGGTTTGGTGGTGGGAATGCCCCGAGCTCTGCCTCAACACGACAATCACGTAAAATATCCAGCAGGATACGGTTGATCACAATTCGTGGGTTAAAAGCCAGTTGGCCGCTGCTGTCGCGGCAGTTTTTATTTGCCAGCGCCCGGATAGCGTTGCGGTTAAACGGGAACAGAGGAACCTGCTGTTTGTCTGTCGTACCAAAGTCCGCCAACCATTCTGATGCTCCGTCATCATTCCATATTGGAGGCCAGTCGGCCAAACCTTGCGCTCGCGACTCCTTCAGGGCTGCTGCGCCATGGCGTGCTGCATTCAGGTAACGACCACACAGTGACACAATACGCCCTTCGTTGTTGTCTCTGTCGGTGTTCTCAATGATCCACTCATAGCCCGCTCGTGTCATCAGTGTTTCCTGACGGCGTTTATAGCCCGGATAGTTATCGGTAACGGCGATAACAGAGTGCACTGGGCAGAGTGTTTTCACGCCATCACGCATGCCTTCTTCGATCAGACTGTCGATCAGCACGTCTTCAATGGCCGAAATGGCTGCCATATCTTCCACCAGGATCACCAGACGGCGATCTTGTGCGAGCAGTTCGCGGCGAATCTGTTGGAACAACTCCTGGAAGTTGCCGCCATTGAAGGTAAAGAGTTTGGCAAACAGCGATTTTAACGCAGCATGCATCGCTTCATTCAGAACGCTGACCGCCTGAATGCGGGCTTTTTCATTGTCATGTTCATCAATACGCGAGTGGCGAATATATTCACGCGCAAGCGACGACAGGTCATCGATGTTGTCCTGGAAAAAGAGATCGGCGGGTGTCAGTTCGTAATTCTCGTGATCCTCATCGTCTTCTTTAAGCCCATCGCTCATTCGACTGGCGCGTTTGTAGATGCAATGATCTGGCTTAAGCAGATTCAGCTTAAAGTTGGGGTCAGTAATCAGATTGCCAATGCCGTTTTCGAATTCTTCAATGATGGCTTCGAGTCGGTTCAGAAGATCTGCCGGGATCTCTTTTCCTTGCGATTCATATTCTTGGCCAATCTTCATCGCCTCGTTATACATGCTTTCCAATTGATGAGACATCATGGTCAGCATCAGATCAGCGAGATCTTTAGCGGAGTGTTGCTCGGCCACATCGTCAACGCGCTTACGTGCGTCATCAAAAATACCGCCGTGCAGATTTTTCAGGATCAGCAGCAGAACCTGACGCAGGCTGGCGTTTTTCGGGATACGGACAATTTCCCACTGTGCCAGTTCGCCTTTCGCATGGAGATGGCTTTTGAGACGACAGTCCAGCCAGCGTACCAGATGCGATTTCCCCATCCCTGAACGACCGATGAGCGGGATAGCTCGCTCGGTGGTGAGCAGTTGCGTAAACAGATCTTCATCTCTGAGGTCGGCCTGATTGTTGTTAACGTCACGACTGGTGAGTACCATCGGCTCATGTACCGCTAACAGCACATCATCCTGCAGCTCTTCGGCTTCGTTACGGATGCACTGCTCGATATGCTCAAGTGACGGCCAGTAATTCATGATGCTCATTGTGCGGTCTCCCTGAGACGGACCTGGCTGACTGGGCGGATTTCACCATTGGGCAATTGCAGTGCTAATGATGCGGCGTCATCACTCCCAACTATCAGCTGAATTTTCTGGTCGATTTCCAAGCGACGCAGCGCAAGTGATGTACTGGTGCTGATATTCTTGCCTTCCGGTGCAGACCAGTTCCGTTCACTCATGATCTCCTGCACTTTTACCCGGAACTCTCCACCGTCCATCATCGGCATCACTTCAGCCATATTGGCCATGAAGGTTTTAATGGAGAGGCTTTTTTGCACGCCAAAAATCTGCGGCAAAAAGCACTGAATCGCTCGGGTTGGGTCGGTGTAGTAGTTCTGGTCCGGCGCCAGTTCCAGAAAGCCCAGATAGCGTCCATATTCCCTGACCAGCTTTTCGGTATTGGAGTTAACGGTTTCGGTTGGAAGCCATCTTTGCAGTTTTTCAGTGATGATATTCGGGGCCAGCGGTTCCTTGCCGCCTAATGAGTGCTGTTGAAGATTCATCAAACAGGTCAGTACCCGCCACAATGGCTCACATTCCTTACCTTCAGCGATACCTTTTTCTTTGCAGGCATCAATGGTGCATTGCAGCACGCGCTGATAGAGCGGACGAGTCTCATTGGGCTGCGGCAGGATCCTCTCTTCTTCCATCGGCCAGAGTCCCAGTCGGCACCAAAAGGCGAGGTTCTCTCTGATTTTTCCCCAAGCGTTATCGTTAGCGGGCAGGTTATTGGGCCGATAGCGAGCCACAACCGCTTCCGGGGAAAGCGGTGCCTGGGCATTTTGTACAATTCGATCAAACAAGGGGATCAGCACCAGGCTGCTTCCTGGGTTTGCGTTATTGATGATTGACATGCTGTAGTTGCCTGATAAAAGTGTCTAGGGGTTGCGCGTTGCCTGCGCTTTCCCACCATTTTCTGTAAGGATGCTGCGGATCGGCCAGGTGCTGCGGGGCGATGATGATGCGTTCATATCGCGAGGCCGGTAGGTCCGGTAGCGCAGTGGCAGTGTTAGACACAATCACAATTTCCGCGCTGTCCGAAGTGGGTGCAGCAAGTTTTTGCACGCACCAGAAGCGAGAGATGGAATCCAGGGCGCGTTCCAGATGCCTGAAATCGGCCTTATCTGCTCGGATGGTCTTGTAATCGCCAGAGCCGATCAACTGACGAAGCGGTACGCGGAGTTCTGATAGAAGAGCCCTCATTTCCAGTTCATCGGTGTAATACACTTTCCTGACGGCACCAGCGAAGCGCGCTCGTTTCTTCGGCGTCGCTCGTATAATTTCCACATCGGCCCCAACTGTTGGTGAGAACGCGCCTTTACCCTGAGCCCGACACCCCGGGCATCCGCCGCAAGTGATTTCTGGCGCATAGTGCTGATAAGTATAAAATTTTCTCAGTATCTGGCACAGAGGAGTGCGAGGGTCGAGGATCCACGTTTTCAACAAGGTAAATGCCGCGCGGCGCTTAGCTAGTTCTTCCTGGCGGGCCTTATCAACAAAGGTGTTCCAATACTCTTCAGAGTGGTGCGAGTCGTTGCAGTGGCAAATATGCACTTTGTTGTAGTACTGGGCAAACCAGTCTTGAACTGCCTGAGCGTTTTCTTCTTCATCTTTTCGCAGGTTTTCTGGCAGCTCAGGGGCTGCGAACACCAGCTCAATCAGCCCGGTGCGCTGCATCAATAGTAAGGTTTTGCGGTTCCAGGCTTGATTTCGATCGCCCTGATAGTCGATATGATCAGGTTTAGTATCCAGTGAGATGCTGTAACTGGCGATGTCGCTGGGCTGGTACCGCTTAAACATGGCCATCCAACGCTGGTAGCCTTTTTCGACGCTGATAAGTTTTTCAACCGAGAGGCTTTCTGCCGTCTCCATTTGCGCACTATGCCAGACCAGATGCGCCTGACAGGCTTTGCCATCACGCCCGGCCCGTCCACATTCCTGATAATAGCGATCGATATTTTCCGGAATGGCGGCATGAATGACCGTACGGACGTTGCTTTTATTCATTCCTACGCCAAACGCCGAGGTGGCAATCATGATGTCCAGCTGGTCGCTTGCCCATTGTGAAATCAGTTTTTTGCGTGCCAGGGTTTCCGTGTCGCCATGGAACAAGCCAACTCGCTGGTAATGCTGTTGCTGAAGTCGGAGATGCCAGTTTTCCGCTTCTTCCTTCGTGGTGCAATAGAGGATGAGCGGGCGTGGGAGCGTCATCAGCAACTGCTCCACGCGCTGCTGGTGCGCACCAGGGTTGGGCTCAGCATGCACGAAGTATTCGGGCTCGGGGCGGAGGAAGTTCGCTGTAATCTCGATCAGTTCGCTGTCATCTGAGCGGAACTGCTCAATAATCACATCACGGGTATTCTGGCTCCAAGTGGCGGAGAGTAGCAGGGTGCGAAAACGGCATCCGGGCTGTGCTTTTAATGAACGAATCAGCGGCGCAATCAGCTGAAAATCAGGACGGAATTCAGCGCCCCACTGGTCTATAAGATGGGCTTCGTCGATAACGACGGCACCAATCAGGTTATTTTTCGCAAGGTCAAACAGTACCGGAACCAGCGACGATTTTGCCGCCTCCGGCGAACAAAACAGGACGCGCTGTGAGCCTTTTTTCAACCGCTCTTTCAGCGTCTGGCGCGTTGTGTGATCCTGACCGCCAACCCAGGCATAGGTTCCTCCGTGATCCTGCTCAGCCTGACGCAGCATTTCCCGCATAAAATCCGCTTGTTCAATTGCAAGGGCGACCGTTGGGACAATCACTAGCGTTAACGAACTGAACGGCGCACTGATAGCCTGGATTTGCGTGATAAGACTCTTGCCGCAGCTGGTGGGGAGATTCACCACCAGAGTGCTGTTGACGTCGGAGGTGAGCAGCGTGCGGATTGCCGCCTGCTGTCCGAAGCCACGGTAGTGCGTATGGGGCGTGTCGACCAGCAGGTTCTTTAGCGCCGGATCCATTTCCGGTTGCAATAAGTTGCGTCGGGTTCGGCGCTGGTAAGTGGCCTGGGTGCTCGTCAGGTCCGCTTCAGCAGCGAGTGACAGTGTCTGCCCCACGGCGGATTTTTCCAGCCCCCAAAGTGGGTCTGGGGTCTCCGTCAGCGTCGGTGGAGAAGGCAGCCATGGATCTTCGATGCCGCTCACCTGTGCAGTGCGAAGGGCATCGGAATAGCCGGCAAAAATATCATTCAGGCCCGCAGTAGGGTCGATGATGATGTTTATTAACCGCAGGAAGAAGGGATTTTCAATCCCTTCTTTGAAGGTAACGTCATCGGTAAAATAGGTGGTTAACGCAAACTGCAGACGTGACCATTGTTCCGTCATCAGGCGACTCCAGATAAAATATTACTGCTGCAAAGAATGATCGCTTTTACCGACATCAGCTGGATATAAGCATTGGCTTGAGCCAGCTCTTGCTGTTTTTGCAGAGCTTTTTCATACACCTGCTCAACCTGTTCTTTCCACGCATCAGCGGAGATCAGCTCTTCAATCTCTTGCCATCTTGAGGCTCGCAGGTTGAGGTCCACATAGCTTTTTGTGGCGGAAGGGGTCTTGCTGTACTCGCTGTTCAGCATTCCTAGCAGTTGTGGATTCGTCACCTGAGAACCGTCGGCAGCCACCCACTCCTCAACAATGCGTGGTGGCACCAGCTCATCGCATTGACGAAGAGTGGCGTAAGGGCTTAATGGATCGCAGCCGGTAATAAGCCAACTCATCTGGAAGAAATAGCGAGGTTCGTTCAGTTCCGCGTTAATCATACGTAGCATCGCTACCGAACTGCCCCGCGCATCCTGATTCAGTAACTGCCAAATCGCATCGACGAAAGGCTGACCGTAACGCAAAGGATAAACTGTTGTACCGTCAATGGCAGGGATGCGTTCTGCACTCATTAAATGGGTAGACGGTGGATTGCCTCCCTCTTTGTCGAAGCTGAGCATGCAGGTTGTCAGGAATGTTTTGAAATCTACCATCGTCCCAGAACTGCGTTCAGCTAGTTCAAAACTAAAACGCATCCCTTCTTCAGCATTTCCTGATGAACGGAAACGCAATCCTTCAGAGATCCATGGCGTCAGTGCCTTACACTGTTCTGTTGCAATGAGATCGTCATTACTTAGCTGTTGAGCGAAAAGTGCCGCTTGCGAGACTTCTTCATCCATCGCCAGCAATTTTTCCTGCATGTTGATTTTGTTGGTCTCTCTGACCAAGACGCCATTTTCACCAGGGAATTCTGCCGCAAGGTTTTCCAGCACTTGTGGGCCTTCGAGAAACAGTCTGTTCCAGGCATCACCGATATAGTCATCCAGTACGAACTGCAGGCTGGCGATGGTGTTGTTAAACACGCCAATGCTGTTCACCAGAATGTCGGCCCACTGATTTCGTAAGCTATCGGTCACATGGTTTTTTAGTATCAGGCTTTGAACCGGTTTGATACCACGCAGGTTGGCGCTGTAGCGGTTGAGACGGCCCAGACGTTGCTCAATCCGACTGCAGGATCGCGGCAAACCATAATGAACGGCCAGACGACGTCCTCCGTGGAGATTCAGCCCGTCCTCGCCGCTTCTATCGCACAATAGCACCCGAACGGGGTTTTGCGCCTGAGTGAACTGTAGTGGTTGGCCAGGCTGATAGCGCTCTATCGGGTAGTCCAGCAGAATGCTCATCTTGACTGACAGATGCTGCGCCAGTTCAGGGCGATCACAGAAGACAATAGCTTTGCCATCTGGGAATTGATGTAGCCAGTCATTAAGCGATGCGGCCAGCATATTGTCGATAGCCTCTTGCTCATTTTTAGCCGTCGAGACAATGTGTTCCAATAAGGCTTGCTCATCCTTGGGCAGCCCCGTTGATGCTGTGAGAATGGCTTTTGCCCGCTGCAGAACACAAATCGGACTGGAAAAAAGATCGTCAATCCAGGCGATGTAGTTCGTTTCTTTTAACGACCAATGCTGGTTTTGCGGCAGTACGGCCATAGAGCGATACTCTTCCAGCAACTCATCCAAGGTGAGTCCCTCGGTTTGCCAGTGAGATTCTCTCACGCCATTCAGACCAGGGAAGAGAAGATCCAGATTCAAGTTTTTGCTTTCATCCTGACTTAGTGCAACCTGGCGACGATTTCTCAGCAGACGGTGGTGGATACGGTAATGCTCGCCAAGATGTAGTCGTATCGCTTTAATACCCGCTTCACGTTCAGGTGTTGGCTGAGAAAATCGCCCGATCAGTGGAAACAGTCCCTGGCATAGCGTTGCCAACTGATGGTCATCGGGGAATTGCACCAGAACCTCATCAAGGTTACGGCGAAGACTAATATTAGACGCAGATGGAACTAGAGAAGAGAAAACACCGCCAAGGCTCTCACGGTTTTTCACTAGGTCGGTGAATGCATGCAGGTGGTTTTCATCAATCTGGAATGCTTCCGGGTTGATGCAGTGCAGCATCGACAGGAAGTTGCGCTCATGGCCATGCAGCGGCGTACCGGTGAGAAGCAATGCGTAATGTGCTTTCTGACAAGCTTGTGACATCAGTTTGAAATCATCACGCTGATCTTTGTCCGTAGACCACGGCCAGTCGGCAATTTGGTGGACTTCATCGATGGTCATCAGTGAAGGTGAGAACCCTCTGCTCAGTAGAAGGCAGGCCTCAGAATAACTACAGATAACAATCCCTTGTGCAGCATCACCTTGCTTTAACAAGGAGAGCATCGTCGAGACACCCACGAGCAACTGTTTTAGCTGAAAACGTTCGCCTAATTCTTCCCGCCACTGGCTGACGAGTTGGCTTGGCACGGCGATAAGCATACTGACATGCCCCGCTTCTTCCAGGGCATGTTCACGGATAACCATACCTGCTTCAATGGTTTTCCCAAGACCCACTTCATCCGCCAGAATATATTTCGGCGTTTTATCTTGTAAAACTCGCCGTACAACGGCTAGCTGATGTGGTTCCAGTTCGACAGCGCTGCTGGAAATGGATGCTAGACCCCTGCAGGAAGCGCGTTGCTGGACATAGGTCTTGATGAAGGAGTGTCGGCGAGGAAAGAAGAAGGGTGCGTCATTGGCCTGGAAAGCCAGAAAATGTGCAGGATTAATAGGTTTATCAGGCGCTTTGTTCAGTATGAAGATCTTATCGATAGGCAGCGTCGTTGCGTCATCTTCGCGAAAGATGACCAAAAAATCACCATTAGGTCGCGATCCACCAAATCGAGCGCGCGCCCAGCGTTGACTTTGTGGTTCAAGACAGTAGACAACAGTTTCTTCATGGGGGAGCGCCGGGGTCAAGTTTTCAAGGCTAATTGCAACCTGACGTGTATAGGGGTGTGCAGGTGACTCAAAAAAAGCAACTGCTGCATTGTTTTCGTCAATATCAATGCTGACAACTTTTCCGATACCGTCAAAACTATCGGAAACAACCAACGACCCTATAGGTAATATGCTCATCATCACAATCCTTGAAATTGTCTTCGCATGTATGGTTTGTGCGAAAAATGCACAGTCATGGGGTGAAGTAAGCGGTTTCCATGTCTGAACGACACACATAGAGAAGAAAAAGTTCAGTCGATAATGACAGCATACTGAGATAAATCCCATATTCAAGTGAAAAAATCAAAGTTTTTAGTAGCTTCACAAATAATAAAATGATGTGATTAATTCACTTCTGAGTGATTGATTTGTATAAGGTAAATCTCCTTTACAACTCCTATTTTTAGCATTGACAGTATTAATTTTGAGTTAAGATAAGTTAAAATGAATTGATGAGAACTAGATGGTTAATTCATTGCGATATATGAAATATTCTTGTTGCATTAGTTATATATAACAATGAATTTTTAATAAGGTTGGATAGCCAATATAAATTTGGCTATCTAAGTAAATTATTATTCGCCGCGATAAATGCAGCCTGCAGAGCATGTCTCTTTAACGGCGACTGCACTAAGGATCGGGAGTTGCGGCTTAATCTGATTCCAAATCCATTCAGCAAGCACTTCGCTGGTGGGATTCTCCAATCCAGGAATATCATTGAGATAGTAATGATCTAGGCGATCTAGCGTCGGCTTTAAAATGGCCTTGAGTTCAGCGAAATCAATAATCCAGCCTGCGTGTTTATCAACTTCACCGGTAATCTCAAGGCGCACGACAAAAGAGTGTCCGTGTAAGCGGCCGCATTTATGCCCTTTCGGAACATTGGGAAGACGGTGTGCGGCTTCAAAGGTGAAATCTTTGTATAATGTAGTTTTCATGGTGACCTCATTTTTTTGTTATACAGTAACAATAAGACGTAAAATTTTCTAGCGTTTGTGAGTTAGTTATTAGCACGCTATTGATAGACAAAATTATTCTGAGCTAGCCCAAACAGAATTGCTGGTTTTCCCTGCTGACTGTTATAGTTGCAGGGTGGTGAATCCACCAGTGCGGATGGGGGTCAGTCAGAACTAAATGACATTGCTGCTCAACGCGGAAGAATGCTGGCTGAATCGCCACCGTTCTGCGATACCTACATATTTTCACTAACCAGCGAGCGCAGCACGGCCTCTTCATACACTACCTGCGACTGGCCAGCCCTTTTAAACGCTGTCCAGATATCCGGGGCCGGGAGTTACAGTAGCCGGGCTTTCAGCCCAACGGTGTCATCGGCCCACCACTGTTTACAGGTGGGATAGCCGCCCGCGCCGGTATCGGCCAGACCGGCATCGCGTGATGTGCTGTACGACCACGCACTCTGCTGGGAAAGCGCATGGTCGGTACTGGCCTGAGCAATGTCACCGTTATCTTCAGAAAATAAGCCGTAAAGATCATCAACGCTGCTGTTGTTGGTTGTAGCCTACCGGGCGACTCCAGTCGTCGTCATACTTGATATTTCCTTCAAGATAAAACCATTCAATTCCTGAATAGGAAATAGCGATATTTTCCATCATGCCGGGAGTGTGAGAACCGGGCATATATGCATGGGCCGCGTTAACTGACATGATAACAATACTGTTAAGTGTAATACGGTAGATCTCGTACTCAATACCCGCTTCGTTTATATCGTAGTAGTGAATGACGGCTTTTTGTAGCCGTCTGCTTTGGCAGACAGCCACCACGAAATAAGGAGAGGTTTTATCAATTTCTTTATGCAGCATAAATGCATTGTGTTGCCGCGACCCCATTAATTTACCTGTATTACGGCATGTGTTTTGGGCAACGCCGTAGCTGCTATTCATGATCTCAATAGCCCCCTCACGACCCAGGGCCATGCAGCTACCTTTAATCTGGTTTCCATTTTCATCGTAGAGGTACATATAAGCTGGTAATGACATTGCGATTTCCTTATTGTGAGCTTTGAACGTTCCAGTCGTTGTCGATAAAAAACACGTAGCGATAATTTATATTGTTCAATGTATAAGACACACCATAGGTGTAGCCGGGTGTGAGCGCTAATTTCACACATGATGCGGGGTAGGAAAGTGAGAGAGTCTTTTCAGACGCATATTCTTTGTATTTTCCATCCTGTGTAAAAGAAATGTTATAGCGGCTTAAAACGTCATCTTTATTCACTGAGAAGCACACTTTCTCTTTATCAACGAGTATTGAGCGCCAGGGGGCTGCTCGATCGCCAGCGCCGCAACCAGTGAGAATGGCAAAACATGGAAGGAGGGTAAAAAAATGCCTCATTGTGGGAAACTCCCTAATATTTTCTGATAACGAGCCATAAGCTGTGGAGTGGGTTCTGATGGGTCATAATCTTTGAGGCGGTATAAGTCACTACGATTACCGAAGCCGTATGTTAGCAGCAGCCAATAATCACTAACAATGCACGCCTGGTTTTCAATGCCGTAATCCATGAGGTTTGGTTTATTGAGTTCATAGTGATAATCCACTGCCCATGAGAAAGCGCCTCGCGTTCTGACCATCATTCCATGCTGGTGCTGCCAGACGTGCATCATTTCATGCAGAAAAAGATGCTGTCCCCCGACACGATCCAGTTTGAGGTATGGTCTGGAAAAATCAGGCTCATATACCCCTTCCTGAAAATACATTTCACCGTTTGGGGTCATGGCATAATCGTTGGCCTGCATGTTGAAAGGTAAGTAGCTGGCTCTATGAACCCAGACCTCGTTATAGCGGATACTGAAACCATAGAGTGTGCGGGCCAGATTGATCTCCCCAAGCGTCAGGAGACGTAAGCCGCCTCTGTCAATGTCGTTCATTTCCCTGATCATTTGCAGACCTTATTCACTGGTCAAAAAATATTCATACTCCCTGACTGAAAGCTTTTCTTGCAAAAAAATGCTTACCTTCTTTGTTAGACAGTCAGTTCACTGTTAATTAATGCAAGTTGATTTAGATAATTTTTGCTCCTGAAATTGGATGTGCGCCGGTTTTGACTACATCCAGAATATCAGCTGCTGACAAAACACCTTTCCGCCACCTTCATCGCCGCCGCCAGCTCACTACACCCAAACTCCCGCATAATCCGCATCCGTTCTGCCTTCGTGTTTCTCCGTCATCCCTGGCACTAACCACAGGGCAGGGAAAAACACGCGGAATAGCGCTTCCACTCGCGGAGAAAGCACTACGTCTTCGGTATATCTCCCCCGGCGCTTTAGTCGCTCTAAGCAGAAGCTAACGCTGTTCAGGCGTCAGGGATTTGAAGCGGCTGACCTGTTCCACTTCCTCGGGCGGCACTAGTAGTTCCCAGCATTCAATCATGTTGAGCCGCTTTTTCGCGTCGTCCGGGAAGTCGCTCAGGTTCTGCGTCGCCAGGCAAAGCCAGCTCCCCAGCTTGCGCTACATCTTCGAACCTTTGGTCAGAAACCGTGCCAGCAGCGGGTTGACGGTGATGATATGCGCTTCGTCAGTAATATTGACGATGGGCCGGGCCAGATGCTGGTCACGTTCACCGAAGTTGTTGATATGGTTAATCAGTGAGATATAGGTAATCGCCGGTTGCGCCTCGTACACTTCGCGGGCAAATATCGCCAGAGCCACCAGAGTGATATCCGCTTCCGGCCACGCTTCGCCCTGGCGGTTAAACAGTTCTCCCTCAAACGCTGAGCAGAACATATTCATTGCTTCGCCCATCTCCTACAGCCGGTTACGGCGGGATTGCGGTAGCGCTGCATCCTGAGCCTGTGTGAACAGCGCGTCGCGTATATCTTGGGTCAGCGTCTGTCTTTTCTCGCGAGCGGTGACCCGGGCGGCATGGAATTCCTTGAGGTGAAGCGGCTTAAGTTGCTTGAAGAGGATAACGCCCGACTCAAGAAGTTGCTTGCCGAAGCCACGCTGGATAAGGAGGCGCTTCAGGTGGCTCCTGGGCAAAAGTACTGACGACAGACCAGAAGCGGGAAGCTGTGGAAGTCATGTATGAGTCGCAACGTCGTCCCTGCAGGTTTACAGGTTTGTCCCTGTCGTTCTGCCACTATGACGCTCAGTGTCCATCTGCTGATGCACATTTATCAGGGCGTATCACTGAGCTGGCGCTTGAACGAAGGCGTTTGGTTACCAGCGCATCTGGCAGTTATTGCGTCGGGAGGGCCTTCGCGTCAATCACAAGCGGGTATACCGCATTTACCACCTTAATGGACTGAGCAGACGACGCCGTAAAGGGCTGGCGACCGAACGGTTTCCGCTGTTGCGCCCGGATGCGCCGAACCTGGCCTGGTCGATGGATTTCGACATGGACGCACTGGCCACCGGTCGCAGGATAAAGTGCCTGACCAGCGTGGATGATTTTACGAAGGAGTGCCTGACGATCACCACCGCTTTCGGGATTTCAGGCGTGCAGGTCACGCGTATTCTGGACAGCATCGCGCTGTTTCGTGGCTATCTGGCGACGATAAGAACCGATCAGGGGCTGGAATTCACCTGCCGCGCACTGATCAAAGGCCTTTGAGCATGGTGTGAAACTACGGCTTATCCAGCCAGGTAAGCCAACGCAGAACGGATTTATTGAGAGCTTTAACGGTCGCTTTCGCGATGAATTTCTGAATCAGCACTGGTTTAGCAATATCGTTCACGCCAGGAAAATAATTAATGACTGGCGGCAGGATTATAACGAGTCCAGACCTCTTTCATCGCTGAATTATCAGACTCCGGTTGAATTTGCAGCGGACTGGCGAAACAGGAAATATGAAAAAAAACCAACATTACTAACTGAAGGGGGTATCTAATCATGGGGGCAGGTCACCTATACCGTGCATCGTTCCCTATGAAGCGAGTGGCTTAAAGGAGTGCAACCATAAAAAATAAGAAAGAAATCAGGTTGATAATATCGAGGAATGTGAGTCATTCCTCGATATATTCAGTTTACACCTAACGCCTTATAAACCGCATCCACAGGATCTGAATAAAAACTGACCTGGAATTTAGTAAATAACTCGGCAGGAACTGTTGGAATATCCATTGCAGAAGACATGGGTAAAAGGATGCGTTTTGCGCCGCTGTCGAAAGCAAGTTGCAAACTGGCGGCTAAATCTTGAACAGGGTGAATTACACCACCAAGTGTCATACTGCCCAGTACGACCATTTGTTCCTGAACGGGTTTTGCCAGTAATACGGAACACAGGGCGATCAGCGCCGCAAGGCTGGTCGCAGTACTTGGTCCGGTATTGTGTAATTCGACTACGTGCAGGTGGTATTCATGTTCAGAAAATTTCGCTGTTGCGCTAACGCGGCTGAGGTTGCCCTTGAAGTAGTCAAATCCAACCCGGATAGCTTCCTTAGCTGAAGTGCTTGAGCCCAGACCAGAAACGCTATGCTTACCATTACCTGCTGTCATCTGGGTTTCAAAGCGATACAGACCCGTCATGCCACTTTCTGCTTGCGTAACCAAATGCACTACGCCCGGTTTTGGTATGCCGGCAGGAATTAATTCGCTTCCGCCTTGTTCTGGTACGCTGACGAAGAATTCTTCCAGCGTTTCGTTATCGATATAACTGAAATTCACATCGAAGAACTCCAGCCCGCCCAGTTTCTTAAGCTGCTCTTTGACACGACGGCGGGCTTCCATGGCATAGGTCAGGCAGACGCGGACATCTTCTTTGCTGTAAGAACCATTGGGATGAAGAAGCTTCAGTAAACCAGAAACCGTGCGCCTTACCGCGATAACGTCGCGCTGATTGAGGTTATTGCCCAATTTATAGAACTTATCAATCGCGTCAGAGAAGCTGCGCTTACGCATTTCCCGCATGTATTCGGCAAGGTAATCCGTAATAAGGCCGTAGCGATTGGTAAAGAATTCCGGGCGCATTTTCGGGATTTCCCAGCCGGGGATATAGGCATGGAAGCGGTCAAAAAACGCTGTGTCGATCATAGCGGCAGGGAAGGGGGCTAACAGATGGCTGGTTTTGACTAATGTCTCAACGCTCTGATTAATGTTGCCGACAAACACCATCGATGCTTTGCCTTCAATCGAATCTCTGCCGCGAGAAAATGAGCCAGACGCCATGTAATCCTTCATGATTTGCACGCCGTCTTTGTCTTTGAAAGTGATCCCCGCCACTTCATCAAACGCCACCACATCCCACATGCCGACTAAGCCAATCTGGCGGCTGGCCATGTTGTAAAACAGGTTTGCTACCGTGGTTTGCCCGCCGGAAACCAACAATGAGTTTGGCGAACATTCTTTATAGACGTGACTTTTACCGGTGCCGCGTGGGCCCAGCTCGCAGACGTTATAGTTATTTTCCACGAAAGGGATCATGCGGGTGATCAGATGCCACTTGGTTCGCTGCTCAATGTTGGCAGGTTCCATACCAACAGAACGTAGCAGGACATCAATCCACTGGTCGCGCTTGAAGTGTGTACGTGCGGTAAATACCTCTTCCATATCCATATTGGGCATCTGGATAGGTTTAAGCGTCATTAGAGAGAAGGGTGACGTTTTCTGTCCTTCCTCAAAGAAGTAGTTCACGGTGATCATGCACCAGATGCCGCCGGTCAATAGCTTCTCGTTGTCCTTGACCATCTGAGGTGGAACCAGTGCATCTTTAATGCCGAGGTTGGAGAGCTGAGCTTCGTAAACGTCTTTCTTCTGATTGAGCTTTACCGATACTTTATCAATGATCTTGTACGAACCGCGTTCACGAATAAGCGATTTCACTTTTTCCGCTTCATCAGGGCGGACGTAATTATCAGCCAGAATGCGCTTAACGTTCTGCAAGCCTTGTTCGACGATCTGGTTATCGTCTGAAGCGCAGTACATACCGAGCAGGTACTCCAGCACATAGACCGGGACATTAGCCCCTTCCTTAAGCTGCTTAGTCAGATCCTTACGTACCACCCGACCACGAAAATGCTGATTCAGCAAGGCATCCAAATCGTAACCTTCTGCGACGAGTTCCCCTTCGGATACAGCTGGAACGGGTAAGTCATGATGGGTTTGCATATCGCCTCACTTAAAAGAAATCATCCTGAAATGCCAGATCGATAATGACAGGGTACTTCTGATAACCCGTTTCCGTTTGCGCATCTTCCAGTATCAGCCAGTATTCATTACGGCGATTGAAATTGGCGCCAATCAGCTTCAGCGTAACGTCACGAACACGTTTTTCCATGGTGTTGTTATCGCTGTCAAAGCAGATTCGCTCTTTACCGGATACCACATTGTTGGCGTGATCGACGATGAAGATGTTCAGCGTTCGCGATTCGTATAACTCACCTACCGGATGGGTTTGCAGCAGGCTGACTTTATCAATGTTATTGACGAGTTTGATCAACGGGTGGTAATTCACGATGTCTACCGGGCGACGCTGAGGTTGCTTTTCGGCAGCGGTTTTCTGCAGTGCTTTCACCTGCAGTACGGGAACGCAGACTTCCTGCAACATGGCGCCACCGTGCACAAACCGCGCTCCACCTGAAAAATGGAAACGCTGGATCCCTTTTGGAATCAGGAACTCGCTGCTATCGCTGACACCTGCGGTATCCGCCACTTTTCCTTGCCAGCAAAAATCATCGGCAGGAAGCTGATGGCCGATAATAAAGCGTTTGTGGTTTTTAATCGTATTGTCTGGTTTGATTTGCAGCGTAGTTTTATCCTGGCCAGAAAGAGGTTGCTGCTGGAACAGGAAACCGTGGTCCGCTGTTACGATAATGCGTGTACCGTGGAGACGGTTTATCACACGGGTCACTAAATCCTTCAGTTCAACCACCGCGTTGCGGCACGCTTCGAAGGTCTTCTCCTCCGTCGATGCGCTGTCACCCATGGCATCAATGGTGTTATGCCAGATATATACGACTTCGTAATCGCGAATAAGATCCCGTCCTTCCTGATTTTTCCATTTCAGAAGATCGTCCGATTTTACTGCCATTCCTTTGTATTTCTTAAGAATGGTGTCGCGGTTAGGCGTACCTGAGGTAGACAACCCGTCTGCATAAACGATGTCGCCATTACCCGGTTGATAACATATCTCGTTATGAGGCAATAATGCAGCCATACCCAGCTGGGTATAGCTGGGTAATACGCCCAACTGAGAACGCAATTCGGCAGTAAAGCGTTTTTCTGTATTGATCTGGTTGCCCAGTTCTTCTGCCACTTCATAACGTAGCGCGTCGGAGATGATCACAAACACACGCTTGATCTGCGGATTATTAAACTGTGGCTTAACAGCCTCGTTAAAGAAGTTCTGCTGCCGTGGAATGCCCGGAATACGCCAATCCTGCACACGGTTTTCGGCTTCCAGAACCTTATTCCAGTTCCGGCTTAGTTCTGCCAGGTACCAGTTGGAATACAGCGCTTCGATATAATCATCCAGGCTTTTCAGGATCATGGCGCCTTTGCTGTGAACCATTAGCGCGTATTCGTTAAACAGGCGGTAGGCCTGGTCAAAGCGGAACAGCTCTTCACAGTACGCTTTCCAGAACGTGGCGCTGTCCTGATAGTGGAAACCATCAATATGGCGATTACGCAGGTTCAGCAGCCGTTCGGCCTGACGCAGCGCATCATAGATGGCGTAGTATTCCTGGCGTGTCTGACACCAGTATTTACTCTGGCGTTCGGACAGCAGTTTCTTGAAGGCTTCGCGATCGAGTGTGGTGCTCTCTTCCTGAAGCTGCGTCACCAGCGCATGAATGATGGTCTGTTCAATGCTCAGCGTGGTTTCGCACTCGTGCAAATCATACGGCGAGCTGAGGCGGTACTGGTCTTCTGGTCGCAGCGCATCCTGCATCTGTTGTGCGCAATAATCATAGGCTTCTTTATAGCGCCGGTCGGCACGCCAGGTGACCATAAAGGCCAGCGCGGAGGCTCTGCCCGACGGTGTGGTCAGCACGTTTTTTTCCAGCCATTCGCGTTTCTGCGGGTCTGCCTGTGCGGAGAGATCGGTGCAGAACAGCTTGAGGATCAGATTTTCCAGGGTTGGATGTTCAGCCTGATAGCCCATTTCCTGATTCAGAATGTCCCACAGTACACTTTCCAGATCGTGGCGTTTCAGCATCGCCAGCGTATTTTCCAGGGCGCTGTCGTCATCTTTCTGCTGATTAACGTATTGGGTAATCAGGCTAAACAGAATCTCTTCTGTTTTTGCTGTTTTTACGCCAGCGATGACCGCAACCATCTTCTTATCAAGAGAGGTTTCGTTTTCGTGCTCAGTGACCAGGCCTTTTAAGGCGGAAAGACGTTTAGTGCTGAAAAATGCCTTCCGGCGCTGAATATGCTCGCGTAGGCCAAGCTGCGGAATGCCTAACGTATTCAGCGTGATGGCGGCGAAGTCGGCGTGGAACTCCGTACTGTAAAGACGAATATCCAGCAGCCAGTCAGACTCTTTTGGAGGCGCATCGTGAGGGAACCACAGCAAAAACTGCTGTTCAGGCTCATCAATTTCAATGCGCTTTTTCACCGCCAGCTGCGACTGGTCGGTCATATCGAGCAGCGTGACATTTTCCAGTTCAAGGTTACCCAGCTCTTCCAGGAAACGCTTATCGGGATCGTGCCAGAAAACGATGCGATATTCGGCGAATTTTGCTTTAAGGCCGGCAATAAATTCCTGATTTTGCAAGATCACAATCCCATTTGATTCTTTACGTTCAAGGAAGTCAGAGCGTTGGAAACCAATATTCAACGTTCCGACACAAAGCGGCATTTTATCATGAACTGGAAGTGACGGATGCCTGAATAAGGCGGGCTCCCTGTATGGAGATCACCACCGGGCTGAAGCCCGGTGGTGGGGAAGGCTACGCAATCTGGCTTACATCACCTCAGGCGCATTGCCGGTAATGGCTTTCACATCCGCCAGCAGATCGCCAAACTTACCGTAGTTAACCTTGACGCCGTCGTCGAGATCAATACTGATTCTCATATCAGCGTAGTGGCGTAAGCGATCGTCGAAGCTGCGCAGTTCGTTGAATTTCTTGCTCAGATTGTCGCGATCGCGCTTCAGACGGGTGGCTTCGCCGCCGGTGGCGCCATCAATCTGTTCATTCAGGCGGTCGATATTGGCCTGGTAGCGCGCCAGTAGCGGCACCACATATTCGGTACGCATTCTCGCCAGCGTCGCGTCGTTGTAGCGATGCAGATAGACCAGGCACTCGAACGCTTTTTCTTTACCGGAGCTGAACAGCCAGTAGATCGGGCGCTTTTTATACATCTTCAGATGATCTTTCCAGAACTGAGTGGAAAGATAGCGGCGGATGGTGTCCAGCGCGGATTCGCCTTTTTTCGGCTTGATTGCGTATAAACAGAGGCTTTCGGCGATAAATTCAAGGTTTTCCTGTAGGTGTTCCTCACCCCAGACGGTGCGGACAAACTCTTTGACGCGAGAGGTGACGTCATCATCAAACCACTCGTCATCCATCAGCGGCAGGATGCCATCATTGTCCGCAGGGAAGGTTTTGTAGGCACCTTCAGCGACGAGATCGGCAAAGCCTCTGTTACCTTCATGGGCGTAGACCAGGCCTTCGCGATCGAGGGAGTAGCGGCCCATTTGGCAGCCAACAATGAAACTGAAAATTTTTAATATTATTTCTGAAATGTTTTTTTTATATTTTTCATCATTACTTTGATCACTAAATAAAAAATCAGGATTAATGAATAAGGTTATATCTTTTTTCTCTACTTGTGCAGATAATGATTCATTCAAACCATATGTCGAGATGACAATTTCATTATTTTCTACTTCTAAATCTAAAGCACGGCTGACTACTAATTGATTCTTTTCAATAATTTCTTCAAAAATAAAGCTTAACTTAGATTTACTTTTTTTTAAAACATCAGTAAATCTGTAATCATAAGATAACTCGTTGTTGTCCCAATCATCCTTGTGTATCCTTAATAATTCAAGAACATTTTTTTCAAGGGCACTTAGAGACTCGGGGATAATACATGGTAATTTTGCCATGTCACCAACAGGGGTGGTTACTGTGGGGTTTATTGCCTGTAATAAATAATGAGATACCTTACTATTTAGTATCCCTAAGATTAGGTTTTTGCTATTTGAGCTATAAAAGCAAGGGGATAGATCGCCTGGGATGAACCCATCTGGGTGTAACCTAAACCCGGTAACTCCAGTTCCAAGACGAGGCCAGCAAATAGCCTCAGAAAAATAAAGATCTTCGCTTGGAATAATAGAACCATTAAATTTCTTTAATTTTTCGCCATTATTTTCCCAATCAACAACTAACTCAAGATTCCCAAACCATTTCCTAGACTCACCACCATTATTAAATCTGAACCAACGCTTTCCGCTTACCAAAGCTTCTTTTTTAGATTTAGATTGAAGATCAATGTAATCTATATTGCACTCAAACCAATATCTTATAAATTTATCTTTGTTGCCTGTCTGTAATCCACGTCGAGTTTTCCCAATATCAGAAAGTTTCTCAGATTTGAAAGTATTGATAGCATTATAATCCAGCCAGTAAGCAAATGGAGTGTCTGGGATTTCTTTAAAAACGTTTTGTTCGTTTTTATTGAATACGTTACTTCCTTTAATTAGCGCTGTTTTTTTTTGTTCTTCGTTACCATCTACTAAACGGAAGAAAGTTGGTTTGTAACGTCCATTTAGAATGTTATTAATGACCCAAGCTGTAGTCTGTACTATCTCACCAGTTATCTGTCCAAAAGCCCTAGCTCCCAAATGAGCCATTGTTATAATAGTATTATTTTCTAGGAGCCATAATCGTAGTGAATCAAAACTTGATAAAAACATCCAAGCCTGCATATTTACTTGAGCATTGAACCCATTTTCTTTAAGCAAATAAAATGCATGCTGCATAAACATTGCAAACAAATCTGACTTACTGTCCGGGAAATTATTTTTGGCAAACTCTTTCAGCTCACCATTCATTCCTTTGCCGCCCATATACGGCGGATTCGCTACCACCGCATCATACCGCTGCGCCAGGATCCACGCCTGCTGAATATACGGAAGAAACGCTTTCGCCGCCGCCTTCTGCTGGAAATCCCCTTCCTGCTCCAGACGATACAGCGTATCAAGAAACGCCTTCAGTTCCGCTTCGTCTTCCTGCGGCACCTGAATCAGCGAGCCCAGCGTTTTGGCATTCACAAAGCGTTTCAGCGTACGCATCAGCAGCTGATATTCCGCGCTGTCGGTGTGGGCTAATGCGGTATTTTCGGCAAACAGATCCCCCATGCTGCCGGTCTGGCTCTGCTGGTGGAAGTTCAACTGCTGCCACAGCTTAGCAATATCCAGATGCAGGCTCTCCTGCAGGGAGACAATATTCAGGCGCACGTCGCGGGTGAATATCCGGCGGTCATCCTGACGGGCCATCATTAATAAGGCAAAGCCGGAAAGCTGGGCAGCGCGGTCGTCAATGTCGAGACCAAAAATATTATTTTCCAGAATCAGCTGTGGAATATCGCGGGCGCGATAGCCGCGCTCTTCGTAGATACTTTTCAGCACGTTATAGGCTTCAATCAAAATATGCCCTGAGCCGCAGGCCGGGTCGAGCACCTTGATGCTTTCCGGTTCAATGCTGGCAGGCGTTATGGCAGCCAACTGCGCCTGCACTTCCGGCGCCTGTTCGGCTGGCTCAATGTAGTAGTCCATTTTGCCTTTCAGCGGCGAGTCCGGGTAGGTCTGCAACCACTGGCGGCCGACGGAGTTTTGCACCAGATACTGCACAATCCAGTTTGGGGTAAACAGCTGGGTGGCGGCAGGAATATCTTCGCTCTTTACTACCTTGCCGATAACGGCGTCTTTTTTCTCAGAGATATAAAACTGGTACAGCCAGCCGATAACCTCAACATCTTCCCAGTCTTCAGGCGGAATGCCGTCCACCAGACCGCGCAGAATGGAGTCGGTGCGGGTCAGGTTATCCGGCAGCAGCAGTTCGGCTTCATCATCGACTGCTTCAAACAGGAACGGCATCGCGCGTTGCAGGGCGTGGCACTGCGCCAGCAGCAATTCACGGTAGATGGCTTCGTCCTGGTTGCCGGAGAGCTTCATCTCAACCAGCTGCGCCTTTTTCTCCGGTAGCAGGGCTTCCGCCACTTCCGGCACATGGTCCAGCACTTCAAAGCTGTTTGGGTTATCCGGGTGCGAGAGCATGCGGAAACCGTGGTCAAGATAACCCTGGATCTCCATATAGCGAATGGCGCATAAGCGGTTGAACCAGGTGTAGGCGCAGTGCTCAACCAGCACATCAAAGCCCTGTTCGCGGGCGCGTTTTACCAGACGATCGCGGCGGGTGAGGGTAGATTTCGGATAGTCGAACTGTCCGTAACGCACGGTCTCGCCAACGATTTCAGCATCGGCAACCTGCAAGTTACCTTTTTTATCAACGGAGATACCCAGCGTGGTGAGCTTATCGATAACCGAATTACGAAATTGATCACGTGCCTTTGGGGCATATTTTTTGATGTTATTGGTATTCATAGAAAATCCTGCAAAGGGCAGCAGATCGCTGCCCTGAAATGTGAGTTACTGAAGACGAATCCGGTCACCTGCCTCAATGGCTGCCAGCAGGGCTGCACGAAGCGTATCCAGCGCTTTTTCCACCTGCTCGGCGGTTTCCAGCACTTCACCACCGGTGGCTTTGCGCATCTCACTGGCAACATTCACCAGATGCGTTTTTTTCGGTACCGGCTGGATAACGGGGTTTTCTACCACAGCATAAGTCTGCTGTGACTCTGCAGCGTGTGTAGCTTCATTCGCTGCCCGTAGCTGGGCTTCCTGCTTTTTACGCAGTTCGTCGATCCACTGGTTAATCTTCTTCTCGGCATCCGTCTGCAGCGCCTTTGTCTCTTGCTGTTCCGCCAAAATTTCCGGAATCGACTGGCTGACTTCGGCGCGTTTTCTGGCTTTTTGCATCGGCAGCAGAACATTGTTTTGCAGCTCTGACGTGGCGTGTGCTTCCTGCAAGCGCTGACGGCTCTCCTCAATGCGGGCGTCAATACGCTCGAGGGCGTGCTGGCGGTGCTTTTCGACTAACTGATGGTTGACGTTCTGGACCTGTTCAATCAACGGCGTGATGCGATTGAGATGCTTATAAGGTTCCGGCATCTGCCAGATGCTTTCCAGCTCACCCAGCGCTTTTACCGCCACGGCGTCTTTTTCCAGCGCGCTGCGGTTGGATTTAAAACTGCCATTCAGCGCCGCGCCCAGCTTTTGCCAGGTAGCAAACTGCTTACGGTAGAAATCGACCAGATCTTCGCGATCTTCACTGAAATCCAGTAGCTCATTGGCCTGGCTGGTGACCTTCTCAATCAGGGCAAAATCTTCTTTTTCACTGAGAATGGAATTCAGCAGGCGCAGGCCAGTTTCAATCTCATTTTTACCGGGATTGTTTCCACCTTCCGCTTTTGCTCTGAAGACATTCAGCTCCTGCTTCCAGTCGTTGAAGACCAGGCGGATATGTTCAACCAGGGCGGGTTCTTCACGCTCGCTAAAGGGCTGCTGGGCAATCTCCGCCATAAGTTGCGCGGCCTTGCGAATTTGCGATTCGTCGTGACGACGAATTTTGTGCAGACGCAACTCACTGTGGCGACGGCTGTTATTAAACAGCTCCCACACCTGCTTACGCTCGATATTATTATTCTGCTGACTGAAGCTGAATTTACCTTTGCGCGCCAGACGGGCAACCAGCAGCTTCACTTCTTCTTCCGGCCATCCATAAGGGCGACGGGCAAAGTGGTTTAGAATATCGCGTAAATAGACGGGCTTATTGTACTCGATGTTCATGCTGACCCAGGTTTCCACTTCGCGCATCGCATCGGGATTGGATTCCTCCAGTTCGCCCAAATCCAGCTCCGCATCATTCTCCACCGTAAGCAGCGCATGGATTTCACGTGCGATATCGCCGTTGAACGGACGCAGCATTTTTAGCTTGCCGAACGTATTTTCAATCACGTAACGACAGGCTTCATCCACAATGCTGGATGGCGTCGACGATTTCTTCGGTAAGCGCTCGCCAATCGCCCAGACGTCTGCTTCGGCAATAAGCGACTCCAGCTGTACGCGAAGCATTTTCTCGCGAACGCTGTTTTCGCGGGCTTTTTCTGAAAGCAGGCTGGCCTGTTCCGGGCGCTGCCCGGCGTTGTCCCGAAGAAATTTCTCGGTCTGGACAACTAAATCGATATCGGTCCAGGTCCGGGCATCGGCAGGCAGACGAATTAAAATGCAGCCGTCTCCCTCTGAGGTGTATGGGCGGCACGCGGCATCATTGTCATAAAAATCATAGGTCGGATCTTTGGGTGTGAGGATCTTCACCACAAGATCGTTAAGCATTGCGCCATCTAACGGGTGACCGTTCAGGAAGCGGCTGATGTCGAAATCCTGCTTATTTGCCGGGTAGCGGTACTTCCGGTTTTTCAGAATGTCATCAAAGATGATCGAGGCCAGTTTTTTATTAATTGCAGAGAAATCGACTTCAACGTTACGAATTTCGTTCTCGATCTCTTTTTCTTCGTTGGTCAGGAACACGTATTTGTCTTCAACACGTGCAATCAACATTTCCCGTTCCAGCTTGTTCAGGCTTTTTTCAACGCGACGGCGTAGCTCGACTTTGTCGGCATCGATTTTGTCTATCGACAGTGTGACCAGATTATCGAGTGTACTTTTCAGCACATCGACATAGCGGATCAGAAACAGGGTTTTTAGTAAGTTGCCATCGAACTCATCAAGGATGCCATTCTGGCAAGCTTGTGTGATGGTGCGGCTGACGGCTGGTTCGAGGAAGCTTTCAATTGCGGCATAAAAACGCCAGAACGGTACCAGAGAATCCAGACCTTGCGGGGCGATTTGCTGTGCCGCAGTCTGGAAGGCTTCCAGTTGTGAGCGTTCACCCATGGCTAACTGTTTACCAGCGGCACCTTTAGTACGGATAGATTCAAAGACCTTCTGCAGAATCTGGTAGTGCCACGGGACAAACGGGTAGTTATCAATAAACTCTTCTTCACTGGTATAGGGGCGCAAAGAAGCGGTGGTTGTAGGGTCAAACGCAAGCTGGTTACGCAGGATGTCGCCTTTTTCCTGCCAGACTTTAGCCAGCGCAGGTTTTGCAGCATCGGTTTTCACCAACAACCGTTTTTGAATAACTTCAGATGTGTTGGAGCTTGAGAGCTGCAGGCGAGTTGAGAAGCGGCCTTGGATTTTAGAGAAATCTTGTCCGTCGCGGCTACTCATACCGCCAATGGCTGCGTTAATATCCGCTTGTGAAGTGACAACAACCCAAGCGCGTCCGCCGCAAATCACACCGAGATTTTCAGTAATAGTCTGCAGCTTCAACATCATCTGCGTATTTTTACCAATGAACTGGCCGACTTCATCCACCATAAAGAGGATATTTTTGCCGTTTTCATCGAGCCATTCTTTGACCCATTGGCAAAAATTATTGATATCCAAGGGGAAGTTCTTATCCAACTGTTCCACCCACTGACGCGAAGCGTCAACGCTTTGCCCCGTGGCCTGGCTTAAAGCTTCCGCCATTTCATCACTGATGAAATAGTAGGAGTCGCGCTCATCTTCCCAGTGTGAACCGTTGATATCAGCAAAGGCCGTTTTAAACGTTTCGTATTGTCCGCGCTTAGTCAGCTCACGCTCAAGATGGGCAATATGCGGAAAATCAGCACAGTAACCAACCCGTTCATTAAATACCTTCAGAAAGACTTTAAGGATGGCGTCTTCTTTGTCATCGACGTTAGCACGAGAGTCAATATTGAACAGAATCACTTCCGTCGGGTAATGAACCGCTTTATTGATATCAGCCAGGAACAGAGCATCTTTAATTTTGTCTTCAAAGAAGGAGTAGGCATTACGCTCCGTACCGTTATGGCTAACTTTACGGTTAGACAGCAGATACGACAGGATCTTGATAAAGTGCGATTTACCGGAGCCAAAAAAACCTGATACCCATACGCCAATTTTGTTTTCCAGGCTTATACGCTCCGGACCGGTTGCCGGAACATAAGATTCAAAGAAATGGCGAAGATGCCCTTCCAGTTCCCGGGTTATGACGTATTCATCAAGCTCAATCCAGGCATTGGCATCGTCTGTCTGTTCGGCTTTTACAACGCCATTAATATTTCGGTTCAGACGCTTCTCAAAGATCTGTTCAATATTCATTGCTGTGCTCTTTAACGAGGATTCAATGTCGCCGCTGGCCCACTTTCAGGCACCAGTCTGAAGGCGCGATAATAATTTTGGGAATGGATGGCCGCCAACGGAGAGAGTTCGTGTCCGCTATAGGTTCCCGGATAAAACATCAACAAGGGGGTAAAACCCATCACGTCCTGCAAGGCGCTCATTAACTCATGCCCACGAACGAGCGGCCAGGCATTACCCATGCCTGTCAGAATGACAAATTTTTGGTTCTGAAGATCGACCTTTTTTGCTATGTAATCTGCGATCTTCTTTTGGTTCAACAGACCAACGAGTTGCTTTTTGAGCGCTTCGGTACCAACTTTCACTTCTTGCTGGCAGACGCGCTCAAATAACCCACGTTCAGTGAGCATGTCGATAATGATTTGAAAGATGTTGAGGTGCGCGAACTTGTAATCCTTTTCCAGATTACGGAACAGATATTTCAGATGTTCACGCACCTGCAGCTCATTCTGAGCAGGATAATCAAAAATCCAAAAACCAATCTCATTACCGGAGCCGTGATTTTTGAGGAAGCGTCCTTCACTAATGCGACTCTGAACCTGTGACAGGCGGTATTCAAGCACGGGGTCGATCACCGTTGTCCCTCCAGAATAGAAACCAATTCCTGTTGCCCAAGGCGCTGCAAGGTTGCCTGGGTTCCTGGTAAAAGGAAGACTGACTGCAAATTACGCCGACGCGGTGTATCCAGATAACCCGCTTCAGCCAGCGCTTTGATCAGGTTGTTACCCATTTTTTTGATGGACGAATCAGAGTAACTGGTGAGCACGGGGTGCTGACGAAGATGGCTGGTCACGAACTCATCCCAGCTATCCATAGGGAGCTTTTCTTTAAACTGTCTGCGCAGGTCGTTCACCACTTCAGTAAGGAAGTCTTTAACAACCGGTGAATGGAGGACCAGAGCGACAAACAGCAATTGCTGACGCTCGCGCTCGCTTCCTTCCGCAATAAGTGACCATGCGGCGTTATCAAGCATATTCAGGCGTAGTCTTATCGTTGTGGCATAGCGCTTCGCCGTATTGGCAGAGGAAGCCTGGAGAATGTTATGACCAACGATCTGCTCTTGCCAGGTCTGTTCATCGGGGTCTGTAAGCATGAGCTCAGCGATGATTCGACTTTCCCTGCTCATCAGCGGCCCGCCTAACAGGTCTCCAATCCATGTCTTGTCGTTTTTCATCGTGATTACTACCCTCTGAGGACTACTATGCAGCTCGCAAAAAACAAACGATGATTGTAATGGGGGAAGGAGCGGGATGCTATGAGAAAAGGCATGTTGTGAGAAGGTCCGGCCTGACTGGGGGTTTAGTACTTTTTTGGATCCTTTTACATATGACTGCGAAGTGAAAGATGCAAGCATTCCTTACATCCCGGGTAACGCCTATGCGGTTTATGATGACTCTGAAAAATGCCTGAATATTTTTAAGTAGCTTGGGCTTAAACAGTTCAATAAAGTAATCTTCAACCTGGAAATGAAAATACAGCCCTGATTTACTGTATAAGCTTATAGTAACCCACCGGGAATTTAACCTCCTGAATTATTGTAATGATATACATCAATTCCAAAAAACACCATAATTAATGATTATAAAAATATGGCATAAATGTTTCAGTATCGAACATTACATCTTTTTTTGTGTAAAAAAGGTTATGTCTTGAACGGTTTTTGATGGAAACTATTACTATAGAAATGAATGATGTATTGTTGCAGCGCAGTTTATGATTTGACTTGTAAATACGTTCGTGCCTAACTTATAGCCCAACAACTACTCAGCATATTGGCGCAAACTGAGGCAGAAATGGCAACCGATTTTTTATATATGTTTGAATGCGATTACGGAGCCAGAACTCGTGAAAAGCAATTCATAAAAGATATCTTGAACCATTTTGATAAAGATTATGCGACAATGGTCGGCCTCGTAGTTAATAACAATCCCTATTGCTTCTCTTTTTATGTGGTTGTGAATTTGCAAAAAGACCCTGTTTACTTTGAAGAATGGCTTCGCAATAACTATCCCAGTAAGATTAAAAGACATAATATGTTCACAAAGGATATTTATACATATAACGTTACTACCTTAATTGATGCAGATATGGTTGACGTATTGGTAACTGAAGAAGGTAATGGATTTCCTTTTATTTACCCCGAAAGAGAGTATTTTGAAGAAAAGCATCCCCAATACAGAGATATTATGAAAAGAGATTCTAAAGTCTTTATTAGCCATTCGTCTAAAGATAAAAATAGTATCGTAAACCCCTTAAATGCATATTTGCAGGGCAATGATATTGCTACATGGTTGGATAGTTATGAAATCGATTATGGTGATAATATCTTTCTAAAGGTTAACGAAGGTATTCAGCAGGCTGACGTTGGTTTATTTATCCTTACCGATAATTTCTTTGATAGCCAAAGTGGTTGGCCTCTCGCTGAATTTTCAACTTTCTTCATGAGCTTAATGAAATCTAACAAAAAGGTGCTAATGCTTGACGCGGGTGTATCGCCCGATAAGATGCTTGAAATGATGAAGGCTTATAAATATATCAGCTGGAACAACGGAGCCGGTTTGCCTGAAGTTGCAAATGCAATCAACAGGATCATTACTAAATAAAGCGGTAAGGGTTCCATTCTTCATAAGCCTCTCGTAAGGCTTATTACATCGTATAGTTGCAAGATGCTTCTGTAAAAGCTCATTACTTTTATAAAAAGACGCCCCTCCGGGCGTCTCAACCTTCACTCCTCAACCCCTCCGCCGTATCAACACACTTCGCTCCACCATAACCCCGTCCTTGAAATACCGGCTCGGCCATATCACTGAAGGATGAACACCCACCGCCTCGGCAATCAAATATTCCCCTTTCGGCCACGGGCGGGTAAGCGCGTTGGCGAGCGTTGATGAACCCAGCCCGGCAGCGCGTGAAAGCGCGGCGAGTGAAGTGCCTTTTTTGCGAAGCGCGGCGATGATGTCGGCCTGGTGCCAGTCGTTTGTCATGATTCCCTCCTGACGTTATTGCGTTAAACATTACGTTACCTCGCTAATGCTACGCCGCCCGAAGTGCGCCAGATACTACGTGTTTCGTAGCGCCTCTTCATGTGCAGGTTAATTCGACATAATGCCTATAATTGAAAATTACGGCTGATTTTATGTGTGCCTGAAGATAATAAAATAAATAAAGATGCTCTGCGCAGAATTAAATAAAATTCTCTCATAACTGCAATAGTTGAATGGTCACTCGCTGTAATTAATAAATGAAATCAAACAACGCCTCGTCATAAGAAATCCTGCTTGCATAAAAACCTCTTCCCGATAAGTTAATTAGCGCGCTAAAAAATAAATCCAGCCGGAGACCCCGCATGACCGATTTCGTTATTCCAGAAATAAAAGCGTCTGAAGATGAAATGATTGCCATCCGTCATCATCTGCACGCTCACCCAGAATTAAGTCTGGAAGAGTTTCACACCAGCGAACTGGTCGCCGGTAAGCTTGAAGAGTGGGGCTATCAGGTCACCCGCGGCCTTGGCAAAACTGGCGTCGTCGGGTCGATTACCAAAGGCAATTCCGGCAAGTCCATCGGCCTGCGGGCAGATATGGACGCGCTGCCGATATTCGAATCCACCAACCTGCCGTGGGCCAGCACCTCGCCTGGCAAAATGCACGCCTGCGGCCACGACGGCCACACCACCATCCTGCTGGCCGCCGCCAAATACATCGCGTCGCCCGCCTGCCAGTTTAACGGCACCGTGCACCTGATCTTCCAGCCTGCGGAAGAGGCCATCGGCGGGGCGGATCTCATGATCAAAGACGGCCTGTTCGAGCGCTTCCCGTGCGACTGCGTCTTCGGCCTGCACAATATGCCCGGCCTGCCGGTCGGCAAGTTCGGCTTCTATGCCGGCAACTTTATGGCCTCTGCGGATACGGTGAAGCTCACCGTGAACGGCTACGGCGGCCACGGCGCGCATCCGGACCGCACGGTAGACCCGATAGTCACCGGCGCGGCCATCATTATGGCGCTGCAAAGCATCGTCTCGCGCAACGTCACGCCGGGCGAGACGGCCATCGTCACCGTCGGCACCTTCCAGTCCGGCATCGCCTCGAACGTCATCCCGGAAAGCGCGGTCATGGAGCTCACGGTTCGCGCCATGAAGCCAGACGTGCGCAACCTGCTCATCAAACGCATCCAGGAAATCGCCGAGCTCACCGCCAAAAGCTATGGCGCGACGTGCGATGTGGAGGTGTACGACTCCTACCCGGTGCTGATTAACCGCGATGAAGAGACGGCGTACGCCCGCGCGCTGGCGGTGGAGGTGTTCGGCGCCGACGCGGTGCTGGATGAAATCCACCCCTCTACGGGAAGTGAAGATTTTGCCTTCATGCTGGAAAAACGCCCCGGCACTTATTTCCTGCTGGGCAATGGCGAAAAAGGGGAGAAGGGCGGCTGCATGGTCCACAACCCGGGCTACGACTTTAACGATGAAATCATCTCCACCGGCGCCTCCTTTTTCTCGCGCCTGGTTGAATCTTACTGCCGCTAATACAGGATGTTGCTATGAAAACGTTTATGCTGCCGCTGCTCGCGCTGTTAATCAGCGCGCCCACGCTTGCGAATAATATTAAAGAGATTCGTTTTGGGGTGGACCCGACCTTCGCGCCGTTTGAATCGAAAGATATCGACGGCAAGGTGATCGGTTTCGATGTCGATTTAGGCAACGCCATTTGCCAGAAGCTGCAGGCGAAATGCGTCTGGGTGGAAAATAACTTCGACGGTATTATTCCGGCGCTGAAGGCGCGTAAGTTCGACGCCATTCTCTCCGGCATGTACGTCACCGATAAGCGCAAAGAGCAAATCGATTTCTCTAACAAGCTTTATAACGGCCCGGTATTTTTAGTGGCGCGCAAGGGCGCGTTTACCGCGCCGGATGTGAAAGTGCTGAAAGGCAAAACCATCGGCGTGGAGCAGGGCTCCGCCCAGGAAACCTATGCCAATAAATACTGGCGCAACGCGGGCGTGAACGTGGTGGCCTACCAGGGCGCGGACCGTGTGATTCAGGACCTGGAGTCCGGGCGTATCGACGGCGCCGTGCTCTCGGGCGTGATGGCGGAATACAGCTTCCTGAAAAAGCCGCAGGGGAAAGATTACGCATTCGTGGGCGGCGCGCTGCAGGATAACGACCTGTTCGGCGCGGGCGCGGCGATTGGCCTGCGTAAAGACGACGCCGCGCTTCGCGAGGCGATTAACGGCGCCATTGCCGAGATCCTGGCGGACGGCACTTATAAAAAGCTGGCCTCGCAATATTTCAGCTTCGATATTTATTCCGGCGCGTAATGGCATCAGGCGGCCTTACGGGCCGCTTATTCCCCTCCCTGAATTGATGAATGTCGCTCTCCCTCCGCTTGCTTTACACTTCCCGTAACTGAATAAAAGGAATAACAGATGGCGGGTTACTGGAAAGATCTTCTCGACAGAGACAACAGCTGGCAGGGGCTGGAATTTACGATTCAGGATAACCCCGCCACGGGGCTCGCCATGGAGATGCTGAGCGGCCACTATGGCCGGATGGCGCTCACCGCCCACGGCACGCCGCTGTTCTGGGCATCGGTGCTGGAAGACCACTCCGGCGTCTGGCTGGTGTTCAATAGTGATAACCCTTGCGCGCAGGCGCTGCTGCCGCCCGTGACGTCGGCGGATGTCGAAGCCGTCAAAAAAGCGGGGCAGGAGGCCTGGCTTGCGCAGTGGTGCCGCTACTTCACGCAGCGCCTGATAGACTCCCCCACCGCGCTGCTGCCCGCCCGGCGCTGGCTGCTGCGTCCGATGACGCAGGTGAAGCCCACCGCGCCTTATGTGGTAAACACCTCGTTGCCGCTGGCGCAGTGGCGTTTTAACTCGCCCGCCAGCAGCCAGCACATATGGTGCGACTGGACGCTCTACGGCGAAGACTTTCCGGATCTGACCAAACCTGAAAAGGTGAAGCTGGTGGACTGGTGGTGGGGCGGCAACCTGCTGTTGGGGCGCTACGCCATTACGCCTGAAGCGGGGCGGCTGAAGTGGTGGCGCAAGAAGTGCCGCGAAGGGGCGCTGCCGCCGGTGTTGGTCTGGTATATCGCGGGCCTCGCGTCGTTCGTGGTGCTGGACGGCCATTACCGCTTGCAGGCGGCGATAGAAGAGGGCATCCCGCCCGATTTCCTGGTGTTGAGCGAACTGGGCGAGCACAACTACCCGCTCGACCCGGAGCATGAGGCGCGCATCCTGCGCTCGCTCGAGATGCAGCAGCGTAAAAACCCGCAGTACAACGTCGACGGCATCAACCAGACGCTGATGAACCTCTACGACAACCGCTACTTCTACGCCCCCACCCACAGCCGCGCCATTTTAGGCAACGGCGACGCCTGGGCGCGGGAAGTGACCGCCTACCTGCAAAAGCACAATCTTGCGGATGACTATCTGGAGAAGATCTTAACGCGGCAGGAATAAGCAAAAGCCAGCATCGCTGGCTTTTTATGGTGGATTTGCTTCTCTTAAACCCGCTCCAGCCCCAGCATCCCTCTCGCCTGAATAAAGCAGAGCAGCAGTATCCCCCACAGCGCCATGGTCAGGTACGGGCTGATGCCGAGGATGTTGAAACCGCTCTCGATGGTTTGCAGCAGAAACAGCGCCAGCACCATGCCGACGATGCGCCCGGTGCCGCCATCCGGGTTCACCCCGCCAAGCACCGCGGCGAGAATCGAAACCAGCAGGTAAGATTCGCCATACGACGCTTTCGCGGAGTTAAGCTTCGACATCATCAGAAACGCCGCCACGCAGCAGAGCAGGGCGGAGATGACATAAACCCAAATCAGCACGCGGCGGGTGTTAATGCCCGAGTACCAGGTAGCGCGCTCGTTGGCGCCAATCAGGTAGATGGCGCGCCCGAGCGGGCTTTTCTCAAGGAGCACCCACAGCCCCAGCGCCACCACTGCGAACAGCCACATCGGCAGCGGGATGCCGAACCACTGCGCGCCGTTCAGCCACAGCACCCAGGCGGGGTAGTTGGCGATGGCGCTGCCGCCGGTTATCAGGATATTCACCCCCTTCAGCAGCGTCATCATCCCAAGCGTCGCCAGAATCGGCGATACGCGAATGCCTGCAATCAACACACCGTTGCAAAGCCCAATGATCACCGCCGCGCCTGCGCCCGCCAGCAGGGTGGTGATGGCGGTGCCAACGCCCGGCGGATAGCTGGTGGCGACCCACGCCATCACCAGCGAGCAGGCGTTGGCCGTGGCGATAATCGACAGGTTAATGCCGCCGCACAGCATGGTCACCGCCATCGCCAGCGCCAGAATGCCCAGCACCGGCATCTGCGAGGCGATGGACTGAAAGTTGCTGGCGGACCAGAAAACATCCGGCATGGTGATGCTGAAGGCAATCACCACCAGCACCAGCAGGCCAATCAGGTAAGTTTCAACGTTATTACGCCACGATCGCTTCATAACAGGCTCCGGTTCTGATGCTGGCTCCATGCGGTGGCGCTGATGCTAAAGACGATGATCGCGCCGGTAATCAGCGTCTGCCAGTAGGAAGAGACGCCAAGCAGGTTGAGGCCGTTCTGCATCACGGCGAGCAGCACCACCCCCAGCAGCGTGCCGGTGAGGGTGCCGCGCCCGCCAATCAGGCTGGTGCCGCCGAGCACCACCGCCGCCAGCACCGTCAGCTCGTAGCCGAGCAGCGAATCGGGCGCCACGGTCATCACCGTCCACGACTGCACCACCCCGGCCGCGCCGGACATCAGCCCCATGTAGCCGTAAACGAAGAGCTGCAGCTTCAGCACGCTAAAGCCGATGCGGCTCGCGGACTCCCGGTTGCCGCCCATGGCGTAAATCTGGCGGCCCACGGCGGTGAAGTTCATGATAAAGGCAGTCAGCAGCACCACCGCAATCATGGCGATAAGCGGCAGCCCCAGCCCGTAGTCGTAGCCGTCCGCGTCGGTGAACTTAAACAGCATGATCCCCTGCTCAAACCAGGGCGGGAAGTCATACAGCCACACCCCTTTGCTGAACCACAGCAGCAGCCCGTAAAAGATGTTCAGCGTCGAGATGGTGATGATGATGGAAGGCACCCGCAGGCGGTTCACCAGCAGCGCGTTAATAAGCCCGAGCAGCACGCCAATGCCGCCCGCTATCACAAACGCCACGGCGAAGTTGCCGCCAATCTTCTGCAACAGCAGCACCATGCCGTACTGGGCGATGATGGTCATGGCGGGGAAGGAGATGTCGATGCCGCCGGAAATGAGCACCACAAACAGCCCGCACGCCAGTATGGTCAGCATCGCGTAGTTGTTAACCAGATCATAAAGGTTGCCGAAGGTCAGAAACTCATCGGTGCGCCAGGCGAGCGCGGCGAACAGGATGACGATAAGCAACGCCAGCCAGACTTCATGCCTTTTTCTCAGTTCAGCCATTCACCACCCCGGCAATCTGCTCCTGTGAACTCTGGTCCGGCAGGAAGCTGTGGGTAATACGCCCCTTCTGCATCACCAGAATGCGGTGGCTCTGATACCACGCTTCGTCAATCTCATCGCAAATCATCAGCACCGCGATGCCGTGCGAGGCCAGGTCGCTGATGATGTGATAAATCCCCGCCTTGTTGGCGATATCCACCCCCACTGTGGGGCTGTCGAGAATAAGCAGTTTCGGCGTGATGGCGAGCCATTTGGCGATGGAAACGCGCTGGGCGTTGCCGCCGGAAAGGGTGTTGACGGGCAGCCCGGTGTCCGACGTTTTGATGGTCAGCGCCTTCACCAGCCTGTCCACCAGCGCGCGGGTTCTGGACTCGCTGATAAGCCCGAACGCGCCCTTCACCTGGTGGAACACGGTGCTGATGACGTTGTTCTCAATCGACTGGCTCATCACCAGCCCGCGCGACATGCGGTCTTCCGACACGTAGCCGATGCCGTGGCGGATGGCGTCCTGGTTGTTGTGAAAGCGCACCGGGTGGCCGTTAATCAGGATCTCGCCGCTGTCGGGCTTCGTCATGCCGAACAGGCTCAGGCAAAGCTCGGTGCGCCCCGCGCCCAGCAGCCCGACGATGGAAACCACTTCCCCCGCCTCGACCTTCAGCGACACATCCTCATACTCGCCGCGGCGGCTTAAGTTGCGCACCTCCAGCACCGGCGTGCTCTGCGCGCCCTGGCGCAGCTCGCGCACCTGATACTCAAACTCCATGCCGGTCATCAGGAAGCCCAGGCGTTTGGTGGTTATTTCGCTTGCCTGCCAGGTGCCGACCAGGTTGCCGTCTTTCAGCACCGAGATGCGGTCTGACACCGCCATCACCTCTTCAAGGCGGTGGCTGACGAACACCACGCAGATGCCGCGCTCGCGAAGCTGGCGCACCACGTGCAGCAAGCCTTCCACCTCCTGGTGGGTGAGCGAGGCGGTGGGTTCGTCCATGATGATAAGCCGCGCGTCCTGCGCCAGCGCCCGGCAGATGGCGACCAGCTGACAGCGGGCGATGGACAACGACTCCACCGGCGCATCCAGCGGCAGATGCACATTGATGCTCGCCATCGCCTGTTGCGCCGTCTGGCGAAGCTGGCGGCGCTTCACCAGCACGCCGTGGTGATAATGGTTAATGGCGATGTTTTCCCAGACGCTTAAGTTCGGGAACAGCGATAAGTCCTGGTAAATCACCTGAATGCCCTGCGCGACAGAGGCCGCCGGGTGCAGGCGCGGCCAGCTTTTGCCGCCAAGCGTTATCTGCGCGCCGTTATCCGGCTGGTAAACGCCGGAGATAATCTTAATCAGCGTCGATTTTCCGCAGCCGTTCTGCCCCGCCAGGCAATGCACCTCGCCCGGCATAAAGTCGAGCGAGACATCGTTAAGGGCGCGGGTGCCGTGAAAGGTTTTGCTGACGTGACGAAGGGAAAGGAAAGGTTCCATGGCATCCCCTGGTGTTAGCGCGGGGCGGTCGCCCGCCCCGAAAATGGATTAATAGAGTGAATCAATATTATCTTTGTTAACCAGCAGCACCTTGTGGAAGCGAATGATGCGCTTGTCGGTATCCACGTCCGCTTTGCCGAGGTTTTTCAGTTCAAAGCCGGGCTTGATCTCTTCGCCTTTAAACAGCGTGCTGGCCACGGCGGTGAGCGCGTAGCCCGCGGTCGCCGGGTCGTACGTAATGCCTTCGGTGATGTCGCCGCTCTTGATTAACGACGCCGCCTGCGACGGGATCATCATGCCGTAAACCGCCACTTTGTTTTTGGCGCGCTTCTCTTTCACGGCGCGGCCGGCGCCAATCGGGCCGTTAGAGCCGAAGGAGACCACGGCTTTCAGGTCCGGGTAGGTTTTCATCATGTCGAGGGTGGTGCGGCGCGAGTCGTCCACGCTTTCCGCCACCGGCATGCGTTTGGTGACTTCGTGCATCTCCGGGTATTTTTCTTTCTGGTATTTCACCAGCAGGTCGGCCCACAGGTTGTGCTGGGGCACCGTCAGGCTGCCGACGTAAATCACATAGCCGCCTTTGCCGCCCATGCGCTTCGCCATGTGTTCCACATACTCGGCGGCGAACTTCTCGTTATCGATGATTTCCACATCCCAGTTGGCGCTCGGCTGGCCGGGAGATTCATTAGTCAGCACCACGATGCCCGCGTCCCGCGCTTTCTTAAAGACCGGTTCGAGCACGTTGGCGTCGTTCGGCACGATGGTGATAGCGTTGACCTTACGGGCAATCAGGTCTTCGATAATTTTCACCTGCTGCGGGGCGTCGGTGCTGGCGGGGCCAACCTGCGAGGCGTTGACGTTAAACTCTTTGCCCGCTTCAACCACGCCTTCGCCCATGCGGTTAAACCAGGGCATGCCGTCCACTTTGGAGATATTCACCACCGTTTTTTGCGCCGCGTTTTCCGCTGCATAAAGAGGCGCAGAGGCAAACGCAATGCCGAGTAATAAAGAGGAAACCGTGTTCACAACCAAACGTTTATTCATGGCGTTGCCTCGTGATTTATCAGGGAGCAGAGGTGCGGGGGGAAATAACGTCCCGCTTCCAAGGGTATCTATAAGATTTTTTTAATGAATATATTTGAGAGTAAACAGGCCGCTATAACAGAGATAGTTAATAAGCTGCTACAGATATGGATAAAAAACCTGTTTTCCCCGTTTGTGACTGGATTCACACGGGGTTGTGCAACGGCTTATCGATAAGACATGAAAATGCATGGTGGCATTTTTTATAAAATGGATTACGCCGCAAAAATAAAGGCGAAAAGGATTTACTTAATTCCTTTTCGCCTCGCGTAATGTATTCAGGAAAATAAAACGGCGCAGGGTCACGCTATTTTTACATGCCCGCCATGCGCAGCAGCAGCGGTATTTGCGACAGCAGATAAAGCATCAGCCCTATCGCGCCGCCAACCAGCGTGCCGTTGATGCGGATAAACTGGAGATCTTTGCCAATATTCAGCTCGATTTGCTGCGACATATCCCGCGCATCCCAGCTTTTTACCGTGTCGCTGATATGGCGCGTGAGGAACGCGGCGAATTCCGGTGCGACGTTGGTGGCGGCCCGCTCAAGGTGTTCGTTCAGCGAAGCGCGAAGCGTGGCGTCGTTCACCAGCGTTTCGCCGAACCACTGCCCGGCGTCGGCGATGCGCTGGCGGGTGCGCGAGTCTTCGCTGTGCATATCCGCCCTCAGCCAGTTTCGCAGGTCCCCCCACAGTTCGCCCAGATAACGGTTAAACGCCTCGTCTTCTTTCAGGTAGCTTTTAATGCTTTCCGCGCGCGCCGCCATCTCCGGGTCGCTTTTCAGTTTGTTGATAAACTTCAGGGTGGCGCGGTCAAACGCCTGGCGCAGCTGGTGGGCCTGATCCTGGCTGATGTCGTCGAGCATGGAGTTTACCGCGCTCGATACCAGTTCGGCGCTGTGCTCGCCCAGCCACTCGGTAGGCAGAATTTTGGATTTACGCGGATGCTCGGTCTTAAGCCAGTGCACAATCTGGCGGGCGATAAATTCACGCGAGCTCTCTTTCTGAATCAGCTTGATGAGTTGCGCGATGATTGCATCCAGCAGCACCTGGTGACGGTTATTCTTCGTCAGGCTCTCCAGCACCAGCGCGCTCGAGTGGGTGAGATCCACTTTATCAATCGCCTTGTGCACCGCCCGACGCAACAGCCCCTGGATGCGGCTGTCGTCAGTCAGCTCCAGAAAGCCGCTCATCACCTGCAACAGCTGCTGCCCCACTCGCCGGGCGTTATCCGGCTGGCTGAGCCAGGCGCCGATTATGTTCGCTGGCTCGTGGCGGCGGATAAGGGCTATCAGCGACTGGGTATCGAGAAACTTCTCCTGCACGAAGCGCCCGAGGTTGTCGCCAATGCGGTCTTTATTGCGTGGGATGATAGCGGTATGGCGAGAGATAAACGGCAGCGGCACGCGGCGAAACAGCGCCACCACCGCGAACCAGTCCGCCAGCGCGCCGACCATCGCCGCTTCCGAAATCGCCTTCAGGCCGCTCACCCAGAAGTTTGGCGGCAGAAAGAGGGTCGTGATAAAGGTCGCTATCGCGACCAGCAGCAGCGAAAGCGCCAGGCGCTTGGTTCGTTTGAGTTCAGCTAATTTTTCCATGGGGTAAGCATAGAGGCGAAGGGGGGGATGGTGCAAAGGGGGAAATGTACGGCTACCCCGGCAGACCGGTTTTGCCAGAGCGCAAAGTAAAGCAAAACCCTCTCTCGTTCAGGTTGGGCAATGAGCGCATAGAGAAAAACAGCAGTGAACCAGAAGGATAAACAGCAGCCCGGCATGAGTAATTTGCCGGGCCAGTCTTCACTTGCAGGAATAACCACTTCTACGCTGGGTTAGACGCCTTGCCCATCGCTTTTTCAATCAGGGCTAATAGCGCTTTCTGGCGCAGTTCATAAAAGGTGATGAAATCATCTTCACGCAATGGGGCAACCGGCATGTGATGGCTTGCCAGCAGCTTATCCATAGAGGCATCGTCCAGTTGAACTTGCGGGTGGGATTGCAGCGCCGCCAGATAAACCGAAGGAGCCGAGCCGCCAATCATTCTGTTCGCTTTATAAGAGATCGGCGTTTTGTTGATGATCGAATCGTACAGGCGTCGTGTAATGCCGTTTTTCTCGCACCAGTCTTTAGGAAAAATATGATGAATATCTAATGCGACTTCATCCGCTTCAAGATTGCGGATCTGCGATTTCCAGAAAAGATCGTGCGCGCCTTCTCTTAAGACAAGAACATTAATCCCTTTATAAGCCGCGCTTAAGCGAGAGGTAAGAGAACTGAGGCGATCGATCTGGAATGTGGCATCATTAATGGTACGAGGCACATCCCCTGCGTGTTCAATCCAGCCCAGTAATTCTTCAACATCGTTAGCCATACGGCTTTCAACCGCGCCGCCGTAAAGCTCGCCTAAAACACCGCACCAGTACCAGCGCGCCAGCTTCTGGTAGATTTGCGGTTCACGCCACCGTTCGTTATCGCCCATGACCGCCAGCACGGCCGCAAGAGGCGCCAGCTGTGTGCGGTAAGGCAAGTCCCGTTGTGATGTAAAACACTCCTGGCGCAGAAACTTGGCTGCCCGCAGGAACCCTTGCTCAACAGTATCCGTCCATTTCAGATACGCTGAAAGCGGCAACTCCAGTACGGAGGCGCGCTTGGCGCTTACGGGAGACACTTGTTTACCCGTTTTGCCTGCTGCCAGATCGGCTCTTCTTTTTTCCAGCGTGTGGAGCATGGTTATGGCCTGGAGAAAGTCGGTATTCTCCACGCCGCGCAGGAGCGGCTCAACGGCAAGCCGTTGCCGGCGGGATGAAACATTGCGTAGTTCGCTGCCGTACCAGTCATCGCGCAAGTTATAGCCATCGGCAGCGTAGCTTGCCGTCACCAGTTCAAAGACGGAAAGCGGTACGCCGCCAGTATTCACTTTTTCGAATACCAGACACACCGCTTCTTTGCTGGTCTCTTTTTTCAGCACGATCAGCGGGATTTGGTAATCGTTGAAAGCGTCCAGCACCTGCGATTTAAACTCAAAGAATTGCGGTACAGCAGCGCTATTCATTTGATACAAATCCTGTAGCCATCCCATAGCTTCCAGAATTTCCGAGCAAGGGAAATAAAGCTGCTGGCATTCCAGCTCTCGCGTGGAAAGATCGAGAACAATGTTGCGGCCAAAATCGCTGCGGATCTGGCGGCTGCCGTCAGTCGCTATCAGGGCGTCATCCAGTCTGTCCGGCCCCGCCAGCGCCGTTGGAATATGAATGTAATAATAGCGGTCGACCGGTTTTCCTTTTTCCGTTGTGGTTTTTACCGGGCCTGAAAGCTTCAAAACTTGCGTCAGGGTGGTTAAGCGCTGTTGCCCGTCCAGAATCAGTTTTTCCGGAGCAGCAAGCCCTTGCGGCGGAACATTTTCTACGGGACGGACCTGGAAACGCACCTCGCCGCCGGTTTCGAGCAACATTACCGCCCCGACAGGAAACGAGCGGCCAAGGCTTACCAGCAGGCTGCGGACATGTTCGTCATCCCACACCCAACCGCGTTGAAAGTCGGGTAACTGTATTTTGCCGCTCACAATCTCTTTAAGAAGATCTTTCAGCGGGAGCTTAGTGCTATCGAAAGTCGACATAGGAACGTCCTTGCTGCGTGTTTAAATTTACAGGGAACTCTTGTTATTGATCTCAGATGCTAAACAGCACATCCGGATTAAACCATTAGCTGTAATAAGTTTTTTGAGCCTTTAAATATAACGGCAATGCTACCGGTTCTTCTTACGGTCTTCCTGCAAAAAACGCCGGGTCGATATGTTGTTCCTGCAACCACGGGTGGGCGCGAAGATAGCCATAGATCTCTTCCTCTGTAGTGAGGAGAGTGTAGCCGTAGATTGCATCGAGCTGGCTTAGCGTGACGTGCAGCAGCGGGTTACGGCAATATCGCTGAATAGACGCATGCTGTTCGCGGTTCTCTTTTTGCAACTGCGCTATCAGCCAGAGAGTAGGACGCCACCAGTCATAAGCGAAATCGACATGTTTTATGACCTCTTTCGCCGCCTCTTTGTGGGAAAGCATGGCGAAAAAGTTAAGCGCATCGTCGAGCTTCAGCCGGGCGGCGCGGTCATAGTCGATGATCTCTTCGCGGCTTTTAGTCGCCAGCTCCGGTTTAAATGCCCTGTAATGCGCCAGCACCGAATCCGGAAACGGTTTGCGTTCAATCGGGAAAAGTCGGCTGGTAAGAAAACGCGCATACTGGCTGTCTTTCACCGCCAATAGCAGACAGAAAAAAGCATTGTCTTTTGTTTTTTGAAAATCGCTGGCGGTATAAAGCGTAAAAAGCTCTAGAATGGAGCGTTCCACCAACTCTTTAGAGGCGCGTCGGGATTCAGCCGTCTGGTAATAGAGAGAGCCAATCACCCCGGTAAAGGCAAGCGCCGTAAAGAGCACGTTAAACATATTAAAGAGGGTATTTGTGGGTTCGCTGACATCCGACATCGCAATATAACGGGAGAGGATGTAAACCAGCAGCCAGATAACAACAATGGCTACGGTAGGCAAAAGAACATAGCGTTTTTTCATTCGGGCATTCCCTTAACGGCGCGGCGTGCCGGACTTTGCAGCCCGGCTAAAAGCGTCATCTTAGAGAATTCGCTTTAGGTTTAATACGCCATATTCTGGCAGGGCACGACCTGTAAAACGCGCTTCCGCGTTTATTTCCGCGCCGCGCTTCCCGTCACCACGCTGATAAACTCCTGCACCTGCTTTTGCTTACGCGCCGAAAGCTTGCATACCTTGCGCAGCGCTTTCATCAGCTCCGGCTCTTCCGGCTCCCGCGCGGCGGGACGGGCGGTGATGACAAGGCAGCCCGCCATAACGCGAATATCCGCTTCGGCGCCGGTGGGAAATCCGGCGGCTTCGAGCCATTTGCCTTTGAGGTTCAGCGCCGGAACAGGCACGTGGTCGCTGTGGCGGGTGGCGTAGCTCACTTTAATCCGATGCAGCGAAGCCTCTTCTACGCCCGGCTCTGACGTTATGTTATTCCCATTCACTGACATCATCATTTCCCTCCTGAAGCGGTTTGCGGTACGGGTAAGCTGCAAAACGAGCTGCGGCTTACCCTTAAAATACTGTGATTATATACAGTTAAATTTAACGGGCTATTTATATAATCCGAAACAACGCTTACCGCGCGTCCGTTTTGCCGCCTTCATCACTTCTTCTTGCTTCGCCCGGGCCTGAACCGTGACCTCGCCGACGAAACCCGCGCCTTGCCGTTTATCTGCACCAAAACTGCACTATGCTGCACAATTGTTGATCTTTTGTTAACCAGAAGTATTTCTTATGACCCTGCCAGCCCGCTACAGCGCGCCGTTTTTGCCTTCGGCGTAAACCTGGCACACGCCGTGCATTGTTAGTCATGTAACAGCGTGACGAGCGATGACAGCGAAATAACATCGAGGCGGTAATGGCGAGCAAACCCGAACTGATTGCCCGAATCGAAGCGACATTCAGCCAGCAAACCCCCAGCGGCAAACGCGTGGCGGGGTGGCTGCTCAACCACGCGGCGCAAATCCCGTTTGAAACGGCAGACAGCATTGCGCGCGCCACCGGCACCAGCGGCATTACCGTCGGGCGCTATTTGCGCAAGCTCGGCTACCGCAATCTGGAAGATGTGAAAAGCAGCCTGCGCGAGCAGCCGCAGGCGCCCTATCAGCCGTGGGGCATCAACGAGCGGCTCGACTCCTGGCAGCAGCAGCGCGGACTGCCGGACCGCGCTCGCCAGTCGCTGGCGCTGGAACTCGACGCCATCAATCACGTTTACCAGCTGGCGCAGGGCGAGGCGTTTCGCCGCGTGGCGGGGCGGCTCGCCAGCGCTGATGCGGTTTTTATTCTTGGCATTCAGTCCACGCGCGGCATCGCCAACGCCTTCTTTAGCCATCTGGAATATCTGCGCCCCCGCGTGAGCTACGCCGAAGGGCTTTCCGGCAGCTGGCTCGAGTCGCTGAACTCCGAATACGCCCGCCCCTATGTGGTGGTGACGGACACCCGCGCTTACTCAACCGTGGCTCGCCAGTATTGTCGGGTAGCGAGCAGCCGCGGCATCGGGCTTGCGCTGGTCACCGATCTCTGGTGCCCCTGGGCGCGGGATTTTGAGCTCGATCTGCTGCAGGTCAAAACCGACACCGGCCATTTCTGGGATTCCCTCGCGCCGGTGAGCTGTCTTTTCAACCTGCTGCTCTCCGCCGTGGTGGATGAGCTGGGCGAGCGGCTGGCGGGCCGTCTTGCGGCGAACCGCCAGCTGCAGCAGGAATTTGGTCAATTTGAACGCTAAACAGGACAGGTGCTATGACTCAGCCATATGAACTGGTCGAACTGGACGCCGTTTTCCCGACGCTCTGTATCGACCTGAAATACGCCAGCGCAGATAACATCACCGGCGCGCCAATCTATCGCGAAGCTCGCTGTTTGCTGCACCCGGACGCCGCGCAGGCGCTTTCAAAAAGCATCCACATCGCCGCGCTGGCGGGGCTGCGGCTGATGGTCTACGACGCGTATCGCCCGCAGCAGGCGCAGGCGCTGCTCTGGCAGGCCTGCCCGAACCCGGAATATGTCGTCGCGGTGGATATCGGCTCCAACCACAGCCGGGGTACCGCGATAGACCTTACGCTGATGGACGAGCAGGGCCGCATTCTCGATATGGGCGCGGGCTTTGACGAAATGCACGACCGCTCGCACGCATACCACCCCTCCGTGCCGCCCGCCGCCCAGCGCAACCGCCTGCTGCTGAACGCCATCATGTACGGCGGCGGCTTTGTCGGCATCGAAAGCGAATGGTGGCATTTTGAGCTGCCCAACGCCGCCAGTTATCCACTGCTGAACGACCTGTTCGGCTGCTATGCGCCAAAAACCATAACGACACTTCCCCTTTGATCCGGAGCTTTGTGATGAAGACAACACACACCTGCGTTTCGCTGTTACGTCCGGCCCTGATTGCCGCCGCTATCGCCCTCTGCCTGCCCGCAGCCCAGGCGGCGGTGCCGAAAGATATGCTGGTTATCGGCAAAGCGGCGGACCCGCAAACCCTCGACCCGGCGGTCACCATCGACAACAACGACTGGACGATTACCTATCCCGCCTACCAGCGTCTGGTGCAGTACAAAACCGACGGGGGCAAGGGGTCGACAGAGGTGACAGGGGACCTGGCGGAAAGCTGGCAGGCTTCGGAAGACCAGAAAACCTGGACTTTTACGCTTAACAAAAACGCGAAGTTCGCCGACGGTTCGCCGGTGACGGCTGATGCGGTGAAACAGTCATTCGAGCGGCTGCTGAAAATCAACCAGGGGCCGTCAGAGGCGTTTCCCAAAGACCTGAAAGTGGACGCGGTGGATGAACACACCGTGAAGTTCACGCTGGCGACGCCATTTGCGCCGTTTCTCTATACGCTGGCCAACGACGGCGCCTCCATCATCAACCCGGCGGTATTAAAAGCGCACGCGGCGGACGACGCCCGCGGCTTTTTAGCGGAGAACACCGCCGGCTCCGGGCCATTTATGCTGAAAAGCTGGCAGAAAGGGCAGCAGCTGGTGCTGGTGCCGAACCCACACTACGCCGGGCCGAAGCCCAACTTTAAGCGCGTTTCGGTGAAAATTATCGGCGAGAGCGCCTCGCGTCGCCTGCAGCTTTCCCGCGGCGATATTGATATCGCGGATTCTCTGCCGACAGACCAGCTCACCGCGCTGAAGCAGGAGGGCAAGGTCGCGGTGGCGGAGTTCCCGGCGCTGCGCGTGACCTATCTCTATCTCAACAACAGCAAAGCGCCGCTGAACCAGGCGGATTTGCGCCGCGCTATCTCCTGGTCCACCGACTATCAGGGGATGGTGAAAGGCATCCTGAGTGGCAACGGCAAGCAGATGCGCGGGCCTATCCCGGAAGGGATGTGGGGCTATGACGCAGGGGCGATGCAGTACACGTTCGATGAAGCGAAGGCGAAAGCGGCCTTCGAGAAAGTGGCGGATAAGCCGAAAACCTTAAGCTTCCTCTACTCCGACAACGACCCGAACTGGGAACCTATCGCGCTCTCCACCCAGGCGAGCCTCAGCAAGCTTGGCATTAACGTGAAGCTTGAGAAGCTCGCCAACGCCACCATGCGCGACCGCGTCGGCAAGGGCGACTACGACATCGCCATCGGCAACTGGAGCCCGGACTTCGCCGACCCGTACATGTTTATGAACTACTGGTTCGAGTCGGATAAAAAAGGTCTGCCGGGCAACCGCTCGTTCTATGAAAACCCGCAGGTAGACAAGCTGCTGCAACAGGCGCTCGCCACCACTGACCAGGCGGCGCGCACGAAGGATTACCAGGCGGCGCAGAAAACCGTTATCGACGAGGCGGCCTATGTCTATCTGTTCCAGAAAAACTACCAGCTGGCGATGAACAAAGAGGTGAAGGGCTTCGTCTTCAACCCGATGCTGGAGCAGGTCTTCAATGTCGCCACCATGAGCAAGTAAGCACTGAAACGCGGGGCCGAAGCAGCGGCTCCGCGAGGGGGATCTATGACTTTCTGGACCATTTTGCGCCAGCGCAGCTGGGGGCTTGTTCTCGTAATGGCGGGCGTGTGCGTTATTACGTTTATTATTTCGCATCTGATCCCAGGCGATCCGGCGCGCCTGCTGGCGGGCGACAGAGCGACGGATGAAATAGTGCAGCACATCCGCCAGCAGCTGGGGCTGGATCAACCGCTCTATATCCAGTTTTATCGCTATGTGACCGATCTTTTTCAGGGCGATCTGGGCACGTCGATCCGCACCGGGCGGCCAGTGCTGGCGGATCTCAAAACCTTTTTCCCGGCGACGCTTGAACTGGCGCTCTGCTCGCTGGTGCTGGCGATGGTCATCGGCATCCCGCTTGGTATTCTCTCCGCCGTTTACCGCAACCGCTGGCTCGATCACCTGGTGCGGCTGATGGCGATCACCGGGATCTCTACCCCCGCCTTCTGGCTGGGGCTTGGCGTCATCGTGCTGTTCTACGGCCACTGGCAGATCCTGCCGGGCAGCGGGCGGCTGGATGACTGGCTCGATCCCCCCGCGCGCGTGACCGGGTTTTATCTTATCGATTCGCTGCTGGCGGGCGATGGCGAGGTCTTTTTTAACGCCCTCCAGCACCTGATTTTGCCTTCGCTGACGCTGGCCTTCGTCCATTTAGGAATAGTGGCGCGGCAGATCCGCTCCGCCATGCTGGAGCAGCTTAGCGAAGATTACATCCGCACCGCCAAAGCGAGCGGGCTGCCGGGCTGGTACATCGTGTTGCGCTATGCGCTGCCGAACGCGCTGATCCCGTCCGTGACGGTGCTCGGGCTGGCGCTGGGCGACTTGCTCTACGGCGCGGTGCTGACAGAGACCGTCTTCGCCTGGCCGGGAATGGGCGCTTACGTGGTGGCTTCCATTCAGGCGCTCGATTTCCCGGCGGTGATGGGGTTCGCCGTGGTGGTGTCGTTCGCGTACGTGCTGGTTAACCTGCTGGTGGACCTGCTTTATCTGTGGATCGATCCGCGCATCGGTCGGGGAGAGACACAATGATGATGACCGAAGAGAGACCGGCTGCGATCGCGTCGCGCCGTCGCCGCATCGACTGGGCGAAAACCTTCTGGCTGCTCAGACGCAGCCCGCTGACGCTGGCGGGTGGCGTCATTATGGCGCTGATGCTGCTGTTGATGATCTTCTCGCCGTGGCTGACACCTTACGATCCGAACGCGCTGGATCTCACCGCCCGGCTGCAACCGCCCTCGGCGCTGCACTGGTTCGGCACCGACGAAGTGGGGCGCGATCTCTTCAGCCGGGTGCTGGTGGGCAGCCAGCAGTCCGTCACCGCCGGGCTGGTGGTGGTGGTGATTGCGGGCGGCCTCGGCTCGCTGCTGGGCTGCCTCTCCGGCGTGCTTGGCGGACGCGGTGACGCCGCCATCATGCGCCTGATGGATATCATGCTCTCCATTCCGTCACTGGTGTTGACCATGGCGCTGGCGGCGGCGCTCGGGCCGAGCCTGTTCAACGCCATGCTCGCCATCGCCATTGTGCGCATTCCTTTTTACGTGCGCCTGGCGCGGGGGCAGACGCTGGTGGTGCGTCAGTTCACCTTCGTGCAGGCGAGCCGCACCTTCGGCGCATCGCGCTGGCACCTCATCAGCTGGCATATTCTGCGCAACGCGCTACCGCCGCTGGTGGTGCAGGCGTCACTCGATATCGGCAGCGCTATCTTAATGGCCGCCACCCTCGGTTTTATCGGCCTGGGAGCGCAACAGCCTTCGGCGGAGTGGGGGGCGATGGTGGCCATCGGGCGCAACTACGTGCTCGACCAGTGGTGGTACTGCACCTTTCCGGGGGCGGCGATCCTTATCACCGCCGTGGGCTTTAACCTGTTTGGCGACGGCATCCGCGACCTGCTGGATCCGAAAGCGGGAGGACGACACTGATGAGCGATACCGTACTGCACATCGACGATCTGCAACTGAGCTTCCCGGTGTGGCGCGGCGAGGTAAGCGCCCTCAACCGCGTCTCGGTTGAGGTGAAGCGCGGCGAGATAGTGGGCCTTGTGGGGGAATCCGGCTCCGGTAAATCCGTGACCGCGATGCTGGCGATGCGTCTGCTGCCGGAGGAGAGCTACCGCATTCGCGGCGGGCGCGTCACGCTGCTTGGCGAAGATATCCTGAACGCGAGCGAGAAACAGCTGCGCCAGTGGCGCGGCGCGCGGGTATCGATGATCTTCCAGGAGCCGATGACGGCGCTGAACCCGACGCGGCGCATCGGCAAACAGATGGTGGAGGTGATCCGCCAGCATCAATCGCTCTCCCGCGAGGCGGCGAAGCAAAAGGCGATTTCCCTGCTCGACGAGATGCAGATCCCGGACGCGGAGCAGGTGCTGGCCCGCTACCCGTTCGAGCTTTCCGGCGGCATGCGCCAGCGGGTAATGATTGCGCTTGCTTTCTCTTGCGAGCCGCAGCTGATTATCGCCGATGAGCCCACCACCGCGCTTGATGTGACCGTGCAGCGTCAGGTGCTGCGTCTGCTGAAGCAAAAAGCGAAAGCGAGCGGCACGGCGGTGCTGTTTATCAGCCACGATATGGCCGTGGTGTCGCAGCTTTGCGACCGTATGTATGTGATGTACGCCGGGGCGGTGATTGAAAGCGGCCCGACGGCGCAGCTAATTGAACATCCCACGCACCCCTATTCGCTGGGGCTGCTGCGCTGCGCGCCGGAGAATGGCGAACCGCGCGCGCCGCTGCCCGCCATTCCCGGCACGGTGCCTAATCTCACTCAACTGCCCGCCGGCTGCGCCTTTCGCGACCGCTGTTTCGCGGCGGGACCGCGCTGCGGCGAAAAGCCCGCGCTGCGCCCGTGCGCGTCGCCCGGTCAACAGGCCGCCTGCTGGTATCCACAAGGGGAGGTAACTCATGTCTGACGTGCTGCTGGAACTTGATAATGTGCATGTGAATTTCCCGGCGCGCCGCAACTGGCTGGGGCGCGTCACCGAGCGGGTTCATGCGCTAAACGGGATGGACCTGCAGATTCGTCGCGGCGAAACGCTGGGCATCGTCGGCGAGTCGGGCTGCGGCAAAAGCACCCTTGCGCAGCTGCTGATGGGCATGCTGAAACCCAGTTCGGGCGAATGCAGCCGCGCCCGCGGCCCCAACTCCTGGGCGGGTAGCGGCATGCAGATGGTGTTTCAGGACCCGCTCTCTTCCCTTGACCCCAGGCTGCCGGTATGGCGCATCATCACCGAGCCGGTGTGGATCCAAAAGCACAACAGCGAAAACGAGCGTCGGGCGCTGGCGGAGAAGCTGGCGCTGCAGGTGGGCATTCGCCCGGAATACCTCGACCGGCTGCCGCACGCCTTTTCCGGCGGGCAGCGCCAGCGCATCGCCATCGCCCGGGCGCTCTCTTCCGAGCCCGATATCATCGTGCTGGACGAACCCACGTCGGCGCTGGATATCTCGGTGCAGGCGCAAATCCTCAACCTGCTGGTGACGCTTCAGCAGCAGCGCAACCTCACCTATGTGCTGATTTCTCATAACGTCTCGGTGGTGCGCCACATGAGCGACCGGGTGGCGGTGATGTATCTCGGGCAGATTGTCGAACTGGGCCAGGCGCAGCAGGTGTTGGGCGCGCCGCAGCATCCCTATACGAGGCTGCTGCTGGAGTCGGTGCCGCAGGCCGGGCGCCCGCTGCTGGACGACGCCCCGCGCAAAACCGAGCTTCCTGGCAACCGTCGGTTGCCGCAGGGCTGCTATTTTCGCGACCGCTGCCCCAGGGCGGCAAGCGGCTGCGAACAACCCCAGGCGCTGCGCGAAGGTGAGGGCGGCTGCGCGGTGCGGTGCTGGCGGGCCGTCGAGTAAGGTTACTCGATGCGTTAAGCGGAAAGCGCGCGGTGGCGTAAAACCGCTACACGTGATGGCAGGCCACGCGGTGCCCTGGCTCGTTGACGTCGCGCAAAAGCGGCGCTTCGCGCCGGCACAGGTCGGTGGCGTTGGGGCAGCGCGAGGAGAAGCGGCAACCCGGCGGCGGGCGGGTTGGGTCCGGGATATCGCCCTGGACGGCCGCCACCGGCTCGCTGTTCGGGTCAAGCGTTGGCACCGCCGCGAGCAGCGCCTGGGTATAGGGGTGCAGCGGCTGGCGAAAGAGGGCGTCGCGGCTTGCGGTTTCCACAAGCTGCCCCAGGTACATCACCGCCACGTCGTCGCACAGGTGTTCGACTACCCCGAGGTCATGGGAGATAAAAAGAAACGTCACGCCTAAGTCATCGCGAAGGTCGGCAAACAGGTTGATGATTTGCGCCTGGATCGACACGTCCAGCGCGGAAATCGGCTCGTCGGCGACGATAAACTCCGGCTGTAAAATCAGCGCCCGGGCGATGCCGATGCGCTGGCGCTGGCCGCCGGAAAACTCATGCGGGAAGCGGCTGGCGTATTGCGCCGGCAGGCCGCAGATTTGCATCACCTGCGCCACCTTGCCTGCAAGCTCCGCTCTGCTGCAAAGCTTATGCTCCAGCATCGCCTCGCCGATGGCGTCGCCCACGCGAATGCGCGGGTTGAGCGAGCTGTACGGGTCCTGAAACACCATTTGCAGCTTCGGGCTTAACGCTTTGCGCGCTTTGGGCGTTAAGGCGTGCAGCGGCTCGCCGTGAAACTTCACGCTGCCCGCCGTTGGCGCATAAAGCCCGAGCAGGGTGCGGCCCACGGTGGTTTTCCCGCTGCCCGATTCGCCCACCAGCCCGAAAATCGTTCCTTTGCGAATCGCGAAACTTACGCCGTCCACCGCCCGCACCTGGCCGGTGGCCGCGCCGAAAAGACCGTCGTAGACGGGAAAGTGCTTCACCAGGTTTTCGACTTCAATTACATAATCGTTGCTCACGGGCGCGCCTCCTGTTCCGCTTGCTCCTGAGGGGAAAGTTGACCGTGATAAAAGCAGGCCGCCTGCTGTCGTTGCCCGCTTAAGGGCGGAATGCCCTCGCGACAGCGCGGGGTGGCGCGCGCGCAGCGGTCCGCAAAGGCGCACCAGGGCGGGAGGGCGGCGAGGTCCGGCACCTGACCTGGAATCGACCCTAAGCGGCGGCGTCGCGTGCCCGGCACCGGGCGCGCGGCGATAAGCCCGCGGGTGTAAGGGTGCTGCGGCTGGCGCAGCACGTCGGCGGTCGGCCCCTGTTCCACGACCCGGCCGGCATACATCACCACCACATGCTCCGCCATCTGGGCGATCACCCCCAGATCGTGGGTGATCAGCATCAAGGCCATCTGCTGCCGCCTTGCCTGATCGCGCAGCAAACGGAGGATCTGCGCCTGCACGGTCACGTCCAGCGCGGTGGTGGGCTCGTCGGCTATCAGCAACTGCGGCTTACAGCTAAGCGCCATCGCAATCATCACCCGTTGCAGCATGCCGCCGGAAAGCAGGTGAGGGTAGCTCTCCATCAGGCTTTCCGCCCGCGCCAGCCCCACCTCGCGAAGAAGCTGCGTGGCGTGTTGCCAGGCGGCCTTAGGCGACTCGCCCCGGTGGCGGATAAGCGGCTCCACCAGCTGCTCGCCAAGCGTCAGCACCGGGTTGAGCGCGCTCATCGGCTCCTGGAAAATCATCGCCAGCCGGTTGCCGCGCAGGTCGCCCATTTGAGACGGGCGCAGCTTGAGCAAATCGCTGCCTTGATAAAGGATTTCTCCGCCGTCGATGCGCGCGCTCTGGGGAGGCAGCAGGCCCATCAGCGACATTGCCGTGACGCTCTTGCCGCAGCCGGACTCGCCGACAATGCCGACAATCTGTCCCGCCTTCACCCCGAATGAGACCTCCTGCACCGCCCGCACCCGTCCGTGGTCGGCGGCGAAAGAAAGGGAGAGCTGATTAAAGCGAATAAGCGGTTCGGTCATTTGATCCTCCGCTGCATTTTTGGGTCGAGGGCGTCGCGCAGACCGTCGCCCAGCACGTTAATGGCGATAACGGTGAGCAGGATAGCCACGCCTGGCGGCATCCACAGCCACGGGCGACGTTGAAAATCGATAAGGCTGTTGGCGGCGTCCATCATGTTGCCCCAGGAAGGGGTAGGCGGCACCACGCCGAGGCCGAGGTAGCTTAAGGCCGATTCGCTGAGAATCGCGTTGGCCACCGCCATGGTCGCCATCACCACCAGAATCGGCACCGTATTAGGCAGCAGGTGGCCGAACAGGCGTCGGCGGGCGCTTAAGCCCAGCACTTTCGTCGCCTGCATAAAATCCCGCTCGCGCAGCGAGAGAATTTGCCCGCGCACCAGCCGCGCCAGCTTCGGCCACTCCAGCAGGCTTAGCATAATAATCACCATATAAACCCGGGCATCGGCGGAGAAATCGAGTTCCGAGAGCATAGCTCCCATCACAATTAACAGCGGCAGGCTGGGGATGGTCATCACCAGGTCGGCAAAGCGCATAATCAGCTTGTCCGTCACGCCGCCCACGTAGCCGGAAAGCGCGCCCAGCAGGTAGCCGAGGGTGACGGAGAGCAGCATCGTCAGCAGCCCGACTATCAGCGAAATGCGCCCGGCCAGCAGCAGGCGGGTGTAAATGTCGCGGCCAAGAAAATCGGTGCCGAGCCAGTGCGCCGCGCTCGGCGCTTTGTTGATCATCAGCGCGTCGGTGGCGTCGTTGCGCCAGGGCGACCACAGCGGCCCCAGCACGCACCAGAGCGCCATCACCGCCAGCAGCGCGAGACAAAGCATCGCCAGCCGGTTGCGCTTAAGCCGCTGCCATGCCTGGCGCCAGGGAGACGGCGCGGCCTGCGCCAGCGCCGGGATCTCCGCCTTGCGCAGGCGACGTTGAGTGGAAAAAAGCGAATTGAGCATCACGACCTCACCCGAATGCGCGGGTCGGCCCACGCGTAAAGCACGTCGGCAAGCAGGTTGCCAAGAATGGTTAACACCGCCAGAAACAGCGTGAAGCCCATCAGCACCGGGTAGTCGCGGGCGGCCAGCGAGTCGATATGAATATGCCCGGCGCCGGGCCAGTTAAATACTTTTTCGGTAATCAACGCCCCGGAGAAAAGCCCCGGCAGTTCAAAGCCGAGCAGGGTGATGATGGGCAGCAGGGCGTTGCGAAGGGCGTGTTTGAGGATAACCGTACGCTCGCGAAGCCCCTTGGCGCGGGCGGTGCGGATAAAATCCATCTTCACCACATCAAGCAGGCTGGCGCGAAAATAGCGCGTCAGGCTGCCCGCCTGCAGCATCACCAGCGCCAGCACCGGCAATGCCAGATGCGCCGCGACTTGGGCGACCCACGCCCAGCCCGTCGCATCGCTGCCGGTGTTGGTCATGCCGCCCACCGGCAGCCAGTGCAGATCGACTGCGAACCACTTAATCAGCAGCAGGCAGAGAAAGAAGGTGGGAAAAGACATCGCGGCGAAAATCACCACGCTCACCAGATGGTCGAACAGCGAACCGGGCTTCATGGCCGAGATAATGCCCACCGCCAGCGCGATAACCCAGTAGAGGATCATGGCGATGCTCGCCAGCAGAAAGGAATTCCAGATGTACTGGTTCAACAGCTGGCTGACCGGGATCTGGTATTGCAGCGAAAAGCCTAAATCACCGCGCAGCAGCTGGCCCAGCCAGTGCAGATAGCGCGAAAGCAGCGGCTGGTCGAGGCCGTAGAGCGCCTTCAGCTCGGCGGCACGCTGGGCGGTCAGCGTCACGTTGCCGTCAATAAAATCGCCGGGCGTTTTAGCGAACAGCAGAAAGATAATGAACGAGGCGAAGAACAGCATCGGAAGCGTTTGCAGCAGCCGGCGCAGAATAAAGTTTCTCATGACGTTCTCAGCGCCGCCGCGCCCGGTAAGACGCGGCGGCCGGGGGTTCAACGGATCTTACTTAACGATTTTCACATCCGGCAGGCTGCCGGTCAGGCCGTTATAAATGTCGGGCTTAAACCCGGTGACGTGGGCGCTGCTGGCCGACAAAATTTTGCGGTTGCCGAGCAGGATAACCGGCGGGTCTTCCGCCAGCACCTTGTAGAGCTGATGGTAAATCGGCTTGCGTTTTTCCACCTCCAGCGTGGCGTTGCCTTCGGTGATGAGCCTGTCGACTTCGGCGTTGTGGTAGCCCTGCACGGCCGCCTCGCTGCTGTAATAATCCCAGACGCCGTCGTGCGGATCGTTCAGCGTACTGGTGCTGAAAGAGGCCAGGTCATAGTTGCCCGCTTTGCGCGCCGCCATCAGGGCGTTGAAGTCCACCACCTGCGGCTTGAGCAGCACGCCAATCTGCTGGTAGTTCTCTTTGGCGACAGGCACCAGCGCGTCGTTCAGCACCTTCTTGCTCACCAGCAGGCTCAGCTCCAGACGCTTGCCGTCCTTCACGCGAATGCCGTCGGGGCCGGGCTTCCAGCCTGCTTCCTCCAGCAGCTTTTTCGCCTGCGCCGGGTCATATTTATACGGGTTCACGCCGCTTGTGTCGTAGGCCCAGGAGATAGGCGCGATGGGTTCGATGGCTACCGAGCCGTAGCCCTGGTAGACCACGTCAATCAGCTTCTGGCGATCCAGCCCGTAGATCAGCGCCTGGCGCACTTTTACATCCTGCAGGGCAGGGCGCTTGAGGTTGAACTCCACCTTGCTGTAGTCGCTTGAGCCATAAAGGTTGATGTTAGCGAAGCCCAGCAGCTTGAGCTGTTCGATGTCATCCGGGCGCGAGGTGAAGGCGTCATAATCCGTCTCGCCGGTCTGGAACAGCTGGAAGTTGGTGGACGGGTTAGTCACACGGTAGATAAAGCGCGGGGTAGGCGGCGTGCCGCGATAAAAATGGGTATTGGCGTGGAAACGGATCTCCTGGCCGGGGATGTATTTTTCATACACGTAGGGCCCGTTGCCGAGCGGCTTGCCGTGCAGCGTGCGCAGATAATCAAGCTGGCCGGGCTGGTAGCCTTTGCCGTAATACGCCTTCGAGAGCACCGGCCCGCCGATTTTCGCAAGCGTGGTGGCGCCCGGTTGGGTGGTGGTGACCTGCAAGGTCAGCGGGTCGAGCACTTTCAGGCCGCTGACGCGCTGCGCCTTGCCGGCTTTGTAGTCTGCGCCGCCTTCAATATTGGCAAGCGTGATGTCGGTGTCGCCGTCATATTTCGGGTCATGCAAAAGCGTGAGCGTGAACGCCACGTCTTCGGCGGTGAGCGGCGAGCCGTCGCTGAAGGCGAGGTTCGGGCGAAGCTTGATGGTATAGGTTTTGCCATCGGGGCTTACCGTCCAGCTTTCGGCCAGTCCCGGCACCAGTTTGCCCTGGCTGTCCCAGTCGATAAGGCGCGAGAAAATGACGTTGGTCACGTTCTCATCCCAGCCGTTAACAAAAAAGTAAGGGTTAAAGATCCCCTGCGGTTCAGAGATGCCCGCCACCACCGTGTCTTTACGAAGCTTTGCCGCAGCGGGGAGCTGGCTTGCGTCTGTCGCGGGCGTAATGCCCTCTTTGAGCACATCGTCCGCAAGGCTCAGCGAGGAAAACACGACCGCGCCGCCGACCAGCGCCGCCTTCAGAAATGACGGCGAAGCGAGTTGTAAAACATTGATTAACCTTGCCAAAATCGATCCCTCTCGTGAAATAGTTATAGGTTTTCGTAAACAGCCCAAGCATAAAAAGGGGCTTTTGCTTTGTCTGACAATGAAAAAACAGGCCTTATAGCGTTTTGCGCTAATGGCTTACGCCTGGTCGCGCTCACGCTGCTTTGCCGCGATAAACGGCGCGACGTTGATAATCTCTGCTGGCGGCTGGCGCCGGGCCAGCTGCTGCGCCATCCATGTCATATAAGGCGCGGCGTGGCGGAAAAAGGCGTAATAGCCGCTGCACAGGTGGTTTTGCCGGTGCTTGCCGTCTCGCGCCAGGCGGTGCTTCGGGCAGCCGCCCTGGCAGGCGAAGCGGTATTCGCAGCGCTGGCAGGTGGGCGACGTGGGCGTTTTGGCATTGCCGAAGCGCCGCTGCTGCTTGCTGGCGACCAGCTTGTCCGGCGCGTCGCGCAGGATGTTGCCGAGGTGGTGCTCGGGCGCGACGAAGTGGTCGCAGCTGTAGACATCGCCGTTCTGCTCCACCACCAGCGCCGCGCCGCAGGTTGGCTGCATCACGCACAGCTCCGGCGTGTTGCCGGTCCAGGCCGTCAGCGTGTTATCAAACATCTGCACGAAAACGCGGCCTACGTCGCGGCGCACCCATTCATCGAAGAGCGTTATCAGAAAACGGCCATACGCTTCGCCGGAGACCGACCATGGCGCCACCGCGCTGCCGTGCTCCAGCGCGATGGTTTCGCCAAAGCGGGCCGCTTGCGCCGCGCGCGGCATCGGCTCCACCGCCGGGATAAATTGCAGGTGCTGGCCGCCTAACTCCTGAGTCAAAAAGCGGTAGATCTCCAGCGGGTATTGCGCGGTGACGTCGTTGACCACCGCCAGCAGGTTGAACGCCACGCCGTGGCGCTTGAGGTGGCCGATAGCGTCGACCACTTTGTGAAAAACGCTGCCGCCCGACTGGGTTTTGCGGTAGGCGTCGTAAAGCGGTTGCGGGCCATCTACAGAGATGCCCATCAGGAAATGATGTTCCGCCAGAAAGCGCGCCCACTCGTCGTTAATCAGCACGCCGTTGGTCTGCATGCTGTTGGTGATGCGCTTGTTGCCCGCGTACTGCTTTTGCAGCGCCACGGCGCGGCGGTAGAAGTCCAGCCCCGCGAGCGTTGGCTCGCCGCCCTGCCAGGTAAACGCCACTTCATTGCCAGGCGAGCTTTCGATATAGCGCTTAATAAACTGGCGCAGCACCGGTTCGGACATCGCCCGCGACGGCGGCTGGCCGTGCAGCACCGTTTCGCCGTTCGGCAGGTAGAAGCAGTAATCGCACGCCAGGTTGCAGTGAAAGCTGGCGGGCTTGGCCATCAGGTGAAAGCCTTTTTTCATTTTTATCTCTCCCTGCGGCGGGCGAAGCTCGCCGAGAGGCGGTCGAGCAGGATAGCCATCAGCACCACCACAATGCCGCTTTGCAAGCCAAGGCCGATATCCAGTTGCTGGATGCTGCTGAGAATATCGTTGCCAAGCCCGCCTGCGCCGACCATCGAGGCGATAATCACCATCGACATCGCCATCATGATGGTCTGGTTCACGCCCGCCATAATGGAAGGCTGGGCGGCGGGCAACTGCACCTTCCACAGCAGTTGCCAGGGAGTGCAGCCAAAAGCGATGCCCGCTTCAAGGCGCGCGGCGCTGACCTGGCGAATGCCCAAATCGGTCAGGCGCACCACCGGCGGCATAGAGAAAAGAATGGTGGCGAAGATGCCCGGCGGCCTGCCAAGGCCAAACAGAATGGTGGCCGGGATAAGGTAAACGAAGGCGGGCATGGTCTGCATAAAGTCGAGCAGGGTGCGCACCACGCTTCCCACCCGCGCCCGGCGGGCGCTCCAGATGCCAAGCGGAATGCCGATAAGCAGGCTGAAAAAGGTGGAGGAGAGCGTCAGCGCAAGCGTAATTGAGGCGTGCTCGCTGTAGCCGCTGTAAATGATGTAGAGCGTGGCGAGCAGGGCGAAAAGCGCAAAGCCCTTGCCGATGCGCCAGGCGCCGATGCCGGTCGCCAGTATCACCAGCCCCCAGGGCGTGAGCCAGGCGGTCACGGTTTCAAGACCGCCGGCGAAGGTATCAATCACCACCGCCAGCGCATCAAAAAAGCCGCCCGCGTGGGCGAGCAGCGAGTGGATGGCCTCGTCAATCTGGCGGCTGAAATCAAGCGGGTAGGTCATAAGCTCCTCAGCGCGGTTGCCAGATGTCGGTGTAGGTTTCCGCCATCTGCCAGCGGGACGTGTCCACGCCGGAGAAGAAATGGCGCACATAAGGGGTGGCAGGGGCGTTGATCAGCGCTTCCGGCGCGCCCACCTGCACCAGCTCGCCTTTTTCCATAATGGCGATGCGCGTACCGAGGCGCAGCGCCTCTTCCATGTCATGGGTAACGAAAACAACGGTGCGGCGAGATTCGGCCTGAAGCGTCAGCAGCAGCGACTGCATTTCGCGGCGGATAATCGGGTCGAGCGCCGAGAACGCCTCGTCCATCAGCAACACCGAAGGGTTCACCACCAGCGCCCGGGCAAGCCCCACGCGCTGCTGCATGCCGCCGGAGAGCTGGTGCGGGTACTGGTTCGCCACATCGCCAAGCCCTACTTTCGCAAGCATGGCGCGCGCCCGCTCGTGGCGTTCTGCACGCGCCATGCCTGCCACTTCCAGCCCGAAGGCGACGTTGTCCAGCACGCTTCGCTCATCAAAAAGCGCAAAAGACTGAAAGACCATGCCGATGTGCTCACGGCGCAGAGCGACAGTTTGCGCGGCCGTCAGCGAGCCAAGCTCGCGCCCCTGAAACAGCACCGCACCTTTGCTCGGCGGTATCAGGTAGTTAAGCGTGCGCAAGAGCGTAGATTTGCCGGAGCCGGAAAGGCCGACAATGACAAAAATCTCGCCGGGAAATATCGACAGCGAAACCGCATTCAGGGCTTTTACCGGCTGCGCGTTTTCCGGGCGTGAAAAAAACGCGCGCTTCGCCGTTGGGTAATAATGTTTATTTACCCCGCGTAATTCAATTATCGGTTCAGACATGGCGTAATTATCTTTTTCAGCAATGTTTACACCCTACATTAAAAAAGCAAAATAAAGTTAATGCTTTTAATGCAGGCAATAGACAATTTCCGCATTAGCTTATTTATATTCCGGCAATGGATTATGGTTCAGGTGAAAATGCCAGGCTTCATCTAATAACCAGGCGCGGACTTTCTCCTGCTGTGCGGATAAAGGTTTACCGCTGGCGGAGATTAAATAGTACCCGCGCTCGGTACGCACTTCCGGCCCGCACTGAAGAAGCTGGCCGCTTGCCAGAAACGGCGTAACCAGAGGCCGCCAGCCAAGCGCCACGCCTTGTCCTTCAATCGCCGCCTGGATAACCAGCGAGTAGGCGTTGAAGGTGCGCGACGCGCCGTGGCTCTGGCCCCTGATGTGGTGGTGGCGAAACCAGTCTTCCCAGCTAAGCCAGCGCTGCGGGCGGGTTTCCGGAAGCTTCAGCAGGGGGAAATCAAGCAGCCGCTGCGCCGTCGGGTTGCCGCCGATTTCCTGTGCAAGGCTCTGATTGCAAACCGGAATGACCGATTCAGGAAAGAGCCGCTGCGCCTGGGTTCCCGGCCAGTTCCCCGCGCCGAAATAGATAGCCAGATGGGCGTTGCTGTCGCGAAAGTTATAGTCGTTAGGCGAGGTGGATACCTGCACCTCCACGCCCGGAATCAGCGCCTGCAGGGCGTTCATGCGCGGCAGCAGCCAGTAGCTGGCGAAGCCCATATCGGTGTCGATGCGAAGCACGCTGCGCTGGTGGCGCGTGCGCTCAATCTGCTCGCTTATTTCGTTGAGGCTTGCGCGCACTATCTGGTAAAGCCCGCTGCCCGCCTCGGTCAGCTGCACCCCCCGATGACGACGTTCAAATAGCGGCGCGTTAAGCAGATTTTCCAGCAGCTGAATACGCTGGCTGACCGCCGGTTGCGAAAGTCCAAGCTCGTTTCCCGCCGCGGTGAAATTACCGTGACGGGCTGCGGCTTCAAATACGACTAATACCTGTAAAGGCGGAAGCTGTAATTTTCCTGCCATAAACTGACCTTATGCCATGATAATAAAATAGCCTCTTCACAGAATGAAAATGGCGTGCGATAAACCTGCCATGTTTTTATTTCTGTGGCGAGTTAATAATGCTTATAAATAAACCGAATATCGTTATTCTGATGGCGGATCAGTTAACTGCGAGCGCGTTGCGCGCCTATGGAAATAAAGTCAGCCTGACGCCGAATATCGATAAGCTGGCGCGTGAAGGTGTGGTATTTGAATCCGCCTACTGCAACAGCCCGCTTTGCGCGCCCTCACGCGCTTCGCTGATGACAGGGCAGTTTATCTCCCGCAACAAGGTGTTTGATAACGCCGCTGAGTTTCGCGCCGATTCGCCCACCTTCTGCCACTACCTGCGCGAACAGGGCTACCGCACCTGGCTTTCCGGCAAGATGCATTTTTGCGGCCCGGACCAGCTGCACGGTTTTGACGAGCGGCTTACCACCGATATTTACCCTGCCGATTTCGGTTGGACGCCGGACTGGCGACAACCGGAGCGCCGCCTCGACTGGTATCACAACATGAGTTCAGTGCTGGAGGCGGGCGAGTGCGTGCGCACCAACCAACTTGATTTTGACGACGAGGCGCTCTTTATGGCGCGCCAGCGGCTCTATGACGCCGCGCGCCAGCCCGACGAACGGCCGTTCCTGCTGACGCTTTCGCTGACGCACCCGCACGATCCTTTCGCGATACCTAAGCGCTACCTCGACCGGTTCAGGGAAGACGATATCGATCTGCCGCAGGTTCAGGCCCGGGACGTAGAAAACGATCCGCACTCGGCGCGGCTGCGCGCCATGTACCAGTCAGAAGAGGGGCTGCTGAGCGAAGAGCAAATCAAACGCGCCCGCCACGCTTACTACGGCGCGCTGGCTTACGTTGACGACTGCTTTGGCGAAGTGCTGCGCACGCTGGAGGAGACGGGGCTTGCGGATAACACCGTGGTCTTTGTTATCTCGGACCATGGCGAAATGCTCGGCGAGCGCGGCCTTTGGTACAAGATGTCTTTCTTTGAGAACGCGGCGCGCATCCCGCTTATTGTCCACAGCCCGTCGCGCTTTGCGCCGGGGCGCATAAAAGCGAGCGTGTCGCTGGTAGATTTGCTGCCGACGCTTGTGGAGCTTGCGAGCGGCGAAGACCGCCGCGATGAGGCTGTCGCGCCGCTGGACGGCCAGAGCCTGGTGCCGCATTTGCGCGGCGAGCCGGGGCCGGACGGGGCGGTGAGCGAATATCTGGCGGAGGGCGCTATCGCGCCGATGCTGATGCTGCGTCGCGGTCCGTGGAAATACATGTATTCGCTGAGCGACGCGCCGCAGCTTTTCAACCTGGAGCAGGACCCGTTTGAGCTGAACAACCTTGCCGGCAAGGCTTCGCATCAGGACATCGCCCGCGAGTTCGCCGCGCGCGCAGCCGCGCACTGGAATGTGGAAGATCTGAACCAGCAGGTGCTGGCAAGCCAGAAGAAGCGTTTGTTTTTAACCCGCGTAGCCATTGCGAAATGGGACTTTCAGCCCTTCAGGGCGGCCTCAGAGCGCTATATTCGCAACCACCAGACGCTGGACGAGCAGGAAGCCTTCGCCCGCTACCCGCGTCCTCACACCCACCCAGCCGGGGACAAATAATGAAAATGAAAAAACTCGCCGCCATGCTGTTGCCTGGCATCGCCTTGCTCACCGCTTTCCCGGGCTTTGCCGCCGAGCCGGCAAGCTGCGCCACCGTCAGTCAGTCTGACCCGGGCTGGACCGATATCGCCGCGACCAATGCGCTCTCCGGCACGGTGCTGAAAGCGCTGGGCTACGAGCAGAAGGTGCAGAACCTTTCCGTGGCGCTGGCCTATCAGGGGCTAAAAACCGGCCAGCTCGACGTTTTTCTTGGCAACTGGATGCCCGCTCAGCAGCCGGTTATCAGCAAATTTACCGAAGATGGCTCGGTTAAGGTGGTAGGCGCGAACCTGCCTGCCGCGAAATTTACTCTGGCGGTTCCCGACTATGTCGCCGCCGCTGGCGTGAAGGATTTTGCCGATCTGCAAAAAAACGCCGATAAGTTCGACCATAAGATTTACGGCATCGCTCCCGGCGCGCCCGCTAATCAGAACATCAAAAAGATGCTCGATAAACACGACTTTGGCCTGCAGGGCTGGAACCTGGTGGAATCGAGCGAGAGCGGCATGCTGGCGCAGGTGACCCGCGCCGTGAACCGCAAACTGTGGGTGGTGTTCCTTGGCTGGGAGCCGCACGCCATGAACACCCGCTTTAAGCTCACCTACCTGAGCGGTGGCGATGCTTATTTCGGCCCGAACTACGGCAGCGCCACCGTAAACACCGTGACGCGCAAGGACTACGCGACGCAGTGCCCGAACCTTAACCGCTTCTTTACCCAGCTGAAGTTCGATGTCGCGCTGGAAAACGCAGTTATCGCCCGCGTGCTGGACGACAAACAGGATGTGAACGAGGCGGCGAAAGCGGAGCTGGCGAAGCGCCCGGAACTGCTCTCCGGCTGGCTTAACGGCGTGACGACCCGCGACGGGAAACCTGCGGAGCCGGCGGTGAAAAAAGCGCTGGGGATCTAACCTGCGGCGGTTTTTAGCATATCGTCAGGCAAATTTTCCTCAGGGAAGAGGAAGATGGCTTATTAACGCCAGGGGTTTATCCGCGCTTTTCGCTGTCAGTCTGGGCTCGTAACATGCTGTTTTTTATCAGCACAGCAGAAAAGTAAAATGATTAACCGCGATTTTGACCACCTCTGCACGCTCCTTCACCCGTTTTTTATCCGCGAAGATATTCGCCAGAAGCTCAATATCATCGACCAGAACAACATTACCGGCTGGGAAGTCTGGCTGCAGATTGAGTTTTCGAGCCTGTTGGTTTCCACCGGGCATGAGTGGTGGCGCGAGCAAACGCTGAACGCCGATTTACGTAAAAACCCGGTACGCAACTCGCTGCGCACCGACTTCCTGCTGCGCAAGAAAGGCTGGACCCTGGACAGCTATATCGCGCTGGAGATTAAGCAGAATAACGATCCGACCAGCTGCGTGCGCAACATGGTGCTCGACCTTGAGAAAAGCGCGCGCATCAAAGCGTCGGAAATCGATCTGCGCAGCTTCTGGACGCTTGGCATTACCCGTACGATTGAACGCGAAAGGCTGGAAGCGCTAATCGATCGCTACCTGATAGATAAGTACTACCAGACGAAAAGCCGGGACAGGCACGTACTGCTGGAACCCATTGAAGATACGCCATTTTGTTATATCGTCATCTGAACGCGGTTGTTTACAGGCCTGACCACAGGCGATACGTCATGAAAACCCTTCATTTTGTATAAAGTTTTCCCGGTATGTGCCGAAACCAGTGATTCTGTCGTACCGGAAATGAGAAACCATGTTAAACCGAGTCAAAGTTGTTACCAGCTTATTATTTGTGCTGGGGCTATTTGGGATTTTACAAATGGCTTCCGGTGGTCTGTTCTTCAATGCCATCAAAAATGACAAAGAGAACTTCACAATTCTGCAAACCATCCGCCAGCAGCAGTCTACGCTGAATGCCAGCTGGGTGGCCCTGCTCCAGACCCGCAACACCCTGAACCGCGCCGGCATCCGCTACATGATGGACGCCAACAACATGGGCAGCGGGGCGACCGTTAACGAACTGATGCAGATTGCCACCACCTCGCTTAAGCAGGCGGAAGAGAAGTGGGCGGCCTATCAGGCGCTGCCGCGCGACCCTCGCCAGAGCGAGCAGGCGGCGGTGGAGATCAAGCGCAACTACGATATCTATCACGGCGCGCTGGCCGAGCTTATCCAGCTGCTGGGCGCGGGCAAAATTAATGACTTCTTCGACCAGCCGACCCAGAAATACCAGGATGGCTTCGAGAAAGAATATAACGACTACATGCAGCAGAACGACAGCCTCTATCAGCTGGCCGTAGATGGCAATAACGGCTCTTACAGCCTGGCTATCTGGATCCTGATTGGCGTGCTGGCGGTTGTGCTTGCGGTGATTATCGCGGTCTGGTTCGGCATTCAGAAAGCGCTGCTGGCGCCGCTTCACAGCCTGATTGAGAGCATTCGCCATATCGCGAGCGGCGACCTGGTGCGTCGTATCGACGTGGAAGGCACCAACGAAATGGGCCAGCTGGCCGATAGCCTGCGCCATATGCAGGGCGAACTGGTACGCACGGTAAGCGTGGTGCGCACCGGCGCGGACGCTATCTATAGCGGCGCCAGCGAAATTTCCGCCGGCAATAACGATCTCTCCTCCCGTACCGAGCAGCAGGCGGCTTCGCTGGAAGAGACCGCAGCCAGCATGGAGCAGCTGACCGCAACCGTGAAGCAGGACGCCGAAAACGCCCGTCAGGCGAGCCAGCTGGCGCTGAGCGCCTCTGAAACGGCGCAGAAAGGCGGCAAAGTGGTGGATAATGTGGTGCAGACCATGCGCGATATTGCGGGCAGCTCGCAGAAAATCGCCGACATCACAAGCGTTATCGACGGCATCGCCTTCCAGACCAACATCCTCGCGCTTAACGCCGCAGTCGAAGCGGCGCGTGCGGGCGAACAGGGCCGCGGCTTTGCGGTGGTTGCAGGCGAAGTGCGCAACCTGGCGCAGCGCAGCGCTCAGGCGGCAAAAGAGATTAAAGGCCTTATCGACGACTCCGTGAGCAAAGTCGACGTGGGCTCAACACTTGTGGAAAGCGCGGGCGAAACCATGGGTGAAATCGTCAGCGCGGTGACGCGCGTAACCGACATCATGGGCGAAATCGCTTCTGCTTCCGACGAGCAGAGCCGCGGTATCGACCAGGTAGGTCTGGCGGTGTCTGAAATGGACCGCGTGACCCAGCAGAACGCCTCGCTGGTGGAAGAATCCGCTGCAGCTGCGGCGGCGCTGGAAGAGCAGGCGAGCCGCCTGACGCAGGCTGTCACGGTGTTCCGCATCAAGCAGGACGCCCGTGAAGTGGTTCAGGCGACGCCTGCGCCGAAAGCGCCTGTCGCCCCGGTCGCTCTGCGCAAGCCGGTAGTGGCCGATGGCGGCGACAACTGGGAAACCTTCTGATTCCTCTCAGCTAAGTCCATCAACCCCCGTCCTGTGACGGGGGTTTTCTTTTTTCAGCCCAGCGATAAAACTATTGCCGGAATATTCTTAGCCGCTTTTCTGGTTTCGTTGAAATAATTTCCATACAGCGTGCTTCTTCGCTTCGCTTATTTTTGTGCGGATTAATGTATAAGCGTGGCGGTAAAATCTCGCACTTCCGTGCCGATAAAAATAAAATTTCCTCTCTGATTTTTTATTAATTACGTAAGCTAACAGCGTTTTTATATTTATTAACAATTTCTTTCGCTCCGCTTTTATTTTTCCCCCGTGCCGTAGTCTATGCTTATAACTATGTGATTGAATAATGACTATTTATTACGCGAATATTGTTCGGGAATATCGACCAGAGCCAGGAAACGCTATGTCAGATAAACATGATGATAACGAAACGACAAAGCCGGACGCAGAGCAGGCGCTGACGCTGGCCGAAGAGCAGGCGGAAATCACTAAAACGAAAGTTGTGGATCGCCGTATTCGCTTAACCCGAACTACGCACTCAGAAGAGAAAATGCTTGAAACGGAATTATCTCAGGAACAGGTATTCATCGAGCATGTCATAAAAAATGAACCCGTTGATGAAAATAACATTCCGCAGGTTCGTGAGCAGGGGGATACATTAATTATCCCGGTAATAGAAGAGCAGGTCGAAATTATCAGGCGTTATGTCCTGAAAGAGGAAGTTCATATTCGCAAAGTGAAAACGACCGAGCCTTATCAGGAAAAAGTGATTTTACGACGCCAGGAGTTTGATATTTCCACGGATGAGGAATAAACGGAACGTAACCCAAAACCGAAGCACGAGGAGAATCTGTTATGGCACATGAGAAAATCGTTACTGCTTTTAAACAGCTTCAGCAGGCGGAAGTGGCAAAAGAGAAACTGATTGCAGAGGGTATCGCGGAACACAACATCGATATCATCTCAGGTGAACGGCTGCGGGTTGAAGACAAAGAAATACGCCACCCAAGCTTCTGGCAGCGGTTGTTTGGCGACGACGTGGATGATGATTACGCAGAAGAGTACAACCAGGCGATTCGTACGGGCGGCGTGCTGCTGACAGCGCGCGTGGATAAAGATGACGCAGACCGTATTGAGGCGCTGCTGGATGAATATTCATCTGATTATGCTTCCTCCGGCACTTACGGCGGCTACGGCGTGGGTAAAAGCCCGGAAAATGCCGACCGCGACCGCGAATTTATGGGCGAAACCGATGATGTGACCGGCACCGGCCGCACGACGGGCAGCCTGAACAGCGGCCTCGCGGGCATCGGCGCAGCAGGCGCAGGCGTGGCGGGGGGCACCATTAACGATCCGTCTGAAAAAGTGCCCGGCACAAGCGATGATACGGTGCCGGATGCGGATGATTTAACCCGCGATCGCACCCTGACCGGCCAGGGCGGCGCGGATTACGTGGATGACGATACCCTGCGCGATCGCGATGTCACGGGCCGTACTGGCGCGGGGCTGGTGGATGATGATGACATTAGCAACCGCGATCTGACTGGCCGCACAGGCATAGCGGATGATGACGATATTGCTAACCGCGGCTACGGCACGCCGGGCAGCGCCGTACCGACAGCGGCTGGCGCGATAAGCGGTGCCGACCGCGATGAGACGCTGAAGCTTGCAGAAGAGCAGGTGGAAATTGGCAAACGACGCGTGAGCGATGGTGTCGTGCGTCTGCGTCGTTACACCGTGGAAGAAGATGTCTCGGAGGATATTTCGCTTTTCGATCAGCATGCCGACGTATTCCGCCATGCGGTAGACGAACCCGCCTACCTGAACGACGTTGACTGGTCGGAAAAAACCATCGAAGTGGAAGAGTCTCATGAAGTGCCGACGGTGAACAAAACCGCCCGCGTGCGTGAAGAAGTGGGCCTGCGCACCGAAGGCAACGAGCGGGTAGAAACGGTGAAAGATACGGTGCGCCGGCAGGAGGTGGAAGTGGATAAATCTGGCGCCGACCGCCTTTCCGATACCGATAGCGACCGTCTGAAAGAGGATGACGATCCGCTGCTGCGCAAATAATCTTGCTTCAGCGAAACCGGCCCGCGCTGCCCCGCAGCGCGGGTTTTTTATTGTCTTTAGCCTGCGGTGATCTCGACAAGGTTGCCGTCCGGGTCTTTCAATACCGCTTCGTAAAAACCGTCGCCGGTCATGCGCGGCCCGCTCAGCAGAATGCCCGCCTCTTTCGCCCGGTGCGCCAGCCGGTCTACCGCCTGTTTATCGCCGACGTCCAGCGCGATATGCGCCCAGCCGCCATGTTCTTTATCGGCAGGCCCGTCGGGGAGCGCGGGCAGCGACATCAACTCAAGCGTGGCGCCTTCCGACAGCGTTACAAAACGCGAGGTGAAGCCCGGGCGGTTTTTACTGACGTAAAGCTCGCCTGCTTCAGCATGGAACCAGTCGGCCCAGAAGCGGGCCTGCGCGTCGAGATCAGTTGTCCACAGTGCGACATGGGCGATTTTCATTCACATTTTCTCCCGAAGGTAAGAGGGCATGAAGCACCGCGCCGCCGTGCTGGCGAACGTCCAGCTCCATCTCCGGGTGCGCGTTGCGTGAGGTAATGAGGTAATCGACATCGGCTGCGCCCATGAAATGGTACGGGGCAAAGCGGCCGGGTTTGTCGCTGCTGCATAACACCGCCACGCTTCCTGTATGGGCCAGAAGCTGCTGCTTAAACTGCGCGTCCTGATAATGCAGCGCGCCGAAGCCGCTCTGCGTTTCAAAGGCGCAGACGCCGATAAAAGCGACATCAAAGCGAAAGGGCCTGAGTTGCTCAAGCGCCCGGATATCCACCGCGCCGCCGACCTGCTCGTTCAGCTCTCCGCCCAGCATGATGGTGCGGATACCCGGTTTCGCCAGCAGCCGGGCGGCGATATCGACGCTGTTGGTGACGACAGTCAGGTCGCTGTCGCGCGGCAGCAAATCCGCCAGCAGCAGGTGCGTGCTGCCCGCATCGAGATAGAGCAGCTGGCCGGGGCAGAGAATGTGCAGCGCCGCCTGCGCCAGCGCCTGCTTTTCATCGGCGCTTACCGCAAGGCGCATCTGCGGCGTGCCGCTGGCGGGGGAGGGAAGCAGCGCGCCGCCGTAGGTGCGTTTGCATCTCCCCTGGCGGGCCAGCTCACGCAGGTCGCGGCGGATGGTCGCTTCGGTGGCGCCAAGGCGCAGCGCCAGGTCGGCGGCCATCACTTTGCCATCCTCTTTCAGGATGTTAAGAATGATGGTCTGCCGTTCATCAGGAAAGAGTTTCATATCGCCATTTCATTGGTATGGAATGTTCATGAATGTACATCAATGAATACAAATGTACATTGCTGGCGATAAAAAACGCGATCCCGGCTACACCGCCAGGATCGCGTTATGGTCTTAACGCTGGCCTTGCAGGTATTTTTCCCGCTCAGCCTGCGGCACCATGCCGCCGCCCGTGGCCCAGACCAAATGGGTGGCGTTGTTAAGCTGCGCCGTGGTGAAACGGGAGAGGTAATCCGCCGTCAGCCGCCATGGGCCTGGCATGCCCGCCAGCGCGGAAGGCTCAAGCGTAATATGTTCTGCTTCATGGAGCTGGCGCAGCAGGGCGAACAGCGTTTCGTCGGCTACCGTAAAGTAACCGTCTATCAACCGTTCCATCGCCCGCCCCACGAAGCCGGAGGCGCGACCAACGGCAAGACCGTCGGCCGCCGTGACGTTATCAATGCCCAGTTCCTGAACGGAAATCGCCTCATGCAGGCCGGTGTGCACGCCAAGCAGCATGCACGGAGAGTGCGTGGGTTCGGCAAACAGGCAGTGAACGTTGTCGCCAAAAGCGAGCTTCAGACCAAAGGCGACGCCGCCCGGGCCGCCGCCCACGCCGCAGGGCAGGTAGACGAATAGCGGGTTATCGGCGTCCACGGTCACGCCTTGTTGTATAAACTGTTGTTTAAGCCTTTCCCCTGCTACCGCGTAGCCAAGGAACAGCGTGCGGGAATTTTCATCATCAATGAAAAAGCAGCGCGGATCGCGCTCTGCCGCCTTGCGCCCCTGCTCCACCGCCACGCTGTAATCCTGCTCGTATTCCACTACCTCTACGCCATGCTCGCGCAGCAGCGTTTTTTTCCACTGGCGGGCGTCGGCGGACATGTGCACGCTCACGTTAAAACCGAGCTTTGCGCTCATGATGCCAATGGACAGCCCCAGATTGCCGGTAGATCCTACCGCGATGCGATACTGGTTAAAAAACTGACGAAAGGCGGGAGTGGCGAGTTTACGGTAATCATCCTGAAGGCTAAGCAGCTTCGCCTCCAGCGCCAGCTTCTCGGCGTGAGCCAGCACCTCATAGATGCCGCCGCGCGCTTTAATGGAGCCGGAGACAGGCAGATGGCTGTCTTTTTTCAGCCACAGCATGCCGGGCAGCGGCTGACCGTAACGCTGCGCCAGCGCGTTTTGCATGGCGGGCACCGGCGCCACCTCCGATTCAATGATCCCCTGTGTGGCGCGCGTTTGTGGGAACACCTCGGCGATATAAGGCGCAAAACGTGCCAGCCGCGCTTCGGCGTCGCGCACGTCGGCTTGCGTCAGCCCGACGTAAGGCAGCCCTTCAGCAAGGGAAGTGGCGGCGGGGTTAAACCAGGCGGTTTCGCGCAGGGCGATAAGATCGTTCAGTAAGGGAAAAGCGGCGGCCAGTTCGGCAGGGGAAGGCGTGGTCATGGCGTTCTCGCGTACGAAAAGGAAAAGAGCAGCATAGCAGCATGTGCGGCGAGGCAGAAACGGCATCAGGCCGCTGGCGTAAAGGGCCAGCGGCGCGGTCTGTCACCCTTCGACATTCACCACTTTGATATCCACCATGCCGATACCCAACTGGCGCGGCGAGTGGCCGAGGATATTACCCTCGTTAGTGGTTTGCGGGTCCGGCGGCACGATGACCAGCGTGTTGCTGCGCGACGGGTTTTCAAAATGCAGCGTGGTGGTTGAGACATCGTTGCCAAGCGTCAACGTCTGCTCTTTGTCTCCCACCCGCACCGGAATCGGTTTGTTGGCGTTCGGGCCGAAGGCTTTCGCGGTGATAACCAGGTCGAATTTCTCCGGCAGCGGCGCGTTATATTCAATCTTCACTTCATTGCCGAGCTGCGCGTTTGACCAGCGCCCCCAGGATTCCGGACGCGAAATGCCGGTGAACTGCTTCACCTCTTCCGGCGCGCCCGCCACGTTAAAGACGAAGCTGTCAGCTTTGTAGCGAATATCGTTATCGACGATTTTCAGCAGGTCGACGTTGCGCTGGTAGCGGTCGGTGCTGATGACGGTGTCGCGAAACGCCGCTTTGCCCTGCCAGATGGTTTTATCCACCCGCTGCACTTTCTGCTCGCCGCCCAGTTGGCCCTGCGAGACGCAGAGGTCAGTAGAGAGCGCCAGTTCCGGCGCCCAGAGGCGCGCCATCTTGTAGCAGTTATCCACCCACAGGAAATTATCGCGCGGGGCGAAATCCGCCAGCTGGTAGCGCAGCGGCGCGGAGTATTCACTCTCCGGCAACGGCTCTATTTTCTTATCGGCAACGCGCAGCAGCAGCGGCAAGTGGAAGCGGCTGCCGGAGAACGCGATGGTTTTTTTCTGCTGATCGACCGTGAAGTCATCGATTTTGGTCGGGAAGTTCCACAGACGGATGATGTCCGGCTTCCAGGCGAGCACTTTCTCTTTCATGTTCAGGAACACAGTCGAGAGCGACTGGCCGGAGATGCTGCTGCGCCCCAGTCCGATAAAGTTGTCGCCGCCCAGGATATCCAGCACCGTTGCGCCGTTGTCCATGGTGCTGCGCTTCACCGCCACCACGTCCTGCTGCGGTTTATCGCCGCGCAGGATAAAGAACAGATTTTCCCTGTCCTGCTTGCTCAGGTATTTATAAGCCGTGTTGTTCATCGCCAGATGGTCGGAAGAGACCACGATGACCGTATTTTTGAAGTACGGCGAGGCTTTGATTTTGTTGATAAGCGCCGCGATATGCTCCTGGCTGCAGGTTACGGCGCTGAATGACTGATTCGGTTTGCCTTCGAACGCGTAGCTTTTACGCTGGCAGGTGCGCGAGACGAAGCCATCGGGATGATGGGTGTCCACCGTCAGCGCGAAAAGGGAAAAGCGTTTGCCCGCTTTCGACAGTTCTTCATACTTTTTCCAGACCTGCTCGAGCACCGTGTCGTCATAGAAACCCCAGTCGTTGCGATAGGCCGGGTCCGCCACGACGCCTTTCAGCTCCTCCGCGCCATACAGGTGGTCAAAACCATGGGATTTCAGGAAGACATCTTTGCCGGCGAAGCGCAGATTCGCGCCCTGCATAAAGTAGTTTTCGTATCCGGAGTTTTTCAGAATATCGCCAAGACAGATATTTTGCGGGAAGAAGCTCGACATTGAGGCCGAGGCGTTGCCCTCGAACGGCGCAAAAAGCGGAATGCCGCACTGGGAGGCGACCATACCGGCGATGGTGTAGTCGGTGCCGGGGAGCTGCATCGTTTTGCTGAAATCCAGCCCTTCGTTTTTCAACGCGCCCAGTTCCGGCGCAAGCTGCGGGAACGCCTGATCGTCAAAATAGGTGCGCTCCAGGCTTTCGCCGTAGATATACACCAGGTTCAACTGCGGGTCGGGGATCGTTTTATTCGGCTCTTTATAATACGTGGCGAAATCAGGGTCGCCTTCGCGGCTTTGCGATTTCACCAGTTCGGTTATCTGGCGAAACGCGGGGCTTGCGTCCACCGAGGCGAGCGCCAGCGCCAGCGCCAACAGGCTATAGCCAAGGTGATGCGGATGGCGACGGCGGCGCAATATCCAGGCGAGCAGACCGAACACCGCCACCAGGATGGCGATAAGCCCGACGGCGGGCAGAATGTATTTGGTCACGCCTGCGCCGGTAAGGCTGTTGGTAAGGGTGTAAAGCACCGCGTCGTTAATGCCGTCGCCGGTAAAATAGTTACTGGCGTAAAGCGTAATGTTCAGGATGACAAACAGCCCTAACACCACCAGCGTGGCGACAAACCACCAGGTATTGCGGCCCGCTTTTAGCGCGTAAATCGCCACGGAGGCGAGAAAAAAGACCACGGAAAGCAATTCTGACACTACCGCACCCTCACAGACGGCTCACGCCGACAGGCTTAATTCCACTTTTTTAGCGCTACAATCTAACTTTGCTGTCACGCTCCTGCAATTCTAGTGTCATGGTTTTGTGCTGTTGTTCGGAATTGGTTTAGATACGTTATTTTTTGACGCGTATCGCATCGCTGTGCGGCGGCGTTTTGCCGCCTGTTAGCCTTTTTCCTGTCTGGCGGTTTGCACCATGCGGTCAATACGAAATAAGCAGGGGCTTCAGGACGCGTGGTAAGCCAGATAAGCGAGGGGAGAAAAAGCGAACCCGGCGCGGCGACGCGCGCCGGGAGAGGCGTCAGGAGAGGAAATTCACGCCCTGTTTTAGCACGATGTCGCAGGCTTTGGTTTTCACCTTCTGGGCAAGCGGCGTGGTGCCGATGTTGTTCAGGTTTAAAGGCTGGCCGTCGCCTGTATCAAGCAGGCCCTGAGCGCCCTGCAGGAAATCGGGCTCCTGCTGCTGCTCCTGCGGCGTCGTGATGCCGAGCTTCTCCATCACCTGATTTTTAATATTCTCCGTACTGGTGGCGGAGACCAGCTTCTGCTTAATGCAATATTGCAGAATGCCTGCCGCGTTAGGCATGGTTTCGGCGCTCAGCGTTGAGGCGCCGCCGTTAAGCAGGCCGGTGAGCGAGGAGAGCGAAAGGCCGCCCTGCTGGGTCGTGGAGGCGGTTGCGCCGTTGCTGCTCTGCTGGCTGAGTTGACTGGCGGCGCTGGAAAGGGATTCCTGCCAGCTGGCGGCCTGGGCATTGCCGCACATAAAGCCAGCGGCGATCGCCGCAAGGCAAATACTTTTCACTGCTTTCATCACGCTTACTCTCTTTTATGGCAATAACGCCGGAAAACTGGCCCGAGTATAACGACGCTGGCGGCGTAAATAAGCTCTCACTGCGCGCTAATTCGCAAAACGGCCTGCACAACGGCACTTTCCAGTTTTTTCTTAGGCGGCAGGGCGCGTTTTACCAAAACGGCGCTGGTCATCGGCTTTGCGCAGGGCGATGCTGATACTCACGCCTTCGCCCGCCGCGGGCAGCGGGCGGTGCGGGCGAAGCGTATTCAGCGACATCGGGGGGGATGAGCGCCAGGCGTGGGCGGGAGCGTAAAAATTAATACTCTTTGCCGGTGACGCGGCTGCGGTAGCTGTCCCAGTTGAAATTCACCCACAGGCTATTGCCAAGGCGCATACGGTCCATCACGCGCTCGCCCAGAAGCTTGGTCATCTCTTCCATGTTCTGGTTAGTGAGCATGCCGGTGGGACGTTTGGAGGAGGAACGGCGATCCACAAGCTGGTTGATTATCACTTTTTCGTAGCGCGATTCGCTTTGCATACCTATCTCGTCAATGACAAGCAGGTCAACGTTGCTGAGATCCTTAAGCAGCTGTTCTTCACTGGTTTCACGATTGCCAAAGGTATCTTTCATCGCGGACATAATATCGGCCACCGTGATTATCATGACCGACTTGCCGCGCAGCAGCAGCTCATTGCAGATAGCAGCGGCAAGGTGGTTTTTACCGGTTCCTGGCTTGCCTGCAAACACAAAGCTCGCAATGTTGCCATCAAACGCCTCGACATACTGGCGCGCCTTGTTAACCGCATTCATCTGCCCTTCATTTTCAACTCTGTAGTTGTCGAAGGAGCAGTTCTGGTGCAGCGGGCGAATGCCGGAGCGATTAAACGTACGCTGCATTTTCATCGCCCGGTTTTCACGCTCGATGGCTTCTGAGCGAAGACGTCCCTGCTCCTGCTGCCAGGCGAGAAGCTCTTCGCCGGTTTTAAACGCGGGCGTCACGTCAGGCGGCATAAGCCGCTTAAGACGCGCCATCAGGTCAGTGACGTTTTTCATCGTTAACCTCGGAATCCGTCAGGAATGTGGTCGTCTGGTTGCGGGATGGTATTCACATCGCGTCGCGCTCCATTGCCAGAGGCGGCGCGGTTCATCTGCACGCTGCGCGCCAGCTTCTGCTGCCACTGGATATGGTGAAACACTTTGCCTTCCGCCTGCCAGTAGGTAACGAAAGAGGCGAGCTCTTGCGGCGTGACTGGCTGAGCAAGCGGGATGCCCCATAGCGCCGCCATGCGCTGGAACTCCGCGTCAGGCTGCCAGCCCAGGTACATGCGAAATTTACCCGCTGGCGCAGGGACAGGCTGCGCAGGGTCGACAAACTCTTCATACAGCTGCGCATCCAGGACGACATCCGTTTGCGGCGCGGCAAGTTGCGCTTCTTTGGCCAGCAGTTCCGCCATGCGTTCCGGCGTAACGGCGTAAAAAGCGGGCGCATTGTTATCGAAAACCGCCACGGCGCCGCGTTCGGCCTGCGCCAGCACGCTGTCGGGATCGCGCCGGAAGGCGTTAATGTCGACGATGTCTGCGGTTAATACTCTGGAAGACATAAAACTATCTCAATCAACGGGTTAGCTAAGATTCGCTTGAGGGGGAACGCATCATAGCGTTTATGGCTTCATAGTAGCACAGTCGGGCTGCGTGTTTGAGGCCGCAGGCGCAGGAAAGGGCAGATATGCTGAAAAAAAACGCAGGCGCGCAAGTCGACTTACGCGCCTGTATTTCCCCGGTAGGGCAGTATTTTAAAGTAATGCAGCGAGTTAGCTAATGATGTTCAGCGTAACGTCGATGTTGCCGCGGGTCGCGTTGGAATAAGGGCAAACAATATGCGCCGCATCGACCAGTTTTTTCGCTTCCGCTGCGTCCATTCCCGGCAGGTGAATATTCAGCTTCGCTTCGATGCCAAAGCCGGTCGGCAGCGGTCCGATGCCCACTTCACCTTCAATGAACGCTTCTTTCGGCATGGCGATTTTGTCGCGCGCAGAAACGAACTTCATCGCGCCCAGGAAACAGGCGGAGTAGCCGGCGGCAAAAAGCTGTTCCGGGTTGGTAACGTCGCCACCCATACCGCCCATCTCTTTTGGCACGCCAAGCTTCACGTCCAGCACGCCGTCAGAGGAGGTGGCGCGGCCGTCACGGCCCCCGGTGGCTTTTGCTTTAGCGGTGTAAATCACTTTTTCTAATGACATGGCAGGTTCCTCGTCGTTTCATTTTAGGGTAAAAGATTTCGAGCTATAAAATAGCGCGCTATACATGTGTTTTTTTTAAAACCCTCCCGCAGGAGGGCGTTAAGCTTTATTCAGGCTGTCACGGAACGTTTCAAGCTGGGTCTTCAGGCTAACCAGCGTATCAATGTCGCAGTTCGCGGCGCAACGCACCGATTCCGGCAGCGATAGCGCTTTCGCCTGGAGGTCGCGTCCGTTCCCGGTCAGGGTGACGACGACCTGGCGTTCATCTTCGCGTGAGCGCTGGCGCAATAACAAACCCGCGCTTTCCATCCGCTTCAGCAGCGGCGTCAACGTAGCGGAGTCCAGAAACAGTCGCTCGCCAATCTGCGAGACGGTAATGTCATCCTGCTCCCACAACACCATCAACACCAGATACTGCGGGTAGGTAATGCCAAGCGGCGCCAGCAATTGCCGGTACAGCTTATTTAACGCAAGGCTCGCGGAGTAAAGCGCGAAGCAGAGCTGGTTATCCAGCCGGAGCGTTGTCTCTTCGTCAGCAGGTAATGTCGTTTTCATGGTTTTCATTATAGATAGCGCACAATTTAATTGCAAGTTATTTTTTACGGGCAGATGTAGCGCAGAACGACCTGGACGGCCATCTCCCGGTAATAGTCGAGCTGGGCGCGGCTGTCGGTCTCTTCTTCAAACAGCATAGAAAAGGTATAGCTATTGGCGACGTGATGAAAGCTGAAGCTGCTTATCAGGCGATGAACGTCGCGGGCGTTAACCTGTTTGCTGAAGAGCTGGCGCGCCTGGCCGCGGGCCAGGATCTCTTCCAGCAGCGTCAGGGCGCTGCGGTTGATATCGCGGATCCAGGCCGATTCTCGCATATAACGGCCGCGCTGCATGTTCTCCATGCAAATGATGCGAACAAAATCCGGATGGGCGGCGTGGTAGTCGAAACTGGCTTCCACCAACTGCACCATTGCTTCAACCGGCGGCATTGCCGACAGGTTTAACGCTTTTTCGCTGGCGCGGATTTGGGTATAGACATACTCCAGCACCTGCACATAGAGCCGCTCTTTCGTTTTAAAGTGGTAGACCACCATGCGCTTGGTGGTGCCCGCCTTTTCGGCAATTTGCTCCATGCGCGCGCCGTTAAGGCCGTATTCGGCAAACAGCTCAATGGCGCTGAAGAAAATCTTCTCTTTCAGGCTGGCTTCGTCAAAGCGCGTGGGCAGGTAAACATCATGATTTTCCACTACAACTCCTTGGTCCCGCAGGGATGAGCAGGGCGATTATGGCAGCGCGGGCGCGATGCACAAGCCCGCGATGGCAATTCTCTGCTTTAAACCAAAAAGAGAGTCGGGCGGCTCACACGCGCGGATGTTTACGATAAAGCCATAAACCCGGCAACGAAAGACCGATGGAAAGCGCGCCGACAATGGACGACGCCTTCAGAAAGTGGGTGACGAGCGCGATAAGATAAACCTCGTCATAGCCAAAGTGGCTGAGCTTAACGGCGGAGACCATCGCCGTGTAGGCGGAAATACCGGGGAACATCGGGATCACCGCCGCGACGGTAAAGACTTTCGGGTGCGCCAGATACCAGCGGGACCACTGAATGCCGATGCTGCCGACAAGAATCGCCGAGAGAAAAGTGCTCCACTCAATGTTGAGGCCGCAAAGCATCATCGCCGTACGTGACGTGTGGCCAATAGCGCCGAGCAGCGCGCACCACGGCAACGCGCGCAAAGGCACGTTAAATACCATCGCAAAGCCCACCGCGGGAATTGCCGACAGCACCATATCCTGCAGCAGAATCAATGCAATATTTATTATGCCCATCCTGGCAGCCCCCATAAGGCCAGCGCGATTATCGCGCCAATACAGGTCGCCAGCGCCAGCATGCTCGCCATAGCCCAGCGCGCAAGTCCGGTATTCACATGGCCTTTAAACATATCCGCCACCGCGTTGATAAGCGGGAAGCCGGGCACCAGCAGCAGGATGCTGGCCGCCATTGCTACGGTCGGCACCTGGGCGAAAAGCGGCAGCCGTAGCATCAGCCCCGATACGGTGGTGGCGACAAAAGCGGTAATGCAGAAATTGATTTGCGGATGCAGGTGCTGGCTGGTCAGCACCTGACGAACGTACATGGCGAGGGAACTGGCGGTCAACGTGACCAGCGCGCCGTCCCAGCCGCCGTTGTTCATTTTGCAAAAACAGGCGCAGGAGAGGCCTACCATCAACACGACCAGCCAGCGCGGGTAGCGCAGCGGTTTAATCTGCGCGAAGCGCTTTTCCACATCGCGATAATCCAGCAGCTTATGTTCAGCCAGGATGACGATGCGCTGCACCTGGGTTACCACATGCATGTTAATGCCGCGATCAACATTCTTTCTGGTAGTCGTTAAGCAACGGTTGTCTTTAATGGTAGTCAGCACGATGGAGTTCGCTGAGATGGCGCTCTCGACGCTATCCATGCCGAGCGCGCGCCCAAGCCGGGTAGAGAGTTCATCTATCAGCGCGCTTTCCGCGCCGTGCTGTAAAAGGAAAAGTCCGCACTCAATACAGAGGCGGGTGATATCGCGTTGCGATGAAGACTCAACTTCCATAGTTGACCCTTGCCGTTAAGTAAGGCGCCCGGGGCGCGAAAAGGCGAAAAAAGGTTGTAGCACAGGGCTGAAACGGCACGGGCGCAGGCAGATCAAATTTTCAGCGGGTTGCAGATGTTTTTACCTGGAGGTGGAAAATTTGAACCCGTCCGCAAAATTGTGTGAGTGTCGAAAAGTGCAACTTTTAACCCGAAATTGACCTTCTTTTCGCATGGAGAACGGTGAAAAATGCATTTTCACTCATTTGTGAAACATAAAAATAACATTTCAATCACCTTTCCGAGGCGAGCGACCCTATGAAGACTCAGGTTCTGATCGTTGGCGCCGGTCCGTCCGGCCTGCTGCTTGGCCAGTTGCTGCATAACGCTGGCATCAGCAACATTATTCTTGAACGCCAGACTCCGGACTATGTGCTTAGCCGCATTCGCGCCGGCATTCTGGAAAGCGGTACTGTCGAGCTGCTGCGGGAAGCGGGCGCGCATCAGCGTATGGACGCGGAAGGTCTGGTGCATGACGGCGTTGAATTTCTGGTCGAGGGCAGGCGTATTCCGGTGCCGCTCAAAGCCCTGAGCGGCGGCAAATCGGTCATGGTCTACGGCCAGACTGAAGTCACGCGTGATTTGATGCAGGCGCGAAGCGAAGCCGGCGCGCCAACGTTTTACAATGTCAGTGACGTTGCGCTGCATAACCTTAAAAGTGATAAGCCGTATGTCACTTTTAGTAAGGACGGCGAACCGTGCCGCATTGATTGCGATTACATTGCCGGCTGCGACGGATTTCATGGCGTTTCACGCAAAGCGATACCCACAGGCGTACTGCGGGAGTATGAATGCGTTTACCCGTTCGGCTGGCTGGGGTTGCTTGCCGATACGCCGCCCATTCACCATGAACTTATCTACGCCCACCATGACCGGGGTTTTGTGCTTTGCAGCCAGCGCTCGCTAACGCGCAGCCGCTACTATTTGCAGGTGCCGCTTACCGATAAAGCCGAAGCCTGGTCCGACGATCGCTTCTGGGATGAGCTGAAGCGCCGCCTGCCGCAAGATCTTGCGGGTAAGCTGGTTACCGGCCCTTCGCTTGAGAAAAGCATCGCGCCGCTGCGCAGTTTTGTGGTGGAGCCTATGCAGTACGGCTCGCTGTTTCTGGTGGGCGACGCGGCGCATATCGTTCCGCCGACAGGGGCGAAGGGGCTAAATCTGGCGGCGTCAGACGTTAATTATCTCTACCGCATTTTATGCGGCGTTTACCATCAGGGAAGGCGGGACTTGCTGGCTTGTTACTCGCAACTGGCGCTGCGTCGGGTATGGAAGGGGGAGCGGTTCAGCTGGTTTATGACGCGTTTGCTGCATGATTTTCAGGAGCAAAGCGGTTTTGACCGCCGGATGCAGCAGGCTGAGCGCGACTATTTCCTGGGATCGCAGGCCGGGCTTACCACCATCGCTGAAAACTACGTGGGGCTGCCGTTTGAAGCGGTGCGGTGATCGGCAGGATCTTTTCTACACTCTTTAAAAATGAGCGAAGAGGTCAGAACATGAAGCCTGTAACGCCGGTTCCCGTATTTACGCTTTATGGCGAAAGCCTTAACTGGCCAACGCCGGATCTGCTGCACTGTGAATCCATTCACAGCCGCAGCAGCCTTTATGAATGGCATATCCGCATCCATCAGCATGCGGATATCGTTCAACTGCTTTATCTGCATACAGGCAGTGCGGAAATCGAAATTGAGGGAGGAAAGCGGCGCGTTTCTGAGGCTTGTATTCAGGTCGTGCCTGCGCTCTGCGTGCATAGCTTTAAATTTTCGCCGGGCGCGCAGGGTTACTCGCTCTCCTTTTCTTCTCCGCTGGTCGCGCTTTTTGAGCAGCGTTTCGGACAACCGCTGGAAGTGCTTACCCGGCCGCGCTGTCTGCCGGTAAAAGCGTCGCGCCATCGCATTAATGCTTTATTCAGCACGCTGCAGAGCGAATATGAAGGCGACAACCTGGCGCGCGAGATGATGTTGCATTCGCTTATCAGCGCGCTGCTGGTCTGGCTAAATCGGCAGTGCGCCCAGAGCGAGGCGCTGCCGGAGCGGCCAAAACGCAACAAGGCGGCGATGCGCCAGTTCTCAAAGCTGCTGGAACGCCACTACCGTGAGCAATGGCCTGTAACGGCATATGCGCAAAAGCTTGGGCTCTCCGTCACGCACCTCAATACGTTATGTCACGAGTTTCATGGCGCCAGCGCGTTAAATCTTCTTCACCAGCGCCTCACGCTGGAAGCCCGCCGCACATTGCTTTATACCAGCATGACGATAAGCCAGGTTTCAGATTATCTGGGGTTTAGCGACGCCACCTATTTCTCCCGTTTTTTTCGCCGTACGGTTGGCGTTACGCCGAAGGCGTTTCGCGATGCGGGCGCGGTAAACGCTTTGCTAAAGAAATAATTAAACTAAAAACTCTGTTTTAGATAATCTAATTGCGATATTACTTATTAAAACTTTCCTTTTTTAATGTGTATTAATCCACATGATTTTGACTATTTTAAATAAGAGTATATCAGTGTGTAGAGAAGCGCGGCTTTGTTATTTTTAACGCATTGACACTCGCCAGGAGGCTTCATAAACTACTGACGCTCATCCCGGATGAATTTTAATTGTCTGTTTTGAATAAAAGCCCTGGCGCGTTTTATTAACAATAACGCCTAATGGCTTTTCTTTTTATATTTAATCATCTCATTATTATAAGCGTTGTTATTAGTTAGTCGTCATGCTTTTGCCGGAAGGGTTTAGCCGGAGGATATATGATACCAGGACGTTGCAAGCAGGGAATTATTATCAGCGCGTTACCCGTTATGCATAACGGGCTTAAAGCCATTATTACCCACCATTTCCCTGACATGGAATTACATCATTATCAGAGCAGTTGTGGGCTTTCTCCGTTGGTAATGCGGTGCGCCAACCTGATTATTCAGGAAATCCCGCCAGTAGCAGACGACGCCCGGGCGGAGTGTGAAGCCTGCTATCGGCTTATCGCTCAACTGCCGGGCATCCATTGGATTTTTATGGTGCCGAAGAACGTATTCAGCCTGGCGGTAGAGTATTTAATGCGTCCTCAAACTACGTTGCTGGCGACGACGGAATCGGTTGAAGGCTTGATTGAAGCTATACGTCTTGGCAGCGAGCGCGCAGAACGTATCAGTCAGTTATTGCTTTCTCCTCACGAGGTAAAAATATCTGGTCAAGTTAGTACGGCCTGTACTTTAACCTCTTCAGAACGACAAGTATTACGCCTTTTGGGAAAAGGCTGGGGTATTAACCAGATAGCCCAACTGCTTAAGAAAAGTAATAAAACCATCAGCGCTCAGAAGAACAGCGCTATGAAACGCTTATCGCTAAAAGGTAATGCGGAAATGTACGCCTGGATTAATAGCTTTCAGGGCGTCAAAGAACTGAATTTGCTTTCACTGCAAAAGGAACAGGCAGAATGGAATTTATCACATCAGAAGTGAAAATCGCCCTTATTGAAAGCTGCGTGATGAGCGCAGCGGGGGTCAGTGTATTGCTGCAACAAAATCGCAGGCCGCGTTATCAGGTTTTCACTTTTACGACGCCGGCAGAATTTCTTGCGGCGCAAGAAGCAGAATCTTTTTCCGCCGTTATCTTCTCTTTACCGGGTACGCGTGAGCATCGGCGCGAATGTCTTACCTTTTTTGGTGAAATGGTAAAAAACCACCCGAAAGTCAAGCGGCTGGTGATGGCGAACAACGAAGCGGAAGCGCGGCTGATAAACCAACTTTCCTTAACCTCATTTCATGGCGTACTGGATAAATCCGTGCCGCTTAATAGCTTTGCAGAAAATATTTTCGCAGCGCTGGGTGACAATCCCAAAAACAGTGAAGGCGCTAATAAGGCTAACCCGGTAAAAGCGGCACCGCGCCTTTTAAGCCCAACAGAGCGTACAATCTTACGTTATCTGACGGACGGCTACTCTATTTCACAAATTGCTTCTCAGCTGGAGCGTAACATCAAGACGATTCGCGCTCATAAGTTCAACGCTATGCTCAAACTCGGCGTCAATACAGATGCTGGCCTGCTTAACGCGGCAGATATGCTGCTTCATCGCGCTACCCCTTTTTGATTTTCAGGCTCCGGCAGGGGATCTGACCGGAGCTTTTTTCTCACCACTTTTATTCCTGCCCATTCAGAAGGGTTCAGGATCAGGCTGCGCGGCAACATCGTTTTTTACTGGCAGACATCTATCCACTGCGCCTCGGTCAGTTCTGCAAGGCGAGAAGGGGAGATGCGCACGGCGCTATGAATGGCGCCAGCGGCGGGTAACACTTCCTGGTAACGCTTAAGCGATACATCGCAATAGACCGCAAGCGGGTGTTCCAGGCCGAAAGGGCAAACGCCGCCGACCGGATGGCCAGTCCAGGTGATCACTTCATCGCTGCTCAGCATACGCGCTTTAGCGCCAAAGGCGGCTTTGAGCTTTTTATTATCCAGTCGGGCATCGCCTTTCGCCACGATAAGGATAATCTCGTTCCTTACCTTTAACGACAGGGTCTTGGCTATCTGTCCTGGTTCAACGTTATGCGCGGCGGCGGCCAGCGCGACGGTCGCCGTACTTTCGTTGAGTTCAATAATGTCGATGTCGGGGGCTTTCTCGGCGAAAAACTGCCGTACAGATTCCAGACTCATGTGTTTCTCCTGCTGAAGACTTTCCTTTGCTGATATAAACCAGAATGGGCTGATGATTGTTATTGATTAACCCACCGGTAACAAGTCGGTGTTTTCTGGATCTTCTTCACAATCACAGAAACCGGTTACTGTAACCGGTTGCAGCCCGGCTCCGGGCGATTAATACTGGTTCCGTAACCACCCTCTGTATCCCTTAAATAATAAGAGCCGTCTATGAAACGTATCCTTGTATGCTGTGCCGCTGGTTTGTCGACCAGCATGGTAGTGAATCGTATGAGGCAGGCCGCAGAGCAGCAGAATATCGCTGTGGAGCTTAACGCGGCGGGCATTAACGTATTCACGGAGTCGTTTTCCCGTTATGACTGTTGCCTGCTGGGGCCACAGGTTAAAACACATCTTGAGGCATGCAGGGCACAGGCAGCCACCAGCCAGATACCTGTATCTGTAATTAACTCAATGGACTATGGAATGATGCGCGGCGACAAAATTCTCGCTGACGCACTCGCGTTATTAGCCTGACAGGAGAGCCGCTATGTCTGCCAACCATGCCGCCTTTAATGTGATTTTTCGCTTTGTAGAAAATTATGTTAGCCCTATTGCTGGGCGCATCTCTTCCCAACGTCACGTAATGGCCATTCGTGACGGTTTTATTTCCGCCATGCCGTTTATGATTGTCGGGTCATTTTTACTGGTTTTCGCCTATCCGCCTTTTTCGCCGGACACCACCTGGGGGTTCGCGCGCAGCTGGCTTGATCTCGCAAAGCAATTTGAAGGGCAAATCCTGACGCCGTTTGATATGACGATGGGCATTATGTCTATCTATATCTGCGCCGCTATCGCCTATAACCTGGGCAAACATTACGTTAAATCCCATCAGCTCGATCCCTTTATGTGCGCCATGCTGTCGCTGATGGCTTTTCTGCTGGTTGCGGCGCCGAAAACCAAAGGCACCTTACCCGTCGATAGCCTGGGCGGTACCGGCATTTTCACTGCCATTCTGGTGGCGATTTACTGTGTAGAGATGATGCGTTTTCTGAAAGCGCACAACATCGGCATACGTTTACCGGATCAAGTGCCGCCGATGATTAAAAACTCTTTCGACCTGCTGATACCGGTGTTGGTGGTCGTGCTGACGCTTTATCCGCTGAGCCTGTTTATCCAGACGCAGTTCGATATGCTGATCCCACAGGCGATCATGTCCCTCTTTAAACCGCTGGTTTCAGCAGCAGACTCGCTGCCTGCGATCCTGCTGGCGGTGCTGATTGGCCACCTGCTCTGGTTTGCCGGCATTCACGGCGCAGCCATTGTCTCAGGCATGTTGCAGATGTTCTGGCTGACAAACCTTGGGATGAACCAGAGCGCGCTGGCGCAGGGCGCGCCGTTGCCGCATATTTTTATGGAAGCTTTCTGGACTTTCTTTATCGTGGTGGGCGGTTCGGGCGCAACCATGGGACTGGTGCTCTGCTACCTGCGCAGTCGCTCGGTGCATCTGCGTTCGATTGGCCGTCTGAGCGTAGTGCCAAGCATTTTTAACATCAACGAGCCGGTTATTTTCGGTACGCCTATCGTGATGAACCCGGTCTTCTTTATCCCATTCCTGCTGGCGCCGATGGTTAACGCTATCATTGCCTGGGCGGCGATGAAGCTTGACCTGATTGGGCGCGTCATTTCGGTCGTGCCGTGGACGGCGCCTGCGCCTATTGGCGCCGCTTGGGGGCTGGGATGGGATTTTCGTGCGGCTATCCTGGTGGTAGTGCTGGCGGTCATTTCCGCCGTCATCTACTTCCCGTTCTTTAAAGTGTATGAAAAACAGCTGCTGGCGCAGGAAGCGGCGGAAGCGGATGCACAAAAAGAGGCGGAAGCCGAGGGGCGCCAGGTGGCGTAATTAAAGACGGCGGGGAGACCCGCCGTTATCTATTTCAGGGTGCAGTCGCCGCATTGCTGCACGTCCGGCAGACGGTAACGCTGACAGCAAGTGCGGCGAACCAGCAAACCTTCACGCAGCACAACGGTGCGGTAAAGCGGGTTATCCTGCCCGTTGCGTAGCTGTTTTTCAAAGAAGCAGGCTTCGCGAAGGGCGTTTACCGTCTCTTCGCCAAGAAACCCCTTCCACTCACCAAGGCACCAGTTGATCAGGTAGCCTGTGTTGCTCCAGATAAGCCGCGCGTTGATATCGCCGGTCGCCTCAAGCGCTTTCACAACCGGCTGCAAACACTCTGTCACCAGCTTCTCAATACGTTCGCGTGCGGATAACGCACTGGCGAGGTGATCTTCCTGCACGTTCAGCCAGAAGCAGGCGGCTCGACCGGTTTCATGGAATTCAACATGGATATGCGAAGGCGTAACGGCGATGGCCTGCGGCTGCGTCAGTAGCGCCAGCATGAGCGGCGGCGCCAGTAAACCCAGATACCACTGCGCCCAGAGCGAAACCAGCGGCTTGGCCTCACGCGGCTGCGTAAGATGGTTACGATAGATATGATCGGAATAGATAGCCATCAGAGAAGCAAGGCGGGTGGGATGCGCCCATTGTTCCAGCGTCATCGCCGCGTCTGGCGGCGTCTCATTCAATCGAATGATGTCATGAAAATGCGCGCGATGGGTGGTAAATGCTTCGCGTAACGCCTCCGCCAGCTCAGAAGAGGGCCGGTAAAGCGGGGCGCGCCAGATAAGATCATCAGCAATGTGAAAGGAGTGGTAAGCCATGACCCTGCTTAATAGCAAATCTAAATGATAATGATTGCCAATCCTAACTATAGGCGGAGCCGATAGCAAGCGGATTCGCCGAAGCGGGTATCCGTAATTCCTCAAGATGTGGAGCCTGACGCAAAATGCTCAGGCAGCGTGGCGAGATTCAGAGAAAAGAATGTGGTTACGTCCCTGATTTTTAGCTTCATAAAGCGCGGCATCCGCCTGACGCAGCGCCGAATCGATATCCTGATTTTCCAGCGGCGCAATGCCAATGCTTAGCGTCACATTGGTCGCTACGCTTTCGTTAAACATATGTGGGATACGTAAATCATAAACGCGTTGACGAATGCGCTCCGCAGCCTGGCGGGCGCTCTGGGGATCGGAATTTGTCAGAAGCACCAGAAACTCTTCGCCGCCGTAACGGGTAACGATATCGCGCGAGCGCACCGAATCGCGAATAGCGGCGGAAACCCGCGTCAGCGCCTGGTCGCCCATCATATGCCCGTAGTGGTCGTTATAAGCTTTGAAATGGTCAATATCCATCAGCATGACGAAATGCTGGCCGGTGCCGAGCGCCAGCACATGCTCCAGCCGGTTCTGAAAGCCGCGTCGGTTATAAAGACCCGTAAGCGGGTCCATCATGCTTAAATCAGTCAGCGTCTCTTTTTCTTCCAGCAGCTTTAACATCAGCCCCTGCGAAAAGGTGTCGCTGCGTTTCTGAATGAGGTGCTGAATAGCGATGCCGAGCATTGGCAGCGCGACGGCATAAGCCATGCGCATCAAATGCTGTGCCTGATCAAGCCAGATAACAGTGACGATAACCGGCAGGCAGTGGCAGGTAAAAGCGATGAGGTTATTGATAAAAGATAACGAGCCGATAAACAGTACGGTGAGCAACGCCACCAGCAGGTACGAGAGGTCGGGTTTCGGAATCGCCGTGAATTTAAGGGCGATTTGCGCAGCCCACATCAGCCCGAAGAGTAAAGACACCAGGTTAATATTAATGCGTCGTTGGCTGTTCAGCGCGTGCCAGATAAGCAGCCCTGTACTGCCGACAAGCACGCCGGTTAAAGGCAGCGTAACTTGTTGAGCGGCATAAAGCGGACTCACAATGCTAAACAGTGCGGAGAAAGCGTTAAGAAACAGAAACAAGCGTAGAGAGAGTTGATATTTCTCTTTAAGCAGGGCTCGCCAGGTTTGAGCTGTCATATATAAGTCGTTATTTATCAGCGCCGTAACAGATTTAAAAGCCAGGTGAAAGAAATAACGGGCGAAACAATAGTTTCGCAAAAGTTAAATAAGAGTTTAATGCTGCTGTAATGATGACCAATTTATCACCTTAGCGCAGGCATGTCATTAGCCATGCGCAAAGGATAACCCGCTTCATTGTAAACGCTGACAGATGAGAATTAATATCATATGGTATTGTTTATCATTATCGATGCGAGAGACAGAGACATGTTGCAAAAGCGGCTGGAAAGCGGATGGGGAATTATCGTGTCCGGCATCCTGGTGATGCTGCTGGCGTTGAGCGATCTTAGCTTTGCGCAGTGGCGCTTGATTGTGGTGTTGGCGCTGCTTTCCACGTCACTAATGCTTTTTCACAAACGGTTACGCCATTTCCTGCTGCTGCCGTCGTGCATTGCATTCGCAAGCGGACTCATGCTGATGGTAATGAACCTGAAAGGGTAAAGCTTAAGGAAGGCAACTCAAGGAAAGAAAAAGAGAAGAGGTATTCAGAAAGTGGTGCGAGGGGGGGGACTTGAACCCCCACGTCCGAAGGACACTAACACCTGAAGCTAGCGCGTCTACCAATTCCGCCACCTTCGCCCGGTGAGAGCAATATCATGTGGTCTTTGGTGCGAGGGGGGGGACTTGAACCCCCACGTCCGTAAGGACACTAACACCTGAAGCTAGCGCGTCTACCAATTCCGCCACCTTCGCATACCAGCAATACCGGGAAGTATTGCAACCACGGAGGCGCATTCTAGATGTTTTCTGGGCTTCGTCAACAGTTAATTGCGTGCCGCTTTTCTGAATGGTGCAAAAAGCGGCACTTTTGTGACGCGGAGCGATTAACGCTTTGCGTTACGGCCCATGACCGCGCGGTAAACCTTAAAGCGCCCGGTCTGCGCCAGTACTTCATGGTTGCCAAACATTTCGTCCAGCAAATTAGGGTAAGGAAGGAAAGCGTTCGCGACTATGCGCAGCTCGCCGCCGTTGTTAAGGTGCTTAACCGCGCCGCGAATCAGCGTCTGAGCGGCTTCAAAGCTGGTCTGCAGCCCGTCGTGGAACGGCGGGTTGGAGATAATCATATCGAAGCGGCCTTTCACTTCAGAATAGACGTTGCTTGCGAAAGCTTCGCCTTCAAAACCATTTGCGGCAAGCGTTGCGCGGCTTGCTTCCACCGCAGGCGCGCTCACGTCGCACAGCGTCAAACGCACTTTCGGCGAGTGGCTGGCCAGCACCGCCGCCAGCACGCCGGCGCCGCAGCCCACATCGAGCACTTTGCCTTTGGTATGCGGGGAAAGGGTAGCGAGCAGCAGATCGCTGCCGACATCAAGCCCGTCGCGGCTGAAAACGCCCGGCAGCGTTTTGATGGTCAGTTCGTCCAGTTGATACTCGTTCCACCAGGCGTCTTTATCGAACGTCGGTTTGGCTTCAAGGCGACCGTGATAAAGACCGCAGCGGCGGGCGCTGTCGATTTTAGTCAGCGGGCAGTACTCTTCCAGCATCTGTTCGGCGCTGCGAACGCCGCTGCGGTTTTCGCCGACCACAAACACATCGCTTCCTACCGGCAGCAGGGAAAGCAGGTTCATCAATTGGAACTGCGCTTCGGGTTTGTTCTTCGGCCAGTAGTAGATAAGCGTGTCGCTGTCGCCAACCAGTTCGGCGTCAGCCGTCAGGCCATACTGCGCCCGCTCTCCCATTGGCTTGCTGAGCACTTGCCAGTGGTGGAACTGTTGCGTATGCGCGCGGCTTGCCGCCGTCTCGAGGCGCGCGGGCAGGTCATCCTGCATATCGCCGGCGAACAGCACGCGGCTTTCCAGAAAATCATCACTGTGGCGCAGCAGGACTTCGCTTGCCGGGGAAAAAGCGGACATGAAAAACTCCTTTGGAAACTTGAGGGGCGATTATAGTGGTTTGTTGGCGCATGTTCGACGGATTTGCTATATTTGCGCCCCTCCGGCATTCACTCAGGCACCGCTATGACATCCCGACGAGACTGGCGTTTACAACAGCTGGGCATCACCCAGTGGGTATTACGTCGCCCCGCCGCGCTGCTGGGCGAAATTGCTATCGCGCTGCCTGCTCATGTCCGTCTGGTCATGGTGGCGGAAGAACTTCCTGCGCTGAGCGAGCCGATTATTCAGGATGTGCTGCGTACGCTGAAGCTGCGTCCCGATGAGGTTATGCTGCTTACGCCGGATCGGGTGGCGATGCTGCACGACGGGCATTGCAACAGCTGGTGTCTTGGCGTGACGGAGCCTCTTGCGCTGCCGGGCGCGAAGCTGGTCTCGCCGGGGCTGGAAGGGCTTCGGCGCAGCAGCGCCGCTCGCGCCGCTTTGTGGCAACAAATTTGCGAAAATGATGACGATTTCTTCCCTGCAGCCGACTGATCTCGCGGCGGCTTACGCCATTGAGACGCGAAGTCACGCCTTTCCCTGGAGCGAGAAAACTTTCGCCAGCAATCAGGGCGAACGCTACCTCAATTACCGCCTGGATGTGGCGGACAAGATGGCGGCTTTCGCCATTACCCAGGTCGTGCTCGACGAAGCAACCCTGTTTAATATCGCGGTCGACCCCGCTTATCAGCGGCGCGGGCTTGGCCGTCAGCTGCTCGAACATTTAATCAGCGAGCTGGAAACCCGCGGCGTGCTCACGCTCTGGCTTGAAGTGCGGGCTTCTAACGTGGCCGCCATCGCGCTATATGAAAGCCTGGGCTTTAACGAGGCGACTATCCGCCGTAATTACTACCCCACCAAAGAGGGGCGCGAAGACGCGATAATCATGGCCCTGCCGCTGGGCTGATAACAAAGAAAAGGTGATGTAATGAAGTGGGACTGGATACTCTTTGATGCTGACGAAACGCTGTTTACCTTTGACGCTTTCGGCGGCTTACAGCGGATGTTTCTCGACTACAGCGTGACCTTCACCGCCGAGGATTATCAGGACTACCAGGCCATCAATAAGCCGCTCTGGGTCGATTATCAGAACGGCGCCATCACGGCTTTGCAGCTTCAACACCAGCGTTTTGAAAGCTGGGCCGAGCGTCTTAACGTGCCGGCAAGCGACCTCAACCGCGCTTTTCTCAACGCGATGGCGGAAATTTGCGCGCCGCTGCCGGGCGCCGTGTCGCTGCTCGATTCGCTTAAAGGCAAGGCGAAGCTTGGCATCATTACCAACGGCTTTACCGCGCTGCAGCAAATTCGTCTTGAACGCACAGGGCTGCGTGACTATTTTGATCTCATTGTGATTTCGGAAGAGGTAGGGGTGGCGAAGCCGGACCCGCGCGTGTTTGATTATGCGCTGGAGCGCATGGACAACCCGCCGCGCGAACGCGTGTTGATGGTGGGCGATACGGCGGAGTCGGATATTCTTGGCGGCATTAACGCCGGGATAGCGACCTGCTGGCTAAACCACCATGGGCGTACGCTGCCGGAAGATATCGCCCCGCTTTATCAGGTCACCTCATTGAGCGAACTGGAGCAACTGCTGTGTAAACAATAATTGTCTGCCCGCCACTGATGGGTACAATAGCCGCATTTTTCGACTCACACGCCGCGGGGCGCCTTGCCACGCGCTTACACAGAAGATTTTGACTATGACGTTGTCTCCTTATTTGCAAGAGGTGGCCAAACGCCGCACGTTTGCCATCATCTCTCACCCGGACGCCGGTAAAACTACTATCACCGAAAAGGTGTTACTGTTCGGACAGGCTATCCAGACCGCCGGTACGGTAAAAGGCCGCGGCTCCAGCCAGCATGCGAAATCAGACTGGATGGAGATGGAAAAGCAGCGCGGCATCTCTATTACCACTTCCGTGATGCAGTTCCCTTATAAAGAGAGCCTCGTAAACCTGCTTGATACCCCAGGCCACGAAGACTTCTCCGAAGATACCTACCGCACCCTGACGGCGGTGGACTGCTGCCTGATGGTTATCGACGCCGCGAAAGGGGTTGAGGATCGCACCCGCAAGCTGATGGAAGTGACCCGCCTGCGCGATACGCCGATCCTGACCTTTATGAACAAACTCGACCGCGACATCCGCGACCCGATGGAGTTGCTTGATGAAGTGGAGAGCGAGCTGAAAATCGCCTGCGCGCCGATCACCTGGCCGATTGGCTGCGGCAAGCTCTTTAAGGGCGTTTATCACCTTTATAAAGATGAAACCTACCTTTATCAGACAGGGCAGGGCCACACCATTCAGGAAGTGCGCATCGTTAAAGGTCTTGATAACCCGGATCTCGATAAAGCCGTAGGCGACGATCTCGCTCAGCAGCTTCGTGACGAGCTTGAGCTGGTGCAAGGCGCTTCGCACGAATTCGACCAGGAGCTGTTCCTGAGCGGCGAAATCACGCCGGTCTTTTTCGGCACCGCGCTCGGTAACTTCGGCGTTGACCATATGCTGGACGGTCTTGTGGAATGGGCGCCTGCGCCGATGCCGCGTAAAACCGACACCCGTGAAGTCGAAGCGAAAGAAGAGAAGTTTTCCGGCTTCGTCTTTAAGATCCAGGCCAACATGGACCCGAAACACCGCGACCGCGTGGCCTTCATGCGCGTGGTATCCGGCAAATATGAGAAGGGTATGAAGCTGCGCCAGGTGCGTATCGGCAAAGATGTGGTTATCTCTGACGCGCTGACCTTTATGGCGGGCGACCGTTCTCATGTTGAAGAAGCTTACCCGGGCGACATCATCGGTCTGCACAACCACGGCACCATTCAGATTGGCGATACCTTCACCCAGGGCGAAATGATGAAGTTCACCGGCATTCCGAACTTCGCGCCGGAACTGTTCCGCCGTATCCGCCTGAAAGATCCGCTCAAGCAGAAACAGTTGCTGAAAGGGCTGGTGCAGCTTTCGGAAGAGGGTGCGGTGCAGGTTTTCCGCCCGGTGGCTAACAACGATCTGATCGTAGGCGCAGTAGGCGTGCTGCAGTTTGATGTGGTCGTGGCGCGCCTGAAGAGCGAGTACAACGTTGAAGCGATTTACGAATCGGTAAACGTGGCGACCGCCCGCTGGGTTGAATGCGCGGACGTGAAGAAGTTTGAAGAGTTCAAGCGTAAAAACGAAGTGCAGCTGGCGCTGGACGGCGGCGATAACCTGACTTACATCGCGCCGACCATGGTCAACCTGAACCTGACGCAGGAGCGTTATCCTGACGTCGTTTTCCGTAAAACACGCGAGCATTAATTTTTCTTTCGGGGCGCGCCGCAAGCCGCGCCCCGCCTCTTTTTTCCGCGCTTTATCCCTCTATTTTCCCGCTTGCGGAAATTTCTTAAATTCCTGCTTTCTTTGCCGTTTTGCCGTTTTTTCGCCTTCGCCACCATGCGTTTTTGAGAGAGTGATCTATATTTAACACTGTGATGACAAGGTCGCTGGTTTAAACAACCATTCAATGCGTGTTTGGCAGTGTTTAAACCGCGAACTTATCACTTGTTTGATATTAATAACTGACTTAAGTCGGTGTGGCGAGAGTTACTCCAATAGCATGAGGCTGTTGACAGAACGCTTCACTGTCTGAGCAACCTTGAGCAAGGCCACAAGCCCTGCTGTTTAGGAAAAGCCAGTGTCGTTATGGCTTAAGGCTCAAATTCTGAGCAAACTACAGGAATGAATCGATGAACAAGACTAAGATTTCGAAAACTCTGCTGGCCGTTGTGTTGGGTTCTGTAATGGCGACTTCTGCGGTTCACGCTGAAAGCTCCGTTGCGGACAAAACAAAATCCACTGCCGATACCGCAGGGCAAAAAATCGATAGCTCTATGAATAAAGTCGGTAATTTCATGGATGACAGCGCCATCACCGCAAAAGTAAAAGCGGCCCTGGTGGACGATGAAAACATCAAGAGCACCGATATCTCCGTGAAAACCGAGAAAAGCGTGGTCACCCTGAGCGGCTTCGTAGAAAGCCAGGCGCAGGCTGAACAGGCGGTCAAAATCGCGAAAGGCGTTGAAGGCGTACAGTCTGTCAGCGACAAACTGCATGTTCGCGATGGTAAAGACCAGTCGGTGAAAGGTTACGCAGGTGATGCAGCGACTACCAGCGAAATCAAAGCTAAACTTCTGGCTGATGACATTGTGCCGTCTCGTAAGATTAAAGTGGAAACCACTGACGGCGTCGTTCAGCTCTCCGGTACCGTGGATTCTCAGAAACAGTCTGACCGGGCCGAAAGCATCGCTAAAGCCGTTGATGGCGTGAAAAGCGTCAAAAACGATCTGAAAGTGAAGTCGTAACACCCCAGACCCACTCTCCCGGATGTGGCCGGGAGAGAAGGTAAGTATGACCACCAAGAAAACACCGTCAGTGGGTCAGACGCTCACTAAGAAGCGGTAAAGTTTAACTATGGTAAAGGAGAGTCTTATGTTTCGTTGGGGCATTATTTTTCTGGTTATCGCATTAATCGCCGCCGCTCTGGGCTTTGGTGGCCTGGCGGGTACGGCAGCAGGCGCTGCGAAGATCGTCTTCGTTGTGGGTATTATTCTGTTCCTGGTCAGTCTTTTCATGGGCCGTCGTCGTCCATAGTGTGATAAAACTGTAACAGGCAGACGGGAAGGCCAGTCTTTATGACTGGCTTTCACGCTTTGGGAGCAAAATAAGCGCCTTCAAGGGCGCGATAAAAAGCAGGTGGCAGGGTGGGACAACGTATTCCGGTAACGCTCGGCAACATTGCGCCGCTGGCGTTAAAGCCGTTTCGTCCCGGCAAGCTGGCTATCGTATGCGAGGGCGGCGGGCAGCGCGGGATCTTCACAGCCGGTGTGCTGGATGAGTTCATGCGCGCTGAATTTAACCCCTTCGACGCGTTCTACGGCACTTCCGCCGGCGCCCAAAATCTCTCTGCTTATGTCTGTAACCAGCCCGGCTATGCCCGGCGCGTCATTACACGCTATACCACAACCCGCGAATTTTTTGATCCCGTTCGTTTTGTACGGGGCGGCAACCTTATCGACCTTGACTGGTTGGTGGAGGCGACTTCAAGCAAAATGCCGTTGGCGATGGACAGCGCGGCGCGTTTGTTTGACGCCGGTAAAGAATTTTACATGTGCGCTTGTCGAAGCGACGATTACTCACCCGGCTACTTTGCGCCGCAAAACCAGACATGGCTTGATATTATCCGCGCGTCCAGCGCCATACCGGGCTTTTATCGCACAGGCGTAATGCTGGATGGCGTAAGCTACCAGGATGGCGGCATCAGCGACGCTATCCCGGTGCAGGAAGCGGCGCGCAGAGGGGCAACCACGCTTGTGGTTATCCGCACCGTGCCTTCGCAAATGTATTACACCCCGCAGTGGTTTAAGCGCATGGAGCGCTGGCTCACTGACAGCAGCCTGCAACCGCTATTAAACCTGGTGCAGCACCATGAAACCAGCTATCGCGCCATTCAGGAATTTATTGAAAAGCCCCCCGGCAAGCTGCGTATTTTTGAAATATACCCGCCTAAACCGCTGATGAGCATGGCGCTTGGCAGCCGTTTGCCGGCGCTGATGGCGGATTATAAAACTGGCCGTCTGTGCGGGCGTTACTTCCTGGCGACAGTCGGTAAGCTTCTGACCTCGAAGCCGCCGCTGCATCGCCATCGGGTGGCGACGCCGCCTACGCTCGTAGTGCCGCCAGCTACCGTTGCCAACGACGCGGTCGCGACGACGCCGCTTTTTGCGCCGGAGGCTAACGATGCGGCTTTTGATAACGAGGATCTGGCCTGATGCGGCGCTTTATCGACACTCATTGCCATTTTGATTTTGCGCCTTTTCCCGGCGACGAGGCGAGAAGTCTTGCGCAGGCGGCGCAGGCAGGCGTTGAGAAGATAATCTTACCCGCCATTGAAGCCGAGCGTTTCGCTACTGTGCTGTCGCTTGCTGAGGAGCATAAAGGCATCCATGCCGCGCTCGGTCTGCATCCCATCGTGATTTACAAACATAACGACGCGGCGCTGGCGTTGCTTGAACACCACTTGCAAAACCGGCCGCAGAAAATGGTGGCGATAGGGGAGATTGGCCTCGATCTCTATATGGAGAATCCGCTTTTTGAGCGCCAGGAAGCGATACTCGATGCGCAGTTGCAGCTGGCGAAACGTTATGAACTGCCGGTTATCCTTCACTCCCGCCGCACTCACGATAAGCTGGCGATGCATCTGAAGCGGCACGACCTGCCGCGTAAAGGGGTGGTGCACGGTTTCGCGGGCAGCCTGCAACAGGCGCAGCGTTTTGTCGAGATGGGCTATCGTATTGGCGTGGGCGGCACTATCACCTATCCCCGCGCCAGTAAAACACGCAACGTCATTGCGCAATTGCCGCTTTCAGCGCTGCTTCTGGAAACCGACGCGCCTGATATGCCGCTCAACGGTTTTCAGGGGCAGCCGAATCGTCCGGAACGAGTAAACGGCGTGTTTGACGTCCTTTGTGAGCTGCGCCCTGAGCCGCCTGAACTGATTGCCGACACCATTTTGCAAAATACCCTGCAGCTGTTCGATTTTTCCGCCTGAAATCTGGCGTTTTTCTTCTCTCCTGTGAAGAGTGTTCGCCTGCGCGTAACGCGGGTTTGCTACGCTTCACTCTAACGGCGATAAACCGCTCGCTGCTGTAGCATATGTTACTATTATAACATTTGCCGTCGCCTCAATCTGACGCAAGCGAGCACGCTATTTTTAATACATGGCCCGGGTACAGGCTGTTATAGTGTTATGTTAATCACATATAATGGTTGTACGAATGCAATCCATGCTTTTCAAATTGTGAAACGCGACACAAAATCATCTTCAGCGCTGATGTTAAAATTCTAACATCCTCTGTGGTGAACGGCGGTGAGAAGGATCTTAACGTGTTGGCGGTTAGCGCCACGCCTCTTCATGGAACCAAGCCCGCTCCAACGTGTTGAGTTTCTCCTCTGAGATACGTTTTTTTGTTGGAGATTTTTATGACTGATTTGACCAAAAGCAGCCTGCGTGCGCTGCAACTGATGGATCTCACTACCCTGAATGATGACGACACCGATGAAAAGGTGATTGCGCTTTGTCATCAGGCGAAAACCCCGGTTGGCAACACCGCCGCCATCTGCATTTATCCGCGCTTTATTCCGATTGCTCGTAAAACCCTGAAAGCGCAGGGGACGCCGGATATTCGTATCGCGACCGTGACTAACTTCCCGCACGGCAACGACGACATTGAGATAGCGCTGGCGGAAACCCGTGCGGCCATCGCGTATGGCGCGGATGAAGTGGACGTCGTGTTCCCGTATCGCGCGCTTATCGCTGGCAATGAGCAGGTGGGTTTTGACCTTGTTAAAGCCTGTAAAGAAGCGTGCGCGGCGGCTAACGTGCTGTTGAAAGTCATCATCGAAACTGGCGAGCTGAAAGAAGAAGCGTTAATCCGCAAAGCGTCAGAAATCGCTATCAAAGCGGGCGCCGACTTCATTAAAACGTCTACCGGTAAAGTACCGGTTAACGCCACGCCGGAAAGCGCCCGCATTATGCTGGAAACGATCCGCGATATGGGCGTTCAGGACAGCGTAGGTTTCAAACCGGCGGGCGGCGTGCGCACGGCGGAAGACGCGGCTAAATACCTGGCGGTGGCGGATGCGCTTTTCGGCGCTGACTGGGCTGATGCCCGTCACTACCGTTTCGGCGCTTCCAGCCTGCTGGCGAGCCTGCTGAAAGCGCTCGGCCACGGCGACGGCAAAAGCGCCAGCCAGTACTAATCTCTTCTGCGGCGGGCCACCGCCGCTTTTAACCTGATGACGTCAGGGGGTTACCTTGTTTCTCGCACAAGAAATTATTCGAAAAAAACGCGATGGCCAGCCGCTGAGCGATGAAGAGATTCGTTTTTTTATCAACGGCATTCGCGATAATACGGTTTCCGAAGGGCAAATCGCCGCGCTGGCGATGACCATTTTCTTTCACGATATGACGATGCCGGAACGCGTATCGCTGACCATGGCGATGCGAGACTCAGGAACCGTGCTGGAGTGGAAGAGCCTTAACCTGAATGGCCCGATTGTTGATAAACACTCGACCGGCGGCGTGGGCGATGTCACTTCGCTGATGCTTGGCCCGATGGTGGCGGCCTGCGGCGGCTACATTCCCATGATTTCCGGGCGCGGCCTTGGCCATACCGGCGGCACGCTCGACAAGCTGGAAGCCATTCCGGGCTTCGATATTTTCCCGGACGACAACCGCTTCCGTCAGATTATTAAAGAGGTCGGCGTGGCGATTATCGGCCAGACCAACTCGCTGGCGCCTGCCGACAAGCGCTTTTATGCCACCCGCGACATTACCGCCACGGTCGATTCTATTCCGCTTATTACTGGCTCTATCCTTGCGAAAAAGCTCGCCGAAGGGCTGGACGCGCTGGTCATGGATGTGAAGGTCGGCAGCGGGGCGTTTATGCCGACCTGGGAGCTCTCAAAAGAGCTGGCGGAAGCGATTGTCGGCGTTGCCAACGGCGCGGGCGTGCGCACCACGGCGCTGCTTACCGACATGAACCAGGTGCTGGCTTCCAGCGCCGGTAATGCGGTAGAAGTGCGTGAAGCGGTGCGCTTCCTGACCGGCGAGTACCGCAATCCCCGTCTGTATGAAGTGACCATGGCGCTGTGCGTGGAAATGCTCATCTCCGGCCAGCTTGCGAAAGACGAAGCCGATGCGCGCGGCAAGCTTCAGGCGGTGCTGGATAACGGCAGCGCGGCGGAAATCTTCGGCCGTATGGTCGCGGCGCAGAAAGGGCCGGGCGATTTTATTGAAAATTACGATCGCTACCTGCCGACCGCGATGTTGAGCAAAGCGGTTTACGCCGACCGCGCCGGTTTCGTCAGCGAAATGGACACCCGCGCGCTCGGTATGGCGGTGGTTGCCATGGGCGGCGGTCGTCGCCAGGCCTCAGACCGCATTGACTACAGCGTCGGCTTCACCGACATGGCGCGCCTTGGCGAGAAGGTCGATGGCGAGCGTCCACTGGCTATCATTCACGCCAGCAGTGAAGCGAACTGGAAACAGGCGGCGGAAGCGGTAAAAGCGGCAATCAAAATTAACGATGCCGCACCGGAAAGCTCGCCGGTTGTCTATCGCAGAATCAGCCAATAAGTGGCATACTGATCTGATCACTTTTTTACAGCGCAAAAGGTACGGAGAACATATGAAACGTGCATTTATTATGGTGCTGGACTCTTTCGGAATTGGCGCAACGGAAGACGCGGAACGCTTTGGCGACGCGGGTTCCGATACCCTCGGCCATATCGCCGAGGCCTGCGCGAAGGGCGAGGCGGATAAAGGCCGCCAGGGCCCGCTCTACCTGCCGAATCTGACCAGACTGGGTCTGGCGAAGGCGCATGAAGGCGCGACCGGTTTTATCCCCGCGGGTATGGATGGCGAAGCGGAAATCACCGGCGCCTACGCCTGGGCGCATGAACTCTCTTCCGGTAAAGACACCCCGTCAGGCCACTGGGAAATCGCCGGCGTGCCGGTGCTGTTCGATTGGGGCTATTTCACCGACGAGAAAAACAGCTTCCCGCAGGAACTGCTCGACAAACTGGTTGAGCGTGCGGATCTGCCTGGTTATCTCGGCAACTGCCACTCTTCCGGCACCGTGATTCTGGATGAGCTGGGCGAAGAGCATATGAAAACCGGCAAGCCGATTTTCTACACCTCCGCCGACTCGGTTTTCCAGATTGCCTGCCATGAAGAGACCTTTGGCCTCGACAGGCTCTATAAGCTGTGCGAAATCGCCCGTGAAGAGCTGACCGAAGGCGGCTATAACATTGGCCGCGTCATCGCGCGTCCGTTTGTCGGCGACAAAGCGGGTAACTTCCAGCGCACCGGTAACCGCCACGACCTGGCGGTTGAACCGCCGTCACCTGTCGTGCTGAAAAAGCTGGTGGACGAGAAGGGCGGCCAGGTGGTTTCCGTAGGTAAAATTGCGGACATCTACGCCAACATGGGCATCACCAAAAAGGTGAAGGCCACCGGTCTTAACGCATTGTTTGACGCCACCATCAAAGAGATGAAAGACGCTGGCGACAATACCATCGTCTTTACCAACTTTGTGGATTTTGACTCCTCCTGGGGCCACCGTCGCGACGTGGCGGGTTATGCGGGCGGCCTTGAGCTGTTCGACCGCCGTCTGCCGGAGCTGCTGGAACTCGTTGGCGAAGATGACATTATCATCTTTACCGCCGACCACGGCTGCGACCCGACCTGGAAAGGCACCGATCACACCCGCGAACACATTCCGGTACTGATCTACGGCCCGAAAGTGAAACCGGGCTCGCTCGGCCACCGTGAAACCTTCGCCGATATCGGTCAGACCGTCGCCAAATACTTTGGCCTCTCTGATATGGAATATGGCAAGGCGATGTTCTGATTTTACGGGGCGGATTATTCCGCCCTGCTTTTTGTTTTAAACGTTAAGGAAAATAAAAATGGCTACCCCACACATTAATGCAGAGATGGGCGATTTCGCTGACGTTGTGCTGATGCCGGGCGACCCGCTGCGCGCGAAGCACATTGCAGAAACCTTCCTTGAAGACGTGCGTGAAGTGAACAACGTGCGCGGCATGCTGGGCTTCACCGGCACCTACAAAGGCCGCAAAATCTCTGTGATGGGCCATGGCATGGGCATTCCGTCCTGCTCCATCTACACCAAAGAGCTGATAACCGATTTCGGCGTGAAAAAAATTATCCGCGTCGGCTCCTGCGGCGCGGTGCGTGCGGATGTGAAACTGCGCGATGTCGTTATCGGCATGGGCGCCTGCACCGACTCCAAAGTTAACCGTCTGCGTTTTAAAGACCATGACTTCGCCGCGATTGCGGATTTCGGCATGGTGCGTAATGCGGTGGACGCGGCGAAAGCGCTGGGTGTTGACGCGCGCGTGGGCAATATCTTCTCCGCAGATCTGTTCTACACGCCGGACCCGTCCATGTTCGACGTCATGGAAAAATACGGCATCCTCGGCGTGGAGATGGAAGCAGCGGGCATTTATGGCGTGGCGGCGGAGTTTGGCGCAAAAGCGCTGACTATCTGCACCGTTTCCGACCATATTCGTACCCATGAGCAGACCACGGCGGCTGAACGTCAGACCACGTTCAACGACATGATCAAAATCGCGCTGGAATCCGTACTGCTGGGCGATAAAGAGTAAGCGTTTACTGGAAGTGAAAAGGGCGCTGCGGCGCCCTTTTTTGTGGGTGCGGGATAACGACTGGCGCTCCGTTTAGCTGCCCTGGAGGTAAAAGCGTGATTTGTAGCCTTGCAGGGGAAAGCGGAACGCACCCGCCCGCGGTTTTCTCCAGCGCCCTTTTAACGGGGGAAGGTGAAAATCTAGCGCACCACCTGCGCAATCCACTCCGCGACCTGGCGTAACTCCGCTGCCTGCGCCGGGAAATCGCCAATCAGCGTTTCGCACTCCTGCTTAAGCGCTTCTGGCCGATAAACACAGCCCTGCAGACGATTGGCCAGCGCCTCCAGCGGCGCGGGGTTAAGGCTGTCGGTAAAGACCTGCGTGCGGGTGATGTGGCCTTTTTCGACATCGAAATGCAGCTCCACGCCGCCCCAGGTAAACCGCTCGTCAAGCAGATGGGTAAACGCGGGTGCCTGGCCGAAGTTCCACTCCCAGCTACTCTGGCGAGCAAAGGTTTCCGCAAAGCCGGGCAAATCCGGCGCGGCGTCCGGAGAAATCACTTCCGCCGCCGCCTGCTCGCCGTAGTAGTCAAAAAATGCCTGCGTTACCGCCTCGCAAACCTGCGCGTGGGTGATGCCGGGAGAGAGATCGTTGAGGTTCGCCACGCGCCCGCGCACCGAGGTGATGCCTTTGGCCTGCAGTTTTTTCTTATCCGGGTTCAGGTAGTTGGCGAGACGGCTTAAGTCGGCGTTCAGCAGCAGCGTGCCGTGGTGGAAACCGCGATCCATCGTCTCCCGGTAGGCGGAGCCGGAGATCTTGCGGTCGCCTTCCGCTGTCGCCACCACCAGATCGTTACGCCCCGAAGCGCTCGCCGGAATGCCAAGCGTCGCCAGCGCGTTAATCACAATCGCCGTGGAGACGCTTTTGTCATATTCCGGCTTGCCCGCCATGAAGGTGAAGCAGGTGTTGCCGAGGTCGTGGAAGACCGCGCCGCCGCCGCTGCTGCGTCGCGCCAGGCGCACGTTATCCTCTTCCATTCTTCGGGTGTTGCACTCTTTCCAGGGGTTCTGGGCGCGCCCAATAACCACCGTATCGGCATTGCGCCACAGAAACAGCACCCGCTGAGTCGCAGGCATCTGGCGGAAAATGCACTCCTCCACCGCCAGGTTGAACCAGGGGTCGTGAGAATCTGAAATCAGCAGACGCAAAGAAGACATAGCGATATCCATTCGTGAAGATGAAAAGCAAGGTTATCACGCCCGCGCGGCGCGGGCGGTGCGAAAAAAGGCCTTTTACGAGCCGCCGCGCGGCGGCGAATCGTTCTCGCTGGTCTCCTCTTCCGGGACCGATTTGCTGGCGGTAAGCAGGAAAGGAGATTGCTGCCAGCGAGTGCGCTTGCCCTGCAGCAGCGTTCGCGTCAGCACAATGCCAATCGCCAGCGCGAGCAGCATCATCAGACGCAGGATGTTGGTGGTGTTATCCACCTGCTTGGCTTCGGTGGGCAGGGTATGGGTATCAAGCGTAATGCGCAAATAGCCAATCGGGCCGCTTTTATCCTGTACTGGCTGGACGATTTGTTCGTTAAAGTAGCTGCCCGCCTTTTTGCCATCCAGCGCCAGGCGGTCGCGCACCTCCACGCCTTCGCCGGCGCGGGCGATAAGTTCGCCCTCTTCATCATAGACGCCTGCATCCAGGATGCGGCTTCCCTCGGTAAGCTGGCGCAGCAGGGCGGTGATGCGTTTTTCGTCGGGGGTTTCCCCTTTCATCAGCGGTGCGAGGCTAAAACTCACCTGGCGGGCCAGCGTGCGCGCCAGCTCTTCAAGCTGCACGTTGCGCATCCGCTGGTGGCTCTGACTGAACCAGGAGGCTCCCTGCATTAAGGCCACCAGCAGGGCGAGACAGATAAGGACGATGACTGCGCGATGCAGCCGAAATTTTAGTTTTGCGCGGGTCATAATTTACCTGCTTAAAATGTGAATCTTAATGTTGCCAGAAGCGCTGCGGACAAGGTAGCCTCATGCGTTGTTTTGTCCCGACCTGATTATATTTACAGGAGCTTGAATGCCGAACAGTCTGACCTGGTGCGACCTGCCGAACGACGTATCCCACTGGCCCGGCTTGCCGCTTTCCTTAAGCGGCGACGAAGTGATGCCGCTCGATTATCATGCCGGCCGCAGCGGCTGGCTCCTGTATGGACGGGGTTTAAATAAGCAGTCGCTGACCCAATATCAACGTAAACTGGGCGCGGCGATGGTTATCGTCACCGCCTGGTGCGTGGAAGATTATCAGGTGATCCGTCTGGCCGGTTCGCTGACGCCGCGCGCTACCCGCCTTGCGCACGAAGCCGGTTTCGACGTTGCGCCGCTCGGTAAAATTCCTCATTTAAAAACGCCAGGCCTGCTGGTGATGGACATGGATTCCACCGCCATCCAGATTGAATGTATCGACGAGATTGCAAAGCTTGCCGGCACGGGCGACCAGGTGGCGGAAGTGACCGAGCGCGCCATGCGCGGCGAACTCGATTTCACCGCCAGCCTGCGCAGCCGCGTCGGCACGCTGAAAGGGGCGGACGCCGATATCCTGCGTCAGGTGCGCGACGTGTTGCCGCTGATGCCGGGGCTGACGTCGCTGGTGTTAAAGCTTGAGTCGCTCGGCTGGAAAGTGGCTATCGCTTCCGGCGGCTTCACCTTCTTTGCCGACTATTTACGCGAGAAGCTGCATCTGACCGCCGTGGTGGCGAATGAGCTGGAGATCCGCGACGGCAAGCTGACGGGTGAAGTTATCGGCCAGATAGTCGACGCGCAGTTTAAAGCGCAGACGCTTAAAGCGCTGGCAGAGCAGTATGAGATCCCGATGGCGCAAACGGTGGCGATTGGCGACGGCGCCAACGATTTGCCGATGATCCAGACGGCGGGGCTGGGCATCGCCTACCACGCCAAACCGAAAGTGAACGAAAAGACGGAAGTGACTATCCGTCACGCTGACCTGATGGGGGTGTTCTGCATTCTTTCAGGCAGCCTGAACCAGAAATAAAGAGGTAAAAGGTGGCGAAAGCTCCAAAACGCGCGTTTGTGTGTAATGAGTGTGGTGCGGACTATCCGCGCTGGCAGGGACAGTGCAGCGCCTGTCATGCCTGGAATACCATCACGGAAGTGCGTATCGCCGCCTCGCCGCAAGCGGCGCGCAATGAACGGCTGGCAGGCTATGCGGGCAGCGCGGGCTCGGCCAAAGTCCAGAAGCTCTCTGAAATCAGCCTGGAGGCGCTGCCGCGCTTCTCCACTGGCTTTAAAGAGTTCGACCGTGTACTTGGCGGCGGTGTCGTGCCCGGCAGCGCCATTCTGATTGGCGGCAACCCCGGCGCGGGTAAATCTACGCTGCTGCTGCAAACGCTGTGCAAGCTCGCTGAGCAGATGAAAACGCTGTATGTGACCGGCGAAGAGTCGCTCCAGCAGGTGGCGATGCGCGCCCACCGTCTGGGCCTGCCGACCACTAACCTGAATATGCTTTCTGAGACAAGCATCGAAACCATCTGCCAGATTGCGGAAGAAGAGCAGCCGAAGCTGATGGTTATCGACTCCATTCAGGTGATGCACATGGCGGACATTCAGTCGTCGCCGGGCAGCGTTGCCCAGGTGCGCGAAACCGCAGCCTACCTGACGCGCTTTGCGAAAACGCGCGGCGTGGCGATTGTTATGGTCGGCCACGTTACCAAAGATGGTTCGCTGGCGGGTCCGAAAGTGCTGGAGCACTGTATCGACTGTTCAGTGCTGCTGGATGGCGACGCCGACTCCCGCTTTCGCACCCTGCGCAGCCATAAAAACCGCTTCGGCGCGGTGAACGAGCTTGGCGTATTCGCCATGACCGAGCAGGGGCTGCGCGAAGTGAGCAACCCTTCCGCCATCTTCTTAAGCCGCGGCGATGAAGTGACGTCCGGCAGCTCCGTGATGGTGGTATGGGAAGGCACGCGCCCGCTGCTGGTTGAAATTCAGGCGCTGGTGGATCACTCAATGATGGGTAACCCGCGTCGTGTGGCGGTGGGGCTTGAGCAAAACCGTCTGGCTATCCTGCTTGCCGTGCTGCACCGCCACGGCGGTTTGCAGATGGCGGACCAGGATGTGTTCGTCAACGTGGTGGGCGGCGTAAAAGTCACCGAGACCAGCGCCGACCTGGCGTTGCTGCTGGCGATGGTATCAAGCCTGCGCGACCGTCCGCTGCCGCAGGACCTGGTGGTCTTCGGTGAAGTGGGGCTGGCGGGCGAAATTCGCCCGGTGCCGAGCGGCCAGGAACGCATCTCCGAGGCGGCGAAGCACGGCTTTCGTCGCGCCATTGTGCCCGCGGCCAACGTGCCGAAAAAAGTGCCGGAAGGGATGAAAATCTTTGGCGTGAAAAAACTGTCGGATGCATTAGCCGTCTTCGACGACCTATAATCCATAAGCTCATGTTTTGGCGGGTGGCATGTTGCTGACCCGCCTTACTGCGTTCTGTATATTCAGCCATTATTTTCCGGCACGACCATTCAGCAGGAGGCTCTTGTGTCATCATTCGACTATCTTAAAACCGCGATCCGTCAAAAGGGCTGTACCTTGCAGGAAGTCGCGGAAGCTTGCGGCATGACCAAGGGTTATTTAAGCCAGCTCCTGAACGCCAAAATCAAAAGCCCCAGCGCCCAGAAGCTTGAGGCGCTGCATCGCTTTCTCGGGCTGGAGTTTCCCCGCCTGCAAAAAAGTGTCGGTGTGGTCTTCGGTAAGTTTTACCCGCTGCATACCGGCCATATTTATCTTATCCAGCGCGCCTGTAGCCAGGTGGATGAGCTGCACATCATCATGGGCTTTGACGAAAAACGCGACCGTCAGCTGTTCGAAGAGAGCGCCATGTCGCAACAGCCCACCGTGCCTGACCGCCTGCGCTGGCTGTTGCAAACCTTCAAGTATCAAAAGAATATTCGCATTCACGCCTTTAACGAAGAGGACATGGAGCCATACCCACACGGCTGGGATGTCTGGAGCAACGGCATTAAGGCGTTTCTTGAAGAAAAGGGCATCCATCCCGACCGGGTTTACACCTCTGAAGAGGCGGATGCGCCGCAGTATCGCGAGCACCTTGGCATTGAGACGGTGCTTATCGACCCGAAACGCACGTTTATGAACATCAGCGGCGCGCAGATCCGCGAAAACCCGTTCCGCTACTGGGAATACATTCCTACCGAGGTAAAACCTTTCTTCGTGCGCACGGTGGCGATACTGGGCGGGGAATCAAGCGGCAAATCGACGCTGGTGAATAAGCTCGCCAATATTTTCAACACCACCAGCGCCTGGGAGTATGGCCGCGATTATGTCTTTTCGCATTTGGGCGGCGACGAGATGGCGCTGCAATATTCCGATTACGATAAAATCGCCCTCGGCCACGCGCAGTACATTGATTTTGCAGTGAAATACGCCAACAAGGTGGCGTTTGTCGACACGGATTTCGTCACCACGCAGGCGTTCTGTAAGAAATATGAGGGGAGGGAGCACCCCTTTGTGCAGGCGCTGATAGACGAGTACCGCTTCGACCTGGTTATCCTGCTGGAAAACAACACGCCCTGGGTGGCCGATGGGTTAAGAAGCCTTGGCAGTTCGGTAGACCGTAAGGAGTTTCAGACCATGCTGGTGTCGATGCTGGAAGCGAACAATGTCGATTTTGTGCATGTTGAAGAAGCGGATTATGACGCCCGTTTTCTGCGCTGCGTCGAACTGGTTAAGCAGCTCATGGGTGAGCAAGTATAGCGGCGCTTTACGCCGTCCGGCTTTCCTGTGGCGGGTAAGCGAAGCATCACCCGCCATCTGAAAATAGAGCCCGCCTTTTAAACAGGGCGGGCTCTTATTTTTTGAACCTTAAAACGCCACCACGACCTTGCCGCGCATATGGCCTTCGAGCACTTTCGCATGCGCTTCGGCGATGCTTTCCACGCTAAGCCCGTGCAGCGTTTCGCTCAGCGCGCTTTCCACCACGCCCTCATCCACAAGCTTCGCGACGTTATCTAAAATCTCGCCCTGGCGCGCCATATCGGCGGTCTGGTACATGCTGCGGGTATACATAAACTCCCAGTGCAGCGCTGCGGATTTCGATTTTAGCGCATCCTGATTTAACGGATGTTTGTTTTCAACAATGGTGCAGATATGGCCCTGCGGCGCGATCAGCTGGCTTACTGCCTCCCAGTGGCCGTCAGTATCGTTGAGGATAAAGATATAATCGACGAACTTAATCTCATGTTTCGCCAGCTCGCCCGGCAGATCGTGATAGTTCACCACCAGATCGGCGCCGCGGTCGCGACACCACTGCGCGGAATCTTCGCGTGAGGCGGTGGCGATGATTTTTACTTTGCTGTGGTGACGGGCAAAGGGAATGGCGAGCGAACCCACGCCGCCTGCGCCGCCGATAATCAGCAGCGTTTTATCCTCCGCCGCGTCCTGAATGTTCAGGCGTTCAAACAACCCTTCCCAGGCTGTCAGCGCGGTTAAGGGGATGGATGCGGCAGCCGCCCAGTCCAGCGTGCCCGGTTTATGCCCCACGATGCGAGCATCAATCAGCTGATGCGTCGTATTGCTGCCGGGGCGCGTAATATCGCCTGCGTAATAGACTTCGTCGCCGGTTTTGAAACCGTTCACTTTGCTGCCCACGGCTTTCACGATGCCGCTGGCATCCCATCCCAGCACGCGCGGTTCCTGCAGGCCATTTTTTTGCAGACCGGCGTGAACCTTCGTATCCACCGGGTTGATGGATACCGCTTTTACTTCAACCAGCAGATCGTAGTCGCCAGGTTGCGGCATCCCGGAGGTGATTTCAATAAAGCTTTTCGGATCCTGCGGGTTAACGGCAATGGATTTAACAGACATAAGGAACTCCTCATAGAGACGGTGAAGTACGTGACTTGATGAATGTAGACTACGCGCCGACGATGCGGGTGATAAGATGGACAATCCCGAACGAAGTGTTCATACAGGATGAACAATCATGTTTAAACAGCTGCAGGATATGGCCCTGTTTGCCCTTGTGGCGGAAACCGGCAGTTTTACCGCAGCGGCTGCCAAAGCGGGGCTGCCTAAGTCGAGCGTCAGCCAGCGCATCAGTCAGCTTGAAAGCCAGATAGGGCTGCGGCTGCTCAACCGAACCACCCGCAAGCTCAACCTGACTTTCGCGGGCGAGCATTATCTGGTGCACTGTCGTGAGATGCTGGCGGCAAGCGAACGGGCGGAACTGGCGGTGCAGCGCCTGCGCGATAACCCAAGCGGCAGGCTGCGCATCACTTGTCCGGCGGGAATTGGCGCTACGCTGCTGGCGCACATGAACGCGCAGTTCCAGGCCCGCTATCCTGATGTTTCGCTGGACGTGTGCGTTTCGGATGACGTGCTGGATCTGGTGGAAGAGGGGTTCGATGTGGCCTTACGGACCGGTAAGCCGCAGGACTCCTCGCTGGTGGGGCGGATGATTGGCCACTGCCCGCGCTATCTGCTCGCCTCGCCCGATTATCTGGCTCGCTACGCGCCGATTACCCACCCGAGCCAGTTGGTTGAACACCGCTGCATTGTGCATAAAGCCTGGTCGCAATGGCTGTTTCAGCGAGAAAACGAAGACTATCTCTGCCTGCTGAACCCCGCTCACCAGACCGATAACCTGCTTTATGCCCGCGGCAGCGCCATTGCCGGAGCGGGCATAACGTTACTTCCCGCTTTCTTACTGGAAGATAACCTTGAGAAGGGGCTGCTGACGCCTGTACTGCCGCAGTGGCAAGTCGCGGGCAACGATCTCTGGCTTATCTATCCAGGGCGTAAGCTCAATTCGCCGGCATTAATGCGTTATATAGATTTTGTCCTGCGCTCCGATGAAGTAAGGCATTTTTATATGGAAATAAATAGTTAATTTTTATAGGGGATAGAAAAAGGCAGCTTCTGATAAATAAATACGCCATGGCTTGGGGTTTATATTTTTTTGCCAGGGTTATATTCTGCTTTGTTTATTATTAATCATTCAGGTGAATAAGACTCTTCTTAGTTATTGCCTGAATAAAGGTTTAGCGTTATCTTTTTGCCCGCATAGCGGAAATGAATATTGCGTGAATCAATATAACCCCATGGGTTATATTTTTTATTTATGAATGTTGCGCAACGCAGCATAACTCCTCAGGCGCAGTTTTACTCCTCTTAACGAAAAATTGACTTAATTCATTGCCTGCAGGCGGCGGCGGATGCGTCATTGCCTGTGCGGTAGCCTGCGCGTCCCTTCTTAAATACGGATTATGTTTATGATAAGAAAAGGATTTCACATTCAGAAATCAACAGTGATTGCGCTATTTTTGCGTGAGATTAAAACCCGTTTCGGTAAATACCGACTCGGCTACTGTTGGGCATTGCTGGAGCCCGTCCTGCATTTGTTCGTACTATGGGTTGTTTTTGACTATGTGATGCAACGGGCAATGTCCGATATTTCTTTCCCCGTTTTCTTGCTTAACGGGCTCATTCCCTATTTCTTGTTCAGCAACATCGCCACGCGGTCCATTAATGCTTTTGAGGCAAACCAGGGGTTATTCAACTATCGCCCGGTAAAGCCTGTCGATACTGTCATTGCACGCGCTGTTCTGGAAACATTTATTTATACCATGGTGTATTTTCTGTTAATGGCGTTGTTGCTGCTGAACGGGGAAGTTATTGATAAAATTAATCTTATTGAGCTTTGCACCGTAGGATTTCTGCTGGTTGTCTTCTCTTTCGGCCTGGGGTTAATCGTCATGGTCGTGGGTAATGCTTTTCCAGAAATGGAAAAATTTCTTCCTGTTATTATCAAGCCGCTTTATTTCATCTCCTGCATTATGTTTCCGCTGAATTCGGTGCCTGAAGAGTATTGGGGCTGGCTTCTCTGGAACCCGTTGCTTCATGTGGTGGAGCTTGCCCGCGAGTCGCTGGCTATTAACTACCAGAGCGAGGGCGCAAGCCTCGCTTATCTCGCTTTTAGCACGCTGATTGTGCTGTTTGTTGGACTACTGCTTTACCGCAGCCGTGAAGAGGCGATGTTGACCTCATGATTAAAATTGAAAACCTTACCAAGTCTTATCGCGTGCCGAACGGCAGGCACTATGTATTTAAAGATCTCAACCTTGAACTGCCCGCCGGGAAAAGTGTGGCGCTGATTGGCCGCAATGGGGCAGGTAAATCCACTTTATTGCGCATGATAGGCGGTATTGATAAGCCTGACTGTGGGCGCATTGTTTCCCAACGCTCAATCTCCTGGCCGGTGGGGCTTTCCGGCGGTTTTCAGGGAAGCCTGACAGGGCGAGAAAACGTAAAATTTGTGGCTCGCCTCTACGCCAGTAAAGCGGAGCTGAAAGAGAAGGTGGCTTTTGTCCAGGAGTTTGCTGAGCTTGGCAACTACTTTGATATGCCTATTAGAACCTATTCGTCCGGCATGCGTTCCCGGCTCAGTTTTGGACTAAGCATGGCGTTTAAATTTGACTATTATCTGGTCGATGAAGTGACGTCGGTGGGGGATGCGAGGTTTCGGATGAAGTGTGATGCCGTCTTTAATGAGCGACATCAGGAATCCAGTTTTATTATGGTGTCCCATAATCTCAATTCACTTAAGCAATATTGTGATATCGCCATTCTGCTTGGAAGGGATAACCTGGTGGAACTTTATGAGGATATCGATGAAGCCCTAAATAAATATAAAGAACAAGAGCACTTATAGAACGAGGCTACGAATTATTATGGATAGTAGTCGAAAGCTTAATGCATCGCTTTATCGAAAAACGCGGAAGCTTTTGTCTTCCCCCGGGCTTTTTTTTCGCGATTATTTTAATCGCAAATATCCTTTGGTATTAAATGAAATAAGATGCTCGATTGGAGAGGAAGCCATTCTTATTGAAAATGATCTGAATATAGAGCGTAAAATTCAGGTCGATTTGCCAATAGATGTGGTATTCACGTGGGTAAATGATAAAGATCCAGTCTGGAAAGAAAAGTTCTATTATCATCAGCGACATCTGCATGGAGATGGCACGCAGTATGATTTTGACCCGGCTCGCTATAACAATAATAATGAAATAATTTTTGCCATTAATAGCGTTATTACATTTATGCCTTGGGTAAGGAGAGTTTTTATCGTCACCGATAATCAAATTCCTGAGGCGCTTGATGTTTCTGAAAAGGTAAAAGTTATCGATCACCGGGATATTATCTCAAAAGAATTGTTACCCACTTTTAATTCACATGTTATCGAGGCGCATTTACATAATATTCCAGGGCTTGCCGAACATTTTATCTATTTTAATGACGATGTTTTCGTTGCACGTCCATTGCCGGCGAGCCATTTTTTCAAAGGAAATGGCCATGCTTCATTATTTTTAGCAGATAAAAGCCTTAGTGCAATGGCGCGCAAAGGGATAAATACACCTACTCTCTCTGCTTCATGCAAAGCGGTAGAGTTACTTATGGCTCGCTACGGGTTGGCCATTGATTCTCCTCTGGTCCATACCTATGTACCGCTACGTAAAAGCATGTTTACTCTCGCCTGGAAAGAATATGATGATGAGATCGCCGCATTTACTTCATCAAAATTCAGAACTAACAACGATCTTAATCTGGCGACCTTTTTGGTGCCATGGCTGGCGTACATTAAAGGATTAGCAACGCCGCAGCGGGATATTTGTCATTATTTTAATATTCGCTCGCCCTCTGCCAGAACACATTATGAAGCTTTGCTTAAATCAAAAATGAACGGTAGTTCACCACACTCTTTTTGTGCTAACGACTTTTCTTCATCGAAGAATGCTTTAGCCAATCATCACGCTTTACTTGAGAAATTTTTAAATAGCTATTATGGAAATGGAAAAAAGAAGTATGTTTAAAGGAAAGCTACGGAAGCTAATTAAAAAACCTGGGCTGTTTTTTAGTGATATGGCCGCCAACCAACTGAGAAAGCTTGGTAAAGTCTACGTCAAGAAAGTAGAAGGCCATTATCAATATACCGTCGTCTCTGCAGTGTATAACGTAGGCCGCTATCTGGATGATTTTTTTGCCAGTATTGTCAGGCAGAAACTGAATTTCAAAAAGCATATTCATCTGGTGATGGTAGATGACGGCTCAACTGATGATTCTGCTTTCATTATAAAGAAATGGCAAAAAAAATACCCTGCTAACATTACCTATCTCTACCAGGAGAATGCTGGGCAGTCGTGCGCCAGAAATCTTGGCTTACAGCACGTTAAAAGTGAGTGGGTGACTTTTATTGATCCGGACGATTTTCTGGATTGCAATTATTTTTATAACGTTGATAATTTTATCAATAATAATAATGACAAAGACATAAAGCTATTAGGTTGTAATATTATTTTTTATATTGAATCTAAAAATATTTTTAGAGACAATCATCCTTTATCTTATCGTTTTAAAAATGGTAATCATCTTATTTCGCTCAATACTTTGGAAAAGGAAGTGCAGCTTTCTGCCAGCACGGCGTTTTTCAAAACTGAGGAGATCGCTAGCAATAATTTAATGTTTGATAACCGAGTTAAACCTAACTTTGAAGATGGCCATTTCATTGCTAATTATCTTTTGAATCTTAAAGACGGTTCTGTAGGTTTTCTGAGGGATAGCAAATATTATTACCGCAAGCGTGAAGACGGTACTTCTACACTGGATACCTCATGGACCAAACCAGAGCGTTTTCTTAACGTTCCCGAATTTGGCTATCTGGATATGTTGCGAAAGTTTAAAGAGGCTAAAGGATATGTTCCCGTCTATATTCAGCGAACTGTGCTTTATGAAATGGTATGGTACGTTAAGCATCTGCTCAATCACAGTGAAAAAGCGGCCTTTTTAAGCCATGCAGAAAAAACAGCGTTCATTAATAAATTAAAAGAAATATTCACCTTTCTTGATAAGAAAGAGATTCTTGATTTCGAGTTGGCAGGTGCGTGGTTTTTTCACAAGATTGCCATGCTTGCTTTTTTCAAAGAACAACAGCCTGATGCTCAAATTGTTTATATTGAAAAATATGATGCTTTTAAGCATATGGCGCAACTTAGGTATTTCACCAAATCTGTAGCACTTGAGCAAATCTCATTGGATGGCCGGGATGTTATCCCGGCTTACGCCAAAACCATTCGCCACGATTTTATGGATGAAACATTAATCTTTGAGCGACGTTTATGGGTAGAACTTGGTGATGCTCAAGTAATTAATATTAAAGTTTGTCAGCTGCCTACACGTCTTTCATTAGGTGGAAAACAGAATAAGGAAGGCATAAAGGTTACTAATATCGTTCAACATTTTGCTAGCCTTAAACCACGTTATGAAACGAAAAAAGAGTATCATCAGGCATGGATCTTTATGGATAGGGATACCCAGGCGGATGACAATGCTGAACATCTTTATCGTTATGTGCGCGACAATTATCCTCAACAGAATATCTTTTTTGTCTTGCAAAAGTCGTCACACGACTGGTCTCGACTCGAACAGGAAGGTTTTAAACTACTGGAGTTTGGCTCCCAGGAACATAAGCTTGCGCTTGGGTCCTGTAGTAAAGTTATTAGCTCTCACGCCAATCGCTACGTTACCAATTTGTTGGGCCCTAAGATGTTAGCCGGTAAGCACTACATCTTTTTGCAACATGGCGTAACTAAAGATGATATCTCTGGCTGGCTTAATAGTAAGGAGGATATTAACTGTTTTGTCACTGCATCGCCTTATGAATACCAGTCAATCCATGAAGATGGCAGCCGCTATTATTACACTAAAAAGGAAGTCGTGCTGACAGGTTTCCCACGCCACGATAAATTGATTGTTAATGATAATAAAGAACGGTTGATAATTATTATGCCAACCTGGCGGCAGACTATTGTTGGGCCAGTGGTGGGTGATGGGGAAGAGAGGGCGCTCAACCCATTATTTATGCAAACTCAGTTCGCGCAGTGCTGGTACAACGTTTTACATTCACCCTTACTGCAAAACTTTGCGGAAAAATATGATTTTAAAGTGGCATTTTTCCCCCATGCTAATATTCAGCCTTATTTGTCACAGTTTCAGGTACCTGATTACATCGAAATTATTACCCATGCACAGGGTTCGATTCAGAATCTTTTCAAGCGAGCCTCGCTAATGGTGACCGACTACTCGTCAGTCGCATTTGAGATGGCGGTACAAAACAAGCCGGTAATTTATTATCAGTTTGATGCGAAGGAATGTTTTAGCGGTGCGCACATTTATTCGAAAGGCTATTTTGATTATCGGAAGCATGGCTTTGGCCCGGTAGTGGAATCTGAAAAAGAGCTTTTTAAAGAGCTTAATACCCTCTTGAAAAATAACGCGGTACCTTCCGCTAAAATTCTGAAGCGTATCAGCGAAACGTTTCCTTTCCGCGATGGCTTTAACTGTGAACGTACTTATCAGGCTATTGCTTCGCTGGATAAGCCCTTACCCACTGGCTTCGCAGATGCGGAAATTTATCAGCAATATGCGATGCAGGCTGCAGAGGCCCGCCGCTGGGCGCTTGCAGAACAGCGTTGGCAAGCTTATCTGACGCTTGCACTTACTCAGGAAGAAGAGGCGCAGGGTTATGCTGGTCTTACAGAAGCTCAGCGCAAGCAAGGCAAACTGATTGATGCACACAATACCATCTGTCGGTGGCAGGAGCGGTATCCGAAACAATCCCATCCGGTGTTATTGGCAAGCATGGCGCTGCTGGAAATGGCGGAGCATCACTGGCAGCAGGCCGCGTTTTACTGGCAAGAGGCAGGTCAGGCGCATGCCGACAATGTCCGTTATTGTTACAGCCTTTATCGTAGTGGTCAGATTTCCGCACTGGAGGCGCTATGTAAAAAATCCCAGCCGGTAACGGGTTTCAGCTACGCTCGCTTTTGTTTGCTCCTGGCCAGGAAACAATGGCAAGAAGCGGTTGCATATGTTAAGGAGCAGGACGTTGATGTCACTTCGCAAGAGAGCCTGGACAACAAGCTTTTGATTACGCTTTCCTACTGCTATCAGCAAATGAATAAGCTAAACGATGCGCATCGTTGTCTGGCAACTTACGAGCAATATATTGAAAACGATCCACAGTGCCGCTTAAAAATTGCCCGACTGGCTTTCCTGAGGCAGAACTGGGAAAAAATCATTACGCAGTTAAATAAGGCTTGCTCCGATATAACTCACTTGCCAGATGAGCACGTATATTATTATTTCATGGCGCTTCTTCATACAGAAAAATATAGTGAGATTTATAATGATTATCAAAATCTGAAGAGTGAAATAAAAAACAGTGCCGGCTTAGTGAAAATTTATGCCCAAGCCTGTCTTGCATTAAATAAGGTAGCGGAAGTGTTTATGCTTTTTGAAAAAACCGATAAGCCAGATGATGAATTTTATCTCATCTATGCCAACGCACTTAAAGATGCTGGCCGTTTTAATCAGGCGCTGACGGTGATTCGTCACAAGATAAGCCGGTACACCCAAAAAGCGTGGATGTTAAGATGCGAGCTGGCTCAGCTAAGCGAACACTGGGATGAAGCCTATAATTGTTGGCTAAGTTTATTACGTCACTATCCACAAAATCTCCCAGAAAATGCCGCTGAGACATTGCAAAGTTTAAAGTTATTAAGCGAGCTTTCATTGAAGCAATCCGTTGAATAAAAGTAATGTTATTGTCAAAAACAGGCGCTTATTTGCGTCTGTTTTTTTTGAGGGATTGATATGGTGGAACAAAAAGAAGTAATAAACGGAGTTCAGATTAAGTATAAGTATAAGCAAAGAAAATATGATACGCAGCATATAATATTTGTTTTTTGTGGGTTCGGCAGTGCCAGCATGTTTACTTATGATTTTGAGAATGCCTTACAGGATTGCCCGGCTCATGTTGTATGGATTAAAGATGACTTTAATGATTGCTGCGCTTATTACCTTTGTCAGAATATGAACTACAGTATTGAACAAGCCGTTATTACTTTTATTGAAAGTATGTTGGCGCGTTATGGCCTCGATCGCTCATGTTGTACACTAGCTGGTTTTTCAAAAGGTGGCACTGCGGCATTGTATTATGGCCTTAAATATCACTTCATAAATATTGTTTCAACTGTACCACAGTTTCATATTGGTAGTTTTGCAAAGCGAGAATGGCCCCTCGTTTTCAAACACATGGCAGATCCAGAAAATGAAAATTCTATCTTTCTGCTGGATACATTATTGCCCCAGTTGTTACGTGATGATGGTTCTATAGAAAAAAACATTTATTTATTGACATCCGAGGCGGACTATCAATATGAAAAAGAGATAAAACCTTATCTTGACGGCTTCAGAAAATATCGTAATTTTAACCTGTTGATGGCTACCTCTCAGTTGATAAGGGAGCATAATCAAGTCACCTCGTATCATGTGCCGCTATTGCTGGGTATTTTTTACTCCTTATCCCAGGGGGCCGTTCCTCACTATGGTTATTGCGAGCTAATTGCCGATAATACTTTAGTGTCACGTCCGGTAAAGCCGCAGCCTGTCGCTATTTTAAAGAAGATAGCTGTTATGGATACGTTAATTTTTCCTGAAGGAATAGCTGTGCTTAAAGGGGTAAGTTGCGGTGAATACCAGGATATTGAAATTGATTTAGTATTTAAAAATGAAGGGCTTGAAGAGGTGTTCCGGATAGCTAAAGCCCATCGTTCCATTTTAACCAGACAGCTATATGAAGAAGGTTTCGTCAATTATGATAAAGGCTGGTTTTGCACTGCAAAATTTCAAGGGCTTAATGTACAAGAACTTCCCGCGGGTCGGTATCGTATTCTTTTAGATATCACTTGTCAGGAGCACTATGCCCGTAAAGCGTTAGAGGTAGATGCAGGCGCAGATAACAAAATACTTGCTTCAAGTGAATCTGTTGACGTGTACAGTCAAAATGGCCATGTTTATTTATGGAAGAAAAGTTAATAAGGCCAACGTGACTTGCTATAAAAAACCGCATTTATCTGTGTGCTTGTTTTCAAATAAGCGTGAAACTTGCAAAACAGTTCGCCGTCGGGTTTGAAGTCTGACGTCCAGAACGCGTCCAGGTGCCCCTGAAAGGTTAAGCCGTCTATGTTATACATTGCGCGGCCCATGACCTTCAGGGGTTTTTTATGTACCAACGCAGAGATACCCGCAGTACTGTTAATAGTCACTACGGCTCTGGCATGATGCAATAACTGCGGCATCGGTAGGTCGTGTACGTAAATTACCTTATCACTAACGCCGTAAATATCACTGAGCCGTTTAATTAACGGGCCATACATGCGGTGTCCACGATCCATCGGGTGATGCTTGATCACAAGGTGTTCGCGCAGCGGCGCGTTTTTGGCAAAAGAAGCGATAACCTCTTCAATATACTCCCTTACATCGCCATAGTTACTGTGTTGGCTTACCTGACTGTCGTTATAAACCTGCAGGATTGCCAGATAATAGTGCTGACTAAGTTCGTTACCTAATCTCTTCAATATTTTACTTTCCAGCAGCCTGTACCACTGTTTCCGCCAGCCGGCACGCCACCAGCAACGCGCTTCGTACCAGGGAGAAAAGCATTTGTGGTGCCGGTAATGGGGAAAATCATCACGATGATAGCTGCCCATCAGATAATAAACGGCCGCATGCCAGCAACGCCGGAAAGCGGAGGCTTTGATCTCTTCAGCCTGCAAGGGGGGAAGATCGTGCAGATTGCGATAAAACGCGGCATCCCGAGGTAATGAAGACCAGGCGTTAACGCCATTTTCTTCAAGCGTGATGTAATGTGGTCTGAGATAGCCCTCTTCAAACACCAGAAAACGTACCCCATTTGCCTGCGACCACTGCCTGGCGGCCTGATGCAGCGGGCGGCAATCGCCAAAGCAAATCACGGTATCAAAACGATATCCCTGCCAGGTTTCTTCCAGCCATTGCGGAAACTCTGCCGCTGTCTTTCGCCAGGCGTAAGCTTTTACTTTGCGGCAATAAAACTTATCGCCGCCGTTGAAAACAACGTTTACCGCCTGGCGCCCCTGCCTTTCCAGCCACCTGGCAAGCTCGCTGAAGAAAGGCCCCATAGGTCCCTGCAGCAGTAAATAACGTTGTCCTGCAAGCAGGGTTTTCATGGCGTTGCTGTTCATGCTGGCGTTCCGTTGTTAGCGATGCTTCAGTGAGGTGAGAGCCAGCAGTTCGCGCACCAGGCGCAGATAACGAGCGAGCGGCACCGGTGTAGGGCGCGCCCTGGCAGTAGCGCAAATCAGATAATCCACCGCGTCCTCAACGGCGATAACCTTTTTGCTGATAGGGTGGATATAGGTGGGGTAGGCGATTAGCGCCTGGTAAACCAGCGCATCGAGCGTGAGTATTCGGGTGCGCCTGGGAGAGCTAAAAGCATCGGTTGTCAGCCCCCATCCGGCATAGAAAGGCAAACCGTAGCAAAACACCTTTTTGCCGTGCAGCAGGCCTTCAAAACCACAAAGCGAAGTCATGGTATGGATTTCATTCGCCTGTCGGATGCAGTCGATAATATCCGCCTTTTCGGCGATGACATCCGCCCAGCGCAACGCTTCCCGCGGCGTGATAAGTCCGGGGCGATGACCGTAAGAAACATCCGGATGCGGTTTATAAACGATGAACGCATCAGGACGGGCCTGACGCACGGCGCGTAGCAGCGCCAGGTTAGTCGTGATACCTGGCGCGCCGGTTTGCAGAGAAGCATCGTCTTCAACCTGGCCCGGCACCAGAACGACTGATTCTCTTTTTGCGTATTCAGGCAGCCGCCACGGCTCGCCGAAATTGTATTTACACAGGCGCGCCTGGGTAAGACGCAGGCGCAGGCGTTTCGCCCGTTGAGCTTCGCTCTGGTTAAGCTCGCTGTGTTGCAGCAGCGACTCCAGGTCGCTTGGCCTGGTGGCGTCGTAGTAAATGCCTTGTTTATCCAGCACCAGCGAAAGCGGCGCGTGGAGGTCGCTGCCAAGGCCGACCGAGCGCAGAAAACCATCTTCCATACGCCAGACGGGCATTCGCCTCGCGCTGGCCGCGCTTTCCCATCGCTGCTCGCCTTTCGTGCCCCAGACCACACAAGCGGTCGTTTGCGGCCTGGCTTTGGTAAAACTCAGCCCGGAAAAAGGCGTTTTTAAAAAAGGCGTCAGAATCGCCCGTTTCCACAGGGTTAAGCCCGGCGCCCACAGGTCGCCAGCGCGTGTTGCGCAAAACTGGCGCTGACGTTGCAGATAATCGATGACGTCAAACAATGTACCGGGGCGGCCCGTAAGCGGATGGATGTAACGGCTGTAACGTAAGTAGGCGGCTACGAAAAGATGCTCCAGCGGCGCAGGCTGCCGGCGAGCGGCAAGCGTGGCGGCCTGGGGATGGCGGTCATCCGTCAGGCCCCAACCCGCATACCAGGGTTGTCCAAAGCAAACTACAGGCTTACCGGCAAGCAAAGCCTCAAAACCATAGTGCGAAGTCACAACATATACGCGCTGCACATGGCGAAGCAGCGAAAGCGGAGCAACCTCTTCGGCAATAATGCGTACCCGCGGATGCGCCTCGAGCCCTGTCAGATAGCCTGTTTTTTTACCGCACAGTACATCCGGATGAATTTTTACCCAAACCTTCGCCTGCGGGTTTTCCGCCAGTGCAGCCTCCAGCATCCGCCTGAAAGAAAGCGCATCGGCGTTGCCGTAGCGTACGGCCATATCGTTGCGAGTCTGATCGACTACCAGCACCGCTTCTTCGCTATTGTCGGCACGAAAGGCAGGCGCGTGGTTATATTTCGAAAGCTGATGCTTAAGGATAAGGCTGATAGCTTGCTTCGCCTCGGCGATGCGCAACTGGTTGCCCGTGTTATCCTGAACTAAGCGCTCAAGCGTGGAAGGACGGCTGGCGTCGTAATAAATTCCCTCTTCATCTACAACCAGCGCAAGCGGCGCTTCACCTGTTACCCCAGGGCGCAGCGAGCGAATAAACCCATCTTCCAGACGAATGACAGGCAAGTTGGCAAGGCGACTTTTTTTCACAGCCCGTGCTGTGCCTGGTCGATAACCCCATACCGCAATGGCATGAATGTCTTTGGGTAAGCGCCTGTATAAACAGAGCTTCCGGCACTCCGTAAGAAGGAAACTGTCGAGATGGGGGATACGCCACATCCCCCTTGAGTAAATGCCTGTCGCCATAAACGTATCTGATTACAACGTCAAAATAACTTTAGCGGCAACGGCTAACTGATAAAGAATGGTGGAAATACCGCGAGAAACTTCAAGGTTTTTGGTCTCGTATTTCGGCAGTACCATCAGTTCATCGCCAGGCTGCATCTCATCAACATCATCAGCGTCCAGCGCTGCGCCATTCTGGCGGATCACAATGACTTTGGCATTACCCGACTTCTGCGTCATGCCGCCGCATTTATCGATATAATCCTGCGGATCCAGCCCTTTCTGCCAGCTAACGGCGTTCGGGAAGAGCACTTCGCCATGCACCATCACCAGTGACGTTTTTTCGGGAATCGTTATCACATCGCCATCTTCCAGCAGTACCTGGTCGAGGTTGCTTTCGTTAAGAACAACTTCGCCTTTGGGCACGACGGTGCGCGCTTTAGCGACAAAGCGGCTGACAAGCTGCGCTTCCTGCATGCGCAGACGCGCCTCTTCCTGGGTGGAAGACTGGGCGGAGAGTGAGGCTTGCTCCAGTTTCTGCAAGGCGAGATCCAGCATCTCTTTCTGCCTTATGGCGACCGATTTACGGTAAAGCTGGATGGCGCCAAGTTGCGACATCGCGTTCGGGCGGATCTTTGCCAGCACCTGACGCATAGAGGCGCCATAAGGCAACACCATGGCATGCTCGCCGGAGTGCGCCCCTTCGATCCTCACCTGAATCGTCCCTGCATACCGGTCTGAGCTTATCACCATTCTGTCACCGTCCTGCAGCGTACGCCCTGCCGCGCTGCTGATCGGGAAATACTCGCTCTGCTTCATCGCGCCTTGCTGGCGAATCAGGGTAACGTGCGTAGCGCCGGGTTTCGGCCGCGCCCATTTCAACGCCTCAGTGACCGGAATGGCGCCATCTTCAAACTCAAAGTCATAGCCGTTAAAGACATCCCCTTCAACGCTGAAAGTATGCTGGCGCGGCCCGACTACAATGGTGTCGCCCTCGGAAAATTGAGAAAGACCAAGGCTGCCGTTGAGCAGGAAATCATACAGGTTGACGTGCGAACGTACCTTCTGGCCGCGCTTGACGGTGATATCTACATAGCTGCCGCGCTCGCTGTCCACGCCGCCTGCTTTGTTCAGGTACGAAAGCAGGGAATCGGAAGCGACGCCGCCGTACAGCCCCGGGGTGCGAACATAGCCTGTGACGAACACCTTCACCGGCTGCGCCTGCAGGAGCGAAGCGTAGACATTAACGTTCGCCTGATAGACTTCTTTTACCCGGTTAGTCACCAGCGTGTTGAGCTGGCCGTTAGTGATGCCTGCGACCTTCAGCGGCCCGACATTGGGCAGGAAGATATTGCCTTTCGGATCGACGGTCAGCGTGCCGTCGTAAACGAACGCGCCCCACAGACGCACCTGCACGGTGTCGCCAAGGCCAATGATGTAGTTAGGGTTGAAACCGATGCCCGTTCCGCTGTCGGCGCCCGGCGCCGTAAAAAGCTGCGCGCCGAACATACGGCTCAACGGGGCGGGCGCGGCGGGAGCCGGGGTATTATCAAACCCCTCGGCGCTGCTCTGCGTACTGGCGGCGGCCAACAAGGCCGGGAATGGCGCCGCGCCAGTCAGGGCAGGGTCTGCCGTGAGATCGACTGCGTTGACGCTGGTGGCCGTCAGCAGCAGGAAAAGCGTCCCTGTTTTACGTAATTTCATAACTATCTCTGAAAAAATCAGTTTCTGTGATCGTCCACAATGGACAGTAAAAGCTTGAGGGTGCCGTAAAGCAGGCCGCAGACTAAAAGCCAGCTTGCCAGCAGCCAGGGCACATCCGGAAAGCGAGACTGCTGGGGCAGTTGCGGCGAGCTGATAACCGAAAGGCTTTTTAACTTGCGTGCAGCTTCAACGCGGGTTTTTTCAATTGCCGTCAGCGCAAGGCGATAAAGGTCGGTATCAAAGGCGACTTTGGATTTCAGTTCGTCGAAATCCGCCGCCATACGGTTGAGTTTGTCGCCTTCCGGCGCGGTAATGTTGCGCTGCTCTTTTGCAATCTGCGCCTCGACAGACGCAAGCGCGTTTTTAGCGGTAACGACCTGCGGAGCATCTTCACGCAGATAGGTGAGCAGGTTGCGCAGTTCGGTTTCGAGCTTAATTTTCTGCTCGGTCAGATTGTTTACCAGCGTATTGGCCGCCAGCGCCGTCGCCTGCGGGTCCAGCACGTTGTTGCTGTTCTGGTAAGCGAGCAGGGCGCCTTTGCTTCGGTTCAGCCGCTCGCTCGCCCGGGCCAGCTCCTCTTCCGAGAAACGCTGCTGATCGCGCGCGATGCGATGCGAAAGCTCGTTGATAAAGCGCTCCGCCTCTTTTAGCGCCGCCTGGTTGAAGCGCAGGGCGAACTCGGGCGTAAACCCCTGGGTTTGAATGGTCAGCAGGCCATTTTTATTATTAAAATTAATGGTGATGCGGTGGCGGTAGTAATCAAGAAACTCCTCCGCCGTGGCATTACGTGAAAGATGATAGAAAAAATCTAAGCCGCTTTCGCCAAAGGCTTTTTTAAAGTCGAGCTGCTTATCGAGAATGGACAGCATATCCGGCGAATGCAGATATTCTTTCAGATAGAGCGCATCTTCAGAGGAGCTGGGGTTCGATGCGCCCATCAGCAAGCCGATATTTAAGCTGGCGTTATCGATATCGCTAGCCCGCTTAATGGCGACTTTGGATTCGCTTAAGTACCGCGGTTGGCTGAAAATGACTAAGTAAAGCAACAGCAAAACCATGGGGATTAAAATAATTACCCGGCCCGTATAGTGTTGCAAAACAGCAAATATTGCCGATAAGCCTTTTTTAAAAAGCCCGGCTAATGAAGCGGTCAGTTTTTTAATGCGCATACGACTGTTGTGACTCGATTGCGGTAATGTCGAGAGGTGCTCTGCTATTAGCAAACCAGTAACATATTTATGTGTGCTAACCTGCCAAATTTGGAACACCATCGGCCTTGATGAACGCTACTGGCAGCGCGTTTTAACAACGCCCTGAAGCGGCTATCCCTGTTTTGTTCCTGTTATTCCTGTTATGGCTAAGGCTTATCACGAAGTGGCAATAGCACGCTTCTGACCCAGCGAGGAAGTAAGGCAAAACTATAATGGCTCGTCTGTTTTTAGTCGAGAGAACAGAACGTACAGAAAGGACAGGTGTATAATATAAATGTATTATTTTAGAAAAATATAAAAAAAGATGTTTAATATGTAGGAAAATAATTGAATGCTGCTTTCTTTAATTGAAATTAAATTCGCTATTTATTAAAAATAAATATCCAGAAGAATTAGAACAGATAAAAAATGGCCTTCGCAGAGAAGGCCATTGTGATTTATTTCGCGATACGTTTGTACTTAATACGCTTCGGCTCCAGCGCTTCCGCGCCCAGCGTGCGTTTTTTGTACTCTTCGTATTCGGTGAAGTTACCTTCGAAGAACTCCACTTTACCTTCATCCTGGTAGTCCAGAATATGGGTGGCGATACGGTCAAGGAACCAGCGGTCATGCGAGATAACCATCGCGCAGCCCGGAAACTCCAGCAGGGCGTTTTCCAGCGCACGCAGAGTTTCGATATCCAGGTCGTTGGTCGGTTCATCAAGCAGCAGCATGTTGCCGCCCACCTGCAGCAGCTTCGCCAGGTGCAGACGACCACGCTCACCGCCGGAAAGCTCGCCAACGCGTTTACCCTGGTCTACGCCTTTGAAGTTAAAGCGACCAACGTAAGCGCGGCTCGGCATCTCGGTGTTGCCGATCTTCATGATATCCAGCCCGCCGGAAACCTCTTCCCAGACGGTTTTACTGTTGTCCATTGCGTCACGGAACTGATCAACGGAGGCAAGCTTCACGGTTTCGCCAAGGGTAATGGTACCGCTGTCCGGCTGTTCCTGCCCGGACATCATACGGAACAGTGTGGATTTACCCGCGCCGTTCGGACCGATGATGCCGACAATCGCGCCTTTTGGCACGGAGAAGCTCAGGTCGTCAATCAGCACGCGGTCGCCGTAAGATTTTCGCAGGTTGCTGACTTCAACCACTTTGTCGCCCAGACGCGGTCCCGGCGGAATAAAGAGCTCGTTGGTCTCGTTACGTTTCTGGTATTCGACGTTGTTAAGCTCTTCAAAGCGGGCCAGACGCGCTTTACCTTTAGACTGACGGCCTTTGGCGCCCTGACGCACCCACTCCAGCTCTTTCTCAATGGATTTACGGCGAGCCGCTTCCTGAGACGCTTCCTGCGCCAGACGCTGATCTTTCTGCTCAAGCCAGGAGGAGTAGTTGCCTTCCCACGGAATGCCTTCGCCGCGGTCAAGCTCGAGGATCCAGCCTGCTACGTTGTCGAGGAAGTAGCGGTCGTGGGTGATAGCCACCACGGTGCCTTCGAAATCATGCAGGAAGCGCTCCAGCCAGGCGACGGATTCGGCGTCCAGGTGGTTAGTCGGTTCGTCGAGCAGCAGCATGTCCGGCTTTTCCAGCAGCAGGCGGCAGAGCGCGACGCGGCGGCGTTCGCCACCGGAGAGGTTGGCTATCTTCGCGTCCCAGTCCGGCAGGCGCAGCGCGTCTGCGGCGCGCTCCAGCTGCATGTTCAAATTGTGGCCGTCGTGAGCCTGGATAATCTCTTCCAGTTTGCCTTGCTCGGCGGCGAGCTTGTCGAAATCGGCATCCGGGTCCGCATACAGCGCATAAACTTCATCCAGACGCTTAAGCGCGTTAACCACTTCGGAAACGGCTTCTTCGATAGATTCGCGAACGGTATGTTCGGTATTGAGCTGCGGCTCCTGCGGCAGGTAGCCAATCTTGATGCCAGGCTGCGGACGCGCTTCGCCTTCGATATCTTTATCGATGCCAGCCATAATGCGCAGCAGGGTAGATTTACCGGCGCCGTTTAAGCCCAGCACGCCGATTTTAGCGCCCGGGAAAAAGCTCAGAGAGATATTCTTCAGAATATGTCGCTTCGGCGGAACCACTTTGCCGACGCGATGCATGGTATAAACGAATTGAGCCACGTTGCGACTTCGCCTCTTTTATCGTGATAAAGGTGTTTCCCAACTGCGGAGTGTAGCCTTTTTCCGTCGCTAATCCCAGCCAACAAGGCGTGCGCAAGCGCCCGGCGTGCAGGAGCGTGAGATGGGTAAAAAAGTGTCTGTAACGTGGCGCAACCGCACCACCCTGGTTAGCATGAAGTAATCGCCTTATCAAAGCGGCAAGATGCTGCGATGCCATTTCACTGTGAGGAGTTGTTGTGGGGAAAGCCAAACAGGTTGCCTGGCGGCTGTTAACGGCAGGGATGTGCCTGCTTTCGCTAAGCCAGGCTGCACGCGCTGATTCGCTGGATGAACAGCGCAGCCGTTATGCGCAAATCAAACAAGCATGGGATAACCGACAGATGGACGTGGTGCAGCAGTTGATGCCCACGCTGCAAAATTATCCCCTCTATCCTTATTTGCAATATCGCCAGCTCAGCGATGATTTAATGAATCAGCCTTCGCTGACTGTCAGCCAGTTTATTCAGGCTAACCCCACGCTGCCGCCTTCGCGCACGCTGAAATCGCGTTTTGTGAATGAGCTGGCGCGACGCGAAGACTGGCGTGGGTTGCTTGCCTTCAGCCCTGAGCCGCCGGGCAGCACAGAGGCCCAATGCAACTACTACTATGCGAAATGGAACACGGGCGATGCGCAATCCGCCTGGGAAGGAGCCAAAACCCTCTGGCTGACCGGTAAAAATCTGCCAGATGCCTGCGACCGCCTCTTCTCGGTATGGCGCAGTTCCGGAACACAGGATCCGCTTGCTTATCTGGAGCGTATCCGGCTGGCGATGAAAGCTGGCAATACTCGGCTGGTGAATACGCTGGCGAACCAGCTGCCCGCCGATTACCAGACTGTCTCCAGCGCGCTGGTGAGTCTCGCCAACGATCCCAATAGCGTGATGACTTTCGCCCGCAGCGTCGGCGCTACCGATTTTACGCGCCAGATGGCGGCCGTGGCGTTCGCAAGCGTGGCGCGTCAGGATGCGGAAAACGCGAGACTGATGATCCCTTCGCTTGCGCAGGCGCAACAGCTTAACGAGGATCAAACTCAGGAACTAAAAGAGATTGTGGCGTGGCGCCTGATGGGCAACGACATCACCAGTGAACAGGCGCGCTGGCGCGACGACGTGATTATGCGTTCGCAATCCACTTCGCTTATCGAACGCCGCATTCGTATCGCGCTTGGCGCAGGCGACCGCAACGGGCTAAACACCTGGCTTGCGCGTCTGCCGATGGAGGCGAAAGAGAAAGACGAGTGGCGCTACTGGCAGGCGGATCTATTGCTGGAGCGCGGACGTGACGAAGAGGCGAAAACCATCCTGCATGCGCTGATGCAGCAGCGCGGTTTCTACCCGATGGCGGCCGCGCAGCGGCTGAATGAAGATTATCCATTGCGCGTCGATAAAGCGCCTGCGGTTAACGCCGCGCTCTTTCAGGGGCCGGAAATGGCCCGCGTGCGCGAGCTGATGTACTGGAACATGGATAACACGGCGCGCAGCGAATGGGCGAACCTGATTACCAGCCGTCCGAAGCAGGAGCAGGCGGCGCTGGCGCGTTACGCCTTTGATCAGCGCTGGTGGGATCTCAGCGTACAGGCGACCATAGCCGGTAAACTTTGGGATCAACTGGAAGAGCGTTTCCCGCTGGCGTACAAAGATCTGTTCGCCCGCTACGTCAGCGATAAAGCGGTTACGGCAAGCTACGCTATGGCGATAGCGCGCCAGGAGAGCGCCTGGAACCCGAAAGTCCGCTCGCCGGTGGGCGCGTCGGGGCTGATGCAGATCATGCCTGGCACCGCCACCCATACGGTGAAGATGTTTAATATTCCCGGCTATAGCAACGCAGGCCAACTGCTGGACCCGGAAACCAATATCAACATCGGCACCAGCTACCTGCAGTATGTTTATCAGCAATTCGGTAACAACCGCATTCTGACTTCAGCGGGTTATAACGCGGGTCCCGGGCGGGTGCGTACCTGGCTTGGCAATAGTGCGGCGCGCATTGACGCGGTGGCCTTTGTTGAAAGCATTCCGTTCTCGGAAACGCGCGGCTACGTAAAAAATGTGCTGGCCTACGACGCCTATTATCGCTATTTCATGGGCGATAAACCGGTGCTGATGACCGACGCAGAATGGCAGCGCCGTTACTGATCCTCTCCGCTTTGTGCTATGCTGCCGTACTAGTTAAAGAGTATGGCAGCCTATCATGACCCAGCATTCTACCTATTCCGCGGCGCATGCCGAACAGAGTAACCAGGAGTGGCTTCGCTTCGTCGAGTTGCTGAAACAGTCGTTCAATGAACAACTGCATCTTCCTCTGTTAACGCTTTTACTCACGCCAGATGAACGCGCTGCGCTCGGCACGCGGGTGCGGATTATCGAAGAGTTGCTGCGCGGCGAAATGAGCCAGCGCGAGTTGAAAAACGAGCTCGGGGCGGGCATCGCCACGATTACGCGCGGCTCCAACAGCCTGAAGGCCGCCCCGCCGGAGCTGCGCGCGTGGCTTGAGCAGGAACTGCTGAATCATCAGCGATAAATCGCGTTGTGGAAAGGACTTAACGCGAGGATCACCGCCTGGTGATAAACGCTGCTGCGGGTGAGCTTGCCCCCGGTGAACACGCCGATTGCCCCTTCTTTGCGTCCCACTTCGTCAATGCCGGTCCAGGCAGACATTACCGGTCCCAGGGCTTCGCCCGCCCGCACTTGTTCCAGAATCACCGCAGGCAGCGGCAGCGTGGCGGAACGCGCTTCGCCACGTTGTTGCGCATTTTCAATCACGACCCAGCTGAAGGTGCTGTCGTCGTCGATGCCCGCTTCGATGGCGACCCAGAAATCGGCCTGCGGGCACGCTTGACGGGCATTGATGACGCGCTGACGCGCGCCGGTGCGTGTCTCGTGGCTGCCGAAGGGCTGTTCCGGAACGCCGCTCTCGACGTCCACAGAGGCGATATGGCAGGATGCTTCACCGAAAATCTCGCTAAACGCTCGCAGAATAGCCTGAATTTTGGCTGGGTTAGTGGTGGCGCAGACAACTTCGTACATAATCAACTAACACTCTGACGACTAAATTTCGAAGCAGTATAACGGATAAAAAGCATGTTACAGGTATACCTTGTTCGCCACGGTGAAACGCAGTGGAATGCCGAACGCCGTATTCAGGGGCAGTCTGACAGTCAGCTTACCGATAAAGGCGAGCGCCAGGCGTGGCAAGTGGGAGAGCGGGCAAAAACGCTCGGCATTACCCACATTATCGCAAGCGATCTGGGCCGCACGCGGCGCACCGCTGAAATTATCGCTAAGGCGTGCGGCTGCGATGTGCAACTCGACTCGCGTCTGCGTGAGCTCGATATGGGCGTACTGGAAAGACGCCATATTGAGTCGCTGACCGAAGAAGAAGAGGGCTGGCGCCGGCAGCTTGTCAACGGTACGCCGGATGGACGTATTCCGGATGGCGAGTCGATGCAGGAGATGAGCGAAAGGATGCATGCGGCGCTGAACGCCTGTCTGGATCTGCCGCCGGGAAGCCGTCCGCTGCTGGTCAGTCACGGCATGGCGCTCGGCTGTCTGGTCAGCACCATTCTCGGGCTGCCCGCTTATGCGGAGCGCCGGTTGCGTCTGCGCAACTGTTCAATTTCTCGCGTGGATTATCAGCAAAGCCCGTGGCTGGCTTCCGGTTGGGTGGTGGAAACGGCAGGAGACGTCTCGCATCTGGACGCTCCCGCACTGGATGAGCTTCAGCGTTAACGGCGCAGCGGAATCAGATATTCACAGCGTAAATGGACGGGGCGCTGGTTTGTGCGCGTTTCGCTTGCCGGAAAGTAACGCTCGATATCCAGGCCTTTACGGCGCGTGAGGCCCAGCGCGGGCATGCAGGTGCCGTAAACGGTCAGGATAAATTCCTGCAGCCCGGTGCCTGGCCCTTCGTAAGTAAACTGAACGTAATCGCCCCCTTCAAGCATGACCGGGTGGGCGTTCTGGATGTAGCCGTTTGCCAGTTCCGGTGAAAGCGCGGTGGTGTAAAAAACCTCCTGCTCGTCGTCTTTTTCGTAGCTTGGGCGTGATTCGTTCAGGCCGTAAAGTTCCGGCGGCAGCATCGGGCAATTGGCGAGAAACTGCGTCCAGAACTGCACGCGCATTTCGTGGCGGAAATCGGAAATTTCTTCCAACGAGCAGGTGTAATTTTGCGTTAAGCCCACTAAAGGCGTCTGCGCAAGCGTAACGAATTTATGCTGCGGCGGCGTGAAATCGCCCAGCCGGATAGGCGGACAAATGCCGGAAGCATTCCAGTCCGCGGCGCGGCGGTAAAGCGCAGGGGTCAAAGAAAACTGTTTTTTGAAAGCGCGCGTAAAGGTTTGCTGCGAATCAAAGCGATATTGCAGCGCGATATCCAGGATAGGACGAGCGGTAAGGCGTAAGGCGACAGCGGATTTAGACAGACGACGCGCGCGAATATAAGCGCCAATCGCCTGACCCGTTACCTCTTTAAACATTCGTTGTAAATGCCACTTGGAATAACCCGCTTTGGCCGCCACATTGTCCAAAGAAAGGGGCTGATCCAGATGGCCTTCAAGCCAGGTAAGCAGATCGCGAATGATCACAGCCTGATCCATAGTTAATCCTCATCCTGAATGCGAGTGCCTTCGATATTAAGGTAGCGAATAGTAGCATTTTTTGTTCTTTTAGCATTGCGTGTTTTTTTTAACTGAATGTGCTTACCAGGTCCGCGCCAGCGCACATTTTTTGTAAAAACCTGATATTTAATACTTTTTCTATAAAAAGACGAATAGTCACTCCGATCAATTTTTAAAGATGGTAACAATATGAAATGTAAGGCCTTAATAGCGTCAGTTCTGCTTTTTGCTTTTGCCGGCGGCGTCCATGCCGAGGAAATTGGCTCGGTTGATACAGTTTTCAAGATCTTTGGGCCGGACCATAAAATTGTCGTTGAAGCGTTTGACGATCCGGATGTGAAAAACGTTACCTGCTACCTGAGCCGGGCGAAAACCGGCGGTATCAAAGGCGGGCTCGGGCTGGCGGAAGACACGTCGGATGCCGCTATCTCCTGTCAGCAGGTAGGGCCGATTGAGCTGAGCGAAAAAATCAAATCTGCAAAGGGTAAGGGGATCGTCGTTTTTCAGAAACGTACGTCGCTTATCTTTAAAAAGCTGCAGGTGGTGCGTTTTTATGACGAGAAGCGCAATACGCTTGCCTACCTTGCTTACTCTGACAAAGTCGTGGAAGGCTCGCCGAAGAATGCGCTGAGCGCGGTGCCGATTATGCCGTGGAAATAAAAAAAGGGCGGATTAACCGCCCTTTATTGTTTTGCGCTGACAGGCTTATTCCTGCAGGTCGCCGCAGAAACGGTAACCTTCGCCATGAATGGTGGCGATGATTTCCGGCGTATCCGGCGTTGATTCGAAATGTTTACGAATGCGGCGAATAGTGACGTCTACAGTGCGGTCATGCGGCTTCAGCTCGCGACCGGTCATTTTCTTCAGCAATTCCGCACGGGACTGGATCTTGCCCGGGTTCTCGCAGAAATGCAGCATAGCGCGGAATTCGCTGCGCGGCAGTTTGTACTGCTCGCCGTTAGGGCTAATCAGCGAACGGCTGTTGATATCCAATTCCCAGCCGTTGAACTTGTAGCTTTCCACGCTGCGACGCTCTTCGCTCACTGTACCCAGATTCATGGTGCGGGAGAGCAGGTTGCGCGCGCGGATAGTCAACTCGCGAGGATTGAAGGGTTTAGTGATGTAATCATCTGCGCCGATCTCAAGGCCCAGAATCTTGTCCACTTCATTGTCGCGGCCCGTCAGGAACATCAGCGCCACGTTCGCTTGCTCGCGCAATTCGCGCGCCAGCAGCAGGCCATTTTTGCCCGGCAGGTTGATATCCATGATGACCAGGTTGATATCATTATCAGAGAGGATTTGGTGCATCTCAGCGCCATCGGTCGCTTCGGATACATCATAGCCTTCTGCTTCGAAAATACTTTTTAACGTGTTGCGTGTTACCAACTCGTCTTCAACGATAAGAATGTGCGGGGTCTGCATGTTTGCTACCTAAAATTGCCAACTAAATCGAAACAGGAAGTACAAAAGTCCCTGACCTGCCTGGTACATGTCCCGAATTAACATGTCCGGCCTAATGTGACTAAAGTACGTAATTGCGTTCTTGATGCACTTTCCATCAACGTCAACAACATCATTAGCTTGGTCGTGGGTACTTTCCCTCTGGACCCGACGGTGTCAAAAACGGCTGACATCCTAACCACTTTAACAGCAACATAACAGGTTGAGACGCTGCCGACACCAAATAAAACTACGCTTCGTTGACATATATCAAATTCAATTGTAGCACGTTAACAGTTCAATGAAATCATCGTAGCGTATTCCTGACTTTAATTACATTCTCTTAATATCTCAGGCCGTTGCGCCAAATAATTAATAAACAATTCGCGATCTAATAAAATTGCCGTATTGCAGTCATTTTATCTATAATAAACAAAAGGATAACATAAAAATGCCCGGTTTATACGCCGCGTTTTTTTGAATGAAGTATCAAAACTATTTATGATTAATAAGGCACCAATTCGCCCGTTTATGTTGATCTAATGTAAATTTGCGCTGCGTATTATGTGACCTGTGCTGTCTTTCTGACCTGTTAACCTGACATTGAGAAGCTTATGCGTTTGCCTGTAATCCTGGTCTCTCCCGCCAGGGCTGAAAATATTGGCGCGGCCGCCCGCGCGATGAAAACCATGGGGTTTACCGAGTTGCGCATCGTCGCAAGCGAAGCGCACCGGGAGCCAGCAGCCCGTATAGTTGCGCACGGAGCGGGAGATATCCTTGATAATATTAAAGAATTTGAAACGCTTGAGCAGGCGCTGGCCGATGTGGATTTTACCGTCGCCACCACGGCCCGCAGCCGGGCCCGGTTTCATTACTATGCCACGCCGCAGGCGCTTTTGCCTGTTTTAGCGGAAAAAGCGCAGTGGATGAATACGCTGGCGCTGGTGTTTGGTCGCGAAGATTCGGGGCTAACCAATGAAGAACTGGCGCTGGCGGATATGCTCACCGGCGTGCCGATGGTCGCGGATTACCCGTCGCTGAATCTGGGCCAGGCGGTGATGGTCTACTGTTATCAGTTAACCTCGTTAATGCAAACCGCGTCGGTTAAAGCGCAACACGCCGACAATCATCAGTTGCAGGCTTTGCGCCAGCGAATGAACGATCTGCTTACGCGTCTTGAAGTGGCGGATGATGTAAAAATGGCCGACTGGGTTCAGCAGCGTCTTGGGCTGCTTGAGCAACGCGACACCGCAATGTTGCACAGATTGCTGCATGATATTGAAAAAAAGCTCGCCGGATAAAACGCCTTATAAGTTTTCCATATTGGTTTTATATGCTGGATAAGCGTAGCCAATGACAACGGAACAGGATGAAAGGAGACGGTAAGGCAGCGCAACGGCGGATATTTACGACCGGTGCGTAAATGAAATATTCATTGACTTGCCGCAGCCAATACTTTAACCAATAGAGCACTAACACAAGAAAGTCCTGATTAAGAGCACACAACATCCATGATTCGCATCAGCCTGATTACCACAATTATTACCACCACCATTACCACAGGTAACGGTGCGGGCTGACGCGTACAGGAAATACTGAAAAAAGCCCGCACCTGAACAGTGCGGGCTTTTTTTTCGACCAAAAATCAAGAGGATCCACCATGCGAGTGTTGAAATTTGGCGGTACATCAGTGGCGAACGCGCAGCGGTTTCTGCGCGTTGCCGATATTCTGGAAAGTAATGCCAGACAGGGGCAGGTGGCGACCGTGCTCTCTGCCCCGGCGAAAATTACTAACCATCTGGTGGCGATGATTGAAAAAACCATTAGCGGCCAGGATGCACTGCCGAACATCAACGACGCTGAACATATTTTTGCCGATCTGCTTAACGGCCTTGCCGAAGCGCAGCCTGGGTTTCCGCTGGCTCGTCTGAAGGCGGTGGTCGACCAGGAATTCGCTCAAATCAAACACGTTTTGCACGGCATCAGCCTGTTGGGGCAGTGCCCGGACAGTATCAACGCCGCGCTTATCTGCCGGGGCGAAAAGCTTTCCATCGCTATTATGGCGGGGTTGCTGGAAGCGCGAGGCCATAAAGTTTCGGTTATCGACCCGGTCGAAAAACTGCTCGCCGTGGGGCATTACCTTGAATCTACCGTCGATATTGGCGAATCAACCCGCCGCATCGCCGCCAGTAAAATCCCTGCGGATCATATGATCCTGATGGCGGGCTTTACTGCTGGCAATGACAAAGGGGAACTGGTCGTGCTGGGCCGTAACGGCTCTGATTACTCCGCCGCCGTGCTGGCCGCTTGCCTGCGCGCCGACTGTTGTGAAATCTGGACCGACGTGGATGGCGTTTATACCTGCGACCCGCGTCAGGTGCCGGACGCCAGGCTGCTGAAATCCATGTCTTATCAGGAGGCGATGGAGCTCTCTTACTTCGGCGCCAAAGTGCTTCACCCCCGCACCATTTCCCCCATCGCCCAGTTCCAGATCCCTTGCCTGATTAAAAATACCGGTAACCCGCAAGCGCCAGGTACGCTGATTGGCGCGACCAGCGACGAAGATGGCCTGCCGGTAAAAGGCATCAGCAACCTGAATAACATGGCGATGTTTAACGTCTCCGGCCCAGGCATGAAAGGCATGCCCGGCATGGCGGCGCGCGTATTCGCCGCGATGTCCAGCGCGGGCATTTCCGTCGTGCTCATTACCCAGTCTTCTTCGGAATACAGCATCAGCTTCTGCGTACCGCAAAGCGATAGCGTGCGGGCGCGTAAGGCGCTGGAAGAGGAGTTTTATCTGGAGCTGAAAGAGGGGCTGCTGGAGCCGCTTTCCATCATGGAACGTCTGGCAATTATTTCTGCCGTAGGCGACGGCATGCGCACGCTGCGTGGCATTTCCGCGAAGTTCTTCGCCGCCCTCGCTCGCGCTAATATTAATATCGTTGCGATTGCCCAGGGCTCCTCCGAGCGCTCTATTTCTGTCGTGGTTAATAACGACGACGCCACCACCGGCGTGCGCGTAACGCACCAGATGCTCTTTAATACCGACCAGGTGATTGAAGTCTTTGTTATCGGCGTTGGCGGCGTGGGCGGCGCGCTGCTGGAACAGGTGAAACGTCAGCAGGCCTGGCTTAAGCAGAAGCATATTGACCTGCGAGTCTGCGGCGTAGCCAACTCAAAAGCGCTGCTCACCAACGTGCATGGTCTCGATCTGGAAAACTGGCGTGCGGAACTGGCGGAAGCGAAAGAGCCGTTTAATCTGGGCCGTCTGATTCGCCTGGTGAAAGAGTATCATCTGCTGAACCCGGTGATTGTCGACTGTACTTCCAACCAGACGGTTGCCGACCAGTACGCTGATTTCCTTCGCGAAGGGTTTCATGTCGTCACGCCGAACAAAAAAGCGAATACCTCTTCGATGGCGTATTACCATCAGTTGCGCCACGCGGCGGCAAAATCGCGCCGTAAGTTCCTTTACGACACTAACGTCGGCGCCGGGTTGCCTGTCATTGAAAACCTGCAAAACCTGCTCAACGCGGGCGATGAATTGCAGCGCTTCTCCGGCATCCTGTCGGGTTCGCTCTCTTTCATTTTCGGCAAGCTGGATGAAGGCATGAGCCTGTCGGAGGCGACCGGCATTGCACGTGAAATGGGTTACACCGAACCGGACCCGCGTGACGATCTCTCTGGCATGGATGTGGCGCGCAAGCTGCTTATCCTGGCGCGAGAAACGGGACGCCACCTTGAGCTTTCCGATATTGTGGTGGAGTCGGTGTTGCCGCAAAGCTTCGATGCTTCCGGCGACGTGGCAAGCTTTATGGCGCGCCTGGCGCAACTGGATGACGAGTTTTCCGCTCGCGTGGCGCAGGTCCGCGACGAAGGCAAAGTGTTGCGTTATGTCGGCAATATTGAAGAAGACGGCGTCTGCCGCGTGAAGATTGCCGCCGTGGACGGCAACGATCCGCTCTATAAAGTGAAAAACGGCGAGAACGCGCTGGCCTTTTACAGCCGTTATTATCAGCCGTTGCCGCTGGTGCTGCGCGGCTATGGCGCAGGGAATGACGTGACGGCGGCGGGCGTATTCGCTGACCTGCTGCGTACGCTCTCATGGAAGTTAGGAGTCTAATATGGTTAAAGTTTATGCCCCCGCTTCCAGCGCGAACATGAGCGTCGGCTTTGACGTGCTGGGCGCGGCGGTGACGCCGGTGGATGGCGCGCTGCTTGGCGATTACGTTACGGTAGAAGCGGCAGATCGCTTCAGCGTGCAAAACCTTGGCCGCTTCGCCGATAAGCTGCCAACGGAGCCCCGGGAAAATATCGTCTGGCAGTGCTGGGAGCGTTTCTGTCAGGAACTTGGCAAAACGGTGCCGGTTACGATGACGCTTGAGAAAAATATGCCTATCGGTTCCGGGCTTGGCTCCAGCGCCTGTTCTGTGGTCGCGGCGCTGGTGGCGATGAACGAATATTGCGGCAAGCCGCTTAGCGACTCGCGGTTATTGCTGCTGATGGGCGAGCTGGAAGGGCGTATTTCCGGCAGTGTGCATTACGACAACGTCGCGCCTTGTTTTCTTGGCGGCATGCAGCTGATGATTGAGGAAAACGGCATTATCAGCCAGTCCGTGCCAGGCTTTGAGGAGTGGTTATGGGTGCTGGCTTATCCGGGAATTAAGGTTTCCACCGCCGAAGCGCGGGCCATTCTTCCGGCGCAGTATCGCCGCCAGGACTGCATCGCTCACGGCCGTCATCTGGCGGGCTTCATTCACGCCTGTCATACGCGTCAGCCTGCGCTTGCCGCGAAACTGATGCAGGACGTTATCGCCGAGCCGTATCGCACGAAGTTGCTGCCAGGCTTTGGCGAGGCGCGCCAGGCGGCGATGGAGACTGGCGCGCTGGCGTGCGGCATCTCCGGATCCGGACCCACGCTTTTCGCCGTCTGCGATAAACCGGAAACCGCGCAGCGCGTGGCGGAGTGGCTGGGCCAACACTATCTGCAAAATCAGGAAGGCTTTGTACATATTTGCCGTCTCGACACGGCGGGCGCACGAGTACTGGGATAAAAAATGAAACTCTATAACCTTAAAGATCATAACGAGCAGGTCTCCTTCGCACAGGCCGTCACGCAGGGCCTTGGCAAAAATCAGGGGCTCTTCTTTCCGCACGACCTGCCGGAATTCAGCCTGACGGATATCGACGCCATGCTGGAGCTCGATTTCGTCGAGCGCAGCAGCAAGATCCTCTCTGCGTTTATCGGCGACGAAATTCCGCAAGAGATTCTGGAAGAGCGCGTGCGCAAGGCATTTACCTTCCCGGCGCCAGTGAAGCCGGTTGAAGAAGATATTGGTTGCCTGGAGCTGTTCCACGGCCCGACGCTGGCGTTTAAAGATTTCGGCGGGCGCTTTATGGCGCAGATGCTGGCGCACATTAGCGGCGATAAACCGGTCACCATTCTTACCGCCACCTCCGGCGATACCGGCGCGGCGGTGGCCCACGCCTTCTATGGCCTGAAAAACGTGCGCGTTGTTATCCTCTACCCGCGCGGCAAAATCAGCCCGCTGCAGGAGAAGCTGTTTTGTACGCTTGGCGGCAACATTGAAACCGTGGCCATCGACGGCGATTTTGACGCCTGCCAGGCGCTGGTAAAACAGGCGTTTGATGATGAAGAGCTGAAGCAGAAGCTGGGGCTTAACTCGGCGAACTCCATTAACATCAGCCGCCTGCTGGCGCAGATTTGCTACTACTTCGAAGCGGTGGCGCAACTGCCGCAGGAAGCGCGCAATCAGCTGGTGGTGTCTGTGCCGAGCGGCAACTTCGGCGACTTAACGGCGGGGCTGCTCGCTAAAGCGCTGGGGCTGCCGGTGAAACGCTTTATCGCGGCTACCAATGCTAACGACACGGTGCCGCGTTTTCTGCAAAACGGCGAGTGGTCGCCAAACCTTACCGTCGCCACGCTTTCCAACGCCATGGACGTCAGCCAGCCGAACAACTGGCCGCGCGTGGAGGAGCTGTTCCGTCGTAAAAACTGGCGTCTGAAAGATCTGGGCGTGGCGGCTATCGACGACGAAACCACGAAAGCCACCATGCGTGAGCTGCAAACGAAAGGGTACGTTTCAGAGCCGCACGCGGCGGTAGCATACCGCGCGCTGCGCGACCAGCTGCACCCGGGCGAATATGGGCTGTTCCTCGGCACCGCGCATCCGGCGAAGTTCAGCGAGAGCGTGGAAGCGGTGCTGGGCGAAACGCTGACGCTGCCGCAGGCGCTGGCGGAGCGCGCCGGGCTGGAGCTGCTCTCACATAACCTGCCGGCGGATTTCGCCGCGCTGCGCGAGCTGATGATGAGCAAGGCGCAGTAACCCTTCAGGGAGAGGCCAGGCCTCTCCTTTTTTTGTTTTTTTTACCGCCAACTGTGAAGAAAATCGACAGGAATCTGGCAGGAAAAAAGCAGAAATTCCCAATAAATGCGGTAACTTAGCAATTAGGATTGCAGAGACTAACGCATGGCGCGCGTTCGGCATAAGCTCTCCCCATCGACCCATTCAGGGTAATGATGTTGTGAGGGGTGACCTATGTTGAAATCAATGATTCTGGCGTTAACCGTAATAATGGTGGCTCCGTTCGCGGCGCAGGCGTCTGAGATTACGCTGCTGCCTGCTGTAAAACTGCACATTGGCGACCAGGACAACCACGGTAATTACTGGGACGGCGGGCACTGGCGCGACCGCGGCTGGTGGAACAAACACTACGAGTGGCGCGACAAACACTGGCAGCCGCACGGACGCGACCATCGCCCGGGCCCGCGCTTTGAAGGTCGTGATGACCATGGACGTCATCATCGCTAATAAAAAACGCCAGCTTAAGCTGGCGTTTTTGTTATTGCTCGTGGCGCTTAAAGACCAGCTCCGTCGGACCGGACGCCGCGTCGTCAAAGAAATAGCCTTCGCTGTTGAAATCCTGCAATTGCTCCGGCTTCGTCAGCCGTTTTTCAATAATAAAACGGCTCATTAGCCCGCGCGCTTTTTTGGCGTAGAAACTGATCACCTTAAACTTGCCATTTTTCTCATCCAGGAACACGGGCTTGATGATTTCCGCATTCAGCTTGCCTGGCTTCACCGCTTTGAAATACTCATCGGAAGCCAGATTGATAACGATATTGTCGCCCTGCGCGGCGATAGCTTCGTTAAGCTTGTGGGTGATCGTCTCGCCCCAGAAGCTGTAGAGATCTTTGCCGCGGGCGTTCTCCAGGCGGGTGCCCATTTCCAGGCGGTAGGGTTGCATCAGATCGAGCGGGCGCAGCACGCCGTAGAGGCCGGAGAGCATGCGCAGATGCTGCTGAGCGAAATCGAAATCCGCTTCGCTGAAGGTTTCCGCCTCAAGCCCGGTGTAAACATCGCCTTTAAACGCGAGGATCGCCTGGCGGGCGTTTTCCGGCGTGAAGTCCGGGTGCCAGTCGTGGAAGCGGGTAGCGTTAAGCGCCGCAAGCTTGCTGCTGATGCTCATCAGGTCCGCTATCTCTGCATCAGAAAGGCGGCGCGCCACATCGATTAACTGTTGTGAATGGTCCAGCAGTTCCGGCTGCGTAAAGCGCTGCGTTGCGAGCGGGCTCTGGTAATCCAGGGTTTTGGCGGGTGAAATAAGAATCAGCATCTCTTTTCCTTCTCGAAATTTCCCCGAACTTTACCAAAAAACGTCGCCGGAGTGACCAATAGGTGTGATTGAAAACCGCTCATTCACGGGGCAGATCCTTCCAGCTGTCCGCCTCCAGTTGTCTTTCGATATCGGGATAGCGTCTGACGTCAAAAACAGGTTTTATGCCAAGCTTGCGCTGGCGCAGGTAATCATCCGCAATCAGCTTAACGACGGGTGAAAGCAGCAAAATGGCGATGAGATTGGTTATCGCCAGTAGCGCCATAGCGATATCGGCCAGTTGCCAGACGGTGGGGAAGGTCGCGAACGCACCGAAAAGCACCATCGACAGCGTACCTGCGCGAAGCAGCCACAGGCGCAGCGGCGTGCTGCGGGTCAAAAACAGCAGGTTATTTTCGGCATAGGCGTAATTCGCCACAATCGAGGTAAAGGCAAAGAACATCACAATAATGGCGACGTAGCCGGAGGCCCAGCTGCCTGCAAGCGTGGCGAGCGCCTGCTGCGTGAGCATGATGCCATCGTAAGAGGCGCTGGTTTGCTCCTGCGCGCCGGAGAGCAACACAATAGCCGCCGTAGCGGAACAGATAATCACCGTATCGATAAACACGCCAATCATCTGGACGATGCCCTGCGCAGCGGGATGAGGGGGCCATGATGCGGCGGCGGCCGCTGCATTCGGCGTGGAGCCCATTCCCGCTTCATTCGAAAACATGCCGCGCTGAAAGCCGCTGGTTATTGCCTGGCTCAGGGTCCAGGCGAGCGCGCCGGAGGCCGCTTCGTGCCAGCCGAACGCGCTTTTGAAAATCAGCGCTACTACGTCAGGCAGGCGGGGCAAATTCAGCAGCACGACAATAGCGGCGGTCAGCGCCCATGCGCCCCCCGTTATGGGCATAACCCACTGCGAAAAGCGGGCCACGCCTTTCATGCCCCGCAGAATAACCAGCAGCGTGGCGGCTACCAGCACCACAGCGATAAACCATTTAGGGGCGTTGAAGGCATGGTTCAGGGCAAGGGTGAGCGAGTTTGCCTGTACGGCATTAAAAACCAGGCCAAAGGCGATAAGCAGGAAAATAGAGAACAAGACGCCCATCCAGCGCATGCCGAGACCGCGCTCCATGTACCAGGCGGGGCCGCCGCGAAAGCGCCCGCTCGCGTCTCGCCCTTTATAGAGCTGCGCCAGAGAACATTCGGCGAAAGAGGTCGCCATACCCACAAGAGCCGTTACCCACATCCAGAACACGGCCCCCGGCCCGCCCGTGGCGATGGCTATCGCCACGCCTGCGATATTGCCGCTACTGACGCGGGCGGCGAGACTGGTGCAAAGAGCCTGGAAGGAGGTTAGCCCATCGGTGGCGGGAGTTACGCTTCTGCGCAGGCTTTTCGCGAAATGGCGAAGATAACGGAACTGAATCCCGCCAGTGCGAAAGGTGAACCAGATTCCTGCCCCAGGCAGCAGGTAAATCATCACCGAACCCCAGAGTATATCGCTGATAAAATACAGAAAATCTGACATTCATTTCCCTCTTGCCGCCGTCTGGCCTTGTCCGGTGCTGGCATGCTGTTCTCTGTGCCGCCGGGACTGACAACGAACAGGCCAGCGCAGTTTACCACAGCGGCCAGGCCCGCTTGCCCCGGTTGCGCTGAAAGTGTCTCGTGTTATCATCAGCGCAGGCCGGTTACATCTCCCTAACACGAAGTTTTAAGAGAAACATTATCATGACGGATAAATTGACCTCCCTTCGTCAGTTCACCACCGTAGTGGCTGACACTGGAGACATCGCGGCAATGAAGCTGTATCAGCCGCAGGATGCCACCACCAACCCTTCTCTGATCCTTAACGCCGCGCAAATTCCTGAGTACCGCAAGCTGATTGATGACGCTGTGACCTGGGCGAAAAGCCAGAGCAACGACCGTGCGCAGCAGGTTGTGGACGCGACCGACAAGCTGGCGGTAAATATTGGTCTGGAAATTCTTAAGCTCATCCCGGGCCGTATCTCTACCGAAGTGGATGCGCGTCTCTCTTATGACACTGAAGGCAGCATCGCCAAAGCCAAGCGTCTGATCAAACTTTATAACGATGCTGGCATCAGCAATGACCGCATCCTGATCAAGCTGGCCTCGACCTGGCAGGGTATCCGCGCGGCGGAGCAGCTGGAAAAAGAGGGCATCAACTGTAACCTGACGCTGCTCTTCTCCTTCGCGCAGGCGCGTGCTTGCGCTGAAGCGGGCGTGTTCCTGATTTCCCCGTTCGTAGGCCGTATCCTCGACTGGTACAAAACCAATACGGACAAAAAAGAGTATGCGCCGCAGGAAGATCCGGGCGTGGTTTCCGTCAGCGAAATCTACCAGTACTACAAGCAGCACGGTTATGAAACCGTGGTGATGGGCGCAAGCTTCCGCAACACAGGCGAAATCCTTGAGCTGGCAGGTTGCGATCGTCTGACTATCGCTCCGGCGCTCCTCAAAGAGCTGGCGGAAAGCGAAGGTGCTGTGGAGCGCAAGCTTGCTTACTCTGGCGACGTAAAAGCGCGTCCGGAGCGCATCACCGAGTCTGAGTTCCTGTGGCAGCATAACCAGGATCCGATGGCGGTAGACAAACTGGCGGACGGCATCCGCAAGTTCGCCGTCGACCAGGAAAAACTGGAAAAAATGGTCGAAGCGCTGCTGTAATCCCTCCGTGGCCGGGCATTCCGGCCACGTTTCTTCCCGCTTTACCCCGCTCGCGTGTATCATTTCGCAAAGTGAATCTGTTTTCGGAATTGATATGAACACGTTACGCATCGGCTTAGTTTCCATCTCTGATCGCGCCTCCAGCGGCGTTTACCAGGATAAAGGCATTCCCGCCTTGCAGGAGTGGCTCGCGCAGGCGCTGACCACGCCGTTTGTTATTGAAACCCGCCTTATTCCCGATGAGCAGCCGCTTATCGAGCAAACCTTATGCGAGCTGGTGGATGAAATGGGCTGTCATCTGGTGCTGACTACCGGCGGCACCGGCCCCGCGCGCCGCGATGTGACGCCAGACGCCACGCTTGCCGTCGCCGACCGCGAAATGCCGGGCTTCGGCGAACAGATGCGCCAGATAAGCCTGCGCTTCGTCCCTACCGCTATCCTTTCACGTCAGGTGGGCGTCATTCGTAAACAGGCGTTGATTCTTAACCTGCCGGGCCAGCCGAAATCGATTAAAGAGACGCTCGAAGGGCTAAAGCAGGAAAACGGTGAAGTCGTAGTGCCGGGCATTTTTGCCAGCGTACCGTATTGCATACAGCTTCTCGATGGGCCTTATATTGAAACTGACCCGCAAGTGGTAGCGGCTTTTCGCCCTAAAAACGCGATACGTGAAATTAAATGCTGATTATTTTTTGATTATAAGATAAACGCCAGAACGCTCTGGCGTGAAGTATTTATGCCGTTATAGTAAGGATAGGTTTACGGCTTCGTCGTAAATTAATTCTAACAATTCTCTTTACAAACGGCTTTCTTATGTCAGAACACACGCGACCTCTCAATCGACAGGATTATAAGACCCTGACGCTTGCCGCTCTTGGCGGCGCGCTGGAGTTTTATGACTTCATCATCTTCGTTTTCTTTGCCGCCGTGGTAGGCGAGCTCTTCTTTCCTGCGGATATTCCTGAATGGCTGCGCCAGGTGCAGACCTTCGGTATTTTCGCGGCAGGCTATCTGGCGCGACCGCTGGGCGGCATCATCATGGCGCATTTTGGCGACCTGGTCGGCCGCAAAAAGATGTTTACGCTCAGCATTTTATTGATGGCGGTGCCTACGCTGGCTATCGGTTTGCTGCCGACTTACGCCTCATTGGGCATCGCTGCGCCGTTGTTGCTGTTGTTAATGCGGGTATTGCAAGGCGCGGCCATTGGCGGCGAAGTGCCTGGCGCCTGGGTTTTTGTCGCGGAGCACGTGCCCGCTAAGCGTATCGGCATCGCCTGCGGCACGCTGACGGCGGGGCTGACGGTAGGTATTCTGCTCGGTTCAGTGGTCGCCACGCTTATTAACACCAGCATGACTCAGCAAACGATCCATGACGGCGGCTGGCGTATCCCCTTCCTGCTCGGCGGCGCGTTTGGTCTGGTCGCGATGTACCTGCGCCGCTGGCTGCAGGAAACGCCTGTTTTTATCGAGATGCAGCAGCGTAAAGCGCTGGCGGAAGAACTGCCGTTAAAAGCGGTGGTGGTGAATCACAGGAAAGCGGTGGTGGTATCTATGCTGCTGACCTGGCTGCTTTCCGCAGGCATTGTCGTGGTTATCCTGATGTCTCCTGTCTGGCTGCAAAAGCAACTGGGCATCGCGCCGGCATTGACCCTGCAGGCCAACAGCCTCGCTACCGTTATGTTGACGCTGGGATGCCTGGCGGCAGGGACAGTTGTGGATCGCGTAGGGGCGAGTAAAACCTTTATCGCGGGCAGCCTGCTGCTGGCGGTATGCAGCTGGCTCTTCTATCACCTGACGGCAGGCAATCCCGCTTACTTATTCCCGCTTTATGGGCTGGTTGGGTTCAGCGTTGGCGTAGTCGGCGCGGTGCCTTATGTGATGGTGCGCGCTTTCCCGGCGGAGGTTCGTTTCACCGGCATTTCGTTCTCTTATAACGTGGCATACGCTATTTTTGGCGGCCTGACGCCGATTCTGGTGACGCTGCTAATGAACGTATCGCCGATGGCGCCGGCCTGGTATGTGCTTGCACTGGCGCTGCTGGGGCTGGGGGTAGGGATCTGGCTGCGTCAGGATATTCATCAGCCGGATAGCGTTTCTGAAAGCTCGCCAGCGCATATCTGATCTATTACAGAGAGAAAAAGCCCACCGCGCTGGTGGGCTTTTCGTATTACTGCGCCAGAGCGTTCATCGCGGCGTTTGTAGCTTCATGGCGTTCGCCAATCGGCAATACAGTGCGGCCGTACTGCTCGTTCAACACTTCGCCCATCGCCAGGTAGATGGCGCTGGCGCCGCAGATGAGACCAATCCAGCCCGCCACGCGCACAATGCCTTCGTTATCCAGCAGATGACCTGCCGCCAGCAGCGCGAAAAGCACCGTCAGGCTCAGGAAAACAAATTGCAGCACGCGCGCGCCTTGCAGGGTGCCGAAGAACATAAACAGCGTAAACACGCCCCAGACGCCAAGATAAACGCCAAGGAAGTGGCCGTTCGCCGCTTCCGCCAGGCCGAGCTTCGGCAGCAGCAGGATAGCGACCAGCGTCAGCCAAAAAGAGCCGTAAGAGGTAAAGGCGGTTAAGCCGAAGGTATTGCCTTTTTTATATTCCAGCAGGCCGGCAAAGATTTGCGCGATGCCGCCATAGAAAATGCCCATCGCCAGGATAATGCCATCCAGTGGGAACAGGCCGATATTATGCAGATTGAGCAGAATGGTCGTCATACCAAAGCCCATAAGGCCCAGAGGAGCCGGATTTGCCAGTGTGGTGTTACCCATAAACCCTCATAAAATAGGTAATAAATTGAAATTAAAAAGGCCCGTCGCCAGCATGCTCTGAGCGGGGCGCGGCATCATAATCGCGGCAATTTTCACCGTCTATGATCTGAACAGGGGGAAAAGAAAAAAATTTTCAGCCGTCCCCCTTGATGCCCGGTGATGCGACCCCATCTTCTGGTTAACCGAAAAGGGTGAACCTGAAAAAAATGATGATTTGGGCAGTTGAAACCGCACGTTTCGCCCGCATAACAGGTTCACACCACATATTGACCGAATTTTTAGTGGAGACGTTTAGATGGGTAAAATTATTGGTATCGACCTGGGTACGACCAACTCTTGTGTAGCGATTATGGACGGCACTACTGCACGTGTGCTGGAGAACGCCGAGGGCGATCGCACCACGCCTTCTATCATTGCTTATACCCAGGATGGTGAGACTCTGGTTGGTCAGCCGGCTAAACGTCAGGCAGTGACGAACCCGCAGAACACCCTGTTTGCGATCAAGCGCCTGATTGGCCGCCGCTTCCAGGACGAAGAGGTGCAGCGCGACGTTTCTATCATGCCGTACAAGATCATCGCGGCTGATAACGGCGACGCATGGCTGGACGTAAAAGGCCAGAAAATGGCTCCGCCGCAGATTTCCGCTGAAGTGCTGAAAAAAATGAAGAAAACGGCGGAAGACTACCTGGGCGAAGCGGTAACGGAAGCGGTTATCACCGTTCCGGCTTACTTCAACGATGCTCAGCGTCAGGCGACCAAAGACGCCGGCCGCATCGCGGGCCTGGAAGTAAAACGTATTATCAACGAACCGACTGCGGCAGCGCTGGCTTACGGTCTGGACAAAGAGACCGGCAACCGCACCATCGCGGTTTATGACCTGGGCGGCGGTACTTTCGATATCTCCATCATCGAAATCGATGAAGTTGACGGCGAAAAAACCTTTGAAGTGCTGGCTACCAACGGTGATACCCACCTGGGCGGCGAAGACTTCGACAGCCGTCTGATTAACTATCTGGTAGAAGAGTTCAAGAAAGACCAGGGCATCGATCTGCGTAACGACCCGCTGGCGATGCAGCGTCTGAAAGAAGCGGCTGAGAAAGCGAAAATCGAGCTCTCTTCCGCTCAGCAGACCGACGTGAACCTGCCGTACATCACCGCAGACGCGACCGGCCCGAAACACATGAACATTAAAGTGACTCGCGCGAAACTGGAAAGCCTGGTGGAAGACCTGGTGAACCGTTCCATCGAGCCGCTGAAAGTCGCTCTGCAGGATGCCGGCCTGTCCGTGTCTGACATCAACGACGTTATCCTCGTTGGCGGCCAGACCCGTATGCCGATGGTGCAGAAGAAAGTGGCTGAGTTCTTTGGCAAAGAGCCGCGTAAAGACGTTAACCCGGACGAAGCTGTGGCAATCGGCGCAGCGGTGCAGGGCGGCGTACTGACCGGCGACGTCAAAGACGTTCTGCTGCTCGACGTAACGCCGCTGTCGCTGGGTATCGAAACGATGGGTGGCGTGATGACTGCGCTCATCAACAAAAACACCACCATCCCGACCAAGCACAGCCAGGTGTTCTCGACGGCGGAAGACAACCAGTCTGCGGTAACGATTCACGTGCTGCAGGGTGAGCGTAAACGCGCTGCCGATAACAAGTCTCTGGGTCAGTTTAACCTGGATGGCATCAACCCGGCGCCGCGCGGTATGCCGCAGATCGAAGTTACCTTCGACATCGACGCCGACGGTATTCTGCACGTCTCTGCGAAAGACAAGAATACCAACCGCGAACAGAAAATCACCATCAAGGCCTCTTCCGGTCTGAACGAGGAAGAGATCCAGAAAATGGTGCGCGAAGCGGAAGCGAACGCTGAAGCTGACCGTAAATTCGAAGAGCTGGTGCAGACCCGCAACCAGGCCGATCACCTGGTGCACAGCACCCGTAAGCAGGTGGAAGAAGCAGGCGACAAACTGCCAGCTGACGACAAAACCGCTATCGAATCGGCGCTGAGCGCGCTGGAAAGCGCTCTGAAAGGCGAAGACAAAGCGGATATCGAAGCGAAAATGCAGGCGCTGGCGCAGGTTTCCCAGAAGCTGATGGAAATCGCTCAGCAGCAGCACGCGCAGCAGCAGGCGGGCGGCGCTGACGCTTCCGCAAGCAATGCGAAAGATGACGACGTTGTCGACGCTGAGTTCGAAGAAGTGAAAGATAAAAAATAATCGCCCTGATGCAGGGTAGATAAACCAGCACGGGCGTAGGAGTTATCTCCACGCCCGTGCTCGCATGTTAAGGGCAGAAAACCAAAATGGCGAAGAAAGACTATTACGAGATTTTAGGCGTTCCGAAGACGGCGGAAGAGCGTGAAATCAAAAAGGCCTATAAACGCCTTGCCATGAAATATCACCCGGACCGCAATCAGGGTGATAAAGAGGCGGAAGCCAAATTTAAAGAGATTAAAGAAGCTTATGAAGTACTGACCGACGCACAAAAACGCGCGGCTTACGATCAGTATGGCCACGCCGCGTTTGAGCAGGGCGGCATGGGCGGCGGCTTTAATGGCGGTTTCGGCGGTGGGGCAGATTTCAGCGATATTTTCGGCGACGTATTCGGCGATATTTTTGGCGGCGGACGTGGTCGTCGCGCTGCGCGTGGCGCCGATCTGCGCTACAACATGGAGTTAACGCTGGAAGAAGCGGTTCGCGGCGTAACCAAAGAGATCCGCATTCCTACGCTTGAAGAGTGCGACGTTTGCCACGGCAACGGCGCTAAGCCGGGCACCCAGCCGCAGACCTGTCCGACCTGTCATGGTTCCGGTCAGGTACAGATGCGTCAGGGGTTCTTTGCTGTGCAGCAGACCTGTCCGCACTGTTCGGGACGCGGTACGCTGATTAAAGATCCGTGCACCAAATGCCACGGCCACGGCCGCGTAGAGAAGTCCAAAACCTTGTCCGTTAAGATCCCGGCGGGGGTTGATACGGGCGACCGCATCCGTCTTGCAGGCGAAGGCGAAGCGGGCGAGCACGGCGCGCCGGCAGGCGATCTGTACGTTCAGGTACAGGTGAAGCAGCACCCGATCTTTGAGCGCGAAGGCAATAACCTTTACTGCGAGGTGCCGATTAACTTCGCGATGGCGGCGCTCGGCGGTGAAATCGAAGTGCCGACGCTGGATGGCCGCGTGATGCTGAAAGTGCCGAACGAAACCCAGACCGGCAAGCTGTTCCGCATGCGCGGCAAAGGGGTGAAATCGGTGCGCGGCGGGGCGCAGGGCGACCTGCTGTGCCGTGTGGTGGTGGAAACGCCGGTTGGCCTGAATGACCGTCAGAAACAGTTGCTTCAGGAGTTGCAGGAAAGCTTTGGCGGCCCGACGGGCGAGAAGAACAGCCCGCGCTCCAAAAGCTTTTTCGACGGCGTGAAGAAGTTTTTTGACGATTTGACTCGCTAATCGTCGGTCTTACGACATAAGCCCGAGCCTTATTCAGCGCTCGGGCTTTTTTATTGCCTTTTTGTGAGTCCTGGCGCTTCCTCTGCGATTTCGATTAAGGCAGCATACTCTGCTGGCGCAATAAAACCCTTTATCAATCAAAGCATCACTGTTTGCTGTTCTATAATAAGTTCGCTAATAGATCCTCCATCAATGCATTTTATGCGAAAAAACCGATACAATAAGCCGTTATAATCTGCTTTTAACGAGTATTCCTGCGCGATAGGCTTGAGTGGATACTTACTTTATAAAGCGCAGGGTTACAAATGATGAAGGTAGTGAAACGTTTAATGGCTGGCGAAGCGAGCGGAGGCATTATCCTTATTATCGCCGCATCGCTGGCGATGGTGCTGGCAAACCTTGATGTCACCAGCGTGCCTTATCAGGCGTTTCTGGATACGCCTGTTGAGCTGCGTATTGGTTCACTGGAGATAAATAAAAACCTTCTGCTGTGGATCAACGACGCGCTGATGGCGGTTTTCTTTTTGTTGATTGGCCTGGAAGTGAAGCGCGAATTACTGCAGGGCTCGCTTGCCAGTTTGCGTCAGGCTTCTTTTCCGATCATCGCCGCGCTGGGCGGCATGGTTATCCCGGCGGCGCTCTATCTGGCGTTTACCGTTCAGGACCCTATTACGCGTGAAGGTTGGGCTATTCCGGCCGCAACGGATATCGCTTTCGCGCTCGGGGTGCTCGCGCTGCTTGGCAGCCGCGTGCCGCCGGCGTTGAAAGTATTTCTGATGGCGCTGGCGATTATTGACGACCTGGGCGCGATTATCATTATCGCCTTGTTTTACACCCATGAGCTTTCGCTGCTGTCGTTGATGATTGCTGCTGGAGCGATTTTTGTACTGGCGTTGCTGAATGTTTGCAATGTTCGCCGCACCGGGGTTTACATCCTGGTCGGACTGGTGCTGTGGACGGCGGTGCTGAAATCAGGGGTTCACGCCACGCTCGCTGGGGTGGCGATTGGCTTTTTTATTCCGCTAAAAGAGCAGGGCGGGAAATCGCCGGCGAAATCGCTGGAGCATGTGCTTCATCCGTGGGTTGCGTTTCTGATCCTGCCGCTTTTTGCTTTCGCTAACGCAGGCGTCTCGCTCGAAGGCGTAACTCCGCAAGGGCTGGCTTCGCTGCTGCCGCTTGGCATTATCGCTGGCCTCTTTATCGGCAAGCCGCTCGGCATTAGCCTTTTCTGCTGGTTTGCGTTGAAGCTTGGGCTGGCGAAGCTGCCGCAGGGTGCGACTTTTCGTCAGATTATGGCGGTGGGCGTGCTATGCGGCATCGGCTTTACCATGTCGATTTTTATCTCCACGCTGGCGTTTGGGGATGTGGAGCCTGCCCTTGTCAAATGGGCCAAGCTGGGAATTCTCATTGGTTCGCTACTGGCGGCGGTAACAGGTTACAGCCTGCTGAGGTTCAGTTTTAAGGTTCCGCATCGGGCCTGACTTCGCGTGGCGCGCTCCAGGGGGGAGCGCGCTTTATTGATCATTCAACATCAGGGAGCGAAAGGCTATGTCGCATATCAATTACAACCACTTGTACTACTTCTGGCATGTTTACAAAGAAGGCTCTGTAGTCGGGGCTGCCGAGGCGCTTTACCTTACGCCCCAGACGATAACCGGTCAGATTAAAGCGCTGGAAGAGCGCCTTCAGGGAAAACTGTTCAAGCGCAAGGGGCGCGGGCTTGAGCCCAGCGAATTGGGGCAACTGGTTTTTCGCTATGCCGATCGGATGTTCACGTTGAGCCAGGAGATGCTGGATATCGTGAACTACCGCAAAGAGTCGCATTTGCTGTTTGATGTCGGTGTGGCTGACGCGCTGTCTAAACATCTGGTGAGTGGCGTGCTGGAAGCGGTGGTGGTTGAGAATGAACAAATTCACCTGCGCTGCTTCGAGTCCACCCATGAAATGCTGCTGGAACAGCTAAGCCAGCATAAGCTGGATATGATTATCTCGGATTGCCCCATCGATTCCACTCAGCAGGAAGGGCTCTTTTCCGTGAAGATTGGCGAATGCAGCATCAGTTTCTGGTGCCAGAACCCGCCGCCGAACAAACCGTTCCCGGAATGCCTGGAAGAACGCCGTCTGCTCGTCCCGGGCCGCCGTTCCATGCTCGGACGTAAGTTGCTTAACTGGATTAACTCTCAGGGGCTGAAGGTGGAAATCCTGGGCGAGTTTGATGATGCGGCGCTAATGAAAGCCTTTGGGGCAGCGCATAATGCGATATTTATCGCGCCGACGCTTTACGCGCAGGATTTTTACAGCGATGACAGCATTATTGAGATAGGGCGAATAGATAACGTGATGGAAGAGTATCATGCGATTTTTGCCGAGCGGATGATCCAGCATCCCGCTGTGCAGCGTATCTGCAACAAGAACTATTCGGCGTTATTTAATCTTCACGAAGACTGAACGGCAGGCATAAAAAAACCCGCATTAAGCGGGTCTTTTTAACAAGCAACAACGAACGGACGATTAAGCCAGTTTGTTGATCTGCGCGGTCAGGTTAGCCTTATGGCGCGCTGCTTTGTTTTTGTGGATCAGACCTTTGCTGGCCTGACGGTCCACGATCGGTTGCATTTCGTTAAATGCTTTCTGTGCAGCTTCTTTATCGCCTGCTGCAATCGCCGCGTATACTTTCTTGATGAAAGTACGCATCATAGAGCGACGGCTTGCGTTGTGCTTACGGGCCTTTTCAGACTGAACGGCACGCTTCTTAGCTGATTTGATATTAGCCAAGGTCCAACTCCCAAATATGATCTATGTGGACAATTCAAAGGCCGAGGAATATGCCCCGTTAGCCTTCTTTTGTCAATGGATTTGTGCAAATAAGCGCCGTTTACTATGGCGGCGCTCGTTACGTAGTGATGGCGCAAGATTCTACCAGCTTGCCCGCCCTGAATACAGTCTTTATCGGACAAAATTCGCGCCTGCAGGCCTGATTTCTCGCAAATTGCGGTACTGTATCAGGAAAACCCTGATGCTTTCTGCCCGGCAGCGCCAATCGCCGGTTAACCTTGGGCGCTGTACAAGGTATAATCCGACGATTTTCACTGTCCTGAGCCTGTCATGAAGCTGATACGCGGCATACATAATCTCACTCCTGAACACCACGGCTGTGTCCTTACCATCGGCAATTTCGATGGCGTTCACCGTGGCCATCAGGCATTGCTTAACGGGCTGCGTGAAAAAGGGCGCGAGCGCCGTCTTCCGGTCATGGTGATGATTTTCGAACCGCAGCCGCTGGAACTGTTCGCCGCCGACAAAGCCCCCGCGCGGTTGACGCGCCTGCGCGAAAAGCTGCGCTATCTGGCGCAGTGCGGCGTTGACTATGTGCTGTGCGTGCGCTTTGACCGGCGCTTCGCGGCGCTGACGGCGCAAAGTTTCGTCAGCGAACTGCTGGTTAAGCGCCTCGGCGTGCGTTTTCTCGCCATTGGCGACGATTTCCGCTTCGGCGCTGGTCGGCAAGGCGATTTCTTGTTATTACAAAAGGCTGCGCGCGAATATGGCTTCGAAGTCACCAGCACGCAAAGCTTTTGTCAGGATGGCTTGCGCATCAGCAGCACGGCGGTGCGTCAGGCGCTGGCTGAAGACAATCTTGAACAAGCGCAGACGTTACTGGGCCGTCCATTCGCCCTTTCTGGCCGCGTAGTGCACGGCGACGCGCTGGGACGCACCATAGGTTTTCCGACGGCGAATATCCCGCTGCGCCGTCAGGTCACCCCGGTAAAAGGGGTTTATGCGGTGGAAGTGATGGGGCTTGGCGAAAAGCCTGTGCCAGGCGTCGCCAATATTGGCACCCGTCCAACGGTGGCAGGTCTACGCCAGCAGCTGGAAGTTCATCTGCTGGATGTTGCAATGGACCTTTATGGACGCCATATAGATGTGGTGCTGCGTAAAAAAATACGCAACGAGCAGCGGTTTGCTTCGCTTGACGAGCTGAAAGCGCAAATCGCCAGAGATGTAATCACCGCCCGCGACTTTTTTGGGCTACCGACACCGGCTTAACGCCTGATCGGCTAATTATCACACCGAAATACGGAACCGAGAATCTGATGAGTGACTATAAATCTACCCTGAATTTGCCGGAAACAGGGTTCCCGATGCGCGGCGATCTCGCCAAACGCGAACCGGGCATGCTGGCGCGTTGGAATGATGACGACCTGTACGGCATCATCCGTAATGCGAAAAAGGGCAAGAAAACCTTCATTCTGCATGATGGCCCTCCTTATGCGAACGGTAGCATTCATATTGGTCACTCGGTTAACAAGATTCTGAAAGACATTATCGTGAAGTCCAAAGGGCTTTCCGGTTTCGACTCGCCTTATGTGCCGGGCTGGGACTGCCACGGTCTGCCTATTGAGCTGAAAGTCGAGCAGCTTATCGGCAAGCCGGGCGAGAAAGTCTCCGCCGCCGAGTTTCGCGCCGCGTGCCGCAAATATGCCGCTGAGCAGGTAGATGGTCAGCGCCAGGATTTTATCCGCCTGGGCGTACTGGGCGACTGGTCGCATCCATACCTGACCATGGATTTTAAAACCGAAGCCAACATCATCCGCGCGCTCGGTAAAATCATCGGCAACGGCCACCTGCACAAAGGCGCGAAGCCGGTGCACTGGTGCGTTGACTGCCGCTCTGCGCTCGCGGAAGCGGAAGTGGAGTATTACGACAAGACATCGCCGTCTATCGACGTCGCCTTTAATGCGGTCGATGCGGGCGCCGTAGCCGCTAAATTCGGCGCGCAAAATGTCAACGGCCCGGTTTCTCTGGTTATCTGGACCACCACGCCGTGGACCCTGCCGGCTAACCGCGCTATCTCGCTGCATCCGGAGATCGAATACGCGCTGGTGCAGGTAGAAGGCCAGGCGCTGATCCTCGCTAAAGATCTGGTAGAAAGCGTTATGAAGCGCGCCAACATCAGCGAATGGCTGATCCTTGGCACCGTGAAGGGCGCGGATCTTGAACTGATGCGCTTTAAGCACCCGTTCCTGGATTTCGACGTGCCGGCCATCCTTGGCGAGCACGTTACGCTTGATGCAGGTACCGGTGCGGTGCATACCGCTCCCGGCCACGGCCCTGACGACTATGTCATCGGCCAGAAATATGGCCTCGAGACAGCGAACCCGGTTGGGCCGGATGGCACCTATCTGCCGGGCACTTACCCGACGCTTGACGGCGTTCAGGTATTCAAAGCCAACGACATCGTGGTTAACCTGCTGCGCGAGAAAGGCGCGCTGCTGCACGTAGAAAAACTGCTGCACAGCTACCCGCACTGCTGGCGTCACAAAACGCCGATTATCTTCCGCGCTACGCCGCAGTGGTTCGTCAGCATGGATCAAAAAGGCCTGCGCGAGCAGTCATTGAAAGAGATTAAAGGCGTGCAGTGGATCCCGGACTGGGGCCAGGCGCGTATCGAATCCATGGTCGCTAACCGTCCGGACTGGTGTATCTCCCGCCAGCGCACCTGGGGCGTGCCGATGTCGCTGTTCGTCCATAAAGAGACGCAGGAATTGCATCCGCGCACGCAGGAACTGATGGAAGAAGTGGCGAAGCGCGTGGAAGCCGACGGCATTCAGGCATGGTGGGATCTGGACCCGCGCGACATCATGGGCGACGACGCAAATAGCTATGAAAAAGTGCCGGATACCCTCGACGTCTGGTTCGATTCCGGTTCTACGCACGCCTCTGTCGTCGATGTGCGCCCGGAATTCGCAGGTCACGCGGCGGATATGTATCTGGAAGGCTCCGACCAGCATCGCGGCTGGTTTATGTCTTCTCTGATGATCTCCACGGCGATGAAAGGCAAAGCGCCGTATCGTCAGGTGCTGACTCACGGCTTCACCGTGGATGGCCAGGGCCGCAAGATGTCGAAATCTATCGGCAATACGGTCAGCCCGCAGGATGTGATGAACAAACTGGGGGCGGATATTCTGCGTCTGTGGGTCGCTTCCACTGACTACACCGGCGAAATGGCGGTTTCTGACGAGATCCTCAAACGCGCCGCCGACAGCTATCGGCGTATTCGCAACACTGCGCGCTTCCTGCTGGCTAACCTGAACGGTTTCGACCCGGTGAAAGACATGGTCAAACCGGAAGAGATGGTCGTGCTGGACCGCTGGGCGGTAGGCTGCGCGAAAGCGGCGCAGGAAGATATCGTCAAAGCGTATGAAGCGTATGACTTCCACGAAGTGGTGCAGCGCCTGATGCGTTTCTGCTCCATCGAAATGGGCTCGTTCTACCTCGACATCATCAAAGATCGCCAGTACACCGCGAAAGCGGACAGCGTGGCGCGCCGCAGCTGCCAGACTGCGCTCTATCACGTAGCCGAAGCGCTGGTGCGCTGGATGGCGCCAGTCATGTCCTTCACCGCTGACGAGATCTGGGGCTATCTGCCGGGCGAACGCGAGAAATATGTCTTCACCGGCGAGTGGTACACCGGCCTGTTTGGTCTGGCGGAAACCGAAGCGATGAACGACGCTTTCTGGAACGATCTGCTGAAAGTACGCGGCGAAGTGAACAAGGTTATTGAGCAGGCGCGTGCTGATAAACGCATCGGCGGTTCGCTGGAAGCGGCCGTTACCCTGTTTGCCGAGCCGGAACTGGCGGCGAAGCTGACGGCGCTGGGCGATGAATTGCGATTCGTCCTGTTGACCTCGCAGGCGAAGGTTGAGGATTATGCGCAGGCGACGGACGAAGCCCAGCAGAGCGAACTGCTGAAAGGGCTGAAAGTAGCGCTCGCAAAAGCCGAAGGTGAGAAATGCCCGCGCTGCTGGCATTACACCACCGATGTCGGTCTGGTAGCGGAACACGCAGACATCTGCGGTCGCTGTGTCAGCAACGTAGCCGGTGACGGCGAAAAACGTAAGTTTGCCTGATGAGTAAACCGATCTTCTCAACCGGGCTCCGCTGGCTTTGGCTGGTGGTAGTCGTACTGATTATCGATCTGGGCAGTAAGGCGTTAATCCTCCAGCACTTTGCGCTGGGGGAGACGGTTTCCCTGTTCCCGTCGCTTAATCTGCACTATGCGCGTAACTATGGCGCCGCCTTTAGCTTCCTTGCGGATAAAGGCGGCTGGCAGCGTTGGTTCTTCGCCGGTATCGCCATCGGCATCTGCGTAGTGTTGGCGGTGCTGATGTACCGTGCGAAAGCGAGCCAGAAGCTTAACAACATTGCTTACGCGCTGATTATTGGCGGCGCGCTCGGCAACCTGTTTGACCGCCTCTGGCACGGCTTTGTTGTCGACATGATCGATTTTTATGTCGGCGACTGGCATTTCGCCACCTTCAACCTGGCCGATACCGCCATCTGCATTGGTGCGGCGCTGGTAGTGCTGGAAGGGTTTTTACCTTCGCCGGGTAAAAAGCAGCCCAACCAGGCCTGATGATTGATGAATGGCGGAGCCATCCGCCATTCGTTTTTTCAGCAGAGATTAACCGCCTCGCGAAGACAACAACGCAGATATCCGCTACACATAAAAGGCTGTAATGCATGACTAACTCTGTACAGAGCAACAGCGCAGTGCTGGTGCACTTCACGCTGAAACTCGAAGATGGCTCCACGGCGGAATCCACGCGCAATAACGGCAAGCCGGCGCTGTTTCGCCTGGGCGATACTTCACTCTCCGAGGGGCTGGAACAGCAGTTGCTGGGCCTGCATGCGGGCGACAAAAAAGCGTTTTCGCTGGAACCCGATGCGGCGTATGGCGTACCGAGCCCGGACCTGATTCAATATTTTTCGCGTCGCGATTTTATCGACGCGGGCGAGCCGGAAATCGGCGCGATTATGTTATTTACCGCAATGGATGGCAGTGAAATGCCTGGCGTGATTCGCGAAGTGAACGGCGACTCCATCACCGTTGACTTTAACCACCCGCTCGCCGGGCAGACCATCCATTTTGATATCGAAGTGCTGGAAGTCGATCCGGTACTGGAGGAGCCTGATGCAGATCCTGTTGGCTAACCCACGCGGCTTTTGCGCGGGCGTGGACCGCGCTATCAGCATTGTTGAGAACGCGCTGGCGATTTATGGCGCGCCCATTTATGTCCGTCATGAAGTGGTGCATAACCGTTACGTGGTGGACAGCCTGCGCGAGCGCGGCGCTATTTTTATCGAACAGATAAGCGAAGTGCCGGACGGCGCGATCCTGATTTTCTCCGCCCATGGCGTTTCTCAGGCGGTGCGCAACGAAGCGAAAAGCCGCGACTTAACGGTTTTTGACGCCACCTGCCCGCTGGTGACGAAAGTGCATATGGAAGTGGCGCGCGCCAGCCGTCGTGGCGAAGAGTCTATCCTTATCGGTCACGCGGGCCACCCTGAAGTAGAAGGCACGATGGGTCAGTACAGCAACCCGGAAGGGGGTATGTATCTTGTCGAATCGCCGGACGACGTCTGGAAACTTGACGTTAAAAACGAGGCGAAGCTGTCGTTTATGACCCAGACGACGCTCTCGGTGGATGACACTTCCGAGGTTATCGACGCGCTGCGGAATCGCTTCCCGAAAATTGTCGGGCCGCGTAAAGACGACATCTGCTACGCCACGACCAACCGTCAGGAAGCGGTACGCGCGCTGGCTGAACAGGCTGACGTGGTATTGGTGGTCGGCTCGAAAAATTCGTCTAACTCCAATCGCCTGGCCGAACTGGCGCAGCGTATGGGGAAAACGGCATTTCTGATTGACGACGCGACCGATATCCAGGAAGAGTGGGTGAAAGCGGCGAAATGCGTCGGCGTCACCGCTGGCGCCTCCGCGCCGGATATCCTGGTGCAGAATGTCATTGCCCGCCTGCAGGAGCTGGGTGGCGGCGAAGCGGTGCCGCTGGAAGGCCGGGAAGAAAATATTGTTTTTGAAGTGCCGAAAGAGCTGCGTATGGACGTTCGTGAAGTCAACTAACCTTCATCCGCTCTGTTTATGAGAAGATGCCAGACGCTAATCCCGTCTGGCATTTTTTTATGGAGAAAATCATGAGCCCGTTACCCTTCATTCTGGATACCGACCCGGGCATCGACGATGCCGTCGCCCTGGCTGCTGCCATCTTCTCGCCTGAACTCGAACTGCGGCTGGTTACCACCGTGGCGGGCAATGTCAGCGTGGAGAAAACAACCCGCAACGCTCTGCAACTGCTCCATTTCTGGCAGCAGAACGTGCCGCTGGCGCAGGGTGCCGCCACGCCGCTGGTGCGTCCGCTTCGCGATGCGGCTTATGTTCACGGCGAGTCGGGCATGGAGGGGTACCACTTTGTGGCTCACGACAGGCTCGCGCTGGAGACGCCCGCTTTTCAGGCCATTTATGATTGCCTGACGGCAAGCGAGGAACCCGTCACGCTGGTCACCATCGGCCCGCTGACCAATATCGCGCTGCTGCTGACCCATTACCCCGACTGTATTAGTAAAATCAAACGGCTGGTGATGATGGGCGGCTCTGCCGGGCGCGGTAACTTTACCCCTAACGCTGAATTTAACATCGCTATCGACCCGGAGGCGGCGGCGCGTGTTTTTCGAAGCGGGCTGGAGATTGTGATGTGTGGTCTTGATGTCACTAACCGGGCGCAGTTAACACCAGCGTATCTCGCCGCGCTTGCTACTCTTAACCGCACCGGCGCGATGCTGCATGCGCTTTTTAGTCACTACCGCAGCGGCAGTATGGCTACTGGGCTTCGGATGCACGATCTCTGTGCGATTGCATTTCTGGTTAAGCCCGAGCTATTTACCCTGAAGTCGTGTTTTGTGGCGGTAGAGACGCAGGGTGAATACACCGCTGGCACAACGGTTGTCGACCTTGACGGCAGACTGGACCAGCCCGCTAATGCGCAGGTCGCGCTGGATATTGACGTCCCGGCCTTCCAGGCGTGGGTGGCGCAAACCCTCGCGCTGGCGCCATAGCGAAAGAGAGAGATTATCGATTGTTAACGGCCAGCTTCTCAGCCAGATAATCAATCATCACCCGCATTTTTACCGGCAACTGGCGGCCTGCGGACCAGAGCAGCCAGAGCTGGCCGGAATAGGTGCTGATAAATTCCCATTCCGGCAGTACCTGTACAATCTCGCCGTTCGCCAGCGCTTCACGGGCGGTGAACAGCGGCAGGCTGCCAATGCCCAGGTGTTGCTTCACCGCGTCCAGCCGCACCCCGGTATGGTTCGCCGCATAACGCCCGTGGGTTTGCATCACCAGCGTTTTGCCGTGCTGGCGAAACTTCCAGCGCGAGTCGACTGGCGTTTCCCCAAGGCTGATGCAGCTGTGAGCCCGTAAATCCTGAGGGTGCTGCGGCGTACCATGCTGCGCCAGATAATGCGGCGTGGCGCACAACAGATGCGTGATAGGCATTAGCGCTTTGCCATGCAACCCCGGCGAAGGGGTATTGGTGATACGCAGCGCGAGATCCACGCCATCGTCAATCAGGTCCATATAACGATCTTCAAGCCGCAGACAGATGTCTACCTGCGGATAGCGAGCCAGAAATTCCGCCATTACCGGGTGCAGTACAAAGCGGCCTACCGCTTTGGGCACGCTCAGGGTGAGCTTGCCCTGCGGCGCCTGTTGATCGATGCCGCCCTGCGAAAGGACCAGGCGCGCGGAGTCCAGCATTACCGTGGCGGATTTTAACACCTCGCTGCCTGCGTCGCTCAGGCGCAGCTTGCGGGTAGTGCGATGCAGCAGCTTAACGCCGAGCTCTTTCTCCAGCCGTGAAATGCTGCGGCTGACGGAAGAGGGCGTTGCGCCGAGCTTGCGGGCGGCGGCAGAGAAGCTGCCGCTCTCCACCACGATGACGAAGGCGGCGATTTCGGGCAATAACGTCAGGTTCATATTTATGCGTCGTATGCAAAGGTGCATTGTCTGAGGGCGGGATTATCTTCCCCGGGTTAATCAATATACTGTCTGGATAACCGGGAGGACAATAATGACTGAAAAACGCTATTACACCAGCGATGCCGTAAGCGGCGAAGCGCAGGTGCTGCGCTGCGAGGCGAACAGCGACGGGCTCTATGAAGTGGAACTTGATGCCACGCTGTTTCATCCCCAGGGCGGCGGGCAGCCTGCTGACAGCGGTACGATTAACGGGATCCCTTTGGTGCGCCTGGAGAACCGCGGCGATAAGGTTATTCATTTTCTCGGGCAGCCTGTGACGCAAGAAAGGGTAAAGCTGGAGGTGAATGCGTCGCTGCGTAAGCTGCATTCCCGCTGGCATTCAGCAGGGCATTTGATTGGTTATGCAGGCGAGCAGCATGGCTGGCGCCCGGTAAAAGCGCACCACTGGCCGGGCGAAGGCAAAATCACCTTTAATGCGACAGAAGGCGCGCTTGCGCCTGAGGCCTGCGCGCTAAGTGAAAAAATTACCGCCTGGATAGCTGACGATTTGCCGCGCCTGGTCACCTTCGACAATGCGCTTCGCCAGGTGCGCTTTGGTGATTTACCCGTTTACGGCTGCGGCGGCACGCATGTCGTTTCGCTGGCGGAGTTAGGGGAAGTGAAGCTCACCAGCCTGAAAGTGAAAAAAGGGCAACTGATCGTGGCCTACCAGCTGGCAGAATAGCCTTTTCTGCAACTATTAAGCGCTTCTGTCTCACAGGCGCATGCTTATCCATAAAAAGCATGCGCCTTTAATGTCTTTTACTGATATCCCCTCCGTTTTGTCATAAATTTCTAATTATGCGCGTTTTTCGCTGGCAGCCCGTGGGTGGGCTGGTTAACCTGAGAACGTTTTATAAGCAATTCCTTAACATACGAAGAGTATAACTATGCAAGAAGTACAAATCCGCGTCGCCATCGCCGGAGCAAGCGGCCGCATGGGGCGGCAGTTAATCCAGGCGGCATTACAGATGGATGGCGTGGCGCTTGGCGCGGCGCTGGAGCGTGAAGGCTCATCGCTGGTCGGCAGCGATGCCGGAGAACTGGCGGGCGCGGGTAAGTCAGGAGTCATCGTCCAGAGCAGTCTCGATGCGATCGTCGATGATTTCGATGTATTCATCGATTTTACCCGACCGGAAGGCACGCTGGCGCACCTGGCGTTTTGCCGCCAGCATGGCAAAGGCATGGTCATCGGCACGACCGGTTTCGACGAGGCGGGCAAGCAGGCCATCAGCGAAGCCGCCAGGTCCATCCCGGTCGTTTTTGCCGCTAATTTTAGCGTTGGGGTCAACGTCATGCTGAAGCTGCTGGAGAAAGCGGCGAAAGTAATGGGCAACTACACCGACATCGAAATTATCGAAGCTCACCATCGCCATAAAGTGGACGCGCCATCCGGCACGGCGCTGGCGATGGGGGAGGCGATTGCTCAGGCATTGGATAAAGATCTTAAAGCGTGCGCTGTTTATGCGCGCGAAGGTTATACCGGCGAGCGGGAGCCTGGCACCATCGGCTTCGCTACGGTTCGCGCAGGCGATATCGTTGGCGAGCATACCGCTATGTTTGCTGATATCGGTGAACGCATTGAGATTACGCATAAGGCTTCAAGCCGGATGACTTTTGCAAATGGCGCGGTTAGATCTGCTTTATGGTTAAAAGGCCATGAAAATGGACTTTATGATATGCGTGACGTGCTAGATTTAAACAATTTGTAGTCAGAATTACCCATCGTGATGTGGTTATTGCAATCATAACTCTTTGATTGGAAGGGCAATAATTTATTGCCCTTTTTATTTTTATTGCATTTCAACGTTCTTGCGTTTATATCATGGCTAAATCTCAAAAATAGGCAGTGTTCTATAGTTTTTATGTTGCCATACTGTAAATTTTGACCAAATGGTCCACTTTTTTCCTTCCTGACGTTTTGTTTTCGGTTTTCGTTGTCAACGAAACGGTTTCGTCACTGAGTTTTACTCTCTTTTTAGCTGCATTTAAGCGTATTCACTGTCAGTGAGCTAAAAATATCAGAAAAAATCACCTGCAGAGTAGACTTTGCCCTGTGTTCTCTCTAGAATGCCGCCGTTTGCCAAAAATTCGTCAGGCAGGCTGTTTTGCAATTGATTCATCCCTGCTGTTTGAATTAATATGCAAATAAATTGACTGTTTATTCCCTGGAGGACGTTTTGATTAAGTCAGCGCTGTTGGTTCTGGAAGACGGGACCCAATTTTACGGTCGGGCCATTGGGGCATCAGGTTCGGCGGTTGGGGAAGTCGTTTTCAATACTTCAATGACCGGTTATCAAGAAATCCTCACTGATCCTTCCTACTCCCGCCAGATTGTCACTCTTACTTATCCCCATATTGGTAATGTCGGTACTAACGAAGCCGATGAAGAATCCTCCCAGGTGCACGCGCAAGGCCTCATCATTCGCGATCTGCCGCTGATTGCCAGCAACTATCGCAACACCGAGGATCTCTCTTCTTACCTGAAGCGCCATAACATCGTGGCGATTGCCGACATCGACACCCGTAAACTGACCCGCCTGCTGCGTGAGAAAGGCGCGCAGAACGGCTGCATCATTGCGGGCGACAATCTGGACGCGCGTCTGGCGCTGGAAAAAGCGAAGGGATTCCCGGGGCTGAACGGCATGGACCTGGCGAAAGAGGTCAGCACCGCTGAGCCTTACAGCTGGACACAGGGAAGCTGGACGCTTTCAGGCGAGCTGCCGGAAGCGAAGAAAGACGAAGAGCTGCCTTACCACGTGGTGGCTTACGACTACGGCGTGAAGCGCAACATTCTGCGTATGCTGGTAGACCGCGGCTGCCGCCTGACCGTGGTGCCGGCGAAAACCCCGGCGGAAGAGGTGCTGAAAATGAATCCGGACGGCGTGTTCCTCTCAAACGGCCCCGGCGACCCGGCGCCGTGCGACTACGCCATCGACGCGATCGACAAATTCCTGCAAACCGACCTGCCGGTGTTCGGCATCTGCCTGGGTCACCAGTTGCTGGCGTTGGCGAGCGGCGCGAAAACGGTGAAGATGAAGTTCGGCCACCACGGCGGCAACCACCCGGTGAAAGACGTGGAGAACAACCGCGTAATGATTACTGCGCAGAACCACGGTTTTGCAGTAGATGAAGCGACGCTGCCAGCCAACCTGCGCGTCACGCATAAATCGCTGTTCGACGGCACGCTGCAGGGGATTCACCGCACCGACAAACCCGCCTTCAGCTTCCAGGGACACCCGGAGGCGAGCCCGGGCCCGCACGACGCCGCGCCGCTGTTTGACCATTTCATTGACTTAATTATGCAATACCGTAAGACCGCCAAATAATCAGGAGAAAATGAAACATGCCAAAACGTACAGACATTAAAAGCATCCTGATTCTTGGCGCAGGCCCGATTGTTATCGGCCAGGCGTGCGAATTCGACTACTCCGGCGCCCAGGCGTGTAAAGCGCTGCGTGAAGAGGGCTACCGCGTTATTCTGGTGAACTCCAACCCGGCGACCATTATGACCGACCCGGAAATGGCGGATGCCACCTACATCGAGCCGATTCACTGGGAAGTGGTGCGCAAAATTATCGAAAAAGAGCGCCCGGACGCAGTGCTGCCGACCATGGGCGGCCAGACGGCGCTGAACTGCGCGCTGGAGCTGGAGCGCCAGGGCGTGCTGGAAGAGTTTGGCGTCACCATGATTGGCGCCACCGCCGATGCGATTGATAAAGCCGAAGACCGTCGTCGCTTTGACGTGGCGATGAAAAAAATCGGTCTTGAGACCGCGCGCTCCGGTATCGCCCATACCATGGAAGAAGCGCTGGCGGTCGCGGCAGACGTCGGTTACCCGTGCATCATCCGTCCTTCTTTCACCATGGGCGGCACCGGCGGCGGCATCGCTTACAACCGCGAAGAGTTTGAAGAGATCTGCGCGCGCGGACTCGACCTCTCCCCAACTAAAGAGCTGCTGATTGACGAGTCGCTTATCGGCTGGAAAGAGTACGAAATGGAAGTGGTGCGCGATAAGAACGACAACTGCATCATCGTTTGCTCCATTGAAAACTTCGATGCCATGGGTATTCACACCGGCGACTCCATCACCGTGGCGCCAGCCCAGACGCTGACCGACAAGGAATACCAGATCATGCGTAACGCCTCGATGGCGGTACTGCGTGAAATCGGCGTCGAAACCGGCGGTTCCAACGTGCAGTTTGCGGTTAACCCGAAAAATGGCCGTCTGATTGTTATCGAGATGAACCCCCGCGTATCGCGCTCCTCTGCGCTGGCGTCTAAAGCCACCGGCTTCCCGATTGCCAAAGTGGCGGCGAAGCTTGCGGTGGGGTACACCCTCGACGAGCTGATGAACGACATTACCGGCGGACGTACCCCGGCGTCGTTCGAACCCTCTATCGACTACGTCGTTACCAAAATTCCTCGCTTCAACTTTGAGAAATTCGCCGGCGCGAACGACCGCCTGACCACCCAGATGAAATCGGTGGGCGAGGTGATGGCGATTGGCCGCACCCAGCAGGAATCGATGCAGAAAGCGCTGCGCGGCCTGGAAGTGGGCGCAACCGGCTTCGACCCGAAAGTGAGCCTGGATGACCCGGAAGCGCTGACCAAAATCCGCCGTGAACTAAAAGACGCGGGCGCCGAGCGTATCTGGTACATCGCCGACGCCTTCCGCGCCGGGCTGTCCGTCGACGGCGTTTTCAACCTGACCAATATCGACCGCTGGTTCCTGGTGCAGATTGAAGAGCTGGTGCGTCTGGAAGAGAAAGTGGCGGAAGTGGGCATCACCGGCCTGGACGCCGATTTCCTGCGCGCGCTTAAGCGCAAAGGTTTTGCCGATGCGCGGCTGGCGAAGCTCGCCGGCGTTCGCGAAACGGAAATCCGCAAGCTGCGCGAGCAGTACAACCTGCATCCGGTCTACAAGCGCGTGGATACCTGCGCGGCGGAGTTCGCCACTGACACCGCTTATATGTACTCCACTTATGAAGAAGAGTGCGAGGCGAATCCGAACCAGGATCGCGACAAGATCATGGTGCTGGGCGGCGGGCCAAACCGTATCGGCCAGGGCATTGAGTTCGACTACTGCTGCGTACACGCGTCGCTGGCGCTGCGCGAAGATGGTTATGAAACCATCATGGTGAACTGCAACCCGGAAACCGTTTCGACCGACTATGACACCTCCGACCGTCTCTACTTCGAGCCGGTTACGCTGGAGGATGTGCTGGAAATCGTCCGCATCGAGAAGCCGAAAGGGGTTATCGTGCAGTACGGCGGCCAGACGCCGCTGAAGCTGGCGCGCCAGCTTGAAGCCGCAGGCGTGCCGATTATCGGCACCAGCCCGGACGCCATCGACCGCGCCGAAGACCGCGAGCGCTTCCAGCAGGCGGTTGAGCGCCTGAAGCTCAAGCAGCCGGCTAACGCCACGGTAACCACCATTGAGCAGGCCGTCGAAAAAGCGGTGCAGATTGGCTACCCGCTGGTGGTACGCCCTTCCTATGTACTGGGCGGACGCGCGATGGAAATCGTCTATGACGAGGCGGATCTCCGTCGCTACTTCATGACGGCGGTCAGCGTTTCTAACGACGCGCCAGTACTGCTTGACCGCTTCCTGGACGATGCGGTGGAAGTCGACGTGGATGCTATCTGCGACGGCGAAACCGTGCTGATTGGCGGCATCATGGAGCACATCGAGCAGGCGGGCGTGCACTCAGGCGACTCCGCGTGTTCGCTGCCGGCTTACACGCTGAGCCAGGAAATTCAGGATGTGATGCGCCAGCAGGTGCAGAAACTGGCGATGGAACTGCAGGTACGCGGCCTGATGAACGTGCAGTTCGCGGTGAAAGATAACGAAGTTTATCTGATTGAAGTGAACCCACGCGCCGCGCGTACTGTGCCGTTCGTTTCTAAAGCGACCGGCGTGGCGCTGGCAAAAGTCGCCGCGCGCGTCATGACTGGCAAAACGCTGGTGGAGCAGGGCCACACCAAAGAGATCATCCCGCCGTACTACTCGGTGAAAGAGGTGGTGCTGCCGTTCAACAAGTTCCCGGGCGTCGACCCGCTGCTGGGGCCGGAAATGCGCTCCACCGGCGAGGTGATGGGCGTAGGGCGCACCTTCGCGGAAGCGTTCGCGAAAGCGCAACTTGGCAGCAACTCCACCATGAAGAAGAAGGGCCGCGCTTTGCTCTCCGTACGCGAAGGCGACAAAGAACGCGTGGTGGATCTGGCCGCCAAGCTGTTGAAATACGGCTTTGAGCTGGACGCCACCCATGGCACGGCGATTGTGCTGGGCGAAGCGGGCATTAATCCGCGTCTGGTGAACAAGGTGCATGAAGGCCGTCCGCACATTCAGGACCGCATCAAGAATGGCGAATACACTTACATCATCAACACCACCGCAGGCCGTCAGGCGATTGAAGACTCCAAGCTGATTCGCCGCAGCGCGCTGCAGTACAAGGTGCATTACGACACCACGCTGAACGGCGGCTTCGCCACTGCGATGGCGCTGAATGCCGACGCGACCGAAAAAGTCACGTCAGTGCAGGAGATGCACGCGCAGATTGCGAAGTAACTTCTACACCGCTTAGCCAAAAGCCAGCCTCATGATGAGGCTGGCTTTTTACTTTTCAGGAATGTTCCGTTTCTGTGCGCCCTGTTAGCCATCTGAGCTAGGCTTTGAAATGAAACCAACAAAGACGCAGGGAGATAACCATGCGAACGCAATTACTTCTCGCTTCCTCTTTTACCGCTGCGGCGCTGCTGATGGGCGGCTGCTCCTCTAACCAGGCGGTAAAAACCACTGACGGTCACACCATAGTGACCGATGGCAAACCGCAGGTAGATAACGATACCGGGCTGGTATCCTATGAAAACGCGGAAACCGGTAAAACCGAGCAGATTAATCGCGATCAGGTTAAGTCGATGAACGAGCTGGATAACTGATCCTTTCGCTTTGCCGCAATAGCAGTGGCATCTGCCACTGCTTCCTCTTCTTTCCTAAAAGCCCTGCATATTGTCTCTGTAAGCGAAACGTCAATCCGTCTACACTCTGAGGATTAACCGCGTCCGCAAGACAGGCGACTCCATGATTTTGATTATTTATGCACATCCCTACCCGCGACACTCCCATGCCAACCGCCATATGCTTGAGCAAATCAGCAATTTGCCGGATGTGGAAGTTCGCTCGCTCTACCAGCTCTATCCTGATTTCAATATCGATATTCTCGCCGAACAGGAAGCGCTAAGCCGGGCGGAGTTAATCATCTGGCAGCATCCTATGCAGTGGTACAGCGTGCCGCCGCTATTTAAACTCTGGATAGATAAAGTGCTGACTCACGGCTGGGCCTATGGTCACGGCGGCACGGCGTTGCATGGCAAAAGCGTGCTCTGGGCGGTTACTACCGGCGGCGACGCGCACCATTTTGACCTTGGCGATCATCCGGGTTTCGACGTGCTGGCCCAACCGCTGCAGGCTACCGCAATCTACTGCGGGCTAAAATGGTTGCCGCCTTTTACGCTGCATGGCGCTTTTGTCTGCGACGATGAAACGCTGGAAGGCCAGGCGCGTCACTATAAGCAACGGTTGATGGAATGGCAGGAGGGGCGCCGTGGATAGTCATACTCTGATTCAGGCTCTTATTTACCTTGGCTCAGCGGCGCTGATCGTGCCGCTGGCGGTACGGCTGGGATTGGGTTCGGTGCTCGGCTACCTGATTGCAGGTTGCATTATCGGCCCGTGGGGCTTGCGGCTTGTCACCGATGCGCAGTCCATCCTGCACTTCGCCGAGATTGGCGTGGTGCTGATGCTCTTTGTCATCGGACTGGAGCTGGACCCGCGTCGCCTCTGGACGCTGCGCGCGTCGGTATTCGGCGGCGGAGCGTTGCAGATGATCGCCTGCGGCTTGTTGCTGGGCCTGTTCTGTATGACGTTGGGTCTGCGCTGGCAGGTGGCCGCGTTGATTGGCCTGACGCTCGCGCTCTCCTCTACGGCGATAGCGATGCAGGCAATGAATGAGCGCAACCTGACGGTGTCGCAAATGGGCCGCAGCGCCTTTGCGGTGCTGCTGTTTCAGGATATCGCCGCGATTCCGCTGGTGGCGATGATCCCGCTGCTGGCCGCCAGCGGCGCGGCGACCACACTCGGCGCTTTCACGCTTTCCGCGCTGAAAGTGATCGCTGCGCTGGCGATAGTCGTGCTGCTTGGCCGCTACGTTGCGCGTCCGGCGCTGCGCTTCGTGGCGCGCTCCGGGCTGCGCGAAGTGTTCAGCGCCGTCGCGCTGTTTTTAGTGTTTGGCTTCGGTTTGCTGCTGGAAGAAGCCGGGCTTTCCATGGCGATGGGGGCGTTTCTCGCTGGCGTGCTGCTGGCAAGCTCCGAATATCGCCATGCGCTGGAAAGCGATATCGAACCGTTTAAGGGGTTGCTGCTCGGTCTCTTTTTTATCGGCGTTGGCATGTCCATCGATTTTGGCACGCTGGTGGCGAACCCGCTGCGGGTGATTATTCTGCTGGTCGGGTTTCTTGTCATCAAGACCGTAACGCTGTGGCTGGTGGCGAAGCCGCTGAAGGTGCCTGGCAAACAGCGCCGTTGGTTCGCTGTATTGCTGGGGCAGGGGAGCGAATTCGCTTTTGTGATTTTCGGCGCGGCGCAGATGGCGCAGGTGCTTGACCCGGAATGGGCGAAATCGCTCACTCTCGCGGTGGCGCTTTCCATGGCGGCAACGCCAGTGCTGCTGGTGTTGCTGACGCGTCTTGAGAAAGCGGCGCCGGCGCAGGCGCGTGAGGCGGATGAAATCGACGAAGAGCAGCCGCGGGTGATTATCGCAGGCTTCGGCCGCTTCGGGCAGATCGCCGGCCGTCTGTTGCTTTCAAGCGGCGTAAAAATGGTGGTGCTCGATCACGACCCGGACCACATCGAAACCCTGCGCAAGTTCGGCATGAAGGTCTTTTACGGTGATGCCACGCGGGTGGATTTGCTGGAATCAGCGGGGGTGGCGAAAGCCGAGGTGCTAATCAACGCAATAGACGATCCGCAAACTAACCTGCAACTTACCGAGCTGGTGCAGGCGCACTTCCCGCAGGTGCGCATCATCGCCCGCGCTCGCGATGTCGATCACTACATTCGACTGCGTCAGGCGGGCGTGGAGCAGCCTGAACGTGAAACCTTCGAAGGCGCTTTAAAAGTGGGACGCCTGGCGCTGGAAGGGTTAGGGCTGGGGGCGTATGAAGCGCGCGAGCGTGCCGATGTGTTCCGCCACTATAACCAGCAGATGGTGGAAGAGATGGCGGATGGCGATAACGATACCGCCGCTCGCGCCGCGACGTTCCGTCGCACCAGCGCGATGCTGACCGAAATAATCAGCGAAGACCGGGCGCATCTTTCGGTGGTGCAACGCCACGGCTGGCAGGGAACGCAGGAAGGCAAACATACCGGCAACGAGGCGGACGAACCGGAAGTGAAACCGCAAGCGTGATAAGAAACGCCCCGAAAGGGGCGTTTTTTTAGCTCAGCGCGACTTTAATGCCCAGCGCCAGCAGCATGCCGCCGAGCAGTTTATCGATAATTTTCTGCGCTTTGGTCAACCCGCGACGCACCGGCTCGCTCTGAATCAGCACCACCAGCAGTGGCCACCACACGACCGTCAGGCCGACGATAATGCCCGCATACCAGAGTTTCTCACCGAGGCCCGAATTCACGTTTAACACCTGAGTAAACATCGCCAGGAAGAAAAGCGTGGCTTTCGGATTAAGCAGGTTGCACAGGTAGCCCTGTAAAAAGGCTTTCCTCAGCGACACCTCTTCACGGGCGACATCGCTCACCGCAAGCTTACTCCCGCCTCGCGCAAGCAGCGCCTGTACGCCGAGCCAGATGAGATAGGCGGCGCCCGCGTATTTCAGCAATCCAAACAACCAGGGGGTGGTGGTTATCACGACGGCGATGCCTGCCACGCAATAAGTCATGTGTGTTATCACCCCGAAAATGACACCCGCTGCGGTGGTGAGTGCGGCGGCGCGACGATAGCGGGCTGCGTTTTTAATCACCAGAAAAAAATCGGGGCCGGGGGAGAGCATTCCCAGCGCGGCGATGGTCGCCACAAACAAAGTGGTTTCAAGCATGCGCAAACCTCATCGTAAAACGTGGGCAGAACTATAGCGCAAAACGTTGTCAAAATGATCGCTGAGGCCGCCTGAGATCGTCGCGTTTGGTCACGATGTTGAGCCAGGGCGTTAAGTGGATGGTCCTCTGTCCAGCGAACGTTGTGGGTAAGCTGGCAGAACCAAAAATTTTACCGATCCCCTGCGTTGCGTTAGTCGACTAAGGAATGCGCTTTACGTATAGTGGCGACAATTTTTTTACCATCTGGGAATCAATCAATGATCAGTCTGATTGCAGCGTTAGCTGTGGATCGCGTTATTGGCATGGAGAACGCCATGCCGTGGAATTTGCCGGCCGATCTCGCCTGGTTCAAGCGCACGACCCTGAATAAACCGGTCATCATGGGCCGTCTTACCTGGGAATCAATTGGCCGTCCGCTGCCGGGCCGTAAAAATATTGTGCTTAGCAGCAAAGCAGGCGATGACGATCGCGTGGTGTGGGTGAGCTCGGTGGAAGAAGCGCTGAAGGCCTGCGGCGATGCGGAAGAGATCATGGTGATCGGCGGCGGTCGCGTTTATGAGCAATTCTTGCCGAAAGCGCAGCGTCTTTATCTCACGCATATTGATGCAGAAGTGGAAGGAGACACCCATTTTCCGGATTATGAACCGGACGAATGGCAATCGGTTTTCAGTGAGTTTCATGACGCTGACGAGCAGAACTCGCACAGCTACTGCTTTGAGATTCTGGAGCGCCGATAAGCGGCGCCGCTTGCGGGTATAACGTTACCCTACGCCTCTCATTCGGCCGCCCTCGCCAGAGGGCGCCGACGCTGATTACGACGCTACTGCGGTTTCGCCTTCATCCAGATCGAGCTGGCGATTCGACGGCTGAGCGAAGAACGCTTTGTCTTCCCAGCGCAGGCAGGTCAGCGTGCCTCCCCAGCAGCATCCCGTATCCAGCCCGTAGACATTTTCCGGCGTGCCTTTGCCTTCAAGCGACGCCCAGTGGCCGAAGACAATGGAATAGTTCTGCGAAACCGGACCCGGAATAGCGAACCACGGCTTCAGCGGCGCGGGGGCGTTTTCCGGCGTGTCTTTACAGAACATATCAAGCTGGCCATTCGGGAAGCAGTAGCGCATCCGGGTCAGCGCGTTAGTGATAAAGCGCAGGCGCGCAAGGCCGGTCAGTTCTGAAGACCAGTTGTTTGGCATGTCGCCATACATGGCGTCGAGAAACAGCGGATAGCTGTCGCTTGCAAGCACCGCTTCCACATCGCGGGCGCAGCCCATGGCGGTCTGCAGATCCCACTGCGGCGTGATGCCGGCATGGGCCATCACCAGTTTTTTCTCTTCATCGACCTGCAGCAGCGGCTGGCGGCGCAGCCAGTTGATCAGCTCATCGGCGTCGGGCGCTTCCAGCAGCGGGGTAATTCTGTCTTTCGGCTTATTACGGCTGATGCCCGCGTAAACCGCTAACAGATGGAGATCATGGTTGCCCAGCACCACGCGCACCGCGTCGCCAAGCGAGCGGATATAGCGCAGCACTTCGAGCGAACCCGGTCCGCGCGCCACCAGGTCGCCGGTCAGCCACAGCGTATCCTTGCCGGGAGTAAATTCGACATGCTTTAGCAGGGCGACCAGTTCATCGTAGCAACCGTGAACGTCGCCAATCAGGTATGTTGACATCGTATTAATGAATGAGTGTTGGTAAGGCCAACCGGAAAACCGGGATGGCGATGCGAAAGCGGCTGCCTTGTTCATCGACCATTTCATAATGGCCTTCCATCGTGCCGAACGGCGTTTCTATCACCGCGCCGCTGGTGTACTGGTATTCGCCGCCCGGGGCGATAAGCGGCTGTTCACCGACAACGCCTTCACCCTGAACTTCCGTTTCGCGTCCGTTGCCGTTAGTGATAAGCCAGTAACGGCTCAGCAACTGAACGGGAGTTCGCCCCAGGTTGCGGATAGTAACGGTATAGGCAAAAACGAAACGCTCTTCATCCGGCGAGGATTGCGATTCGATATAAACGCTTTGCACCTGAACGCAGACACGGGGCGAATCTAGCATGGCTTAGCTCTCCTTCGAGGGAGGATTGTCGGCTAAATAATTAGCCATCTGACAATATTGCGCCACAGAAATGTTTTCTGCACGCAGGGCCGGGTCTATCCCGAGCTCCGTCAGCACTTCCGGGCTAAAGAGGTTGCCGAGGCTGTTGCGGATCGTTTTACGGCGCTGGTTGAACGCCTCTGTCGTCAGGCGGCTCAGCAAACGCAGATCTTTTACCGGGTGCGGCAACTGTGCGTGCGGCACCAGGCGAACCACAGCGGAATCCACTTTCGGCGGCGGCGCGAACGCTGTCGGCGGCACTTCCAGCACAGGGATTATCTGACAGTAGTATTGCGCCATAACGCTTAAACGACCATACGCTTTACTGTTCGGCCCTGCAACCAGTCGATTTACCACCTCTTTTTGCAACATGAAATGCATGTCGGCAATCGAATCAGTATAGCTAAACAGATGAAACATCAGCGGCGTGGAGATGTTGTACGGCAGATTGCCGAATACGCGCAGCGGCTGACCAAGCGTGGCAGAGAGCTCGCTGAAGTTCATGGTCATCGCATCCTGCTGATAAATGGTCAGCTTAGGCGCAAGGAAAGGGTGCGTTTGCAGACGGGCGGCGAGGTCGCGGTCCAGCTCAATGACCGTGAGCTTGTCCAGCCGTTCGCCTACCGGCTCGGTCAGCGCGCCGAGACCGGGGCCGATTTCCACCATCGCCTGGCCTTTCTGCGGATTGATGGCGGAGACGATGCTGTCGATAACGAACTGGTCGTTAAGAAAGTTTTGCCCGAAGCGTTTGCGGGCTAAATGGCCCTGATGGACTCGATTATTCATTCGTTCTTACTGTTTAAAGTCATCTGGATGGCGAGGTTAAGCGCCGTAATAAAACTGCCGACACTGGCGGTGCCCTGGCCTGCGAGTTCCAGCGCAGTGCCGTGGTCGACCGAGGTGCGAATAAAGGGCAGACCAAGCGTGATATTAACCGCGCGGCCAAAGCCCTGGTATTTTAGCACGGGCAGCCCTTGATCGTGGTACATCGCCAGTACTGCGTCGGCGTGGTCGAGGTATTTCGGCTGGAACAGCGTATCGGCAGGGAGCGGGCCGGTGAGGTTCATGCCGCGTGCGCGCATCTCTTCCAGCACAGGGATAATCGTGTCTATCTCCTCGGTGCCCATATGACCGCCTTCGCCCGCGTGCGGGTTCAGGCCGCAGACCAGCACATGCGGCTGCGCAATACCGAATTTGCTCTGCAGATCGTGATACAGCGTGGTGATGATATGACGCAGCAGCTCCGGCGTAATCGCTTCCGGAATTGCTTTAAGCGGCAGATGAGTGGTAGCCAGCGCGACGCGCAGCTCTTCGGTCGCCAGCATCATCACGACTTTTTCGCTGTGCGAACGCGCTTCAAAAAACTCCGTGTGGCCGATAAACGGGATGCCCGCATCATTAATAATGCCTTTATGCACGGGGCCCGTGATGAGCGCGTCGAATTCGCCGTTCAGACAGCCGTCACAGGCGCGCGCCAGCGTCTCTACTACGTAGTCGCTATTGCGAACATCCAGGACACCCGGAGTAACTGGCTCCCGCAAGGCGACGGGCAGGACGGTCAACGTACCCGCACGTTGCGCAGCGGCAGGCGCATCAGGCGTATAGGGAAGGAGCGTTAGCGGCAGACCAAGAAGCGTAGCGCGTTCGGCGAGCAATTCAGGAGAGGCGCAGACGACCAGTTCAGCGGGCCAGTCGCGTTGCGCCAGCGCGATGACCAGGTCGGGACCAATCCCGGCGGGTTCGCCGGGAGTGAGGGTCACACGAGGGGTGTTTGCCATTAGTTACTCAGAATTTTGACATAGGCGCTGGCGCGCTGTTCCTGCATCCAGGTTGCCGCTTCTTCAGAGAATTTACGGTTAAACAGCATGCGATAAGCGCGCTCTTTCTGCGCGGCGTCGGTTTTATCCACGTTGCGCGTATCCATCAGCTCAATCAAATGCCAGCCGAAAGAAGAGTGCACCGGAGCGCTTAACTGGCCGCGCTGCAGACGGGTCAGCGCATCGCGGAAGGCCGGATCGTAAACTTCCGGAGAAGCCCAGCCCAGGTCGCCGCCCTGGTTAGCCGAACCTGGATCCTGCGAGAAGGCTTTCGCAGCATCAGCAAAAGAGGTTTTACCGCTCTTGATATCCGCCGCGATCTCTTCAAGCTTCAGGCGCGCCTGCTGATCGGTCATGATCGGCGAAGGCTTCAGAAGAATATGGCGCGCATGAACTTCCGTGACGGAAATGCTTTGCGACTGACCGCGCATGTCGTTGACTTTCAGGATGTGGAAACCGACGCCGGAACGGATCGGGCCGACGATATCGCCTTTTTTCGCTGTGCTTAACGCCTGAGCGAAGAGAGAAGGCAGTTCCTGAATGCGCCCCCAGCCCATCTGGCCGCCTTTCAGCGCCTGTTGGTCTGCGGAATAGGTAATAGCCAGCTTGCCGAAATCACCGCCGTTACGCGCTTCATCGACAATAGAACGCGCCTGCGTTTCTGCTTCATCTACCTGCGCAGAAGTCGGGTTTTCCGGCAGCGGAATCAGTATGTGGCTCAGGTTCAGTTCAGTGCTGGCATCATTCTGGTTGCCAACCTGCTTCGCCAGCGTTTCCACTTCCTGCGGCAGGATCGTTACGCGACGGCGCACTTCGTTATTACGCACTTCAGAAATAAGCATTTCTTTGCGGATCTGGTTGCGATAGGTGCTGTAGTTCACCCCTTCGTAGGCCAGACGGCTGCGCATCTGATCCAAAGACATATTGTTTTGCTTTGCGATATTCGCGATAGCCTGATCAAGCTGTTCGTCAGTTATCTTGACGCCCATCTTCTGGCCCATCTGCAACATTATCTGATCCATGATCAGACGCTCCAGGATCTGATGACGCAACGTGCTGTCATCAGGAAGCTGCTGCCCCGCCTGGTTTGCATTGAGCTTTACTGACTGCATCAGGCCATCAACGTCACTTTCCAGCACTACGCCGTTATTCACGACGGCTGCAACTTTATCGACAACCTGCGGCGCAGCGAAGCTGGTATTCACTACCAAAGTGATACCAAGAAGCAGCGTTTTCCAGTTCTTCATACCTTTTCCATTTCGATTAACCGCAAAGCGGATTACGTTTAATTCAGTGCATTACAGCGAGCTTTGGTACGGCAAAATGTTGGAGCGCAGCATCTGATGCGTGCCGAGACCATAGTTGGAGCTCAGGCCGCGCAGCTCGATGTTGAAACCGAACACTTCGTCATACTTGCTCTGATCTTTTTCCCAACCGTTAATCTTCCGCTCATAACCGACACGGATGGCATAGCAGCAGGAGTTATATTGCACGCCCAGCATCTGGTCGGCTGGTTTGCTGGCGTTGGTGTCATAGTAATAGGCTCCAACCACAGACCAGCGATCGACAACAGGCCAGCTCGCGGTTACGCCTACCTGGTTAATGCCCTCTTTATATTGCTCAACAGTAGAGTAGGAAGGCAGCGTCGCCTGGATATACTCCGGGCTGGCGTAACGGTAGTTCAACTGCAGCAACCGGTCTTCATCGCGGCGATACTCAATCACGCCGTTGCCCGTCGCCACGTTGTTAAGCCGCGCGTCATACTGTACGCCGCCGCGCAAGCCCCACCGGTCGCTGATGCGCCAGTAAGTATCTCCCGCCCATACCATCGAGCCGGTCTCTTTGTCTTTCTCCCAGTTAATGTTGTCATCACCGGTACGGGACTCGGTGAAATAGTAGATTTGACCAACAGAAACGTTAAAACGTTCAACGGACTTATCGTCATAAACGCGGGATGTGACGCCGGTCGTTACCTGGTTGGCGGAAGCGATGCGGTCCAGGCCGCCGTAGGTGCGGTCGCGGAATAGGCCGGAATAGTCAGACTGCAGCAGCGAAGAGTCGTAGTTATTGATGGTGCTCTGGTCGCGATAAGGGATGTAAAGATACTGCGCGCGCGGCTCCAGCGTTTGCGTATAACCTTCAGCAAGCGAACTGAAATCACGTTCAAAGACCATCTTACCGTCAACTTTAAACTGCGGGAGGACGCGATTGACGGAATCTTCCAGGTTGTTGGCCGCCGCGTTATTACCACCCAGATAGTTACGATAGCGCTCCAGATTATCCTGCTGATAATGCGTCGCCATCAGCTTGGCTTCGGTGTTAATGCTGCCCCAGTCATTGGAGAGCGGCAGGTTGATGGTCGGTTCCAGATGCAGACGTGTCGCTTCCGGGTAGTTTTCGTTTACGTTGGTAAACTTCACCGCCTGCGCATAAAGACGCGTATCGAAAGGCCCTACGTCATTCTGGTAGAAGTTAACGTCAAGCTGCGGCAACGAGCGGTAGGTGTTGCCGATATTGTTAAATACCTGAAAATCACGCGCCGAGAGGCGGGCATCGAAATTTTCCACCGCATAGCCCACGCTGAAGAATTGTGTCGCGTAGCCGTCGGTGCTTGAGCCGTATTTAGTAGTAAAATCATTGAAATAGCGATCGTCGCTGACCTTGGTATAGTCAACGTTGAAGCGCCATACCTGATCCAGCACGCCCGCATGCTGCCAATAGAACAGCCAGCGGTGCTCGTTATCATCGGTGCGAGTGGTATCGTCCCGGTAGACATCATCGGAAGGCAGGTAATCAAACTCCATCAGGCCAACGCCCGCCTGCGTCAGATAACGAAACTCGTTCTGCCACTGGACGTTGCCGCGCTTTTCAATGTAATGCGGCGTAATCGTCGCATCGAAGTTAGGCGCGATATTCCAGTAGTAGGGAAGAGTGAACTCGAACCCATTGTTGGTACCGTATTTCGCATTCGGAATAAGGAAACCGGAGCGGCGTTTATCGCCTATGGGCAGTTGCAGATAAGGGCTGTAAAAGACCGGAACCGGGCCCAGCTTGAAGCGGGCGTTCCAGATTTCCGCGACCTGCTCTTCACGATCGTGAATAACTTCGCTGCCCACAACGCTCCAGGTGTCGGAACCCGGCAGACAGGAGGTAAACGTACCGTTTTCGAGTATGGTGTAACGGTTTTCGCCTCGCTGTTTCATGAGGTCGGCGGTGCCGCGGCCCTGACGCCCTACCATCTGGTAGTCGCCTTCCCAGACGTTAGTGTCTTTGGTGTTGAGATTCGACCAGGCTTTCGGACCTTTCAGGATGACCTGATTGTCGTCATAGTGCACATTACCCAGGGCGTCGACCGTACGCACCGGATCCGGCTGGCCTTCTACCTGTTTCTGATGCAACTGAACTTCGTCAGCCTGAAGCCGACCGTTACCTTGTTGAATATCCACATTGCCGCTGAATACCGCGTCGTCAGGGTAGTTTCCCTTTGCGCTATCGGCATTGATAGTTACGGGTAGCTGGTTTGGCTCGCCTTGTACCAGAGGGCGGTTATAGCTGGGCACGCCGAGCTTACACTGTGAAGCGAGATCGGCAGCCATCCCTTGTTGGCTATAGAGGGCTGTGCCAATCATCGTGGCCAGCAAGGTGGGAATACGTTTTTTCATACGTGTTATTCGTTGTTCCGTCATCATTGGCTTGGCGCCGGCAAACGGTCAGAGACTAACTTACTCATCACCACAGCGCTAGTGTTAATCCTGCCCGCTTTCGAGCCTCTGTGTTAGGCACGGCTTAGAATGACGGGTATGATAAAGCAAATTCTAGCCGACGGCATGACGATTTGGGGAGTATATGCAGTATTGGGGAAAAGTGGTTGGCGTGGCGATAGCGCTGCTGATGGGCGGCGGTTTCTGGGGCGCCGTCATCGGCTTGCTGATAGGCCACATGTTTGATAAAGCGCAAAGTCGTCGTACCGTCTGGTTTGCCAGCCAGCGCGAGCGTCAGTCGCTCTTTTTCAGCACTACCTTTGAGGTTATGGGGCATCTGACTAAATCCAAGGGGCGAGTGACCGAGGCGGATATCCATATCGCCACGCTGCTGATGGACCGAATGAACCTTCACGGCGAGTCGCGCCGCGCGGCGCAGCATGCTTTTCGCGTTGGCAAAGAAAACGGCTATCCGCTGCGGGAAAAAATGCGCCAGCTCAGGAGCGTCTGTTTTGGCCGCTTCGACCTGATTCGGATGTTTCTGGAAATTCAGATTCAGGCGGCTTTTGCCGATGGCACGCTTCACCCAAACGAGCGCGAAGTGCTGTATGTCATCGCAGAAGAGCTGGGCATCTCACGCGTGCAGTTCGACCAGTTCCTGCGCATGATGCAGGGCGGCGCGCAGTTCAACGGCGGGTACCAGCAGCAGTCGCAGCAGAATGGCGGCTGGCAGCAGGCGCAGCGCGGTCCAACGCTTGAAGATGCCTGCAACGTATTAGGCGTGAAGGCCACGGATGACATGACCACCATTAAGCGCGCCTACCGCAAGCTGATGAGCGAACATCACCCGGACAAGCTGGTCGCAAAAGGGCTGCCGCCTGAAATGATGCAGATGGCCAAGCAAAAAGCGCAGGAAATTCAAAAGGCGTACGATCTCATTAAGGCCGCGAAAGGGGTCAAGTAAGCGCGCTTTGATGCTCCATCCCCGTCCTCTCCTCTACGAGGAGAGGAGGCCAATCTCTTTATTATGGCGCAATCAACTGGCGTATTTGCAGGCCGAACAGGCGCAGCGCCGCCGACCTTTCACGGCAGTGATGTTTCAAAAGTGATGTTTCAAAAAAGGTTGCCGCTTTTGTCAGGTGGGTGAGCAGAGCGCTACCCACCTTATACTGTTGCGGCGTCAGAAATCCGCAGGGGCGCGGAAGGTCATAGACGAGCCGTAGGCGGGATGGGTGATGGTCAGCGACTCCGCGTGCAATAACAGGCGGTCCGCCAGCGCGAACGCTTGCGGCGTGGCATAGAACTTATCGCCGAGAATCGGATGACCAAGCGCCATCATATGTACGCGCAGTTGATGCGAACGCCCGGTAATGGGTTTCAGCAATACGCGCGCAGTGTTATCCGGCGCGTATTCCAGCACTTCATATTCCGTCTGCGCCGCCTTGCCGGTTTCATAACACACTTTTTGCTTCGGCCGGTTCGGCCAGTCGCAAATCAGCGGTAAATCCACCAGCCCTTCGGCCTTCGCGGGATGGCCCCACACCCGCGCCACGTACTGCTTTTTCGGCTCCCGCTCGCGGAACTGGCGTTTAAGCTCCCGCTCCGCCGCTTTGGTGAGGGCAACCACAATCACCCCGCTGGTCGCCATGTCCAGACGATGCACGGATTCCGCCTGCGGGAAATCGCGCTGGATGCGCGTCATCACGCTGTCTCTGTGCTCTTCGAGACGGCCCGGCACGGAGAGCAGGCCGCTCGGTTTATTGACCACCATAATATGGTCATCCTGATAAAGGATGACCAGCCAGGGGTCCTGCGGCGGATGGTAAGATTCGAGCATCGTCCGGCTCCGTTTACTGATGCGTTACGACAATAAGACGCAGCGCGTCCAGACGCCAGCTCGCCTCGTCGAGGCTCTCCAGCACCTGCTGGCGATTCGTCTCAATGGCGCTCAGCTCATCATCGCGAATGTTTGGGTTCACCGCCCGCAACGCTTCCAGGCGAGAAAGCTCCGAGGAAAGTTTCTCATCCGCCTCTTCGCGCGCCGCCGCGATCAGCGCCTGCGCCGCTTTCTCTACCTGAACTTCCGCCAGTTGCAGAATGGCGTGCACATCCTGCTGCACCGCGTTCACCAGCTTGCTGCCGGTATGGCGATTCACCGCGCTCAGCTGGCGGTTGAAGCTTTCAAACTCCACCTGCGAAGCCAGGTTAGTGCCATTTTTATCCACCAGCATGCGCACCGGGGTCGGCGGCAGGAAGCGATTGAGCTGTAGTTGTTTTGGCGCTTTCGCCTCGACGACATACATCAGCTCCAGCAGCAGCGTTCCTACCGGCAGCGCCTTGTTCTTCAGCAGCGAAAGCGCGCTGCTGCCCGTATCGCCGGAGAGGATAAGATCCAGGCCATTGCGAATCAGCGGATGTTCCCAGGTAATAAACTGCGCGTCTTCGCGGGAAAGCGCCACGTCACGGTTGAAGGTAATGGTGCAGCCGTCTTCCGGCAGGCCCGGAAAATCGGGCACCAGCATATGATCGGAAGGGGTAAGCACAATCATATGCTCGCCGCGGTCATCCTGGTTAATGCCGATAATATCGAACAGGTTCATGGCGAAGTTCACGAGGCTCGTGTCGTTATCCTGGCCGGCGATCTCCTCTGCCAGGCGCTGCGCTTTCTCGCCGCCGTTGGAGTGGATCTCCAGCAGGCGGTCGCGACCCTGCTCCAGCTGCGTCTTCAGCGCTTCATGCTGCTCGCGGCAGGATTTGATGAGCTCGTCGAAGCCTTCTGTCTCTTCCGGCGCGGCGAGGTAGCCGATAAGCGAATCGTAAACGCTGTCATAAATCGCGCGGCCGGTCGGGCAGGTGTGTTCGAAAGCGTCCAGCCCTTCGTGGTACCAGCGCACCAGCACCGACTGCGCGGTTTTTTCCAGATAAGGCACATGGATCTGGATATCGTGCATCTGGCCGATACGATCCAGACGGCCGATGCGCTGCTCCAGCAGATCGGGGTTAAACGGCAGGTCGAACATCACCAGCTGGCTGGCGAACTGGAAGTTACGGCCTTCGGAGCCGATTTCCGAGCAGAGCAACACCTGCGCGCCGGTATCCTCTTCGGCAAACCAGGCGGCGGCGCGGTCGCGCTCGATAATCGACATGCCTTCATGGAACACGGCGGCGCGAATGCCTTCCCGCTCGCGCAGCACCTGCTCCAGCTGCAACGCCGTGGCCGCTTTTGCGCAGATAACCAGCACTTTCTGCGAGCGGTGGCTGGTAAGGTAGCCCATCAGCCATTCCACGCGCGGATCGAAGTTCCACCAGGTGCCGCTGTCGCCTTCGAACTCCTGATAAATTTGCTCCGGGTAGAGCATATCGCGGGCGCGATCTTCCACCGATTTGCGGGCGCCCATAATGCCCGAAACTTTAATCGCCGTCTGGTACTGGGTCGGCAGCGGCAGTCTGATGGTATGCAGCTCGCGTTTCGGGAAACCTTTCACGCCGTTGCGGGTGTTGCGAAACAGCACGCGGCTGGTGCCGTGGCGGTCCATCAGCATATCGATAAGCTCATGGCGGGCATCTTCGGCGCCGTCGCGGTTGCTGTTGGCGGTCTGCAGCAGCGGTTCGATATCCTGCTCGCCAATCAGATCGCTTAAGGTATTGAGTTCTTCGTTGCTGAGCTTGTTGCCGGCGAGCAGCAGCGCCACGGCGTCGGCCACCGGACGGTAATTTTTCTGCTCTTCGACAAACTGCGCAAAGTCGTGAAAACGGTTCGGGTCCAGCAGGCGCAGGCGGGCGAAATGGCTTTCCATGCCCAGCTGTTCCGGCGTGGCGGTCAGCAGCAGTACGCCCGGTACCTGCTCGGCCAGCTGTTCAATTGCCTGATACTCGCGGCTCGGCGCGCCTTCGCTCCAGACCAGGTGGTGCGCTTCGTCGACCACCAGCAAATCCCACTGCGCTTCGCACAGGTGCTCCAGTCGCTGCTTGTTGCGGCGCACGAAATCGAGCGAGCAGATCACCAGCTGTTCCGTATCGAACGGGTTATCCGATTCATGCTGCGCTTCGGTGTAGCGTTCATCGTCAAACAGGGCGAAGCGCAGGTTAAAGCGGCGCAGCATCTCTACCAGCCACTGGTGTTGCAGCGTTTCCGGCACCACGATCAGCACGCGCTCGGCAGCCCCGGAGAGCAGTTGCTGGTGAATAATCATGCCCGCTTCGATGGTTTTCCCAAGGCCCACTTCATCCGCCAGCAGCACGCGGGGCGCATGGCGGCGGCCCACGTCGTGGGCAATATTGAGCTGGTGAGGGATAAGATTGGTGCGCTGGCCGCGCAGGCCGCTCCACGGCATGCGGTACTGTTCGCTCTGGTATTTACGGGCGCGATAGCGCAGGGCGAAGCGATCCATGCGGTCAAGCTGGCCGGCGAACAGGCGATCCTGCGGCTTGCTGAACACCAGCTTGCTGTCGAGCAGCACTTCGCGCAGCATCACGTTCGCTTCCTGCGTATCCAGACGAGTGCCGATATAGGCCAGAAGGCCGTTCTCTTCCTTTACTTCATCCACTTTCAACTGCCAGCCTTCATGGCTGGTCACGGTGTCGCCCGGGTTAAACATCACGCGGGTGATGGGGGAGTCATTTCGGGCATACAGACGATTTTCACCGGTAGCCGGGAAAAGCAGGGTGACCATGCGGGCATCAATCGCCACTACGGTTCCCAGTCCCAGTTCGCTCTCCGTATCGCTGATCCAGCGTTGACCAAGTGTAAAAGGCATATATCGGCTCTATTCTCGTTACAAATTTGCAGGCAATAGTATGACTCCCGCCTGCGAAGAGGCGGGGGGTCGAGATTGGGTACGGTTTTGGAAAGGGCGCTATGGTACTGGATGGCAACGCATTCGTCACCTGTCAAAATAGCCCTAACTGCCCCGTCATCAGTGTAGCAAAGTCATCCTCAAGGAAAGGTAAAATGCCTTGCGCAATAGGCTGAAGCTGTTTTTCCAGATAGTGGTCGTAGTCAAGCGGCGAGCGTTGATAATCGACCGGCTCAGGACCGTTGGTGGTCCAGACATATTTAATGGTGCCCCGGTTTTGGTACTGCGCCGGGCGGCCAAGCTTCAGGTTCTCTTCATCCGCAAGCCTTGCGGCGCGCACGTGTGGCGGCACGTTGCGCTGGTATTCAGCCAGCGGCCTGCGCAGCCGTTTGCGATAGACCAGCTGGTCATCAAGTTCGCCGGCCATCAACTTTGCGATAGTCTCGCGCACAAAATCCTGATAGGGCTCCTTGCGAAAAACCCGCAGGTAAAGATGCTGCTGGAACTGCTGGGCGAGCGGCGTCCAGTCGGTGCGCACCGTCTCTAAGCCCTTAAAAACCATGCGCTGGCTTTCGCCTTCCTGAATAAGCCCGGCGTAGCGCTTTTTGCTGCCAAGCTCCGCGCCGCGGATGGTTGGCATCAGGAAGCGGCAGAAGTGCGTTTCGAACTCCAGCTCCAGCGCGCTGGTTAGCCCCAGGGTTTGCTGTAAATGCGCGCGCCACCAGGCGTTGACATGCTCCACCAGCTGTTGGCCGATGCGCGCGGCCTCCGCTTCGCTATGAGGGGTTTTAAGCCAGACGAAGGTGGAATCCGTATCGCCATAAATCACCTCATACCCTTGCGCTTCAATCAGTTCGCGGGTCTGGCGCATGATCTCATGGCCGCGCATGGTAATTGAGGAGGCGAGGCGCGGGTCGAAGAAGCGACAGGCGCTGGTGCCAAGCACGCCATACAGGGCGTTCATGATAATTTTCAGCGCCTGGGAAAGCGGCTTATTGCCCTGGCGCTTCGCCTCTTCGCGTCCCTGCCAGATTTGCGTCACTATCTCCGGCAGGCAGTGGTTAACGCGTGAGAACCGCGCGCCGATAAAGCCTTCAATGCTGTGCTGCTGATCAGGCTCCGCGAGCCCTTCCACCAGTCCCACCGGGTCTATTAAAAAAGTGCGAATAATCGACGGATAAAGACTTTTGTAATCCAGCACCAGCACGGAGTCATACAAGCCGGGACGGGAATCCATCACGTAACCGCCAGGGCTTGCCTGCGGCGGCACGTCGCCGAGATTGGGCGCGACGAAGCCTGCACGGTGCATGCGCGGAAAATAGAGATGGCTGAAAGAGGCGACGGAGCCGCCGTGGCGGTCCGCCGGCAGGCCGTTTACCGTCGCTCGCTCCAGCAAAAAGGGCATCAGCTCGGTTTTATGGAAGATACGCGTCACCAGTTCGCAATCTTTTAGGTTATAGGTGGCGAGCGCCGGCTTATCTTCGGCGAAACGGCGGTCTATCTCCGCCATACGGTGCCACGGATCGTCGATGGCTTTGCCCTCGCCCAGTAGTTCTTGCGACACCGATTCCAGCGAGAAAGAGGAGAAATTCCAGAACGCGGATTTTAGCGCGTCGATGCCGTCGATAATCAGCCGGCCCGCGGCCTGGGCAAAAAAGACGCCGTTTTTGAAGCCATGTTCGCGCCACTCCAGCTCGCTGTTTCCGCGCCCCAGGCGCAGCGGCACGCCGTAACGTTCGGCATGTTTTTGCAGCATGCGCAGGTCAAACTGCACCACGTTCCAGCCTATCAGCACGTCGGGGTCATGCTGCGCAAACCAGGCGTTGAGTTTCTCAATCAACTGCGGACGGCTTGCCACATAGTCAAGCTGAAAGTCGAGCGCGCTGGCGTCGCCGTTTTCCGGACCCAGCATATAAACCACGCGCTGACCACAGCCTTCAAGCCCGATGCAGTAGAGTTCGCCATGGCGGTTCGTTTCGATATCCAGCGACACCCATTTCAGCGGGGGACGGTAGTGCGGATTCGGCTTCAGGCGCGCGTTGCTTAACATCGCGCCCTGCGGCTCGCCGCTCACCCACACCGGCGCGGTGATGAAGCGTTCCATTAAAAAACGCTCTGGCGGGCGAATATCTGCTTCATAGAGCGTAACGCCGTGTTCGCGCAGCAGTTTTTCCAGGCGCATCAGCTGGCGGTGGGAGCGACAGTAAAGCCCGCAGACAGGCTGATGATGAAAATCTTTAAGGGCGAGCGGCGCAAGGCGCGCATCGCTTTCATTCGCCAGCAGACGCTGCGCCTGGGCACGCTGAGCTTCGGGGATAAATGCGACGGATTCCTGCGGCGGCAGGCGAACCTTCAGCGGGCCGTCATCGGTCGCCAGCCAAAATTCCACTTCCGTACCTTGCGTGCTATCCCGCCAGTGGCGGGTCAATATAAAACCCTGACGCGCTTCAGACACACCGTTATCCCGCACAAAAAACCAGGCCTGATTATAGCCTGGTTTGGGCTATTTTGCTGGTGTTTTATACAGTGCTAATCAGCCTCTGCTTTAACCGAAGCAGCTGATAGCCAGAGTAATAAAACGTCTCGCGGATAAGAAAAGAGAGCCGTGCTTCGAAAGAGCGATAGCGAGTTGTAGGCGTGGGAGAAGGTCGGGCGTCAATCCCCTCATCGCGGGCAATGAGCATGGCTCTTTTCATATGTAATGGATCGCTAACCAGTAAAGCCGTACGTAAATGATGCGCTGCCATAATCTGCCGGGCATAACGGAAGTTCTCCCGCGTCACACGGGATTTTTCTTCGAGGAGAATGGCTTTTTCGCTCACCCCTTTAGTAAGAAGGTAAATGCGGGCGATAGCCGCATCCGATAGAGAACTGCCCGCGCTGGTTCCACCCGTCAGGATGATTATTGGCGCATAACCCTGACGATATAGTGCAAAAGCATGGTTGAGGCGTTCCTTAAAGACGGGAGAGGGCTGGCTGTCGGCTATCCCGGCGCCTGCCACAATAGCGCAATCGGCGCGCTGCGTTTCATTAAGCAGGCTGTACTGGTAAATCGATACGGCATTGACCACGCCCAACGTAGCGATAAGCAGCAATACCGCAGCGAGCAGGCCGAACGATTGTCTGATATTCATGGCCAGTCGCTCTCCCTGAGACATTTTTCTGGCCAAATCTTAACAGGATAAAAGGCCTATTGCCCGTAATAAGCCTTCGCGCCGTGCTTACGCAGGTAGTGTTTATCGAGCAGCGTTTGCTGCATATCCGGCAACTGCGGGGCGAGCTGGCGGCAGAAGATGCCCATGTAGGCGACCTCTTCCAGTACGATGGCGTTATGCACCGCATCGGAGGCGTCTTTACCCCAGGCGAAAGGGCCATGCGAGTGTACCAGTACGCCAGGCATTTGCGCCGGATCGATCCCTTTTTCGCGAAAGGTCTCGGCAATGACCACGCCGGTTTCCCACTCATATTCGCCGTTGATCTCCGCGTCCGTCATTTTGCGGGTACAGGGGATGGCGCCGTAGAAATAGTCCGCGTGCGTAGTGCCCGTCGCCGGAATCGGCAAACCCGCCTGCGCCCAGATAGTGGCGTGGCGCGAATGGGTGTGCACAATGCCGCCAATAGTCGGGAACTGCTGATAGAGCAGACGATGCGTCGGCGTATCTGAAGAGGGCTTTTTCGTTCCTTCCACCACCTCGCCGGTCTCTATGCTCACCACCACCATATCTTCGGCGGTCATTACGGTGTAATCGACCCCCGAAGGCTTAATAATGAAAACGCCGCGTTCGCGGTCAACGGCGCTGACGTTGCCCCACGTGAGCGTCACCAGGTTATGTTTCGGCAGCGCCAGGTTCGCTTCCAGCACCTGACGTTTTAACTCTTCGAGCATCCTGAACCTCCTGATAAAAAAGAGGGCCAGCCCTTGCGAGCTGGCCGAACCCTGTTTTTACCGTTTGAAACCGTAGTAGACCTCGTTCCAGCGCAGCGCGTCTTTAAAGGCGGGCAGGCGAGTGTCGTTGTCGATAACCGCGATCTCTACGTTATGCAGCTCAGCGAACTGGCGCATATCGTCAAGATTCAGCGCCTGGCTGAAGACGGTGTGGTGCGCGCCGCCAGCGAGGATCCACGCTTCGGACGCGGTCGGCAGATCCGGTTGCGCTTTCCACAAGGCGTTGGCGACCGGCAGCTTCGGCAGGTCGTGCGGCGCTTTTACCGCATCCACGCAGTTGACCAGCAGGCGGAAGCGATCGCCAAGATCGATAAGGCTGGCGTTAATGGCAGGTCCGGTGGTGGTGGAGAAAATCAACCGCGCCGGGTCCGCTTTGCCGCCAATGCCGAGGTACTGCACGTCGAGGATCGGTTTTTCATCGGTGGCGATAGAAGGGCACACTTCCAGCATGTGGGAGCCGAGCACCATGTCGTTGCCCGATTCGAAGTTATAGGTGTAATCCTCCATAAAGGAGGTGCCGCCCTGCAGGCCGGTGGACATCACTTTCATGATGCGAAGCAGGGCGGCGGTTTTCCAGTCGCCTTCGCCCGCGAAGCCGTAGCCCTGTTGCATCAGGCGCTGCACCGCAAGACCGGGAAGCTGTTTTAAGCCGTGCAAATCTTCAAAGGTAGTGGTGAAAGCATGGAAGCCGCCCTGTTCCAGGAAGCGCTTCATGCCAAGCTCAATACGCGCCGCATCGATAACGTTCTGGCGTTTGTCGCCATTGACCTGGGCTGCGGGAGTAAGGCGGTAGCTGCTTTCATATTCGTCCACCAGCGCGCTGATGTCGCCTTCGCTTACTTCATTCACGACAGCCACCAGATCGCCGACGCCCCAGGTGTTTACCGAGAAGCCGAACTTGATCTGCGCGGCCACTTTATCCCCTTCAGTGACCGCCACTTCGCGCATGTTGTCGCCAAAGCGCGCCACTTTCAGGTGGCGGGTGTCCTGTTTCGAGACCGCCTGACGCATCCACGCGCCGATGCGTTTATGCGCTTCGCCATCCTGCCAGTGGCCGGTGACGACGCTGTGTTGCAGGCGCATGCGGGCGCCGATGAAGCCGAACTCGCGGCCGCCGTGAGCGGTCTGGTTCAGGTTCATAAAGTCCATGTCGATGCTGTCCCACGGGATCTGCGCGTTGAACTGGGTATGAAACTGCAGCAGCGGCTTGGTGAGGATAGAGAGGCCGTTTATCCACATTTTGGCGGGCGAGAAGGTGTGCAGCCATACCACCAGGCCTGCGCATTTGTCGTCATAGTTGGCGTCGCGGCAGATGTCGGTAATCTGGTCCGGCGTCGTGCCGAGCGGTTTCAGCACCAGCTTGCAGGGCAGTTTCGCCTCGGCGTTGAGGGCATTCACCACCTGTTCGGCATGCTGGTTCACCTGGCGCAGCGCTTCGGGTCCATACAGATGCTGGCTGCCAATTACAAACCACACTTCATACTGGTCGAAAATAGTCATCGTCATATCCTTAATGTGTCAGTGCTGCCTGGCCTTCGCGGTGGGTTGCGCCGCTGGCCGGTAGTGAAGGGAGATAATGCTGTTCCGCGCTGGTGGACCACTGCTGATAGCGGCGATAGAGCTGCTCAAAGCGGGCGGCCCGTTCCGGAACAGGCTGCAGCGTGTTTTCAATCTGGCTCGCCATCGCCTGCTGCGCGGCGGGAATATCTGTGTGCACGCCTGCGGCGACGGCGGCGAAAATCGCCGCGCCCAGCGCGCAGCATTGATCGGAGGCGACGATTTGCAGCGGACGGTTCAGCACGTCGCAGCAGACCTGCATGATCACCGGGTTTTTACGGGCGATGCCGCCCAGCGCCATCACGTTATTCACCGCGATGCCCTGTTCGGTAAAGCACTCCATAATGGCGCGGGCGCCGAAGGCGGTGGCGGCGATCAGTCCGCCGAAGAGCAGCGGGGCGTCGGTAGCCAGATTTAAATCGGTGATGACCCCTTTCAGACGCTGGTTGGCGTTCGGCGTACGACGGCCGTTGAACCAGTCAAGAATGACCGGCAGATGATCAAGCGAAGGGTTTTTCGCCCAGGCTTCAGTGAGCGCGGGAAGCAGCTGCTTTTTGCTGGTGGCGAGGGTCTCTTTCAGCTCCGGATGCTGCTGCGCCAGCTGATCGAGCGGCCAGCCGAGCAGGCGGCCAAACCAGGCGTAAATATCGCCGAAGGCGGATTGTCCCGCTTCAAGCCCGATAAATTCCGGCACCACGCTGCCGTCTACCTGGCCGCAAATGCCCTTCACCGCGCGGTCGCCCACGCTTGGCTTGTCTGCAATAAGAATGTCGCACGTGGAGGTGCCGATAACTTTTACCAGCGTATTGGGCTGAGCGCCTGCGCCCACCGCGCCCATATGGCAGTCAAACGCGCCGCCGGAAATCACCACGCTTTCCGGCAAGCCCAGCCGCGTCGCCCATTCCGGGCTGAGGTTGCCCACGGGGATCTCCGCAGTCCAGGTGTCGGTAAACAGGGGGTAGTCGAGATGCTGGTTGATGATGGGGTCGAGTTCATCAAAGAAGCTGGCCGGCGGCAAACCGCCCCAGCTCTCATGCCACAATGATTTATGCCCGGCGCTGCAGCGTCCGCGGCGAATATCCGCCGGACGAGTCGTACCGGAGAGCAGAGCGGGCACCCAGTCGCACAGCTCAATCCAGGAGACGGCCGCCTGCGCCACGGCGCTGTCCGCCCGCGTCACGTGGAGAATTTTGGCCCAGAACCACTCGCTGGAGTAAACGCCGCCGATGTAGCGCGAATAGTCCACTTTATCCGGCTGGTGGCACAGCCGCGTTATCGCTTCCGCTTCTTCCACCGCCGTGTGATCTTTCCACAGCACAAACATGGCGTTGGGGTTATCGGCGAACTGCGGATTGAGCGCCAGCACGTTGCCCTGCGCGTCAATCGGCGCAGGGGTTGAGCCCGTTGAATCCACGCCGATGCCGACCACGTCGGCGCGCTGCTTTTCGCTCAACTCGGCCAGAACGCGCTTCAATGCCGCTTCCATTGACTCAATGTAATCGAGCGGGTGATGACGAAACTGGTTATGGGCGGCGTCGCAGTAGCGACCTTCCTGCCAGCGGGGATACCACTCCACCTGGGTGGCGAGCTCGGCGCCGCTTGCGCAATCCACCGCCAGCGCGCGTACTGAATCACTGCCGAAATCAAGTCCCAGCGCAATAGCCATCTTCACACTCCATGAGGTAAACAAACATGCAGAGAACATTAGTTTTACGGGCTGAAAAGGGTCAGGGTGGATTCGCTGAACTTATGGATTAAAATGCTATGGGTTGGGAAATTGTGACGCCACGCAAATTATCGATGTGGACATTCCTGCCATGTTTATAGACACTTTAGCCATCATTGAAAAAGCCTGATGAAACAGACGCGACGGGCTAAATTCTGTGATGGCGCGGCTTTAACAACCCCGTTAAGCTGAAGAGAGCGTAAGCAGAACGGTGAGCTGGCCTGCTTTTTGCGATATGGACAAATGGTTTCCTTAATCTAGCTTCGGAGCACCGCTGACGATGGCCGAAACGCAAAACGATCCCCTGTTGCCGGGGTACTCTTTCAACGCGCATCTGGTTGCCGGGCTGACCCCCATTGAGGCCAACGGCTATCTCGATTTCTTTGTCGACCGCCCGCTCGGCATGAAGGGGTTTATTCTTAACCTGACCATACGGGGCGAGGGGGTGGTGAAAAATCAGGGGCAGGATTTTGTCTGCCGTCCGGGCGATATGCTGCTCTTCCCGCCTGGCGAAGTGCACCACTATGGCCGCCATCCGGAGGCGAAAGAGTGGTATCACCAGTGGGTTTATTTCCGCCCGCGGGCTTACTGGCACGAGTGGCTGAACTGGCCGACCATCTTCGCGCACACCGGCTTTTATCGCCCTGATGACGCCCATCAGTTGCAGTGCTCCACGCTTTTTCAGGAGATAATCAACGCCGCGCAAGGGCCGGGACGTTACGCCGAACTGCTGGCGATTAACCTGCTGGAGCAGCTGTTGCTAAGACGGGTGGAAGCGATAAACGAATCGATGAAGGCGCCGCTCGACAACCGCGTGCGCGATGCCTGTCAGTACATCAGCGACCATCTGGCGGACAGCCATTTTGATATTTCAAGCGTGGCGCAGCATGTCTGCCTGTCGCCGTCTCGACTGTCGCACCTGTTTCGCCAGCAGCTTGGCGTTAGCGTGTTGAGCTGGCGCGAAGATCAACGCATTAGTCAGGCAAAGCTGTTGCTCAGCACGACGCGCATGCCGATTGCAAGCGTAGGGCGCAACGTGGGTTTTGAAGATCAGCTCTACTTTTCGCGGGTTTTTAAAAAATGTACGGGCGCCAGCCCCAGCGAGTTTCGGGCAGGCTGCGAATAAGCTAAACCGAAACTAAATGCTTTTACGAATGTCGTAACCGGTAACTTATTCAAAGCACGGATATCTTGACGCAGGTCAAGGCCGCCGGGAGAATCTTTTCTCCTCACTCAACCGGGTACGTTATGGAAGCCTTGCTGGAACATTTTATTACGCAGTCGCTCGCTTATTCGCTTATCGCCGTGGCGCTGGTGGCGTTTCTCGAGTCGCTGGCGCTGGTAGGGCTGTTATTGCCGGGTACGGTGATGATGGCGGCGCTGGGGGCGCTGATTGGCAGCGGCGAGGTAGGGTTTTACGAAGCCTGGGCGGCGGGCATTGTAGGCTGCCTGCTGGGCGACTGGATCTCCTTCTGGCTGGGCTGGCGCTTTAAGAAACCGCTGCACCGCTGGAGCTTTCTGAAAAAGCACAAGGCGCTGCTGGATAAAACCGAGCACGCCTTGCATCAACACAGCATGTTCACCATCCTGGTTGGGCGGTTTGTGGGACCTACGCGTCCGCTGGTGCCGATGGTCGCGGGTATGCTCGACCTGCCCGTCGCGAAATTTGTTCTGCCGAATATTATTGGCTGCCTGCTCTGGCCGCCGCTCTACTTTCTGCCGGGCATTCTGGCCGGCGCGGCTATCGACATTCCCGCCGACATGAAAAGCAGCGGCTTTAAGTGGCTGCTGCTTGGCGTGGCGCTGTTGCTGTGGTTGGCGGCATGGCTGTGCTGGCGCTGGTGGCGCAGCGGCAAAACCACCGACAGGCTGTCGCACGTCCTGCCGCGCTCACGCCTGCACTGGCTTGCGCCTTTGACGAGCGGTGTCGCGCTGGCGGCTTTTATCGCCATCCTGCAGCATCCGTTGATGCCGGTGTACCTTAATATCCTCGGGAAAGTCGTCCGCGGCGGACATTAAGGCGTTATACCAAGTAACGTCGAGGCGCTTGCTTTCCCGCTTGCCAGTTGAGCGGTATCGCCATCCCAGACGATGCGCCCATCCACCACCACTATTGAGCGCGGCGCAATGCGCGCCGCATCTTCAATGCTGTGCGACACCATCAGCAGCGTCAGGTGCTGTTCAACGCAAAGACGCTCAAGCAGCGTAAGCATCTCCTGGCGCAGCGCCGGGTCGAGCGCCGAGAACGGCTCATCAAGCAGCAGGACCGGCTGCTGGCGTATCAGGCAGCGCGCCAGCGCCGCCCGCTGACGCTGGCCGCCCGAGAGTTCGCCGGGCAGTCGCTCAAGCAAATCGCCCATCGCCATTTCATGCGCGATATGCGCTACTTTTTCGCGCTGCGCCGCCGTCAGCTTCAGGCCCGGATGCAGGCCAAGCCCGATGTTTTCACGCACCGTCAGGTGATTGAACAGGTTGTTTTCCTGAAACAGCATAGAGACCGGGCGGGCGGATGGCGGCGTGCGGGTATGATCGGCATTATTCAGCCGCAGCGTGCCGCTCGCCGGCGGCAGGAAGCCCGCGATTAAATTCAGCAGCGTGCTTTTTCCCGCGCCGCTTGGCCCCAGCACCGCCACGCGCTCGCCCGCTTTGACCTCAAGCGAGAAGCGCATCGGCAGATGGTGATAAAGCCAGGTGAGATCAATCAGTGTCAGCATGACGCCCCGGGAGTTTTTCTATCAGCGTAAAGAGCAGGAAGCAGAGCAGCAGCAGGAGCAGCGCCGTTACGGCTCCCGCCTCGCTGCGATAAGAGCCAATCTGTTGGTAAAGATAAAAGGGCAGCGTGCGGAAATCTTCATTGCCGAACAGAGCCACGACGCCGAAATCGCCTATCGAAAGTACGCTGGCGAAAGCCAGAGCCTGCGCCAGCGGCCTTTTCAGCGCGCGAAATTCAATCAGACGCAAGCGGTTAACGCCGTGGATATCGAGCGACGCGCAAAGCGGGGCGTAACGGGCGGCCAGATCGCGCATCGGGTTTTCCAGCACCTTCAGCGCGTAGGGGATAGCCATCAGCGCGTTAGTGAAAATCACAATGCCGTCCGCTGATTGCGGCAGCCCAACGGTGCTGTTAAGCAGCAGAAAAAAACCGGTGGCGAGCACGATGCCCGGCATGGCGAGAATCAGCATGCCGCTGAGCTCAAGGCTCTGGCCCGCCAGGCGTCGCTCACGCAAATAAAGCTCGCGCGCGCTCCACAGCAGCATCATGGTCAGCGCCACGCAAAGCAGCCCGGCGGCGAGCGCGATGCGCAGCGACGTCCAGAGCGCGCGCCACAGCGCCGGCTGAAAAAGCGACTCGCCCGCGCTGCCCGTGAGCCCATCGGCTACCACCGCCAGCAGCGGCGGCAGTAGTAACAGCATAGCGAGAAAAATCAGCAGGCTATCGGTAAACCGGCTTAAGCGGGAATCTTGCGGGTCGCGCCAGCCGCGCAGTTGTGTCGCCCCAACCGGTATCGCTTTGCTGAGCTGCTGGCTTAGCAGCATCAGCGCAAGGCAGCAAATCATCTGCACCAGCGCCAGCAGCGCCGCCCGTCCCGGGTCGTAGTCGTAACTCAGCGCCTGATAAATGGCGAGTTCAATGGTGGTTGCCTGCGGACCGCCGCCAAGCGACAGCACCGTGGCGAAACTGGCAAAGCAGAGCATAAAAATCAGCGCGGCGGCGGGCGGAATTTGTCGGCGCAGCCATGGCCATTCAACGAGCCGGAAAAAGGCCCAGCCGCGCATGCCGAGCTGGGCGGCAATCTGGCGCTGCTCACCGGGGATATTTTCCAGCGCCTGCAACAGCAGACGGGTCGCCATCGGCATATTAAAGAAAACATGGGCCAGCAGAATGCCCGGCAGCCCATAGGGCGAGAAGCGCCATTCCACGCCCAGCAGGTGGCAAAGCCCGGCTATCCAGCCGCTGCGGCCATAGACGCTCAAGATGCCGAAAACGGCGACCAGCACCGGCAGGATAAGCGTCATGGCGCAAAGCCGCAGCAGCGCGTTGCGGCCGGGAAAGCGGCGGCGATAGAGCGCGCGGGCGAGAAAAATAGCGGGCACGACGGAGAGCAGGGCAGAGAGAAACGCCTGCCAGAGGGAGAAGCGCACCACGCGCCACAGGTAACTGTCCTGCAGCAGCGCCGGAAAATCGATTTGCGGGGCGTTAAGCCAGAGCGCGGAGAACGCCGCCAGGGCGACCGCCGCCATCAGCAGGGCGGCGAGCAGCCCCGGCCACAACCAGCCGGGAATTAACGGCTGACGGCGCGAAGCCATTCGTTAATCCATTGCGTGCGCTGTTGCGCCACGACCTGCGGCGTAAATTCCAGCGACGTTTGCGGTTTTTGCAGGGCGTTGAAGCCTTCCGGCAATGCGACATCGGTTACCGGATACATCCAGTTTCCGGTGGGAATGGTGCTCTGGAAGGCGGGCGAAACCATAAACTTCAGGAATTTTTCCGCCAGCGCCGGCTGCTTGCTGGCGGCGGTGCGGGCCGCCACTTCAACCTGAAGGTAATGACCTTCGCTGAAGTTAGCCGCGGCGTAGTTCGCTTTTTTCTCTTCAATGAGGTGGTATGCGGGCGAGGTGGTGTAGCTCAGCACCAGATCGCCTTCCCCCTTCAGGAACAGGCCGTATGCTTCGCTCCAGCCTTTGGTGACGGTGACCGTTTTCGCTGCAAGCTTCTGCCAGGCCTGCGGCGCTTTGTCGCCATACACTTTTTGCATCCACAGCAGCAGGCCAAGGCCCGGCGTGCTGGTGCGCGGATCTTCATAAATGACACGCCATTTTTCATCGCCCTCCACCAGATCTTTTAAGCTTTTCGGCGGGTTCTTCAGCTTGTTTTTGTCGTAGACGAAGGCGAAATAGCCGTAATCGAAGGGCACAAACGTGTCGTTCTTCCAGCCGCCCGGCACGTTAACGGCCTCCGCCGCTACGCCGCTCGGTGCAAAAAGTTTCGTGGCGGCGGCGGCTTCGAGCAGGTTGTTATCCAGCCCCAGCACCACGTCCGCCTTGCTGTTTTTGCCTTCCATACGCAGGCGGTTAAGCAGCGATACGCCATCTTCCAGCGCCACGAACTTCAGCTCGCAGCCGCAGTCGGCTTCAAACGCTTTTTTTACTTTCGGGCCCGGGCCCCAGTCGGCGGAGAAGGAGTCGTAGGTGTAAACGGTCAGAACGGGTTTGGCGAAAACGGGCGCGGCGACCAGCGCCAGCAGCGGGAGATATTTTTTAAGCACTTTGCACCTTTGAGCATAGGGGGCAAAGGATTTTGAGCGGTAGCCTCAAATCCCTTCGCCGGCGTTATCCGGATCAGGTTCGACGGGTATTATCTCAGCGCGCACGAACGGTGCGGCACCCCGTTGAGAACGGTTCATTGTAATGATTTGCTGAATGTTTCGAAAGGGTTACGGCTCCGGCGGCGCAAACCAGGCGGATTTAAAGTCAAACCACCCCAGCGTGTTCATACGCAGGCCGCGCATACTGCGCTGCCCCTGCAAAATCAGCCAGTGATGCACGAGCGGCAAAAGGTGCTGGCTTTCAAGCAGTTGTTTACACCATGTTGGTAAATCCAGCGCCCCGGCGCGCCAGCTTTCGGCATCCTGCTGCCAGTTCAGCGGCACGCATTTTTGCATCAGCGGCGTTTCATAGAAGTTCGCAAACAGTGAGAAATTCAGCGGCAACGTGAAGTTAACGCTGTTCAGCCACAGATCGCTTACCGTTTCACCCTGATGCCACTCAGTGTAGTCCACCTCGTTTATCGCTACTTTTACACCCTGTCCGGCGAGCAGCGTCACTATGATAGCGCCGATAGCGCGGTTTTCGATATGGTCGCGATAGTAAGTCAGCGTTATCTTCTCAAGGCCTGCGGGGCGCTCAACGACGGCAGTTCGCGGCGCATGGTGCCAGCGCGGCAGCAGGCCATAAGCGGGGAACCAGTAGCGCTGATAGTGTTCTGCGGCGTGATAGAGAAAATTAACCGGAGAGAGCAGGTGGCTCAGCCACTGTCGCACCTGCGGATTTGCGCCCGCAGGAGAGCGGGAGTCAAAAAGCAGGTAGTAACATCCCTCTTCGAGGCGGCTTTCAACGGCTTTCTCGCCGCCGGTGGGGCCTTCAAGCTGGACGCTGCCGCCCAGCTCGTCGCCAATATCCGGCAACACCCAAAAGTTCACTTCATCAATCAGCGCCCGGTAGCCGAAGTAATCATCAAAAGCATGGATCTTGAGCTGATTGTTGTTATTACGTACCACGGCATACGGGCCGGTACCGATCGGTTTACTGGCGAAATGGGGCAGGGTTGTCCATTCGCGAGGCAGGATCATCGCCGCTACGCTGCCCAGCAGCCAGGGCAGCCATTCATCTGGCTGGCTGAGATGAATATCAAGCGTCCACGGAGTAGGGGAGACGACATGGGAGAGATGGGAATAAAGCGGCAACGTATTGATGCGTTCAAGCGAACTGATGATATCGAGCATATCGAGTTCGCGACCATGATGAAAATGGATGCCCGGGCGCAGGAAAAACCGCCAGTGCAGCGGGGAAATTTTCTGCCAGTGATGAGCAATGTCCGCTTCCAGTTCCCCATTTTCCTCGTTTATGCGTGTCAGTCCGCTAAAAATTTGCCGCACCACGTGCGTTTCCGAACGGCGCAATGCGCTGCCCGGCAGCAGGTTCTGCAACGGACGATAGTACAGCACCCGCAGAATATGCCGCCCCTGCCGGAAGCTGCGCCCCAGATGAGAGATAAGCATCTGGCGCACCGCGGTTTTATCGCCGACTATCTGCACCAGCTGGTCGATTCTGTCCTGCTCAAGCAAATCCTCGGCGCGCTGTTGCTGGAGCGCGAGGCCGGTATAGAGAAAGGTTAAGCGTGAGCGCTTGCCACGCCCGGCTTCCGCTTCCCATTTCAGCCAGCCTTTTTCCTGCATGGTATTGAGTAAGGTGCGCATGTGGCGGCGCGAGCAGTTCAGCAGCTCCGCCAGATCGTTAAGCGTGGTTTCCTGCGTTTTGCCATCACAGCATTGCCACAGGCGAATAAATTGCTGTTGCAGACGACCAGTGGACATAAAAGGGGAACTCCTCGCCAAAACTCATCAATTTATCTTTCCCTATATTACGCCAATAATTCTCTTCGATGAAAGCGAGGAGGCATTTATGAAACGGTCATCGGCATACACATTCTGGCAGCACTACTTTTTCGCAACGCAGGACGCTGGCGCATCCTGGCTGGCCCGCCTGAGCGCATCGCAGCGCTTGCAGATGCTGGACTCGGTGATGCAGTGGGAGGTTACAACCCCCGTTTCCCTGAAACGCCTCTCCCGCCAACATCGAGTGTAACTGAGTATTGGTGCTCTTCACCGGCCAGCAGTTTCTACTGCTGGCTTTTTTCGTTGTTGTTTGCTGAACTTATCCCCCGCCTTATTGAAAGGATGCATTTCAATGCTCTGGTTTTTAACCCAAGGCCGTCGCCTGAATCGGGTCTATGTCGCCTTTATGTCCGTGGCTTTTATGATGGGGGTTGCGGGCGCGCTGCAGGCGCCGACCCTCAGTCTGTTTCTTAGCCGTGAAGTGGAAGTGCGCCCGTTCTGGGTCGGACTCTTTTATACGGTGAACGCCATTGTCGGCATTCTGGTGAGCCTGTGGCTGGCGAAACGCTCGGACAGCCGCGGTGATCGCCGCAAACTGATTATGTTCTGCTGCCTGATGGCGGTGGCGAACTGCGTGCTTTTCGCCTTTAACCGGCACTATCTGACGCTGATTACCGCAGGCGTATTGCTGGCCTCGCTGGCGAACACCGCCATGCCGCAAATTTTTGCCCTGGCGCGCGAATACGCCGATAAATCGGCGCGCGAGGTGGTGATGTTTAGCTCCGTTATGCGCGCTCAACTGTCGCTTGCATGGGTCATTGGCCCGCCGCTCTCTTTTATGCTGGCGCTTAACTACGGCTTTACAACGATGTTCCTGATAGCGGCGGGCATATTTATTATCAGCCTCGCCATTATTACTTTCGCGCTGCCTTCGGTGGAGCGGGTGGAGCAACCGACAGACGTGGCGCTGACGCAGGTTAGCGGCTGGAAAGATAAAAACGTGCGGCTGCTGTTTATCGCCTCGATGCTGATGTGGACCTGCAACACCATGTACATCATCGATATGCCGTTGTGGATAAGCCAGGATCTGGGGCTGCCGGATACGCTGGCGGGCGTGCTGATGGGCACGGCGGCGGGGCTGGAAATCCCGGCCATGCTGCTGGCGGGCTACTGCGTTAAGCGTTTCGGCAAGCGTCGGCTGATGGTGCTGGCGGTGGCGGCGGGCGTGCTGTTTTATCTGGGGCTTATTCTGTTCCACAGCCACGAGGCGCTGTTAGGGCTGCAAATTTTTAACGCGATATTTATCGGCATTATCGCCGGTATCGGCATGCTCTGGTTTCAGGACTTAATGCCGGGGCGGGCGGGTTCCGCGACGACGCTTTTTACTAACAGTATTTCTACGGGCGTGATTCTTGCCGGGGTGATTCAAGGGGCGCTGGTGGAAAGCTTCGGACATTTTGCCGTTTATTGGGTCATTGCGGGTATTTCGCTGCTGACGCTTGTGCTGACAAGCCGGGTGAAAGACGTTTAAGAACGACGTCGCGACGATGGCGGATGGCGCTGCGCTTACCCGTCTGCGTCTCTCAAGACAGGTGAAAACAAAGTAACAAAAAAGGCGTCCGCAGACGCCTTTTTCATCACCCCATAAACGTGGGTTGCTTGTTCTCGTAAGCGGCAATGGCGCCTTCATGCTGCAGCGTCAGGCCGATGCTGTCGAGGCCATTCAGCATGCAGTGGCGGCGGAAAGCGTCGATAGTAAAAGCGTAGGTTTTCTCACCTGCTTTCACGACCTGCGCTTGCAGATCCACCTCGAAACGGATCCCCGGATTCGCCTTAACCAGTGTGAACATCTCATCCACTTCCTGCTCGCTCAACGTTACAGGCAGCAGCTGGTTATTAAAGCTGTTGCCGTAGAAGATATCAGCGAAGCTCGGCGCAATGACAACTTTAAAGCCGTAATCGGTCAGCGCCCACGGCGCGTGTTCGCGCGACGAACCACAACCGAAGTTCTCCCGCGCCAGCAGGATAGAGGCGCCTTTGTATTGCGGAAAATTCAGCACAAACTCCGGGTTCGGCTGTTCGCCTTTATCGTCCAGAAAGCGCCAGTCGTTAAACAGATGGGCGCCGAAGCCGGTGCGCGTGACCTTCTGCAAAAATTGCTTCGGAATAATGGCGTCAGTATCGACATTGGCGGCATCCAGAGGAACCACCAGGCCGGTGTGTTGCGTAAATTTCTCTGCCATGGTGTTCTCCTTATTTCATGCCGCGGATATCGGCGAAATGGCCGCTTACGGCGGCCGCTGCCGCCATCGCCGGGCTGACCAGATGGGTGCGTCCGCCGCGGCCCTGACGGCCTTCAAAGTTACGGTTGCTGGTGGAAGCGCAGCGCTCGCCCGGGTTCAGACGGTCATTGTTCATCGCCAGACACATAGAGCAGCCCGGCAGACGCCACTCAAATCCGGCCTCGATAAAGATTTTATCCAGCCCTTCCGCTTCCGCTTGCGCTTTCACCGGGCCGGAACCCGGCACCACTAACGCCTGGACGCCAGGGGCGACTTTGCGGCCTTTGGCGATTTCCGCCGCGGCGCGTAAATCTTCGATGCGCGAGTTAGTGCAGGAGCCGATAAACACTTTATCGATAGCCACTTCAGTCAGCGGCACGCCCGGTTTCAGGCCCATATAAGCCAGCGCTTTTTCGGCGCTGGCGCGCTCTACCGGATCGATGAAAGAGGACGGATCCGGAATAATATCCGTGACGGCGATAACCTGGCCTGGATTGGTGCCCCACGTAACCTGCGGCGCGATATCTTCGGCATTGAGCGTAACGACCGTATCAAACTGCGCGCCTTCGTCGGTTTTCAGCGTTCTCCAGTAAGCGACCGCCTCTTCAAAATCCTGACCTTTCGGCGCGTGCAGACGGCCTTTCACATAGTTGAAGGTGGTATCGTCCGGCGCGACCAGCCCCGCTTTGGCGCCCATCTCGATAGCCATATTGCAAAGGGTCATACGGCCTTCCATGCTCAGCGCCTCAATGGCTTCGCCGCAGAACTCGACAACATGACCCGTACCGCCCGCGCTGCCGGTTTTTCCGATGATTGCCAGCACGATATCTTTGGCGGTGATCCCCGGCGCGGCTTTGCCTTTTACTTCAATTTTCATGGTTCGGGCGCGGCCCTGCTTCAGGGTCTGGGTCGCCAGCACGTGTTCCACTTCAGAGGTGCCGATGCCGAACGCCAGCGCGCCGAACGCGCCGTGGGTCGCGGTGTGCGAGTCGCCGCACACAATGGTCATTCCCGGCAGAGTAATGCCTTGCTCCGGCCCCATCACATGAACAATGCCCTGATAAGGATGGTTCAGGTCATACAGCTCAACCCCGAACTCGTTACAGTTCTTAATCAGCTCCTGCATCTGAATACGCGCCATCTCGCCGGAGGCGTTGATGTCTTTCGTCTGCGTGGAGACGTTGTGGTCCATCGTCGCGAAGGTTTTACGCGGCTGGCGCACCGGGCGGCCGTGAGCGCGCAGGCCGTCGAAAGCCTGCGGCGAGGTCACTTCATGCACCAGATGACGATCGATGTAGAGCAGCGGGGTTTCATTCGGCGCTTCATAGACCACGTGGGCGTCAAACAATTTTTGATATAAGGTCTTTGCCATGGTTACACCCCTTCGGCGACATAGCGGGCAATGATGTCGCCCATTTCATCGGTACTGACTGCCTGACCGCCACGGGCCAGGTCGCTTGTGCGCACGCCTTCTTCCAGCGCGCGGTTAATGGCTTTTTCAATGGCCGTAGCGGCTTCGTCCGCCTCCAGGCTGTAGCGCAGCAGCAGCGCCAGCGACAGGATTTGCGCCACAGGGTTAGCGATGTTTTTACCGGCGATATCCGGTGCGGAGCCGCCTGCGGGTTCATACAGGCCGAAGCCCTGTTCGTTGAGACTGGCGGAAGGCAGCATGCCCATCGAGCCGGTAATCATCGCGCATTCATCGGAAAGGATATCGCCGAACAGGTTGGAGCAGAGCAGCACGTCGAACTGAGACGGGTCTTTAATCAGCTGCATGGTGGCGTTATCAATGTACATGTGCGCCAGTTCAACGTCCGGGTACTCTTTGGCGATTTCATTAACGATTTCGCGCCACAGCAGCGATGTTTGCAGCACATTCGCTTTATCAATAGAGGTCACTTTGTTGCGACGTTTGCGGGCGGATTCAAAAGCGATGCGCGCGATGCGTTCAATCTCGAAACGGTGATAAACCTCAGTGTCGAACGCTTTTTCGTGCATGCCGCTGCCTTCGCGGCCTTTCGGCTGACCGAAATAGATGCCGCCGGTCAGTTCACGCACGCAGAGGATGTCAAAGCCGTTGGCGGCAATATCGGCGCGCAGCGGGCAGAAGGCTTCCAGCCCCTGGTACAGCTTCGCCGGACGCAGGTTGCTGAAGAGCTTAAAATGTTTACGCAGCGGCAGCAGGGCCCCGCGCTCCGGCTGCTGGGCAGGCGGCAGATGTTCCCACTGCGGGCCGCCTACGGAGCCGAACAGAATCGCGTCGGCCTGCTCGCAGCCTTCCACCGTTGCCTGCGGCAGCGGATTGCCGTGACGGTCGATGGCGATGCCGCCTACGTCATAGCTGCTGGTGGTAATACGCATATCAAAACGGCTACGAACTGCATCCAGTACTTTCAGCGCTTGCGCCATCACTTCCGGGCCAATGCCGTCGCCCGCTAAAACTGCAATATGATAATTTTTAGACATCACACGGTTTCCTGATTGTGTTCTTTATTCTGTGCCTTGCGTTGCAACTCTTTTTCCACTTCGCCTGCGCGCCAGATATTGTTCAGCACGTGCACCATGGCGCGGGCGGAAGATTCGACGATATCGGTCGTCAGCCCCATGCCGTGGAAGCGGCGGCCGTTATAGTTGACGACAATATCCACCTGCCCCAGCGCGTCTTTACCATGGCCTTTGGCGCTTAAGCCATATTTCACCAGTTCAATGTTGTAATCCGTGATGCGGTTAATTGCCTGGTAAACGGCATCCACCGGGCCGTTGCCGTTGGCTGCTTCGGCTTTCACTTCGTCGCCGCACGCCAGCTTCACGGAAGCCGTGGCGATATCGTTAGAGCCAGACTGCACGCTGAAGTAATCCAGACGGAAATGCTCCGGCTCCTCCTGCTGCTTATTAATAAAGGCCAGCGCCTCCAGATCGTAATCGAATACCTGGCCCTTTTTATCCGCCAGCTTCAGGAAAGCCTCATACAGATCGTCCAGGTTGTAGTCTTCTTCGTGATAGCCCATCTCTTCCATGCGGTGTTTTACCGCCGCGCGTCCAGAGCGGGAGGTCAGGTTCAGCTGCACCTGGTTCAGACCGATGGATTCCGGCGTCATGATTTCGTAGTTTTCGCGGTTTTTCAGTACGCCATCCTGATGGATGCCGGAAGAATGGGCGAAGGCGCCCGAACCTACCACCGCTTTGTTCGCCGGGATCGGCATATTGCAGATCTGGCTGACGGTCTGGCTGGTGCGCCAGATTTCATGATGATTGATAGTGGTATGAACATTCAGCAGGTTCTGACGCAGCTTAATGGCCATGATGACCTCTTCCAGCGCGCAGTTGCCGGCGCGTTCGCCGATGCCGTTCAGCGTCCCCTCGACCTGACGCGCTCCGGCTTGCACCGCCGCGATGGCGTTGCCGACGCCCATGCCTAAATCGTCATGGGTGTGCACAGAGATAATGGCTTTATCAATGTTAGGTACGCGTTCATACAGACCGGTAATGATATTGCTGAATTCGAAGGGCAGGGTATAACCGACGGTATCCGGGATATTGATAGTGGTGGCCCCAGCGTTAATCGCGGCCTCTACAACGCGGGCCAGGTCGTCGATTGGCGTGCGGCCTGCGTCTTCACATGAAAACTCTACATCATCGGTATAGTTGCGGGCGCGTTTGACCATATAGACAGCGCGCTCAATCACTTCATCCAGCGTGCTGCGCAACTTGGTGGCGATATGCATCGGCGAGGTGGCGATGAAGGTATGAATGCGGAAAGCTTCAGCGACACGCAGCGCTTCGGCGGCGACGTCGATATCTTTTTCAACACAACGCGCCAGCCCGCAGACGCGACTGTTTTTAACCTGGCGGGCGATGGTCTGGACAGATTCAAAATCGCCAGGGGAAGAGACCGGGAAGCCGACTTCCATAACGTCAATTCCCATACGCTCCAGCGCCAGCGCAATTTGCAGTTTCTCTTTCACACTCAGGCTCGCCTGCAGCGCCTGTTCGCCATCGCGTAAAGTGGTATCGAAAATAATGACTTGCTGGCTCATGGTTACGGTCCTTATCCTGTCTGAGGGCGCCTGCTACGAGCATAAAAAAACCCGCGCATTGGCGCGGGTTTCTGTATTTTGCTGATGGCTTGATGTCACTCAGTGGCAACCGTCGCCCAGCACTCTACCGCGCACAGTAAATGCGTTTAGTAGTAGTAGCGCTGCCAGACGAGTCGTGCGAATCATGAATCAAGCCTCGGAATCGGAAACTGTTAATCGGAATATGCTTTTAGTGGTACTTGATACGCAGGGAGGTGTCAACCCCTTAACGCAATGTTAAGGCTTTTCTCGCCGATCCGGACGAGAGTGATATTTAGCGTATTGTGCTAAAAATTCTCGCGTATGAAGAGATAAACGTTAGCGACGTCTCAGGCCTTATTTGTAATTTGTCGCATTTATACATACTTTTTATAAAGTATGGTGTAATTGTGCTCGGTCTATCTGTTTATTTATCTTGATGATATAAAAGATATAATTCGCTTCGTGAATATAATTTAATATATTTATTTTTGAATTGCTGCTGTTTTGTTAAATACAGCGGGAATAGCGCGGTAACATTTTAATAAAGCTTAAATAACTATTCATCGGATGAATTCTTGTGAAGTTGCAGGTTTTATGATTTGATCTCGCCGCTTAAAAGAAAAAGCATCAATTAAGCATGCGAGAATCGCTTTTTCGTGTTCAGCCCTGCCAAAATTTTCATATTTCCTGATAAAGCTTTGGTTTTTTCTGAATTGTTGTCTTCGACCTTTTGCTTGCGATTGCTACATGTTAAACGAAATAGTTGTGGTGCTTCCTGGCCAAGGGAATTGATGAATAAGTGGAGTAGACTATGTCTGAGGATTATATTGAGCATCCGCCAGTACAAGAAGGTTTAAAAACACAATTACGCACGGTAGACCTTAATCTTTTAACCGTTTTTGATGCGGTTATGCAGGAGCAAAACATCACCCGGGCTGCGCAAATGCTGGGCATGTCGCAGCCAGCGGTCAGCAACGCGGTAGCCCGGCTTAAAGTCATGTTTAATGACGAATTGTTTGTTCGTTATGGTCGTGGAATACAACCTACCGCACGAGCCCATCAGCTGTTTGGTTCCATCCGTCAGGCGTTGCAATTAGTCCAAAACGAATTGCCGGGTTCAGGATTTGAACCCCTGAGCAGCGAAAGGTTGTTTAATCTATGCGTCTGCAGTCCATTGGATAATCTGCTTACCTCGCTTATCTACAATAAAGTTAATAACATTGCGCCTAATATCCATTTGGTTTTTAAATCTTCACTTAATCAGAATATCGAACATCAGTTACGTTATCAGGAAGTTGAATTTGTTATTGGCTACGATGATTTCCGTCGCCCGGAATTTTCCTGCGTGCCGCTCTTTAAAGATGAGATGGTATTAGTGTGTAGTAAAAACCATCCGCGTCAAAACGAGCTGACGCTTGAATCAAATATCTACCAGGAGCAGCATGCCGTTGTGGTGCTGGACCGCTATGGTTCGTTCAGCGCGCCCTGGTATAACACGCCTGAAAAAGAAGCCTGCATCGCTTATCAGGGAATGGCGATGACCAGCGTCTTAAACGTTGTGTCACGCACGAATCTCGTCACTATTGCTCCGCGCTGGCTGGCGGAAGAATATGAGCAAACATGGAATTTAGCCGTACTGCCGTTGCCTTTAGTACTGAATAACCGCACGTGTTATCTCTGCTGGCATGAGGCTGCGGGTAGAGATAAAGGCCACCAATGGATGGAAGAGTTGCTGGTTTCTATTTGCCAGCGTAGTTAATTTCAGCCAGAGAAAAACCGGGTGGTTTACGCTGCCCGGTTTTTCTGTTTTTAAAGGTTTTTTCAGCATATTCGACTGTCAGGGTCGCTATCAGAGGTCTTGTTTCGTTAAAAGCGACATTAATTTGATTTAACGCTGCAAATTGACCCTCTGACAACATTTCCATTCATCGCTTTTGCTTATATTTAGTGTTTCTTACCGTATCGCCTCGGTTTTTATCATTGTGTTCACCGCTACGGCTGGCCTTTGACCTGCGTTCGCCATTTGATTGCCTCATTTTCAACGGTTATGTTAGGGCCATTACTCAAATGATAAAAATGACAGGGCACGCTTACCTGTGACAATGACAGGGTGGAAATGATTTCTGCCGTCAGCCTATAAACACAAGCCTGGAGGCAAACCATGGAGATGTTATCAGGAGCCGAGATGGTCGTCCGATCGCTTATCGATCAGGGCGTAAAACAGATATTCGGTTATCCCGGAGGGGCGGTGCTGGATATTTATGACGCGCTTCATACCGTCGGCGGTATCGATCATGTGCTGGTGCGTCATGAACAAGCGGCGGTGCATATGGCCGATGGGCTTGCCCGTGCAACAGGCGAAGTGGGCGTTGTGCTGGTGACATCCGGTCCTGGCGCCACTAATGCGATTACCGGTATCGCGACGGCTTATATGGACTCCATTCCGCTGGTGGTGCTATCCGGCCAGGTGGCGACTTCTCTTATTGGTTATGATGCTTTTCAGGAATGTGACATGGTGGGGATCTCCCGCCCGGTGGTAAAACACAGCTTTCTGGTTAAGCAAACGGAAGATATTCCAACCGTACTGAAAAAAGCGTTCTGGCTCGCTGCAAGCGGTCGTCCCGGTCCTGTAGTGGTGGATCTGCCGAAGGATATTCTCAATCCGGCGAAAAAGTTGCCCTACGTTTGGCCTGAATCCGTCAGCATGCGTTCTTATAATCCCACTACGCAGGGGCATAAGGGACAGATCAAGCGCGCCCTGCAAACGCTGGTTGCGGCGAAAAAGCCGGTTATGTATGTAGGCGGCGGGGCGATTAATGCCGCTTGCGAAACGGAACTGCGCGCCGTGGCGGAAAAGCTGAATATTCCCGTTGCTTCTTCTTTAATGGGGCTTGGCGCTTTTCCGGGATCGCATCGCCAGGCGCTTGGCATGTTAGGCATGCACGGTACCTATGAAGCCAATATGACGATGCATCATTCAGACGTGATTTTTGCAGTGGGCGTGCGTTTTGACGATCGCACTACCAATAATCTTGCAAAATATTGTCCGAATGCGACGGTACTGCACATCGATATCGACCCGACTTCCATTTCCAAAACCGTGTCGGCAGATATCCCTATCGTGGGTGATGCTCGTCAGGTGCTGCAGCAAATGTTGGAACTGCTGGAGCAAGAAGAGGCTCAGCAGCCGCTCGATGACATCCGCGACTGGTGGCAGCAGATAGAACAATGGCGCGCGCGTCAGTGTCTGAACTATGACCGCGACAGCGGCAGCATTAAGCCGCAGGCGGTGATTGAGACGCTGCACCGTTTAACCCATGGCGACGCCTACGTCACTTCCGATGTAGGTCAGCACCAGATGTTCGCCGCGCTGCACTACACCTTTGATAAGCCGCGTCGTTGGATTAATTCCGGCGGCCTCGGCACCATGGGGTTTGGCTTGCCTGCGGCGCTGGGCGTTAAGCTTGCCTTGCCGGACGAAACCGTCGTCTGCGTTACGGGCGACGGCAGCATCCAGATGAACATTCAGGAACTCTCCACCGCGCTACAGTATGAGTTGCCGGTACTGGTGCTCAACCTGAACAACCGCTATCTCGGCATGGTGAAGCAGTGGCAGGATATGATCTATTCCGGCCGCCACTCGCAGTCTTATATGGAATCGCTGCCGGATTTTGTTCGTCTCGCGCAGGCTTATGGCCACGTGGGCATCGGCATCACCAAACCGGAGGAGCTTGAAAGCAAGCTTAGCGAAGCGCTGGAACATGTACGCAATAACCGCCTGGTCTTTGTGGATGTGACGGTGGATGGCACTGAGCACGTTTATCCTATGCAGGTCCGCGGCGGCAGTATGGATGAAATGTGGTTAAGCAAAACGGAGAGAACCTGACTATGCGCCGGATATTATCTGTCTTACTGGAAAACGAGTCGGGCGCGTTGTCCCGGGTCATTGGGCTTTTCTCCCAGCGCGGCTACAACATTGAAAGCCTGACGGTCGCACCGACCGATGATCCCACCCTTTCACGTATGACCATCCAGACGGTGGGCGATGAAAAGGTGCTGGAGCAAATTGAAAAGCAGTTGCACAAGTTAGTTGACGTGCTTCGCGTCAGTGAACTGGGGCAGGGCGCGCACGTTGAGCGCGAGATTATGCTGGTTAAGATCCAGGCGAGCGGTTATGGGCGGGAAGAGGTAAAACGTAATACTGAAATCTTCCGCGGCCAGATTATTGATGTCACCCCGTCGCTCTATACCGTTCAGTTGGCGGGCACCAGCGAAAAGCTGGATGCTTTCCTCGCTACGCTGCGCGATGTAGCCAAAATTGTTGAAGTCGCGCGTTCCGGCGTGGTGGGCCTTGCCCGCGGCGAAAAGATTATGCGCTAGTCGCTAAAGTTGCCTCTTTATTAGCCCGATGCATCCGCTCGGGCTTTTTTTTTGCAGCCGCTCAGGCATGTGCCTATAAAAGCAGTTGCCCAGGTTACTGTTCTGCGCTTAGATGTTAAGGATTTTAACTTATAACCCTGCAAAGGTTATGGAGTAACATTTTTATTAAGGGGCAATCGTGAAACTGGATGAAATCGCGCGGCTGGCTGGCGTGTCGCGCACCACGGCGAGCTATGTCATCAATGGAAAAGCTAAACAGTATCGGGTCAGTGACAAAACTGTTGAAAAAGTGATGGCGGTGGTACGAGAGCACAATTATCACCCTAACGCCGTTGCCGCCGGGCTTCGGGCCGGACGCACCCGCTCTATCGGTCTGGTTATCCCGGATCTGGAAAACACCAGTTATACCCGTATCGCCAACTATCTTGAACGTCAGGCGCGCCAGCGGGGTTATCAGTTGTTGATTGCCTGTTCGGAAGACCAACCCGACAACGAAATGCGCTGTATTGAGCATCTTCTGCAACGGCAGGTCGATGCCATTATCGTTTCGACTTCCTTACCGCCAGAGCATCCTTTTTATCAGCGCTGGGCCCGTGATTCCTTCCCCATCGTCGCACTGGATCGCGCACTCGATCGCGAACATTTTACAAGCGTCGTCGGCGCCGATCAGGATGATGCCGAGATGTTGGCCAGCGAGCTTCGTAAGTTTCCTGCTGAAACCGTACTTTACCTGGGCGCGTTGCCGGAACTTTCCGTCAGTTTTCTGCGCGAGCAGGGTTTCCGCCAGGCATGGAAAGATGACCCGCGCGAAGTGCACTTCCTTTACGCTAACAGCTACGAACGCGAAGCGGCCGGCCAGCTGTTTGAGAAATGGCTGGAGAAGCATCCCATGCCGCAGGCGTTGTTCACCACCTCTTTCGCATTGCTGCAGGGCGTTATGGATGTAACGCTGCGCAGAGAAGGGCGTTTGCCTGAGAATCTGGCTATTGCGACTTTCGGTGACAATGAGCTGCTGGATTTCCTGCAATGCCCCGTCCTTGCGGTCGCCCAGCGTCATCGAGATGTGGCGGAACGCGTACTGGAGCTGGTGCTGGCGAGTCTGGATGAACCGCGCAAACCCAAACCTGGCTTGACGCGCATTAAGCGTAACCTTTACCGGCGCGGCAGCTTAAGTCGGTAATGATGAAAGGCGGCCCAGACCGCCTTTTTTTATTATTCGGATTTATCCAGTCACCCTGGAAAATGCGATTACGAATGAAGGCCGCCGACTATTTGCTTTTTTATAAAATGCGCGTGCAATGATAAGCACCTGCTTATTATGTATTATTTTGTTACAGCCGTTTCGTTTATCAGCGTGACATCGCTTTGCCTCTTTTTGTCACAAGCCCGCGATTACTGGCATGGGCCGCTACGCTAACTCTCGCTGTTACCAAAAGAAGTTTTGCCTTAAAATGCCGCCCGTGTCGCAAACTCCATACGGAGTTAGCCCCACGGCTTGAATGAAGCCAATTTTATCACGCTGCGAATAGCCGTTATTTTTTTACAAATATTCATAGCCTTAATTTCAAGGGAATTACCTGCCTGGTTTTTTCTCCGCTCCGGCTTAAGCAATAAGGTGAGATGTTTTGTCTGTGCCTGCCTGCGCGCTGGCTTGACAAGCTTTTCCTCCGCTCCGTAAACTCGCGTTGGTGGTAATTTGTGGGATAAAGTGGTGGGAATGAGCATAACCGGATGAGGCAGGTATGTTCCGTGGCGCGACGTTAGTTAATCTCGACAGCAAAGGGCGTTTATCCGTCCCGACCCGCTATCGGGAAAAATTAATCGAAGCCGCATCAGGCCAGATGGTATGCACTATTGATATCCACCATCCCTGTCTGCTGCTTTATACACTCCCCGAATGGGAAATTATCGAACATAAGTTGTCTCGTCTGTCGAGCATGAACCCCGTGGAACGTCGCGTTCAGCGCCTGCTACTGGGGCATGCCAGCGAATGCCAGATGGACAACGCCGGCCGATTGTTGCTGGCACCCGTATTGCGCCAACATGCCGGGTTGACCAAAGAAGTGATGCTGGTTGGGCAGTTCAATAAGTTTGAGCTGTGGGACGAAACGACCTGGTATCAACGAGTCAGGGAAGACATCGACGCTGAGCAGTCGTCTTCGGATACGTTGTCAGAACGACTGCAGGATTTGTCTTTATAAAGATGATGGAAAATTATAAACACACGACGGTATTGCTTGATGAAGCCGTCAATGGCCTGAATATTCGTCCAGATGGCATCTATATTGATGGCACTTTTGGTCGCGGCGGTCACTCACGTCTTATTCTTTCCCGCCTCGGCCCCCAGGGGCGGTTACTGGCGATCGATCGCGATCCGCAGGCTATTGCCGTGGCGGAAACCATTGACGATCCTCGCTTTTCTTTTGTACATGGACCTTTCTCCGCGCTGGCTGACTACGTGCAGGAGCGCGATCTGACTGGCAAGATAGACGGTATTTTGCTCGATCTCGGCGTTTCATCGCCGCAATTAGATGACCCAGAACGCGGTTTTTCCTTTATGCGCGACGGCCCGCTGGATATGCGTATGGATCCCACCCGCGGCCAGTCTGCCGCCGAGTGGTTGCTGACGGCGGACGAGGCGGATATCGCCTGGGTGCTGAAAACCTACGGCGAAGAGCGTTTCGCTAAGCGCATTGCGCGCGCAATCGTCGAGCGTAATCGCGAGCAGCCGATGACCCGCACCAAAGAGCTGGCTGAAGTGGTGGCTGCCGCTACGCCGGTAAAAGATAAGTTTAAGCATCCAGCGACCCGTACTTTCCAGGCGGTGCGCATCTGGGTGAACAGTGAACTCGAAGAGATTGAGCAAGCGCTCAAAGGTTCTTTGACGGCGCTGGCTCCAGGCGGGCGCCTTTCTATTATCAGTTTCCACTCGCTTGAAGACCGTCTGGTGAAGCGCTTTATGCGCGAGCAAAGCCGTGGCCCGCAGGTGCCGGCGGGGATCCCAATGACGGAAGAACAGTTGCGCAAACTGGGCGGGCGGGAGTTACGTGCGCTAGGTAAGTTGATGCCGGGCGAAGAAGAAGTGGCGGAAAACCCACGTGCCCGTAGTTCAGTGCTGCGTATTGCAGAAAGGACCAGCGCATGATCAGCAGAGTGACAGAGACCTTCAACAGAGTCACCGGCTCGCTTTCCGGTACCGAGCGCCATGCCCTGCCTGGCGTAATCGGCGGCGATCTGTTGCGTCACGGGAAACTGCCACTCTGCCTGTTTGTCGCCATTATTATCACCGCCGTGATGGTGGTCACCACCGCGCATCACACACGCCTTTTAACGGCGCAGCGCGAGCAGCTGGCGGTAGAGCGCGACGCGCTGGATATTGAATGGCGAAACCTGATCCTTGAAGAAAACGCCCTGGGCGATCACAGCCGGGTGGAGCGGATAGCGACCGAGAAGCTGCAACTGCAGCACGTCGATCCCTCGCAGGAAAATATTGTGGTACAGAAATAAGGATTAACGCGACGAATGAAAGCAGCGGCAAAATCGCTTAAACCGAAACGCCAGGAAGATCAGGCCAGCTTTGTAAGCTGGCGTTTTGCGTTGCTTTGCGGCTGTATTTTGCTGGCGCTGGCATTCCTGTTAGGGCGCGTGGCGTGGCTTCAGATTATCAATCCCGATATGCTGGTGCGCCAGGGCGACATGCGTTCCCTGCGCGTACAGGAAGTGTCTACCTCCCGCGGCATGATAACGGACCGTTCAGGCAGGCCGCTCGCGGTGAGCGTGCCGGTTAACGCTATCTGGGCAGACCCGAAAGAGCTGCATGACGCTGGCGGCATCACGCTCGATAACCGCTGGAAGGCGTTGTCTGATGCGCTCAAACTGCCGCTGGACCAACTCTCTGCGCGGGTAAACGCCAACCCGAAAGGCCGCTTTATCTATCTTGCCCGTCAGGTCAACCCGGATATCGGGGAATACATTAAAAAACTGAAGCTTCCTGGCATTCACTTACGTCAGGAATCTCGTCGTTATTATCCGTCAGGCGAAGTAACCGCTCACCTCATCGGCTTTACCAACGTCGATAGCCAGGGGCTTGAAGGCGTGGAGAAAAGTTTCGACAAGTGGCTTACCGGCCAACCGGGCGAGCGTATCGTCCGTAAAGACCGCTACGGTCGGGTCATTGAAGATATCTCTTCTACCGACAGCCAGGCCGCGCATAATCTTGCCCTCAGTATTGATGAGCGTCTTCAGGCGCTGGTTTACCGCGAACTAAGCAACGCTGTCGCCTTTAACAAGGCGGAGTCGGGCAGCGCTGTGCTGGTGGACGTCAACACCGGCGAAGTGCTGGCGATGGCTAATAGCCCCTCGTACAACCCAAACAATATTTCCGGCACTCCGAAAGATGTCATGCGTAACCGCACCATTACCGACGTGTTTGAACCCGGTTCCACGGTCAAACCCATGGTCGTGATGACGGCGTTGCAGCGCGGCGTGGTGCGTGAGAATACCGTACTGAATACCGTTCCTTACCGAATTAACGGCCATGAAATCAAAGACGTGGCGCGTTACAGCGAATTAACCCTGACTGGGGTATTGCAGAAGTCGAGTAACGTCGGCGTTTCCAAGCTGGCGTTAGCGATGCCGTCCTCAGCGTTAGTAGATACTTACTCACGTTTTGGACTGGGAAAAGCGACCAATTTGGGGTTGGTCGGAGAACGCAGTGGCTTATATCCTCAAAAACAACGGTGGTCTGACATAGAGAGGGCCACCTTCTCTTTCGGCTACGGGCTAATGGTAACGCCGTTACAGTTAGCGCGAGTCTACGCAACCATCGGCAGCTACGGCATTTACCGTCCGCTGTCGATAACCAAAGTTGACCCGCCAGTGCCAGGGGAGCGCGTCTTCCCGGAATCTATCGTCCGCACCGTCGTACATATGATGGAAAGCGTGGCGCTGCCGGGCGGCGGCGGCGTGAAGGCGGCTATCAAGGGTTACCGCATCGCCATTAAAACCGGTACGGCGAAAAAAGTAGGGCCGGACGGGCGCTACATCAACAAATACATCGCTTATACCGCAGGCGTTGCGCCAGCCAGCAATCCGCGTTTCGCGCTGGTGGTGGTTATCAACGACCCGCAGGCGGGTAAATATTACGGCGGCGCGGTGTCAGCGCCTGTGTTCGGCGCCATCATGGGCGGCGTATTGCGCACCATGAATATCGAGCCGGACGCGCTGGCAACGGGCGAGAAAAGTGAATTTGTAATTAATCGAGAAGAGGGAACAGGTGGCAGATCGTAATTTGCGCGACCTTCTCGCTCCCTGGGTGCCTGGCGCACCGGAGCGGGCACTGCGGGAGATGACGCTTGACAGCCGTGTGGCTGCATCGGGCGATCTCTTTGTGGCGGTGGTCGGTCATCAGGCGGACGGGCGTCGATATATCCCGCAGGCAATAGCGCAAGGTGTGGCTGCCATCGTTGCTGAAGCGCAAGGCGAAGCAACCGACGGTGAAATCCGCGAAATGCATGGCGTACCGGTTATCTATTTAAGCCAGCTCACTGAGCGCCTGTCCGCGCTGGCGGGCCGCTTTTATGAAGAACCTTCCGAACGCCTTCGCCTGATTGGCGTTACCGGCACCAATGGTAAAACGACCACGACTCAACTGCTGGCGCAGTGGAGCGCATTGCTTGGCGACTCCAGCGCCGTGATGGGCACAGTAGGCAACGGGCTGCTGGGTAAAGTTAGCCCGACGGAAAACACCACTGGCTCGGCAGTAGATGTACAGCAAGTGCTGGCGAGCCTCGCAGGGCAGGGCGCAACAGTCGCTGCCATGGAAGTCTCTTCCCACGGTCTGGTGCAGCATCGCGTGGCGGCGCTGAAATTCGCCGCCTCGGTCTTTACCAACTTAAGCCGTGACCATCTGGATTATCACGGCGACATGACGCACTACGAAGCCGCCAAATGGCTGCTCTTCTCCTCGCACCACTATGGGCAGGCCATCGTAAATGCCGATGACGAAGTGGGTCGCCGCTGGCTGGCAAAGCTGCCGGATGCCGTAGCGGTGTCGATGGAAGAGAATATTGCCCCGAACTGCCATGGCCGCTGGTTGAAAGCGACCGGCGTGGATTATCACGACAGCGGCGCCACTATCCGCTTCGCCTCCTCCTGGGGAGAGGGCGAAATCGAAAGTCGTCTGATGGGCGCGTTTAACGTCAGCAATCTGCTGCTTTCACTGGCGACGCTGCTGGCGCTGGGCTACCCGCTGGCTGAATTGCTCGCCACCGCTTCGCGTCTTCAGCCCGTCTGCGGACGTATGGAAGTTTTTAGCGCGCCGGGTAAACCCACCGTGGTTGTCGATTACGCCCATACGCCGGATGCGCTCGAAAAAGCGCTTGAGGCTGCGCGACTGCACTGCGCGGGCACCCTATGGTGCGTTTTTGGCTGCGGCGGCGATCGCGATAAGGGCAAACGTCCTCTGATGGGCGCTATCGCTGAACAGTATGCTGATATCGCCGTGGTTACGGACGATAACCCGCGCACTGAAGAGCCAAAGGCGATTATCGCTGATATTCTCGCCGGCATGATGGACGCGGGCCGTGCTCGCGTGGTGGAAGGCCGCGCTGAGGCGGTAACCAGCACCATTATGCAAGCGAAAGAGAACGACGTCGTGCTGATAGCGGGCAAAGGCCATGAAGATTATCAGATTGTCGGCACCCGTCGCCTCGATTACTCCGACCGCGTTACTGCAGCCCGCCTGCTGGGAGTTGTTGCATGATCCGCGTTTCTTTAAATCAGCTTGCCAGCATCCTGAACGCTGAGCTGCATGGCAGCGATACCGATATCGCAGAGGTGACGACCGATACCCGCAAAGTTACCGCAGGCTGTCTGTTTGTCGCGCTGAAAGGCGAACGTTTTGACGCGCATGATTTTGTCGACCAGGCGAAAGCGGGCGGCGCGGGCGCGCTGCTGGTCAGCCGTAAGGTCGAGTGCGAGCTGCCGCAGCTGGTTGTTGAGGATACGCGCCTGGCGTTCGGCGCGCTGGGCGCCTGGGTGCGCCAGCAGGTGCCGACGCGCGTCGTGGCGTTGACCGGCTCTTCCGGCAAAACCTCGGTGAAAGAGATGACCGCGTCCATTCTTAGCGAATGCGGCAACACGCTTTATACGGCAGGTAACCTCAATAATGACATCGGCGTGCCGATGACGCTGTTGCGCCTTACGCCAGAACATGAGTTTGCGGTGATTGAGCTTGGCGCTAACCATCAGGGCGAAATCGCCTGGACCGTCAGCCTGACGCGTCCTGAAGCGGCTCTGGTGAACAACCTCGCAGCGGCGCACCTGGAAGGGTTTGGCTCGCTTGCCGGCGTAGCGAAAGCCAAAGGGGAAATTTTTACCGGCCTGCCGAAGGACGGTATCGCCATTCTCAACGCGGACAATAACGACTGGCTGAACTGGCAGAGCGTAATTGGCAATCGTAAAGTATGGCGCTTCTCGCCCAACGCGGCGCAGAGCGATTTTACCGCCACCAATATTCATGTGACTTCCCACGGTACTGAGTTCACGCTTCGCACGCCGACAGGCGATGTCGACGTCGTGCTCCCGTTGCCGGGACGTCACAACATCGCGAACGCGCTGGCGGCATCGGCGCTGGCGATGGCGGTTGGCGCAAGTCATGAAGCGATCAAAACGGGTCTCGCGAAGCTTAAAGCCGTGCCGGGGCGCCTGTTCCCCATCGCGCTTGGAGAAAACCAACTGCTGCTGGACGACAGCTACAACGCTAACGTCGGCTCCATGACGGCGGCGGCTCAGGTGCTTTCCGACATGCCTGGCTACCGGGTCATGGTGGTAGGCGATATGGCCGAGCTGGGCGCGGAAGCCGTGGAGTGCCATCGACAGGTGGGCGAGGCGGCGAAAGCGGCGGGCATCGATCGCGTTTTAAGCGTAGGCAATCTTAGCCAGACGCTCGGCGAAGCAAGCGGCGTGGGCGAGCATTTTAGCGATAAAGCGGCCTTAGTCGCGCGTCTGCAGGCGCTGATAGCAGAGCATTCCATCATCACCATTTTAGTGAAAGGTTCACGTAGTGCCGCCATGGAAGAGGTGGTACGCGCATTACAGGAGAAGGGGACATGTTAGTTTGGCTGGCCGAGCATTTGGTCAAATATTATTCGGGCTTTAACGTCTTTTCTTATCTGACGTTTCGCGCCATCGTCAGCCTGCTGACCGCGCTCTTCATCTCTTTATGGATGGGGCCGCGCCTCATCGCGCGCCTGCAACAGCTCTCTTTCGGTCAGGTTGTCCGCAACGACGGCCCGGAATCGCACTTCAGCAAGCGCGGCACGCCGACCATGGGCGGCATCATGATCCTGACTTCCATTGTGGTTTCGGTGCTGCTCTGGGCTTACCCCTCCAATCCGTATGTCTGGTGCGTGCTCTTCGTTCTGGTAGGTTACGGCGCGGTAGGATTCGTGGATGATTACCGCAAAGTGGTGCGCAAAGACACTAAGGGGCTGATTGCGCGCTGGAAATATTTCTGGATGTCGGTTATTGCGCTGACGGTGGCTTTTGCGCTCTACATCACCGGTAAGGATACGCCTGCGACGGAACTGGTCGTGCCGTTCTTTAAAGATGTTATGCCACAGCTGGGCATTTTCTACGTCCTGCTGGCCTATTTCGTGATTGTCGGTACTGGTAATGCCGTTAACCTGACGGATGGCCTCGACGGGCTGGCGATTATGCCGACCGTGCTGGTGGCGGGCGGCTTCGCGCTGGTGGCCTGGGCGACCGGCAACATGAACTTCGCTAGCTATCTCCATATTCCTTATCTGCGTCACGCGGGCGAGCTGGTGATTGTCTGTACTGCTATTGTCGGCGCGGGGCTGGGCTTTTTATGGTTCAACACCTACCCGGCGCAAGTCTTTATGGGCGATGTCGGGTCGCTTGCGCTTGGCGGCGCGCTCGGTGTTATCGCCGTGCTGCTGCGTCAGGAGTTTTTATTGGTGATTATGGGCGGCGTGTTTGTCGTAGAGACCCTGTCGGTGATCCTTCAGGTAGGCTCCTTTAAGCTGCGCGGCCAGCGTATTTTCCGCATGGCGCCTATCCATCATCACTATGAACTGAAAGGCTGGCCGGAGCCGCGCGTTATCGTGCGCTTCTGGATAATTTCGCTGATGCTGGTGCTGATTGGCCTGGCAACGCTTAAGGTACGTTAATCATGGCAGAGTATCAGGGTAAAAAAGTCGTCATCATTGGCCTTGGGCTAACCGGGCTTTCCTGCGTGGACTTTTTCCTGGCGCGCGGCGTTACGCCGCGCGTAGTGGATACTCGTCTCTCTCCGCCAGGCCTCGATAAGCTGCCGGAAGCGGTAGAACGACATCTTGGCGATTTAAATGAAAGCTGGCTGCTGGACGCCGATCTCATCGTCGCCAGCCCTGGCATCGCGCTGGCGCATCCGGCGCTGAGCGCGGCGGCGGATGCAGGGGTAGAAATTGTTGGCGACATCGAGCTCTTTTGCCGTGAAGCGCAGGCGCCCATCGTTGCTATTACCGGTTCAAATGGTAAAAGCACCGTTACCACGCTGGTAGGCGAGATGGCGAAAGCGGCTGGCGTGAATGTGGGCGTCGGCGGCAACATCGGTCTGCCTGCCCTGATGCTGCTGGATGAAGAGCGGGAACTCTACGTGCTCGAGCTTTCCAGCTTCCAGCTTGAAACCACTTCCAGCCTGAAGGCTGCGGCCGCCACGATCCTTAACGTGACGGAAGATCATATGGATCGCTACCCGTTTGGCCTGCAACAGTATCGTGCGGCAAAACTGCGTATCTACGAGAACGCGAAGGTCTGCGTCGTTAACGCCGACGATGCGTTGACCATGCCGGTGCGCGGCGCGGATGAGCGTTGCATCAGTTTCGGCATTGATGTGGGCGACTATCACCTTAACCGTCAGCAGGGCGAGACCTGGCTGCGGGCTAACGGTGAAAAAGTGCTTAACGTGAAAGAGATGAAGCTTGTTGGTCAGCATAATTTCACCAATGCCCTGGCGGCGCTGGCGCTGGCGGATGCCGCAGGCCTGCCGCGGGCCAGCAGTCTTAAGGCGCTGACTACCTTTACCGGTTTGCCTCACCGCTTCCAGTTGGCCTTTGAGCATAATAAGGTTCGCTGGATCAATGATTCTAAAGCCACCAACGTCGGCAGCACCGAGGCGGCCTTAAACGGGCTGAATGTAGACGGCACGCTGCATCTGCTGCTGGGCGGCGATGGTAAATCCGCGGATTTCTCCCCGCTGCGTCGTTATCTGCAGGGCGATCGTATCCGCCTGTGGTGTTTTGGCCGCGACGGGGCGGAACTGGCGGCGCTGCGCCCTGACGTCGCTCAACAGAGCGAGACGATGGAGCAAGCGATGCGTCAGATAGCCGCTGTGGTGCAGCCAGGCGATATGGTGCTGCTCTCTCCCGCCTGCGCCAGTCTCGATCAGTTTAAAAACTTCGAGCAGCGTGGCGACATCTTTACCCGACTGGCGAAGGAGTTAGGCTGATGCGCTTGTCTCTTCCACGCCTTCGTCTGCCGCGCGTACCGGGATCCGCTATCCTGGTATGGCTGTTTATGGCGGTGAAAGGCTGGGTGATGGGATCGCGGGAAAAAGATGCCAACAGCATCGTGCTGTACGACCGCACCCTGCTGTGGCTGACCCTCGGCCTGGCCGCCATTGGCTTCATCATGGTGACGTCAGCCTCAATGCCCGTAGGGCAGCGGCTGGCGAACGACCCCTTTCTGTTTGCCAAGCGCGATGCGCTGTATATCGTGCTGGCGTTTTGCCTGGCGATGATCACGCTGCGTTTGCCGATGGCCTTCTGGCAACGGCACAGCGCCGCCATGCTTATCGCATCCATCATTATGCTGCTTATCGTGCTGGTGGTTGGCAGCTCGGTTAACGGGGCCTCACGCTGGATTGCCCTTGGCCCGCTGCGTATTCAGCCTGCGGAGTTCTCCAAGCTTTCGCTGTTTTGCTTCCTCTCCAACTATCTGGTGCGCAAGGTGGATGAAGTGCGAAACAACCTGCGGGGCTTTTTAAAGCCGATGGGCGTGATTCTGGTGATGGCGGTGCTGCTGCTGGCGCAGCCGGACCTTGGTACGGTGGTGGTGCTGTTTGTTACGACACTTGCGATGCTGTTCCTGGCAGGCGCCAAGCTCTGGCAGTTCATCGCCATTATCGGCATGGGCATTTCGGCCGTGGTGCTGCTGATCCTGGCCGAACCTTACCGTATTCGCCGCGTCACCTCTTTCTGGAACCCGTGGGAAGATCCTTTCGGCAGCGGCTACCAGTTGACCCAGTCGCTGATGGCGTTTGGCCGCGGCGAGCTTTGGGGTCAAGGACTTGGCAACTCGGTGCAAAAACTGGAGTACCTGCCGGAAGCGCATACCGACTTCATCTTCTCCATCATTGCTGAAGAGCTGGGTTATATCGGTGTGGTGCTGGCGCTTTTAATGGTATTCTTCGTGGCTTTTCGTGCTATGTCGATAGGGCGTCGCGCGCTGGAGATAGACCAGCGCTTTTCCGGTTTCCTGGCCTGTTCCATCGGTATCTGGTTTAGCTTCCAGGCGCTGGTGAACGTGGGGGCGGCCGCCGGCATGCTGCCGACCAAAGGTCTGACGCTGCCGCTTATCAGCTACGGCGGCTCGAGCTTACTGATTATGTCGACGGCTATCATGCTGCTGTTGCGAATTGACTATGAAACGCGCCTGGAGAAAGCGCAGGCGTTTACAAGAGGTTAAGAATGACTGGTCAACCGAAGCGGTTAATGGTGATGGCGGGCGGAACGGGCGGACACGTCTTTCCGGGCCTTGCCGTGGCGCACCATTTAATGGCCCAGGGCTGGCAGGTGCGCTGGCTGGGTACCGCGGATCGCATGGAGGCGGACCTGGTTCCGAAGCACGGGATTGAGATCGATTTTATTCGCATCTCAGGCTTACGGGGCAAAGGCATAAAAGCGTTGGCGTTGGCGCCGCTGCGTATTTTCAACGCCTGGCGTCAGGCGCGGGCCATCATGAAGCGCTTTAAGCCGGATGTCGTGCTGGGCATGGGCGGCTATGTTTCCGGCCCAGGTGGGCTGGCGGCCTGGTCGCTCGGCGTGCCGGTGGTGCTGCATGAGCAAAACGGCATTGCAGGCTTGACGAATAAATGGCTGGCGAAAATCGCCCGCAAAGTCATGCAGGCTTTTCCCGGCGCTTTTCCTGACGCGGACGTGGTAGGCAACCCGGTGCGCACTGATGTGCTGGCGCTTCCGTTGCCGCAGACGCGTTTAGCGGGGCGTGAAGGCCCTGTGCGCGTATTGGTCGTTGGCGGCTCGCAGGGCGCGCGCGTTTTAAACCAGACGATGCCGCACGTGGCGGGGCGTCTGGGCGATCAAGTCACTATCTGGCACCAGAGCGGCAAAGGCGCGCAGTCAGATGTGCAACAGGCCTATGCCGCTGCGGGCGAACCGCAGCATAAGGTCACCGAATTTATTGATGATATGGCTGCAGCCTACGCCTGGGCTGACGTGGTCGTGTGTCGTTCCGGCGCGCTGACCGTCAGTGAAATCGCCGCAGCAGGCCTGCCGGCGCTGTTTGTGCCTTTCCAGCACAAAGACAGGCAGCAGTACTGGAATGCGCTGCCGCTTGAAAAAGCGGGCGCGGCGAAAATTCTTGAACAACCGCAGTTCACCGTTGAGGCGGTGGCTGAAACGCTGGCGCAGTGGGACAGAGCCACGCTGCTGTCTATGGCTGAGCGAGCTCGCGCCGCCGCCATTCCAGACGCTACCGAGCGGGTGGCGAACGAGGTCCGCGCTGCCGCGCTGGCGTAACTATTGCGGATGCGTGTTGCTCCGCGTGATTTGAGATGTTGATGGCGTTGATGCCGAAGGCTTTAAGAGAATGAATACACAACAACTGGCGAAACTGCGTTCTATCGTGCCCGAGATGCGTCGCGTCCGGCACATTCACTTTGTTGGTATCGGCGGCGCCGGTATGGGCGGCATTGCCGAAGTGCTGGCCAACGAAGGCTACCAGATCAGCGGTTCCGATCTGGCGCCGAACGCTGTCACGCAGCAGTTGACGTCGCTTGGCGCGACAATTTATTTCAACCATCGCCCTGAAAACGTACGCGACGCAAGCGTGGTGGTGGTTTCCAGCGCGATTACAGCGGATAACCCGGAAATCGTCGCCGCTCATGAAGCGCGCATCCCGGTTATTCGTCGTGCGGAAATGCTGGCGGAATTAATGCGTTTTCGTCACGGCATCGCCGTTGCGGGTACGCATGGCAAAACCACGACCACGGCGATGGTGTCCAGCATTTACGCTGAGGCGGGCCTGGATCCGACCTTTGTTAACGGCGGTCTGGTGAAAGCGGCGGGTACGCATGCCCGTCTCGGCAACAGTCGTTATCTGATTGCCGAAGCGGATGAAAGCGACGCTTCCTTCCTGCATTTGCAGCCAATGGTGGCGATTGTTACCAACATCGAAGCCGATCACATGGATACCTACCAGGGCGACTTCGAAAATTTAAAGCAAACCTTTATCAACTTTTTGCACAATCTGCCGTTTTATGGACGTGCGGTTATGTGCGTGGATGACCCGGTTATCCGTGAATTGCTGCCTCGCGTTGGACGTCAGACGACGACCTACGGTTTCAGCGACGATGCTGACGTGCGCATTGAAGAGTACCGCCAGACTGGCGCGCAGGGGCACTTTACGCTGGTGCGCCAGGATAAACCGGAACTGCGCGTGACGCTGAACGCGCCGGGCCGCCATAACGCGCTGAACGCGGCGGCGGCAGTCGCAGTGGCGACGGAAGAGGGTATTGAAGATGACGCTATTCTGCGTGCGCTGGAAAGTTTCCAGGGCACCGGGCGTCGCTTCGATTTCCTTGGCGAATATCCGCTGGAAGCGGTGAACGGCAAAGCAGGCACCGCCATGCTGGTGGATGACTACGGTCATCATCCGACTGAAGTGGAAGCGACTATCAAAGCGGCGCGCGCTGGCTGGCCGGAGAAAAACCTGGTCATGATTTTCCAGCCGCACCGTTTTACCCGCACGCGCGATCTCTATGACGATTTCGCCAATGTGCTGGCGCAGGTTGACGTGCTGCTGATGCTGGACGTTTATCCGGCAGGTGAAGCGCCTATTCCCGGCGCGGACAGCCGTTCTCTGTGCCGCACCATTCGCGCTCGCGGCAAAGTCGATCCGATTCTGGTCTCCGACCCGACTCAGGTAACGGAAATGCTGGCGCCGGTACTGTCGGGCAATGATTTGATTCTGGTGCAAGGGGCAGGCAATATCGGGAAAATCGCCCGTCAGCTGGCGGAAGCGAAGCTGCAACCCCGTACGCAAGAGGAGACGCAACATGGCTGAGAAAATCGCCGTTCTGTTGGGCGGAACATCCGCTGAGCGTGAAGTCTCTTTACAGTCCGGTGCTGCGGTGCTGGCTGGCCTGCGTGAAGCGGGCGTCAACGCGCATCCGGTGGACACGCGTGAGGTTCCTGTCACCACGCTTAAGGTTCAGGGCTTCGATAAAGTTTTTATCGCGCTGCATGGCCGCGGCGGCGAAGACGGTACGTTGCAGGGAACGCTGGAGTTTCTTGGCTTGCCTTATACCGGCAGCGGCGTGATGGCTTCGGCCATTACAATGGACAAAATGCGCACCAAATTGCTCTGGCAAGGCGCCGGACTGCCCGTGGCACCGTGGGTGGCGTTAACCCGCCAGCAAGTAAGCCAGGGACTGGACGCGCAGACCGAGGCACGCATTGCCGCGCTGGGGTTGCCGGTTATTGTTAAGCCGAGCCGTGAGGGGTCAAGCGTGGGCATGTCGAAGGTGGATAAGCCGCAGGCGCTGTCAGACGCGCTGCAGCTTGCCTTTGAGCATGACGATGAGGTGTTAGTCGAGAAGTGGTTGAGCGGCCCGGAATTTACCGTGGCTATCGTGGGAGAAACAATTCTTCCCTCGATCCGCATCCAACCCGCTGGCGTCTTCTATGATTATGAGGCGAAGTATCTCTCTGACGAGACACAATATTTTTGCCCAAGCGGTCTTGAAGCAGAGCGTGAGGCGGCGTTACAGGCGCTGGTGATGCAAGCCTGGAACAGCCTCGGCTGCGAAGGGTGGGGGCGAGTAGACGTCATGCTGGACAGCGACGGCGCGTTTTATTTGCTGGAGGTAAATACCGCCCCTGGAATGACGAGCCATAGCCTGGTGCCGATGGCGGCGCGTCAGGCAGGGATGAGCTTCTCGCAACTGGTGGTGCGTATTCTGGAGCTGGCGAACTGATATGTCTCAGGCTGCTCTGAACACGCGTACACGCCAGGAAGAGATTGCGTCCTCTCGTCGGAATAATGGAACGCGTCTTGCAGGAATCATTTTCCTGCTGGCAGTATTGTTGACCGTGTTTTTCGGCGGCTGGATGGTGCTTGGCTGGATGGATGACGCGCAGCGACTGCCGCTCTCGAAGCTGGTAGTGACTGGCGAGCGGCATTACACCCGTAATGATGATATTCGTCAGTCAATTCTGGCGCTTGGCGCGCCCGGCACGTTTATGACGCAGGACGTTAATATCATCCAGAGTCAGATTGAGCGCTTGCCCTGGATCAAACAGGCAAGCGTAAGAAAGCAATGGCCTGACGAATTGAAGATTCATCTGGTTGAATATGTGCCTTTAGCGCGTTGGAATGACCAGCATATGATAGATGCCGACGGAAACGCTTTTAGCGTGCCGTCGGACCGCACCAGCAAGCAAAACTTGCCGATGCTTTCGGGCCCTGAAGGGAGCGAGAGCGAGGTTTTACAAGGTTTTCGCGCGATGGGGCAGGTATTGGCTAAGAGTAATTTTACGTTGAAAGAGGCGGCGATGACCGCCCGGCGCTCCTGGCAGTTGACGCTGACCAACGGGATTAAGCTCAACCTTGGCCGGGACGAAACGATGAAACGGCTGGATCGCTTTGTGGAACTTTACCCTGTTTTACAACAGCAGGCGCAGGCCGACGGGAAACGGATAAGTTACGTTGATCTGCGTTATGACTCCGGCGCGGCGGTTGGCTGGGAGCCCGCCCCCATCGAGGAATCTAATCAGCAACAGAATCAGGCACAGGCAGAACAACAATGATCAAGGCGACGGACAGAAAACTGGTAGTTGGACTGGAGATCGGTACCGCAAAGGTTGCCGCTTTAGTAGGGGAAGTTCTGCCCGACGGTATGGTCAATATCATTGGCGTAGGGAGCTGCCCTTCCCGTGGTATGGATAAAGGCGGCGTTAACGACCTGGAATCGGTGGTGAAGTGCGTACAGCGCGCCATCGACCAGGCCGAACTGATGGCGGACTGCCAGATTTCGTCGGTATACCTGGCGCTGTCCGGCAAACACATCAGTTGCCAGAACGAAATCGGTATGGTGCCAATTTCTGAAGAAGAAGTTACACAGGAAGATGTTGAAAACGTCGTCCATACCGCAAAATCGGTTCGCGTTCGTGATGAGCATCGCGTATTGCATGTGATTCCACAGGAATACGCTATTGATTACCAGGAGGGGATTAAAAACCCCGTTGGGTTATCCGGCGTGCGTATGCAGGCAAAAGTGCACTTGATCACATGTCACAACGATATGGCGAAAAACATTGTTAAAGCCGTGGAACGTTGTGGTCTTAAAGTTGACCAACTCATTTTTGCCGGTCTTGCCGCCAGCTATTCCGTCTTAACAGAAGACGAACGTGAGCTGGGCGTCTGTGTAGTGGACATTGGTGGCGGTACAATGGACATGGCTGTCTACACTGGCGGCGCGTTGCGCCATACGAAAGTTATCCCTTACGCAGGGAATGTCGTCACTAGCGACATCGCCTATGCGTTTGGTACTCCACCGAGCGACGCCGAAGCGATTAAAGTTCGTCACGGCTGCGCGTTAGGTTCGCTGGTGGGGAAAGATGAAAGCGTTGAAGTGCCAAGCGTGGGCGGGCGACCGCCGCGCAGCCTGCAACGCCAGACGCTGGCTGAAGTGATTGAGCCGCGTTATACCGAGCTGCTTAACCTCGTTAACGAAGAGATCCTGCAGTTGCAGGAGCAGCTCCGCCAGCAGGGTGTGAAACATCATTTGGCGGCGGGGATTGTATTAACGGGTGGCGCGGCGCAAATTGAAGGCCTGGCTGCCTGCGCGCAGCGCGTATTCCATACGCAAGTGCGCATTGGGCAACCATTGAATATTACAGGTCTTACCGACTATGCCCAGGAGCCTTATTACTCCACGGCGGTGGGTTTGCTGCATTACGGCAAAGAAACCCACCTGAGCGGTGAGATGGAAGTGGAAAAGCGCGCCTCGGTGGGTTCGTGGATCAAGCGAATCAACAGTTGGCTGCGAAAAGAGTTTTAATTTTTTTCAGAGACCGGACAAAATTAGCGGTCTCAGGCGACAGGCACAAAACGGAGAGAAATTATGTTTGAACCTATGGAACTGACCAACGACGCGGTGATTAAAGTCATCGGCGTCGGTGGTGGCGGTGGTAATGCCGTTGAACACATGGTGCGCGAGCGCATCGAAGGTGTTGAATTCTTCGCTGTGAACACCGATGCCCAGGCGTTGCGTAAAACGGCTGTAGGCCAGACCATCCAGATCGGCGGTGGCATCACCAAAGGTCTCGGCGCAGGCGCAAACCCTGAAGTGGGCCGTAATGCTGCCGAAGAAGATCGCGAAGCGCTGCGCGCTGCGCTGGATGGGGCGGATATGGTGTTCATCGCAGCCGGTATGGGCGGCGGTACAGGCACAGGCGCGGCGCCGGTCGTCGCGGAAGTTGCTAAAGATTTGGGTATCCTGACGGTTGCGGTTGTTACCAAGCCGTTCAACTTTGAAGGCAAAAAGCGCATGGCGTTTGCCGAACAGGGCATCGCGGAGCTCTCCAAGCATGTCGACTCGCTTATCACCATTCCTAACGATAAGCTGTTGAAGGTGCTGGGTCGCGGTATCTCTCTGCTGGACGCTTTCGGCGCGGCGAATGACGTGCTGAAAGGCGCGGTACAGGGCATCGCCGAACTGATCACTCGTCCGGGCCTGATGAACGTCGACTTTGCAGACGTGCGCACCGTGATGTCCGAAATGGGCTACGCGATGATGGGCTCTGGCGTGGCGCGTGGTGAAGACCGTGCGGAAGAAGCGGCTGAAATGGCTATCTCCAGCCCGCTGCTGGAAGATATCGATCTCTCCGGCGCCCGCGGCGTGCTGGTCAACATTACCGCTGGCTTTGATTTGCGTCTGGATGAGTTCGAAACGGTGGGTAACACGATTCGCGCCTTCGCTTCTGATAACGCTACTGTGGTCATCGGTACTTCTCTTGACCCGGATATGAACGATGAGCTGCGTGTTACTGTCGTGGCGACCGGTATCGGTATGGATAAGCGTCCGGAAATCACTCTGGTGACAAACAAACAAGCGCAGCAGCCAGTGATGGATCGCTATCAGCAGCATGGCATGGCGCCGCTGACGCAAGAGCAGAAACCGGCGTCGAAAGTGGTAAACGACACCACTTCACAGGCGGCGAAAGAGCCTGATTATCTGGATATTCCGGCCTTTTTGCGTAAGCAAGCCGACTAAGAATAAGCTGGAAGTTGGGGTTATCCGCTCTTTGTGCTAAAATGCGCTGTCGGTTGTGATGTACACTATCGGTAAGGTGAATAATTTGGCGAGATTATACGATGATCAAACAAAGGACACTTAAACGTATCGTTCAGGCGACTGGCGTCGGTTTGCATACCGGCAAAAAAGTCACCCTGACGCTACGCCCTGCGCCGGCCAATACCGGGGTCATCTATCGTCGCACCGACTTGAATCCCCCGGTAGATTTCCCGGCCGATGCCAAATCTGTGCGTGATACCATGCTCTGTACGTGCCTGGTGAATGAGCATGACGTACGGATTTCGACAGTAGAGCATTTGAACGCCGCGCTGGCGGGCCTTGGCATTGACAACATTATTGTTGAAGTCGATGCGCCGGAAATCCCGATTATGGACGGTAGCGCCGCGCCATTTGTTTATCTGCTGCTGGATGCCGGCATTGATGAACTGAACGCCGCTAAAAAGTTCGTTCGCATTAAAGAGACCGTGCGCGTCGAAGATGGCGACAAATGGGCAGAGTTCAAACCGTTTAACGGTTTCTCTCTGGATTTCACCATTGACTTCAACCATCCAGCGATTGATGCGAGCAATCAGCGTTACAGCATGAATTTTTCTGCGGAAGCGTTTATGCGTCAGATCAGCCGCGCTCGTACTTTCGGCTTTATGCGCGATATCGAATATCTGCAGTCTCGTGGGTTGTGCCTGGGCGGCAGCTTCGATTGCGCGATCGTCGTCGACGATTACCGCGTGCTGAATGAAGACGGGCTGCGTTTTGAAGATGAGTTTGTGCGCCATAAAATGCTGGACGCCATCGGCGACCTGTTTATGTGCGGTCACAATATTATCGGCGCGTTTACCGCCTACAAATCAGGCCATGCTCTGAATAACAAACTGCTGCAGGCAGTCCTGGCTAAACAGGAAGCCTGGGAATATGTGACCTTCGAAGACGAAGCAGAACTGCCGCTGGCATTCAAAGCGCCTTCTATGGTTTTCGCATAATCCTGGCGGTTTAAAGATAACGACTGGTTGATTCAGGTACTCTCTCCGGCCTGAATTGCCAGTCGTTTCTATTTTTATCGATTAATTTTCTCGCTTTCCCCCTTCATTTCTGCCTCGGCGCATTCAATTGCCTTTTTCCTGTTCGTTTTTAGACCGCTTCGCTTGCGATACTGCTGCCGCTGTGCGGGATTAATGTTACTATTTATGCGCTCGTTTCTATGAACTTCGACAGGGCCACGCCTTGTCCCCGGTGAATAAAGTGTCTGGAATTTTTACGTGTTGGCGAAAATTAGGCAGGCGTTACTTTTGGCCGCATCTCCTTTTGGGGATGGTCGCGGCAAGCCTTGGCCTGCCCGCGTTAGCCAGTACTGCTGAACCCGGCGCGCCCGCGGAAGCGGCAACGAGTAATTTAAATCGCGTTAATCCGATACGCTTAGACAGTCTGGCGCTATTGCAGGACGCTAACCGTCGTCCTTCATTCAGTGTTGACTACTGGCACCAGCACGCCATCCGTACGGTTATTCGCCACCTTTCTTTCGCCATGACGCCGCAGGCTGCTTCGGTCGCAAAAGAAGAGACTCTGCCGCTTCAGGTACAACATCTTGCGCTGCTTGATACGCTCAGCGTTTTGCTGACGCAAGAAAATCTGTCGTCTGGCAAAGCGCAGCCTGATGCCTTTTTGCCTCACCCACCTGTTAATGTCTTTCGCGTCACGGACTGGATAAGTCGCGTTCAGGCTATTCGCGCAGGTCCACAACGTCCTTGCTAAAACGTTTACCCCCTGAATTAACTAACTTCGCTAAGCAAGGCGTTTGAGATTTTATTATGCTAATCAAATTATTAACTAAAGTTTTCGGCAGTCGTAACGACCGTACTTTGCGCCGCATGCGCAAAGCTGTCACCCTGATTAACAGTATGGAGCCTGAGCTGGAGAAGCTCTCCGATGATGAGCTGAAAGGGAAAACCGCTGAATTCCGCGCCCGCCTTGAGAAAGGCGAGGTGCTGGAGAACCTGTTGCCAGAAGCGTTCGCCGTAGTCCGTGAAGCCAGCAAGCGCGTTTTCGGCATGCGTCACTTTGACGTACAGCTGCTGGGCGGTATGGTGCTGAATGACCGCTGCATCGCGGAGATGCGTACCGGTGAAGGTAAAACCCTGACCGCAACGCTGCCTGCTTACCTGAACGCCCTGACCGGCAAAGGCGTGCACGTTGTTACCGTCAACGATTATCTCGCCCAGCGTGACGCCGAAAACAACCGTCCGCTTTTTGAGTTCCTTGGTCTGACCGTCGGCATCAACCTGCCGGGCATGCCTGCTCCGGCGAAGCGTGAAGCATACGCTGCTGATATTACTTACGGCACCAACAACGAATACGGCTTCGATTACCTGCGCGACAACATGGCTTTCAGCCCTGAAGAACGCGTACAGCGTAAACTGCACTATGCGCTGGTGGATGAGGTGGACTCCATCCTTATCGACGAAGCGCGTACGCCGCTTATCATCTCCGGCCCGGCGGAAGACAGCTCCGAGCTTTACAAGAAAGTTAATAAAATCATTCCTCATCTGGTGCGTCAGGAAAAAGAAGACTCTGATACGTTCCAGGGCGAGGGCCATTTCTCTGTTGATGAAAAAGCGCGGCAGGTTAACCTGACCGAGCGCGGCCTGGTGCTGGTGGAAGAGCTTTTGGTTAACGAAGGCATCATGGAAGAGGGCGAGTCGCTCTATTCTCCTGCCAACATCATGCTGATGCACCATGTTACCGCTGCGCTGCGCGCTCATGCGCTCTTTACCCGCGATGTGGATTATATCGTTAAAGATGGCGAAGTTATCATCGTTGACGAGCACACCGGGCGTACCATGCAAGGTCGCCGCTGGTCTGATGGTCTGCACCAGGCCGTTGAAGCCAAAGAAGGCGTGCAGATCCAGAATGAAAACCAGACGCTGGCCTCCATCACCTTCCAGAACTATTTCCGTCTTTATGAGAAGCTGGCAGGGATGACCGGTACAGCAGATACCGAAGCCTTTGAATTCAGTTCAATCTACAAGCTGGATACCGTCGTCGTGCCAACCAACCGCCCGATGATCCGTAAGGATCTGCCGGACCTGGTTTATATGACCGAAGCGGAGAAAATCGCGGCGATTATCGAAGATATCAAGGAGCGTACCGCTAAAGGCCAGCCGGTGCTGGTTGGTACCATCTCGATTGAAAAATCAGAGCTGGTATCGCAGGAGCTGACCAAAGCGGGTATCCAGCACAACGTGCTGAACGCCAAGTTCCATGCGCGCGAAGCAGATATCGTGGCGCAAGCTGGTTATCCGGGTACGGTGACCATTGCTACCAACATGGCGGGCCGTGGTACCGATATCATGCTGGGTGGCAGCTGGCAGGCGGAAATTGCTGAACTGGAAAATCCGACGCCGGAGCAAATCGCCCAGATTAAAGCGGACTGGCAGAAGCGCCATGATGACGTACTGGCTGCCGGTGGCCTGCATATCATTGGTACCGAGCGTCATGAATCCCGCCGTATCGATAACCAGCTGCGCGGCCGTTCCGGTCGTCAGGGCGATGCCGGTTCCTCTCGCTTCTACCTCTCTATGGAAGATGCGCTGATGCGTATTTTTGCATCCGATCGCGTTTCTAACATGATGCGTAAACTGGGCATGAAGCCGGGCGAGGCTATCGAGCACCCATGGGTGACCAAAGCTATCGCCAACGCACAGCGCAAGGTCGAGAGCCGCAACTTCGATATCCGTAAGCAACTGCTGGAATATGATGATGTGGCCAACGATCAGCGTCGCGCTATCTATACGCAGCGTAACGAATTGCTGGACGTGGCGGATATTAGCGACACCGTTAACAGCATCCGCGAAGATGTCTTCAAAACCACAATCGACGCGCATATTCCGCCGCAGTCTCTGGAAGAGATGTGGGATATCCCAGGCCTGCAGGAGCGCCTGAAAAACGATTTCGATCTTGAATTGCCGATTGCGGACTGGCTGGATAAAGAGCCGGATCTGCATGAAGAGACGCTGCGCCAGCGCATTCTGGATACCGCTATTGACGTTTACAAGCGCAAGGAAGAAGTCGTAGGCGCAGAAATGATGCGCAACTTCGAAAAAGGCGTAATGTTGCAGACGCTAGACTCCCTGTGGAAAGAGCATCTGGCGGCGATGGACTACCTGCGTCAGGGTATTCATCTGCGCGGCTATGCGCAGAAAGATCCAAAGCAGGAGTATAAGCGTGAGTCTTTCGCTATGTTCGCCTCGATGCTGGAATCACTGAAATATGAAGTGATCAGCACGCTCAGCAAGGTTCAGGTGCGCATGCCGGAAGAAGTGGAAGAGATGGAGCAGCAGCGTCGCCTGGAAGCGGAGCGTCTGGCGCAGATGCAGCAGCTCAGCCATCAGGACGATCAGTCTGCTGCTGCGGCGGCTATCGCCGAGCAAACCGGTGAGCGCAAAGTGGGCCGTAACGACCCTTGCCCTTGCGGTTCCGGTAAAAAATATAAACAGTGCCATGGCCGTCTGAGCTAAGGCACCCAGAAACAAAAAGGCGCAGCGTGCTGCGCCTTTTTTTACGGGTAAAGCAAATGAAAAAACTGACTATCGCAACAGGCATTATTCGTAATCGCCAGGGGGAAATCTTTATTACGCGTCGCGCCGCAGACGCGCATATGGCGAATAAATGGGAATTTCCGGGCGGTAAAGTAGAAGAAGGCGAAAGCCCCGAGCAAGCGCTGAGGCGCGAGCTGGCTGAAGAAACAGGGATCAACGTTACATCCGCCACGCTCTTTGAATCGCTGGACTACCAGTTTCCGGACAGGCACATCACCTTGTGGTTTTTCCTGGTAGAGAGCTGGGAAGGCGAGCCGTGGGGCAAAGAAGGGCAGCCGGGAAGATGGGTGTCGCAGCGCGAGCTCATCGCCGACGAGTTCCCGCCCGCTAATGAGCCCGTTATCACTAAACTGCGTCAGTTGCCTTAAGGCTGCTGTTCGCTCCAGTCGTCGCTTTCAGAGCGGTCGCCGCTGCTTGGGATCCGCTTCTCTTCATCCGCCCATTCGCCAAGATCGATAAGCTGGCAACGCTTAGAGCAGAAAGGGCGGTAAGGGTTTTTCTCGCTCCACTCCACAGGCTTCCCGCAGGTGGGGCAGTTAACTACGGCAATATCAGACATACATGACTCCAGGCTTGCTTAGCAACAAGCCAGTTCAAAATCGAACCGCTCCGGCACACGGCCATGTTCACTGTCGAGCGGCATAAAGCGAATAGCAAAACGGCTTTTATGACCGGATACCTGCGGATAAAGCGCATCGGTCAACTGCAATTGAAGGCGCAGTAAATCGGCGTCTTCGCCGTTATCCTGGTAAAAGCCGTTGAGGCTGGTCTGTTTGCGAAACGGCGCGGAGTGACGAATCAGATCCAGTATCATGTCCAGGGCCTGGGTCAGCGGTTGCAGGCTTGCAAGCCAGCTATCGACCAGGCGGTCGCGTTGCTCCTGCGGCACATGCAGCCATAAATGCAGCGTAGGCAAATCGAAGCTGCAACAGCCGCCCGGAATGCTCAGACGCTGGCGCACCAGAGCGATGAGCTTGTCTTCACGCAGCGTCTGACCCAGGCGTGGCGCGGCCATCAGCGTGGCGCTGCGTTGCTTAAGCTCCTGACGCAACTGCGCGATACGATCGTTATCAACACCCGGCACTTCTGCCCAGCTTTGCAGTTTGCGCTGCTGGCGTTCAAATTCTTTGTGTAACTCTGCGCGGATATCGCCGCGCTCAAAAACATCCAGCAGATCGCCTACATTGCGAAAAAAGTGAAGCGCTGATGCGTGATCGCTGACAGGCAAATGGGATTTCATTTGCTGGATCAGAAATTCAATACGCAGCCAGGTGCGCATTTTTTCATTAAGGGGATGTTCAAAAAGAACCTGGGTATGCATTACCTGTTTTCCTGTTGTGCTGCCTGCGCCGCCAGATGCTGATAGCGCTGGTGCAGACGTTCCACGTCTGCGGCAAGGGCATCTGGCGCGCCGTTATTATTAATCACATCATCCGCAATGGTTAAGCGCGCTTCGCGCGTCGTCTGCGCGGCGAGGATCTGCTCTGCATGCTCGCGTGAAACATTGTCCCGCAACATGGTTCGCTGGATCTGCGTTTCGGGCGTTACATCGACCACCAGCACGCGGTCGGCCCGCTTATGAAGCTGGTTTTCAACCAGTAGCGGCACTACCCACAGCACATAAGGCGAGGTAGCCTGCGCGATTTCTGTACGCGTTTGCTGTTGAATCAGCGGGTGAAGCAGCGCGTTAAGCCAGGCTTTTTCTTCGGGCTTCGCAAAGATCCTTTCTCTGAGCGCGCGACGATTAAGAGTGCCATCGGGATGGAGAATAGATTGACCAAAATGCGTGGCGATAGCCTCAAGGGCGGGCTGCCCGGGTTCCACAACCTGTCGGGCAATAATATCTGCATCGATAACAGTAACGCCTAAACGGGAAAAGGCATCGGCGACAGTACTTTTTCCACTACCAATTCCCCCCGTCAACGCGACCGTATAACCCATAACGCCATCATCCAGAATGTTGTAAAAACAAAACGTTAGCGGGAGGCTTTTTTGGCTTTGTCACGCCGGGCCCGCCACCGGGAAAGAAAAAGCGAACCTGATGAAACCGCTTTTCTCTCCACAAGGTAAATTTATAGGATTGTAGCGTAAAAAAGAGCGCTTTCGCAGTCTTGCGGGCCCATTATTAGTGCGTATGATAGCGTCACTGGAGTTGGCAGTTGTTCCGCCGCTTACGCTTACGTTCACGCGTTCATCGCCATTACCAGGAATCCGCTCATGCGTATTGAAGAAGATCTGAAGTTAGGTTTTAAAGACGTTCTTATCCGCCCTAAACGCTCTACCCTCAAAAGCCGCTCCGAAGTCGAGCTTGCTCGTCAATTCACATTCAAACAGTCTGGCGTTCAGTGGTCCGGCGTACCTATTATCGCCGCTAACATGGATACCGTCGGTACCTTTGATATGGCGAAAGCGCTGGCGGCATTCGATATTCTGACTGCCGTACATAAGCACTATAGCGTGCAGGAGTGGCAGGAATTCCTGGACGCCGTGCCGGAAACCGTGTTGCAGCACGTGATCGTTTCTACTGGCACTTCTGACGACGATTTTAATAAAACCAAAGAGATTCTGGCGCTTTCTCCGTTGCTTAAATTTATCTGTATTGATGTCGCGAACGGCTATTCCGAGCATTTCGTGCAATTCGTCAGTAAAGCGCGTAAAGCCTGGCCGGACAAAGCGATTATCGCGGGCAACGTGGTGACCGGTGAGATGTGTGAAGAACTTATTCTCGCAGGCGCGGATATCGTTAAAGTGGGCATCGGTCCGGGCTCGGTTTGCACCACGCGAGTGAAAACCGGCGTCGGCTATCCGCAACTTTCTGCGGTTATCGAATGCGCTGACGCAGCGCACGGTCTGGGCGGGCGTATTATCAGCGATGGTGGCTGCACCGTGCCGGGGGATGTGGCGAAGGCGTTTGGCGGCGGCGCGGATTTCGTTATGCTGGGCGGCATGCTGGCGGGCCACGATGAGAGCGGCGGCACTGTGGTTGAGCAAGATGGCGAGAAATTTATGCTGTTCTACGGGATGAGTTCCGAGTCTGCAATGAACCGCCACGTGGGCGGCGTTGCGCAATACCGCGCGGCAGAAGGTAAAACGGTGAAGCTCCCGCTGCGCGGCCCGGTAGAAAATACCGCTCGCGATATTATGGGCGGGCTGCGTTCCGCCTGCACTTACGTCGGCGCTTCTCGTCTGAAAGAGCTGACCAAACGCACCACTTTTATCCGCGTTCAGGAACAGGAAAACCGCGTTTTCAACACACTGTGATGTTCCCAAACCGGCGCAGCCTCTGCGCCGGTTTATCGCACGCCGCTCATGGCATCGCCCAGGTTAAACAGCGGCAGGTACATCGCAATCACCAGCGTACCTATAATCAGCCCAATCACAATCATCATGATGGGTTCAAGCGAAGTCGCCAGCGTTTCCGCTCGCAGCTGCGTTTGTTGAGTATGCCATTGCGCAAGACGCGCCAGCATGATGTCCAGCGCGCCGGTCTCTTCGCCTGTCCGTATCATCTGCATACACAACGTACTGAACCCGGCTTCGTTTTCTATCGCCTGACAGAAAGGCAACCCTTGCGCTATCTTCGTGCGGATCCGCGCAATCGTTGCTTGCCAGAAGGGAGAGGAGAGCGTCATTTCTACTGAGGTTAACCCCTGCAGCAGGGGGATGCCCGACTGCTGCGTCATCGTCAGCACGGTATAAATCTGGCTGAGTTTCTGGCCACGCAACAACAGACCGAACAGCGGCAGTTTAAGCCCCATCTTTTCTTCAGCCAGCCGCCAGGCGGGACGTTTGCGGAAAAATACGATAGCGGCGATGCAAAGCGTTCCCGCGCTTATCCATACCGGACCATAGCGTGTAAGCCCCTGCGAAAACGCGATAACCGCACGCGTTATCCAGGGCAATGGCGTTGAAAAAGAGGCGTAAATCGCCGCGAATTGCGGCAGCACAAACCCCGCCATGCCCAGAGTCATCGCCAGCGCCATAATAAGGATAATCACCGGATAACGCAGCGCTTTGCCGACTAACTGGCGAAGACGCTGCTGCTCTTCCTGTTGGTTTGCCAGCTTCTCGCAGCAAATATCCAGCTTACCCGTCATCTCGCCGGTGTTAACTAAAGAGACCGCCAGTGGCGTGAATACGTCCGGCCATGCCTTCATCGCCTGAGAAAGCGTTACACCGCGCTGGACTTCGCCGGCAATTTGCTTCAGCAGCGCGCGCCATTGAGCGGAACTTTGCTGTTGGGCAAGCAACGCTAATCCATCGGTAAGAGAAACGCCCGCCTGTAGCAGCGTTGCCAGTTGGCGAATAACCGGCAGGCTGTGCATACCCCGCCAGAGACGTTTATTCACCGCGGCCTTGCGTAACGAAAGCGGATGCAACCCGGCCTCGCTGAGATGCAGCAAGGCCTGAGGGCGGTCGCTTGCCCAGAGCTGGCCGCTCAGGCGCTCTCCCTGGTTGTTTAGCCCTTGCCAGCGCCAGAGTTGATTAGCCATCCGGGAAGCCCAGCACCCGGTAAATCTCTTCGATGGTTGTCAGCCCCTCTTCAACAGCCAGACATCCGCTTTCGAACAGTGAAACCATCCCCTGTTGGCGGGCCAGCGCTTCGATTTCCCGCGCAGGTAAACCCTCCAGCATTGCCTGACGAAGCGCAGCGTTTACCGGCAGCAGTTCAAACAGCGCGAGCCGCCCGTAAAAACCGCTGTAGCAGCGTTCGCAACCGTTAGCTTGCCATTGAGGCAGTGGACGAGGAAAAAGACCGGCTGGTAAACGTAGCGGCTCTGGCAGAGCGCTGCGACAGCAAGAACATAGCTTCCTTACCAGCCGCTGGGCGATAACCAGTTGAAGCGCGGAGGTTAACATCCAGCGCGGCACGCCCATCTGCTCCAGCCTGACGAGCGTATCCGACGTGGAGTTAGTGTGTAGCGTCGAAAGCACCAGATGGCCCGTCTGCGCCGCTTTAATAGCGATTTCCGCCGTTTCGCCGTCACGAATTTCACCAATCATGATGATGTCAGGGTCCTGGCGCAGCAGCGCACGCAACACACGCTGAAAAGTCAGCCCGGCTTTGGGATTGATTTGCGTCTGGTTGAGGCCCGGCAAAGGGATCTCTACCGGATCTTCCACGCTGCAAAGATTGACCTGCGGGTTATTCAACGCGCCAAGGGCGCTGTAAAGCGTAACGGTTTTTCCGCTTCCCGTGGGGCCGGTGACCAGTATCAAACCTTGCGGGCAGTTTAGCGCCTGTGAAAAGCAGGCCTGCTGCTGCGCCGACATCCCCAGCGCTTCCACCTCCAGCGCCTGCTCCGTCTGTTGCAGTACGCGAAGCACCACTTTTTCACCATATCGGGAGGGCAGGGTGGAAAGGCGAAATGAGACATTCTTACCTTCAAGCTCAATGGTGAACTGGCCATCCTGCGGCAGACGACGCTCGGCGATATCCAGCTTGCCGAGTACCTTAAGGCGCGCCGTTAACGTCAGGCCCGTTTCCACAGGCAGCGGCGTAAGGGATTGCAACACGCCATCAATACGCAGCCGTATACGACAGGCGGTTTCGCCAGGCTCGATATGAATGTCGGAGGCGCGTCGTGAAAGCGCCTGTTGCAGAATATGGTTGACCCGCTCCGTCGCGTTGCCGTTTTCCTCCGCAAGCAGGCTTGAGCCGGAAGGCGTTTCGAGCCGTTGCTGTTTTTCAAACCGTTCGGCAGACCAGCATTCAATATCGATATGCTTTTGCGTGGCGAAGCGTAACGCTTCCATTAATTCCTGCGCCGGGCTGCCGACTACGGCGATGTGAATCGCCGTTTCGTCTACCGCCAGCACCAGCGCGTTGTAGCGCTGGCACAAGCGGTTCAATGCATCCTGATTCATATCGGCCTGCCTTATTTCCCGTCAAAGCGGAACACATCTTCGCAGGCCTGCTGCAAGGCGCCGCCGCCGGTCACGGAGCAATTTCTCTGCCATGACTCCATGCCATTGTTATTGTTCCATTTAGGCGTCAGTGTCAGCGTTAAGCCGTTCAGGCTTTCCTGGCCTGTAATAGCGATGACCCCCGCCGCCACGCTCATCTCTGAAATGTAGCGTGTGGTTTTGACCGCCGGAATGGCGTTGCTGCCCGCGTCGCAGCTGCTGACGCCGCCACGATCGATGGCGCAAAGCTCCACGGCCGTGCGGTAAGGCGTGATGGTTTGCAGTACATCCGTCAGCGCCGCTTTACGCAGGTAGTTCTGGTAAGCGGGCACGCCGATGGCGCTAAGAATAGCGATGATGCCGATAACCACCATCAGTTCGATGAGCGTAAAACCTCGTTGTTTTTCCATGGTTCCTCCTTGTTGTCAGTGGCGACACTGTGACAAGAGAGGCGGTAATAGACGAGTGGCAAAAGTGGTTTCAGGAAGGATGATTCCAGCCTGTTTTCATCGCTTGCAATGAAACGAAACGGGTTTACGAGCAGGCTCGCAAAGTTGAGAGAAGGATGGGCGGATAGCCCATCCTGAAGCGGAGCGGTTAGCGAAAACGCATAGAGAGATCGAGCGCGCGGATGTGCTTCGTCAACGCGCCGACCGAAATATAGTCAACGCCGGTTTCAGCAAATTCGCGCAGCGTTTGCGAGGTGACGTTACCGGAAACTTCCAGCCGCGCCTGGCCTGCGGTACGGCTTACCGCCTCACGCATCTGGGCGACCGTGAAGTTATCCAGCATGATGATATCGGCGCCCGCTTTCAGCGCTTCGTCCAGCTCCTCCAGCGTCTCCACTTCCACTTCAACCGGCACATCCGGGTGCAGCCAGAACGCTTTTTCGACAGCCTGACGTACCGAGCCGGAGGCGATGATATGGTTCTCTTTTATCAGGAACGCATCAGAGAGGCCCAGACGATGGTTGTTGCCGCCGCCGCATAGCACGGCATATTTCAGTGCGGTACGCAGGCCGGGTATGGTTTTGCGGGTATCCAGCAGCTGGGTTTTTGTCCCGGCAAGCAAAGCGACATACTCGCGCACCTGGCTTGCAACACCGGAAAGCGTCTGGACGAAGTTAAGCGCGGTGCGCTCGCCGGTAAGCAGCACGCGGGCCGGGCCTTCGAGTTCAAACAGCGGCTGATCCGCTTTCACCTGGTCGCCATCTTCCACATGCCAGGTTACCTTTACATTGCCGCCGAGCTGGATAAAAACCTCTTCCACCCAACGTTTACCGCAAAACACACCCTCTTCGCGTGTGATGACTACTGCATGAGAGCGACTCTCTGACGGCAACAATTGCGCGGTAATATCGTTGTCGGCGTTAATGTCGCCGCCCAGGTCTTCTCGTAGCGCCAGGGCCACTGTTTGCGGGATATCAAGGTTGATTCGTTCCAGTAGCGCGTCACGTCGGTGGTCGGGGTTGTAGCGGCGAGGCGGCATGATAAAACTCCAGATTGGTGGCTAATCATCAGAGTGAAACATGCTACTCTGAAGCGACTTTCAGTACCATATTAAGGAGAATCTTACATGCAGCTGAGAGATGGCTGGCTGGAGGGGGCAAGGCGGGAGCCTTCGCCGCATTATGACTGCCGACCTGAGGATGAGACCCCTTCATTGCTGGTGGTGCACAATATCAGCCTGCCGCCCGGGGAGTTTGGCGGCCCGTGGATAGACGCGCTGTTCGCCGGCAGGCTCGATCCTGATGCGCACCCTTACTTTGCCGGCATCGCCCATCTGCGCGTTTCCGCCCACTGTCTGATTCGTCGCGACGGTGAGATCGTGCAGTATGTTCCTTTTGATAAACGCGCATGGCATGCGGGCGTTTCTACCTATCAGGGCCGCGAACGCTGCAACGACTTCTCCATCGGCATTGAGCTGGAAGGCACCGATACGCTGCCTTATACCGATGAGCAGTATCGGCAACTGGTTGCCGTTACCCGCGCGCTTATCCCGCTTTATCCGCAGATTGCCGCTAATATTACAGGCCATAGCGATATTGCCCCGGCGCGTAAAACCGACCCCGGCCCGGCGTTTGACTGGACGCGTTTTCGCAAGGCGTTGGCCGGTCAGGTGGAAAAGGAGATGAGATGACGTTATTTACGCTGCTGCTGGTGCTGTTTGCTGAACGCCTGTTTAAGCTTGGCGAGCACTGGCAGCTTGACCACCGTCTCGAAGCGCTGTTTCGTCGCCTGCGCCACTTTTCACTGGTCCGCACGCTTGGTATGACGATCCTGGTGATGTTGATCGTCTTTCTTTGCGTTCGCGCACTGCAGGGGATCTTTTTTAATGTGCCGCTGCTGGTGTTCTGGATCCTGCTGGGGCTGCTCTGCATCGGCGCAGGCCAGGTGCGCCTGCATTATCATGCGTACCTGAAGGCCGCCAGTCGGGATGATGCTCATGCCCGCGAGAACATGGCCTATGAGTTAACGCTTATTCACGGCGTGCCGCCGGATTGCGACGAGCGCGAGTACTTGCGCGAGCTGCAAAACGCGCTGCTGTGGATTAACTACCGTTTTTATCTGGCGCCGTTGTTCTGGTTTGTCGTGGGCGGCCCATGGGGGCCGGTCACGCTGATGGGCTATGCCTTCCTGCGCGCCTGGCAGACCTGGCTTGCGCGCCACCATTCGCCGCGCCAGCGCCTTCACTCCGGCATCGACGCGATCCTGCATGTGCTTGACTGGGTGCCGGTAAGGCTTGTCGGGGTGGTTTACGCTCTGCTGGGGCACGGCGAGAAGGCGTTGCCCGCCTGGTTCGCCTCGCTTGGCGATCGCCACTCTTCGCAGTATCAGGTGTTGACGCAGCTGGCGCAGTATTCTCTCGCCCGCGAACCACATCTCGATAAAATCGAGACGCCTAAAGCGGCCGTCTCGATGGCGAAGAAAGCGTCGCTGGTGATAGTGGTTATCGTGGCGCTGCTGACGATTTACGGCACGCTGGTGTAGCGTGCCGCGCTGTCAGGGACGATCGGCGGGAGGGATGCCAAATTGCGGCATCCCTTCTTCATTCCAGCCGATGAGCTTCAGCCGGGTATGGCGGTTCGGGTCATAGAGCGGGTCGCCTTCTATTTCCGTGTAGTTGCGGGCGTGATAGACCAGCACATCCTGCCCGTCCTCCGTCGTGGTAAAGCTGTTGTGCCCTGGCCCGTACTGCCGGTTTTCGTAGCTGGTGGTAAAAACCGGCTGCGGCGATTTACGCCAGTTATGCGGGTTGGTTATCTCCGCCGCCAGGTCTATCCACAGCAGCCCCATGCAGTAGTTCTCATCGGTCGCGCTCGCGGAGTAGCTAATAAACAGCCGCTCGCCGTGTCTGAGCACCGCAGGCCCCTCGTTGACCATAAAGCCCCGGCACTCCCAGTCGAACTCCGGCTTGCTTAACATCACCGGCTCGCCCTTGAGCGTCCACGGGTTGGCCATCTCGCAAAGATAAATGTTCGAGTTGCCAGGGATGTCGGGCGCTTTCTGCGCCCATAAATACCAGCGCTTGCCCTGATGCTCGAAGGTGGTGGCGTCCAGCGCGAAAGTATCAAACTGCGTTTTTATCTGGCCTTTCTCCTCCCAGGTGCCGGTGAGCGGATCGGCGTCGGCGCATTCCAGCGCGAACATGCGGTGCTGGAACATATTGAGATGATCGAGCGCTTTGGTAGGCGCGGCGGCGTAATAGATGTACCACTTGCCCTGAATAAAGTGCAGCTCCGGCGCCCAGATGAGTTCGCTCATCGGGCCGCGCTCCGGCTTGCGCCAGACCACGACCGGCTCTGCGTGGCGCAGCCCTGCAAGCGTGGCGGAGCGGCGAATTTCCAGACGGTCATATTCCGGCACCGAGGCGATGAAGTAATAAACGCCGCTGTGGCGCAGAATAAACGGGTCGGCGCGCTGCTCAATAAAAGGGTTCGGCCAGGCAGAAATGGTCATAATGCTTTCCTTACTGTGTCGGCGGTCTTGATATCCTGATAGTCGTGCAGCTCATGGTAGTTAACGCGACGTTTCTCAAGATCGGCCTGAATCGTTTTCATCAGGTCGCGATCCACTTTCAGCAGGCGAACCACGCCGGCGGTAATGAGGTAACCCACGCCCGGGATCACGGTGAAGAGCAGCATAATGCCGTTGATAGCCGTCGCGCTTTGCTGCTTCGCACCGGCGTCGTAGCCATACCAGGAGAGCAGAAAGCCGACCATCGCGCCCGCTATCGCCAGCCCAACCTTCAGGAAAAAGATATTGCCGGAAAAGCTAATGCCGGTGATGCGCTTGCCGGTTTTCCACTCGCCATAGTCATCCACATCCGCCATCAGCGACCAGTGCAGCGGGGAAGGGATTTGATGCAGCACGTTCAGCAGGAAATACATCGTCACGATGAGCGCGGTGGCATGCGGATTCAGGAAGTAAAAGCCCACCGAGAAAATAGCGAGCGCGACGTTAATCCAGAAGAAGACCTTAAGCTTGCACCAGCGGTCGGTGAGCACTTTCGCCAGCATGCTGCCGATCATCATGCCCACCACGCCGAGGCTGATAAACAGCGTGGCGAAGCTGGTGCTCTCGCCCATCACCCAGGTCACGTAATACATGGTGGCGGCCATGCGGATAAAGCCCGGGCAGACGTTGCAGAGGGTCAGCAGCAGAATGCGCACCCACTGGTCGTTTTTCCAGATATCTTTCATGTCCGCTTTGAGGTCGTCATTGCTCGGCACCGCCGGCTGAATACGCTCGCGCACCGTGGCGAAACTGAACAGAAACATGCACATGCCAATCAGGGCCAGCACGGTCATCGCCATCTGGTAGCCCTTCGCTTTATTATCGCCGCCGAACCAGTCGGCCATCGGCAGCAGCGTCAGCGAAAGCAGCAACGTGGCGATGCCTACCATAACAAAGCGATAAGACTGGCAGGCGACGCGCTCCTGCGGGTCGTTGGTGATGACGCTGCCGAGCGAGCAATAGGGGATGTTGATCGCCGTGTAGGTCAGCGAAAGCAGGAAGTAGGTGACAAAGGCATAGACAACCTTGCTGCTATAGCTCCACTCCGGGGTAGTAAACATCAGCACGCTGAAGAGGGCATAAGGGACGGCAATCCACAGCAGCCATGGACGAAACCGGCCAAACCGGCTGCGGGTTCGGTCCGCAATCGCGCCCATTATTGGGTCCGTTACCGCGTCTACCACGCGGATAGAGAGCAATAATACGCCCACCAGCGCCGGCGCCAGGCCAAAAATGTCCGTATAAAAATAGTTAACAAACAGCATGATGGCGCCAAAGATGATATTGCATCCGGCATCGCCCATTCCATAGCCGATTTTTTCTTTTACCGACAGCTTGTTGTTATTCATCGACGCGACTCCATTGAATCATTATGGACAGGAGTATTGGTCCGATGAGAGAAAAGTGCGCAGCAGTAACAGGGCGTAGAGATGGATAATCGGGCTATCGAAGCCAAAATGTGAAGCAGATAACAAAGCGCTTCGGCAGTTGAAACAGGGCAGGGTGCGATAAGAGATTCATCAGGGGTGGTCGGGCGGCGGAACGCCAAATTGCGGCATGCCGTTGTCATCCCAGTGGAAGATCTTCGCCCGGGTATGGCGGCACGGGCAATATGCAGGGTCGCCTTCGCCTTCCGTACTCATGCGCGCATGATAAACCAGCACATCCTGGCCATCCGGCGTTTTAGTAAAGCTATTATGGCCAGGACCGTACTGCTGGTTTTCAAGGTGGGTCATAAAGACCGGGTCGGGTGATTTATGCCAGCTTTCGGCGTTAAGCAGATCGTCAGTGATATCCGCCCAGAGCAGGCCTAAGCAGTAGTGCTTGTCTGTGGCGCTGGCGGAATAGCTGATAAAAATGCGGTTGCCATGCGTCACTGCGGCTGGCGCTTCGTTAACCGGATAGCCCTGTTTTTCCCACTCATAATCAGGCTTGCTCAGCAGCACCGCCTTGCCTATCAGCGTCCACGGGTTTGCCATTTCACTCAGGTAGATATTGGAGTTGCTCTCAATATTGGGCGTCTTTTGCGACCATGTGTACCACAGCTTGCCTTTAAGCACGAAAACGGTAGCGTCCAGCGAAAACGTATCCAGCGCCGTTTTAATCTGCCCTTTGTCTGTCCATTTACCGGTAAGCGGGTCCGGGTCGCTGCACTCCAGCACAAACATGCGGTGCTGCCGCGTGTTGCCCTTCATTGCATGTGTTGAGGTGGCTGAGAAGTAGAGATACCACTTGTCCTGAATATTATGCAGCTCTGGTGCCCAGATAAGCAGGCTCATCGGGCCGCTATCGGGTTTACGCCAGACCACCACTGGTTTCGCCGTATTAAGCCCCTCAAGCGAGGAGGCGCGGCGCAGCTCAAGCCGGTCATATTCCATGACTGACGAAGCAAAGTAGTACTGGCCGCCATGCAGCAGTACGGAAGGATCCGAGCGATAACGAACAAGCGGGTTCGGCCAGGGAGAATCATTCATGCGGCCTCCTCTTTCTGTATTCAAGTTGTATAAGTGTGCGCTAAATCACTGGCTCTGCGCGGCTCCAGTAGACGATTCTGCGCTGAAAAAGCAGTCGCGGCGAAGAGTTACGCTATCTGTGGCTTTATTCGTGAACGTAAACAGGGGATTGGCGGGAAGCGAATGTTGCGGCGTTTGAAAATAATATTTGTAAAGAAAACGCCCCGGGCAGCAAGCCGACCGGGGCGTTTTGATGCAAAAAATGGATTAATGCGCTTTTACGGTTTTCGCGCTGCGCTGCGTTTTAATCCAGTAACCGATGCCCAGAATGGCAATCCAGACCGGGATCAGCCAGACAGAAATCGCCATCCCCGGCGTTACTGCCATAATCACCAAAATCGCCGCCATAAAGAGCAGGCAGACCCAGTTGCCCAGCGGATAGAAGAGCGCCGGGAAGCGGGTTTTCACGCCCTGACTATCTTTCTTACGGCGGAATTTGATATGGGCAAGGCTAATCATGGCCCAGTTAATCACCAATGCCGAGACGACCAGCGCCATCAGCAGGCCAAAGGCTTCGCCAGGCATCAGGTAGTTAATCACCACGCACAGCGCGGTGGTAACCGCAGACACCAGGATGGTATTGACCGGCACGCCGCGTCTGTCTACTTTCAGCAGCGATTTCGGCGCGTTGCCCTGCTGCGCCAGGCCGAACAGCATACGGCTGTTGCAGTATACGCAGCTGTTATAGACCGACAGCGCCGCCGTGAGGATAACGATATTCAGCGCATTGGCTACCAGCGAGTCGCCCAGCTCGTGGAAGATAAGCACAAACGGGCTGGTATCCGCGGTTACGCGCGTCCACGGCATCAGCGAAAGCAATACCGCCAGCGAGCCTACATAGAAGATGAGGATGCGATAGATAACCTGATTCGTTGCTTTCGGGATGCTGACTTCCGGGTTATCCGCTTCTGCCGCGGTAATGCCCACCAGTTCAAGGCCGCCGAAAGAGAACATGATGATAGCCATCATCATCACCAGCCCCATGGTGCCGTGCGGCAGGAAACCGCCTTGCTCCCAGAGGTTGCGCACGGTCGCCTGCGGGCCTGCGCCGCCGCTGAACAACAGCCAGCCGCCAAAGAGGATCATGGCGATAACAGCGACCACTTTGATAATCGCAAACCAGAACTCCATCTCACCGTACACTTTTACGTTGGTCAGGTTAATGGCGTTGATAAGCACGAAGAAGGCCGCCGCAGAAACCCATGTTGGGATCTCCGGCCACCAGAACTGAATATACTTGCCGACAGCGGTGAGTTCCGCCATTGCCACCAGAACGTAAAGCACCCAGTAGTTCCAGCCGGAAGCGAAACCGGCGAAACCGCCCCAGTATTTATAGGCAAAATGGCTGAAGGAGCCGGCTACCGGCTCATCAACCACCATTTCGCCAAGCTGGCGCATGATTAAAAATGCGATAAAGCCGGCAATCGCGTAGCCAAGGATAATGCCGGGACCCGCAGACTGGATAACGGATGCGCTGCCCAGAAAGAGCCCCGTTCCGATTGCTCCACCCAGCGCGATAAGCTGGATATGGCGGTTTTTAAGGCCGCGCTTCAGCGTTTCGCCGTGCTGTTGACCTTCCATAAGTGAACCTCGTGTGTGGTTGTTTCTCTTCAGCGTGGCCGCTGTAATTTATTAATTCCGTCGTTTGTAGTTTTTTCTTTACGGAGCAAAAACCGGAATTTTTATATAAATGCTTCCGTAGGGCCAAGAATAGTGATAAGCGCCCGCGAATGCACCTGCTTTCGCGAGGGGCACTGTCGGAGTGAATAAAAAGAAACCATTTGTAAATGGCGCGGTGCGGAGACGCTACGGGTCGATGAGGAAGATTAAGCTAAAAATACGCCTGGTTATTCATATAACTTTGTGGTGAATCGGTTCAGGATGAAAAGTTGTGCGTTTCGATAAAGTTAAAACTACTCCTTGCGAGGTAAATGGTTAATTTGTTCAAAGTTACATTTCTGAAACATCATTTCTGTAGGGTTGTTAAAATGTGCCTGCTTTCCTGATTTCAATCAAAACCAATATGGACAGAAGGTGAATACTTTGTTACTTTAGCGTCACGAACATGCAATTGGTCATACCAATTGACTCCGGGCGAATGGCAGAGACAGGGAACATGGCCTACAGCAAAATCCGCCAACCTAAACTTTCTGATGTGATTGAGCAGCAACTGGAGTTTCTCATCCTCGAAGGGACGCTGCGTCCCGGCGAAAAACTTCCTCCTGAACGTGAGCTGGCCAAACAGTTCGACGTTTCTCGTCCCTCCCTGCGAGAGGCTATCCAGCGTCTCGAGGCGAAGGGCCTGCTGCTTCGTCGCCAGGGTGGCGGCACGTTTGTCCAGAACAGTCTGTGGCAGAGCTTCAGCGACCCGCTAGTAGAACTGCTCTCCGATCATCCCGAATCCCAGTTTGACCTGCTTGAAACCCGCCACGCGCTGGAGGGCATCGCCGCGTATTACGCTGCGCTGCGCAGCACGGACGAGGATCGGGTGCGCATTCGCGAGTTGCATCACGCCATTGAGCTGGCGCAGCAGTCCGGCGATCTGGATGCGGAATCCGATGCAGTGATGAAGTACCAAATTGCGGTGACAGAAGCCGCGCACAACGTAGTGTTGCTACACTTGTTGCGCTGCATGGAGCCGATGCTCGCTCAGAATGTTCGCCAGAATTTCGAATTACTGTATGCCCGGCGGGAGATGCTTCCGCTGGTCAGCAGCCATCGCACCAGTATTTATGAGGCGATTATGGCGAGGGAGCCGGAGCAGGCGCGCGAAGCGTCTCACCGTCACCTGGCCTTCATTGAGGAAATCTTGCTGGACCGCAGCCGTGAGCAAAGTCGTCGTGAACGCTCACTGCGCCGCCTACAGCAACGTAAGGACTAAGCGCCAGTGTTTTAGAGCGCGGCAACTAAACGCAGAACCTGTCTTATTGTGCTTTTAGTTGTTCAAATAATTTGGGTTATATCGCGGCGGCAAGCGCGCGAATCCCCGGGAGCATAGCGAACTATGTGACCGGGGTGAGGAAGCGCAGCCAACAAAGAGAAACCTAAAATATGAAGAACAAAGAGCGCAATGGGACAGGTTCCAGACAAATCAACGTATTAGAGAGATAAGGAATACCCCCATGTCAGAACGTTTCCAAAATGACGTGGATCCGATCGAAACTCGCGACTGGCTACAGGCGATCGAATCGGTCATCCGTGAAGAAGGTGTTGAGCGCGCTCAGTATCTGATCGACCAGTTACTCTCCGAAGCCCGCAAAGGCGGCGTGAAAGTAGCGGCTGGTACAGGGGCTAGCAACTACGTCAACACTATTGCCGTTGAAGATGAACCGGAATACCCGGGCAATCTGGACCTTGAGCGTCGTATTCGTTCTGCCATCCGCTGGAACGCCATTATGACCGTTCTGCGCGCGTCCAAAAAAGATCTGGAACTCGGCGGCCACATGGCTTCCTTCCAGTCTTCAGCGACCATTTATGAAGTGTGCTTTAACCACTTCTTCCGCGCTCGCAACGACAAAGACGGCGGCGATCTGGTTTACTTCCAGGGTCACATCTCTCCGGGCGTTTACGCGCGTGCTTTCGTTGAAGGCCGCCTGACCGAAGAGCAGATGAATAACTTCCGTCAGGAAGTTCACGGCAACGGCCTCTCTTCTTATCCGCACCCGAAACTGATGCCGGAATTCTGGCAGTTCCCGACCGTTTCCATGGGTCTGGGCCCGATCGGCGCTATCTACCAGGCGAAATTCCTGAAATATCTGGAACATCGCGGCCTGAAAGATACCTCTGAGCAGACCGTTTACGCGTTCCTCGGCGACGGTGAGATGGACGAGCCGGAATCCAAAGGCGCCATCACCATCGCGACCCGTGAGAAGCTGGACAACCTGGTCTTCGTTATCAACTGCAACCTGCAGCGTCTGGATGGTCCGGTAACCGGCAACGGCAAGATCATCAACGAACTGGAAGGCATCTTCAGCGGCGCTGGCTGGAACGTCATCAAAGTGATGTGGGGCTCCCGTTGGGATGAGCTGCTGCGTAAAGACACCAGCGGCAAGCTGATTCAGCTGATGAACGAAACCGTTGACGGCGACTATCAGACCTTCAAATCCAAAAACGGCGCCTACGTTCGCGAGCACTTCTTCGGTAAATACCCGGAGACCGCCGCGCTGGTCGCTGACTGGTCTGACGATGAGATTTGGGCGCTGAACCGCGGCGGCCACGATCCGAAGAAAATCTACGCTGCATTCAAAAAAGCGCAGGAAACCAAAGGCAAAGCGACCGTCATCCTTGCTCACACCGTTAAAGGTTACGGCATGGGCGACACCGCTGAAGGTAAAAACATCGCGCACCAGGTTAAGAAAATGAACATGGACGGCGTGCGTTACGTTCGCGACCGTTTCAGCGTTCCGGTAGCCGATGCTGACCTGGAAAAACTGCCGTACATCACCTTCCCGGAAGGCTCTGAAGAGTACAAATACCTGCATGAACGCCGTCAGGCGCTGCACGGTTATCTGCCGTCCCGTCAGCCGAACTTCACCGAGAAGCTTGAGCTGCCGACGCTGGAAGACTTCCGTTCCCTGCTGGAAGAGCAGAACAAAGAGATCTCCACTACCATCGCTTTCGTTCGCGCCCTGAACGTGATGCTGAAGAACAACTCGATTAAAGATCGTCTGGTTCCGATCATCGCCGACGAAGCGCGTACCTTCGGTATGGAAGGTCTGTTCCGTCAGATTGGTATCTACAGCCCGAACGGCCAGCAGTACACCCCACAGGACCGTGAGCAGGTTGCTTACTATAAAGAAGACGAGAAAGGCCAGATTCTGCAGGAAGGGATCAACGAGCTGGGCGCAGGTTCTTCCTGGCTGGCGGCGGCGACCTCTTACAGCACCAACAACCTGCCGATGATCCCGTTCTACATCTATTACTCCATGTTCGGGTTCCAGCGTATCGGCGACCTGTGCTGGGCAGCGGGCGACCAGCAGGCGCGCGGCTTCCTGATCGGCGGCACCTCCGGTCGTACCACCCTGAACGGCGAAGGTCTGCAGCACGAAGATGGTCACAGCCACATTCAGTCTCTGACTATCCCGAACTGTATCTCTTACGACCCGGCTTACGCTTACGAAGTCGCTGTGATCATGCACGACGGTCTGGAGCGTATGTACGGTGAGAAACAAGAGAACGTTTACTACTACATCACCACGCTGAACGAAAACTACCACATGCCGGCGATGCCGCAGGGCGCCGAGGAAGGTATCCGTAAAGGTATCTACAAACTCGAAACCGTTGACGGCGCGAAAGGTAAAGTTCAGCTGCTGGGCTCCGGCTCTATCCTGCGTCACGTACGTGAAGCAGCGCAGATCCTGGCGAAAGACTACGGCATCGGTTCCGATGTTTACAGCGTCACCTCCTTCACTGAGCTGGCTCGTGACGGTCAGGATTGCGAGCGCTGGAACATGCTGCACCCGATGGAAACCCCGCGCGTTCCGTACATCGCTCAGGTGATGAACGATGCGCCGGCCGTGGCGTCCACTGACTATATGAAACTGTTCGCCGAGCAGGTTCGTACTTATGTACCGGCTGATGATTACCGCGTACTGGGTACCGACGGTTTCGGTCGCTCTGACAGCCGTGAAAACCTGCGTCACCACTTCGAAGTTGACGCTTCTTACGTGGTTGTAGCAGCGCTGGGCGAACTGGCTAAACGTGGCGAAATCGACAAGAAAGTGGTGGCGGAAGCAATCACCAAATTCAACATCGATGCAGATAAAGTCAACCCGCGTCTGGCATAAGAGGTAAAAGAAGAATGGCTATCGAAATCAATGTACCGGACATCGGGGCGGACGAAGTTGAAGTCACCGAGATCCTGGTCAAAGTGGGCGACAAAGTTGAAGCTGAACAGTCGCTGATCACCGTAGAAGGCGACAAAGCCTCTATGGAAGTGCCGTCTCCGCAGGCGGGCGTTGTTAAGGAGATCAAAGTCTCCGTTGGCGACAAAGTCGAGACCGGCAAACTGATCATGATTTTCGATTCCGCCGAGGGTGCAGCCGCCGCTGCACCTGCGCAGGAAGAGAAAAAAGAAGCGGCTCCGGCGCAGTCTGCTGCCCCGGCTGCTGCGGCTGCAAAAGAGGTTAACGTACCGGATATCGGCGGCGACGAAGTTGAAGTCACCGAAATCCTGGTTAAAGTGGGCGACCAGGTTACCGCTGAGCAGTCTCTTATCACCGTTGAAGGCGACAAAGCCTCTATGGAAGTGCCGGCGCCGTTCGCCGGTACGGTTAAAGAGATCAAAATCAACACGGGCGACAAAGTTTCCACCGGTTCTCTGATTATGGTCTTCGAGGTGGCGGGCGAAGCGCCGGCTGCGCAGGCTAAACCGACCGTTACCGAGCAGGCGGCAACCGCGCCGGCGGCTGCGGCGGGCGCGAAAGAGGTTAACGTACCGGATATCGGCGGCGACGAAGTTGAAGTCACCGAAGTGCTGGTGAAAGTGGGCGACAAAGTCTCCGCTGAACAGTCTCTGATCACCGTCGAAGGCGACAAAGCTTCCATGGAAGTTCCGGCGCCGTTCGCGGGCACTGTGAAAGAGCTGAAAGTGAATGTGGGCGACAAAGTCTCCACCGGCTCGCTGATTATGGTCTTTGAAGTGGAAGGCGCTGCACCTGCTGCTGCTCCGGCGGCGAAACAGGAAGCGGCGGCGCCCGCTCCGGCTGCACAACCTTCTAAACCGGCTGCTGCTCCGGCGGCTAAAGCGGAAGGCAAGTCTGAGTTCGCTGAGAACGACGCTTACGTACACGCCACCCCGCTGATTCGTCGCCTGGCGCGCGAATTCGGCGTTAACCTGGCGAAAGTGAAGGGCACCGGTCGTAAAGGCCGCATCCTGCGCGAAGACGTTCAGGCTTATGTGAAAGAGGCGGTTAAACGCGCTGAAGCGGCGCCTGCCGCCGCTGCCTCTGGCGGTTCTCTGCCGGGCCTGCTGCCGTGGCCGAAAGTGGACTTCAGCAAGTTTGGTGAAGTGGAAGAAGTGGAACTGGGCCGCATCCAGAAAATCTCTGGCGCGAACCTGAGCCGTAACTGGGTGATGATCCCGCACGTTACGCACTTCGACAAAACCGACATCACCGACCTGGAAGCGTTCCGTAAACAGCAGAACGCCGAAGCGGAGAAGCGTAAGCTGGATGTGAAGATAACCCCGGTGGTCTTCATCATGAAAGCTGTCGCCGCAGCGCTTGAGCAGATGCCGCGCTTCAACAGCTCCCTGTCCGAAGATGGCCAGCGTCTGACGCTGAAGAAATACATCAACATCGGCGTGGCGGTTGATACCCCGAACGGCCTGGTGGTTCCGGTGTTCAAAGACGTGAACAAGAAAGGCATCATCGAGCTGTCTCGCGAGCTGATGACCATTTCCAAAAAAGCGCGTGATGGCAAGCTGACCGCTGGCGAAATGCAGGGCGGTTGCTTCACCATCTCCAGCATCGGCGGCCTGGGCACCACCCACTTCGCGCCGATCGTCAACGCGCCGGAAGTGGCTATCTTGGGCGTCTCCAAATCGTCCATGGAACCGGTCTGGAATGGTAAAGAGTTCGCGCCGCGCCTGATGCTGCCGATCTCGCTATCCTTCGACCACCGCGTGATCGACGGGGCTGATGGTGCGCGCTTTATCACCATCATCAACAACACGCTGTCTGACATTCGCCGTCTGGTGATGTAAGCGAAGAAGCCGGCCTGACGGCCGGCTTTTTTCTGATAATCTCGGGAGTTGCGAAAGATTATCGGCTGCTAAACAGGATTCGTTTGCCGTTTGTTGTTTCAAAATTGTTAACAATTTTGTAAAATGCGAGCGGATAGAACGTCCCGGTGGATGATGGGCGTAATAACAAAAGCGTCAGACCCGCCGGATATAAATTAAGAGGTCATGATGAGTACTGAAATCAAAACTCAGGTCGTGGTACTTGGGGCAGGCCCGGCAGGCTACTCTGCGGCCTTCCGTTGCGCGGATTTAGGTCTGGAAACCGTCATCGTAGAACGTTACAGCACCCTCGGCGGTGTTTGCCTGAACGTGGGTTGTATCCCTTCTAAAGCGCTGCTGCACGTAGCCAAAGTCATCGAAGAAGCGAAAGCGCTGGCGGAGCACGGTATCGTTTTTGGCGAGCCGAAAACCGATATCGACAAAATTCGCACCTGGAAAGAAAAAGTTATCAATCAGCTGACCGGTGGTCTGGCTGGTATGGCCAAAGGCCGTAAAGTGAAAGTGGTTAACGGCCTGGGTAAATTCACCGGCGCCAACACCCTGGAAGTTGAAGGCGAAAACGGCAAAACCGTTATCAACTTTGACAACGCCATCATCGCGGCGGGTTCCCGTCCGATTCAGCTGCCGTTTATTCCGCACGAAGATCCGCGCGTATGGGATTCCACTGATGCGCTGGAGCTGAAAGAAGTGCCGAAGCGCATGCTGGTCATGGGCGGCGGCATTATCGGTCTGGAGATGGGTACCGTTTACCACGCGCTGGGTTCAGAGATCGACGTGGTTGAAATGTTCGACCAGGTTATCCCGGCTGCCGATAAAGATGTTGTGAAAGTCTTCACCAAACGCATCAGCAAGAAATTCAACCTGATGCTGGAAACCAAAGTGACTGCCGTTGAAGCGAAAGAAGACGGTATCTACGTTTCCATGGAAGGCAAAAAAGCGCCGGCTGAAGCGCAGCGTTACGATGCCGTGCTAGTGGCTATCGGCCGCGTGCCGAACGGTAAAAACCTGGATGCGGGCAAAGCGGGCGTGGAAGTGGACGACCGCGGCTTCATCCGCGTTGACAAGCAGATGCGCACTAACGTGCCGCACATCTACGCTATCGGCGATATCGTCGGTCAGCCGATGCTGGCGCACAAAGGCGTTCACGAAGGCCACGTTGCCGCTGAAGTTATCGCGGGCATGAAGCACTACTTCGACCCGAAAGTGATCCCGTCCATTGCTTACACCGAGCCGGAAGTGGCATGGGTCGGTCTGACCGAGAAAGAAGCGAAAGAGAAAGGCATCAGCTACGAGACCGCCACCTTCCCGTGGGCAGCTTCGGGCCGTGCTATCGCTTCCGACTGCGCAGACGGTATGACCAAGCTGATTTTCGACAAAGAGACCCACCGTGTTATCGGCGGCGCGATTGTCGGCACCAACGGCGGCGAGCTGCTGGGTGAAATCGGTCTGGCTATCGAGATGGGCTGTGACGCTGAAGATATCGCACTCACCATCCACGCTCACCCGACTCTGCACGAGTCTGTGGGTCTGGCTGCTGAAGTGTTCGAAGGCAGCATTACTGACCTGCCGAACCCGAAAGCGAAGAAAAAATAAGCCTCTTCGCTTTAGTGATAAACGCCTCTTCGGAGGCGTTTTTTATTCCCGCCTTACTCCTCCCGCTGCGTCATTCTTCCGTAACTACCTAATCTGGTAGGCAATTTTCGCTCAACCTTCATTTCTCGCTGCCGATATAACGTTAAACAAGCTTACCGAGTGAGCTGTTCATTTATTGCTGTTGCCGTTAGCGGCGCACGGACAGGTATGCGCAGGACAAGGAATGCCGTTGAGTTTTGACCTTCTCTCAAATTGTGCCGCAGTTGTGCGGTCTCTACACACAATCTCACTGCATTTGGCTGGCGCGCCAGGCGTCCGGCTTTCTCTTTTTCGTCTCTCAGACGATTTCATCGACAAAAAAGGAAAAACTATGTCTTTTAAAAAGTTGGCTGCTGTTAGCGTGGTGTTGACCGCCTTTGCTCTCTCTGGTTGCGGCGCGATGACGACCGCTGTGAAAAAGCGTAACCTGGAAGTGAAAACCCAGATGAGCGAAACCGTCTGGCTGGAGCCTTCCTCTGAGAAAACGGTCTATATTCAGGTGAAAAACACCTCTGATAAAGATATGAGCAACCTGCAGACGCTGATTGCAAACGATCTTTCCGCGAAAGGTTACAAGGTGACCAGTTCGCCGGATACCGCTTACTACTGGGTACAGGCTAACGTGCTGAAGGCTGACAAAATGGATCTGCGCGAATCGCAGAATTACCTGAAGAGCGGTTACGAAGGGGCGGCTATGGGCGCGGCGCTGGGCGCGGGGATCACCGCTTATAACAGCAACTCGTCAGGTGCGGCGCTGGGCGTAGGCCTGGCGGCGGGTCTGATTGGCCTGGCGGCTGACGCGATGGTGGAAGATGTTAACTACACCATGGTCACTGACCTGCAGATTTCAGAGCGCAGCAAAGCGGCGGTAACCACCGACAACATCGCGGCCCTGCGTCAGGGAACCTCCGGCATCAAACTGCAAACCAGCAGCGAGCAGGGTAACCGCGCGAAATACCAGACCCGCGTCGTTTCCACCGCCAACAAAGTTAATCTGAAGTTTGAAGAGGCGAAACCACAGCTCGAAGCGCAGCTGGCGAAATCGGTCGCTAACATTCTGTAACCGTAGCGATAACGGACCGCTGACCCGGGCGGTCCGTTAAGCCGTAGGCTATCGCCGCTGTGTTACGCCTTTGTCGCCGCAGCTACGGCTGATGCCGTAAACAAACCCGGCGGGTAACGCGCCTACGGCGCCACAAGCTGCCACTGCCCATCCGGCTTATAGACCGATACCGCTTGCGCTTTTTCCGCCGTGTCGGGGCCAAGGTCCGCCTGCCAGACGTCGTCGTCGCCGTTAATCATAAAGCTCATTATGCCGCTTTCCCCATAACTGACCGGCCAGGCAATCATCGCAAAGCCGTTACGGTTATCAGGCAGAATACGAAAATGGTAGCCGTGATATCCCACGCCCGGTTCTTTTGGGCTAAAAGCGGGGCCAAGCGGGCTGGGGGATTCCCCGGGTTTGACTGGCCAGTAAAGGCCATCTTTTTTCCCGGAAGTGCTGACGATTTTTTCCGCATAGCGTTGATGCATCGCGTAATAACGTTGTTGCGCATCCACATAGGCGTGCAGCGCCTCGATAGCGGCCAACTCGTTGCGGCCAATGGCGCGAGTCAATATTTCATCCTCCGCCGCCTGCATATCAAATCGCCAGCCTTCTGCCGCTTTTACCAGCGGAATCGGCAGCTGCCAGCCGTTATCGCCAACCACCAGGTGCGCGGTATTGCCTTGCTGAACGATACGATGGCCAGTTTTCCAGTCGCGCAGAAAACGCGCAACGGCCTCGGGATCAACCCCTTCAGGAGGTAAAAATTGTCGCCAGTCCTCGCCGAGAAGTTGATTCAACGCGGTTTCGTTTTGTTGTTCAATCGCCTGCGTCAGCGCATCGGCAGCCTGTTCCGGGGTAGTGAATGGCTGATTGGCGAAGGCGTGAACGGAGACCATGAACAACGCCAGCGCAGTGAGTCGTTTTAGCTTCATTTTCTGTCCCTTAGCGATGGCGGTTAATGTCGCGGTTTTCAGCGCGTCGCTCTCTGGCGGGCGGGCGCTCCCGATTTGTCGACGCATATTGACGGCTCAGCATTCCGCGCTGTTGTTGCGCCTGCCAGCTGGCTGAGCGGCTGTCGTTACCGCTTAACGCATTCGCGCGCGCCGTGTTATAGCGAGTCGGTGACGGACGCGCCGCAGAGATGGCTTCACGCTGGGGTTTATTCGCCCGCTGCGTTTTCTGCGGGCGATTGGCCTGTTGCTGCGCGCGGGGTTTATCGGTGTCGTAGCCCCGGTAGTTATTGCGTTGCGCTATCTGTTTTAGCTGCTGATTCGCTGCCTGCCGCTGCGCATCTTTTGTGGCCGGGCGTGGCGTTGACGTCCGGTTTTTACCGGCGGCTTGCTGGAGCTGCGCCATGGCTGCCTGTCGCTGGCTATCCCGGTTAACCGGTTTCGGCGAAACGGCGTTTACGCTTGCTGCGGCGTTGGCGCGATACTGCGTGGCGACACGGTTGTCAGAGTAGGGAACGCCGTTGCGATAGGCGGGATTATGCTGCCAGCGCAACGCGTTATCGACGCGATGCTCTCCGGTTATCTTGTTGAAATTATTTACATTGATGTTGATGTTGTCGCCATCGTGGTAATAGCCGTCGCCGTGATGATGGTCGTCATGGTCATCGTCGTCCCAGTCGATACTGCTGAACAGCGCATAGGTCGTCGCGACGCCGAGGCTGTAACCCAATCCTTTAACGAAGCTCTCGCCGAATTGCTCGCCAGGCGTCGGCGGCAGGTAAACCGGCGGGTAACTGGCGTTCGGCCACGTGCCGTAGACCGTCGCCGGGTTATAGGTCGGCACATAAACAACCTGCGGATCGGCGGGTTCGATTTTAATAATCGTCGGGCTGCTGGCGGGTTGCGGTGCTGCCCCGTTAGCTTGTTTTGTCGGGGCAGGCGTTGCCGCTTTTGTCGTCGTGGTGACTTTCTGCTGCGCAGTGGAGGTCAGCGCGCCGGTTTGCTGAGCCAGTGCGCGCAGCCTTTGCACCGAGTCCATCACATCGTTGGGCTGCGCCAGGAATGCGTCGCCGAGATTTTGCACCCACTGCGGGTTTTCACCCAGCAATGACATGAGCTGCGGGAAGGCGACCAGCGATTTTACGCTCGCGTCCCAGGGCTGGTTCTTGGCCGCCTCTATCGCCGCATCGCCCTGCAGTCTGGGGTTATCCCGCGACCACTGCACCGCCTGAAGCACATTCGCGGGGTAAGTCGCCGCCATCAAAATTTGCGACAGCAGCGCGTCAGGGTAGAGCGCAACGGGCGCAACCCATTGGTCAATTTGCGCGGCCGTATAAGTGGGCGAGACAGGCGTTGCGGGAGCGGGCTGGTTCGGTGCCGACGCGGTGGCGGCAGGCTGAGTTTGCGCTGGTGCGACAGGCGCGGTTTCGTTCACAGCCGCAGGCGTCTGGCTTTTTACGAATAGCGCGCCTGAGGCCGCCAGGAGCCCAGCGCTGCATAGCAGGGCAAACAGATGTGGCTTGAAAGGCAACTTCATAGGAAACTCCGACGAGAGCGATGCCATAGGGCGTTTGGGGTGCCGCGAGTATATCCTTCGTTTTTTTGCGGTTTTAGCTTTAACTGGCGATGAACCGCATCCGTCCAAATAAAACTGTGAGTATTTATTGCGCAATTATAAGCGACAATAAATTTGCCGCTGTGATGTCGCCTGAAAGACCGCCCTTGCGGGCGGTCAGAAGCGTAATTGCCTAAGTTCAGGATGAACCGAATGTGGATGTCTGAAATGTTCCAGCCGCCGCTGCATCAGCGCCACCGCTGCGCTTAATACAATGAGAAGCGTATAGAGCAAACGCATTTCCATTGCGCGTAATCCCTTGCGGGCTACGTCGATTCCTTCTTCACCGGGAAAGGCAGAACCAGGCAAGTGTGTTGTACTTGCCACGTAGGGTCAGGGAACTGCTTCCGGGCCCGGTGACTGGCTGCTACGCCAGCGAAGCAGGCCAGCGGGCAAGGTAAACCGTTTTTTCCAGGGCTGAAAGCCGTTTTAAAGCGTTGCATTGGCTTACATGTAAATTCCGAAAGCGGTGCGCAAATCGTACAGTTCGACTTGCCCCTTTTTTTAACCGATGGCATGATTCATTTCGTGTTGTACTTGCCACATAACCTGTGTGAAGGTGCCTGCTACCACCCGCGCACAACAAGAAGACCGCCGTCAGGCGGTTTTTTTGTGCCTGAAATCTCACTTCTGAAACGCGTTATGCGTTGCTTAACGATTCAGCAAATATTTAATGTTGCTTTTTTGTAAACAGATTAACAGAGACCCCAATTCCTGCTATTCTGCCCGACGCGGAACCGGGCATTTACCCTACAAACTGCTGTCTCACAGGAGCGTGAAGAGAATAGCCTGGCTCCCCATATGACAATGAGAGCGAGGAGAACCGTCGTGCTAGAAGAATACCGTAAGCACGTAGCTGAGCGTGCCGCCGAGGGGATTGTAGCCAAACCCTTAGATGCAACCCAAATGGCCGCGCTCGTCGAGCTGCTGAAAACCCCGCCAGCGGGTGAAGAAGAGTTTCTGTTAGATCTGCTTACCAACCGTGTACCCCCAGGCGTTGACGAAGCCGCCTACGTAAAAGCCGGATTCCTTGCCGCTATCGCCAAAGGCGAAGCCTCCTCTCCGCTGGTCACCCCGGAAAAAGCGATTGAACTGCTGGGCACCATGCAGGGTGGTTATAACATTCACCCGCTGATTGACGCGCTGGATGATGAAAAGCTGGCGCCGATTGCCGCCAAAGCGCTGTCTCATACGCTGCTGATGTTCGATAACTTCTACGACGTGGAAGAGAAAGCGAAAGCGGGCAACGCCCATGCGCAGCAGGTTATGCACTCCTGGGCGAATGCCGAGTGGTTCCTGTCTCGCCCATCGCTGCCTGAGAAAATTACCGTTACCGTCTTTAAAGTGACGGGCGAAACCAACACCGACGACCTTTCTCCGGCGCCGGACGCCTGGTCGCGCCCGGACATCCCGCTGCACGCGCTGGCGATGCTGAAAAACGCCCGTGACGGCATTGAGCCCGATCAGCCAGGCGCAGTCGGCCCTATCAAGCAAATTGAAGCGCTGGCGCAAAAAGGCTTCCCGCTGGCGTATGTTGGCGACGTCGTGGGCACCGGTTCATCCCGTAAATCCGCGACCAACTCCGTGCTGTGGTTCATGGGCGAAGATATCCCGTTCGTGCCGAACAAGCGCGGCGGCGGCGTGGTGCTGGGCGGCAAAATCGCGCCAATCTTCTTCAATACCATGGAAGATGCGGGCGCGCTGCCGATCGAAGTCGATGTGTCGAACCTCAATATGGGCGACGCTATCGATATCTACCCGTACAAAGGCGAAGTGCGTAATCACTACACTGATGAGCTGCTGGCCTCCTTTGAACTGAAAACCGACGTGCTGATTGACGAAGTGCGTGCGGGCGGCCGTATTCCGCTTATCATCGGCCGTGGGCTGACGACCAAAGCGCGCGAAGCGCTGGGTCTGCCGCACAGCGACGTGTTCCGTCAGGCGAAAGATGTCGCCGAGAGCGACCGCGGCTTCTCGCTGGCGCAGAAAATGGTCGGCCGCGCCTGCGGCGTAGCGGGCATTCGTCCGGGCCAGTACTGCGAACCGAAGATGACCTCCGTAGGTTCCCAGGACACCACCGGCCCGATGACCCGCGACGAGCTGAAAGACCTGGCGTGTCTGGGCTTCTCCGCCGATCTGGTGATGCAGTCCTTCTGCCACACGGCGGCGTATCCGAAGCCGGTTGACGTTACCACGCACCACACGCTGCCGGACTTCATCATGAACCGCGGCGGCGTGTCGCTGCGCCCGGGCGACGGCGTTATCCACTCGTGGCTGAACCGCATGCTGCTGCCGGATACCGTTGGCACCGGCGGCGACTCCCACACCCGTTTCCCGATCGGTATTTCGTTCCCGGCGGGTTCCGGCCTCGTGGCGTTCGCCGCGGCGACCGGCGTGATGCCGCTGGATATGCCGGAATCGGTGCTGGTGCGCTTTAAAGGGAAGATGCAGCCGGGCATTACGCTGCGCGACTTGGTTCACGCTATCCCTTACTATGCCATCCAGCAAGGTCTGCTGACCGTTGAGAAGAAGGGCAAGAAGAACATCTTCTCCGGCCGCATTCTGGAAATCGAAGGTCTGCCGGATCTGAAAGTCGAGCAGGCGTTTGAGCTGACCGATGCTTCCGCCGAGCGTTCTGCGGCAGGTTGCACCATCAAGCTCAACAAAGAGCCGATCATCGAGTACCTGAACTCCAATATCGTGCTGCTGAAATGGATGATTGCCGAAGGCTACGGCGACCGCCGTACGCTGGAGCGCCGTATCCAGGGCATGGAGAAGTGGCTTGCGGATCCGCAGCTGATGGAAGCGGATGCCGACGCGGAATACGCGGCGGTGATCGATATCGATCTGAACGACATCAAAGAGCCGATTCTGTGCGCGCCGAACGATCCGGACGACGCGCGCCTGCTCTCTGACGTTCAGGGCGACAAGATCGACGAAGTGTTTATCGGCTCCTGCATGACCAACATCGGCCACTTCCGTGCTGCCGGTAAACTGCTGGACAGCCATAAAGGCCAGTTGCCTACCCGCCTGTGGGTGGCGCCGCCGACCCGTATGGACGCCGCGCAGCTGACCGAAGAGGGGTACTACAGCGTGTTTGGTAAGAGCGGCGCGCGTATTGAGATCCCGGGCTGCTCGCTGTGCATGGGTAACCAGGCGCGCGTGGCGGACGGCTCGACGGTGGTTTCCACCTCGACCCGTAACTTCCCGAACCGCTTAGGCACTGGCGCGAACGTCTATCTGGCGTCTGCGGAGCTGGCGGCCGTTGCGGCGCTCATCGGCAAGCTGCCGACGCCGGAAGAGTATCAGACCTTTGTCGCGCAGGTGGATAAGACCGCGGTGGATACTTATCGCTACCTGAACTTCGACCAGCTTTCCCAGTACACCGAGAAAGCGGACGGCGTGATTTTCCAGACCGCAGTTTGATGCAACGCGTGCCCGGTTCGCCGGGCCGCACGAAAAAAGGGAAGCCTCAGCGCTTCCCTTTTTTTATGCATTATCGCCTCAGGAGTTTGCTTTGCCGTCGTAGCGCGGCAGGCTGACCACGGGATAAGTAAAACTCTCTTCCGTCCGGCAGCGCTCCGGCTTTTGCTGGTCGGCATAAATCAGGAAATAGCTCTCTTTGGCCGGGAAGTAGATTAAGTCATCGCCGTTGCGAAAGGAGATGACCTCATAAGGGGTACCCGTTTTCGTTCTGGCTTTATGAATGCCGGAGGCGATTTGAAAATGATTGCCCCACTTCATGGTGGTGAGGTGATACTTAAAAAAGGAGATCAGCACGTTTTGCCGCGTCAGGCAGTCAAGCCGCACCGCATCGCCCGCATAAGCGGCGGAAAGGGGCAGCGCGACGGCGCACAGCAGCAGGGCCTGGGCGAGCGTCATTTTCAATTTTTGCATAGGTCTTTATGAATGAAGGCGTTAAGAAAGGTCACAGCATAGCACAGCCAGACCAGAGGGCGGGCGTCAGCGCTTTTTTCGCCAGACGCCGCCCGGTCCGCTTTTTTTTCGCTTTCATGCTGCGATAATAACTACACAGGTACAATGCAGCGGTCACGCATTGCCTTTTGCAGAGGAAAACACCATGGATTACGAATTCTTGCGCGATATTACCGGCTCGGTGAAAGTGCGCATGTCGATGGGGCATGAAGCGGTCGGCCACTGGTTTAACGAAGAGGTAAAGGACAACTTGTCTCTGCTCGACGAAGTGGAGCAGGCGGCGCGTGAAGTAAAAGGCAGCGAGCGTCAGTGGCAGAAAACCGGTCACGAATACACGCTGTGGCTTGATGGCGAAGAGGTGATGGTGCGCGCCAATCAGCTGGAGTTTTCAGGCGACGAGATGGAAGAGGGAATGAGTTATTACGACGAAGAGAGCCTGTCGCTCTGTGGTCTTGAAGATTTCCTGCAGGTAGCGGCGGCTTATCGCGCCTTTCTTAATCAGCGTTAAGCGCGGCGGCGTGGAGCGTCCCTGCTCCACTGGCGTTTACACGGCGGGAATGTTGCGGCCGTAGTAAATTTCGCGCATCTCTTTCCAGAGCAGGTCCGTAATGGTCTTGCGCTCTTCTTCGGTTAAATCTTCCGGTTTGGTGTGGAACATATAGTGCTTAAGGTCGAACTCTTTAAGCAGCATTTTGGTGTGGAAGATATTTTCCTGATAAACGTTCACGTCCACCATGTCATACAGCGACTTCATATCCTCTGACATAAAGTTCTGAATGGAATTGATCTCGTGATCGATAAAGTGCTTCATGCCGTTCACGTCGCGCGTAAAGCCGCGAACGCGGTAGTCGACGGTCACGATATCGGACTCGAGCTGGTGGATAAGGTAATTCAGCGCCTTCAGTGGCGAAATCACGCCGCAGGTCGAAACCTCAATGTCGGCGCGGAAAGTGCAAAGCCCGCCTTCCGGATGGCTTTCCGGATAGGTGTGCACGCAGATGTGGCTTTTATCCAGGTGGGCCACCACGGCTTCCGGCAACGGACCCGGGTGTTCGGACTTATCAATCAGCTTCGGGTCGACCGGCTCTTCGCTCACCAGAATGGTGACGCTGGCGCCCTGCGGTTCATAATCCTGACGCGCGATGTTCAGGATATTGGCTCCGATGATGGAGCAGGTCTCTGTCAGGATCTCAGTCAGACGGTTGGCGTTGTAGAGTTCATCGATATAAGCGATATAACCATCGCGCTCTTCCGCCGTTTTGGCGTAGCAAATATCGTAAATACAAAAACTCAGGCTTTTGGTCAGGTTGTTAAAGCCATGCAGTTTCAGCTTTTTCAATTTTGATCACCTCCTTAGGATGCCTGATCGGACAGGGCATCTTGCAAATATTGCGGCAGAGCGAAAGCTGCCGTATGAATAGCCGGATTGTAATAGCGGCACTGAATTCCCGCGGCGTGAAAGCGCGCTTGCAGGGTTTCAGTGGGCAGGTTGCGCAGCGCGTCGTTGTCCGTCGCCCAGGCGAAGGTCATGATGCCGCCGTAATAGGTCGGGATAGCCGCCTGATAAAAGCTGACATCACTAAAATAGTGGCTGAGCTTGCGGTGGCTGTCGATGGCTTCATCCTGCTGCAGAAAACAGACGCCGTTTTGCGCGACAAAAATTCCGCCTGGGTTCAGGCAGCGTTTGCACCCTTCGTAGAATGCGGAAGTGAACAGGCTCTCGCCGGGACCGATAGGGTCGGTACAGTCAGAGATAATCACATCAAACGTTTGCGTCGTCTGGTTTACAAAATTGACGCCGTCGTCAATCACCAGCTTAAAGCGCGGGTCGTCATAGCTGCCGGCATTATGGTTAGGCAGATACTGACGACAGAATGAAACGACGCCTGCGTCTATCTCCACCATGGTGATGGATTCCACGCTCTTATGGCGGGAGACTTCACGCAGCATAGCGCCGTCGCCGCCGCCGATGATCAGCACATGCTTTGCGCGACCGTGCGCCAGCAGCGGCACGTGGGTCATCATTTCGTGATAGATAAACTCGTCACGTTCGGTGGTTTGCACCACGCCGTCCAGCGCCATTACCCGGCCAAAAGCCGCATTTTCGAAAATGATCAAATCCTGATGATCGGTTTTCTCGTGGTAAAGCACATTATCAACGGCAAAGTATTGACCAAATTTGTCGTGCAGCGTCTCGTGCCACAGCGTATTCCCGGTCATTGGCTGATACCTCCTTCGTTAACACCCTCGGAAAATGGGCGCAACATAATAGCTAACAATAACCGTGGATGCACGGTCATTATTTCGACGAAGGGGCGGGGAAGGGGGTTACTTTACGTAGGCAAGCAGGCTTAGAGAATCGCGCGCCAGCGCCTTACATTTCCGTGCGGTGGGAATGGCGATACCGCTCAAATCGCGATAGCTGTCTTCGCCAAGCGCCTTCATATTAAAGCTTTCGTAATTGCTTAAATCCCACTGGTTTTGCTGGGCGAAAAAGACCAGCGCGCGGCGAATCTGCCCGTTTGGCAAGTTCTGGTAGCCGCAGTCATTTTTCAGAAACACGAAAACGGCAGTGAGATCGGCCATGTCTTCCGCTTCTGATTCACTTAACGCAAAGCTACTGGCGGAAAAGCCCATCAGACAGCCCAGCAACATCACCCTGACCCACTTGTTCATTACGTCTACCACTCGCCAAAAGATACCAAACGATAGCACATTTCGTTCAGACGCGACGAGGATATTTGATCCCTTTTATGGCGGATAAATGCCCGTATGACGGGGCCTGGCGCGCTTTTCAAAATGAAAACAAGATGATTTAAGGAGAGGTGAAAAAGTAAGCGGCAAACACCGCGTTTTGAAAGCAAAAAGCGGCCTCGCCAAAAAGCGAAAGTGAACGAAACGGCGCACGGTAAAATTGACTTCGGCTCTCACGCCCAAGCCCTTTTTTAACGCCGTTTTTTAAGGCATTGATTTTAAAGGCGCTATAAAAGCGCCGGAAAAAAGGGTCTGCAACAGCAAATTAAAGGTATTTGGTGTTAATACAGCGAATTAGCTAAAATCCGCGCTTGTTCACTGCCGTACAGGCAGCTTAGAAATGGAACCACTGCGCCAGCAGCGCGATTGAGCCGTTAACTGCCGTACAGACATTTTAGAAATGCCGCGCCGCCATGCTCACTCAACGCTCGGTTCACCGCCGTCCGGGCGCTCCTCGTCGCTTTTTCCCGTTGAAACTTGACCTTCCCGTTGGGGAAAGGTTTAAGCTCATGGCATGCCTGTCGTCGATAAGGAAATAAGATGCATCGCCGTGATTTCTTAAAATACAGCGCCGCACTGGGCGCGTTCAGCATGCTGCCGGCCTGGGGGCGCGTGATACCTGCGGCAAAACGCCCGACCTTACCCATTCCCGAACTCTTAACGCCCGACGCGCAAAGCAAAATTCGCCTGACTGCCCAGGCGGGCGCCAGCCAGTTCAACGGCCAGAAGGTGGCGACGTGGGGCTATAACGGCAACCTGCTCGGCCCGGCGGTAAAGCTCACGTCCGGCAAACCGGTGACGGTGGAGATCCGCAATGCGCTTCCCGAGGAAACCACAGTGCACTGGCACGGCGTGGAAATACCGGGCGAAGTGGATGGCGGGCCGCAGGGGGTGATTGCGCCAGGCGCGACCCGAACGGTGAGTTTTACGCCGCAACAGCGTGCCGCGACCTGCTGGTTCCACCCGCATCAGCACGGTAAAACTGGCCATCAGGTGGCGATGGGGCTGGCGGGCCTGGTGTTGATTGAGGATGTCGAAAGCCTGCAACTGATGCTGCCAAAGCAGTGGGGCATCGACGATGTGCCGCTCATTATTCAGGACAAAAAATTCACCGCCGACGGCAACATTGATTATCAGCTGGATGTAATGAGCGCGGCGGTGGGCTGGTTCGGCGATACGCTGCTCTGCAACGGCGTGGCGTATCCGCAGCATAACGCGCCGAAAGGCTGGCTGCGGTTGCGCCTGTTAAACGGCTGCAATGCCCGCACGCTGAAGATTGCCGCCAGCGACAACCGCCCGCTTTATGTGGTGGCGAGCGATGGCGGATTGTTGCCGGAGCCGGTTAAGGTGAGCGAACTGCCCGTGCTGACCGGCGAGCGCTTCGAGGTGCTGGTGGATACCAGCGACAGCAAGCCGTTCGATATTGTCACGCTGCCGGTCAACCAGATGGGGATGGCGATAGCGCCGTTCGATAAGCCGCAGCCGGTGGTACGCATTCAGCCGCTGGTCATTCCCGCCTCCGGCAGCCTGCCGGATACCTTAGTTAAGGCGCCCGCGCTGCCTTCGCTCGACGGGCTACAGGCGCGCTGGCTACAGCTGATGATGGACCCGATGCTCGATATGATGGGCATGCAGGCGCTGCAGGAGAAATATGGCGAGCAGGCGCTGGCGGGCCATCAGCAGCATATGCAGATGATGGGGCAGATGAATCATGGTCACGGCCACGGCATGGATTTCCACAACGCCAACAAGATTAACGGCAAAGCGTTTGAGATGAACGCCCCGGCGTTCAACGTGGCGAAAGGCCAGTATGAGCGCTGGACCCTCTCGGGCGAAGGCGACATGATGCTGCACCCGTTCCATATCCACGGCACGCAGTTTCGCATCCTTACCGAAAACGGCAAGCCGCCTGCGGCGCACCGCGCAGGCTGGAAAGACACGGTCTGGGTGGAGGGCGCGCGCAGCGAAGTGCTGGTGCGTTTCGACCACGTTGCGCCCGCTGAACATGCCTATATGGCTCACTGTCACCTGCTTGAGCATGAAGATACGGGCATGATGCTAGGGTTTACGGTGAGCTGAAGCCTCACCAAAAAAGCAGCAGACGCGGCGCTAACCCGCCCGACGAAAGGTTCATCGTCTTTCCGGCGGGATAGCGATGCCGGGCGAATAAGCAACACGCGGTTTATCTCGTCGCCTTATGCCTATAAAAAAGCCCCTCAGTGAGGGGCTTTTGTTTTGCTTATCGCAGATTATTTCGCGTCATCCGGCAGCGCATAGGCAACGATGTAGTCGCCCATCTTCGTGCCAAACGACCCGTGGCCGCCTGCGGAAACCACCACGTACTGCTTACCGTTAACTTCATACGTCATCGGCGTGGCCTGGCCGCCTGCCGGCAGGCGGCCTTCCCACAGCTTATCGCCGTTAGTTACGTTGTAAGCGCGCAGGTAGTTATCCGCCGTCGCGGCGATGAACAGCACGTTGCCCGCGGTTGAAATCGGACCGCCCAGCATCGGCATGCCCAGCGTGAACGGAACCGGAACCGGCATCGGGAAGCCGAAGCTGTCGCGCGGGGTACCGATGCGTTTCTGCCAGACAATTTTGTTGGTCTTAAGATCCAGCGCGGAGATATAACCCCAGGCAGGCTGTTTACACGGCAGACCAAACGGCGACAGGAACGGGTTCAGCGTTACGCCATACGGCACGCCGTACTGCGGCTGAATGCCGGATTCAGAGCCGGTGCCCTGCGCGTCTTTCGGCTGCTCCATCGGGTTGCCCGGGCCGCGCGGGATCAGTTTAGAGACGAACGGCAGTGCAATCGGGTTGGCAATCGCGACCTGACGGTTCTGGTCAACAGAGAGACCGCCCCATTCAAACATCCCCAGGTTGCCCGGGAAGACTAGCGTGCCCTGCTCAGAAGGCGGCGTGAAGATACCTTCATAACGCATGCTGTGGAACATCACGCGGCAAACCAGCTGGTCGAACATGGTGGCGCCCCACATGTTCGCGCCGCTCAGATCTTGCTTCGGACGGAAGGAGAGATCAGAGAAGGGCTGGGTCGGCGTCACGTAGTCGCCTTTCGCCGCGCCCTGCGGAACCGGTTTTTCCGGCGCCGGGACCACGAGCTGGCCGTTGCGACGGTCAAGCACAAAAATGTTGCCTGTTTTCGCCGGCGCATAGATAACCGGTACGGTCTGGCCGTTCACGGTAATGTCGGCAAGCGTCGGCTGGGCCGGCAGGTCCATATCCCACAGGTCGTGATGAACGGTCTGATAAGACCAGGCGAGCTTACCGGTAGAGGCGTTCAGCGCCACAATGGAGCTGGCATAGCGTTCCTGCTCCGGCGTGCGGTTGCCGCCCCAGATATCCGGCGTGGTCACGCCCATCGGCAGATAAACCAGATCCAGCTTCGCGTCATAGGCGGCTGGCGCCCAGGAGTTCGGCGAGTTCGGGGTGAAGTGATGTTCGTCCGCCGGAATAGCGTTCGGATCTTTCGCGCCCGGATCGAAGGCCCACAGCAGCGCGCCGGTGTTGATATCAAAACCACGAATAACGCCGGAAGGCTCACGGGTGGAGAAGTTATCGGTTACCGCACCGGCAATCACAATCACTTTATCAGTGACGATCGGCGGGGACGTCGGCTCGTACATGCCCGGCGTGGTGACCGGCATGTTAGTCTGCAGGTTCAGGATGCCTTTGTTAGCAAAGGTCTGGCACAGCTTGCCGTTATCAGCGTTCACCGCAAACAGACGGCCGTCGTTTACCGGCAGGATAATGCGGCGCGGACAGTCGGCCAGCACTTCCGGCGTCGCATTAGCCGGGGTAGCCTCATGGTAAGAGACGCCGCGGCAGGTCACGTGCTGGAAGGTCGGGTTGGTATTCAGCTGCGGATCGAGGTGCCACTTTTCTTTACCGGTCGCGGCATCCAGCGCGAAAAGACGCTGATGCGCGGTGCAGAGGTAAAGGGTGTCGCGCACTTTAATCGGCGTCACTTCGTTGGTGATTTCACCCGGATCGTTCGGCAGCTTCAGGTCGCCGGTACGGAAAGTCCAGGCTTCTTTAAGCTGGTGGACGTTATCGGCGTTGATCTGCTTAAGAGGAGAATAACGCTGGCCTTCCTGGTTGCGGCCATAAGCCGGCCAGTCGCCTTCCGGAATAGCCGCCGCGCCGCTTGCCGCTGCCGCCGTGGCGTCGGCGGAAAGGGTGCCGTGAATCTCCTGCGGGTCGTTGAAGGCCGCCCATACCAGCATGCCGCCGGTAATGATAAGCGAAACCACCAGCGCGGTAACGCCCGGGCGCGCAGGCGTGGCGAGACGGCGCCAGACAAACGGCAGAATCAGCCAGATGCCAAAGAACACCAGCACGTCGCAGCGCGGCGTCAGGGCCCAGAAATCGAAACCGACTTCCCAGACGCCCCAAATCATGGTGCAAAGCAGGATAGCGGCATAAAGCCAGAGCGCCGCCGCGTTACGACGCCACAGCAGCCAGGCTGTCGCCAGCATCGCCACCCCGGCGATAGGGTAGTACCAGGAGCCGCCAATGGCGACCAGCCATACCCCTCCAATTAATAAATAAAGTCCGCACAATGCTGCGAACAGGACTGTCAGAGTCACGAGCAAACGTGACTGTTTTACTTTTGTTTCCGCCATAATGACACTCGTAAATTTTTAGTAGCAACTAATTATAGTTATTAACATGTGTGATCTGAATCACAATAAGGGCTTTTTTGTGCATTTCTGCCGTAAATGCTTTTTGCTGGTATACTGCCTGCCTTATCAATAAGCGCTGGCGAACGAAACGCTGCCGTTTGATGATTCAAATTTAAAATCAGATGGTTATAGATATGAAACATACTGTAGAAGTAATGATCCCCGAAGCGGACATCAAAGCGCGCGTTGCAGAACTGGGACGTGAAATAACCGAGCGTTATAAAGACAGCGGCAGCGATATGGTGCTGGTCGGCCTGTTGCGCGGCTCGTTTATGTTCATGGCGGACCTCTGCCGTGAAGTGCAGGTTTCCCATGAGGTCGATTTTATGACCGCTTCGAGCTACGGCAGCGGCATGTCGACAACGCGCGATGTGAAAATCCTGAAAGATCTGGATGAAGACATCCGCGGCAAAGATGTGCTGATCGTCGAAGATATTATCGACTCCGGCAATACGCTGTCGAAAGTGCGCGAGATCCTGAGCCTGCGCGGACCGAAATCGCTGGCTATCTGCACGTTACTGGATAAACCTTCCCGTCGTGAAGTGGAAGTGAACGTCGAGTTTATCGGTTTTTCCATTCCGGATGAGTTTGTGGTGGGTTACGGCATCGATTACGCTCAGCGCTATCGTCATCTGCCGTACATCGGCAAAGTGGTTCCGCTTGCCGAGTAACTGACGGGTATAAAAGACGGGTATAAAAAAGGGGCCGCGGCCCCTTTTTTTCGCTATTACTTATGAATATTGTGCGTTTGCTGAAGATTGCCGATGCCGCTGCGATAGCGCTGTTCCAGCGTTTCGCGGTCAGCTGCGGCTACCTGCAGGTCGCGCAGCAGGCCATCGTGGATGCCGTAGGCCCAGCCGTGAATGGTCACTTTCTGGCCGCGTTTCCACGCTGACTGCATGATGGTGGAGTGGCCCAGGTTATAAACCTGCTCCATCACGTTCAGCTCGCACAGCGCGTCGAGGCGCTTCTCCTGCGGGATTTCACCAAGCAGTGAGCTATGTTTAAGCCAGATGTCGCGGATGTGCAGCAGCCAGTTGTTGATAAGCCCAAGCTCAGGGTTTTCTACCGCTGCCTGCACGCCGCCGCAGCCGTAGTGTCCACAGATAATAATGTGTTCCACTTCAAGCACGTCAACCGCATACTGAATGACCGAAAGGCAGTTAAGATCGGTATGGATGACCAGGTTGGCAACGTTGCGGTGAACGAAAATCTCACCCGGTTCGAGGCCAGTAAGGCGCTCGGCGGGCACGCGGCTGTCTGAGCAGCCAATCCACAGAAAGCGCGGCTTCTGTGCTTTCGCCAGTCGTTCGAAAAAGCCCGGGTCCTCTTCCACCAGCATTTTGGACCACTGGACGTTGTTGCTAATTAGTGTGTCGATATCTTTCATAAAGGTTAACGGCCTGTAACCGAAGAATTGCGTTGGGGTAATATAGGACAACTCAAAAATTTTTTAAACCACACAACTTTTGTGCGAAATAAGGTAACCGAATATCCATGACAATAGCACTGGAACTGGAGCAATTAAAGAAAACCTACGCAGGCGGGGTACAAGCGCTGCGTGGGATTGATTTAAAAGTGGAGGCGGGAGATTTTTACGCGCTGCTTGGCCCAAACGGCGCGGGCAAATCCACGACCATCGGCATCATCAGCTCGCTGGTGAATAAAACGTCCGGACGCGTTCGGGTGTTTGGCTATGATCTTGAGCGTGACGTGGTGAACGCTAAACGTCAGCTCGGCCTCGTGCCGCAGGAGTTTAACTTCAACCCCTTCGAGACGGTGCAGCAGATTGTGGTCAACCAGGCGGGCTACTACGGCGTGGATCGCCGCGAAGCCGTCGCGCGCAGCGAAAAATACCTTAACCAGCTCGATCTGTGGGAAAAACGCAACGAACGTGCGCGTATGCTCTCCGGCGGGATGAAGCGCCGTTTGATGATAGCCCGCGCGTTAATGCACGAGCCGAAGCTACTGATCCTTGATGAACCGACAGCGGGCGTGGACATTGAACTGCGCCGCTCCATGTGGGGCTTTCTTAAAGATCTCAATGACAAAGGCACCACCATCATTCTCACCACCCACTATCTGGAAGAGGCGGAGATGCTGTGCCGCAACATCGGCATCATCCAGCGCGGCGAGCTGGTGGAAAACACCTCGATGAAGTCGCTGCTTTCCAAGCTGAAATCAGAAACCTTTATCCTCGATCTGGCGCCGAAAAGCCCGCTGCCGAAGCTTGACGGGTACCAGTACCGGCTGGTGGATACTTCTACGCTGGAAGTGGAAGTGCTGCGCGAGCAGGGGATCAATAGCGTCTTTAACCAACTGACGGCGCAGGGAATTCAGGTATTAAGCATGCGTAACAAAGCCAACCGTCTTGAAGAGCTGTTTGTCACGCTGGTGAACGAAAAACAAGGAGACCACGCATGATGCAGCTTTACTGGGTGGCGCTAAAAAGCATCTGGGCCAAAGAGATCCACCGCTTTACCCGAATCTGGGTGCAGACGCTGGTGCCGCCGGTCATCACCATGACGCTTTATTTCATCATTTTTGGCAACCTGATTGGCTCGCGTATCGGCGAAATGCATGGCTTCACCTACATGCAGTTCATCGTGCCGGGGCTGATTATGATGGCGGTGATTACCAACGCGTATGCCAACGTCGCCTCGTCGTTCTTCAGCGCCAAATTCCAGCGCAACATTGAAGAACTGCTGGTTGCGCCGGTGCCAACGCACGTGATTATTGCAGGCTATGTGGGCGGCGGCGTGGCGCGCGGCCTCTGCGTCGGCATTCTGGTTACGGCGGTTTCACTCTTCTTCGTGCCGTTCCAGGTTCACTCCTGGCTTTTTGTTGGCCTGACGCTGTTGCTCACCGCCGTGCTTTTCTCGCTGGCCGGCTTGCTGAACGCGGTGTTCGCGAAAACCTTTGATGACATCAGCCTGATCCCGACCTTTGTGCTGACGCCGCTGACTTACCTCGGCGGGGTGTTCTATTCGCTGACGCTGCTGCCGCCGTTCTGGCAGGCGCTGTCGCACTTAAACCCGATAGTCTACATGATTAGCGGTTTCCGCTTCGGTTTTCTCGGCATCAGCGATGTTCCGCTGCTCTTTACCGTTGCGGTACTGGCGGCGTTTATCATCGTCTTTTACCTGCTGTGCTGGTATTTGATTAGCCGCGGCCGCGGTCTGCGCACCTGAAAAAAAGCCCTCCCGTCGCGGAGGGCTTTTTCTTTCTGTTGATGCATGTCAGCCCTGCGATTTCTCCCTGAGGTAAACTGCCCGCCTGAAACAAGGAGATACGCTATGTTAGGGTGGGTTATCGTCTGTCGCGGCTACGCGGCGCAGGAGATGCAGGCGGCGCTGGAAGAAAAAGCGGGCGCGCTGGCGCAGTGCCGGGCGGTGAATGTGCAGGAAGGGCTAAGCGCCAACATGCTGAGCCGCATGCTCTGCGACGCGCTGCACGAAACCGACAGCGGCGACGGCGTCATTTTCTTCACCGAAGAGAATGGCGGCACGCCTTATCGCACCGCCGCGCTGTTGAGCCATAAGCATCCCCACTGCGAAGTCATCTCGGGCGTGACGGTTGCGTTGCTGGGCACCGCGGTTGCATGGCGAGAAACGCTGACCAGCGAATCTTTTCGCTTGAAAATTGTAGAGCAGGGCGGCGAAAACGTTAGCAGCCTCTGGCACCAGCAACAGAAAAACCCGCCCTTTGTGCTCAAACACGCGCTGTAATTGCCGGTAGGTTTGTTAAACTGGCTGCCACTCGCTTCACTCTGGTTCAGTGCTTCATCATGTTGACTCGTCTTCTGTTTAGCCTGTTGCTGTTATGCGCAGGCGCCGCTTATGCAGGCCCGTTTGTCGGCCAGCCTGTGCCGCCGCAATATATGCAAACCACGCAGGATGCCGATATCTGGGCGCAGGTTGGGGACCAGGTTATCTCGGTGGGCACGATAGAAGAGGGGCAAATAATCGCCGTTTCGCCGATGGCGGCGGACTATTACGAGTTCCGTTTCGGCTTCGGCACCGGGTTTATCGATAAACAGCATCTGGAGCCGGTGCAGGGCAAACAGCGGGTGCAGGACAGGCTGGGCGATCTGAATAAGCCGCTCAGCAACCAGAATTTGCTTACCTGGCAGGATGTCACCGTCTATAACGCCCCGGACAGCCGCAGCGCGCCGTTCGGCACGCTTGCAGAAAACCTGCGCTACCCGATTATCGGCAAGCTTAAAGACCGTTTGAACCAGACCTGGTATGAGGTTCGCATCGGCAACCGCCTGGGCTATATCAGCAGCCTTGACGCGCAGGAGGATAACGGCATTCCGGTGCTAACGTACCACCATATCCTGCGCGACGAAGAGAACACCCGTTTTCGGCACACCTCCACCACCACTTCCGTGCGCGCGTTCAACAACCAGATGACCTGGCTGCGCGACAGGGGCTATGCGACGCTGTCGATGTATCAGCTGGAGGGCTACGTGCGAAACCGCATGAATCTGCCTGCTCGCGCGGTGGTTATCACTTTTGACGATGGGCTGAAATCGGTAAGCCGCTACGCGTACCCGGTACTGAAGCAGTATGGCTTTAAAGCCACCGCCTTTATTATCTCTTCCCGCATTAAAGGCCGCCCGCAACGCTGGGACCCGAAGTCGCTGCAGTTTATGAGCGTTTCTGAACTGCGGGAGATAGCCGATGTGTTCGATATTCAGTCCCACACCCATTTCCTTCATCGCGTCGATGCGCTGCATCACCCCATACTGTTAAGCCGCAGCTATCACAATGTGCTGTTTGACTTTGAACGTTCGCGCCGCGCGCTGGCGCAGTTCAATCCGCACGTGCTCTATCTTTCTTATCCATTCGGCGGCTATGACGAGAAAGCGGTAAAGGCGGCCAACGACGCCGGTTTTCATCTGGCGGTTACGACGGTGAAGGGAAAAGTAAAGCCGGGAGACAACCCGTTCCTGCTTAAGAGGCTCTATATTTTGAAAACGGACTCGCTGGAGACCATGGCGAAAATCATTACGAACCAGCCGCAGGGGTAACGCTCAGATACAACAAGGCCCTCGCGAAGAGGGCCTGGAAGGGGTTCAGGCAACCTGAACCGGTACGGCTTTCGCCTTGCGCTTCATTTCGTTATCACCTTCGAAATACGCGACTTTCGGCTGCCAGGCGCGCGCTTCGGCATCCGGCATCGTGACATAACTCGCGATGATAAGAATATCGCCCACATCCGCGCAGTGCGCCGCAGCGCCGTTAACGGAGATGATTTTTGAACCGCGCTCGCCGGCGATGGCGTACGTTGAGAAGCGTTTGCCATTGGTCACGTTGTAGATATCAATGGCTTCATATTCCAGAATACCCGCCGCCTCAAGGAAATCCTGGTCAATGGCGCAGGAGCCTTCGTAATGCAAGTCCGCCTGAGTCACTTTGACGCGATGCAGCTTGCCCTGCAGCATTGTGCGAATCATAAATAGAACCTTGTTTACCAGAACGATATCAGCGCGGCGTTTACCGCCGCACCAGGAATTTATCCCGGGCAGTATTGCCCGTTTTATACCCTCTGTCTACTGGGTTAATTCCACGGTCTGATTGTCTATCAGCCGTGCCTGACCGAGCCACGCCGCCATCAAAATAACCGCGCGCGAACTCTTGTCATTCAGCTCCAGCAGGGTGTCGGCATCGCGAATTTGCAGGTCGTCCGGACGGAAGCCTTTCTCGCTCAGTTCCTGCGCCGCCACCGCCAGCATCTCGTCCTGGTTACGCTCGCCCGTACGCAGCTTCTGCGCGATGGCGTTCATCACTTTGCTAAGGGTAGGGGCGATTTTCCGCTGATCGCTGGTGAGATAGCCGTTGCGCGAACTCAGCGCCAGGCCATCTTTTGCGCGCACGGTCGGCACGCCGACGATGTCGATGTCGTAGCCCATGTCCGCGACCATCTTGCGAATCAGCGCCAGCTGCTGGTAATCCTTCTCGCCAAAGCAGGCGATATCCGGCTGCACCAGGTTAAAGAGCTTGCTCACTACCGTGGAGACGCCGCGAAAATGGCCCGGACGGCTGGCGCCTTCCAGGATGGAGGAGATGCCAGGCACTTCAACAAAGGTCTGCTCGCCCATGCCTTTCGGGTAAATCTCTTCCGGCGTCGGCGCGAACACCATGTCCGCGCCGCGGCGGTTCAGCTTCTCGCAATCTTCCTGCAGCGTACGCGGGTAACGCGCCAGGTCGTCGGCGCGGTCAAACTGCATCGGGTTGACGAAAATACTCACCACCACCACATCGGCGCGGGCTTTCGCTTCGTCCACCAGCTTCATATGACCGTCGTGCAGGTTACCCATGGTCGGCACCAGCGCCACGCGTTTGCCTTCCATGCGAAAGCGGCGAATATGCTGGCGCAGCAGCGGTAAGGTTTCAATAATCAGCACAACCGTACTCCTGTCAGTGGAAACTGTGTTCTTCGCCCGGATAGGCGCCGGACGTCACTTCAGCAATATACTGGCGCACCGCGGCGCGCATATCGCCCGCTTGCGCGAGAAAGTTTTTAGCAAATTTAGGAATGTGGCCGCCAGTGATACCGAAAGCGTCGTGCATCACCAGAATTTGGCCGTCGGTAACGTTGCCCGCGCCGATGCCAATAACCGGAATGGAGAGCGCGTCGGTGACGCGTTTAGCGAGCTCCACCGGCACGCACTCCAGCACCAGCAGCTGCGCGCCTGCCGCCTCCAGCGCCAGCGCGTCATCCAGCAGCGTTTGCGCGGCGGCTTCGTCGCGGCCCTGCACTTTATAGCCGCCGAAGATGTTGACCGACTGCGGCGTCAGCCCCAGATGGCCGCAAACCGGCACGGCGCGCTCGGTCAGCATGCGCACGGTCTCGGCGAGCCAGCGGCCGCCCTCAATCTTCACCATGTTGGCGCCCGCGCGCATAACGGTCGCGGCATTTTCAAACGCCTGTTCCGGCGTGGCGTACGCCATAAACGGCAGATCGGCGAGCAGCAGACACTGCGGCGCGCCGCGGCGTACCGCACGGGTGTGGTAGGCAATCTCGTCAACGGTGACCGGCAGCGTGGAGTCATGGCCCTGTACGGTCATGCCCAGCGAATCGCCCACCAGCATTACGCCAATGCCTTCTTCGGCAAACAGCTTCGCGAAGCTGTAGTCGTAGGCGGTAATGGTGGCGAAGCGGGTCTTTTCCTGTTTCCAGCGGCGCAGCTGGGAGATGGTTGTCGGTTTCATAACAATCCCGAAATTTGAAAATGAAACGTAGTGTAATCGATTGCCAGAAGTGTGGATAGCCACACTTTTAGCATGGCTTTTTCGGGGGTTTTACCAGCGTGAAATGCCCGTCTGGTCAAGCGTGGCAAGCACGTCCGCCAGCGGCGCGCCGTCGGGGAAGCGCAGCGTGGGCGCAATCTCGCTCAGCGGAAGCAGCATGAAAGCGCGGTTTTTCATGTCGTAGTGGGGCACCGTCAGACGCGGCGTGTTAATCACCTCGTCGCCGAACAGCATGATATCGAGATCGAGGGTGCGCGGGCCCCAGCGTTCCGCTTTGCGCACCCGACCCTGCTCCCGTTCAATGCGCTGGGTGTGGTCGAGCAGCACTTGCGGGGCGAGGGCGGTTTCCAGCGCCACGGCGGCATTCAGGTAATCAGGCTGATCCTGCGGGCCGAGCGGCGGAGTGCGGTAGAAGCTGGACTGCGCCAGCAACCGGCTTTGGGCTATCGCCGCGAGCGCGGCAATCGCCGCGTTGACCTGATCGAGCGGCGAAGCCAGGTTGCTGCCTATCGCAATATAGGCGATGGTCATGCATTGCCTTCGCGGCGCGGCGCGCGACGGCGGGGACGACGGTTGCGGCGACGCGCTTCCGGTTCATCGCCAAGGTCGTTCAGCATGTCTTTTTGCAGCGGCGGCGCAGCGGACTGGAACTCGCCCCACCAGCGGGCGAGGCGCTGCAGTTCGGCGTTGCTTTCCGCCTCGGCGCGCAGCGCCAGCAGATCGTAAGCGGCGCGGAATTTCGGATGCTCCATCAGCTTCCACGCGCGTTTGCCCTGGCGGCGCGACAGGCGCAGTTGCAACTGCCAGATATCACGGATAAGCGTGGTGATGCGCTTTGGAATGGCGAGCGAGCGGCACGCTTCGTCCAGCACGTCGTTCATCGCCAGCGCGAAAGCGTCATAATAGGCAAGCCCGCTCTCCTGGGCGATTTTCTGCGCCGTCTCCAGCTGCGGATACCAGAACATCGCAGCGAACAAGAACGCCGGGTTCACGCGCATATCGTTATGAATGCGCGTATCGGTGTTCTTCAGCACCTGAGCGATAATCCGCTCCATCGGACTGTCGCCCTGCTCGGTAAAGTAACGGTTGATGACGGGGAACAGCGGCTGGAACAGGTTGTATTCGCAAAGCAGCTTATACGTGGCGAAGCCATAGCCCGCCTGCAGCAGCTTCAGCGACTCTTCAAACAGGCGCGCAGGCGGCACGTCGTTTAACAGCGTGGCGAGACGTGGGATAGGTTCAGCGGTTTCTGCGCTGATGCGCATATCGAGCTTGGCGGCGAAACGCACCGCGCGCAGCATGCGCACCGGGTCTTCGCGGTAGCGCGTTTCCGGGTCGCCAATCAGGCGAATTACGCCTTCCTGCAAGTCGCGCAGGCCGCCGACGTAATCGCGGACCGTGAAATCGGCCACGCTATAGTAAAGGCTGTTAATGGTGAAATCGCGACGCTGGGCATCTTCTTCAATCGAGCCAAAGATATTATCGCGCAGCAGCATGCCATTCTGGCCGCGCTGCGAAATAGCGCGGTCGCTCTGGCTCTCTTCGTGATGACCACGGAAGGTGGCGACCTCAATGATTTCCGGCCCGAACATCACGTGAGCGAGACGGAAACGGCGCCCCACCAGCCGACAGTTGCGAAACAGTTTGCGAACCTGATCGGGCGTGGCGTTAGTCGTGACGTCAAAATCTTTCGGTTTTTTGCCAAGCAGCAGATCGCGCACGCCACCGCCGACGAGGTAGGCTTCATAGCCTGCTTTATTCAGACGGTAGAGCACCTTGAGGGCATTTTCACTGATATCTTTGCGGGAAATAGCGTGCTGTTCACGCGGGATAATCGTCATGGCTGGTTGCACGGTGGCCTCTTCAACCACGCTCTCCTCGCGGTTTAACACCTTACGGCAAAAATTAGCGACTCGGGTAAAAATAGTACACCTCGGTAGTGAGACTCTGGACAAAAAACAGCGGCTAATATAGCTCAGTGCGGCGCGTTTGAGAATGCCGGATTCACCGCAGTTGCCGCAGGCACCCTTGACAACGCCCAGTTTCGCACCGCTTCGTTAAGCAAAGCGGCGAGACTTAGCTCCCGCATGGCTTGCGTGACCGGCTGGTTTAAGAAGCGTAACGCCGCCAGCAGCACCGGGCGCGGGTCGCCGTGGCTCAGGGCTGGCGCATGGTTCTGCTTCGACAGCTTATTGCCCTGCGCGTTAAGCGCCAGCGGCAGATGCACGTAGGCTGGAACAGGCCAGCCAAACTGCCGGTAAAGCGAAATTTGCCGCACCGTGGGTTCGATCAAGTCCGCGCCGCGCACGATTTCCGTCACGCCCTGGAAGTGATCGTCCACCACGACCGCCAGGTTATAAGCAAAAAGGCCGTCGCGGCGGTGGATGATAAAATCCTCCCGCGCCAGCGCTTCGTTGGCGACGATATGCCCTTGCAGACGGTCGTCAAACGCCAGCACCGGATGCTGCTGAATAAGGCGCGTGGCGGCGTTTTCCGGGCCGTGATGCAGGTTTCGGCAGTGGCCGTCATAAATCCCGCCGATTTGCTGAATGCGGCTGCGGGGACAGATGCAGTAGTAGCTCAGACCCTGTTCGCGCAGGAAGGCGAGCGCTTTGCGGTAGGCTTCATGGCGGGCGGACTGGTACAGCACTTCGCCATCCCAGTGCAGGCCGTAATGCTCAAGCTGGCGTAAAATTGTTTCGGCGGCGCCGGGCACTTCCCGCGGCGGATCGATATCTTCGATGCGCACCAGCCAGCGACCCTGCTGTGAGCGGGCCTGAAGATAGCTGCCAAGCGCGGCGATAAGCGAACCGAAGTGCAGTTCGCCGGAAGGCGAGGGGGCGAAACGGCCGATATAGGGTTGCGAGGACATGGTTTACATAAGGCAGAAAAAAAACAAGGCGGGAGAAGCTCCCGCCAGTGATAAGGTCAGATAACCGTAAGCCGTTAGCCAGCCATCTGTTTTTCGCGGATTTCCGCCAGCGTTTTGCAGTCGATGCACAGATCGGCTGTCGGACGCGCTTCCAGGCGACGAATACCGATTTCCACACCGCAGGATTCGCAGTAGCCGAAATCTTCGTCTTCCACTTTTTTCAGGGTTTTTTCGATCTTTTTGATCAGCTTGCGTTCGCGGTCACGGTTGCGCAGTTCGAGGCTGAATTCCTCTTCCTGAGCGGCTCTGTCCACCGGATCAGGGAAGTTGGCAGCTTCGTCCTGCATGTGCGTAACGGTGCGATCGACTTCATCCCTGAGTTGATTACGCCACGCTTCAAGAATTCGCTTGAAGTGCGCCAGCTGGGCTTCGTTCATATACTCTTCGCCCGGTTTCTCTTGATACGGCTCCACCCCAGCGATGGCGAGAATACTCAGGGACGATGTTTTACGGTTTTGCCCTTCTTGCATGTTGCTTCTCCTTAACACGCACTATCGATCCCCTTGTCGGGGGAAAAATCAGGCCGCTATAAATAGCAGAAGCTTTTCCGGATAGCAATTATCTAAACGTTACACTTGACAACCCTGTGAGGAAAAGCGTATTCGCATACGCGACCAGAACGGTTAAACAACAATTCTTATCAAAAGTTTATAAGTTGACCGCTAACGGCGACGTTAACGTCATTGCGGTAGCCGAAAGCGAAGCTTTCCACGCCATCACTTCCACCCCACTGCGCTGCGCTTCTTCCAGAAGCCCGGCGTACCGGGGATCGATATGGCGAGCGGGAGCAACCTGGTCGATAGCGGAGTGCAGCACCGCAAATAACAAAACGGCGCGTTCGCCACTGGCCGCCACGCTCATTAGCTCCCGTAAATGCTTCTGACCCCGTACCGTTACCGCATCGGGAAAGTAGCCCGATCCCTGTTCCGATAGCGTTACGGATTTCACCTCAATATAGCAGTTAACCCTGTAATCCGCCTGCAACATAAAGTCGATGCGGCTGCGCTCCGCCCCATACTTTACTTCGCTCTGAATGGAGGTATAACCGGCCAGTTCCGGCAGGCGGTTTTCCAGCAGCGCCTCCTTCACGAGCGCGTTGGCCCGTAAAGTATTAACGCAGATAAGCGAACCGGTTTGGGTTTCGGTTAATTCCCAGGTATGCGGATATTTTCTCGTCAGGTTCGGCGAGGTGGAGTACCACACGGTGTCGCCGGGCGTGGCGCAGCCGGTCATCGCGCCCGTATTGGGGCAATGCAGCGTCAGCGTCTCGCCTTGCGGCGTGATCACATCGGCGAGAAAACGCTTATAGCGCTTAATCAGCGTGGCGGATTGCAGGGGAGGGGTAAATTCCATTTCGCTTCCTTTATTTAAGCAACCAGCGATCGACTGGCTTGTAACGCGTGCGTCCCTGTTCGAACAGCGACTCATAGAGCACGAAAGCATCAACAGGGAACGTCCAGCCAAAGCCAGGCGGCGGCAGCGCAACCCGGTGCTGAGCGTTGCGCAGTAATGTGACATGCGGATGAAAGGGCTGCGGCGACTGCGCGCAGCCGCTGCGTGCGGCCTGGGCGCGCAGCAGATTCGCTAACTGCAGCAACCCTCTCGGCGCCTGGCGCGGCCCAAGCCAGACGACGCGCGAGCGCGGCCAGTGGCCCGCGTCGTCCAGGCGAAGCTGGAACCCGGGCTGAGCGATGCGGCTCGCCTGGGCGGCGAGTATCCGCTGCTTCTCCTCGCTCACGTCGCCCAGGAAAGCGAGCGTAATGTGCAGGTTGGCCGCCGCTATCGGGCGTCCCGCTTCAACGGGAAACTGTTCGGCGCGCCAGCGCACGATGTGCTGCTGAATATCCCCGGGGATTTCAAGCGCGAAAAACAGGCGTTTAGACTCTGACATAGCGTGACTCGGTGAATGAAGAGGCGAGATGCTACAATGCTCTCCTTATTATGTTAACCCGCTGGAGCCTTTTGTGTCGTCATTGCCGGTCGCCGCCGTACTGCCTGAACTTCTCACCGCCCTGCAACACGCCCCGCAGACCCTGCTTATCGCCCCCACCGGCGCCGGGAAATCGACCTGGCTGCCGCTGCAAATTTTACAAAAGGGCGAGTTGAGCGGGCGCATTCTGCTGCTGGAGCCGCGCAGGCTGGCGGCGCGCAACGTGGCGCAGCGGCTTGCCGAACTGCTGGGCGAGGCGTGCGGCGAAACGGTAGGCTACCGCATGCGCGCTGAAACGTGCGTCGGGCCGAATACGCGCCTTGAGGTGGTGACGGAAGGCATTCTTACCCGGCTTATCCAGCGCGACCCGGAGCTTAACGGCGTTTCGCTGGTGATCCTTGATGAATTCCATGAGCGAAGCCTGCAGGCGGACCTCGCGCTTGCGCTGCTGCTGGACGTGCAGCAGGGGCTGCGCGACGATCTCAGGCTGCTGATTATGTCGGCGACGCTGGACAACGCGCGGCTGCAACAGCTGCTCCCCCAGGCGCCGGTGATCGTGTCCGAGGGCCGGGCGTTTGCCGTCGAGCGCCGTTACCAGGCGCTCAGCGCCCACCAGCGCTTCGACGACGCGGTGGCGCAGGCGGTGAGCGGGCTGCTGCGAGAAGAACGCGGCTCGCTGCTGCTCTTTTTGCCAGGCGTGGGCGAGATCCAGCGCGTGCAGGAGCAACTGGCCGAACGCGTCGCCTTCGATGTGCTCCTCTGTCCGCTCTACGGCGCGCTGCCGCTGAGCGAACAGCGCAAAGCGATTCTGCCCGCGCCGCCGGGCTTTCGCAAAGTGGTGCTGGCGACCAATATCGCCGAGACCAGTCTTACCATTGAGGGCATTCGTCTGGTGGTGGACAGCGCCCAGGAGCGGGTGGCGCGCTTCGATGCCCGTACCGGCTTAACGCGGCTGGTGACGCAGCGGGTAAGCCAGGCTTCCATGACCCAGCGCGCAGGCCGCGCCGGGCGTCTGGAAGAGGGCATCTGCCTGCATCTTATCGGCAAAGAGCAGGCGGAGCGCGCGGCGGCGCAGGGCGAACCGGAGATCCTGCAAAGCGATCTCGCCGGTCTGCTGCTGGAGCTGTTGCAGTGGGGATGCCGGGATGTCAGCGAGCTTAGCTGGCTCGATACGCCGCCTGCGGCTAACCTTCAGGCGGCGCGGGCGCTGCTAAGCCAACTGGGCGCGCTGGAGAACAACGCGCTTACGGCGCGCGGACGTCAGATGGCGCAGCTTGGCAATGACCCGCGTCTGGCCGCGATGCTGGTCGGCGCAGGCGATGCGGACGAGCAGGCCACCGCCGCCCGTCTCGCCGCGCTGCTGGAAGAGCCGCCGCGCGGCAGGGAAAGCGATCTGCGCGGCGCCTTTGCCCGCAACCAGAGCAACTGGCAGGCGCGCAGCAACCAGCTGCTTAAGCGATTAAAATCGTCCGGCGGTAGAGGCGACATTTCGCTGGCCGCCGGGCTGCTGGCGCAGGCGTTTAGCGATCGCATCGCCCGCCGCCGTGGGCTGGATGGCCGTTATCAGCTCGCCAACGGCATGGGTGCGATGCTCGATCAGGACGATGCGCTCTCCCGCTACGAGTGGCTTATCGCGCCGCTGCTGTTGCAGGGCGGCAACACGCCAGACGCGCGTATATTGCTGGCGCTGCCGTTCGACCTCGACGCGCTTATTGCTGACTATCCGCACCTGTTGCAGCAGAGCGATTCGGTGGAATGGGACGAAGCACAGGGGACGCTGAAGGCGTTTCGCCGCTGGCGGCTTGGGCAACTGGTGGTCAAGACGCAGCCGCTGTCGAAACCCTCAGAAGAAGAGCTACACCAGGCGATGCTTAACGGCATTCGCGAAAAAGGGCTTTCGGTGCTTAACTGGACGCCGGAAGCAGAACAGCTGCGTTTGCGTCTGGCCTGCGCTGCCCGCTGGCTGCCAGAGCATCCATGGCCTGCGGTGGATGACGAGGCGCTGCTGGCCTCGCTTGAGAAATGGCTGCTGCCGGAGATGAACGGCGTGCATTCGCTGCGGGCGCTAAAAAACCTGAACCTTACGGTGGCGCTTAACCATCTGCTGGAGTGGTCATTACGTCAACGGCTGGATAGTGCATTGCCAACTCATTACACTGTGCCGACCGGAAGCCGGATAGCCATTCGTTATGACGCCGATAACCCGCCTGCGCTGGCGGTGCGGATGCAGGAGATGTTTGGCGAAGCTGCAACACCGGTTATTGCACAGGGGCGGGTGCCCCTGACGCTGGAGCTGCTTTCGCCCGCCCAGCGGCCGTTGCAGATAACCCGCGACCTGGCCGCCTTCTGGCGCGGCGCTTACCGGGAAGTGCAAAAAGAGATGAAGGGACGCTACCCGAAACACGTCTGGCCGGACGACCCGGCCAATGCGCAACCCACGCGCCGCACGAAGAAGTATTCGTAACGCAGCGGGAGCGTTAGCCTTTTAATTTGAGAGCTTTCTTCTTTCGCGCGGGTGCGGAAGAAACAAGAATCAGGCCCTTGCGCCTGAATTATCTGCGGAGAAAAAGCATGGCGGGGAATGACCGCGAACCTATCGGACGCAAGGGCAGACCAGCGCGTCCGGTAAAAGAGAAAGTTAGCCGTCGTCGGCTCAGGGAAGAGGAGTATGACGATGAGTATGAAGATGAAGAACCCGCGCCGAGAACGGCGAAGGGCAGGGGTAACGGCGGTGGCGGCAAAGGGCGCAAGCCTGCCAAAAAGCGCCGCTGGCTCTGGTTTTTGCTAAAGCTGTTTCTGATCCTCGTGGTGGTGATGGTCGCCTACGGCGTCTATCTCGACCAGAAGATCCGCAGCCGCATCGACGGCAAAGTCTGGCAACTGCCGGCGGCTGTCTATGGCCGCATGGTCAACCTTGAGCCGGATTCGCTCTACAGCAAGCAGGAGATGATCAAGCTGCTGGAGGCCACGCAGTACCGTCAGGTGACGAAAATGACCCGTCCTGGCGAGTTTACCGTGCAGGCCAACAGCATTGAGATGATCCGTCGCCCGTTCGACTTCCCGGACAGCAAAGAGGGGCAGGTGCGCGCGCGCCTGAGCTTCAGCGGCGATCGCCTTGAGTCTATTGAGAACATGGACAGCGGCCGCCAGTTCGGCTTCTTCCGTCTCGACCCGCGGCTTATCACCATGCTCTCTTCGCCGAACGGCGAGCAGCGCCTGTTTGTGCCGCGCACCGGCTTCCCGGATTTGCTGGTGGATACGCTTATCGCCACCGAGGACCGCCATTTCTATGAGCACGACGGCATCAGCGTCTACTCTATCGGTCGCGCCGTTTTGGCGAACCTGACGGCGGGCCGGGCGGTGCAGGGCGGCAGTACGCTGACCCAGCAACTGGTGAAAAACCTCTTCCTGACCAACAAGCGCACCCTGTGGCGTAAAGCCAACGAGGCCTACATGGCGCTCATCATGGACGCGCGCTACAGCAAGGACCGCATTCTGGAGCTGTATCTGAACGAGGTTTACCTCGGCCAGAGCGGCGACGACCAGATCCGCGGCTTCCCGCTGGCGAGCCTTTACTATTTTGGCCGTCCGGTGGAAGAGCTGAGCCTCGACCAGCAGGCGCTGCTGGTGGGGATGGTGAAAGGGGCTTCGCTCTACAACCCATGGCGTAATCCGAAGCTTGCGCTGGAGCGCCGCAACCTGGTGCTGCGTCTGCTGCAGGAGCAGCAGGTGATAGACCAGGAGCTGTATGACATGCTGAGCGCCCGGCCGCTGGGCGTGCAGCCGCGCGGCGGGGTGATCTCACCGCAGCCCGCGTTTATGCAGATGGTGCGCCAGGAGCTGCAAAGCAAGCTGGGCGATAAGGTTAAAGATCTCTCCGGCGTGAAGATCTTTACCACCTTTGATTCCGTCGCGCAGGACGCCGCGGAAAAAGCGGTGACGGAAGGCATTCCGGCGCTGATTAAACAGCGCAAGCTGAAAGACCTGGAAACCGCAATGGTGGTCGTCGACAAGACGACGGGTGAAGTGCGCGCCATGGTCGGCGGAGCGAACCCGCAGTTTGCGGGCTACAACCGCGCCATGCAGGCGCGCCGCTCCATCGGCTCGCTGGCGAAACCGGCCACTTACCTGACCGCGTTAAGCCAGCCGAACCAGTATCGCCTGAATACCTGGATTGCCGACGCGCCGATTTCGCTGCGTCAGCCGAACGGCCAGGTCTGGTCGCCGCAGAACGATGACCATCGCTACAGCGGCCAGGTGATGCTGGTGGATGCGCTTGCCCGCTCTATGAACGTGCCGACGGTTAACCTTGGCATGGCGCTGGGGCTGCCAGCCGTTACCGAGACCTGGACGAAGCTTGGCGTGCCGAAAGAGCAGCTGCACCCGGTTCCGGCGATGCTGCTTGGCGCGCTTAACCTGACGCCGGTGGAAGTGGCGCAGGCGTTCCAGACCATCGCCAGCGGCGGTAACCGCGCTTCGCTCTCCGTGCTGCGTTCGGTGATCGCCGAAGATGGCTCGGTGCTGTTCCAGAGCTTCCCGCAGGCGGAGCAGGCCGTGCCGCCGCAGGCGGCCTATCTGACCCTCTACACGATGCAGCAGGTGGTGCAGCGCGGTACGGGCCGGGCCCTTGCCGCGAAGTTCCCGAAACTGCATCTGGCGGGGAAAACGGGGACCACCAACAACAATGTCGATACCTGGTTTGCCGGCATCGACGGGCGTGAAGTGGTGATAACCTGGGTGGGTCGCGATAACAACCAGCCGACTAAACTCTACGGGGCCAGCGGCGCGATGGCGATTTACCAGCGCTATCTGAGCAACCAGTCGCCGGTGCCGCTGGAGCTGACGCCGCCGGAAGATATCGTCGAGATGGGCGTGGATGATATGGGCTACTTCCAGTGCGGCGGCGGTTTCCGCACGCTGCCGGTGTGGACCACCAATCCGGATGCGCTTTGCCAGCAGAGCGCGCCGCCGCCGGCGGAAAACCCGTTTGAGCAGTCTGCTCCGGCGCAGCCGCAGCAGCAGCCTCAGCAACAGCAGGCGCCGCAGCAGCAGGAGAAGAGCGACGGCGTAGCGGGCTGGATTAAGGATATGTTCGGCAGCAATTAACGGTTCACGCCTCGCTTAGCGATGAACGCACCGGTAACGCGGCGTAATGGGGAAACCTGTTACGCCGCGTTTTTTTATCTTCTCTATTACCGCCCGGTAACCGCTGTTTAGCGACCTCGTAACTCCCTGCTATTACAATGGTTAATTACGCTGCCTTTAGTCCTCTCAGGGCCGTCTGACGCTTGCCATATAAACAGCGTTTCGCATATTATCTTGCGTTCATAATAATAATTCTCGTTTACGTTATCGTTCGTTACTTTCACTCAGAGAAAATAAAATGGCGCGTTCCAACACCTTTCAGCCTACTCATACCCGGCTGCGCAAGCTTGCCGTGCTGATTGCCGCGGCAACCGGCAGCATTGCCGTTACCGCTACCGCCGCCGAGACGGCGAAAAAAGAAGATACCATTACCGTTAGCGCCGCCGCGCCGCAGGAAAGCGCCTGGGGTCCGGCGCCGACTATCGCCGCCAAACGCACGGCGACTGCCACCAAAACCGACACGCCGATTGAAAAGACCCCGCAGTCTATCTCGGTGGTTACCAATGAAGAGATGGAAATTCGCCAGCCCGCGTCGGTGAAAGAGGCGCTGGGTTACACGCCGGGTGTTAACGTTTCTACCCGTGGCGCTTCGAATACCTACGACTTTCTGATCATTCGCGGGTTCTCCGCAGAAGGGCAGAGCCAGAACAACTATCTTGATGGCCTGAAGCTTCAGGGCAACTTCTATAACGACGCCGTTATCGACCCTTATTTCCTTGAGCGGGTAGAGCTGCTGCGTGGGCCAACGTCTGTGTTGTACGGCAAAAGCAACCCTGGCGGGCTGGTGAATATGGTCAGCAAGCGTCCGACAACCGAGCCGCTGCACGAAATTCAGTTCCAGGTCGGTACGGATAACCTTTACCAGACCGGCTTCGACTTCAGTGATTCGCTGGATGACAACGGTGAGTTCTCTTATCGTCTGACCGGTCTTGCGCGTTCCGCAGACGCGCAGCAGGAAAGGGCTGAGGAGCAGCGCTACACCATCGCGCCGTCGTTCTCCTGGCGCCCGGACGATAAAACCAATTTTACTTTCCTCTCCTATTTCCAGAACGAGCCGGATACGGGGTATTACGGCTGGCTGCCCAAAGAGGGGACAGTCGATCCGCTGCCGAACGGTGAGCGTTTATCCACGGACTTTAATGAAGGCGCGCAAAACAATACCTATTCCCGTAACCAGAAAATGGTGGGTTACAGTTTTGACCACGCTTTTGATGATACTTTCACGGTACGTCAGAATTTGCGCTTCGCAGAGAATAAAACGTCTCAGAACAGCGTCTATGGCTATGGCATGTGTTCTGATCCGATTAATTCAGCCAATGCGGCGTGTACAGGCATTCCAGCCTCTGAAAGAGGGCACTACCTGACGCGGCAGTACGTTGCGGATAACGAAAAACTGCAAAACTTCTCCGTGGATACGCAATTGCAAAGCACGTTCGCCACTGGCGACGTTGATCATGTTTTGCTGACCGGCGTGGATTTTATGCGCATGCGTAATGATATCGACTCCTGGTTTGGCTATGCAGGCTCTGTCGCTGCTCTGGATGTCTATAACCCGAGCTATGATAATTTTGATTTTGGATCAAGAGAGCCCGTTGTTTCAGGGGCCTATAGCATTGTAAACACGCAAAAGCAGACCGGTATTTATGCGCAGGATCAGGCGCAGTGGAATAACTGGGTGCTAACGCTGGGCGGCCGCTACGACTGGGCTGAACAAAAATCTCTGAACCGCTCAACGGGTACGGAAGATAGCCGTAACGATAACCAGTTTACCTGGCGCGGCGGTATTAACTATCTGTTCGATAACGGCGTATCGCCTTATTTCAGCTATAGCGAGTCGTTTGAGCCTGCCTCAACAACAGGTGCGGGCGGAGATATTTTTGCGCCTTCGAAAGGTAAACAGTACGAAGCTGGCGTGAAATATGTTCCGAAAGATATGCCGGTTGTGGTTACCGGTGCGGTCTACCAGCTGACGAAAACCAATAACCTGATGGGCGATCCGGCAGGTTCTTTCTTCTCTGTTCAGGGCGGCGAAATCCGTTCTCGCGGCGTAGAGCTGGAAGCGAAAGCGGCGGTAAACGCCAATATCAACGTACTGGCTTCTTATACCTATACCGACGCTGAATACACCACCGACACCAACTACAAAGGCAATACACCGGTGCAGGTGCCGAAGCATATGGCTTCCCTGTGGGGCGATTACACCTTTAACGACGGCCCGCTCTCCGACCTGACTCTCGGCACCGGCGGCCGCTTTATCGGCTCCAGCTATGGCGACCCGGCGAACACCTTTAAAGTTGGTAGTGCCGCAGTCATGGATGCTGTGGTGAAATATGACCTTGCGCGCTTCGGCCTTGCCGGCTCAAGCGTTGCGGTGAACGTGAATAACCTGCTCGACCGCGAATATGTCGCCAGCTGCTTTAACACCTATGGCTGCTTCTGGGGCGCGGAGCGTCAGGTCACTGCTACCGCGACATTCCGCTTCTGATCCGTTTTCGGGCACGGTTCGCCGTGCCCTTTTACAAGTTGGCTACTATGCAGGATAAACAGACGTATCCCGACACCACCTTTTCCCTCAAGCAAGTCGCTTTTCGTGTGCCAGGCCGCACGCTGCTTCACCCGCTCTCCCTGACGTTTCCCGCTGGCAAGGTTACTGGCTTAATCGGCCATAACGGTTCCGGCAAATCCACGCTGTTAAAAATGCTTGGCCGTCATCAGCCGCCTTCTGAAGGGGAAATTTCACTGGGCGGCCAGCCGCTTGAAAACTGGGGCAGCAAAGCGTTTGCCCGCGAGGTGGCTTATCTGCCACAGCAACTGCCCGCCGCAGAAGGGATGACCGTGCGCGAGCTGGTGGCGATTGGCCGCTACCCGTGGCACGGCGCGCTTGGGCGCTTCGGCGTGAAAGATCGCGAACTGGTGGAGGAGGCGATAACGCTGGTGGGCCTGAAGCCGCTGGCGCACCGGCTGGTGGATAGTCTTTCCGGCGGCGAGCGGCAGCGGGCATGGATAGCGATGCTGGTGGCGCAAAACAGCCGCTGTCTCCTGCTTGACGAACCGACCTCGGCGCTCGATATCGCCCACCAGGTGGAGGTGCTGGCGCTCATCCATCGCTTAAGCCAGCAGCGCGGGCTCACGGTAATCGCCGTGCTGCATGATATCAACATGGCGGCGCGTTACTGCGACCACTTAGTGGCGCTACGCTGCGGCGAAATGATTGCCGAAGGCTGCCCCGATGCGCTGATGACCAGCGAAAATCTGGCACAGATCTACGGTATTCCGATGGGCATCCTGCCTCATCCGGCGGGCCTTGCGCCGGTGAGCTTCGTTTACTGATGCGCGATTTCACTTTCTCTTTCAGCCGCCGCCGGTTGCTGACGGCGATGGCGCTTTCGCCGCTGCTCTGGCAGATGCAAAAAGCCCGGGCGGCAGAACCGGTTACCGAACGCGTCGTGGCGCTGGAGTGGCTGCCTGTGGAACAGCTGCTGGCGCTGGGCGTTACGCCTTACGCCGTCGCGGATATTCCGAACTACAACCTGTGGGTTAATGACCCGAAACTGCCCGCTTCCGTTATTGATGTCGGCCTGCGCACCGAACCGAATATGGAACTGCTGACCGCCATTAAACCCACGCTGCTTATCTGGTCGTCAGGCTATGGTCCTTCACAGGAGCAGCTGTCGCGCATCGCGCCGGGCGTTGGCATCGCCTTTACCGACGGCAAAGCGCCGCTGGACATGGCGCGCAAATCGCTGATGCAGCTGGCAAGCCGTATCGACCGCGAGCAGGCGGCCCGCCATCATCTGGCGCAGTTTGATAACTTTCTCCAGCAGATGAAGCCGCGTTTCGCCGCGCGAGGCGAAAGGCCGGTGGTGCTGATGACGCTGATAGATGCCCGCCACGTGCTGCTGATTGGGCAAAACAGCCTGTTTCAGCAGGCGATGGACGTGCTGGGCGTACGCAACGGCTGGGCGGGCGAGACCAATTTCTGGGGCAGCGCGATCGTAGGGATGGAGCAGCTTGCCGCTATCAAGGATGCCGATGTGCTTTGCTTCGAACACGGTGATGAGCCATTGATGGGACAGATAGCCGCCACGCCGCTGTGGCAGGCGATGCCCTTTATCCGCAACCAACGTTTTCAGCGGGTGCCAGCGGTCTGGTTTTATGGCGCGACGCTCTCCACCATGCGCTTTTGTCACGTGCTGGACAACGCGCTGGGAGGCCGGGCATGAGAACGCGCCATGCGCTTTTCCCGACGCTTTTGCTCGCCGCGCTCTTTATCGCCGCGCTTGCGCTGACGTGGTTCAACCTTAACGCGCAACTGCCGCGCGGTGAATGGCGCCAGGCGCTCTGGCAGCCGGATGTTAACGCTATCAACCAGATGCTGTTCCACTACAGCGCGCTGCCGCGCCTGGCGGTTTCGCTGCTGGTGGGGGCAGGGCTGGGGCTTGTGGGCGTGCTGTTCCAGCAAGTGCTGCGCAATCCGCTGGCGGAGCCGACGACGCTTGGCGTCGCCACCGGGGCGCAGCTCGGCATTACCGTCGTTACGCTCTGGTCGCTGCCGGGCGGCGTTTTCACGATGCAATTCGCCGCGCTGGCAGGCGCCTGTCTCGTTGGCCTGCTGGTATTCGGCGTGGCGTGGGGCAAACGCCTTTCGCCGGTCACGCTCATTCTTGCGGGCCTGGTCGTCAGCCTGTACTGCGGCGCGGTAAATCAGCTGCTGGTGATTTTTCATCACGAGCAGTTGCAGAGCATGTTCCTCTGGAGCAGCGGCGCGCTTAACCAGACCGACTGGAGCATCGTGAATCGCCTGTGGCCGCAGCTGCTGGGCGGCGTGCTGCTGACGCTGTCGCTGCTGCGTCCGTTAACCCTGATGGGTCTTGATGACGGCGTGGCGCGCAACCTGGGGCTTGCGCTTTCGCTGGCGAGGCTGGCGGCGCTTTCGCTTGCAATAGTCATCAGCGCCTTGCTGGTGAACGCGGTGGGAATTATCGGCTTTATTGGTCTTTTCGCGCCCTTGCTTGCCAAAATGTTAGGCGCGAGACGGCTGCTTGCGCGCCTGCTGCTGGCGCCGCTTATCGGCGCGCTGATCCTGTGGATTTCCGATCAGTTCATCGTCTGGCTGACCCGCGTCTGGATGGAGATCTCCACCGGCATGGTGACGGCGTTGATTGGCGCGCCGCTGCTGCTTTGGCTGCTGCCGCGTCTTCGCACCATGAGCGCGCCGGACATGAGTGCAGGCGACAGCGTGCCCGCTGAGCGCCAGCATCTGCTGCGCTGGGCGATAGCGGGCCTGGTGGTACTGCTTGCGATGCTGGCGGCGGCGCTTTGTCTGGGACGCGACGCGCAGGGCTGGCAGTGGGCGAGCGGTTCGTTGCTCAATGAGATGATGCCGTGGCGCTGGCCGCGGGTGCTGGCGGCGCTCAGCGCCGGCGCCATGCTGGCGGTGGCGGGCTGTATTATTCAGCGTCTGACCGGTAACCCGATGGCCAGTCCCGAAGTGCTCGGCATCAGCGCGGGCGCCGCCTTCGGCGTGGTGCTGATGCTCTTTTTCGTGCCCGTGGACGCTTTCGCCTGGCTGCTGCCCGCCGGTAGCCTGGGGGCGGCAGGCACGCTGCTCGTTATCCTTATCGCCGCCGGGCGCGGAGGCTTCTCGCCGCACCGCATGCTGCTGGCGGGGATGGCGCTGAGCACCGCCTTCAGCATGATGCTGGTGATGCTGCAGGCAAGCGGCGACCCGCGTATGGCGCAGGTTATCACCTGGCTTTCCGGCTCGACCTATAGCGTGACCCCGCAGCATGCGCTGCGCACGCTTGGCGTAATGGCGATCTTGCTGGCGGCGACGCCGTTCTGCCGCCGCTGGCTGACTATCCTGCCGCTTGGCGGCGATACCGCCCGCGCGGTCGGCATGGCGCTGACGCCTGCCCGTATCGCGCTGCTGCTGCTCGCTGCCGCGCTGACCGCCGCGGCCACGCTGACTATCGGGCCGCTCAGCTTTGTCGGCCTGATGGCACCGCATATCACCCGGCTGATGGGCTTTCGCCGGGCGCTGCCGCAGCTGGTTATCTCGGCGCTGCTGGGCGGCATGCTGATGCTCTTCGCCGACTGGTGCGGACGTATGGTTATCTTCCCTTATCAGATCCCGGCGGGGCTGCTGGCGACCTTTATCGGCGCGCCTTATTTTGTCTATCTGTTGAGAAAGCAGAGCCGGTAAGCGCGGGCGTGAAGGCCAATAAAAAAGGCGGGGAAGTCCCCGCCTTTTTTTATCGCCAGACGAATTACAGCTTCGCAAACACGCGACGGGCGGCGTCGACCGTGTTGTTGATATCTTCTTCGCTGTGAGCGACGGACATAAAACCCGCTTCAAACGCGGAGGGCGCGAAGTAGACGCCTTCCTCCAGCATCAGATGAAAGAAGCGCTTGAAGCGCTCCACGTCGCAGGCGACCACATCTTTATAGCAAGTTACGCTCCCGGCCGCGGTGAAGAAGAGGCCGAACATGCCGCCGACGTGGTTAACCACCAGCGGAATGCCCGCCTCTTTCGCCGCTTCGCGCAGCCCTTCGGCCAGGCGGGTGGTGAGGTCGTCCAGCGTTTCATGCACGCCAGGCTGCGCCACTTCGCTCAGACAGGCGTAGCCCGCCGCCATCGCAATCGGGTTGCCGGAGAGGGTGCCCGCCTGGTAAACCGGCCCGGTCGGCGCCAGCGCTTCCATGATTTCACGGCGGCCGCCAAACGCCCCCACCGGCATGCCGCCGCCGATGATTTTGCCAAGGCAGGTGAGATCCGGTTCAACGTTGTAGTAGGCCTGAGCGCCCGCCAGCGCCACGCGGAAACCGGTCATCACTTCATCGATAATCAGCAGCGCGCCAAATTCATCGCACAGTGCGCGCAGGCCTGGCAGGAAATCGGGCTGCGGCGGGATGCAGTTCATGTTGCCCGCGACCGGCTCGACGATGATGCAGGCGATATCCTGCGGATAGAGCTCGAATGCCTCGCGCACAGAGGCGAGATCGTTATAGGTGCAGGTCAGGGTGTGCTTCGCGAAATCCGCCGGCACGCCCGGCGAATTAGGCTGACCGAGCGTGAGCGCGCCGGAACCGGCTTTTACCAGCAGGTGGTCGGCGTGGCCGTGGTAGCAGCCTTCAAATTTGATAATTTTGTCGCGGTGGGTATAGCCGCGCGCCAGGCGAATGGCGCTCATCGTCGCCTCGGTGCCGGAGTTCACCATGCGCACCATGTCCATTGTCGGCACCAGTTCGGTGACGAGCTGCGCCATTTTTACTTCCATCTCCGTCGGCGCGCCAAAGCTCAGGCCGCGCTGCGCTGCCTCAATGACCGCGTTACGGATGGCGGGATGGTTATGGCCCAACACCATCGGCCCCCAGGAGCCCACGTAATCGATATAGGCTTTGCCGTCGGCGTCATACAGATAAGCCCCGTCCGCACGCTCGATAAACAGCGGGACGCCGCCCACGCCGGTAAAGGCGCGCACCGGCGAGTTAACGCCGCCGGGGATAAGTTCGCGGGCGGCGGCGTAGAGGTTTTCAGACTTACTCATGAATCGGCTCCTGATTCGGGAAAAAGGGTAACGGGCTATTCTAAGGCATCCGATAAAGGTTATGAAAGTTTTGCCCGATTGAAGCGCCCGAATAGCAGGGGATTTTTCATGCGACGCGGCGGCAGGCGGCGGGTAAAATAGCGCTCCATTCTGTTTTACCTACAAATGATGACAGCATGAAACCACACGCTTCCCCTTTCAGGGCACAACAGCGGCTCCGCTTACGCCGCATGATGATGATTCGCCACCTGATCCGCCGCGATAAAACGCCGCTGGCCATTTTGCTGATGGCGGCTGTAGTGGGTACGCTTGCGGGGCTGGCGGGTGTGGCGTTTGAACGGGCCGTCGGCTGGGTGCAGCAAAACCGCATCGGTATGCTGGCGCAGGTCGCCGACCGCGCCTGGCTGGTCTGGCCGCTGGCGTTTATCGCCTCCGCGCTGCTGGCGATGGTGGGGTATTGGCTGGTGCGCCGCTTCGCGCCGGAGGCGGGCGGCTCCGGCATTCCTGAAATTGAAGGGGCGCTTGAAGAGCTGCGCCCGGTACGCTGGTGGCGGGTGTTGCCCGTGAAGTTTATCGGCGGTATGGGGACGCTTGGCGCGGGCATGGTGCTGGGCCGTGAGGGGCCGACAGTGCAGATTGGCGGCAATATCGGCCGCATGGTGCTGGACATGTTTCGCCAGCGCGGCGCGGAAGCGCGCCATACGCTGCTTGCCACCGGCGCGGCGGCGGGGCTTTCGGCCGCTTTCAACGCGCCGCTGGCAGGCATTCTGTTTATCATTGAGGAGATGCGCCCGCAGTTTCGCTACAACCTTATCTCCATCAAGGCGGTCTTTACCGGCGTCATTATGTCGAGCATCGTTTTTCGCCTCTTTAACGGCGAAGGCGCAGTGATTGAAGTCGGCAGGCTGACTAACGCGCCGGTCAATACGCTCTGGCTCTACCTGATGCTCGGCATTATTTTTGGCGCGGTAGGCCCGCTTTTCAACCATCTCATTTTTCGCGCCCAGGATATGTTTCAACGTATTCACGGCGGCAATATAACGAAGTGGGTGCTGGTGGGCGGCGCGCTTGGCGGCTTGTGCGGCGTGCTGGCGCTGATTGAGCCTGCGGCGGCGGGCGGCGGCTTTAACCTTATCCCCATCGCCGCGGCGGGTAACTTCAGCGTGGGCATGCTGCTGTTTATCTTTGTCGCCCGGGTGATAACCACGCTGCTCTGCTTCTCTTCCGGCGCGCCAGGCGGGATTTTCGCCCCGATGCTGGCGCTCGGCACGCTGCTTGGCACCGCGTTCGGCATGGCCTGCGCGGCCTGGTTCCCGGCGTATCATCTGGAGGCGGGGACGTTCGCCATCGCCGGCATGGGTGCGCTGTTCGCCGCCTCCGTGCGGGCGCCGTTGACCGGTATCGTGCTGGTGCTGGAGATGACCGATAATTACCAGCTCATTCTGCCAATGATCATTACCTGCCTTGGCGCTACGCTGCTGGCGCAGTTTCTTGGCGGCAAGCCGCTCTATTCCTCTATTCTTGCCCGTACGCTGGCAAAACAGCAGGCGGAACAGCAGGCGCAGGCCGGGCAGAATACTTGAACGATTTACCAGGGTAATAGATAATGGCCTTAAAGATCGGGTTATTCTTTGCCCGATTGCGGTCTTCGTTGGGAGCATAAAATGAGTGATGACGTAGCGCTGCCTCTGCAATTTACCGATGCAGCAGCCAATAAAGTAAAAAGCCTGATCGCGGATGAAGAGAATCCGAACCTTAAACTGCGCGTCTACATCACCGGTGGCGGTTGCAGCGGCTTCCAGTATGGTTTTACCTTTGATGACCAGATCAACGACGGCGACATGACTATCGAAAAACAGGGCGTCGCGCTGGTGGTTGACCCAATGAGCCTGCAGTATCTGGTGGGCGGCTCGGTGGATTACACCGAAGGGCTGGAAGGTTCTCGTTTCGTGGTGAGCAACCCGAACGCCACCAGCACCTGCGGCTGTGGCTCCTCCTTCAGCATCTAATCCCGCCGGGTAAGCCGGATAAAAGAAAAGCCGTGTTGTGAAACACGGCTTTTTTGTTTATGCGTGGTCGTCGAGCGCGAAGGTGGGCAGCTTCAGGTGCCAGCGAATAGCGGCGAGCCGGATGGCAAGCGTCACCGCCATGCCTGTCATACTGGCCTGCTCAAGCGGCACGCTGAAGGTGTAAAACGCGGTGGCGTGGACGATGCCGCCCGCAATGCAAGCGGTGGCGTAGATTTCGGTTCGCAGGATCATAGGAATTTCGCGAGCCAGCACATCGCGAATAATACCGCCGCCCACGCCCGTCACCACGCCCATGCAGATGGCTACCAGCGGGCCGGTGCCTGCCAGAAACGCCTTGTTCACGCCGATGCCGACAAACACCGCCAGGCCTACGGCGTCCAGCACCGGCAGGATCCACTTCGGCAAGCGCCGCGGCTGGCGCACCAGCGCAATGGTCAGCAGGCAGGTCACCATCGCCACCACCAGATCGGTGGGATCTTTGACCCAGAACACCGGGCCGTGATCGAGCGCCATATCGCGGATCGTGCCGCCGCCCACCGCCGTCACCACACCCAGTACCAGAACGCCGAACGGATCCATCCGCAGCTTTCCGGCCAGCAAAACGCCAGAGATGGCAAACACGGCTGTGCCTATGATATCCAGCCAATAAACCAGCATTTCCTTTCCTCGACTCGTTATTTCGTAGCTGCCAGCGCCTGGCAGAGCTGTTTCGCGGCGAGGATAATACGCGGCCCGGCGCGCTCAAACCAGTCGTCTTTTACGGTAATAACCGGAACTTTTAGCTGCTCATGCCAGAACTGCGTTATCTGTGGAATTTCCTTTTCATCGCCCGCAGTAATGATGGCTTCCGGCTTGCGCATCAACACCTGCTCGCGGCTTACCTGCGGCCAGGGCGCGGGGCTGTCGGCGAAGATATTCTCACCGCCGCAGACCTCGACAAGCTGGTTCTGAATGGAGCTTTTATTGGTCGTGAAAAGCGGCTGGCCGCCAAATTGCAAAAAGACCCGCTTTTTCGCTTTTCCGGCGTAGTGGTTTTTCAGGGCCGTAAATTCCTCAAGCAGCGAGGCTGCCGCCGCTTGCGCCTTTTCAGGGGCAGGGCTGAAGGCCGCGAGCTGGCGAAGCGCCGCGGCGACCTGCTCCACGCTTGCCGGATCAAGCCACATCACCTGAATGCCAAGCGATTTAAGTTGATTGACCTGGCGTTCGGCGTTGCCGCCGCGCCAGGCGAGCACCAGATCGGGCTTAAGCGCCACGATGCGCTCAAGGTTCATGCCCTGCCAGTTCGCCACCTGCTCCAGCTTTTTCGCCGCTTCGGGATAGTCAGAATAAGCGCTGGCGGCAACGGGCGTAATGCCGGCAGCGAAAGCGAGTTCGGTATTGGCAGGGGAGAGCGAAATGACGCGCGGCGCGGCCATCAGCCACGCCGGGAAGAGAAGAAGCAGGGCGGCGAGCGCCCTGTTAAGCGGCCGCTTAGCCACGGTTTACGGCGGCGAGCAGCGTTTCTACCATCAGGCTGGACTGCTTTGCCGCGACAGCGAGGAACTCCTCGAAGCTCAGGTGCGACTGCTGGTCCGCTACGTCGGAAATGGCGCGCACCACCACGAACGGCACGCCGAAGTTATGGCAGACGTGGCCAATAGCCGTCGCTTCCATTTCCACAGCGATCGCCTGCGGAAAACGGGTGCGGATGCGGGTAAGCGCGTCGGCGCCGTTGATAAAGGCGTCGCCGCTCACCACCAGGCCGCGCACCGCATGCAGGTTGAGCTCGCCGATGCAGGCTTCAGCGGCGGCGATAAGCGTTTCATCCGCTTTGAAGGCGGCCGGGCAACCCGCCATCTGGCCATATTCGTAGCCGAATGCGGTTACGTCAGCGTCGTGATAGCGAACTTCGTCGGAAACCACGATATCGCCTACTTTGAGCGTAGGCGCAAGGCCGCCCGCCGAGCCGGTGTTAATGATGAGATCAGGCTTGCAGTGTTCAAGAAGCAGCGTCGCACCCATCGCGGCGGAGACTTTACCGATGCCCGACTTCAGCAGAGCCACCTCGACGCCGTTAAGCGTGCCGGTATAGATCTCGCAGCCCGCCAGTTTCAGCGTCTGACGATTTTCAATTTTGTCGCGCAGCAGCGTAACTTCTTCTTCCATTGCACCAATAATGCCTGCTTTCATAGAGATACTCGCTAAATGATGGATTAACGGGGATAGTCTATCATGGCAGACAACAAGGATTTAATTCGCGTAAGCGCGCGAACCGGGAGAGCCTATGGCTGAGATCGATTTTCGCAACAAAATAAACTGGCGTCGCCGGTATCGCTCGCCGCAGGGAGCGAAAAGTGAACATGAGATCCTGCGCATTTTTGAAAGCGACCGGGGGCGCGTAATCAATTCGCCAGCCATTCGCCGCCTGCAGCAAAAAACGCAGGTCTTTCCGCTGGAGCGCAACGCCGCAGTACGTACGCGACTAACCCATTCGCTGGAAGTGCAACAGGTCGGGCGTTATATCGCCAAAGAGGTATTAAGCCGACTGAAAGAGCAGGGCAAGCTTGAACAATACGGGCTGGCGGAGCTAACCGGGCCGTTTGAAAGCATTGTCGAGATGGCCTGCCTGATGCATGACATCGGCAACCCGCCGTTCGGCCATTTTGGCGAAGCGGCGATCAACGACTGGTTCAGCCAGCGTCTTTTTCCTGTCGACGCCGCCAGCCAGCCGCTGAGCCATGACCGTTGCGCTGTCGCCGTGCTAAAGCTGCAGGAAGGCGAAGAAGAACTCAACGCGCTGCGTCGCAAAATACGTCAGGATTTGTGCCATTTCGAAGGAAACGCGCAGGGCATTCGCCTTGTCCATACTTTGCTGCGCATGAACCTGACCTGGGCGCAGGTGGGCTGCATTTTAAAATATACGCGCCCGGCGTGGCATGCCGGCCCGGTGCCGAAAAGCCACAGCTATTTGATGAAAAAGCCCGGTTTTTACCTGGCGGAAGAAGGCTATATTTCCCGCCTACGTAAAGAGCTTTCGCTTGGCGAATATAGCCGTTTCCCGCTGACCTGGATTATGGAAGCGGCGGATGACATCTCTTATTGCGTGGCCGATCTTGAAGATGCGGTAGAGAAACGCATATTTACCGTCGAGCAGCTTTATCAGCATCTTTATGAATCCTGGGGCGAGCATGAGCCTGAAGACCTTTTCGCGCAGGTAGTGGAAAACGCTTATGAAAAAGCGAAGACCAATCCGCTTCGGCGCATTGCCGAAGACCAGTTCTTTATGTATTTGCGCGTCAATACGCTAAATAAGCTGGTGCCCTATGCCGCACAGCGGTTTATTGAAAACCTGCCCGCTGTTTTTGACGGCTCGTTTAACCAGGCGCTGCTTGAGGACGAGAGCCCGTCGAGCCGCCTGCTTGAGCTCTATAAGCGCGTGGCGGTACGTCGCGTATTTAATCACCCCGACGTTGAACAGCTAGAATTACAAGGTTATCGGGTGATAAGCGGCCTGCTGGATATTTACCAGCCGCTGTTAAAACTGCCGTTGACGGATTTCCGCGAGCTGGTGGAAACCGAAGGCGTGCGGCGTTTACCGATTGAGACGCGCTTATTTCACAAGCTTTCTGGCCGTCACCGGCTGGCTTATATTGAAGCGGTGAATAATCTGCATCCCGAGGCGGCGGATTATCCCTTATGGGAATATTATTATCGCTGCCGCTTGATTCAGGATTATATCAGCGGCATGACCGATTTATATGCATGGGATGAATATCGGCGCCTGATGGCGGTGGAATAAATAGTGCGAGTTTTGTAAAGACGCTCAATAAATTTTTACTTATTCAGAAACTTAACGCTGGAACTTCGCGCTATAAAGTCACTCTTACTGTCACGTACACAGCAGGTAATTGACGTAACTTTTAGCTGAGATTGAAAAGATGAAAAAAACCACGTTAGCAATGAGTGCGCTGGCTCTGAGTCTGGGTTTGGCGCTGGGGCCGGTGTCCGCTTTCGCCGCTGAGACTGCATCTTCTTCCGCCACCTCGCAACAGATGCCGAGCCTGGCGCCGATGCTGGAGAAAGTGATGCCATCAGTGGTGAGCATTAACGTTGAAGGGAGCACGACGGTGAACACGCCGCGTCTGCCGCGTAATTTCCAGCAATTCTTTGGCGATAACTCGCCGTTCTGCCAGGAAGGTTCGCCTTTCCAGAGTTCGCCTTTCTGTCAGGGCGGCGGTGAAGGCGGCGACGGCGGCCAGCAACAGAAATTTATGGCGCTGGGTTCCGGGGTCATTATTGATGCCGCGAAAGGCTATGTGGTAACTAACAACCACGTGGTGGATAACGCAACCTCAATTAAAGTGCAGCTGAGCGACGGGCGTAAGCTCGACGCCAAAATGGTAGGTAAAGATCCGCGATCGGATATCGCGCTGATCCAGATTCAGGATCCGAAAAACCTGACGGCGATTCAAATCGCCGACTCCGATCAGCTGCGCGTGGGCGATTACACCGTCGCTATCGGCAACCCGTTTGGTCTTGGCGAAACCGTGACTTCCGGTATCGTTTCGGCGCTGGGCCGCAGCGGCCTGAATGCGGAAAACTACGAAAACTTTATCCAGACCGACGCCGCCATTAACCGCGGCAACTCCGGCGGCGCGTTGGTGAACCTGAACGGCGAGCTTATCGGCATCAACACCGCTATTCTGGCGCCGGACGGCGGCAACATCGGCATCGGCTTCGCCATTCCGAGCAACATGGTGAAAAACCTGACTGCGCAGATGGTGCAGTATGGCCAGGTGCGCCGTGGCGAGCTGGGCATCCTTGGCACCGAGCTGAACTCTGAGCTGGCGAAAGCGATGAAAGTTGACGCTCAGCGCGGCGCGTTTGTAAGTCAGGTGATGCCGAACTCCTCCGCCGCGAAAGCGGGTGTGAAGGCGGGCGATGTGATTACCTCCCTGAACGGCAAGCCTATCAACAGCTTTGCGGCGCTGCGCGCCCAGGTGGGTTCTATGCCTGTCGGCAGCAAGCTGACGCTTGGCCTGCTGCGCGAAGGCAAGGAAGTTAACGTTAATCTGGAGCTGCAGCAGAGCAGCCAGACTCAGGTTGAGTCTTCCACCGTCTTCAACGGCATTGAAGGCGCGGAGATGAGCAACCGTACGGGCAAAGACCAGGGCGTTATCGTCAACAACGTGAAGGCGAACTCCCAGGCGGCGCGCATCGGGCTTAAGAAAGGCGACATCATCGTCGGGGCGAACCAGCAGCCAGTGAATAACATTGCCGAGCTGCGTAAAATTCTCGAGAGCAAGCCGTCAGTGCTGGCGCTGAATATTCAGCGCGGCGACAGCTCTATCTATCTGTTGATGCAGTAAAAGGCATTGCGCTAAAAAAGGCCGCCCCGTGCGGCCTTTTTTATTACGCCGCTTTTATCGTAGGGGTGATAGCAAGAGTAGGCACACGTTGGGATAACAGGGACGCGGTAAAACAAAAGGGGCTGGCAAGCCAGCCCTGAAGGCGTTATTTGTTGCGGGTAAGCTTTTCGAGATCGGATTCGATTTCGCTGATCTTGTTGGCGACCACGCTTTCCAGATGGCGCAGGTCATCCAGAATTTTACGCTTAAGATCCACTTCGCTGCGATCGCGCTGGCAGATCTGATCGAGTTCATCAATCACGTAGCGCAGGTTCGGGCTTATCTCCTGCACTTCTTTGAACCCTTGTCCAACGCCGTCGGCGACAACCGTTTTGCGCTGGCGAGGATATTTAAACTTCACGCTCTTGGCGAAAAACTCGCCTTTATCCTTCTGAAAGTAGATTTTCAGAATATCGTTGTTCGCTTCCTGGCGAAGACTGTAACGGTCGATTTCATCAGGATTGGTTATGCCAAGACTCTTCAGATTATCGTACATAAGCGGGCCCCCTGGGGAATCATTAACCTATAGATAATTCACGAAAATATCCTTTTACGCCACCATCAGAGAGCAAAAAGGCGGGCCAGGCCCGCCTTTTTTACTGCTGTTAGTCGATAGTGCGCAGCAATTCGTTGATGCCAACCTTACTGCGGGTTTTCGCATCCACTTTTTTCACGATAACGGCGCAGTAGAGGCTGTAAGAACCATCTTTCGACGGCAGGTTGCCGGACACGACAACAGAGCCTGCCGGCACGCGGCCGTAGTGGACTTCGCCCGTTTCACGGTCATAGATTTTGGTACTCTGGCCGATGTACACGCCCATTGAAATAACCGCGCCTTCTTCGACGATAACGCCTTCCACAATTTCAGAACGCGCGCCGATGAAGCAGTTATCTTCGATAATGGTCGGGTTCGCCTGCAGCGGCTCCAGCACGCCGCCGATGCCCACGCCGCCGGAGAGATGCACGTTTTTACCAATCTGCGCACAGGAGCCTACGGTCGCCCAGGTATCTACCATGGTGCCTTCATCAACGAACGCGCCAATGTTCACATAAGAAGGCATCAGCACGGTGTTGCGGGCGATAAACGCGCCCTGGCGAACGGCGGCCGGCGGAACTACGCGAAAACCTTCTTTCTGGAAACGCGCTTCGTCGTAATTGGCGAACTTCATCGGCACTTTATCGAAGTAACGGCTTTCCGCGCCTTCGATAACCTGGTTGTCGTTAATGCGGAAGGAGAGCAGAACCGCTTTCTTCAACCACTGGTGGGTGACCCACTGGCCGTCGATTTTCTCTGCCACGCGCAGTTCGCCGCTGTCCAGCAGGGCGATAACCTGGTTCACCGCTTCGCGGGTAACGGTATCCACGTTAGCCGGGGTGATCTCTGCGCGACGTTCAAAGGCGGTTTCAATAACATTTTGTAGCTGATGCATTATTTGCTCTTTCCTGATGGTTCACTTAACGATGTAAAAAAGGGTTTACCCTTTATCGTTTGGATTGAGGGCTGCTGTCAACCGTTGTTGCACCTCTTGTTGCAGCACATTATTAAGGGCGCGCCGGTCGGCTGTCGCGATTATAAATAAATCTTCTACTCGCTCCCCAATGGTGGTGATTCTTGCGCCATGCAGCGAAATGCCGAGGTCGGCGAACACCTGGCCGACACGCGCCAGAAGCCCTGGCTGGTCGAGCGCGATAAGCTCAAGGAATGAGCGTCGCTCTGTGTGCGTCGGCAGGAAATTCACTTCGGTTTCCACCGTAAAGTGGCGCAATTTGGCTGGCTGACGACGCGGCTGCGGCGGCTGCCAGGTTCGCTGGGTAATGGCCTGCTCAAGCCCATGACGGATAGCTTCATGGCGGTCGGCGGAAAGTGGGCTGCCGTCCGGCTCCAGCACGATAAAGGTGTCCATCGCCATGCCGTCGCGGGTAGTGAAGATTTGCGCGTCATGAACGCTTAAGTTGCGGCGATCCAGTTCGGCGCACACGGCGGCGAAAAGATAAGGACGGTCCGGGCTCCAGATAAAAATCTCCGTGCCGCCGCGCGTCGCCTGCGGGCTTAATAAAATCAGCGGCTGGCTGAGGTCGTGCTTCAGCAAATGGCGTGCGTGCCAGGCGAGCTGGTTTGGGCTGTGGCGTACAAAATAGTTCGCCCGGCAGCGCGCCCAGATATGGTGCAGCGCCTCTTCGTTGATATTTTCCATACGCAGCAGCGCCAGCGCCTGCACTTGATGGTGGCGCACCCGCTCACGCATATCCGGCGTATTCTGCATACCCCGGCGCAGCTGTTTCTCGGTGGCGAAGTAAAGCTCGCGCAACAGGCTCTGTTTCCAGCTGTTCCACAGCGTTTCGTTGGTGGCGCAGATATCAGCGACCGTCAGGCACACCAGGAAACGCAGGCGATTTTCCGTCTGCACCTCTTCGGCGAACTGCTTGATCACTTCCGGGTCCTGAATATCGCGCCGCTGGGCGGTAACTGACATTAATAGATGCTGGCGCACCAGCCAGGCCACTAGTTGCGTTTCACGGGAGTTGAGGCCATGCAGTTCGGCGAATTTCAATACATCCTGCGCGCCGAGAACGGAGTGGTCGCCGCCGCGCCCTTTGGCGATATCGTGGAACAGCGCGGCGATCAGAATGAGTTCCGGATGCGACAGGCGCGGCCATAAATCAACGCACAGCGGATGCTTCGACCGCGTCTCTTCAAGAGAAAAACTCTCAAGCTTTTGCAGCACCCGGATAGTGTGCTCATCGACGGTGTAAGCGTGAAAGAGGTCGAACTGCATCTGGCCGACAATGTGCGACCACTGCGGCATATAGGCCCACAGCACGCTGTGGCGGTGCATAGGCACCAGTCCGCGGCTGACCGCGCCCGGATGGCGCAGCATGGTCAAGAACAGCGAACGCGCTTCGGGGATATAGCACAGCGGCTGTTTAAGATGGCGACGAGCGTGGCGCAGATGACGCAACGTGGTGGAGTAAATGCCGGTAATGTCCCGGTTGCGCACCATGGCGTAAAACATCCGCAGTATCGCCTGCGGCTCGCGGATAAAAAGCGTTTCATCGCGCAGATCGATAAGCGTGCCGCGAAGCTGGAAATCATCATCCAGCGGGCGGGGTTTTTCATCGGTGGAGAGCGCAAGTATCGCTTCATCGAAGAGCTGCAACAGCATTTGATTAAGTTCGCCCACCCGGCGAGTGACACGATAGAAATCTTTCATCATCTGCTCGACCGGCTCGTTGCCTTCGCCCTGGTAGTTCAGGCGCTGGGCGACGCTCAGCTGGCGATCGAACAGCAGACGGTTGTCGTAGCGGTTCAGCTCCAGGTGCAGGGCGAAGCGGATGCGCCAGAGCAGATGCTGACATTCGTCGAGCTCATTGCGCTCCGCTTCCGTCAGAAAACCGAACCCTACCATTTCACGCAATGACGTGGCGCCGAAGTGGCGACGCGCGACCCACTGGAGAGTATGAATATCGCGAAGGCCGCCGGGGCTGCTTTTGATATCGGGCTCAAGGTTATAGCTGGTGCCGTGATAGCGCTGGTGGCGTTCATTTTGCTCTTCCACTTTCGCCGGGAAAAACTTTTCAGAAGGCCAGAAGCCGTCGCTAAAAATGTGTTTTTGCAGTTCAAGAAACAGCGCGACGTCGCCAATCAGCAGGCGGGACTCAATCAGGTTGGTGGCGACGGTTAAATCGGACAGCCCCTCAAGCAGGCACTCTTCAAGCGTGCGCACGCTATGGCCCACTTCAAGCTTTACGTCCCAGAGCAGGGTTAACAGCTCGCCGACTTTTTGCGCCTGCGCATCGGGCAGGCGTTTACGGCTTAAGATCAGCAGGTCGATGTCTGAAAGCGGGTGCAGTTCGCCGCGCCCATAACCGCCGACCGCCACCAGCGCCGTTTCCTCTGTATCGCCAAAACCGTAGTGCAGCCAGAGGCGTTGCAGAAGCTGGTCGATAAATTCCGTACGCGCTTCGACAAGATCTTCGGCGCTGATGCCGCTGTCGAAGGCGACGCCAAGCCAGCGTTGAAAATCATCCAGATGCTGTTTTATCGCCGCGCAGTGTAGCGCGTCTTGCGGCCAGGTGGCGGGTTGGGCTGGCAGGCCCGGTAAAGAAGCGAGAGCCGTGTTCGCATACTGCTCAGGTAAACTATTACTCATCATGCGCCGCCCATAAAAAAGCCGGCTTAAGCCGGCTTCTTATTAATCGTTATGCGAAATGATGTTGGGGATCGTGTCGTCCTTACGCAACGTCAGAATTTCGCAGCCGTTTTCCGTCACCACAATAGTATGCTCGTACTGAGCAGACAAGCTGCGGTCTTTAGTTTTAACCGTCCAGCCGTCTTTCATCGTGCGGATGCGGTAGTCGCCCGCGTTCACCATCGGTTCTACGGTGAAGGTCATGCCCGGCTGCAGGATAACGCCGCCGTCATCCGCGTCATAGTGCAGCACCTGCGGCTCTTCATGGAAGCCGCGGCCAATGCCGTGACCGCAATATTCACGCACGACCGAGAACCCTTCCGCTTCGACAAACTTCTGAATAGCGGCGCCGAGGCTGCGCAGGCGAATGCCTGGTTTTACCATGCGCAGCGCCACGTAGAGACTTTCCTGCGTGATGCGGCACAGGCGCTCGCCAAGAATAGTCGGTTTGCCGACGATAAACATTTTTGAGGTGTCGCCATGATATTCATCTTTAATCACGGTCACGTCGATGTTTACGATGTCGCCATCTTTTAAAAGCTTCTCGTCATCCGGAATGCCGTGGCAAACCACTTCGTTGACAGAAATACAAACCGATTTCGGAAAACCGTGGTAGTTCAGGCTTGCGGAGATCGCGTGCTGATGATTTGTGATGTAGTCGTGGCAGATGCGATCCAGCTCGCCGGTGCTGACGCCGGGTTTGACGTGCGCTTCGATCATCTCCAGCACCTCGGCGGCAAGCCTGCCGGCGACGCGCATTTTTTCGATTTCTTCTGGGGTCTTAATTGAGATAGCCATATTCAGGTCCGCTGTTGCCGGATTCCCGACAAATAAGAGTGAAAGTGAAATCAATGTTATCAGGGCATGCATAGGGTGCCAAATTGAGATTCACTCAGCGGGAAGGGCGTGAACAACTATTGGAGTCCGGGCCGATTTTGTGATATAAAGCGCGCCGGACTTCTGTACCAAAAACGGGTGCAGAGGCGATTACTCTCACATTGTGTAATAACACACACGTATCGGCACATATTCCGGGGTGCCCTTCGGGGTCGGCAATATGGGATACGTGGAGGCATAACCCCATACTTTTATATAGAGGTTTTAAACATGGCAACTGTTTCCATGCGCGATATGCTCAAGGCTGGTGTTCACTTCGGTCACCAGACCCGTTACTGGAACCCGAAAATGAAGCCGTTCATCTTCGGTGCGCGTAACAAAGTTCACATCATCAACCTTGAGAAAACCGTACCGATGTTCAACGAAGCCCTGGCTGAGCTGAGCAAAATTTCTTCCCGTAAAGGTAAGATCCTGTTCGTCGGTACCAAACGCGCTGCTAGCGAAGCGGTAAAAGAAGCGGCTCAGAGCTGCGATCAGTTCTTCGTGAACCATCGCTGGCTGGGCGGCATGCTGACCAACTGGAAAACCGTTCGTCAGTCCATCAAGCGTCTGAAAGACCTGGAAACTCAGTCTCAGGACGGCACCTTCGACAAGCTGACCAAGAAAGAAGCGCTGATGCGTACTCGTGAGCTGGACAAGCTGGAAAACAGCCTCGGCGGTATCAAAGACATGGGCGGCCTGCCGGACGCACTGTTTGTTATCGACGCCGATCACGAACACATCGCTATCAAAGAAGCGAACAACCTGGGCATCCCGGTATTTGCTATCGTTGATACCAACTCCGATCCGGACGGCGTTGACTTCGTTATCCCGGGTAACGACGACGCAATCCGTGCTGTTAGCCTGTACCTGAACGCTGTTGCTGCAACCGTACGCGAAGGCCGTTCTCAGGACCTGGCTTCTCAGGCGGAAGAAAGCTTCGTAGAAGCTGAATAATAAGGTTCGCTCGTATTGAGCCCTTATTAACCAGGTAGTAACAAGTTTGGTTAGGGGGCCTGTCTTCAGGCCCCTTTTTTGTTTGAGTCTGGCTTGTCAGACACCTTTCGGGCACGCCAGGCCTATACCCACCCGCTTTTATGGTACGTCACAGACTGTAACCTGAGGCCGGTAGGGTATATCTCCCCAAATGAGATAACCGAGGAATATAGAATGGCTGAAATTACCGCTTCCCTGGTAAAAGAGCTGCGCGAACGTACTGGCGCTGGCATGATGGATTGCAAAAAAGCGCTGACTGAAGCCAACGGCGACATCGAGCTGGCAATCGAGAACATGCGTAAGTCCGGTGCTATCAAAGCAGCGAAAAAAGCAGGCAACGTGGCTGCTGACGGCGTGATCAAAACCAAAATCGAAGGCGACTACGGTGTGATTCTGGAAGTTAACTGCCAGACTGACTTCGTTGCTAAAGATGGCGGCTTCCAGGCGTTTGCTGACAAAGTGCTGAATGCCGCAGTTGCTGGCAAAATCACTGACGTTGAAGTGCTGAAAGTGCAGTTTGAAGAAGAGCGCGTAGCGCTGGTAGCGAAAATTGGTGAGAACATCAACATTCGCCGCGTTGCCGCCCTCGAAGGCGCTGAGCTTGGCAGCTACCTGCACGGCGCGCGCATCGGCGTTCTGATCTCCGCTAAAGGCGCTGACGAAGAGCTTATCAAACAGCTGGCTATGCACGTTGCGGCGAGCAAGCCGGAATTCGTTAAGCCGGAAGACGTGTCTGCTGAAGTGGTTGAGAAAGAGTACCAGGTACAGCTGGACATCGCCATGCAGTCTGGCAAGCCGAAAGAAATCGCAGAGAAAATGGTTGAAGGCCGCATGAAGAAATTCACCGGCGAAGTTTCTCTGACCGGTCAGCCTTTCGTTGTTGATCCGAGCAAAACCGTTGGCCAGCTGCTGAAAGAGCACAACGCTGATGTTATCAACTTCATCCGCTTCGAAGTGGGTGAAGGCATCGAGAAAGTTGAGACTGACTTCGCAGCAGAAGTTGCTGCTATGTCCAAGCAGTCTTAATGCTGTAAGCGAGCCGCCTCAGGGCGGCTCCTTTTTATCTGCCTTACAAATTCAGCCTGCTCTTATACAGCAAAGGCGCTAATGCGACGCAAGATGTCGCCAGTAATCATCCCATTCGTTGACAGTTCCAGGAAAGAAACATGGCTACCAATGCAAAACCCGTTTACAAACGCATTCTGCTCAAGCTGAGTGGCGAAGCGCTGCAAGGTGCAGAAGGCTTCGGTATTGATGCGAGCATACTGGATCGCATGGCGCAGGAAATTAAAGAACTGGTTGAGCTGGGTATCCAGGTCGGGGTGGTCATCGGCGGCGGCAATTTGTTCCGCGGCGCAGGCCTTGCTAAAGCGGGCATGAATCGCGTTGTGGGCGACCACATGGGCATGCTTGCCACCGTGATGAACGGCCTGGCGATGCGCGATGCGCTTCACCGCGCCTATGTGAACGCCCGACTGATGTCCGCCATTCCGCTCAACGGCGTGTGCGACAACTACAGCTGGGCTGAGGCGATTAGCCTGCTGCGCAACAACCGCGTAGTGATCCTCTCTGCCGGTACCGGCAACCCGTTCTTCACCACCGACTCCGCAGCCTGCCTGCGCGGCATTGAAATCGAAGCTGACGTGGTGTTGAAGGCGACCAAAGTTGACGGCGTTTATTCCGCTGACCCGATGAAAGATCCTACCGCTACGCTTTATGAGCAGCTTACTTACCAGGAAGTGCTGGAAAAAGAGTTAAAAGTGATGGATCTTGCGGCCTTTACCCTGGCGCGCGACCACAGCCTGCCGATTCGCGTGTTCAATATGAATAAGCCAGGCGCGCTGCGCCGCGTCGTCATGGGCGAAAAAGAAGGCACTCTCATCACAGATTAATTTCCGTGAGCGCGAAATACGGGTAAGATTCCGCTTCAAAAGTCGGTTTCGATGACGGGTAACGCCAGGTTGCCATGAATTAAACGGGTCTATACTTATCCTCACCGCGTATTACGCCGTGACGCGAACGTAGATGGCCTGCCTAAAACCAGTTTTCAAGGATTCGTAACGTGATTAGCGATATCAGAAAAGATGCCGAAGTGCGTATGGAAAAATGCGTTGAGGCCTTCAAAAACCAAATCAGCAAAATTCGTACCGGCCGCGCTTCGCCGAGCCTGCTGGATGGCATCGTCGTAGAGTACTATGGTACGCCGACTCCGCTGCGCCAGCTGGCTAACGTAACGGTAGAAGATACCCGTACGCTGAAAATCAACGTTTTCGATCGCTCCATGGGGCCTGCCGTTGAGAAAGCTATTATGGCTTCCGATCTGGGGCTGAACCCGAGCTCTGCGGGCAGCGATATTCGCGTTCCGCTGCCCCCGCTGACTGAAGAGCGTCGTAAAGACCTCATCAAAGTCGTGCGTGGCGAAGCTGAGCAGGCTCGTGTCGCCGTGCGCAACGTGCGTCGCGACGCTAACGATAAAGTGAAAGCGCTGCTGAAAGACAAAGAAATCAGTGAAGATGACGATCGTCGTTCACAGGAAGACGTTCAGAAACTGACTGACGCTGCTATCAAAAAAGTGGACGCGGCTCTGGCCGACAAAGAAACTGAACTGATGCAGTTCTGATTTCCCGCTGATGGTAAACAACGCCGTACAGCCAGGCCGCATTTCGTGGTTTTGGCTGACGGCGTTTTGCATTGGGCCGCGCGTCCGGCGACGCGGATCTTTCTCTTTCCCTCTGTTGAGCGTCTCATGAAGCATTTGACCATTCTCGGCTCCACCGGATCGATTGGTGGCAGCACTCTTGACGTTGTTCGTCATAATCCAGACCGCTTTGCCGTAACCGCCCTGGTAGCCGGTAAAAACGTAGCCCGCATGGTTGAGGATTGTCTGGAATTTCATCCTCGCTACGCCGTAATGGATGATGAGGCTAGCGCCAGTGCGGTACGTGTTGCGCTTCGCGAGCAGGGGAGTCGTACCGAGGTGTTGGCAGGGCGTCAGGCGGCCTGCGAAATGGCGGCGCTGGACGAGGTGGATCAAGTCATGGCGGCCATTGTAGGCGCGGCGGGGCTGTTGCCGACGCTTGCGGCTATCGGTTCAGGTAAGGCCGTTTTACTGGCGAATAAAGAGTCGCTGGTGACCTGCGGCCGCCTGTTTATGGACGCCGTGAAGCAAAACGGCGCGCAACTGTTGCCGGTTGACAGCGAACATAACGCGATTTTTCAGAGTTTACCGGGAACAATTCAACATAACCTGGGGTACGCTAAGTTAGAAGATAATGGCGTTTCGTCAATTATCCTCACAGGGTCTGGTGGTCCGTTTCGGGAAACGGCATTGAATACGCTGGCGGGCATGACGCCCGATCAAGCCTGCCGTCACCCGAACTGGTCAATGGGGCGAAAAATCTCCGTTGATTCCGCCACTATGATGAATAAAGGTCTGGAATATATTGAAGCCCGTTGGCTGTTCAACGCTCGCGCCGATCAGATGGAAGTGCTTATCCATCCGCAGTCGGTGATTCACTCTATGGTGCGTTACACTGATGGCAGCGTGCTGGCGCAGTTAGGCGAACCGGATATGCGCACCCCCATCGCGCATACGATGGCCTGGCCTTCGCGAGGCCGCTCCGGGGTTAACCCGCTCGACTTTTGCACCATTGGAACGTTGAGTTTTTGCGAGCCAGACTATCAGCGTTACCCCTGCCTGAAACTGGCTATCGACGCCTTTGAGCAAGGGCAGGCGGCGACGACGGCGCTGAACGCGGCGAATGAAGTGACGGTAGCGGCTTTTCTGGCGCACGCGATCCGTTTCACCGATATCGCCGCGCTTAATCAGGCCGTGCTTAACGAGATGGATCTCCACGAACCGGAAAGCGTGGAGCAGGTGCTGCAGGTTGATGCAAAGGCGCGGGAAACGGCGAACAAACTCGTGACTCGCTTCGCAAGCTGATGATCAATTACACAGCGGCAGAGACGTTATTTGTTAGCGTTGTGCTTCAGTGATATAGTCTGCGCCACCTGAACGCAGGTGAACGAGCCATTCCGGTCGGGTCAGCCGTGTTTGTCACGGCTTTTTTGTGTATACGAGGCTTCAAGATTCCTGAGTACCGCTTAATCCTTATCAGGGAATAAATACGCGTTATGTTGTCTGCTAATCAACCCTTAAGCGAGAGCTTGCCCGCGCATGGCGCACGCCATGTTGCCATTATTATGGATGGCAATGGCCGCTGGGCGAAAAGACAAGGGAAAATCCGAGCCTTTGGTCACAAAGCGGGGGCTAAATCAGTTCGCCGCGCGGTTTCTTTTGCGGCGAATAATGGTATTGATGCTCTGACGCTCTATGCTTTCAGCAGCGAAAACTGGAATCGACCCGCGCAGGAAGTCAGCGCGCTGATGGAATTGTTTGTCTGGGCGCTGGATAGCGAAGTGAAAAGCCTGCACCGCCATAACGTGCGTCTGCGGGTTATCGGCGATATCAGCCGTTTCAACGCGCGCCTGCAGGACCGCATCCATAAAGCTGAAGCGTTAACCAGCCAGAATACCGGGCTGACGCTGAATATCGCCGCGAACTACGGCGGTCGCTGGGATATTATTCAGGGAGTCAGACGCCTGGCTGAACAGGTTCAGGAAGGGCAGTTACGCCCTGATCAGATTGATGAAGAGTTGCTTAACCAGCAGGTCTGCATGCATGAACTGGCTCCCGTTGATTTAGTTATTAGGACAGGGGGAGAGCATCGAATCAGTAATTTTCTGCTGTGGCAAATCGCTTATGCGGAGCTTTATTTCACCGATGTTCTCTGGCCTGATTTCGATGAACAAGACTTTGAAGGTGCATTAAATGCCTTTGCCAATCGCGAACGTCGTTTTGGCGGTACTGCACCGGGTGGCATTGATGCCTGATGGGGGTAGCTTTTGCTGAAGTATCGCCTGCTTTCTGCTTTTGTATTAATACCTGTTGTTATCGCCGCGCTTTTCTGGCTGCCGCCAATGGGCTTCGCTGTCGTTACCCTGGTGGTTTGCATGCTGGCAGCCTGGGAATGGGGCCAGCTATGCGGTTTATCTTCACGCGCGCAACGGGTTGGACTGGCGGTGCTTTGCGGCTTGCTGCTCGCTTTAATGCTGTTCATTTTGCCTGATTATCAACGCACCATTGAATTGCCCATGGTGCAGGTGGCGCTTTGGGCCTCCCTCGCCTGGTGGTGCGGGGCATTATTGCTCGTGCTGTTTTACCCGGCGTCGGCGAATTTCTGGCGACATTCGCGCGTGCTGCGTCTTATCTTTGGCGTCTTGACTATCGTGCCCTTTTTCTGGGGCATGGTGGCGTTGCGCTCATGGCACTATGAATCAAGCCAGTACAGCGGCTCTCTCTGGCTGCTCTATGTGATGTTTCTTGTATGGGGCGCAGATTCCGGCGCTTACATTTTTGGTAAGCTGTTTGGTAAGCATAAGCTGGCGCCGAAAGTCTCCCCGGGGAAAACGTGGCAGGGTTTTATCGGCGGGCTGCTTACCTCGGCGATTATCGCCTGGCTCTTTGGCATCTGGGCGGATCTGAACGTAACGCCAGGCGTTCTGCTGGCGTGTTCGGTTGTCGCGGCGCTTGCTTCCGTACTGGGAGATTTAACGGAAAGCATGTTTAAGCGCGAAGCGGGAATTAAGGATAGCGGCCATTTGATCCCTGGCCACGGCGGAGTACTGGACCGCATTGACAGCCTGACGGCGGCGGTACCGGTCTTTGCATGCTTGCTGCTGTTAGTCTTCAGGATCCTCTGACGGAAATTTTTATGTTAAGCATACTCTGGAATCTGGCGGCGTTTATCGTTGCACTGGGCGTTCTTATCACCGTGCACGAGTTTGGCCATTTCTGGGTAGCCCGAAAAGCTGGCGTGCGGGTTGAGCGGTTTTCCATCGGCTTTGGCAAAGCGCTCTGGCGGCGCACCGACCGTCAGGGCACCGAATATGTTATTGCCCTGATCCCGCTGGGCGGCTATGTCAAAATGCTGGATGAGCGTGTAGAGCCGGTTACGCCGGAGATGCGCCACGAGGCTTTCAACAATAAAACTGTCGCCCAGCGCGCGGCGATAATCGCAGCAGGGCCGATAGCTAATTTTCTCTTCGCTGTTTTTGCCTACTGGCTGGTTTTTCTCATCGGTATTCCCAGCATTAAGCCCGTCATTGGCGAAATAACGCCCAACTCCATCGCTGCGCAGGCACAAATCGAACCGGGTACGGAACTAAAAGCCATCGACGGTATCGAAACGCCAGATTGGGATGCTGTTCGCCTGGCGTTGGTAGCGAAAATTGGGGACGAGCGAACAACGCTGAGCGTCGCGCCTTTTGGCAGCGATGCGCGTACGGACAAAACGCTCGACCTGCGTAACTGGCAGTTTGAACCGGATAAGGAAGACCCGGTTTCATCGCTTGGCATTCAGCCGCGCGGCCCGAAAATCGAGCCGGTGCTTGCAGAGGTACAGCCACAGTCGGCAGCCAGCAAAGCAGGTTTGCAAGCCGGAGACAGGATCGTTAAAGTCGAAGGGCAGCCGCTGACAACGTGGATGACTTTTGTCACCCTGGTGCGGGATAACCCATCGCGGCCGCTCTCAATTGAGATAGAAAGACAGGGGAGCCCCTTGTCTTTAACGCTGATACCGGATACAAAACCCGGTAATGAAAAGGCTGAGGGATTCGCAGGCGTAGTGCCGAAGGTAATCCCGCTGCCTGAGGAATATAAAACAGTGCGCCAGTATGGGCCGTTCGCCGCCATCGCTGAAGCTACGGATAAAACGTGGCAACTGATGAAGCTGACAGTAACCATGCTGGGGAAATTGATAACCGGCGACGTTAAACTGAATAACCTCAGTGGGCCTATCTCTATCGCCCAGGGGGCAGGAATGTCGGCGGAGTACGGGTTGGTTTACTATCTGATGTTCCTGGCGCTGATAAGCGTCAATCTGGGCATCATCAACCTGTTTCCGCTGCCCGTGCTTGATGGGGGACACCTGCTTTTTCTGGCGATTGAGAAGCTTAAAGGCGGGCCGGTTTCCGAGCGAGTTCAAGACTTTAGTTATCGCATTGGCTCGATTTTGCTGGTGTTGTTAATGGGGCTTGCACTTTTCAATGATTTCTCTCGGTTATAAAGAGAGCCAGGTTAGGAAGAACGCATAACAACGATGGCGATGAAAAAGTTGCTCATAGCGTCGCTGCTGTTTAGCAGCGCCACCGTATACGGTGCAGACGGGTTCGTGGTGAAGGACATTCATTTCGAAGGCCTGCAGCGAGTCGCCGTTGGTGCGGCCCTCCTCAGTATGCCAGTACGTCCAGGCGATACGGTTAACGACGAGGATATCAGTAATACGATCCGTGCTCTTTTTGCCACTGGCAACTTTGAGGACGTAAGGGTGCTGCGCGACGGCGACAACCTGTTGGTTCAGGTTAAAGAACGGCCGACGATTGCCAGCATCACCTTCTCCGGCAACAAATCGGTGAAGGATGACATGCTTAAGCAGAACCTCGAAGCTTCCGGCGTGCGGGTAGGGGAGTCGCTTGACCGCACAACCCTGTCTGATATCGAAAAGGGACTCGAAGATTTCTACTACAGCGTTGGTAAATATAGCGCCAGCGTAAAAGCTGTCGTTACGCCGCTGCCGCGTAACCGCGTCGATCTCAAACTGGTCTTCCAGGAAGGGGTTTCGGCCAAAATCCAGCAGATCAACATCGTCGGCAACCACGCTTTCAGCACTGAAGAGCTTATCTCTCACTTCCAACTGCGTGACGAAGTGCCGTGGTGGAACGTCGTAGGCGATCGCAAATATCAGAAGCAGAAACTGCAGGGCGACCTCGAGACGCTGCGCAGTTATTATCTTGACCGCGGCTACGCGCGTTTCAACATCGACTCAACGCAGGTGAGCCTGACGCCAGATAAAAAAGGCATCTATATCACTGTCAACGTAACCGAAGGCGATCAGTATAAGATTGCCGGCGTTGAGGTAAACGGCAACCTTGCTGGTCATTCTGCTGAAATTGAAAGCCTGACCAAAATGGAGCCGGGCGAGCTCTACAACGGCACGAAAGTGACCAAAATGGAAGACGACATCAAGAAGCTGTTGGGTCGTTATGGTTACGCCTATCCGCGCGTGCAGACGCAGCCGGAAATCAACGATGCGGATAAAACCGTGAAGCTGCATGTGAATGTGGATTCCGGCAACCGTTTCTATGTGCGTAAAATCCGTTTTGAAGGCAACGATACTTCCAAAGATTCCGTGCTGCGTCGCGAAATGCGCCAGATGGAGGGCGCGTGGCTCGGCAGCAACCTGGTTGACCAGGGGAAAGAGCGTCTAAACCGCCTCGGCTACTTCGAAACGGTTGATGTGGATACCCAGCGCGTACCAGGCAGTCCGGATCAGGTCGATGTGGTTTATAAGGTGAAAGAGCGCAACACCGGCAGCTTCAACTTCGGTGTTGGCTACGGCACCGAAAGCGGCGTTAGCTTCCAGGTCGGCGTACAGCAAGATAACTGGTTAGGCACCGGTTATTCTGTCGGTATTAACGGCACTAAGAACGACTACCAGACGTACTCTGAGCTTTCTGTCACCAACCCGTACTTTACGGTCGATGGCGTAAGTCTTGGCGGGCGCATCTTCTATAATGATTTCCAGGCGGATGACGCGGACCTCTCCTCTTATACCAATAAGAGCTATGGTTTAGATGGCACGCTGGGCTTCCCGATTAATGAATACAATACGCTGCGTCTGGGATTAGGTTATGTGCATAACGACCTGTCTAATATGCAGCCGCAGGTATCCATGTGGCGCTACCTGGATTCTATCGGTCAGAGCACGTCCACCTCTTCAGATGACAACGGCTTCTCGGCGGATGACTTTACGCTGAACTACGGCTGGACTTATAACAAGCTTGACCGCGGATTCTTCCCGACGGAAGGTTCCCGCGTTAGCCTGAACGGTAAAGTGACGATTCCGGGCTCTGATAACGAGTTCTATAAAGTGACGCTCGACACCGCCTCCTACTTCCCGATCGACGAAGATCATAAGTGGGTCGTGCTGGGTCGCACCCGTTGGGGCTATGGCGACGGTCTGGGCGGCAAAGAGATGCCGTTCTACGAGAACTTCTATGCGGGCGGTTCCAGCACGGTACGCGGCTTCCAGTCCAATAACATTGGTCCGAAAGCGGTCTACTATGGCGGTCCGGGACTGGATAATTGCGACACCACAGACACCAATAGAGTATGTGATTCCGACGACGCCGTCGGCGGCAACGCAATGGGCGTAGCAAGCCTTGAGTTTATTACCCCAACGCCGTTCCTGAGCGAGAAGTACGCGAACTCAGTGCGCACGTCGTTGTTTGTCGATGCAGGCTCGGTCTGGGATACCAACTGGGAAAATACCGCTGCGATGAGAGCCGCTGGCGTACCGGATTACAGCGATCCAAGCAATATCCGCATGTCCGCAGGCTTAGCTTTACAATGGATGTCGCCATTGGGGCCGTTGGTGTTCTCCTACGCCCAGCCGTTTAAGAAATACGATGGAGACAAAGCAGAGCAGTTCCAGTTTAACATCGGTAAAACCTGGTAACTGTCCGCTGCAAGGGAATGTTTATGCAGTGTAGCGATGACGTCTGGCGGGTATGAACCCGCCGAAGCCACGCAAAGAGCGGTACCTTCGGGTACATATGGGATGGTAAGGAGTTTATTGTGAAAAAGTGGTTAATTGCTGCAGGTCTCGGTTTGACAATGGCGGCTTCTGCCCAGGCTGCGGATAAAGTTGCTGTTGTTAATATGGGAAGCCTGTTCCAGCAGGTCGCTCAGAAAACTGGCGTATCCAAGACGCTGGAAAATGAGTTCAAAGGCCGTGCAAGCGAACTGCAACGTATGGAAACAGACCTGCAATCCAAAATGCAGCGCCTGCAGCGTGATGGCTCCACGATGAAAGCCAGCGATCGCAGCAAGCTGGAAAAAGACGTGATGGCTGGCCGTCAGGAATTCTCTGGCAAAGCGCAGCAGTTCGAGCAGGATCGTGCTCGTCGCTCTAATGAAGAACGCGGCAAACTGGTTACCCGTATCCAGAGCGCAGTGAAAAGCGTTGCTGCGGATCAGGATATCGACCTGGTTCTGGATGCCAACACCGTTGCTTACGCAGGTAGCGATGTTAAAGACATCACTGCTGATGTACTGAAACAGGTTAAATAAGTAATGCCTTCAATTCGACTGGCTGATTTAGCCCGGCAGTTGGATGCGGAATTACACGGTGATGGCGATATTGCCATCACCGGCGTGGCGTCCATGCAGTCCGCGAAAGCGGGACAAATCACTTTCATGGTAAACCCGCGTTACCGTGAGCATTTGGCCGCTTGCCAGGCTTCTGCTGTCGTCATGACGCAGGATGATCTCCCTTTTGCCACAGGCGCGGCGCTGGTAGTAAAAAATCCCTACCTGACGTATGCCCGTATGGCTCAGATTTTAGACACCACGCCGCAACCCGCTCAGGATATCGCGCCCAGCGCGGTAATCGATGCAAGCGCGCGCCTGGGTCAAAACGTAGCAATTGGCGCTAATGCCGTTATCGAGTCTGGCGTTGAGCTGGGTGATAACGTGATTATCGGCGCAGGCTGTTTTGTTGGTAAAAATACTAAAATTGGCGCAGGCACTCGCCTCTGGGCCAATGTTACCGTTTACCATGAAATTGAAATCGGCGAACAGTGCCTGATTCAATCAAGCACCGTGATCGGCGCAGATGGTTTTGGTTATGCTAACGATCGTGGAAACTGGGTTAAGATCCCGCAATTAGGCCGGGTGATTATTGGCGATCGCGTTGAGATCGGCGCCTGTACGACCATCGACCGCGGCGCGCTTGACGATACGATAATTGGCAATGGCGTGATTATTGATAATCAGTGCCAGATTGCACATAACGTCGTGATTGGCGACAATACGGCGGTTGCAGGTGGCGTTATCATGGCGGGCAGCCTGAAAATTGGCCGTTACTGCATGATTGGCGGTGCCAGCGTTATCAACGGGCATATGGAAATCTGCGATAAGGTCACAGTGACAGGAATGGGCATGGTCATGCGTCCCATCACTGAACCTGGGGTGTATTCCTCAGGCATCCCGCTGCAACCGAACAAAGTGTGGCGTAAAACCGCAGCGCTGGTGATGAATATTGATGATATGAGCAAACGCTTAAAAGCGGTTGAGCGTAAAGTTAATCAACAAGACTAAATCATCTGCATTACGCTTTCGCGCATACCAGATTCGCGGCCTGCCAGCGATCAAACGATCGCCGCAGGCCGTGTTATTATTGCCTTTTCAGTATATTTAGACAGGAAGAGTATTTTGACTACTGACACTCATACTCTGCACATTGAAGAGATTTTAGAACTGCTGCCGCACCGCTACCCGTTTCTGCTGGTAGATCGCGTACTGGACTTCGAAGAAGGCCGTTTCCTGCGCGCGGTAAAAAATGTCTCTGTCAATGAGCCGTTTTTCCAGGGCCATTTCCCTGGTAAGCCGATTTTTCCGGGTGTTTTGATTTTAGAAGCGATGGCGCAAGCCACCGGGATTCTGGCCTTTAAAAGCGTAGGTAAGCTGGAGCCGGGTGAACTTTACTATTTCGCTGGTATTGATGAAGCACGCTTTAAGCGTCCTGTTGTGCCAGGTGACCAGATGGTGATGGAAGTCACTTTCGAGAAAACCCGCCGTGGCCTGACCCGCTTTAAAGGTGTGGCGATGGTCGACGGCAAAGTGGTTTGCGAAGCTACCATGATGTGTGCACGCAGCCGGGAGGCCTGATACGTGATTGATAAATCCGCCTTTATTCATCCTACCGCCATTGTTGAGGAAGGCGCTGTTATTGGCGCTAACGCCCACATTGGCCCGTTTTGTATTGTCGGTCCAGATGTTGAGATCGGTGAAGGAACGGTACTGAAGTCTCATGTTGTCGTGAACGGCCACACTAAAATTGGTCGTGATAACGAGATCTATCAGTTCGCCTCCATCGGGGAAGTAAACCAGGATCTGAAATATGCTGGCGAACCTACCCGCGTGGAAATTGGCGATCGCAACCGCATTCGCGAGAGCGTAACTATTCATCGAGGAACCGTACAAGGCGGTGGCTTGACGAAGGTGGGCAGCGACAACCTGCTGATGATCAACGCGCATATAGCGCACGATTGCACAGTGGGTAACCGCTGTATCCTGGCTAACAACGCAACGTTAGCGGGTCACGTATCGGTGGACGACTTCGCTATTATCGGCGGCATGACCGCGATTCATCAGTTCTGCATCATTGGTGCGCATGTGATGGTCGGCGGCTGCTCCGGTGTGGCGCAAGACGTACCGCCTTATGTTATCGCGCAGGGCAACCATGCTACGCCGTTTGGTGTAAACCTTGAAGGCCTGAAACGCCGTGGCTTTAGCAAAGAGGCGCTGCACGCTATTCGTAACGCCTATAAGCTGCTTTATCGCAGCGGTAAAACGCTGGATGAAGTGAAGCCGGAGATTGCCGAACTGGCGGCGCAGCATCCTGAAGTCAAAGCCTTTTCGGATTTCTTCGAGCGTTCTACTCGCGGTTTAATTCGTTAATGAGCGCAGCGCGTCCACTTACGATTGCCCTGGTCGCCGGAGAAACCTCCGGCGATATTCTTGGTGCGGGTCTTATCCGCGCCTTGAAAGCAAAAATACCAGACGCCCGTTTCGTCGGCGTGGCTGGCCCACGCATGCAGTCGGAAGGGTGCGAAGCCTGGTACGACATGGAAGAGCTGGCGGTGATGGGTGTTGTCGAAGTGCTGGGGCGGCTACGTCGTCTGCTGCATATTCGCGCTGACCTGACGCGTCGTTTTACTGAGCTAAGGCCCGATGTTTTTGTCGGCATTGATGCGCCCGATTTTAATATCACCCTCGAAGGCAATCTTAAAAAGCAGGGCATTCGCACTATTCATTACGTCAGCCCCTCGGTCTGGGCCTGGCGGCAAAAACGCGTTTTCAAAATCGGCAGAGCTACCGATCTGGTGCTGGCGTTTCTGCCTTTCGAAAAAGCGTTTTACGATAAATTTGACGTACCGTGCCGTTTTATCGGTCATACCATGGCGGACGCTATGCCGCTCGACCCGGATAAAAACGCGGCGCGCGACGTGCTGGGCATCGCCCATGACGCGCGCTGTCTGGCGCTTCTGCCTGGCAGCCGTAGTGCGGAAGTGGAAATGCTCAGCGCCGATTTCCTGAAAACCGCCCAGCTGCTGCGTAAGGTTTATCCGCAGCTTGAGGTCGTGGTGCCGCTGGTCAACGCGAAACGTCGCGAGCAGTTTGAGCGTATTAAAGCGGAAGTAGCGCCAGACTTGCCTGCGCATCTGCTGGACGGTCATGCGCGTGAAGCGATGATAGCCAGCGACGCCGCTTTGCTGGCTTCCGGTACGGCGGCGCTGGAGTGTATGCTGGCGAAATGCCCGATGGTCGTCGGCTACCGCATGAAACCCTTTACTTTCTGGCTCGCTAAGCGGCTGGTAAAAACGGAATTTGTCTCCCTGCCGAACTTACTGGCGGGAAGAGAGCTGGTTAAAGAGCTGCTGCAGGAAGAGTGCGAGCCGCAGAAACTTGCCGCCGCGCTGCAGCCGCTGCTGGCGGATGGCAAACAGAGCCACGAAATGCACGACACTTTCCGAAAACTGCACGAGCAGATCCGCTGTAATGCCGATGAGCAGGCAGCGCTGGCCGTGCTGGAGCTTGCACGATGATGGAATTTATCTACCCGCATACGCAACTGGTGGCGGGTGTGGATGAAGTAGGGCGCGGCCCGTTGGTTGGCGCAGTGGTTACCGCTGCGGTGATCCTGGATCCTGCCCGCCCGATTATCGGCCTTGCCGATTCGAAAAAACTGTCTGAAAAGCGCCGCCTGGCGCTCTTTGATGAGATCCGTGAAAAAGCGTTGGCCTGGAGCATCGGCCGCGCCGAACCGCATGAAATTGACGAGCTGAACATACTGCACGCCACTATGCTCGCTATGCAGCGCGCTGTGGCCGGGCTCGCTATTGCGCCAGAATATGTGCTGATTGACGGCAACCGCTGCCCGAAACTGCCCGTTCCTGCGATGGCTGTCGTAAAAGGCGACAGCCGGGTTGCAGAAATCAGCGCCGCGTCGATACTTGCCAAGGTTACGCGTGATGCCGAAATGGCCGAGCTGGATCTGAGTTTCCCCCAATATGGTTTCGCCCAACATAAGGGCTATCCCACCGCTTTCCATCTTGAACGGCTGGCTGAGCATGGCGCGACGATACATCATCGGCGCAGTTTCGCACCGGTTAAACGCGCGCTGGGTCTGGCGTCTTAAGACATACTGATACAACGAACCGGAAACAGAGATGGCTGAACCTCGTTTTGTGCACCTGCGGGTGCACAGTGACTATTCCATGATCGACGGACTGGCAAAGACGGGGCCGCTGGTAAAAAAGGCGGCCGCGCTCGGCATGCCTGCGCTGGCCATAACTGACTTCACTAACCTTTGCGGGCTGGTGAAGTTTTACGGCGGCGCGCACGGCGTAGGGATGAAACCGATAATCGGCGCTGATTTTAACGTCCAGAGCGAGCTGTTGGGTGATGAATTCACCCACCTGACTGTCCTTGCCGCGAACAATACCGGTTACCAGAACCTGACACTGCTTATCTCCAGAGCCTACCAGCGTGGTTACGGCCCCGCTGGCCCGTGGATCGACCGCGGATGGCTGGCTGAGCTGAATGAGGGCTTGATCCTGCTCTCAGGCGGCAGAATGGGCGATGTAGGCAAAAGCCTGTTGCGCGGCAATGGCGCGCTGGTGGATCAGTGCGTGGAGTTCTATCAGCACTATTTCGCCGATCGTTACTACCTGGAGCTGGTGCGCACCGGGCGTGCGGATGAAGAAAACTACCTGCACGCCGCCGTCCGGCTGGCGGAAGAGAAAGGATTGCCGGTTGTCGCTACCAATGACGTACGGTTTATCGACCCTTCTGACTTCGACGCGCATGAAATCCGCGTCGCCATCCATGATGGCTTTACGCTGGATGACCCTAAACGCCCGCGCTTCTACTCCACGCAGCAGTACATGCGTACAGAAGAGGAGATGTGCGAGCTCTTCGCCGATATCCCGGAGGCGCTGGAAAACAGCGTAGAGATAGCCCGTCGCTGTAATGTCACCGTGCGCCTTGGCGAATACTTCCTGCCGCAGTTCCCGACCGGTGATATGACCACCGAAGATTTTCTGGTGAAGAAATCGAAGGAAGGTTTGGAAGATCGACTGGAATTTTTGTTCCCCGACCCGGCGGTACGCGCCGAGAAGCGTCGGGAATATGATGAACGCCTGGACATTGAACTTCAGGTTATCAACCAGATGGGCTTTCCGGGCTACTTCCTTATCGTTATGGAGTTTATCCAGTGGTCGAAGGATAACGGCATTCCGGTAGGGCCAGGCCGTGGTTCCGGTGCGGGCTCGCTTGTGGCCTACGCGCTAAAGATTACCGACCTCGATCCGCTGGAATTCGACCTGCTGTTTGAGCGTTTCCTTAACCCCGAACGTGTCTCAATGCCTGACTTTGACGTCGACTTCTGCATGGAGAAGCGCGACCAGGTGATTGAACACGTGGCGGATATGTACGGGCGCGACGCGGTATCGCAAATCATTACCTTCGGCACCATGGCGGCGAAAGCGGTTATCCGCGACGTGGGCCGTGTGTTAGGCCACCCGTATGGCTTTGTTGACCGCATCTCCAAGCTTATTCCGCCCGATCCGGGTATGACGCTTGCCAAAGCGTTCGAGGCGGAGCCGCAGCTGCAGGAGATTTATGATGCCGATGAAGAGGTTAAAGCGCTCATCGACATGGCGCGCAAGCTTGAAGGGGTGACGCGTAACGCCGGTAAGCACGCCGGCGGCGTGGTTATCGCGCCGACTAAAATTACCGATTTTGCGCCGCTTTACTGCGACGAAATGGGGCATCATCCGGTTACCCAGTTTGATAAAAACGATGTGGAATACGCGGGGCTGGTGAAGTTTGACTTCCTCGGGCTGCGTACGCTTACCATCATCAACTGGGCGCTGGATATGATTAACGCCCGCCGCGCGAAGCAGGGCCTTGAGCCCATCGATATCGCCGCCATTCCGCTGGACGATAAAAAAAGCTTCGACATGCTGCAGCGCTCGGAAACCACTGCGGTGTTCCAGCTTGAATCGCGCGGCATGAAAGACCTGATTAAGCGCCTGCAGCCTGACTGCTTCGAAGATATGATCGCGCTCGTGGCGCTCTTCCGTCCGGGCCCGCTGCAGTCCGGCATGGTGGATAACTTTATCGACCGTAAGCACGGGCGTGAGGCTATCTCTTATCCTGATATTCAGTGGCAGCATGAAAGCCTGAAACCTGTACTGGAGCCGACCTACGGCATCATCCTTTATCAGGAACAGGTCATGCAGATAGCCCAGGTGCTTTCGGGGTATACGCTGGGCGGCGCGGATATGCTGCGCCGTGCGATGGGTAAGAAAAAGCCTGAGGAGATGGCTAAGCAGCGTTCTATCTTTGAAGACGGCGCGAAGAAAAACGGCGTTGACGGCGAGCTGGCGATGAAAATCTTTGACCTCGTTGAGAAATTCGCGGGTTACGGATTTAACAAGTCGCACTCGGCAGCCTATGCGCTGGTTTCTTACCAGACGCTGTGGCTCAAGGCGCACTATCCGGCAGAGTTTATGGCGGCGGTAATGACTGCGGACATGGACAACACCGATAAGGTTGTCGGTCTGGTGGACGAGTGCTGGCGCATGGGGCTGAAAGTCCTGCCGCCGGATATTAACTCCGGGCTTTACCAGTTCCACGTGAACGACGACGGTGAAATCGTTTACGGCATCGGCGCGATTAAAGGCGTAGGCGAAGGCCCGATTGAAGCGATTATTGAAGCGCGCAACAAAGACGGCTATTTCCGCGAGCTGTTTGACCTCTGCGCCCGTACGGACACCAAAAAGCTGAACCGCCGCGTGCTGGAGAAGCTGATTATGTCCGGCGCGTTCGATCGTCTGGGGCCGCACCGCGCGGCGCTAATGAATTCGCTGGGCGACGCGCTGAAAGCCGCCGATCAGCATGCCAAAGCCGAAGCCATCGGTCAGGCGGATATGTTCGGTGTGCTGGCGGAAGAGCCGGAGCAGATAGAGCAATCTTACGCCAGCTGTCAGCCGTGGCCGGAGCAGGTGGTGCTGGATGGCGAGCGTGAAACGCTGGGGCTGTACTTAACTGGCCACCCCATCAACCAGTACCTGAAAGAAATTGAGCGTTATGTCGGCGGCATGAGGCTTAAAGATATGCATCCGACCGAACGTGGCAAAGTGACCACGGCGGCGGGGCTTGTGATTTCCGCGCGGGTTATGGTCACCAAGCGCGGCAATCGTATCGGCATCTGTACGCTGGATGACCGTTCAGGGCGTCTGGAGGTGATGTTGTTCACCGACGCGCTGGAGAAATACCAGCAGTTGCTGGAGAAAGACCGAATCCTGATCGTTAGCGGACAGGTCAGCTTTGATGACTTCAGCGGAGGGCTTAAAATGACCGCCCGCGAAGTCATGGACATTGACGAAGCCCGCGAAAAGTATGCGCGCGGGCTTGCTATCTCGCTGACGGACAGGCAAATTGATGACCAGCTTTTAAACCGTCTCCGTCAGTCTCTGGAACCCCATCGTTCGGGGACAATTCCAGTACATCTCTACTATCAGAGGGCGGACGCCCGTGCGCGGTTGCGTTTCGGCGCGACGTGGCGTGTCTCGCCAAGCGATCGTTTACTTAACGATCTGCGTGGCCTGATTGGTTCGGAGCAGGTGGAACTGGAATTTGACTGATGCGTATGCATCCACGTTTCCCGGGTTCTGAATCACCGGGCCGGTAGCCGCGAGGCCTGCCAGGCCCGGAGCAGGTGGAACTGGAGTTTGACTAATACAGGAATATTATGAGTCTGAATTTCCTTGATTTTGAACAGCCGATTGCAGAGCTGGAAGCGAAAATCGATTCCCTGACCGCTGTAGGCCGTCAGGATGAAAAACTGGATATTAACATCGACGAAGAGGTGCATCGTCTGCGCGAAAAAAGCGTAGAGCTCACCCGTAAGATTTTCGCCGATCTGGGCGCATGGCAGATTGCGCAACTGGCGCGTCATCCGCTGCGCCCTTATACCCTTGATTATGTTCGTCTGGCGTTTGATGAGTTCGATGAACTGGCTGGCGACCGCGCTTACGCCGACGATAAAGCCATTGTCGGCGGCATCGCGCGTCTGGATGGCCGCCCGGTGATGATAATTGGCCACCAGAAAGGACGTGAAACCAAAGAAAAAATCCGCCGCAACTTTGGTATGCCGGCGCCGGAAGGCTACCGTAAAGCGCTGCGCCTGATGGAGATGGCCGAGCGTTTCAATATGCCGATTATTACCTTCATCGATACCCCGGGCGCCTATCCGGGCGTGGGCGCGGAAGAGCGCGGCCAGTCTGAAGCCATCGCCCGCAACCTGCGTGAAATGTCCCGCCTGAAAGTGCCGGTTATCTGCACCGTTATCGGCGAAGGCGGCTCCGGCGGCGCGCTGGCTATCGGCGTGGGCGACAAAGTCAACATGCTGCAGTACAGCACTTATTCCGTTATTTCACCGGAAGGCTGTGCATCTATTCTGTGGAAAAGCGCGGATAAAGCGCCGCTCGCTGCAGAAGCGATGGGCATTATCGCGCCGCGTCTGAAAGAGCTGAAGCTCATTGACTCCGTGATTGGCGAACCGCTCGGCGGCGCGCACCGCAATCCGGAAGCGATGGCGCAATCGCTGAAGGCGCAATTGCTGGCAGATCTGGCGGATCTCGATGTACTGAGCAAAGAAGACCTGCTTAACCGTCGTTATCAGCGTCTGATGAGCTACGGTTACGCTTGATTCTCCGACTTTTTCCATTTCTCTCTAAAGGCTGACTTTTGTCAGCCTTTTTTAATCTATTTATTTTGTGATCGGTCTCAACGAGACGGCAGGCGTTCTCGTTTCGCTTCACTAGACTCCATTTATCTGCGATGTCTGTCGCAGAACGGTGAAATTGTTTTCTCAGCACCTCACCCTTTCGGAGTAATCGCTATGAGCATGAAACGAGCCGCACTCGGCGCAGTCGCGGCGGGCCTTTTTCTGCATACCCCGCCCGCCTCTTCTGCGCTTCTGGAAGCCAGCAGTGAACCTTACCCCGTAAATTCCGCTGATTTACAAAAGAAAGAACAGGAGCTAACCAGCTTCCCGCTAATGAAATCGGTAAAAGCATCGATTCAGACGCTGGATAACGATAGCGTGGAAAACATCGCGCCAGGGAATGCCAGTAATCCCGACAACGTAAAGCGAGTGGAAAGCATCCTCAAAAGCGCTGACTGGGACTATCTCTTCCCTCTTCGTGCGCCGGAGTACACCTACACCAATTTTTTGAAGGCAATCGGTAAATTCCCGGCGGTTTGCGGCAGCTATAGCGATGGTCGTAATAGCGAGGCGATTTGCCGTAAATCGTTAGCGACAATGTTTGCGCACTTTGCTCAGGAAACGGGTGGACATGAGAGTTGGCGTCCAGAGCAGGAGTGGCGACAGGCGCTGGTTTACCTGCGAGAAATGGGCTGGACCGAGGGGCAAAAGGGGGGCTATAACGGCGAGTGCAATCCTGATGTCTGGCAGGGGCAGACCTGGCCCTGCGGTAAGGACAAAGATGGCGACTTTGTGAGTTATTTTGGGCGAGGCGCTAAACAGCTTTCTTATAACTACAACTACGGTCCTTTTTCCGATGCGATGTTCGGCACGGTGCGCACATTGCTTGATAAGCCTGAAATGGTGGCGGATACGTGGCTTAACCTTGCCAGCGCTATCTTTTTCTTTGTCTACCCGCAGCCGCCCAAACCCAGCATGATGCACGTTATTGACGGCACATGGACGCCCAACGATCACGACAAGTCTAACGGTCTGGTGCCGGGTTTTGGCGTCACTATCCAGATTATTAACGGCGGCGTAGAGTGCGGCGGCCCTACGGAAAACGCCCAGTCGCTTAATCGTATCGCCTATTACAAAGAGTTCGCTAAATACCTGAAAGTTAACGTCCCTGCTAACGAAGTGCTGGGCTGTAAAGGGATGAAGCAGTTCGACAGCGGCGGTGCCGGGGCGCTGCCCATTTACTGGGAGCAGGATTGGGGCTGGAGCGCGCAAACGCCTTCAGGTCAAACTTACGCTTGCCAGCTGGTGGGCTATCAGACGCCTTTCAGCGCTTTTAAAGAGGGCGATTATGCAAACTGCGTGAAGCATTTCTTCAACGTTAAAGTGGTGGACGACGCCAGCGGAAATACCACGCCGCAACCCTCTCCTGAACCCCAGCCTTCACCGGAGCCGCAACCTTCGCCAGAGCCGCAACCTTCACCGGAGCCGCAACCTTCACCGGAGCCTTCGCTTAACGTCGCGCCTGTGGCGATGATTGCAGGCCCTGTTGGCGCAGTGGAAGCGGGCAGTAAAGTTTCGCTTAGCGCGGAAGGCTCAACCGATGAGAATGGCGATGCGCTCACCTATAAATGGATGTCGCAGGATGGGCAGACGGTCAGCGGCAAAGATAAATCCGTAATTATTTTTGATGCGCCAGAAAAAACGCAGGATGCACAATACGTTATCAGCCTGACGGTGGATGATGGCCAGTTAAGCAGCACTGCCTCCTATACGCTTAATGTGAAGGCGAAAGCCTCAGCGCCTTCAGGCGGTGGGTCGACAAATTATCCGGCATGGAGCAGTACACAAAAATGGAACTCCGGCGATATCGTCATTAACCACGGCAAACTCTATCAGTGTAAGCCTTTCCCGTATGGCGGCTGGTGTAATACCGCGCCGGCTTATTACGAACCGGGAGCAGGTCTTGCGTGGCAGGATGCCTGGACTGCTCTGTAAACGCGTAACGCCAGCGCCCGTCGCTGGCGTTAACAACTATGCTTACCAGATGCATTTTTGCCAGGAGGTAAGCAGTGAACATCATCGCCATCATGGGGCCGCACGGCGCATTTTATAAAGACGAGCCGATTGACGAGCTCCAGAATGCGCTTCAGCGTCAGGGTTTCCAGGTTATCTGGCCGAAAAACAGCACCGATCTGCTGAAGTTTATCGAGCATAACCCGCGCATCTGCGGCGTGATTTTTGACTGGGACGAATACAGTCTCGATCTCTGTAGCGAAATCAATCGCCTCAACGAATACCTGCCGCTTTATGCCTTTATCAACACCCATTCCTCGCTCGATGTCAGCGTTAACGAAATGCGCATGGCGCTGTGGTTTTTTGAATACGCATTAGGCGCGGCGGAAGATATCGCCACGCGCATCCGGCAATATACCAATGAGTATCTCGACAACATCACGCCGCCTTTTACCAAAGCGCTGTTTACCTATGTAAAAGAAGGCAAATACACCTTCTGTACGCCCGGACATATGGCGGGCACGGCGTATCAGAAAAGCCCGGTAGGTTGCCTGTTTTATGATTTCTTCGGCGGCAATACGCTGAAGGCGGATGTCTCCATTTCCGTCACTGAACTGGGCTCGCTGCTGGATCATACCGGCCCGCATCTGGAGGCGGAGGAGTACATCGCCCGCACCTTCGGCGCCGAGCAAAGCTATATGGTGACTAATGGCACCTCCACGTCGAACAAAATTGTCGGCATGTATGCCGCGCCTGCCGGCAGCACAATGCTGGTTGATCGCAACTGCCATAAGTCGTTAACCCATCTGTTGATGATGAGCGACATCGTGCCTCTCTGGCTGAAGCCGACCCGCAACGCGCTGGGCATTCTGGGCGGTATTCCAAAACATGAATTCAGCCGCGCTTCGATTGAAGAGAAAGTCGGGCAGACGAAAAATGCCAGCTGGCCGGTGCATGCGGTTATCACTAACTCCACTTACGACGGGCTGCTTTACAACACCAACTGGATCAAGCGCACGCTTGATGTACCCTCAATTCATTTCGATTCCGCCTGGGTGCCCTATACCCACTTTCATCCTATTTATCAGGGCAAAAGCGGCATGAGCGGCGAGCGTATTCCGGGCAAAGTCTTCTTTGAAACGCAGTCCACCCATAAAATGTTGGCCGCGTTTTCTCAGGCCTCGCTGATACATATTAAAGGCGATTACGACGAAGAAACCTTTAACGAAGCCTACATGATGCATACCACCACGTCGCCGAGCTACCCGCTGGTGGCATCCATCGAAACCGCGGCGGCGATGCTGCGCGGCAACCCGGGCAGAAGATTGATTAACCGTTCGGTCGAGCGTGCGCTGCATTTCCGTAAAGAGGTGCAGCGGCTGCGGGAGGAATCAGACAGCTGGTTCTTCGATATCTGGCAACCGGAAGAAATTAATGAAGCGGATTGCTGGCCCATCGCGCCGGGCGAGACGTGGCACGGTTTTAACGATGCCGATGATGACCACATGTATCTCGACCCGGTCAAAGTCACCATCCTTACGCCGGGCATGGACGAACAGGGAAACATGGCGGAAGAGGGGATCCCGGCTGCGCTGGTGGCCAAATTTCTCGACGAGCGCGGCGTGGTCGTAGAGAAAACCGGCCCTTACAATCTGCTCTTTTTATTCAGCATCGGCATTGATAAAACCCGGGCGATGAGCCTGTTGCGCGGCCTGACTGAGTTTAAACGCGCCTATGACCTGAACCTGCGGGTGAAAAATATGCTGCCCGACCTTTACGCCGAGGACCCGGACTTTTATCGCAACATGCGTATCCAGACGCTGGCGCGCGGCATTCACGATCTTATTAAACAGCATGATATGGCGAGCCTGATGCTGCGCGCTTTCGACGTATTGCCGGAAATGAAGCTCACCCCTCACGAAATGTACCAGCAGCAGGTAAAAGGCAACGTGGAGACGGTGGAGATAGAAAAGCTCATCAACCGGGTTTCCGCTAATATGATCCTGCCGTACCCGCCCGGCGTGCCGCTGGTGATGCCAGGCGAGATGATCACTCAGGAGAGCCGCGCCGTGCTCGATTTCTTGCTCATGCTCTGTTCCATCGGCAAACACTATCCTGGTTTTGAGACCGATATTCACGGCGCGAAACTGGGAGACGACGGCGTTTACCGTGTACGTGTCCTAAAAAATAGCTAACCCCTTGTTTTGCTATTAACGGCTGGTTAACGTTCGGAAAAAGCAAAAGGAGAGAGCATGCTGGGTTTAAAACAGATTCACCATATCGCCATCATCGCGACGGATTACGAAAAGAGTAAGGCTTTTTACTGCGACATTCTCGGCTTTACGCTGCTGTCAGAAGTGTACCGCGAAGCGCGGGATTCCTGGAAAGGCGACCTGGCGTTAAACGGCCAGTATGTCATTGAGCTTTTCTCGTTCCCGTTCCCGCCCGCTCGCCCCAGCCGGCCCGAAGCCTGCGGCCTGCGCCATCTCGCATTTAGCGTGGAGGATGTCGACCAGGCGGCCGCGCATCTGGAAAGCCGCGGCGTGAAATGCGAAGCGGTGCGCGTTGATGAGCTGACGGGTAAGCGTTTTACGTTCTTCAACGACCCGGACGGTCTGCCGCTGGAGCTTTATCAGCAGTAAGACTTGCCCGAACCTGCAATGCCCGGTAACGTGCCGGGCATACTCCTCATTTTTCGCTGCGTTATGACCACTCTTTCACTCACTTCTCTGCATCCTTTTCGCCATTTGCTGGTGGCGTTCAGCGGTGGCCTAGATTCCACCGTGCTGCTGCATGAGCTTGTGCGTTTGCGCGAAACCGGGTCGCCGCTGACACTGCGCGCCATTCACATCCATCACGGCATCAGTCCGCATGCTGATAGCTGGGTTGCGCATTGCAGGCGGGTTTGCGAAGGCCTGAACGTGCCGCTTACGGTTCGTCGCGTGCAGCTCGAGCAGGAAGGACTCGGGCTGGAGGCGCAGGCGCGCAAGGCGCGTTACGCCGCTTTTGCTGACGCTTTGCAGCCTGGTGAGGCGCTGGTAACGGCGCAGCATCAGGACGATCAGTGCGAGACGCTGTTGCTGGCGCTCAAGCGCGGCAGCGGCCCGGCGGGGCTGGCGGCGATGCCGGAAAGACTCGCTTTCGCCGGGACGTTTATTCTGCGTCCTTTGCTTAACACCTCGCGCGCGCAGCTGGAGCGGTATGCGCAGGCGCATCATCTGGTGTGGATTGACGATGAGAGTAATCAGGACGACAGCTACGACCGTAACTTTTTGCGGTTGCGCGTATTGCCGCTGCTGGCGTCGCGTTGGCCCCATTTTGCCGAAGCGGCAGCGCGCAGCGCGCAGCTTTGCGGCGAACAGGAGCAACTGCTGGATGAGCTGCTGGGCGAAGAGCTCGCCGCCTTAACGGGAGAGCAGGGCGAGCTTCGTCTTGCTCCGCTTGCCGCGGTGAGCGACAGCCGGCGCGGGGCCCTGCTGCGGCGCTGGTTTGCCGCGCACAGCGCTCAAATGCCTTCCCGCGCCGCGCTGCAACGGCTGTGGGACGAGGTGGCGCAAAGCCGTGAAGATGCCTGTCCGCGTTTGCAGTTTGGCCGCTATGAAGTGCGTCGTTATCAGGAGGCGCTCTGGTGGGTGCCAATGCGTCCAGGGCAGGGCGATCGCATCATTGGTTGGGAAAAGCCCTGGCAACCGCTTGTGCTGCCGGACGGGCTGGGCCAACTGACAACGGGCGACACGGGTACGCGTGTGCGCGTACCAGGGGCCGATGAACGCGTAACGGTGCGCTTTCGCGCCAGTGGGACTCTGTATATTGTCGGTCGCGAACGGGGACGTAGCCTGAAAAAACTCTGGCAAGAGTTGCGCGTTCCCCCCTGGCGGCGCGACACTACGCCTTTGATTTTTTATGGTGAGCAACTTATCTGCGCCCCTGGCATATTTGTCACCCGTGAGGGCGCGGCGCAGGCGCAAACAGGCTGGCATATAGACTGGCGAAAGGAGCAAGACGAATGAAAAAATGGGCAATGCTGACGGGGTTAATGCTGTGCAGTCTGTCGGCGCAGGCAAAGGGCGATGCGAAAGCAGGGGAAGAAAAAGCGGTTATGTGCGTTGCCTGCCACGGCGCGACCGGAAAAGTGTCGGTGCCGCTTTACCCCAACCTGGCCGGGCAGAATGCAGAGTACCTTGCTCATGCGCTGCAGGCTTATAAAAAAGGCGAGCGCAGCGGCGGACAGGCGGAAATCATGAAGGCTTACGTCAGCGGCCTGTCTGACAGCGATATCGACAATCTTGCAGCGTATTACGCCAGTCAGAAACCATAAAAAAGGGCAGCCCGCTGGCTGCCCTTGCTGTGTTTGTTGAGTAGATCAGGACTCGCTGACCACGACGGTGCCGATTTCTGGGTGGCTGAAACTGGCGATTTTATCGAGACGAACTTCGCGCGGGGCACCGGCTTCATCGACAATCAGATATTCGACGTTTTTACGAGAAACCAGGTCGTTGGCCTGCGCCTTAAAAATTTCTCCGCTCTTCAGTTCCAGCGTCAGTAGTAAGTGATGCTGGCAGGCGAGTTCGAGATTGTCATAATCGTCACAGTTGATGGGTTGATAGGCATCATTCATTGACATAATCGCTCACCAGTAAGTTCGCGGCAGCATAAGCCGCCTTTTCCCTGACCGACTCTGAAAGCGCATCGTTAGAGGCGACTTCATTCAGAACCTTTAACACGCAGCCCAGCGCATCGGGGATATAACCCAGATCGCCGCTGGCGATTTCCGCATAGCGCTTGCGTATTAACGCACAATAACTATCCACATGCCCTCCTGTCAGAGTCCTGACTACCGACTTCGTTGTGGGATGCAAGTCTAAGCCTACGAAGATAAACTCTGTTTAGCAAGGTGACTATACCATAGTCATCTGAACGATATTAACGGATAACGAGGCCCAGGCAGGGAATTCTACGGCAGGCCGCCGTTATTCCGTTACAATAGCGTCCAGCATAACCTGGGGGACGTGATGGCATTAAAAGCAACGATTTACAAAGCGGCGGTTAACGTAGCGGATCTGGACCGTCAGCAATTTCTGGAAACCAGCCTGACGCTGGCGCGTCATCCATCCGAAACGCAGGAGCGTATGATGCTGCGTCTGCTGGCATGGATAATCCATGCCGACGAGCGGCTGCAATTCACCCGTGGATTGTGCGCGGATGATGAGCCGGAAATCTGGCTGCGTAACGATCATATGGGCATTGAGCTTTGGGTGGAATTAGGACTGCCCGATGAGCGCAGGCTGCGTAAGGCGGTCAATCAATCCAGCGAGGTCGTGTTATTTACTTATAACGACCGCGCGGCGCAGGTCTGGTGGCAACAGAACCAGGACAAGCTGCGCCAGTATAAAAACCTCGCTATCTGGTACATCAATGACGAACAGCTGGCGAAGGTGAGCAAACTCGCGGACCGGACTATGTCGTTACAGGCAACGCTGCAGGAAGGGATTATCTGGCTTTCCGACGAGCATCATAATCTGGAGCTCCAGCTAACGCCCTGGCAGCAGGCTTCATGATTGAAATTTCCCGCAGCGTCGCGATTCCTGATGAAGAGGTAACCATTACCGCTATCCGGGCGCAGGGCGCGGGCGGGCAGCATGTGAATAAAACCTCAACGGCGATTCATCTGCGCTTCGATATCAACGCGTCCAGTTTACCGGAAGAGTATAAGCGTCGACTGCTGGCGGCGAGCCACCATCTTATTACGCAAGAAGGGGTGGTGATTATTAAAGCGCAAACGCACCGCAGCCAGGAGATGAATCGGGAAGAGGCGGTCGCTCGGCTTATTGCGTTAATTCGGGAACTTACCGTTACGCAAAAGAGTCGAAAAGCTACCAAACCCACGCGCGCGTCAAAGGTGCGTCGCCGCGAGGCGAAAACACAGCGGTCTGCGACCAAAGCATTGCGTGGAAAAGTTCGCGGTCTGTAGAAGCCACTCACCATCAGACTATAAGGAAATCAGGTGAAAAAGAGCATTGTGCCCGCCGCCGTGGCGCTGCTGAGTATGCTGGCGCTTTTTGGCTGTAATAACCGTGCTGAAGTGCAAACGCTTCAGCCTGCTTCTTCGGCAGAGCTTAAACCCATGCAGCAAAGCTGGCGCGGCGTTCTGCCCTGTGCGGATTGCGAAGGCATCGAAACGTCGCTTTTTCTGGAAAAAGACGGCACCTGGGTCATGAACGAGCGCTATCTGGGCGCGCGGGAGCCAACGGTTATCGCCTCCTGGGGGACCTGGGCGCGTACCGCAGATAAGCTGGTGCTGACCGACAGCGACGGCGAAAAGCGCTACTTCCATGCGAAAGGCGAGCAGCTGGAAATGCTCGACCGCGAAGGAAAACGCATCTCCTCTACGCTTAACTACACGCTTTCGCCGATAAACGCCTCGCTGCCGACGACGCCCATCGCCATGAAGGGCATGTATTTTTTTATGGCGGATGCGGCAACCTTTACCGACTGCGCGACGGGACGCCGCTTTGCCGTCTCCAGCAACGCCCGGCTTGAGCGCGATTATGCCGTGGCGCGGGACGGCGAGCAGAAAGCCGTATTGCTGAGAACGCAGGCGCATTTTACGCTTGAGCCCAACCCCGACAGCGGAACGATGCAAAAGACGCTGGTGGTGGACAGTCATAGCCGTTTCGAACGCGATAAAGATTGCCGGGATTAGGCCTTTACTGAAAATAGCTGCGGGCGGACAGATAAATTCCTTTTTTTAAATGACCAACATAGCGCAGGCGATGTAGCGGTTTTAGCGACGTTACATCGCCTTCTCGCATATGGAGCAGATCCGCCGGACTGACCCACCCGGAAGCGGCTGAGGTCAAGGGATGACCGGCATAAGCATAAGCGGCAGTGACAAATTCGGAACAAAAGTAGCGATTGTTGGCAGGGCGCTCTGGCGGCGCGAGTTGCACATTCGCCAGGGTTGCCAGGCATTGATGGCGAAAGTCGGATGAAAAAGGCGTGAGTGAACAAAGCTTGCTGGTCAGCATAAAAGGCGCCATTCCAGCGATACCGGAAAAGTTATAGCGGCTACCGCTTTTATCAGTCGCAAATTGCGAGATAAGTTTTGCTTCTTTCTCTGTAAGCCCCGGCATTCTTAACGCAAAGAGTTTATCACTATGCGCCATCGCCTCCTTTAACGTGATGATATGCACGCCCGCGCCGACGGCTTCAGCAACATGGCCTTCTCCTGTATACAACGCTACATGACTAACTGCGGATGCGCTGAAAAAGCGAATCCCTAACGAGGTCAACCCAATCGAAGATGAGAAAAGCAGATCGCCTGTTCGCAGTTGCGTTTCGTCGATAACCCGTAACGTCTGCCCGGGCGCGGAGCTGAACTGCCGTACGCTAATTGTTCTGGTAGAGGAAGGCGCGAGAGGATCCTGGCCGATATCAACAGCGCATCCTGTTAACGCAACGATTAACAGAACCAGAACGCCCAATACGCCGCGCCTGAGATGCATATGACCATCCTTTGTCGTTGATAAAAAAACGCCCCGACAGAGCGGGGCGTTAGTATAACAAAGCGGCACTACTTGCGGATGTTGCTGACCAGGTAATCCAGAATTTCACCTGTTTTAATCAGCTTTTTCTCGCCATCGCGACGGTATTTGTATTCGATATCGTCGTTGTCGAGGTTACGATCGCCAATAACAACAGTGTGCGGAATGCCGATAAGCTCCATGTCGGCAAACATCACGCCCGGGCGCTCTTTACGATCGTCCATCAGCACCTCAATGCCCTGCGCGCGCAGTTCATTGTAGAGTTTCTCCGCCAGTTCCTGAACGCGGAAAGATTTGTGCATATTCATCGGCAGAATGGCGACCTGGAACGGCGCAATCGCCTCCGGCCAGACGATACCGCGATCGTCATGGTTCTGTTCAATCGCCGCGGCCACGACACGCGTTACGCCGATGCCGTAGCAACCCATAGTCAGCACCTGATTGCGGCCATCTTCGCCCTGTACGGAAGCCTTCAGCGCGTCGGAGTATTTGGTGCCCAGCTGGAAAATGTGGCCCACTTCGATGCCGCGCTTGATAAGCAGCGTGCCTTGTCCGTCCGGGCTTGGGTCGCCTGCGACAACGTTACGGATATCGGCCACTTCCGGTGTCGCCACATCGCGATCCCAGTTAATACCGAAGTAGTGTTTGCCTTCAATGTTGGCGCCAGCCGCGAAATCGCTCATGACCGCAACAGAACGGTCGATAACCACCGGAACTGGCATATTGACCGGGCCGAGAGAACCCGGGCCTGCATTAATAACGGCGCGGATTTCCGCTTCGGTTGCAAAAGTCAGCGGGCTCGCCACCTGCGGCAGCTTCTCGGCTTTCACTTCGTTGAGTTCATGATCGCCGCGCACCAGCAGCGCGACCAGCGGATAAGCGCTCCCTTCTACCGCTTTTACCAGCAGCGTCTTAACGGTCTTCTCTACCGGCAGATTGAACTGCTCAACCAGCTCAGCGATGGTTTTCGCATTCGGCGTATCGATAAGCTGCATTTCCTGCGTGGCGGCGGCGCGCGGGGTTTTCGGCGCGACGGCTTCGGCCAGCTCAATGTTTGCAGCGTAATCGGAAGTGTCGGAGAAGATAACGTCGTCTTCGCCGCTCTGCGCCAGCACCTGGAATTCATGGGAAGCGCTGCCGCCGATTGAGCCGGTATCCGCCTGCACCGCACGGAAATCAAGCCCCATGCGGCTGAAGATTTTGCTGTAGGCGGCGTACATGGCATCGTACGTTTCCTGCAGGGATTCCTGAGAAGTATGGAAAGAGTAGGCGTCCTTCATCAGGAATTCACGCGAGCGCATTACGCCAAAGCGCGGGCGCACTTCGTCGCGGAATTTAGTCTGGATCTGGAAAAAGTTGAGCGGCAGCTGTTTGTAGGAGCTCAGCTCGTTACGGATAAGATCGGTAATGACTTCTTCATGCGTCGGGCCAAGCACGAACGGACGGTCGCCGCGATCGACGAAACGCAGCAACTCCGGGCCGTACTGTTCCCAGCGGCCGCTCTCCTGCCACAGGTCGGCTGGCTGCACCACCGGCATGCTCACCTCAATGGCACCGGCGTTGTTCATCTCTTCACGCACGATGTTTTCGACTTTTTTCAGGACGCGCAGGCCGGTCGGCAGCCAGGTATATAACCCGGAGGCCAGCTTGCGGATCATCCCGGCGCGCAGCATCAGCTGATGGCTGATCACTTCGGCGTCGGCAGGCGTCTCCTTAAGAGTGGAGAGCAGATATTGGCTAGTACGCATGTTGTTACGGTTCCATTTGAACTATCGGAGCAGGCCGGACGGCCTGGCGCAAAAAAGTGGTTTAGTTTACCAGCGTGGCCGGATTGCCAAAAGAGAGGGAAAACAAATTAGCGCGCCTCAAGGGCAAACACTTCAGAGCCTTGCTCGGTCACGCGCCAGCGCACGTTGAAATCGAGCAGCCAGACGGCGTAGCTTTTACCCGGATCTTCCTCTTTACGGTAAGCCGGGCGCGGATCCTGAGCCAGCACTTCACAAATAAATTGCCCAAGCGACGGGTATTGTTTCTCAAGCGTCGCGAGCGTCGCCTGAACCTCGTCGGTAAAAAAGACCGGCATATCCGCGACGGGCGCTTCCTGAGCATAACCCGCCCGGGCTTGCGGCAACGCTTCGGCGAAAGGCAGGTAAGGTTTAATATCCACAACAGGCGTGCCGTCTACCAGATCAAGCCCACCTAACTGCAGGATAACCTGATTTTTTTCGCAGCGTATTTCCTTGAGCTCAACCAGCGACATACCGATTGGGTTAGGGCGAAAAGTGGAGCGGGTGGCGAAAACCCCCATGCGGGCGTTGCCGCCAAGGCGCGGCGGACGCACTGTCGGCCGCCATCCGCCTTCCATTGTCTGATGAAAAACGAACAGCAGCCAGACATGGCTAAACCCTTCCAGGCCACGAACCGCATCCGGCTGATTATAGGGCTCAAGGAGATGCAGTTCGCCGCCAACGGCTTTCACCAGTCTTGGCTGGCGCGGGACGGCGAACTTTTCTTTATAGGGTGAACGGATAACGCCTATCTGTTCGAAATGGAACTGACTCATTTAGCCGAGACGTTCAGCGCAGAACCCACGCATATCGCCTGACGGTAGCAGCCCGGCGTTCCGCTGGTGACCTCACAGCTGTGCAGCAGTACGGCGTTCGCTTTCATTTTGGAGGCGTTTATCTGCATGCGCTTGCGGGCGGTCGGAATGTTAGGCGGAGAGTCCTGGTTAGTCGCCTGACAGGATTCGCCGCTCACTTCCCCGAGATCGCGGAAAGGCTTGCCCACCAGATCTTCAGCATTGCTATAAATTCTTACGGGAGCGGGATGAGAAACTTTCTGGCGAGGCGCTTCAGCGGGTGGGGTGGTTGCTGTGCTTTTAACGGGTTCTACGGGAGATCTGCTTAACATAGAGCAGCCACTGAGCATAAGGGCCAGTAAACAGATCGGTAAAGCACGCATAATATTTCCTCAATTAATCATCAATGAGAGTTTATTGAATCAGGAGCTTGCAGAAATAACAAGACGGGCCGCGGCCCGTCTTACATTATTTATGTGGCAAAGTGTGAAGCATTACCAGCCTTTCACAGCGCCGCCGTTAAAGATTTTGTTCGCCGCTTCGTTAACTTCGTCAGACTGATAAGCCTGAACAAACTTCTTCACGTTTTCCGCGTCTTTGTTGTCTTCGCGGGTCACTATCATGTTTACATACGGGGAATCTTTATCTTCAACGAAGATACCGTCTTTCGCCGGGGTCAGGTTGATCTGGCTGGCGTAGGTGGTGTTAATCACGGCCAGCGCGATCTGCGCATCGTCCAGGGAGCGCGGCAGCTGCGGTGCTTCCAGTTCAACAATCTTCAGGTTTTTCGGGTTTTCAGTCACGTCCAGAACGGTCGGCAGCAGACCTACGCCGTCTTTCAGTTTGATAAGACCCACTTTCTGCAGCAGCAGCAGAGAGCGGCCAAGGTTAGTCGGATCGTTAGGCACCGCGATTTGCGAGCCCGGCTGCAGTTCATCCAGCGATTTGATTTTTTTGGAATAGCCAGCGATTGGATAAACGAAGGTATTGCCAACCGAAACCAGCTTGTAACCGCGATCTTTAATCTGCTGATCCAGGTACGGCTTGTGCTGGAAGGCGTTAGCGTCGATATCGCCTTTGCTCAGCGCTTCGTTCGGCAGCACGTAATCGTTAAACGTGACCAGCTCAACGTCCAGACCGTATTTGTCTTTAGCGACCTTCTGCGCCACTTCGGCAACCTGCTGTTCCGCGCCAACAATCACGCCGACTTTAATATGGTTCGGATCTTTTTCTTCCTGACCGCAACCCACTAATGCCAGAGAGCCGATAAGGGCGCCGACCGCTGCAAAGGTTTTCAATTTGAAAGACATAGCCATTCCTTACTCGAAAAGTTTATCTAATGTTGTGTATGACATTACTTGTGAGTGACAGCCCGGACGATGCGATCGCCAGAGAATTGAATTAAATACACCAATACCACGAGCAATACTAATACTGTGTTCATCACAGTGGCGTTATAACCGATGTAGCCATACTGGTAGCCAATCTGCCCCAGACCGCCTGCGCCCACCGCGCCGCCCATAGCGGAATAGCCGACCAGCGTAATTAGCGTAATGGTTGCGGCGTTCACCAGTCCCGGAAGCGCTTCCGGCAGCAGTACCTTACGGATTATCTGCATCGGCGTGGCGCCCATTGCGCGAGAGGCTTCAATCAGGCCTGAAGGAATTTCCAGCAGCGCGTTTTCAACCATACGGGCGATAAACGGCGCCGCGCCTACGGTCAGCGGCACGATAGCGGCCTGCAAGCCAATAGAAGTGCCGACAATGGCGCGGGTGAACGGAATCATCCATACCAGCAAGATAATGAAAGGAATGGAGCGGAAGATATTCACCAGCGCGGAGATAATGCGATAGAGCTTCCCGTTTTCAATAATCTGGCCCGGGCGGGTCACATACAGCAGCACCCCAACCGGCAGGCCGATCACAAAACCGAAGAAGCCGGAAACAAAGGTCATCGCCAGGGTTTCCCACACGCCTTTCAGCATTAACCACATCATTGCTTCAGACATAACCCAGCACCTCTACTTTTACATGATGTTCTTGCAGATAAGCGATTGCCGCTGCCGTTTCCTGCGCCGTGCCGTGCATTTCCGCCAGCATGATGCCGAACTTCACGCCGCCTGCGTAATCCATCTGGGCGCTAATAATGTTGTTGTTTACATTAAAGCGGCGCGCGGTTTCGGAAAGCAGCGGAGCATCGACAGACTGGCCGGTAAATTCAAGGCGCAGCAGCGGAACGGTATTGCCGCTTGCCTGCGCGTTCAGGCGCTGCGCGTAATCGTCCGGAATATCCAGATGCAGGGTGGACTGAATAAACTGCTGCGCCAACGGGGTTTTCGGATGAGAAAACACTTCGCTTACGCTGTCCTGCTCAATCAGTTCGCCGTTGCTGATAACCGCCACGCAGTCGCAGATGCGCTTCACCACGTCCATCTCATGCGTAATAAGGAGAATGGTGAGACCCAGGCGACGGTTAATGTCTTTCAGCAATTCAAGGATGGAACGCGTCGTGGCCGGATCGAGCGCGCTGGTTGCTTCGTCGCACAGTAAAACTTTCGGGTTGCTGGCCAGAGCACGGGCAATCGCCACACGCTGCTTTTGCCCGCCGGAAAGGTTTGCAGGCCAGGCGTCATGTTTTTCACCCAATCCTACCAGGTCCAGCAGCTCGCTTACGCGGCGTTTAACTTCTTCTTTCGGCGTGTTGTTCAGCTCAAGCGGCAGCGCCACGTTGCCAAATACGGTGCGGGAAGAGAGCAGGTTGAAGTGCTGGAAGATCATGCCAATCTGGCGGCGCGCTTTGGTGAGTTCGGATTCAGAAAGCGCCGTTAAATCCTGTCCATCTACCAGAACGGAGCCCTGGGTTGGCCGCTCAAGGAGGTTAACGCAGCGAATAAGCGTGCTTTTACCGGCGCCCGATGCGCCAATCACGCCATAAATTTGTCCGGCAGGCACATGCAGGCTGACATTATTCAGCGCCTGGATGGTTCGGTTTCCCTGCTGGAACACTTTGGTGATATTCGAAAGTTTGATCATTAGGTATTTATTATCTTATACGAGTTAGCCGTGGCATTTTGTTCTGCCAGATACGGGCGGTGACCGTAGACGGGATGGATGTTAAGGCATCCAGACGTCTAAATCAATCGAGCATAGAGCGATGAGCACTTTCTCCCTGCTGGAAACATGCGATACTACGCGCAATATATATGTCAGGAGTTTTTCAGGTGGCTAAATCTGTACCCGCTATTTTTCTTGACCGCGACGGCACGTTGAATGTCGATCACGGCTACGTGCATGAAATCGATCGTTTTGAATTTATCGATGGCGTAATTGATGCGATGCGCGAGCTTAAAGAGATGGGCTTTGCGCTGGTGCTGGTAACGAACCAGTCGGGGATCGCGCGCGGTATCTTCACCGAAGCGCAGTTCGAACAGCTTACTGAGTGGATGGACTGGTCGCTGGCGGACCGGGGCGTCGATCTCGATGGCATCTATTATTGCCCGCATCATCCCGAAGGCGCAGTGGAAGAGTTTCGTCAGGCCTGCGACTGTCGTAAACCACAACCAGGTATGCTTATCTCCGCTCGCGACTTCCTTCATCTAGATATGGCTGCTTCTTATATGGTAGGGGACAAGCTGGAAGATATGCTGGCGGCACAAGCGGCCGGAGTGGGAACGAAAGTTTTGGTTCGCAGCGGCAAGCCAGTCACGTCGGATGCGGAAAATGCGGCGGACTGGGTGATTAATAGCCTCGCAGAACTGCCAGCGGCTATCAAATCGCGTTAAAAACCGGCGTTATGGCTAAATGGTAAGCGGTCAGTAAAAAAGTTAAGATTTCCGCTTGCCATCCTCAGACGGCTCCCTATAATGCGCCTCCATCGACACGGCGCTGGTGAACAACATCACACAGCGACGGTGAGTCGGAAGAGAAAAATCCTGAAATTAAGGGTTGACTCTGAAAGAGGAAAGCGTAATATACGCCACCTCGCGACAGCAGGCTGAACGCCGCGTCGCACTGCTCTTTAACAATTTATCAGACAATCTGTGTGGGCACTCAGATGGACTGGATTCTTAACGTCGCAAGACGAAAAATGAATACCAAGTCTCAACGAGTGAACACGTAATTCATTACGAAGTTCTTTTCTTTAGAAATAAAGAAACATTGAGCATCAAACTTTAATTGAAGAGTTTGATCATGGCTCAGATTGAACGCTGGCGGCAGGCCTAACACATGCAAGTC